>CAVVMG010000001.1:0-2641084 GCA_963749415.1 uncultured Acidobacteriota bacterium
TTGACCGAGATCGGTCAAACACTGCGACACGTCCGCCCGCTCACCACCGCTCTTTACGCGAAGGTCGACCTCGACGGTTTGCGCGGGCTGGCCCGCCCCTGGCCGGGTGAGCCATCATGAGCACGCCACGGCCATCACTGCGCGATTCGCTGGCCGACTACCTGAATCTGCGGCGGGCGTTGGGATTTCAACTCGCCAACGCCGGCAGGCTGCTGGAGCAGTTCGTCGGCTATCTCGAACGGCACGGCATTGACACCGTGACCACCGAGCACGCGGTGCGGTGGGCGACGCTGCCGGCCGATGCATCCCGACACTGGTTGGCGATCCGGGTCAGCGTGGTGCGCGGCTTTACCGTCTACCTGCACAGCATCGACTCCTCGGCCGAGGTCGTGCCGGCCGGTCTGATCCGCCCCGGGGCGTGTCGGGCCACGCCGTACCTGTACTCGGAGTCCGAGATCGGATCGCTCGTCGAGGCGGCGGGCGGGCTGCGGCCCAGGCTGCGGGCAGCCACCTACCAGAGCTTGATCAGCCTGCTGGCGATCAGCGGGATCCGGATCGGCGAGGCGATCGCACTTGATGACGACGACTTCGATGTCGAGCACGAGGTGCTGGTGTTGCATCACACCAAGTTCAACAAGCAGCGCCTGGTGCCGCTGCACCCGAGCGCGACGCTGGCTTTGTCGCGCTATGTGGACCTGCGGCAACGACTGCTGCCGCGACCGGCCAGCCCGGCGCTGTTTGTTTCCACCGCGGGGACCCGGCTGCTGCACAGCAACATCAGCCTGACCTTCGCTGGCCTGGTCGAGCGGGTCGGGCTCACCCGACGATCGGCGGTGTGCCGGCCCAGAATTCATGATCTAAGGCATGGCTTCGCGGTGGCGACCGTGCTGGGCTGGTACCGCGACGGCGCCGACATCGCGGCGTTGATGCCGCGACTGTCGACCTATCTGGGTCACACCGACCCGCAACACACCTTCTGGTACCTGTCGGCCGCGCCGGAGCTGATGGCGTTGGCCGGGCAACGCCTGGAAGCGTATCTGGCAGGAGGGCGGTCATGAGCACGCTGGCCCCCACCCTGCAGGCGTTCTTCACCGACCGGCTGGCCCGGCAGCGACAAGCCAGCCCCCACACCATCGCCGCCTACCGGGACACGGTCAAGCTGCTGCTGGTCTTCGCCGAACAACGGACCGGCAAGTCTCCCTCCGCTATGGACATCACCGATCTGGATGCACCACTGATCGGCGCGTTCCTCAACCATCTGGAAACCGACCGCGGCAACAGCGTCCGGACCCGCAACGCCCGGCTGGCGGCCATTCACTCGCTGTTCCGCTACTGCGCGTTGCACCACCCGCAGGATGCCGCGGTCATCGCGCGGGTGCTGGCGATCCCACCCAAACGCTTCGACCGGGCCGTGATCACCTACCTCACCGAGGAAGAGATCACCGCGCTGTTGGCGGCGCCCGACCGCAGCACCTGGACCGGGCGACGCGACCACGCCCTGCTGCTGCTGGCCTGCCAGACCGGGCTACGCGCCACCGAACTCACCGGCTTGACCGTGGGCGACGTGCACCTGGGCAGCGGGCGGCACGTCAGCTGCCTCGGTAAAGGCCGGAAGCGGCGGATCACCCCACTGACCGCCGCCACCGGCACGGTCCTGCACGCCTGGCTCGCCGAACGCGCCGGCCGGCCCAACGATCCGCTGTTCGTCACCCGGCGCGGCACCCCGCTGAGCCGGGACGCTCTGCAACGACGTGTCGCCCGATACGCGGCTATCGCCGCAGCGTCGTGTCCGACTCTGCAGGAGAAGAAAGTTTCGCCCCACGTCTTGCGTCACTCCGCGGCCATGAGGTTGCTCAGCGCCGGTATCGACGTCTCCGTGATCGCGCTATGGATGGGCCACGAGAACATCGCAACCTGCCAGATTTACATCCACGCCGACCTGGCGCTCAAGGAACGGGCACTGGCCCGCACCGCGCCACAAGACGCCCCACCCGGCCGCTACCAACCCCCGGACGCCGTCCTGGCCTTCCTCGACGGACTGTGATTATGCCGAACACCCAACGCCGACAACGCTCGCCACCACGAGCCCACCCGAACCGGTCGGCATAACGGCGTGGTCCGCATAAGAGGCCTTATGGCGAATTCGCCATAAGGCCTCGCTCATCGTGCCCTTCAACCCGAGCACGAGGCGGTCGTTGAAATCGGCGGGGTGATACAGCCCGTCCGCGTCGGCGATCAGGGTGTCGGTCATCGCGCATAGGTCCAGCAGGTGATACCAGTCGGCGTTGCGGCGGGCCAACCGGGACACCTCGATGCCCAGCACGATCCCGACCTTGCCCAGGCCGACATCGGCGACCAACTCCTTGAACCCGACCCGTCCCGCGGTCTGCGCCCCGGAGCGGCCCAGATCGGCGTCGATCACCACGACCTGATGGGCAGGCCAACCCAGCATCACCGCCCGCTCACGCAACTCGTATTGGCGGGCAAGGGATTCGGTGTGATGAATCATCTGCGACGGCGTCGATTGGCGCACATACACGTACCCATCTCGCGAGCGGTGCGACGCGGTGACCTTCTCGGTCGACAACAACAGCGACGGCACCGACGCCCCCACCGATATCTGCCCGGTCATCGCTCACCGGCCTCGGCAGCCAGGTCCTCGGCCAGAGCGCCGCGGGCGATCAGCCGCGCCAATAACCCCAGCACCTGGGTTCGGGTCTCCTCGGGAAGCGCCTGCCAACAACAGGCCGGCACGGGTAAATCGCCCAGCCCCAAGGCGAGCTGGCATGGAACAGCTACTCTCATAGCGCGCAAGTGGGTTCACTCTCCTGTAGTCGTGACCGCGATCAGGGACGAGACGAACCTACTTGCGCGCCCACCCCCGACACGCCGACTTCGACACGCGTCGCAAGCTGCTCCACCAACCGGTGAAGCGCCCGCAAGCCGCCGGCGTCCAGCACCGACTGCGGGCCCGGCTCCACGACACCCAACACGTCAGTGGCATCGCAGCGGATCGTTCCCGGCGAACCGTCGGGCAAATCGATCACCAACAACACCACGCCGTTCCACCGCTTGAACGACTTCGCCGCCAGCAGCCGACCGAACAACGGGTGCGTCTCGGCCACCACCCGCACCTCACACGGCAAGACCGCACGCAACTGTTGCAGTCTGTCGCCATCACTGTCGGGGTCGGCAAAACCCATGTGGCCACCGCGCTCGGCCACATCGCCGTGCGCCGCCGCATCCCCACCCTGATGCTGCGCGCCGATGCAATGTTCAAGCGGCTCAAAGCATCCCGACTCGACAACAGCACCGAAGCCGAAATGCGCCGCCTGGCCCAAGTCCGGCTCTTGATCATCGATTTATCCCGACCCCGCGATTATCCCGAGGTCCGCTCGGGTGGACACGGGTGGTGTTGAGGCGCCGCATTTTCGGCCGAGACCGGGTTATCGGGTTATGGGGTTCGGCGTAATAGCGGCACTGGCCGCAACCTTCTGTCGTGGGAGCAGAGCGCTCCGCGAGAGGAGGAACGATGGCAACGATTGCGTGGACACGTGGCGACGGGCCCCTGGTGGCGTTCGCTGCAGGCTTCGAGCACAAGCTGGTCGGGCTCGGTTACCGACCGGGCGGGGTGGCGATCCACCTTCGGCTGATGCGTCAGCTGGATCGGTGGCTCGCCGATGCTGGCCTGACCGTGGGTGAGCTCACTCCGGCGCGGGTCGAGCAGTTCTTGGCTGATCGTCGAGCTTGCGGGCAACGCCGGGTGCCGACGCTGGCCAGCGCGACGGCGTTGCTTGGGTACTTGACCGAGCTTGGTGCGGTCAATGCCGCATCGCCGCCAGTGGAAACCTCTCGCGACCGGCTGCTGATCGCCTACCGTCGAACACCTGCTCGGCGAGCGTGGCCTGACGCCCGAGACGGCACTGCGTTACCAGCAGTTCGCGAAACGGTTTCTGGCGCAACGTGCTTCACGGCGCGGCGGCGTGCTCGGCTGCGAGGACTTGACCCGCGTGGAGATCAATGAATACCTGCTCGAAACGAGTACTCGACTGGTCGTCGAATCGGCCAAGCGGGAGGCCGCCGACCTGCGAGCGCTGCTGCGGTTTTTGTACCTGCGTCGGTTCATCGACACCGACCTGGCTGCTGCGATGCCCCCGGTCGCGGCCTGGCGCGGCACACGGCTTCCGCAGGGCCTCAGCGCCGCCGATGTGCAGGCCGTGCTGGATGGTTGTGATCGCTCGACGACCAGCGGGCATCGCGACTATGCCATCTTGTCCCTGCTGGCGCGGCTCGGGCTTCGCTCCGGCGAGGTCGCGGCACTGCAACTCGTGATATCGACTGGCGGCGCGGCAGAGATCGTGGTGCGCGGTAAGGCGCGTCGGCGAGACCGACTGCCGCTGCCAGCCGACGTCGGCGCCGCGCTGGCGGCGTATCTGCGCGACGATCGCCCCCGATGCGCCTACCGCCAGGTGATCCTGACGCTGTATGCGCCGCCGCGGCCAATTCATCCCAGCTCGATCACCAATGTGGTGCGCCGCGCGTGCCGCCGCGCCGGCGTGCCCGCGGTGGGTGGTCATCGGCTTCGGCATGCCTTGGCCACCGAGATGCTGCAGCCGGGGCGCCAACCTGATCGAGATCGCCCAGGTGCTGCGCCACTCGGATCTGGGCACCACCTCCGACTACGCCAAGATCGACCGAACCGCCCTGCAAGCGGTGGTTCGCCCCTGGCCCGGGTCCCGGCGATGAGCAGCGACTTCGCCCGCCACGCCGAGGACTACCTGCGTCTGCGTCGAGCGCTCGGCCACGATCTTGCCGACGCGGCTCGGCTGCTGCCCCGCTTCGTCGCCCACCTCGAGGCGGTCGGTGCGTCGACGATTACGACCGACGTCGCACTGGACTGGGTGCGACGTCGCGACGCCGATCCACGCAGCTCGGTGTGGATGCGCCGGATGACTGTGGTCCGCGGCTTCGCCCGGCACATGTCCGGCATCGACTCGGCCACCGAGGTGCCGCCGCTGGGACTGGTGACCTATCGGCAGCGTTGGCGGCCACCGTTCATCTACTCCGACAGCGATGTCGAAGCGCTGATGAGTGCGGTGCCACGACTAGTTCCTACTCCGTTGCGGGTGGCCACGTTCCAAACCATGATCGGTCTGCTGGCTGCCACCGGCATCCGGGTCGGTGAGGCCATCGCTCTCGACCGCGACGACATCGACTGGGCGGACGGCGTTTTGGTCGTGCGCGCGTCGAAGTTCAACAAGACCCGCGAGGTGCTGTTGGACCCGAGCGTGGTCGACGCGTTAGGCACCTACGTGCACATCCGCGACCATCACGTGCCCCGGCCGTCAAGCCGGACCTTCTTCGTCTCCGCCAAGGGCACGCCAGTGATCTACGGTGCCTTCGGAACCGTGTTCCGCAAGCTGCTGGTCGCCTCCGGGGTCGGCGCCGGCTCGGCGCTACGCCCACGTATCCACGATCTGCGCCACTCTTTCGCCGTGCACACCCTGATCCGTTGGTATCGCGACGGCCAGGACGTGGCGGCGTTGTTGCCGCGGTTGTCGACCTACCTGGGGCACCGCACCCCGGTCTCCACCTACTGGTACCTGTCGGCTGCCCCGGAGCTGCTCGCGCTGGCAGCCAAACGGCTCGAGAAGGCGCAGGAGGCACGACGATGAGCCTGCGTCGCGCCACCCCGGCCGAGGTGCTGGAGTTGCCGGTGGCGCTGCGCCGGGAGAACCCGGAGCGCACCGCGGCGATCGCCCGGATCCTGCGGACCCAGCTGGGCTGGGCACCGGATGAACGCACCCTGCAGCGCAACTTCCAGGGGCTCGGCCTCACCGGCGCCACCACCGGGTCGGCCCCGGCGGTGTTCGGCCAGTTCGAGGCCCGAGTACCCGAACGACCTGTGGACTGGGGATGCGTTGCACGGCACGTCAATTGGTGACCGCAAGACGTATCTGTTCGCGTTCTTGGATGATGATTCCCGGCTGCTGCCGGGCTACCGGTGGGGTTATGCGGAGGACACCGTGCGGCTGGCCGCCGCGTTGCGGCCGGCGCTGGCCTCCCGCGGTGTCTCGAAGGCGATCTACGTGGATCGCGGATCGGCGTTCGTCGATGCGTGGTTGTTGCGGGCATGCGCGAGCTCGGTGTGCGGCTGGTTCGATTCGACACCACGTCGCCCCGAAGGGCGGGGGGAAATCGAGAGGCTGTTCAGGACCGTGCGTGTGCAGTTCCTGGTCGAGATCACCGGCGAGCCCGATGTAGTCGGGGACGCGCCCGAGTCCATCTTAGGAAAAGCTCCGCCGCGGACGAGTCACCCTGCAAACCATCAACCAACGACGGGACACACCACTAGGTCTGGGCCACGCAGCTGCGGCAAAGTTGTCAATCAGCTGCCAAATCATTGCTAGATCTAACTATCACTTGCGAGGTCTGCCCGACAGCGGCGCAGGGCACAACATATGAAAACGTTGCTAAGATAGCGCAATAGGCTGCTCATTATGGAAAATTCCTTTGCTATCTTTG
Source organism: uncultured Acidobacteriota bacterium (assembly GCA_963749415.1). GTDB lineage: Bacteria > Actinomycetota > Acidimicrobiia > Spongiisociales > ZC4RG35 > JALYNX01. The sequence continues at coordinate 6,526 of CAVVMG010000001.1, forward strand.
CTATCGCCAACTGATCAAATCCACTGACTATTCAGCAATCGGACCCCGGTATCTCAACTGTCGAATTTTGCTTGTAGACAAGCCTCAGCGGATGGTAGCGTCACGCATCGGCTGACGAACCACCAACGCGAACCTATCACAAACCTATCACAGCTAATATATTTGCATTGCCGTATAACCGTGCGGTTGGGCCTGCCTCCGGGTCGGTCTGCTTCCGTTAGGAGGAGCACATGTCGGTCGTGACTCGACCTTGTTCGGGTTGTTAAGTGTGATCGGCATGTGGATCGGGGAAGCCATCGGCCTCGCACGAGACGACGTGCACGCCGCCCGTGAAGTGGTGCGCGTTACACAGCCGGAGATGCTGACGTCTGTGCCATCCACGTCGAACGGGTGGTGGAATGCTGGGGGCTCACAGGACTATCCGCGCGACGGCGCTGGCATCGACGGCGGTCCGCGCATTGAGCGGCGGCGTAATGGGAGTTTCGGCGATTCACCGATGGATATCCTGACGCGCCTGCCTGCTGTGGTGATCTTGGAGTGGCTTCCGGTTCCTGCGCTCGCTATGGCGCGGGGCGGCATCATCTTCTTCGCGAATACGGCGTTTGCACAGATGGTGGGTTACCAGCAGGACGGGTTGGCGGGGTTGGCGTTTCCTGAGATCTTCCATACCGCGCTTTCGGGCGTCGATACACTGGCGAATCTGGTTGTGCAGTTGCAGCACTCTGAGGGTTGGACGGTGCAGGCCAAGATGAGCAAGTCGGCGCTGATGCGGCACGATGATCCGCTTGTGTTGGTTACGTTTGACGATTTGACGGAGCGGCTGTGGATCGACGAGCGATAGCGTCCCCTGGGGCCTGACCCTGTTTGGAGAACCAGGGTCAGGCTGTTTTGTCGTCCGAGTGGTTCGATTCTTGCGCCCGATCCAGTTGTTGAGCGTCGCTTCGGAGTGAGGAGGGCGGGGGGCTGTCGGTCGTTGAGGGTGAGGGCGTCGGTGGCGGGCGGGGTTTCGCGGTGACCGGTGGCGTCAGGGTGAGGACGGCCGGATAGGCTCCGGGTGATCTTGAAAGCCAACGGCCCTTCCCGCTCGCGTTGACCTGCTGCCGGGAAGGGCCGTTCGAACGCGCCCGGAGGCGGTCGGTTGCTCAGCGTAGGCCCTGACCCTGTGGTCGTCGAACGCCGCTGGTGTCGGGCGCGTTGACGTGCCCGGAGTGCGGGCGGCGGTTGGCGCCGTGGGGGCATGCGGCGCCGCGGTTCGTGCGGGTGAGCCGCGGAGCTGGTGCGGCGGATCCGGCCGCGGCGGGGGATCTGTTCGAGCGCGGCGGCTGCGGCCGCTCGCACGTGCTGTTACCCCGGTTCTGCCTGGGGCGGCGGGTGGATGTGGTGAGCGGTGATCTGGGCGGCGCTGCTGGCCCGCGCGGCGGGCGGGGGTGGCGGCGCGATCTGCGCGGCGGCGGGCCGCCCGGCCTCGACGGTGCGGGGCTGGCTGTCGCGGTTCGCCGCGCATGCCGAGCCGATCCGGGTCGGCGTTCGCGCGGCTGGAACGCCACGCGAACACCGGCGGCGACCTCGACCGGCTGGTCCCGGCCGGCTGCGCGGTGGCCGACGCGGTCGCGCAGATCGGCGCGGCGTGCGCGGCGGTGCGCCGCGCGCGTGGGCCCGGCGGTGTTCGCGGTGTCGGCGGCGGAGATGGTGGCGGCCTGTTCGGGCGGCTGGCTGCTGGCGGCCCGCCCGCCGCGGTCGGCCGGGAAGTGGATCAACACGTCCCCGCATCTGTAAACGATCTTGCCGGGCGGCCACGGTCGACGGCGTCACTGTTGTTGATCGCGGAGAGTGTGAGGTGACATCGATGTCGATGTCGCAGAAGAAGAAGTCCGCGGGCGCGACGGGCGCGGGAGGTCGCGCTGTACCGGTATGCCCTGATCCGGCCGCTGGCCGATCCGGCCCTGTCGCCGTCGCGAGCGGGGCAAGCTGGTGCGCGAGCTGGCCGCCCAGGTGCATCTGGGCCCGTTCGGGGAGCCGGTGACGGTGTCGCGGGCCAGTCTGGACCGCTGGATCCGGGCGTGGCGGGCCGGCGGGTTCGACGCGCTGATCCCGGCCGAACGGCAGGTGCAGCCGCGCACCGACGCCGGGGTGCTGGGGCTGGCCGCGCGGCTGAAGCGGGAGCACCCGGCCCGCACCGCCGCGCATATCGCCCGGATCATCGCCGCCGAGCACGGGTGGGCCCCCTCGGCGCGCACCCTGCAGCGCCACTTCGCCCGCCTGGAGCTGAACACCCGCCCCGACGGCAGCCCGCCGAAGGCGTTCGGCCGGTTCGAGGCCGCCGAGTGCGACCAGCTGTGGGTCTCCGACGGGCTGCACGGCCCGATCATCGACGGCCGCAGGGCGGTGCTGTTCGCGCTGCTGGACGACCACTCCCGCTATGTGGTCGGGCACCGCTGGGGGCATGGCGAGGACACCCTGGGCATGCAGGCCGCGCTGCACGACGCGGTCAAGACCCACGGCTGCCCGCAGCGGCTGTACTGCGACAACGGCAGCGCCTACTCCTCGACCCAGCTGGCCTGGTCGGCGGCGGTGCTGGACATCAAGCTGGTGCACATCCGCGCCCGGACGGCCCCAGGGACGGGGCAAGATCGAACGCTGGAACCGCACCGTGCGCGACCAGTTCCTGGTCGAGGTCGACCCGGCGACCAGGTGCGCGTCGCTGGCCGAGCTCAACCGGTCGTTCACCGCGTGGCTGCACCAGCAGTACCACCGCGCCGTGCACTCCGAAACCGGGGCCACCCCGGCGCAGCGGTACCACGCCGAGGGCCGCGCCCGGCCGCCCCAACCGGACCCGGCCCGGTTGCGCCGGGCGTTTCTGTGGCGCGAGCAGCGCAAGGTCACCTCGTTCGCGACGGTGTCGCTGCACGGCAACCGCTATCGAGGTCGACGCGGCCCTGGTCGGCCGCACCGTCGATCTGCTGTTCACCCCGTTCGACCTGACCGTCATCGAGGTCGAGTACCAGGGCCGGGCCCATGGGCCGCGCCGCCCGCACCACATCGGCCGCCACGTCCACCCCGCGGTCAAACCCGACGCCACCGCGCCGGTCGAGGCCACCGGCATCGACTACCTGCGGCTGCTCGAGGACGCGCACCAGACCGAGGTCGGCCAGGTGATCAACTACCCCGCCCTGGCCGACGACCCCCGAGCCACCCGCCACGACGACCCAGCCGAACCCGAAACCGCTTGAGCCACACCATCATCGCACCACCACCATCACCACAACGCAAACCCGGAGAACGACATGCTGGACAAGATCCAATCCTTCTTCGGCTTCACCACCATGCCCTTCGGCCGCGCGCTGGCGCCCGGGATGCTGTTCCCCGCGGCGATCACGCCCAGGCCGCCGCCCGCATCGCCTACGGCATCGCCACCCGCGGCATCACCGTGATCACCGGCGAGGTCGGCGTCGGCAAGACCGTCGCCGCCCGCGCCGCGATCGACCGCGCCGAACCCGCCCGCCACCACCTCATCTACATCCCCGACCCCACCGTCGGCGCGAGGGGCATCTACCACCACATCGTCACCGCGCTGGGCGGCGAGCCCAGCTTCCACAACGCCGCCCTGGTGCCCCAGGCCCGTGACGCGCTGGCCGCCGAACACGCCGAACGCGGTCGGGTCCCCATCCTGTGCATCGACGAGGCACACCTGCTCACCCACGATGCCCTGGAAGCGCTGCGGCTGCTGACCAATCATCGGCTCGACACCGAATCTCCCTTCGCCACAATCCTTCTGGGCCAACCCACACTCGCCGCCAAGATGGCGCTCGGCACCCTGGCCGCGCTCGAACAACGCATCACCGTGCGCCGCACCATGACCGGCATGACCAGCAAGGAAACCGCCGGATACATCCACCATAATGCGGCGCCGACGGTAATGCGGCGTCACGACTGGGCAGGCCTGGTCAGCGCGGGTGCTTTGCCCCGAACATTCCGCATTATCGAAACGGTTCGCTCTGATGATCCTCGTCTGCCTCGATGGCCGGGGCGGGAGGAGGATGCTCATGTCTGGTTCGGATGTTTCCGGTGCGGGTGGCCGGTTGGCCGTTCATGTGGAGAGCTTCCGCGCGGCGCTTGTTGAGCGGGGCTACTGCGAGCGATCGGCCCGAAGGCACGTCGAACTGCTGCGTCACCTGGGGACGTGGCTGGAAGACGAGGGGCTGTCAACGACTGAGCTGACCGCCGACCGTGTCGCGGAGTTCCTCGACAAGAGACGCAGAGTCGGAAGTCGAGGTGTGGTCACGCCGTTCGGGATGGCGCCGTTGCTGGAGTATCTAGGATGGGCTGGGTATCCTTGCGCCGCAGTCGCATTCGGGATCCGGGGGTGTGCTGGAGCGGTATTGCGAATATCTGCGCAGTGAGCGTGGTTTGGTTCGGCAGGGCGTTGTCCGCTACGAGCGTGTCGCCAGGCTGTTCCTTGGGTCGGTGGCCGTCGCCGGTGCGGTGGATTGGTCAGCGCTGTCGGCCAGCGACGTGACGCGGTTCCTGCTCGAGCAGTGCCCCGGGCGGGACGGGTCGTCGGCGCGGAACCTGGCCGCTGCACTGCGGTCGTTCCTGCGGTTCGCGCAGCTGGATGGCCTGACGACGGTTGGGTTGGGGGCCGCGATCCCGCCGGTGCCCGGGTGGCGGGGGCGGTCGCTTCCGGTCGGGATTGCGCCCGGGCAGGCCCAGCAGCTTCTTGATAGCTGCGATCGTGATCGCGCTACCGGCCGCCGCGATCTGGCCATCTTGACTCTGCTCCTCCGGCTGGGGCTGCGGGCCGGCGAGGTGTCCAGGATGCGCCTCGACGACATCGACTGGCGAGCGGGCGAAATCGTTGTGCGCGGCAAGAATCGGCGCGATGAGCGTCTGCCCTTGCCCGGCGACGTCGGTGCTGCGGTGGCTGAGTATCTGCGTCGGGACCGGCCGCGGACACCGAGCCGAGCGGTGTTCTTACGCATGATCTCGCCGCGCCAACAGCTGACTCCGACCGCGGTGACCGCCATCGTGTATGCCGCCTGCGACCGGGCCGGCGTGCCGCGGGTCGGTGCGCATTGTCTACGGCATACCGCCGCCAGCCAGATGTTGCGGGCCGGCGCCTCGCTCGACGAGGTCGGTCAGGCGCTTCGCCAGCGGCGGCCGAAGACGACGGCCATCTATGCGAAGGTCGACCACGCTCGTCTCGGCTTGCTGGCTCGGCCCTGGCCCGGTGGTGCGGCATGAGCGAGTTGTCAACGGCCGTCGACGATTACATCGCCCTGCGGCGCGCGCTTGGCCACAAGATGGAACTGGCCGCCCGCCTGCTCGCGCAGTTCGCGGCCTACTGCGAACAGGCTGTGCCCGGCTCCGTCGTGCGACAGCTTCTTCGTCAGCACCCGGGGCACGAGGCTGCGCTATTCGGTCGTCGCAACGACCTTCCGCAGGCTGACCCAACGAGCAGGTCTGCACCCTCGATCGGAGCGGTGTCGGCCGCGAATCCACTGTCTGCGTCACAGTTTCGCGGTTCGTGCTCTCGCCCACTGCTACGCCACCGGCGGCGATGTGCAGGCGCTGCTTCCGTTGCTGTCCACCTGGCTGGGTCATGTCGACCCGGCGTCGACGTACTGGTATCTGTAGGCTGCGCCCGAGCTGCTCGGTCACGTCGGCCACCTGATGGAGACGGCGTTCGAGCACGACACGAAGGACGAGCGATGAGTCTGCTCGCGCCCACGCTCGAAGCGTTCTTCACCGAGCGGCTGATGACCCAGAAGAACGCCAGCCCGCACACGATCGCCTCGTATCGGGACTGTTTGCGGCTGCTGCTCGCGTTCGTGCACGACAAGACCGGCACACCGCCGTCCGGCTTACGCGTCGATCACCTGGACGCCCCGATGATCGCCGCGTTCCTGGATCACCTCGAACACGACCGCGGCATCGCGTATCCAGCCGCAACACCCGCCTCGCCGCGATGCATTCACTGTTCCGCTTCGCCGCGTTATCGGAAACTTCCGATAACGCGGCCTATCTGCAGTAGACGATTATCCGCAGTGGACGGGTCGTAGGATCAGAATTCCGCTGCAAGGGCGCCGCCTGGCGCTGTGAGCTACTGCGGATAATTTCCGGGCTGCCGATCGTGGTTCCTGTTGTGGTTTTGCGATCTGACAGGAGGCAGCGATGGGTAGATGGGTGTGGGCTCCGACGGTGTCGGGGCCGTTGGCTGGGCACGCAACAGGGTTCGAGCGGTGGCTGAGGACCCGGGGGTTCTCGGGTTCTGCAGTGAGCCAGAGGATCTGGCAGTTTGATCACCTGAGCCGCTGGCTCGATCGCGAGGGGCTTCGCCTTGATCAGCTGACGCCGGCGCGCCAGGAGCGGTTCCTCGCGGCCCGGCGCGCGGCTGGGTATCGGACGTGGGTGTCGGCGCGGAGCTTGAGGGTGCCGCTTGCGTATCTGCGTGAGGTCGTGCCGATGCCGGTGCCGGTGCCGAACGGGCCGCTTGAGCCGCTGCTTGAGGACTACCGCCGGTACCTGAGGTGCGAGCGTGGGCTAGCGCCGAGCACAAGGCGCGATTACGAACACGTCGCGCGACTGTTCTTGGCCGAGCGCGAGCGGAATAGCGGGCTCGGGCTGGAACGTCTGAGCGCAGCCGATGTGAGCGTGTTCTTGGCGCGCGAGTGCCCCAGGCGCAGCATCGCGTCGGCCCAGCAGTTGGTGACTGGGTTGCGGGCACTATTGCGCTACCTGCACCTGGCGGGCGTGATCGTGTTGCCGTTGCGGTGGGCCGTGCCGGCGGTCGCCGATCGGCGGGGACTCTCGCTGCCGCGCGGGCTGGAACCGGCTGCGGTCGTCAAGCTACTGACCAGCTGCGATCGTCGCAGCCTCACCGGCCGGCGTGACTATGCGATCTTGCTGTTGCTGGCGCGTCTGGGGCTGCGCGCCGGCGAGGTCGCGGCGATACGCCTTGAAGATCTCGACTGGCGCGGCGGCGAGCTGCTCGTTCGAGGGAAGGGGAACCGACACGAGCGGCTCCCTCTGCCCGTCGACGTCGGCACGGCGCTGGTCGCGTATCTGCGCTGGAGGCCGCGAAGCGATTGTCGAGCGGTATTCCTGTGCGTGCGCGCGCCGCTGGGCCCGGTCAGCGCCGGTGTGGTTTCGCAGATCGTGCGGGCCGCGTGCACCCGCGCGGGCCTTGAACGAGTCGGTGCCCACCGGCTGCGGCATACCGCCGCGACCGGGATGCTGCGGGCAGGGTCGTCGTTGCCGGAGATCGCCCAGGTACTTCGCCACCAGCGGCTTGACACGACCGCCCAATACAGCAGAGTCGATCGTCAGGCGTTGCGCGCGTTGGCGCGGCCATGGCCAGGGAGCGCGAGATGAGCCCGCTACGAGCGGCGCTGCGCGACTATCTGCGAATCCGCCGCAGCCTTGGCTTCAAGCTCGAGTCGGATGAACGGCTGCTGGAGGACTTCATCGGCTTTCTGGAGCAGGCCGGCGTCACTCGGATCACCACCGAGCAGGCGCTGTGCTGGGCGAAGTTGCCCCGGAACGCGCGCCCGTACCAGTGGCGCAAGCGCCTTGGGGTCGTGCGCCTGTTCGCCCGGTACCTTGCGACGATCGACCCTGGTACGGAAATCCCGTCAACGGATCTGTTGCCCGCGACTCGACAGCGGCTGGCGCCGTATATCTACTCGCAGACCGAGATCGCTGCGCTGATGAGCGAGGCGCGGGCGCTGAGACCGCCATCGCGCGCGGCGACGTTCGAGACGTTGATCGGGCTGCTTGCCGTGACAGGCCTCAGGCTCGGCGAGGCGCTTTCACTCGATCGCAAACACGTCGATCTCGACGACGGGGCGCTGCGTGTCTGCGGCAAGCAGGGAAAGCAGCGCGAGGTGCCGCTGCACCACAGTGTGGTCGAGGCGCTGGGCAGATATTCCGACGTGCGTGACCGCTGCTGGCCGAAGCCGAGCACGGCCGCGTTCTTCCTCTCCAGGCTCGGCGTGCGGCTCACTGTCGCGGCGGTCCACAACACGTTCCCCGAGCTGATCCGCGAGGCCGGCCTCGAAGGGCGTGGACATCGCGTACGCCCCCGGCCACACGACCTCAGACACACTTTTGCCGTATCCACGTTGCTTGACTGGCATCACGCCGGCGTCGAGGTCGACCGCGAGCTACCGCTGCTGACGACCTATCTCGGCCACCAGGACCCAGCGAATACCTACTGGTATCTGCAAGCGACGCCCGAGCTGCTCACCCTCGTCGCGAAGCGGCTGGATGGCCTCGGAGAACGGCCATGAGCGCGCTCGCCCCGACACTCGAGGCGTTTTTCTCGCAGCGTCTGATAGCCCAGCGAGACGCGAGTCCCCGCACTGTCGCCGCGTATCGCGACACCTGGCGGCTGCTGCTCGGCTTCGCCTCCGAACAGACTGGCAAGCAGCCATGCCAGCTGGACATCGCAGATCTCGACGCACCATTGATCGGCGCATTCCTCGACCACCTCGAAGCCGAGCGGGGTAACAGCCCACGCACGCGCAATGCGCGGCTGGCGGCGATCCACTCCTTCTACAGGTTCGCATCATTGAGGCACCCAGAACACGCGCAGACGATCGCGCGTGTGATAGAGATCCCGCCGAAGCGCCTCAACCGCCCGCTGATCTCCTACCTCGACGAACACGAGATCAAGGCGTTGCTCGCGGCGCCGGACCGCACCAGCTGGCTCGGCCGGCGCGATCACGCGCTGCTGCTGGTGGCGATCCAAACCGGCCTGCGCGTCTCCGAGCTCACCACGCTGCGCAACCGCGACATCAGCCTCGGCACCGGCGCTCATGCCCGGGTTACGGGCAAAGGCCGCAAGGAGCGTTGCGCGATGTTCACCTCCGAAACCGTCGCGGTGTTGCGCGTATGGTGCCGCGAACGCAAAGGCGAGCCTGACGATCCTCTGTTTCCGACGCGACGCGGAGGCCCGCTAACCGCGAAGGCTGTCGCGTGGCTGATTGACAAACACACCACCATCGCGACGGCCGCTTGCCCATCGTTGGCGAGCAAACGCGTTACGCCGCACGTGCTTCGCCATACAACCGCGATGCTGCTGCGAGCCGAGAACGTCGACATCCACACGATCGCGTTGTGGCTGGGTCATGAGAGCACCAAGTCCACCGAGCCCTACCTGCACGCCGACAACAAGCTCAAGCAGCGAGCCATCGAACGCATCGCCCCCACCGGCACGCGGCCCGGCAGATACCGACCCTCCGACAGAGTCATGGCATTCCTGGAAGGGCTGTGATTATCCGCAGTAGCTCACAGCGCCAGGCGGCGCCCTTGCAGCGGAATTCTGATCCTACGACCCGTCCACTGCGGATAATCGTCTACTGCAGATAGGCCGCACTGCGTCATCCCGAACACGCCGCGTTGATCCAGCGGGTGCTGGCCATCCCGGCCAAACGCTGCGACCGCGCGCTGGTGTGCTTCCTGACCCACCGAGGAGATCGACGCACTGCTGGCCGCGCCGGACCGCAGCCACCTGGATCGGTCGCCGTGACCACGCCCTGCTCGCTGATCGCGATGCCAGACCGGGCTACGCGTCTCCGAACTCACCGGGCTGCGCCGACGAGACGTCCACCTCGGCGTCGGCGCGCACATCAGCTGCCGTGGAAAAGGCAGAAAGCGCCGGTCCACGCCACTGACCCGCCGCAGCGTCGGCGTGCTCGCCGAGTACCTCGCCGAACGAGCAGGCGGACCCGACGACCCGCTGTTCCCCGGACCTCGCGGTGACGCGCTCGGCCGCGACGCCGTGCGACGCCTCGTCCAGCGGCACGCCAATTCCGCTGCCGCACACTGCTCCTCCCTCGCCAGCAAGATCGTTTCACCGCACACGCTGCGACACACGTGTGCGATGAGGCTGCTGGAGGCCGGAACAGACCCGGCCACCATCGCGTTATGGCTCGGTCACGAGAGCACCGCCACAACCCAGATCTACCTACACGCCCACCTGGCCCTCAAGGAGCGAGCCATCGCCCGCACCAGGCCGCCGAACACAACCTGCGGCCGCTACCGACCTCCAGACAAGCTCATCGCCTTCCTCGAACAGCTCTGAATAATGCGGAAATGTTCGCGGCAGAGCACCCCCGCTGACCAGACCTGCCCAGTCGTGACGCCGCATTACCGTCGGCGCCGCATTATGGTGGTAATGAGGAAATCCTCATTACGGCCACCACCTGCAGCTGGCCGGCCGATCCGACCCGCTGTTCACCGACGACGCGACCGCGCTCATCCACGAATCCGGCCGCGGCAAACCCCGCGCCGTCAACCGCCTCGCCCTCGCCGCACTCATCGCCGCCTGCGCCGCCGGCAAGAACCTCATCGACGAGGCCAGCGCCCGATCCGCGGTCACCGAAACCAGCCACGACCCCCACCCCGCCACGACACCCTGACCATCGCCGCGACACCGTAACCACCCAGCCCCGCCCGCACCGACCGAGCGGGGCTAACTCTGGGCTAACTCACACCCAAACCAGCCTCAACGGAAGCGACGCCGCCATGTGCAAAATCAGTGACGCGCCCGATCCAGTCGCCGACGGCGAGCTTAGGGGCGGTGCGGGTGGGCGCGCCATGTATCGGTCGTAGAACTTTGAATTTACCTGTGGCCCAGAATGGCTGACCAGATGCTTTGCTCGGCAATCCAAGACTAACAGTCTTGTAGATGCTTTCTATTTTGACAACTAGTATGTAAGTTAAGCCTATGAGTGCATCACCGGTATGGTCACACTCAGCCGCCCGGCTGATCGACCTCATTGGACTCCCGATCGGTCTCATCGACCTCGAACTCAGCACGCCGCCGACAGAACTCGTCGGCGACACGACCGCGTTCCTGCTGCGTTCCGAGCAGGGTCCGCCCGCGGCGGTTTTGAAGGTGGCCCGTGGCCGGCTGGGAGCCGCGGAACTGCGCACGCAGCGGCGCGTGCTCGCCGAACTCGCCATCCACCAAGGAATCGACGAAGAGTGGCGTGAACTGCTGCCGCGGATCCTGGCCTTCGACGAGCGCACCGATGCGACCGTGTCCGTGGAGTCCTATCGGCCGGGAATGGACCTGGCGGAGGTGCTGGCGCGCCGCCCGAATCGTGTCGAGGAGCTGACCGCTGCGGCCCTGAGCGCCATCGCGCCGCTGCATCGGCGGACTGCCACGTTCGTCGTCGTCGACAACGTCTGCCTGTTGCGGCGATGGGTCATCGAACCACTGGGGTGCCTGACGGACCTGTGCCGGCGGCTGGATCCCCGTCTGGTTCCCGAGCTGGACCGGCTTGGAACGATGCTACGGCAGGCCCTCGTTGGCTGGCGCATGCCGGTGAGCTGGACGCACGGCGACTACACACCCGGCAAGGTCCGGGTGGCCGGCGTGCGGGGCCCGGTCACCGGGATCGTGGACTGGGACGGCGCGCGGCCGGGCCAGCCGGCGCTGATCGACGAATACCTGATGATCCTGACGGCGAGCTGTCAGGTGGAGCGAGCTGAGCTGGGCACCGTCGTCGCTGAGCGGCTACGGGCGGGCGGCCTCTCAGACCGCGAGCGTAATGCGCTGCGTGCCGCACGCGACCGATCCGACGCGGACATCGGCGACCGTAGGCGCATCGATGAACGCATCGACGAGCGCGTTGCCATTCTATTGACTTGGCTGCACCATGCTGCCGACTTGTGGCGCAAGTGCGACACCCATCCAAACCACCACATCTGGTGGGCCACCAACGTGGCTCCGGTGCTTGACGCCGTCGCGCGTGGCACGGATTCGATGTTTCAAGCGCGCGGGCCCGCGTGGGCGGCGCCACCGCAAGCGGTGCACCGATGACCGGGTCACCGCCCGTCGAGGATGCCGCACGGGCCCCGGGATATCAGGCCGATGGCTGACATGCAAAACGGACAACGAACGCTTACAGAACATGGTCGGCGTGGTGGCCTGGCTGATGTCGGTGCCGATGTGGCCGCGGCTCACCGGGGAACGTCGATCATGTTCGACGGGCGGGGCGCAGGGATGGTTCGGGAGGTCGTGGAGGATGATCCGAGCGTCGCCGGCCGGCTTGCCTGGCTCGGCGCTCGGCTTACCATCCGGCCAGCCCTGACAATTGGTAGCTATCTCCCGCACGCGCCGTGGCCATGGGGCCTGGTCGACTTCGCCGCCAAGGCTGTTACGCCGGCGCCGGGCAGCGTTCGCGCCACGATTCGGTTGGCGCATTGCACCGCGCGATTGGTCCGCGCTGCCGGTGTCCTGCCCGCGGACGGCACCCGGGGCGTCGTGTTGTACATGCATGGTGGCGCCTTCCTGACCTGTGGCGCCAACACGCATGACCGGCTCGTCACCACGTTGTCGAAGTACGCCGATACCCCGGTGCTGGTGATGAACTACCGGATGATGCCCAAGCACTCGATCGGTGAGGCGATCGATGATTGCTATGACGGCTACCGGTGGCTGCGTGACGGGGGTTACCGGCCCGACCAGATCGTCTTGGCCGGCGACTCCGTTGGAGGCTACCTGTCACTCGCGCTGGCCGAACGACTGCTCAACGAAGGCGAGGAGCTCGCGGCCATCGTCTGCATGTCACCGCTGATGCAGGTCGCGAAGGACCCCAGGCAGGCGCACCCCAACATCCGCAGCGATGCGATGTTCCCCGTCAAGGCATTTGACGCATTCGTCGACCAGATCGCCAAGGCGGGCCAGCGTCACATCATGGATGGGCGCCCCGAGGAGATCTACGAGCCGCTCGACCACATCGAGCCCGGTCTGCCCCGCACGTTGATCCATGTATCGGGTTCCGAGGTTCTGCTGCACGACGCGCGGCTGGCCGCGCGGCGGCTGGCCGCGGCCGGAGTACCGGTTCAGCTGCGGGTATGGCCTGGCCAGATGCACGTGTTCCAGATCGCCGCGCCGATGGTGCCGGAGGCCGACCGGTCGTTGCGCCAGATTGGCAACTACATCCGCGACGCGACCGACCCGTACCACCGCGTGGCGGTTTGTACCGCCCGCGCCCGTACATCGCGGTCTCGCCGTGGCGTCATCTCCGATTCCGCCTCAAACCGGTTGCCGCCGTACACAATTCATCGTCGAACTGGAGATAGCTGATAATGCGCACCCTCGTGACCGGCGCTGCCGGATTCATCGGTTCCACCCTTGTCGACCGCCTGCTGGAGGAAGGACACCAAGTGACAGGAGTCGACAATCTCAGCGCCGGCCCCCCCGTTGCCAACCTCGAGTCGGCCCACCGAAACAAAGGCCCCGGTCGCTTCACCTTCGTCGCGGTCGACGTCAGGCACCCCGAGCTGTCCGACGTCGTCGCAGGCTCCAACCCCGACGTGGTGTTCCATTTGGCCGCCCAGGTCGACGTGCGCAGCTCCGTTGCGGATCCGCTATTTGACGCCCGCAACAACGTGCTGGGCACCATCAACCTGCTGGAGGCGAGCCGGCGGGCGCGAGTACCGCGGATCATCTACGCCACCTCGGGTGGCGCCCGCTACGGTGCGCCGGCCACCTTGCCTGCCACCGAGGACACTCCCGTGGACCCGCTTTCCCCCTACGCGGCGGCCAAGGTCGCCGGAGAGTTGTATATGCGCACCTACGCCTGCATGTACGGGCTAGCACCCATCAGTCTGGCACTGGCCAACGTCTATGGGCCACGCCAAGACCCAGACGGGGAAGCCGGTGTCGTTTCGGTCTTTGGCAGTGCGATGATCTCCGGCCATCCAACGACCATCTACGGCGACGGCCGCTCCACCCGCGACTACGTTTACGTCGACGATGTCGTGACTGCCTTCCTGTGCGCCGCGGATGCGCCGGTCACGACGACCGGTACCTTCAACATCGGCACCGGCGTACAGACGACAGTCACCGAGCTGCACCAGCTGATCGCGGCGGCAGTCGGCGTCTCGCGTCCGCCCGATCACGCCGAGGCCCGCACCGGCGAGGTTCAGGCGAGCGCATTAGACCCGGCCCGGGCGGGTCGGGAGCTGGGCTGGAAACCAGACATCGACCTCACCGAGGGCATCAAGCGCACCGTCGAGTGGCTGCGTGGCCGCCTCGATCCCGGCTGCACTCGCCCAAGTCTGAAAGCGCCAAACCGTCCACCACCGATGACCTGCCCGAGCGTGACGCTGGCCGCGTTGATTCAGCGCGTGGTCATTGTCGCGGGCGCTGCTGCGCTGATTCTCGCCGCGTTCGGCCTCGATTCGGTACCGGAGGTCGGCGGCCTTGGTGCGCCCGCGTTTGCGGCGTCGTCGCCCGACGATGGGATGCCTGGCGCCGTACGGGCGGCGGCGGTTCCGCGGTGGGCAGCGGGCGGGGTGGGAATGAGAAGCGCACTGGCGGGTTTCGTGGTGTGGGTGCGCCCGCTTCAGAACCTTTGCGGTGATGCTCGCCGATCAAGTCACGGCCCGCCAGATCGAACGCGTCGATCGCATGGAGCGGGACGACGAACGATACCCGACGACAGTCGAGGGATCAGTGCGGTTAATCGATTCGGCTTGATGGTGTGAATCCGCAGGTGAGGGGCCTTGGGGGTGCCGGCAGCTAGCAACAGCGGGGCAACCTCGCCGATCGCCGCCCACTCCCGACTCGTGCTGATCGCTGCTCGCGGCAACCATCCGCACCGCGCGCTCACGCAGGTCGGGCGGATATCTCCTCGAGGAACTGCCTGACAAAACCGCGCGGTCTGTTCTCTACCAGTCTTCCGGGGGTGGTGATGCTTTCTGCATTTGGAATAAACTAAACGTTGGCTATTCGCTTTTATTATCGTCCAATGGTATGTAAGCTACGGGCTCAGGTGCATCACCGGTATACACCCACCTTCGCACTCAAGCGTCGGCGTAACAACCGCGGGTTGGGCTGCTTCCGTTAGGAGGAGCACATGTCGTTGGTGACCACACAGGCAGAAATGCTGGCGTTGACGGCTGGAGACCTGCAGGGCGTTGGGTCTGCAGTGGTCGCCGGGAATACGGGAAGGAGCCATTCAGGTGCCTGAAAACGTGTGCCCGCAACGGTGGGAGGGTTGCTGCAGGAGCGTCAGGCTGCCTTTGACGCTCGGAGAAGGTGACGGCACATGAGCGCTGTCCCGATGGAGGTAGTCGCGCGTGTGGAAAGTCGCTCCTTCACCAGCGACAACACCGCCGGTGGTGCACCCGAGATCATCGCAGCTGTTGCAGCGGCAGCCTCCGGGCAGGCACCGCCCTATGGCACCGACAGTTGGACTTTGAGCGCACGACGCCGCTTCAGCGAGATCTTTGATTGCGACGTCGATCTGCTCCCCGTTTCCACCGGCTCGGCGGCGAACGCATTGAGCTTGGCCGCGCTGACCCCACCGTGGGGCAGCGTGTTATGCCACCGCGACAGCCATATCAACAACGACGAGTGCGGCGCACCGGAGTTCTTCACAGGGGGTGCCAAACTCATTGCCCTGGGTGGGGAAAACGCCAAGATCGACGCCGACGAGCTGCAGGCCGCGGTGCACCGCAAGGTCGGAGACGTGCACAGCGTGCAACCCTCCGTGTTGAGCCTCACCCAGGCAACCGAGACCGGCGCGGTATACACCCCCGCCGAGATCGGACACCTGGCCGGCATTGCGAAGCACGCGGGCCTGCGCGTTCACATGGACGGCGCCCGCCTCGCCAACGCCGTCGCCGCATTGGGCTGCAACCCCGCCGAGCTAACCTGGCGCGCCGGCGTGGACATGCTGTCCTTTGGCGCCATCAAGAACGGGGGCATAACCGCCGATGCGATCGTCGTCTTCGACTGCTCCGTGACCACCGAGCTCAGCTTCCGGGCTAAGCGAGCCGGACAACTCGCCGCCAAGATGCGTTTCGCCGCCGCCCAACTCGACGCCTACCTCGCCGACGATCTGTGGCTGCGCAATGCCTGGCACGCCAATGCCATGACCGCGCGGCTCGAAGAGGGGCTGAAGTCCATTCCCGGCACTCGCCTTGCGGGCACGCCACAGGCGAACATCCTCTTCTGCCGCCTGCCCCAGCAGGTCATCGACGGACTTCTGGACCAGGGTTACGGCTTTTACCACGACCGTTGGGAGCCAGGTGTCGTCCGTTTCGTCACCTCCTTTGCCACCACGACCCACGATGTCGACGAGCTGGTACACGCGGTCCGCCGACTCACCGCGGCCGCGATCGAGGAAAGCCGGTCTAAACGGGCTCGAACGCAGAGATCAGCCAGCGGCCGCCGATCTGAGGTGGCGTGTATGGGACGCGTCCGATGATCGAGATGGCCATCGTGGGGCTCGGCTCGTGGGGTCTGTGCGTCATGGAGCGGACGGTGAGCCGGGCCCGGCGGGTAGGGACGCCGATGCGGCTGCACGTGGTCGAGCCCTCTCAGCTCGGAGGCGGGGTTTACGCCGCCGAGCAGCCCGACTTCCTGGTCCTCAACAACGCCTGCGGTCAGCTCTCCCTCTACGCCGCCCCCGACGGGGACGCCCTCCCCCCCTACGCCATGGGCCTGCACCGGTGGGCGGTGGGCTGCGGCTACCGCTGGGTGGGTTACGAGTGCCGCATCGGCGCCGGGGGTGACCCCATCCTGCCCACCGACTACCTACCCCGGCGGTTGATGGGCGAGTACCTGGTCTGGTTCTACGACACGCTGGTGGCCGACGCCCCGCCCAACCTCGAGATCGTCCGGCACTACGCGGCGGCCGTCGACATCTCGCCGGCCCTCCAGCGATCCCGCTACGGCGGGCGCGAGGCGGTGCTGCTCGACAACGGCACCACCCTCACCGTCGACCACGTGGTGCTGACCTCGGGGCACACGTGGAACGACGAGCCCGGGGCCGGCGGGGGCGCGCACTACCTGCGGCCCTACCCCGTCGAGTACCTCGACCAGAGCGCTCCGGCCGGATCCTCGGTGGCCGTGGCCGGCATGGGCCTGGTCGGCTACGACGTCCTCACCGCCCTCACCATCGGACGAGGCGGGACCTTCGAGGACCGGTGCGACCGGGCCGACCGCATGCGGTACGTGCCCTCGGGCCGGGAGCCGACCATCACCCTCTACTCGCGCTCGGGCATGCCGCACTGCGCCAAGTCGGCCCAGGGCGTCGACCCCTACGGCCAGTACCAGCCGGTGGTGTGCACCCCCGAGGAGTTCGCGGCGCTGACCAATCCGGGCGGGTCGCCGGTGCGGCGGCACGTGGACTTCCGGGCCGAGCTGCTCCCCCTCATCTTCGCCGAGATGCAGGCGCGCTACTACATACACGCCGCCTTGCTGGCCGGGGGCGACGTCGAGTCGACCGAGGTCCGCGCCGTCCTCCGCCGAGGCTGGGTCGACGGGCACTACGAGAAGGCCGTCGACAGTCTCGAGCCGCGCTACGGGCGCTTCGACCCGGTCACCCACGTCTTCGCCGGGTCAGACCGCCACTACACGTCGGCCGCCGACTACCAGGGCCAGGTCTACGACATGATCGAGGCCGACCTCACCGAGGCCCTGCGACCCGGGGGGAGCCCGGTCAAGGCGGCCGAGGAGGTGCTGCGCATCCTCCGGGACCAGCTGCGTTCGGTCATCGAGTTCGGTGGTCTCTCCCTCGACTCCTACGTCGACTTCCAGTCCAAAGTCCGGGGCCGCATCAACCGCCTGGAGGCGGGCCCGCCACCCCTGCGCTCCCAGCAGCTGCTGGGGCTGCTCGACGCCGGGGTGGTGCGCATCCCGCTCGGACCGAACCCGGAGCTGGCCGCCTGCCCCGACGGCGTCCGCCTGAGCTCCACGGCCCTCGACGAGCCGACGGCCGTGACGGTCGACGGGGTGGTGCGGGGCCATCTCGACCTGCCCTCGCTGGCCCGGTCGAGCTCGCCCCTGCTCAACCGTCTCTACGCCAACGGAAGGCTGACCCAGCTCAGCTACGGTGACACGCCCGTGGGCAGCGTGGCCATCAATGAGGACTTCCACCCCTACGACACCGAGGGCCGGCTCCAGCCCAACCTCTCCTTGCTGGGCGTGCTCACCGAGGGGGTGCGCTACTTCACCCACTACCTGCCCTCGCCCCGCAGCCGCCTCCGGGCCGTCTACGACGCCCAGGACTGCGTCGAGGCCGTCATCGGCTGAGCACATGATGGATTCCACGACCGGACGGGCGCGGCCGTTGGTGGCGGTGGGCTACGGGCCGCGTTGCGTTCCCGTGATGCAGCTGGCCGAAGCGGCCGCCGGCCACTGCGACCTGCTGTGGATGATCGACACGGCCGTGCCGGGGATGGGCGAGATGGCCGGTCTCCTCAACCGGTTCGGCCCCGTTGTCGACCTCGAGGGCATGAGCGCCGAGCAGGCGGTCAAGATCCTGGCCGACTGGGAGCCCGACGGCATGACCACCTACCTCGACGCCGGCATGGTCGAACTGGCCCGTGTGGCCGAGGGGCTGGGCCTCCCCTTCCACAGCCCGGCGACCGCCGCCGCCCTCACCGACAAGGCCCGCCAGCGCCGGGCCCTGGCCGACGCCGGCCTCGACATGCCCCCCTGCCACCTCGTCCGCCCCGACCAGTCCGAGCCCGAGCTCTCGGCCGTCGAGGCCGAGGTGGGGTGGCCCGCCGTCCTCAAGCCCCGCTCGGCCCAGGGCAGCCGCTACACCTTCCTGGCCCGCGACGGTGCCGAGCTCGAGAAGCTGCTCGACACCCTCGGCCCGGGCCGCCCCGACATGGTCCTCGAGGGTTACCTGGCCGACGATCCGGCCCGGGCCGGCGACCCCTACGCCGGCTACGTGTCGGTCGAGAGCGTGGTGGCCGACGGCGCCATCAGCCACCTGGCCCTGACCGGCCGCTTCCCGCCGGCCGAAAACTTCCGTGAGACCGGGTTCTTCATCCCCGCCGCCCTCGACGCCGGGAGCCGCTCGGCCGTCCTGGACCTGGCCACCCGGGCCATCGACGCCCTCGGGGTACGCACCGGGTGCCTGCACACCGAGGTCAAGTTCACACCCGACGGGCCCCGCATCATCGAGGTCAACGGACGGATGGGCGGCGGTGTGCCCGAGATGCTGGAGCGGGCCGCCGGCGTCAGCCTGCTCGACCTCACCCTGCGGGTGGCCCTGGGCGAGCCGGTGTCCGTCGACGGGCCCGTGGCCACCGACCGCATCGGCTACCGCTTCTTCCTCCAGCCGCCGACCGTCTCGGCCACGGTGACGGCCATCGAGGGCATCAACGACTTCAGCGACCACGCCGGGGTGGACACGGTGAGCGTCCACCAGGTCCCGGGGGCCGCCCTCGACTGGCGGGACGGCTCCGGCAACCACATCGTGGCCGTGGTCGGCTCGACCGACGACGAGGAGCAGTTGCGGGCGGCCTACCGGCTCCTCCACCAGGAGGTCACGGTCATCTACACCGACGTGAGGCATTGAGACGGCGATGGGCGTTCGACTGGCCGGGGCCCTCGACCCGGGGGCGGCGCCGGACGGGGCCGAGGGACCCGTGCGGTGCGCCCTGGTCAACAACATGCCCGACGCCGCCTTCGGCGCCACCGAGCGACAGTTCGTGGGCCTTCTGGACGCCGGGTCCGGGTGTGAGACGGTCGTCCTGACCCGCCACACCATGGCCGGGGTGCCCCGGGGCGAGCGGATCCGGGCCCGTATCGCCGCCGAGTACCGTCCCCTCGAGGACATCACCTCGGACCCCCCCGACCTGCTGGTGGTGACCGGCTCCAACCCGATCGAGTCCCGCATCGAGGACGAGCCCTACTGGTCCGATCTGTGCGGCCTGCTGCGGTGGGGGAGCGAGAACGTGCCGGCCATGGTGCTGTCCTGCCTGTCGGCCCACGCCGCCCTGGCCGTCTTCGACGGCGTCGAACGGACCACCCTGCCGGTCAAGTGCACGGGCGTCTTCGCCCAGGAGGCCGACCCGACCCACCCTCTGGCCGCCGGGTTCGACGGTCCCGTCGTCCTGCCCCACTCGCGGCTCAACGCCGTGCCCGTAGAGGCGGTCGCCGCCGCCGGCTACGCGGTGGCCCTGCAGTCGGAGGAGGTGGGGTGGAGCGTGGTCACGAGGACGGTGGGCCGGTCCGAGGTCGTGCTGGTCCAGGGCCATCCCGAGTACGATCCCTCGAGCCTCGTGCGCGAGTACGGTCGGGACGTGCGGCGCTACGCCGGCCACGAGTGCGACGAACTGCCCTGCCTCCCCCGGGACTGCGTGGCCGGCCCGGACTGGGACGGGCTCCGCCGGCTGCACGAGCGGGTGGTGGGCGGCGAGCGGGACCCGGCCCTGGTGGCCGCCTTCCCCTTCGACGAGGTCGGCGCCCGCGCCCCCTGGCCGTGGCGGGGCGCGGCCCTGCGTCTGTACGCCAACCTGTTGGACACCATCCCGAATAGACGTGGGCGCATAGAAGAGGAGCGCCTGAGGCCATGCACGACGAGACCATCGCCATCCACGGTGGCTACACACCCGACGGGACGCGGGCCGTGGCCGTGCCCATCTACCAGACGGTGGCCCACGACTTCATCGACGCCGCCCACGCCGGTGCCGTGCTCGACCTGGAGACGCCCGGCTTCCACTACAACCGGCTCAACAACCCGACCCTCGACGTCCTCGAGCAGCGCATCTGCGCCCTCGAAGGGGGGACGGCGGCCCTGGTGGTGGCTTCGGGCATGGCCGCCGTCAGCTACGCCATCCTGACGGTGGCCAGTGCCGGCTCGAACTTCGTGGTGGCCCCCCAGCTCTACGGGGCCACCTTCACCTACTTCGCCCACGTGCTGCCCACCCTGGGCATCGAGGCCCGCTTCGCCGTCGACGACCGAGCCGAGTCGATCGCCCCCCTCATCGACGAGAACACCCGCGCCGTCTTCTGCGAGACCATCGGCAACCCGGCCGGCAACATCGTGGACCTCGAGGCCGTGGCCGCCGTGGCCCATGCGGCCGGCGTGCCCCTCATCGTGGACAACACGGTGGCCACGCCGCTCGTGCTCAAGCCCTTCGAGCACGGGGCCGATGTGGTCGTCCACTCGCTGACCAAGTTCGTGGGCGGCCACGGCACCACCCTCGGTGGGGCCATCGTGGACGGCGGCCGGTTCCCGTGGGCCGACCATCCCGACCGCTTCCCCATGTTCAACCAGCCCGAGCCCGCCTTCCACGGCGTCGTCTTCGCCCGCGACTTCCCCGAGCGGCCCTTCACCGTGCGGGCCCGCTCCACCCAGCTGCGCAACAGCGGCGCCACCCTCTCCCCCTTCAACGCCTTCCTGCTCCTCCAGGGCCTCGAGACGATGGCCGTGCGGCTCGAGCGCCACGAGGCCAACGCCCGGGCCGTGGCCGACTACCTGGCCGCCGACCCCCGGGTGGCCTGGGTGAGCTTCGCCGGCTTCCCCGACCATCCCTACCACCACCTGGTCGAGCGCTACCTCCACGGGCGCGTGCCGTCCATCGTCACCTTCGGGGCCGAGGGGGGCTACGAGGCGGGACTGGCCTTCTTCGATGCGCTCCAGCTCGTCAAGCGGCTGCTCAATCTGGGGGACGCCAAGACCCTGGCCATCCATCCGGCCTCCACCACCCACCGCCAGCTGTCCGACGAGGAGCTGGTGAAGGCCGGTATCCGGCCGGAGACGATCCGCCTGTCCATCGGGATCGAGCACATCGACGACATCATCGACGACATCGACCAGGCCCTGGCCAAGGCCACGGCCGGCTGAGCCCGGCTGAGCCACCCGCAGGGGTGTGTAGATCACCTGGCGTCGAACTGCTTCGACTTTCCCCTCGACAGTCGGTCTATAGAACCGACCTCTTGCACACCGACGTCCGACTCCGGCCCGCCGTGCCGGCGGAGCACGTCGATCAGTTCCATCCGCAGATGCTGGAGGTCGCATGAACCGTCGGTCACCACGGACAGGTCGACACCACGTTGCGTCTTGCCCACGAAGAAGTTGGCGACGCCGGGGGTGGCAAGGACAGTCTGCTCGAAGGCCGCGCGGGGCACCAGAGCACCGCTTTCGTATTCGAAGGCTCCGTTGATCCGACCGTTGACCGATGTGATGCGGCGATGAGCACAACCGCACGGACACGGCTCGTCGGACATCGTCACCGCGTCTACGAGGTCATAGCGGATCAGCGGCTGCGCCAGGTTGTACAGGTTGGTCAACAGCAGCCGATCCGCAGGTTGCCCATATGGTACGACGTTGCCATCAGCATCCGCCGGCTCGAGAATTACCAGATCGTCGGCGATGTGCATGCCTTCTCCAACGCCGCATGGAAAGGCATAGGTCCCCTCTGAGCAGCCCCAGAACTCCGAAGCCTCGACCCCCCACGCGGACCGAACTGCCTCTCGTACGGGCGCGGTGCAGACCTCTCCCGCGACGCTAACCCAGGTCGGTTTTATGGTGAGTCGTCCTTGTATCGCCTCTAAAGCTAGCTCCCGGATGAGGCTCGGCCACCCTTGGAGAGCCTGCACCGCAGGACGGACGTTATTGAGACCGTCGACAATCTCGTCCAGGGGGAGCGTGGCATCGAAGCAGTGCGATGCTGGCCCTCCGCCTTCGAAGGTGCTAAAGGCGTAAAACGCCCCCGATTCATGCCTGGCGCTGCAACTGAAGCACTGCGCCAGCACCGCGTCCGGGTCTTCGCCGCGTCGCCCGGTCCAGCGCGAGCCCTGCATCACGAAGGTGACGAACGCGTCCCAGCCGTAGACATGGAATGCTTCGGTTCCGGTATATCCAGACGTGACGATTGCCCGGTACTCGTCGTCCAGGTACCGGTCTCCGTTCAACTGAATCGACGTGTTGTTGGACCCGGGCAAGTGTTAACCCGGGGACCGTGACCACCCGGTCGAACTCCTCCATCATCTCGGCTCTGGTCAGGATCGGCAGAGAGGGGAGGTCGGACTCGGTGAAACTCGCCAGATCGCGGCCTGCCAGTCGTTCCCGCCAGAACGGCGAACGATCGGCGGCCCACACCAGCAGCTCCCGAAGACGCCGTTCGCGTTCTGCGGCGAGACGCCCTGCGTCCCATCGCAGCCGGCGCACCCCCTTCAAGTACGCATCTTGCAATTCGGCACGCTGGCGCCGGACCAGCTGCTCGTAATGTCCCCCCGACGTCGCGCCAGTTGCCCTCGCTTGCACCCAGCGATCGTAGCCTAGGCACCGCGCTCCGAACCCGATTCCTGCGCACGCGTGCCCGCCGTGAACTGCTTGTCAAAGGCCGAGCCGGAACCAGCTAACCCGTCCTCAGGTGACCGCGGCAACGCGAGGTTGGGGAGTGCGCGGGCCATCATTAAGAAGCGAAATCGATCTCATGCCGTTCGCGCTCGCTGCACCGCTTGGGCAGCGTCTTCGTGTCCGTTGGTGATTAATCCTGAGATCACGCCATCGACGTCAGCGGCTGGTCGATTCTGGCTGAGCTTGGACTTGGCCTCGATGCGGGTGATCAGCAATTCCACTCCCACAATGGCGCGTAGTAGACCCTCGATGAACTGTGGCGGCGCGTCGTCGACGGACCATGATTGCGGTCGCCCAGCCTCATGGCGTCCGGTTAGATCACGCACATTCTGTTCGACCCAGACCGGGTCATCGTGCACTGCGAGTCGCCCATAGACGTGCGCAGTGACGTAGTTCCAAGTGGGCACCACACGTCCGTGCTCGGCCTTGCTCGGATACCAGGCCGGGGAAATGTACGCATCTGGTCCCCGCACGATGACGAGAGCCTCGCCAACCACCGGGCGCCGCCACTGGTCATTGTTGCGGGCGAGATGACCACGAAGGGTCCTCATGCCCGGGTCATAGACGAACGGCAGCATAGTAGCGACCACGCCCTCCGGTGTTGCAGTGATCAGGTCAGCGGCACCGTGGTGAGTGAGCAGGTCGTCGACGGCCTGCTCGTCGGCGGCGAAATGGGCGGGAATGTACATGTTGTCCAGTATGTCGGCCGGGTTGATGGCGAGTCGATCTCCAGATAACTGAGTTGCAACGACACTGACGGCTCAGGCCCCTTCGTTCGGCGGAGACAAGCCAGCCTCCTTCAGCAGCCGTCGCTCGTCGACCTTGCTGGAAGACGTCAAGGGCAAGTTGGCCACTAAGACGAATTGATCGGGCAGCATCGTTTCCGGGAGCCGTTCGCTGGCGGCCTGGCGGACGGCGACAGGGGTGAGCTCGCCGTCCGGCACCACGAATGCGACGACCCCCAGATCGCCCTCCAGGTCGAAGGTCGTGCACGCCGCGGATGCGACCCCGTCGATACCACCGAGCGCCTCGGTCACCTCGACCAGCGACATCCTCACACCATGTCGCTTGATGACGCGGTCCGAACGCCCCACGTATACGTAGTTGCCCCGGTCGTCGCGGAAGACGAGGTCACCAGTGCGGTAGAGGGTGGTTCCTTCGACGACGTCCGTCCGCAGCACAGCTGCGCTCAGCGCCGGGTCGTTCAGATATCCAGCCATGAGCTGCAGTCCGCCGATGTACAGCTCGCCGACCACTCCAGGACGATCCACCAGCCTTCCGTGCTCATCAACGAGGTGGAACGAGCTCCCGGGATGAGGATGACCGATCGGTACCAGCCCCGCGTCGAGCAACTCGGGCGTCAGTTCCAGATGGGCGACGGCGATGGTCGTCTCGGTCGGGCCGTACCGGTTCACCACCCGCAGTCCCGGACTGGCGGCCCACACCGCCCTGATATCGGCCGTGGACGGCGCTTCGCCGCCCAGGGCCATCACTCTCAGCGGGGTGTCAGCCAACCGCGCCAGACGGCCGCTGGCCCGGAGCAACCGGAGGTAGCTGGGAGAGAAGCTGGTCGCCGTGATCCCCTCGCTGACGACAATCGAGAAGAACCTGCGTGGGAACAGGAGGGCTTCCCGGTCGGGGATGACGAGGGGGACGCCGCGCACGAGCGGAGGAAAGATGGCAGAGAAGGACCCGTCAAAGTGCACGGGCGAAACGCATAGGCCCCGGTCGTCCGCGGTGAGTCCCACGGCGTCGGCGCATGCTTCGACTGCGGTGAAAAAGGCCTCCGGGGAAATCTGCACCCCCTTGGGGATACCGGTCGTCCCCGACGTGTAAATGACGTAGGAGATGGGGCCCGTTACGGGTGGTGGCGTGCGCCCATCTGCGACGCTCAACGCCGAAAGGGAGGTCCACGCCGTGCCGACGGGAAGTCCCGATGGCGCCGTTTGGTCCGAGCCTGCGGTGATCACCTGTGCGGGCCGGCAGTCAGCCACGATCTGCGCACGGCGGAGATCTGGATCGGTGATCGCCAGCGGAACGAACGTGACCCCCGCCCACAGACAGCCCAGTGCCGCCACCACGAAGTCCACAGAATTGCCGATCAGCAGGGCAACCCGATCCCCGGGCTCGACGCCTTTCTGAAGCAAGCCAGCGGCCACTCTCCCAGCTGCGGCGCGCAACTCGCCCCGGGTCAACGCGCGATCCAGGTCCTTGACAGCGGGCCGATCCGGGGCTCGATCGGCGTGGTCCAGCACCGCACCGAGCACGCCGTGGTCCGTCACGCCTTCTCGCAGGTGCTGCACGCTCGCTATTCTCGCTCACACATCGTGTGGAACTCCCGCCGGGGCGACCGGCGTCTGATGGAAGGAAATGGGAAATGAGCTCAACGACTGGCTCGAGCGCCACGTCGGCGGATCAACGATTCCCGACTCACGGCACTGAGGCCGGCCGAGCCACCACCGACCGGACCGGCAGGTGCGACCTGGGCTGTCAGGCGTCCGCAGCAGCCGGCGAACCGCGTCTGACCCGCCGGCGCGTCCGGCCGAGCCTCACCAGGAAGAGCACCCCCGAGGCGCCGAACAGGATCGCGCTGACGAGCAGCCAGTTCCACAGATAGACGTTCTCGCTGAAGCCGGTGATTCCCTCGAAGAGGAGTTGGAGAGCCGGAAGATCATCGGCGCGAACATCACGAACAGCAGGCCGGAGATCACGGTCGGCACCCGGACATGGTTGATCCACGTGACGCCCGGCCCGCCGCGTGCGGCGCCGGGGCGCGCGCGCCGGGTCAGCACCCGGTCCGCCGAGGCATAGATCGGCCATCCGACCCCGTCGTGGAGGATCACGCAGATCACGAACCAGACCAGGATCGCCTTCCACCCGCCCTGCGCGAAGACCCGTGTGATGGCGTACGCGGCGACCGCGAAGCACGCCAGCAGGCCCAGCAGGTGCCACGGACCGGCACCGTAGTGACGTCGCCACGACCGCATGTCAGCCCCGATCCCCGAAGGTGATCCGGCTCATCCACTTCAGGTTGTGGGTTCCCGGTGCGGACGGGACGATCACCCGTGCCGGATAGCCGTGGTCCATCGACAGGTCGCTTCGGCGGCGGCGAGCTATTCCGCAGCTTGCTCCACGCCGGCTTGGTCGACGAGGTGGGTGTCTAAGTCATTCCCGTGCTGCTCGGCGGCGGGATTCCTCGACGACCGCCTTCCCCGGCTGCGCGCACGGGTCTGGTGCTGCGCAAGCAGCGCCTCTACGAGAAGACGGGCATCATAGGGCTCTGGTACGACATCAAGCGGCCCTTGATGCCAGCCTCCTGCGGTTAGCTTGGCGGAGCGCGTTCACGTTGACCTTCGATCGGCCCGAAGCCGTCCGTCACACGTGGGCCGATCGGGGGGCCGGCGACTGGCAGACGTCGAACGCGAGCATATCGTTCGCACGCTCCGCGCCGTCGAGGGCAACAAGGCCGCCGCCGCCAGAGTGCTGGGCGTGAATCGCAAGACGCTCTACCGCAAGCTGACACAGCATCGCATCCGCACAGGGTAGCGCGACTGGTGAGGCTCTCTGATTCGGTTGATGGGACTGCATCGCGAGGGCGCGAGCCTGTTGAGCGCTCCGGTCAGCGAGCCACCCAATCCGCCAGGATCCCGGCCCACGGGACCTCGGAATACATCAGGATCAGGATGAACACGGCGACGTACGCGCCGCGTAGCGCCGCTGGCGCGGACGGCACTGCGCCAGCCCCATGGTGGCAATCAGCCATCCGAATCCAGCAACCGGCGCGAGCGCATACGTGGTGACGCAGAAGGCGAGCAGCAAGGCGTGGCGTGCGATGTCGAGCCGTCTCAGCGGGATGAGGCACGTGAGCGCGATCAGCCCTTCGAGGATCAGCCCGCCCCAGGTGGTGACGGCGGCGAACGCACGTAAACGCGGTGGCTCGACGAACGGCGGCGGCGTCAGAAGCTCGGCGCCGTTCGGCAGCGGGTCGAGGAAGGCGCGGTTCTGAGCCATCTGCTCTCGCGACAGACCGCCGAACACCAGCGCCGCATCGGCGAACCGCTCGTCGGTCAGCAGCGTCACTCTGAAGAATCGTCCATCAACGTAGTCGGGCGACAGCACCGCTTTCCACAGGACCGCCATCGCGAACGCGCCGGCGAGCAGCCAGCGGCTGCTCGCCGAGAGCGTGGCGGCGGGCGCGGCACTCGACAGGGCGAGGCCGATGGCCAGGCACCAGTACGCGAGCAGGTAGATGTGATTGTCGGACAGCGGCCAGACGGACGACGATTCTCGACCGCCGACGAACAGCGCCACCAGAATCCAGGTGAGCGGCGCGCGCCTGACGGTGCGGCTGAGCAGCGACAGGCAGGCCGCTGCCAGGATGAACGGCGCGACCCACCAGACATCGAGGGGCCGCAACAGCAGGGCGATTGCGGTCAGTGTGAGGACGGGGTCGGGGACGCCGTCTTCGTCATGGACGGGGCGCAGCAGTCGGATCCACACGGTAGACGAACTCGCGAGTCAGGCGGGTAGTCGCCGCCAGCGTGTCGCGTGCGTACTCGATGCGCCACGTCTCGATGCGGACCATGTCCACCGGCCGTCGATGCCGGCGCTCGCGTTCGACGACCCGGCGCGCCAGCCGCGAGAGCTCGGCGTCCCGCGGCAGCACGGCCGCGCGGCGCGCCGCATCCTCGAGCGACGGCGAGATGGTGATCTCCTCGGATCGATCCACCGCGCTCACGAATACCCGCACGTATCGCCGCCCACCGTCGTCGGTGGTGGAGAACATGCCGAAGCCGCCGCCCTTCCACGGGGTCAACCCGGCGGTCATCGCGAGCGTCACCTGGCCGCAGGCGACGACGACCAGCAGCGACACCGGAAGCAGGGCGCGCCACCCGCCGCGCGAGTCCGGTCCGCGCCTCATCGGTCACTGCAGCACGACCACTTGATAGCCGTTGGCCACTTTCGTGTAGTACGTGGGGCCGCACTGCGTGTAGGCCACGTTGCTGACGTTCACGCTCTTGCAGCCTGCCGGCAGCGTCGTGATGATCGCTCCGGCCGGAGGCTCGACGACCTGGTAGGCGACCTCGCCACTGGTCATCACGCGCGTATAGTAGGCATTGTCGTGGTAGTAGTAGGTGGATCCGGACACCACGACGGGCGCCGCGGCAGCGGGAGGCTTCGCCAGCATCGTGCCGATAGCGATGCCCGCGCCGACCGCCGCCACGGCCTTCCACGCGTCGTAACTCTCATAACGGTCGCCGACCACGACGCCGCCATGGCGTCCGACCGCCGCGGCCCCTTCTTCACCGACGACGACAGCGCCGCGACGGCCGACCGCGCCATCAACATCGACTTCCTCGCCAGTCGCGACGGCGCCGTCCCGGCCAACGGCGGCATAGCCCTCTTCGCCGCTGGCGACGGCGCCGTGTCGTCCAGCCGCGGCGCATCTTCGCGGTTGCGCCAACTCGGCGGCAGCAGCTGTCGCGTCCCGGTAGTCGAGACGGTAACAGGCGATGCGCTGCGCAAGCCGGAACACGCCGGCGACGAGGCCACGTGTGTCCGAGGTTGGATAGGAGAACGCCCTGGCCAGCGCCTCGGCGGCCGATACGACCGAAATCGGCGCGAGCGACGGTCGAGCGTCTCGATCGCGATCGTACGCCGGAAAGACAATCGCGCCGATTGGGCCCGGCTCCCGTGCCACGCGATCTGCCGGTATCGCCACCACCTGCTTCGGCTGTTCGACGAACGCCCGCTGGTCGTCGAGATCTGCCGATGGTGTCGTCCGAACATCCGGGGTGAACGGGAGAGGCAGGGCAGCCTGTCGATTGACATCAACCGGCACGACATCGTCGCCGAACAGACGCCAGCCTCGCTCGAGCAGCCGCACCACCAGCGTGCTCTTGCCAGCTCCCGCCGGACCCGCCAGCAGCACCACGGCCCCGTCTTTGGCCGCGGCACCGGCGTGCAGCCAGAGGAGGTGTGGATGTGCGGCGGCGAAGTCGGCCGTCGTCCACTTTCGTACGAAATACAGGACGTGCTCGAGAGAGCCTGCCACGTATCGGCCGGCTGAATCGCGAAGCTCCACGCAGGATGCGGCTGGCTCGCTCAGGGTCAGGCGGAGGGCGGCCGAAGCGCCGGGGCCTGGAGCAGCCAACAGGTGATTCAACCGCAATCGAACCTGGGAGGCGAGCCGGTCCGAGCCGCAGTCAATCTCGACCTGCCGGCCATTGAAGCCCGCGAAGAGCCGGTGCGGATGGTCGGTCATGTCAGGACTGCGGTGAGCCGGGCAGAAACTCGATCAGGCCCCGCGCACGAAGCGCGACAAGCACCCGCGCCACATCGTCGAGCAGCATCGCGTCGTTCACGCCGTAGCGCTCGCCGAGCACCCCTGCGATGCCGCTCAGCGTCAGCCGGCCATCGCACAGCGACCAGACTTCGGTCGCCGTACGGTTCAGCGCGCTCGCCTCGTCGCGCGACGGATTGTAGAGAAGGCACTCCCCATCCTGGACGAACTCTTCGACAGCGATCCGGCGCGGCAGGGATCTGCCGTCGGCCACCACGTCCTCTTTTCCCGCACTGGCGTCTTCAGCGCTCGTCACAGAACGTTTCTCAGCGGTTCACACGCGGAGCTCGCGGTGACACGGGCATACCTGTCGAATCTCCGTGGGTATCGACATGCGGCTGTGCCCAGCCTTCCCGAGTCGCCATGGAAGTCGACATGACTGGCGTCGGCGTGGAACTCGTCCGTATGCAAAGACAGGTCGGTATGCGCGACCGCGCGAGCCTGATCCTCGTGCTCGTCGCCATGCGCGTCGGCATGCGGCGGCGCTGTCACCGTGCGTGTCGACGTGCACTGCGTCGGCGTGGTCGTTGTGAACGGGCCCATCCGAGTGGGGAATATCAGTGTGATCCTGATACGCCGTATCCGTGTGATCGCGATGGCCGGTATCCAAATGATCGACGTAGGGCACATCCAGGTGGTCGTGGTGCGGGGGGGTATAGCTGTTGTCGTCGTGATCGCGATGGCGCACATCCCAGTGGTCCGAGTGCGGTGGGTGCTGAGCAGGGCTATCCAGATGGCCCGGGCCGGAGAGGTCGTCGTGATCAGCGTGGGGGGCGGTGTCGCTGTGATCCCTATGGAACGCATCATCGAGGTGATCGGAATGCCCGGCGTCGGTGTGGTCATTGAAAGCGTCATCGCCATGCGCGTCGGTGTGATCGCCATGATCGGCGTGGGTGTCTCCATGACTGTCGAGATGCGTCGCCGCATCCGCATGGTCGGTCGTGTGCCGGCGTGTCCGCATGCGGGACGTCGGTGTGCGGCGGCGTGTCGGTGTGCGGCACGTCGGTGTGTGGCGGCGTGTCGGTGTGCGGGACGTCGGTGTGCGGCGGCGTGTCGGTGTGCGGCACGTCGGTGTGCGGCGCATCGGCATGGTCGATCGTGCGGCGCGTCGGTGTGCGGCGGCGTGTCCGGTGCGGCACGTCGGTGTGCGGCGCGTCGGAATGCGGCGCGTCGGTGTGCGGCGCGTCGAATGCGGCGTCGGTGTGCGCGGCGTGTCGATGCGGGTGTCGCGTGGTCGCTGTGGTCGGCGCGGCGCCGGCGTATCCAGATGGATGTCGGTGTGAATGATGATGTCGTCCAGATGCGGTGCATCGCCGTGGACATCGTTGTGGGGCGTCGGGCTCTGCGCGGAGGCCGCGGGATATTGATGGCCGTCACCGCCGGCACGACCCAGCCCGCCCGCAGCAGCGCCCGCCGGGTGAAGTCTTTCTGCCTCTCGGACGTATCCGACGTCTCCGCCTTCACCTCGGGAACTTCATCGTCTCGAGAGTCCGCCATGTTGTGCCTCCGAACTCAGTTCAATCGCGAAATCGATCGAATCTGCCGCTCAGTCGGCAATCCGCGCCAGCCCCGCCGCTCCGCTCGAGTGCTGCGACACGAGCGTCAGTCCTGCCTTGGCCGCCAGGCCCGCGAGCCCCTCGTGTCGCGTGAGCCATTCGCCGTACGCGTACACCAGCAGATGTTGAAAGTGTCCGCGCAGCCACGATCTCAGCTGACGCCGCCGATGCCTCGTCTACCTCGAGCAGCCGGCCGGGCATCAGCAGGACCAGGCTATAGACCGTATCGCCGTCGAGCGGAATGCCGTCGAACATGCTGCCGGCGACGAAGTTCGCCGCAAACGACGGCTGGAGCTGCCGCGCGTGCTCCAGCTTCGTCTCGTCGAGGTCCATGCCGAACGGGATGAGATTCGGCCGCGGCTCGCAGATCTTCTTGAGCAGCGCGCCGTTTCCGCACCCGAGGTCGAGCACCGTGCCCGTGTCGCCAATCGACGCGTGAGCGAGCTCCACGATTGGCCGGTGCGCCTCGTCCATCGCCATCGCCGAATTGAAGCCGTTGTCCGACGCATACCAGCTCGGGGGCGCGGTGTAGGGCGCAATCGGGGCCTCGAGCCCTCGCACGAACGCCATCGAATGCGTCACGCCCGGTCGTTCGGGCGCTCGGAACGGAAAAACGAGGCCGGCGGCAGCCTCGTCCGGCATCCGGCGGCCGGGCCGGCGCACGACGAACTCGTGCGCCGTGGCGTCGGTGCGGGTCGACACCTTCAACACGGGCGTCTTCACCTGGGCGATGCCGTGCAGCGCAGACCAGGACGCCGGCCAGTTGAGAATCTCCTCCATCCACTCCATCTCGGCCGCGAACCCGAGGTCGCGGCCAAGACCCATCAGCAGGTTGGCGAAGTCGACGGTGTGAGGGCAGGAAAACGAGCAGGGCAGATGGGGCACGGCGCGTACCCCCATCCATCGCCACAGGATGTTCGCCTGGAACGGCGTGCTCGACTCCACTTCGATCAGCCGGCCGTCTTCGCTCGGGGATCCGCTGTTCGCCGCCATCGCCCACGTCGTGTCCACGCAGCCGTCGTTCACCCAGACGCGGCGGAAGAACGCGATGCAACAGGCGGGAAACCCGAGCAGCCGGCCCATCACTCCGTCGTCTCCGGCGTCGATGGCCTGCTTCAACGCGGCGACATCGGCAAGCCCGCCGACCGCGACCCGGTACTCGAACGGCTCGCCCGCTCGGGGCGCGACCGAGGTGCTCGCATACCCCGGCGTCGTGCCAGACATCGCCACGGGCATCGTGCTCAAGCCTCCGGCGGCCCACTCCCCTGTTCGCGCAATCAGACGATCCGCGGACACCGACGTCAGGGCGCATCGACGGCTGCCGGAGAGGACGGAGCGCCACTCGATCTCGCTCCAGGCGTTGCCGATCCGCTGGATTCTCGGTTCCCACGTGGCGCGGGCCTTGTCGCTGACCCAGCTGATGCGTGTGAAGTCAGGAAGGACGTACGACAGCCTGTCGCGCTGGAACGCGTCGATCGACGGAGACGCGACCGGCGTTGCTTCGGCGGTCATTGCGCAACGCTCCCGGCGGCTTCGAGACGAGGCAGTTCCTGGTGGAGATAGGCGTTCCGTCCCGCCGTCCACTGACGAAGTGCGAAGGCTTCCAACGCCCCGCGGTGCGGGCTGATCGACACCGGCGTGCGGCCTTCGGCGATGAGCTCGGCCTCGAAGCGCGAGAAGAGCGCCATCCATAGATCGCACTTGCTCGATCGGTTCCGCCAGTCTCCGTTGATGGACCCGCCCGGACACTGCCCTTTGCACATCAGGAAGAACCGGCAATCGTGGCAGCCACCGACTTCCTGTGGCGCGTGGTAGAGCGCGAGGTAGCGTTCGAACCCTTCGCGGTCGGCTTTCACGAAATCGATGCCGTCCTTGTTCGTCCGGCCGCAGTTGCTGCGCTGTCCGTGCCCCTCGACGCCCTGGACCGCCCGCGTATTGAACGGGTCGCAGGCATTCCAGACACACGTGGTGTTGTCGTCCTGACCGAGCAGCATCTTGCGGATGTCCGAGAAGACATCGAATCGCAACGCGCGAAGCTGTGGCTCGAGCGCTGCGAACTCCAGGAACGCCCTCATCTGCTCGTCCGGCGTGAGCCCGTACTTCGCGCCGATCGCGGGACCTTCGATCTCGAGATCGTGGAGCCGCACGCTCGTGATGCCGAGCGTATCGAGGTAGCGGAACCAGTCGCACATCCTGGGCAGCTTGTCGGCCGTCGCGTTGTTGCGGTGAAGGGTGACAATCAGGCTTGGCGTGAGGCCCTCTCGCACCAGCCGTTCGATCGCGGCATGCGTTTTCGCCGTGGCCTCCCGCGTGAGCTTGACGGAGCCGGCCCAGCGCACGTCGTTGAGATCGTCGGGGCCGTCCACCGAGATGCCGACGGATACCGAGTATTTCTTGAAGAACGCAATGTGCCGATCGTTGATGAGCGTGCCGTTGGTCTGGATGCCGTTGGTGCCGAATCGTTCCAAGCCGAATGCCCAGAGCTCCTCGAGCACGTGCTCCGGCACGAGCAGCGGCTCGCCGCCGAAAATCGTGAAATGCGAGCCGGCCCGCTCCAGGGCGGCCTTCATCCTGGGCAGGTCGTAGGTATTCGGGATGTTGCCGGCATCCCGCTGCGGATTCTGGTAGCGGTCCTGACACTGGATGTTGCACTTGACCCCGAGCGGCCTGACCTCGATACTCATGATGATTTTTCCCGGATGTTCGTCGTGCGACTGAGACTCGGTCGTGGACGTTGACGCAACTGAACCGATCGATCGCGGAGCGCTGTGACCCTCGGCCGCCGGCCCGTGCTCATCGCACCGCCGAGCTCGGCGATGCGTCGGACGTGTGGCTGCTCGAAGCCGCCCGCGCGGTGATCGATGAATCGGCCCTCGGATCGATCCGCCTGGCCCGCTGGGACCGCGTGCCCCATGATGCGGAAGCCAATCACCTGGCACCGCTGCTGGATGTGTTCCTCCGGACCCACGATCACAACGCGCCCGAGGCGGTCGTTCGCCAGCTGCGCGCGCTCGCCCTGCGACACGCCGCCTGGCACCGCACGCGCACCGCCGCGCTCCTCGAAATCCTCGGCGAGTTCGATCGGCTGTCCATCGACGCTCTGGTTCTCAAGGGCGCTGCCCTCGCATGGATGATCTACCCGTCGCCGAGTCTGCGACCGATGGTCGATCTGGACGTGCTGGTCCCTCGGGCCAGGGCCGGCGAGGCGCAAGCCGCCCTCGGCCGGCTCGGATTCGGCGCGGAGCCCGAACCGAGGCGATTCAGACGAAACGCCCATCATCTCCCCGTGGCCCAACGGCTGGACGATGGACTGCCGGTCAACGTCGAGATCCACGTCGATGCGCTGTCGCGCGACGCGCCCTCGACCATCGCAACGAGCAATCTCACTGAACCTCCACAGCCGTTCATGTTGAACGGGACGCGACGATTGACACTCGGCCATCTCGACATGCTCAGGCACCTCACCCACCATCTGCTCGAGCCCTCGCCGAATGGGCGCGTCCGGCTGATCGGCATCGTGGATCTCGTGAGCTACGCCTGCGCCTTCCACGAGCGGATCGACTGGCGCCGTCTGCAGTCCGACTTCGGGTTCGTCACCAATGCGCTCGCGTGTCTGCATCATCTCGTGCCGCTGCCCGACACGTTGATGCGGTTCGCGCCCGTCCCCGCCAGCGCCGCGCCCGATCGCGTTGGCGAGATCGTGCGCCCTCTCCGCTCCGTCCTCATGGAAGGGCAACCGCTGCGTGCCATCTTCCAGGAGCTGTTCAACCCGCCCGATTGGTGGATGCACGCCTTTTACAACGTGCCTACCGATCGATCGCTCACCCCGGTGCGCGTCTTTCGGCATCCGTGGCAACTGGCACGCTGGTTCGCATTGCGAGCGGCCGGCTTCTGAATGCACCGATGGGTGAAGTCGCGCACGCGGACTCGCTCAGGAGCCGCGTGTAGAGCCCATCCATGTCCGCCACAAACCTGGTCATGCCGAATCTGGCTCGCACACGGCTTTGCGCCGATGCCGCGAGCCCCCGCGCCAGCGCTCCGTCTTGCAACAGACGCAGGAGCGCGGCGGTCAGTCGGGACGGATCCCGGCTCGGAACGAGCAGTCCGGTCTGCGTGGTCGTCGATCAGATCAGGAACGCCGCCAACGTTCGTGGCGAGGACGGGGCATCCAGCGGCCATCGCTTCGATCAGCGAAATCGGCATGCCCTCGTTGTCGGAACACGAGACGAGCACGTCCAGGTCGCCGTAGACCTGCGCGAGGTCGGAGCGCCACCCTGCGAAAATCACCCGATTCGACAGCTTCAAGCGATGGGCGCGCGCCCGAATGGCTGAACCGAGCTCGCCGTCGCCGACCACCAGAAAGCGCACGTCGGGGCGCACCGCCGCGATCCTGGCTGCGACCTCGAGGAACAGGTAGTGGTTCTTGATGGGGGACAGCCGTCCGACGATTCCCACGAGCGGCACGTCCGGTGCGAGGCCGAGCTCTCGGCGCAACGCGCCGCGCATCTCCCGGCAGCGAAGCAGCGCGTTCCAGATCGACCCCTGGTTCAACCACACTGATGCGATCCGCCGGCGCGACGCCGTAACAGACCAGATCGGACTTCACCCGCGGGCTCACAGCGAGCAAGTGATCCGACACTCGCGCCAGCGCACGCTCCGCCCGCCGCGCGACCCAGGTTTTCGCGGCGCCGAAGTATCCGGCCAGCACGTGTCCGTGGTAACACGTGGAGCACGAGGGCTGAGCCCTCGAGGGCGGCGGCAAGACGGCCCACCATTCCGGCCTTGCTCAGGTGAGTCTCGATGATGTCGGGACGAAGATCTCGAATCAGCTGACGCACCCGTGCCATCGCGACCACGTCGCGGAGGCCCACGCTCGGCGTCCCGACCATCTCGGGAAGGATGATTGGACGAATCCCCTGCGACTCGACGAACGGGAGCATCGACCGCTCCCCCGGGCCCTCGATTCCCGTCACCAGCCACTGCTCGTAGCGCGACGGGGACAGACCGCGGCACAGCGTCGAGAGGTAGACCGCGGGCCCACCGGTGTTCAAACGGGTGATGATTCTGAGGATCCGAATCCGGCGGCCCCACGGATGGCCATCCGCGCACACGAAATCTCGTGGGCGCGCAGTCGTTCGACGCCAGTTTTGCGAGGAAGACACGGTTTGGCGCCGAACAGCCAGCACGTCCTGTGCCGTCGGCGGGCACTTTTGCCGAAGCCGGCGGAACCCTGAAAAACCCGTCGACCACCATGAAGCATCAGCGGGCATCGAGCACAGCGTTCGCGCGTTGGCTGGCACTGGTCCCTCAACCCAAGCGTCAAAATTTGACTACAATCAACGCCGCGCCGACCCCCACGGCCGCGTGGAGGTCCCCGCTCACTTGAGTGGAGCATGAACGAGCCGACGTTGCCAGCCGTGAGCCGTGCAGATAGGCAACTCAAGTCTGGACCGACGACGTGAGCCCTGACGTGCGAGTGCCGGCGCATCAGTGCGATCGGATGTCCCATGCGGCCAAGGCGGACGCGCCGTTCGGTGGCCGAATGGATTCGCAGACAAGCGCGTGATCCCGGCACACGCAACGGCAAGGACTGAAACAGCAGAGCCGGAGCGATCGCGGGGGAGAGAAACCCGCAAAGCGCTCCTGAGAGCAGTCAGCGATGAACCTGCCGACGGTGCTCGGGTGCGCGACACCCGCCCGTCGGCCTTCGAGTCAACGGGAGCCCCACGTGCCGGAAGTCTTCGACGACGACGTCACGCGCGCCTATGTGGCGTGCGCGCATCTTTCCACGGCGGAGAAACTGAACGTATTCGCGGGCGTGTGGCTCGCCGTCGCGAATCAGGCGCGCACCGAAGCGCTCGGCGAGCCCGGGGGCTTTCCGGCGGAACGCGCGCGACAGGTGGCCATGCTGCAGCGCCTCGCAGAAGTGATCGCGGCTGAAGAGCCCGATCTCGAAACCGAGCGGCTCTATCACGCCGGTTATATCGACACCATGCTGCGCCGCGTGCGTCAGCAACTCGACAAGGTCGACGCGCGCGCGCCCGACGACTTGCCGTGACGCGGCCGGCACCAGAAGAAAACGGAGCGCAACGGGAAGGACGCCCGGGGAAGCGCAGCGTATCCCTATGAGCACACTGAACGATCCAGATCGCGAGTTCGAAAGTCGAGCCTCCGCCTTGCTTCTCGACGTCCTCATTCGCGCCGGCCTCGTCCTGGCCCTGGCCGTGCTCTGCTTTCAGGTGTTCTCCCCGTTCCTGAGCCTGATGGCCTGGGCTCTGATTCTGGCCGTCACTCTCTACCCTCTGCATCAGTCGGTGGCCGCGAAGATCGGCGGCCGCCAGGGACTGGCCGCGACGCTGCTCGTGCTCCTCGGAATCGTCGTGGTCGTCGTGCCGACCGCGGCGCTGATGAACTCGCTCGGCGACTCGGTGCACCGGCTCATCAACGACGTGCAGAACAACACGCTCCAGGTGCCGCCGCCAAGAGAAGGCGTCGCCGAGTGGCCGCTGGTCGGCGAGCGGGTGCACGCATTCTGGACGAAGGCACACACGAATCTGCCCGCACTGGTGCAGAGCCTGCAGCCGAAGATCGGCAACCTGGCCGCGGCGGCGCTCGGTTTCGTCGCCGGCATCGGTGGCGGGCTGTTGCAGTTCCTCGCCTCTCTCGCCGTCGCCGGCATCATGATGGCCTTCGGCGAAGGAGGGGGGCGCGCGATCCACGCGATCTTCGAGAGAGTCGCCCACGGGCAGCGCGGAGCGGAATTCGTCGACCTGGCCACCGCGACCATCCGCGCGGTCGCCAAGGGAGTGCTCGGCGTCGCGTTCCTGCAGGCCATCATCGTCGGCATCTGCCTGCTCATCGCCGGCATACCGTGGGCAGGCGTGCTGGCAGTCATCGTCCTCGTGCTCGGCATCGCGCAGGTGCCGGCGCTGATCGCCACGCTGCCGGCCATCGGCTACCTCTGGTGGAGCGGCAACTACGGCACCGGCGCGGCCATTCTCTACACGGTCCTCCTTGCCGTCTCCGGCATGGCCGACAACGTGCTCAAGCCGTTGATGCTCGGCCGCGGCGTGGATGCGCCGATGCCGGTCATCCTTCTCGGCGCGCTCGGCGGTATGGCCGCGGGGGGCATCCTGGGTCTGTTCGTCGGCGCCACGCTCCTCGCGCTCGGCTACCAGATCTTCATGGGATGGGTCGCGACGGAATCCCGAGGCTGTCGTGAAGGCCGAGGGCTGACGAGGGGCTGAGACACGTCGCGGCTGGCTGTCATGCTCGCCCGGCGTAGCGGACCGATACCACCGTGATGTCGTCGGACTGCTGCGCGCCTGCCGCGTGCCGCCGCACGGCCTCGAGCACGCCAAGAGTCGTTTCACGCGCGCTCTCGGCCCGGTGAGGCCTGCGAGGTGCGCCAGCAGGCGGTCCTCTCCGAAGAGCTCCTCATCGAGTCGAACGCCTCGCTGACGCCGTCGGTGAAGAGCACGAAGGTCTCGCCCGCCTGGAGCTCCAGCGTCTCGCTGCTGATGTCGTCGGCCGGCATCAATCCGAGCACGCGTCCGGACGACGTGAAGACCGGCCGCGGCGCATGCCCCGGCGTGATTCGGATCGCGGCGTGGTGTCCTGCGCTCGCGCACGTGACGCGGCCCGTCGCGAGATCGAACACCAGGCACTGAAGCGTCACGAACATGCCTCGCGGGTTCTGTTCCAGCAGTTCGTCGTTCAGCTGACGCAGGATCTCCTCGAGGCGCATTGCCCTGCCGCGCCAGGCTGCGCAGGAGCGTCATCGCCACCGCCATGAAGAGCGCGGCAGGGATGCCTTTGCCCGACACGTCACCGACGGCCACGAGCACGCGGTCGGGGCCGAGCCGCAGGACCTCGAAGAGATCGCCGCCGACCTGGCGGGCCGGCTCGAGCACCGCGTGCACGTCCAGTCCCGTTCCCTGAATCTGCGCCGGGATGTTCGCCGGCAGGAGGCCCATCTGAATCTCGCGGGCGATGCGGAGGTCCCGCTCCGCCGCTGCCTTCACGGCGTCTGCGTACGCCTTCGCCTTCAACAGCGAACGGACGCGGGCCTTGACTTCCAGCATCTCGAACGGCTTGGTCAGGTAGTCGTTGCCGCCGACCTCGAACCCGCGGGCCTTGTCGTTCACGTCCTCGAGCGAGCTGAGAAACATGATCGGCAGCTCGCGGGTCGCCTCCGCGGCCCGCAGCCTCCGGCAGATCTCGTAGCCGTCGATATCCGGCATGACGATGTCGAGCAGAATCAGATCGGGCGGGCTCCGCCGCACGGCGTCGAGCGCCTGCTGGCCGCCGAGGGCAACCGAGAGCTTGTACTCGCCGCCGAGCGCCTGGACCAGAATGTCGACGTTGGCCTTGACGTCGTCGACGATGAGCACCCGGCAGTCGGACAGTTCTTTCACCGCAGTCTCCTCTGCGGTCGACGTCAGGCCTCGCCGCCGTGCACACGGGCGAGGAGACGTGAGGCAATCCCTCGGGCCTCGCCGTATTCGTATCCGTCGACGCAGCGGCGCAGGCGGCCGAGATCGTCGGCCGCCCAGGCCGGAAGGCCGGAGGTACCGAGGTCGGCCAGGGCTCCGCTCGCCGACGACACGTCATAGTTGTCCAGGGCGACGGTCAGGCGATCGAGTGCGGCGCCGGCCACCGCGCGATCGAAGGGGCGGTCCGCGGTGTCGGCCTCGCGATTCGCCGACGGGCGCAGCGTCTCGATCGACCTGAAGACGACGGCCGCGCGCTCTTCGACGACAGCGAGGAGGCCGGTCAAGTCCGTGCGGCCCTCGCGCCCCGCCTGCTCGAGCGCTTTGGCCGCGGCAGCGCAGCGCGTCGGCGCCGAGATTTCCGGCGGCGCCGGCGATCGCGTGCGCGTGCCTCGCGGCCATCGCGCGCATCGCCCGCGACGACGGCGGCGCGCAGCGCCTCGAGTATCTCCCGCTGTCCGTCGGCAAACCGCAGCAGCATCCGTTCGAGGCTGGCACGCTCGATCCCGAGACGCCGCAGCGTGCCGCTCACATCGATGCCCTCGAGCGCGGGCGCTGACTCGCCCGACGGCGCGGCGTTCGCCGCCGCTGCGGATGGCGCTGCCGGCGCCGCTGCGGAACGTCGATCGCGTCAGCGGCGGCCGGCTCGGTCGGCCGTGCCGGCAGCCAGCGCCGCAGCGTCGCGACGAGCGTCCTGCGGTCGATCGGCTTGGTGACGTGATCGTTCATTCCCGCGGCGAGACAGGCGTCGAGGTCGGCCTTCATCGCGTTCGCCGTCATCGCGATGATTGGCACCGTCGTGAAGCGCGGATCGGCACGCAGCGCACGCGTCGCCGCGAGCCCGTCGAGCTCGGGCATCTGCATGTCCATCAGGATGGCCGCGTACTTCGTCGGGTGCGGCCTGAGCCATCGCGATGGCTTCGCGGCCATTGCGCGCGACGTCGAGCGCGATCCCCAGCCGCCCGAGAAGCTCGGTCGCCACCATCTGGTTGGCCTCGTTGTCCTCGGCCAGGAGCGCCTGCACGCCGTCGAACTCGCGCTCGAGCGGCGCGTCGAGTCCGCGCCGCGCGGCAGTGGACGCGAACGCCCTGGGACTCGACGATCGCGTCGAACAGGGACGAGGCCGTCACCGGCTTGCGAAGGAACACGTTGACGCCGAGCTCGGCACAGCGCGCCTCCTCCTCCTTTCCCGCGTAGGCGCTGATCACGATGATTGGCAGCGCGCGAGTCTCGGCGCGAGTCGCGGATGCGCGCGGCGGCGTCGAGTGCCGTTCATGCCGGGCAGCATCCAGTCCAGGATGACGAGGCCAAACGGATCCGGGCTGCCGTCGCGGTTGTGCTGCTCGAGCAGCGCCAGGCCCTCTTCCGCGCTCGCGACGGAGACCACGGGAATCGACCAGCTCCTGAGCAGCGTCTCGAGCAGCTCCCGGCTGGTCGGGGAGTCCTCCACGATCAGCACCGGCCTCTCCGTCAGCGTGGACGGCGCGGCGCGTGCGGGCGCCGGCTTGCTGCGCGTCGGTCGCGAAGCGGGCGGTGAAGAAGAACGTCGTGCCGGCGCCGGGCGACGCTCTCGAAGGTGAGGTCGCCGCCCATGAGCCGCGCCAGTCGCCGGCTGATCGCCAGCCCGAGGCCGGTGCCGCCGTACTGGCGCGACGTGGAGCTGTCGGCCTGCGTGAACGCCTGAAACAGCTTGCCCTGCTGCTCCTTCGGGATGCCGATGCCCGTATCGCGCACGGTCACGCGCAGATTCACATGGCCCTGGTTGCTCGTCCGCGGCCGGACACGGGCTCCACTCTCAGCACGACCTCGCCTTCGTGCGTGAACTTGAAGGCGTTGCCGACAAGATTCGTGAGCACCTGGCGGAAACGAAGCGCGTCGCCAACCAGCCGGTCGGGGACCGCCGGGACCGCGTGCGTGACGAGCTCGACGTGCTTCTGGATCACCGTCGACCGGAAGGTCTCGGTGACTTCCTCGAGCACCTCGCGGAGGCTGAACGGCGCCTCTTCGAGCTCCAGCTTGTCCGGCTTCGATCTTCGAGAAGTCCAGGATGTCGTTGAGGATGCCGAGCAGGTTGCGCGCGGACGAATGGGCGACGCTGACGTACTGATGCGCCTTCGGCGGGAGATCGGTCTCGAGCGCCAGCCCGTTCATGTTGATGATCGCGTTCATCGGCGTGCGGATTTCGTGGCTCATCATCGCGAGGAACGATCCCTTCGCCCGATTCGCCTCCACCGCCTGTTCCCGAGCGGCCACGAGGTCGCGATGCGACGCCTGCTGCGCGGCCACCGCATCGTCGATCGCGCGGCCGAGCTCCCGCAGTTCGCCGCGCCCGTCGACCGAAACCGGTGCGGGCCTCGAGGTCGCCGGCCGACACCTTGCGTGCCGTGGCGAGGATCGGGCGGACCTCGCGCAGGAACAGCGCCTCGCCGACGAGCCAGGCAATCAGGAAACAGAGGAGCGTGCCGATCGCGAGAAGGGCGAGGTTGCGGAGGAGCGCGGCGTTCATGGCGGCGCGATAGGGGGCCAGAGCGATCCCGAGCGTGACGCGGGTGCCCGTATGCTGCTCCGCGAAACTCCAGCGGCTCGGCCACGTACAGACGCTCGACGCCGTCGAGGCCGGCAAAGCCCCGAGCGCTGCCGTGCCGCTGTCGAGCGCCGTCGCCCACGCTCCCGCGTGCTTGCCGACGTACTTCTCCAGATCCACCGACCGGTACTGGACGATGCCCTGGCCGTCGAGAACGGTCAGCACGGTGCTCGGCGGGAAGGCCGGAGCGTTCGATGAACCCGGCCACCCAGTCGAGGTCGATGCTCGCGCACACGACGGACGTCAGCATGCCGACCTCGTTCACGACGGGTTGTGCGAGATTGAGACCCGGTTCGCCGGTGGCCGGTTCGGGAAGAAAGGCCCCGGTCGCGAAGTCGAGCGTGCGCCGGGCCCGCTCGAACGCGAGCAGGTCGCGCACGTTGGCCTTGCGATCGAGCGGTACGGCGCTCGCCCGCACATCGCCGGTCGTGCCGTCGGCGATCAGGAGGTTGTTGTAGAGGCGATCGTCGCGCAGCGCATCGACCAGCTTGCGCGTCGCCGCGGGAGAGAGCGCGACGACGTCCGGATCTGCCGCGAGCACGCCAAGCCGGTGCGCGCCGCGCGTGATGCGGTCGTCCATCTCCCGCTGCATCAGGCGAACGACCCGCGTCGACAGATCGCGTCAGGGCGGCGAAGCCCCGCTCGCGGGCCAGCCATTCGTCGTAGACGAGGATCACGAGCGCCGGCACGAGGGCGACGAGCACGAGCGCGAAGAGGCGTGCTCTGACCGTCGGCAGAACCGAGGCGACGCGATCGAGGATGCGGGTCGCCCGGCGCCTGACTCCACTCAGCCCATCAGCGTCGCTGAGGCTCATGGTCGGCAGTTCTGCACAGGATCGCTGCGCGATTGTCCCCTCTCGGCGAAACTCGTCACGCGCGACATACACTTTCACCCTTACTCTATTCACTCTCTACTTCTTTAATTCCTCTCCTCCCAGAACTCCTTCCTCACCTCCTCAAGTATTGATCGAGAACTCATCCCTCCGTATCAATTAACCCTTCTTACGTCTTCATATTTCTCTCCTTGAACATTGATGCTGACACCCGAGCCGGCGCGAGCGGGCGCACCTGCGGCGATGCCGTGCGGTCGAACCGGCGGGTCCTGCCGCGGCTTTCAGAATTCGAATCTCAACCCGAGCTGCATCTGGCGCGGGAGGCTGGCGAGCTGGGTGACCTTGCCGAAGTTGGCGCTGGTGATGGTCGAATCCGGCGCCGCCCAGATCTTGCGATCGAGCAGGTTGAACACCTCGAGCCGGAACTCGAGCCGCGTCTCGGCCATGCCGAACGTGCGCGCCACGGAGATGTTCTCGCTGAGGAACCAGGGGCCGCGCGCGTTCGGGTTTCGCACGGTCGCGTTGCCGAACTCCGCCCGCAGCACGCCGCCCTTGTAGCCCTGGAGCTGGTCGACGGTGTCCACCGGATCCCGCCGGAACGCGCTCGGATCCCACCACAGATCGACGAGCGGATCGAAGTCGTCGCCGCTGGTCGGCGCCCGCCAGCCGTTGTAGTCGAGCACCGTGATGCGGTTGTCGCCGCCGTTCAAGCGGGAGCCCATAGCCCGGGAACACCGAGAGCGGGTAGCCCGACGCGTAGGTGTGCACGCCGGCGATGCGCCAGCCGCCCGACGATCTTCGACATCACGCCGTCCTGTCAGGAAGGGCTTGCCGGGTCCGAACGGCAGCTCGTAGCTGTAGTTCAGCTTGATGACGTGCGTCTGGTCGAACGCCGACAGCG
The DNA here is from genome assembly GCA_963749415.1 of uncultured Acidobacteriota bacterium. Lineage (GTDB taxonomy): Bacteria > Actinomycetota > Acidimicrobiia > Spongiisociales > ZC4RG35 > JALYNX01. The sequence continues at coordinate 50,367 of CAVVMG010000001.1, forward strand.
CCTTCTCCGCGTCGCGATTGAACTGGTTCATGGCGCGTCCGTCGCCGGCGTTGGCGCGGTCCGATCGGAGCGAGAACGTCTTCGAGAAGACGTACGAGCTGAGGAACGTCAGACCCGACGTCGTAGCGCTTCTCGCCCTTGAGCACGAGTGCGTGATAGCTCGACCGGCCGCTGCGATCGCCGCCGTCCGCGCCGGTGATGATGTCCAGGTACTGAGGATACGGGCGAAGCGCCTGCCGGACCGACTGCGAGCCCGGGAAGCTCGGATAGGGATACGGGATGTTGGCCTGTCGCGCCAGCGTCGAATCCATGCGCGAGTTCATCAGGTTGATCGCCCCCGCCGGGCCGTACTGCCGGACGAACCCGTAGAAGATCTCGGGATCGACCTGATTGAGGCTGAGGAGGTTGGTCGTCAGGTGACGGCCGAGCTGCGCGTTGTAGCCGGCCTCGACCAGGAAGCGGCCCGGCAGCTGGCGCTGCAGGTTCAGCGCCCACGTGTAGTACTCGGGAAGCCGCCCGGAGTCGGACGGCTGCCAGTACGGGATGTTGCTGCCGTTCAGCGTATTGGGCACGAGGAACGGCGGCTCCGGCCAGGCGGGCCATCCCTGATCCCAGTTGAACGCGGAGCTTGCCGGGAGCGCCGGCGCGGTCACGTTGTAGCCGCCGATGAAGCCGTTCCAGTGCGAGCTGCCGCCGGTGTTCTTCACCGAGCCGAAGGTGCGCGCCGCGCTCACGCGGGCGACCGTTTCGCTGTTCACGGTGTAGACCGCGCCGAACCGCGGGCTGAAGCCCCACGGCCACGCGTCGTACATCGTTCGCTTGCCGGTGCGGCCCGGACCTTCCCCGGCGAACTCGGAGGCGCCGAGCCGGCCGTCGGCGGCAGGATTCGGCAGGTTCGGGTTGAAGTTCGAGTAGCCGTCGGGATAGTAGCCCTCGAAGGTCGGCGGGGTGTACTCGTAGCGCAGGCCGTAGTTGAGCGTCAGCTTGTTGTTGACGCGCCAGTCGTCCTGCGCGTAGCCGGAGTAGTAGCGCCACCGGTCCGAGACGTAGCGATCGGTCGTGATGTCCGAGGACTGCACCTCCCCGAGCAGGAAGCGTCGCGAACGCGTTGCCGGACGCGCCGGTCGTGTCGAGCGTGCCGTTCGGCAGGAAGCCGGCGGTCGCCCCGCGGTTGAAGTTGTAGGCGCCCGCTGCCGTGTGCCAGCCGTACCCGTCGTAGTGATCCTGCTGGAAGATGAACCCGAACTTATAGGAGTGGTTCCCCTTGACCCATGTCAGATCGTCGGTCAGCGCCCAGAGATAGTTGCCCGAGCCGCCATACTCCGCCCGTCCCCAGTTCAGGTAGTCGTTCGAGAAGTTGATGCGCGGAAACAGCTTGTCCGGCCCCGGCACGTTCTGCAGTCCGATCTGCGTGCCCCACCCCTCGTCGCTGTTGAAGGAGACCCGCGCCTGGAACCAGTCGTTGTAGCCGAAGCTCACGCGGTTGACCAGCGACGGTGAGATGACGCGATCCCAGTTGAGCCGGTAGACGCGCGTGTTCGAATCCTCGTCGCGGAAGTTGTTGAGGGGCACCGGCAATCCGCCGCCGGGCCGTCCGCGGGCGGGATGACGAGCACCTCGCCCCAGTGAAACAGGAATCCGAGCCGATCCTTGCTCGACAGGTTGTGATCGAGCTTGATGCTGAACTTGTTCCAGGGGTTCGTCTTGATCTGGTCGCCCGGCGTGTAGGTGAAGTTGTTGCGCACGCCCGGCAGATCCGGCCGCATCGTCGCGAGCTGCGATGACATTGCGCGACATCTGGCTGAAGCGCGAGAGTGGAATCTGGTTGTTCGGAAACGGATCCCGCACGAAGCCCGATCCGTTCGGGTTCACGCGGGTCGTCGCCGGATCGTAGATGGGGATCAGGTTGCCGTTGGCGTCGCGCCAGTTCGAGAAGTCGCCGTTGTACATCTCCGCGGTCGGGATGGTGGCCACCCCGGCGCCGCGGCGGTCTTGTTGCGGTAGGCCTCGTAGGAGGCTGAAGAAGAACGTCTTGTTCCGGCCGTTGTAGAGCCCGGGGATCCAGACCGGGCCGCCGAACACGCCGCCGAAATCATGCTGCTCGAGCGGCGGTTTCGGACGGCCGAGCGCCTTGCTGAAATAGTTGTTCGCGTCCAGCTTGTCGTGGCGGAAGAACTCGAAGGCCTTGCCCCGCCAGTTGTTCGACCCGAGCGCGACACGAAGCTCACCGCGCCGCCGCCAGCGTGGCCGAACTCCGCCTTGAACCCGTTGGTGTCGACCGCGAACTCGGTGATCGCTTCGACCGACGGCGAATTGAGCGTGGTCCACAGCCGCTGCTCGAACGGGGCGCCGGGCGTGGCCGACACGCCGTCGACCGTGAGATCCCAGCCGCCCTCCTGGCCGCCGCCGATGACGATATTGCCGCGGCCGCCGTCTCCGCTGTTCCCGGCTTTCGCTTCCGGCGCGATCAGGCTGAGGTCGAGCGGCGATCGCAGCGCCCCGCCGACGACGAGCGGCAGATCCTGGATGAACTTGCTGCTGATGGCGGTCGTCACCTTGACGCTGTCGGTCTGAATCTGCTTGCTGTCGGCCGACACCGTTACGGCATCCTGCAGGCCGCCCACGGCCAGCGTCCCGTCGACGCGCACCGTGCTGCCAGCCGTCACTTCGATGTTCTCGAGCGTCGTGGTCTGAAGGCCGGTCGCGGCGATGACCACGACGTAGGCGCCGACCGGAAGCTGCGGAATCGTGTAGGTGCCCTGCGGCGAGGTCGTGACGACGCGCTCGAAGTTGGTGCCGACGTGGACGGCCTTGACCGAGGCGCCGACCACGACGCCGCCCGAGCTGTCGACGACGGCGCCCGTAATGGTGCCGCGGTCCGCCTGGGCCCGGGCGGGCCCCGCCGCAGCACCCAGCATCGAGACGATCAGCGCCACTCGAACTGCACGCGTCCGACTCAACATGGCCTTTCCTCCTGCCCAAGCGGGCTGCAAGCGGCGGGGTCGCCGACTATTGATCGCCGTGCGCACGCTCGACCGTCGAGGCATACGGTGCGGATCATCTATTAAAGAACGGAATCTAGTTGCCGGTCGACAGCCGCGCGCCGCCGCCCATCCTCGACATGCGAGGAAGTATAGAGGGAAAGTCCCCAGCGGTGTTGTGAGATCCACGGCCGCCGTCGCGGACTTCGTGCCGCCGTTCGAGGGATCCGGAAGCGTCTCGGTCGTCCGACGATCGCAGACCGCCGACATTCAGTTGGAACGCCGGTCGGCCCGTTGGCTCTGCACGGTCGACTATCCGACTTGTCGAAGGTGAATGGCTTGTCGCCAGAGAACGCGCGGTCTGCCTTCGACTGGCGGACATACGCCGACGTGCCCGAGTGTTTCGCTCCACAAAACTCGCGCGTGCTCGCCCGTGCCGAGTCATCAGTGCGCCCCAGCCCGCGGCCCCGGAGGTCCTGCCGACGTGGCTTCGCGGCCAGTGAAAGGGAGAGCTCTACAGGAGCAAGCGAGCGCGTGAGACCCGGAAGAAACGATTTCTTCCTCCCGGTCCTCCATGTGAATCCCGCCGAGACCCATCCATTTCTCAGGCCGAAACGCGTCCCCCATCACGCTTGGCGTTTGACAGCGCGGCGACGCCAGCGTAGCGTCGGCATCGGACCCCGGTCCGAAGGAGTGTGCCTATGCGGAGAAGTGCTGGTCGAATCGCGCAGGTTGCCCTCTCAATCCTGCTGATGGGGGGCGTCAGCGCCTCGGCGCCAGATCGGCGGCAGCGGATCCATTCAAGGCACCGTGCTCGACGCGTCCAAGGCCGCGCTGCCGGGCGCGACGGTCACCGCCACGAACATCGCCACCGGCATCGAGACCGTCAGAGCAGACGACCGAGGCGGGCGTCTACGCGTTGACGCCGCTGCCTCCCGGCGAGTATCGCGTCACGGTGTCGCTCGATGGCTTCCAGACGTTCGTCCGCGAAGGCATCATCGTCGACGGGCTGAGCGTGGTCGGCCTGAACGTCACGCTGCAGGTCGGCGGCGTCAAGCAGGAGGTGGTCGTCACCGCGGCGCCGCCGCCGCTGGCGACCGCCGACGCCCGGCTCGGGCAGACGATCCGCAACGAGGTCTACACCGCGCTGCCGCTGGTGATGAACACCGGCGGGCCGCGCGATCCGACGGCGTTCATGTCCCTGATGCCCGGCGTGCAGTCGATCGGCCGCTGGGGCAACGTCATGGGCGGCCAGGACTTCACCACCGACATGTACGTCGAAGGCATTCCCATCACCAACGCCGTGGTCCAGGGCGAAGGCCGCAACCTGTCGTTCGGGATCTCGGTCGAAGCGGTCGATCAGTTCCAGGTCGAGACCAGCGGCACCGCGGTGACGTTCAACGGCCAGGGCGCATCCAACTACGTCGTCAAGTCGGGAACGAACACGTTTCGCGGCAGCGGGTTCGAGTATTTCCGGAACAAGGCGCTCGACGCGAAAGCGTTCTTCGCGACCACCAAGCCGGACGACAACCAGCACGAATACGGGGTCACGTTCGGCGGCCCGATCCGCAGGAACCAGATGTTCTTCTTCGTGGCGTACGACGGCTACCGCGATCGCCGGCAGACGCCGTCGCGTGCTGACGTCGATTCCGACGCTGGCGCAGCGCAACGGCGATTTCAGCGCGCTGCCGGTGACGATCTACGATCCGCGAACGACCCGGCCGAACCCGAACGGCACCGGGTTCGTCCGCGATCCGTTTCCCAACAACATCATCCCGCAGGATCGCATCTCGCCGATCTCGCGGTACTTCCAGTCGTTCCTGCCCGATCCGACCAACGCCGGCCTGCAGAACAACTATCTCGGCGGGTCGCTGCCGATCGGCTTCAACAACCAGAACGTCACGGGCAAGGTGGACCTGAAGCTGACCGCGCGGCAGCAGGCGTCGGTGCTGTTCTCCCACGGCAAGCGCAGCCAGGCGACGCCGTACCGCGGCGGCGCGCAACCCGCAGACCGCGCTGCCGCTGCCCTACACGGAGACGCGGCTGGTCGAGGAGGTGCCGACGAGCGCGCAGGTCAAGCACACCTACGTGCTCGGCTCGCGGTGGGTCAATCAGGCCAGCCTGGGATTCTCCCGGCTGTCGGTGCCGATCTTCAACGCGACCATCGACGGCCAGTATCCGATCAAGGCGGGTCTGCGCGGGCTGCCCGCCGGCGAGGCGGATTCGTCGTTTCCGGAGATTGCGTTCGCCGGTCCGAACGCGCCGACGCAGTGGCGCGGGACCGACGCGCGGGCGTTCACCGAGTATCTGAACAACTACACGTTCCAGAACAACCTGAACTGGACGCACGGCAAGCACGCGATGACGTTCGGCCTCCAGGCGCAGCGCATGGACGCCAACGAGCGCGAGCGCACCTACGGCAGCCTGGCGACCTTCGGCTTCAGCAACGTGCAGACCGCCGGGTTCAACCCGACGGGCACGCTGCTGACGACGACCGGCAACGCGTATGCGAGCTTCCTGCTCGGCGAGCTGAACGCGACCAACGTCATCGAGGACTCGCGAGGTCGCGACGAGCGGCCGCTTCTACACCTACGCGTTCTGGGCGCAGGACGACTTCAAGCTGACGCCCGATCTGACGCTCAATCTCGGACTGCGCTACGACATCATGAAGCCGTACACCGAGGTCTACGATCGGTGGTCGTTCATGGACCCGACGCTGCCGAATCCGGCGGTCGGCGGCTATCCCGGCGCGATCGTCGTTCGCGGGCGAGGCGCGAACAGCTGCCAGTGCCGCACGCCGATCGAGACCTACTACGGTGCGGTCGGGCCGCGGCTCGGCCTCGCCTACAGCCTCAACGAGCGGACGGTGCTGCGGGCGGCCTACGGCATCAACTATTCCCGGCGCGGCGCCGTCGGCGGCCGCGCCGGTGCCCGCAACGGGACCGGAACGCTCGGCTTCTCGGCCAACGCGAGCTTCCCGAGCCCGAACGGCTTCGATCCCTCCTACAACTGGAACAACGGCGTGCCGTCGTATCCGGCGCCGCCGTTCTTCGATCCCTCGCTCAACGCCGGGTTCGTGGCCGGCCGCGGCACCGGCGGCGGCGTGACCTACGGCGATCCCGAGATCGGCGGACGGCCGCCGCGCTATCAGAACTGGAACGCCGGCTTCCAGTACGCGCTCGCGCGCACGCTGACCGTCGGCGCGACGTACGCCGGCAGCCGCGGCGACTTCCTCGGCGGCAGCGGCCGCGGGTTCTACGCGAACCAGCTCGATCCGCGGTTCCTCGTGCTCGGCAACCTGCTGACCCAGCAGGCACGGCCGCCAACATCGCCGCCGCGCAGGCGATCGTCTCCGGCGTGCGCTGCCCTACCCGAACTTCTCGGGCACGATCGCGCAGATGCTGCGGCCGTTCCCGCAGTACTCGGGCGTGACCGACGTCTACGGCAACGTCGCGCGGTCCAGCTATCACTCGCTGCAGCTGACGCCGAGAAGCGCCGCTCGGACGACGGCCTGACGGTGAACTTCAACTACACGTTCAGCCGCACCGAAGACAATCTCGCCGCCCGCACCGGCTACGACTTCGACCAGGACTGGGCCGTCGGCGTCAACGATCAGCCGCACGTCTGGAACGCGATGGTCGTCTACAACATGCCGTTCGGCGCGGAGGGCAAGCCGGGCAGCGGCAACAGCGTCGTGCGCGCGATCGTCAAGGACTGGCAGGTTTCCGGCATCACGCAGTTCCGATCGGGACGTCCGCTCGGATCGATTCGGCGCGGCGTGCAACCTGCCGAATGCCGGCACGTGCTACGCGGATTTCAACCCGACCTTCACCGGCGACGTCCGCATCAACGGCGACTACGGCGACGGCGATGTGCTCGGCGCCAACCCGCCGTCCTACATCGATCGCGCCGCGTTCCAGTCGCCCGCCGCCGTTCACCTACGGGAATACGCCGCGAACGCTCGCGCTCGATCTCCGCAATCCGAACTACTTCAACCAGGATCTCAGCATCCGGCGCGACTTCCGCATCTCGCGGATGAAGTTCGGGCTCGGGGTTGAAGTAGTTGGGATTGCGGAGGTCGTGCGCGGCGCGTTTTCGCGGCGTATTGCCGTAGGTGAACGCAGCTGGCACCTGGAATGCCGCGCGATCGATGTGCGGCGGGGGGGTTGGTGCCGACACATGGCCTCACCGTAGATCAGCTAGTGCGGACGGGGTTTTGTCTCCTGCTTGGTTGCGGCGTGTTGCTTCATCACGCCACCCCGAAATCGACGCCTTCCGTCGTCTCTACGACCTCTACGACGGGGACTCGGTGATCTCGGACAACGAGGACTACCTGGAGAACTACAAGCGGATCGTCGGCCTACTCGGGCGCTCCTTCCCCCATACCGGGATCGAGATCCTGCTCCACAACCTGGTCAATCCCTCACGCTCCATCGTCACCCTGGAGAACGGGGAAGTCACCGGGCGCAAGCTGGAGATGGGTGCCACCAACTTGGTCCTCGACCTCAAGACGCGGCGCTACCAAAACCAGGACAAGCTCAACTACGAGCTCAACATCGGATCCCGCCAGTTCAAGTGCACCACGATCCCCATCTACCGACGGGACTACGGGTTGGTGGGAGCGATCTGCGTCAACATCGACGCCCGCTTCATCCGGGAGGCGGTCCGCTCCAACCCGGAGCGCCTCGACGCCTTCATCGACAACCTACTGCGAACGGAGATGGAGCTCGAGGAGAACATCCTCTCCCCCGACGAGTATCAGGCCGCACTTCGCGGCAAGCGCCATTATCTCGATGAGCGAATCCGGGGCAGCTCCGAGGCCGCGCCCCGCAGCGCCTTGCGAGCGATCATGTTCTCCGACATCGTGGGCTACACCACGATGATGGCCGGGGACGAGTCGACCGCCATTCGCACGGTGCAGGCATGTCGCCGCATCCATCGGGACAGCATCGCCTCTCATGGGGGACGACTCCTCGAAGAGCAGGGTGATGGGGTGCTGGCGATGTTTGGATCAGTGTCCGACGCGGTCGACGCCGCTCGGGAGATCCAGATTCATGCACGACGCGATGGGACCTTCCAACTGCGGATCGGGATCCATCTCGGGGAGGTTATCGAAAGCGGTAGCGGTGTCTTTGGGGACGGAGTCAACATCGCCTCGCGTATCCATGGTCTGGCCGAGCCAGGAGCGATCGTCGCCTCGGAGGGGGTCTACAACAACGTCAAGAACAAGGACGGGGTGGTCGCCACCGACCTCGGGTTGCGTGAGTTGAAGGGCCTGGAGGAACCGGTCCGGCTGTATTCGATCGAGGTCTGACCGGGAGGTTTCTCCGGGCCGGGGTTGGGGTAGGTTCCGGCGCATGAGACACACTGCCAAGCGCACCCTCACGGTGTCCGTGGTGATCGCCCTCCTGGTGATCCCCGCAGTCGCCGGAGCCATCAGCGGGCTGGCGGGCCCCCTGTTCGGCCTCACCACCGCCCGTAACGGAGACCTCCTGGTCGCCGACGCCAGCGTCGGCATCGAGGTCATCCGCAAGGGCCAAATCCACTCGACGATCCCGCTGCCGGGAGTCACCGACGTCAGCGCGAGCAAACACGCCCTGTGGGCGGTTACTGGCGCGGGAGAGAGCCCGGAGGCCGACACGGGACAGGCCCTATATCGAATTCGCAACGGCGAGCCGAAGCTGGTGGTCAACCTTTTCGAGTTCGAGGCCAAGAAGAACCCCGACGGCAACGACCCCTTCGACTCCAACCCCTTCGATGTCCAGGCCCTCGGCTCGGATAGCGCGCTGGTGGTGGACGCGGGCGGCAACGACTTGCTCAAGGTGAGCAAGAACGGGCGGGTCCGGGTGCTGGCGGTGTTCCCCGATGAGTTGGTCTCGACGGCCAACATCAAGGCATTGGCAGGTTGTCCCGAATCCGGAGCGGACTTCTGTGGGCTTCCCGACGAGATGCCGGCGCAGGCCACACCGACCAGTGTCGCCATCGGCCCCGACGGTTACTACTACGTGGGTGAGTTGCGGGGATTCCCCGGGCCCACGGATGAGTCGAACATCTGGAGGGTGAGCCCCAAGGCGTCCTGGGCCGAGTGCCCCAGCCGGCACTGCAAGAAGGTCTTCGACGGTGGATTCACCTCGATCATCGACCTCGCCTGGCACAAGGGCCGGCTCTACGTCGCCGAGATGGACGAGGCGAGCTGGGCCGCCGTGGAGATCTTCCAGGATGGCGTCGGCGGAACGATCAACTCCTGCAACGTGAGACGCGGCACCTGCCGGGTCGTTGCCGAAGGCATTCCTCAATTGACAGCGATCACCTTCGACAAGCGGGGCAACCTCTGGGCCACCCAGAACTCCCTGGTGCCCGGTGGCGCCGAGGTGGTCAAGATCGATCGGTAGCTCTTCTCAGGGTGGCGGTCTCGCGCAGGCCGCCACCCACCTATCACTCGGGCCGGATCAGATCGCGATCCAACAGCCGCGAGAAATGAGCGATGGTCATCTCCACTCCGGTCTGTAATGGGGTTTCCGGGAGAGTCCCGAGCACGGCTTCGATATCCGAGGGCTCGGGCTGGGCGGGAAACGGCAGCGGTGTCGTTTCGAAGGTGATCGTCCCCGCCGCCTCGGGTAGGACAGTCTCGATGGCCGCGACCACTGACGCCATGTCGGTGGCCGGAGTGAGGAGGTTGAGCACCACCGAGCCCCGGAATCCGGAGGCTCCAGCGGCCAGGAACGCCCGGGCCACGTCCGCCCCGAACTGCATCTGGAACGACCCTCCGAAACTGATGTTGTAGGGAAGGCCGGCCGCGGCGTGCAGCATCGCCTTCGTCGGCGCCGAAGTGAGACCCTGGTCCCGGCCGACCCCGTAGACGGTGTGAGGGCGGATCCCGATCGAAGCCACACCCTCGTCGCGCCACATCAAGGCCGCCGTCCCCTCGTTGGCTCTCTTGAACACCCCGTAAACGGTTGATGGATGATCCGACCCGCCGGGAATCAGGGCGGCCACGGAACTGGCGAAGACGACCGGGGTGGTGAGGCCGGTGTCCCGGGCCGCGAGGAAGACGTTGGTCGTGCCCACCACGTTCACCCGGGCACCGAGCGCAGGGTTGGCCGCGCACGCCGGCACCTGGAGAGCCCCGAGGTGGATCACAGACTCTATGGCGTGCCCATTGATCGTCGAGGTGAGCTGCTCGAGATCGGTCACATCTCCGGGTACTTCGGTGAGCAAGTCCTGGCTATCGCCCTCCAGGACCTGATCGAGGCGGGTGCGGTTCGGGTCAGGATCGAAGGCGACCACTTCCCGACCCTCATCGAGGAGGATTTTGACCACCCAGGCTCCGATGAAGCCCCGGGCCCCGGTGACGAGCACCCTCCCTCCCTCGCTCATGACCCGATGACCATCACGGCCACCCTATTGCCGTCAGCGCGAGGTCGGTGTCCGCCGCCCTGACCGCCGAGGACGGGGACGGGGCATGGGCTTGGCTCGGAACCAGTAGCTGGTACTGATGCGGAGGATGGCCCCGATGGCCAAGGCTCCGACGGCAGCCCAGAGAAAGAGAACGCAGGTCGCCCTGACCGACGGGGTGCCTCCATTGGCGAGCTCGTCGACGATGATCACCGCCAGGGTGACGGCGATCGCCGTCAAACCGACAACCATGATCCGGCTGCCCATCAGCGACATTTCCTCGCGGTGGAACATTTGACGCACCATGCCATACGCGTACCCGTCGATCTATGGGGAAAATCCCCCAATCGCGTTCCGGGACGCGCAGTCGACGCAGAGGATCGTTGCCGGGAGCGCCTCGAGCCGGAGCGCCGAGATCACCGCACCACAGTTCTGACAGATGCCATAGGTGCCTTCGGCGATCCTGGCCAACGCTCCATCGATGTCGGAGATCGATGCCGCGATGGAGCGAGCGGTGGCAGTCCCCGCGATCCTCGCCACGGCCTCCGTGGTGCCGTCGCCTACCCGCTTCCCGAAGGAGACCGACACACCTTCCTCCGGTGGTTCCATGAGCCGATCCAATTCCGTCTGCAGGGCCTGGCGGCGGAGGCTCAGTTCGGTCGTGAGGGCCCCAAGGTCGGGTTGCGTCATTGCGTCACACCGGAACCCGACGCTGGAGCCGGTTGCGGAGGATGAGGCTCACCCCAGCCCCGAAGACGAATCCGCCGGCATGAGCCTCCCACGCCACCCCGGGCTGACTGAATGCGAACTGGAGGAAGAACCAGATTCCGAGGAACAACACGGCAGGCACCGGGATCAGGATCCACCCCACGAAGGAGAGCACGCGGTGGGCGGGGAAGAGGACGGCGTAGGCACCGAGGGCGACGGCGATGGCGCCCGACGCCCCGACCAGGGGCACCGTGGTATCGGGATTCATCACCACATAGGCAGCAGTGGCCGCCAGCCCACCGACCAGATAGAGGAACAGAAATCCGATGTGGCCGTAGGCCTCCTCGACGTTGTTGCCAAAGATCCAGAGGAACCACATGTTGAACAGGACATGGGTCACGCTGCCATGGAGGAACATCGATGTGAACAGGGCGAGATACACGTTCTTCTCGGGGAACACCGGGGCCTGAGCCTCAGGCAGGCACACCCCCTCGATGATCTCGTCGGCTCCGAGCGGAAAACCGGTGCTGACCTCACAGGCGATCGCGGCGCGCTCATAAATCAGTTCCTGTTGCTGCTCGACAGTGCCCCGCATCTGAAAGAGGAAGAACACCGCGAGGTTGACCGCGATCAGGGCGAGGGTGACCACCGGTGTGATCCGGGTCGGGTTGATGTCGCGTAGGGGGAACATCGCTCTCCGTGGAATGGAAGGGCAGGATGCTACGGGTCTCGGCCCGCCAAACCACTGGCGGAGGCGTCAGGGCGCGGCGATCCTTCGCCCTGTGATGGTTCCGGCTCGGGTGCGCCAGGTGCTGACCCCGACCACGGGTGTTGTGACGACCCCGCTTCCGACCCGGGCTCAGCGTTGCGACGAGGCCCAGGCCGAGGACGGCGAGAGCCAGGGTTGAGATTGCGGTCGTGGCCAGCCACGAGGTGAATCCTCCCTCGGGCATCGCCGACGCCGATTCGCTATCGGCACTCTCGACCTGGAGGGTGACCGCGGAGTTGATCTCGGGAACCAAACGAGCCGCCTCCGGGAGCCCCGGGTAGATGCTGGCCACCGCCAATGCCGCAGGCGCTTCATCATCGATGACCAGCCGGCTCCGGTACTTGGGATACCCGTAGGCGAACATCAGGTCGATCTCGGACCGATCGGAGACCACCAGCCTCACCGCCAGGTTGCGCCCGGCGGGAAAGAGATGTTCCACCTCGGGAAGCCCGACCTCCAGTTCCACCCAGTCAGAGGCCGTCTCGAAGGTCGCGGTGGCCGACCCGAGCTCGGAGCAATCAGCGTTGTCTTCGGGACAGTCGAGGAGATACACGGTGAAAACCCCGGTGGCGCCGGTCCCGAACCCGGCACCGGCTGCCCAAATCACCAACGACGGGAACCCGGCCAGACTGCGGCCCCCCATCCCGGTGTGCCACTGTTGGAAGCGGGCAGCGTCGGTCTCAGACGCTCCGTTGCCGGAGCGCAGCAGGAGGATCCCTGGTTCGAGATCCCGGCCCAGGTCATAGTTGGGCATCTCACCGCCGTCAGGCGTTCCGATGAGAGTCGCGTTGGGCACTCCGTCGGGCCCAAGGAAGTGGGTCTCGGAATCGGCGAGGGCGGCGGGGGCAAATGCCACCAGCACCACGGAGGCAAGCAGTGCCGCCCCAAGAAGTCGCGGGGGCGGCATAGGTCAACCCACGCCGGCGCTCAGGCTCATCCGGTCGTTGTGCGACCCCTGGTCAGGGGAATCCAACGGGAGACGGAAAGAGAAGTGGGTCCAGTTGGGGTCACGCTTGTAAGCGATCGCTCCCCCGGTTGCATCGCTCAGGGCTCGAGCAATCGCCAGCCCGGAGGCCGAAGGGGCGACCGGCGACCCGCCACCGATGTCGAGGAAGCGCTCGAACACACGGCCATCGAGGTCGTCGGGCAGGCCTGATCCGTCGTCGCTGACGGTCAGTCTCACGTCCGCGCCCTCGGGGGTGGCCCAGACCGCGATCCGAGCACCGCCGTGCCGGACGGCGTTGTCGATCAGGACGTGAAGCACCTGGCGGAGAAACAACGGATCCACGAACACAACGGTGTCGGGAACCGCTACTTCGACCCGCGAACCCAACGCCTGATAGTCGACCACAACGGAAAGAGCCTCTGCTCGCAAGTTGCAGCGCTCGGGATGAGGAGTCAGCTCATGGGAGACCGCCGCCACGAACCCGCTCAAATGGCGACTCGCCACCACTTCCAGGTCGACGCGTGCGGTGGCGTCGGCTTCGTGCTCGAGGACCCGATCCCGCGCGACTCGCCAAAAGATCACCATCAACACCGCCGGGATGACCAGGGTGAGTGCAAATTGGGCGATGCGGGCGAAGCCGGCCGAGCTCGACGCCAGGGCGACGGCCAAAACGACCAGCCCGAACAGCGAAGAGACGGCGATCATCGCCGGTCGGGGACCGGCTCCGACCTCGACCCGCTCTCGAAGTGTGACCACGAACTAGTTATCGGCCCTGGGGAGACGGGATTTAGCGGTTGCAACTACCTTGATTGGCATGGAAGCCGTTGGGATCATCGCCGGATCGGGCTGGGCTTCAGGCATCAATCTCTATCTGGTCACCCTGCTCCTCGGTGCCTCCGGGCGCCTCGGTTGGAGTGACATCCCCGACGTCCTGCAGAGGACCGACGTGATGGTGGTGGCCGGCATCTTGTTCGCCATCGAATTCGTCGCCGACAAGATTCCTTATCTGGACAGTGTCTGGGACACGATCCACACGGTGATCCGCCCCTTGGGTGCCGCCGCCTTGGGTGCGGTGGTCGCCGGAGATTCGAACAGCATCGGAGCGGCTCTGGGAGCAACGGTGGCCGGAGCGCTCGCACTCGACGCCCATGCGGCCAAGGCGACCACCAGAGTCGTGGCCAACACTTCCCCGGAGCCGGTTAGCAACGTCGCCCTTTCCCTGACCGAGGACGTCGGAGTCGCGCTCCTGGTGGCACTCGCGGTCACCTTTCCCCTGATCACCGTGATCGTGGTCGGGATCCTGGTGGTCGCCGCCACCACGGTGACGATCATGCTGTGGAAGGTGGCGCGCAGGGCGTGGCGCAAGGTCGGCGCTTGGCTCCAGCCCCAGACCCCTGAAATCTGAGTTTCTCCCCCTCCCGGCTCCGCCGGTACTCCCCCACGCCTGCGGCGCCTCCCTCCCCGGCTCCGCCGGTACTCCCCCCACGCCTGCGGCCGCCCCCTCCCCGGCTCCGCCGGTACTCCCCCCAACGCTCACTCCGTTCGCTGGGGGGAGAAATGCTGACACCACGTTTCCTCCCCCAGGAGCGAAGCGACGTTGGGGGAGGTGGCCCGGAGGGCCGGAGGGGGCAACGCTCGAGTCGGGAAGCGCTCAGTCGAACTCGCCTGGTGGACGGCCATGTCGAAGCAGAAACTGAACCCATGTGGTGACCGTCCCCACCGTCTCGGCGAGTTCTTGGGCAATCTGGCGGTTGGTGAATCGGAGCACGGCGAAACCACACGCCTCGAAATGGGCAGTTCGGGCCGATTCGTCCCGATACTCGTGAGACATGTCATCGACCTCGATGACCAGTTTCGGCTCGAAAGCGGCGAAATCGGCGATCCAATGACCGAATGGAACCTGGCGGCGAAAGCGCGCCCCGGCCTGCCGATTCTTGATGGCTCCCCAGAGACGGGCCTCACTGACGGTGAGCTTGTTTCGCAAGTCGGTGGCTCGTCGTGCAGCGAGTCTCGTGTGTGGTGGTCTGGCCATCTCGCGTCTCTTACGACCTCCCTGGGACAGACCTGGCCCTTAGATTCTCCCTGACATGAGTGAGCCGATCGTCGACAGTCAGTATCCGGAGTCGAGTCAGGCGACCACAGCGCTAGTGCTCGGCATCCTCGGGGTTGTCGGCTGCTGGATCCTGGCGCCGATCGCTTGGTGGATCGGGAGGAAGGAGCTCCGAGCGATCGACGAGGGTCGGCGCACGCCGGACAATCGGAGCAGCGCTCGAGCCGGCCAGATCCTGGGCATCGTCGGCACCGCCCTGCTCGTGCTCTTGGTCCCAGTGGCAATAGTGGGAATCGTGCTGGCGCAGGTGGAACGCGACGACGAGGGTCAGATCACCGAGGAGGGAACCCTCTCGGTGTTCGACCTCGAGGTTGGTGATTGTGGTGATCTCCCGGATCTCGAGGTCTACCAGTCGGTGACGGTGCTGCCCTGTGACCAGGCACACGAGTTCGAGGTCTATGCCATTTCCACCTTCACCGATGCCCAGGGCAGCGACTACCCCGGAGACGAGGCAGCAGCAGGATGGGCGGACCAGGAGTGTTATGCCGACTTCGCCACATATGTCGGAGTTTCCTGGGAGGAGTCGCCCGACCTCACCTACACCTACCTCTATCCGACGGAGGAATCGTGGGCCGAGGACGACCGTGAGATCCTGTGCATGTTGACCCACGTCGACGAAGGCACCGCGCTCGTTGGCTCCAAGCAGGGCTCGGGAGACCCTTCCGCCTGAACGAACGGGCCGTGTTCTAGACGGCTTGGTCGATCAGTTCGACCGGCAGAGGAAGGAAGCGCCAGACGGCGCCGTCGGAGACAACCCTCCCAAAGCCGGGCCGTGGGTAGTGCCCCGCCGCCATCGGGATCCCGGTCTCGGCGAGATCGGCGAAGAACCAGGCTCTGGTCTCCGCTGCCTCTTCGGGATCGACATCGAGTCGCAGGCCCCACTCCGGATGGGTGCAATGAATCGGGTTGTAGGTGACATCGCCACTGATCATCACCGAGCGCTGTTGCCCGCTGACCAGGATCGAGGTGTGCCCCGGAGTGTGGCCAAAGGTTTCGACCATGGTCACCCCTGCCAGCAACCGGCCACCCGTGTCCACAGCCCGTAAGGCTCCGGCGGCTTCCAGGGGCTCGACGACCGACCGGACCGTGGCGGACATCTCATCGGCACCGTTTCGCCAATAGGCCAGCTCACGAGCATGGATGTGATAGGTGGCGGTGGGGAAGAACGGGTGACCGACAGCGTCGAGATCACCCAGGAAATGATCGGGATGAAGGTGAGTGTGAATCACCGTCCCCACATCTTCAGGCGCCACCCCAAGCCGATCGAGGGCCTCGGGCATGTGCCCCGCGGCCCCATCCCCGGGATTGGTGGGTTGGTCGGCCCGTAGCCGGTGTCGATCATCACCAGCTGCTCCCCGTCGTCGAAGAGGAAGCAGCCGAAAGTGGTGGGGAGACGCCCTGCGTCATCGAGATGGTCGCCCATCGCCTCCCAATCCTCAGGGGTCGGCCCCACGAACCAGTCGTGTGGATCCCTCGTCCCCCACCCATCCTGGATTGCGTAGAGCGTGGCCGAGCCGAGATCAGTCTTCCAAAGCATCGGCCCGAGAGGGTATCGACACCGACGCTGACGATTCAGAGGTAGAGACCGGTCGTCGGCTCTCTGCTCTGCTCCCCGGTGACGGGAAGCCGGGCCAGATCTTCGAGAACCGAAGCCACGAACCGACGCTGATCGCGCTTTTGGCGGGCGGAGTCGAGGTCGTCGTCCATCTGCTCTCTGGCCTTTGCCAACACGTTGAGGTGCTGCTCGAAGCTCTCCTTGGTGGTCCGCAACGCGAACTCCCACATCACGATCCGAAGCAGGGTCTCCAATTGCTCATTGGTGGCGTCGGCTGCGGCGTCGGCGCCCTGACTGGGGTCTAACTGAAAATCGCTCATTGATTACCTCCGAGCGAGAAGAGGCCGCCGTGGCTCCTCAGATACGCCGATACCATCCGGTATCGATGTCCCCCTCCTCGATCCGAAACGTCGCGCTCGTCGCGCACGTCGACCACGGCAAGACCACGCTGGTCGACTCGATGCTGGGTGCAACCGGGGTATTCGCCTCCCACGAGGAGCGGGTGGAGCGGGTGATGGACTCCTCGGACCAGGAGCGGGAGCGCGGGATCACCATCTTGGCCAAGGCCGCCTCCATCCAGTGGGGCGAGACCCGCATCAACCTGGTGGACACCCCGGGCCACGCCGACTTCGGAGGTGAGGTGGAACGGGCCCTGGCAATGGTCGATGGGATCCTGCTCCTCGTCGATGCCGCCGACGGACCTATGCCCCAGACCAGGTATGTCCTCTCCAAGGCGCTGGCCCTCCATCTCCCGGCAGTGGTGGTGATCAACAAGGTGGATCGCCCCGACGCCCGGCCCGATGCGGTCGCCGACGATATCTACCAACTCTTCTTCGACCTCGACGCCAAGGACCACCACATCGACTTCCCCATCATCTCCACCGTCGCCCGGAGCGGGCGGGCCACTGCCGGGATCGGGGTACCCGCGGAGACCGAAGGACTGGACGCTCTCCTCGACGCCATCGTGGACACCATCCCCGCCCCCGGTGGCGACCCATCCCGTCCCTTGCAGGCGCTGGTCACCAATCTCGACGCCTCCGACTATCTCGGCCGGCTCGCAATCGGCAGGGTGGTCGAAGGAACCCTCAGGCAGGGATCGCAGGTGGCGCTGTGCCATGCCAATGACGAAGAGCCACCAATCCGTCGCCGGCTCACCAGCCTCATGGGCTTCATCGGGCTGGGCCGCAGTGATGTAGAAGAGCGGGTCGCCGGAGATCTGTTCGTGGTCGCCGGGTTTCCTGAAGTCGAGATCGGTGACACACTCGCCGACCCCAACGACCCGTTGCCGCTGCCACGGCTTTCGGTCGATGAGCCAGTGCTCAAAATGACTTTCGGCGTCAACACTTCGCCCCTGTCCGGGCAGGAGGGCAAGTTCCTCACATCTCGACAGATCCAGGACCGTCTGAAGCGGGAGGTGCTGGGGAACGTCTCGATCCGGCTCGGCCCCACCTCGTCTCCGGAGATCGTCGAAGTGGCGGGCCGCGGCGAGCTCCAACTCGCGGTGCTCATCGAATCGATGCGGAGGGAAGGGTTCGAGCTCCAGGTGAGCCGGCCCGAAGTGGTGATCAAGGAGATCGACGGCACCCCGCACGAGCCCGTGGAGAGGGCGGTGGTGGACGTCCCGGACGAGTATGTTGGTGCCGTCACCCAGGCGGCAGCGCCCCGCAAAGGGACGATCCTCGAAGTTCAGCCCGGAGACCCGGGACGGACGATCATTACCCTGACCGCACCGGCCCGTGGCCTTCTCGGCTTCCGATCGCTCCTGATGACCACCACCCGAGGCACCGCATTGATCCACCAGCACCACGAGGGCTGGATGCCATGGGCCGGAGAGCTTCCGCACCGAATCGGGGGGGCGATGGTGTCAGACCGCCAGGGGACCAGCACCGGATTCGCCTTGGACAACCTGCAAAAGCGGGGCGAGCTCTTCATCGGCGCCGGAGCGCAGATCTACGAGGGGATGATCATCGGCGAGGCGGCGCGACCGGAGGAGATGGTGGTCAACCCGGCGCGGCCCAAGCAGCTGACAAATATCCGCACCCACGCCTCGGACGAGGCGATCAACCTCCGACCACCTCGACAACAGACTCTGGAGACCGCGATCGAGTGGATCGCCGACGATGAGCTGGTGGAAGTGACCCCCACCTCGATCCGGGTTCGCAAGCGGCTGCTCGGCGAGCCCGAGCGACGCAGGCTGGGGAAGAAATCACAGCCGGGGTAGGAACACCCTCGCTCGCCTCCGCACGCAGGGGGACCAATGCTGGGCTGAGAAATGGGTCTTGCCATGACCAGTCTCAGCGGTTCCAATGTGACTAGACAAGTCGAGTGCTCCCCCCTACTTGACACAACATCTCGACCCCCCGTGATCCCCGGGTCGTCCGAGAGCCAGAGGAGCAACACTTGGCACGTTCCCGTTCCTCCAAACTCGGCCTGCTGCTGGTTGTCAGCATGCTGAGCACTTTGGTGCCTGTCGGCGCCTTTCCTGCCGCGGCCACCGAAGGTGAGCTGCTGATCACCGGCGTGATCCAGGGCCCGCGAAACGGGTCAAATCCCAAAGCGGTCGAGCTACTCGCGGTGACCGACATCCCCAATCTCAACCTCTACGGGTTGGGCTCGGCCGACAACGGCGGGGGCAGTGACGGACAGCAGTTCACGTTCCCGATTGGCTCCTCGGCGAGCGCCGGGGACTTCATCTATGTGTCGCTCGAGAGCACGCAATTCAGCAACTTCTTCGGATTCAGCCCCGACTACACCACGACGACGATGAACGTGAATGGCGATGATGCGATCGAGTTGTTCGGAAACGGACAGGTCATCGACGTCTATGGACAGATCAGCGTGGACGGCACCGGCCAGCCCTGGGAGTACGCGTTCGGTTGGGCGTATCGGGTGAGCGGCACGGGCGCCGATGGGTCGACCTTCGTCCCGTCCAACTGGCAATTCAGTGGGCCGGGTGTCCTGACCGGAAACACGTCGGTCAACGGGATCCCGGGCCCACTGTTCCCGATCGGGAGCTACGGGGCGACGCCGCCGAGCACGACGACCACGAGCACGTCAACCACTTCCACGACCTCGACCACCTCCACCACCTCGACAACCTCCACCACCTCGACCACGTCCACAACGTCCACCACCTCGACCACGAGCACGACCACAACCACCACGATGCCGACGACCACGACCACAATGCCCGACCCCCCTCCCTCAGATGACGTGAAGCCGCCCAAGGTCCGGGCAGAGCTGGAGCGTCGTTCGACGGGGCACGATCGCGGTTGGTTCAAGGTGGACTACTCCTGCAGGGACCGGGTCGACCGGCATCCGCAATGCATCGCCACCCTGAACGGGATCAGGGTCCGTGACGGGCAGAAAGTGCACCTGATCAAGACCGACGGGTACACCAGGTCCTATCGGTCCCATGGGATCCTCTACATCAAGGCCCCGAGCTTCGAGTTGGTGGTCACCGGGACAGACGATGCCGGCAACAGCGCCACTGCCACGGCACGGCCCTTCTTCAAGGTGCACAAGCCCCATCGTTGGTGGTGCTGAGCGTCAGGGGATGACGTTGTAGGCGATGCTGTCGGGCACCAGGCGACCCTCGACATAGGGCATCGGGCCGTCGGCCAGGTGCCAGACGGCCGAGATCGGTCCCGGTAGTGGACGATCGACACCCGACAGCCATACCGGTGCCGGTGTGCTCCACTTGGCCCGGACCAGGCCACCCGGCAGGTCGGCGAACCGATCGGTTGTGCTGAAGTCAACGGGGGCACCCCTGTCGTCGATGAGCACCCGAGCCGTGACATGACGACCCGAGTCTTCGAGGACCACGTCGAAGCTGTCGTTGT
Source organism: uncultured Acidobacteriota bacterium (assembly GCA_963749415.1). Lineage (GTDB taxonomy): Bacteria > Actinomycetota > Acidimicrobiia > Spongiisociales > ZC4RG35 > JALYNX01. Next base: position 70,673 of record CAVVMG010000001.1, read on the forward strand.
CGACCCCCTCCCAGGTCGTGTTCTCGCCGAGGAGGAAGGTCGGGGCGAGCAGGATCGCGTCGTTGAGGTAGGTGCTCAGCTCGCTGACGTCGAACTCGTCGCCTCGGCCATCGGCCACGGTGAACAAGCCCATCAGCTTGCCGCGCATCACTCCCCTGCCCCCGAGATAACTGTCGGTGCCGCTCATCGAGAACACCGAGGCCACTTTCAGTCTCATGACGTACAAACGCCCGACCGGGAGGGCCGAGTTGTATTGCCAGGCCTCAGCCGGCATCCATCCCGAGCTTGCCCGAGGCCGGAACCGGCCCACGAAACGGGCGCGGAACGACCAATCACGGGGACGTCCCACCACGCCCATGAACCGCATGTAGCGCTGTACCGCCTCCGGCAACCTCGCCAGGTCGCCGTCGGTCACCACCCGGTCGTCGCCGGGCCCCGTGGGAAATCCGGCAGCAGCTACCTCGTTTCGGAAGCGGCGGTAGAGACTTCTGGTCGGCTTCGGGAAGGCGGCACGGCGGGCCCGACCGCCGGACTCCGGGCGTGGCTCAACGGTCATCTGGTTTCACGATGGAACACGGTGGAGAGTGAAGACTTGCACCTCCTCCGGAAGCAGTGTGGCACCGTGCACCTGACCGCCGGGGTAAGGCTCAGGGATCGGGTTGGATCGCTCTCAACACCGTCTGGCCCCGAGGGGACAGCCGGTAGCCGATCCGAAGGCTCTCGGTGAGCCCCAGCTCCTTGAGCTTTCGCACATTGAGTTTGAACGGCTTCTTCACCTGCCCCAATGTCGCGGCCAGGTCCTCGGCTCGTACTCCGGGCTGCTCCCCGATGATGGCCAGCGTTTCCTGGGTCCAGGGCCCGTGAGCGCCCGCCCGGTCCAACCGAAGGAGCCGCGACCTGATCTCCTCGACCTCGGTCTCGTCGGGTATCCGGTCCCTGAGCTCGACCCTGGGATCCGGTCCCACGTAACGGAGCCCGATGCAGAAGACATCACCCTCCCTGCCGGCCAGCCAGTCGAGAAGCTGGCGGCGATCCTCGAAGCCGGCAGCCGCGGCCTGGACGGAGTCGATCTCCGATTCCTCGACCGGCTCCACCGAGACGACTTCGAGCACGCCGACCGCGGTGCGCATCTGCGAACCCTGTTTGACCCGGGGAGCCTCCCAACGGCGGTAGACACGGTCGATCTCACCATCCCGGATCCGGTTCAAGACCGGGATCTCGATCAACACGGCGTGGCCTCTACTGATCCCGTATCGCGGCAGCCTGATCGGTGGGGCCGGCCAGGGCGTAGGCAACCGCAGTGTCGAGGTCCATGGCACGGCCTTCCCGGTAGGCGTCCGCCAGATCCCCGGTCAGGTTCTCCAACTCCTCGGGTTTGAGACCGGCAAGCTGGTTGGTCTCGTAGTCGACGATATCGGTCCCCGAGGTGATGCGCAGGGAGGTGAAGGCTCCCGAGAGGCGGGCGGACCGGGGCAGGTCACCGAATTCCTGGGCCACGGAGGCGATGCTGGCAATGAAGAGCACTGCTGCCGACACGTCGCCATGACTCCGGAACAGGGAGAGACCGCGCTGCAGATAATCCCACGCCTCCTGGTGACGGCCGAGCCGGAAGCTCATGACTCCCACCTCGAAGAGCCCCCACCCCATGCCGAACTCATTCCCCGCCTGCGAGTAGTAGTCGATCGCCTGTTTCATATGGCCGATCGCCTCTTCCGGCTGGTTGGCGACATAAGCGACCGAGGAACCGCGGCCCCACTCCAGGTCGCCGAGCCCTCCAATGTCGCCGATCTCGCGATAGAGACGCTCGGCCTCATCGAAGATCGCCTCTGTCTCTTCGAGGGTGACGGTTTCGTTCTCCCGCCCCGCGGTGAACGCTCGGACCAACCCGTGGTTGTAGAGAGCGTTGGCTAGCTCCTTGGGATCTCCAAGCTGTCGCTGGATGGCCAGCGCCTCCCCATAGACCTGGAGGCACTCGGTCATATTGGCCTGCCACCAATGGACGCCTCCCAGAGCCTCCATCGCCTTAGCCCGATGCTTGAGCTCGCCCCCGGGAAGATCCAATGCCGCCTCGATTCGGCGACGTGCCTCGTGAAGGTGGCCCCGGGCCTGCCAGAAGCGCCATGATGCGGCCACCAGTCGCAGGGCGAGATCGACCTCCCCATTCGCCTGAGCCCATTCGAGAGCCGCCCGGAGGTTGTCGTGTTCGGCCTCGGCGAAGTCGAGCCATCGCTTCCGGTCGGTACCAAGCAATCGGGGTGCGACTTCCTCGATGATCTCGGTGTAGACCTCGAGATGGCGACGGTGCAGGTCCGGATCCTCACCCGAGGCTTCGAGACACGTCATCGCGTGCTCGCGGATCACATGGAGCATGCGGAACCGCGGCGCCTCGGCGGTGTCGATGCGGCGGACCAGGGCCTGGTCGAGAAGGGAGCCCACCCCCTCGAAGACATCGATCCCGAGGTCGGAAGCCGGCCCGCATACCGCTTCGATCTCCTCCAAACGGCCTCCGCCGGCGAACACCGACATCCTGGCGAACAATCTCTGGGTGGAGGGATCGAGCAGTTCGTAGCTCCACCCGATGGCACCGTCGATGGTGCGTTGTCGCTCCGGAAGGTGGATCGAGCCCGAGCTCAGCATCCGGGCGTCCAGGCGCTCGAGAATCGAGGACACGGGGAGATGCCGGAGCCGGGAAGCGACGAGCTCGATGGCCAGGGGGAGGCCGTCCAGCCGGTTGACGAGCTCCACGACTGTGGCCGCGTTATCGGTGGTGAGCTCGAAGTCGGGACGGACTGCCATCGCTCGATCGAGGAACAGCGACACCGCTTCGACGTGCATCAATGTGTCGAGGTCGGCAGCAGCCCGGGAGTCGGCAAGAGGCAAGGGCGGGACCGGCATCTCCTGCTCACCGCTGATCAGGAGAGGGGCACGCGAGGTGACGATGAACTGCGAGTCGGGCGATGCGCGAACCAGCTCAGCCACCAGAGGAGCGGCCGCCAGCACGTGCTCGAAGTTGTCGATGACCAGGAGCAGCGCTCTGGTCCTCAGATGCTCGGCGAGGCTCACCGACGGGGCCTGGTCCCGGGCGGGCGCCTGGAGGCCGATCGATGTCAGGATCTGGGACGGGACCACCTCGGTATCGGTGATCGACGCGAGCTCGGCGAAGAAGGCTCCATCCCGGAAACGGTCCGCGACCTCGGCGGCGATCTGGAGGGCAAGCCGGGTCTTTCCGGTCCCGCCGGGACCGGTGAGGGTGAGGATGCGGGTCCGCTCCAGGAGTCGCAGCGCCTCGGCGAGCTCGGCATCCCGACCCACGAAGCTGGTGAGCTGCATTGGCAGGTTGTTGGGGATCGCGTCCAGAGTGCGGAGATGGGGAAATCCCTCCTCCCTCCCATCGGCCACCAACTCGAAGATGGTCTCCGGCTCGGAGAGATCCTTGAGGCGGTGCTTGCCCAGGTCATGAAGCCGGAGGGACCTAGGCAGCTCTCTCTCGATGAGCACCGCGGTGGGTTCGGAGAGCACCGTCTGCCCACCGTGTGCCGCATCGGCGATCCGGGCGGCGCGGTGCACGTCGATCCCCACATAGTCCGAACCTCCCAAGAGGCCGACACCGGTGTGTAGACCCATCCGGGCCCGGATCCGACCCTCTTCCGGCCAGTCGTGGCCAGCCAGCGCGTCCTGAGCGGCGGCGCTGGCCACGGCCGCTTCCGCGGCCGACCCGAAGACTGCAAAGAAGGAGTCGCCCTCCGTCTTGACCACGATGCCACGGTGATCCTCGATCGCACTCCGTACCAGGGTGTTGTGGGTCTCGAGAAGCGGCACCCAGGCGGCGCTGCCCAGCGCCTGGACAAGCCGGGTCGAGCCCTCGATGTCGGTGAAGAGAAACGTGACTGTTCCCGTAGGGAGCGCGTCAGCAGGCATTGCAGGAATTGTCGTCCGTCCTCACCGCGGCGAAGACTAGGGGACAGGCCCATCGGTCAGGCCAGTGCTGGGATGACCTTTTCCCCATAGGCACGGAGCGTTCCCTCCATGTCGTCATGCATCAGATAGATCCCGAACTGGCCAACACCCATCGACCTGAGGAGGGAGAGCTTCTCGATGTGGGCCTCCACCGGGCCTACGACGCAGAAGCGGTCGACGATGGCATCGGGCACGAACTCCGTCGACGGGTTGTCGGCCCGCCCGTGATGGGCGTAGTCGTATGACTCCCGGGCCTTGATGTAGTCGGAGAGGACCGCGGGCACCTTGGCGGCATCGTCCCCATATCGATTGACCATGTCCACCACGTGGTTGCCGACCATGCCACCGAACCAGCGCAGCTGATCACGCTGGTGGGCGAGATCATCACCGACGTAAGCCGGTGCAACCACACATATCTCGACATCCGCCGGGCCCCGGCCGGCAGATGAGGCTGCGCTGTGAACCGCCCCTGCCGCCCACTCCAGAATTTGGGGGTCCGCCAGTTGCAGGATGTATCCATCGGCGTGGCGCCCGATTATGTCCAAAGCCTTGGGCCCGTACCCGGCCGCCCACATCGGGAGCTCCCAGCCCCCCTTCACCCAGGGGATGGAGAGCGGCTTGCCGTTGTAATCGACTTCCTCACCAGCGACCAACCGCTTGATCACGTCCATCGCCTCCGCCATCGTCTCCAGGGTTCGCGGCTGGCGTCCGATGTACCGCAACGCCGAGTCCCCCCGTCCCATCCCGCAGATGGTGCGGGGGCCGTACATGTCGTTGAGCGTGGCGAACAGCGAGGCGAGAACGGTCCAATCCCTGGTCCCGGGGTTGGTCACCATCGGGCCCACGATGATGTGCTCGGTCTCGGCGAGTATCCGCGAATAGATGACGAAGGGCTCCTGCCAGAGCACGTGAGAGTCGAAAGTCCACACATGGGAGAACCCGAACTCCTCGGCCTGCTTTGCCAACTCCACGACCCGCGACGCCGGAGGGTCGGTTTGCAGGACGACCCCGAAGTCCATCAGCACACGCCTCTGTACATGGATTCAAGTTAGCTTTCGGCCCTCTTATGACGGCAGAACAAACGCCCGCGCTCGTCGCCACCCCCCCGGTGCCGGTGTGGTGGCGGATTCATGACGTCGCTGTCGGGATCCTCGCCGGGTTCGGGGTGGGAGTCATTGCCGGGCTCTTCGCCACGCGATTGGTGGAGACCAATGTGATAGTTGCGGTCGGCGGTGGGGTGGGAGCCATCCTCGGAGCTCTCGCCTTGTGGCGGAGCCGGCGCCAGCCCGGGAGGGTTCGTCAACGCCATCGTGATCATCGCCTGGGTCCTGCTCGCGCTCTCCGCGCTGTTCCTCACCTTCCTGGTGGTGGCGATCCTCAACTTCGAATAGGCGGTCACGAAACGAGATTCCAGGGCTCGGAGAACCGGGATGCCCGGAACTGGCACGGATCGTCGACCAGGGTGAGGAGCATCTGATCTCCGTCCAAGGCCACCGAGTAGACGCCGGTCATCCCCGCGCACTCGCCGAAGACGTCGGTGACGAAGTTGATGTCGGCCTCATCGCGGGCGACGAATCCGCCCATCACCGGGTCGTTGGGGTCGGAGTCGGCGGTTTCCAGCACCTGATAGGACCCATCGTCGGCAATCTGGAGGAACAACTCGCCGTTGTCCCAGTCACCAACGAGGTCGGGAAGGCCGACCTCCCCGGTGGACGTGGTCGTCGAGTCACCGGCACTCGATGTGGTCGGTCCGGGACCGGTGGTCGACGTCGATTCCCCCGCCGGGTCGTTGCCACATGCTCCCAACAGCAGCACGCCCACCACGAGCAGCGATGTGAGACGGGCGCTCACCCGTGGGTGGGGAACCCGAGGTCCACCCCGCGGTGGATCGGGTCGGCCCATCTCGAGATCACCACCTTCTGCCTGCTGTAGAAGTGGACTCCCTCGGGGCCGTAGATGGCATGGCTCCCAAAGATCGAGTCCTTCCAGCCACCGAAGCTGTAGAAGGAGAGCGGAACCGGGATCGGCACATTGATCCCCACCATCCCCACCTGGATCTCCTGTTGGAACTTGCGGGCGGCGCCCCCGTCATTGGTGAAGATGGCAGTTCCGTTCCCGTACGGGTTCTCGTTGATGAGCCGGATCGCCTCTTCGAAATGCTCCATGCGCACCGTCGACAGCACCGGGCCGAAGATCTCGTCCTTGTAGATCGACATCCCAGGGGTCACCCGGTCGAAGAGGGTGGGGCCGAGGAAGAAGCCCTCCTCGTGCCCGTCGACCACCAGGTCTCTCCCATCGGCGACCAGGGTTGCCCCTTCGCGCACACCGGTGTCTACGTAGCCCCGCACCTTGTCGAGATGTGCCTTGGTGACCAACGGGCCCATCTCGACCCCCGGCTCGTCGCCGGGCCCGACCTTCAGCTTCTCGATGCGGGTTTGAACGCCCTCGAGGAGGGGGTCAGCGGCATCCCCGACTGCGACCACCGCCGAGATCGCCATGCATCGCTCACCTGCAGAGCCGTAGCCGGCGGACACCGCAGCGTCGGCCGCGAGGTCGAGGTCGGCATCCGGAAGCACGATCATGTGATTCTTAGCCCCACCCAGCGCCTGTACTCGCTTCCCGTTGCGGGTCCCGGTCTCATAGATGTAGCGGGCGATCGGGGTGGAGCCGACGAACGAGACGGCAGCGATCCCGGGGTGGGCGAGGATTGCGTCCACGGCTTCCTTGTCCCCGTGCACCACGTTGAACACCCCTTCTGGAAGCCCGGCCTCGGTGAGCAACTCGGCGCTGAGCATGGAAGCGGACGGGTCTTTCTCCGAGGGCTTGAGCACGAAGGTGTTGCCGCAGGCGATCGCCAGGGGGAACATCCACATCGGGACCATCGCCGGGAAGTTGAAGGGGGTGATCCCGGCCACCACTCCCAACGGCTGGCGGATGGTGTAGGTGTCGACACCGGTCGAGACCTGCTCGCTGAAATCCCCTTTGAGGAGGTGGGCGATGTTGCAGGCGAACTCGATGACCTCGAGTCCGCGCTGCACCTCACCGAGGGCGTCGTCGGTGGTCTTGCCGTGCTCAGAAGTGAGGTGCCTGGCGAAATCGTGACGACGGGCGGCGACCAGCTCCCGGAAGGCGAACATGATGTTCTGGCGCTGGGTCAGCGACGAGTACCGCCAGCTCTCGAAAGCGGCAGTTGCGGCCCGGACCGCAGCATCCACGTCTTCGGCGGAAGCCAGGGGGACTTCAGAGGTCTGGGCGCCGGTCGCCGGGTTGAAGATGGGGCCCACACGGTTGGATGATCCCGCGGTCAGTGATCCGTCGATCCAGTGGTTGATTGAGCGCATGAGGGGGTCTTTCGCCGCGGTGACCCCCAAATTAGTGGATGCCCCGGGGTGGGTGAGAGTGGTGCGAGGCATCACGTCGCTCGAATTTCGGGAACTGATGCTGTTCTCATAGCGTCGAAATGCCGATACCTTTTACAAGAACTGCACCGACCGTGCCGGCGGCCGTTGTTATCCCTCGACCGGCGAACGGTATGTCTCTCGTCACGACCGCCATGCCGCTGGTTGCTTACGCAGTCGGCTTTCAGACTCTCGTATACCTGGCACTCCCCGGTCGGTTCCGCAGCCTTTGGGCGCCCTTCGTCACCGGCATGGTTGGAGCCGGCTTGGTGATGGTGGCCGGCACCTGGTTCGGGTTCGAAACCATCGGCCTCGGCATCCCCGACTTTGGCGCAGTCGCCGCATGGGGGGTGGCCACGGTTGGCCTGGTGAGCATCGTCGGATTCGTGATGCTCTCCAACCCACAGATGCGCTACCAATTGGCCGACCCCCGGATGGCGGCCATGAGCACACGGCAGGCAGCCTCACAGATCCTGGTTCGAATCCCGGTGATGACCGCCCTCATCGAGGAGGCGGTCTTCCGTGGCGTTCTCCACGCGGCACTGATCGCGCTCTACCCCGAGCCCATCGCACTCTGGGGCGGTGCGGTCCTCTTCGGCCTTTGGCACATCGGGCCCGGGCTCGACCAGGCCCGGTCGGTAGACCGTCGCAGCCTCGCCGGGGTGGTTCATGTGATGATCACGGTGCTGGTCACCACCGTCGCCGGCGCCGCACTGGTCTGGATCAGGCTGAAGACCGGTTCGATCTGGGCACCGGTGGCGGTCCACGCCGGGATGAACATGACCCTCGCAGTCTTTGCCCGGGTGGCGGCCAAGCCGCGCCTCGTGGCCGCGCCGGTGCTGGATCCCGCGTAGCTGCAGATCCGCAATCCGCAGTCCGCGGACAAGCGGACCAGCGGGCGCCAGCGCTAGATCAAGTACTGATTGAGGCCCCGCTTCAGGTACTGCCCGTCGCCGGGCTTTCCCAGATACTCACCGTTGTCGACGATGAGCCGACCCCGGGAGAGCACGCATTTGACCTTCCCGGTGACTTCGAGGCCCTCATACGCCGAGTAGTCGACCCGCATGTGCTGATTGTCCACCGAGATCACGTGCTTCTCATTGGGATCGAAGATCACGATGTCGGCGTCCCCGCCCGGGGCGACCGTCCCCTTCCTGGGGTACATGCCGAACATCTTTGCCGGGGTGGTGGCGGTGATCTCCACGAAGCGGTTGAGGCCGATCCGCCCCTGGTGGACCCCACCGTCGAAGAGCACCTCCATTCGGGGCTCGACGCCGGGCATGCCATTGGGGATCTTGGAGAAGTCCTCCTCGCCGAGGCGCTTCTGCCGCCCCAATTCGGGATGGTCGTTGAAGCAGAACGGGCAGTGGTCGGTCGACACCACCTGGAGATCGTTGGTCCGTAGCGCCTGCCAGAGGGCGTCCTGATGGCCGGCGGCCCGGTCACGCATCGGGGGTGAGCACACGTATTTGGCACCTTCGAACCCGTTGCCCAAGTTGTCGAGGTCGAAGAACAGGTATTGGGGACAGGTCTCGGCGAAGACGTTGAGGCCCCGGTCCCGGGCCTGAATCACCTCGTGCACCGCCTCCTTCGCCGAGGTATGGACGATGTAGAGCGGGGCACCAGTGAGCTCGGCGAGGACGATGGCGCGATGGGCCGCTTCTCCCTCGAGCAGGGCCTTGCGCACGAGCCCGTGGTAGAGCGGGTCGGTCTGGCCCCGTTTCAGAGCCTGTTCGACATAGACGTCGATGGCGATCCCGTTCTCGGCGTGCATGCAGATGGTGGACCCGTTCTCGGCCGCCTTCTGCATGGCGAGGAGGATCTCGCCGTCGTTGGAGTAGAAGACCCCGGGGTAGGCCATGAAGAGCTTGAACGAGGTGACACCCTCGTCCACCAACACGTCCATCTCCTTGAGGGTCTGCTCGTTGATGTCACCGGTGATCATGTGGAGGCCGTAGTCGATGGCCACCTTGCCGTCGGCCTTCTCCCGCCAGGCCTCGTAGCCCTCGATCGCCGAGCCGCCCTTGACCTGGACTGCGAAGTCGATGATCGTGGTCGTCCCGCCCCATGCCGCGGCCCGGGTCCCGGTCTCGAAGTTGTCCGAGGCGAAGGTGCCGCCGAAGGGAAGCTCCATGTGGGTGTGGACGTCGATCCCACCGGGGAGCACGTATTTCCCTGAGGCGTCGATCACCCTGTCGGCGCCTGACTCCCAGTCGTGTGACCCCGGTGCGGCCAGGGCGGCCACCGTCTCCCCGTCGACCAGCACGTCAACGCCCATCGTCTCGGTCGCGGTGACGACGGTCCCACCCTTGATGACTGTCCTAACCATGACCAACCTCCTTTTTCAGGGGGCTACCAGGTCCCCATAGGCGTCGGGGCGACGATCGCGATAGAACGCCCACTGCTGGCGAACCTCCTCGATCATGTCCAGATCGAGGTCGCGGACCACTAACTCCTCGTCGGTGTCCGAAGCGGAGTCACCGACCACCTGGCCCCTCGGATCTACGAAATAAGACGACCCGTAGAAGTCAGCGTCTCCGAGCGGTTCCTTGCCCACCCGGTTGATGGCCCCCACGAAGTATTCATTGGCCACCGCCGACGCCGGCTGCTCCAGGTTCCAGAGGTACTTGGAGAGCCCGCGGCTGGTCGCCGACGGGTTGAACACGATTCGGGCCCCGTTCAGGCCCAACGCTCGCCACCCTTCCGGGAAGTGGCGGTCGTAACAGATGTAGACCCCGACCTTCCCTACTGCGGTGTCGAAAACCGGATACCCGGTGTTGCCGGGCCGGAAGTAGAACTTCTCCCAGAAGCCCTTGACATGGGGGATGTGGGTCTTGCGGTACTTGCCCAGATAGGTGCCGTCGGCGTCGATGACGGCCGCCGTGTTGTAGTAGAAGCCGTCCTGCTCCTTCTCGAAGATCGGGACTACCAGGACCATCCCCGTCTCCTGAGCAAGGTCCAGCATCAGCTGGGTGGTCGGACCGTCGGGGATCGGCTCGGCGTACTCGAAATGCTCGTTCTCCTGCACCTGGCAGAAGTAGGGACCGTAGAACAACTCCTGGAAACACAGCACCTGCGCTCCCTGTTGCGCCGCCTCTCGGGCATAGTCCGCGTTCTTCTTGATCATCGAGTCCTTGTCGCCGGTCCACTCGGTCTGGACGATGGCGGCTCTGACGATGTTTGGCATTGGGGCTCCTCACGAAATCGCCGGATCCAAGCTAGTGCCCAGCCGAGCCCGGGATCGACCGATCAGACGTAATCAAAGCCGGTCGGAGGAGTCCAACCGACAACCAGCTGATGTGGGCAAGGCTCACCGTGCCGGTACCGTGATTGAACACAACGACAAGGCGAATTTTGGCTCACGACGAGAAGATGGAATTGGTGGAAGCGATCGACGGGGTGGTCGAGAGGCTCACCAAAGAACATCTGCAACGCCGCAGCGATTGGTACTTCCACGACTTCGTGCCCTGGGAACGCGGCGAGAGCTTCCGAGACAAGCCCTGGGATGTGTCCCAATGCACCATTTCCGAGGATGCCCGCACCTCACTCATCCTGAACCTGTTGACCGAAGACAACCTGCCCTATTACCACGCCCTGATCGAGAACAACATGCCTAACACGTCTGCGTTCAGCACCTGGAACCATCTGTGGACCGCAGAAGAGGGGCAACATGCGATTGCCATCCGCAGCTACCTGCTGACGTCGCGCAACTGCGATCCGTACGAGCTCGAGAACGATCGCAAGGCGACAATGTTCAATGGCTACCAGCCGACGTTCGACGACCCCACGGAGATCTTTGCCTACACCGCGACCCAGGAGCTAGCCACCCGGGTCAGCCATCGCAATGCGGGCAAGATCACCGACGATCCGGCAGCCTTCGAGCTGATGCGGCTCATCGCGTCTGACGAGAATCATCATTTCATCTTCTACAAGTCGGTCATGCAGGCCATGCTCGATACCGAGCCCTCATTGGTCCTGGCTGGCATTCATCGGGTGTTCGAGAACTTCCAGATGCCGGGGGTGGCCATGCCCAGGTTCGTGAGACGTTCCATCGACGTCGCCCGGGCCGGGGTGTACAACCTCAGAATCCATCACGATCGGGTGGTGATGCCCTTGATGCGGGACTGGTCGATTGGCGAAATCACCGGTCTCACCACTGCTGCTGCCCAGATTCAGGACAAGATCATGGCGTTGCCGGCTCAGATCATGGAGAGAGCCGAGCGATTCGAGCAGAAGCTCGGGATCGTGCCCGCCTGATGTGCGATCGCGTCCCCCCGCCGGGCGGGGGGACACGATCTCGTGGTTTCTAGCTGCCGCCCTCCTGGAGCTCGACCTCGCGATTGGCCGGGTCGTAGCCGCGACGTTGACATCGACGTCTCCCAGGTTCGCGATGCGCCGCCTCGGCCAGGTCGGTCCGATACACGTCATCCGGGATCTCGACGCCTTGGAGATCGGGGATCTGCTCGGTGGCCACGGCCACGGTCTGCTCCCAGAGGTCGGTGTTCATGATCCCGATCCCATTGGTCGCGGGGAAGATCAGGCCAAGGATCTCGTTGAGCTGCCACTCCTGGTGGCTCTGCCCCAGGGTGGATCCGTTGTTGAGGACCACCTCGACACATTCGTCGAAGTTGTCCAGGCAGTGGAGCCAGCCCTGGAAGGAGGCGGTGAGGAACCGGGTTGCGATGTCCTCGTTGCCCTCCTCTGCGATCCAGTCGGCGTTGACCCAGACCGCATCCTGGAGCATCGCCGTGGCGACCGTCGGGATCGTTGTAGTCGATGACACTCAGGTCCTCGGGCTGATAGAGCTCACCGGTGTCGGGGTTCACCGCTTCCAGCACCTGGGCGTACTCGTTGTAGATCATCGCCTCGGCGGCGTCGAGCTCCCGGTTGAGCAGGGCGGTCATGGTGAAGTCCTGGCCGACCAGGGTCACGTCCTGGACGTCGAACTTGCTGATCGCCGCGGTCAACTCGAACTCGTTGCCGAATCCCCAGTTGCCCACGGTCTTCCCGGCCCAGTCGGCAGGCTCGGTGATCCCGGAGTCGGCCCAGGACACCTGCAGGGTTCCCGAGCGCTCGAACACCTGGGCGATGTTGACGATGTCGGCGCCGCCCTCACGGGTAGACCAGGGCCTTGGGCACCCAGGCCAGTGCCGAACTCGGCGCCCCCGGTGGCCAACACCTGCTGGGGGACGATGTCCACCCCGCCCTCGAGGATCTCGACTTCGAGACACTGCTCCTCGTAGAACCCGAGGTCCTTGGCCACGTAGTACCCGGCGAACTGGGACTGGGCGAACCATTGCGACTGGAGCCGGACACTGTCGGGCTCGGTGCACTCCTCGGGCGCCTCGGCAGTCCCGCCGGTCCCAGCGGTCCCGCCGTCGTCACCACATGCCGCCAGCACCATGGCGAAGGCGAACAACCACACGAGGTGGCGCCGCCACTTAGTCACTGTCATTTCCTGTACTCACTTTCATCCCATCCTCCTCCAGCCGGAGCCAGCAACGATATCCATCACATGCCCACCTGCGCTTGGCGGTGCTCAGTCGGTACCGCGCAATGAGACATGCCAGGGCATGAACACCCTCTCGGCGGCGAGGATCAGCAGATAGAAGCTCACCCCGAGTATCGAGGCCACCAGGATCGCCGACCAGGCGTCCGGAAACTGGAACAGGTTGGCCCGGTTGATGATGTACTGCCCGAGCACGTCCTGGGACCCGCCGAAGTACTCGGCGACGATGGCCGCGATCAATGAGAGTGCGCTGGCAACCTTCAGCGAGGCGAAGAAGAAGGGCAGCGCGCGCGGGATTCGGATCCTCCGGGTCACCTCCGACGGGGTGGCGGCCAAAGAGCGCATCAGCTCCAACTCCGCAGGGTCGACCTCGAGCAGGCCGCGCGTCGTGTTGATCATCACCGGGAAGTAGACGACGACCGCCACCACTGCCATCTTGGAGAAGGGGCTGATGAGACTGAACCAGTTGTTGAAGATGGGCGCCAGCGCCACGATCGGAGTGGCATTGAGGACGATGGCCAGGGGCAGTATCCCCTCCCGGAACCCCACCCAGCGAGCGGCGGCCAAGGAGGTGACCACCGCCAGCGTTACCCCGATGGCGAAACCACCGAGCGCCTCGATCAGTGTGCGGAGCCCGGCACTCCAGATCACCGGAGCGGTTTCGAAGAAGCTGGTGATCACCTCAGACGGTTTGGGAAGGACGAACGTCTCCACTCCGAAGAGTCGGGTGAGCCCCTCCCACACCGCGATCACAGCGACGAAAGCAAGGAGTGCAGGCAGGTAGCGCCGGAAGAACTGGGCCGGCGAGAAGGTCCGGGTCTGTGCCGGGAAGTCCTCCTCGAATGCGGCGAACACGTCGGTGACTGCCGACTCCTGGATCACCTCGTCGCGCTCGGTCACGACGCAACGCTCCGGTTCTCGTCCCTACGCAAAGCCTCTCTCACCGCGGTGATCAATTCGAAATACGCCGGGTCCTCCCTGGTGTCCTGGTTGCGGGAGGTGGGAAGGCCCACCGCGATCTGGGCGCTGATCCGCCCGGGGCGAGACGACATCACGACGACCTTGCTCGAGAGGAAGACGGCCTCGGGGATGGAGTGGGTCACGAACACCACCGTGATCCCGGTTTCCCGCCAGAGACGAAGCACCTCCTGCTGCATCAGCTCCCGGGTCATCTCGTCGAGGGCCCCGAAGGGCTCGTCCATCAACAGCAGGGACGGGTTGAAGGCCAGCGCCCTGGCGATCGACACCCTCTGCTGCATGCCGCCTGACAACTGCCACGGATAGTGGCCTTCGAAGGCAGAAAGCTGGACCAGATCCAGCATCTGACGGGCCCGTGCCGACCTCTCGGTCTCGGGGAAATCCATGATCTCGAGAGGGAGCTCGATGTTCTTGAGCACCGTGCGCCAGTCGAGCAGGGTCGCGTTCTGGAAGACGATGCCGTAGTCGCGGTCGAGACGGGCCTGCCCCGGCTCCTTGCCGTTGATCGTCAGCGAGCCTTCGGTTGGTGAGACCAGGTCACCGATCAGCCGGAGCAGAGTCGACTTCCCACAACCGGAGGGCCCAATGAGGGAGACGAAGTCGCCCTCAGCGATCTGGAGGTCGATGCCGCGCAAGGCCTCGGTTCGGGCGTCACCACTGCCAAATGTCTTGCCGACACCGCGCGCTTCGACGACCAGCTCCGTCATCCCAACTCCGCAACCCTGATGATCTCGGTGCTCTGCCTCCGGCTGGCGGCAACCCAACGATGCTCGGCGAGCGTGATCAAGCCCACGAAGACCATGCCGGCGATCCCGGCGATGATCACCCCGGCGAAGAGCTTCTCTGGTGCTGCGGTGAACTGCTGCGAGAACTGGAGGAGGTCGCGTCCCAGGCCGCCCCGAAAGCCGGCGGGGAGCTCACCGACGATGGCACCGATCACACTCGCTGCGGCGGAGACCTTGAGCGCGGTGAAGATGTAGGGCATGGCGGCGGGAACCTGGAGTTTCCACAATGTCTCCCGGTGGCTGCTCGCATAGCTCCGCATCAGCTCCATTGCGGTGGCCTGTGGCGACCGCAGCCCGCGCACCGTGTTGATCACCACCGGGAAGAACGTGAGGTAGGCGGCGATGATGGAGACGGTCAGCCATTGCGGGACATCGAGCCGGCCTCCCCAGACCACCACCATCGGGGCGATCGCCAGGATCGGCACCGTCTGGGACGCCACCACGTAGGGCATGAAGGCTCGCTCGGCGGTAGTCGACCTCACGAACAGGACCCCGAGCCCGAATCCGATGGAGCCGCCGATCAAGAACCCCACGAATGCCTCACGCAAGGTGAGCAGCGCCGCCCGCAGCTCGACCAGGAGAAGTATGGGGCCGGTTCGCTGGGCCGGTTGGAACAGCGTGGCCACGATGTCCCACGTGTGGGGCATGGTGCGATTGTCGGGGCGTACCGGCCAGGTCCACTCCAGCGCGGTCCACACCACCTTGTACGACTCCCAGAGCAGGATGAACACGGCGATGATCCCCAGGATCGACAGGCCACTTCGTCTGACACGTTTCATGCCTTCGGTGGCCATCGCGGCGAACTCTAGGTTCGGTGCCCTCTACCTTCCATTGGATGCGGACAGTTGACATTGCGGAGCGCCGGGCCCGGCTCGGGGTGCGCCACAACCTGGCAGCCCCGGCCAGCGACGTGGTCACGGTGGCCGCCGACCTGGTGGGCCTGCACTCGTCGGACCCGGTGACGGTCTACCTGTCGGCCCGGGCGCGACTCGATGGCTTCGAGGTTTCCGATCTGGAGCAGGCCCTCTACGAAGACCGCACTCTGGCCAGGGTCCTCGGGATGCGGCGCACCCTATGGGTGGTGCCGACGAGCTCGGTGCCGGTGATCCACAACTCATCGACGGTGCGGCTGATCGCACCCGAGATGAAGCGGACCGCCAAGATGATCGAGGGCGCCGGGATCGCCAAGAACGGGGAGGCCTGGCATGCCCGGGTCGCCAAGAAGACGCTGTCCGCCATGGAGAAGAGGGGGGAGCCGGTGGCCGCCATGGAGCTGCGGGAAGACGTACCCGAGCTCAAGAAGCAATTCGTCAACTATCGGAGCGATGGCTCGATCCTCGGATATACCGGGGTATCGACCCGAGTCCTCTTCGTGCTCGCCAACCAGGGGCTGGTGATCAGGGCCCGACCCCGGGGCACCTGGATATCAGGCCAATACCGGTGGTCCCCAATGGCCGATTGGCTGGGTGGCCCCATCCCGGAGGTGCCAAAACGCGAGGCGAACGCCGTGGTCCTCGGGGGGTGGCTGCGAGCCTTCGGGCCCGGTTCCGAGATCGATCTGGCGTGGTGGACAGGCTGGGATCGAAAGTCGGTGCGCGCCGCACTAGCGGACCTGTCGGCGGTCGAGGTGTCCATCGGCGACGGTGTCGGATATCTGCTCCCCGACGACCTGGAGCCGGTCGAACCTACCGAACCGTGGGTGGCATTCCTCCCGGGACTCGATCCCACCACGATGGGCTGGAAAGAGCGAGATTGGTATCTGGGCGACCACGCCCCTCACCTCTTCGACCGCAACGGGAACGCCGGGCCAACCGTGTGGTCGGACGGGCGGGTGATCGGGGGCTGGTCGCAACGGCGCGATGGCACCGTGGCTTATGCGATTCTCGAGAAAGTCGGCGCAGAGGCGAAGGCGATCATCGCGGAGAAGGCTCGGGAGGTCGAAGCATGGCTCGGAGGGCTGGTGGTCACCGCGAGATTTCGCTCCCCGATGGACCTCGACCTATCGACCTCAGGCCCCGGTTAGGTCGTATTGTCTCCGCAACAAGGAAGGAACCATTTGCGCAAGCTCTTGATCATCGGTCTGGTCACGTTGGCCGCCTGCGGTGGGGGTGGCTCTGAAGCAACTTCGACCACCGCAGCCACCGGGACCACGGTGGCCACTGATTACGTGCTGATTCGGATCACCGCGCTCGAATTTCCGGCCGAAACCGTGATCCCTGCCGGCAAGTCGGTGGCCTGGCAGAACCAGATGCTGGTCCTGCATCAGGTGGTGATGGAGACCCACGATGGGGCGCCGGTGGATGACATCGACCCGATACCGCTGACAGGGGACGGCGTCCACGAGCTGGAGCTGGAGCCAGGAACCTGGACCTATTTCTGCTCGCTGCACCCCCAGATGACCGGGAGCCTCACTGTCGAAGGCTGATCAGTGGGCGACGTCGCGGTCGTGGCGTTGCAACAGTCGGACCGTGTCGGTCTGATCGATCGTGATGAAAGCCTCGGGATTGGTGGCTTCGATCAAGTCCACCATCTCGGCCACCTTCCGGCGAGGGACGACACAGAAAGTGATCCTCACCTCACCATCACGGCCGTCTCCGTTGATCACTGTCGCTCCGTGACCTCGGGCCCGTAACAATTCGGCCACCCTCGGCGACGTCACAGGAGCCACGATCCGGAGAAGGGACTGGCCAATTGCGAGCCATTCCTCGACCAGCGCGCCTCCATATGTGCCGGCCGCGAACCCGGCCGCGAACGCCAGGACGCGCGCCGGGTCGTCGAGCCCACTGAGGACCCGGGCTATCGCCAGCACCCAGACCAGGGACTCGATGAATCCGAGGAGGGCCGCCCAACCCTTCCGCCCCCTGCTGAGGAGCACGATGCGAACGGTGGCCATGCCCACGTCGAGCACTCTGAGCACGAAGATGATGACGAGGTCGAAAAACAGCTGCACGGCCGATGATCACGGTAGGTCGGCACCGAAGTGAGCCCGGGGATCTGGCCGGGTGCTTGGGCAGTCAGCGTCCGAGTTGGCTGCGCCGCCGCTCCATGCCGGACACGATCGACCAGGCGATCACAGTGGCCAACAGGACCATCCAGACCCAGGTGGACTCGATCACCTCGGCGGCGAGGCTGAACCTGGCCTCGAAGTCCACGCCCGTTATCGGGCTCACGACGCCGACCTGGCCGAACAGCCCTGGGTCGAAGTTTGCCTGGAGGCCCCTCCCGGCTTGGCGAATCCCGCCCGCGCCGGCCGCCGGGTTCGAGGGCCCACCCGGGGAAGGAGGCCCATCTCCGCCGCCCATCGCAACCACCAGGGTGGGTGGGGTCCCGTCCTCTGAAGGTGCAGTCGTGGTGGTCGAGGTGTCGGGAACCGTGGTGGTCGTCGTGGTCGACTGATCCAGCTCATCGGGCTCTTCGGTTGTAGTCGTCGTGGGATCGGTCGTGGTGGTCGTCGCGCGCGGCCGCGTCGTTGTGGTGGTGGGGTCGTCGATCGTGGTCGTGGTCGTGGTCGGAGCTGTCGTGGTGGTAGTGGTCGATTCCTCGAGCAGCTCTCCACTGATCTCGACGTTGTCGATGTAGACCTGGCTGGTGCTGAGCAGCCCGGTGACGAGGAATCGCACCTGTAGGGCCCCGGCGGCGTAATCCGAGATGTCGATTTGGGGGTTGTCCGTGGTCTCGTCGCCGAGCGGGTACTGCTCGAGCGTTATCCAGCCACCGCTGCCCGGCCTGACCTGAACGTGGAGAATTCCCCCGAGGTCGAGGCCTGGAATGATGTTGACGTCGTAGCGGAGCTCGGCAGAACCGAAAATACTGGTGTCGGCGGTTCGCCTCGCCCCAACGTTGGGGAGGAGCGAGGCGTCGATGCTCATGCAGTTGCCCGAGGCACAGTTGCCCGAAGAGACGACACGGACCGCACCGTGCTTCTCGTCACCGTCGTCGCCGATCTCCGCCCAGGGGCCCGACCAGGGAAGCGAGCCGGAAGAGCCGCCCCAGCCGATCGACTCGAACTTGTCCTTGTAACTCTCGTTGCTCGTGGCCGAAGCTGTTAGCGAGCCGAAGATCACCAGGAAGACGACAACGGCGGTAACACGAGCCCTCATGCCGACATCGCCCGAACCATGTCGGCCACCGATTCGCGCTGTGTCTCCGGCTCCGCCACCTCGCCAAGCCCTGGGAGACTAACGATGAAATAGGTCTTGCCGACGAACCTCTGATAGGTCAGCTTTCCGCCGAGCAGCGTGGTGAGCCGAGAGGCCACTGCCAGGCCGAGCCCCACGCTCCCGGTGAGAAGGACGGCCGAGCCGTTGTGGATGAATCGCTCGAAGAGCTTCCCGACCTGATCCTCGGGAACCCCTTGACCGTCGTCCCAGACCTCGATGTCGACCACGCCGTCACCTGCAGACACCTCGATCCCGATGTTGTCGCCGCCGTGCCGTGCCGCGTTCGAGACCAGGTTGACCAACACGTGCCGAAGTCGTGCCGCGTCGGTGGCGACCCAAGCCTCGGTCCCGCTCTGCTTCACCGTCAGCCCGGCGCGCGAGAACGGGGAAACCGCCGAAGCCACGACGTCTGAGATCTTCACCGGGGCCATCTCGATCTCGACCCCAGTCCCGTCGAGCCGGGCTGCGGCGAGGAGGTCGTCGACCATGCGTGTCATCTCTGCCGACTCGTTGGCGATGATCTGGGCGAGGTCGCGCACCGACTCGGAATCGGGGGTGTTGCCATCGGTGAGGATCTCTGCGAATCCGTATATCGAGGTCAAGGGAGTCCGCAGCTCGTGGGAGAGGCCAGCGATGAACTCGTCCTTGGCCCGGCCCACTGCCCGCTCGGCCTCGATCTCGAGGTCGGCCTTGACCTGGTACTCACGAACCGCACGCTTTCCGATCATCCGATAGATGAGGACCGCAGAGGCGGGGATCGCAAAGGTGAGGATGAACACGATGAAGTCGGTGGTCCGGCTGGCCCCGGCGGTGTTGGCCGCGATCTGCGTCTGGATTTGATCCTGCTCCGCCTGCAACGAGTCTCTGAGCTCGATGTAGGACTCTTCGAAGTCGGTGAGGATCAGGTTCTTGGCAGCATCGAAGTCGCCTGCCTCCAACGCGGCGATGGTGGCGTCGACCGGAGTCAGGAAATGGGCAATTGGGGCGGCCGAGGCGCTCTGCTCGCCGGCCGAATGCAATTCTTCGAGGTTGTCCCGCGCGCCGAGCGCTTCGGACATCGCGGCATCGACGTCCGCGGCGCTGACCTGTCCGGTGGCCTCGAGCTCGACGAAGGTCGCCGCCTGGACCAGTGCCGCTCTGGTGAGTGCCGATGTTCCCAGGCTGGCGTTGGTCCAATGCAGGTCACGGGCGTTGTCAGCGACTCGACCGGCGCCAATGGAATTGGCGAAGGCAAGGCCGACAACAAAGACGACGAGCAGCAGCGTCACCCCGACGGCGGCGCCGACGGTACGTCGATGTCCACTTTTTGCAGAGACCACCACCGTCCCCATACCGACTTATCGGCAAAACGGGGCGCGTTTCTACATAGGCCAAATGAGCAATTGACTAATGCCGAGTGTGGAATTACGCGAAAACGCGATCCGCTTGTCCGCTTGTCCGCTTGTCCGAATCTGGACGGATTGCGGACTACGGATTGCGGATTGCGGTTCAGTCGCTTGGCCTCCAAGCGACTGCGGCCTCTTCCACCAGCGACTCGAATTTGAGGCCCATCAGAATCACTCCTGACGCCCCGGCCTCCTTGGCCCTGGCCTCCATCTCGGTGGTGATCTCCCATCCCAGCTTGCGCCGCACGTCGGGCGCCGCCTCGGTGATGCGTCGCCGTAGCTCGGCCGTGGTCGGGACCGCACCGATCGACTCCATTTGATCCACCCACTCGACGTTGAAGGGGGGGATCACCATCAGGAAGACGGGCGGGTCGCCGTCCCTGAGGCCGAGCCTTCCCATTTCCACCCCGATCACGTCGGGATCGAGAACCGGCCCGGTGACGAAGAATTGGGCCCCGACATCGATGCGCCGCCGGAACTGCCACTCCCGGAACCGGGTCGGCATCCCCACCTCGAAGTCGGGGAGCTCCTCCTGAAGCCGGCGCAGGTGCTCGACGATCTCATAGTGGTGCGCTAAGTGGTCGATGTGAGGCACCGTGTCCCCGATCACCACCAGGAACGAGTCCACTCCGTTGCCCAGGGCGCCGCGCACCTCCGACTCGATGGCGAGGATGTTGCGGTCCCGGGTCGAAACCACGACGGTGGGCTCGACATCAGGAGTGTCGTGGGTGATCCGGGCCGAAAACGCATAGGGGGAGACCCGGATCCTGCCGAACACGTTGTCGGTCACGATCACCTGGCGCCATGCCGGGGAAAGGCTGCGATGTCGGAGGTCGGGGAACTCTGGCGGGTTGACCTCGGCGATCCGCAACCAGCCGTCGGCGTTACTCAGCAACTCTCGACTCCTTGGGCCGCTTGGCGATGAAGTACTTGGCCTGTGGGTGATGGCAGATGATGGCCGAGGTGGTCTGCTCCGGCTGGTACTGGTAGGCGGTCTCCTCGCCGACCTCGATGCCCAGGCGATCGGCACCCAGGATCCAGGCCACCCGCTCGTTGTCCTCGAGATCGGGGCATGCCGGATAGCCCCACGAGAACCGCCCGCCCCGATATTGCTGGCGGAAGAGCCCGAGGAGGTTCGGCCCGTCCTGGTCGGAGAATCCCCATTCCTGGCGGATCCGGAAGTGCCAGTACTCGGCGAGGGCCTCGGCCATCTCGACGCCGAGCCCGTGGAGGAGCAGATACTCGTGGTACTCGTTCGCCTCGAACAGCTCGGCAGTCCGCTTCGACACCTCGTGGCCCATGGTGACGATGTGGAACGCGGCATAGTCGACCTCTCCGCCCATCGGCCGGAAGAAATCGGGGATCGAGTAGAAGGGATCCTCCTGCTGTCGGGGGAAGTTGAAACGGGTGAGCTCGGTGCTCCGACTCTCGTCCTCCCACAGCACCAGGTCGTCTCCGTCTCCATTGGCGGCGAAGTAGCCGTAGACCAATTGCGGTCGCAAGAGGCCGGAGAATCGGGCCCTCGCCAGTTGGTCGCGGAGGATGGGTTGCAATCTCTCCTTGAACTCCCGGTCGTTCTCCCCAGGCTCGGGCCGGTACTGCCACTGATTGCGGAACAGGGCGGTCAGGTTGAGATAGGGGACGATCTCATCGATGGACAGCCCACGCACCACCCTGGTACCCACGAACGGCGGCTTGAAGATCTCGTTGTCGGTCTCCACGCTCGGCGAACGCGCCGGGATGGCCACCGCCTCGGTCGCTTCCTGGGTTCGCACCCTGCCCGCTATCGGGGGCGGAGCCGGCTCACCGGCAACGATCTTCTGCATGGCGTCGAGGCCGGCGAAGGCGTTCTTCCCGTAATAGAGCGGACCGGCGTATTTCGATCGCAGATCGGCCTCGACATAGTTCCGGGTTAGCGCGGCTCCTCCGAGCAGCACCGGCACCTTGCCCAGGCCCCGGCGGTCCAACTCCTCGAGGTTGTCACGCATGATCAGTGTCGACTTCACCAGGAGGCCGCTCATCCCGATGGCATCGGAGTTGGTGTCCTCGAAGACCTTGATCATCTCCGCGATCCCCACCTTGATCCCGAGGTTGTGAACCTCGTACCCGTTGTTACTGAGGATGATGTCGACCAGGTTCTTGCCGATGTCATGGACGTCGCCGGACACTGTGGCGATCACGATCTTCCCTCTGCCGGCTGTGTCTGCCTTCTCCATGAGCGGCTCGAGATGGGCCACGGCTTTCTTCATGGTCTCCGCCGACTTGAGGACGAACGGCAGCTGCATCTCGCCGCTGGCGAATTGGTCGCCAACGGTCTTCATCCCATCGAGGAGATAGTCGTTGATGATGTCCAGCGGCCGGGTCCCTTCACCCAAGGCCTCGTCGAGGTCGGCGATGATCGAGCGCTGGTCGCCGTCGACGATCCGCTTCGCCAGCCGCTCCCCTACCGGCAGCCCTTCGTAGTCTTCTGCCTCCGACTTCTTTGTGGTCACATCGGCAAACAGCTCGAGCAGCCGTTCCAACGGGTCATAGCCTGGCTCGCGGCGATCGTGGACCAGGTCGAGACACACCTTGCGCTGTTCCGGGTCGATCTTTGCCAGGGGCTCGATTTTCCCGGCATGAACGATCGCGGCGTCGAGCCCGGCCTCGACCGCTTCGTGTAGGAACACCGAGTTGAGCACACGCCGTGCCGCCGGGTTGAGGCCGAACGAGATGTTGGACACCCCGAGCACGGTCCGGGCCCCCGGGATCTCGGCTTTGATGCGACGGATCGCCTCCAGGGTCTCCAGCCCGTCACGACGCAGGTCGTCATCGCCGGTGCTGAGGGGAAACGTCAGGGCGTCGAAGATCAAATCGACGGCTTCGAGGCCATAGCGCTCGACGGCGAGGTCGTGGATGCGGTGTGCCACCCTCAACTTCCATTCCAGGGTGCGGGCCTGGCCTTCTTCGTCGATGAGCAGGCAGATCACGGCTGCCCCGTGTTTCGCGGCGAGCTTGAACACCCGGTCCAACCGGGAGCCCTCGCTTTCCCCATCTTCGAGGTTGGCGCTGTTGAGGACACATCGACCCCCGAGACGCTCGAGGCCTGCCTCCATGACCTGGGGCTCGGTGGAATCGAGGACCACCGGAGCGGCGACGTCGGTTGCGAAGGCGGCGGCGATCCTGCTCATGTCCGCCACCCCATCCCGTCCCACGTAGTCGACGCAGAGGTCGACCAGGTGGGCGCCCTCCCTCACCTGCTCCTGGCCCACGGCGACACAGCCTTCGAGGTCTTCGGCGAGCAGTGCCTCCTTGAAGGCCTTGGAGCCATTGGCATTCGACCGCTCCCCGATGATGAGGAAGGAGGTGTCTTGATCGAAGGGAACCTGGCTGTAGATGGAAGCCGCGGAAGGGATCACCGTGGGCTGCCGCTCGCGCACGGTGTCGGGGCGGACTCGCTCGATGACCGCTGCCAGGTGCTCGGTCGTGGTCCCGCAGCATCCCCCGACCACTCCGACGCCCAATTCCGACACGAAGCTGCCGAGGTGGGTGGCCAGGTCCTGGGGACCGAGGTCGTAGACCATCTGCCCGTCTTCGACATGAGGAAGGCCGGCATTGGGTATCGCCGACACCGGCACTCGGGAATGGCGGGTGAGGTGGCGCAGCGGCTCGAACATCTCGGCGGGCCCGGTGGCGCAGTTGAGCCCGATGACGTCCGGGTGCAGGGCCTCGAGGCTGGTGAGGGCGGCGCCGATCTCGGTGCCGGGCAACATCCGTCCCGTCAGCTCGATGGTGACCTGCACCTGGACCGGTAGGTCGACTCCGGCGCCGCGCATTGCAGCCCGGGCTCCCTCGATCGCGGCCTTGGCGCCAAGCAGGTCGAATTGGGTCTCGATGATCACCAGATCGACTCCCCCGTCGATCAACCCCCTGGTCTCCTCGTGGTACGACTCGACCAGCTGTGCGTAGGTGATCTGGCCGAGAGTGGCGAACTTGGTGCCGGGGCCGATGGAGCCGGCCACGAAGCGGGGCCGGCCATCCTCGGCGATGAACTCGTCCACAGACTCACGAGCCAGGCGGGCGCCTGCAGCCGCGATCTCATAGGTCCGGTCCTGAAGGCCGTACTCGCCGAGGGGGACGGAAAAGGCTCCGAAGGTGTTCGTCTCCACCACGTCGACGCCAACCCGGAGGAAGCCGCGATGCAGGTCCCGAATGACATCGGGCCTGGTCACGTTGAGCAGCTCGTTGCAGCCCTCGAGGGCCGGCCCTCCGAAGTCGTCGGCGGTGAGACCCACGATTTGCAGGTTGGTGCCGGTGGCCCCGTCGAAAACGACCACTCCTTTGGTGATTGCATCGAGGTAGGACGTCATGACGACGTCCGCCTACGACTACAACAAGGCTCGGCTGTCGGGCTCAAGGGCATCTCCTGGTTGTCTCTCTCGAAACGCCCGAGAGCGCCGAGAGCCGGAGCCCTTCGGCAACTCATCGTTCCAGGCATTGGCACCGTGCTTGCGCCGGTTGCCGCGGTATCACAGGGCCTGATCCCTCAACCGCTCTAGATGAGCGCTTCGTCAAGCAAAACAATAGCGTGCGGCGACCGGCATGAGCCGGAGTCAAATGCAATCGAGCCTGGCGCCGTCTGCCTAGGGTTTTCCACAACGGACACTGGAGTCGTCATGTCGGAGCTCTCTGTGAGTCGCGAGGTCGCGGTGCCGCCGGACCGGCTTTGGGAGCTGATCACCGACCTGGATCGGGCCCCCGAGGTCATCTCCGCAGTCACGTCCATCGAACGCCTCGACGACGCCGAGGAATTCGGTATCGGGACCAGATGGCAGGAGACGAGGACGATTCTGGGGCGGGACACAACCGAAACCCTCGAAGTAGTCGAGGTCGATCCCGGCCGGAGTTACACGGTGGCGGCGGAGAGCCTCGGCCAGGGGTTCCGATCCGTCATCACGGTTGCCCCTTCTCCCACAGGGAGCGTCATCACCATGTCTTTCAGCGGGGAGCCTGCCGGGACGGTATCCAAAGTCCTGGCGGGGACCGTCGGCAAGCTCTTCGAGGGTGGCACCAGGAAGGCCCTGGTCAGGGATCTCGAAGACATCGCCGAGGTCGCCGAATCTGAGGTTTGAGCGCGTCGCATTGACGCCGGTGAGAATCGCGGATACCTTTTCCCCAGACATGAGTGCTGCAATCACCACGACGACCATGACCACGGCCCATGAGCCGTGCGGCCCGGTCGTGTGATCAGCACCCTCTAAGACACGACAAAGGATCCGCCCGGCACCGGAGCGGATTTTTTTGTATCCGCAGGTGTCGGAGGCTCACAGAGACTGGAAGCCAGATGACACCACAAGCCACTGCCGTCGAGCACAACGGTGAACGGCAATGATCGTCAAGGTCGGAGTTCTCGGCGCGGGAACCGTGGGTGGAGCCTTGGTCCAGAGGCTCCTCCTCGACCGTGAGGAGATCCGTCAAAAGTCAGGGGTCGACCTCGAGTTGCGCATGGTCGCGGTAAAGCACCTCGACAAGCCGCGGGTCTTCGAACTGTCAGCGGACAAGATAACTGATCAGGCGATGGCGGTTGTGAGCAGCCCCGGCATCGACGTGATAGTGGAGGCAATCGGGGGGCTGGAGCCCACCGGCGACCTGCTGATGACGGCGCTGCGATCGGGCAAGCCGGTGGTAACCGCGAACAAGGAGCTGGTCGCCACCAGGGGCGAGGAGCTGTTCGACGCCGCCAACCAATCGGGCGTCCCTCTGATGTACGAGGCGGCCGTCGGTGGCGGCATACCCGTGATTCGCCCGCTGGCGGAGAGCCTGGCCGGGGAGCGCATCGATCGGGTGAGCGGGATCGTCAACGGCACCACCAACTTCATCCTGAGCGCGATGACCAATGAGGGGAGCACCTTCGAGGAGGCACTGGCCAAGGCAACCGAGCTCGGCTACGCCGAGCCCGACCCCTCCGACGACATCTCGGGTCGAGACGCCGCCTTCAAGACGGCGATCCTCGGCAGGCTGGCCTTCGGGAGCTGGGTCCCGCCCTGGGAAGTCGACTGCACCGGGATCGAGGGCGTCACCCGCGAGGACGTCGAGTCGGCCAGGGCTGAAGGCAAGGTCATCAAGCTGCTGGGAGTGGCCGAGCGCGCCGGGGACGCCATCCTCACCAGAGTCGAGCCGGTGTCACTCGAGAAGTCCCATCCCCTCGCCGGGGTCGACGGGGTCACCAATGCGATCTTCGTCGAGGGCCCGGCCGTGGGCCGGCTCCTGTTCACCGGCCCCGGGGCGGGTGGCCAGCCGACCGCATCCGCACTCCTCGGCGACCTGATCCAGGTCGCCTCGCGCCGCAAATGGCAGGGCAAGACCCCGGGACATCGCCGTCCCCGACAGGTCCTACACCGTTGAGCTGAGGTTGGCCAACCCCCTGCCCAACCAATGGGCAAGGGTCTCGTCATCCAGACCGTGGGCCGGGATCGACACCCAGCCGGGCACCGGGCGCCCGGCGAAGATAAACGGCTCGGGTGTCTCCCCACCGGGCGATGCCGGTTGCGACCCTGCGAGGTGGATGCAGATCGTGTCCCCGAGGACCGCCACCGCCAGTCGGTCCTCTATGAAGAACCCGACACCGTCGAAGACTCGATTCTCCGTAAGTTCTCCCCGCCCGGCCAATTGGTGACGGATGCGATCGGCGAGCGGTTCGTCAACGGCGACCATGGGCCCGAATCTAGAGGTCCCGGCCGGCGGGCTCGAGAAGGACGACGGGGATCTCCCGATCTGTGCGGGTCTGGTACCTCGCGTAGTCGGGGTAGGCGGCGATCGCCCGCGGCCACCACTTCGAACGCTCATCGTGGTCCGCCGTCCTGGCTAGCGCCGGGAACCGATCACCGGATACCTGCACCCCCACATCGGGCTCGGCAACGAGGTTCAAGTACCACTCGGGATGGCAGTCCCGGCCTCCGTAGGAGGCGAACACGACGAGTTGGGAGCCGGCGCGAAGAAAGAGGAGCGGGACCGTGTGCTCCTGGCCCGAGCGCCGGCCGATCGTGGTCAGAAGGAGCATGTCGTTACTGACCAGTCGGCGGCCGAGGCGCCCCCTGGTTGCCTGGTAGATCCAGCGATGGAATTGGGACCCGCGTCGGACCTGGGCGTCCTTCATGACACCCCATTATCGGCCGTGGTCAGGAGCGCTTGTCTTCGAGGTGGGCCCGAACGAACCACTGGTAGAGCTCCAGGATCCCCGACTGCTGGGTGAGGAGATCGACCGTGATCGGGTCCACCGGCTCCAGCTTGGTGATCGCGGCGCGGTGGTCGGAGATGATCCCGTCGTAGACATGATCCAACTCCGTGAGGTGGGCAACCACGACATCGCGGCCCACGGAGTAGTCGTCCCAGGTTCGGTGCTCGACGAGGAACCCGGGCAATCCATTGGGAACGTTGCCCAGGGTGGCGATGCGCTCCGCGATCTGGTCGGCCATCTCCCGGATCGACACCACGTGCTCATCCAGCATCTCGTGGGTGGCGATGAACCCGGGACCGACCACGTTCCAGTGGATGTGCTTCAAAGTCAGCACCAGGTCGACAAGAGCGACGAGGCGGTCCTGGAGGAGTGAGGAGATCTCATCGGCGGAGTCTTCGAGTCCCGGCGGGGTGGTGCTGTGAGTCATGACGGTCCTTTGGGTTGGCGGATCGAAAGCTACCCCCGGTACCCGGTCCCCAAACCCCGTGCCAACAGCCCCGGCGAGGCCCGATCCTGTTTGACAGCAGACTTCCGATCTTTGTATGTTTAGTGAACTTTCATGCATGAGCCTGAGCCCCATTCCGGGCAGTCGAGCCGGCCTCCCCGCCCCAAGGCGACCAAACACGACTCACGCCGCTCCAACCTGCAGAACACACTCGATCTGGTCTCGGATCACAGGGCCACCAGCCGGGCCGAGCTCTCCCGACTAACCGGGCTGACCCGAGCCGCGGTGTCCAGCCTCGTCGGGGAGCTGATCGAAGAGGGCCTGCTCACCGAGCTGGGTCAGGGCACCTCGGCTGGCGGCAAGCCGCCAACTCTGCTTGCCCTCAATGCCTCGGGACGGGACATAGTGGCGCTCGACCTCGGGCATCGACCATTTCAGGGAGCGCTCGTCGACCTCAGGGGCCACATCCGCAATCGTGTCCAGTCCGACGCCATCCATCCGGTGGGTGATGCCGCAGTCGAATCCGCGGTCGCCCTCATCGCCACTCTGCTGGACCATGCGGAAGCGCCCGTGCTCGGGATCGGCGTCGGGACCCCCGGTGTTGTCGAAGCAAGTGGCGTGGTCCTCGAAGCCGCCAACCTCGACTGGCATCGCTTCGACCTCGGCGAGGTGATCGCCACCCGTTTCGGACTGCCGGTCTCGATCGCAAACGACGCACAGGTGGCCGCATTGGCCGAGCTGCGACGGCATCCCGGATCGGGTGAGAGCGTGCTCGTGGTCAAGCTGGGCCATGGAGTAGGCGCGGGCGTCGTGCTCGATTCCCGCCTTTATCGAGGCGAGAACTCGTCGGCTGGCGAGATCGGGCACGTCCAGGTCGTGCCCGACGGGCTCCCGTGCAGTTGTGGCAACTTCGGCTGTCTGGAGACGGTCGCCAGCATCCCCGCCATCATGCGCAGCGTCGGAGCAGACCCGGAAAGAGATCCCTGGGACGCCCTCGCCCTCTCCCCGGTAATCGGCGAAGAGCGTCTGCGCAATGCCCTCCACCAGGCCGGACGCCATCTCGCCGGTGTTCTGGCCCACGCTGCGGGCCTGCTCGGGATCACCCGAATCGTCATCGCTCCCGAGATTCGCAATGCCGGAGAGGCCTTGATCGACGGGGTCAGAGAGGGCCTCATCGGCCGGGTCCTTCCCGCCACCGCCGACCTCATCGAAGTCGAGCTGTCATCGTTGGGCGCCGATTTGGTCATCGCCGGCGCCGCCTCGGCAGTGCTGACCGACCGTCTCGGAGTGGTCCTCCGATGACTGCCATCGGCGTCGACGTCGGCGGCACCACCACCGAGGCCGTGGTCATCGACGACCGCGGGGAGGTCGGGGTCTCCTCACGCGTGTCGACCGCCACGCCCGGTGGTGATGCGGTGATGTCCTCCATCTCCCAATCGATCGAGCAATTGGGACCACAAGAATCACGGGTGGCTGTCGGGATCGGCATCCCGGGGCAGGTCGACTCCCGACGCGGGTCGGTGCGCCTGGCCGTCAATCTTGGGATCGACGAGCCTTTCCTCCTCGCCGACCGCCTCAGTGAGTCTCTCGGGGCCCCGGTGCTGATCGAGAACGACGTCCGCGCCGCGGCCTTCGGTGTGTATGACCGCCTGCTCGCACAGGGAGAGGAACCCGGAGATCTCGCTTACCTGAGCCTGGGAACCGGTGTGGCCGCCGGCCTGGTGATCGACGGCGTTGTGCATCGCGGTGCCTCAGGAATGGCCGGGGAGATCGGGCACGTCGTCATCGACCGGGAAGGCACCCTCTGCGCCTGCGGTCAGTCGGGATGCCTGGAGACCGTCGTCAGCGGGCCTGCGATCGCTGCGGCCTGGCGGGCCTCTGGTGGGGAGGACACTGCCTCCGACCTGTTCGCCGCGGCGGCGAGCGGAGACCGCACCGCAAAGGCTCTGGCGGACTCGGTGAGCGCCTACCTGGCGCAAGCAATCCACTGGCTCTCGGCGGCGTACGACGTCGACACCATCGTCCTCGGCGGAGGAGTGGCCCAGGCCGGCGAGCCTCTACTCGACCTGCTGCGTTACGCTCTGGTGAAGACCGCAGGTTCCTCGACACTCGCCACCCGTACCCTGGATCCGAACCGGATCAGGCTCAGCCCCAACGGCGACCCGCATGGAGCACGCGGCGCGGCCCTGCTGGCCGCCCGACAATTCGATCTTGCCCTCACATCAGAAAGCAAACCAACAGGAGGAGATGAATGAACAAAAAATACAAGTGGTCGGTGGCGCTGGTCGCCCTGACCCTGCTTCTCGCAGCTTGTGCTGGAGAAGGCGAGGGGACGACGACCACCGGTGGAGATGATGGTGGGGACACCACCACGA
Organism: uncultured Acidobacteriota bacterium; assembly: GCA_963749415.1. Classification (GTDB taxonomy): domain Bacteria; phylum Actinomycetota; class Acidimicrobiia; order Spongiisociales; family ZC4RG35; genus JALYNX01. The sequence goes on from CAVVMG010000001.1 coordinate 100,881, forward strand.
CCGCCGGTGATGGCGGGGCCACCTCCACAACGGCGGGAGGCGCAGCAGGGGAAACCCCCTACGCGGAGCTGAACCAGGCCCTTGCTGGTGAATTCGAAGGCACGACGGTCGAGATCGTGGCCCAGTGGGCGCCGGACGGGGCCGAGGCGGAATCCTTCGACGCTCACCCTGCAGCCGTTCCGTGATGCCACCGGGATCGACGTCATGTTCAATCCGACCGCCGGAGTACGAGACTGCACTCCAGGTGCGGGTCGATGGCGGTGACGCCCCCGACCTGGCCCAGATCGCCCAGCCCGGCAAGATGGCGCAATACGCCGCAGCCGGGAGCCTGGTCAATCTGAGCGAGTGGTTCAACGTCGAGCAGCTCGAGGCGGACCTGTGCTGTGACTTCGTGAACCTCGGTTCGTCCGACGGCAACCTCTACGGCGTGTTCTACAAGACCGACGTGAAGTCGATCGTGTGGTACCCGATCGCCGCATTCGAGGAGAACGGCTACGTGCCACCCACCACCTGGGACGAGATGATCGCGCTCAGCGACCAGATCGTCGCCGATGGCAACGGCAGCCCGTGGTGCATCTCGATCGAGAGTGAGGCTGCTGACGGGTGGGTGGCCACCGACTGGATGGAGGACATCCTGCTGCGCACTGCGCCGCCGGAGACCTATACCGCCTGGTACAACCACGAGATCCCGTTCAACGACCCCGAGGTGTTGGAAGCTGCCGAGTTGATGCACCAGATCTGGTTCACCGAAGGCTATGCCTACGGTGGCCCCACCTACATCAACCAGACCTTCATCGGCAACACCCAGGACCCGATGTTCGACCCGGCCGGTCCCCAGTGCTGGATGCAGAAGCAGGCAGCATGGATCCCCGGCTTCTGGGGCGAGAACAAGGACTTCACCGACCCCGCCGAGTGGCCTAACCAGCCCGGCGAGGACGTTGGGTTCTTCTACTTCCCGCCGATCGAGGAGGAGTTCGGCTCGCCGGTGCTGGGCGCCGCTGACATGTTCGTCATGTTCAACGACCGCCCCGAGGTGAGAGCCCTCCTCGAGTGGCTGGCTACACCCGAGTCGAGTGCGGGATGGATCGAGCGTGGTGGCTTCCTGGCTGCCAACAAGAACGTCCCCGTCGACAGCTACACCTATCCGAACAACGAGCTTGCGGCACTCTGACGGCCGAGGCCACGACCTTCGGGTTCGACGCCTCCGACCTGATGCCCGCCGAAGTCGGCGCCGGCAGCTTCTGGTCCGGCATGGTGCAGTGGGTGGCGGACGGAGGTGAAGGCACCGACGCCGTGTTCCAGACCATCGAGGACAGCTGGCCCGCAGGCTGACCTCCTGAGTTGGTAAGGTCCCCGGGGGAAACCCCGGGGACCTTTTTTGGTCTTAGGTCGAGGAGGACGGCTTGTCGGAAGCGGTTGAGCTCACGGTACCGGTCGAAGACGAGCCGACGCTGGGTTCCTTTGCTCCGCGACCTGCTGATCGCAGTCGGGGTGTTCGCCCTCCTCTGGCTCGGGTTCCGCTTGCTGCGCGACCCGGAGACCTTTGCCGGGATGGGCGACCTCACCGGAAAGCTCGTTCAGGCAATGCTTGCCCTGGTCCTCGGCATCGCCGGGGTGTGGGCGGTCTTCATCGTGGTCAACACCCTGGTGGAGCATCTCCCGGAGCGAGCAACAGAGTTGATCCGCCCCTGGGTGTTCGTCCTGCCCGCGCTCGCCATCGTCGGCGTGTATCTGGTTTATCCCGCGGTCAGGACCATCGGGCAGAGCTTCACCGAGGTCCCCGAGGGCGCGAGCGCTCTCTCCAACTACACGAATGCCTTTACCGACCCCGACGTCCAGATCGCCCTTCGCAACAACCTGATCTGGCTTCTGGTGGCCCCTCTCGCCTCGGTGGTCATCGGGCTTGGCTTCGCAGCCCTCGCTGACCGGGTGAAACGGGAGTCGCTGGCCAAGACCTTCATCTTCCTGCCGCTGGCGATCTCGTTTGTCGGCGCTTCCGTCATCTGGGGCTACATGTACGCCTGGCGGGTGCCGGGAACCAATCAGGTGGGGCTGATCAACGCCATCATCCAGGCCTTCGGTGGGGAGCCGCGTCGCCTTCATGCAGGTCCCCACTCTGAACACCTTCGCCATGATCGTGATCATGATCTGGCTCCAGGTCGGGTTCGCCATGGTCATCCTCTCTGCCGCGATCAAAGGGGTCCCGATCGAGCTCACCGAGGCGGCGCGAATCGACGGGGCCACCGAGACCCAGGCCTTCTTCCGGATCCTGCTCCCCTCGATCTGGGGTTCGGTCATCACCGTGGTCACCACCATCGCCATCGGCGTCCTCAAGGTGTTCGACATCGTGTACATCATGACCAGCGGGGCCTTCGACAGCAGCGTGGTGGCGATGCGGATGATCGAGGAGATGTTCCGCTTCAGAAACTTCGGCCAGGCGACCACCATGGCCGTGATCCTCTTCATAGCCGTGGTCCCGATCATGATCATCAACGTGCGCAACCTGCGTAAGCAAGGGATCGGGCAATGACTGTTGCCGCCGAACCGGTACCGGAGGTCGCACTCAAGGTCAAGCGACCCAAAGAGGTGACCGCTCGAGCGGGATGGCTGGTCAAGCTCAGCGTGCTCCTGATCGTGATCCTGTGGACCATCCCTTCTATGGGGCTGCTCGTCGGCTCCTTCCTCCCGGCCTCGGTCGCCACCAGCACCGGATGGTGGACCGCCCTCTTCAACCCGTTCAGCACCGATTGGACTCTCAACAACTACACCAACGTCCTGGGACGCGGCGGCATGTTCAATGCCTTCATCAACAGCCTGATCGTGACCATCCCCTCCACGGTGATCCCGATCACCCTGGCCGCCTTCGCCGCCTATGCCTTCGCCTGGGTCAAATTCCGGGGCCGCGCATTCCTGTTCGCGGTGGTCGTCGGGCTGTTGGTGGTCCCCCTCCAGATGTCTTTGGTTCCACTGCTCCAGATCTACCAATCCGCCGGGCTGACCGGGTCCTTCCTCGGGATCTGGCTGGCCCACACCGGCTTCGGCCTCCCTCTCGCCATCTACCTCCTCTACAACTACATCTCGCAGCTGCCCAAGGACATCTTCGAATCGGCGTATCTCGATGGGGCCAGCCCGTTCACCGCCTTCACCCGCCTCGTGCTGCCCCTCTCGCTACCTGCCCTCGCGGCATTTGCCATCTTCCAGTTCCTCTGGGTGTGGAACGACCTGTTGGTGGCGCTGGTCTTCCTGGGGACCACCGAGGACGTGGCGGTGATCACGATCCAGATGGCGACCCTGGCAGGGACCAGGGGCGAGGCGATCCACCTGCTCACCGCCGCCGGCTTCATCTCCATGCTGCTTCCGATGATCGTGTTCCTCGCTCCTGCAGCGGTTCTTCGTGCGCGGGCTGCTCGCCGGCTCGGTGAAGGGCTAGGAAACGCACGCTAACGATACCGCATCAGAGCGTCATGCGTAGCTGCATAGCGACGTCATTGAGATTTCGGAGCTTTCGTCCCTCAGGGTTGGCGTCTCGACCTGGTCGGCATCGAGCCCGCAGACCACTGGCCGACCATGACCACCGTCGCCTCCGCGATCGAGGCCGCCGGCTATGAGTCGGCCTGGGTCTACGACCATTTCCACACCGTTCCCGAGGCCACCCAGGAGCCCACCTACGAGGCCTGGACGCTGATGGCGGCGCTGGCCGCGGCCACCGACACCATCCGCCTCGGGCAGATGTGCACCTGCAACTCCTACCGCCCCCCGTCCTACCTGGCCAAGGTGGCGGCTTCGATCGACGTCATCTCGGGAGGACGGCTGGAGATGGGGATCGGCGCCGGCTGGTACCAGGGCGAATACGAGGCCTACGGCTACGAGTTCCCCAGGCCCGCAGTGCGGATCGGCCAGCTCGCCGAAGCCGTCGAGATCATGAAGCTGATGTGGACCGAAGACGAGGCTCGGTTCAAAGGCCGCCACTACATGGTCGATGGCGCCATCTGCCGCCCCAAGCCGCTGCAGGACCCCCATCCCCCGCTCTGGATCGCCGGGGGTGGAGAACAGCTCACTCTGCGGGTGGCGGCCGAGCACGCCGCCTACACCAACTTCGGGATCGATCTCGACCAGTTCCAGGCGAAGTCGGCCGCCCTCGAAGGCCACTGCAGGGACCTGGGAACGGATTTCGACTCCATCATCCGCTCCAGCAACTTCAACATCATCTGCGCCGCTACGGAGACGGAGGTCGCGGACAAGCTGGACTGGCTCCAAGACAAGGCCCGAACACTCGTGTCTGAGAGGAAGGCGATCGAGCAGCGCGAGGAGTTCGATCGCTTTTCGGGCACCCCGGAACAGATCGTGGAGAAGCTGCGGCCGTGGGCCGATGCCGGCCTGGCGTACACGATCGTCTATTTCCCCGACCCCGCCTACGACCGGAGCGGGCTAGAGCTGTTCGCCCGTGAGGTGATCCCCGCATTCGAATGACCCGAGAGGTCGCCTGGCGAGACTTTCCTCTCTACTTCGAGGTCTAGTGCCCGACGGAGCGGGGCTTGGTGCTCGGGTCAGGGAACCCGGGTCGGGGCACGTCCTCGTCCGCATCGGCGTCGAGCCTCCTCGCCTGCGGATAGAAGGCCATGGCGATGAGGCCGACCACCACCCCGGCCATTATCAGCGACCGCTGAACCCCGAAGATCCCGGCGAGCCACGGGGCCACCGCCAGAGGGAGCAGGTGAGCCACTTCGGAGTGAACCTGGGAGACGCCGGTGATCCGCCCCAGCATCTCTTCGGGAGAGTTGATCTGGATCATGGTGCGCAGCAGCGGTGCCATGGCCCCGATCACCAGGCCCCAGGTCATGCCGGCGGCCACCACGACGGGTATGCGATCGGTGCCCACATAGAGGAGGTCTCCGATCGAGTTCAGCGCCACCAGGATCACAAGTGTCCGGGCGCTGCGCAGTCGGGGAGGGATGCGAGATGAGATCACGGTGCCGGCAACCAGGCCGATCCCGAACAACGAGTTGATCCAGCCCATGGTCGCCGGCCCCACGCCGAGCACGTCGCGGTAGAACAGCGGCTCCAGGGCACTGAAGGTCCCGAACAGGATCCAAACCAGCGAGCCCACGATGAGGAAGAAGCGCAGCGGGGCGTGCTTGTAGGAGTAGCGGAACCCCTGTCGGAGCTCGTCGAGCCCACGCGAACCTTCGCGATCTTGCTTGGCCACCTGGCGGACCGTCACCGGGACCACGATCAGGGCGGCGACGGCCGAAGTGGCGGCGTCGAGGACGAAGATGCTCTCCAGCCCGATGGTCACGGTCATCAGCGCACCCACGGCGGGACCGACCACGAATGCGGCCCAGGAAGCCCCTTCGATGTATCCGTTCACCTTGGCCAGCCGGTCCTGGTCGTCCGTCAAATAGGGGGCGAAGGAGGCGATCGCGGTGAACACCGGTGTACCCACCAAACCCGAGGATGAAGGTCATCACCACCATCGCCGGGATGGTGTCGGCGAAGATCATGCCGATCGCGACCGGGATGAACAGGATCTCCGCACCGATCAGGACCCGGCGGGGGTCGAAGCGATCAACCAGGACCCCGGCGATCGCCGAACCGATCAGCGAGGCGAGACCGAGGGCGGCCATGACCGCGGCGACTTCGCCGGCGGTCGCCTGCAACTGGAAGGCGGTCTTGCCCCAGATCCCGACGAAGAAGGCGGCCTCACCACCGACCCGGGAGATGAAGCGGGCGGCGACGACCCGGACGACGTCACGATCTGCCCACATGGCGGCCACGCTACCGCCGGCGGCGGTCAGATCAGACTGGAATAGTCGGCCTCGAGCCGGGTCCAGTCCAGCTTGGCCATGAACCCGCCCAGGCTGAGGGCGACGGTGAGTGCGGGAAGGTCGTCGAAGGGCGGCGGGACGAACTCGGGCTGTTCCACCAGCCCCTCCTCCTCCAACTGGTGGAGCACCGACATGTCGAGCAGATCGACTTTGCCGCAGAAGAGCAATGGGATCCGGTGCGCCTTACCGGTCTGGATTGCGAGTCTGACGTAGAGCAGGGTCAGCACCAGGCCCTTGCCATAGCCCAGGTCCTTGGTGAACGGCCCAGCCTCGGGAAGGCTCCCCCGGAAGATGCGATGCGCCGCCGACCAGGCCTCGTCCTCACTGAGGCCATCGGTGCGAAACGCCTCGAACACCTCGATGAAGCTCGCGCCCTCGGTGGCCATCTTGATCCCCTCGATGCGATGCATCAGCTTGGCCAGCCTCCGAGGATGGCTTCGCATGTTGATCATCTCGGTGAGCACCGCCAGGCCCTCCTGGGTGACCGTGGATCGGGGCGCGGCCTTTCCGAGGAAGGTGCACACCGGCTGGGCCAGGCCATTGAGGGTGGTCCCGACATGGACCCAACCTTCGTGGGCCTCCAACAGGTCCAGGTCGCGCTGGGAGAAGAACTTGTCCTCGTTGAGCTTTATGTAGTCGGCCCCGGCGGCGGCGTCGGCGGCGATGCCATCGTCGGCCTTGACATCGATCTTGCCCGGGCCCATCGAGTGGTCGAGTTGGCGCTGCAGGATCCCGACCGCAGTCGTGCCGTCGATGGAGCGGGCGTCCTCCATCTCCATGATCTTCCCGGCCAGGCCTTCCAGGATGTGCCTCATCTGCTCGGCGAGGTCGGCGATAGTCGGCCCGCCGGCATGGAACACGTCATTGGGGGTGCCGTAGAGAAGCCCACTGAGTTGGGCGAACCCCGGTGTCCCCCGGCTCTCCAGGAGGTCGACCACCTGGAGGTACTGCTCACACATGAAGCGCATCATCACCGAGGCCGGGGCCACAGGGCCGAGACGGCTCAGGATCTCCCCCTGGATCGCCCGGAGATCGGTGCGGGTTTGCATCGGGTCGAGCCTGATGTCCTTGGCCTCGTAGTAGCCACGGTCCACCTTGGGCTGCTCCTTGAACCCCGATGCGAAGAAGTCCTGTTTGACCTGGTCGTCCCAATTGATCGCGCTCAGCACCCGAATCGGGCGCTGCGCTTCGACGATGCGGTCGGAAAGCTCTCTGATCGTCTGGCTGTAGGCATCCGCCTCGGTCAAGGTGTCTCCTGGCTGGCTGGCTGCCGAATCTAGACCCAGTGGAACTGGGAGGCCTCAGACGCGAGGAGCCGCGCCGCGGCGGCCCGCCCGGAGCGGATCGCCCCATCGATCGATCCCGAGCCCGTGGTGTGCTCACCGGCGAAGAACACCCGGCCGAATGGCTCCTCGAAATGTTGGAGTAGCGGCCTGACACCGGGACCGATCACCGTGTAGCAGCCGCCGGCGAATTGGTCGGCGCCCCAGTCCACGACGGTCGGCTCTCCCACCAGCTCGGTCTCGGGGACCGAGGCGCGGAGCCTCGCTACCGGATCGGCAAGCAGCGCCCTCACCCCATCGATCGATCCTGCGAACCCGGTCACCGCCTTCCGCACCTCGCCGTCACCGGCGAGGCCGCTCCAGTACCAGGCCGGGATGTCGGTGTCCTGACGGCGGAACAAGGGCGGGGCCGATCGGGTGGTCATCGCCACCTTGGCCGCGGTCCCCATCTCGATCCGGCCCACCGTGGTCGCCAGATGCTGGGGAAATGCCGGGTCGAATTCGATCTGGCTGAGCAGCGGGAATGGCACCGCGACCACCACCGCGTCGGCGTCCATCACCCTGCCATCTGCCTCCACGCCGACACCGTGCCTGCTCTGGCCAACCGAGGTGGCCATGGACTCCAACGACACCGTCAGCCCGGACGCCATCGCCGTGGCCAGGGAGTCGTTTCCCCCTTCGATGCGGTAGTAGGCGTGCTCGCCGTAGCCGAAATCGGCGCCGATCTCGGACCCGGCCACCACCTCGAGTGGTGCACCGCACGTGCCCTCGAGTCGGGATCTCAGCACGTGGAAGGCAGGGCTACCGTCGGCAACCTCGTCGACTACTGCGGCGGCGGTGATCGAATCCAACTCCTCCTCGGAGAGGGTCGCCACCAGTTCGGCGAGGGCACGGTTGACTCGCTGGTGCTCCCCGGTCGAGATCGCCTCGCCACCAACCGCATCCCGGCTGACGAAGTCGATCCCGGGATCGACGAGTCGCAGGCCGAGCTCGGACGCCAGCCCGAGAACCGCATCCTGGGTGGAGGCGATCCACTCACCGCCCAGCTCGACCACCTCGCCGTTGTCCAGCGTGGTCGACCACACCCTGCCCCCGACCCGGTCCCGGGCCTCGAGCACCACCACGTCGCAGCCGGAATCCGCCAGATCGCGGGCCGCAGCCAGGCCGGCGACACCAGCGCCGACCACCACCACGCGCAGTCGGGAAGGCATACGGGCACGGTAGACATCGCGGCCTGCGCCAGCCGCCGGGCAGTACCCTCCCGCCGTGCCCGACCACGGCTATCCCGTCACCATCGACCGACGGGTATTCGTGGAGATGGGGGACGGGATCCGGGTCGCGCTCACGGTGTACCGACCGGATGCCCCGGGCGACGGCCCATTCCCCGCAGTCCTCGAGTCGCTTCCCTACCGCAAGGACGACGACTGCACGGCCCGGGATTGGACCACTTACGCCTATCTCGCGGCCCGCGGACTTGCCGGCGTCCGCATCGACATCCGAGGCACCGGTGCCTCCACCGGTGTCATCGAGAACGAGTACACCGGCCAGGAGCAACAGGACAACGTGGCGGTCATGGAGTGGCTGGCCGACCAGGACTGGTGCACCGGCGAGCTCGGGATGTGGGGCATCTCCTGGGGCGGGTTCAGCGCATTGCAGACCGCCATGCTGCGCCCCCGGAACTTGAAGGCGATCGTGCCCATGCACGCCACCCACGACCGCTTCGCCTGTGACGTGCACTACACCGGAGGCTCACTCCACGCCGCCGAGCAGGTGGACTGGCCGACTTCGATGGTGGCCACCAACGGCCTGCCCCCCGACCCGGACATCGTCGGCGAGGGCTGGTTCGAGGAGTGGATGGAACGCCTGGAGAAGACTCCGCAATGGCCGTTCGAATGGCTGCGCCACCAGAGCCGGGATGCCTACTGGCTGCATGGCTCGCCCTGTGCCGACTACGCCTCGATCCAGGCCCCGACCCTGGTGATCGGAGGCTGGCTCGACGGTTACGTGGACGGGATGCTGGCGATCACCGAGCACCTGACGTGCCCAACGCGGGCAGTGATCGGCCCCTGGGGCCATTACCGACCTGCAACCGGGGTTCCCACACCCACTCTGGACCACCTCGACCTGATGGCCCGCTGGTTCGGGCATCACCTCCGTGGCGATGACAACGACATCATGAGCCTGCCCCAAGCTGCGGTCTTCGTAAGGACGGCGGCCCCCTACGACGGCGACCAGGTCGAGGGCTACTGGCGGGCAGAGCCTGAGTGGCCACCACAGGACCGGTCGCTTTGGCAGGCAACGCTGGCCGAGCTGACCCACGGCACCGTCTCCTGGTCCGGGCCGCAATGGGTGGGGGGCCATGCCCCGGCTTGGGACCGCGCCGGGATCGGGAGCGAGCCGGGCATCGACGACGATGAGGCATCGATCACCTTCCAGACCGAGCCATTGGAAGAGCCGCTGGAGATCCTGGGCCAGCCTGAGGTGGAGCTCACGGTCACCTCGGACCGGCCGCTGGGGATGGTGGCGGCAAGGCTGTCGGCTGTCTCTCCCGGGGGTGTCCCCCATCTCATCTGCCGGGGGAATCGAAACCTCGTGTTCCCCGTGGACCTCTCCGATCCGGTCCCGGTCGAGGCCGGGCGTGAGGTGATGGTGAGATTCCCGATGCTCGCCTCGTCGGCCGTGATCGAGTCGGGATGGAGCCTTCGTCTCGCTCTCGCCGGCGCCGACTTTCCCGTGGTCTGGCCACCCGGCGAGCCCTTCGCTCTCACCGTCGACCCGACGAGGTCGCTGCTGATCCTGCCCACCGTGCCCGCCACGATCCCTGGAGCGCAACCTGGACTGGCCCGAATCGGAGCCCCCTCCAGAGCCGAACGTCATCGAGGTCGATGACGATCGAGACTGGTCTGTATCCCGGGAGGGCGACACCACGATCTATCGGCGAGAGATCTCGAGCACCGAGGAGCAGCCGGACCGGGACCGGCTCACTTACCGCTCGCGTCAGGAATGGACCGTCAGCGTCCAAGATGACGACCCGGCGAGCACCAGGGTGTGGTCGGTGAACGAGATCCACCTCGACCGCCCGGGGTGGAGCGTGGCCACTATCGGCACTCTGGAGATGGCAGGCGACGCCGATGCCCTGCGTCTCCACATCGAGCTCGAGGCATTCCACGAGGGCAAGGCGATCTGGCAACGCGCATGGGAGGAGTCAGTGCCCCGAGAGTGGGCCTGAGCTCGGGCTGAATCGGGGTTCAAGTATTCTCCGCCCCATGGAGCCCACCCTGAGCCGCGATTGTTACGTGGCGGCCGAGTGGTTCGAGCTCGAGCGGGAAAAGGTGTTCGAGGCACAGTGGTTCTGCGTCGGGCGGGAGGAGGAGATCCCGGGCCCGGGCGACCATCTGGTGTCCCAGGTGGTCGACGAGTCGGTCATCGTCACCCGGCTTCGTGACGGCGGGCTCGCCGCATACATCAACCTTTGCCGGCACCGGGGCACGGTGCTCGCCACCGCCACGGGAAAGCCATCCCAATCCGAGATCGGGCCATCGGGCACCTTCCACGGCTCGATCCAGTGCCCCTATCACAACTGGACCTACGCCTTCGATGGCCGGCTCCGCGCGGCCCCTTTTCTCGACGAGGAAGACGGTCTGAGAAAGGAGGACCTGCCGCTTCACGAAGTCGACGTCGACACCTGGGGTGGGTTCGTCTTCGCCCATCTCGACCCGGAGAATGCTGCCCCGCTCGCCGGTCAGTTCCAGGACACCGAGTCATATCTGGCCAACTACCCACTCACCGACCTCCGCAGCGTGGTGCGGATCGTCTATCCGGTCGCCGCCAACTGGAAGGCGATCGTCGAGAACTACAACGAGTGCTACCACTGCGGGCCTGTCCACCCCGAGCTCGTAGAGCTGGTTCCGGCCTTTCGCCAGCGGGGTGGGTCGGAACTGGATTGGGAGGCGGGAATCCCCCACCGGGAGGGAGCCTGGACTTTCACTGCAACCGGGACCAGCAACCGCCAACCCTTCCCCGGGCTCAGCCCCGAGGAGATGGAGCGCCACAAGGGCCAGCTGATCTATCCCAACCTGATGCTCAGCCTCTCCGCCGACCACGTCGCCGCCTTCACCCTGTGGCCCCGTGCCGCCGAGGAGACGGTGGTGGTCTGCGACTTCCTATTCCACAAGGACGAGATCGAGCGTCCCGGGTTCGACCCCTCCGATGCCGTCGACTTCTGGGACCTGGTCAACCGCCAGGACTGGCAGATCTGTGAGCTGGTGCAGCGAGGGATGAGATCACGGCGGTTCACCACCGGGTTCTATGCCCCGATGGAGGATTACTCGATGGACATCCGCCGCTACCTGGGTGACCTCGGCCTGCAGTGAAGGCCGACTACGACCTGATCGTCCTCGGACTGGGCGGGATCGGGAGCGCCGCTGCCTACTGGGGTGCTCGCCGGATCGGGAACTCCGTGCTCGGGATCGAGCAGTTCCAACTGGGCCATGGCAACGGCGGGTCCGAAGACCACAGCCGGATCATCCGGCTCTCGTATCACACGCCGGAATATGTCGAACTGGCCCGGGCCGCCTACCGGGCGTGGGAGCAAGTAGAGGTGGAATCCGGGGAACAACTTGTGCTGCGCACGGGCGGTCTCGACCTGGCCCCGGAACGAGCCAGCATCGGGCTCGATGACTACCGGACATCGATGTCGACAGCCGGAGTGCCCTTCGAGGAGCTCGATTCCTCCGAATTGATGCGGCGTTGGCCGCAGTGGCAGGTCGGCGAAGACGTGACCGCCCTGTATCAGGAGCAATCAGGGATCGCCATGGCCTCCCGGGCCAACGCCACCCACCGCCGGCTCGCCGCCGAGCATGGTGCCCACCTGCTGGATTCGGTCGAGGTGGAGTCGATCCTGGAGACAGAAGGCGAGGTCGAGGTGGTCGCCGGCGGGACGACTTACCGCGCAAGCAATGTGATTGTCGCGGCCGGGGCCTGGACCAACCGGGCACTGGAGTCCCTGGGGGTGACCTTCCCACTGGAGGTGACCCAGGAGCAGGTGGTGTACCTCGACCCGCTCGATCCCGTTGCCTTTCATCCCAGCCGGTTCCCGATCTGGATCTGGATGGACGAGCCCAACTTCTACGGTTTCCCCATCTTTGGGGAACCGGCGGTGAAGGTGGCCTGGGACCGTTGCGAGATCGTGACCGATCCCGACTCCCGCAGTTTCCAGCCTCGGGACGACGTAAACGAGGCCGTGCTCCGGTTCACCGCCCAGCACCTCCCGGGTGCGGCGGGGTCGATTCGGCTCGCCAAGACCTGTCTCTACACCCTGACGCCGGATCGGGACTTCATCGTGGATCGAGTACCTGGTCGGGAGCATGTCTTCACCGCGGTCGGGGCGGGACATGCCTTCAAATTCGCCTCGCTACTGGGCCGGGTACTGGTCGACCTGGCGCTGGAGGGGGAGACCGACGTCGAGATCTCCCCTTTCGCCGCCGATCGGGCGATCCTCGGTGAAAAGGACCCGGTACGGACCTATATGGTGTAGAACCAGGGACTAGCGCATTTGCGCACTCTTCAAGTAGTCACCACCAACTGACGATTCAATTCCCGATGGACACCCTGGCCACGAAGCGGACGCGGGTCGACGACGCCCTGACCGACCGCGATCGCGTGGAGGCTCTGAACGAGTTGTGCGCCGCCCTCTACGAGTTCGACTCCAACGAGGCGGTCGCGGTGGCCAACGAGTCGATCCTGACTCGCGGAATCCATTGGCGACGCCTTGGGTCGGGCATGGGCACTGCACAACCGTGGGTGGGCGTTCAGCTCACTGGGACGGCTCGACGAGGCACTCGACGATCAGTTGTCGGCCCGTGCCCAATTCGAGCTCGCCAACGACATGAAGGGTGTGGCCAACGCCCTGATGGCGATCGGGGACCTCTACGGCGATGTCGGGGATACCTCGACCGCCCTGGAGTACCTGGAGCGGGCCCGGGCCCCTCTGAAGATGATCGATGACCCCCAGGCTCACGGGCTCCTCGCCAACCTCACCGGGATCGCGCTCAGCAACGAAGGTAGGCACCGGGAGGCGCTGGACATCTTCGAGCAGACGGAGGACATCTACACCTCCATCGGCGACACATTGCGCATCGGCACCGCCCGGATCAACCAGGGCTTCGAGATGATGGTGCTCGCCAAGGCTTGCGAGGACGAGGACGAGAGGAGGGTCTGATCTCGAGTGCGCGGGAGATGGCCATCGAGATCATCGAACGTGGTGAGATTCTGGACGAGGACGGTCGCCATACCCGGGCCTATGGGAAGTACCTCATGGCCTTGGTCCATGCGGCGTCGGGGCATCGGGACGAGGCACTCGCCTTCTCGGGTGAGGCCGAAACCGCGGCCACCACCGGCGGCCTCGACCAACTCGGAGTGGAGATCGCACTCGACCGGGTGGGCTGGCTGATCGAGGCGTGTCGCCTCTCGGAGGCCGGGACATTGCTCGACCAGATCGTGGCCAAGAGCGAGAAGATCGACCTGAGGCGGGCAATCGTCAAGGCCGCCGCCCTCCGAGCCGACCTCCTCGAAGCACTGGGTGACCATGCCGGGGCGCTGGCCTCGTACCGCGACTTCCATCGGCTCGACGGGGCGCTGCACACCGACGATGCGGAGCGCAGGGCACGGCTCACAGCCACCCGATTCCAAGTGGAGCGGGCACGCCGCGAGGCGGAGTTGGCTCAGGAACGGGTCGGCGAGCTGGAGGCCCTGGACAACGAGAAGCGGGACTTCCTGGCAAGTGTGAGCCACGAGCTGAGGACGCCTCTGGCAGCGGTGCTCGGCTTCGCCACCGAGCTGGCCGAGTCCTGGGACCTCTTCGACCCCAACGAAGCCCGGGGTCTGGTCCGGCTGATAGCGAGCCAGTCAGCCGACATCTCGAGCATCGTCGACGATCTGCTCACCATGACCCGCCTCGAGGCGGGGACCATGAGTGTCTATCCGACCGAGGTCCCGGTCACAGAGCACCTCGCCGATCTGGTGCAATCGGCGGGCCGCGACGGCTCGCGGGCCATCGGGTGGGAAGGTGATGTCGTGGTATGGGCCGACGCCAATCGCCTCCGCCAGATACTCCGCAACCTGATCACCAACGCCGTCCGCTACGGGGGTGAGCAGATCCGGGTGGTGCTGAGCGAGGACCGGTCACAGGGCGCGATCGAAGTCCGTGACTCGGGAGGCCCAATCCCCGCATCACGAGTGGCCACCATGTTCGACCCCTTCGAGCACGGGGACAGCGGCAGGAACACCCCGAACTCGGTCGGACTCGGCCTCGCCGTCGCCAGGAGCTTGGCCCGGGTGATGGGCGGGGATCTCACCTATCTCCACGACGGGGAGTCGGTGTTTCGGTTGGAACTTCCGCTGTCCGCGGACCGCTGAACGCCGACCGCAAGGCGCTCCCCTCCCCGGCTACGCCGGTACTCCCCCCAACGTCGCTTCGCTCCTGGGGGGAGAAACAGCCCAGCAGGCGGCCGCGACCAGCGCCCCGGCCGCGACCGGGCCTGGATCGTCAGTTGGGCAACGGGCGGCGATGTCGGGTGCCAATGTCCCCGACTTGTACAACGGGCATCGGGGGTGGAACCGGCACCCGGTCGGGATCCGGGTCGGGTCGGGAATCTCGCCGGTGAGGATCTGCTGTTCCATCTCCCTGGTCTCCGGCACCACCGAGAGCAGGGCCCGGGTGTAAGGGTGCTGCGGGTTCTCCAGGATCTCCTCGGTGGGCCCGGTCTCCACGATCCTCCCCAGGTACATCACCGCCACCCGATCGGCGATGTTCCAGGCCAACCCCAGGTCGTGGGTCACCACCAGGATCGACAATCCGGTCTCGTCCACCAGGTGGCGCATCAGGGCCAGGATCTCGCCCCGGATCGAGGCGTCGAGACTGGCCACCGGCTCGTCGGCGAGCAGGAGCCGCGGCTCCATGACCATCGCCCCCGCGATGACGACCCGCTGACGCTGCCCACCCGATACCTCGTGGGGGTACATCGGGAAGAACCGTTCCGGAGGGCGGAGCCCGGCCCGTGACAATGCATTGGCCACTCTCTCCTCTTCGTCGCTGGGGTGCCCGTGGATTCGCAGCCCCTCGGCCACCACCTCGTAGATGGTCTGGCGCGGGTTCAGAGCTCCGGTCGGGTCCTGGAACACCATCTGCACAGTCGGGTTGAAGACCGTCTGGATCGCCTTTTTCGTCTTGACGTCGACCGGTCCTCCCTCGACCCGGACCGTCCCCGAAGTCGCCTTTTGCAGCCCCTGAATCGCCCGGATCAGAGTGGTCTTCCCCGATCCTGACTCACCGACCAGGGCCAGTACCTCCCCCGAGTCGACATGGAGCGATGCACCGTCCACGGCTCGGGCATTGCCGAAGTCGACGTGGAGGTCCTCGACCTCGACGAGCGGGATCACACCAGTACGCATGCCGCCGACCTTCCGTCGCCAGCCGACCGCAACTCCGGTTCTTCGGGCAGACAAGCATCGTGAGCCAGCGGGCACCGGGGGTGGAAGGGGCAACCCTGAGGGAGGTTGCCCGGGGTTGGCGGATCACCTGCCAACCCGGACGGTGCCATGCGGGAGGATTGGTCGCCGATGGTGGGGAACGCGGCGGCCAGGGCACGGGTGTAGGGGTGGGAGGCGTTGTCGAAGACCTCCCAGGACGGGCCTTCTTCGACGATTCGCCCCGCGTACATGACTGCGAGGCGACGACAGGCGTAGGTGAGGACCGAGAGGTCGTGGGTGATGAACATCAAGGTCAGATCTCGTTCTGCCTTGAGATCGTCGAGCAGCGCCAGGACCTGGGCCTGGACCATCAGATCGAGGGCGGTGGTCGGCTCGTCGGCGATGAGCAGTAGCGGATCACACGCCAGTGCCATCGCGATCAGGACCCTTTGCCGCTGGCCACCGGACAGCTGGTGGGGGTAGGAGTCGGCGCGGGCCTCGGAGAGACCGACCCGGCCCAACAGCTCCACGGTTCGGGTGCGCGCCACCTTCTCACTGGGCGCCGTGTCGTGGACCAGCATCGGCTCCGCGATCTGCTCCCCGACGGTCTGCACCGGATTCAGGGCATGCAGTGCTCCCTGGAAGATTATCGCGCCCGCAGTCCAACGCGCCGCTCGCAGCCCACCGGGTGACAGCCCGAGGACGTCCTTGCCGTCGAGGGTGATCTCTCCGGTGACTTCTGTCCCCGCGGGCAGCAGGCGCAACAGGGCGCCGGCGAGGGTGGACTTGCCACACCCGGACTCACCGGCGAGGCCGAGGGAGTCGCCCTTCTCCAGGTCGAAGCTCACCCCCCGGACCGCGGGCACTGCACCCTCCTTGGTGTGGTACGTGACGTTGAGGTCCCTCACCGAAAGCATCGGGTCACCCATTAGCGGTCGCCGAGGCGTGGGTTGGCGATTTCCTCGAGGGTGCGCCCGATCAGCGTGAACGCAAGGACCACTGTCAGGATCCCGAGGCCGGCGGGGAGGAAATACCACCAGGCATTGCGGACCAGGGCCCCGTTGACGAAGGCCTCCTCCAGGGTCTTGCCCCAGGACGCAGCGGTGGGGTCACCGAGGCCAAGGAAGGCGAGGGTGGTCTCGGTGAGGATGGATATGGGGACGGCCAGCGTTGCGTTGGCCAGGATCAGCCCCATGACATTGGGGAGTATGTGATGGTTGACGATATGGGGCCCTGAGGCCCCGAGGGAGCGGGCTCGATCGACGAACAATCTCTGTTTGACGGTCAACACCTGGGCCCGCAGCAAGCGGGCAGTGGACGGCCACGAGGTGATCCCGATCACGAAGATGATGTTCCACACCGAGCGACCCAGGACCGAGGCGAGGACGATGGCCAGTGGCAAGAAGGGGATGACCAGGAACCATTCGGTGATCCGCATCAGGAATGCGTCGACCCTCCCACCGACGAAGCCGGAAACGATGCCGACCACCGAACCGATGAGAATGGTGAGCACGGTCGCCGCCAGGCCAACGAAGAGGCTGACCCTCGACCCCCACACGAACTGGGCCCACACCGAGCGCCTGATGTAGTCGGTCCCCAGTGGGGGAAATTCCGAAGGCGGGGCCCATTGCGGGTTGCCCTGCGCTCGGGCGTAGACCGGGCTCAGCTCGCGGACATCAGCCAGCAGCGGGGCGGCCAGCGCCATCAGGACGAAGACCGCGAGGACAGCAAGCCCGACCATCCCCTGGCGCGACTGCACGGAACTGGCGCCAGGCCCGGCCCGCGGTCGCCCGGCGGCGCTGCATGGCGATGCTCAAACGTCCTCCACCCTGGGGTCGAGCCATACGTAGGCGAGGTCGGCAAGGAGGTTGAAGAAGATCACCGCCGCGCTGAACACGAGGAAGAGCGCCTGGAGCATGGGTAGGTCCGGACCGCGGATCGCGTCGGCGGTCAACTTGCCCAGGCCCGGCCAGGAGAACACCGATTCGACGGCGATGGCACCCGAGAGCACGAACCCGAAGTTGATCGCGGCCAGGGTCACCACGGGGAGTAGGGCGTTGGGTACGGCATGGCGCCGCCGCACCACTTTGTCCCGAAGCCCCTTGGCCCGGGCCACGGTCAGATAGTCCTCGCCCATGACGTCGAGCAGCGAGCTGCGGGTGATCAGGGTGTACTCGCCGAGATAGGCGAGAGTGAGGGTCAGTGCGGGGAGGAACATGTGATGGAGCTGGTCCAGGAGCAGTGCCAACCCGGTCTCATTGGACCCGGCGTCGGTGATGCCACCAACCGGGAACCAGCCCAAAACCACGGCGAACAGCACCAGGAGGATCATTCCCAGCCAGAAGTCGGGCATGGAATAGAAGACCATGGTCCCCGAGGTGATGCTGTGGTCTTTCCAGGAGTTCCTTCGCCAGGCGGCGATGATGCCTGCCAGGGTGCCGATCACAGCCGAGAGCACGGCCGACACGCCGACCAGTGCCACCGTGGCCGGTATGGCGTCCACGATCTCGTCCCACACCGACTGCCGGGTCTGGTACGAGATGCCGAAGTTGAGCTGGGCCGTCTCCCGCAGATAGAGCACGAACTGGGTCGACATCGGCTCGTCGAGCCCGAAACTCTCCCGCAGGTCGTCCAGCGTCGACTGCGGCACGTCCCGTCCTCTGAAGAGCGACCCGATGGGATCGGTCTGCACCACCCGAAAAAGGAAGAAGTTGAAGACGAGGACGAAGACGAGCGTCAGTAACGAGCCGAGCACCTTGCGCAGGACGAGGCGGCTGCGCCCCTTTCTCGACGCCTGCTTCGTGGCCAGTGTTACTCCCGGTCGTCGGCGGTCGAGGATCGGTTCCTCATCGCGAGGAAGATCCCGCCGATGACGACCACGGCCGCCACCACGCCTCCGACGATGAGGAGGGTGTTGCTCCCGCCGTCGTCGGCCTCAGCCCCGACCGGCCTCAACAGCACGTAGCTGGGCGAGGTCTGTTGGAAGATCGGCGGGCCCACTTCCGCCGGCTGCAGCACGTACCCCTCGAAGGTGTCGGTCCGGTACGCGTCCATGTCGGGAGCGGAGTAGAGCGGGAAGTAGACCGCGGCGTCGTAGAAGATGGTCAGCATCTCGTGGACCAGATCGAGACGGGTCTCGGGGTCCAGCTCCTGGTTCTGCTGGACGTAGAGCTCCTCGTACCGGGGATCGGTCCAGTTGGCGTCGTTGTTGTTTCCCAACTCGGCCTCGGTGAAGTAGGAGAGCATCGGGTCGGGATCGACGAAGGGCACCCAGCCCCAGAAGAAGGAGTCGTAATCACCTTCGATGATCACCGTGAAGAGTGCGTCCTGGTCATAGGGCTCGAGAGTCACCCCGATCCCGATGTCGGCCATCCAACCCTGGAACAGGTCGCCGATCGAGCCGGCGTCGTCGGCGTCGGTGTTGACGCGCATGGCGCAGCGAGATCGGGGTCCCGTCGGGCATCTCCCGGATGCCGTCACCATCGGTGTCGGAGTACCCGGCGTCGTCGAGGATCTGATTGGCCCGGGCCGGGTCGTAGGTGAAGCGCTGATCCTCGGGGATGTCAGCGGCCCACTTCAGGTCGGCCCCGGGACTGATCGTCTCCAACGGACTGGCGAAGCCGAACCACAGGTCCTCGATCACCGCCCCGTCGTCGATGGCGAAGCCGATGGCCCGCCGCACCTCGAGGTCGAGGAGGGCGGGATGGGGCTGACCCTCGGCCTGGCCACCGTTTAGAGCGATCTCGTCGAAACCGCCCTGCATTCCGGCGACGACCTCGATGTTGGGATCCGCCTCGAGCGCCTCGGCGGAGCCGGGGGGGAATCCGTAGATCGCATCCAGCTCCGCCTCCTGGAGGGCGGCCACCATGGCGTCGGGGTTCTCATAGAGGCGGAAGACGATCCGGTCGTACGGCGGCTCCTCGCCTTCCCAGCCCCAGTAGCTGGGGTTGGCAGTCCATGACGACTTCCTCACCCTTGTTGAACTCGGTCACCACGAACGGCCCGCTCCCCACCCCATCGGCGTCGGCCCCCTCGTATTGGGTGGCAGCGTCGTAGTCGGTGGCGATCGGCTCCCAGATGTGGGGCGGGACGAGGTAGATGTCCATGACCGGGAGCTTGGGATCGGGCACCGACGAGGTGATCTGAACTGTCAGCTCGTCGATCTCGGTTGCTTCCAGGTTCTGGACGGTGGAGATCATGTTGTCCCACCCCTGGTCTCGCGCGGTGTTGATGTTCCAGACCACGTCCTCGGCAGTCAGCGGCTCTCCATCGGACCAGACCAGGCCTTCGCGCAGGGTATAGGTGTAGGTGAGCCCGTCAGCCGAGGCCTCCCAGGACTCGGCCAGGCCCGGGATCGGGGCGAAGTCGGCCGCCGCCTTGTCGGTCAGAGTGGCGTAGTGGATGTTCCAAACCTCATAGCTGGGGACCGAGAAGCCAGCGGCGGGGTTGAGCGTGTCCCAGTCCTGGGTGAGGCCAACGCGAAGGGTGACCTGATCGTCCTCCTCCTGCGCCGACGCGATCGGGACCGCGAGGGCGGCCAGAGACAAGGCAACGAGTAATACGACGATCCGTTTCATCAGGGCTGACTCTCCGTTCAAGGTTCCGACGCGTGGAATCTAGATAGGGATTCGACGTCGTGTCGGACGAACCCGGCCCGCGGCGGTCAGTGCGGGTAGGCCGCCAGTGCGCGCTCGATGACAGTGAGGGCCTCCTCCCTGGAGCGCCATCCGATCACCGCCGTCTTCTTCTTCTCCAGCTCCTTGTAGACCTGGAAGAAGTGCTCCACCTCACTGAGGACGTGAGCCGGCACGTCTTCCAGATTCTCGGCGTCCGGCCATAACGGGTCCCCGAGAGGGACACTGAGCACTTTGTGGTCGGCATGACCCTGATCCTCCATGAGGAAGACCCCGAGCGGGCGGACCCGGATCCGGCATCCAGGGAACGTGGGCTCATTGACGAGCGCCATGATGTCAAGGGGATCGCCGTCCTCGGCAAGGGTGTTGGGGATGAAGCCGTAATCGGCCGGGTACCGGGTGGCGGTGAACAACATCCGGTCGAGGAAGATCTCCCCTGTCTCGTGGTCGGTCTCGTACTTGTTGCGGCTCCCTTTCGGGATCTCCACGATCATGGTCACTTCCATAAGGACCTCACATTGGGACCTGGGTGCCGATCTCCATCACCTGCTCCGACGGTAGGCCGAACTGGACCGCGGCGCTCGAGGAGTTGCGGTGGAGGAAGCTGAACAACCGGGCACGCCATGCCCGCAACCCCTTGCCCGGCTCGACGACCACCGACTCCCGCCCGATGAAATAGCTCGAATCCGAGGGGTCGAAGCCGAACTCGGTGTCAACGATGCTCGCCAGTGCGGCTGGGATCTCGGGCTCCTCCATGAACCCGTAGTCCAGTATGACCTGGAAGAAGTCGTCCCCGAGGTCGTGGACCGTGGCCCGACGGGCCTGGGGGACCTTGGCCACGTTGGCTGCGCGCACCGTGAGCAGCACGATGGTCTCGTGGAGGATCTCGTTGTGCCTCAGGTTGGAGAGCATTGCAGGCGGGACGAAGCCCGGCTCCCGGATCAGGTAGACCGCGGTTCCCGGGACTCTCCGCTGTGGGTGTCGGGCGATCGAAGCGATGAAGCGCTCGATGGGGACCTGGCCGTGGCGCATCTCCATGGATAGGTCGCGCCGTCCGCGGCGCCAGGTGACCATGACTACGAAGATCACCGCTCCCACCGCAAGCGGGACCCAACCGCCGGCCGGGATCTTGACGATGTTGGCTGCGAAGAACGACAAGTCGACGATGAGGAACAGCGAAAGGAGGGAGCCTGCTTCGAGTCGGGTCCAGCCCCAGCGCTCCCGGGCCACCCGATAGAGCACGAGGGTGGTGATCACCATCGTCGAGGTCACCGCCACCCCGTAGGCCGCCGCCAGGTTGCTCGAGGTGCGGAAGGCGAGGACCAGGGAGATGCAGGCCGCCATCAACACCCAATTGATCGATGCCACATACACCTGACCGATCTCCCGTGGCGAGGTGTGGTCGATGTCGACCCGAGGCAGGAACCCGAGTTGCACCGCCTGCATCGTCATCGAATAGGCACCCGAGATCAGCGCCTGGGATGCGATGACCGTGGCCGCGGTGGCCAGGAGGACGAGGGGGGCAAGAGCCCAAGCCGGGGCCAGCCGATAGAAGGGGTTGTCGATGGCTTCCGGGTTGGCTAGGACCAACGCCCCCTGGCCGAAATAATTGAGGAGCAGGGCCGGGAACACCACGATGACCCACCCCAGCCGGATCGGACGCCGGCCGAAGTGGCCCATATCGGCGTACAGAGCTTCGCTACCGGTAGCGACGAGAAAGATCGCCCCCAGTGCCAGAAAGGCGATCCTCGGATTCGACGCGATGAACTGGATGCCATAGACGGGGTTGATTGCGATCAGGACCCCGGGGTCGGAGATGACCTGGAGTCCGCCGAGAATGCCAATGGTGGCAAACCACACGATCATCACCGGCCCGAACACAGCGCCCACCGTGCCGGTCCCGGTTCGCTGGATGGCGAAGAGGGCGATCAGGATCACAATCGAGATCGGGACCACCCAAGCCTCTGCCGCCGGTGCCACGATTTCGATGCCCTCCACTGCGGAGAGCACGGAGATCGCCGGGGTGATCATCCCGTCGCCATAGAGGAGCGCGGTACCGAACAGGCCGAGGAGGATCAGCACCCGCTGTGCCCCACGAACCTTGATCCTCCGATTCGGAGGGAGGATCAGGGCGGTCAGAGCCATGATCCCGCCCTCCCCGGCGTTGTCGGCGCGAAGCACGAAAATCAGGTACTTGATGGAGACGATGATCACCAGTGCCCAGAACATCAGCGAGAGAACGCCAAGGACGTTGCCCCTGGTGACCGCCATGTCGGAGGTGTGAAAGGCCTCCCGCATTGCATAGAGAGGACTGGTGCCAATATCGCCGTAGACCACGCCCAGGGCGCCGAGGGAGAGCAAGAGGAGGTAACGAGGTGACCGGGACCGGTCGGGGCCGTGAGTCATGGCGTAACGGGGCACTGTATCGGCGCGCCCGCTGGTAACCCCTCGTCCTCAGGCATTCTCGCGGGCACGCCCTGCGCTCCTCCCCACGATTTCAAGGCGTGGCCGGCACCTCCGCCGACTCGACCACCGCGAGCGTGCGTTTGCCGCCACCGTTGGAAACCACCCAGAACGAGCCCTGTTCGGCGCTCCACTCCTCCAGGATCCTGTGTGAAGCCGGGCTCGAGGTGGCCGCGTGGTGCTCCTCGACCAGCGACCGGATGTCGGCGAGATCGGACTCCGACGGTCGCCGCGCAGCCGGTGCGGTGTCGGCCAGACGGGCCTTGAGGTTCATCGCCGGGTCCCAGACGTAGGCGACTCCCCCGGTCATCCCGGCGCCGAAGTTGCGGCCGACCTCGCCGATGACGAGGACCACGCCGCCGGTCATGTACTCACAGCCGTGATCGGAGCACCCCTCGAGCACGGCGACGGCACCCGAGTTTCGGACCGCAAACCTCTGGCCGACCTTGCCGGCCAGAAAGACCCGGCCCCCGGTCGCGCCGTAGAGCACCGCATTCCCGGCGGCATGGGGCACGGTCCCCCCAGGTCGGCGTGGCGAGACCGAGATGAAGCCCCCTCCCATCCCCTTGCCCAGATAGTCGTTGGCGGTCCCCTCCAGGTGTATGCGCACTCCACGGCAAAGCCAGGCGCCGAAGCTCTGACCCGCAGTGCCCGCGACCTGGACCGTGATCGTCCCCTCGGGGAGCCCTTCGGCGCCACGACGGGAGGTGATCTCACCGGAGAGCCGGGCGCCGATAGCTCGATCGACATTTCGGATCGGATAGGAGAGCTCCACGGGCTCACCGGTTGCAATGGAATGTTGACTGTCGGCAACCAACCGCACCGAGAGGCTGGATAGACCTACCGGGCGATAGCCCTCGTGCTTCTTGCCACCCTTGGAGGCGATCAGCATCGCCGAAAGGTCGGCAGCCAGCGGGTGTCCCGGATCGATCGGCCGGAGCAGGTCGGCCCGCCCCACCAGCTCGCCGATCGATCGCGCTCCGAGGGCTGCGATGTGGCGGCGGGCTTCCTCGGCGAGGCGACGGAACAACAGCACCACCTGGTCGGCGGAGCCTGTGAACTTGGCCCTCAAGTCCTCGTCCTGGGTGGCGATCCCAACCGGGCAGGTGTTGAGGTGGCACTGGCGGACCATCTTGCAACCCATCGCCAGCAGGGGGAGGGTCCCGAACCCGAACCGCTCGGCTCCGAGGAGAGCAGCCACCACGATGTCGCGCCCGGTGCGCAACCCGCCGTCGGTCTCCAACAGCACCCGGCCCCTCTGCCCGTTGGCGGTGAGCACCTGATGGGCCTCGGCAAGGCCGAGCTCCCATGGCGAGCCGGCGTGTTTGATCGAGACCAAGGGCGAAGCGCCGGTGCCACCTTCGGAACCAGAGATGGTGATGACATCGGCGTCGGCCTTGGCGACCCCGACGGCGATGGTCCCCACTCCGGGCTCGCTGACCAGTTTCACCGAGACCCGGGCGGTGGGCTTGAACGCTTTCAGGTCGTAGATGAGTTGGGCCAGGTCCTCGATCGAGTAGATGTCGTGATGGGGCGGCGGCGAGATCAGCGTCACCCCGGGCTCGGTGTAGCGGAGCCGGGCGATCTCGTCTGAAACCTTGTGACCGGGTAGCTGCCCGCCCTCGCCTGGCTTGGAGCCCTGAGCCATCTTGATCTGGAGCTCGTCGGCGGAGTCCAGATAGGCGGGAGTGACACCGAATCGGCCCGAGGCGACCTGCTTGATCGCCGAGTTCTTGGGAGTGCCGAAACGCTCCGGGTCCTCACCCCCCTCCCCCGAGTTCGAGTGCCCGCCAATGAGGTTCATGGCCTCGGCGAGCGCGGTATGCGCCTCGGCGGACAGCGCCCCCAGTGACATGGCGGCGGTGGTGAACCGGCGCATGATCTGTTCCGCCGGCTCGACCTCGTCCAGGGGCACCGGTTCTCGCTGCACGAAGGTGAGCAGATCGCGGACCAGAGCCGGCTCCCGGTCGGAGATCATCTCCAGGTATCGCTCCCAGTCATCGGGGTCCCCGGAGCGCACCGCCTTCTGAACGCCGAGCACCACCATGGGGCTGGTCACGTGAACATCGGAACCTCGACGATGCTTGTAAAAGCCCCCAGCCTCGGTCTCTCCTGCGGTGTACGCCTGATGACGCTGCAGCGCCTGGCGGGCCAGCTCGTCGATCCCGATGCCCCGCAGCCTCCGTGGGGCATTGCGGAACGCTCTCCGGCACACGGCCTCGGAAAGCCCGATCACCTCGAACAGCTCCGAGCCGCGGTAGGCGGAGAGGGTGCAGATCCCCATCTTGGACATGATCTTGAGCAGCCCCTCCTCCATCGCCGCGCGGAAGTTCTCCTGTGCCGGGACCGGGTCGACGTCGATGGCACCGGAGGCAGCGAGGTCCCGAGCGTGCTCGATCGCGAGGTAGGGGTTGACTGCTGATGCCCCGAACCCGACGAGGCAGGCCAGGTCGTGGGGATCCCTCGGCTCACCGGAGACCACGACCAGGGACACCGAGCCTCGCACCCCTTCATCGATCAGGTGGTGGTGCACCGCGCCCAGCGCCAGCAGCATCGGGATCGGGGCCCGGGTTTCCTCGGTCTCCCGGTCCGAGATGACCAGGATGGTCGCGCCCAGCTTGACCGCCTGCGCGGCCTCGTCACAGATCTCGTCGAGGCGGGCTCTCATCCCCTCGGGCCCCGCGGAGACCGGCCAAGTGGTGGCGATCCAGTGAGAGAAGAACCGGCGGTCGCCGGAGCGGACGATCGACTCCAGCTCGGCATCTGAGAGGATCGGGCTGGAGAGCTCGATCAGATGGGCCTGTTGCGGGGTGTCCTCGAGCAGCGGGCCGCGCTTTCCGAGCTGAATGCGGAGCGACATGACCAGTTTCTCCCGGATCGGGTCCATGGGAGGATTGGTCACCTGGGCGAACTGCTCGTGGAAGAACTGGGTGAGACGACGGGGCCGGCTGGAGAGCACGGCCAGGCCGGTGTCGTCCCCCATCGCCCCCAGCGGGTTGTCGCCGCGGGCCATGTCCGCGATCACCAGCCGTCGCTCTTCGGCGGTGTACCCGAACACCCTGCTCAGGGCGGCGGCGTCGAAGCGGTCGTCAGCCAGGTCGTCGAAGGAGGCCTGGATGCGAAGGGTCTCGGTGTTGACCCAGTCCCCGTACGGGCGGGCCGCGGCGAGATCGGCCTTGACCGCCTCGGAATGGCGCACCTCCCCGGTCTCGCCGTCGAAGAAGATCACTTCACCGGGGCCGAGCTGACCGGTGGACAGCGCTCCGGCCTCCTCCTCGGGACACACTCCGGCTTCCGAGGCGACCAGCACCACATCAGGGGTGATCGCCCAGCGGGCGGGCCGGAGCCCGTTTCGGTCCATGCCCGCGAGCAGCGAAATCCCGTCCGTAGCCGAGATCGAGGCCGGGCCATCCCAGGGCTCGGTCAGGAAGGCGTGATACGCGTAGAAGGCAGCGAGCTCGGGATCGAGGTCGATCACGTTCTCCCAGGCAGCCGGCATCAGCATCTCTTTGACATGGGTAAGGGACCGACCGCTCTGCATGAGGAGCTCGAAAGCATTGTCCAGGCTCCCCGAGTCGGAGATCCCGGGCTGGAGGAAGGGGAACACGTCCGGGAGCCGATCACCCCAGACCCCCGGGGTGGCACCCTTCTCCCTGGCCACCATCCAGGATCGGTTGGACTGGATGGTGTTGATCTCGCCGTTGTGGGCCAGGGCGCGGAACGGCTGGGCGTTGTCCCATGACGGGAAAGTGTTGGTCGAGTAGCGCTGATGGAAGATGGCGAACGCCGTTTCGTAGTCGGGGTCGCGGAGATCCCAATAAAAGTCGGCGATGCGGGACGCGGTGAACAGCCCTTTGTAGACGACCGTCCGGCTCGACGCCGATGGGATGGAGAGGCCCGGGGTTGCGGTGCGCTCGATCCGCTTTCTCGCCAGATACAGGCTGCGCTCGAAATCTGAAGGCTCGCCGGGCCCGGTGACGATCGCCTGCTCGATGAGCGGGAGCACATCGCGTGCGTGGTCACCGAGAACCAACGGATCAGTAGGGACGGAACGCCAGAAGAGGAGGCGAAGGCCCTCGGCCTCGAGGGCCTGACTCACCACCGCCCGTGACGCCGAGGCCTCGGTGGGGGCGAGGAAGCACATGACGATCCCGAGGCTCTCCGGCGCCACGTCGAGCCCATGTGCGCTCAATTCGCGGCTGATCAGCCTTCGAGGGATCTGCGTGAGCAGGCCGGCACCATCACCGGTCCCATCTGCTGCCTTGGCGCCCCGGTGATCCAGGTTGACCAGGCACTCGACGGCCAGCCGGGTCATTCGATAGGTGGGGACCCGATCCAACGCAGCGATGAACCCGACGCCACAAGCGTCGTGGGAGTGCGTCAGATCGAACATGGTGGGTGACATGGGCTCCCCGATCGGGAGCGAGAAAGTGTAAACCGCGAATCCGCCGAGCTCTCGCGAATCCGCAGGAACGACATGATGCGATCTGCGCGACATGCGGTATGCGGTTAGCGGCCGCAAGTCCCGCCTTCATCCTCTCGATCGCCTCCCGCAACGTCTCCTCGTCCTTGCAAAATGCGAAACGCACCATGCCCGCTCCTTCCGCGGGGTCGTGATAGAACACACTCGGGGGGATCGCCACCACCCTGGCCGCCTCCGCCAGATGTCGACAGAACGCACGGTCATCGGGAAAGCCCAGTGCGCGATGTCCCGCCATCATGAAATATGTCCCCTGTGGCGGATAAACCTCGAGTCCCACCTCCCCCAGGCCATCGGCTAGGAGCTGGCGTTTCGACGAGTAGGTCGCCCGCAGCTCGTCGTAGAGATTTGCCGGCGCCCCCAACGCAGCGATCGCCCCGTGCTGCACCGGAGTGGGAGTGGTGAATGTCAGGAACTGATGCGCGGCCCGCAAACCGGCGGTGAGATGTGAGGGGCCGATCCCCCAGCCCACTTTCCAACCGGTGAGCGAGAAGGTCTTGCCCAATGAGGAAAGCGTGAGGGTCCGCTCCCACATGCCGTCGAGAGTGGCGAGCCGAAGATGGGGCGCGGTGAAGACCATCTCCTCGTAAACCTCGTCTGTGATGGCGATGACGTCGAACTCCTGGCAGAGCTCGGCGATCGTCCTCAGCTCCTGTTCGGAAAACACACGCCCGGTCGGGTTGTGCGGGTTGTTGACGAGGATCGCCCTGGTCTGTGGAGAGAAAGCCGCTCGCAGCTCTTCGGGGTCGAGTGCGAAGTCCGGAGGCCGCAGGGTCACGAACCTGGGAATGGCGCCGGCCATCGCCAGGCACACCGGGTAGGAGTCGTAGCTGGGCTCGATGAGCACCACCTCGTCGCCCGGGTTGACCAGCCCGAGCACGGAGGCTGCGAGGGCTTCGGTGCAGCCACAGGTCACCGTGATCTCGTCGGCCGGATCCAGGTCCCATCCGAACAGTGGCCCGTAACGCCGGGCAAGGGCCTCGCGAAGAGCAGGTACCCCGGCACTGGGCGGGTATTGGTCGTGCCCACCCTCGGACAGTGAGCGAGCGGCGGAGGCTTTCACGAAGTCGGCGCCATCCCAGTTCGGAAACCCTTGCCCGAGGTTGACGGCCCCGTACTCCTGGGCGAGCGCGGTCATCTCGCTGAAGATTGTGACCCCGAAGGGGGCTAGCCGATCAGAAACGGCCACGACGGCCTATCCCGACACGGCGGCCTATGCCGAGACCTCCCAGACCCGGGCCGTCCACAACAACCGGCTCCCACGCTCGCTGAGCTCGATGACCTTCTCCTTGATCAACCCGATCACCGCGGGCTGCTCGGCAAGGGCCGAGGGAAGTGGGATGCTGCGCTCGGAGAGCTGTCGAATCGAGCCGAACAGGGACCGAGCTTTGTCCAGGATCGAGGTCTCGTCCTGGAGGGTGCCGGTGGGGAGGAGAAGCTTGCCGCCCTTGCTCAGAATCCGCTTCGCCTCGTCGAGCATGCGCATCGGCAGCTCGGCTCCACTCGGTCCACCGGAGAGCCCGGAGGGAAACCATCCAGACACTGTCGCCAGGTCGTCGGGGATGCCGGAAACGTCGCCGATCACCACATCCGCCTCGACCCCGTCCGGGATCGGCGCGAACATGTCCCCCTGGAAGAACGTGGTGCGATCGGCCACGCCCTGAGCCTCGGCATTGGCCGTTGCGATCTCCACGGTCTCCGCCGCGGCGTCCACACCGAAGACCCGGCCGGCGCCGAGTTTGGCAGCGACTATGGAGAGCACACCAGACCCGCACCCGGCGTCGATAACCACCGCTCCCTTCCGGATCTCCATCGACTCCGCGAGGAGAGTCGAGATCGTGGATGGCCGGAAGGTGTCCGGGGCCACTTTCAGCTCGAATGGCCCACAGCGACCCTTCCAGAGGATGGTTTCAAAGTTCATGTTCGGCATCAGGATATCTGACTCCGAGAGGTCAGTGTCCGTTACATCCTCCTAACACCCTCAAAGTGGGGCCCGTCCCGCAATGAAGTCCCGGTACCAGTTGCCGCTGGCCTTGATCGTTCGCGCCATGGTGTCCAGATCGACCCGCACTATGCCGAACCGCTTCTCGTAACCACGGGCCCACTCGAAGTTGTCGAGCAGCGACCAGACGAAATAGCCGCCGACGTTCACCCCCTGGGCAATGGCATTGTGGATCGCCCCGATATGGCTCTGGAGATAGGCCGTCCGGGCCGGATCGTCGATCGATCCGTCGGGTGAGACCACGTCCGGGTAGGCCGCGCCGTTCTCACAGACATAGAGGGGCAAGCCGGGTTGCTCCCTCCCGATCCGCTCCAGCATCCACTGGAGGCCTTCGGGCTCGACCCCCCAGCCCATCTCGGTGAGCTCGCCGGGCGGTCGGGTGACCCGGGCCTCCCACGCTCCCGGCCACGGTCCCATCGGCTCCGCTCCCGGGGCATGTTGGACGTGATTGACGTTGTAGTAGTTGACACCCAGGAAGTCGATGGGATCGACGGCCGACGCCAGCTCGATGAGGTCGATCTGGTCCTCCACCCCGTAGCGCTCGATCATCGCCAGGACGTCGTCGGGGTAGGTGCCATCGAACACCGCGCCGGTGAACAGGCGGTTGGAGACCGCATCCACCAGCGTGGCCGCGACCGCATCTTCCTCCGAATCCGTGGCCGGCCATGCCGGAATCAGGTTGAGGACGATCCCCAACTGATCGGAGTTGGGCGGGCTGGAGGCCCTCATCGCCCGAATCCCGGCGTGATGGGCCAGCATCAGATGATGGGCGGCGACAAACGAATTCGGGGAGTCCTTGATCCCCGGGGCGTGCTCGCCGGAGCTGTGGCCGAGGAACGCCGAGCACCAGGGCTCATTGAGGGTGGTCCACACCTGGATCAGATCCCCGAGAGACTCCTTGGCGACCGATGCATAACGAGCGAACCAATCCACCGACTCCCGATTCAGCCAACCACCCCGGTCCTGTAGGGCTTGAGGCAGGTCCCAGTGATACAGCGTCGCGGCCGGGGTGATCCCGGCACCAATCAGCTCCTTGCAAAGCCGCCTGTAGAAGTCGATGCCGGCCTCGTTGATGCGTCCCGTGCCTTCGGGGAGGATCCGTGGCCAGGAGATCGAGAAGCGATATGCGTTCACGCCGAGCTCGGCCATCAGCGCCACGTCGTCGGCAAAGCGGTGATAGTGGTCGACCGCCTGGTCGCCATTGTCGCCGTTGTGCGTGAGGCCCGGGGTGTGGCTGAAGGTGTCCCAGATCGACGGGCCACGTCCATCCTCGGCCACGGCTCCCTCGACCTGATAGGCGGCGGTGGCCACCCCCCACAAGAAGCCGGGTGGGAACTCCGATGATGTGGTCATTGCTGGTTGCTCCTGGCTGTTCTCGGTCCGGTGCCTATTTCTGGACCCCGGACAGGTCGATGCCCTTGAGGAAGACCCGTTGGGCGAAGAGGAACACCATCACCGGGATGATCAACGCCAGCATGGCGCCCGACTGGATGAGGCTGGGCGTGTCGTCGTAGAGCGTGTTGAAAGTGCGCAGGCCCACTGCGATCGGCTGCAATTCGGGCCGCGCCGAGAGGTAGATCAAGGGCTCGAAGAAGTCATTCCAGGCGAAGTAGAAGTGAAAGAGGGACACGGCCACGATCGGGGCTTTCATCTGGGGGAGGAGAACCGACCACAGAGTGCGAAACGGTCCAGCCCCGTCGATGGTGGCCGCCTCGTCCAACTCCCTGGGGATGGTGAGGAAATACTGTCTGAGAAGGAACACATTGAAGGCGTTGGCGAAGAAGTGGGGCACGATCAACGGCAGCCATGTGCCCACCCACCCGATGCGGAGGAAGAGGGTGTAGGTGGGAACCAGCGTGGCGTAACGAGGGAGGATGATTGTGGCGATGAGCACCACCATGATCGACCTGCTGAACGGCACGTGGAAGCGGGCCAACCCGTAGGCGACCAGGATGGAGGACCCAACGGCCCCGATCGTCCCCAGTCCGGCGATGACCAGCGTGTTCCTCAGAAGAAGCGGGAAGTCCATCAAGTCCCAGGCCTGGCCGTAGTTCTGCCATTGCGGGTCGAGCGCGTAGGTGGGCTCGAGCAGCCTCCAGTTGCCCTCCCACTCGATGGGCCCGGCCGACGGATCGGCGGGGTCGATGAATTGCGAGGTCTGCCGCCCGGGCTGGAGCATCGCCAGCTCTCGGTTCGTGCCATCGGGCATGGGAACGGTGAAGATCTCGAGTTGCTCGCCCTCGTACTCGAAGGTTGCTGCCGACTGGGGGAGGATCGGACCATCGAGGTCGGAGAGCATCTGCTCGGACTTGAGCGAGGTGACCGCCATGTATCCCAGGGGAAGGAGGAACACGAACAGGACCAACCCGGTGACCCCGGTGATAACCCACCCCTGGAACCGCCTCTTCGGAGGGCGACCTGCAGGGGCGGTGGTGGAGGTGCTCTCGCGCTCGAGGGTGGCGGTCATCCTCTCATCCCTCGAACTCGTAGTGGACCCAGTACTTGGCCGACCAGAAAAGAGCCCCCGTCGTCAACACCGCGACGATGAACAGCGCCCAGGCCAATGTCGCCGCGTATCCCATGTCGAAGAACTGGAATCCGGTCCTGAAGAAGTAGAGGGCATAGAACTGGGTAGCCCCATTGGGGGCGCCACTGCCGTTGTTGAGGACGAAGGGGACCAGGAAGTATCCGAAGATCCCGATCAGTGTGATGACCAGGTTGTAGAAAATTATCGGGCTGATGAAGGGGATGGTGATGTGCCGGAATGAACCCCACTCCCCGGCGCCGTCGATGCGCGCTGCCGCATACAGATCAGACGGCACCCCCTTCATGGCGGCGATGAAGATGAGGATCGCATTGCCCACCGCCCAGAGACCGATGAACACCAGGGAGGGGTAGATCCAGAACTCATCGTGGAACCATTCGGGCCCGTCGATGCCGAAAATGGCGAGGATCTTGTTCACCCAGCCTATTTGCCCGTTGAAGACCCCGTTGAAGATGAGGACCGCGGCCACGAACGGGATGATCGAGGGCATGAAGAACAGAGCGCGAAAACCCTCCCGCCCCTTGAGTGAATTCGCGACCAACAGATATGCGATTGCCATCGGGAACAGAATCGCGACGGGAAGGGCGATCGCCCCGAACTTGACGGTTACCAAGACCGACTGGTGAACGTCGGCGTCGTTGAACATCCTGACCCAGTTCTCCAGCCCGACGAACTGCATCGGCTCGTCACTCACCAGGTCGTAGTCGGTGAACGAGAACCAGAGGGAGGCCGCCATTGGGATCGCGTACCAGAGGAAGAACCCGAGTATCCAGGGCATGACGAACCAAAGCCCGGCCCGTCCCCGTCTCTTCGCCAGGGATGAGCGCTTGCGTGGTGACGAGGGTGATGAGGGGGCGGCCGAACCGGCCACCCCCTCATCGACGATCACGGACATGCCATCGACCGTGACGCTACCTACTCCGTGTTTTCGGCGAAGATCGCACTCAGGTCGCTTTCCACCTGGGCGATCTCAGCATCCAGATCGAGATCTGGATTGGACAGGAGCCCGGTTTCGAGCTCCTTGAGCCGGATCTTGTACTCCGACCATCCGGGGAGGAAGGTCTCGTGGCTCGGGTTGTCCGCATAGTTGGCGCCATCGAGGATGGTCTGCCAGTTGACCCCTTGCGGGTACCTCTCATCTTGGGCTGCCAGGTAGGCGTCCATCAGCGCAGGGTCCGCCGGCGCTGCACCGTAGGCCGTCAGCAGGTCCAGAGCCGCCTCGGTGAGGAGGTAGTACATGGCCGTGAACGCCTCTTCAGGATGCTCGGTCGAGTCCAGGATGCGGAAGGTGTCCGCATGCAGGTTGGCCGTGACCACCCCGTCATTGGAAGGCATGACCCCGTAGTCCCAGAAGTCTCCCGCAATGGTGTCGCTCTGGATGCAGCACGTGTACCACAGGTGAGTCGCCGCCATCCCTATGTTCCCGCCCTGGAACAGGTTGTCCCCCGCATCCAATACGGTCTGGTCTGGCGAGATGCCTCGCTCCCACACGTTGGCGTGGAACCACTTCCACTCCTCTTCCCAGATCGCCGGGATGTCGGCTGTGCCGTCATCCGCCATCGGGTAGCCGGCGCCCCAGAACGACCCGTTCTGGAAGAGACCGGTGGTGAACTGCCAGTGGAAGCCCCACTGGGTCGCAGTCGTGCGGTCGAAGGCGGGATCCGTGGCGTCCACTCCGTTGCCGTCAACGGTGAGGATCTCGGCGATCTCCTGGACCTTGGCCCAGTCCCAGGTTCCCTCGTATTCCGTGCCCTCACCGTAGACAGTCACGCCATCCGGCCCATACTCCTGTGGCGGTTCGGGCAGACCGGCCTCCGCGAAGAGGTCCCGGTTGAAGTAAATGGCCGACGGGAAGGACCCGAACGGGAGACCGACCAAGGTCCCGTCGGCTTCCCGCTGGTTGTCCACCGCGGCAGTCGCCCATTGTGAGGTTTCCACCCCGGTCGACTCGATCAACGGCTCGATGTCCAGGTAGAGCCCGGCGAACCCATTCGAGCCGTCGCGACCTACCGGACCGATGATGTCCGGGGCGTCGCCCGTCGCGATCTGGTTTGCCAGGGTCGTGTATGCGACGTCGTAGTCGACGATCTCGAGCACGAGTTCGATCTCATTCTGCGACTCGTTGAATTCGGCGACCACTGCCTCTTGGGCTGCCTTCTGCTCCGGCTGGTCACCGGCACCGAGCCCGACGAACCATCGGATCTCCACCGGCTCGCCGGCCGCTGCCGCGGTCGTCGACCCTGCAGCCGCCGTCGTCGTGGGCCCCCCGTCACTGGCCGCGGTGGTGCTGCTGGACGTTCCCGAGTCACCACATGCGGCGAGGATCAAAAGGAGGACCACCACGAGGGTGATGCTCTTGATTCTTTTCATTGCTATCCGTTCTCCTCCTTCGGCCCCGGATATTTCTACGGCCTCATGGCCGATGGCCCGCCCCGGGGTTGGGCGCGGCCGGTTCCCTCCCGGTCATCCCATGAGGCCGCCCACCGTCGACTGCCTGATCACCAACTCGGTTGGTAACAGGACGCGACGGGGTCCACCATCAGGGTTTTCCAGAAGACTCAGCAGAGCCAGGGCAGACTCGCTGCCCTGTGCATGCACTCCCTGACGGATCGTGGTCAGGGGCGGGTCGAGCTCGGAAGCAACCGGGAGGTCGTCGAATCCGGCGAGGGCGACGTCGTCGGGCACCTTGAGACCGGCCCTTTCGATCGACTCCAGGGTGCCGCTCGCCGTGGCGTCGTTGGCGCAGAAGATGGCGTCGACACCGAGATCGAGGAGTTCGGTCGCGGCCTGCACGCCGACGGGGCGGGTGAAGTCGCCCTCTACGACGAGGCCGTTGCCATCGCGGCCGGCGCGTGCCATCGCTCGTTGATATCCGGTCAACCGATCCTCGCCGGCCACGCTGCCCCGACGCCCGGTGATGTGGCCGATGCGGGTCCGCCCGATGTCGATGAGATGGGTGGTGACGGTTTCCGCGGCACCGACATTGTCGATGTCCACATAACTGGCAGAGAGGTCCGAACGCCGGTGGCCGATGAGGACCGTGGGTAGGTCTGACGAGAGAAGCCCATCGACGAGGGGGTCGTCGAGGTTGTCGGCGGACACGATCACCCCATCCATGAGGCCGGTACCCAGGATCCGATCGAGAGTCTCTTCCTTGCTCCTGTTACCGAGCCACAACATCATTCCGCTGGCCCGATCGGCCAGCACGTCGCTCACCCCGTGGAGTAGGGCCACGAAATATGAATCTTCGAAGAGGACCGGGGGGTCGACATGCATGACCACACCCACCACTCCGGTGCGTCCCGACGCCAGGGATCGTGCTGCGAGATTTGGTCGATAGTTGGTGCCCTCGATGACCTCGAGAACCCGTCGCCTGGTCTCCGCCGAGACCGGTCCCCCGTTGATCACGCGGGAGACGGTGGCGCGGGAAACACCGCTGAGTTCGGCCAAGTCGTCGAGCGTGCGCGCCATCCGGCGGGCTCCTCCTTCTGAGAGCGCTTCCAAACTTACAGCGGATTATCAGGCGGTGTCAATCAAAAGCCGGGTGGGATTTCCCTGATTCCTTGGAAAGCGCTTTCAGAGGCGGCTTCGGATGCTCGAGAGACTCAACGAGCGAGGTAGGACTCGTACAACCTTTGTGCGTGGTGCCAGGGGTCGGTGTAGTACTCCTCGACAGTGACATCCAGGGCCACCGACCTCACCGGGGACTGGATCGCAGGTCGCGTCGAGGCGAAGCTCCGCAAGACATCGGTATGGGGCTTCAGCGAGCCGTCGGGGCGAACCAACCCGAAGTGCCGCTCATGCATCGCCCCACCCGGATCACAGGGAGGCCGGTCCCACAGGTCCTCGGCATAGTCGGCGAAGCACCAGAGGAAGGCACCCGTGGCACCCACTTCGACCAGCCGGGGCAGGACCTCTCCCACGTATCGGGCGAACTCCTCCTCCCCCGCCATGAACTGGGTGCGGGCCTGCCCGTAGGAGGTCCATTCCCAAATCACCGATTCACCGGGAGGAGGGGCGGTGCACCCACCCCACTCCTCGGCAAGGCAGGGCTTGCCGCTGAGCGCGGTGACCAGGGCACAGAGATAGGGAACGAAGTCCGGATCGAGGGCGTGTCGTGACCAGTCGACGTACATGGGATAGCCGTGCATGACCGCGACATCGCTCTCGGAGAAGACCTCGTCGACCCGCAGCCCGTTGTCCTCGAACAGGCTCGCGGTGTGGAGCCCCGTGGTCACCGGATGGGAAGGGTCGAGCTCGTGGATCATGGCGGTCATCTCCGCCACCCAGGCCCTCCCGGCCGCCGGGGAATGGGGGTGAGCGAAGAGGTCCGGCTCATTCCCGAGGTTCCACATCCAGATACCTTCGTGGTCGCGGTACCGAGCGACCACCGTCTCCACCAACAGCCGTTCGGCCGCCAGGGCCTCGGGGTCGTGGAACATGTTCCGATAGGTGGAGTTCACGACCCGTCCTCCACTGACCACCTGACGCACGTGCGGGGAGGGATGGGACGCCGCCGTCGGGTCGAGCAGCCAACCCGGCGACCAGTTGGGCCCGCTCATGTGCCCGGTGAAGAAGGTGACATCGAGGCCGAGCCCGCGCTCGGCAGCCAGGTCACAGACGGTGCCGAAGTCGACCAGCCGCTCCGACGACACCTGATCGGACGTTGGCTGCCAATCGTCCCAGAGCAGGAACACACGCACCACGCTCATTCCCACGGAGGCGATGATGTCGAACTCCTCGGCCACCTCCCCCGGGTCGAAGTCGCCCCACCAGTACATCGCCTTGCGCCGGGGCCAGTAGTTGACCCCGAGCGGGAAGGGCTGGCCGGGTTGGTCATTCATGGGGAGTGTCTCCGATCGAGCTGGTCGCTGAGGACCGCGACGGCATGGTCGACAGCGACACCAGTCGTGTCGAAGGTCACATCGGCGCAGGCCTCATACAGAGCAGTTCTGCCGGCCAGCCGTCTTACTTCGTCCTCTCCGGTCGAGCGCCGGTGTAAGGACGTCGACAGCCGCTCCTCGAGGGCCGTTGCATCTGCCTTCAGCCATATGCAACGCACTGTCTCGAGAGCTGCTCGCACTTTCGGGTCCTCGATGACGCTCGCTGCGGCTGCCACCACCTGTGGCTGCGCCGAAGACACTGCCTCCCAGAACACCTCTCGCTCCAACTCATGGAGCGCAGTGATGCCGGCTCCTGCGGCGATCGCGGCACCGTCACGACCGGTCCTCTCCGAGATCTGCCGATCGGAATCGGTGAATGGGAGCCCCAGCGCGCGCGCCAGGCCCTCGCCGATGCTGGTCTTGCCGGTGGCCATCGCACCCACGATCACGATGTGGTCGGCGGCGGCCCTCGCTTGAGCGGTCACGTCGTCGACCTTATCGAGAGCGACACAACGTTCCGCCTGGAGGGCGGCTGACTCTCAGCTGTCGCTGGACGCGGCCCAGAGGTTGAGCTCACCTTCCACCGCGTAGCGGTTGATCTCGGCCAGCTCCTCGTCGCTGAGGTCGAGATGGTCCAGCGCTCCGAGCAGGTCGGCGATCTGGGCCCAATTGCGAGCCCCGACCAGTGCCGAAGTCACCGTGGGTCGACGGAGCACCCACGCCACCGCCATCTGCGCCAACGTCTGACCCCGGCGCCCGGCGATCTCGTTCAACCCGCGGACCCGGGCCAGATTCTCCTCACTGAGCATGCCTTGGTCGAATGAGTCGCCAGTGAGTGCACGGGAGTCGGCGGGCACCCCGGAGAGGTACTTGTCGCTGAGCAGGCCCTGCGCCAGTGGGGAGAACACGATGCACCCAATGCCTTCCTCGTCCAGAACATCGAGCAGGCCGTCCTCAACCCAGCGGTTGAGCATGGAATAGGAAGGTTGATGGATGACGCATGGCGTGCCCATGCCCCGGAGAATGGCGACGGCCTCCCTGGTCGCGTCGGGGCCGTAAGAGGAGATCCCGGCGTAGAGGGCCCGGCCCGAGCGAACCGCATGGTCGAGGGCGCCCATCGTCTCTTCGAGAGGGGTCGAAGGGTCGTGGCGATGTGAGTAGAAGATGTCGACGTAGTCGAGCCCCATCCGCCGCAGGCTCTGATCGAGGGATGCCAGCAGGTACTTTCGCGATCCCCACTCCCCGTAGGGCCCATCCCACATCCAGTAGCCGGCCTTCGTGGAGATGATCAACTCATCCCGAAAGGGCCCGAGGTCTGAGGCGAGGACCGCCCCGAAGTTGCGCTCCGCAGAGCCCGGCGGTGGCCCATAGTTGTTGGCCAGGTCGAAATGGGTGACTCCATGGTCGAACGAGCGGAGCAGCATGTTCCGCACCTCGTCGGTCGCCCCCTCGCCTCCGAAGTTGTGCCACAGGCCGAGCGAGATCCGGGGCAGAAGTAGTCCGCTCTGTCCGGAGCGTGCGTAGGTCATTTGGTCGTAGCGGGCGGAATCGGGCGCGTACATCAGTCCATCGACTTTCTCACCGTCTCGTGGATGCGGTCCACCGAGGGGATAGCCAGGTCCTCCAGGTTCTCCGCGGCGGGAAGTGGGATGTGGGGAGTGGTGATCCGCACCACCGGGCCATCCAGGTCCCAAAACGCCTCGTCAGCGACGATCGACGCCACCTCGGCTCCCCAGCCGCAAAGCCGGGGGTTCTCTTCGACTGTGTAGAGCCGGCCGGTCTTGGCGACCGACCCGAGCACGGTTTGGGTGTCGAGGGGCACCAGGGTTCGGAGGTCGATCACCTCCGCAGAGATCCCCTCCTCGCCGAGGCGCTCTGCGGCGGCCAGGGCCCGGGGGACCATCAATGCCAGCGCGGCGATGGTGCAGTCGCTCCCCGCGCGGACCACCTTCGCCTCCCCGAGGCGGGCCACGATCTCGGTGTCGGGCACCTCGGCCTTGTCGGCGAGCAACGACTTGTGCTCGAAGAACACCACCGGATCGGGGTCGCGCACCGACGCTGCCATCAGCCCGATGACGTCTTCGGGGGTGGAGGGGGCGACCACCTTGAGACCCGGGATCATCATGCACCAGTTCTCCACGCTCTGGCTGTGCTGGGCGCCGAAGCGCACCCCTCCCCCGTTGGCAGTTCGGATCACCACCGGGATCGTGAGCTGACCGCCGGTCATGTACCTGCTCTTCGCCATCTCGTTGGCGACCATGTCGAAACAAACCGCGAGGAAGTCGGAGAACATGATCTCGGCGATCACCGGGACCCCAGTCATCGCGGCGCCCATGGCCGCTCCAACGATCGCCTGCTCCGAGATCGGGGTATCACGGATCCGGTCCGGACCGAACTCCTCGAGTAGCCCCACTGTGGTCTTGAACACCCCACCGGCGCTGGCGATGTCCTCCCCCAGCATCACCAATGCAGGGTCACGCCTCATCTCCTGGGCGATGCCCCTGGCCACCGCCTCCCGATAGCTCAGTTCCGCCACGCCGAGCCCCCGTCGGCCCAGACATCGGTGAGGAGGACACCCTCACCGGGGCGCTCTCCTTCCTTGGCGAACGTGGTCGCCTCCTCGACCCGGTCCGCCACCTGGTGCACGATCTCGGAAAGCCGGGACTCGGGCACCCCGAGCCGGAGCAGGCGCTGGTGGTAGATCGGGATCGGATCGTGGTCCTTCCAGGCGTCGACCTCTTCCGCCGGCCGGTACTTCCCGGGATCGGCCCGGCTGTGACCCCCGTGGCGGTATGTGACGGCCTCGATCAAGGTCGGCCCCCCACCGGAACGGGCTTGGGAAACGGCAGCCCGAGCCGTCTCGTGCACCTCGTCGACGTCGTTGCCGTCGATCACGATCGGCTCCAGGTCGTAGGACCCGGCCCGCCCCGCCGCGGGATGACGGGTGGCAGTGACGACGTCGATTGGCGTGTACTCCATGTAGAGGTTGTTCTCGCAGACGAAGACCACCGGGAGCTTCCACACCGTGGCCAGGTTTAGCGCCTCGTGAAACGCTCCGATGTTCGTGGTGCCGTCCCCGAAGAAGGCCACCGCCACCTGATCGGTGCCCCGCATCTGGGCGGACCACGCCGCCCCGTTGGCCACGCAGAGATGGGCGCCGATGATGGCGTAGCTGCCCATCATCCCGTGCTCCACGGAGGTCAGGTGCATCGAGCCTCCCTTGCCGCCGAGGATCCCGTTCTCCCGCCCCAGGAGCTCGGCGAGCACCGGGCCCAGCGGGGCCCCGCGGGCGATGGTGTGGGCGTGGCCCCGGTAGGTGGCGAAGGTGTAATCGTCGGGGCGCATCGCCTTGGCCACCCCGGTGGCGACGGCCTCCATACCCAGGGAGAGGTGGCTGGTCCCCTTGACCAGGTTCTCCATGAACATGTCGTACGCCCGCTTCTCGAACTGCCGCAGGACATGCAGAGTCTCGAACATCTCGACCCGGGTCTCGAGGTCGATGGCGATCCGGTCATTGGCCGGGTCGACCTCGGGCGGGAGGCGGGCGGGTCGTTGCGAGTAGTCGAGGAGCCCGGGGTCGAGGTCAGTACTCATTGGCCACCATCAGCTCCTCGCACGGGAAGAGGGTGGTGATCTGCGGCCCGTCGGCGGTGACCACCATCATCTCCTCGAGCCGCGCAGCAGAGCGACCGTCACCTGCCGGGGCATAGGTCTCGAGGGCGAAGTACATGCCCTCCTTGATCTCGATCGGATCGTCCAAGGAGTTGAGCCGGCTGATTATCGGCCGCTCGTGGAGCCCGACACCCACCCCATGCCCGAATTGAAGCCCGAACGCGTCCATCTCGTCGACGAACCCGAAGTCCTCGGCCCGGGGCCACACCTTGGCGATCATGTCGGTGGTGTTTCCCGGCCGCACCAGGTCGATGCCGGCGTCCATCCACTCCCTGGCCTGCTTGAAGGCGTCGTGCTGCGCGGAGGTGGCCCGTCCCACGACGAAGGTCCGGTAGTAACAGGTGCGATACCC
The DNA here is from genome assembly GCA_963749415.1 of uncultured Acidobacteriota bacterium. Taxonomy (GTDB): domain Bacteria; phylum Actinomycetota; class Acidimicrobiia; order Spongiisociales; family ZC4RG35; genus JALYNX01. The sequence continues at coordinate 141,489 of CAVVMG010000001.1, forward strand.
GTTGTAAGCATGGATGATGTCGAAATACGCCTGGTCGCCGGGTCGGATCAGCCGATCGCTGAATACGTGAGGATGAGGGCTGCATCGTTCCCCGGCGATCGAGTTGACCGCCTCGACGAACTCCGACCCCATCTCGAAGAGACGGGCATGAGCCAGTGCGACCACGTCGGATTCCCTGATCCCCGGCTTCAACATCTCGAATATGTCCTGATAGACGCCATCGACCATGGCGCTGGCCTGGGTGAGGAGCACGATCTCGTCGGGGCTCTTGATCTCCCTCGCCTGCATCATCGCCTGCTGGCCGTCAGTGACGTTGAGACCTTCCTTCTGCAACGCGAGGAACACCGCCGTCTCCGCCATGTCAACGCCGAGTGGGTCGCTGTCGATGCCTTCGTCGCGCAGGGCGGCGGCGATCTCACCGGCGGCGCGGGCGTGGAGGCCCGATCTCGGGCCGATCGCCCCCTGGAGCCCGGTGTTGCCCCCTATCGAGTTCTCGGTGTCGTACAGGTCGGGCAATTGGAGACGATGGGCTTTGGCCGCCGAACCGAAGTCCCAGATCTTGGGCCGGCCCTTGCGGGTGATCAACGCCCAGCGCTCGCCCTTGTTGAACGCCCAGTAGCCGATCTGGGTGGCGGTGGCGTACCGGATGTTGGAGGTCTCGAACAGGAGGAGGGCGCCGAGGCCATGCTCCTCCAGCTGCTGCTTCACGCGATCCAGGCGATAGGTGCGCAACCGGGCGAAGTCGACCCGATGCTCCCAATCGACCGCCATGATCCCGGGGGCCGGGGTGGTTGCTACCGGAAAGTCAGTCATCGGGATCTCCTTGTCGTCGGTGCCGGGTCAAGTTGGGGTCTCCTCCCGGAGGAGTGCGGCGATGGCGCTGAGGTCACGCTCTCCCATTCCGGCGGCGATCGCGCGCTCGACGATGGCGAGGTCGACCTCAGCCTGGTCCATTCGGGCACCCACCCTCATTCCCAGGTCCGTTATCAACGCCAGGTCCTTCGCCACGAGGTCGAGGCTGAATGCAACCGGTGCCCCGTCAGGGTCTTCATAGGCTGCACGCTTGTACTGGACGAACGGCGCACCAACAGCGCCATTGGCGAACACGTCGTAGGCGATGCTGCGCTCCACACCCGCCTTCTCGGCGAGCACCAGGGCTTCCGACAGTGCGATGTTCAGCCCGTGCACGATGGCGTTCACCGCGAGCTTGGTCGCGGATCCTGTGCCCCGTGGGCCAGTCTCGACCACACGGGCCGCCAGCGCTTCGAGTACTGGCTGCGCCGGGGCCAGCGAACCGGCATCGCCCCCGACCATGATCGTGAGTGCCCCCTGCTCGACCGTGGCGACGCTGCCCGAGACCGGGGAATCGAAGAAAGATGCTCCGGTGGCATCGATGGCAGCACCAACCTCGAAGACAACCTCCGGGGAAATGGTGCTCATCTCGAGAACCACCACTCCGCTGGCGAGCCCGGCCACGGCACCTTGCTCACCCAGATAGACGGTGCGCACCGCCTCGTCGTCGGCCAGGCTGCTGATGACCACGCCCGCCTTCACCACCGCCTCCGCCGGGGCCGCCGCCGCCTGCGCACCCAGTTGATCGGCCAGCCGCTTTGCCTTCTCCCGGTCGCGGCTCCACAGAATCAACTCGAATCCGGCGCGGTTCAGGGTGGCAGCCATGGCTCCACCCATCCGACCGCACCCCAGCACGGCGACCTTGGGGGCGCTCTCCATCAATGAACAGTCACACTACACACTGCAGCCATCCCTCATTCCGGGAGCAGACGCCCCACCATGGCGGCGATGTGGGCACCGATGGCAAGGCTCGCCGTTGCCCCCGGCGAGGGGGCATTCAGCACATGGATCATCCGACCGGTCTCTTCGATCACGAAGTCGTCCACAAGTTGGCCGTCAGGAGCGATCGCCTGCGCTCTCACGCCTGCGCCTCCGGGACGGAGGTGCTCGGCACGCACCCCAGGGACCAACCGACGTGCTGACTTCGCGTAAAGGGCGCGGGAGCGCGACCGCACCACTTCACCGGCTCCGGTCCACCAATTGCGCCCAGCGAGCCTCCAGAAACCTCCCGTGCCCAGTATCTCCTTGATGTCCGGCCACGATGGCGACGCGCCCCGGTAGTGCTCCCTCCCCAGCGCGAGCACGGCGTTGGGCCCCACCTCGACGCTCCCGTCGATGCGCCTGCTGAAGTGGACTCCGAGGAATGGAAACCTGGGATCGGGGACCGGGTAGATGAGAGACCTGACCTCGACTTGGCCCGGATCGAGCGTGTAGTACTCGCCGCGGAACGGCACGATCCGGAACCTGCTCGTCACCCCGGCCATCGCCGCAACCCGGTCGGAGTGGAGCCCGGCACAATTGACCAAGGTCCGGGCCTGATGATGCTCCCCGCCCGCCACCAGGCCCACCCCGTCCACACCTTCGGCGATCGACTCCACCTCTCGGTCGAGGCCCATGGCAGCGCCTTTGTCCTCGAGTCTGCGCCTCAAGGCTCTCGCCACTCCCGGGAAATCGGCCACCCCGGCACTGGGCACGTGAAGGGCGTCGACACCCACCGCCGCCGGCTCGTGGTCGGCGATGCCCCCCGGGCCCACCCGCTGCAGCCCGGGCAGGCCGTTGGCGGCGCCCCGTCGCTCCAATTCGCCCAGCCTCTCCAACTCGCTCTCGGTGGCGGCGATCACCAGCTTCCCGCTTCGACGGAACGGGAGCGCCTCCTGGTCACAGAGCTCTTCGAGCATCCGGCCACCCTCGACACAGAGCCGGGCCTTCAGAGACCCTGGCCGGTAATAGAGACCGGAGTGCACCACCCCGCTGTTGTGACTGCTCTGGTGGGCGGCGACGTCGGATTCCTTTTCCAGGATGTTGATCGAGATCCCGGGAAACCGGTCCACCAGTGCGTGAGCGACGCCGAGGCCGATCAGCCCGCCCCCGATGATGCAGACGTCGGCTTTCACCATCTCTCCCCCCAGCGAACGTAGTGAGCGTTGGGGGGAGTACCGGCGAAGCCGGGGAGGGGGGCATGGATAAGTGCCACCAGACACCCCCTCCGGCCCTTCGGGCCACCTCCCCCAAAGTCGCTCCGCTCCTGGGGGAGGAAACGAAGCCTCACTTCAGATCTTCGGCAGCTTGAAGCCGGACTTCTCGACCACGAAATCCCGGGAATCGGTCGCCATCCTCCGCACCGCCGGCCAATCGACGTGCAGAAGCTCGCCGTGACGCTTCATCACGTGACCCGCAATGAGCACGGTGTCGACATTCGAGGTGTCCATTCCGGCGACGACCGCGGTCGCCGGGTCGTTCAGTGGAGTGACGCCGGCCCGATCGGTGCGGAGCATGATCAGGTCGGCCTGCTTGCCCGGAGTGAGCGTCCCCACCTTCGATTCCAGCCCGTTGGCTCGAGCCCCTTCCACGGTGGCGTACTCCAGAACCTCGCGTGGCGACACCGGGGTCTTCCCCTGGGCATTGGCGACCGTTCGTCTGCAGGGCGAGCACCGATCGCATCTGGTTGAACATGTCGGCCGGGACATTGGTCTCGACATCGATGCTCAGGCTGGGGCGAAGTCCGCGGTCGAGGAACTTCTGGATCGGGGGCATCCCGTGGCCCATCATCATCTCCACGGGGGAGGCGAGGGACACCGTGCCCCCGGTGTCAACGATCATCTGGATCTCGGTGTCGTTGAGTGTTGTGCAGTGGATGTAGGTGGTGTCCGAGCCGAGCAGGCCGGCCTCACCGAATCGCTGCACCTTGGAATCCTGCCCGTAGGACCCGACACCGACATGCGTTGTTATCCGCGCCCCGGTTTCCCGGGCCAGCTTCCAGTGGTCGCGGGACACCTCGAAGTCTGTGAACTCGGGGCCCGGTGCAGCCAGGGCAAGGGTCAGCTTCTGGTCCTTGGTCGAGAAGTGCTCGGTGGCAGCACGGACGAACCAGCTGGGCTGACGCTCTTCCCATTTCCCCCACCAGGGGAAGCCGTAGGCGAACACCGCCCTCAATCCCGAGTCTTCCAGCGCCTGGATGACGGCGTCGGTGTGGGCCGGTGATCCCTGTATGTGCGACCAGTCGAGCAGGGTGGTTATCCCGGCGTCGATGGCTCCTAGAGCCGAGACCAGGTTCCCGGCGTAGGCGTCTTCCGGTCGGAACGCCGGAGCCAGTTTGTGGAGTACGAACGAGATGTAGCTGGTCCGACCCTCGAGAGGGACATCGGTCCCGATGTTGCGGAGCAGGCCCTCCCAGATGTGACGATGAGTGTCGACGAACCCGGGCATGACGATCATCCCGGAGGCGTCGATCACTTCGATCTCCCCGTTGGCCAGACCCGGGCCAACGGCCAAGATCTTGTCTCCCTCGACCATCACGTCGCCGACATCGAAGTCACCGATGCCCGGATCGAGGGTGAGCACTGTGCCCCCCTTGATCAGCTTCCTCCCGTTGGGCACCACGCTGAAGTCGGTGCCCGTCGGGTAGAAGGCGGGAACGACGGCCTTCTCTTGGACCCGGCTGCCGACCCACAGGCGCCGGGCTCGTTTGTAGTTGCGCTTGACCAGCTCCTTGAGATCCCCTGCCTGGAAGAGGAGGAGACCGAGAAGGATCAGGAGGCCGATGATCATCGTGCCGTCGCTTGGCGAGAGTCCGAGGTAGGGCAGGACAGTGAGGATCACCGCGAGGAGCAGCGCCGCCACCGTGCCGCCGATGAATGTCGCCCGGCCACCGGCCAACGACGCACCGCCCAGGACGGCTGCGGTGATGCTGTTGAGGGCGAAGGTCGAACCGACCTGGGCGTTGCCAATCGGCGACCTCGCCATGACGAAGAACGAGGCGACAGCGGCGAACAGGGATGCCAGGAGCAGTGCGCGGACGCGGACCCAGTTGGTGCGCACTCCCCCGCGTTTGGCCGACCGCTCATCGAAGCCAACTGCCCGCAGTTGCAGACCCGACCCGGAAGCGTGGAGCCAATAGTCGAGGGCGGCCGCCCCGACCACGATCACGATGAACGCCACGGGCACCGGCCCGATGCTGGTGGTGAGCACCGACACCAGACCGTCGTTGATGACTCCCTGCGCGGTGGGCCTGAGGGTCAATGCGAGCCCGTCGAGGATGCTCAGGGTGGCCAGTGTGGCGATGATGGAGGGGATCTTGACCCCGCGGATCAAGCCCGCGTTGACCAGGCCGATGGCCAGGCCGCACAACAGGATGAGGGCCACGCCAAGCAAGATCTGGGGGGTCGTGGCCTCGACGCCGATCAAGAAAGAGGCGAGAACCACGCCAAGGCTGATCGTGGCACCAACGGAAAGGTCGATGTAGCCGACGAGGAGGGCATGGGTCTGGGCGAACGTGGCCACGATCAAGGGCAGCGCCAGGATCAGGATCTGGTTGATGTTCGTGGAATTGATGAATCCGGGAAAGCGGTTGGTGGTGAACAAGAGCAATCCGCCGAGGAGGAGGATCTGCAGGGCCACAGGCATCCACAGCCGGAACTTGACGAGCTTGCGCCACTTGTTCTTGTCGCGGGCATCCCGAATGAGCCTGCGAAATAGTTGTCGAGCCGAGTCGGCGCGGTTGGTGGTGATGGTCACGACGAATTCGCCTTCGTCGGGCTCCGCGGCATGGCCACCCCGAGTGGTGAACGCCCGGCCTTGGACAGGCCAGGGCCGCGCACGATGGCCTCGGTGATGCGTCGTTCGTCCAACTCGTCTCCGGGAATCTCCTCGACAATGGTCCCCCTCGACATCACCAGCACCCGGTCGCAGAGACCTGAGAGCTCGATTGGATCGCTCGACTTCACGAGGAGGGCGGCACCGGAGTCGGTGCGAGCCCGGAGCGCCTTATAGATGTCGAATCTGGACCCAACGTCGACGCCCTGGGTCGGCTCATAGGCCAAGATCACCGCCGGTTCTTTCAGGAAGGAACGGGAGACCGAAACCTTCTGTTGATTGCCACCGGAGAGGAACTCCACAGGCTGTTCGAGCGAAGGCGTCCTTATCTCGAGCTCGCCGACGAGATCCTTTACGGCATTCCGCTCAGCCCGTCGCTTGAGGAATCCGAGCACGGAGAACTTCCGCAGTGACTGGATCGTGGCGTTCACCCGAACCCCGAGCACCGTGGCCAGGGCTTCCCGCTTGCGGTCGCCGGGCAGGAGCATGACACCCGCGTTGACCGCCTCACGAGTTGAGATGAGGTTGAGGTCCTTGCCGTCGCAGACAACGCGGCCTGCCCTGGGCGGGACCCTGCCCGCCAGGCAGTCGAAGAGCTGGGCCTGCCCGTTCCCTTCGGCACCGGCGATGCCAACGACTTCACCACTCTCCAACGTAAAGGTGACTGGTCCGAACGATTGCCCTTGCAAGCCATCGACTACCAGGACCTCGCTCCTCTCGGCAGTGGATGGGGCGGCAGCGGGAAACGCTGCTTCGAACGGCCTTCCGACGATCAGCTCGACCAGCGCCGACTCGGTGGTGGCCCGGGCGTCGAAAGTGCCCCGGTTGCGGCCGTCTCTGAGGACGGTGATCCGGTCGGCGATCTCCAGGACCTCGGGGAGCCGATGGCTGACATAGACCACCCCGACACCGCGTTTCCGGCAAGCCACCACGGTGCGATGCAGCGCCTCGACCTCATCCGGCCCCAGGGCGGTCGTCGGCTCGTCGAGGAGCAGCACTTTGGGATTGGTGACGAGCGCCTTGGCGACCTCGAAAAGCTGCCTCTCGGCAAGGGTGAGGAACCCGGCGGGAGCGTCCGGAAAGAGCTCGAGGTCGAGGTCGAATTCCGCCAGCAGCTTGCGCGCCCATTTCTTGCGACGCCAGAAGGGGGGCCGTTGGTCGGGCGGCGCCGCCAGGAAGAGATTGTTCTTGACCGGCTCTGCCTGAACGATCGAGGTGTCCTGATACGCCATCGCCAGGCCGAGCTTCCGGGCAAGCGCAGGGGAATCGGTGCGCAGGGGCTTTCCCCCGATGCGCACCGACCCCCTGTCGGGCTCTATGAACCCGCTGGCAATCCCGAGGAGAGTCGACTTGCCCGAGCCGTTCTCACCGACCAAGGCATGGACCTCCCCGGCGCGGCAGTCGAAGCTGACATCGGTCAGCGCTCGAACTGCACCGAACTGCCGGGAGACGCCCTTCAGTTCGAGGACCAGGTCCCCGTCGCCCGATTCTCCTCCGGGACTGCCGTCGCTCACTCAGCCGGGCTTCGTCATGAGGCGGGGAACATCAGCGTCAGCACGTCGTCGGGCACCAACGACGTCCCCGACACTGCCTCGTGGACCCGATCCGGGTTGCAGTCTGCAGCCGTGACCTGCCGCATCACATGCGGGACCACGACCTCGGGCGGGATCGGTGCGCCTGCGATGGACATCATCGCTGCGGTCACCCCCGTCCGTGACTGGAAGTTGCCACCAGCCGAGTACCAGATGTTGTAGGTCGGGTCGTTCCGCTCGGCCCAGTCGCAGAACAGGTTCTGCTCGTCCGTCCGGAGTGCCAGTGTCAGGTTGGAGACGGGGATCCCCAGCTCCTCATACACGGGCAGGCCGTACCAGATCCCGTCGGCGTACTCATACGCATACCCCCGGATCTCGGGGTTGCTGGTGAGCAGACCTCGGAAGACGTCGGGGATCGCAGGCGGGAACCAGAAGGTGTCACCGGTGGTGCTGTCCTCATTGGCCGGCGGGTTGACCAGGGTGGTCTCCGCGCTCAGAGAGGAGATGGCACAACGCTGCCACCCGAGGGAGAGGGCATTGCCCGGCGTTCCACCAAGCATCGCCACTTCCCCGGCACCGACCCCGGTGTTGAGAACCTCGGAGAAGCTCTCGCCGAGGGCGCACAGGTCCTCGCCGACCACGGTCAGGTAGCCCTCACCCGGGGTGAGCGCACCATCCTGGCCGGGCAACCCGACCCAGCCCGCCGAGAACGGCACGTAGGGGATGCCGGCATCGGTGGCTGCCTGGATCGCCGGAGCGATGGCCACGCCCATGTCGGGATAGCCAACGATGAAGCTGACACCCCGCTGGACCAGGAAGTTGATGTCATTGGCATGAACCGCCGGGTCCGGGTCGAAGTCCGCCGCCGTAGAGACGATGGTTCCGATCTCGGGGTAGGTGAGAGCCTGAAGGATGGCCTCCATGTGACTCACCGCGCGCCAGACGTTCACGGTGTCACCACCGCCATCCGCATAACCCATCACGAGCTCACCGCCGCTGCCGGTCTCGCACTCCTGGTTGCTCCAGCACTCCATGGCCTTGTCGATCGTGGCCTGATCCAGGGTCTGGTTCGCCCGCGCGATCGACGCCAGAACGATGTTCCAGCTGTCCGCATCCGAAGGCTCCACCGGGCCCAGGGCCTTGGTGACGAGCGCGGGATCCGCAGCTCCGGGGTCTTCGTTGTAGTCCGCCAACGGGTTCTCGCTGGTCGCCGCGGTCGTGCTGGTCGCCTCGCCCGCCGTAGTGGTCGGCTCAGCTGCCGCGCTGGTCGTCGGCTCGGCTGCCGCCGTCGTGCTCGTGTCGCTTGTCTCTCCGGTACAGGCGGACACGATCAAGACCAGCACGGCGACGAGCCCGATGATCTTCAATCGCTTCATGTTCCTCCTCCATTGGGCGTCTCCGCCCTTGCTCTGTTCATCGATCGGTGTCGGCTGGTCGAAATTCCGATCTCCTTTCTCAACCACTTCCGCTTGTTGAGCTCTTGGTCGTTTCCCTTTCGATGCGTCTCGGATTTCTCCGCTCGCGGAGCACGCGCTCCACGGTTTTGATGATCCGATCGCCCGAAACCAGCATGCCGCCGATGATGACCAGCCCGAACACGACGAACTGGAGGGCTGTAGGGAGCCCCATCGACCGCATCATGTAGTCGAGTCCGACGAGGAAGAAAGCCGCGGCAAAAGTGGAGAGAGGGCTGGCCAGGCCCCCAGTCAGAGAGGCGCCGCCGATCACCACTGCGGCGATCGGCCCCAACAGGTATTCAGAGCCGATAGACACACCCGGGCTGCCGAGGAGCCCGGCGAGAGCCACCCCAGCGACCCCGTACAGGGTCGCCGCCACGACATAGGCCGATATCTGATTCAAGTTGACCCGAAGGCCGACCACCTGTGACGACACGGGGTTGGCGCCAACCGCCTGGAACCGGCGGCCCACCGTGAGGTACCTGAAGCCCACGATCAGGACCAGGGCGATCACCAGCCCGATCCAGAACACGGGACTGATCCCGAGCACCCTGGTCCTGGTCCAACTGGACCACGCATCGGGGACCGGGCTCTGAACCGGGAAGGCCCGCCCGTATCGGGCGACGACCCCAATCACTACCTGACCGACCGCAAGGGTGACGATGAGCGGGTTGAGCTTGAGGCCGCCCACCAGGATCCCGTTCAGTAGCCCGACGAGGGCAGCGGCGCCGACCGCTGTGAGGAGGGCGATCCCGACGCGCTCATCGGCCTGCTGACCGACGCCCACCATGAGCGCCGCGGCCAGCGACATGGTCCCCGGGACGCTGAGATCGATACCACCGGTCATGATGACCAGCATCTGACCGAGAGCGGTGATGGCCAGGAGTGCCCCGTAGGGAGCGATCGCGCTCAGTGTCACGCTGCCGAGCGTCGCCGGAACCCAGATCATGGCCACGATCACCAGCAGGATCAGCGCGATATACGCCGGGAGGTACCGGGAGGCGACCACGAACGATGTGATCGCCGTGGAGGAAGTGGTCGCGCTCGTCACGCGATTTCCCCGGAGCCGGATCCGACGAGCAGGCCGGCGGCTCCGGCCACCCGGGCTTGCGCGGTCGCGGCCAGGCTGCGGGCCTTGGCCACGTCGGCAGTAAGGCTCCCGCCCTGCATCACGGCCTGCCCGCTGACGAGGACCCAATCCACGTTCGAGGTATCCATGCCCCAGACCACGGCGCCAATCGGGTCGTTCACCGGTGCAATGTTGGGTCGGTCGGTGCGAAGGAGGACCAGATCGGCCTTCTTCCCTGGTTCCAAGGTCCCGGCGACGGACCCGAGTCCGACTGCTTTGGCCCCGTCGACGGTGCCGAAGCGGATCACCTCGCGGGTCGTGAGCAGGTTGGGAAGACCCGCCTTGCCAGCCAGCTTGAGATCGAAGTATGTGGCGTGCTGGAGGGAGATCGTTGCCCTCATCTGAGCGAAAAGGTCGCCAGGGGCGACCCGCTCGTCGTCGATGCCGAGACCGGGCCGGATCTTGCGATCGATGATCCGCTGGATGGGGGGTGTTCCAATCCCATTTGCCATCTCGGAAGAAGGGGTGAGGGCCACCCTCGCTCCAGATGCCGCGATGGCGTCGAGGCTTCCATCATCGAGATTGGTGCAGTGGACGAGGGTCACGTCGGGCCCGAGTAGCTCCCCGAGTGATGCAATCTCTCCGACTCCGGCCTCTTCGATGCCGGAGTGGGCGTGAACCCGGGCGCCCAACTGTCGGGCCCGAGCCAATCCATCGGCCAGCCCGGCAACTGTGGCGCCCAACGCGACAGTGGTCGTGCCGGCGCCGAGCGACTGGTGCAGGCGCTGAAATGTCACGGCGTCAGGAACCACGAGCACGGTTCGGAGTCCGGAGTCGAGGTGGGCCTCGAGGGCAACCTCTGCCAGGCTGCCGTCGGAATGGGAGTCGGACCAGTCGACGATGGACGTGATTCCCGCCTCGGCGGCCCCGAGCAATCCGATCAGGGTCGCCGCGTACAGGTCATCGGCTTCATAGTGAGTGCCGGCGTCCGACGAGCCATCGCCGGTATTGCGAAACAGAGAGCGCCATACGTGACGATGGGTGTCAACGAACCCGGGCATGACAATGGTGTCGGCGGCATCGATGACCTCGGCGTCGCGAGCGCGGATACCAGGCCCGACTTCGACGATGGTGTCACCGTCGATCAAGACGTCGGCTACGGCGAAGTTGGCCCTCGCCATGGTGAGGACGCACCCGCCGCGAAGGAGCGTCTTTGTCTTCATCCGTTCCCGATGAAATCGACCGCCGCGAGCACCCGGGCGACGGAGAACGGCAGTGGGTCATGGGGGCCACTCACTGATCAGTCACACTACACATCCCGACTCTCGACCCGCCCTGGAAAGCACACGGTCCGGTGCCGGAGCGCCGGCCGTCACCCGCCTGCCTCGAGAGCCTCAGTGAGGTAGATCCAATCGCGTCGGAATCGGTAGGAATGGCGAGCGGGGGGCTGAGGCGCCTGGGTCTCGAGCCAGCGCACCGGGCCGTCTCCAACATTGCGAAACTCGTGCACACAGCCGACGCCGGCCCAAGCCACGTCGCCGGGCTCGAGGTGGTATTTGTCCCCGTCGAAGCCGGCCTCGACCTCCCCTTCGAGGATCAGGTACGCCTCTTCCAGCGGGTGGTCGTGGGCCCCGGCGAAACCCCCTGGGACGTACTGGACCATGAACATCGTCGAGAGATCGGCACCCAGGTCGGAGTCGATCATCATCTTGACCGAGATCCCGCTGTAGACCAGGAGGGCCGTCCGCATACTGGCACTCAGGGCGAGCCGGTCCTGGGTCTGCATCGCGGGATCCATGTTCTCGGGATCGATATGGCCAAAGCTCCGATTCCTCGGGTCGCGCACGTCGATAGGCGCACCATCACCGACGGGTAGTGCCACAGGGAAGTAAGTGTCGAATTCGTGGCGCCGACGGGGAAGGGGAGCACGCATCTCGGCGAACGAAACCGGGGCGGACGACACGTTGCGCAGAGAGTGGGCCGCCCCCACCGGAATGAGCCCGTAGTCCCCGGCGCCGAGCTGGACACTGCCCTCCGGGAGATCGGCGACCAGGTCCCCATCGATGACGTAGAAGGTCTCTTCGAATGAATGAAGATGATGGGAGACCACGCCACCTGGGCCGAGCCGCGACATCTGAAAACCCATCTGCACTGCCCCCGACCCCTCGTCGACGATGAGGTCTCCGAGGTACTCGGTGCTCTTCCCTTCGAACTCTGTCGGGACCCGGTACTGGTGATCACCGGCCTTCTTGACAATGTGATTCGACATGCAACTCCCAGCTCGAGAGGACCGAACAGCGAGGCTACACACCGTCCTGGCCTGCATCCGGCCCCTTTGGGGCGCCGTGCCCATGGAGGCATTTCCGCGGCGATTACCGATACTGAGCACCCGCGGGCAGGTCTAGGCTCGCAGAGATGACTGTTGCGGAGCGAGGGAAGGACCGACGGGATGGGCGATGAGGTCGTCTTGGTCGTTGGGGGAACCAGGGGAATAGGCCTCGAAGTCGCTCGCCACTATGCGGCCCGGGGCGACGCCGTGGTGATCACCGGTAGGGATGCCGCCGGCGCCACAGCGGTGGCCTCCGAGCTCGGACCAGAGGTGAGCGGCATCGGCTTCGACATGGGGGACCCTTTCCAGGTCGGGCCGGCGCTAGCGGACGTGGGCCCGGTCTCCCGCCTGGTGTTGGCTGCCATCGCCCGCGACGAGAATCCGACACGGGAGTACAAGATCGCGGCCGCGGTCGAGCTCACGACGATGAAACTCGTCAGTTACGTCGAGACCGTCCACACCTTGCTCCCCCGCCTCTCCGACTCGAGCTCGGTCGTTCTCTTCGGGGGACGGGCCAAGGACCGACCCTATCCCGGCTCGACCACGGTCACCACTATCAATGGCGGTGTCAGCTCGATGATCCGGACCCTCGCTGTCGAGCTGGCCCCGATCCGATTCAATGCGATCCATCCGGGGATCGTTGGGGACAGCCCGTATTGGAAAGACAAGCCGCTCGATGCGGTCGTGGCCAGGACCCCGACCCACCGCCTTGTCACCATGGCCGACGTGGTCGACGCCACCGTCTTCCTCCTCGAGAATCAATCCGTCAATGGGGTGAACCTGTATGTCGACGGCGGCTGGATGTTGATGTGAGCCAGAGCAGCGGGACCACTGTCAAACACGAGCTCGACGGGATCGGCGACCGCCTCCGGGAGGAGCGCCTGAAAGCCGGGATCAGCCAGCGCGAGCTCGCCCGTCGGGTCGGGCTCTCGGCGAGCCTGATCTCACAGTTGGAGAGCGGGTTGTCCAAGCCCTCGGTCGGCACGCTCTATGCGATCGTCACGGAGCTCGGGGTATCGGTGGAGAGGGTGATCCGTGGCGATCACGCGACCGGGCCCGAATCTGTCACCGCTCCCCAGTCGGACCCCAGCCCACTCGTGCACCCCGATGAGCGGGCCGTGGTCGACCTCGCCTCCGGCGTGCGCTGGGAACAGCTGACCTCGGAGACCGAGGAGGGAGTCGACTTCCTCCATGTCATCTACGACGTTGGCGGCTCGTCGACTCCGGACAGCTCGTTGATGCGTCACAACGGCCGGGAATACGGGTACGTGATCTCGGGCACTCTGGGAGTCCAGGTCGGCTTCGAGAAGCACATCATGAGTCCCGGGGACTCGATTGCCTTCGATTCCACCACCCCTCACCGCCTATACAACGACGGTGCCGAGCCGGTGCACTCCATCTGGTTCGTCGTCGGCCGTGATGGGGACAACAGGGCCCGACTCAGCGGTCACACCCAGGGCGGGACTGCCTAGACGGAGGCCCCGACGTGGAGGCTGACTCGCACCGGTGACGCGGCGCCGGTCAACATCTCGGCGCTCGCCCCGCAGGCGCACTGGTAGTGGACCAGGATCCCGTTCTCCGTGTTCTGGATCCCATCGATACTCGAGGTCCAGATGATCACTTCGCGGCCCAATCGCTCACACTCCGCGAGAAACACGGCTCTCCTCCTCACGGGTCTGGGGACGGCTCCGGCCCGCCCTCCTGCTGGAACGGGGAATGGACTTGAAGAGACGGGCTCGCTCTGCTGCCCGCTGCCTGCTGTCCATGATCTCCCTGCTGATCACCAATGCTGCGAAGGGAGTCATCATTTGCCATCACCTCCATGTAATGAGTATTGATCTGTTCACTCATTACGATACCGCAGTTGCTGTAATAAGTCAACGGACTTTGTCTCATTACCATTGCGCATCCGCCCGTCCTCGCAAAGCCTGGGCCGCGGCGATGTGGTGCCCGATACGATTGCCGACCAGCCAATACCCAGGAGCCGACAAATGCGAATGCCAGACGATCTCGCCATCGCCTTCAACAGACAAGTGACCATGGAGCTGGGCTCTGCCACCTCTTACCTGCAGATGGCGGCGTATTTCTCCGACCACAACCTGGTGGGGATGAGCATCTGGATGAGGAGACAGGCCCAGGAGGAGAGAGCCCATGCCGATCGCTTCATCGACTTCGTCCTCGACCGGGGGAACCACGTCACCATCGGCGATGTGCCGGCTCCCCGCTCCGAATTCTCAGGGCCGGAAGAGGTGTTCGAGGCGTCTCTCGAGCAGGAACGCGCGGTCACCGAGGCGATCCACGACCTGTACCGACTCGCCGACGAGCTCGGGGACCTCGCCAGCTTTCCCTTTCTCCAAGCGTTCATAGCCGAGCAGAACGAGGAAGAGTCGACCGTGGAGACCATCCTCGACCGGGTTCGCCTTGCCGGTGGCGACTCCGGTGCGATCTTCCTGCTCGATCACGAGCTGGGAGCGAGAGGGGACGATCCCGCTTAGTGACAGATCTGGCGCACGGCGAGTCCGGGGCTGCCATTTGTCGTAGGGTCGGCGAGCCGGACTCGTCACAGAGGAGGAATCGATGAACTGGGGGCGCGTGTTCTTTGGAGGGCTGGTCGTGGCGGCCGGGGTCATTCTCCTGCTCGACAACACCGGTGCACTGGATGCCGGGGAGGTGTTCACGACATGGTGGCCCATCGTGGTGATCGTCGCCGGGTTCCTGGCGCTGGTCGCCAATCCCCGGCACTGGGCGGCGCCGGTGATCGTGATGCTCGTCGGAGGCGCCCTCCTCCTATGGACTCTCGATGTAGTCGACTCGCTCGACCTGGTGATCCCAGCGGCGCTGATCCTGATCGGGATCTTCGTGATCTTCGGTCGGGGCCGACCTGGCGCCGAGGAAACGAGCGCCGACCGGATCAGCACGTTCAACTTCTTCTCGGGAAGTGAGCTCGCCTCCCACTCGAAGCAGTTCACCGGCGGGAACGTCGCCGCGGTGTTCGGGGGCGCCGAGATCGATCTCCGCGACGCCGCGCTCGACACCGGGAGCCGTGATCGACGTCTTTGTCGCATTCGGGGGCATCGAGATCAGCGTGCCCGAGGGCTGGCAGGTCCTGACCCGCGGCTTCCCCATATTCGGTGGCTTCGACAACGCGACCACCAAGGATCGGATCGCACCGGATGCCCCCACCCTCAGTGTGCAGGCCACGATCCTCTTCGGGGGTGTGGAGATCAAACACTGAACGCCCGCTTACGATGCCGAGGGTGAAACGAGGTTCCCTGATCGCCCTCGTGGCGGTCGTTGCCGCCTGCACCGGTCAGGCAGAAGTCGAGCCGGTCGTCGATGGTCCGGCATCAGAGGTGATAGCCGCTCTCGATGGGGTCCCCTGCCCCGACTCGGACTTCACCTGCGTCACGATCAAAATGCCGCTGGACCATTTCGACAACTCCAACGAGGAAACGATCGCTGTGACCTTCGCGGTCCTTCCCGCGACCGGCGAAAGCGAGGGGGCATTCTTCACCGCAACCGGGGGGCCGGGCACTGCCGGGATCCTCTCCGCCGACTCGTACACCGCGGCCCTCGACCCGGAGATCACCGAGCGGTTCGACATCGTCTTCTTCGACCAACGGGGAGTAGGCATGTCCGGAGGACTGACCTGCCCCGCCGCGGCCATCGACTATTACCGGGCCGATGCCGACGTCAGCACCGCAGCGGGACAGGAACTCCTGGCCGGTGCCGCGTCCACTTTCGTGACCGATTGCATCTCCGAGATGGGCAATCCCGAGGTGCTCCCCTACCTGTCCACGGAGCAGGTCGTGGAGGACATCGAAGTCTTTCGCCAGATGTTCGGATTCGACCAGTTCGTCTTGTACGGGGAGAGCTACGGGACCCAGGTCGCCCAGACCTACGCCGCTGCACACCCCGAGAATCTCGATCGGCTGGTGCTCGACGGAACGGTCGACCTGACCCTCGATGGGTTCACGTTCTACCAGGAACAGGCGACGGCCTTCGGGCAGACCCTCGAAGCGACCTTCGATGCATGCGTCGAGGACGTGGCATGTGCGGACGACTTCGGGGACGAACCCGGTGCCGCATACGACCGCTTGGCGGCCCTGCTCTCGGAAGGGCCGATCAGCGTCGACTTCCCTCTGTCGGACGGCACCTCGTCGCCCAGGGAGCTCACCCTCACCGACCTCGAGGTGGTGGCCAGCGCCCAGATGTATGCCGAGGACGACCGGATGCTGTTCCTCAGGGCACTGGCCGCGTATTCAGGGAGGGATGACCTGATACCGATGCTCAGGCTGCTCTACCCGAGCCTCGGATTGGAGCCCCTGGACGAGTCGATAATCGAGGACCCGTCATGGTCCGATGCCATCTACTACTCGGTCGAGTGCCTGGACTACGGCTTCGCGGGGGATACCCCCGAGGATGTGGTCGACGCCTTCTTCGAGGCGGGCGCCGAACTCGACGAGCAGAGGCTGGGCTCGATTGCCTACGGCGACATGCCATGTGCCTTCTGGCCGGAGCGCAACACCGACGAGGACCGGCCCGAGCCCCTGGTCGCCGAGGGGATTCCAACTTTGGTGCTGAGCGCCACCGCCGACCCGGCGACGCCCCACACCCAGGGGATGGCGGTGTGGTCGCGCTTGGAGACCGGGTACTCGATGACACAGGGCGGCGGGCCCCACGTGATCTTCGGGAGAGGCAATGCCTGCCCCGACGAGGACGCCACCGCATTCATCCTCGACGGGACGCCGCCGCCGGTGGCCATCTGTGAGGGCGATGTCACCGACGGCTACCAGCCGCTGATGCCGGCCGCGGTGGGCGAGTTCGACAATGCCGAGGCGATGCTCGACGCGATCGAGTGGGAGCTGAGCTACATGCCCGAGTACTACTACTGGGACGGTGTGGAGGAAACCGCTGCCGGGTGCGGCCGGGGAGGCATCGTCACCTTCACGCCGACCGACCTTGGATACGGGTACCTATTCGAGGAGTGCGGGCTCACCGAGGAGCTGGTGATCAGTGGGAGCGGGGCATATGCGGTGGATGACGACGTGTTCACTCTGGACGTGACCAACGGCACTCCGGACTGCGCTTACATCTACGAGCGCGCCGGGGACGAGGTCGATCTCGACGACCAGTGCCCCACCGACGCCTTCGGTGCCTGAGCCGAACGATCAATAATGCCAGTCGATCATCTGGTCGACGGGGGCGAAGTCGTCACGCAGCGGCCGGGCCCCGGCAACGAACAGGTCGAGGGCCTCGCCAGTCACGATCACCTCTGAGCCGGTTCGGGAGACGATCTCCCGCTCGATCGCGGACACGTCCAGTGGGCTCTCCGAACCGACGAGCACGAAGTTCCCGCCATCCGTGCCCTCGAAGTACCGGGCGGGCGCGATCACCGCGACGTGGGCGAACACCTCGAGGAGGGAAGCGGTTGCGGAGCGGGCAAATGGTGCCTCGAAGTAGTCGATGACGTTCACCGCGTAGATGCCATCGGGGCGCAACCGCTGGGCGATCTGCTCTATGAACTCCGAGGTTGTGAGATGCCAGGGCACCGACAGCCCACTGAAAGCATCCCCGACCACGAGGTCCAGCGATTCTGGAGTCACCCCGTTCAGACTGCGGCGGGCATCGTCGATCACCACCTCGGCCTCGTCTTCGAATCCGAGGTCGCGGCGCCCGATTTCGAGGAGCTCGCGATCGATTTCGAGGACGAGATGGCTGGTGCCGGGGCGGGTAGCCGCGAGATAGCGCGGGAAGGTGAACCCGCCGCCGCCGATCGACACCACGTCGATGGGGCCCTGGGGCGCTTCGGCATCGACTAGGTCCGATATCGCTTCGAGATATCGGAATTCGAGATGTGTCGGGTCCTCGAGGTCGACGTAGCTGTTGTGACCCTGGTCGAGGATCAGGAGCCGGCCCGTGGGCCGCGCCGGATCGGCTTGGACGATCGCGCAGTGGTAGGTGGTCTCGTAGTCACAGGGCCCGTCGCCTACGGCCATGGCGGCGCCCAGCCCGATGGCAACCAGCACGACAGCGACTCTCGCCAACCGCCGCCCGCCCCAGAGCAAGGCGCCGCCGAGCACCAGGATGATTCCGAGGCCGAGCATGATGGGCCGGGTGGGGAAGGCGGCGATGAGGATGAAACCGGTGGCGAAAGTCCCGAAGATGGCGCCCGCGGTGCCTATCGCCGAGTAAGAGCCGACCACTGATCCGGTTTCGTCGAGGGATGCCAGCCTCGCCTTCACCACCACTGGCGGAACGGCCGAGAGCATTGCCGCGGGGAGGAAGAACCCGACTGCAGTCAGGGCGACAATCGACACCGGGCCGCCACGAGCGATGGGGCCCACGAAGTCGATGATCAAAGGGGCGGCCAGTGCGGCCAGGCCACCTCCGACCAGGAGCGGGCCGAGCAGGCTCGAAGGCTCGCGGCGGTCGGCGGCGCGGCCACCGAGCCAGGCACCGATAGAAATCCCGGCCAGGACCACCCCGATGATCCCGGTGAACACCTCCAGGCTCACACCGAGGTAGGGGGCGAGGAGGCGCCCGGCGAGAATCTCGAGGACCAGCACCGCCGCCGAGGTCGTGAAAACGAGGAGTCGGGCCATCGTCTGGGACAAGGCCGGATCAGGGTATCCCGAAGCCGGGTAAACCCGATTGCCCGCTGATGCGTGTTAACAGTGTGAGTGCGGTCCGCCAATCAGGGAGACATCTGACCGGCATGGGTGGGAAAGCCTCTGGCCATGAGTCCTTCGAGGGCTTCTACCGGCGCGAGTACGCCTCGACGGTGGCGATCGCACGAGGGTTGCTAGGCCATGGCGCACCTGCCGAGGACCTGGCTCAGGAGTGCTTCGTCGCCGCTCATCGCCATTGGAACCGCGTCTCGGAATATGACGATCCCAAGGCCTGGCTGCGGCGGGTGCTAGTGAACCGGGCCACCTCGTTCCACCGGCGGCGCCTGGTCGAGCGGCGGGCCATGGCCCGGCTCGGCGTCTCCGATGAGGTCGTGCCCGAGATATCGCCGCAGTCGACAGAGGTCTGGGACGAGGTGCGGCGCCTTCCCCGGCGCCAGGCCCAGGTAACAGTCCTCCACTACGTGGACCAGATGACCGTCGATGAGATCGGAGCCGTCCTGGGATGCAGCCCGGGAGCGGTCAAGTCCCACCTGTTCCGAGCCCGGGAACGACTTGGGGAGAGGCTGACAGGGCTCGAGGAGGCTTCGCGATGAAAGTCGAAGATCGATTGGAGCAGGCGGGCAGGGAGCTCCGTGATTCCACCCGGCACCTCCAGCCACCTCCACTCACGAAGCACAAGGTGCCGACACGCGGCTGGCTGGTATTCGCCGGGGTATTCCTGGTGGTCGCCATCGGTCTCGGCGTGCTCCCACTCCTAGTGCGCTCCAACAGCGAGCAGGCGCCATTGGCAACGCCGCCCACCGTCGCCACCACCCTTCCCTCCGAGCCGTCAACCGTGGCACCGAGCACAGCACCGGTAGCCCAATGCTCGGCGAGCGAGATGCCCGCTCCCGGTGACCAGGAGGGCCTGCCGGCGGAGGTGGCACAGGCCCGGACGGCCATTGCCGCCGCTGCAATCTCCTGTGACCTGGCCGCCTTGCACTCCCTCGCCGGTGAGCTGCTCACCAGCTTCGGTGGAGGTGACTTCTCCAGCATCCAGGAATGGGAGGACTCAGGTGAAGGCAAGCTCGCGACCCTGGTCCAGCTCTTCGACACCCGCTACGCGGTCCAGGAGTTCGAAGGGGAGCCGACCATCTACGTATGGCCGGCAGCCTTTGCCTACGACTCCTGGGAGGAGATCCCCGAGGAAGACATCGCCGAGCTCACTGAGATCTTTGGCGAGGAGGAGATGGAGCTCATCGCGGAGTTCGGCGCCTACGCCGGGTGGCGGATCGGGATAACCGAGGACGGAGATTGGCGCTTCTTCATCGCCGGCGACTGAGAAATAGCATCGCCCGGTGGCAGTAGGAGCAAGCGGAAGTGTCGGGGCCCAGGACGACTTCGTCACACTCACGGGGCAGGCCGGGCTCTTCGCCGAGTTGACCGGCCATGGCGCCCGCCTGGTCCGCCTGGTGCTCCCCGATGTTGGTGGTGCGCCCCGCGATGTGGTGCTCGGCTTCGACACGATCGCCGAGTACCTGGCCAATCCGGACCTGTTCTTCGGGGCGACGATCGGACGGGTGGCCAATCGCATCGACGGTTCCCGCTTCGCACTCGACGGATCCGAGTACCGCCTGACCGCCAATGAGGGCAGGAACCACCTTCACGGGGGCGGCGAAGGTCGATTCGATCAGATCCGTTGGGAGACCAACCGTCTCGGAGACACGACGGTCTTGTTCAGTCAGACCAGCCCTCACCTCGACGAGGGTTACCCCGGCGTGCTCGAAATCGAAGTGGAATACCGGCTCGGCGACGACGGGATCGAGATCGTGTATCGGGCACGAACCAACCGGCGCACCCCGGTGAACATGACCCACCACACATATTGGAACCTCGATGGATCCGCGTCCGGTGGGACTGTCGATCATCACCTGCTCCAGGTGTTAGCCGATCACTACACCCCGATCGACCGGGCTCTGATCCCACTCGGGCACCTGGAGCCCGTCGATGGGACCCCGCTCGACTTCCGGTCGCCGGCCGCGATCGGGCCCCGCGTCGACGCTCTGCAATCGGAGCCCGGTGACGGCATCGATCACAATTTCGCCGTGTCCGATTGGGACTCGAGCCTGCGAGCCGTGGCTCGGGTCACCGACTCATCGGGCCGGCTGGTCATGGAGGTGTCGAGCACGCAGCCCGGGCTCCAGGTCTACTCGGGCAACCATCTGCCCCCGATTCCGGGCAAGGATGGAGTCGTCTATCCGACGAGGGGCGGGCTCTGCTTGGAGCCACAACATTTCCCCGACTCGGTCAACCACCCCGGATTCCCGACAACGATCCTCGATCCGGGCGACGTTTACCAGCAGACCATCGCCTACAGATTCACGACCGTCTGAGTCAGGCCTCGCTCGGGACCCCGCCGACCGGGGTCTTGGCGGCAACTATCTCAGCCAGCGACTGGCCGGGGAGGAGCGGAGCATGACATGCCGCGAAGTGCCCGCTGGCCAACTCCCGTAACTCCGGGACCTCCTCGGCACAGAGGTCGAAGGCGATCGGGCACCGGGTCCGAAACCGGCACCCGGACGGGGGGTTGACCGGGCTGGGCAGGTCACCCTCGAGAACGATTCGCTTTCTGGTCCGTTCCACCGTGGGGTCCGGGACCGGGACCGCCGAGAGCAGAGACTGGGTGTACGGGTGGATCGACCGGTCGTAGACGTCTTTGTGATCCCCGACTTCCATGAGTTTGCCGAGGTACATGACTGCAATTCGATCGCTGATGTGACGCACCACCGAGAGGTCGTGGGCGATGAAGACGTAGGAGAGGTCGAGCTCCTTCTGCAGGTCCTCGAGGAGGTTGAGGATCCCGGCCTGGATGGATACGTCCAGGGCCGAGACCGGCTCATCGAGAATGATCAGCGCCGGCCTGAGGCTCAACGCCCGGGCGATCCCGATCCGCTGCCGCTGCCCACCGGAGAACTCATGAGGGAACCGGTTGGCGTGGTCGGGTGACAGCCCCACCAACTCGAGCAGCTCTCCGACAATCGCGTCGTGGTCACCAGGCACGTCGTGGATCTCCAAGGGCTCTGCGATGGCAGCCCCGATTGTCATCCTCGGGTCCAGGGAGGCGTATGGGTCCTGGAATACGATCTGCATCTCGGAGCGGAGCTCGCGCATGTCTTCCCGGTCGAGGGTGGTGATCTCCTCACCGCGGAACCGGATCGACCCCGAGGTCGGCTCCAGGAGCCTGAGGATGCAGCGCCCAACGGTGGACTTGCCCGAGCCCGACTCACCGACCAGGCCCAGTGTCTCCCCCGGGTAGAGGTTGAAGCTGACTCCTGACACTGCATGGACCGTGTGCTTGTGCACCTTGGACCCGATCACCTGGCGCACGTCGAAGAGTTTGAAGAGGTCGGTGACCTCCAGGAGAGGCTCGGTCAAGCGCTCACCTCCGCCGCGATCTCCTCGACGCGGACACATGCGGTCTCCACAGAGCCGAAGGGAACCAGCTCAGGAATATCGCCGGCACACACCTCGGCGGCATACGTGCAGCGGATCCGGAAGGCGCATCCACTTGGCGGCCGCAGCATGTTGGGGGGCGCTCCGGGGATGGGTATCAGCCGCTCGATGTCGGCATCGGGCAACGAGGTGAGCAGCCCCCGGGTGTAGGGGTGCGTGGGGCGGAGGAAGATGTCGTGCGCCTCGCCACGCTCGGCGACGCGCCCGGCGTACATGACCTGGACGCGGTCGGCGATTCGAGCCACAACCCCGAGGTCATGAGTGATGAAGGCTACCGCCGCTCCCAACTCGTGTTGCACCTGTTGGATCACGTCGAGGATCTGGGCCTGGACGGTGGTGTCGAGGGCAGTGGTGGGCTCGTCAGCAATGAGGATCTCCGGGGAGTTGGCGATGGCCATCGCGATGATCGCCCTCTGCCTCATACCTCCGGAGAATTCGTGTGGGTACTGACGCGCCCGGGTCTCGGCCTGGGGAATCCCGACCAGGTCCAGCAACTCAACAGTCTTGGCCATAGCCTCATCCTTGGAGATGTCCTGGTGAGCGAGGATCATCTCGACGACCTGGGCCCCCACGCGATGCACCGGATTGAGGGCGGTGAGCGGGTCCTGGAAGATCATGGCGACTCGCTTCCCGCGGACTTTGCGCACCTCGTCCAAAGGCTGTCCTACCAGCTCCTGACCGCCGATCCGGATCGATCCGGTGACGATTGCCCTCTTGGGCAACAGGCCCATGACGGCAAGGAAGGTGACCGACTTACCGGAGCCCGACTCCCCGACTACGCCCAGCAGCTCATGTTCCGCAATGTCGAAGCTGACTCCGCGTACGGCCTGAACCAGCCCGTCTGGGGTGGGGAAGGAAACGTGGAGGTCGCGGACCGATAGGACCGGCTCGGTCATCCAGCGGACTTCCGACGACCACAGCGGATGCAGCGGCAACGCAAGGTCGACTCACCCGGGCGACTACTCACGCCGCCTCCTACGGACCCGCAGTGGTGAGGGCAGCTGTCGCCTTCTTAGAGACCTTCTGCTCCTGTTTGGGGTCGAGTGCATCACGCAGCCCGTCACCCATGAAGTTGATGCAGAGGACCGTGATCAAAAGCACGATGGCGGGGAACAGCACCAGCCACCATTTGCCGGTGATGACATTGGTCGACGAATCGGAGAGGAGGTTGCCCCACGAGGCCTGAGTCGGGTCGAGCCCGAATCCGAAGAAAGAGAGGGTGGACTCGAGGATGATCGCTCCAGCGACGATGAAGGTCATCGAGACCATTATCGGGCCGATGGTGTTGGGCACCAGATGACGAACGATGATCCGCCTGTCGGTGGCGCCAACCGCCCGCGCCGCCTCGACGAACTCCTTCTCCTTGAGGCTGAGGACCACCCCGCGCACGATTCTCGCGGTCGCCATCCATGAGACGAGCGTGATCAGGGTCACCATCAATCGCATCGACCCTGGTTCACCGAGCACTGTGGCGGCCCAGGGCTGCTTCTCGGGTAACAGCCGCATGACGATCAGAAGCACCAACAACGGAAGCCCGAGGAAGAGGTCGGTGAATCGCATCAACCCGTTGTCGATTCTGCCCCCCCGGAAGCCGGCAAAGGCACCCACTGCAGTGCCAATGAGAACTGCCGAAACCGCACTGGCGATTCCGACGAACAGTGAGACCCGTCCGCCATAGAGAACCCGGGAGTAGAGGTCCCGGCCGATGGAGTCGGTCCCGAACCAGAACTGGGAATTGGGCGGGACCAGGATCTCCTTGCGGAGCCCACCGTCGGCCGAGTCGATGGCCTCGTTCTCTCCATACGGGGCGACGAACGTCGCAAAGACACAGGCAAGGGCGATGAGGAGCAGGGCGACGCTGGAGATCATCGCCGCCCGGTGATGCCGGTAGCGTCGGAGAGCCAGCTGGGTTGGCGACCTCGACTCGACCGCGATGCCCTCGAGCTCGTCGAGCGTCGCGAGATCTGGGTTTTCCAGCGCCTCGGGCCGCGGGGAGAGGGTGTCAACCAAGCCGGATCCTCGGGTCCAACCAGGCGTAGGTCACGTCGGCGAGAAGATTGAAGATGATGACCGAGCTCACGATGATGAACATCAGCGGCATGATCTGAGGGAAGTCGCCGTTGCCGAGAGCGGTGATCAGGTAGTCACCCGTGCCCCTGAACTCGAAGATGCGCTCGGTGATGATCAGACCGCCGATGATGACCCCGAAGTCGAGGGCGGCGATCGTGACCAACGGGATCATCGCATTGCGAAGAGCATGCTTGGTGATGACCCGCCGCTCCGAGATCCCCTTGGCCCGGGCCGTCCGCATGTAGTCCGACTCCTTGACGTCGAGCAAGGAGGCCCGCATGTACCGGCTGTAAACGGCGATGATCTGGATCGCGACCACGGTGACCGGGAGGATCATGTGCTTCATCCGCAGCCCGAGGTCGAACTCCGTCTGACCCGGCGGATAGATCCCGGCCACCGGTAAGAAGGGCTCGTTCAGGCCCAGCCATTGGGTGAGCATGATCGCGAAAAAAACCTGAAGCAGGATCGCAGACACGAACGGTGGCATCGAGACCCCGACGAATGCGGCGCCGGTGCTCATGGTGTCGAACTTGGAATACTGGCGCAAGGCGGAGAGGATCCCAATCCCCAGGCCAATGGTGATCCCGACGACACTGGCGGTGATGCCGAGCACGAGGCTGTTGACCATGGCCGCCTTGAGGTCAGGCCAGACCGGGCGGTTGCCCTTGATGGAGTTACCCCACTCCAAGGTGAGGAAGTTCCCGAGCCAGCGAACGTATTGCTCGGGCGTGGAGCCGATCAGGCCATGCTTCTCCTTGTACTCCTCGACCATCTCGGGAGTGGCGCGAGTGTTGATGCGCAGGTAGCTCTGGACCGGGTCGGTGGCGGATTTGACCGCCCAAAAGGTGAGAAAGGTGACAATCAGGAGCACCGGGATCGCCCATGCTGCCCGCATAGCGATGAACCTCGCCATTTGTCTCGTCCCTCCGACTTGTCACCGAAGTTGGCTTGGGGTGCCCGCCGAAGGCGGGCACCCCAAACACGCTAGTTGATCTACTCGTTAACCGTAATGACGGGCTCGCCCGCCACCAGGTTGGTCAGTTCGAATGTTCCCTCAGCGGTGGTGTCCCAAACGTTGGGAAGCACTGCGAAGGAGGTCGTCCAGACCATCCAGGAGGAGTTGGCGCACTCCGTCACGGGGTTGATGCACTCGGGCCACTGCTCGGCGCCGATGGTGATCACACCACCGTCAGCCAGCGGGGTCCACAGGTGCGAGCTGTTGTTGAAGGCGCGGTAGTTGGCCGCGTCCGCAGATGGGGCGTCGCCCTCGATGCGGTCGGTCCTCCAAGCAGCGATGTTCGGGAACTGGAACAACGGCAGCATGACGTGGTCGTCGACCAGCGCCTGCCCGATCTGGTGGATCAGGTCGGCACGGGCGGCCTCGTCCAACTCGGTGTCGCTCTGAGCCATCAGCTCAGAGGCAGCCTCGTTGCACCAGAACACTGAGTTCTGGCCCTGGTTGTTGTTCTCAGCACTCGGAACCTGGCTACAGCTCATGATCGAGGTGACGCTCGGGTCCGGAGACGCAGTGTTGATGTACATCGCGAGGTCGTAGTCACCAGCAGGCAGTCGCTGCTGGAACACGGCCGCGGCATCGCCGTTGTCGGCGACGACGTTGAAGCCGGCCTCTGCCAACACCGGGATCAAGAGGGCCTGTGTGGCCTCACGACGCGGGTTGGGTGTGTTGACCATCCACTTGATCTCGGGAACCGCTCCGTCCTTCTCCCAGAAGCCCTCACCATTCAAGGTCCAGCCGTCTCCCTCGAGCAGCGCAACGGCGCCCTCCGGGTCATAGCTGCTGGTGAACTGGTCGTTCTGGCACCACGGACCAACGGTCGGAACCCAGAGGCCACACTGCAGCAGCGGGGCGCCCGGGAAGATCGGGTCGTAGATGTTGGCCAGGATCAATTCCCGGTCGATGGACTTGGAGAAGGCCTCGCGGAACACTGGGTCCGAGAAGGGCCCAGCGCGGTCAGCACCTTGCTGGAAGTACAGACCCTCGTAGTTCGTGCCGTAACCCGGAACGAAGTCGATGTTGTCTGCAGCCAGCGCATCGGTGATGCCGGCGAAGGCCTGGGGGAAGATGAAGTCGACTTCACCGGCTGTGAGAGCCGTGATGCCACCATCTTCCGTCCTCGGGACCATCGTGATCTGGGCGGGAACCGCCGGGTCATCGCCCCAGTACGCCGCGTTGGGCGTCAGGATCGCCTGATCCGGGCTCCACGATTCGAGCTGCCATGGGCGTGCCGACACGGGGATCGCGTCAAGGAAGTCTGTCGAGACGTCCATGCAGTTCTCCACCAAGTGCGAGGGCAGGATCTGAATGAACAGACCCTTATACGGCGCGTAGACCGTGGCCCACTCGACCACCACCTGCTTGTCACTCGCACCGGCTTCGACCGAGAGGATCTGGTCCCAGCCGGCGGTCGAGATCGCGCCAGGGGTGTTCAGGTTGGCTTCCCACGTACACTTGAAGTCAGCAGCCGTGATTGGCGTCCCGTCGCTCCATACCGCGTCAGGGTTGATGTCAACCGTGAGCGTCATGGCCGATTCCACTGCCGGAGCCGTCGTAGTGCTATCCGAGGGAGCCGCCGACGTGGTGCTTTCCTCAGCGGCGGCACTGGTAGTGGTGCTGTCCCCGGTGTCTCCGGCACAGGCCGCAGCGACCAGTGCGAAGACGAACAGCAAGAGGAGCCATCGCGGACGATTGCTCAGTTTCTTCATTGATTTCCTTCCTGCTTTCAACTTGGTCGGGCGAGCCCGACCTTTGCTGGCGACCGGAATCGGCCGCACCGCAGCGCCGATCCGCAAGGGTATTCCAGGGACCTCGCCGCAGGATTTCGAGTGTACCCCAAGGGCCGCGAGTAGGGCATGCCGGAACCGACATTGAAATATCCCCGGGTTTTCCACCGGCGAAGAAAATGAGTGGTTACCCGAACTCCGCACGGAGCGTGGGCAGCGCCTCCCCTATGCGCTCGATGGTCGATGGGTCCTCGCCGGGCCACACGTTCACCAGGAAATAGCTGACGCCGATCGCGGACAGGTCTTCGATTCTCCTCTTCATCGATTCGAGCGTGGGCTGCTCTCCTCGTGCCACCTCCTCGTGCATCCACACGATCTCGTCGGGGCTTCTCCCGTGGGCAATGCAGGCGGCATCTAGAGCCGCTCCAACTTTTTCAATGTCCTCCCGCTTGGCGGGGGCATCCCAGAGGTCTCCGAACCGGGCCAGGATGTCCAGCATCCGGGGACGCCTGCTGCCAACCACGACCGGGAGCCGGCCTCGCACCGGCTTCGGTTGGAAAGGCGCGGCCGAAAGTTGTAGGTACTCGCCTTCGAAGTCGGTCGTCTCCTGAGTTTCGAGCATGCGCAGCGCCTGCAGGGTCTCGTCCACCAGGGCGACGCGGTGCGCCGCAGGCGGGAATGGGATGCCGTAGGCCTGGTGCTCCCTCTCATTCCAGGCGGCGCCGATCCCGAAGATGAATCGCCCATGGGACAGGTTGTCGAGGGTGACCGCGGCCTTGGCGAGGGTCATCGGAGGGCGGTGAGTGATCCCGGAGACGAAGACCCCGAGATCGATCCGATTCGTCTCCCGGGTCATCGCGCCCAGGGTGGTCAAGGCTTCGAGATTGTCTCCCAGCTCCCCCCGCCAGTCCGACATGAAATGATCGACCAGGAATGCCGCGTCCCAACCGGCCGCTTCCACTCGCCGCCACAGGTCGATCAGCTCGTCGCCTGTCCGCCACATCTGAGGAGTGACGATCCCGAACCTGAGCTGGTGGCCCCGACCCCGCATGTCGGTCATCGGTTCTTCTCGTCGCGCCAGGCGAGCCAGCCTCCGGCATCCCCGGGGTTCCAGTCCGGGCCGTTGTATCCCAGGGTGAACTGGGTGAAGCCCATGGCGAGATAGGTCTCCGCATGCTCATTGAGCACGGCATCCTTGTCTTCGGGCTCGAGCCCGATTCCCCACTCGATCGACGACGGATCACGGCCTAATTGGTCACACCAACGGAGTAGTGCCTCCACCTTTGATTCCAACTCGGCCGGATGTTCCGGAAAGCCTGCATGCCATCCGGTGGCATGCTCGGCGATCAGGCGCAGGGTCTTTTTCTCTCCGGTGCCACCGATGAGGATCGGGATCGGACGAAGGGGCGGGGGATTGAGCCGCTCCCAACGAGCCTTGATCCGCGGCAGCGCGGCCGCGAGCTGGTCCAGCCGCCAACCGGCGGATCCGAACTCATAGCCGTATTCCTCGAAGTCGCGGCGGAACCAGCCGGACCCGATGCCGAGCACCAGCCTCCCGTTGGAGATGTGATCGACGGTGCGCGCCATGTCCGCCAGCAGCTCCGGGTTGCGATAGGCGTTGCAGGTGACCAGAGCGCCGATCTCGACCTCCGAGGTCTGCTCGGCCCAAGCGGCGAGCATGGTCCAGCATTCGAAGTGCGCCCCATCCCGCGCCCCGTATAAGGGGTGGAAGTGGTCCCAGTTGTAAACGAGGTCGAAGCCCATTCGCTCGGCAGTCCCCACCGCTTCCCGAAGTCCTCGATACTGGCCGTGTTGCGGGTGGAGCTGGGCGCCGACCCGAACCGGTTGCCGATGTCGCCCCTCAGTCATGGCGCAATTCTCGACCTTCCCATGATGGGAAGGTCAAGCGTATTGTTGGCCGGTGTTCACCATTGGCGCCTTTGCAGAGTTGACGGGTGTCTCCGCCAAGAAGCTCCGCCACTACGACGGCATCGACTTGTTTCGGCCGGCCTGGGTCGATCCCGGCTCCCAGTACCGCTACTACCTGGCCTCACAGATCCCCGAGTTGCAGCGAATCGTGGCGCTCCGTGACCTCGGGCTTCCCCTTTCGACCATCGCCGGGCTCAACCAGGACGGGTCGTCCCTGCGCCAGGCCCTGGCACGACGCCGTGCCGATCTGGTCGCGGAGCGAGAGGCGTTGGATCGAAGGCTGGCTGCCCTCGACATTCGGGTCGACCAGGCGGTCGACCGCGATGTGGTGGTGCGCAAGCGACCCGCAGGCATCTGGGCCTCGATGCGGCGGCTGCTCTCGAGTGGTGATGACGTGGGGACCATGTTCTTCGAAGTCGAAACCGTGGTCCGGGAGTCGGGTGCCCGCGCTGCGCGTCCTCCGGTAGCGATCGATCACGGTGCCCCGGGAAGGGGAAGGTCCGTCGAGATTCTGGTGCCGCTCACGCGAACTATCACTGCCACCGCTGACATCGAGACCGTGAGGACCGCCCCGGCGCTCGTCGCGTCGACCATCGAGCGCGGGGGATATCCGAGCCTGTCCGGGGCCGGGGAATGGGCCAGCCGTTGGGTGGCGACAACCGGGTACACCGTCAACGGCCCGACCTGGGTGGTCTATCTTCGGTTCTCCGCCGAACCTGAGCTGATGGTGCCCGACGGCTTCCTCACCGATGACCAGGCGGAGTACGTGACCGAGATCCAGGTCCCGATCCAGCCGGCCACCCTCTGACCGACACGCCCATCGCTGTTGCGCGATCCTTTGCCGATGACGGTTCCGATATCTGAAGACGCCCGGTTTGCAGACCTGATCGACGAGTCCGCGCGGGTGGAGCATCTGGGTGGGGATTGTGTCTGGGCCGAGGGCCCGACATGGCTCCCGGACCGCCAGACCGTGATCTGGAGTGACATCCCCAACAACCGGATCATGCGCTGGACCGAGACCGCAGGGACTGAGGTGGAAGCGGTGGACGTCGAGTACACCAACGGGCGCACCCTGGACCGGGAAGGCCGGCTCGTTGTGTGCTCCCATGGTCATCGCCGAATCGAGAGAGTCGAGCCCGACGGCCAGATCACCCCTTTGGCCACCCACCACGAAGGGAGGCGCCTCAACTCCCCCAACGACGTCGTGGTCAAGTCAGACGGGAGCATCTGGTTCTCCGACCCTCCGTACGGGATCCTCACCGATCACGAAGGGCACAAATCGGAGCCCGATCTCCCCGCCTGTTACGTGTTTCGACTCGATCCTGGGAGCGGCGACCTCACGGTGGTCACCGACGCCCCGATCCATCCCAATGGGCTGGCGTTCTCCCCCGACGAGTCGGTGTTTTACGTCTCCGACACCTATGGCGGTGGGGACTCGATCGGCAACCACGACATCATGGCGTTCGACGTCGTGGGCGATCGCTTGAAGAACCCGCGGGTGTTCGCCGTGATCAGCCCGGGGGTCGCCGACGGATTTCGCATCGACCGCAATGGGAACGTGTTCACCAGCGCCGGCGACGGGGTTCACGTCTACGACCCTGAAGGGACCCGGCTGGGGCGGATCCCGACACCAGAGGTCGCCTCCAACTGCGCCTTCGGCGGCCCCGACGGCAACCAACTGTTCATCACCGCCACCACGTCCCTCTATCGCATCGACACCAAGACCACGGCGGCGCCGTGGCCAACCATGTGAGGGTGTGGACGTAGCCCTCGCCCTCACAATGGGCTTTTCAGGTTGTAGCGGCCGCTTCATTCCCGGAATGGTCGCAATCGGGATGGTCGCCCTGTCCTCCCCCGCTCTGGCCCCGATCGCCACCCGTCGAGTCATCCGGCGTCGTGGTCGTGGAACCACCCGAATCGTCCTGCGTGGTCGTCGTGTCCTCGGCCCAGGCGACATCACTCGTTGCCACGAAGACTCCGATCCCGAAGACCAAGGCCCAGCAACGCCGACAATGCGATGGACCGCAGTGAGTACCTATGCGTCAGCATCTCAACTCCTTTCATGTCGATGCCTGATTCGAGGTTCGGAGATGAACCTGAGCCAGCCTGTGAGCGGGCAGGGAAGATGCCGACATGGATGAGGGTTTCCTCACCCATGCCATCATGGAAGCGATGAAGGATCACAGCTTCGGCTTCAACACCCGGGCGATCCACGCCGGCCAGCGCCCCGACCCCGAGACCGGGGCCCGGGCGATGCCGATCTACGCCACGACTTCGTTCGTCTTCGACGACGCCCAACACGCCGCCGACCTGTTCGCCCTCCAGAATTTCGGCAACATCTACACCCGGATCGGCAACCCGACGACGGCCGCTTTCGAGGAGCGGATGGCCTCGCTCGAGGGTGGACTCGGCGCACTGGCCACCGCCTCCGGCCAATCGGCCCAGCTCATATCGATCCTTGGGTTGTGCCGGGCCGGTGACGAGCTCGTCGCATCCAGGTCGCTATACGGCGGGACCTTCACTCAGTTCGATGTGACCCTGCGTCGAATGGGGATCAATGTCACTTTCGTGGACTTCGGCGACGTGGGCTCGATAGCCGAAGCCATCAACGAGCGGACGAAGCTGGTTTATGGCGAGACGGTGGGAAACCCCCGCGCCGACATCCTCGACATCGAGACCGTGGCCGGGATCGCCCACGACCACGACATCCCCCTGGTCATGGACAACACCTTCGCCACGCCCTATCTGTGCCGGCCCATCGAGTACGGCGCCGACATCGTCGTCCACTCCGCAACCAAGTTCATCGGTGGCCATGGAGCAGCGATCGCCGGGGTGCTCGTGGAGAGCGGGCGGTTCCCGTTTGACAACGGCAAGTTCCCCATGCTGGTGGAGCCTTCCCCCGCCTATCACGACCTCCGGTTCTGGGAGAACTTCCGCGAGTACGCCTACCTGATGCGGGCCCGGGTGGAGCTGCTCCGGGACACCGGCGCCTCACTCTCCCCGTTCAACGCCTTCCTCCTCCTCCTCGGCCTGGAAACGCTGCCGCTGCGGATGCAGCGCCATGTGGAGAATGCCCGGGCCGTGGCCGAGTTCCTCAGGGAGCGCCAGGAGGTGGCTTGGGTCAACTTCCCGATCTTCGATGACAACCCGTGGACCACCCTGGCCAAGAAGTACCTTCCGGAGGGACCGGGCGCCGTCTTCACATTCGGGCTCACCGGTGGTTTCGATGCCGGGGTCCGATTCATCGAGAAGGTCGACCTGGCCTCCCACCTCGCCAATGTCGGTGATGCCAAGACGCTGGTCATCCATCCCGCCTCCACCACCCATCAGCAGGTGCCGCTGGAGGACAGGGAGAAAGCCGGCGTCACCGACGACATGGTCCGGATCTCGGTCGGTATCGAAGACGTCGAGGACATCCTCTGGGACCTGGACCGCGCCCTGGTGGCGGCGTCGTGAGCGTCGTCGACCTCGATGCCAAGGACCGCCTCTCGATCATCCTCGGCTCGCGGACGATCGCGCTGGTCGGGGTTTCCGCCAACCCGATTCGCTCTTCCAACTTCGTCGCCAGCTACCTGGTTCGCACCGACTTCACGACCTGGCCGGTGAACCCGATGTACGACGAGGTCCTCGGGTTGAAGGCCTACCCCTCCCTCTACGATCTCCCCGAGCCCCCCGACATCGTCGATGTGTTCCGGCGCCACGACGAGATACCCGGGGTGGTGAAGGACGCGATCGAGGTCGGAGCGAAGACGGTCTGGTTCCAACTGGGGCTCCGTCACGATGAAGCGGCGCAGATGGCGGTCGACGCCGGACTACGGGTGGTACAGGACCGCTGTCTCAAGATCGAGCATGCAAGGTTTGCCGGAGGCCTCCATCTCGGCGGGTACGACACCGGTGTCATCTCCTCGAAGCGCCGGAGGCCGATCGGCTGAGCCGTTCCGGCTCGTGATAGCCTCGCCCGCCTGTGGGCACTGACTTCTTCACCGACGTGCCGGAGCGGATCGGCTTCGGCGGAATCAACTCATCCGACCCGCTGAGCTTCAAGGTCTATCAACCGGATCGCCTGGTCCTGGGCGCGCGGATGGAGGACCAGCTGCGGATCGCCGTCTGCCTGTGGCACTCCTTCAATTGGCCCGGCTCGGACGTCTTCGGCACCGGGACGTTCGACCGCCCGTGGTTGAGCGGGGCAGGCGACGCGATGGCTGCGGCCACCACCAAGGTCGATGCAGCATTCGAGTTCCTGGCCAAACTGGGAGTCCCCTTCTTCTGCTTCCACGATCGGGACGTGGCGCCCGAGGGCGACACGTTCTCGGAGACCAGGGCAAACCTGGACAAGATCATCGATCTGATCGAAGACCACATGTCCTCCACCGGGCTGCGTTTGTTGTGGGGCACGGCCAACCTGTTCAGCCACCCCCGATACGCCGCCGGGGCAGCCACCAATCCCGACCCCGAGGTGTTCGCCTATGCCGCGGCCCAGGTCAAGGTGATGCTCGAGGCCACTCACCGTCTCGGTGGCGCCAACTACGTGCTGTGGGGTGGCCGTGAGGGCTACGAGACTCTCCTCAACACCGACCTGAGACAGGAGGAGCGCCAGTTCGCGAAATTCCTCGAGCTGGTCGCCGAGCACAAGCGCAAGATCGGGTTCCAAGGGACTCTGCTCATCGAGCCCAAGCCCCAGGAGCCCACCAAGCACCAGTACGACTACGACTCAGCCACGGTCCATGGGTTCCTGACCCGACACGGCCTCGACGGGGAGTACAAGGTGAATATCGAGGCCAATCACGCCACGCTCGCCGGCCACAGCTTCCATCACGAGGTGGCCTACGCCACCTCGCAGGGGATCTTCGGCAGCATCGATGCCAACCGCGGCGACTACCAGAACGGTTGGGACACCGACCAGTTTCCCAACTCGGTGGACGAGCTCTCCCTGGCGCTGTACGAGATCCTGGACAGCGGCGGGTTCACCACCGGAGGATTCAACTTCGACTCCAAGCTCCGGCGGCAGAGCATGGACCGCACCGATCTGTTCCATGGGCACATCGGCGGCATCGACACCCTGGCCCGCGCCCTCCTGGTGGCAGCCGACATGATCCAGCTCGAGAGCCTGAAGGGGCCAAGGGCACAGAGGTACGCCGGCTGGTCCGACGACATGGGATCGTCGATCCTCACCGGTGAGGCGTCATTGGACTCCCTCGAGGAAAAGGTCTCTGCGGAGGGCATCGAGCCCAGCCCGGTTTCGGGGCGTCAGGAGCTGCTGGAGAACGTGGTCAACCAGCGGATATGGGCAGTCGACACCGGGGAGCCGGAGGGCTAGTGGTCTGTCGCTGCGATAGGGCGAGGGTGTCTCCGTGCCATCGGCGACACCTGGCCCGGAGAAGCGCGCAGTCGCAGCCGGGGAGCTGCGGCTAGCACTTCGACACAGCCAGGGGCGTCGAGGGCCGGAGAGACACCGCCACTATTGCTGCGGCGGGCCACTTACCCCCAGGAGGTCTCGGTCACCGGCCGAAGGGCGACCTCGAGGATGCGATGGGTCCGGGGCCGGGTGAGGACGAAGAGCACCACCTCTGCCACCTCTTCCGCGGTCATCATCCCCTCGAGCTCGGGCATTTCCGGGGTTCGGCCCCGGCCCATCGCAAATTCGGTCGCCACCCCGCCGGGACAGACATTGGTGCACCGCACTCCCTGCTCGCGTAGCTCATGGTCGAGGGCCGCAGTGAATCCGACCTGGGCGAACTTCGAGGCGCAATACACCGCCTCGTTGGGGAGGCCACGCCGACCCGCTTCGCTCGCGAGGGTCACGATGTCGGCCTCACCACTCTGCAACAGGTAGGGCAAGGCGGCCCGCACCGCATACAACGTCCCCTTGACGTTGACATCGATCATCTCCTCGAGGTGGGCCGGATCGAGGTCGAGGAATGCCCCGTATGCGC
This sequence comes from uncultured Acidobacteriota bacterium, assembly GCA_963749415.1. Classification (GTDB taxonomy): domain Bacteria; phylum Actinomycetota; class Acidimicrobiia; order Spongiisociales; family ZC4RG35; genus JALYNX01. The sequence continues at coordinate 176,338 of CAVVMG010000001.1, forward strand.
CGACCCCGGCGTTGGCCACCAGGATGTCGAGCCCACCGAAGCGGTCCACGGCCCGGGCCGCGAGATCCTCGAGGGCCGCGGGGTCACGGACGTCACATGGCCCGGCCGCCGCGTCCGCTATCCCGAGGTCATCTCCGCTCCTCGATGCCAGTGCCAACTTCACACCCTCTGAGTCGAGGGACCGGGCGACAGCTGCACCGATGCCTCCGCTGGCTCCGGTGACGAGCGCGACTTTTCCTTTGAGATCCATAGCTTCTTTCCTTCGCCGGGAGCCAGTCAGCCGTGAAGCTGTTCCAGTTCCTTGGTGGTGACCTGATCGGGCATTTTCCCGATGATGATCATCGCAAGGACCTCGTCCATGGTGCACTCGCCCCGGTTCACCGTTCCCACCAGCTTGCCCTGGAGCATGACGCTGATCCGATCGGCGAGGTCGAACACATCGTGGATGTCGTGGCTGATCATGATGATCCCGATCCCCTCAGACTGGAGCTGGCGCATCAGCTGGCGCACCTGTTCGGTCTCGGCCGGGCCGAGGGCGGCAGTCGGCTCGTCCATGATCAGGATCCGGGCGTTGAAGTGGACTGCCCTGGCGATGGCGACCGATTGTCGCTGGCCACCGGACAACGAGGCCACAGGCGTCTTGAAATTCTGGAACTTTGGGTTGAGCCGCCCCATGATCTCTCGGGTGGCTGCCTCCATCGAGGAGTCGTCGAGCGTGTTCCATCGGGTCGTCAACTCCCTCCCAAGGAACATGTTGCCCGGGGCATCGATGTTGTCGGCCAGGGCCAGAGTCTGATAGATGGTCTCGATCCCGAGACTCTTCGCATCGCGCGGGCTGTTGATCAGAACCGCCTCACCGTCGATGAAAATCTCGCCGGAGTCGGCCTTCTGGGCTCCGGCCAGGGTCTTGATGAGAGTCGATTTGCCGGCACCGTTGCCCCCAACGACACCCAGGATCTCCCCTTCCCGGAGTGTGATGGTGACGTCCTTGACCGCATGGACCCCACCGAAGGACACGCTCATGTCCCTCATCTCGACCAGTGGGGGGCTGGTAGCCAAAGGACTCGTCATCGAAGAGCCGCCCTTCGCCGGTATGTGGTGTCGATGGCGACAGCGGTCACCAGAACGACCCCGAGGATGACGTCCTGCACGGGGGCACCGACCCCGATGAGCACCATGCCGGACTGGAGTGATTGCATGACGAGGGCTCCCAGGATGGCGCCGGGAATGGTCCCGATCCCTCCCGAAAGCGAGGTGCCGCCGATGACTGCCGCAGCGATGACATAGAGCTCGTTCAGCGTGCCCAGACCGCTGACTGCGGCATTGAGACGAGCGATGGACACTGCAGCAGAGATCCCGACCAGGATCCCCATCGTCATGAAGACCCTCACGATGGTGCGCCTGGTCTTGATTCCGGCCAGGTTGGCGGCCTCGGGGTTGCCGCCGATGGAGAAGACATATCGACCGAAACGGAGCCGGTTGGCGACGAAGCTCATGACCAGGGTGACCCCGATGAGGATCAGCACCGGATAGGGGATCCCGAGCGGTATTTGAAGACCACCTTCAGGCCAGGGGATGCCTCTCTCTTCTGCGATCTGCCGAGCCAGGTTCTCGGGCAGGTAGTAGCTGTTGGTGACCCAGACCGCACCGAGTACCACCCCGCAACCCACCACGCCGAAAAGGGCATCCAGCCACATCGGGCGGAGCCGGAAGCCGAACTTGCGACGACGGCGTCGGCCAAAGACGAGGAGGGCGACGATCCCGACACAGGCGACGCCTCCCACAATCCAACTCCCGGTCTCACCGAGCGACCCTCGGGATCCACCTCCGAGAAGTTGGAAACTCAAGTCCATGGGAGCGATCGTGCGACCGCTGGCGGTGAGCCAGGCAAAGCCGCGCCACACCAGCAATCCGCCCAGGGTGACGATGAATGAGGGGACTCCGAGATACGCAATGAGCGATCCCTGGAAAGCCCCGATCGCAGCACCCAGGACCAGACCGGCGATCAAGGTGATGATCCAAATCCAGGGGTTCCCCAATCCCATGATGGGGGGGAGCCATTCCGTCTGGAGCATGGCCATCACCATCCCGACCACGCCCACCAAAGAACCCACCGAAAGATCGATATTCCGGGAGACGATGACCAGCACCATCCCGGTGGCCATGATCCCGACCGTGGAAGTCTGTACCGAGAGGTTCCATAGGTTGCGCGGGGTTATGAACGTCCCACCCGACAGAAGGTGAAAGCCGACCCAGATCGCCAGGAGGACAGCGATCATTCCAACCATGCGGGTGTCGATCTCGTTGTCCCGCAGGAATGATCCCAGCGACCGGCGCGGACTCCCCTCGAGAGCCTCGGACTGGGTGGGCGGGGCCTCTACCACGCTCATTGCATCGTCACACTAGAGATCGCATTGCGCCCCCGGAGACCGGGGGCGCAATGCTCATCGATTTCGCCTCAGTTGTTGGTCAGGAGGCGCAGGGGCCGACGGTCCCCCCGGTCGAGCAGAGGTCCTCGGCCGTGATCCAGTTCGCGTCGACCACCTGGTCGAGGTTCTCCTGGGTGATCGGGATCGGGACCAGCAGGATGCTGGTCAATACCGTCTCCGCCTGGCTCTCCTTGTTGGTGTAGGTGAACTGGGACGTACCCTCGACATCAGCGAGCGTTGCGCCGCCGGCCAACTGCACGGCAGCCTCGCCGGCCGCCGTGCCGAGTGCACGGGCGTCCTTCCACACCGAGACAGCCTGATCACCGGTCGCCACGCGCTGGAGAGCAGCAACATCAGCGTCCTGACCCGACAACACCACCGTGCCAAGAAGGCCCTGGGCCTCGAGAGCGGCGGCGATGCCGGTGGCCATTCCGTCGTTCTCGGAGACTATGGCCTGCACGTCGTTGTCATGGGCGCTCAGCCACTGCTCCACCGTGGTCTGAGCGAGTGCGGGATCCCAGTTGTCGGTGTAGTCCTCCTCGAGGATGGTGATGTCGCCGGCTTCGGCCGCGGCATCGATGACAGACCCGATGCCCTCACGAAGGAAGTCGGAGTTGGCGTCGGAGCCGTTGCCCTTGACGACGAAGTAGTTCCCGGTCGGCACCAGATCGAAGACGACCTCGGCCATCAGCTGTCCCACCAGGACGTTGTCGAAGCTGACGTAGAACGTGTTTGCATCCTCTATGAGGCGGTCATAGGCAATGACCGGGATTCCCTGATCAGTGGCAGCTTGAACCGCGGGCAGGATCGCCTGCGTGTTCTGGGCCAGGATGATGACGACGTTGGCTCCCTGGTTGATCAGGTTCTCCACGTCCGTGATCTGCTGCTCCTCGGATGATCCAGCATCGGTCGACGTGTACTCGCAACCGCCGGCCTCGAGGGCCGCCTGGATTGCGGGCTCGTCATGCTTGGCCCATCGCTCTTCGTTGTAGTTGTTCCACGACATGCCGACGAGGCAATCGCCATCGCCTCCGGCCACTGTCGTGCCTCCGTCCCCAGCGGCCGTGGTGCTGGACTCGGCACCGTCGTCGCCGCAAGCGGCGAGGACCATGACGAGCACCGCCAGGAGCGCAAGAATTCGTCTATTCATTGGTTTCGTTTTCCTTCCTCCTACGAATGTCCCCGAACGGGACCGACCTACTGTAGACGAGAGACTTCTTGGCCTGCCCCAATAGATGACCGACATTCAGGACAGCCCCAAATCGACCGTCGAGGCGGGTCGCCCCATGCATGCAACGGCCTGGTTGCTCGCCGGAATCGTGGCCGGTGCCCTGGTCACCGCCGGTGTGGTGCTCGCGGTGATACAGGCAACCGGCAAGGGCGAACCGGCCTCCCTGCCCCCGCCCCGGTTCGTCGACGAAACGCTGGCGGCCGGGATCGACCACCGATACGACGGGGAGTTCCAGTTCTTCGTGGGTGGTGGCGTCGCCGTCTTCGACTGCAACGACGACCGCCTGCCCGACGTCTACCTCGCCGGCGGGGTCAATCCCTCCGGGTTGTACGTGAACAACAGCGCAACCGGGGGCTCCCTGGAGTTCGCCCACATGGCAGCCACCATCACCGACCTGACGTCGGTGACCGGCGCCTACCCAATAGACATCGATGGAGACGCCATGGTCGATCTCGCGGTCCTTCGGGTGGGCGAGAACGTCATGCTCCGCGGGCAGGGAGGTTGCACCTTCGAGCGGGCCAACGAGGACTGGGGTGTCGACGGTGGGAACGAGTGGACCACCGCGTTCAGCGCCGCCTGGGAAGGATCGGCGGCGCTGCCCACTCTCGCCTTCGGTAACTACCTGGCCGAGGGCGGCCAGACCACGGCGACCTGCGAGGACAGCTTTCTCGTCCGGCCCGGTACCGACGGCTCAGGCTACGGAGAGCGAACCGCATTGTCTCCCGGTTGGTGCACCCTCTCGATTCTGTTCAGCGACTGGGATCGTTCCGGCAGGCGCGACCTGAGGATGACCAACGACCGGCACTACTACCGGGACGGACAAGAGCAACTGTGGCGCATCGAGGCTGGGGGGGAGCCAACGCTCTACACGGCCGACGATGGGTGGCAGACCATGAAGATCTGGGGGATGGGGATCGCCAGCCAGGACCTCAATGGCGACCACCTCCCGGAGGTGTACCTGACCAGTCAGGGAGACAACAAGCTGCAGACCCTCGCCGATGGCCCGGACCAACCGAACTATGTAGACATCGCACTGGAATCGGGGGCCAACGCCCATCGCCCATTCACGGGCGCCGACATGCTGCTCCCTTCGACCGCCTGGCACGCCGAGTTCCAGGACGTCAACAACGACACCTTCATGGACCTGTTCGTCAGCAAAGGCAACGTCGAGGCGCAACCGGAGTTTGCCAACCAGGACCCGAGCAACCTGCTCATCGGAAACAGCGACGGCTCGTTCCGCGAGGGGGCTGAGGATGCAGGGATCGTCACCTTCGACAATGCACGAGGGGCGGCGCTCGCCGACTTCAACCTCGACGGGCTGCTCGACCTGATCCAGGTCAATCGTCGGGAGCCGGTGAGGATCTGGCGCAACGTTGGTTTGGGCGAGGGGGAGCCGGAGCCGATGGGGAACTGGCTGGCGATCCAGCTCCACCAGGAAATGCCGAACAGGGACGGGATCGGGTCCTGGATCGAGGTCGAGACTGGTGGTCGCATCGTGGAGCGTGAGATCACGATTGGGGGAGGACATGCCGGAGGGCAGTTGGGCTGGGCTCACTTCGGGCTCGGTGAGGGCGACTCGGCCCGGGTTCGGGTGTCATGGCCGGACGGCGAGCGAGGCCCGTGGATGACTGTCGAGGCCAATCAATTCATCGATATCACCCGCGGAGCCGACGAGCCGGTCTCCTGGTCGCCGGTCTAGGTTGCCTCACTGATGTCGCGCTCCACTCTGGTCGAGGTCGAGCTCCCCGATTTCGGGATGCCCGCAACGACGCCGCGGCTCCCGGATTCGATCTACCCGGCCCGGCTCCAACGGCTTCGAGAGCGGGCAGAGGGCCGGGGCTACGACCGACTCGTGGTCTACGCAGACCGAGAGCACAGCGCCAACCTCTCGTATTTGACCGGGTTCGACCCACGGTTCGAAGAGGCCGTCCTGATCGTCGGCCCTGAGGGCGATCCGGCCGTCATGGTCGGCAACGAGTGCTTTGGGATGGCGGGCGCCGCTCCTCTAGGCATGAGGCGCCACTTGTTCCAAGACCTCAGCTTGCCCGGCCAGCCCCGCGATCGATCCCAGCCGCTTCGCCAGATCCTGGCCGAGGAGGGAATCGGCCCTCGCACGCGGGTCGGGGTCATCGGGTGGAAGGACTATGGCGACCGATCGGTGATGGAAGTCCCCGCCTTCCTTGTAGACGCCCTGCGCGAGCTGACCGGCCCTGGCGGGTTGGTGGAGAACGCCAACGATCTTCTTATCGGAGCTGGAGATGGGCTCCGGGTGATCAACGAGCCCGAGCAGCTGGTGATGTTCGAATACGCAGCCTGTCAGACGTCGAGCGGTGTCCTCCGGCTGCTCCGAGAGCTGACCCCGGGAATGACCGAGCAGGAAGCCGTGCAGCTCTTGCGCTGGAACGGAATGCCGCTCTCCTGTCATCTCATGCTCACCGCCGGCCCTCGAGCCACGCTCGGTCTGCTCAGCCCCGGGGACCGGAGGATCGAGAGAGGGGACCGGTTCACTGTGGCGTTCGGGATCTGGGGCGCCCTCAATTGCCGGGCCGGGTTCGTCGTCGAGGACGCCTTGGGATTGCCTGCAGGGATTGGCGACTACGTGGAGCGGCTCGTCGGGCCCTATTTCGAGGCCATCGCCGAGTGGTACCAGGCGTTACATGTTGGCCAGTGCGGCGGAGTCCTCCATGAGATCATCGACCGTCATCTCGGCGACCCGTTCTTCGGGATCTTCCTCAACCCCGGTCACCAGATCCATCTCGACGAGTGGGTCAACTCGCCGATCGCGCCCGGGTCTGAAATCGAGCTCCGTTCCGGGATGGCATTGCAAGTGGATGTCATCCCGGCGACGGGCACCGAGTACTTCACCACCAACATCGAAGACGGGATCGCCCTCGCCGACGATTCACTGCGTTCGGTGCTGGCCGCCGACTATCCCGACATGTGGGGCCGGATCCAGGCAAGGCGCGACTTCATGGCCGAATCTCTTGGCATCGACCTCCACCCAGATGTCCTACCGTTCTCCAACATCCCGGCATTCCTCCCCCCCTTCCTGTTGCAGCCGGACCGGGTGATGGCGATGGCCGGCTGATCAATGAGCTTCGCAGTACCCGCAGATTCATACGACCGCTTCATGGGTCGGTTCTCCCAGCCCCTTGCCCCGCGCTTTGCCCGGTTCGCCGGCGTCGAAGTCGGAGAGCGAGTGCTCGACGTGGGTTGCGGGCCTGGTGCCCTGACCACTGTGCTCGTCGAGACCTTGGGACCGCACCGGGTTGCCGCCATCGACCCCTCGCAGCCGTTCGTGAGGGCGCTCCAGGAACGGCACCCGGAAGTTGACGTGAGACTGGCCTCCGCCGAGGAGATCCCCTATCCCGACGCGAACTTCGACCGGGCGCTGGCGCAATTGGTGGTCCATTTCATGCCGGACCCCGTTGCCGGGATTCGAGAAATGGCAAGGGTCACCACGGCTGGTGGCACCGTGGCCGCCTGTGTCTGGGACCACGCTGGAGGCGGGGGGCCGCTGACCGCCTTCTGGGAGGCGGCACACGAGATGGATGACTTCGTCCATGACGAGGCTGGGATGCCCGGAGCCAGCGAGGGATCCCTGGCAGCCATCTTCGACGCCGCGGGCCTGAATGGGATCGAAGACACATCCCTCGAAGTCGATGTCGAGTTCAGGGACTTCGACGATTGGTGGGGCCCGTTCACCCTTGGGGTGGGCCCAGCAGGACAGTACGTGACCGGGCTGGACGAAAAACGTCGGGAGGTCTTGCGGGCCCGATGCGCCGAGCTCCTCCCCACCGGGCCTTTCGAGATCCGGGCCAAGGTCTGGGCGGCGCGGGGCAGGACCGCTCCGGGCTCGGCGGGCTAGAGCTCGAGAAGGGCGTTGGTCCAGGCGCCACCGGCGACACTGGACTCGATGGCAGCCTCCACGAAGCCAACTCCCCAGGCACCATCGATGGCATTCGGGAATTGCAGGGCCGAAAGGTCGGCGGCCACCCCGGTTCTCCGGGACGCGATCGCCTCGGCAGCATCGGAGTAGATGTTGGCGAAGGCGCCGATGAAGCCCTCCGGATGTCCTGCCACCAACCGTGTGGCACGAGCTGAGGTGGGAAGCGTGCCCGGTCCGTTCGGAGTCCGCACCTCTGCAGGCCCATCGATCGGCTTGAAGGAAAGGGACGTCGGGCGCTCCTGCTCCCACTCCAAACTACCCCTGGTGCCGGATACCCGGATGCGGAGGCAATTCTCGACACCCGCTGCCGCCTGAGTGACCCAGAACGTCCCCCGGGCCCCATTGTCGAATCGAAGCATGGCGGAGGCGAAGTCATGAACCAGTCGGTTGGGGACGACGGTCCCCACTGCGGCAGCAACCTCGGCGACCTCGAGCCCGGTGATGAAGCGGGCCAGATTGTGGGCGTGGGAGCCGATGTCTCCCATCACCAACGAAGGCCCGCCCTTCACCGGGTCGTATCGCCAGGGAAGCCCCTCGGCGGGATCGGGGTCGTTCTCCGACGCCTTTCCGCCCTGGACGTACTCCACCTGAACCAAGCGAATCTCTCCGAGCTCGCCGGCGTCGACCATGGCCCTGGCCTGTCGGACCATTGGGTATCCGGTGTAGTTGTGGGTTAGGCAAAAGACGAGGCCGGTCTCCTCGACCCGACCAACGACATCCAGTGCCTCGGTCAGGGTGTTGGTCATCGGCTTGTCGGAGACGACATCGAGACCGTTCTCGAGGGCGGCCATCGCGAAGAGGTGGTGGGTGTCGTTCGGCGTCATGATCGCGACCACCTCGGCACCATCAACACGACCAGCTTCCGCTGCGATCAGATCCAGCCCGTCTCCATAGCTCCGCCCCGGGTCCAGACCGAGCCTCAGCCCCGCCTCGATGGAACGCGCGGGGTCGGAGCTCACCGCGCCGGCCACCAAGTGGTAATGGCCATCCATCCGCGCCGCTATGCGGTGGGTCTCGCCGATGAAGCTCCCCGGACCCCCGCCGATGACCGCCAGTCGCAGTGGTCGCCCCATCGCCTCGATTGCAGGACTCGGGCCCATGTCCTTCCTCAACCTCCGGGGCGCTCTTCGATGATCAGCCAACGCTCGCCGGCGACAGGGCTCAGGACAAACGTGGCGTCGAGGGGCACGACCTCACGATCCTGCTCCAAGCCGCCCGCGTCGTAGGTGACCCATTCCACCGACCCGGTCGCCTGGAGCCCGATCGTCGAACCCTGTCCTCCGATCGCAGGGATCACAACCGCATGCACGCTGTCGAAGCGGTTGTGGGGAACGGCAACCACACCAGTGGCCACCGCCTCGTCGATCCGCTCGATCATCTGAGCCAGCCGTCCTCCCCCGTCTGCCTCGAGCAGGAGGCCCGAGTCCCGACTCCCAACGGCTATCGCCTCGATTTCCAGGTTCTCGGCCAGCGTCAGGGCCAGGTCGTCGAGGTCGACCTCGGTGATGAGAGAACCGACTTCGGGATCGGCGGTCACGACCGGGATCGTGTCCGGATCGATCTCCACGGGCACCGTCGGAGCCGGGGTCACTTCCGATGCCTGAGCGGGCACCCGTGCCGGAGCTCCGATGGCGACGACCGTGGTGGCGAGGAGGATGACCACGCCACCTATCGCTGCCCCGCGGGCGAAGACCAGGCTTGGCGACGGGGTACTTCCCGCGCGCGAAGTGAGCCGGTCCACCAGGCCTACCCGATCGGAGCCGGGCACCGACGCCAGCAGGCGGTCGAATCCCCAGCGCAGCGGGGTGAGCAGGACCAGGCCTGCCAACAAGCCGACCTTGGCCCCGAACTCGGTCGTCTGTGGCGCCATGAGCACGGTGCTGGCGACCGCGATTCCCATCGCGAACAGGACGCGAGCGGACCGGCCCTGAGGAATCGTCTTCGGGTCGGTGATCATGAAGAAGAGGAAGATCAGGATCTCGGGGGAGGTCATCACGATCGTCCAGAAACGCTCATCGCAGACCGGGGTCAATGACCATGATGCGGTAAAGCAATGCCCCGAAGCGGCGACGACACCGAGCCCGGCGCCCAGCGTGAGCCAGAAGGCGGCAGCCATCGCCAGCAGATGCAGGCGACGGGTGATCAGGACCCCACCGATGAGGATCACCGCGTAGGCAAGGAGCATCCAGATGTCGAGCGGGTGCCACCAGAAATCGAGAGGCTCGACCCGGGTGCTACCCAGGACCAAGAAGGCGACGACCAGGCCAACGTTGGACGGGTTGAAGACGTGGGTCCCCCGATACTTGATCAGGTACTTGGTGACCAAGGAGAAGGCGGCGATCCCCGCGAAGTAATACCAGCCATACCAGGTCCAATGATCACCCCGCTCGGTTCCGACCACGCGGAGGATCAGGGCAACGCCGCTTCCGGTCAGCATGGCGCTCGCCGGCCAGACGATCTGCTTGGACCTGGCGAAGGTCCACACCACCTCGATCAGTGCGCAAGTGACGATCGCGGCGAGGATCTGAGGCACCGACACCTCGAACCCGAGACCCAGCTGCCCGAAGACGTGGATGGTGATGATGACCGCCGCCAGGTGGAGCCGCGGATCCCGGATGCTGGGCAGCAAGACCGGATAGCTGCGCCCACCGAGCACCACGCTGCGGCCAGGTACAGCGGGTTGCAAGGCGGTCGAGGTCGTTTCCACGTCGCGTGTGAAATTACCTGGCCGAAGATGGGAACCCCACCAGACGGACCGAAGGTCTAACTTGTCTGATGATTCTCAAAGGAGCGGAGGAGATATGGCACGCTTTGTAGCTCTTCGGGCTGCGTGGGCGATCCCGGTGCTTCTCATCGTCACCTTCCTCACCTTCTGGGCGGTGAAGTCGGCCACCGATCCGGTGCAGAGCTATCTCCGCATCAACACCCGAGCAACGCCGGAAATGGTCGAGGAGTACAAGGAGGTTCACGGCCTGATCGGGTCTACTCCGGAGCAGTATTTCCGCTGGCTGGGCAACTTCTTCGCGCTGGAATGGGGCAACTCGATCAAAGGCAACCGCCCGGTCTTCCCCGACCTCAAGGCGGCCATGGCGAACAGCTTGGTGCTCGGCTTCTCAGCCTTCGTGGTTGGCAGCATCGTCGGGATCTCGATCGGAGTGCTTTCTGCTCTGCGCCAGTACTCCAAGTTCGACACGATGAGCACTGGTGCCGCGTTTGTCGGGATCTCCATGCCGCCCTTTGTGTCGGCAATCTTGCTTCAGGTCCTGTTTGCAGTGCTGCTCACGAGGTGGCTTGGGCTCACCGAGCCCTTCTTACCCGTTGCCGGGGTCTACCCGCCGGGGCAGACCGAGTTCGACCTGGGGCTACGGATCAAGCACATGATCCTTCCGGTCACGGTGGTGGCGATTCAGACCATCGCTGTCTACAGCCGGTTCATGAGGGCTTCCCTGCTCGACGTCAAGGAGTCCGACTACATGAGGACCGCGAGGGCCAAGGGGGTCTCCGAGAAGCAGGTCATCATCCGTCATGCCATGCGCAACGCCATGGGCCCGGTAATCACGTTGGGCGCCCTCGAACTGGGAACAATCGTGGGCGGGCTGATCATCACCGAGCGCATCTTCGAGTTCCGGGGGACCGGCGACTACCTCCTGACAGCCCTCGGCAACGGTGACTTCCCCCAGATCATGCCTCTGATGTTCATCATCGTGAGCTCGGTGATCCTCTTCAACCTGCTCGCCGATGTGGCCTACGCCTGGATGGATCCCCGGGTCCGCCTCACTTGAGCAGCTTCCGCAACGCCTCCTGATCGCCGGCACGCAACGCGGCCTCCGCCTCCAGGCTCTCCAGGTCGCGATAGATGCTGGCCACCGCCTGGATCTGATCCCCCTTGCGGTAGGCAACGAGGACATCGCGGTCGTCGGGGTCACCGCTGACGGCTTCCTCATCCCATTCCCGGGGGAGCCCGGTGAGATTGATCGGGACGTCGTAGTGCTGACTCCAGAAGAAGGGCGGCTCGGCGAATGGCCTGTCCCCCCCGAGGATGTTTCGGGCTGCGGCCTGACCCTGGCGCTGGGCGAGCACCCAATGCTCGACACGAGCCATCTCCCCGTCGCCGACGGGGTAGCGGGCCACATCCCCGGCAGCCCAAATGTTGGGGTCGCTGCTTCGCAACCGATCGTCGACCAACACCCCGTTGTCCACCTCCAACCCGGCGTGCTCGGCCAGGTCGGTGCGCGGAGCCACACCGACCCCGATCACCACCAGATCGGCCGGAATCCGGGTGCCGTCATCGAGAGTCACGGTTCCGGGCTCGATCCGGTCAGGCTTGCGACCGAGATGGAAGACGACACCGTGCTCCTCGTGGAGCCTCCTGACAAACTGGCCCAGGGTGTTCCCGATCGCCCCGGCCAGGGGAACCTGCTCTGGCTCGACCACGGCCACCTCCAGCCCCCGATGTCGTAGTGAAGCCGCGACCTCGAGGCCGATGAACCCGGCGCCCACAACTACTGCGGTCGCCGCCGAGTCCAATGCAGCGATCAGCCGACGACTGTCGTCGAAGGCCCGGATGTAGTGAACGTTGGACGCGTCCGACCCCGGTATCTGGAGCCTTCTGGGCTCGGCGCCCGGAGCCAGGAGCAACGCCCCGAATCCGATCGACCTCCCGTCATCGAGCTCCACCAGACGTTGGCCGCGGTCGATCGAAACCACCTTGGGCCCGACGATCAGCTCGATGTCCTGATTCGCGTAGAAGTCCTCGGTGCGGAGCGGCATCCACTCCTCAGGGGCGGTGCCCGCCAGGTAGTCCTTGGACAGGTTGGGGCGATCCACCGGGGCCTCGTCCCCGACGAGTGTGATCGGGCCGCTGTATCCCAGTCGTCTCAAGGTCTCCGCCGCGGTCGCCCCGGCCGCTCCGGCGCCGACGATCACGACCGAATCGGGCATGGACGCCGGCGTCCGATCCCGGGTCGGAGGGTCGACCGGGCCGGTGACGAACACCATTCCATCCTCTTCCCTCACCTCATACACAGGGATCGGATTGAGCGGGGGCGCGCCCACCGCCTCCCCGGTCTCGAGGTCGAAGATCCCATGGTGCCAGGGGCAATGGATCCGCTCCCCATCGCACAGTCCCTCGCCGAGCGGCCCCCCGTAGTGGGTGCAACGGCCCCCCACTGCCTTCAAGCCGGTATCAGTGCGAACGATGATCACGGGCTTGTCGCCGACGTGTCCCACCATGGGCCGTTCCGACCCGATCTCCTCCGCTGCGATGCCCTCCTTTTCGAGGTCGGGCCCGACCAGCTTGGTCTCACCGCTCATCAGTCCTCCTTGATCGCGGGCCCCGTCGTGTGGAGCCGGATGCAGCAATAGCCCTCTTCTGGTGCCAGCTCTGCGCTCCCCGCCACGCCCGACCCTTCGAGCATGCCCTCGACCAACGCCAGGTTGAGCTGACAGGTGGTCTCTTGGTCCTGCTGTCGGAGAGCGTCGAAAGGGCAGTTCCTGAAACGAGTCATACCCGCTTCGACCACTGGTTGATAACCCGTGGTCTGGAGGGCCTCGTCGAGCCCGAGCATCCCGATCTGGAAGCCGATTTGGTGCGCCGCGTCGGCTACCACCCGCCGCCGCCCCGGGTTGGAGGCGATCGCTTGCAGCATGATCCGCGATGCCAGCTCGTAACGCCGGGGAGGGACCGACACCTCGAAGCTGCGGGACGATGCTCGGTACAACTTGGACGGCCTCCCGGCGCCGGGGCCGACCCGTCCGGTCAGCCTCTTGAACTCGACCTCCAGCAGGCCTTGCTCCACCAGATGGTCGAGGTGATAGGCGGCAACCTGGCGAGGAGCACCAACGGCGAGGGCAGCCTCATCTCTGGAAACGGGGGATGACGAGGACACCACGAAGCCGTAAAGGTCTCTGCGCAACTTTCCGGCGAGCGAGGCGACGGCGTCGATATCCGATGGCGGCTCGGTGCCCGGAATCTCGGACATGGTTCCCTTTCTAAAGCGGACCGAACTTGACATTACATCGTCGTCTGATCGCTGCCTGGCGTGCGATCATGCACGCCCCCAAGCAACGGAGAAGCGAATGGGCTCGATCCCGAATCTGACACTGAACAACGGCCTCGAGATACCCCAGCTCGGCTTCGGGGTGTTTCAGATCCCGGAATCAGAGACATTCGAGGCAGTGACCCGGGCGTTCGATGCCGGCTACCGGAGCATCGACACCGCGGCCGCCTATCGCAACGAGCGGGCGGTGGGCGAGGCCGTCGCCGCGTCGTCGCTGGACCGCGATGAGCTCTACATCACCACCAAGCTATGGAACGGCGAACAGGGCTACGACAGCACCCTTCGTGCCTTTGACGCCAGCATGAGCCGGCTCGGTCTCGACTTTCTCGATCTCTACCTGATCCACTGGCCGGTGCCGGCAAAGGACCTCTACTCCGACACATGGCGCGCCTTCGAGCTCCTCTATGCCGATGGGAGGATCCATGCCATCGGGGTCTCCAACTTCCAGGTCGACCACCTGCGGCGCTTGTTCGCCGAGCACGGGGTGGTCCCGGCGGTCAATCAGATCGAGCTCCATCCCTATCTGCAACAAGGCGAGCTCCGCGACTTCCACGCCGAGCAAGGAATAGTCACCGAGGCGTGGAGCCCTATCGCCCAGGGTGCGGTGCTCGACGACCCGGTGATCACCGGCATCGCCGGAGAAACGGGCAAGTCCCCCGCCCAGGTCGTGCTTCGTTGGCACCTCCAGCTCGGCAACGTGGTGATCCCCAAGTCGGTGACACCGGCGAGGATCGTGGAGAACACCGAGCTCTTCGACTTCGAGCTCTCCGATGACCACATGACGGCGATCGCGGGGCTGGAGCGCGATTTTCGCACCGGCCCTCATCCCGACCGATTCGGCTGATCCGCCGACCGGGACCGGGCTCCGCGGAGGGCGTTTACCATCTGGGAACATCACCCGGGTCGCGGGTGATCGAGGTGCGAGAGATGAACGCCACCAACCCCAAGAACGCCCGACCGGGAGTGATGCCGATCGAGAAGTATCGGGCCTACCCGCCGATCAACCTCCCGGACCGGACCTGGCCCGATGCCCGGCTGACGGCCGCGCCTCTGTGGTGCAGCGTGGACTTGCGCGACGGCAACCAAGCCCTCATCGAGCCCATGGACCCCGAACGCAAGCGCCTCCTGTTCCAGTATCTGGTGGACATCGGATTTCCCGAGATCGAGGTCGGCTTCCCATCGGCCTCCCAGCCCGATTTCGACTTCATTCGTCAAATCATCCAGGACCGGGTCATCCCCGATCACGTCACCATCCAGGTGCTGACCCAAGCCCGACCCGAGCTCATCGAACGTACCTATCAGAGCCTGGTTGGGGCGCCCAAGGCCATCGTCCATCTCTACAACTCGACCTCGACCCTGCAGCGCCGGGTCGTGTTCGACACCGATGAAGCCGGGATAATCGACATCGCGGTCAAGGGGGCCGAGCTCTGCCGAGCCCAGGAGCAGTACTTGCCCGAAACCGCGATTCGCTACGAGTACTCACCGGAGAGCTTCACCGGCACCGAGTTGCCGTTTGCCAAGCAGGTATGCGAGGCGGTCATGGATGTCATCGAGCCCAGCGAAGAGAAGCCGATCATCCTCAACCTCCCGGCAACGGTCGAGATGAGCACCCCCAACATCTATGGCGACATGATCGAGTGGTTCCACCGAGAGATCCGGGACCGAGAGTCGGTGGTCCTCTCACTCCATCCCCACAACGATCGGGGCACTGCGGTGGCTGCAGCCGAGATCGGGCTCATGGCCGGAGCGCAACGCATCGAAGGCACTCTCTTCGGCAATGGCGAGCGCACCGGGAACGTGGACGTGATCAACCTGGCCCTCAACCTCTTCAGCCAGGGTGTCGACCCCGAGCTCCGCCTGGACGACATCAACGAGTACCGGCGCGTCGCGGAGCATTGCAACCAGCTCCCCGTCCATCCCCGCCATCCCTACGTGGGTGACCTGGTCTACACGGCATTCTCGGGATCACACCAGGACGCGATCAAAAAGGGCTTCGAGGCGATGGACCGCACCGGTCAGTCCCTCTGGGAGGTCCCCTACCTCCCGATCGACCCCCGGGACGTCGGCCGCACCTATGAGGACGTGATCCGGGTCAACTCACAGTCGGGAAAGGGTGGAGTCGCCTACCTGCTCAAGACCGAACAGGAGCTGGAGCTGCCCCGTCGCCTCCAGATCGAGTTCACGAGAGTGATCCAGGGGATCACCGACACGACCGGCCAGGAGATCACCGCCGCCGAGATCTGGACCGAGTTCCGGCGTCACTATCTGGCCATCCTCAAGCCGTACGAATTACTCGGATTCGAGCTGGCCCGTAACACCGATGGCGACAAGCGCACCACGATCAACGCCACCGTGCGCTTCAACGACGAAGAGGTCGTCATCACCAGCGACGGTGGCGGCTCGATCGAGGCTTTCGTCAATGCCTTCCGGAAGGACCTCGGTGTGGCTTGCCGGGTGCTCGATTACCACGAGCACTCGATCGGCGCGGGAACCGACGCCCAGGCGGTCTGTTACGTCGAGCTCGAGGTCGGTGAGCGCACGCTTTGGGGGGTCGGGATCCACTCCGACACCACCTCGGCTTCCCTTCAGGCGATCGTCTCCGGGATCAACCGCGCCGGCTGATCGGCTCCCGGGTCAAGCCCTGGAGCGTGCCGCGAAGTAGGCCTCGATACGATCGAAGGCACCCTGCCAGCCAGTTTCCTGGAAGAAGTCCCGCATCCCTTCATCGGGGAAGCCTCTCTGGACGACTGTCATCAGTGTCTTGCCGTCGTGGGCCACGAAGGTGACTTCGACGTCGGTCTCGACACTCTGGCCGTCCGGGCTGCTTCCGGTGGAGCGAGACACCAGGCGATGTGGCCGGTCGACGACGGAGAACACGTTGGTCTCCCGGAACATCTCATCGGGCGTGAAGCCCCAGGCGCTGACCCATTCCCCGCCCACCCGGAGGTCGACCGCGTTCTCCACGATCATCCCCGGATCCAGGATCGTGTACCAGATCTTCTGCGCTTCCGGATCGGTGTATGCATCGAACACCTCTTCCGGCGTGGCATCGATGAGGCGCTCCGCCCGCAACTCGTAACTCATCTCTCGTCTCCCTTCTTGCTCTCCAGGTAGGCCTCGATCCCGTCGAGGCGCCGGTCCCATTGACGTCGGTAGAGCTCGATCCAGTTCACCGCGTCCTCCAACTGGTCCGGGCCGAGCCGGCAACGACGCGTCCGCCCCACCTTCTCGGTGGTCACCAGACTCGCCTCCTCGAGAATGGCCACATGCTTCTTCATACCCGTGAGGGACATGCCGAAAGGCTGGGCCAACTCACTGATCGAAGCCGGGCCCCGTCCCAGCCGGCTCAGAATCTCCCGACGCGTGGGGTCGGCCAATGCCGAAAAAGTCCGATCGAGAACCTGATACTGAACCATATGGTTCAGTATATGCCGCACCCGGACGGTGTCAATCCCCTCGCTTGGCCTTGACCTCCACCGGGACCCGCTGAATGGCGTTGACCTGATAGCCCCGGGCGTTCCAGATCGGCTGGTCAGGTTGGGTGTTCCCGGCGGCGTCGGTGGCGCGAGAACACAAAACCGCTCGGCCCGGGCTCGCCTCCCAGTTGAATGACCAACCTCTCCAGCCGTGCTCGGCGCCGGAATCGGCGAGGGACGCCCGGTCCCAGCTGTCACCGCCGTCGGTACTCACCTCCACAGTCACCACCTCGCCGTACCCCGACCAGGCCCGGCCGGAGAGCGCCACTGGCCCGGCCTCGACCATCCGGGCCCGGGTCAGAAAATCGGGGATCCCGGGCGGCACCATGAGGCTCCGAGGGAGAACACGGGTCACTGGCGCGCCGGTCTCCTCACCGACACGCATCCGGTAGGCGCGGCCCTGCTGATACCCGTCGAATGCCGTCGTGGTTGCGGTGATCCGGCTCAACCATTTGACGCTTGCCATCCCGTACCAATCAGGAACGACGAGCCGCAACGGGAACCCGTGTTGGGGGGGCAATTGCTCCCCATTCATCCGATGGGCCAGGATCACATCGGGACGGAGAGCTTCGGCCAGGGGCAGGCTCCGCTGGAATTGCTGCTCCACTCCGCCATCGATCCCGCGGTCGGCACCCGTGAATACCACTTCGATTGTCCCCTCCTGGATCCGTGCTGTGTCCAGGACGTCCGAGAGCCTGACACCGGTCCACTCCGCCTGGCCCACCGCCTCGAACAACCAGGGCTGCCCTGCGGGCCGCGGCTCGAGCCGGGCACGCCCGTTTCCGGCGCACTCCAGGACGACCGGGATCGTCATGGTCGGCATCGCAGCCAGATCGGCCAGCGTGAGCGTGACCGGATTCCCGACCGACCCGTCGATGATCAGCTTCCAAGCTCGGGGATCGATCAGCGGGATGTCGAAGTGGGTCAGCAAGAAATGGAGGCCGAGGGGGGTGACGTCATAGCTCAGCGCTTCGAGAGGCAACCCGTGATTGCGGGTCGCCAATTGGAGCTCTTCCCTGGTTGGGCCCTCTTCAGTGACCGCCATCACCACCTCGTCGAGTGGAGCGTACGCTTGGCTCATCCGAGTCCCGATCCAAGAAGCTGTCGATCTGGGGCACGGTGGATCGTCCTTGAGATGACAGCCGCTCCGGCAACTGATGCCGGAGCCTGAGCGAAGGAGGCGCGATGCGCTACCTGTTATTGATCTACAGCCCGCCATGGGACCCCTCCTCGGTGACCCCTGAGGAGCAAGCGGCAACTACCGAGGAATGGGCCGGGTTCACAGGCGATCTGGTGAAGCGCGGCGTCATGGAAGCTGGTGAGGCGCTGGAGGGCATCGAGACCGCGACCACCGTTCGGGTCAACGATGGTGACGTCCTGACGACTGACGGGCCTTTTGCGGAAACCGCAGAGGTGCTCGGCGGTTTCTACATGCTCAAGGTGAAGGATCTCGACGAGGCGATCGGGATTGCCGCCGCCTGCCCCGGCGCCAAGACCGGGTCGATCGAGCTGCGCCCGATCATGGAATTCGGTGATGAGTACCAGCAGGCCGTCGAGGAGCGAGCAGGCATCGCTGGCTGAGGGAGAACTCGCGGACGGATCCTTCGAGGCGGTCGCCGCCCGGCTCTACAGGGAGGTGTGGGGTCGGGCCGTAGCCGCGTTGATGCGGGCCACCGGCGACCTCGATCTCGCCGAGGAAGCCGTGCAAGAGGCCTGGATGGTGGCACTTGCCAGGTGGCCCGAAGCTGGCATGCCCGACGATCCTTTGGCCTGGTTGGTCCGGACCGCCCACAACAAGGCGATCGATCAGCTTCGCCGTCAGCAGCGTTTCACCCAACGCCAGCATTTGCTAGTCGACCTGCCCATGAATACCGACCCGTTCGATGACTTCGACGAGTCGAGCATCGTCGACGACCGCCTTCGTCTGATGTTCACCTGTTGTCATCCGGCGCTGGCGACCGAATCGAGCGTGGCCCTGACGCTGCGCGCCCTCGGAGGGCTGACCACCGCTGAGATCTCGGCCGCCTTCTTGGTGCCCGAGACCACGATGGCGCAGCGCCTGGTCCGAGCAAAGCGCAAGATCAAGGTCGCAGGGATCCCCTTCGCCATCCCACCGGACCACCTCCTCCCCGAACGGCTTGGCGCCCTCCTCGCGGTCATCTACCTGATTTTCAACGAGGGTTATGCCGCCTCCTCCGGGGAAAACCTGATCCGCAGCGAGCTCAGCTCGGAGGCGATCCGGCTGGCCAGAGTCACCCACGACCTGATGCCGGACGAGCCCGAGGTCGAAGCGCTGCTTGCCCTGATGCTGCTTCATGATTCCCGCCGCGACACCCGGATCGACGCCTCAGGCAACCTGGTCCTCATGAAAGACCAGGACCGCTCCCGATGGGACCGGGAGGCGATCGACGACGGCCTGACTCATCTCGAGGCCGCGCTGCGTCGCGGCGGACCCGGCCCGGGCCCCTACGCCCTGCAAGCTGCGATCGCCGCCAAGCACGCCGATGCCTCGTCGTTCGAGAAGACCGACTGGGCCGAGGTGGTCACGCTCTTCGACCTGCTGCTCACGGTCACCGGCTCTCCCGTGGTGGCCCTCAATCGGGCAGCGGCTGTTGCCATGCGCGATGGCCCGGGCCCGGCGTTGGCGATAGTCGATGATTTGAGCGCTGACCCCAGGCTGGAACGACACCATCTCCTCCACTCGACCCGAGCCGAGCTCCTGAGTCGCTTGGGTGAGCGTGACCAGGCGCTCGCCGCCTACCGACGAGCTCTGGACCTGGACCAGAACACCACCGAACGACGGTTCGTGGAGCGAAGGATCGAAGAGCTCGAGTCGGTGGGTGATTGAGCTAATCAGTCGAGGTGGAACACCTCGACCAGCTCCTCCATCATCCGGTCGGCCTCCTCGCCCGACCCCTCGAAGAAGGGGGCCATCTCTGCCTGCCAGCGGGAATTGACCTCTTCTTGCGACATCCTCTCGAGCGCCTCCGCGAATGTCCCAACCGCCTCCACGTACCCAAACAGAAGGCCGTCATCTCGCATGAACAAGGAATAGTTGTGCCAGCCGGTGCGACTCAAGGCGTCGAGCATCTCGGGCCAGACGTCACGGTGTCGTCGCTGGTACTCGTCGATCATGTCCTGCCTGACCTTGAGGACGAATCCGACCCGGGTCATTCAGTCATCCCTTCTATGCGAGCTCCACTCGTCCCCGATAGTCATCGAGACGCGAGTCGTCGGGATCGAGATCGGTGATCAGCAAATCGAGGTGCTCCAATTCGAACATCCGGGCTTGGGCCCTGGTGCCGAGCTTGGTCTGGTCGACCGCGAGGATGATCCGGCGGCTGGTTTGGCTGAACGCCCGCTTGACCTCGGACTCCGCAAGGGCGGCCTCCGATGATCCCATTTCGTGGTCCAGAGCAGCGGCAGAGCAGACGAACACGTCATACAGGTAGCTCTCCACCGCACGCACCGCCATTGGCCCGACGAGGCTTCCGGTGCGTGGCTCCTGAGTCCCACCGCTCAGAGTGGCGGTGATCCCGGGCTTGCCCACCAACGCGCTGAAGGTGTCCAGGCCGTTGCTCACCACGACCAGATCCCGAGCCATCTCCAGCGAAGCAGCGAGCCGATAGATCGTGGTCGAGGCATCGAAGGCAATCGTCCCGCTCACCGGGAGTAGTGGCAGCAATTTCTCGGCGATCTTCGCCTTGGCGCGGGCGTTGTGCCGGTGCCGCTGGGCAAAGGGCTCGGGGCCGAGCGCCAGAGCCCCGCCCCTGACCCGGCGCGCCACGCCCAGGGCCTCGAGCTCGTCGAGATCGCGCCGGATGGTCATCTCACTGACCCCGAAGTCGGCGGCGAGCTCATCGATCCGCACCGCCCCGCGCTCAGAGATCAGGTCCCGGACCACGCCGAGCCGCTCCTCGGGGCTCTTGAAGCTCCTGCTCATGCCACTCTCGTCTCCCCGGTCGTGTCCAGCCAGCGCCGGCCCTCGGCGACATCTGCGAACCGTCCCAGAGCGATGCCCTGGGCCATTGCGTTGCCCAACGCAGTCGCCTCCGGCGATCCCCGGACGACAGTCAGCCCGGTGCGCTCAGCGAGGAGCTCATTCAGGAGGGCGACCCGGGCCCCGCCACCCACCACCGCGATCCGGCTCAGCCTCTCCCCGGTGATCGAGGCGATCTGATCGACGACGCCGGCCACCCCGCCGACGATCGATTCGAGCACACTGCGCACGACCATGCTGCGGGGAGCATCACGGGACAGCTGAGCTGCCTCTCGCACCTCTTGCTCCATGTTCCCGGTGGAGAGGAAGCGGGCATCACCTGCATCGAAGGTCGCCACCGGCTCCCGCACGGACAAAGCTTCCTCGAGAAGAGTCTCGATCGGAGGGTCGCCCCAACCGCTTCGACACTGATCGAGTATCCAGAGCCCGATCACGTTCTTCAAGAACCGGATCCCACCGAATGCCCCAGCCTCGTTCGAGAAGTTGGCCTCACGTGCGGCAGCGGAGGTGTCAACGTGATCCCGCTCGATGCCGACCAACACCCAGGTTCCTGTCGAGACGAAGACATTGCCCGGGCCGGCTCCGGGCATGCCCAGGAAGGCCGAGGCAGTGTCGTGACTCCCCACAAGGTGGACGGGCACGCCTTGCCAGGTCCCGGCCCGTGTCCCGGCAGGCAAAACCTCGGGGAAGAGTGATCGCTCGAGGTGCAGGTCCGCGATGATCTTCGAATCCCAATCCCCGGTTCGGGCGTCCATCAATCCAGTTGTCGACGCGTTGGAGCGTTCGGCACCCTCGAATCCAATGAGGTGATGGACCAAGAGATCAGGAAGGAGCATCACCCGGGCCGATCGTCTCAGCTCGTCGCGGTCGTGGAGCGCCAGTTGGAAGATGGTGTTGATTCCCATGAGCTGGATGCCGGTGACCTGATAGAGGTGGTCGACGCCGACTCCGTCGGCGATGGCCCCCCAATCTGCGGTGCGGGCATCCCGATATGAGTACGGGGGCGCCACGAGCTCGCCACGGCCGTCCACCAGCCCGTAGTCGACCCCCCAGCCATCCACCCCGATCGAGGCCACCGGCCCGCTGGTGAGTCCTTTCCTGAGGCCGATCTCGACCTCAGAGACGATCCGGCTCCAGTCCCAACGTAACGAGCCCTTCGAGTCGGCCTTCGGCGCGTGCTGATACCTGTGCAGTACCTCGACCTGCGGATCCGTGACATCGAGGTCGATCGCGCCGACCCGGACCGAGGTTGCGCCCAGGTCGACCGCCAGCACCCGGGCCGATCCGGTCACAGGCCGGTGGCCACCGAAGCGAGGCCCCGCTCCTCGATCTTGGCCTGTCGGTATCCCAGGTCGCGGTAGGCCCGAAGTGGGTCGATGGCTCCACCCTTTCGACGCCTCGCCTCCGCGATCAAGGGCCGGACGTCGAGCCGGAACGCATCTTGCAGGGTCTCCTGGGCCAGAGTGGCGTCGTTGTCGGCTTGGGCCTGCCTCAGGGACTCACGGTCGACGAGCAAGGCTTGGGCATAGGCGATGGAGACGGCCTCGGTGGACTGGATCAGGTCCTCCAACGGGTCCTTGATGTTGTGGCTCTGATCGATCATGTAGGCGAGTGCAGGGAGCCGCCCTTCTCCTGCTCTCAGGAGCTCACAGAAGATCAGAAACAGCTGGAACGGCTTGATGGAGCCTGTGGTCAGGTCGTCGTCGCCGTATTTCGAGTCGTTGAAGTGGAACCCGCCCAGGCGGCCAACCATGGCGAGCCGGCTCACCACCTGTTCGATGTTGGCGTTGGGAAGGTGGTGGCCGAGGTCCACCAGGCATGACGCCTTGGGCCCGGCGGCCTGAGCAAGGAGTAGGGAGGAGCCCCAGTCGTTGTTGACAGTTGCATAGAACGCCGGCTCATACGGTTTGTGCTCGGTGTACATCTGCCATCCGTCGGGGAGATGGTCATGAATGGCCCGCAGCCCATCGGCAACCCGCTCGAACTGGTCGGTCAGGTCGGCCTGTCCGGGGTGGTTGATCCCGTCGGCGAGCCAGACTGTGAGGGCGTTGGACCCCAACTCGACCCCGAGGTCGATGACATACTGGTTGTGCTCGACCGCCACCCGCCGCACCGCCGGGTCGACATTGGCCAGGCTCCCGAATTTGTATGTGTGGGCGCCGAACGCGGTGGTGGATGGGTTGTCTTGGAAGGTGTTCGAGTTCATGGCGTCGAACCGGACGGATCGAGCATCGGCGTACTCGCGGAGAGCAATCGGGTCGTCGGGGTCGTCCCATGGAACGTGCAACGAGATCGAGTGGTTGCTCGACGTGAGTGCGTCGAGGGCGGCCACATCGTCGATCTTCTCTTCGGTCGTGCGCGGCTCTCCCCCGATCGGAAAGCGCCCGAATCTGGTGCCACCGGTTCCCACCGCCCACGACGGTGCCGCGACCGAGAACGTGGACAGCGCATCGATCACCGCTTCGGTCGAGATGCCGCCCCGCTCCCCGAGGCGCTCGGAGAGGTGGCCGACCTCTGACGCCAGTGACGACTCCCGGGTCTTGTTGATCTCCTGTATCCGGTCTCTGTCGATCATCATCGGCACCTCATCTCAACGTAGGAACGCCGGGGCCACCCCACTATCGACCGGGATGATCAATCCGGTGGTCCTGCTCAGAGTTCCTTCCACGAGCGCGCTGGCGGCTGCCGCCACATGCTCCGGCAACACCTCCTGTTTGAGCAAAGTCCGCCCCGCGTAGAACCGACCGAGCTCTTCCTCGGGCACACCGTAGACCTTGGCCCTGTCCGCTCCCCATCCGCCGGCGAAGATCCCCGAGCCCTGGACCACACCATCGGGATTGATCCCATTCACCCGGATGCCATGTTCACCCAGCTCTGCAGCGAGCAACCGGACCTGGTGCGCCTGGCTCGCCTTGGCCGATCCGTAGGCGAGATTGTTGGGCCCCGCCACCACAGCGTTCTTGCTCACGATGTAGATGATGTCGCCGCCGCGGCCCTGGGCGATCATCGCGGCGGCCGCGTGCTTGGAGACGAGAAACGAGCCTTTGGCCATGACATCGTGCTGGGTGTCCCAATCCTCCTCGGTCGTTTCCAGGAGGCTCTTGGACCGGGAGAGCCCGGCGTTGTTTATCACCAGGTCGATTCCACCGAATGCGGCCACGGCCTGATCGACCGCCGACTGCACCGCGTCGGCAGAGGTCACATCGGCTTCGACTGCGATCGCGATGTCCAACGACCCCAATTCCTCAGCCGTTGCTCGAGCGTTCTCGATGTTGAGGTCGACCACGACCACGACTGCGCCAGACGCGGCGAACCTCTGGGCGATCGCCCGGCCGATTCCCGAACCGGCGCCGGTGACCAGAGCGACTTTCCCCGTGAGCGGCTTGGGGGCAGGCCGCCTTCGGAGTTTGAGCTCCTCGAGCATCCAATACTCGACACGGAACTTCTCCCCCTCCGCCACCGGGGTGTAGGTGGAAACCGACTCTGCACCACGGATCACGTTGATCGCATTGACGTAGAACTCGCCCGCGACCCGTGCCGTTTGGCTGTCGGAACCGAAGCTGAACATGCCGACACCCGGGATTAGGAAGATGGCCGGGTCGGCTCCCCGCATCGGCGGGGTCTGATCATCGGCGTAGCGCCGGTAGTAGCTCTCGTAATTCTCCCTGTACTCCTCGTGCAGCACCCGGAGCCTTGCCACCTTCTCGGAGATGGGGGCCGAGGCCTCGAGATCGAGAAGCAATGGCCGGACCTTGGTTCTGATGAAGTGGTCCGGGCAGGAGGTCCCCAAAGGAACGACCCGCGGCGCTGCATCGCGCCCGATGAAGTCGAGCACCAGGTCCGAGGAGAACCACCTACCCACGACAGGTGACTCCGTTCCCGCCAACCCGCGGATCACGGGTGCGAGCTGCACCGCCTGGCGGTACCGCTCATCGGGGCCCAAGGGCCCGAACCCCGGGCGCATCTTCCCAAGGGGATCGTGTCGGCCTTCACGCTCCAGAAACTCGGCGGCCCGTTCGATCAGCTCGAGGGAGGTCGCCTCACATTCGTCGGAAGTCTCACCCCAGGTGGTGAGCCCGTGCCCTCCGAGGACGACTCCTTTCAGATGCGGCTCCCGTTCGTGCAGCGCCGAGATCTCGAGAGCCAACTCGAACCCGGGTCGGCGCCAGGGCACCCACGCCACCTCGTCTCCAAAGCATCGCTTGGTCAACTCCTCGCCGTCCGCGGCGGCAGCAAGAGCTATCACCGAGTCGGGATGAAGATGATCGACATGCGCCGGTTCGAGCAGGGCATGCATCGAGGTGTCGATGCTCGGGGCCGACCCGATCGGGCCGAGCCCGCAGAAGTCGAGGAGTTGATGCATCTCGTCTTCGTGCTCAGGGCCTCGATAGACCGAGCGCAGAGCGCGAAGCCGGTCCAGGCTCAACATGGAGAGGCCATCCGGCGTGAGCGTCCCGAGGTCACCCCCTGACCCCTTGACCCACATCACGTCGACCTTCTCTCCGGTGGCCGGATCACCGAAGATGCCCTTGGCCGAGGTGTTGCCACCGCCGTAATTGGTGTTGCGGGGATCAGCCCCCAGCCGATTCGAGCGCGCAATCAGGTCTTTGACGACCGCTGGCTCATTGCTGGTGCTCATCGACCCCGGCTCTCAAAGGAGGATCCTGTGCGATCCGTAGTTAGATCTCGCATAATGTTACACGCCCACGGACAGGCTGAAAAGCCGGTTCGGGCCCGGAAGGCCGGGCCCGACTCGGCTGCAATTCAGGTCCCCGGGTTCTCGGCGTTGTAGATGCTGAATGGGCCCATGAGGACACGAAGACCGGCGTCCCGCGTCGGGTCCGCCTCGATCGTGTACTCACCCATCCGGCCTGCAACGAAGCTCTGGCCTTCCTCGGCCACGATCTGCTCCGTGGCGATGCCATACGCCACGTAGTAGGCGAGGTATCCGAGGTCGACGAAGCTCCACAACGCGAACTCCGGAGCGCATCCGCTCTCGACGTACTCCGCCATCTCGGCTGGGAGTCCCAGACCAGAGACCTTGACCTGGTCGCAAAGACCGGCCGCGGTCACCGCTTGCGCCGCCGCCACGATTCCGACTGTGGTCGGAGCCATGATCAGCTCCAGGTCGGGATGGGAGTCCACCAACCCTTCCGCCGCGGTGATCGAGTCTTCGGCCACGTCGTTGCCGTACACCGTGTCGACCAGGACCAAATTGGCGTACTTGGCGTCCGCGGCGAGGGCTTCCTCCATTGCGGCGATCCAGGCGTTCTGGTTCGCGGATTCAGGAGTCGCCGAGAGGATGGCGAATTCGCCACCGTCGTCGCCAAGGATCGACAGAGCCATATCCGCCATCACCACACCGGTCTCGTCGAAGTCGACCTGGGCGATGAAGACGCTCTCGCCTGCAGCGGAGGGAATCGGAGAGTCCCAAGACACGACAGGTATTCCGGCCTCAGCAGCCGCTTCGGCCGAACGGCGCCAGTTCGTCGCCGGCATTGTTCGAGATCATGATCGCCTGGACGCCCTGCGTCACCGCGTTGCTCATGAACTCGATCTGGCCCGTGGCGTCACCACAGTCCGCCGGCCCGACGAATTCCGCCGAATCGGAGCCCAGCTCGCCCGCTGCTTCCTCGGAGCCCTCGAAGGCCTGCGGGAACACGGCGATGTTGGTGCATTTCGGCAGGAAGGTCGATGTGATCGACCCGTCGCCTGTGATGGTCACTGCCTCGCCGCCGGGTGCCGCAGTGGTACTCGTTCCGCCGGCCGTGGTGGTCGTGTCCGGTGCTGCAGTGGTCGTTGTATCGCCTGCGGTGGTCGTGGTGTCTCCACCACCCTCCTCGCCGCAAGCAGCGACCACCAGTGCCAGGGCCAGCAGAGGCCCCAACACCCGCATTCGTCGCTTCATTGTTTGCACTATCCGTTCCTCCTCTTGATCGTTTTGTCTTCCGTTCGGGTCATCGGTTGGATTGCTCTTACCTCCCGTTCTCTGTTCAAGCGGGCCCTTCGACCACGGCTCGGGGCGCCGGGCGCCGGGAGCGCAGCCGTTGGGCGAGATTGGGAACCAGGACCGATCCGATCAACAGCAGCCCGATGACCCCGGTCTGGGTGATGCCGTCGACGTTGGCCAGGCCCAAGCCATTGCGAATGTTGAGGACTGTGAAGATGGCGAGGACGACACCGAGCATCGAACCCGAGCCCCCGAAGATGCTCACCCCGCCCAGGAGGACCATGGTGATGATGTCCAACTCGAAGGTCTCACCCAGGCTCCCCCGCACCGAGCCGAGGCGGGCGGCAAACATGATCCCGGCGAGCGCAGCGACCGTGCCCGAGGCCACGAACAAGCGGAGCTTGACGGAGCCGACCTCGATTCCGGAAAAGCGAGCCACGTCGGCGCTGTTCCCGATGACGTAGACCTTGCGGCCAAAGGCGCTCTTCTCCAACAGGATCCAAGCGATGGCCAGTCCGACTCCAAAGATGAACAAGGCCAGCGGCACGGGGCCGATCAGAGTTTGCTGTCCCAGCCGGTCGAACCACTGAGGAAAGTCGCCGACGGAGCGGTCCTCCAACAGGACCCGGGCAGCGCCCCGGAAGCCGATGAGGCCGGCGAGGGTCACCACCAGAGAAGGCAAACCGAACCTGGTGACGACCAGGCCCTGGAGGAGGCCGGCGATCGCCCCGACGGCAAGGGCGATGACCATGGCGACAGCGAAGGGCACCTCCCCGCCGGCAAAAAGAGTGGCCATCGTGGCGGCGGAGAAGCCCATGACCGATGCCACCGACAGGTCGATCTCGCCGTTGATGATCACGAAGGTCATCACCACGACCACGATGACCTTCTCTATGGAGAGCCAGAACAAATTGATGAAGTTCCCGAGACCGAGGTAGAACGGAGTGAGGGAGGCATTGACGACGATCGTCACCAGGAGCACCACAAAGAGGATCGACTCCCACCGATGCTTGGCGGACCACTCACGCATCGGCAGCACCTCCGCCGGCCATGCGCGCCATGCCGACCGCGCTCGGCGAGCTCGCCTCCATCGCTTTGCGAGCCTGTGCGGACCAGCGGCGGTTGAAGCGCTTTTGGAGCGTGATGTCGAGAATCACGGCGCCGAGGATGAGGATGCCGAGGAGCGCATCGCGCCAGAATTCACTCACCTCGGGAACCCGCACCAGGCTCAGCTTCAGGGTGTCGATGAGGATTGCTCCGAGGAAGGCACCGAACATGGTCCCGGCACCGCCCAGGATGCTCACCCCGCCAACGACGGCAGCAGCCACCGACTCCAACTCGAGCCCGCCTCCGGCGGTGGCGCTGATCGTCCCCGCCCGGGCCATGAACATGAACCCGGCGAGCCCGGCGAGCGCGCCGGAGCCAACAAAGGACCAAAAGATCAAGGACGCTGTGGGAAGGCCTGCCTGTCCCGCGGCTGCCGGGTTGGACCCGATCGCATAGATCCGCCTCCCCCAGCGCAGTCGGCCCAATGACCACTGCAGGGCAATGATCACGACGACGGCAATGACGAATACGAGGCGGATATCGAAGCCACCGACGGTGAAGAGAGTCACGTTGTTGAACTCGAGGACCCAGTCCGGCAACGAAGCCGCGTTGATGTTGGCCCCACCCGAGTAGATGCTGAGCATGGTCCGGAACAAGGCCAGGGTCCCCAGGGTGACGATGATGGCCGGCACCCGGCCGTAGGCCACGAGCAATCCGTTGAGGGAGCCGAGAACGGCACCCACGACGATGGCGACCAGTATTCCAACCGCGGGGCCGGCTCCTGTGGATCCCAGGAAGTCGCCGGTGAGATAGGCCGCAACGCCCACGATCGAGCCAACGGAAAGATCGATGTTGCGGCTGAAGATCACCAGCGCCTGCCCTGCGGCGAGGATGGCGACGATCACGACGCTGGTGGTGAGCCGATTGAAGAAGCGGCCGCCGAGGTAGCCCTCGATCAGGAATGCGAAGACCACGATGGTGACCAGGATTATCCCGAGGAGACTGGCTTCCTTCACCCGGTCCGGCCGGAGAAAGGTCGAGGTCCGCTCCGGGACGCTGGTCGCCGGCATGTCGCTCACCGCGCGCCCACCGCCGCCGCCATGACCCGCTCCTGGGTGGCATCCCTGCGGGGATAGATCCCGGTGAGCCTGCCCTCTCGCATCACGGCCACTCGGTCGCTCATCGCGATCACCTCGGGTAGGTCCGATGAGATGAGGATGATCGCGATCCCTGATGCGGCGAGCTCGTCGATGAATTTGTGAACGTCTGCCTTGGCACCGACGTCTATGCCGCGGGTCGGCTCATCGAGGATCAGCACCTTGGGATGCGCATTCAGCCACTTGGCCAGCATCGTCTTCTGCTGATTGCCCCCAGAAAGCTGGCTGACCGGAGTGGAGAGGCCAGGTGCCTTGATGCCGAGCCGCTTCCGGAGCGTCTCGGCGTCCTCTCGCTCGAAGTCGCGATCGAGCAGCCCGAACGCTCCGGTGTACCGACTGAGAGTGGCCAGTGTCACATTCGCCACCAACGACAGCTCCAAGGAAAGGCCGAGACGGCGCCGGTCCTCGGAGAGGTAGGCGATCCCGCTGGCGAGCGCCTGCTGTGGCGATCGGATATCGAGCCGCCGCCCCTCGAGCTCGACGAACCCATGGTCGGCGGGCGCAACCCCGAACAACGAGAGGGCGATGTCGGTGCGACCGGCTCCGACGAGCCCGGCGAAGCCGAGAACCTCGCCTCGCCGAAGTTCGAAAGAGACGTCTGAGAACACTCCCTCGAGGCCGAGTGAGTCCACCCTCAGCAGGACTTCCCCCTCGGGATGCTCTCCCCTTGCGAAGAACTCCGCGGGATCTCGGCCCACCATCTCCCTCACCAGTGAGTCTTCGGTCACCTCCGCCGTGGGGCGGGTGGAGATGTGCCTGCCGTCTCGAAACACCGAGATCCGATCGGCGATGGCGAACAGCTCCTCGAGGCGGTGTGTGATGAAGAGGACCGCCACCCCGGACTCCCTGAGCTTCCTCACCTGGCGAAAGAGGCGGTCCACCTCATGCGCGGAGAGAGCCGCCGTGGGCTCGTCCATGATCAGCACACGGACCTCGAGCGAGATCGCCTTGGCGATCTCCACCGCCTGCTGCCCGGCGACGGTCAGCCCTGCAGCCGGAAGCCTGGGATCGATGTCGATGTCCAGCGTGGCAAGGATCTCCGACGCCTCTCGATACATGGCCGGCCAATCGACGACGAGTCCCCGGTCCTGATGCCCGATGAAGATGTTCTCCGCAACGCTCAGGTCGGGAAAGACGGAAGGCTCTTGATAGATGGCGGCGACGCCCATTCGCTGGGCCTCGGCGGTGTTGCGCGGAGCGAAGGGCTCACCACCGAGAAGCATCTCCCCACGGTCTGCGGGATGGATGCCGGTCATGATCTTGATCAAGGTCGACTTCCCCGCCCCGTTCTCACCCACGAGCGAATGGATCTCCCCGGGGAGGAGTTGCAGGGAGACCTCGTTGAGAGCCTGCGTGGCATCGAAGCGCTTGGAGACCCCGACGATCTCCATTACCGGTGGTGTGTCAGTCATCGCGGCCTCCAAGGCCTGCGCAAACCGCGCCAGGATCCTCTTCGATCACGCCCGACCCCAGAAGCGAGCGTGACACTTGTGTAACATATCACACTAGATAACGAGGTGTCGATCGAAGTACCGTGTCGACCATGCAGCCCAAGCCGCAACGCAGATCCTGGTTGGGGTCGCTCGGACTCCTCCGGTTCCGCCGCTTCGAGCTCAGCCCGACCAAGCGTCGGCTGCGCAAGGGTGTCTCGGTTGCAGACCTCCGCTCGATCGCCCAACGTCGTCTCCCCCGCGGAGTCTTCGATTACATCGACGGTGGCGCTGAGGACGAACTGGCCATGGCGGCGAACAGCGCGGCATTTCGGCGGGTGACCTTCCGCCCCCGAGTGCTCAGGGACATGTCCGAAGTCGACACCACCACCACTCTCCTCGGCAAGCCGATGGCGATTCCCCTCGTCTTGGCGCCCACCGGGTTCACCCGGATCGCCCACCCCGCGGGCGAGTTGGCGGTGGCCCGGGCCGCGGCACGGGCCGGTGTCCCCTACTCGCTGTCGACGTTCGGCACCCGCTCCATCGAAGAAGTCGCAGCCGTCTCCTCGGGTCGCCTCTGGTTCCAGCTCTACGTGATGAGGGACCGGGGCCTGTCGGCGGAGATGGTGGAACGCGCCCGAGAGTCCGGCTACGAGGCGCTCTGTTTGACGGTCGACACCGCCGAGTTCGGCAAACGGGAACGAGACCATCGCCGGGGTTTCACCCTGCCCCCAAAGATCGGGCTCTCCACGATCTTCGACGGGATCGCCCATCCCGGCTGGACCTGGCAGTTCGTCACCTCGGACCCGATCGTCTTCGCCAACCTCGCGGGGCGCAGCAGCCATGACGGAACCACCGCCGTGTCCCTCAGCGAGACCTTTCACACCCAGCACGACTCAAGCGTCTCGTGGAAGGACATCGAGTGGCTGCGGGAGCATTGGGACCGGCCGATCGTGCTCAAAGGCATCCAATCCGTCGAAGACGCGGTCCTGGCTGCCGATGCCGGCGTGGAGGCAATCGCCCTCTCCAACCACGGCGGGCGCCAGCTCGACTCGGCGCCGATCCCACTCGAGCTCCTTCCCCAGGTGGCGGACAGGGTTGGGGGTCGCCTCGAGATCATCTGCGATGGTGGGCTGCGACGAGGCAGTGACATCGTCAAGGCACTTGCCCTCGGCGCCAACGCCTGTATGGCAGGCCGGGCTTACCTGTACGGGCTGGGGGCGGCCGGTGAGGCCGGTGTCGACCACGTTTTGGACATGCTCGCCGGCGACGTGCGGAGGACCATGGCGCTCATTGGTTGCAGCACCGTGAAAGAGATCGACCGCGACTACGTGACGTTGCGCTGATACCCGGGCAGCGGCGTAGCGTTGCCCCACTCTCAGGGGGTACCGGTGAGGATCAAACGCACCCGGTCCGGCCTCTCGGTTCGGGCGATCAGTGGGACCTACGTGGTCATGCTCGGCATCAACCTCAAAGAGTCGGACTGCGTCGGGCTGAGGGGCTTTGCGATCCACCGCACCGATCACACCGAAGGTGAGTCGTACTACCTGCGAGGCTTGAAGACCTTCGCCGCCACCGATCCCGGGTTCCCGGCTGGCGCCTCTTACTCGACGAGATCCCACCCGATCCAGGGGTTCGGATGGTCGGACTACACCGCCAAGCCGGGCCACCTCTACACATATCGCGTCGAGGCGCTGACCGGCCCCCCATCGGACCTGGACGTGTCGAAGAAGGTGGAGGTCACCGTCGCCACCGAGGCTCCGGTGGGCGGCGACCATGACATCTATTTCAACCGGGGAGTGGCCGCCTCACAGGCCTACGCATCTCGATTCGGCAATCGGCGCCCGAGCGAGGTGGGCCAATCTGCGTACGACTGGCTGTCCCGTGGGCTGTACGAAGCGATCATCGAATTCATCACGGCGGCCACCGGCCCCAGCCACGGTCTTCGGGTCGCCGCCTACGAGTTCCACTATCCGGGTGTCCTCGACGCGCTGCGTGCTGCGAAATCGAGAGGCGTCGACGTTCGCATCGTGTACGACGCCCGCAAGGACCAACCGAAGGCAAAGAACGACGCGGCGGTAGCCCTCGCCGGGCTGGGGCCACCGGTGTCGACCCGAAGGACCACCCATCAGTACATCTCGCACAACAAGTTCATCGTGAGGCTGGCCAACGGGGCCCCCGAGGCGGTATTGACCGGGGGCACCAACTTCTCGGAAGGCGGCATCTTCGGGCATTCCAATGTGGTGCACGTCGTCGAAGACCCGGTCGTTGCCGCCGAGTACCTCCGCTATTGGAACCTGCTCCAGCCCGACCCGACCAACCGGGTTCTCAAGCCGCTCCTCACCAGCAGCGTGTCGATACCAGCCGGCTATCCGCCGAGTGGGACATTTGCCATCTTCAGCCCCCGAAGCACCAGCGACGCCCTTGCCTTCTACTCACGGCTCGCAGCGCAGGCCGATGACAGCCTGTTCATGACATTCGCCTTCGGCATGAACCCCCTCTTCCAACAGGTATATCGGAGTTCGCCGTCGACGATCCGCTATGCCGTGTTGGAGAAGAAGACCCGGCCCATGGCGCTAGGACCGGCGCGCGATGCCGAGGAGGCGCTGATCGACCAGCTCCGTTTCCAGGAGGCGAACCTGTTCGCGATCGGGTCCCGTCTCACCCAGGACCGGTTCGATCGCTGGCTCGCCGAGTCCGACTCCGGGCTCAACAGCAACGTCAGGTACATCCACAACAAGTTCATGCTGATCGACCCGTTGAGCAGCTCACCCCTGGTCGTTGCCGGCTCTGCCAACTTCAGTGAGGCTTCCTCCGACACCAACGACGAGAACATGCTGGTGATCCGGGACAACACCAGGGTCGCCGACATCTACCTCGGTGAGTTCATGCGCCTCTACGCCCATCATGCGTTCCGCGAGTTCCTGGAGCGGTCGGGTAGCCAGTCGGCCAGCGCCACCCCGAAGCACCTCTCCTTGGGTGACTGGTGGCGCGATTACTTCGGTACCAGCTCCCGAGCCCGCCAACGAAGGCTGTTCTCCGGGGCATCGGTCTAGTCGCTCCTGGCCCCTTCCCCAGGTGCTCCCGAGGCGGAATCGGGCTCGACTGCGATCTCGGTGGCCTTGATCGACACCCAGACCGCCATCCCCTGATGAAGATCGAGTGACCTGGCGGCGGCGGCAGTCACTTCGACAGCCACTGGCATCGGCCCCCCGGTGAGCAACCGGGTCCGATCCCCGAGACCCTCGATCACCTCGATGACCGTCTCCCATGAATTGCGGGGGCTGCCTTCCGGCTCCCGGAGGTGGACCGAGACCGCCGACGGGCGGATGGTCGCCAGCACCGGCCCGGAAATCTGGCGGTCGACGATCTGAAGCCGGTGAGAGCCGGTGTCGATCATCCCGTCTTGGGCCGACCCCATCACCAGGTTCACCCCCGCCAGGTCGGCGGCGTAGCCGGTCTTCGGCCGCAGCCGGATGTCGTCGGCGGTGCCCGCCTGGGTGATCGCACCCGTCCTCGATGATGTGGATCACGTCGGCGAGGAGAAAGGCCTCGGTCGGGTCGTGGGTGATCAGGACCCGCGGTCCGGCGAAGCCATCGAGGTGCTCGGCGAGGACCCGACGCAACTGGACCCTGGTGGTGACGTCGAGGGCGGATAGGGGCTCGTCGAGGAGCAAGAGATCGGGTTCGATCACCAGCGCTCGGGCCAGCGCCACTCGCTGCGCCTGGCCGCCGGAAAGCCTTCCCGGCTTGCTGCGAGCCTGGTCGGTCAGGCCGAGGCGGTCGCAACCATTCTTCGGACCGCGCCAGAGCGTCCTCGTGCCTGACGCCACGGCTGCGCAGCCCGAACGCCACGTTCTCGATCACGGTGAGGTGGGGGAACAACAGGTAGTCCTGAAACACCACCCCAACGCTTCGGGCTTCGGCGGGGACGAAGATGTCGAGTGCGGGGTCGTCGAGTATGGCCATCGACCAGCGTGATGGTTCCGGTGTCGATGGGAAGCAGGCCGGCCAAGGCAGCCACCACGGTGGACTTGCCGGCACCATTGGGACCGAGCAGTGCGGCGGTTTGCCCGGGCAGCAAAGAGAGGGCGATGTCGAGCCCGAAAGACTCACCTCGGCGCAACGTGAAGCGGGCCTCGAGACCGGGAGCGGTCAAATGTGCCCTCCACCAACGCTCACGGAGCGCGATCAGCACGATCAGGGAGACGACGACCATCAGCAGGCTGAGGGCGACCGCTACGTCACGGTCGCTCTCCAAGGCAACGAACACCGCCAGCGGAAGCGTCTGGGTCCTTCCCTGGAGGTTCCCGGCAAAGGTGATCGTCGCCCCGAACTCTCCCAGCGCTCGGGCCCAGGTGAGCACCAACCCTGCGATCAGGGAGGGGGTGATCATGGGCAAGGTCACCCGGCGGAGCACGGTCCACCGCCCTGCTCCCAAAGTCGCGGCCGCGCCCTCGAACCGTTGGTCGAGGTTGCGCAGGGCTGCTTCGACCGTGATCACCAGGAACGGCATGGCGACGAAGGTGTTGGCAATGACCACGCCCCAGGTCGAGAACGGGAGCACGAGCCCGGTCGCCTGAGCCAGCGGAGCCCCGATCAGGCCACGGCGCCCCAAGGCGAACAGCAGCGCTGCTCCTCCGACCACTGGTGGGAGGACCAGAGGGAGGGTCACCAGGCCCCTCGCAAGCGGGCGCCCGGGAAAATCGGTCCGGGCGAGGAGCCACGCCAACGGGATCCCGATCAGCGCTGCGATGCCCGTCGCCGCCAGCGAGGTGATCAGGGACAGTCGCAACGCATCCGTGACCACATCCCCGACGTACAGATCACCAAGATCCGACCACGGCACCCTCCACAACAGCCCGAGGAACGGGACGAGAAAGACGGCGAGGCCGATAGCGCCCAAGACAACGAGCAGAAAAGGTGGTCGGGTGACTTGCCGACGATGACCGGTCAACGCGACTCGAATCCGTGTTCGGCGAGGATCGCCTGGCCTTCACCGCCGAGGACAAAGTCAACGAAGGCCGCCGCAGCCTCGGAATTCGGTGCGCCGGCCAACGCTGCGATCGGGTACTCGGCGATCACATTGAGGTCCTCCGGGATGTCGATGCCCTCGACACCACCGTCCGTGGACAGAACATCTGTGACGTAGACGATCCCGGCATCGAGCTCGCCGGACTCCACCTTGGTGAGCAATGCCCGCACATCGGGCTCATTGGTGTCGATCGAGGGTGTGATCCCGGCGTTGTCCAATGCCTGGCGGCCGAAATCACCGCAGGGGACGTCCTCGGCACAGAGCCCGATCAGGAGGTCCTCATCGGCGAAGTCCTCCAGGCTGACCACGTCTCCCGGATTGCCAGCTGGCACCGCGATCTGGAGCAGGTTCCTTGCGAAGATCTCGGGGTCGCCGCTGGCTTCGCCGGCATCGACCACCTGGTCCATGTTCGAGGTGTTGGCCGATGCGAAGACATCCGCCGGCGCTCCCTCCAGGATTTGCTCCCGCAACGCCGAGCTCGAGCCGAGGTTGAGCAGGACATCGACTCCCGGGTTGACGCTCTCGAACGCAGCCTCGATCCCGGCAAAGGCATCGGTCAAAGAGGCCGCAGCCGACACCAGCAGCTCACCCTCGAGACCCGATGCAGCGGTGTTTGCAGGAGCCGCGGTGGTCGTCGCGGCGTCGGCATCACCGGCACAGGCCGCGACCAGGAGCACCGCCAACAAGAGCGCTCGTTCCATCAACCCCCCTCTATTCACTTTGTGACTAGCAGTAGTCGCTGTGAGAATAGTGAACGTTGCCAATCGATGTGCCGCCGCTGTCCCCAACTGAGCACGCCGTGCTCGGCGTACTCGCGGAAGCCCCGACTCACGGCTTCGCGATTGCCAAGGAACTGGCCCCCGCCACCTCTGTGGGCCGGGTCCTCACGGTGAGGCGGCCGCTCGTATACCGAGCCCTGGACCGTCTCGTCAGCCTCGGACTTGCCGAAGCCATTCATACCGAACCGGGCGAGGCAGGCCCGCAGCGGGTGATCCACCGGGCGACTGCGCGGCGGGCGCCGCCATCTGAACACATGGCTCGCACGCCCCGTGGGACATGTCCGCGACATGCGAATCGAGTTCCAGCTCAAGCTGGTGCTGCTGGAGAGGTCCGGGAAGTCTCCACTCACCCTGGTCCAGGCACAACGGATCGCCCTGGAGCCAACGCTCAGCGCACTGGAAGGGCTCCCCGCCGCACCGATCGACCATCTCGAATTGTGGCGCCAACACAACGCGGCCGCCGCCGCGAGCTATCTGGACCACCTGGAGTCGATCTACTCGACTCCAGGCTGAGGGCGCCGCGGACGCCGGTCTTTCCTAAGGCACGAGCACCGCGTTTATGGCATGAGCCGTTCCGTTGGAGCCGATGATGTTGGTGATAGTCACCGTCGAAGCGCCATTGAGAACGATCTCTCCATTTTCCTCTGTTACCGCGATCTCGCCGCCTGAAGCCGTCGCCAGGGTGGGCATGGCCAGCAGATCGAACGCGCTCAGGTTCTCCTCGACCACGTGATAGAGCAGAATCGCCTGCAGCTCCTCCGGATCGGTGGGCAACGGCTCGGCGAGCTCCGCGATCGCCTCATCGGTCGGAGCGAACAACGTGAACGGCCCGGGGCCGGAGAGGGTCTCGGTCAGGCCGGCGGCATCGATCGCAGCCAGCAACTGGGTGAACTCACCTGAAGCAGCGAGGACCTCGAGGACGCCGTCTTCGACCGCCGGCACGGTGGGCGGCGGTTCCGTCCCCGCGGTGGTGGTCGTCGCCGCCTGAGTCGTCGTGGTCGCGGCAGGCGCTGTAGTGGTAGTCGTCGTCCTCCGAGGTTGTGTAGTGGTGGGCTCGGCGCCTGCCTGGGTCGTGGTCGTGGTCGGCGGTGGATTGCCCGCGGCGATCAACGCTTCCTCGAAGGCCCTCAGCGTGTCGGCGTCGATGACACCGGTCGCGGGCACCCCCAGCTCTGTCTGAAGTGCCTTCAATGCCTCCTCGACCGCTGGCGACCAGATCCCGTCGACCGGGCCGCTGTAGTGGCCGGTTGCGATCAGGATCCCCTGCAGGGCCGCGATCTGGGCAGATTCCTGCTGACCCAGGATCTCGGCCAGAGCGCGCTGTGTGGCCGGGTCCATGAGACCGGTGACCGGCAGCCCGGCCTGCTCCTGAAGCTGTTCCACGGCTGCGATGGTCGCCGGGCCATAGATGCCATCGATGTCGTCGGTATAGAAGCCGGCGTTCCGAAGGTCGGTCTGCAGGGCGCTCACGTAGTCAGAGACCCATTGCGTGGCCCGCGCCTCGTCCTCGATGCACCCGGCATCGGCGAACAGCCGGACCCAGGCGACCTGGAGTGCATAGGCCGCCGAGGTGAAGGCGACTCCGGCTTCGGTGACCAGTGTTCGCTGATCGATGCCGGCTACCGCATCGTCGAAGGCCGCCTCCGCCTCCTCGACTCCTTCAATCGAAACGTTCTCGACGAGCTCGATGCTCACCGGTGAATCAGGGTCGGCCTCCACCGCCTCCCGGAAGGTCTCGGCCGATTCGAGCACCGCCTCACGGGCCGGGTCGAGGTTATCGCTAGCTGATTGCACGTCCCCCACTGTGAGCTCAACGTCCTCGAAGAGGCCACCGTAGGTGTCGAGGGCGGTGACGTACTCCTCGACATCCGAGCAGAACTGGGCCTGGGCCTCTTCGACGTCGATGTCATCGGCACAGGCAGAGATGAGCAAGCCAAGGAGGACGAGAACCGTTGCGGCTCTGATGGTTCGGGTCATGAAGGTCTCCTGTCACGCAAGTCAGTGGGAGTCGGATTCCAACCTAGGCGATGTCCAAGCAGGGGTTGACATGTGACCAAATAGTCACCTATTATCCTTCGCATGGACCTGGTGTTCAAGGCCCTCGCCGACCCCACCCGCCGCGATCTGCTCGATGTTCTCTTCAAGGAGGACGGACAGACATTGAGCGCACTCGAGGAGCGGTTCTCGATGACCCGTTTCGGTGTGATGAAGCACCTGAAGCAGCTCGAGGAAGCCGGGTTGGTCGTGACGATGCGTCGGGGCCGTGAGAAGCTCCACTACCTGAACCCGGTCCCCATCCAGCTGGTCCACGACCGCTGGGTGAGCAAGTACGCCGAGCCGTGGGCCTCAGCGCTCAGTGAGCTCAAGACGAGATTGGAGAGCACTATGGAGAAGGTCTTCGAGATCTACATCAAGACCACACCCGAGCAACTCTGGGAGGCGATCACCAACCCAGAGATCAGGAGCAAGTACCACTTCGGAGCGCAGATCGCCTCGGACTTCACTCCCGGATCGCGGTTCGAGATGGGCCACCCGGGGGCCGACGGCCTGTTGGGTGAGGGTGAGAACCTGGAGGTCGATCCCCCGAATCGCCTGGTCCAGAGCATGACCGCGCTCTGGAGCGATGAGGCACGGGCCGAGGGCACATCGCGGGTCACCTGGGAGATCGAACCGGTTGGCGATTCCTGCCGGCTGGTTGTGACCCACGACCAATTGCGCGAGGGTGCCAACGACGAGCTCTACGGGGGTTGGCCGATGATCCTCTCCGGCCTCAAGACCTGGCTGGAGACTGGTGAGTTGTTGACCACACCGGGCTCAATGATGTACGCCTGAGGAGGCGCGATGACGGACTCACCCCGCGTCTGGGCCGCAGAGCCCACGATGAGTGGGGAGACCCTGCGCGAGGCGACCGGCAAAGGCTGGGACGAGTGGGCCAACGTGCTCGATGCCTGGCCAGGACACGGTGACGGTCACACCGCGATCGCCACCTACCTCCAAGAGGAGCAGGGAGTCGACGGCTGGTGGGCGCAGACGATCACCGTGGGATACGAGAGGATCGCCGGTCTCCGGCTCCCCTACCAGAGGCCGGATGGCACGTTCAGCGCGGGCAAGTCCCGAACCTTGAAAATCGACGTCGGGGAGCTTCGCCGGCGGCTCCTCGACGACGACGCTCGGTCCCAGCTGTTCCCCGGCCAGGGAACCACCATGCGGTCCAAGCCGGCCTCGAAGGTCCTCCGCATCGGGATCGGGCCCGGGGTCGCCCAGATCTCATTCGATCCACAGCCCGATGGGAAGGTCATGGTCTCCCTGATCCATGAGCGCTTGCCCTCCGCCGAGGACGTGGATACTTGGAAGGCCTATTGGTCGGACTGGCTCGAGAACCTCGACGAATCCTGACCAGTCGGCTCGACGATGCGTCCGAGTGCCGCCCGTCGCTCCTCGAGGAATCGGCGCTCCGCCTGGTTGCCGACCACGTCCAGTGCACGGGCATAGGCCTCGTCCGCGGCGTCGAGCGCTCCTTGCCTGCGCAGCATCTCGGCCCGGGTGGCATGGAACAGGTGATATCCGTCGAGGTCCAGCCCATCCAGCTCGCTGAGGGCCGCCTCTGGACCGTCGACCTCGGCCACTGCGACCGCCCGATTCAGGGCAACGACCGGCGTCGGTGATACCGCCATCAGCTGGTCGTAGAGCTGGAGGATTTGTCCCCAATCGGTTGCGCCTGCAACGGGTGCCTCGCTGTGCACCGCGGCGATCGCCGCCTGGATCTGGAACGGGCCGGGTCGGTTGCGGCGGAGGCAAGCCCTGACCAAGTCCTGTCCCTCCACGATCAAGACCCGGTCCCAGAGCTCGCGGTCCTGATCGGCCAGCAACACGACCGAGCCGTCCGGGTTGGTGCGGGCCGGGCGACGGGACTCGGTCAGAAGGAGCAGGGCCAGCAGGCCGACCGCCTCGGGCTCGTCGGGCATCAGCCCAGTGAGGAGCCGAGCGAGACGGATCGCCTCAGCGCACAATTCGGAGCGGATCAGGTCGTCACCACCCGACGCCGAATAGCCCTCGTTGAAGATGAGATAGACGACGGCGAGCACCGCTCCCAGCCGATCGGGCAGATCGGCATCCTTGGGCACCCGGTAGGGGATGTTCGCCGCCTTTATCTTGCGCTTGGCCCGCACCAGGCGCTGGGCCATAGTGGGCTCAGAGACCAGGAATGCGCTGGCGATCTCCGGGGTCTGCAGCCCGCCGAGCAATCGCAGCGTCAAGGCGATCTGAGCGGACCGCTCCAAGGCCGGATGGCAACAGGTGAACACCAGACGCAGCCGGTCGTCCCTCACCGGACCGTCCACCGGATCGGGCTCGAATTGTGATTCGAGGAAAGTGGCCTGGGCATGACGGTCCTCTCTGGTGGACTCCCTTCGCAGGCGGTCGAGGGCCCGGTTCTTGGCGGTGGTGACGATCCACCCCGCGGGATTGGGTGGGGTGCCTTCGGTCGGCCACCGCTCGGTCGCCACCATGAACGCGTCCTGGACCGCCTCCTCGGCGACATCCACGTCACCGAAGAGGCGGATCAGGGTGGCGATCGCCTTGCCGGACTCGTCCCGAAAGACTCGCTCGATGGTGGCGGATTCCGCTGCGGGCAGGATGACCTCAGGCTTCGGGTTCGTCCTGGAAGGGGCGGACCTCCACCGGTCCCCGGCACGCCACCGTTGCCTTGCCCGCCCATTCCAATGCCGCGTCCAGATCGGCCGCTTCGATGATCCAGAAGCCGCCGATGTGCTCTTTGGTCTCGGCGTAGGGGCCGTCGGTGGTCACGATCTCGCCGGCCGCCGAACTGACCACCGTTGCCGTGTCGGCAGGGTGGAGCCCTCCGCCGAAAACCCAGGCACCGGCGTCCATCATTTCCTTGTTGACCGCGTCGACATCGGCATAGATCTGCTCGATCTCGTCAGCGGGCAGATCCGCGCTTCCTTCTTCGTCGTACACCGAAAGCATGTACTGGGTCATGGCGATCTCCTCTCGCAGAGTGGCGCTGTGCCGCTCTCTATATGCCCACTACGAACGGGACTATCACGGATCGACAGGCGATACCGATTTCCCTGCAGACTTCAGGTCCCCCACTCCGGCGGCGGTTCGAGCTTGCCCGGGGCGAACTGCCAGTACTCGTGGAGGCTGCGGCATCGTCCGTCGTCTGCGAAGTGCAGCAACAGGCACCCGGGGAGTGTGATCTCCGCCCCATCGCTGCGCATGACAGTCCACCATTCGACAGCCACCCGGTTGCCATCGACGAAGGGGCGGCCCATGACCACTGTTGCCCCCTCCTGGGTGCTGGTTACCGTCGACCAGTATTCGAAGACCCCGGCCGGCCCCTGGTGAGCTTCCTCGAAGATGTTGGAGCGATAGGTCCCGTCTTCGGTGAACAAGTCGGCTACCGCCTCGGAGTCCTTGTCCTCCCAGGCCCGCCGGTATGTCTCCAGCCAGTCCTCCAGCGTCGATCGCCATTGACTCCTCCATGATATACACTGTCCCAGTCTTCCCTGCCCTCGGAGCCCGCGTTCCGCTTCGATCTGGCGACGTAAGCCGCGGCCTCGGTGCGTCGGCTCATTCCCATCTTGGTGAGCAGTTTGGACACATAGTTCTTGACCGTTTTCTCAGCGAGGAACATCTCGTCGGCGATCTGCTTGTTCGTCTTCCCCTCGGCGATGTGCTCGACGATCACCAGCTCCTGTTTGCTGAGCTTCGAGAGCAGAGGGTCGTCCTTGGGCCCGTTGCGAAGGCGCTCGAAGAGCCGTTCGGTCATCCCGGGGTCGAGCAGCGACTCTCCTGCGCCCACCCTCCGGATGTCGTCGACGAGGTCGCCGCTCTTGACTCGTTTCAAGACATACCCCGAGGCCCCGGCCAGGATCGCCGCCATCAGCGCTTCCTCGTCGGCGAAGGAGGTCAACATCAGCACCTTGACCTCCGGGAACCGGGCAGCGAATCTCGCGGCACGCCTCCACTCCGCTCTCTATCGGGGAGTCGAACGTCGAGCATCACCACATCGGGGCTGTCAAAGCCGACATGGCGGATGCCCGCTTCCGCGGTGCCCGCCTCACCGACAACGGCCATGTCCTCCTGGGCATCGATCAGGGCCCGCAAGCCGGCCCGGACCACCTCATGGTCATCGACCAACAGCACCCTGAGATCAGACATGGCGGAACGGTAGTGACCGGTAGGGTGAGCTCCCGATGTCGCAGGAGACCTCCCTCGACCTTTTCACGGAGCTGATCGATGCGGCGGCCGGAGTGGTCGAGGAGAACGATCTGGCCCGGGTGCTGCGACGACTGGTCACCGAAGCTCGAACCGTAACCGGTGCGCCCTACGCCGCTTTGGGGGTGATCGGCGAGCACGGTGTGCTCTCCGAGTTCATCTACGAGGGCATCACAGATGAGGAGGCTGAGCGCATAGGGCACCTCCCCACCGGTCACGGGGTGCTCGGAACCGTGATTCGTCTCAACCAGACCATCAGGCTCGACACGATCTCCGAGCATCCGGACACATATGGATTTCCCCCGAACCACCCCCCAATGACCAGTTTTCTCGGGGTCCCGGTGGCGGTCGGAAACACCGCATTCGGGAATCTCTATTTGACCGATAAGGCAGGTGGTTTCACCGATCAGGACGTGGTCGTGACCGAGGCTGTGAGTCGCATCGCCGGAGCCGCGGTTCGGACCGCCCGACTCCAGGACCGCCTCCGCAAAGTGGCGGTGGTGGAGGACCGGCAGAGAATCGCTCGTGATCTCCATGACTCGGTCATCCAGGATCTCTTTGCCGT
Organism: uncultured Acidobacteriota bacterium; assembly: GCA_963749415.1. Classification (GTDB taxonomy): domain Bacteria; phylum Actinomycetota; class Acidimicrobiia; order Spongiisociales; family ZC4RG35; genus JALYNX01. The sequence continues at coordinate 219,685 of CAVVMG010000001.1, forward strand.
CGGGCTCGGCCTTCAGGGCGTGTCTCAACTAATAGACGACCCGGGTGCCGAACAGACCATCGTCGATGCCGTCGACCGGCTCGACAGCGCGGTGGAGACGCTGCGCAGCTATATCTTCGACCTGCAGACCGCCCGCACCCAACCCGCCCTCTCCCAGCGTCTCGATGAATTGGTGTCACAGATGAGCGCCGCATACCCGACATCGGTCCGCCTGGCGATGGATGCCGAAGACATCGATGACGAACATCTCGATCGTGAGATCCTCCAGATCGTCACCGAGAACCTCTCCAACGCACTACGTCATGCGTCGGCAAGCACAGTGGACATCTCGATCGGTCGGTCCGACGAGACCTGGGTGGTGACCGTCACCGACGACGGGATCGGCTTCGACGTGGAGGCAGTTCGCTCGGGCATGGGCCTCGACAACCTGCGCACCCGGGTCCAGCGTCTGGGAGGAAAAATGTCGATCTCGAGCCAGCTCGGTTCCGGCACAAAGATCGTGATGACGCTCCCCTTCAGATGAGTTCGGACGCCGTGGAGACGGCTTCGGCAACCCGATCGACCCAGTTCTTGACCGTCGCCTCAGCGAGGTTCCTCAACAGGACACGGTCGACGACCCTGCCGATTGGGCCCAGGGGCGGCTCGTAGGTGCCTTCCAGGGATAGGGTCGTTCTTTCCGGGCCGAGGTGGGTCAGGATCAGGTTGGCGACCAGTTTCGGAAACAGCGTCTCAGCGCCGACCGCGCTCCATCGCACCGGGTAGACCACACCCGCCTTCCTGACCTCGGCGGGGCCGATCTCGAGAGCTACTTCCTTGGCATACCGGTGCCCAACCGGCCCCACACGGGCATGGAGGGCCTCGCCTTCCCGGTAGGCGACGTCGGCCCAATCCTCGAGGGTGGTGCGCATCTGGCCCACCTGTTCCTGGACCAACCCGATGCCGACCGGAACATGGGTGTAATAGCGAACGAACATCAGAGTCGGCCGGGACGGGTACGCGGGACGAGTCCGCTTCCGGACGACATCCCCGAGATCCCGTCGATGGTCACTTCGATCACATGGGGAAAGCTGGCCACGGGCTGCAGCCCGCTTCGCCCCATGGGGGATCCGAGTTGTGCTGCATATTTCTCCAGGAGCTTGACGACCGTCAGTTCCCCGGTTGCCTCGATCGGGTCTTTCCACAGCCGTGCCCCTGACGATGACGCTCATCCAATCTCCGGTGTCGTCGTCGAACGAAGAGGCTTCGACGCAGACGGACGGATTCTCAGCTATGGCCTCGAGTTTCCTGCCGGGCTGGGTCCGAAACAGGATCCGATCTCCGTCGAGGACAAACGACATCGGAGTGACGTAAGGCTTGCCTTCCGAGATCACGCCGAGATGCGCCACCGGAGAGCTTCGCAGGAAATCGAGAGCCTCATCGGAGGTCAACTGATCCATGCTCAGGCCACGCCGGACTCGGTCAAAGCCAAGGCTCCGACATTCGAGTCATGCATTCTGAACGCCGCTTGGCGAAGCGACTCCGTCGGCTCGATCCGGACGATCTCGCCATCGATCAGCTTTCGAACGGTCATCTCCTCTTCCGTCATGTTGCTCTCTTCATCATGGGTGATGACACGCACTTCGAGGCACTGTCGAAAGTCCCTAACGATTGGGACCATCTCCTCTCAAATCGGGTGCCGATTCCGAGCGAGGATTCATCACGTAGGCAGAAACACACAGAGAGTGAGGTTCCTCATGACTGCCATAAAGACAGAGCGCCCGGTGACGGAGGAGAAGGAGAAGAAGGTCGGAATCGGCAGGCTGCTGCTGATTGCCGGGATCATGGCAATCGTGGTTGGTGTCGGCAGTGTCGGCGGTGCCATCTTCGGCGCCTGGTACACCTACGACCAGGCCGCTGCCCAAAACGTGGTGACGCCCGACGATGCCGCAATCCCCGAGACCGCGGTTCGTGGGCCGTTCACGATGTGGGCCCAGGCTGACATCATCACCCACCATCAGCTCGAGAGCACCGGCGGCCTCTACTTCGCCGAGATGGAGCGGACGGTGCCGCAACTCGACGAGAACGGCGAAGCCGTGCTCGATGAGAACGGTGAAGCGGTGACGGTGCCCAACGAGGCCCGTGCCACCTGGGTGACCGCCACAGCGCTGATCACGGCGCTCGGGCTCGGCATCGTGTCCTACGCCCTGGCCGCCTTCGCCTTTGCGGTGGGTGCGACCCTGATCATGGTCGGATACACCTTCCTCAGGATCCGGAAGCGGGCAGTGCTGGTCTGAACCACTTCCTCGTCACATTGCGAAGGGCCCCCGCCAAGCGGGGGCCCTTCGCTTTGTCCACTCCTCGAACGTGATCAGCGGCGGCGGCTCTCCCGGGGAGCCCGGGCCGGACCAGGAACCGAGGCGTCGAGCCTGGCCTGGACCTCTTCGATCGGAGGCCTGGGACCGCCCTGAAAGGCATCGACCGCTTCCCGGATCGCGGCGATGTGGTCGGGCGTGGAGCCGCAACAGGCACCGATGATCCGCGCCCCGGAACGAAGGGCGAGCTCCACGTAGTCGCTCATGTCGTCGGGGCGCAACGGGTAGGTGAGGCCACCCTCGGCCTTGTACAGCGGGATGCCGCAATTCGCCTTGGTGATGGTCACCGCATCGGGGGCAACCTCGCCGATGGCGTGGGCGGCGGCGACCGCATCGCCAGGCCCGACCCCGCAGTTGGCCCCGAGTGCGCTGACCTCGGTGATTCCGCAAGCCACCACTCGCCGAAGGCACGGGGATGGATCCCCATCATGGTGTGCCCCGCCGTGTCGAAACTGAGAGTCGCGGTGTACGGGAGCCCGGTGACCGCCGCAGCCTCGACCGCGGCATCCAGCTCCTCGTAGGAGGAGACGGTTTCGATCCAGATGACATCGGCTCCGGCCTCGGCCAGCGCCTCACACTGTTCGGTGAAGACCTCGACCCCGCGAGCGTGGGAGAGGGTGCCCAGAGGCTCGAAGAGCTCTCCGGTGGGCCCGACGCTGCCGGCGATGGCCACCGGGCGATCGGCCGACTCGACTGCTCTCTTGGCGACCTCGACTGCAGCCTTGTTGAGCTCAGCCACCCGGTCTTGGAGGTGGTGCAGGCCGAGTCGCAGCCGATTCCCGCCGAAGGTGTTGGTGAGGATGATGTCGGCGCCGGCATCGATGAAGCTGCGGTGCACCTTCTCCACCAACTCCGGCTGCTCGACATTGAGCAGCTCGGGACAACCCCCGCCATCGAGCCCGAACGAGAACAGGGTGGTGCCCATTGCCCCGTCGGCAACCAGGTGGCGGCGCTCTGAGAGCAATTGCTGGAAGGTGTTGGTGCGAACCTCGACTCTGGGGGCCATCTCGTCTCCAATTGTGAGGGCGGCCCAAAAGAGGAAACCGCCGCAGCGAGTGCCGGGCGGTTCTTCCATCCCGACGCTTTAGCCGCATTTCTTGAGCGCCCGCAAGCTGTGGATCAAATCGGCGCTTTCAGAAGGAGGATACGCCCGTTCGGCTCTTGTGACAAGGAAGGCGGCCCTCGGCGGGCCGCCTTCCAGTCGAGCTCAGTCAGATTTCAGGAAAACCAGCCGGACCAGACGTCCTCGTTGTCGGCGATCCACTGCGCAGCGACATCGGCGGCGTCTTCGCCGTCGATCTCCACCGCGGGCAGCATCGCCAGTTGGTCTTCGGTAGTGATGGTGAAGTTCTCGAGGAAGGCGAGGACTTCGGGATCCTTCTCGGCGAGTTGCGCCGAGGCGGCCTTGATCAACACATCCTCGGGGTAGTCGCAGTCGATCGCCGCCGGGTCTGCGTAGCACTCCTCGCTGTACTCGGGGAGAGCCACATTGACCAGGTCGTACTTGGCAACGGCCGCTGTCGGGGTCCACCAGTACATGACGATCGGCTCCTCGGCCGCCACTCTGGCATCGAGCTCGGCGACGGTCGCGGGCTCGGAACCGGAGAACACCACCTGGAACGGAAGTTCCAGATTGGCGATGATCGCCTCGTCATACTGCGAGTACGACGGATCGGTGCCCAGGAAGCGACCGAGATCCCCGGTCTCTGCGGTGGCGAACAGGGCTGCGTTCGCCGGGTCGGCGAAACCTTCCCAGGTCGCCAGCTCGGGGTGCTCGTCGATGACGTATTGAGGGACAAACCAGCCGATCTTGCCCACGGCGCCCAATTCCCCGATGTTGACCACGCTTCCGTCGTCGATGAAAGCCTGCTCGTCGGCGGTGATCCCTGAAGGCCAGATCTCGAGCACCGCATCGAGGGAACCATCCGACAGTCCGGTGAACATCGTGTTCTCGTCGATGGCGACGATCTCGACCGGGTTGCCCAACTCCTGCTCGATGAGCTGCTTGGCGATCTCGGCGTTCAGTGCCGAGGCGGTCCAGGCATTGGCGACGATGTTGATCGTTTCTCCGTCACCGGTCGCGGCTGTCGTCGCGCCTCCGTCCGCGGGAGTGGTAGTACCTCCCCCGGTGTCATCGCCACACGCTGCAAGGAGCAGGGCGAAGGCAACAAGCAATAGCCAGATTCGTTTTTTCATGTTTCTCCTAGAAGCCGTCGACCGACGCTCGCGGCCAACAGGCCATTGGTACATTACCGACGTGGCTGAGAACCGGCCCGTGCCAGAGGATGTCTGTCTTTCAGTAGAACACGTCTGGAAGGTGTTCGGCCCACGTCCCGACGAGGCCATCGAGCTCGCCGGGGCAGGGGCTTCTCGGGCCGAGATCCAGGAAGCCACTGCAAGCACCGTCGGTGTCCGCGACGTGTCCTTCACCGTGAGCAGGGGCGAGACCTTCGTGGTCATGGGCCTCTCCGGGTCGGGCAAGTCCACCCTGATCCGCTGCGTTTCCCGCCTCAATGATGTCACCAAGGGAAGAGTCTTTCTCGACGGCGAGGACCTGACGGCGATGACCGAGGAACAGCTCCGTGAGGTGCGGCGTCACAAGATGTCGATGGTGTTCCAGCACTTCGGGCTGTTCCCGCATCGCCGGGTGATCGACAACGCCGCCTACGGACTGGAAGTACAGGGAGTCGACAAAGCCGAGCGCTACGAGCGGGCGACGAAGGTTCTCGAGGTCGTCGGGCTCAAGGGCTGCGAGCAATTCTTTCCCCAACAGCTCTCCGGCGGCATGCAGCAGCGGGTTGGTCTGGCCAGAGCGCTGACCGTGGACCCCGAGATCCTGTTCTTCGACGAGCCATTTTCCGCCCTCGACCCCCTGATCCGGCGCGACATGCAGGACGAGCTGATCCGGCTCCAGGAGACACTGCAGCGCACCATCGTCTTCATCACTCATGATTTCGCCGAGGCGATCAAGCTCGGCGACAGGATCGCAATCATGAAAGACGGCGCCTTCGACCAGGTGGGGACCGCCTTCGAGTTGATCACCGATCCCGCCACCGACTACGTGCGGGAATTCACCAAGGAGATCCCCAAGGCCAAGGTGCTCACCGCCGCAGTCGTGATGAAACCCGGTAACGGATCTCCCAACGGCAAGTCGGTCCATCTCGACGACACCATCGAAACCGTGCTTCCCGCCCTTCTCCATGATTCCGAGGAGATATCGGTGGAGGACGAAGAGGGGAAGCGAGTCGGGGTCCTCGACCGAGATGCGGTTGCGGACGCAATAGAGCTGGAGGCATGACCGGAGTCCTCCAGCCCTGGAAGTCGTCGGAGATGATCATCTCCGACGGGCGGGCGGGACGGTTCCGGATTCGCCCGATCTGGATCGGCCTGATAGTCGGGGTGATCCTCCTTCAGCTGTTCGCCCGCTCGGACTCGTTCCCCGCACTTTGGGACACCACAGCCTCGGGCCCAGTCGACCAATTCGCCGCTTGGGCCCGGGCCAACCGCCAGATTCATCCGCTGTTCACCGGATTCTTCATTCCCATCTCCACATCCGTGGAGTGGGGCCTGACCACCATCGAGTCATTCCTCAAGTGGATCCCCTGGTTCGTGCTCCCCCTGACGGTCTTCCTGGTGATCTTCAGAACCGGGGACTTGAAAACGGCGATCATCGCCACCACCGCGATGATCTACCCCGGGCTGATCGGCCTGTGGGAGAACACCATGGAGACCCTGTCTCTGATGACGATCGCGGTACTGATCAGCCTCGCGATCGGTATCCCACTCGGGGTTTGGGCCGCCAGATCGCCGGTGGTCGAGCGGGCGATCCGGCCGGTCCTCGACGCGATGCAGACCATCCCGGCACCGGTCTATTTCATCCCGATCGTGCTCTTCTTCGGGATCCGCCGGGTGCCGGCAACCATCGCCACCGTGATCTATGCCCTCCCCCCGGCGGTGCGGCTGACGACCCTGGGCATCACCGGGGTCCCCCGTCAGTCGGTGGAGGCGGCGGAGATGTTTGGCTCCACCCGTCGTCAGAGCTTGTTCAAGGTGCAACTTCCGATGGCGATGCCTTCGATCATGACCGGGGTCAACCAGACGATCATGATGGCGCTGGGGATCGTGGTCATCGCCAGCCTGCTCGGCGCCGGCGGATTGGGCCAGGAGGTACTCGACGGGCTCACCAAGAGATCGACCGGTCGTGCGCTGGCTGCGGGGCTTGCCATCGTGGCCATCGCCATGGTGCTCGACCGTGTCGGCCGTTCATTCGCCTTCGCCGATCGGACAAGGCCCGCTTCCCGTCGCTACGTGATGGGATCTCTGATCGCGGTCGGAGTGGCCATCGCGGTAGGACGGATCTTCGGGTGGGTGGAATTCCCCGCAGTGTGGGATGTCAGCCTGTTCACGCCCGTCGACGATTTCGTGCTCTGGGGCAGGGACAATCTGTCGTTCATCACCCGTCCGGTCAACGACTTCATAGTGGCCGGACTCATGATCCCGGTTCGCGACTTCCTGGTGGGGACCGTCGCCTGGCCGGTGTTGATCTTCGTCACGGCCTACGTGTGCTGGCGGCTGAAGGGAGTGGGACTGGCCATCTTCAGTGGTTTGGCTTTGCTCCTCGTTGGCCTGATCGGGATGTGGGAGCTCTCTCTGCAGACACTGACCCAGGTGGTGGCGGGGGTCATCATCTCGGTGGCGATAGCAATCCCGGTGGGGATCTGGGCGGGTCGAAACCCCCGGGTGGATGCCTTCCTGAGCCCGATCCTCGACGCCCTGCAGACAATCCCCTCGTTCGTCTTCATCATCCCCGTCGTGCTGCTGTTCACTCTCGGTCAGGTCCCAGGGATCATTGCGGCAGTGCTCTACGCCATCGTCCCCGGGATCCGGATCACCGCGCTCGGCATCCGGCAGGTGCCCGAGGAGAGTGTCGAGGCATCGCAGACCTTCGGGGCGACAGCCCGCCAGACCATGTTCGGGGTGCGCATCCCCATCGCCGCTCCCACGATCATGGCCGCGGTGAACCAGGTGATCATGATGGTGCTGGCGATGGTGATCATCGCCGGTCTGGTCGGTGGTGGGGCGCTCGGTTTCGAAACCGTTAGAGCCGTGACACGCGGCTTGACCGGGCTTGGGTTCGAGGTCGCATTCGCCATCACGATCATGGCGATCATCCTCGACCGGCTCACCCAGGCATGGGCCGCCCGGCTCCAGCCGCCCGTGGCGGCGCACTAACCCGACGCCGCTAGCGTCAGAGGCATGGGAATGACGGAGCAAACGCTCTACATCGGTGGCCAATACCAGGCCGCTACCTCAGGTGAGACCTTCGACACCATCAACCCTGCCACCGGTGAGGTGATCGCCTCGGTACACCACGCTGGGATAGCCGACGTCGACCGGGCCGTCACCTCGGCACGGGAGGGATTCGAGGTGTGGCGCCAGATGTCGGGTGCGGAGCGGGGCCGGATCCTCAATCGCGCCGCCGGCCTCCTTCGGGAGCGAAACGAAGACATCGCCCGCCTCGAGGTTCTCGACACCGGCAAGCCATGGCAGGAAGCGGTGGCGGTGGATGTTCAATCCGGGGCCGATGCCATCGAGTACTACGCCGGGATGGCGGCGTCGATTCACGGCGAGACGTTCGACCTGGGCAAAGCCTGGGCATACACCCGCCGGGAGCCGCTCGGGGTCTGCGCCGGCATCGGAGCCTGGAACTACCCGGTCCAGATCGCGTGCTGGAAATCAGCGCCTGCCCTGGCCTGTGGCAACTCCATGGTGTTCAAGCCGGCAGAGCTCACCCCGCTCACGGCACTCAAGCTCGCAGAGGTCTATACCGAGGCCGGGCTCCCCGATGGGGTGTTCAACGTGGTCCAGGGCGATCATCGCACAGGGGAAGCACTGGTGGCGCATCCCGGAGTGGCCAAGGTCTCACTGACCGGAGAGGTCGGCACCGGGAAGATCGTCATGGCCAACGCCGCGGCGACACTCAAGCACGTGACCCTGGAGCTCGGCGGGAAGAGCCCGCTGATCATCTTCGACGACGCCGACCTCGACAACGCGGTGTCGGCGGCCCTCATGGCCAACTTTTACACCCAGGGTGAGATCTGCTCCAACGGGACCCGGGTCTTCGTGCACGAGGAGATCCACGATGAGTTTCTCGATCGCCTGGTCACTCGCACATCGAAGATGAAGATCGGGGACCCGATGGACCCCGACACCCATGTCGGGGCGCTCATCTCCCAGGAGCACATGGAGAAGGTGCTCTCCTACATCGAGGCCGGAAAGGCGGCCGGCGCCCGGTTGGTGATCGGAGGCGGGCGGCCCGACGACCCTGCCCTCGACGCCGGCTATTTCGTCGAGCCCACCGTCTTCGATGCCTGCACCGACGACATGTCCATCGTCCAGGAGGAGATCTTCGGGCCGGTGATGGCGGTGCTCACCTTCCGCGACGAGGACGATGTCATCGCTCGGGCCAACGACACGGAGTACGGCCTCGCAGCGGGTGTATTCACGCGGGACGTGCAGCGGGCCCACCGGGTGGTAGCCCGACTCGAGGCCGGCACCACCTGGATCAACAACTACAACATCACCCCGATCGAGATGCCGTTTGGCGGCTACAAGCAGTCGGGGATCGGCCGGGAGAACAGCATCGTCACCCTCGACCACTACACCCAGGTGAAGAGCGTGTACGTGGAGATGGGCGACGTCGAAGCGCCGTACTAGACCGGCACGAGAAGAGAGGGTGCGAAGTGGCTGACGGCTTCTTGGCGGGCAGGACCGCGATGGTGACCGGTGGGGCCTCAGGGATGGGTCTGGCGATGGCGGTTGCATTTGCCTCCGAGGGAGCCAACGTCAGCATCGGTTCCCTGCTCGACGGGGGCTCCAAGACGGAGGGCGAGGTGGTCCACATCCCCGGTCAGGAACAGATGGATCACGCCCTTTCCATGATCGAGGAACGAAGTGTCGAAGCCCTCGGCGTGAACCTCGACGTCACATCTGACCAGTCGGTGGCCGACTTCTATGGGTCGACCATCGATCGTTTCGGGAAGGTGGACATCCTCGCCAATGCGGCCGGGATCTCCGCGGAGCAGACCATCGTGGGCCACTCCGACGCCCTCTGGGCGAAGGTCATCGATGTCAACCTCACCGGGACCTTCCGTGCCATCCGGCAAGTGCTTCCCGGGATGATCGAGCGCAACTGGGGGCGGATCATCAACATCGCCTCCACCGCGGCTTCCGTGGGGGCGGCCACCTCAGGCGCCTACTGCGCCTCGAAGGCAGGCGTGGTCGGCCTCACCCGTTGTGTTGCACTCGAAGGAGCGCCCCACGGTGTGACCTGCAATGCGATCAGCCCGACCTGGGTCGACACCTCGTTCGGTCGCGAGTGGATGACCGACATCGCCGAGAAGCAGGAGCACCGCTCCGGCGAGGAATACATCTCCGACGTGGAGAAGGCCAACCCCCAGGGGCGATTGATCTCCCCCACCGAGATCGGCGGATTGGCACTGTTCCTGTGCAGCGAGGCGGCCAACGGAATCACGATGGAGGACCTCCGGGTGTCCGCGGGATCTCTGTGGTGAAATGCCCCCTCCGGCCCTTCGGGCCACCTCCCCCAACGTCGCTTCGCTCCTGGGGGAGGAAACCGTTTCTCCCCCAGCGAACGGAGTGAGCATTTTACCCCAAGCGAACGAAAGTGAGCGTTGGGGGGAGTACCGGCGAAGCCGGGGAGGGGGGCTCCTAGAGGCCTTTCCGCCTCTTGACCTCGGCGACCACCGCCTCGAGGACCGGGTGCAGGTCGCCGATCACCGCGTAGTCCGCTTTGGTCACCATCGGGGCCTCGGCGTCGTTGTTGATGGCAAGCACGTTCTTCGAAGCCATCATCCCCACCCAGTGCTGGATCGCACCCGAGATCCCGCAGGCGATATAGAGGTTGGGGGCGACCCGGGTCCCGGTCTGGCCCACCTGATCGGAGTGGGGGCGCCATCCGTTGTTGGTCACCACCCGGGAGCACCCGACCGCCCCGCCCAGGAGCCCGGCGAGCTCCTCGAGGATGGCAAAGCCTTCGGGGGAGCCAACTCCCCTGCCCCCACTGATCACCACCGGGGCGGTGGTCAGGCTGATCCCCGTCGACTTGGTCACCCGCTCGGTCACCCGGGACCGGCTCAGATCGTCGGAAAGCTCCGGCGTGAACACTTCGGTCGGCCCTTGCTCGCCGCCTCCACTGGCCGCGGTGATGGAGTGGGGAGCGACCGTGATGAGCTTGATCGGGGCGGTCAACGTCGCCTCCTCGAACAGACTTCCCCCCCACCGGATCCGGGTCAGGTCCCAGGGCTCATCGGAGGGCCGCACCGCAGTGACGTTCACCGCCAAGGGCAAGTCGAGGACCGCCGCCACGTGGGCCATCAACTCGTTGCCCCGCTCGGTCCCACCGGCAACCACCGCGATCGGCTCCCGGGCTCGGATCAGCTGGCCGAGCGCCTCCCCGATCGCTTCCGGGGCGTAGTCGGACAGGAGGGGGTGCTCGATCTCGTGATGTCGTGCCACCCCATCGGCAGTGCACTTTCCGACGCTCACCGAGCTCACCTCACCGATCCCTTGGGCCAAGGCGAGGGCTTGCATCGAGGTCTCGAGAGGTGCACCTCCCTCATGCTCGAGGAAGACCAGCACCGCGCTCACAGCAGCCCCAGCTCTTCGAAGAGGTCCACGACCGCCGGGGCCGCTTCCGGGCCTTCCCCCAGCACCACCGTCGAGCTCCCCACCTCGGCCGGGGTCGACAGGCTGATCATCTGAAGACCGCCGGGATCCGTCGTCACCGGTGTCGAGTCCAGCTCTGCCTTTCTCGCCTTGAGCCTCGACGGCAGGGTTGGGTAACGGGGAAGGTTGATCCCCTCTTTCACCGCCACCACCGCGGGCAAAGGGAGCCGGTACACCTCAAAGCCATCGCCGGTCTCACGACGCGCCACCAAAGTGCCCGCCTCGATGTCGATGCCCTTGATCCCGCTGATCACGGGGCGCCCCAGGCCTCGGGCCACCCGGATCCCCACCTGGAAGCCACCAGCATCTGCCGACTCGTTGCCAAAGAGGATCAGATCGAACCGGCCTCCGCTCTCCTCCAACTCGCCGATCCTCCCCTTGAGAGCGCTGGCGGTGGCCTGCGGGTCCCAATCCCCTCCCCCGGTTGCCAGGAGAACTGCCTCGTCGGCCCCTACCGAGATCGCGTACCTGAGCTGTTCCTCGGCATCGGCCGGGCCCAGAGTCATCACGACGACGGTGCCTCCCTGGGCCTCCTTGATCCGAACCGCCTCCTCGACCGCGCACTCCTCGTGCGGGCTCACGGTGAAAGGGAGATGTCTGGCGTCGATCGCCCTTTGGTCCTCGGTGAGGACGATGCGGGCGCCGGGGGCCGGGACCCGCTTCACACAAACGAGGATTCTCACCCCTTCATCCGCGAGTCGTCGGGATCGAAGATCGGGGTGGAGCCGGCCACCGCCACCTTGACCGGGAAGAGCTCGTTCATGTACATGACCGCCAGGTCGTTGCCGACGATGGCGTGCTCGGGCGGCAAATAGGCCAACAGCAGATACTTGCCGACCGAGGGCCCGGCGCCTGCGGAAGTGACGTAGGACGGCCGGCCCTCGCGGTCGACGATCCTCTCGCCCGGATGGTTCGGTGATCGGCTCGCCACCGGTCGGGAACCGCTTGATCCCGTCACGCGCCGACATGTGGTCCTCGACCGTGAGGGTGCACAGAATCGCGGCCGGCTCCTCTTCCCGTGCCGCGAGGTAGGCCTCCTTGCCGATGAAGTCATGGCCCTTGACCCGAGGCCGGGCCAGCCCCGCCTCTACCGGGTTGTATCCGCTCTCCAACTCCGCACCCATCAGCCGGTACCCCTTCTCCAGGCGACCGGTGGTCCCGTAGACACCGGCTCCGACCGCCACCACTCCGAAGTCCTGGCCGGCCTCCCAGAGCCGGTCCCACATCGGGCGCCCGGCCTCGGTGGGCACGTAGAACTCCCACCCCAACTCCCCGACATAGGAGATCCGGAACAGGCGGGCGCGGATCGAACCGAAATATGCCTCCCTGGTGCTGCCGTAGGGGAACGCCTCGTTGGAGACGTCGGCCTCGGTCATCGACTGCACCAGGTTGCGGGCCTCGGGCCCCCAGACCCCGATCGTGGTGTAGGCCGACGTGAGGTCCGCCAGTTGCACCGAGCCGTCTACGGGGAGGTGACGGGAGAACCAGTGCTTGTCCCGGGGCCCATCGAAGGCGCCGGTGATCACCCGGTAGTGCTCCTCGCCGAGGCGGAGCATGGTGAGGTCGGCCTTGAAGCCACCGGATTCGGTGAGAAGCGGGGTGTACACCGAGCGGCCGACTTCGACGTCGGCGTTGTTCACCGCCATCGATTGGATGTAGTCGACCACTCCGGGCCCGGTGAAGTCGAAGATGACGAACGGAGCGAGGTCGACCAGCCCCACCCGCTCCCGCATTGCCAGGTGCTCGGCATTCTGGATCGGCGACCACCAGCGACGGTCCCATTCGTGGGGCCGGTCTTCCACGCCGAACTGATCGACGAGGGGGGCGTTGGACTCATACCAATGCGGGCGCTCCCAACCGCCGGCCTCGAAGTACACGGCTCCCAGGTCCAGTGTCCGGGAGTGGACCGGCGACAGCCGCTTGTCGCGCTCCGAAGCCCATTGCTCTCGGGGGTGAACGATCCCGTATGTCTTGTTGAAATGTTCTGCGCACCGAGCCCTCACGTGGTGATCGGAGCGGGCGTAGGCGTAGAAGCGGGCGATGTCGGAGGCGTGCGGGTCGAGCTCCGGATACCCCTGGGTCATCCACTCGGCGACCGCCCGCGCAGTGCCCGGGCCCTCCTTGATCCAGATCGCCGCCGCCGACCACAGGTTGCGGACTTCCACCGTCTCCCCGATGAGGGGCATGGCGTCCGGGGTCAACGAGAGCAGCCCATTGATCGCGTACTTGACCTCCGCGACCGACAGGATCTCCGGCATCAACTCCAGGGCGTCCTCGAGTTGAGGGTCGAAGTCGTCCGGAGTGAACGGCAGCTCGGTCGGCGAGAGCCGAGCCTCGGCAATCGACGGGATCTCGTCCGGGGAATGGAAGATCGGCCGGTGGGCATACGACCCGACCTCCATCGAGCCCGATGTCTGCCGCTCGTACATGAAGGTGTCCATGTCCCGGACGATGGGGTAAGCCAGCTCCTTGCCCGACTCCTGGAGGATCGGGATGGGGCCGACATCGATCATCTGGTGCACCGCCGGGGTCAATGGGATCGTGGCCCCCGCCATCCGGGCAATCCGGGGGCTCCACACCCCGCAGGCGATCACCACGTATTCGGCCTCGATCCGCCCCTTGTCGGTGAGCACCGCTCCCACCCGCCCTCGATCGGTCTCGATCCCGAGGACCTCGGTGCTGGCCATGACCTGGAGTGCCCCCCGTGACTGGGCCCGTTCCCGGAAAAGGGTCCCGGCACGCAGCGAGTCGACCGCCGACACCGTCGGGAAATAGCAACCTCCGAGGAGGATCTCTTCGTTGATGAAGGGGACCAGTTCCTTGATTTCGGCCGGGGTGACCAGCCGGGCGTCTACTCCCCAGTTGTGCGCTGAGCCCATCCGGCGCCGCAGTTCCTCCATGCGGGCCTCGGTGCGCGCTACTTCGAGACCGCCACAGGTGACGTTGACCCCCATCTCTTCGTACTGGCGCTGGCTATCCAGGGTGAGCATCGCCATCTCTTTGTTGTGGTCCACGGGGAAGATGAAGTTGGAGGCGTGCCCGGTCGAGCCTCCGGGATTGGGCAGTGCGCCCTTGTCGATCTGGACGATGTCACGCCAGCCCATCTCGGCGAGATGGCCGACCACGGAGTTGCCCACGATCCCGGCCCCGATCACCACGACGTGGGCGCTGGCGGGGATGTCACTCATTTCCAGATCTCATTTCGGAACCGGCCCATGATGGCTTCCCCATCGACTCCATGATGGCGGGAGACTAATGTTCCAACATATAGCACGCGACCGCATCGTGGAACAGGCCAGGAGGGCCGATGCCTGACGATGAGCTAGATCTGAACTCACTCTCCGACCCCGATCTCGTGTCACAGATGCACGACGATCTCTACGACGGGCTTGCGACCGAGATCGACGAGGGAACCCGGATCCTGCTCGACCGGGGCTGGGACCCCCAGTCGGTGCTCAACGAAGCGCTGGTCGAGGGCATGCGGATCGTGGGCATCGATTTCCGAGACGGGATTCTCTTCGTCCCCGAGGTCCTGCTCGCCGCCAATGCGATGAAGGCCGGGATGGAGGTGCTGCGGCCCCTCCTCGCCGAGACCGGAGCCACCACCATCGGAAAGGTCGTGATCGGCACCGTCAAGGGCGACATCCATGACATCGGGAAGAACCTGGTGGCGATGATGCTCGAAGGCTCGGGATTCGAAGTGATCAACCTCGGGATCAACACCGACGCCGATGAGTTCCTCGCGGCACTCGACGAGCACAAGCCCGACATCCTGGGGATGTCGGCGCTGCTCACCACCACCATGCCGTATATGAAGGTGGTGATCGATTCGTTGAAAGAGAAGAACATCCGCGACCAGTACATCGTGATGGTGGGCGGAGCGCCCCTCAACGAGGAGTTCGGCAAGGCGATCGGGGCCGACGCCTACTGCCGGGATGCCGCGGTCGCGGCGGAGACCGCCGAAGCGCTGGTGCTGGCCCGCCGGTTGACCTCGGGTGAGGACCAATGAATGGGCGCGAACGCCTCCTGGTGATCGCTTGCGGGGCCCTGGCCCGCGAGATCCAGGATGTCGTCGAGCTCAACACTCTGGACTGGATCGACCTGGAGTGCCTCCCGGCGACCCTCCACAACACGCCGGACCTGATCCCGAGAGCCGTCGAAGAGAGGCTCGATCGCGCGGCGACTCGCTACAGCCATGTGTTCGTTGCCTACGCCGACTGCGGCACCGGTGGCCTCCTCGACCGGTTGCTCGAGGAGCGGGGGATCGATCGGCTCCCCGGCGCCCACTGTTACGAGTTCTACGCCACATCGGGGGTCTTCGCCGGGCTGCACCGCGCCGAGCCCGGCACCTTCTATCTCTCCGACTTCCTGGTGCGCCAGTTCGATCGGTTGGTGTGGACGGGCCTCGGGCTCGACAGATGGCCCGAGCTCCGCGACGACTATTTCGGCAATTACCGACGGCTCGTCTACCTCTCCCAGGTGGCAACGCCTGAGCTGATCGAGTCGGCCACCTCGGCCGCCGGCCGCCTCGGCCTCGACTTCGAACACAGGCCGGGTGGCTATGGCGAGCTGGCGTCGACTTTGGTCGAGGTAGCGCGGAAGGTCCCGGCATGAGCCCACGCGCGACCGGGCCCGAGCTCACGGTCATCCGCTGGCGCGAGATCCCGGCCCAGGTCGTGGCCCGCAACGGACGGGAGACCGCCAAGCGCGAGCTAAACGCCCGATTCCAGGTGGCGATCGACCGTGCCGCCATGTACGCCGGGTTGTTCGGGACCGACGAGTACCTGGCGGAGTGGGTCCGTGACACCAGGCCCTGCAGTGAGGACCTGGAGGCAGAGGTCGAGGCGGAAGCGGCCCGCATCGACGCCGACTTCGATTCCGAGACGCTCAACGACCTCGCAGCGGGAGGTGGCACCAGGTGACGGACACGGTGCTCTCGTCTCCCACCAGAGAGGTCGTGATCGGGTTCGACCGGCCCTTCGTCCTGATCGGGGAGAGGATCAACCCGACCGGACGACACCTACTCGCCGAGGAGATGAAGGCGGGCGACTTCTCCCGGGTAAAAGCCGATGCCCTCCGTCAGGTCGAAGCGGGTGCACAGATGCTCGACGTCAACGCCGGGATCCCCCTCGCCGACGAGCCGGCGATGCTGGCCCAAGCCATCAATCTGGTCCAGTCCCTCACCGACGTCCCCCTGTCCATCGACTCTTCCATCGTCGAGGCCCTCGAAGCCGGGCTGACCGCATACCAGGGCAAGCCACTGGTCAACTCGGTGACTGGTGAAGACGAGGTCCTGGAGCGGGTTCTGCCCCTGGTGGCCAAGCACGGCGCCGCAGTGGTTGCGATCTCCAATGACGAGACCGGGATCTCCGAGAACCCCGATGTCCGATTCGACGTTGCGAAAAAGATCGTCGGCCGGGCTGCCGACCACGGGATTCCGGCCGCCGACGTCGTGGTGGACCCGCTGGTGATGCCGATCGGGGCAATGGCTACTGCGGGCCGTCAGGTGTTCCACCTCGTGCGGAGGCTGAGGGACGAGCTTGGCGTAAACACCACCTGCGGAGCGTCGAACATCAGCTTCGGTCTCCCCAATCGGGCGGGGATCAGCGCCGCCTTCCTCGCTATGGCGATCGGGGCCGGGATGACCTCGGCAATCACCAACCCGTTGGAGGCCGAGATCCGCCAAGCGATCCTGGCTGCCGATGTCCTCAACGGGAACGACCCGAACTGCGTGACCTGGATCAAGACCTACAGGGAGCCATTGGCCGCCGGAGACGAGGGCCGACGCCGTGAGAACCGCCGCCGACGCGGCTGAGTGGTCATGACCCGGCAGGTGACCTTCACCCCGTCGGGGAGAAGAGGGTCCTTCCCCGATGGGACCACGGTCCTGGACGCGGCCCGTACCCTCGGCGTGGACCTCGACTCGGTGTGCGGGGGCAGGGGGATTTGCGGCCGATGCCAGGTCGTCATCGGCAGCCGGCCCGGGATCGAGGCCAGGCCCGACCGGCTCTCGGAACCAGGCCCCACGGAAACCGAATACCAGGGGCGGCGGCCCCTCCTCGCCGGGCAACGGCTGGGTTGCGCGGCACACATCATCGACGACGTCGTCATCGATGTGCCGCCCAACAGCCAGGTCCATCGTCAGGTGATCCGCAAACGGGCGGGAGTGTCGGCTCTGCCCGTCGATCCGGTGGTCCGCCTCCACTACGTCGAGGTCGCCGAGCCCGACCTGGCCAGCCCGACCGGTGACGCCGAGCGCCTGAAACTCGCCCTCGCCGATCAATGGGATCTCCACGGGCTCGAGATCGCTCATGTCGTGCTCCGCCGGCTGCAGACCGCCCTCCGCAGCGGGCACTGGGCAGTGACGGTGGCGGTGCGCCATGAGCGGGACCTGATCGCGATCTGGCCCGGTTTTCGTGACCTGGCTCTAGGGGTCGCATTCGACGTCGGGTCGACCACCATCGCCGGGCATCTGTGCGATCTCTTGACCGGTGAGGTCCTGGCCTCCGTGGGCCGGATGAACCCTCAAATCGGCTTCGGAGAGGACCTGATGAGTCGGGTCTCGTACGTGATGATGAACGAGGGTGGAGCGTCGCAGCTCACCAGCGTCGTCCGCCAGGCGATCAACGACCTGGTCGGTGAGCTGGTGGCCGAGGCGGGCGTGGAGAGGGAGGATGTGCTCGAGCTCGCTCTCGTCGGCAACCCGATCATGCACCACCTGGTGCTTGGCCTCGACCCAAGGGAGCTGGGAACTGCCCCGTTCGCCCTGGTCACGACATCGGCCCTCGACACGCCGACCGCCGACCTGGGCATCGAGGTCAGCCCGGGTGCCATGGTCTACACCCTGCCCTGCATTGCCGGGCACGTCGGGGCGGACGCCGCCGGAGCGGTCCTTTCCGAGGGCCCCCATCGCCAGGACCGCCTGCAACTGCTGGTCGACGTCGGGACCAACGCGGAACTGGTGTTGGGAAACAGGGATCGGCTGCTGGCGGCATCGAGCCCGACCGGGCCGGCCTTCGAGGGTGCCCAGATCTCGTCGGGACAGCGCGCGGCTCCGGGGGCAATCGAACGAGTTCGCATCGATCCGTCCTCGTTGGAGCCACGGTTCTCGGTGATCGGCGACGAGAAGTGGTCCGACGAAGAGGGCTTCGACTTCGCATCCGTGACCGGGATCTGCGGTTCAGGGATCATCGAGGCGATCGCCGAGCTCTTCCTCGCCGGCGTGGTCGACTCCGACGGGGTCATCAAACAATCGGAAGCCGAATCAACGAGGGTCGTACCTGCCGACCGCACCTTCTCCTACCTGCTCTGCTCCGAGCCCCGGATCGAGGTGACCCAGAGCGATGTACGGGCGGTGCAACTGGCCAAGGCAGCCCTCCACGCCGGGGCGAAGCTGCTCATGGACCATTACGGGGTTGAGGCGGTCGACGACATCCGGCTGGCGGGAGCCTTCGGGAGCCACATCGACCCCAGATACGCCATGATCCTGGGGCTGATCCCCGACTGTGACCTGGATCGGGTTTCTGCCGCGGGGAATGCGGCGGGCGTGGGAGCGATGATCGCTCTGCTGTCCGCGGTGGCTCGCAACGAGATCGAGGAGGTGGCCACCCGGATCGAGAAGGTGGAGACCGCGATCGAGCCCCGCTTCCAGGAGCATTTCGTCGCGGCTCTGGCCATCCCCCACAAGACCGACCCCTATCCACAGCTGTCCAAAGTGGTCGATCTCCCGGCGCGAGCGACACCAGGAGTGAGGCGGAGACGACGATCGCGGGCACCGGACTCGGGCTGACCCTTCCCGAGGTCGTGTTCCATGATGTAGTCTGGTGCCACATCATGGAACAAACGGGACGTCGTGGTGGTCGAGCGGCCCGGCAGGCGGAGCGCTCCGCACGGGCCATCGAGTCGGTGCCTTTCCTCACCCGGAAGCTGGCCCCGGCGGAGGTGCTCGGCGAGGAAGGGTTGGCCCTGATCGAGACCAACGCCGAAAGGCTGTTGGAACAGGTCGGCATCGAAGTCGTCAACTACCCGGAGGCCCTGGACATCTTCCGCGATGCCGGTTGCGACGTCACCGAAACCCGGGTCAGATTCCCCGACGGCCTCGCCCGGTCCCTGCTCGCCACAGCTCCCCCGACATTCACGCAGCATGCCCGCAACCCGGCCCACGACGTGGTGATCGGCGATCCTCACACCGTCTTCGCCCCCGCCTACGGGTCACCGTTCGTCAGAGATCTCGAGGGTGGCCGCCGCTACGCCACCATCGAGGACTTCGAGAATTTCGCACGGCTGACCCACATGACCCCAGCCCTCCACCACGGCGGGGGGACGCTCTGTGAGCCGGTCGACCTTCCGGTGAACAAGCGCCACTTCGACATGGTGTTCGCTCACATCAGGAACCACGACAAGCCATTCATGGGATCGGTCACCGCCCCGGAACGGGCCCAGGACACCGTCGACATGGCGGACATCGTCTTCGGTGGAGAAGCCAAGGCGGGCAAGACGGTGCTGCTTTCACTGTGCAATGCCAACAGCCCAATGAGCTGGGACTACAACATGCTGGGCTCGGCCAAGGTCTACGCAGAGAACAACCAGGCCTGCCTCATCACCCCCTTCATCCTCGCCGGGGCCATGGCCCCGGTCACCGTGGCCGGCACAGCAACCCAGACCCTCTCCGAGGCGATGGCCGGGATGGCCTTTTGCCAGATGGTGAGGCCCGGTGCTCCGGTGGTGTTCGGGTCGTTCGCTTCGTCGATCTCGATGCAGTCGGGAGCACCAACATTCGGGACACCCGAGCCGGCGATGATGCTCTTCGTGATGGCCGCCCTCGCCCGGCGGCTGGGCGTCCCCTTCCGAAGCGGAGGAAACCTCACCGCCGCCAAGACCCCCGACTATCAGGCTGCCTACGAGTCGGCAGCCACCTTCCTCCCCACCCTGATGGCCGGGGTCAACTTCGTGCTGCACACCGCGGGGTGGCTCGAAGGCGGGCTGGTCATGGGCTACGAGAAGTTCATCCTCGACGCCGATCAGGCCTCGATGGCGGAGACGATGCTCGGCGGGATCGACCTCTCCGAGAACGGACAGGCGCTCGACGCCCTGCTCGACAATCCTCCCGGGCAGCACTACCTGGGAAACGCTCACACCCTGGCCAACTTCGAGAGCGCCTTCTGGCGAAGCGCCACTGCAGACAACAACAGCTTCGAGCAGTGGTTGGAGGCCGGTTCCAGCGAGGCCCCGGTCCGGGCGCATCAGATATGGCGCCAAAAGCTCGCCGAGTACGAAGCGCCACCACTCGACGAGGCGATCGACGCAGAGCTGACGGCTTGGGTAGACAACCGCAAGGCCTCCTTCCCCGACTCGGATGTTTGAAGCCGTGGCAGATAGCAACGTGAGAGCGTTTCTGCAACGGGCCGACTTCGAAGTGGTCCCTTTGAAGGGGGCCATCGACACGGTGGCCTCTCTTCCTCCGGGCTCCACGGTTTCGGTGACCGCATCCCCCTCGAAGGGAATGAAGGCGACCATCGACTTGGCCCAACGACTCCAAGATGCAGGTTTCCGGGCAGTGCCCCACATCTCCGCGCGATTGGTCGAGGATCGAAAGGACCTGGCTTCGATCATCAAGAAGCTGGACGGAGCCGGGGTCACCCAGGCGTTCGTGACCGGTGGCGATGGCGACCCCCATGGCGACTACTACGACGCCGGCTCGTTGCTCCGTGACCTCGCCGACCTCGGCCATCCCTTTCTCGAGCTGGGTATCACCGGCTATCCCGAGGGACACCCCGCGATATCCGGAGACAAGCTGCGCCAGGCGCTGCTCGACAAGCAGGGATATGCCACCTATCTCGTCACCCAGATGTGCTTCAGCGCCAAGGCGATCCTGAGCTGGGTCGGAGAGATTCGCGACGACGGTGTCACGGTCCCGGTCAAGGTCGGGATTCCCGGTGCCGTCCAGCCCACCCGGCTGCTCACGATGGCGGCCAAGATCGGTGTCGGGGACTCGATGAGATACCTGTCCAAGAACCGGGGCCTTCTCCGGTTGATCCGCCCCGGGCGCTACCGACCCGACCGACTCGTTCGCCCCCTGGCTGCTTCGGCGGGGCCGCTCGGGCTGAGCGGGGTCCACCTGTTCACTTTCAACCAGGTGGCGCCGACTGCCGCCTGGCACCGCAGGATGCTGGAGAGAAGCGCCTGATGGCGGTGCAGTCGATCGACCGGGCGTTTCAGGTTTTGAAGGCGCTCGCCGTCGAGCCCTCGGGGATCACCGACCTCGCCTCGCGCATCGGCCTCCCCAAATCCACCGTGGCCCGCATGCTCTCCAGCCTCGAGGACCAGGGAGCCGTGACCCGGAGAGCCGACGGGAGCGTCTATTCCATTGGCATGGGGCTGGTGGAGCTGGCCGGTGCCATCGACGCGACCGCGGCCCTGGCCACCTCGGTTCAGCCGCACCTGATGTGGCTGGCGGGCCAGCTCGAGGAGGCCGCCGGATTCAGCGTGCCCACCGGTTACACCATGCAGTACATGGCCCAGGTGGAGAGCCCCAACCCGGTCCAGGTCCGGGACTACACCGGTCTCACCGTGCCTATGCACATCGGGCCCTCGGGGCTCTGCGTGATGGCCCATTGGCCCGCAGAAGAGATCGATCGTTATCTGACCAGACCGCTCGAGGCCTACACCCCGAAGACGGTGGTCGACCCCGCGGTGATCCGTGACCGGCTCGCCGAGATCAAGGAAGTTGGCCATTTCTGGATCCGAGAAGAGTTCGCCGAGGGCATCAACTCGGTGGCGGCGCCGGTCCTCGCCAACGGGGGCCGAGCATTGGGCGCGATCCACATCCACGGCCCGACATACCGATTCCCGGCGGTAGGCACAGAAGAGAGCATCGCTTCGATAGTCGAGGACGCCGCGGCTCGTTTCTCCAAACGCCCTGACTGACGACTACCGAGCGTCGGCGAATTCCTTGGCTACGCCGCCATCGCCGGCTCGACAGCTGCAGCGCGTGGACGGATCTCCCGGCGCCGCAGGAAGACCTTGATCAGCTCCTCGACCACCACCAGGCTCAATGCGATTCCGACACAGATCGACCATTGAGTGAATCCGAGCTCCACAGTCCCGAAGATCCGCTGCAGGAGCCCGATGGTGGTGACCAGGATGATCGCCAGCAAGGCGACCCCGTACCTCCGCAACTGGGTGGCACCGGGAAGGGTGTCCCGATCGAAGACTGTGGTCCGCTGGTCTCGGGCCATGTATCCGGCGGCGACGTGGAAAAGGGAGAGTGTGGTCAGCAGCATGGTGTTGGCCACGGCCGCCCCGTACTCGGGCTCCGCCAGCTGATAGACGGCGAGGGTCCCCACCGTCATCACGAAACCCTGGATGCAGAGGCGAACCCAATTCCGCGAGGACAGCACCGGTGCTCCCACCGGACGCGGGGCACGCCGCATGAGACCAGGGACCGGCCGATCGAAGCCGAGAGCGATTGCCAGCGGGATGTCGACCACCATGTTGAGCCAGATGATCTGCAGCGGGTTCAGCGGGATCCCTCCCGCTATGGAGAAGAGTCCGGCACCGATGAAAACGGCGATGTAAGCGACCAGTGTCGACATCTGGAAGCGGAGGTATTTGAGGAGGTTGTCGTAGAGCGACCGCCCGTACTCGACGGCGCCGACGATGGTGGCGAAGTTGTCGTCGGTGAGGATCATCACTGCCGCCTCTTTGGACACCTCGGTGCCAGTGATCCCCATGGCGACCCCGATGTCTGCCGCCTTGAGCGCAGGGGCGTCATTGACGCCGTCGCCGGTCATGGCGACGACGTTGCCGGTCTGCTGGAGCAGCCGGACCAGGCGCAGCTTGTCTTCCGGGGCGACCCGGGCGATCACTCCGAGTGTCGGGGAGCTGTGCGATCAGTTCGGTGTCACTCATCGCGGCGAATGCCGCTCCCGTGATCGCCTTGCCCTCGATCCCGAGCTCACCGGCGATGGCGGCCGCGGTGGTGGCATGGTCACCGGTGATCATGCGAACCCGGATCCCCGCCTCCCGGCACTCGGCAATGGCGGCCTTGGCTTCGGATCTGGGGGGATCGACGATCCCTGCCATTGCCAGCAGGGTGAGGTCCTGCACCAAGTCGATCAGGTTGCCTCCCGGATCGAAGGTTGCCGGGTCGAAGTCGCGCCGGGCAACCACCATCACCCGCTCCCCGGCCTCGGCCATACGGTCGTTGGCCTCGAGCGCCAGTGACCGATTGTCGTCGGTGATCGGCACCATTGCCCCCTCGGGGCTCAGATAGGAGCCGGCCCGGGAGATCAATACGTCGGGGGCGCCCTTGACGAAGCATCGGACCACGGGAGCCCCGTCTCGTCCTTTCATGTGATGAAAGGTGGCCATGAACTTGTATTCGGAATCGAAGGGCACCTCGGCGACTCGGGGATAGGTGGCCCGGGTCTGGTCGATGTCCAGTCCCCCCTTCGCCCCGAGCACGATCAGAGCGCCTTCCGTCGGGTCACCGATGAGGCTGTCGCCATCCAGAACCGCATCGGCACACAGGATCATCGGCAGCAGGCAGTCGGTGAGATCGATGCTGGCCCCTCCTGTGTGCTTGACCTCGCCAACGGTGCTGTAGCCCTCACCGGAGATCGAGTACCGGTTCTGGCCCGGGATCACCAGCTCGCGTGCGGTCATCTTGTTCAGGGTCAACGTGCCCGTCTTGTCTGAGCAGATCACAGAGGTCGAGCCCAGCGTCTCCACGGCAGGCAGGCGCTTGATGATCGCATTGCGGCGGGCGATCTCACGGGTCCCGATCGAGAGCAGGGCGGTGACCACTGCGGGGAGCCCGGTGGGGATGGCAGCGACGGCCAGCGCGACTCCGGTGATGAACAAGGTGTCGAACGACTCACCCTGGGCCAGCCCGAGGAGGACCACGATCACCAGCGCAACCGCGGCGATGGTGGCGATGATCTTGGACAGGCTGTCCAGTTGCTTCTGGAGCGGAGTTTTCTCCGATTCGGTGTTGGCGAGGAGGTCGGCGATATGGCCGATCTCGGTTCCCATCCCGGTCTCGGTGACGATCATCTCTCCCCGGCCCCGTGTCACCGAGGTGTTCATGTATGCCATGCAGGTCCGGTCTCCGAGCGCGACCTGAGTGCCAGGCACGGGCACTGTCCCCTTCCCCACCGGGAGGCTCTCGCCGGTGAGGGCCGCCTCTTCGATCTCCAGGGTGGCGGCGACGATGATCCTGCCGTCGGCGGGCACAACATTGCCTGCCTCCATCAGCACCACATCCCCTGGAACCAGTTCCTCCGCATCGACCTCCAGCACCTGACCGTCGCGGCGCACGCGCGCGATCGTCTTCATCATCGAGGCGAGAGCGGCGACGCTCTCCTCGGCTTTCGCCTCCTGATGGAGCCCGATGACGGCGTTGAGCAGGGTCAGGCCGGCGAGCACGACGGTGGTTCCTGTGCTTCCGGTGACGATCTGGTTGATGACCGCAGCCGCCAGGAGCACGATCTGCATGAAGTCCTCGTACTGGCGAAGAAACGCCCGAAACCCGGACTCCTTCTTCCCCCCGGCGAGGCGGTTCGAGCCGTGTTTGTCCCGACGAATTTGGACGTCAGGCCCACCGAGGCCCTGAGCGGGGTCGACCTCGAGCACCCGGGCCACTTCGGTTGCTTCGGACGCAAACCATTCCTGCTGCATGGTCTCGAGTGTCATCTGCTTCTTTCTCTCGCCCGACGGCCGGGGTGTGTCAGGATTCTCGCACACGCCTCGACGGATCGACTTAGATCGATCTCGCCGGATCAACGGACACCGGAGGGAAGGAATCAGGGCATGGCCGCGGTCGCACCACGATGGGAGTGGCGCACATTCGGCTCCCATTTCGGGGCTGCAGAGGCGTTCTTCGCCGATCTCGAAGCCGATGTGATCCAGGAGAGCGACGAGGTGTACCTGCTCTCGCACGGAGAGGCCAACGTGAAGATCAGGGACGAGCTCGTGGACATCAAGGTCCTGAACGATGTCAACGCCGCGGGTCTGGAACAGTGGATTCCGGTGATGAAGGCCGCCTTCCCCTTGGCCAGCCCTGATGTGGCCAATGTCTACGAGGCACTCGAACTCAGGCAATCAGCGATGGATAGCAACGCCCTGACCATGGATCGACTGTTGGAGGAGTTGGCTGCTGCCGAACCCCCGATCCGTCCCATTGCCGTGCACAAGCGGAGGGCGCGCCACACGGTCGGCGGCTGCATGGCCGAGATCACCGATCTGGTCGTCGACGGGCGGTCGACGCGCACCATTGCGATCGAGTCCGAGGATCCCGACGCGGTGGTCGCCGCGGTCGAATTGGCCGGTCTCCAGGGACATGTCAACACCAACTATTCCCGGGGTCTCCGGGCCGTCATCGACCACATCCCGAGCCGCTATGCCGTAATCGATGTCGGGACCAACTCGGTCAAGTTCCATCTCGCAGAACGTGCCGACGATGGGACCTGGCGAGCCGTCGTTGATCGAGCCGAGGTCACCCGTCTTGGCGAGGGCCTGGTAGAAGGGGGGTCGATCTCGCCCCAAGCGCGGGACAGGACCTCCGAGGCGATCGACGGGATGCTCGCGGAAGCGAAGGAACAAGGCGTTATCGCCATCGCAGCCGTCGGGACCGCCGGGTTGCGGATGGCGGCGAACGGCACCGAGATCATCGACGAGTTCAAGGCACGGGTGGGCATCGAGGTACGGGTGATATCGGGGGCGGAGGAGGGACGGCTTGCATATCTGGCGGTCAAGGCCGGTCTTGGACAGGGCCACGGCTCGCTCGTCGTCTTCGACACCGGCGGCGGGAGCACACAGTTCACCTTCGGGGAGGACGATCGTGTGCTCGAGCAATACAGCCTCAACGTCGGCGCAGTTCGTTACACCGAGCGCTTCCGCCTCGACGGCGTCGTCGGCGCGAGTGTCGTCGAACAAGCCCTGAAGGCGATAGCCGATGATCTCGCTCTAGACGACCGGTCACGGCCTGATGCGTTGGTGGGCATGGGTGGCACCGTGACCAACATCACGGCGGTCAGTCGTGGGATGGCGGTCTATGACCCGGACCTGGTCCAGGGAGCGACCCTGCACAAGAGCGAGATAGACCGACAGATCGAGCTGTACCGGTCCACACCACTCGAGGCCCGGCGCGTCATCGTCGGGCTCCAGCCGAAGCGAGCAGAGGTCATCCTGGCCGGAGCATGTGTCGTGAAGACGATCATGGAAAGGCTCGGTCACGAGTCGCTGACCGTGAGCGATCGCGGGCTCCGACACGGCTTGCTGGCCGAGAGGTTCGGCGTCTGACGGCTACCGACCGGAAGGGTCCGAAGTCCCATCGTCGAGATGGGCCTCCACTGCTTGGTAGGTCCTGTCGTGCACGTGGTCGGCGCCGTACAACTCCAGGAGGCCGTCATCGGCGAGGGTCTTCCTCACATTCGGCTTGAGCCGGGACAGATGGATGGTGAGATCCTGATTCGTGGCGAGGTCGTGCAGTTCTCGAAGCTTTTCCGCACCTTGAGAGTCGATGAAGTTCACACCGCCACAATCGATGATCACGGTACGGACCGGGGGTTCCCGGTCATTCAAGACCTCGCGTAGCCGGTCGTGGAAGGTATCGGCGGTGGCGAAGAAGAGGCCGCCATCCAAGCGGATGAGCAACACACCGGGAAAGGTGATGTCCCCCGGATTGCTGTCCAGGTCCCGGAACGCCTGTGTGCCCGGCTGGTTCCCGAGCTCGGGCATGCTGGGATGAGTCGACACGTAGACGAGCCAGACGATCGAGAGAAACATTCCGATAACCACGCCTGCCAAAACGCCAAAGCTCAGCACGCCGGCAATGGCGGCCACGGAGATCCAAAAGTCGAACCTCTTCACCCGATAGAAGCGACGCAGGGCCGGCACGTCGATCATGCCGAACACCACTGCGTCGATGATCACCGCGGCCAACACGGCCTTCGGAAGATCCGAGAACAGTGGAGCGAGAAAGAGCAGCGTCAAGATGACGAGGGCACCTGTCACCAGTGAGGACATCTGGGTCCGGGCACCGGACTGGTCGTTCAACGAGCTCGCCGACAGGCTGGTCGACACCGGGATTCCCTGAGTCAAACCGGAGCCGACATTGGCCAGGCCCTGAGCGATGGACTCCTGATTGATGTCCACCCGGTAGTGATGCCTCGAGGCAAATTCGCGGGCGTCACCCGCGGACTGGGAGAAGCCGATCAGGAGGATCCCGATGGCAGCGGGGGCGATCACCGAGATGTTCTCCGCGAGATAAGCCGACCCCTGGCAGCACCAGCGACGGCAAGCCACTGGGAACATCCCCGACCAGCGCGATCGCGAGATCCAAGGGCACGCGTTGCCAGGATTCCGAGGGCGACGACGATGAGCGCGCCGGGTGCCTGGCGAACCCAGAAGCGCAGACCCAAAATGACTGCCAGAGAGGTAACGCCCACCAAAAGTGTCGTGCCATCGGTTCCTCCCAAGGAGCTCAGCCAGCTGCCGAACTCCCTCCACGTGTTGGTTCCCTCGGCCGATGTCCCGGTCAATTTGGGGAGCTCTCCGACGACGACCTCCAGTGCAGCCCCAAACAGAAATCCCTTGACCACCGCCTTGGAGAGAAACTGCGAGATCCATCCCATCCTCAGGAGAGCAAGCAGGAGGAAGAGCACGCCGGCAGAAATCGATATCCAGGCCACAAGAGGCAGAGCTTCGGGGCCGGAAACCCCGAGAAGGACAGCCGCCCCGCCAGCCACAGCAGCCAGTGCCGAACTGGGACCGGTGGAGATCTGCCGGGACGATCCGAACACTGCATAGATCAGCGCCCCAGCCGCAGCTGCGTAGAGCCCGTACTCGATGGGGACGCCCACGATCCCGGCGTACCCGAGAGCCTTTGGCACAACCAGGGCGGCCACGGATATCCCGGCGAGCAGGTCATACCGGAACCACGGGCGGTCGTACTCCCGCAGCCACGCGAGAAACACGGGCGACTGGTTGCTCATCGGGCTGAGGCGGTCGGCGTCATCGCCTACCTCGATCGATGTCGATGGATGGTGGTGGCGGCGATCATGGCCAGGAGCGAGAGTGTCGCATCGTTCCCGGTACGGTCTATCTCCACCTCGCTACAGCCACCTCGTACTTCAAGGATGGCGAGCCAGTTTCACCCGATCATTAGGCCTCCGGTGAAAAGACCGCCGGCAAGGCTTCAGGATCGGCCCATTCGCTTACATTTCGGAGTATCGGGTCCCGGCCAGTCATCAGACGGAAGTCTCGGAGTAGCTGCTCCGGCGCACTCTGATCGATCGTGAGGAGACGAAACCCGACCTGACCGGAGGTCTGGTCCGTCCAGCGAACCAGCCGAATTCTTTCCGAGAGCGCCCACTTGATGATCTCAGCGGCGTGTTCGGTTCCCCGCTCCCTCCACCCGAAGGCATGACTCCCCCAAGTCGGTAGACCTCGACGAGCGACCAGGGCCGCCCGGTCGGCCGAGGTGAGGTTCAGCCCCGCCCATGCATGTGCAAGCTCGTGAAGAATGACGTCTTTCACCATCGAGCACATACGAACGCTCTGCGATTCGGCGTAGAAAATACCAGCGTGATTCCCACAAGCCTCGATCCCATCGCGGAAGTCATACACCACAGGCGGGACCTCGAGCCCTGCGGCCAAAAAACGGTTCTCCGCCCATTGCACGAGCTCGAACTGGGACGAACTGAGTCCCCGCGCTGGCTCACCGAGTGGAGTTGGGGTCGCGACGAGCAGCAGCATCATCATCGCGAGGCTTAGGTGGCGATTCTGTCCCACCACCCGACCGTCGGACCACGCGGTTGCCCGGCGGTTGGTGGTTGGTTGTCAACAGGCTGTCGCCCGCAGCTAGTGCTAACTCAGGAAGCGAGGTCCGACGGTGGTGTTGGACAACTGGACGTGTGCAGGTACTGCAGACATTCTGCTTCCGTCCACCACCGGGTGAGGCGGCTTTGTGCTTCAGAGATCAGCTCGCTCTCATCCAACATGAAGACCTGACCGCCACCAGCACCGCCGACCGCCAGATATCGACCGTCCGGGCTGTAGCTGAGCCGCGCGTACGGGCCGGCGTCCAGGTTAAGCCTGACCGTCCCGGTCTCTACATCCCAAATCTTGGCGGTTCCGTCTTCGCTCGAGGTCGCGACCTCAGCTTTGGTGGGGTGCACGGCTACGTCGTGAACCTCTCCGAGGTGTCCCTGGAGCGCTGCCGGATCTTGAGCGTCTCTGTGTCCCAAACGATCGCAGTGCCGTCGACGCTGGCGGTGGCGAACCAAGCACCGTCGGGGCTGAAGTCGACCGCTCTGACTTCGGACTCGTGACCTACTCCGGTACCCACCGAATCCAGTGCGTCCAAATCGATGAGTTCCACGTCGCCTTCTTCACCCCCGGAGCCTGGGGATCCGGCGAAAGCCAAGAATCTCTCGTGGGGGTCGAACGCCAGTGCCGATATCCAATCGGAGCGAAGCTGCTCTTTCACCCCCTCAGGAGGATCACGGATCAGCCAAAGACCCTCTTCGGTTCCAAATGCCAACATACCGTTCGGGCTATATGCGATGGTGTATGCGACGCTGGGATCGAGAAGCGTCAGCTCTTGAGTGAGAAGGTCGATGAACCAAACACCCCCAGTGCTTCCAATGACCACCGACGTCCCATCCGGCGCAAACGCGATCAAAGCGACGTTGTCGGTTGGCACGTCCAAACCGCCAACCAACTCTCCTTCTGGGAAGCTCCACAGATCGATGCCACCGCTGCGGTCGCTGGTGGATGCCATCGTTCGACCATCGGCGCTGAAGGCAACCTCGCCCCTGAAGCCAACCTCGCCATTGAAGCCAGGTGTCGGGAACGCAAAGAGCTCGTGACTCGCCAGCGGCGTGATATCCCAGACGCGGAGAGTTCCATTATCGGTGCTCGCCGTGATCAGCCGAGTCCCCTCAGGGCTGATGTCCATTCCGTCAACGATGCCGCCCTGACCGGCAAGAGACACCAGGACCTCACCAGATTCGAAGTCCCACACCAGCGCAGAGTTGGTACTGGTCGAAGCGACGCGAGCACCGTCGGTGGAGATGACCACATCGTATACGGCAGTATCGTGCCCGTAAAAAGTCCTGATGTTCTCCCAAGTCGCGACCTCCCAAACTCTGACGGTGCCGTCGAAACTTCCGGTCACCAACGAGGCACCATCGGGGGTGAAAGCGACGTCTCTGACCTCCTCGGTGTGGCCTGGTCCAATGACTTCGACCTCAGCAGTGGCGAGATCCCATACCTGAGCCCCTTGCTGCGCCAGGTCCCCTACTGCCCCGACGGCGAGCAGGGTTCCGTCGGGGCTGAATTCGGGATTCCACGACACGTGGGTCCCTGCCGGCGGGCTCGACTTCCAGAGCAGCTCACCCGAGGCCAGATTCCAGACCCAAACCGGACCGTCATAGCTCCCCGATGCCACCAGAGTCCCATCCGGGCTGAAGGCGGGCATGGTCATCGCAACGCCGGTCTCGAGCACCATTTCAGAATCACCCGTGGCTGCGTCCCAAATCCTCACCGTTCCGTCGTCGCCGCTGGTAGCGAGGCGACGGCCATCCTTGCTGTAGACGCCGTCAGTCACCGGGGCGGTGTGGCCCTCGAGAGAGAATCGGGTCGCCATGGTCTCGACATCCCACACCACCGGGATCGCGGGATCTTCTCCGGAGCTCAAAAAGGAATTCCCGTCCGGTGAATAGCGGGCGATCCCCTGTCCGTTGAAATCGATCGACGCCAACAGTCGGTTAGAGAGCAACGCGTTGTGCAGGGCGTTTGCCGCTTCGGGCACCGTTGCTTCTCCGGCTTGGCCGACGGCCTCCAGGGCGAGGAGCAGACTCAACTCCGGATCGGTGGTCAGATTGGATTCGGACGCCAACGCCAGCTCACGGACAGTTGCGATCTGCGCCGCTTCACGGGCGTCGTTTCGCTGAGCAAAGGCCACAACTGCCGAGACAGCAACGACCAGACTCGCGACCGACAGCGTCGCGACAACGGCACGTCGCTTTTTTTGTTGGCGGGTGCGGAAAGTGTCCTCGATCCGCCGCGACTCCTCCAACAGAGCCCGAGCCTCGCCATCCACGGCCAGGCGTGAGCCCTCTGCCCAGATCTCCATCTCCGTCAGTCGGCTACCCCGAAGGGCAAAGCTCTCTTCGCGGCCCGATGCCTCCCAGTCACCGACCGCCGACGCGAGGCGCCTTCGCATTCGGAGATCGTCGCCCGCCTCCCCGACCCAGATTGCCAACCGCGGCCACTCCGAGATCAGAGCCTCGTGTGCCACTTCGACAGTGGCCTCGCCTGTCGTGGGATCCTGGTCGAAGGTCAAGAGACGCTGTGAGGCGAGCTGTTCGATGACGCGCTCCATCACGTC
This sequence comes from uncultured Acidobacteriota bacterium, assembly GCA_963749415.1. GTDB lineage: Bacteria > Actinomycetota > Acidimicrobiia > Spongiisociales > ZC4RG35 > JALYNX01. Next base: position 251,182 of record CAVVMG010000001.1, read on the forward strand.
GGGGTCGCCAAGGAGGCTTTCGACGGCCTGTCGCTCTACGCGTCGGCGAACTCCCGTTCCGTCATCGCTGAGTGTCACCAGCTGCAGCAGCAACTGGCGTGCCGCGGCCTTTTCCCCGTCGTCGAATCGGTCGTAGACTTCATCCGCTCTCCGAGAAACAGCCCCCGCAATCCCACCGGCATTTTCGAACTCGGCCAATGTCAACTTCTCGCCACGACGGCGTTCGAAGGTGTCCGTCAATGAGAACTGAAGGAGAGGAAGAGCGGTGGGTTGCGTCCTCACCTCATGGACGATCTCGGCGACCAAGTCCGGGTCTACCGCGACTCCGACGCGCTCAGAGGGTTTCGCCACGGCAGCCGCGACCTCGTGGTCCTGGAGTGGGGGAACCAGGATCACTGAGTCTCCAATGATCGAACCCAAACCGGGGTGCGAGATCAAGCGGTCAAGCGAGTCTGCCCTGATTGTGAGAATCCAACGGAGTTTCTCCTCGTCATGCGCAATTCGATCGAGGAACAGTTCGGTCTCCCCCGATTCGTTCTCGAATGTGAACAGTTCTTCGGCTTGATCGAGGACGACATACGTCGTGGGGGCGGCGAGCGGTTCCCCATCCTCGAGCAGCTTCTGGACCTCTCGTGGATCGACGTTGTCGAGATCGGCGATCGCATTGGCGATTGCGGCAAAGGGGCTCCTCCCGGGGAAAGCAATCGCCACACGTTGGCCGCTCCTCCGCAGCGCGGGTATCAGCCCGGCACGAATCGCGCTCGATTTGCCCGCGCCGGACGGTCCAGCGAGTACCAGAAGGCCTTGACCTCGCCTCCTATCGCCCAACCTCTCGAGCATGCGTCTGACCAGGTCGTCTCGACCAAAGAAGTCGGAAGCATCCGACTCCTCAAATGGCCTGAGTCCTTTATATGGGTTGCGAATGACACTGTCGACCTGCGAGGGCCGGCTCAAAGCGACCGGCCCGCTGGCGAGGCCGGGGTCCTGGTCGAGGATGCGTTGTTCCAGCGATTTGAGCTCGCCGGAGGGCTCGATCCCCAGCTCTTCAGCGAGAACAACGCGTACCCGGGAGAAAGCTCTCAGCGCCTCGGACTGTCTTCCTGCTCGATACAGGGCAGACATCAGAAGAACCCAGAGGCGCTCTCGCAGAGGGTGCTGTGCCACCAATCGCTCGATCTCCGGTACCAGGACTGCGTCCTCTCCGGCCGACAGGCGGGCTTCCAACAATTCCTCGGTGGCTTCGAGTCGCAGCTCGCCGAGCCGAGCCGCTTCCAGCCTCAGTGATTGTGCATCGTCCGCCAGACCGGCGAGGGGGACCCCGCGGAAAAGGTCCAGGGCCTCCCGAAACCGGTCAGCCGCCATTCGTGAGTCCTCGAGGCTCAATTGGCGTGCGACTGCCAACTCCCTTTCGAAACGTGCGGAATCGATCATCGCTGTGTCGACCACCAGGCGATAGCCGCCGTCAGCTGACACCAGGACCTCGCCACCCACGTTGAGCACTCGTCGGAGGTGCGACATGTGCGCCTGGACCGTTTTGCGCGCGCCGTCTGGTGGTGTCTCTCCCCAGACTTCGTCTATCAGATGATCAGTCGGCACGACCTGCCCGGCGTCGACCAAGAGGAGCGAGAGCAATACTCGCCTCTGTCGTCCCCCGAGAGGAACAGGGCCGCCGCGGGCGAGCACCTCCAGTGGGCCCAGGAGGTGAAATTCCATGGCCCGGTAAGCATACGGGGGCGATCGGTCGGAGCCCGTACGCCTAATCTTGAACGGCCGTTCAGTAAACCGAGGAGGAGCAGGTGGCCAACGAACGTCGCGAGATGCTGGAGAAGAGCACGACGCTCTATTTCGGCCCTTGGTACCGGAGATCACCCTTCTTCGAGTCGACCCTGGCTGCCGGTTGCTCGGCATACGACATCTACAACCACATGTACCTCCCCGCCTACTTCGACGACCCGGACGTCGAATACTGGGCACTGGTCAACGGCGTCACCATGTGGGACGTGGGGGTGGAGCGCACAGTCGAGGTGAGTGGCCCCGACGCCGATCGGCTGATCGACTACATAACGTGCCGCGACCTGACCCGGTGCGCAGTCGGCCAGGGCAAGTACATGCCGGTCATTGCCCCCGATGGTGGGATCGTCAACGACCCGGTGCTGCTCCATGTCGGGGAAAACCGGTGGTGGATGCAGCTCGCCGACTCCGATGCCGGTCTCTATGCCCTGGGAGTGGCAGCTGGGCGCTTCGATGCCGAGGTGACCTTGCCCGATGTGCATCCGATGCAGGTCCAGGGCCCCCTCGCAGCCAGGACGCTCGAGAAGCTGGTCGGACCGGGGATCTACGACGTCAAGTACTACTGGCTCGGTGAGTTCGAGATCGCGGGCAGCCCGGTCGTGATCAGCCGAACCGGCTGGACCGCCATCCCCGGCTTTGAGATAAACGTCCTCGATCACCGCGTGGGGGGCCCCGTGTGGGACGCGGTCGCCAACGCCGGCGAGGAGTTCGAGATCCGACCCATCGCCCCGTGCGAGGCCCGGCGAATCGAGGCCGGGATCTTCAACTACGGGTCAGACATGACCATCGACGACACCCCGTTCCACATCAGTGGCATGGAGCGGCTGGTCGAGCCGCAGACCCAGGACTACCTGGGCAAGGATGCCTTGGAGAGGCTCCGGGAGAACGGTGTCGACCGAAAGCTGGTGGGGATGGTCCTCGAGGGCGACCAACTGAGAGCAGAGCTCTCGCGGGTGTGGCCGGTGCTCTCCAACGGCAACGAGGTGGGCCGGGTCACCGACGCGGTCTGGTCACCGGGATTGGCCCAGAACATCGGCTACATGTGGGTTCCCATAGACCTTGCCACCCCCGGAACTAGAGTCGACGTGATCACCGAGGATGGTGTCGAGCTGACCGCCACGGTGGCCACGATCCCGTTCGTCGACCCGCAGAAGAGGGAGCCGGCCCAGAGCCTCAAGTCATGACTGCGACCATCTCCGTCCGGCGCCTGATCATTGCAATGGTTTTGCTGTTGCTCGTCGCGATTTTCGTTGGGTCCTCACCGCGGAAGGCATGGGCCATCGTGCCTGGGTTGTCCGCCACCGTGAACAACCCGACACCGAACCCGGTGCCGGCCGGGGAAACCGCGACCACGACCATCGTGTTCTCCCTGGCCGCCGACAGCGGCCCGATCAACGTCGGAGTCGAGCTTCAGGCCCCGGCCGGGTTCGGAGCTCTTCGCCTGGATGCCGCTGGCACTTCACCGGAGTTGGTCAACTGTGTCGAGACCCCCACTCAGGTGACCTGCGACTGGGATGGCGAGAGCGTTGAGAGCCCGCAGACCCTCGCCGTATTCATCGACGTCGACCCCGCGACCGCGCCGGGCTCCGGTGCCAATCTCGCCGCAATCGCCAGCTCGGTGACCGAGCCTGTCGAGGTCTACAGCACAGCGTTCATCGGTGTCTTGCCTCCATTGGGCTCCACATCTATGTCCGGGACCGTGATCACAGAGGGCGGGGCGCCGGTGGCGCAAGCATGCGTCTACCTGCTGTCGGCCCCGTCCTTCGTCTTTCCCACGATCACCGACTCCGCTGGAGCGTGGATGTTTACGGACCTGCCCGACAACTACTCGTTCGTTGTCGGGGTGATCCCGCCTTTCGACATCGGCTTTGGCCCCTGCGCCAGCAACGGACCGCCGCCAGTGCCCGCCCCGGGTGAGTTGCAACCGGTGTTCTTCGAGGACATCTGGGTCGACCTCGCCGATCCCAACCTGACCGGCGGCCAGATGGACCCTTACGTCTTCGCGGTCAACGCCGGCGCCACGGTGTTCACCGGCACCAACAGCGGCATCGAAACCTGCCTCAGCACCGCTCCACCTGAAGCGGTTCCCCGCCCACCGTGCATTGCCGCGGTCACCACAACGACCACTACCACCACGTCGACGAGCACGACAGTTGACGTCGGTGCCGGTGGTGGCTCAACCACAACACTCGCCGACATTTTGCCTGTGACCGGGCCCAACACCCCGATGTCTCCGCTGGTGGCCACCGTGCTGATCCTGGCTGGAGTCGTCCTAGTCGCACTGGCCAACTGGGGCCGACGCTCCGACTGACGGGAAGGGTGTAAGAAGCGGCGGGGTCACGGACACATAACATCGCGGAAAGGCAGATGTGTCCAAAGGAACCGCCGTCGACCAGTCGACTGATCCCGCGCTTCGATTCGATCCGCTCTTCGAGGACCACTACCAGGCGATATTTCGCTATTGCGTGCGCCGTGTCGGGCTTCCGGACGCCGAGGACGCCACGGCAGACGTTTTCGCCGTCGCCTGGAGGCGATTAGACGACTTACCCCAAGGCGAGGGATCCCGTGCCTGGCTGTACGGCGTCGCATACCGGGTTGTCGGCAACCAATACCGGACCCAGCAGCGTCGGCACCGGCTGGCGTCCCGACTCCAGGCGCAGGGGGCCGGTGGCGTTCCGGACGATGCAGCAGACCCTGAGGTCGAAGTTCTCTACCAAGCATTCGACTCACTCAGCGGTGGTGATCAGGAGCTCCTCAGGCTTTCTTCATGGGACGGCCTGACGCGGACCGAGATCGCACAGGTGCTCGGGATCAAGGAGAACGCCGTCGACCAGAGACTTCATCGGGCGCGCTCACGCTTGAAAGCGCGCATGGCCCGCCTCGACCCCGGCCTCACCAACTCAGAGGAGACAGCGCAATGAACGACCTATTGGAGAGAGCAGATCCCGCCCGGAGCGCCGTTGCCGACGCTTCCCGGATTCGGGCCAAGGTCGAGGAGCAGATCGGGATCTCGACTCCTGTCAAGGACACGCCGCGACGCACCGCCCGCCCCTGGCTGATCGCTGCCGCGTCGTTCGGGGCGGTGATCCTGGTCGCCGTTCCTTTCCTCCTTCCCAACGAATCGTCGATCTACGAGCCAAGACTCGATGGCATCGCCGAGATGCCCGGGATCGAGTCGGTGACCCCACTCGCATCGGGAGGTGTGCAGACCTCGGCCGCCGATGGTGACACGATCTGGGTGGTCACCGCCCTGCAGAATCAGCTGCAGAAGGTGGATACGGCCACCGGAAAGATCACGGACAGGTATTCAACGGACGCCTACGTCGAAGGAGTGGTCGTCGGGGGTGGGTATGTCTGGCTGCTGAGCTACGACAACGGTGGCGAGGTGCTCCGTTTTGATCCCGAGGTCGGCGCGGTCGATCTGACGATCCCGCTCGGAGGCCTCCCCAACTGGGCCAATTGGTTCGGGGACAGCCTCTGGGTGAGCAACGACCAGGGAGAGCTGCTCCAGATCTCACCCGACGGTGAGATCGTCTCCACCCAGCCCGGCGAGCTCAAGGGTGGCGAGGGCCTCGGATATCTGTGGGTCAACGACCCGGAGACCGACCTCATCTCCAGCCTCGCCGAGGACGGCACGATGGGCGAGATCGTCATCCCTACCGAGACCGGGTTGGAGACGATGTCGGGAGCGGGGGTGCGCCAGGTGGCCGAGGCTGCGGGCAAGCTCTGGCTGATGGATGGCGACTACCCCTTTGGGACGAATTTGAGCGTCTTCGACCCGGCAACCGGGGAGTTGGACTCGTTCGTGGGCCTCACCTTCGGCCTGCTCGACATGGTCGAGTTCGATGGCTACCTGTGGGTGACGTCGATCACCGACCACCTCCTGTTCAGGGTCGACCCTGAGACCCGAGAGGTCGTGCGCTACCCGCTGCCGGGCAAGGCCGGTGGGTTGGTCGTTGCCGACGGTTCCTTGTGGGTCCTCCTCAATCACCCCGGGGCCCTGGCCCGCCTCGATCTCGATCGCCTGATCGAGTCGGCGGAGATCACCGCCGATGACTGGAACCAGTTCCCACACAGGTTGGTCTGTACCGGAACCAGCGAGAACGGTGACCCGACCATTCTGCTGGAGCCCTATGACTGGCTCGACTACGGGTCGTGGTCGGTTATCCAGGCCCGACTCTCGATCGAGGGTTACCGGGTCTGCGCCAACGGCTACGTCGAGGGTGAAGCCACTCCCGAGCAACGGGCGGCGGATCTCGAGACGGCATTGGACGATGCGGGGATAGACGGTCCATTCGTGCTCGTCGCCGCCGGTGACGGAGTCCATGCCACCCGTCTCTTCGCCGACGGCCGAGACGACGTCGCTGGTGTGGTCCTGGTGGATCCGTCCCCGGTCGGATTCCAAGACTTGATCAACGAGTTGCTGCCACCCGATCCCCGAACACCACCGTGGGTGGACATCGATGCGAGCACGTCAGCTGCGCTCGACGACTTCGACGACGCCCCGCTCACGGTGATCGGACAGGACCCGGAGTACGTGTTTCTCAGTGATGGGTTCGTCGACACCTACGGAGCGGACACCGCAAATGCCCTCAACGATGCCTGGCAGGAAGGCCTGGCCTTCTATGCGGGGCTCTCCATCGACTCCCAATCGATGGTGGCGGAGGGCACCGGGATGCACATGGTGATCTGGGATCTCCCCGACGTGGTGATCGGAGAGATCCTCGGCGTCATCGACGACGGGCGATGAGCGGCTGGGCACTCAGGGCAGTCGGCCGAACCAGAGCAGTGATCCGAGCCCGGCGAGGCTGAGCATCGCGATCGCGATCCCGGTGAACAGGTCCCCGACCTCTACCTGCTCGGTTTCGACCTGGACCGATCGTCCCAGGTCCTCGTAGACCTGATCGAGCTGTTCCGCGGTAGCCGCGGTGAGAGCCTTCCCATCTGTCTGTCGAGCCAACTTCTCGAGGGCGGCCTCGTTCACCGGCACCGGCACTTCGACGCCGAGCGGGTCGACCACCGTGCCCGCATCGGTGCCGAAGGCGATGGTGTGCACCGGGATCCCCGCCCTACGCGCTGCGGTAGCCGCTTCGTCGTTGGATCGACCCATCGTGGTTTCGCCGTCGGAGAGCACCACGATGGTGCCTACCGCCTCGCCGTTATCGACTGCCTCGTCGGTCTCGGCAGACGACAACTCGATGGCCTCGATCCCGAGGAAAACCGCCTCGCCAATCGCCGTGCCCTCTCCGAGGCGGCTCCGGTCTACAGAATCATCGATCACCCGGCGCACCGCCTCGAGACGGGTGGTGGGGGCAATGAGCTGGCGTGCCGTGCCGTCGAAGCCGACGACACCCACCGCCACGCCGTCGGGCACGGTGTCGAGAAATGCCCCCGCGGCTTCTCGAGCCGCGTCAACTCGAGCCGGCGACACATCGTCGGCCTCCATCGAGATAGAGGTGTCGATGGCCAGGACTACGAGCTGTTGAGATTCCTTGGTCTCACCGGCAATCACCGGGCGAGCGAAGGCCACGGTTGCCACGATCACGGCCAGCAGGAGCCCGAGCGCCGGAGCATGACGGCGCCAGCCCGGGCGGTCGGGCGCGACGTCGTCGAGCAGCTCGATCGTTGTGAACCTCAGGGCATATCGCCGGCGTCGGGCCTGAAGCACCAGGTAGCCGAGGGCCAATGCAAGGGGGAGAAGGAGCAAGATCAGGCGCTCAGGGGCCAGGAAACTGAAGTCGCTCATCGCATCGATCTCCCGGCCGACATCAGCCTGGCCTTCCGGGCGGATACGAATCGCACGAAGTCGAGGACCCAATCCCGATCGGTTCGCAGTGCGAGATGGTCGGCTCCGCAGCTCTTGAGCCGCGCTGCCACTTCCACCCTGCGCTGCTGCGACACCTCACCGTATCGCCTGCGCACTTCGGGTTTCGACGTGTCGAGCAGCCGACGCCGCCCGGTCTCCGGGTCTACGAGCGACACGAGCCCGACATCAGGCAGTTCCAATTCGCGCGGGTCGACGACCTCCACGGCGATCACCTCGTGGCGGTGGGACAGGGCACGCAAGGGCCTCTCCCATTGCGGCTGCCCCAGGAAATCGGAGATCACCACGGCCATCCCCCGGCGGCGGGCGGTACGCCCCACCATGTCGATCGCCCCTCCCAGGTTTCCCTCTTCCCCGTCGATGGGTGCGGTCAGCAGGGCAGCCATGACGGCGCCGGCATGAGTAGAGCCACCCCGCGCCGGGAGCATTCGAGGGCGTGAGCCCTTCTTGTGTGGGGTGGTGCGCACTGCGCCGACCCGGTTCCCGTGTTTGGTGGCGAGAAGGGCGAATGCACCCGCAGCAGACCAGGCGACCTCATGCTTGGTGGCCAGCCCGGTCCCGAATCCGAGACTGGACGACGTGTCCAGCACCAGCCAAACGTCGAGCTCATGGTCGGCGATCATGTCGCGCACGTGTGGCTCGTGGTTGCGGGCAGTCACGGCCCAGTCGATGTGCCGCGGGTCGTCGCCGGGGACGTAGGGACGGGCCTCGCCTCGCTCGGTCCCGTGACCGGGAAACAGCCCGGCATGGTCTCCCGCGAGGAGCCCGTCGAGGCGGCGGAGCACGGTGAGCCTGAGCCTCTCGATCGAGGCCATCGAAGGCGAAGTCAGGCGTGAAGGGCGGGGGACCTCCTGCACCCCTCGCGGCGGGCCGGACTTGCGCAGCATCTCAGACGGCCAGCGACGTTGGATTCCCAACGAGCTGGGATGACGACAACCGGGGAGCGGGGACGGTGGTCAGGATCTCGACCAGGATCTCATCGACCGTGACCCCATCCGCCACCGCATCGAACGACGGCACGAGCCGATGGTTGAGCACGTCATAGGCAACGTCGTAGACATCCTGTGGGAGGAGATGGTCCCGTCCCCGCAGGAGCGCGAGGGCCCTGCCGGCGGAAACGAGGCCGATGCTGGCCCGGGGGCTGGCGCCATACGCCAGCAACCCGTCGATCTGGATCCCGTGCTCCGCCGGTTTGCGGGTAGCCAGGACCACCCGGATCGCATAGTCCTGCACGGCCCGGTCGACGTAGACCGCGGTAGCGGCCTGCTGGAGCCCAGCGACGTCGTCGGTGGACAACAAGGGCTCCGCGCTCGGAAGCGGCTGGCTGGCACGGTCGACGATCTGGTGTTCCTCGAGCGCCGTCGGGTAATCGACCGGGATCCGCATCAGGAACCTGTCCCGCTGTGCTTCCGGCAGCGGATACACCCCCTCGGACTCGATCGGGTTCTGGGTGGCGAGCACCAGGAACGGATGCGGCAGCGGGTAGGTGGTGCCGCCGATGGAGATCTGACGCTCGGCCATGACCTCGAGCAGTGCCGACTGGACCTTGGCCGGGGCCCGGTTGATCTCGTCGGCGAGCACGAAGTTGGCGAACACCGGCCCCAGTTCGACGTCAAACCTCTCGGTCGAGGGCCGGTAGATGCGGGTGCCGACGATGTCGGACGGCAACAAGTCCGGCGTGAACTGGATGCGAGTGAACGTGCCGCCGAGGGCCCTGGCCAGTGTGGAGACGGTCAACGTCTTGCCCAGGCCGGGCACCCCTTCGAGGAGACAGTGGCCACCGGCGAGCAGCGCCACCAGGACGCGTTCGAGGACCCGCTCCTGACCAACGATGACCGTCTGCAATTGCGCAAGGACTTCACGGAGCTGGGTGGTGACCACCCCGGATTGCGACATTTCGATCCTGGTTGCGGTTGGGCTGGTCATCATGGGGCATCCCCCTCCCCGGGAGCCGGGATCGGCGTCGCCAGCAGCTCTTCGAGGAGTTGCAGCAACTCGGGCGGGATGTCGGCGGCGCCGAACATCTCCTCAAGCATCTCTTCGAGGCCGGGCAGGTTCTCCAAACCCTGTGCTCCCTCGGGCCCGAACAGCTCGTCGAGCCCCGGAAGCAAGTCCTCCAGGCCCGGGACCAGCTGGTCCAGGCCCGATGTGCTCTCCGGTGCGGGAATTGTCGGAGCGTCGACACCACCGTTGGCCTCGAGCTCTTCGATCAACGACGCAAAGTCCTCGACAGGCACTGCGAATCCGACACCGTCGTTGCCACCGGACATCGAGGCGATCGCGGTGTTGATCCCGATTACCTTCGCCTCGGCATCGGCCAATGGGCCACCGGAGTTTCCCGGATTGATCGGGGCATCGGTCTGGATCAGCCCGGTGAGAGTGCCCACCGGGGTTTCCAACTCACGATCGAGGCCCGAGATGATCCCTGCCGTGACCGACTGCTGGAAGCCGAACGGGCTCCCCAGGGCGATCGCCGGCTCCCCGACTTCCACAGTTCCCGGCTCGGCGATACTCGCCGCAACCAGGCCGTCGGCGCCGTCGAGGGCCACGATGGCGAGATCCCGCTCCGGGGCCCTGGCGACCACCCGCCCGTTGAAGGTGCGGTCGTCAGCGGTGCGCACCGAGACCTCGTCGGAGAAGGAGACCACATGATGAGCGGTTAGCACCAGGCCCGACGTGTCGTAGATCACCCCTGACCCGACTCCCCCGCCGGCCTCCAGGCCGCCAAGGACCTCGATATGGACCACTGCCGGGCCCAGGGCTGCCGCCACCGCGGAAGGGCTTCCCGCTTCGGCCTCGGCGGTCACCGTCGGAGTCGTCACCGGATCGTCGTCTTGCCACATCCACAGCGCGAACGCGACCAAAGCGAGGGCAACCGTTCCTCCGCCGAGGGCCCAGACCCAACCCCGGCGACGTTTGGGCTCGAGGGTTGGGGGCGTGGCTGGTGGAGCCGGATCAACGGTCGTTTCGGCCTTTTCCGTGTCTCCGGTCGAAATGAGATCGGCCACCGGCGGTGAAGCCGGAAGGTCACGCCACGATCGGCGGCGGCGAGCCTTCGGGGGACTGGGATCGAGCTGGGTCAACGAAACCTCCGGTGTTCGGCGAAACGACGGCACCGTAAGCAATCCGGTTTAAAGGGACCGTCAAGCGGGCTGGAAGTCCCTGCGCCAGGGCAGCACCATCGGATGGATCCCGTCGGGGGCGACCACATCCTCGACGGCGGCCTCAGGGGCGAGAGGGAGCCATACCGTCAGAGTGGCGCCTCCCCCCTCTTCGGATACGAGGGTGACCGCTCCCCCCTGAGCCTCGGTGAGCTGGCGGGCGATCGTCAGGCCGAGCCCAGACTCGGTATTCCCACTATCGAAATTGCGCTCATGCGGTCCCCGCCAGCCTCGCTCGAAGGCGCGCCCATGGAGATGTGGGGCCAACCCCGGCCCCTCATCGCTGACGGCGAGCCATGCCCAGTCATCGAGCCCACCCCAGTCGACCACGATCGCTGAGCCTCGGGGCGCGAGTCTCACGGCATTGCTCAGGAAGTTCCCGATCGCGGTTCGCACCGCAGCCGGATCGGCAGTAACCACCGTTGCGGTCGTCCCGGCGACCAGGAGGTGAATGCCCCGGGCGCGACTGGGACCGAGATGCTCGGCGACCGCCTCCTCGGCGAGCAGAGCCAGGTTCGAAGGCCCGGCGGCCTGTTCCACGGACAGCTGCCCATACCCTTCGAGGTCGTTGACAGTGCGCGCCATGCGGTCCGACGCCCGAAGCGCGGCATTGATGTATCCGCTGGCACGGTGACCCTCGCCGGCTTCCGCGGTGGCCAGCTCGAGGTTGGTGGCCATCACCGCCAGCGGTGTTCGCAGTTCATGCACCACCTCTTGAAGTCGCTTCTGACGCTCGTCATCGGCGGCCTTCACCTCGGCGCGGCCGCGGTCCAGGGTGCCCAGGACGCGGCCGGCGACAATCCAGGCTGCCAGGAAGGCGGGGACCAGGGCGGCAACCGGCGCCACCACCCCCCAATTCAAGATGAATGATCGGGCCGCCAGGGCAGTGGCCTCGCCACTCTCATCGGTGACGACCAGCAGGGCCACCGCATTTCCGATCCGGGCAAGCCCGGCCTGGGTTCCTCCCTCTTCCCCGATTCCGAGGCTGGAAAGGAAGACCAGGGAGGCAACGACAGCGATGAGAGCGACCAACACGGCCGGGGAGGCGAGGACGAGGGTGAGCCGCGCCCGGCTTCCGCCACGTGATGGGTGTTCGCTCATTTGGGTCATGCCCGGACCGTCAACATGTAGCCGCGCCCCGGGAAGGTGATGATGAGCCGGTCGCCACCGGTCACAGCCAGCTTGCGACGCAGGTTGGACAGCGTCATCCGCACCGTGTTGGTGAAAGGGTCGGCGTGCTCGTCCCACACGTGCTCGAGGAGCTGCTCGGCGCTATGCACCTCCTCTGGATGGAGGAGGAACCAACGGAGGAGCGCAAACTCCTTCGCGGTGAGGTCGATCGGGGCCCCATCCAGGGTCACTTCGTGCCGGGCGGTGTCCATCTCGACGCCTGCATAGGAGATCACGGAGCTCCCGGCGGCGGTGTCGCGTCGCAGCAACGCTCGGATCCGCGCCCCGAGCTCGCCGAGGGAGAAGGGCTTCACCAGGTAGTCGTCTGCGCCTTGGTCGAGGCCCCGGATCCGATCCCCGACACTGCCCCGGGCGGTGAGCATGATGATCTTCGGGGACATTCGGCTGCCGGATGGCTGCCTCACGTCCGAAGCCACCCGGCGACACACGTCGAGGCCGTCGCCATCGGGCAGGTTGAGATCGAGGCAAACCAGGTCATAGGAATTGACCGAGGCGAGTTGCACCGCCGACATGGCCCCGGCTGCGGTGTCGACGGCGTACCCGTCGCGGCGCAAGCTGTCGGCAATAGCCGCCGCCAGGTCTTGCTCGTCCTCAACCACGAGAATGCGCATCAGGCCTCTTCCTCTGACGCAGGAGCGAGGCACGGCAAGACGCGATGGATGGTGAGTGGAGAGCTGTTCATCGGGCAGACCGATTGGATCCCGCGAAGAAGACGCCGCGGGCCGTAGTTCGGTTCCCGAAATGTAGATCGACTCCTGCCGTTAGCGGACCTCGTCGCGCGGTGCCGACCCGGTGATCCCATCTCATGCGATCCGGCAGACGCCCCCGCTCCGAACCAGTGGCGTCATCGCAGCAACGATGGAAGGAGGAACGATGACGACTATGAGAAAGGCCGCGCCGAGCGTGGCGCTATGGGTGTTACTCGCCCTGGTGACCACACTGGCACTGGCACCTCTCGGAGCCCAGGGAGCGGACCATCTCGATGCACCGGGGTTGACCTCGCCAGGTGGCGACGCCCGCCTCGACATCAACGATGTGTACGTATTCCAGGGATCCAATCCCTCGAAGACGGTGCTGGCCGCGACGGTGAACCCGGCAGCGACCGGCGACACCAGGTTCGCCAACCACAAGGTCGGCGCCTATCACATCCGGATCGACAAGAACGGCGATGCCGTCGAGGACATCACCTACACGCTCGAGTTCCGGGACCGCAAGTACCGTGGTGGCCAGTCCGTCACTGTGCGCCGGTCGACGGGTCGAGAAGCACGTGATGTCGATCCACACGGACGGATGATCGGGCTGGGCAGCACCGAGAAAGCGATCCGGCTCTGGTCCGGGAACGGGAAGTTGTTCACGGGGCTCCGCTCCGATCCGTTCTTCTTCGATCTCGGCGGATTCCGCGGGACAGTCGAGGGCGTCGGACCGCGGATGCTCAATGACGGCAGCCAGAGCGACTTCTTCGAGTCGCTCAACACACTGGCGATCGTCCTCGAGGTGCCGGACTCCAAGCTCGGCAGGAACATCGGCGTCTGGGTGACCACCAGCTCGGAGAAGGGTCGCGATCGTCAGATCGACCGCATGGGTCGCCCGGCGATCAACACCGTGGTCAATAGCTCCGGACCGATCGTGGGCGCCGATCCCAATGCCAAGAACGTCTACAACGCGTCGAAGCCCAAGAGCGACGTGGCGAAGTTCACCGGTGGCGCCATTGCCGCGCTACAGGCGTTCTCGTCTCTGGACGCCGAAGGTGCGTACAGCGACGCAGCCGCGGCGGCTCTGGCCGGGGTGCTGTTGCCAGACGTCATCACGTATGACACCGCAACAGCCGCCGCCGGGCCACTGAATGGCCGGGCACTGGCCGACGACGTGATCGATGTCGAGTTGCGCATCGTGACCGGTGGTGACCCGCTGGGACTGTTCGATGACCGCGATGCAGACGGTGCCATCAACACCGACGGCATCGGGCCACACAGCGACTACATGGGCGCGTTCCCCTACCTGGGAGTGCCCCACAGTTGAGCGATCGGCCGGTGGGGCTTTGCCCCACCGGCCACGCTCACGGCAAGAAGGAGACAAAAGATGCGCAGAACAATCGCCGCCGTGGTCGCCGCGGGCCTGTTGGTGGCCGGGTCCTACGGCCTGCGCGCCCTCGTCAACGACGAAGTGACGCCGCAACCAAGTGTCCTGGCACAAACGCCGATCCCGAGACTGGCTGAAGTAGAGCGCCTCATCTCTGTATTCGAGGCCCGGGTCGCGGAGAATGGCGATCCATTGGACCTGGCAGAGCTGGGGAGGCTGCACCTGGAACGAGCCGACCTCATTGGAGATCTCGGCGACTACGGGGAAGCGATCGAAAGCCTCACAAAGGCGGTGGACCTGGCTCCCGAGGATCGGACGGCATCCCTGAGGCTGGCCCAGGCATCGTTGGCCGTTCACCGATTTCAAGATGCACTCGACATCGCAATCGACCTGGTCGCTACCGACCCGAGTGACGCCGCAGCGATCTTGGTCGTTGCGGACGCACAATTCGAGCTCGGGAACGAGGCGGCTGCCACCGAAGCACTGAACGAGGTCGCGTCCATTGCCGGCGAGATCCCCGAGATCCTGACCCGGCGCGCCCAACACGCCGACTCGATGGGGGATGTTCCGACGGCCCTCGGCTATGCCGAGGAGGCCTTGCGACTCACCGACGATGACACGGCCGAGCCCAGGCGTTTGGCCTTTCATCTCACATTTGCCGCCCACTTCCTCAATGACCTCGGGCGGTACGAGGAATCGGAGGCCTTGCTGCGGCGCGCGATCGACGTAGATCCCTCATGGTCGTCCTCGCACGCCACATTGGGATGGGTGCTGGTGTCGAGCGGTCGGCTGGAGCAGGCGTTCTCTTCCTATGAGACTGCCTCGGCGCTGAGACCCGACCCGGGCACGCTCGCCATGCTCGGCGACCTCTCCCTGGCCCTAGGCGACCAGGAGCGCGCCGAGTCATTCTTCAGTCGGGTGGAGCCGGCCGCCACACGCACCGAGGTGCACCGCAGCGCCTATCGGCGAACGCTGGCCCAGTTCCTGGCGGATCACGATCTCGACCCGGACCGGGCCGTCGAGCTCGCTCGGCAGGATGTGGCGGAGAGATCGGACCCCTTCGGTCTCGACACCTACGCCTGGGCTCTCTATAGAGCGGGCGAATTCGAAGTTGCCAGAACAGAGATCGAGAAGGTGTTCGCCGCGGGTTTGAGAGAGCCGCAGATCCTGTATCACTCGGCGTTGATCGCCCTTGCCGAGGGGGACGAGCAACGGGCCCAGGCCGAGCTCACACAGGCCCTGGACCAGGCACCTCGCTTCCATCCGATTCAAGCGCCGGATGCGCGGCGGATCCTGGAGTCCCTGGGGGACTGAGTACCAGCAGGCATGGCGGTGTGACCGACCCGGTCACACCGCCTTGCTGAGGTGGGTCGCCAAGTCACCCTTCCGTCCGACGGCGACCTCATCGAGCCCGAGCCAGCGGGCCATCTCGTGGAGCTCCACGGCCATCTCCCGAGCGGCGAGAGCGGGGTCGAAGCCCGGCTCGACGTACACCGCCTGGGCACGAAGCACCCCGGCTTTGCGGTCGGCCTTGAGGTCGACCCGGGCCATCAGATCCTCACCCAGGAGGAATGGGAACACGTAGTAGCCGTGGATTCGCTTCGGCTCCGGCACGTAGATCTCGATCCGGTACACGAAGTCGTGGAGGCGCTCCAGCCGATCCCGGTTCCAGGCGTAGGGGTCGAACGGGTTGACCAGGGCCCGAGCCTGGATTGAACGCGGGACGACGGCCTGCTTCGCCATGTATGCCGGCTGAGGCCAACCTTCGACTTCGACTTCGATCAGCTCCCCACTCTCGACCAGCCCGTTGAGCACCGGCCGTCCCTCAGCCACCCGGATCCAGTTGTAGTCGATGAGGTCGCGAGCCGTTCCCACACCAATGGCATGTGCCGCGTTGAGGATCAGGCGGCGCTGGGCCTCCTCGACCGGTAGGCGAGGAGCCTGGAGAATCTCCTTGGGAATCACTCGCTCCGTGATGTCGTAGTACCTGGTGAAGTTGCGCCGAAAGGCAACGGAGAGGCGACCTGTAGCGAACAAATGCTCGAGAGCGACCTTGCCGTCGGCCCACCCCCACCAGGGCCCGCTTCGTTCCCCTGGCTCCTCCAGATCGGCAACGGTGAGCGGACCTCTCTCGACCACCTGGCTGTACACCGACTCCAAATATCCCGGAGCTCTGGCGTTCAAGTTCGAGATCCGCTGGCCCTTTCCCTCCGCATAGCGATCCATGCGATAGCTGTAGAGCGGAAAGTCCTCGACTGGGGCGTAGGACGCCATGCGCGCCCAGTATTCGAAAAGGCGCCTGTCCTCCAATGCCCGCGACAGCAGGTCTCGGTCGTAGGGTCCGAGTCGAGTGAACAAGGTCAGGTGGTGGGCCCGCTCCACGACGTTCACCGAATCGATCTGAAGCATCCCGACTGTCCGCACCGCACGGACCACGTGCCCCGTGTTGGGATTGCCTCTGGGATGGGGCGAAGCGAGGCCGGATGCCATGAGCGACACTCGACGCGCCTCGGCTCGGCTCAACTTCCTCATGCCAGGAGCAGTCTGGCGCCTATCCGCTAGTGATCGGCTGCCCAAAGGCGATGACCAGCCCGATGACAAGCCCGACGCCGGCGAAGATCAGCAAGGCCAACTGGGCCCCGAGGTATTCGAATCGCTCTCCAATCGCGGCAAAGAACAGGACTGCAGCGAATAGCAGGGTTGTGAGCGTGTACACGTCCGAGATGGTGTTGGCGTCCTCGCCTGCTGCGAAGAGCTCGTCGGCACGCGCCTCGAGACGCTCCGCCTCCGCGTCCTGCGACAGCTGATACTCGGGCATCGCAAAGGGACTCGGCGGTGCATCGGGATTGTTCAACGGATCGAGAGCCATCCAGGCGTCGAAACCGACCCGGAATTCGTCCCGGAAGCGCTGGAAGTAGAAGTCCGCAACCTGATCGTTTTCTTCGAGGGTGGCATCGATGTAGTTCTCGAAGACGCTCAGGTCGGCGAGCCGAAACTGATTTGCCGCCGTTCGTTGCTGAGCGGCGTTGGTGCGGGCGCCGCCCGCCTGGGAGTAGTACGACGACTGGTTGCCGTCCCACAGAGAAGCCTGGTATCCGCTCCACGCCGTGGACAGCGCTGCAGACGCGAGGACGGCCACGGTGACTATCTCCATGATCTTCTCGCGGCGGGACACAGCCGGACGCTCGTTGTTGTCGGACACCTGCCTCCTCGATCTGGCGAACGAGAGATCGTATTAGGGCGGCGGAGCGTTGGCTGACATCCGCTATCTTCGCCTCACCAAAGGAGTGATATGAGCGACAACGAAGTCGAAGTCGGACCCGTCGATTATCTGGTGGTGGAGTGGCCGGCTGGCTCTCCCCCGACCGGGGAGGCGTTTCCCTATCTGGTCGATCTCGTCGATCGCGGTGTGATCCGGATCCTGGACCTCGCCTTCGTCCAGAAGGACGAGGCGGGCAATGTGCTCGCAATGGAAATCGGCGACTTCGATCTCGATGGCAATCCGGATCTCGCCATCTTCCAGGGCGCCGCCTCGGGCCTCCTCGACGATGACGACTACTCGGAGGCGGGCGCCGTCATACAACCCGGGACCGCGGCGGCCATTCTCGTCTACGAGAACTCATGGGCCGCTCCTTTCGCCACCGCACTCCGCAAGACGGGGGCGCAACTAGTGGCACAGGGACGGATCCCTATCAACGCCATCATCTCTGCCCTCGACGAGCTCGAAGCCGCCGAGGCCTAACCGAAGGACGAAAATATGGGACTTGTTCGAGGAATGGCCCGAACCGCAGTAGTCGCCGGGACCGCAACCGCCGTTTCCAATCGGGTTTCCCGTCGCCAGGCCGGCCGCTGGTCAGAGCAGGAGCAGGCGCAATACGACCAGCAACAGGCGGCTGCCCAGCAGGCACCGCCACCACCCCCGGCTGCGCCGCCTGCTGCGGGCACTGACGACATGCTGGATCAGCTGAAAGAGCTAGGTGAGCTCAAAGCGGCCGGGATCCTCACCGAAGAGGAGTTCGCTGCTCAGAAGGCGAAGATCCTCGCCCAATAACAGCCGAGGCATTCGAAGGCCTCCCGCCGCTAGCGGCCCCGATCTTCGGGAGTCCAATACCGGATCGTTTCCTGTTCATGTCGTCCCCAGGACATCGAGCTCGCCGTCTCGCGGAAATAGCTCGAGGGGTAGCCTCGTGGCGTGGGGTGAATGAACAAGGAGAAACATGAAACGACTGGTAATCGGTGTCGTTCTCGCAGGCATGCTCTTGGCAGCCTGTGGAGACGACACCACCAGCACCACGGGGTCCGACGGGACCACTGGAACCGGCGATACCACAGGGACCACGGCATCCGGAGAGATGGATGCGTTGGTCGCTGCGGCTCAAGAAGAGGGAACACTGACCACCATCGCATTGCCTGATGACTGGTGCGGATATCGCGCTGTCATTGACAACTTCAAGGCCAAGTACGGCCTCGAAGTCAACGAGCTCACTCCCGGTGCCGGTTCGGCCGAGGAGTTGGAGGCCATCGACGCCAACCGAGAGAATCCCGGGCCGCAGGCACCAGACGTCATCGATGTCGGCATCTCGTACGGGCCAGAGGCGATGGAGGCCGGACTGATCCAGCCCTACAAGGTTGCGACCTGGGACGAAATCCCCGATGAGTTCAAGGATCCCGATGGGAACTGGTACGGCGACTACTACGGCGTGCTCGCGCTCTCGGTGAACACCGCCGAGGTGGACACCCCGCCAGCCGAGTACGCCGACCTGTTGGACCCGGCATACAACGGGTCAGGTGGCACTCTCCGGTGACCCCCTCACCTCCAACGCCGCCATCCTCTCGGTGTGGGCCGCCGGTCTCGCCACAGGAGCCACCGGGACTGAGGCAGCTCAGGCAGGCCTCGAGTTCTTCGCCGAGTTGAACGCTGCCGGGAACTTCGTGCCGATCGACGGCGACTCCCGCACCGTGGGCATCGGGGAAACCCCGATCTTGATCGACTACACGTACAACTCGATCGCCAACGACGTAAACCTGGCCGGCAACCCGGATATCGAAACCATCGTTCCGACCGAAGGCAGCATCGGTGGTGTCTATGTTCAGGCGATCAGCGCCTTCGCACCTCATCCCAACGCGGCCAAGCTGTGGATGGAATACCTCTACTCGGACGAGGGTCAACTCGGGTACGCAGCCGGGTTCTGTCACCCGATCCGATTCGAGGCCATGTCGGAGGCAGGCAGCCTCCCGCCGGAGGTTGCGGAAACGCTTCCAAGCGTTGAAGGAGCCTTCTTCCCCAGCATCGAGGAGGCAACCGCCGCCTCTGATGTCATCGTCGCCGGATGGCCGGAAGTGGTGGGTGTCACCGTTGAGGAGAGCACCAGCGGCTAACGAACAAAAAGAGCTGCATGTGGGGGGCGCCCGGCGCCCCCCACACTTCCGCTTCGGGCGCTATCTCGGCGTCCTCCCCTTCTTCGTGTTCTCCGGTCTGTTCCTGATCGGGCCCACCGTGATCCTGGCCTATCGCAGCCTGGAGGCACCGGATGGGAGCCTCACGCTGGACAACTACAAGGCGCTCACCGACCCCAACATCCTGGCTGCATACGGGATGTCGATCCGGCTCAGCCTGCTCACGGCGCTCGTCGGCGGGGTCTTTGGTTTTCTGCTCGCCTGGGCGGTTTCGATCGGCGGGCTAGGACGTTCCAGCCGCTCCGGCCTGTCCACCTTCTCCGGCGTCGCTTCCAACTTCGCCGGGGTGCCGCTGGCTGCGGCTTTCATCTTCACCCTGGGCCGGGTGGGGTTGATCACTTCACTCTTCGAGTGGATGGGTGTCGATCTCTACGACTCCGGATTCAGCCTCTACAACTTCTGGGGATTGGCTCTGGTCTATCTCTACTTTCCAGTTCCCGCTCATGGTGCTGGTCATCCTCCCGGCCATCGACGGGTTGAAGCGAGACTGGCGGGAGGCCGCTGAGAATCTCGGTGCCACAGCTGGCCAATACTGGCGTCGAGTTGCATTTCCGGTCCTGTTGCCCTCGATTCTGGGGACCATGATCCTGCTCTTCGGCAATGCCTTTGGAGCTCACGCCACCGCCTATGCCCTCACCGGCGGCTCCATACCACTGGCCACCCTGCTGATCGGCCAGCAGATCTCGGGTGACGTCCTCAACAACCCGGGACTCGGCTATGCGGTCGCCATGGGGATGGTGTTCATCATGGGCGCCTCGATCCTCATCTACTCGATCCTGCAGCGTCGCTCCGAAAGGTGGCTGGGATGACCATTTCCACCGCCCCCATCCCGGTCGACATCGAGGCGGCCCCAGTAGCTCCGGCCAAGAAGGGCCGGCTCCTGGCCTGGCTGATCTTCATCGGCGGCGCCTTGTACTTCCTGGTCCCGCTCGTCGCCACATTTTGGTGGTCGTTGCGAGCGGAAAAGGACACCCTCGGCTTCGAGGCCTACCGGCGGCTCTTCGCCGACTCCAACTTCTGCCCGGCCTTCACCCAATCGGTGGTCAATGCAGTCGCCGCCATCCTCCTCAGCCTGCTGATCATCGTTCCCACCGCCTACTGGGTCACCCTCCGACTGCCCAAGCTTCGCCCGGTCGTGGAATTCATCACCTTGCTCCCGTTCGTCATCCCGCCGGTGGTGCTCGTCTTCGGCTTGATCCGCCTCTACGGCCGGCCCCCACTGCTGCTGACCGCACCTATGGAAGCTCCCGGGTGGTCCTGATCTGCGCCTACGCCGCTTTGTCCTTTCCCTACATGTTCCGCTCGGTGGACAACGGGCTGCGAGCGATAGACGTCCGCACGCTCACCGAGGCCGCCCAGAGCTCTCGGAGCCGGCTGGGCGACGATCCTGCGCCGGGTGATCTTCCCCAACATCCGGGTGGCCTTGCTTTCTGGAGCACTCCTCACCTTTGCCATCGTCATCGGCGAGTTGACCATCGCCCTGTTCATGGCCCAACACACCTTCGGCCCCTATATGGCCAACCTCACTCGGAGCAAGGTATATGAGCCGTCGGCGATGGCGATCGTGGCTGTTCGCCATCACCTGGGCGGCGATGGGGATGATCGCTCTGATCACCAGACCGCGGAGACGCGGCGATGAGCGGCGGGTTTCTCTCGCCTCGAGGGTGTGCGCAAGGAATTCGACGGGGTCGTCGCGGTCGAGGACTTCAACCTCGATGTGGCCGCCGGCGAGTTCGTCAGTTTCCTGGGCCCGTCGGGATGCGGCAAGACCACCACCTTGCGAATGGTCGCCGGGTTCGAGCAGCCGACCTCGGGCACCATCCGACTGGCCGGCAAGGACGTCACCTACGCCAAGCCCAACGAGCGAAACATCGGCATGGTGTTCCAGTCCTACGCGCTGTTCCCCAACATGACCGTCTCCGACAACATCGCCTTCGGGCTCAGGGTGCGGAAGGAGGAAGGGACAGCGCGTCAAGCACGGGTGGCCGAGCTCCTCGAGCTGATCCAGCTGCCCGACAAGGGCAAGAGTCTACCCCAACGAGCTCTCCGGGGGGCAGCAGCAACGCGTCGCCCTGGCCCGAGCGCTGGCCATTCGCCCCCAGCTCCTGCTGCTGGACGAGCCGCTCTCGGCCCTCGACGCCAAGATCCGCGACGAGCTCCGATACGAGATCCGGCGCATCCAGCGCCAACTCAATATCACCACCATCTATGTGACCCACGACCAGGAGGAGGCGCTGGCCCTCTCGGATCGTGTCGTGGTGATGAGTCGGGGCCGCATGGAGCAGGTGGGTGCGCCCTTCGAGGTATACAACAACCCATCGACCGGCTTCGTGGCCTCCTTTGTTGGCCAGCTCAACCGGTTGACGGCACAGGTCGTAGACGCCACCGAAGGCAGGCTCAAGGTGGGGGGCACCGATGTTCGGACCACATCGCTGATCGAGACAGCTGCGGGCACCGAGGTCTTCCTGATGATGCGTCCCGAGGAGTTGACGCTCGACGCCGCCGAGGAGAACGTCCTCGACGGGACGGTGGAGAGCGTGACCTTCCTCGGCTCCATCGTCCGGATCCAGGTCGCGGTTGATGGCGGTCGCCTCACTGCCGATCTGTTCAACGAGCGCCTGCTCACCTTGCCGGTGGCCGGCGACACGACGCAGATCTCCTTTCCGGCCCACGCTTGCTGGGTCATGGGCTGAATCCGACGTGACTCGGGTCGAGGCCGGCGGCGTCGCCTTCGAAGTGGATGCGATCGCCTTCGACAAGGACGGGACTCTGATCGACCTCGACGCCGCGTGGGGCCCTGCTGCGAAACACTGGGTCGAAACCGCAGCCGCAGGTGATGCCGGGTTGGAGCAGGAGCTCACCGCCGAGCTCGGCCTCCATCACGGAACCGAACGCCTGGTCAACGGCGGGTTGTTCGCGGTGGGGACAGTGGCCCAGCTCTACGAGACCACCCTGGCGAGTCCTCTTCCGACATGGGATCGACGAGTCGCGGGCGCATGCCACCGCCTCGATAGCGAGAAGAGCCTCGGCGGAAGCGGGCGAGAAGGGGAACCTCGTCGCGTTGGGTGACGTCGTCGGGACCATGCGGCGGCTGACTGAGGCCGGCTGCAGGCTTGGCCGTTGTGTCCAGCGACGACCGATCTGCCATCGACTCGGCGATCGACGCTCTCGGGATCGGCGCCATGCTGGGAGCCGTGGTCGCCGGGGATGAGGGTTTGGACCCCAAGCCGGCACCCGATGCATTGCTCGAAGCCGCCAGGAGACTCGATGTGCCGCCAGAGCGGATGCTCTACGTCGGCGACTCTTGGGTCGACGCCGCAGCGGGTTTGGCGGCGGGGACCGCGGGAACGGTGCTGGTCGGAGACCCAACCCCCGAAGCCCGACAGCTTGCATCTGTGCTGATCCCAAATGTCGAGGCGCTGCGGGTCAACCCAACGCGATCAGAGTGACCCCGCCGGCGACCGCGGTCACTGTCCAGATCTGTGACCTCGTCACCTCCTCATGGAGAAGCAAGCGTGAGGCGATGACCGCGATGATGACCGAGGTCTCCCTGACACCCGAGACCAGGCCAATCGGGGCGGTTAGAGCGGCCACCATGACCAAAAGGTAGGCGCCACCCGAAGCGAACCCTCCGATTGCGGCCTTCCGCCAGTCGGCTTCGACCATGCCCAGCATCGCACGCGGCCCGCGCACCCCCAGGACGACCAATCCGAGTACCAGGGCGAGGAGGATGAACTCGACAGCGATCACCGAAACGGCCTCACCCTGCTCCCGAACGGCCGCAGCGTCGACCGATGTGTAACCGGCGATGAGTAGGCCGGTGGCGAGCGCCGCCCAGAGGCCGGCGCGGTCGACACGGCGCCAGGCGAGAAAGGTGAGGGCCGCAGTCACCGTGATCACCCCGATCCAGCCCACCGCCGAGATCCGGTCACCCAGGAGAGCGACGCCGGCAATCGCAATCAGCAGCGGAGACGACCCTCGTGCCATCGGATAGACAAACGAGAGATCACCGAGGCGATACGAGAGAGAAAGCATCAGGACATAACCGACCTGGATGACGATGGAGATGCCGATCAGGCCCCACACCGAGCGATCGGGGAGCCCGGTGAAGGCGAGGACCGGGATGTTGAGGACCGCGGCTCCCGCCACCACGGTCCACGCAGCGACCAACTGATCATCGCTTGCCTTGACAAGCAGGTTCCACAGGGCGTGGAGAGCCGCGGCCAGCAGGGCCATCCCGAGGGCGATCAGGCTCATGTCACCGTGAAGCTACGGGCCCCGAACCGTGGGACGGGGGTCGTGTCAGAGCCCGGGGATCCAGACCCGCATCGTCGACGGGCCCCGGTTGGCCCAGTTGTGATAGGGCACCAGGGGGACTGCGATCTCGTCACCCTGATCCGGGTCGATGGCAGAGGCCTCGTATGGCCACGGCTCTTCTTCGAAGTCGACCCGCCGCCCCGGTGCCGTCACTGCGCCATCGGCATCGGCGAGTTCGGCGCCGGCATCCACCCTGATCAGGTCGACACTCGCCTGCCCGGGGAGGTCAACCGACTCGACACACATGACCAGCGGCCCCCGCTCGACCGCCGCAGTTCCCCGGATCGAGTCGATTCGGGGATCGGGGAACGTCCACCTCGGGCGCATCGGGAGCTCCAACTCGATCCGATCGCCGACTGCGAACGATCTCTCGACCGTGACAGATCCGGGATCGACCGGTCGCCCGTTGCCGTTCTCGGTGAGCGTCGCCCCTGCAGCCCATTCCGGGACGCGCACCGTGAGCGCCCATGGATCCGGGCTGGATTCGGTGATCTCGATCGACACCCTCCCCTGGACCGGGTAGCCGGTGCTGATCTCGAGACCGACCGAATGCCCGCTGTCGAGGATGGCCGAGATCCTGCTGTCGGCGTATTGGTGGATCTGAAGCCCGCCATCGGTCCACCGTCGCCATATAGGCGGCGAGAGTGGCAAAGGTGCGGGCAACGTTGGTCGGGCAGCAGGAAACCGCGAACCAAGGCTCGCGAAGGCTGGAAGACGCCCGGTTGCTCACGAAGTCGGGTGAAGGCACGACGCCCGGGCGCCGTTGGTGGAGCGGATTGGCGTAGAAGAAGGATCGCCCATCGGGTGCGGGCGAGGTGGCCACCACGTTGTACAAAGTGCGCTCGGCGAGGTCTGCGAACCGCGACTCCCCGGTAGCCAGGAGCAGCCGCCAGGACAGCATCACCGATGCCACGCCGGCGCAGGTCTCGGCATAGGCCCGGTCGGGCGGGAGCACGAAGTCCTCACCGAACATCTCGCCGTCGTGGTGGGAGCCCATGCCCCCGGTGAGATAGGTGCGCCGGGCAATCGTCCGCTCCCACTGCCCGATGATCGCCTCAAGCAGTGCCTCGTCACCGGTCTCCATCGCGACGTCCACCGCTGCAGACGCCAGATAGAGAGCACGCACCGAATGGCCCGTGAACGCAATCTGCTCGCGAACCGGTACGTCGTCCTGGAAGTATGAGCGCCCCCAGTGGATGTCGGCCAGGGTCTGATGCCCGCGGCGATCGATGAACAGCTTCGCCTGCTGCAGGTACCGCTCTTCACCGGTCAGCCGGGCGAGTTCGACCAGGCCGAGCTCGATCTCGGGATGGCCGCCGACGCGTTCGATTCCACCGGGGCCGAAGGTCTGACACACGTGGTCGGCGGCCCTCTTCGCGACCTCGACGAACAGATCGCTCCTCCCGGTCCGCGCCCGGGCCACCGCCGCCTGCAGCATGTGCCCGTAGCAGTACAACTCATGGCCCCACTCCAGGTCGCTATAGCGATCAGGCTGGCCGGGACGCCCGAACACCGTGTTGAGGTAGCCGTCGCTCTCCTGGGCCGGGGCGATGATCCCGGTCAGCGCGACGAAACGCTCCTCGGCGTCGGATGATCCGGATCGACCGACCTCCCAGGCGGCAGCCTCCATGAGCTTGTAGACATCGGAGTCGGTGAACACAACGCCTTTGCGGTCCGCCGGAAGCCTTCCTTCAACGGCAGCGCGGAAGTTGCCCACCCAGCCCAGGCGCTCCATCCAGTCATGACAGTGGGCGATCGTGGCCTCCGAGTTCACGTGTTGCCGGTCGCCCCAGAAGCCGCCTGTGATCTGGACCTCGCCTATCCCGAGCGGGCGCAGCCGGCCCGAGCCTGGGACCACGGGGCGGCCATCGAACCGATCGCTCATACGTGGTCCTGCCAGCCGTGGGCCGGTTCGTATCCGAGCAGCTGACGGGCGTGGTCGATCGAGAGCAAGGTGTCCCTGCCGGTCACGGGGCGCCGCAGCGGCACCTCGGGATACACCTCGGCCATGAGCTGGGCGGAGTCGGCGTGCATGACCGTGTCGGCCGCCGCCACGATTGCGATCTCGGGACCCTTCAGGTCGGCGCCGAGCCCGAGGCGGATGGCAGCGGCCACGTCCCGCACATCGACGTAGCCCCAGAGGTTCCATTTGCGGAGACGAGGGTCGTCCCAGAAGCCGGGGAAGGACTGGTAGTCATCGGGCTCCATGATGTTGGAGATCCGGAGCCCGAGAAACGGGATCCCGCTCCGCCGCGACAGCTGGGCCGCGATCTCCTCGCCCAGCAGCTTGGAGAGGGCATATGAGGTCTCGGGCCGCGGCTCGATCGTCTCGTCGATGGGAGCAAACAGGGGCGGAGTGTCGAAGGGGAGGCCGAGGACCGTCTCACTCGAAGCCCACACCACACGATCGGCGCCGGTGGCGACGGCCGCGGCAAACACGTTGTAGGTGGACAGGGTGTTGATCCGGAATGTCTCGGCCTCGGACCGGATCCCGGGTGCCGGGATGGCGGCCAGGTGAACCACGGCGTCGGCGCCCGAAATCAGCTCCAGAGTCTGGCCGGGATCGGTGAGATCGGCGACGACACAGAGACCATGCGGGCTGCCGTCATGGCGGTTGTCGACATTGAGGACTTCATGTCCGTGCTCGCGGAGATCGGCGACCACCCAACGGCCGGCCTTGCCGCTGCCACCGGTGACGACGATCTTCATCAGGCGTTCGATTCAGCCATGAATTCGTATGCTACATTCGTTTTTTCGACCTTCGGCTGGCGCGGAGAGGGTGATTCAATGCCAAATTTGAAGTTCGGCGCGGTGCTGTGGAGCCAGGCGAGCGATTGGGCAGGGTTCGTCGGTGCCGCGCAACGAGCCGACGAATTGGGGTTCGACTCGATCTGGACCTGGGACCATCTCTATGCGATATTCGGCGACCCCGACCAGCCAGTGGTCGAGGGGTACACCGGGCTCGCCGGGCTCGCCATGGCCACGGAGCGAGCACAGCTCGGGCTCCTGGTCGGCGCCAACACGTTTCGCAACCCGGGGGTGATCGCCAAGTCGGTGGTCACCATCGACCACATGAGCGGGGGGCGGGCGATACTCGGTCTCGGCGGAGCCTGGTTCGGGCTCGAGCACGAGGCTTTCGGCATCGACTTCGGCACGGGCTTCGGGCAACGACTCGACTGGATGGATGAGGCCACCTCTGCCATCCGGTCCCTGCTCGATGGCGAGTCGGTCACCAGCGAAGGCGGCGGAAGGTACGAGTTCCGCAACCTCCGACTGAACCCGCTTCCGCAGCAGGCGCACCTTCCGATCATGATCGGCGGATCCGGGGAGAAGAAGACTCTGCGGACCGTCGCCAAGTTTGCCGACCAGTGGAACGCCTTTGGCACACCCGAGGACCTGGCGCGCAAGGATGAGATCCTCCGCGCCCATTGTGACGAGGTGGGGCGGGACCACACCGGGATCGAGCGCACTGTCGGAGCCAAGATCATCACACGTCGGACCGAGGCGGAGGCACAGACCGTGCTCGAAGACCTCATGGAACGCAACCGGACCCCGATGTCAGACATCGCCGATGACCACACCTTCTGGGTGGGCACGGCCGACGCCCTGATCGAGAAGATGCTGTCCTATCGGGAGATCGGCTTTCACACCTTCCTCGTTGAGATGCCCGCGCCCTACGATCGGGAGACCATGGAGACCCTCGCCGAAGTGGTGCGGCCGGCCGTCGCCGGAACCTCCTGACCGCACCCGTCGAAACCGAGGCTCGTGGTGACCGCTAGATACACACCCGCCGTCCGTCTCCTCGATGTCGGCCGCGTGGAGCCATTCGAGATGCCGCTGGACGAGCCCGGGCCAGATGAAGTCCTGATCCGGGTGCTGAGCGTCGGCCTGTGTGGCTCCGACGCCCACTGGTTCGAGGAGGGCGGGATCGGGGACGCCACCTTGCCCGACGGTGGGGTCATCCCCGGTCACGAGTTCTGCGGCGTCATCGAGTCCGGGCCCCGGACGGGCGAGAGGGTGGCCGTCGATCCCGCTATCCCGTGCCTCCGATGCGAACAGTGTGCTGCGGGCCGGTTCCACCTATGCCTCGACATGCGATTCGCAGGGCACGGGGCCACCAACGGGGCAATGCGAAGTCACCTCACGTGGCCGGAACGTTGCCTGGTGACGCTCCCGGACGGGCTCCCGGACGAGCAAGGTGCGCTACTCGAGCCACTGGGGGTGGCTCTCCACGCCATCGACTTGGGGATGGTCCATCCCGGAGACCGCACCGCGGTCATCGGGTGCGGTCCGGTCGGTCTGTTGTTGGTCGCGGCGCTGGCGGCGAGCGGCGTCACAGAGATCCTGGCCGATGATCCCCTCGAGCATCGATTGGCGGCGGCGGTGGCGATGGGTGCCCAACCCGGCGACGGCTCTTCGGTCTCCAGCCCAGCCGTTGACGTTGTATTCGACTGCGCCGGGAGCGACGAGTCCCTCCACACCGCACTGGACCTGGCACGCCCCGGAGGACGGATCGTCCTGGTCGGGGTGCCCGCAGGGGACCGCACCAGCTTTCAAGCATCACTAGCCCGACGCAAAGAGGTCTCTCTTCTCCTATGCCGTCGCATGCTCCCCGACGACCTGATGCGCGCTGCCGAGCTCGCCGGCAACGGGTCGGTGCCCCTCGATGCGTTGATCACCCACCGCTATCCCCTGGCAGACGCCGCGACCGCCTTCGAGACTCTGTTGGCGCGGACCGGACTCAAGGTCGTCGTCCAGCCCTGAGCTCGTGGGGGCGTCTGGATCTCAGGGAGAGGTCCCTCTGGAAATCCTATGCGGTCATGGCTATGCTGACATTCGTATTCAGGATCGGGCGCTCGACGGCAGATGAATCGACACAGGCGGCTATGAAATCGTATGCCCTGCTAACTTGGTCGACCGTGTGCACCGTGCGGTGCACTCTGCGGATTGGGGACGAGAGGTGACCACCACCGAGGGCCGGTCCGGCGAGGCCAGACCCCGCCCGGTGACGATGCAGGACATCGCCCGGGCCGCCGGCGTATCCCAATCCACGGTCTCCCGTGTCCTCAACGACACCCCGACATCGGTGCCGATCGCCGCCGAGACCAGGGAGAGGGTGCAAGAGGTCGCCAAGCGACTCGGCTATCGCCCCAACCCCCTGGCCCGAGGGCTGCGCGGCGCCCGCACCATGCTCCTCGGGGTCATCGTCCGCGACATCACCGACCCCTTCTTCGCAATGGCTATCGAGGCCCTCTCCACCGAGGCGTTGTCCCGGGGTTACAACGTCGTGCTGGGGAGCGCCCACAGCAAGGCCGACGAGGCGATCGCGCTCCGTGCCGTGCTCGAGACGCGCCACTGCGACGCCATCGTCCTCCTCGGGGACATGAGAGACGAGCCCAAGTTCCTCGAAGACCTCCGCGCCTCGCAGACCCCGATGGTCGCGTTGTGGCATGGCACGGAGTTGGAGGGCGTGCCGACCGTGAACATCGACAACCGGGCCGGCGTCGTGGCCGCCGTAGACCACCTCCTCGATCTCGGTCACACCCGAATCGGGTTCATCGGTGGGCGCCAGCTCGGCGACATTCGCGTAACGGCGCACCGCCTTCCTCGAGCACCTGGAAGCGAAGGGTCACCCCGCCCCCGACGAATACGTCCAGAACGTGACCAATGATCCTGCAGGAGGCGCCCTCGCCCTCCGCGCCCTGCTCTCTCTGGATCCGCCCCCCACGGCGGTCGTCTGTTCGACGGACCATCTCGCAGTGGGTGTGCTCCATGCGGCGGCCGAGCTCGGTGTGGCAGTGCCCGGCCACCTGTCGGTGACCGGCTTCGACGACATCCCGATGGCGTCCTACCTGGTCCCGCCCTTGACCACCGTCCACATGCCGGTTGGTGAGATGACTGCGGCGGCGGCAGCACTGGCCATGGATGAGCCGCAAGCGGAGTCCGAGGCCCCGGTTCAGACATTCGTGGCCCAGCCCAGCCTCGTGGTCCGTGGATCCACCGGAGAGGCGCCACCAGGTGCCTGACGATTTCCACCAGCTGCGCGAGGTGGTCGCCGAAGCCAACCGCGGCCTCGCCGCGGCAGGGCTCGTGGTCCAGTCCTTCGGGAATGCCAGTGAGGTAGACCGCGATCGGGGGGTGTTTGCCATCAAACCCAGCGGGATCCCTTGTGACGCTGTGGGTGGCGATGACGTCGTCGTGGTCTCGCTGAGCAATGGGGAGACCGTCTGGTCCGACAATCGACCGTCGTCAGACACCCCGACACACCGGGTGATCTACAACGGCATCGAATCCGTGGGTGGAATCGTCCACACCCATTCCAAGTACGCGACATCGTGGGCCCAGGCGCGGCGCCCAATCCCCTGCCTGGGGACCACCCATGCCGACCATTTCCGGGGCGAGGTCCCGGTCACCCGCCCCCTGTCGTCAGACGAGATCGAATCCGACTACGAGGAGAACACCGGCCGGGTGATCGTGGAGATGTTCGGCCCCGGGTCACTGCACCCCGATGAGTCCCCGGGAGCACTGGTCGCCTCGCATGGGCCTTTCATGTGGGGCCCGGACAGCCCGTCGGCGGTAGCCATGGCATCTGCAGTCGAGGTGATGGCCGAGCTCGCCACCCACACCTTGCTGATCAACCCCGACCAGGTACCGCTGGAAGCTGCACTTCTCGACCGCCACTTCACCCGAAAGCACGGGCCGATGGCCTACTACGGCCAGCCGTGACCGGGGTGAAGGCCACGGTTGGCGTCGATTTCGGCACCGAGTCTGCCCGTGCGGTCCTCGTCGATGTCGCCGATGGCCGCGAGCTCTCGAGCGCCGTGCATCCCTACCCCTCCGGGGTCATCGACCAGCGCCTCCCGGATGGAGGCCCGATGCTCCCCCCGGACTGGGCGCTCCAGGATCCGGACGATTACCTGGTTGCCCTCGGTGAGACCGTGCGATCAGTGCTCGCCGGGAGCCAGATCGACCCCGGAGACGTGATTGGGATCGGCATCGACTTCACCGCCTGCACCATGCTTCCGGTGGCGGCGGACGGGACCCCGCTCTGCCGGCTATCGGACCTGCGACAGAACCCACACGCGTGGGTGAAGCTCTGGAAGCACCATGCGGCTCAGCCCGAAGCGGATCTGATCAACCAGACCGCGGCGGTCAGGGGCGAAGGGTGGCTCGATCGATACGGCGGGCGGACGTCTTCGGAGTGGTTCTATGCCAAGGCCCTCCAGATCTTCGACGAGGCGCCGGAGGTGTATGAGCGCGCCGACCGGCTCATCGAGGCCGCGGACTGGGTCATCTGGCAGCTCACCGGTGTCGAGACCCGCAATTCCTGCACGGCCGGCTACAAGGCACTGTGGTCGAAGCAGGAAGGCTTTCCCGATCGGGAGTTCTTCGCTGCCCTCGCCCCCGGTTTCGCCGACGTTGTTGACGAGAAGATGTCCCGCGAGATCTCGAGCCCGGGACAGCGAGCCGGGGTCGTCGACGACGCCGGATCCGACCTCACCGGGCTCGCGCGGGGCACGCCCGTCGCAGTGGCCAATGTCGATGCCCACGTATCGGTTCCCGCAGCGACCGTCGTCGAACCCGGGCGCCTGGTCGCGGTCATGGGCACCAGCACCTGCCACGTCGCCCTCGCCGAGGTCGATCGGGTGGTTCCCGGATTCTGCGGGGTCGTGGAGGACGGGGTCATCCCGGGCATGTTCGGATACGAGGCGGGGCAGGCGGCCGTCGGCGACATGTTCGCCTGGTTCACCGATCTCCTCGGGGGAGCCGGCGAGGCGAGCCATCAACGGCTCGAGACCGAGGCGGCCGGCCTGGCGCCTGGCGAGACCGGCCTCGTTGCCCTCGATTGGTGGAATGGCAACCGGTCGATCCTGGTGGACGCCGACCTCACGGGTTTGATGATGGGGCTCACTCTGGCCACCGAGCCCGGGGAGATCTACCGGGCGCTGCTCGAAGCAACGGTGTTCGGCACCAGGGTCATCGTCGATTCCTTGGAAGACGTCGGGATCCCGGTCGAGGAGATCGTGGCGTGTGGCGGCCTCCCCTTCCAGAACCGCCTCCTGATGCAATTGACAGCCGACATAACCGGCAGGCCGGTGCGGATCGCCGAGTCACGTCAGGCTCCCGCGCTCGGGGCGGCGATGTTCGCCGCCGTGGCGGCGGGCTCGAGCCTCGGCGGCTACGACACGATCGTGGACGCCTCGGCCGCAATGGCCCGTCTCGGTGCCGACGAGTACCTGCCCGATGAGGCGAGTCGGGCGGTATACGACGACCTCTATGCGATCTACCGCGACCTCCACGACACCATGTCCTCGGCCGGTTCTCCAATGCGAAGGCTGCGCAGGGTCCAGGATCATGCACGGAAGGCAATGGCGGTGCCGGCATGAAGCCCCTCGACGGATTCGAGGTCTGGTTCCTCACCGGGAGCCAGGGTCTCTATGGGGAAGACGTGCTGCGCCAGGTCGGCGACAACTCGGCCCAGATCGCAGCCGGGCTCGATGCCGCCAGTCCGGTGCCGGTGAGAATCGTGGCCAAACCGGTGGTGAGCAGCCCGGAGGCGATCGAGAGAGTCTGCCGTGAGGCCAACGCCAGCAGCACCTGTGTCGGCGTCATCGCCTGGATGCACACCTTCTCCCCGGCCAAGATGTGGATCCCGGGGCTCATGGCGCTGGACAAGCCGCTCCTCCACCTTCACACCCAGTTCAACCGGGATCTGCCCTGGGCCGAGATCGACATGGACTTCATGAATCTCAACCAGGCCGCTCACGGTGACCGCGAGTTCGCATTCGTCCTCAGCCGATTGCGGGTGTCGAGGAAGATCGTGGTCGGGCACTGGCAGGATCCGGCCGTGGCAGCCAAGGTGGGGAGTTGGGCCCGGGCGGCATGCGGTCGGCACGAGGCGCGGAATCTCAAGGTCGCCCGGTTTGGCAGCAACATGCGCCGGGTGGCGGTCACCGACGGCGACCGGCTCGAGGCGCAGGTGAGGCTGGGCGTGGCCGTAGACGGATTCGGTGTCTCCGAACTGGAGACGGCGATGGGCAACGTCGAGAAGATGGCAATCCACAAGCTCATCGGGGAGTACCACGACCTGTACGAGGTGGCTCCGGAGCTGACCAAAGGCGGTGGGCGCCACGAATCGCTGGTGGAGGCGGCCCGGATCGAACAAGGGCTTCGCGACTTTCTCGATGAAGGCGGTTTCAAGGCTTTCACCGACACCTTCGAAGACCTGGCCGGGCTTCCCCAACTCCCCGGGATCGCCGTGCAGACGACTGATGGCGGATGGGTACGGGTTCGGGGCAGAGGGCGACTGGAAGACCGCGGTGCTGGTTCGGGTGATGAAGGTCATGGGCACCGGGCTCGGCGGCGGCGCATCGTTCATGGAGGACTACACATATCACTTCGGCGAGACCGGCCCCAAAGTCCTCGGGGCCCACATGTTGGAGGTCTGCCCCTCGATCACCGGAGATCGCCCTTCGTGCGAGATCCATCCCCTGTCGATCGGGGGCAAGTCCGATCCGGTGCGGCTGGTGTTCACTGCCCGTACCGGGCCCGGAGTCGTTGTCGGCCTGATCGACCTCGGCAACCGCTTTCGCCTCGTCGCCAACGAAGTCGAATTGGTCGAGCCCGACGCGCCGATGCCACGTCTGCCCGTCGCCCGTGCCGTGTGGCGCCCCGTGCCCGACTTCTCCACTGCGACCTCGGCTTGGTTGTTGGCAGGAGGCTCCCACCACACCTGTCTCACCCTCGATCTCGACCTCGAGATCATCGGTGACTTCGCGGCCATGAGCGGCGTCGAGCTCGCCGGGATCGGCGCCGGGACCACGTACGCCGGATTCGAGAAGGAATTGCGTTGGAATCAGGCATACCACCACCTGGTGGCCGGGCCTTGACGCCGAACCCAGCCGTTTTCGCCGCCCCGCCTCGATCCACTTGACTACGATTGACAGCAATGCGTTGTATGCATAGGATTTCATCGACATCACGGCACCGGTGACAAGCCATTTCCGGTGCCGGAGGAAGGAGCATCTGTAGTGGCCCCGCGGGTCGGTGACCGGGAGCTTTCACCCACTCCGCCGGGACCGCTCATCGTGAGCAATCCAGCCTGCCGGCACTGCCCGGCCTGAGCACTGACAAATCACCGAGTAACCGTGAGGAGGAACCCAGGTGAGGAAAATTAGGCAAGATCGCGAGCGGGGCAGGACATCGGCGCTGCTCCTGATCCTGGCTGTGGTGATGGGGATGGTGATCGCGGCATGTGCCGACAGTGGCGCCGACCCGACCACCACCGCCGGAGGTGAGGAGTCGACGACTAGCGCGGCCGAGGAGCCCACAACCACCGCCGGTGGTGACACCACCACGACTGCTGCTGCCGAGCCGCTGGTGGTCGCCTGCGACACAACGGTTCCCTCAGACGCCCCCGGGGCGATGACGATGTGGGAGCGCAGCGGTGGCAACGGCCAGATGGTCGACGCCCTGGTCTGCGCCTGGAACGACCGCAACCCCGATCGGCCCATCAACCTGGAGTACATCGAGCACACCGATATGGTGTCCCGCCTGGCACGCGGTCTGGCAACCGGTGACGTGCCCGACCTGATGGGGATGGACCTGATCTACGGGCCGCAGTTCACCAGCACCGACCAGCTCCTGGAGGTCACCGGACATGGTCGACGAGGACCTCATGGCGACGGCCAGCCAGGGCCACCTCGACGTTGCCACCTGGGAGGACGAGCCTCTACGGGGTTCCCCTCTACGCCGACGTCTCGGCCCTGTTCTGGAACAAGGACCTGTTCGAAGCCGCCGGGCTCGACCCGGAGGTGCCCCCGACCAACCTGACCGAGCTCCACGACATGGCCGCGGCCGATCACCGCACTCGGTGACGGGAACTATGGCTATTACCTGCCGGGCAACTGCGCCGGCTGCAACATCTTCACCTTCGGCCCGATGATCTGGGCCAACGGAGGCAAGATCGAGCCCGCCGCACCCGGCGACGAAGCCATGGTGACTCCAGAAGTAGATCGCCCCGGTCCTGGAATGGGCCCGGATGATGCACGAGGAAGGTCAGATCGACCCCGCCGCTCAGGCGGAGACCGGTGCGACCTTTGCGAGGTATTCGGCTCGGGCAAGGCCGGGATCATGGGCACCGGGCAACTTCAACATCACGCTGGTCACCGGGGCCGAGGGCATCGAGGGTCAGAACCCGGACATGGACTTCGGGATCACCTTGATCCCGGGGCTCAACACGGGTGATCCTCCTCCTTCGCTCGGTGGCGACATCGTGGTGGTTCCCCAAGGGCAGTGAGCGTCTCGACGACGCCGTCGACTTCATGAACTTCATCCTCTCGGATGAGGTCCAGGTCGAGGCCTACGCCAAGCTGCTCAACATGACCACCCGGACCGACCAGCATGGCCGACAACGAGTACTTCCAGGCGAACCCCTGGCTTCAGGACGTTGCCAGGCGATCGAGATCGGCCAGACCCCGTTCACGCTGAAGTTCTTCGAACTGATCAACTCGCCACAGGGCCCGTGGCTGCAGATGCTGCAGCGGGTGTACTACAGCGACGAAGACATCAACACGGTCATCGCCGACGCCAAGGCGCAGATGGAGGCAATCATCAACGAGTGATCGGTTGATCACTCACGTGTAACTACGAAGGGCCGCGGCGTCGACCTCCGGGCGCCGCGGTCCTTTGTCGAGCGGCAGCAGACCGATCTACTGCCACTGCAAATATCATCGAACTCGACCTGGTTGTGACTGGAGCTCAGGAGATGCAGACCACCGCTCGCAGCAAGCTCACCGGCTTCTGGTACGTGTTGCCGGCGCTCCTCTTCGTGGTGGCTTTCACCGCGTGGCCGTTCCTGCAGATGGTCTGGATATCACTGAACGAGTGGTCGCTGATCACCCCGCCCGAGCTTCGTCGGGCTGCAGAACTACCTCGACGCCTTCGCCGACTCCCAATTCTGGATCTCGCTTCGATTCACGTTGAAGTACACCCTCTACATCACTCCGATCCTGATGATCGGCGGCTATCTCATCGCCCTCCTGGTCACCCCCAACAGCCGGCTGAGCCGGGTCAGCCGCACCTTCTTGTTCACACCCGGTCGTGATCGGGCTCGGCGCCTCCAGCCTCCTCTGGTACTGGCTGTTCAGCCCCAACTACGGGCTGATCAACAAGTTCCTCCAGGACATCGGGGTCATCGACGACCCGATCCTCTGGCTCGGGGTCGACGCCGGCTTGTCCAACTGGGCGGTGATCATCTCCATCACCTGGAAAGTGATCGGCTTCGGGATGATCCTCTTCGTCGCCGCGATCCAGGCCATCCCCCAGGAGATCAACGAGGCGGCGATGGTGGACGGCGCCAGCTTCTGGCAGCGGGTGCGCAAGGTGATCCTGCCCTTGACCAAGAAAACCATCCTGCTGGTGACCCTGGTCAGCGTGATCGGCTCGCTGCTGGCCTTCGACCAGTTCTACATCATGACCGCCGGCCAGCCCCGGAACCTGACCGCCACCTCCACCTTCTACGTCTATCTCAACTCGTTCCCCTACCTCAAGCTCGGGTACGGGGCTGCACTCTCCATGATCCTGGCCTTCATCGTCCTCGGCTTCACCGTGGTGCAGATGATCCTCACCCGGCGGAGTGAGACATGACCAGGGCGCTCTCGGAACCCATCCACGCCGGAGCTCTCGACCCCGATCTCCCGCCCGCTCCAAGGGATCAGGTGCCGGCGAGATTCTGGTCTGGGTCGCAGCAAATACCTCTTGGGCGCGATCTCCATCGTCATCTGCCTGGTGATGGTCACTCCCCTGGTGCTCTCGGTCGCCGCCTCCCTGAAGTCCCCGGCCGAGGCGGCGGCGGTGCCGCCCCTCTATTTCCCCTCCGAGCTCAGCCTGGAGAACTACGACAGGCTGTGGAACTACGGGACGGGGTATGCCCACACTATCTGGGGAACAGCCTGATTCACCGCGTTCATGACAATCGCCTGATGACTCTGCTCCTCACCGTGCCCGCTGGCTATGGGCTCGCCCGATTCCCGATCCCGGGCAAGGAGTTCATCTTCGTGCTGCTCCTGCTGGCACTGATCATCCCTTACCAGGCGCTGCTCACCCCGATCTTCCTCATGTTCTCCACATTGGGGCTGACCAACAACCTGCTCGGGCTGGCCATCGTCCACACCATGATCCAACTTCCCTTCAGCCTCTACATCATGCGCAATGCCTTCGAGGCCGTGCCCCGCGAGTTGGAGGAGGCAGCGCTGGTGGATGGGGCCAACTCCTGGCAGATCCTGCGCAGGGTCTTTCTGCCCTCGATGGTCCCCGCGGTGATCACCGTCACCCTCTTCGCCTTCGTCACCTCGTGGAACGAGTTCCTGGGGGCCCTGGTGATGATGACCAATGACAGCGAGCTCACTTTGCCTGCTCGTCCTCGCCATCACCCGTAGTGTCACCAGCCTGGGCAGTACCGACTGGGGGATGCTTCAGGCCGGGGTCACCATCGCCGTGATTCCGTGCGTCGTGGTCTTCCTGCTCCTCCAGCGCTACTACGTGTCCGGCCTGCTCAGTGGTGCGGTGAAATAGGGTCGAGTTCGGATCGGCGCACCGCGTTTGGCGCGCCAAGGCCGGGGGTACTGACGGCACATGGCCGAGCAGCCCATTCCCACCATCGCAGTCGCTGAGTCATGCACGGGGGGCATGCTCATGGCCAGGTTCGTCGAGACTCCGGGTAGCGGCGACTGGTTCAAGGGAGGAGTCGTCGCCTACCAGTCTGAGCTCAAGTTCCAATTGCTCGACGTCCCCAAGGGCCCGGTGATCACCGAGCAAGCAGCCTGTGACATGGCGGCGGGTGTCCGCCGCCTCCTCGGGTCGGACGTGGGGATCGCCACGACGGGCGTAGCCGGGCCCGACAGCGAGGAAGGTGTGCCTGTGGGCACGGTGTTCATCGGGATCTCCGATCCGACCTCTGAGAAGGCGATCCGCCTCAGCCTGAATGGCGATCCGGACCAGGTGCGTCGAGAAGCCACCGAAGAGGCATATCGGCACGCCCTCGCGGAAACCGGGATCAGTGTTTCGGACCCGGGAATCGGTCCGCCCAGTGAGGAACAGCCTGCGACGAGGTGACGAGATGGTTGCGGACATCAGGGCCATTCGCAGGAAGCTCGGCGCCTGATCCCCCGGCTCTGAGCCGGACCCGTCGCGAGGATTACATTCCGCGCCGATGAGTGTCATCGTTGGGGCAGGCGGCCAATGGACAAACTGGGTGGGCAACCAGTCGTTCACCCCTAAACAGATAGTGGAGGTCGCCAACGAGGCTGCCGTCCGCGACGAGGTTGTCAGGGCTGCCTCCAGGGGGCATCGAGTGCGCACCGTCGGCAGCTCACACTCCTTCACGCCGATCGTCGAAACCGACGTCTTGTTGGACACCGGCCCGATGCGGGGGATCATCGAGATCGACCGTGACCGCCTCATGGTCAGAGCCGGGCCCAAGGCCACCATTGGCGATTTCGGTGACCCGCTCTGGGAAGAGGGGCTGGCCCTGGCCAATCAGGGTGATATCGACACCCAGGCGATCGCCGGCGCCATCGCCACCGCCACCCACGGCTCGGGGCTCAAACAACCCAACTTCTCGGCCGCACTGGCTGCAGCGAGGCTCGTGGACGGCATGGGCGAGGTGGTGGAGGTATCGAGCGAATCGAACGGCGGAGCCCTGCCCGCGCTTCAGACCTCGATCGGCCTGCTCGGGATAATGACCGAGGTCACGCTTCAGGTCGTCCCCGCCTACGAGCTCCACGCCCGGGTCGACATCATGAAGTACGACGAGGTGATGGAGCGCTTCGAGTCGGATCTCGAGGAGTACCGGCATTTCGGATTGTTCTGGATGCCCACCGACGCCTCCGCCTCTCTCTACAACCTGCACGACGCAGGGGCCGATGACTGCGTGGTCAAGCGGTATCGGGAGGTCGAGATCGGGACCCCCCGCGAAGGGCTGCCGCCCAACGAGCGCATCGACCGCTCGTATCGGATCTACCCGATGGTCTACGACCCCAACTTCCACGAGGTCGAGTACTTCCTCCCCATCGAACACAGCCGGGAGATCATGAACCGGATGCGGGAGCTGATGCTGCGCTGGCTTCCGCTCAGCCTCTACCCGTTGGAGATCCGGGTCGTGGCTCGGGATAACGCCTGGATGAGCCCCAATTATCAGCGTGACAACCTGGTGGTTTCGATCTCCGGGGAGCCCGGGACCGAATACTGGCCGTACCTACGAGCCTGTGACGACCTATTCGCCGAGTACAGCGGCCGGCCTCATTGGGGCAAGATCCATTTCATGACCCCGGAACGGATCGCGGGTCTGTTCCCCAGGTACGGGGACTTCCTCGAGGTGCGGCGCCGCTTCGATCCCGACGGTGTCTTCCTCAACCCCCACCTCGAGGAGCTCTTCTCCTAGTCGCTACTCACGGATCCGTCCTCGACGACCTCCCTGAGCCCATCGAGCATCGAACGCCAATTCGCCTCGGAGTGCTCTCTCGCCTCGGCGCTCTCGTTGTTGTCTTGAGTAAGGGTCACCTTGGTCGCAGCGCCCTCATCGGCAAGCTCGATGCGGACACTGTGATAGTTCTCTGGAGTGTCCTCCAACCCGCTCAGTGGGCTGAAATGGCTGTAGGCGAGCACATGGTCGGGCTCGATCTCGAGGATCGTGCCCTTGTCCTCATAGGCCCGACCCTCCCATTCCCCGGCCCAAGTGATCGGGCTGCCGACACTCCAGTCCGAGTCGACCTCGGTCCCGAACATGTACTCACTGATCTTTTCGGGATCGGTCAGAGCCACCCAGACGTCGTTCCTGGGGGCGTCGATGACCGTGGACGCCTTTGCGACTTGGTCCTTCGATTCCAATTCTGGCCTCCTTTGGTGTGACATTCCCCTACCCGATCCTGGGCAGGTCAATCTCCTATTGGGCTGGATCAGCCCCGGTCTCTGGAGTCACACCAGGCCGCGGTCACCGCCCGGATCTCCTCGGCGGCCGCTTCCACATCCCCCACGTCGTCGAAGTTCATGTAGCGCGCGGTGTCCCCTCCGCCGACCAGCCTGGGGTGCTTGCCGGGGATGGACGCTCCGGTATGGAACAGAAGGCTGACATGCGCCTTGGAGCGAGGGTTGAAGCTCGCCATGTTGCCTTTGTAGACGAAGGTTGGCGTCTTCCATTTGATGGTCTCGGTCAACCGGTCGTCCTCGAGGATCATCTCGCGCACCCGCAACATCGCCGGCTTCATCGGGTTGTCGTATCCCTCGAACCACTCGTCGACTTCGGCGGTCATGAGGGTTGCTGATACCCGGTGGGGTCCATGATCCTATTTTGCCCCTGACAGCGTCGAGAACACGTCTCTCTTCGAGCGGATCAAAGGAGGAAGCCATTCATGAAGACCCAATCGCGTTTCATAGCGCTCACGCTCTTTGCACTGGTAACCGTCGAGTTCGGCGGCTGGTCGCTGCTCGGGCTGCTCACCAGCAAAGGAACCCTCACCGCTTTCCAGGAGCAATTCTTTCGGGCAGGTCATGCCCACGCCGGGGTGCTCCTCACCCTGGCCCTGGTCTACTTCCTGCTGCTGGATAGGACCGCATTCGCTCCGGCTCGACAGCGAGTCCTCGGCCTTGTGCTCCTCGGCGGGATCCTGCTCCAGTCCGGCGGGTTCTTCGTCCACATGCTCGCCGGGGAGGAGGCCCAGACCTCGGTGGGCACCCTTCTCACCCGGGTCGGAGCGTTGTTGCTCGCGGGGGCGCTCATCACGTTGGGTGTCGGGGTACTTCGAATGGGCAGATCGACACCGGCATCGGCCCCGAACGACTGAGCCGGTCGGAATTAGGGTGCTTCGATGACCGTGATCGATTGGCTGTTGGACTCGGATCCGTCCATTCGCTGGCAGGTGATGCGGGATCTCACCCACGAGTCCGACGACGTCGTAACCGCGGAACGCGCACGTGTCGCCGGCGAAGGTTGGGGAGCCCGACTGCTCTCACTCCAGGACCCTGACGGCCAGTGGGATGGCGGCACTTACCAGCCCGGTTGGGCCGACCCGTATGTCTATGTCCCTGCCTGGACATCTACGACGTTCACCCTGCTGCTGCTCCGAGAGATGGGTCTGGACCCGAAGAGTGAGCAAGCCCGGCGTGCGGTGGCGCTAGTCCGGGACAACAGCAAGTGGGAACACGACGGCCAGCCCTTCTTCGACGGTGAGGTCGAGCCCTGTATCAACGGCATGGCTGTGGCATTGGGCGCCTACTTTGGTCAGGACGTGCAGGGCATCGTCGATCGCCTCCTCGGTGATCAGATGGGCGATGGCGGGTGGAACTGCGAGCAGGAGAACGGCTCCACACGCGGGTCGTTCCACTCCACCATCTCCGTTCTCGAAGGTTTGTTGGAGCACGAGAGGGCAACAGGTGGTTCGGCCGAGGAGACAGCGGCGCGACTCAGAGGCCAGGAGTACCTCCTCGAGCGCCGCTTGTTCCGCTCCCTGTCGACCGGGGAGGTGATCGATCCCGCGTGGACCCTTTTCTCCTTTCCGACGCGGTGGCATTACGACGTGCTGAGAGGGCTCGACTACCTGCGCTACGCCGACGCAGCGCCGGATGATCGGGCGGCCGAGGCAATCGAGATGGTGGAGAAGAAGCGTGGTGATGACGGGCAGATGGCGGTTGGAGAATTCCCATGAGGGCCCGGTGCATTTCGAGATCGACGATGGAGACGGCAAGCCCAGTCGGTGGAACACACTCCGGGCCCTCCGGGTGCTGGACTGGGCCGGTCGGTAGCACCTCCGCAGAAACGACCCGCCCGTGGGGCGGTCGATCCCAACCTGCCCTCTAGGCCGCACCGATGTAGCCGGCGAGATGCGAGCCGGTGAGCGTGGAGCGCGCCGCGACGAGCTCTGCGGGCGTGCCTTCGAAGACGATCTGCCCACCGTCGTGGCCGGCGCCGGGGCCGAGGTCGATGATCCAGTCGGCGTGGGCCATGACCGCCTGGTGATGCTCGATGACTATGACCGATTTGCCGGAGTCCACGAGCTGGTCGAGGAGCCCGAGCAGGTGTTCGACATCGGCGAGATGGAGCCCGTTGGTCGGCTCGTCAAGCACGTAGATCCCACCCTTTTCCGCCATTTGGATCGCCAGTTTGAGCCGCTGTCGCTCGCCACCGGAGAGTGTTGTCAGCGGCTGCCCGATACTCAGGTAGCCGAGTCCCACGGCGGTCATTCGCTCCAGAATGGCGTGGGCGGCGGGCACGTTGGCCTCACCCTCGGCGAAGAATTTCTCGGCCTCGGCCACCGACATCGCGAGCGCGTCGGCGATGTTCCTGCCACCCAACTGGTACTCGAGCACCTCGGCCTGGAACCGCTTGCCCTCGCATACCTCGCAGATGGTGGCGACGGTCTCCATGAAGCCCAACTCGGTGTAGATGACACCGGCGCCGTTGCAATTTGGGCAGGCACCCTCGGAGTTGGCGCTGAATAGCGCCGGCTTCACGCCGTTGGCCTTGGCGAACGCCTTGCGGATCGGTTCCAGCATCCCGGTGTAAGTCGCCGGGTTGCTTCGCCGCGAGCCTCGGATCGGGGTCTGATCGACAGATACCACCCCGGCACCCGCGGGGATCGACCCATGGGCAAGAGAGCTCTTGCCGGAGCCGGCGACACCAGTGACAACGACGAGCACCCCGAGCGGGACGTCGACGTCGACGTTCTGGAGGTTGTTCGTCGTCGCACCGCGGATCTCCAGCTTGCCGGTGGGTGAGCGAACCGTCTCCTTCAAGGTCGGCTGGTCGTCGAGGTGGCGCCCGGTGAGGGTGCCGCTCGAACGCAGCTCGGCGACGGTGCCCTCGAACACCACCTCACCACCCGCATTGCCGGCGCCGGGGCCGAGGTCAACGACGTGGTCTGCGATCACGATGGTCTCTGGCTCGTGCTCGACGACGAGCACCGTGTTCCCCTTGTCGCGCAGCTGGAGCAGCAGGTCGTTCATGCGCTGGATGTCATGGGGGTGCAGGCCGGTGGTCGGCTCGTCGAAGACGTAGGTGACATCGGTGAGCGGGGAGCCGAGGTGGCGGATCATCTTGGTGCGTTGAGCTTCACCACCCGACAGCGTTCCCGAGGGCCGGTCCAGGGAGAGGTAGCCCAGGCCGATCTCGACGAACGAGTCGAGGGTTTCCTGCAGCGCCCCGAGCAGGGGCGCGAACGACGGCTCGTCGAGCCCTCGGACCCATTCGGCGAGATCGCTGATCTGCATCGCGGAGGCGTCGGCGATGCTGATCCCGGCGATCTTCGACGACCGGGCCGCCTCACTGAGGCGGGTCCCGCCGCAGTCGGGACAGGCGGTGAAAGTCACCGCCCGCTCCACGAACGCCCGTATGTGCGACTGGAGGGCGTCGACGTCCTTCGACAGGAACGACTTCTGGATCTGGGGAACCAGCCCTTCATAGGTCAGGTTCAAGTTGTTGATCTTGACCTTGGTCGGCTCCTTGAAGAGGAAGTCGTTGAGCTCTTTCTTGGTGTACTTGCGTATCGGCTTGTCCGGGTCGAGGAAGCCCGACTCGGTGAAGATGCGCACCGACCAGCCGTCGGCCTTGTATCCAGGCACGGTGATCGCCCCCTCGGCAAGCGACTTGCTCTCGTCGTAGAGCTGGGTGAGGTCGATGTCGTTGACCGAGCCCATCCCTTCGCACCGGGGGCACATACCGCCGTGGTAGACGACGTTGCGCACCACGATCCGCTCCCCTTTGCCCTTGTCAACCGTCATCGCCCCGCTCGCCGTCCGGGTCGGGATATTGAACGAGTACGCGGGCGGAGGGCCGATGTGCGGTTCCC
Source organism: uncultured Acidobacteriota bacterium (assembly GCA_963749415.1). Classification (GTDB taxonomy): domain Bacteria; phylum Actinomycetota; class Acidimicrobiia; order Spongiisociales; family ZC4RG35; genus JALYNX01. Next base: position 294,843 of record CAVVMG010000001.1, read on the forward strand.
CGAGCCGACTGAAGAGGAGTCGAAGCATCGCGTTCGCGTCGGTGGCGGTGCCGACCGTGGAGCGGACATTGGCTCCCATCCGCTCCTGGTCGACGATGATGGCGGTGGTCAAGCCGTCGAGCACGTCGACCTCGGGTCGGGCCAGCGTCGGCATGAGGCCCTGCAGGAACGCGCTGTAGGTCTCGTTGATCAGCCGCTGTGACTCGGCGGCGATCGTGTCGAACACCAACGAGCTCTTCCCAGAGCCGGAGACTCCGGTGAACAGCGTCAGCCGGCGCTTCGGGATCTCGATGGTGATGTCTTTGAGGTTGTTCTCCCGGGCTCCGGCGACACGGATGAGGTCGTGGCTGTCGGCTTCCTGCATGGTCGGCACGCTACTGAGCGCGTAGCCATCAGGAAAAACCCATGCCGCGCTTGGATTCTGCCTCGGGCCGGCGGCCGGGGCCTCGGCGGCATCGGCGTTCTCAGGCCCTCCAGGGATGGGTTGCCTCGTCGAGGGCCTGCACTTCTTCGGCCGTCAAAGAGAAGCCGAGAGCGGCAGCATTGGCGGTCGCTTGCCTGCCGTTCTTGGCGCCGGGAATCGGTAACACGGCCGGGTTCTCGATGAGCCAGCGGAGGGCCACCTGGCTCGGCGTTCTCTCATAGCGATTGCCAATCTCGTTCAGGAGAGAGACCACGGGTTGAATCGCCTCCAACCCCCGACGCCGGTAGCGGGGTAGGACCCGCCGATAGAACCCACCGGGGCGGTTCTGCGTGGAGTACTTCCCGGTCAACAATCCGCCGGCGAGAGGGGTATAGGCGATGAGGGTGACTCCGAGCTCCTGGCAGGCGTCGAGCACCCCATTGGTCTCGGGCTGTCGATGGAGAAGCGAGTACTCGACCTGGTTGGACGCAAGGGGGATTCCATGCGTGGCGAGGGCGGCGTGGGCTTCTCGCATTTGAGCAGCCGAATAGTTGCTGACCCCCACCGCGTTCACCTTGCCCGCCTCGACCGCCTTCGCCATTTGCTCCATCAACTCCGGAATCGACACTCGTCGCGTCGGGAAGTGATGCTGATAGAGGTCGATGCTGAGACGTCCCAACCTGCCGAGGCTCGCCTCCAGCTCATCCGGGAAATTTTCGGCCCGAAAGCGGAGCCCGGACGGGAATTTGCTGGCAACCACCAGGTCCCGTCCTGCTGCGAGCTCGCCGAGGCGACGCTCGGAGGCTCCGCCGCTGTACATCGCGGCGGTGTCGAACAGGTCGACACCGGCCTCCAGGCTGGCCTCGACCGCTCGCTTCTCCTCTTCATACCCATGTGCGGCCCCATAAGCCGTCTGTGCCGGGTGGAGTCGAGCGAGGCCGCGTGGCTCGCCCCAGGTCATCGCGCCGACTCCGAGGCGAGGGACCCTCAGGCTGCTGCGGCCCAGGGTCAGACTGTCCTCCATCACCCGGACACGATACGTCTGTTGTCAGAACAGGCGATCAGGCGGCCACTGGCGCGCCACGCACGGTTGTACGAGATCCTGCGTAACCCTTATCAATAATAGGCGACATCACACCTCGCCCGGTCGCCACTCCGCACCCTCTAAGGCCAGGCATGGACGAAACTGAGCAGCGCCCGCCCTCCAACGGCCCCCCCCCTACCAACTCCCGCGCCCCGCCCCCCCCCCCCCCCCCCCCCCCCCCACGTTCGCCACCCGGCGCATCAGTGAGCCGGGCCTAACTGGATCTCGACGAGATCATCCACGACAACATCGGCGCCAGCCGCCTGCAACGCGTCCCGGTTTTCCCCCCGGTCGATGCCGATGACACCGCCGAATCCACCTGCCCGGCCTGCGGCCACCCCGGAAATAGCGTCCTCGACCACGATGGCAGCCGCCGGCTCCACCTCTAGCTCCGACGCCGCCGCGAGGAAGATTGCCGGGTTTGGTTTGCCGGGGAGACCGAGACGAACGGACTCGTTGCCGTCGACCACGGCCCCAAAGACGGCCGGGTCGACACCTGCCGAGGCGAGCACCGCCGCCGCATTACGGCTCGAGGTGATCAGGGCCACGCCCAGACCAGCGGCACGGAGCTGATCGATCAGTTCCAACGTCGACCGATAGGGCTCGACCCCGCCTTCGGCCAGGGCTTTCAAAAAGCCCTGGTTCTTACGGTTACCAAGCCCGCACACCGTCAGCTCCTCCGGCGGGTCATCGGGGGAGCCCTCGGGCAGCACGATCCCCCGGGATATGAGGAAGTCGCGCACCCCGTCATAGCGGGGCTTTCCGTCGACGTAGGTCAAGTAGTCGGCGACCTCGTCGAAACGTGGGGCATCCGACATGGTCTCGTCGAGGAACGAGTCGAACATCTCCTTCCATGCCCGTTGGTGCACCGGGACCGAATCCGTGACCACACCGTCCATGTCGAAGATCACAGCCCGGCATAGCTGGGTGTCGATGATCTCCTTCCCGTCCTCGGCCCGGAGCAGCGAGCTCAGCCCTTGACCCCAGTGGCGGCCACCCCTTGGACGAAGTAGCGCTGGAAAATGAAGAAGACGATGGCGATCGGGATCGTGGTGATCAGGGTCCCGGCCAGGATCGTGTTCCACGGCTGCGCCTCCCCGAACGACGCTCTCAGGTTGGCCAGGCCCAGCGGCAGGGTGGCCAGCTCGGGGGCTCCGGGCACCGCGATCAGGGGATGGAGGAACTCGTTCCAGATCCCCTGCACGGAGAGGATGGTCAATGCGATCAGCCCCGGAGCGGCAAGGGGGAGCATCACCCTGGAGAAAGTTTGCCAGGCCGAGGCCCCGTCGATGGCGGCCGCCTCGATCAGATCGTCCGGCAACTGTTCGAAGAACTGCTTCATCAGGAAGATGGCGAAAGCATCGAAAATCAGCGGGATGATGAGCCCCGCGTAGCTGTTCAACAGCCCCAGCTGCTTCAAGATGAGGAACTTAGGGATGAGCAGCACCACCCCGGGCACCGCCAGCAGAACGATGATCAGCCCGAACAGGACCTGCCTGCCCGGATACGACATCTTGGCCAATGCGTACCCCGCCAGCGAGGCGAGGAACACCCTGCCCAGGGTGGCGATCACCGTCACCACCGTCGAGTTGATCGCCCACCTGGGGATGCGCACGCTCTGGGTGTTCAGCCCTCTGATCCCATCCAAGGTCCATCCCCCGTACTCGGGGTCGGCCAAGAGCTGCACCGGATTCGCCTGGATGTCAGGCAGGGTCTTGAACGAGGAGGCCAGCGCCAGGACGAAAGGAAAGATGAAGACCAGGGCGAAGAAGATCAGCACTGCGTAGCCGAGAAGCCGGCGCCAACCCCGTTGCTCCGAAGATCGGGCAGTCGAGATGACCATCACACCTCCCCGGTCGACTTGATCATCCGCCGCTGGATGACGGTGAACACGATGATCACCAGCAGCAACAGGATGGCGATGGCCGCGGCCAGACTCGCTTGGGAGTTGCGGAACGACTGGAAGTAGATGAGAAAGGCCGGAGTCACCGTCGTCTTCTGCGGGCCGCCGAAGTTGGTGGCATATATCTGGTCGAACACCTGCCAGGTGGAAATGAGCCCGATGGTGAGCACGAAGAAGATTGTCGGCTTCATCAACGGGACGACCACGTGCCAAAAGGTCTGGAAGGTGGAGGCCCCATCCACCTTGGCCGCCTCCTCCACCGACTCGGGGATGGATTGGAGACCCGCCAGGAAGATGAGCATGAAGGTCCCGATCGAGGTCCACGTGACGAGGAGGATGATGGCGAACAGGGCCACACTGGGGCCGGCGATCCACTGCCAGAACGTCACGCCCATGAACTCGTTTTCCACCATCCAGACCGGTGGCTCTTCGATGCCGATCACCCCGAGCGCGTTGTGGAACAGGCCGTTGGCGTTGTCCAGCCAGTTGATGGTTTCGAAAGGGAGGATGGCGTTGATCGCCCCCGAGGTCTGGAACAGGAACACGAAGATCAATGTGACCGCGATCGAGCTTGAGATCGAGGGGAAGTAATACGAGGTGCGGAAGAAGCCCTTTCGTTTGAGGAGCTTGTTGTTGAGGATCACCGCCAGGACAAAGGCGAGCGTGGTCTGCATCGGGACCACGAAGAGCACGTAATAGAAGTTGTTGCGAATAGAGAGCGCGAAGTCGGTGCGGCGCACCCCGTCCACAAAGAGGAGCTCGTTGTAGTTCTCAAACCCGGTGTATTCGGTGGTGAACGGCGAGACCAGGCCGCTCCAGTCCCGAAGGCTGACCCAGGCGGTGAGGACGATCGGGATGGCGACGAAGACGAGCAACCCGATCAGCGCCGGGCCGCTAAAAAGCCAGCCCAGCCAGCCCGCACCTTTGAGCGGCGCGCCCCGTCTGACCTTGAACAGGCCGAGGGCCGGAGCAGCCTCCGAGACGATGGGTGGGGCCTCAGCCAGCGGGACCGCGGGGGCCGGATCGTCGACCCGGCCCCCGGAACCCAATGTCATCCTCCCAGCACCCCCTCGCCGGCCGCGGTGGTGTCGGCGATGACCTGGTCGACGGTCATATTCCCGTCCACCACACCTTCGAGCCCGGTGTTGAACACACTGAGCACATCACCGAAACCGGGGACGAAGCCCCAGCGATGGGCGTAGTCGGCGCCGGCCACGAAGGCTTCGAGGTCGGGATGCGCCGAGGTCCAGTCCGCGGCTGCCGATTCACGAGCTGGCATCACGGTGAAAGCCTCGGTCCAGGCCAGTGCGCCCTCCTCATTGGTGAGTGCGTCGACCAGGGCCCATGATGCCTCCGGGTTGGGCGCATCCGCCGCCACCCCGTAACAGACGGTAAAGGCAAAGTTGCCCGGACCAACCGGTCCCGTCGGCAACTCGGCGACCGCCCAGTTGCGATCGGGGAAGTCGGCCTCCATGGCAGGAGGTAACCAATTGCCCTCGACCACCATGGCGACCTTGCCCTGCCCGAAGGCCTCGCCGGACCATCCAGAGTCGACCGCGGCAGGCTTCACCGCGAAGCCGTCCTGATAGAGACCGGCCACGTACTCGATCGCCTCCCGAGACTCGGGGGTGTCCAGCGTCATGGCCGTATTGTCCTCGTTGGTCATGGCCGCCCCGTTCTGGAACATGAATGCCCCCCAACGGGGATACTCCACGCCCATGCTGAGACCGGCCTGGGCGGTACCAGCCGCGACAGCCGCGGCGTCACCGGTGGTCAGGGCCTCGGCCGCTGCGGCCAGCTCCTCCCACGTGGTCGGAACCGCCACCCCGGCAGCTTCCAGGACCCCGGGGTCATAAACCAGCCCCAGGGTGGAGAAGTCTTTGGGCGGGCAGTACCAGGTGTCGTTGTAGGTGAACGCCTCCCGTAACGACGGGTAGATGTCGTCGGGGTTGCTCACCGCACCTTCCGGAACCGGGGCGAGCGCTCCGGCATCGGCCAGGTCGGGGAGACGGAAGCTGTCGACGTAGAACACGTCGGGAGGGTCTCCCGAGGTCAGCGCCGCCTGGAGTGCGACGTCGTATTCGGCCTGAGGTTGAAAGCTGGCCGACGCTCCGGTCTCCTCGGAGAACTGCGTCACCAACTCGCTCAAGGCCGTGTTTTCGGCGTCCGAGGATGACCAGCCCCACAGGCTGAGCTCGACTCCCTCCAGCGACCCCTCGGCCATGGTCGTGGCGGCACCCCCGGCGGTGGTGGCTGCACCGCCCTCGGTTGTCTCAGTGCCACCGGCGGTGGTCGTGTCCACTCCCCCGCTATCGCCGCAGGCGGCGATGAAAGCCAAAAGGAGCGTCAGGACCACAAGCGTCCTGTATCTCATACTTATCCTCCTCCGTTGTGGTCGGACCGTGGGGCAATTGCCTCACGGTCCGGCTTGCCTCCACGGACTTCTCTCTCGTGCCGGTTGCCCCGGTGCACGAAGGAGAAGCCCAGGGAATCCCAATGATCCGGGAGCCGGGGTGTGGTTTGGGGACCTCCCGCGGTGAGACGGAGGCCGCCGAATCCGAGCAGCGCCGCCTGCAACAGGCCGCCCTGGGTGGCGGCGTGGATGCCGTGGCTGGAGTTGCCCATCGAGTCGTCGAGATCGATGGCGGCGGCGCGCCGAAAGAAGTCATATGCCTGATCGGGACGCATCGCGAGAGACGCGGCGAGTGAGTAGACGGCCAGGCTCAGTGAGGAGCCGTGGTCGGTGCGAGCGGCGTAATAGTCGAGATTCGCGCCGATCAGTTCCGAGGACCGATAGGCATCGAGCAGCACCATTCCCATCACCACGTCGGCCTGTTTGGTGATCTGGCTCCGCTCCAGGCGCTTGTCCCCGAGGATCGCCTGGAGGGACCACCTCCTTGGCTCAAAGTGCGATAGCTCGACCTGGTCGAGGTCGAAGTATCCGTCGTGTTCCTCGAAGACGCCGTTTTCTCCGGGCCCCGGTTCGAGGCCGTCGGCGAGAACGTTGTAGGCGTCCTCCCAGCCGGTGGCCAGACCGAGTCGGGAGACGAGGGCATCGCGGTCGTGTGTGGCGAGCTCGGCAGCGTGGCGGACCGCGGTTCGCAGATGCCAGGCGGCCATGGCGTTGGTGAAGAAATTGTCGTCGATGTCGACGTGGTACTCGTTGGGCCCGATCACATGACGCAGATGGCCCCTGCCGTCAGACCCGATCTCGATCCGACCTTGCCAGTAGCGGGCTCCGTCGACCGTCATCTCCGCCCCTTGCTCGGTCAGGAACTCTCGGTCGTCGGTCCAACTCACGTAATGGTCGACGGCATAGGCGACGTCGGCGACGATGTGCTCCTCGATCTCACCAGTGCGGATCCGGACCCGCTCCCCGTCGGGGGTCTCTCCCCAATCCGGAGTGACCTCGTCGCCGGTGCCGGCCGATTCCCATGCATAGAAGGCTCCGGACCGCCCGTAGTTAGCTGCCTTTCGCCTCGCTCCGTCGAGACCGTGGTAGCGGTACTCGAGATGCGCCCGCGCCAGGTCGGGCTGAGTCATGGTGAGATAGGGCACGACGAAAATGTCCGCGTCCCAGAAGACATGGTGCCGGTAGCCGTAGCCGGAGAGAAGCCTGGCGCCCACTCCCGCCCGCTCCGAGGATCGTGGCGCCCCGCCGATGAGATGGAAGGCGCCGAAACGGAGGGCAAGTTCGGCCCCGGGATCGCCCGAAACATCGACCCGACTCGTCTCCCAACGTCGGGCCCACTCCGCGGCGGAGTCGGCGACGACCTGGTCGAAGGAGACGGCAGGCATCTTTACCGACTGCACTCCCTTGTCTCGCGAGTAGACCGCGTATTTGGTGAAGCCAAGCCTGTCCCCTTGGGCCAGATCGAGGGTCGCGTTGAGACGAGGATGGCTGGCGTGGTTGGTCAACTCGAGGGGACCGATGCCAGACACGACGCAGGTGGCGGTGACCGAGGCCAGGCCATCATCGGACTCAGCCCACATGGAGAGCTGGTCGGCGGCGGTTCGCTCCCAGTCGAGGCGTCGCCACGGCGCTCCGAACGGGCCGATGATCGAGCCGTCGAGACCGGTCTCGATCCCGATCTGCACGTCATCGGTGAGTGAGGTGATCTGCACCTCCATCGCCGCTAGTGCGGGGTCGGCCATGGAGAGGAGGCGACGGAACTCAACCCGAATGACACCGGTCCCTGGTCCGCGCCACACAACCCGCCGCGTGAGGACTCCCGTCCTGAAGTCGAGGATTCGCTCGTAACCTGCCGGTGGTTGCTGGTCGAGCCGGAAGCGCACACCGTCGACCGTGATCGAGACCCCGGTCCAATCGGGCAATGGGGCGAGATAGGGCAGGTCCCCGAGCGGGGTTGACAAACAGACCGTGCATGAACGTGGCCGGAACCGAGTCCCCATATCCCTCCTCAAAAGTGCCTCTGGTACCGAGACGTCCATTGGCCACGCTGAATAGGGACTCTTTCCACGAGATCCGCTCCGGCCAAATCCGATCCTCGGTCAGGAGCCAGGTATCGATCATCCCGGGCTCTCCGCGTTGTGCAGCGAGCTGTCCCGGACCACCAACTCTGGCTCGATCAGGTCCGAGCGACGGATGGGCTCGTCGTCCTCGAGGTGGTTCACGAGGAACTCCACGATCCGCCGCCCGATTTCCTCGATCGGCTGCCGAACCGAGGTGATACCGGGCGTGCTGTAGACGGCAGGGGGCGAGTCGTCGAAGCCGGTGACCGCCACGTCCCGACCGGGGCGCAGGCCCCTGCTGTGTAGCTCGGCGATCACACCAGCAGCGAGAACATCCTGGACAGTGGCAATCGCGGTTGGAGGGGGGACGGTGTCGAGGAGATGAGATGCCGCTTTCCGTCCCGCGGCGAGACCGGTCTCGGTTCGAACGACGACGCCAGGATCGAGCTCGAGGCCGGCCATGTTCAGTCCTTGTGCATAGCCGGCAGCTCGGTCGTCGCCCGATAGCGAGCCTTCGGGCCAGGCGATCAAAGCGATACGGCTGTGGCCCTGGTCAACGAGATGCTTGACCGCGGCCCGGGTCCCGGCCCGGCCGTCGACATCCACCCAGGAGTGGCCGTCGGCGAGGTCGGTTCGCCCGAATGTGACGATGGGAATCCCAGCCCCGAGAAGGATGCGGACCCGCTCGTCGTCATGGACGGTGCCGGAGAGCACGAAACCGTCCACGGCCCCGCGCCTCATGATCTCACGGTAGGAATCGGTCTCGCTCTGACCGCGGTGTGGGGTGAACAAGAGGATGTCCATGCCTGCATCGGAAGCGCGCTCGGTGACCTGGTGGAGAAAGGTGTCGAGTGCGAAGCCGTCGCGTCCAGCCGGGATGCAATAGCCGATGGTGAACGTGCGCCCCTTGGGAAGGGCGCTGGCAGCTCGGTTGGGTCGATAGCCGAGCTGGTCAGCGGTCTCGATCACCCTCCGTCTCGTTTCAGGGGCGACCTTCTCCGGCGCGTTGAGCGCGTTGGAAACGGTGGAGACGGACACCCCGGAGGCCCGGCTCACGTCCTTGATCGTGGTGCGGGAGCTCACATCAAAAACGTTTTACATGAACGTCTAAAACGTTTTTACAAGGGTTCCTTGGTGGTGTCAACGGTGCGGCAACCCCGGCGATCGACCTCCCCGAGAAGGTCAGGCGGATCCGTAGGCGTAGGCGCTTTGCAGAAGCTCGCCCAGCCACTCGCTCTCGGCGTCGTCCTTGGAGCGGATCACGATCTGATGGTTCCAGCGGGACCGGCCGACCTGTTGGATGCTGGCGCACGTGATCACTTGGAACCTCATGGTCCAGAGCCAACATGAGGTGAGGGACGCCGTCGGGGTTCTTCTTGCTCACGTTGTACAGCCAGAACCAGGCGAACTTGCGGTTGACGCCGAAGCTGATCTGTGAGGCGACGCTCACCTCGCACGATCCCAAGGCCGCGATCCGGTCGGCGATGACCCGGAAGGTCGCCAACGATTCCGGCTTGCCCGCGAAGTACTTCTCGATCGAGGCATCGGCCATGGCCGTCTACTCCCTCGCCGCCTAGCCGCGCCGGTCGCGGGTCGTCACCGGCGAACCCGGTAGCGCAAGTGAAGCACCCGCGCGTCCACCATCACCAAGCGACCTTGAAGGGGGGCCTCGTCGCACACCTATTGGTCGACCGACCACCTCTGAGTTGAGGGCATGGGCACGTCACCGTAACCGTGGCATCGGGCCTCACTCAGCTGGAACTCGAACAGGATGTAGCGGTCGATCGGCGTGTAGGTCGAAGCCTCGGCAACATGGGACCACATGTCCGGATCGTCCACGGCGAGCCCACGGCCGGTGGCGCAGAACTCGCCTCCGGAGCCTGCATTGTCCGGGACTCCGTTGTGCAAGGCGAACCATCCACGTTCCAGGAGATCCTTCCTCTTGGGAGAAGTCGGCTCCATGTACAGGAATAGCCCGGCGTCCGTGAAGATCGGCGTCACCGGATGAACTCGAGGGGCGCCCGACCGGCGAACTGTCGCCAGATAGGCAGGCACTGCGGTCAACCTGTCCGCCCCGAAACGTGCCAGTTCGGGCTCACGTTCCGCGAACTCCCCCCAGCTGATCGTCTGCGGCAATCCCGTGTCCGACACGCCCCGCTCGCCTCTCAATGATCCGCTTCTAGCCCTGCTCGATGCGGAGCATGTTGCCCGCCGGGTCGCGCACGGCGGCGTCGCGGGCACCCCAGAACTGGTCGGCGGGCTCTGAGAGCACTTCGACGCCCGGCGCGGCGGCCACCTTCTCGAATGTCTCGTCGAGGTCGTCGGAGCGGAAGAAAACGGAGCCCAGCTCTCCCTTGGCGAGCAGTGCTGCGATGGCGTCACCGTCCTCCTGAGAACGACCGGCCTGGGGTTGCGACAACACGATCTGGATCTCGGGCTGGCTGTCGGTGGCCAGGGTGATCCAGCGGAAGCCGCCGTTCTCGACCTCATTGGTCACCTCGAGACCAAGGGTGTCCCGGTAGAAGCCGAGGGCGGCGTCGGGATCGTCGACAAGGATGTGCACGTGGCTTATTGAAACGGTCATGACCGTGACCCTACGTGCGGGCGACGAACGTTGCTTCTCCGAAACTGCTCGATTCCGAAGAGCGATAGTCGTAACGGCGCGGCCGGGTCGCCACCATCGTCTGGCAAGAGGGGATTGCTCGAACCTCGTCGTGGTCTCGGGCCCGATAGGCGCTCGGCGTCTCTCCGACCAGCTCGGTGAACCGGGCGGAGAAGGAGCCGAGGCTGGTGCAACCCACCGCAAAGCAGACCTCGGTCACACTCATGTCACCCCGACGCAGCAGGGCCTTCGCCCGCTCGATGCGCCGGGTCATGAGGTAGGAGTAGGGCGTCTCGGAGTACGCGGCGCGGAAACGGCGGCTGAAGTGCGCCGGCGACATGAGCGCAGTTCGGGCGAGCGCTGGGACGTCGAGCGGCTGGGCGTACTCTCGATCCATCCGGTCTCGGGCTCGTCGCAGCAGACGCAGCTCGTCGAGGTCGGCGCTCACACATCCAGCCTAAACGTCGATCTGGACAGCCCATGCCCACGGCGCGATCGAGCAGGATCGGAGAAGCATCCGCCCCCCTTCACCCGTACTGTCGGTTACGACTGGTATAGGAGGTCAAGAGATGAGCACCACGAAACAGACCCGTGCGGACGGCTTCTCCGAGGCAGAGCGTGACGCCATGAGGGCGCGTGCCCAGGAACTGAAGGCGCAGGGCCGCAGCGGCGCGAAGAAGGCCGACAACGAGCGCGCCGTGCTCGACGCGATCGCCGAGATGCCGGATGCCGACCGCGCGGTCGCCGAACGCATCCATGCACTCGTAACCACGCACGCCCCGGCCCTTCTGCCCAGGACCTGGTACGGCATGCCCGCCTACGCGAAGGAGGACGGCAAGCTCGTTTGCTTCTTCAAGGCCGCTTCCAAGTTCGACGGCCGCTACGCGATGTTGGGATTCGAAGACGCGGCCGCTCTCGACGACGGCCCGATGTGGCCGGTCGTGTTCGCGATCGTCGAATGGACCCCCGCCGTCGAGAAGAAGGTCGTGGCGCTGGTCAAGTCCGCAACCGCCTGAGCGTCGCCGCCCGGCTTCAGAAATGGCCGAGAACGTTGCGCGTGCGCCGCACGCTCACGTCTCGGCGGACTCGGCGGCGTGCTTCATGTCCTGCGCCTCGCTGGTCATGTAACGGGTGGTGAGGCCCCTGAACATTGCGACGACCGGGATCATCAGTCCTCGCATATCCAGGGTCAGCGTCAAGCGAGAGCGGTCTCCCTCCAGCGCCTCGACGCGATGGCCCGCCACGCTGGCGACGCCGCCGGACTTCTGGCGCATCTCGAAGTAAGACGGGGCGTCCCATACGGTGATGTCCCATGTGCTCTCTCCCAGCTTCGGCTGCTTGAGGCGAACACGGCTGCCCTTCGCCACAGGAGCGGGCGTGAGCAGCTCCGCGACGTCGACCGTTTCGATGCGCCGCGGCCACGCTTCGATGTCGCTGAGCACCTCCCAGACGCGCTGCTGCCCGGCGTCGATATCAATGGATTCCTCAAAGTGCATGTCGGACGGTCACCTCGAAGGTTGCTCACGCAAGAGCAGTCGGGGAAGGTTAGTTGTGACAACGGATGTGGGATGGGGTCCGGCATGGGTTGCTCCACGGCCGGGCGGTAACAAGCGAAAAACCCAGGCGATGCCTGGGTTTTTCTGGAGTAGCGGGGGCGGGATTTGAACCCGCGACCTTCGGGTTATGAGCCCGACGAGCTACCAGACTGCTCCACCCCGCGTCGCTTGTGAAGTTCTGATTGTACGGCGCACCCGGGCCTACGACAACAGGCGGCCTGCTCAGCCCGCGGCTGTTCGCTCGGCGACGATGCGTAGTAACTCGGCCCATACGTGAGGCATCTCCGCCCTGAGCGCCGTCACCTCCGGCCCATACATGACGATGGCTTCCACCGGACTGGTAGCAACCACGGTTGCTGTCCTGATGTGGGTCTTGAGAACGCCGATCTCGCCCACGACGTCGCCCGGGCCCATTTGTGCAATCACCTGACCGGCCTGGAGAACGTCCGCGGTGCCTGTTTTGATGACGAACATCTCGTAGGCGAGGGCACCTTGATTGACGATGGATGTGCCCTCCTCGAGGCTGACTTCGTCGGCATGCTCGGCGATCACCGCGCGCTCCCTACGAGGGAGAGTGGCGAAGAGCGGGATCGTGTCCAGACCGGCGACATCCATCGGTGACCTCCGATCGGAGGCTAGTTCTCTGACGCGGGGCGCGCCCTATTGCTCAGAGTCCCTCCGACACCCACCCCGAGATGCTGGCGGCGTGCCCGTCAGGGTCGCGGAAGTGGGCCGCAAGCAGGTTACGGGAGCCGTCACCGGTGACCACCCGGGGCTCGATCTCGAATGGCACCCCGCGTCCGAGCAGTTCCGCGTAGGTGGCATGGATGTCCTCGACCTCCAGGACCACCTCCGTAAGAGAGGAATCGTCGATGGGGCCGTCGACGCCGTTGAGAGCGAGCTGTATCGAGCCGCCGTCGAGAAAGGCGAACGCCTCGAACCGGCCAAGGAGAGGCAAACCGACCTTTTCCGACCAGAAGTCCACGGCGCGGTCGAGGTCGGTGGTGCGCAGGATGAGGTTCGAGACCTTCATCCTGCGCAAGCTACAGATCTAGCCGAGCTCGTCCCACCAGATGGCGATCATCGAATAGACCCCGATGACCACCATGAGGATCCCGGCTACCACTGCCACCACGTTCAAGAGCAACCCCATGGTGACATCATCGGAAACCGGGGTGACAGATTCCATAGACCGTTGAACCTATTTCGGTGCCGAAACGGCGGGTTCAGCGATAGCGCCAGACGATGCGACCTCGGGTCGGGTCATATGTCGAGACCTCGACGTCGACGGTGTCCCCGGGAAGCACCCTGATCCCCCGACCCCGGCGCATCCGACCGGACGGCTTGGCGAGCAACTCGAATCCACTCTCCAGCTTCACCTCGAAGGTGGAGTCAGGAAGCATCTTCACGACCGTGCCGCGCATTCGTATGTATTCGTCTTCGTCTTTGGCCATGAATTCCTGGGGAGGGTGCGTCATGGTAGGGGTAGCGCACGCCATTTGAGAATGTGGGTCATGCGGCGACCAGTCGGAGGTCGGAAACGGCTGCGATCCGGATGAAATCGGAGTCCGCCGCCAGCAATGGCACATCCTTCCCCATCGCAACCGCCGCGATCAACAAGTCGTGGCTGTTTGCCGGGGTGAACCCCGCCCGCCGGCAGCGGTGATAGAGGTCGGCGGCGACCTCGTAGTCGAACAGGGGGCGGGTGGGCAACATCGTGCACCAGTTCATGGTCGCCCATATCTTGTCCTGCGCCTGTCGGGTGGTAGCCCCCTCGAGCAGCTCCATGATCACGACATCGGTGGTGGCCACACGCCTACCGGACTGCAGCCATTTCCTCAAAGCGACATTCGTCTCGGATCCGGTTCGCCGCAAGTACTCCACCCACGCCGAGGTGTCCACGAGGACGGTCACTCGATCTCCTCGATGACCACCACTCCCCCGCGAATCTCGGCGAGATCGCCATCCCAACCGGCCCCCTCCATGGCCAGCACGTCCTCCCTGGTGAAAACAGTGCCCACCATCCGACGCAGGGCGAGGTCGACCGCCTCTTTCTTGGTCTTCAGGCCGTAGCGCTCCATGACCTTCCCCACGAGTTGATCGTCGATGTCGATGTTCGTCCTGCCCATATACACCATCATACACATCGAGGTGTATGGATTCGTCAGCCGAAGCGGGGAGCCATTGCCTCCACGGAGCCGGCGATCGTGTTGCGGGCCTCGTCGATGAGTCGCTGCGCCTCCTCCACAAAGCGCTGGTACTCGGAGAGGTTCCCGTCGCGTAGGGCATCATCGGCGTTGGCGAAGGCTTCGGCGGCCTGATCCAACAATTCTTCGACCGTTCCCCCACCCGGTGTCGGCCCCGGTTCCGACGGCTCACCGTCTCCGAAAACCAGGTCGAGGGCGCCCTCCAAAGTGGAGGACCACTCCACCTGATCGCCGTAGACCACGATGACCCTCTGGAACTCGGGAAAGCCCCCACCTTCGGCCTGGAGGAAGATCGGCTGGACATAGATCACCGATCCCTCGATCGGCACCACCAGCATGTCCCCCTTGATCACCTGCGACCCCACGTTGTTCCACAACGTGAACTGCTGGGAGATCGTGGGATCCTGCTCGATCCGTTGCCCGACCTGCTCGGTGCCGTCGACCAGCTCCCCCTGGGGCATTCGAAAGTCGATGAGCCGCCCGTAGCGGCCGGGCGTCGAATCGGCCACCAGAAAACTGGCCATGTTCTTCTTGGTGGAGGGGGTGAACGGTTGGAGCAGGAGATAGGAGAGGTCGGTCTCCCCCGGGATCGTCGTCAACAGGTAATACGGGAGGATGTCTCTGAGATACTCGACTGTCCCTTGGAGCGCGTCATCACCACGCAAGAGCTCTGCGCCCGCGCTCTGACCCCGGGAAATAGTCGAGGGATCCAACGGGAGATCCCACTGGTCGTTGCCGGAGAAGAGCTCGGCGAAGTCGGTGACGTGGTACTCGAGGTAGAGCTCCCCCTGGACCCGGAACAGGTCCTGGGGGTAGCGGAGATGCTCGACCAATCCCTCTGGCATCTCCGAAGCCGGCTTGAGCATGCCCGGGTAGACCTGTGACCACGCCCGGGCTATGGGGTCGCTGGGGTCGTGGAGATAGAAGGTGACATCCCCGTCGTAGGCGTCAATCACGGCCTTGACCGAGTTGCGCATGTAGTTGACCCCCGGGTCCAGCGACGTGGAAACGGGAAGTCGGCCAACCGAGCCCGGGGTTAGGGGTTGCGAGTACGGGTAATGGGTCGAGGCCGTGTAAAGGTCGAGCACCCAGAGGATCCGGCCGTCCATGATCACCGGGTAGGGGTCGGTGTCGACGTGGAGGAACGGGGCGAGGTTGGCCACGATCTGGCGGATGTTTCGCTCCACCAGCACCTTGCTCTCCGGCTTGATCTCACCGGAGATCAACAGGTTGAGGTCGCGGTAGCGGAATGCGAATGCGATCCGCTCCCAGATGCTGCTCAGCCTCACTCCCGCGGTCCCATCGTATGAGTTGAAGGCCGTGCCCTCCCCCTCCGAGGGATAGTCGATCTCCTGAGGCTCGTCACCCGTGACCACGATCACCGGGCGCCCCGGCTCGTAGGTCTCGCCGAAATAGACCCGGGGCTGTTCCAGCTCGAGCTGATCCACGGATGCCACAGGAGGGACGTCCTGGAGCAGGAATTGGGGCTGCCCGTCCTCCTGCACCACGGCTGCGGCATTGGCGACCGCCCCCACGCCGTGGGTGTAGATCAGGCGCTGGTTCTCCCAGTCATCGCGGGGCAGCTCGAGCTCCTCGAGCTCACGAACCGCGAGCATCACCTGGCGAGGCGTTCCCTCGTCGAGATAGCGGTCGGTATCGACGACTCCGAGGTTGTAATAGGGACGGAGCTCCTGGAAGTTCTGATAGGTGCTGGGGAGGACCGAGGGCGCCCAGATCCTGAGGTTCTCCATCGTCAGCTGGTTGGCCTCGATGTCCTCCGTCGTCAGATCGTCGGCCGCGGCAAAGGGGCGGACATCGACTTGATCGAAACCCCACGCGGCGCGGGTGAACTGCAGGTTGTTCTCCAGGTAGGGGGCCTCCTTGTCCTGGGGGTCAGGCGCTACCTGGAATCGCTGCACGATAAGGGGATAGATCACGGCTGCGGCCAGGGCGACGACGACCCACGACCCGACCGCCACCCCGGCGAGGATCCAGCCCTGGCGGAAGATGTTGACGATGAACAGGACCGCGGCGACCAAAGCCACCAGGATCAGCAGCCGGTACGCCGGTAGCCGGGCCGTGATGTCGGTGAAGCCCGGGCCGAAAAAGTTGTTCCGGTCCGAGAGCAAGAGCTCGTACATGTCCAGCCGATAGACCGCAGCACGCACCAGGGCGATCAGAGCCAAGAGCACCGAGACGTGGATCTTGGGGCCCCGGGCCACCGCGAACCGCCGCCCGTTGAAGCGGATGCCGCCGTTGAAGTAGTGGGAGACGACCACCACGATGATGGTCAGGACCAGAGCGTTGAAGACCCAGTCGGCGATGTCAGCCCACAACGGCAACCGGAACACGAAGAAGCCGATGTCCTGGCCGAAGAAGGGAGCTTCAACCCCGAATTCCTGGGCCTTGATGAACAGGAACACATCCTCCCGCCATGAGGCGACGGCCAGCCCGAGCAACAGGGCGAGGAACCCGGTGACCCAGAGTCGGACCTGGCGTGCCCTGGGCTCGATCCATTCCCGGAACCTCTCGATCAACTCCTCTTCCTCCGAGAGGTCGAATGGAGCCCAACGCGGGGAGAGGCGATCGGCGATCCGGAGGTTGACCCAGAGCAGGATGAACGACACTGCGATCCCGATCACCCCGAGAAGGATCGACATGCCCCATTTCCGTTGCCAGACCTCGGAGTAGCCGATGGAATCGAACCAGAGGTAGTCGGTCCACAGCGTGCCGAGGGCGGTCAGCGCCAGGTAGAGGACGGCACCGATGACCAGGACGATCGTGAGCGGGCGGCGCCGATCGGTCGGGTAGTCCGCGGGCGCCCGGGTGAACATGGGAGCCGAGGGTAACTGCTGGCGAAACTTGGAGAAGCTGGCTTTGGCGGCGGTTCAGACTGCGACCAGGGTGCACCCGCACCCGGCGTGGATGGGCGGGAGATTCGCGGCCGGCTCGGACGAAGCCTCACTGCAAGCCGAACAGGGGGTGCCGGCGGAAACCCATTCCAATCGAGCGTCTGCACCCACCGATTCTGTGATCCCGCTGTGATACCCACGCAGAGCCAGCTCCCGGATCCTTCGCTCCGCCTCATCGGAGCGCCAACCCCTGAACACCCGGGAGGCTGCGGACTGCCTCTCCCGAAGACCGGTGCCGGCCTCGGTCAGCGCCCCATCGATCGCATTGGCCAACGCGGCGCCGAAATCGTCTGCCGCGTCCGAGTGCGGAGTGTCTGGCCGCTTCAGCCGCTCCCCCGTCATCTCCTCGGCCACTGCATGTCCCGCGGCATAGCTCTCGGCCCACAACCCGATCAGGTCGGCGCGCATGGTGTCTGCCAAGCTCTTCTCGTCCGGGCCCCAGCTCTCGTCGGTGCGCAGGCTGTCGAGGGCCACGTTCTGCGCCTCGGTCACGGCCTTCTTCACCCCGCGGAGGGCGCGATTGCTGATCGGCAGGAGCCGGACCTCCCTCTCCTCGATCCACCCCGTCGTCTCCGCGTCGGAGGACTCGCTGTCCGCCATTTCCTCGGCCACCGCGGGCAGCGGCGACGGCTCGGGGCTCACGCCGTCTCCTGGCTCCGAGCCGCGCAGGGATGCGAAGAGGGCCCCAACGTCGTCTGCCCGGGGCTGGGCCCAAGTCGGCACGTCATGACTGTCGGGGGCGGATTCCTCCTCCGGAGCAGTCTCCTCGGGGATGATCTCGACCTCCGGCTGGATAGTCGCCTCGTCGGGCTCACCTAGCTCGATCGGGGCCGGTTCGGGCGTTGGCTCGGGCTCGGAACGCTGTTTGATCCTGGCCACGTCGTCGGCGACCTCGTCGGCGAGGGGCTCCGGTCCTTCACCCCCACCCGGCTGACCCCGCTGGATCACTCGCACCGTTTCTCCGGGCTCCCAGGTCAAAGGCGGGGATTCCGGCTCACGGCGGGTGCCGATCACCCGAACGCTGCTTGTCGGCTCCGGTAGGTGCTCGATGCCCTCCCTCCGCTCTTCGAGCGTCGTCTCCAGCCGGGTCAGTGTGGCGCGGGCGTGCTCCAACTCCTCTAGGAGCTCCTCACGACGCTCCTCCAAAGCCCGGGTTCGCTCCTGGGCGGCCTCGGCGGCCCGATGGGCCTGTTCGATGATCTCGTCATGCCGTTTCGTGGCCTGAGAGGACATCTTCTCTGCATCCATGCTCGCTACACGGATGGCCTCTTCGGACTCGCGGCGCGCCGCCGAGGTGAGCCGATGCGCTTCGCGCTCGGCCTCTCCCATCACCGTGAGCACATCACGCTCCGCGTTTTGGCGCAGCTGTCGGAGCTCGGCCAGCGTCTGGTTGAGGAGCTCGGTGCCGGTGGCCCAGGCATCACCACGCAGGGCCTCTGCGTCGCTGCGCGCCTCCTTCACCGTCGTCTCGGCTTCGGCCATCGACTCCGCTCGCCACTGCGCGGCATCGAGGCTTGCCCTCTGCCTCATCGACTCGGCGGCTTCCCGGGCCGCCTGGAGCACCGAAGCCACTTCCCGCCCGACGTTGTCGAATTCGGAGGCCAGGTCGCGGTCGGCGTACTCCCCGAGCCGGGCATTGAGGCGTTCCCTTTGCTCCCGAAGCTTCTCTATTTCTGCTGCGAGGGCCTCGATTCGTTGGGTCACCTCGCCCGGATCGAATCCTCTCAGGACCGTGCGGAACTGAGCGCGATAGATCTCCCCGGCAGCGACGTCAGGTTCCATCTCCCATAGAAGATAACGACCGACCGGGGTTTCGTTGTGGTTTCGCTAGACGGCGCCGAGGTTTTCCAGGAAGTCGAGGGCCTCGTTGAAGTCGGCGATGGGGATGATCTCGATCGTGTCCCGCTCGGCGGTCAGCGCCTGTTCGTAGTTGCCTTCGGGGACGAGGATGTACTCGGCGCCGGCTGCCTCCGCCCCCACCACCTTCTGCCGAATACCTCCGATGCTGCCCACCGTGCCGTCGTACGAGATGGTGCCGGTTCCCGCGATCACGTGCCCTCCGGTGAGCTCACCCGGGGTGAGGGTGTCGACGATGGCCAAGGCGTGCATCATCCCCGCCGAAGGACCGCCCACGCTTCCGGCCTCGATGGTGAGAGGGAAAGGTGGCTCGGTCAGCTCGCCAACCGTGATCCCGATCATCGCCCCTTCGGGATCGTCGGGTCGAGCTGCCAGCTCGACGTCGATCGTCTGCTCGGAGCCCTCCCTGGTTATTCCCATCACCACGACATCACCTGGCGCATGGCCGGCCAGGGCATCGGTGAGATCGGTGCCGCTAACGATCTCCACACCGTCGAGGCTGTTCACAGCGTCGCCGATCTGCAGCACCTCGGCGGATGGGGCGTCCTCCATGAGATCGGTGATCAGGACGTCGATGGGAACCATCTCGTATCCCAGGTGATCGAGTGCGACGGTTATCGCTCGCTGCGTCGAGTCGTCCATCTGAGCCAGGACGCGGCGCCGGTACGCGTCGTCTGACTCGTCGGGCCGGCGGAATGCCTCCTTGCGCACCAGGTCGATGGTGGGGTCCAGCCCTGCGATCAACGCCTCGAACACATTCACGTCCTGGCTGACGACGGTCAGCATCAACAACTCACCGTTGGGGGGGAAGACCTCGACTTGTTCGGCGACGACTGCATCGGCGGCGTCCGACACCGGTCCCGAAGAGAAGGCCAGAAACGGAAGCTCGACATTCCAGGCGGCCAGGGCGAGGGCACCCGCGACAAGGAGGCCACCTATGAGGTATAGGGGCCAAGAAGAGCCGCGTTCTGTCTCGTCTTCCATGATTTTGATCGTACCTGGGGGGTCGGGAATCAGGTCTTAGACGTAAAGTGCCAGCGACTTGGTTTCCAGGAGATAAAGATTCATGGCAGCGACGGTCATCACGGAACGGGTCTTTCCCCGGACGACGGTCTCCTCGGTCCTCCTCGTGGTCTCGGCGGCGGCACTCACCGCCCTGGCCGCCCAATGGCGGATCGTCCTCCCGTTCACACCGGTCCCCATCACCGGTCAGACGTTTGCGGTCCTGCTCACCGGCGCGGCCCTCGGGATGACCCTCGGCGCCTCCGGCCAGCTGCTCTATGTCGGCCTCGGGGTTCTGGGGGCGCCGGTTTTCGCCGATGCCTCAGGGGGCTGGGACCTGGAGCGCGGGCTGGAAACCATCACCGGAGCCACTTCGGGCTACCTCTTCGGTTTCATCGTCGCTGCCGGCTTGATCGGGTACATGGCCGAGCGCCGACAGGACCGCACTTTTCCCACGATGTTCACCGCATTCCTGCTCGGGTCCGCAGTGATCTACACTTTCGGCGTCATCGGGCTGATGATCACCGTCGACATGACCCTGACCGAAGCGATCGTCGCCGGCGTGGTCCCTTTCCTGGTCGGAGACCTGATCAAGGCGGCCTTCGCCGGCGTCCTGCTCCCCGGCGCCTGGCGCCTGGTGGGCGAGTACCCCCGGCCCTGATGCGGTCCCTGACCTGAAGGTCAGGCGGTCTCCAACTCCTCACCAAGGTAGGCCTTGACCACATTCGGGTCCGCCTGGACCTCGGCAGGGGTGCCGATCGCGATCGGTTTCCCGAAATCGACCACGAGGACCCGGTCGGCGATGTCCATGACCAGGCCCATGTCGTGCTCCACCAGGAGAACGGCGATCCCCAGCTCGTCCTGGACGTCGAGGATGAACCGGGCCATGTCCTCGGTCTCCTCCAGGTTCATCCCGGCCACCGGCTCGTCGAGCATCAGGAGCTCTGGGTCCATCGCCAGGGCACGACCCAGCTCGACCCGCTTTTGGATCCCGTAGGGGAGCAGCCCGACCGGGTATTTCCGCCACTGCTCGATCTCGAGGAAGTCGATGATGCTCTCCACGACTTCGCGGTTTTCGATCTCCTCGCGCTTGGCCTTCCCCACCCACAGGCTCCCGGCGAGCCACGAGGTCCTCATGCGTATGTGGCGGCCGGTCAGCAGGTTCTCGATGACCGTCATGTGGGGGAACAGAGCGATGTTCTGGAAGGTGCGAGCTATGCCGAGAGCGGCCGTCTGGTTGGGCTTGAGCCCCATGAGGCTCTCCCCTTTCCAGCGGATGTCACCCTGGTCGGGGTCGTAGACCTGGTTGATCGAGTTGAAGAGTGAGGTCTTGCCGGCGCCGTTGGGACCGATGATGGCGAACAACTCGCCATCGTCGACGTGGAAGGAGACGCCGGCGATCGCCTTTACGCCTTTGAACGAGAGATGGATGTCGTCGACCTCCAACAGGTGCTCGTAGGCCTTCGAGTCGGTGGGATCGGCGCGCCGTTCCAGGAGCTTGCTCACGAGAGCCAACGCTTTCTGCGTTTGTAGTGCTTCACATCGCGGAACGATTTCTGCTCGCCGGTGGCGTGGAGCCCGAGGTAGAACTCCTTCACGTCCTCGTCCTTGAGGAGCCGTGCGGGATCCCCGTCCATCACCATCTTCCCGGTCTCCATGATGTAGCCATGGTCGGCGATGGAGAGCGCCATCCGGGCGTTCTGCTCGATGAGGAGCACCGAGGTTCCCTGTTTGTTGATCTCGACGATCGTGCGCCGCACCTCCTGCACCAAACGCGGCGCCAGCCCGAGGGAGGGCTCGTCGAGGATCAGAAGCTTCGGGTCCTGCATGAGCGCCCGCCCGATGGCCAACATCTGCTGTTCTCCTCCAGACAGGTAGCCGGCCAGAGCGCTGCCCCTGTCCGCGAGCCTGGGGAACAGGCTCATCACCCGTTCCCGGGACTCCTCGACCCGGCTGCCCGTCGCGGTTGGCGTAGGCACCGGCTCGCAGGTTGTCCTCGACTGTCATCTCGGCGAAGACCCGCCGCCCCTCCATCACCTGGCTTATCCCCCGCCGCACTCGGGCCGCCGGGTCTTCGTCGGTGATGTCGTAGTCGTCGAAGTGGATCTCGCCCTTGGTGATGTCTCCCTCGTGGACTTCGAGGAGACCGGTTATCGCCCGCAGAGTCGTCGTCTTCCCGGCGCCGTTGGCTCCGAGCAGGGCGACGATCTTGCCATCGGGCACCTCGAGCGAGATCCCGCGCAGCACCAATACCACGTCGTTGTAGACGACCTCGAGGTTCTCTACCGCCAGCAATTCGACCGTCCCAGGGTCACTCCATGTCCCGGTGGATGGGGGTGGCCCGAATTTGGGCCAGCCCTTTCACCGCTTCGATCAACTCAGGGCGAAGCAGGCCTCGGTGAACTCGAAGGCCTCGGCGATCGGCGACGTGTACATCGACTCGACAAGCGTGACGCCCGGTGGAAGTCCCACCAGCCAGACCAGCCGGATCGGGCCGTGAGATGAACTGAGCCCGCTGCACACGGTCGTTGGGCTCGCCGACATAGGTCTCATCGGGAGCCAACCCGTCGAAGGTGACCGACTCCAGCGCCTTGGCCGCCGCCAAGACCCCGGCCTGGGTCATGTCCCCGGCGTCGTATGCCGCCTGCAGGGCCTGATGCAGGATCGTGGCCTCGATCACCCCCTCGGCGTAGTAGTCGAGCGGATCTGCTCCGGCCGCAGTCACCAGATCGCGCACCGCCTGGTTGCCCGGAGTGTCCGTGGCCCAGGGGGCGTAATACTGCGAGACGAAGAAGTTCTGCGCCAGAGCGTCCTTGATCGGCTGAGTCCGGCGCCACCAGTGCCGGGTTCCAGGTCGGGACTGGCACCGGACCACAGAGCGCCGGTGAAGCCGGCGGCGAGGGCCTGCCCGTAGATGGAGCCGAACGGGGTCGGTGATGTGGTGATCCACACCAGATTGCGCTCCAGAGCCGGCGATCCCTCCTGCGACCTCGGCCAGAGTGGCGTCGTCCTGCGCATTGATCAGCCCAGTCCCGTCGTACACGACCTCGAGCCCGAGCGCCTCGGCTGCCAGCCGGGCCCCTGCATTGGAGTCCTCGCCGTAGTCACCAGGGCTGGAGGCGATGGCGATGGTCGTCGCATCGGGCATCTGCAGCTTGAGGTACTCGATCATGTTCATCGACTCGATGCAATAGGGCACCCCGTGAGGCACCAGATTGCTGTTGATAGCCGGGTCCGACCAGCCCGAGTACCAGGTGAGCGGGATCGCCAGGATCCCATCCGCCTGCAGGCTTCCGTTGATCGCCACCGTCTGCGGTGACCCGGTGGAGTGACCGAAGGCCACCACCTGGGACTTGAGCTCCTCGTAGAGCTGGACATGGGTATCCACGTCGTAGCCGGTGTCCCGGGTCTCGACCTGCACCTGGAGGCCACCGATACCGCCGTTGGCGTTGACATCGGCCCAATACATCTCCTGGCCGGCGACGATCACCTGCACCAGAGGGGCAAACGGCCCACTGAGGTCGGACAGGAGACCGACCGTGATGGTCCCGGCCTCGAGGTCGACCCCGACATCCGTTTGGACATCACCCGCTGCCGCGGCCGAAGTCGTCGACTCGGCCGGAGCCGCGTCGTGGTGCTCTCCCCGGCGGCGGCGGTGGTGGTGGTGTCCTCACCTCCGCCATCGCCACAGGCGGCGAGCACGAGGCCCAACGCCAGGAGGATCACAGCCCATTTTGAGTTCTTCCTCATTCCTTTCCTTTCTCCTTGTCGAGACGGCGGCGAGCCGCCGTGGCAACCGCTCAATAGGTGAACGGCCAACCCTTCCAGTAGTTGCGTATCCGAAGCCAGATCCCATAAAGGCCGAGGGGCTCGAAGATGAGGAACCCAATGATCAGGAGCCCGTAGAGAACGAGGTTGAGTTGGGCCACCGACAAGCCAGGGCCCACGCCGGCGAGGGTGTTGATCAGCCCGAAGTCGGTCGGTGGACGTGGCCATGAACACATCGGCAATCGAAGAGAGGAGCCCCTCCCCGGATACGGCCAGATCTTCGAGCCAAAGGGTGAAGTTCTGCACCATCCGGGGAAGCAGCACCACGAAGCCGGTGCCGAGCAGGGCCCCGGTAACCGTGCCCGCGCCGCCGATGAGGACAATGGCAATGAACTCGACAGACAAGAAGAGGTCCCATCGCTCCGGAACCACCCGGGTGACGAAAGAGGCGAGCAAGGCGCCTGCGATCCCCGCGTAGAACGAAGAGATGCCAAACGCCAGCAGCTTGTACCCGAACTCGTCTACGCCCATGATCTCGGCGGCGATGTCCCGATCGCGGATCGACATGAAGGCTCGACCCACCCGGGTTCGCTGGAGGTTCTTGGCCAACACGGCGAAGATGGCGGCGACAACGGCCAGGAACAGAAATTGTTTGGCGAGGGCGGAGACCTCGACCCCGAACCAGGTGCTCGGCATCGTGAGATCGATGAGTGGCGGATCCTCCTTCCAGAATCGGAACTGGAGCGGGGGGAAATCACGACCCACCTGGGCGCCGCCGGTGAGCGACGCCCAGTTGCGCCACACGTATTCCCCGATGAAGACCAGGCCCAGGGTGACGATCGCCAGGTAGAGCCCACGCACTCTGACCGCGGTGGGCCCGATCGCCACCCCGATCAGGGCGGCCACGATCCCGGCGGCTGGAAGCCAGATCCAGATCGGAAGCCCGAGCCCGAGCAGCGGGCCGTCCTCCGGGCCCTCCGAGCCATACCGAGGTGTAGGCCCCAATCGCCATGAAGAAGGCGTGGCCAAGGGAGACCTGACCGGCGAGACCGGTGAGGATGTTGAGACCGAGGGCGCCGATTGCGTAGATCGCAGCCGTGCCCAGGAGCCGCAGCCAGTCGTCCTGACCGAGGAACTTCAAACCGGGGATCACTTGGAACGGGATGGTGAGCAGCGTCAGGGCGAACAGTCCGACCATGACCCGTTTGGTGGTGGTGTTGAGCAGCGCCTGGTCGGCCTCGTAGGAGGTGTAGAGGAGTGGTCTCCCTCTCATACGGCGCCCCCGCTCATACCCGCCTCACCTCCGGTGTCCCGTACAGCCCGTAGGGCCGGACCAAAAGGACGATCATCATCAGCAGGTAGCCAACGATCCCCGGGAACCCGCTCCCCAGGAAGGCGAACTGCAGATAGGTGTTGGCCGCGGCTTTCGGCGATCCCCACGGCGAACCCGCCGACGACCGCCCCCGGGATCGAATCGAGCCCACCGATGATCACCGCGGGGAAAGCGCGGAAAGCTATGAACGCAGTCGATTGGTCGACACCGGTGGCCCGCCGGGGATAGATCGAGTAGAACAGCCCGGCCACGGCCGCGAGGAAGGCGCCGATCGCCCATGCGATGGAGAAGACGCGGCCCACGTTGATCCCCTGGGCCCGCGCCGTCTCCTGGTCGAAGGCGGTGGCCCGCATCGCGATCCCGGTGCGCGTGCGCAGGAAGAGGGCCATGAGCACGAGCAGCAAGACCGTGACCAGGATCTGGATGATCTCCGACCACGTGATTCGCACCCAGCCGAGATTCACCTCGTTTAGCCCCCAGGGGGCGCCCAATGGGCGGGGTTGGGTCCCGATCCAGTCGTTGGTGATGGTTCGCACCACGATGTCCATGCCCAACGTGACGATGGCGACCGCGAACAGGGCCTCACCAACCATCGGCCTGAGGAAGATCCGCTCGAGGATCACGCCGAACAGAGCGGCCACGACCAGCGCGGTCAGGACGTTGGTCGTCCACTGGCCCCATTCAGGCAGGGCAGTCAGGTAGCGGCCGGGGAAGTCGAGCACGGTGACGAAGGCCGCAATCAGGAAGGCGCCCAGGCCGGTGAGAGCCCCGTGGGCGAAGTTGAGCACCGAGGTCGCCTTGAAGATGATCACAAAGCCCATCGCCAGGAGGGCGTATATGGCCCCGAAGCTGATCCCATCCACCAGCATTTGAGCGAAGGCGTTGGAGGCGACCTCTTCCTGGGCCAGGATCACCACAGCGGGATCACGATCGATACATGTCTTCGATGAGCTCGGAGAACATGCTGCTCATCGAGTTCCTCTTCAGCTTCTGGGTGGCTGTGAGCTCGCCGTCCTCGTGGTCCAGCTCCTTGGGGATGAGGCGGAACTTCTGCACCCCCTCTACATGAGAGTGCGTGTTGTTGACCTCGGTGATCACACCCTGGATGAGCTCGATGACGTCGGGTTTCCGGGTCAGGTCCCGGTAGGTGGTGTAGGGAATCTGGCGTCGGGTGGCCCAGTTCCCGACCACATCGGCCTCGATGGCCACCAGGGCCGTGAGGTACTTCCTCCGGTCTCCGATCACCATCGCCTCCTTCACATAGGGCGAGGTCTTGATGGCGTTCTCGATCTCGGAGGGCGAGACGTTCTTCCCCCCCGAGGTGATGATGATGTCCTTGATCCGGTCGACGACCTTGACATGGGTCCCGTCGACCCATTCCCCGACATCGCCCGTTTTGAGCCATCCATCTTCGGTGAACGTCTCGGCTGTCTTCTCCGGGTTGTTCCAATATCCCTTGAAGGTCCCCCGGCTCCGGGTCTGGATCTCGCCGGACTTCTCCTCGATGCGGAGCTCTGTGCCCGGATAGGGGACGCCGACCGTTCCCACCTTGTTCGCACCCGGGAAGTTGCAGGTGGCGACCGCAGAGTTCTCGGTCATCCCGTAGAGCTCGAACAGCGGGACTCCGAGCCCGAGGAAGTCCCGGATCACCTCGGGGGCGATTGGTGCCGCGCCACTCGCCGCGTAGCGGACACGGCGAAACCCGATCCGCTCCTTGAGGGCGCGGAAGACCACGGGATAGCCGGCGATGTAGAGGAGCCGGCTGACGAAGGTGTGCTCGCCGTCATTGGCGACCCGCCGTTTGCCGATCGACGCGGCCATTTTCATGCCCAGGCCGAACCACAGGCGCTTGAACCAGGTCCCGTCCCTGCCTTTGATCGCGATCGAGGCGTGAATCCGCTCCCAGATCCGGGGAACAGCAAAGAAGATCGTGGGCTGGATCTCCCGCAGGTTCTGTTGCACCGTCTCGATCGACTCCGCGAAGTTGAGCGAGGGGCCATGCGACACCGACGACCAGGTGGAAAAAATCCGCTCCGCCACGTGACAGAGCGGCAGATAGGTCAGGATCAGGTCGTCGGGACCGATCGGCCTCCCGTCCGGGGTCCGTCCTGCTGCCGAAATCAGCACCTCGGCGTTGAAGGCGAAGTTGGAGTTGGTGAGCATGGCGCCTTTGGGCGGCCCGGTGGTCCCCGAGGTGTAGACCAGGGTGATCACGTCGTCGCCCGACGCACGGGACATGATCTCCTCGACCATCCCGGGATGGGAGGCGCGGTGCTCACGTCCCAGTGCGATGAAGTCGTCCCATGCGATGAACCGGGAATCGTCGCGCCACTTGCGAAAGCCACGTGGCTCGATGTGGATGATCGTGCGCAGGTCCGAAAGGTCGTCGATGACCTCCATCACCTTGTCCGCCTGTTCCTGATCTTCGGCGAGATGGATCACCGCCCCCGAGTCGGAGAGGAGGTAGCGGACCTCAGCAGAGGGGTTGGTCGGATAGAGGCCGACGGTCATCGCCCGGACCGCAACGGTCGCCATGTCGAGGATCACCCATTCCGGCCGGTCCTCGGATTGGATCGAGACCCGGTCCCCGATGTTCACACCCAGGGCGAGAAGGCCATATGCGGCGTCGAGGACGGTCTCCCAGTATTCGGACCAGGTGGTCTCCTGCCAGATCCCGAAGTCCTTCTCCCGCATCGCCACCCGGGTCGGGGTCTCCTCCGCCCATCTCCTCACATATGCGGGGGGCGTCATGAACCCGACGTCAGCCACCGGGGTGTCGTGTCGCTGCAACACCGTGGTCAACCAGGTCCTCCTCGCAGGGCGGGTCGGACAATATCCAACGGTGCTATCCGGTGACGGCCAACTTTGGTGGAAGGTTCAAGTTTGTTACGCGGAGATCTTCGCGCCGCTGACCGTCGGTCACGACCCCTGACTCCACTCGGCGCCGCCCGGCCAATGCTCCTTCTTCCAGATCGGCGCCCGGACCTTCAATTCGTCGATGATGAACCTGGCGGCCTCGAAGGCGTCGCTGCGGTGTGCGGTCGCCACCACCACTGCTACCGAAGCCTCACCGAGGGCCACCACACCAGACCGGTGCTCCACCAAGACCGAGAGCAAGGGCCACTTGTCGGCGGCCTCGGAGATGATCGCCTCGATGGAGGGCCCGACTGCCTCCTGGTACACCTCATAGTCGAGGTGGGTCACCTCCTCGGCGCGGGGCGAGTGGTCGCGCACCGTCCCCAGGAAGACCACTGTCGCTCCTGAGTCGGGGCGACCCGCCTCGCGGGCCAATGCGGCGACGTCGATCGGGGCCTCGCCGACCGACACCCTGATCCGTACCTCGGGTCGCTCCATACAATTCCAAGCCTATGACAGAACAGGGGCCCATCGGGCCCGAGGAAGACCCAGGACCGCCCCCGCCACGACGCCGGGTCGACCCCTGGACCCTGATCCTGGGGATCCTTGGTGGGGCCCTGCTCGGCACCGGTGTCACCTTCGCGGTGCTCGGGTTCACCGGCACCTTCGAGGAGCCGCCACCCGCCACCACGCTTCCTCCGCCACCGAGCGTGACTGTGCCTCCCCCGACCAGCGCACCGCTGCCGGTAGCGGAGAGTGCGTCGGCCGCCGCCATCGCCCAGCGCGCCATCCCCTCGATAGTCGCCGTGGAGGTGGGTGAGGACCTCGTCGAGAGCGGCGGGAGCGGGGTCGTGTATGGGAATGACGGATACTTGATCACCAACAACCACGTGATCGAGGGCGGAGGAGACGTCAATGTGGTGTTCGCCGATGGGGCGCGGTACCCCGCGGAGATAGTCGGCAGCGATCCGGTGACCGACCTCGCCGTGCTCCACATCGAGCGCGCCGACGTGACCACTCTCGACGTCGGTGACCCGACAGCCCTCGAGATCGGGCAGATGGCAGTGGCCATCGGCAACCCTCTGGCCCTGACCGGCGGTCCCTCGGTCACCGAAGGGATCGTCAGCGCCCTCGACCGGTGGCTGGAGGTGGAGGCGGGCAGCGTCCTCTACGGCTTGGTCCAGACTGATGCCCCGATCACCCACGGGTCATCGGGAGGGGCGCTACTCGATGAAAACGCCCGGCTGATTGGGATCACCACGGCGATCGCGGTCTCCGATATCGCCGCCGAGGGGTTCGGATTCGCAATTCCCATCGACATGGCGATCGGGGTCGCCGATGACCTGATCGAGTTCGGTGAGGTCAGCCATGCCTTGCTGGGGATTCAGGGCGGTACCTACCTGGCGGAGGAATCCGGGGCCGAGTTCCCCGTTGGTGTGCTGGTCCAGACAGTGAACACCGGCTCGGCCTACGGCGCCGGCGGTGGCCAGGTCAACGACGTGATCGTGGCTCTGGACGGGGCACCCGTCGACACACTCGAGCAACTTCTCACCGTGCTCCGAAAGAGACGCGCCGGGGAGGAGGTGAGCCTCGCCGTGGAACGGGCCGAGTCGAACTTGGATCTGACAGTCACTCTGGCGAGACTCGAATCGTGAGCGACGACCTGTTCTCACAGCTGTTCGAGTTGTTCGACCATCCAGGGCCGGTCAACTGGAAGCTGGCAGCCGAGGTGGCACGGCACCTCGCCGGGGAACAGCAACCAATCGAGCCCTGGGCTGCCGAGGAGTTCCGCGAACTGGCCCGTCTCGCCGAGTACCGGCTGGAGCAGGTGGCTCCATTTCGCAGCAATCCGGCACCTGACGTTCTCCCCACCGACGCACGGGGATGGGTGGAGAAGAGTCTCGAGTCATACGGGCCGTTGGTGGAGCCGTTCGCCAATTCAGTGGTCGCGGAGGGCCCGGTCGCCCCTCTCATGGCACAGCTGACTCCGGCGATCGTGGGGCTTCAGGTCGGGTCCCTGGTGGGCTCCCTGTCGTCATGGGTGGTCGCTTCTTTCGATGCCGGGCTGCCTCAGACCCACCCCGGGCCACTGACCGTCGTCGTCCCCAACATCGAGGCCCTCAGCCGCGCGGCCAACACCGAGCACCGGGAACTGAGGCTGTGGGTGGTAACCAATGAGGTCGCGTTCCGCGCCGTGTCCCAGCTTCCATGGATCGAAGACCACCTTGCAGATCTCGTTGGCAGATACGCGGATGCCGTTCAGATCGATCCCACCCGCCTCAGTGGCCTGATGGCTGGAGGGACCGACCCCGAGGCGATCGAGGCCGCTATCGAGCAGGCCGGCGGGATCGAGAGCATCCTCGGGGGGGAAGAGGCGGAGGGGCCCCGTCAGGAGCTGGAGGCATTCCTGGGAACGGTGACCGGGTGCGGGCGCTTGCTGGCCCGCCGTGCTGTCGGCGACCTGGCGCCGAATTTCGATCGAATCACCGCGGAGAGGGACCTGGCCCGCACCGAGGCCGACTCGCAGACCGCGATCGGCGTTCGCCCGGTGCCAGCGGAGACCACACGGCTCGGCGACGCCTTCAACCAGGAAGTGGAGCGTCGTT
The DNA here is from genome assembly GCA_963749415.1 of uncultured Acidobacteriota bacterium. GTDB lineage: Bacteria > Actinomycetota > Acidimicrobiia > Spongiisociales > ZC4RG35 > JALYNX01. The sequence goes on from CAVVMG010000001.1 coordinate 325,405, forward strand.
ACGGTGAAGACGCTCTGGAGACTCTCTGGACCGACCCGACCCGCATGCCGGGTGCGGCCGAGCTCAGGGACCCGACTGCTTGGGCAGCCCGTGTCCTTCTCGACGGCTGGAACTGAACAGGAGACGAAGCCGATGCCGCTCGCCGTTGGGACCTCCGCGCCGGATTTCACGTTGGTCAGCCAGGACCGGGAGAAGATCTCCCCGGCGACCCTGAAGGGCAAGCGCTCGATGATCGTCTTCATGCCCTATCCGTTCACCAGCACCTGCGACGGTGAAATGTGCGACCTCAGGGACACCTGGAGCACGTACCAGGGCCTGGACACCAATGTCGTGGTGATCACCTGCCACCCGGTGTCCACGAATCGGGTTTGGGCAAGCCAAAACGGCTACCAGTTCCCGATCCTGGCGGATTACTGGCCGCATGGTGAGGTCTCCCGAGCCTACGACAGCTTCGACGAGAAGTACGGGTACTCGACGCGCACCACCTACATCCTCGATGCGGAGGGAATCATCCGAGACGTGATCGCCTCCGACGTGCTCGGGGAGGCCAGGGACTACGCCAGCTACCCCGACGCACTGACCTCGGTCTGAATCGAGTGGCTCAGTCGGCCAACCAATTGATGGCGATCGCGACTGCGAAACCGAAGGAAGTGGCCAGCCCCACTGGTCGATGCGCCTCCTGGTAAGCCTGGGGGATCATCGTCGTGGAGAGCATGGTGAGAATCGCACCACCGGCGAATGCGAGCACGAATGCCACCGTGCGCGGCGACGCGCCGTCGAGAACCGCATAGCCGATCCCTGCAGCCGCCGCACTGACCAGCGCTACCCCCACCCACAACCCAAGGACTCGGTTCTTGCTCCAACCCGAGTCCAGCATCTGACTCGAGGCCCCAATCGACTCGGGGAGGTTGGAGATGAACACCGCAACCAGCATCGAGATCCCGATCTCTCCCGTCTGCAGCAGCGTGAGGCCCAACACCGCCGACTCGGGCACTCCGTCGAGGATGGTGCCGAGAACGATGGAAAGGCCCGACCCTTCGCCCTCGCTCTGGCCTCCCATCCGATCGATCAGAGAGTCGCCGATATAGAAGACCAGGACGCCGCTGAAGAACCCGAGGGCTACATCTCCGAGCCCATTCGACACCGTCAATGCCTCGTCGACCAGCTCGAAGGAGACCGCGCTGATCAGCACCCCCGCCCCAAATCCCATCACCAGACCCAGGGTTCGGATACGAGGCTCGTGAACGAAGACGATCAACGCACCGATCACCAGCGACGATGCAGCGAGCAGCCCCCACGCAAACGCCTCACCCATCAGGGGGCTGCTTCGCCATGGCTTCGAGTCGAGAGAGATGGGTCGACGCGTTGAGCCCGGTCCCGAGAACCCAGAGCCGGGTAAGGATGAAAAGCCAGGCCAGGAAGACCGATGCCAGCCCCAACGCCCCATACAGGTCGTCCACCCGATCCAGCTTGCCCGCGAAGTACACGATGGTGGCGAGGCGGGTCACCAACACACCGGCTGCGATCACGAATGCGCCGGGCAACATTTGCCAAAACCCGACATCAGGGGCGTGAGGGAGCCTCGAGAAGAGCACGGCGCATATCGCGGCCAGCACCACAGTCTCCAACCCGATGACCAGCACATCACTGGCGAAAGGCCCACTGAGAGAAGCGACAGCCAAACGGTTGATCGCCAACACGGCGATCGCCGTAACACCGAGCATGGCAGACGAGGCGAGGGGGTTCTGCGTCATCTTGGGAGGGACTTCCCATGCCAGCCCGCTGATGAGTCGAGCCGCCTTGACCACCCCCATCCCCGCCCACAAAGTCAGGAACACGCCGAGGGCGAGCAAGTACCAGCGGCCGTTGCTCGAGGCCTCGACCCCTTGGGCCACGGTCGCCGCGATGGCTGCCGAGAAGCCGGCCTGACGCGCCAACTCCGAAGGGGGGTCATCGAGTTGATCCGCTGTCCCGCCAAACAGGGTGACCAGCACCAGAGCAAGGGGGAGCAGCCACAGGAAGAGCCGAAACGCAAGACCGCCTGCGAGGAGGCCACCCGCGAATCGGCGGTCACGATAGAACGCGTCGACCGCGATCCGCACCGAAGAGCGGTTGGCTTGCTCCCTCTCCAGGATCTCCGTGCCGGCCTTCCTCGCGGCGTCCGCCTGGGTCTTCACCCTCGCCAAGCGACCGGGTGCCTTCGGAGACGGCTGGACCTCCAGTTGATCTTCCTCATGACCCTGACCGGATTCCGGAGTCATCCTCCATCTCAAGCTACTCGGAGGCCGTCGAGAGCCGTCCGGTAGCTTCGGCGTTGTGAGCAGCCGGAGGATCACTTGACGGTTCCGCATCAGATGGCCCGACCGATTCCGGAGGACGGACGACGAGGCGATCGGCCATCCTGACCGCCCGCCTCGGGATCGTCCAGGGTCTCCTCCTCATCACATCGGTGTGGCTCATCACACTCATTCCCGGGCCCAGGTCCACGGATGAGGAGTTCTTCGAGTTCTACGCCTCCGACCGTCGCTGGCTGGTGATCCTGGTCGGCATCTACCTGATGCCCTTCGCCGCAATCGCCTTCGTCTGGTTTGCGGTGGCGCTGAGGATGTGGGTGGCGCAAAGCTCCTCGCGGCCCCAGGACGTCCTGTTGTCGAACGTGCAATTGGTGAGTGCGATCCTCTTCGTCGGGCTGTTCCTGGCCGGCGCAGCGGCATTTACGGTGCTCGCGGTGACTGTCGAGATGTCAGGGGGCCAGATCGAGCCGATTACCGCACGCCAGTTCCCACAATTCGGGGCGGCCCTGTTCGTGGTGTTCGGGATGCGAATGGCAGCGATGTTCGTCTTCACCACGTCGGGGCTGGCAAGACGTCATTCCGCGCTGCCGCCCTGGTTCATTTGGACCGGTTACGGGGTTGGGCTCTTCCTGCTGTTGAGCGCTTCATTGAATCGGTTCCTCGTCCTCCTGTTCCCCGTTTGGGTGTTGACCCTCAGCGTGATCCTCCTGATCAAGGCCCGGAGGATGCCGAAAGATCCGGAGCCATCGGGCGCCGGAATAGCTGAGAGCGTATGAGTATCGGCACTTGGTGGGCCGCGACCAGGCCCAAGCCCGGCACCCTGAAGAAGGATGCGGTTGCCGGCCTTCCCGGGGCCATCGGAAGTGTGCCGGACGGCATGGCTTCCGCGGTACTGGCCGGGGTCAACCCCGTATACGGGCTCTTTGCCAGCTTTGCGGGGCCGATCGGCGGTGGGCTCACCGCGAGTACCCGGCTGATGGTGATCACAACGACGACTGCGGCGGCACTGGCAGCCGGGTCGGCTCTCTCCTCGATCGACGCCGCGGACAGACCTGCCTCCCTGTTTCTGATTGTCCTCATTGCCGGCGCCTTCATGGTCGTCGCCGGGCTGTTGAAGTTGGGCAGGTACACCCGTTTCGTCTCCCATTCGGTGATGATCGGCTTCCTCACCGGGGTTGCGGCCAACATCATTTTCGGGCAGTTGCCCGACCTGACCGGGGTGGAGGCCGAGGGCGAAAACGCGATCGGCAAGGCCCTGGACGTGATCCTGAATCCGGGTTCGATCGACTTGCCCTCCCTGCTCGTCGGGCTCGGTGCAATGGCCATCCTGGTCGTGCTGGCGCGCACACCACTCTCCTCGTACTCATCGATCATCGCCCTGATCATCCCGACGCTGCTCACACTTGGCGCCGAAACGATCGCCCGGGTCGAGGACGTCGGTGATATCCCCCGTGGCTTTCCAGTTCCCGCTCTCCCTCAACTTGGCCTGATCACGCCGACGATCATCGCCACTGCCCTGGCCATCGCGGCGATCGTCCTGGTTCAGGGCGCCGGAGTCGCCGAGTCGGCGCCCAATCGTGACCGGTCTCGTTCCGACCCGGATCAGGACTTCATCGCTCAAGGCGCCGGGAACCTGGCCTCTGGCTTCTTCCAGGGGATGCCGGTTGGGGGCTCGGTGGGCCAGACCGCACTAAATATCAGCGCCGGGGCGGTCGACCGTTGGGCATCGATCTTCTCGGGGATCTGGATGCTCGTGATCCTGGTTGCCTTTTCGGGTGTTGTCGGGGTGGTGGCGATGCCGACACTCGCCGCAGTTCTCATCGTCGCTGCCGTCGGCTCGCTGCGCGTGGGTCAGATCCAGAGCATCATGCGCACAGGGCCCAACTCCCAGATCGCCCTCGTCTCCACCTTTCTGGCCACGCTCTTCCTACCGATCACCGCCGCGGTTGGGGTCGGCGTCGTTCTCTCCCTCATGCTCCAACTCAACCAGGAGGCCATCGACCTCAAGGTGGTGGAATGGGTCCCTCGCGCAGACGGAGGGTTCGAAGAGCGCCCGGCACCCCTGGTTCTGCCCAGCCACGCGGTAACGATTCTCCATACATACGGGAGTCTGTTCTATGCCGGTGCCCGCACTCTCCAGGCTCGGCTCCCCCAGGTTGGAGAATCGATGGAACCGGTCGTGATCCTCCGCATTCGGGGCCGCTCGATGCTGGGTGCCACTGCGTTCGAGGTGATCACCGACTACTCAGAGCGCCTGGTGGGCGCCGGCGGCCGCCTCTATCTGAGTGGAGTGGAGCCATCGGTAGTTCGGCAGTTCGAGCGAACCGGCCACGTCACGACAGAGGGCCTGCTCCGGGTGATCGAAGCCACCCCTCATGTCGAGGAGTCGACCCGCGCCGCCCTCGGGGAGGCCGAGGCGTGGTTGATCAGCAATCGAGCCGCCGATGAGCCGATTCCCGAAGAGGAGCCTCCACCGCCGCGAATCGGGACCTGGATCAAGAAACTGTTCCGACGGGGCTGAGTGGACCGCTCGCCAGCGAGCGTAGGGAGTGCGAGCGAATGGGCGGCGGGAACCGCGGCTTCTACCCGAACAGGCTTCGCCAGACCCGCTGCAGGAAGCCGGGGCTGCTCGGTGCGGCCAAACCGGCGAGCACTGCGGCGATGCATGTCGAGCGGCAGGTCTCCAACGAGCGCCATACCACCCTCACGGGTCTCCCAGCTGTACGTGACCTGACCCGGTGAGAAGGCCCGGGCGTAGACGGCGTCTTCGATAACGAGGGCCCCCGGATCCTCCAACGCGACCAGGGTTGGGGTCCGGAACACCGCAAACGAGAAGAAGCCGTCGGAGTAGTAGGCGAACACCAGACCCTCACCGTCCTCGTAGATGTCGAGTCGGCGGAAGTCACCGAGGCGATCCGGGAACTCCGCAACGGCACCGGGCTCCAAAGCCTCGGTGGACTCCGGCGTGGTCGCCGGCTCGTCAGCCGGTGAGGGGTCGAACTCGACGAACTTGCGCTCGCAGTACACGGACCCGTCCTCGTTGTAGGTCACCACGCTGAGCAACGCCCCGGTGCTCCCGTCGACGATCAATTCCGCCCGGAGCACGTCGCCTGCATACAACTTGTAAAGGCCTGCGTTGCGGTTGAGGAAGGTATGAGCGGTGCCCTCGTCGATGACGTAGGTCGGCTCGGCGTCGACGTCCTCGGCCGTTACCGAGGCGCTGGTCACAACCGCCCCTTCCCTGACCAACTCCCATCCCCCATAGCCGGAGGAGACCTCAACCTCTCCGGAGACGTGGAGCCCGGCACCGGTCTGCTCCAGGGAGACCACTGCGTTCTTGGCGCCATCTGGCGTGGTGCAGCTGATCACCTGCTCAGCCGTATAGGACGCTTCCCGGCTCCGATCGAGCAGCTCGTCGAGCTCGACAGCCGAGGCGCTCACCGCCGGAACCAATGTCAGCAAGGCGACCATCGTCACGAGCCGCCTCATTCGGTCACATCCCTCACGTCCGGAACCATCACCTTTGCCGGACCGAATGCGGGGTCGAGTGAGACTCTGGCCCCGAAGCGGCTGTTGAGATCGTCGACCGAGAGCGCGCTCGGCGGCGGCGTGAGGAGGGCGGCCAGAGTCACCACGATGGCAACCACGGCCGCGGCGGCACCCACCCACAACCCGCGATTGCGGTGGAGGGGAACGACAACTGGCTCGGCGTCCCCAAGGAGGCCCGGGGGCAGCTCGAGGACGGGCAGTGAGCGCACCGCGCTCCGCACCCGCTGCATGCGCTCCAAATCTCCGGCGCACGCGCCACAACGCGACATGTGGTCCAGCAATTGCCTGATCTCGCTCTGGGTCAGCTCACCATCCAGATAGGCGCTCAGGAGCTCGCTGGGGTGGGTCATGTCAGCAATTCCACGAGGAGCTTCCGACCGCGATGGATTCGGCTGCGGACGGTCCCGATCGGCACCGCCACCGCATTGGCGATCTCTTCGTATGAGAGACCGACGATGTCACAAAGCACCACCGCCTCCCTGAATTCGTACGGCAGCTCGAGTAGCGCCTTCTGGATGTCATCGCCGATCGAGATCCTCGAATACTCGACATCGGCGGGTGGAGTCGATGCGATGTCCCATCGGTCGATGTCTTCGGGAATCGGGAAGGTTGGCCTGCGATTGCGCCTCCGAACCTCATCGAGGAAAGCGTTCCGGGTGATCCTCCACAGCCAGCCCTCGAAGCTCCCGGGCTGATAAGAGGCGAGACCACGGCGGACTCGAAGCAGTACCTCCTGGACCAGGTCCGCGGCGTCGTCGGCGTTACCGGTGAGCCGGTAGGCGAAGTTGTAGATCTTCCTGCCATAGACACGCGCGACCTCTTCCCAGGTGAGTGGGACGGACTCTTCCACGGAGAACTACACCTTCAACGCCGGTCGTCGGCGGCGGGTTCCTAGCGGCCCGCTAGGTGTCCGTGGTCTTCGGATCCGAGATCTGCGGATCCGTTGGCTGCGTGTCCGTGGCTTCGACATCCGACTCTGACTCGCTGCCTTGCTCGACGCCCTTGCGGAACTCCTTGGCGGATGCGCCGAGAGAGCGGGCGAGGTCGGGGAGCTTCCTCGCCCCGAAGATGAGGACCACGATCAGCAGGATGATCAAGAGCTCTTGGCCTTTCATACCGAACAAGTAGGACCTCCTGCTGTCAGCTTAACCAGGGGTTAAGGGTTTTCCGCTTGGCGCTCACCCGAGAGCCATCGAGTCGATGAATCGCTGCATCCGGTCACGGGTCACGAATCGCACCCGGGGTTCGGACATCTCGACGTCGTAGATCATGAACGGGCCGTATTTGTCGGTGATCAACATGCCGCGGGCCGCTCCCGCGGTCCCGAATTCCGCCATGAACTTGCGAACCACCATCTCGTCCAATTCCGGATGACTGCCCGACTGGTGGGACTCCGCCCGGATGAAGGTCTTCACGTTGTCCTTGATCGCCATATAGGTGCCATCGACCTGTGGCGTCACCATGTAGCCGAACATCTCGAGCAAGGCGAGGATGATCTCCGGACCGGAGGCGTTTGCCGGGTCGACCCCGCTCGTGCGGAGCCCTCGATCCAATCCGGCCGGGACTCTCAGCTCCGCCCCGATCGGCCCCAAGTCGTCGCGGGGCACCTCGACCCGGGTCTCGTATTGGGCGGTGTGATCGGTCTCGAACTGCCCGGCGAACGGATCCCGGGCGATGTGAGTCAGGTTGAGCATGTCCGCCTGCATCGGCGGGGGTAGCTCCCCCGGAGCAGGCAGCTTGGTGCGACCTATCTCTCGCACCGCTTCACGACCCGCGAACACGACGATCACGGTGACATCTGAGATCGGAAGGATGTGCCTCTTCTCCCGCACCACCTCTATTGCCTCGTCGACCAGCAGATCGTTGAGGACGGGGTCGTTTTCGTCTGGAAGGGGCACGTTGAAGGTGACCCTCGCCTCTGAGCCGTGGACGTGAAAGTCCGAGACCTCCGCGTGCCGGGTCGCGATGTCCTCGACCGGTTGTTCGCGCCGGAGCCACGATGTGTCCTCGAGGTCGATCGCGGCCGCCCGCTTGCGCTGCCTGCGCAGGCTGAACACGACCACCATCAACGCAACCAGGACGATCAGAACAACGCCGACTTCCTGCACGTCATGCCTCTCTCTCGACCACCCGAAAGCCTAATTTCAACATGAAGGCCGGCGTCAACCGTCGCCGGAGTCTTCCAGATCCCGGAGACGACCTTCGGCCTCGATTTCGTCGAGGAAGATCTCCGCGGTGGCCTCCATCGCCCCGGCGTTGAGGCGTTCGATCATCTTCGACTTGGAGGTCGCGGTGCCGAAAGCAGTGACCACATCTCCCCTGAGAAGGATGGTGTCACCTCCCGGGACGATCACCCCGCGATCCCTCCTCACGGAAACCAAGGTCGACTCTTCGGGCCACGAAACCTCGCGGATCGCCCGGCCATCCGCCATCGAGCCGGGCGGGACCCGGAAGTCGTAGTACCCGGCGCCGGGATCGGTGCGTTGGGCCAGGCGGGCACGATGGAGCTCGACATCGGTCGCGGCGGTCAGTGCCAGGTGATAGGCGCTGACCGCGTCCTCCCGGCGGAACATGCCCTCCAGCCGCTGCGGGTCATCGTCGGCGACAACCGGGAGCCGGCCCACACCAAGGGCCGCCATCCGCTCCAGCGCACGAGATACCGGGGTGGCCCGGGTGACGGTGGCCGGTCTCGACGTCATCGCCTCGCTGACGACACCGCTCTTGCCATCTGCGGTGAACCGGGCGATATCCGAGATGGTGATCAGGCCAACGAGGCGCCCGTCGTCGACCACCGGCGCACCGTGCGAGTGGTGTCGCTGCATGCGACCCTCGACTTCGCTCGAGGTCGTCCCCGGGCCCGACGATCACAACGGGCGTGGTCATCACCGCACCAACATCGATCGTGTCGAGGACGTCGACCTCCCCGGTCTGCCGAACACTGATCCCCATGCGCTTCAGAGCGAGGGAATACACGGAGTCGGGGGCGAAGCGCTCGGCGAGAAAGGTGGCGAGAGTGGCGGTCAGCATCAGGGGGAGGATCAGCTGATAGTCACGGGCCCCGGTGACCTCGAAGACGATCAGGATTGCGGTTAGAGGCGCTCGTCCCACGACCGCGAACATTGCGGCCATCCCCACCACGGCGAAGGCTCCCGGATCGAGCTCGGAGAAACCCCAGACCGGGGCAAAGAGAAAGGCGAACCCGGTGCCGACGGCGGCACCCATCATCAGCGACGGCATGAACGCCCCTCCGGATCCGCCCGACGAAAGGGTCAAAGCGGTGGCCACGGCCTTGATCAATGCCAGGGCGATCAGGACCCACCACACCTCGGAGACCTGCCCGTTGAGCAGCTCGTTGGTCACTGCCTGACCGGTCCCAAAGACCGCGGGCTCGATGAAGATGAGCCCGGCCACGAGCAGACCCGTGATCACGGGCCGCAGCAGGCCCATGGGCCGCTCCCACGCCCTCGCGTACCGATCGACCACGCCGACGAGGCGGAGGAAGAGGAGCCCGACCGCCACCACCGCGATCGCCATACCGGCGTAGAGCACCAGCTCGGAAGGGTGGTTGAGCCGATAGGCCCCGGTCTGGATCGCCAGCTCCTGACCCACGAGGGTCTGCGTGGTCACCGCCGCCGTCACCGAAGCGATGACGATTGCGGACATGTGCCGGGCCGCAAAGGAGGAAAGGATCACCTCGAGGGCGAACAGCATCCCGGCGATCGGAGCGTTGAACGCGGCGCCGATCCCGGCTCCAGCCCCGGCAGCCACCAGAGAGCGCAGCTGGTCCTCACCCAGATTGAATCGCTTCGAGATCACGGATCCGATGGCACCGCCCACCTGGACGATCGGGCCCTCCCGACCGGCCGAACCACCGGTGCCGATGGTGAGGGCGGTGGCCAGGATCTTGAGCGGGATGACCCGGGCCCGCATCTTGCCCCCTTGCACTTCGAGGGCGGCGACTGCCTGGGGCACGCCATCGCCCGAGATCTCCGGAGCGAGGCGCTTGGCCAGGAGCCAAGCGGCGAAGAACCCGGTGGGGACGGTGAGGAAGATCCAGACCCGGCCCTCCTCGATGGCAAAGAGAGCAAAGAAGCGCTCGAACCAATCGACCAGGGTGACGAGGGCCGCGGCACCGAGCCCGACACCAACCCCGATCAGAGCCGCCATTGCCAGGAATCCGCCCATCTGGCGCTCGGCGAGAACTCCGACCGCCGGCAACTTCCGGATGCTCTCCAAAGGACGGGTCACCAGGTCAGGGTAAATGGAGGACCGCCGATCGCCGGTACCCCGTCCAGAATGTGGGTGATGGCTTTTCGCTCTCACCTGACGAGACCACTGGATCCCCGGTTGCCGTCGAATGCGACGATCAGCGGGCTCACCCTGGTCGTAGCCGGCGCCGCAGGGATATTGGCGCTAACCGGGGATCGCACGCTCTGGCTGCCGGTGTTGGCAGCCGGTGCCACCTTCCTCACCTGGGCGTTGGGTCGTGAGCTCGACCCCGACCATCAGCCAACCGCGCTGATCGCCGCGCTCCCGGCCGCTGCCTCGTTCTCATCGGGTTCGAGATCAGCATCCTGGTGACCGTCGCCGTGATGATGTCGGCGCGGCTGGTGGTGGCCTCCACGGGGCGACGGCCACTCCCCACCGATCTCGCCGGCATGGTGGTGCTCGCGGGAGCTGTCTCCATCACGCCGCTGGGCTGGGTCGCCGGATTCGGCCTGGCCGTTGCGATCTACCTCGACGACCGAATGGAGGAGACGCACAGCGGGAGGGCGGTGGTGGCAGCGATCGGTGCCGCCGTTGCCGCAACCGTGGTCGCAACTCTCACCGACGCCCTGCCGCAGACGGTGCCCCAGGTGCGACCCCTGCTCACATTGGCACTTGGGGCCCTGGCCCTGATCGCCGTGAGCCGCGACCCGGTTGCCCCCTCTTCACTGGTCGACTCCCGGCGCAAGGCGCTGCTGGTCCCTGAGCGCTTGCACACCGGTCGGGCCCTGGTCGGATTGGTCCTCTTCGTTGGTGGGCTGCTCGACCCGACCCAGGCCGTGGTGCTCGCCACCATGGCTTTCACCCTGGCTCTGGCACTCGGCGCCGATTCCGCGGAGCGGATCCGACGTGGGCGCCGCCCTCGCCAAGAAGGCCCGGGACCGCGTTAGCGTCCACGGGATGTGCAGATCAATCAAGGTCCTTCGTGAGGGCGCCGTCCCGGCACCGAGTGAGGAGATCGAGGCCGCTGCTCTCCAATTCGTGCGCAAGATCTCGGGATTCTCCAAGCCCGCGGCTCACAATGCCGAGGCTTTCGACCACGCCGTGCACGAAATCGCATTGGCTTCGCAGGAGTTGCTGGAGGCCCTGGAGATCAGGGGCGCCAAAGCCTCCTGAGTACTCCCCGAGCGCTGTTGGGCAGGAACTCTTGAGCAGCGTCGCTATCCCGGGAGCAGGGTCCCGATCCCGCCTTCGAAAGCGTTGGCCAATGCCCGATGTGCTGCGGCCACGTCCTGGGCGGCGATGCCGACGCTCTTGAAGACAGTCACGTCCTCCCCGATCGCCGGATTGGTTCCGGCAAGAAGCGACCGGAGATCGGTGTTGGCAGCCCGGCCTGCCTGTATCAGATCCCCGGCCTCGACCTCGGCAGCTTCCAGGTCATCGACCACCACATAGGCCCTCTCCAACAGCTCGGGCGGCAACTCGGCCATCATGGGCGTGAACGCCCCCACTGCGTTGAGATGGGTGCCGGGCCGGACCATCGAGTGGTCGAATAGCGGTGTCGTCGCCGGCGTCGCGGATGAGATCACATCGGCCTCGGCGACCGCGTTGTCGGCGTAAGACTCCACCTCACCACCGATGAGCCCGGCGAGGGTCCGAGCCCGTACCGCCGACCGCGACCAGACCAGCACTCTGTCGATGGGCCGCACCGAGCGCACCGCCTCCACCTGGTCGAAAGCCATGGCACCCGCACCGAGCATCGCAAGCGTCGATGCGCCACCGGAGGCGAGCAGGCTGGTCGCGAGCCCACAGACCGCCCCGGTGCGTATCGCGGTCAGCGTCGGCCCGTCGACCAGTCCCAGCGGGCTCCCCTCTTCGTCGAACACGACGACGAGCCCCGTTGGATTGCCGGGCACCGTGGACACCACCTTGACCGCCATGATGTCGTCGAGTCGCCCCGGCATGACCAGGGAGTTGGCGACCTGGATCCGCAATGGAGACTCGGCGTCGCCCGAGAATGCGTGCTCCATTGCCTCGATCGCGTCCGGCATGGGCAGGGCTGCCCTGGTGTCGGCCGCATTGAGATATCGCATCAGGCCAGCACGTTTTTGACCGCGATGTCGATCGGCTCCCGATCGACTGAGAGGAAGCTCATCGGGACGTCGGTGTCGTAATCCATGCTTCGCCCGCTTAACGCCTGGGCCACCAGGGAGCCAACCGCGGGGGCGAGCTTGAACCCGTGGCCGGAGAACCCATTGGCCACCCAGAACCCCTCGACGCCCGTGGGCCCGACCACCGGGTGGACGTCCTCACGATTGATCGTGTAGAGCCCGGCTACCCCTGACACCTGGCCCCGGGTGGCGAGCGCCGGAATTCGATGCTGGAGAGCGGCGAGTTTCATTTCGGTGAAGTCGGCGTCGGGCACCATCTTGAAATGGTCCGGATCGTCAACGATCTCCTCCTCGTCCTCGGCAGCAACCGAGCCGATGAGTATCTGCTCCGGCCCCTGAGGGCGGAAGTAGATCCCCGTCGAGTTGTCGGCCGCCACCGGGAGCGGTCCCAGGTCAGGCGGCCAGGTCCGATACACAGTCTGGATTCGAGTCGGTGTCAGCGTCCAGCGGAGATCGGCCCCGGCCATCTCATTGAGCTGATTGCACCATGGCCCGGCTGCATTCACCACGAGACCAGCTGAGATCTCGGAGCCATCGGCTAATCGGACGCCTGTCACCCGCCCGTTCTCCCTGAGCACGCCTGCGACCCGGGCATCGAATTCCACGGTGACCCCCTGGTTGCGAGCGGCTTCGATCAAGTCCTGGTTGGCTCCGCCGGGATCGGCATAGCCGCCGTCGGGCTCGAAGAGGAATGCCTCCCCGGGCTCACAGACATGCTCGTCGGCGGACTCGAAGTCGAGAGCCACCCCGCACGGAGAGAGCGCCGGATACATGGAGGTCACGTCTTCGGGGCCGAGGGCCCGAGCCTCCACTCCCTGTGATCTCAGCTTTCCGGCATCGGCCTCGACCTTCTCCCCCGACTCCCCCATGAGCCAGAGCACGCCCAGACGCTGCAGCCCGGAACGCGGCTCGCGGAGACCGGTGAATTCGGCCCAGTTCCCGTAGGCCTCCTGCCCATGGAAAGCGAGGCGCACCACCTCGGGGTGGGTGTACCGGCAACGGCAGATCGAGGATGAGGCTCCCGTGGAGCCCTCCGACGGGCCGCGCCCCTTGTCGAGAGCTACCACGTCGCACACGCCATGGCGGGCGAGCTGGTAGGCGATCGAGGAGCCGATGATCCCGGCCCCGACGACCACCACCTCGGCGGTCCGGGTCATTTCGCAGAGACTCGGTAGTCGCCTAGAGCCTCGTCCCAGGTCAGGTCGATGACCTCTTTGGTAGCGGCGGCCTTGCAGAATTGGAGGAACCCGCCATAGCCGAACTTCTTCTCCGAGAAGTTGGGGTCTTGCTTTCGGAGCTGATTCTTCAACCCGGACAGGACTACCGGCCCGTTCCGGGAGTCGAGCTTTCCCACCACTTCCGCGAGCAGATCGAACGCGGCCTGCTCACTGGTCCCCGTCGCCGGGAACTGGACGACTGGGTCTCCCCGGCCCGGGCCCTCAGAAAGCTCGATCACTCCCTGCGACTCGAGATGACGAAGCAGCTCGCCGAAAGCACGGAACCCAAAGTCGGCTTCGCTGAACGTCGAGTCCTTGCGGATCAGGGCCCGCTTCAACGACGAGGCGAGCACTTCACCTCCGACCGAGCGCTGCAAACCGGCCAGGGTCGTGGTGATCACCGACTCCAGCTCGGCGGTGCCGGTGTCGGCCTCCTCGGGCTCGGGCCGGGGGCCCTCGGCGGTGCGAAGCGGTTCGACGCCTTCCAGGTTCTCGTAGAAAAGGAACTCGTCACAGGCCGGAGGCAGCAGGTTTGAAGTCGAGGCCTTGACCCCGACACCGATCACCTTCTTGTTGAGCTCGCGCAACTTGTGCACCAACGGGGTGAAGTCGGAATCACCGGTGCAGATGACGAAGGTGGTGACGTAGTCCCGCTCGTACGCTGATTCGATGGCGTCGACCGCCATCTTGATGTCGGCGGCGTTCTTCCGGGAGGCGCCCATTCGCTGTGGGATCTCGATGAGCTCGACATGGCTCCTGGTCAGCTTCTGGCGGGCATCGGAGAACATCGACCAGTCTGCATACGCCCTTCTGCTGACCACCCGCCCCCGCTCGGCGAGAGCGTTGGCGATGGGGTCGAAGTCGAATTCCATCCCGCCCAGGGCCTCCCGGGCGCCGATCGCCAGGTTCTCGAAGTCGATGAACAGGGCGATGCGTTCTTCTTCCATATGGGTGAATGTAGTGGCGGCAGGGGGCCATTCCCCATGACGAGCGGTCGATCGCGTCGGTAGCTTGAACCGACTTGCCCAGGGAAACGATGCCGCAGCACAAAGAGCTCAGGGTTCACGGGGTGTCAGGGACACCTCCGGAGGCGATGCTGTATCTGGGTGCGGTGACCTACGACCAGTCGAAGGAGCACGCCCGGGTCTTCCGCGAGCGCACGCCCGACGACTACGACGTCGAGGCCTACCACTGGGGCAGCCTCACTTCGGGCAACTGGAAGACGGCCTACTGGGTGCTGCTAACACCCTTCCTCCTCGCCAACGTCGCCGGGTGGATGGGACGCAACTCCAGCCCGTGGTTCCGATTCGCGGTGACGACTCGCCGGGGCGGGCCTCACCGCCCTCTTCGTGGTCGAGATGTTGATCGTTGCCATCGACATCCCCTTGGAATGGGCCCACGACACCGGTCACGCAGTAGGAACAGTGCAACTCCTAGTGGTCGCAGTTTTCCTGGTCTTCCTCCTGATCATCCTGATCCTCTCCACCCAATCGCATTTCAGCCGTCTCGGCTGGGTGGAGCGATTCAGGCTGACCTTCTTCCCAACGCTTCAGGCGATGCTCCCCAAGAAGTACCGGACACCGAACGAAGCTCCAGCCGAGCAGTGGACCGACCCCGGCGAGTCGGTGCTCATCGATGGCCGGAACTGGGACGTTCACGCTTCACTGCATCGGTTACGACGAATTCATCTCGCGCTGGGGATGCTGATGATGGCGATGACGGTGTCGGTGGGAAGGGAGCAGACGACGCAGATGATGGTGGCGGGGGTCGGGATCGCGGTGATAGTCGGGCTCCTTTGGTGGACCAGCTTTCGCCCCGAGGACGACACGCTCAAGTGGTTCACCGCCCTGGCCCCGGTCGGCGCTCTCCTGGTGCTGGGGTGGGTGACGCTGGACATGGCCTCCGGTTT
This sequence comes from uncultured Acidobacteriota bacterium, assembly GCA_963749415.1. GTDB lineage: Bacteria > Actinomycetota > Acidimicrobiia > Spongiisociales > ZC4RG35 > JALYNX01. Next base: position 340,751 of record CAVVMG010000001.1, read on the forward strand.
TCCCCGAAGGGAGCGCCTGGCCTCACATCCACAAACTCAACTTCTACAGCGCCATGGCCCTCGGGGTTGGATCCGCCCTGATCGTCCTCGGAGAGGTCATCGCTCGCTTCCGGGGCAACGCCGACCCGCCCCCCAGCCTGGCGACGGCGGGTCTGCCGGTGGCCGCCATCACCCTGGCTGCATTGATCGGGTCGAGTCTGGGAATTGCCCTTGCTCTCGTCGCCGAAGCGTTTATCGGCGTCCATCACGTCTCGGACCAAGGCGCCGAGTGGGTGTCGATCGCAATGCTCGGCCTGGTGGTGGTGATGTTGCTTGTCACGCTGTGGCTGATGTTCACCCCGGTGAGGCCGAAGCACATCGGTTTGATCGGCAAGAAGGGTGCCGGCATCCGGAAGGTGGTCTATCGGGGACGCGTGGTGTTCTATGCCGCCGCTCTTTACGGCTTGGCGTTTGGAGTGGTCGCCTGGTGGAAGGGATGTTCCTGGACCATCGACTGCGACCCGGCCCGACTTGGTCCCTGGCCCGAGAAGTGGACCACCGACGCTCTGCTCTCGGTCACGGCCTTTGGAAAATCGTTCAGCCTCGGTGACCTCGCCGACGTAGCCCAATTGTTGGTGGTTCTGGCCCCGGCCTTCTTCGTTGTCCGCAACCTGCTCCTCAGGGCGCGAGATGCCGACCGGAGACGTCAAATCGGGATCCTGTGGGATGTCGGCTCCTTCTGGCCCCGGGCTTTTCACCCCCTCGGGCCCCCCGCCTATGGCCCGGCCGCGGTCGACCGTCTTCAGGGTGCACTGGAGCGGCCTGGCATCGCCTACCGCACGATTGTGACTCGAGAAGACCCCCGCTGGATGGATCTCCCCGACCCAACGGGTGGGCTCGACCTGCTCTCGGCCCACTCACAGGGCACCCTGGTATCCGCCGTCGCCCTCGACCGCCTCGTCGACAAGAAGTGCCTCCCCGGCGCATTCCTCACCTACGGATCACAACTCGGAATGCTCTACCCGACGATGTTCCCCCACAGCGGCATCGACGACCTCGTCGTGCGACTCCAGGAGCACCTTCCAAACCGGTGGGTCAACCTATGGCGGGACAGTGATCCAATCGGTGGCCAGCCGGCGGCTGTCCTGGGCTCGGCTAACTGGCGAGTGGTCACTGGCACCGGCCATTCTCTCTATGAGCTGACCCCCGAGTTCTGCCAGGCGCGGAAGAACCTCGAAACGCCGTCCGCGACAGGACCCAACGGTGATCTCGCCGATTGCTGGGACCAACCACCCGCCATGTCGTAGGCCACCATGAGGGCCCCCCGGGGTATCTAACTCGCGGCAAATCACGTAGACTTGGTCTCACAGCGCACGCCTGTTGCGTGCTGCGCCATTTCTTCGCTTTTCTGTTCCGTCGGGTGAAGTCACCGCAAGTCTGAGCCCAGGACACCATTCTCCGGAACAGGACCCCATGCTGAGACCTGCCGGGCGTTCAGTTCAGACGGTTCGGCTTCCAGAAGGAGCATCGAAATGGCAACCAACATCTACGTGGGGAATCTCACCTTCACCACCAACTCCACCGACCTGGAGAACCTCTTCTCCCAGCACGGCGCGGTCTCCAAGGCCCAGGTAGTCACCGATCGTGACACCGGCCGCTCCCGAGGCTTCGGTTTCGTGGAGATGGACTCGGCTGACGCAGCCCAGGTGGCGATCGATGCCCTCAATGGCAAAGACGTCGGTGGGCGCCAGTTGACAGTGAACCTGGCGAAGGAGAGGTCCCGTTGATCAAGGCGGTTCCCAAGCCTCAACGCGGCGACCAAAAACCCAGGGCGAATCGCTGTGCCGGTTGTGGGCACCCCAACAAGGAGCACCGTCTCAACGAGTGCACCGTGCCCCATTGCAAATGCGAGGGCCGGCAGTAGGCGTATCGGCGTTAGTCCCCCACGTCAACGGGGTATTCGTGTATCCCGATGGAACAGCAGCTTCAGCAGGGCTCGCGATACGACTTCCGGATTCGAGACGCCAACGGGCGAGGCGCAACCGAGTATCACAACCTCGCCTTCGCCGGGTATGGGCGCTGGATCCCTGAGGTCGAAAACCAACCCGGGTTCGCTGTGGTCGTGTCAGACGAGACAACGGCGGACGGTGAATCGGTCTGCCATCACGTCTGGAACCTCGATCGCATCATCGAGGCCAAAGAGACCACAGCCTCGACCGTCGAAACCTGAACTGGCTTCTACCCTTTAGAGACACGCCCTCGTAGCTCAGGGGATAGAGCACAGGTTTCCTAAACCTGGTGTCGGAGGTTCGAGTCCTCCCGGGGGCGCCAGTCCACGACTTCAGATCAAGGCCCTTCCCTGGATACCTGGCCCGCATTGGCCACGGCCTGGGGTCGACCACGTACGACCACGAACATGGCCATAACTATGACGATCGCGCCGAACCACTGACGGCTGCTGAGGCGCTCCCCGAGAAGGACATAGCTTGCGGAGATTCCGAATACAGGGATCAAATTGATATAGAGACCGGCGATGGCTGCGGGCATCTGGCGTAGTCCGGTCAGGTAAAGCCAGAAGGCGGCGGCGTAGTAGAGCGCACCGGACACGAAAGCGCTGATCCACGCAGTCATCGAGATGGCGGCGATCTCGGGCCCTTGACCGGTAATTGCCATGACTACGAGTAGGGCGAGGGCGAACAGGAGAGCGCTGGCTTGTTGTAGGGCCACGACTTGGAGGGTGGACTCGGCGGCCAACCACTTCCTCGAAACCACCGTGTAGACGGCGCAGGCGGCAACGCCGAGCAAGGTGAGAGCTACCCCGAGTGGTTGACCCTGACCTCCTGGCTCAAACACGACGAGAAGAACGCCGACGAATGCGAGACAGGCCGCAAGGACGACGGGTTTGGTGATCCGATCGCCGAGGATCAGCCAGGCGAGGAGGATGATCATGATCGGCTCCGTTGCCCAGAGGAGAACCGAGAGGCTGGCCGTGATGAGTGTGAGCCCGACCAGGCCAAGCGCGTAGGAGATGCCTGGGTTGAGGATTCCGAGGAGGCCGAGACGTCGGAGTCCGGCTGGCCAGGTCAGATGTTTGCGGTCGACGACAAGGACTGTTGAAAGCAGGGCGACACTTACAGCGAGTTGGATCGGGAGAAGGGTGAGGGGTGGAATTTCGGAGAGGGCGCGCTTGGCGATGACTGTGGCGATGCCCCATGCGGCGGCGGCGCCGATCAACGCCAGAACGTACGGACGACGCGAGGTCGTGGTTGGCACGGGTCTGACTCCTTGAACGATGGCTGAAGTCGGGACGTCTAAGAACGTCGACTCAGTGGTTCTTCACCATCGCAAATCGAGTACCCGGGTAGTGGTCGACTACCTCGAGGTCGACCAACGCGCATCGGTGTAGAGAGTGGGTGCATTGGTTTGGTCTACGAGACCGGCTTGCGCGCCTTGATTATCACCGAGTCCATCCCATCGGTCGCCTCATGCGTCGCAGTGAGGCTCACGGCTTCGAATCCGGCCCCTTCAAGCAGTCCGTGGTACTCGCTGTAGGAGAGCGCACCGGCGATGCATCCAACCCAATTGCCACGTTCGGCGCGTTGTTCTGGCGTTAGGGCGTCATCGGCGACGATGTCAGAGATTCCGATGCTCCCTCCCGGGCGGAGAACGCGGTGCATCTCGCGGATGACGGCCGCCTTGTCGGTGGAGAGGTTGATCACACAGTTGGATATGACGACATCTATCGAGTCGGCCTCTAGGGGGATGTCCTCGATGAACCCTTTGAGGAACTCGACGTTGGTGGCTCCCGATTGGTTGGCATTGTTGCGTGCGAGTTCGAGCATGTCGTCGGTCATGTCGAGTCCGTAGACGAATCCGGTGGGTCCGACGCGTCGAGCTGAGAGCAGGACGTCGATGCCGCCACCCGAGCCCAGGTCGAGGACCCGGTCACCTTCTGATAGGTCGGCGACTGCCGTGGGGTTGCCGCATCCCAGGCTGGCGTCGGACGCCTCGGCGGGTATGACCGAGAGTTCTTCTGGGGTGTAGGCGCCGTCGGTGAGGACTTTCTCTAGGGTCTCGTCGTGGCCGCAACATTCCGGTCCACAGCAGGAGCCGGACGTCGCAGCCTTCGCGTAACGCTCCCGCACTTCCTCTCTGAGCTCGAGGTTGTCGACCACGGTCCACGTCCTTTCATATCGATACTGATCGATGTGTGATCGTATCTTCATATCGATGGTTGTCAATGTGTTAGCGTGCCGCTGGTGGATGTGAACCCCACTTGCTGTGTCCCGGTGACCGATGAGACGCTTTCGGTCTCTGAGGCTCAGGCACTGGCCGCCGACTTCAAGGCTCTTGCTGACCCAGTTCGGCTTCGTCTTCTCAGTCTGATCGCCAGTGTTCCCGAGGGGGAGGTTTGTGCCTGTGACCTCACTGATCCGCTGGGTCGGAGTCAGGCCACCATCAGCCACCACCTGTCGGTGCTGGTGAACGCCGGTTTGATAACCCGCGAACAGCGAGGCAAATGGGCGTGGTTCCAGGTGGCGCCAGATCGAGCTGGTTTCGTCCGCACCGTGCTGGTCGGCAAGACCCTCTCGATGTCCTAAGAGGCCTCAGGAAGCAGTTCGGCGAGAAGCGCTCGTACCCGCCTTTCGAGTTCGTCTCGGATCGGTCTCACTTCCTCGACTGTCTTCCCGGAGGGGTCGTCCAGATCCCAGTCGATGTACCGCTTGCCGGGGTAGAGCGGGCAGGCGTCGCCACAACCCATGGTGACGATCACGTCGGCGGCCCGGACGATTTCGTCGGCCCAGGGCTGGGGTATCTCGCCGCTGATGTTCACGCCGACTTCCGACATCGCCGCAACTGCGGCCTGGTTGACCTGTTCGGCTGGCTCGCTTCCTCCGGAGAACACGTCGACTCGGTCACCGCCGAGCTTCTTGGCCCAGCCCGCCGCCATCTGTGACCGCCCCGCGTTGTGGACGCATAGAAAGAGGATGCTCGGATTGAGCGTTGTGGAATCTGATTCCAGTCTCACAAGGGCGCGGAGCCGGTCTCGGGCGAAACGCTCGGCGAGCAGGGGAATCCAGCCGCTGGTGGTTGCACGCTCTACGAGCATGTCGAGGGAGTCGTTCATGAACCGTTCGATGGTCTCGGTGTTGAGGGTCCCCGAGAACTGGCGTTGCAGCCGTTCGGCGGCTTGTCGGATCTGAAGTTGCTCAGCGGTCGTGAGGGCGACGGGCATCAGGTTCCTTCTGGCGGTCAGCCAATAACAGATGGGTTGACAGGACGACGGCGAGCAGGGCTCCAATTAGTTGAGCGATGATGAAACCTGGAGCATTCGAGGGAGCGATCCCGGTGAAGCTGTCGGTGAACATTCGAGCCAGAGTCAGTGCCGGGTTGAGGAAGCCGGCTGACACGGTGGAGAACACGGCCGCTGCCACCCAGGCGCCAACCACGGGAGCTACCGCAGGCGAGCGATCCTGGTCGACTAAGCCGAGGATCAGCAGCACGAGCACGAGTGTGGCGATGCCTTCGGCGAGGATTGGACCCCATCCTCTGCGGTCGGTGGCCGACATTGCCAGTGGCTCACCGAAGCTGACCAGACCTATCGCAACACCGGCTACTGCGCCAAGGATCTGAGCGATCCAGTATTGAGCGGCCGTGCCTGCGGTCATTCCCCGTCGAGTCCAGAACGCCAACGTCACCGCTGGATTGAAATGAGCCCCCGACGTCGAGCCCAGGACCGAGATCAGCGCCGCGAGAGCCAAACCCACCGCCACTGCGTGAAAGAACAATCTGCTGGCGCCGTCAGCTCCCAGTTCCTCGACGGTGATCCCGCTACCGACGACGACAAAGGCGAGGAGGCATGTTCCAGCGAATTCTGCAACGACTGGCCTGGCGTTCATGCGATCAGTTGGTCCACCCGCCGTTCGACTTCGGAGAATGCCGATCGAAAGGCAGCGACTCTTCCGGAGGAGACCGGATCGGGTATCGACCAGTGCAAATGGCGGCCTGCCTCCGGGAGAGCCCCTTCTCGCGCCCGGTCGCAGACCGAGATCAGAACATCGGGTACGGCACGGATCGACTCGTAGCCCCTTGGAACCGCATCACTGAGATCGATGCCCCGCTCCGCGGCAACTCGAATCGCATGCGGATGAACCGTTGCACTGGGGTCGCGTCCTGCGCTAGAAGCGTGCTCGCCGGTTGTGGCAAACCAGTACGCCGCTGCGTATTGAGACGCGCCGAATTGTGACTGCACACGAACAAGACTGTTCCGGAGATCCCGCCAGCCGATGGCATTAACCCGACAAGCGCGCTCTGCCGCAGGGAGACATACCGACGACGACGGTCACCCTCGGACGCCTTGCGCTCGACGACGGCTGCCGCCTCCAGCACATTGAGGTGGTGCGCGAGCAGATTTCCGGGCATCCCCAGATCGGTCCCCAGTTCTTGCACAGTGAGGTCACCGCCAAGAAGTAGGTCGACGATCCGTAACCGACTCTCGTCACCTAAACCCGAATGGACCCTGGCACGCTCCGTCAGTCGGCTCATTCACACGAAGATAATGACTCAACAATAGTTGAGCAAATATCTCGACACTGAACCCTTCACCGACGAACGGTCGAGCCAAGAGGCATCGCAAAGCTCCCCAACACCGCCACGAGCATTCCTACCGAGGCGAAGATGAATGCAGCCGCTGGACCAACCAGCGTCCAGAGGATTCCGGCGACTCCTGAGGCGACCAGGTTGCCGAAGCTCTGGGTTGCAGCCAGCAGTCCAAACGCCGAGCCACGACGCTCAACCGGCGCGGCCTCCGCAACCGCACCATTCTCCGCTGTCTCCACGAGACCGATGGCGAAACCGGCAAGTACGAAGGCGATGGCGAGGATGACCGTCACGGGACCGGTCGCAGCGAACAGCAGATACGCCCCGAGGCCGAACACGAACCCGATGGTGAGGATTGGTCGATATCCCAACCGGTCAGCCGCCTTGCCTCCCGGTATGGCGACCGCCGCGGCGGCCAAGTTGTGACCGGCGTAGAGGAGCAGGGCGGTCCTGGTCGCCGAGTCGAGGCCCACGGTCGGGGTGAGCAGATCGGTGGCCCGAAGGATGAGCAGCGTCGTGGCGAGGTTCCCCAACTCAAAGGCTCCGATGGGAACCCAGAGCCGACCCAGCCTCCCCCTGAGGAGAGGTCGGATTTCGATGCGAAGCGGCCGCCGCTCCCGGCCCGCTGGCCGTTCGATATGTCGAATTGCATAGACGATGGAACCTGCCGCAGCGAGACCGAACACCCCCGAGGCGAGAATCGCCCCCCGTACTCCAACCAAGGCGACCAGGCCGAGTGCGAGGAGGGGACCTCCAACCGCCCCTAGGTTGTCCATCATTCGCTCAAACCCATAGGCACGGCCGTATGTCCTTGGACTCGACACGTCTGCGAGCAGAGCGTTGCGAGCCGGAACTCGAATCCCTCGACCCAGCCACGCTCCGGTGCGAAGCAGTGCTACCTGCCAGACCGCGGTAGCCAGCCCGATCATTGAGGAGAAGACTGCGGTGGCGGTGTATCCACCCACGGCCACCGTCCGGCGACGCATCGGATCGTCAGCGAGTACCCCGCCACCGAAGCGCGCCAGTCCTGCCGCTCCATCGGCTACGCCCTCTATCAATCCCAAGGCGGCCGCGGGTGCACCCAGCGTGGAGGTCAGGAAGGCCGGGAGCAATGAGGTCGGTACCTCATGGCCGAGATCGGCCAAGAGATCCCGACCGATCCCGCCACCGGTCTCTCGCCCACGGCCGTCATCGAGAGGCAAGCTATTCAATGCGTACGAACGAGTCTTACCGGCACGCCGACCAGCGTGTGCCGTCATCGCTCGCTGGCGTGACGCCGGGTATTAGTGCGTGAAATTGAGAACCGGTTCGCGCTAAACCTAGAGAGCGCGAAAACCCTATATTCATTGGTGTCTTCCAGTGTCGGGAGGCTCGAATACACGGCAGGTTTCCTAAACCTGGTGTCGGAGGTTCGAGTCCTCCCGGGGGCGCTCACCTCAACGACAGGTGTCGGGAGATTTCTCCGAACGTGTCACGGGCCCACGTCAAATATCTCCCAGGTACCGGGCACCCCTTTCAGGTCATGTCGTCCCCGCGGTGTCAGGGCGAAGCGCGATCCAATCACCATGTCGCGGACGGTCTGGGAAACAACGACCTCACCAGGGTTCGCAAGCGCCGCCACGCGGGCTCCGATGTGCACCGCCATTCCGCTGACATCTTCGGCCTCGAAGACAACCTCGCCAATATGGAGACCGACGCGGATCTCCAGACCGGCGCTCCGGCTCGCCAGGGACATCGCCAATGCGCACTCGATGGCGGGTGTCGGGCTGTCGAAGACGATGAGGAAACCGTCCCCGGCGGTGTTCATCTCCTTGCCCCCGTATCGAGTCAGCAGCCGGCGGGCCTCGGCGCGATGACTCTTCAGCAGAGCGCTCCACACCCGATCGCCGACTCCGGCGGCGCGCTCGGTCGACCCGACCACGTCGCTGAAGAGGACGGTGGCTACCCGCCGGTCGACCGCACCGCCCACCCTCGTGCCAACGAGGAACTCCTCGATCTCGTCCATGAGACCGTCCACGTCGCCGAGGTAGCCCGGCGTCTCGTCGCCCGGCACTTCGACGTACTGGCCGTTCTGCAGATGCTCCGCCAGCCAGCGCATGCCCTCGGCCGGGATGAAGGGAAGCATCCTTCCTGTGTATTAGGAGGGCGGGTGCCGTCACCGATGACAGCAGCGGGCGCAAGTCGATTTCCATCATTCGTCGCATCAGACTGGCCGCCATGCTGGGAGTGGCCGACATCCGCTCCAGCTTGCGAAACCAGCTGACGATCCGCTCGTCTTCCGTCACCGAAGGGGCGATGAGTGGAAGGAGGATGGCTTGGCCCCACATCCCCTGTTCGATCACTCCGGCCACAGTCTCGAACGCCTCGGGGTCGGGGCCCCAGGGATGGTCCTCATCGGGGGTCGAGGTGGCCAGCACCTCGCCCAACACAAGGGCGGACACCCGCTGTGGGTGCAGGGCCGCCACGGTCATCGCGATCGCCGCGGCATCGGTCCAGCCCACGAGAGCAGCTCTATCCATGCCCACGGCGTCCATGACCGACAAGACGTCGGGCACCATCTCGTCGGTGCTGGCCTCGATCGAGGGCCGGTCGGAGAGACCGGTGCCCCTCTTGTCGAACAGTGCGACCCGCCCCATCGCTGCGTAGCGTTCCAGAAATCGCCGGCATTCGGGCAGCTCCCACAGGACCTCGAGGTGGGAAACCCATCCGATCATCAACAGGATGTCGAGCGGCCCTCCTCCAAAGACTTGATAGGCGAGATCGACCCTCCCTGAGCGGGTGAACTTGACCTCGGGAACGGGCAACACGGGTGGTCGATTCTATAGGCCTGGCACGAAGCCCCCAGATAGAGTCGACTGCGTTCGCCGTCACCGCCGTGTACCGGGTCATACCTTCTACCTGCCAGCTCTGGAGGTGTTCTTCGGGGCCCGTTGCCTGGAGCGGAACGAGTACATCTAGACGGGAGATCGAGAAAGTGTCTCATTCGCACAGCATGATCTGCACATGACCGCCCTGGCAATCCTCGCCGCGGTGTTCATCTGCTACTCCCTCGTCGCGGCTCGTCTCGACAAGTGGTCGATCACTGCTCCTATGGTCTTCGTCCTCATCGGAGCCGTTCTCGGGCTGGCCGCTCCCGACTGGCTCGGACCGCTGGGCGACCCCGAAACGGTCAAGCACATTGCCGAGCTGACCCTGGCACTGCTGCTCTTCGCGGACGCCTCCACGCTCCGATGGCGTGAATTGCGCGAGGACGGTGGTCTCCCCATCCGCCTGCTCCTGATCGGGTTCCCGCTCACTGTGCTCGCCGGCTTCGGAGCAGGAATGTGGCTGTTTCCGGCCGCCGGATGGGCCGCGGCAGCCCTCGCCGCCAGCATCCTCGCCCCCACAGACGCCGCACTCGGACTGGGCGTTTTCACCAACCGGTCGGTGCCCGGGCGCATCCGCCGCGCCCTCAATGTCGAGAGTGGGCTGAACGACGGGATGGCCACGCCTTTGGTGACCCTCTTTCTCGCCGTTCTCGTCGCTCAGGAGGGAACCGGCCCCGAAGACTGGGTGACCGAGTCCCTGCGGGAACTCGGGATTGGCTTCCTAGTGGCCCTTGTCGTGGGTTGGGTCTCGGGACGACTCATCCACGCCGCCCATGATCGCGGTTGGACATCCCCGCTCTCTGAGCGCCTAGCCGTCCTGGCTACGGCGCTGCTCTCCTACGGCGGAGCGGTGGCGGCCGGTGGGAACGGCTTCGTCGCCGCCTTCGTCGCCGGCATTGTTTTTGCGGTCGCCTCGAGAGGAAAGCTCCACGAGCCAGTCGAATTCACCGAGGACCTCGGTCTGTTCGCCTCGTTTCTGGTCTGGGCCATATTCGGGGCCCTGCTCCTCGCCCCACAACTGAGCGGCGAGATATCAGCCACCGCGATTATCTACGCGGTGTTGAGCCTCACCCTGGTGCGGATCGTGCCCGTCGCCCTCGCAATGATCGGAACGGGCTTAAGACCGGCCAGCCTCTTTTTCATGGGGTGGTTCGGTCCCCGCGGATTGGCTTCCGTCGTGTTCACATTGATCGCGTTCGAATCACTCCACGAGGGCGGGATCGCCCCAGACACTCTGATCGATATCGCCACATGGACGGTCTTCCTCTCGGTCATCGCCCACGGGGTCACTGCCTCGCCACTGGCCATCAGGTACGGGAAAAGTGTCGCCGACGAGCCCATCGAGCAACTCGAGGCCGGAGCGCATCTCGGCGACCCCGTTCCCAGAGCGCTCAGCGAGACTTTGTCGCCGACGACGATTCGTTGATTCGGGTAGGGTCGAAAGGCCAGCCATGGCCGCCAAATCACCCCGATCCAGGCGATACGCGGGGTGCTGATCCATCCGTTTGGATGGAGGCTCGCTGTCACGGCATGTCCCTGAGGAGATGAGAATGCCCAACCAACCCGACCGTCATCTACGCGGCTCGTTGCCGATCCCCGATCGACCGGCCCACGGCCTGACCACATACGACGCGAAGGACCCGGACACCAGTTACGCGTCGATTCAACCGCTGCTCCCACCCGAGGGGGCGCCGAATGTTCTGGTGATCCTCCTCGATGACGTCGGTTTCGGCTCGTCCAGCGCATTTGGGGGCCCGATCAACACCCCTACCGCAGAGCGGCTCGCCGCAGGCGGCGCCCGATACACCCGCTTTCACACCACGGCCCTGTGCGCCCCTACCCGGCAAGCGCTGCTGACCGGACGGAACCATCATTCCGTGGGGATGGGAGCGATCACCGAGCTCGCCACCTCCGCCCCGGGCAACAATTCGCTGCGCCCAAACACCAAAGCCCCGGTGGCAACCAGCCTCAAGTTGAACGGCTACTCGACAGCGCAGTTCGGCAAGTGCCACGAGGTGCCTGTCTGGCAGAGCTCACCAATGGGCCCCTTCGACGCCTGGCCATCGGGAGGTGGAGGCTTCGAGTACTTCTATGGATTCATCGGCGGTGAAAACAACCAGTACGACCCCGCGCTCTACGAGGGGACCACGCCCATCGAGCCGCCCAAGACCGCCGAGGAGGGGTATCACCTCACCGAAGACCTCACGAACAAGGCCATCGGCTGGGTCCGTCAGCAGAAGGCCCTCATGCCGGACAAGCCGTTCTTCGTCTACTTCGCGCCGGGGGCCACGCACGCTCCGCACCACGTCCGACCGGAGTGGTCGGACAAGTACGCCGGCAAGTTCTCCGACGGCTGGGATCGCCTGCGCGAGACCATCTTCGAACAGCAGAAGGAGCTAGGTGTCATCTCGGCCGATGCTGTGTTGACCCCCCGCCATGCGGAGATAGCCGGATGGGACGAGATGGATGAGGAGCTGAAGCCCGTCCTCGAGAGGCAGATGGAGGTCTATGCGGGTTTCCTCGAGCACACCGATGTCGAGGTGGGACGGCTCATCGACGCGATCGAGGAACTGGGAATCCTCGAGGACACCCTGATCTATTACATCATCGGCGACAACGGTGCCTCTGCCGAGGGGACCATCAATGGCGCCTTCAACGAGATGGCGAACTTCAACGGGATGGCCGCCGTGGAGACCAAGGAGTTCCTGCTTTCGAAGATGGACGAGCTGGGGACTGAGACCTCCTACAACCACTATTCGATCGGGTGGGCATGGGCACTGAACACGCCCTACCAGTGGACCAAGCAAGTGGCGTCGCACTGGGGTGGCACCCGCAACGGGACCATCGTGCATTGGCCCAAGGTCATCACCGACGGCGGCAGCATGCGTCACCAGTTCAGTCATGTGATAGACGTGGCGCCCACGATCCTGGAAGCCGCCGGGATCCCCGAACCGGCGTTCGTCAACGGTGTCATGCAGTCACCAATGGAAGGAACCAGCATGCTCTACAGCTTCGCCGAAGGCGAGGCTCCGGAGCAGCACGACCTGCAGTACTTCGAGATGTTCGGCAACCGGGGCATTTATCACAAAGGCTGGAGCGCGGTGACCAAGCACAAGACTCCCTGGGTGCTGGTCGGTGGAAATCTGCCCGCTTTCGACGACGATGTTTGGGAGTTGTACGACGGGAGCAGTGACTGGTCTCAGGCGAAGGACCTCTCCGCGGAGATGCCTGACAAGCTCCACGAGTTACAGCGTCGCTGGCTGATCGAGGCCACTAAGTACAACGCCATCCCGCTGGATGATCGCTCCGGTGACCGTCTCAACTCTGACGTGGCAGGACGCCCGACATTGATTCGCGGTAACTCCCAGTTGCTGTTCGAAAACATGGGGCGGCTCTCCGAGTCGAGCGTGCTCAACATCAAGAACAAATCCTTCTCGATCACAGCCGAAGTCACGATCCCCGACGAGGGGGCCGAAGGCGTGATCATCGCCCAGGGGGGTCGTTTCGGAGGTTGGAGTGTCTATACCCGTGAGGGGGTTCTCAAGTTCACCTACAACGTCCTCGGGTTGCAGGTATTCACCGTGTCAGCCACCGAGCCTGTGCCGACCGGAAAGCACCAGGTGCGCATGGAGTTCGCCTACGACGGGGGTGGGCTGGCCAAAGGTGGCACGGCGACGGTGTACCACGATGGGAAAGCCGTCGGGGAAGGCCGGGTCGACCTCACACAACCGATGGTCTTCTCTGCAGACGAGACCACCGACATCGGAAGAGAGACGGGGACGACCGTGTCCTCGGATTACACCCCCGCCTCGAGTCGCTTCAACGGGCGGATCGAGTGGGTGCAGATCGACATCGGCGCCGATGACAACGACCACTACATAGACGACGAGGAGCGCCTCCGTATCGCAATGGCACGTCAGTGAGCTCCGCGTGGCGGGGAAGGCAGCGTCGACCGGTAGACGACCGGCGACTGGTCCGCGACCGCCAGCTTCGGCCGATTCCGTGACACTGCGGGATCCAACTGCTTAGGCGAGGCATGCATGACAACAGCCGGTCGTGATAGCGAGACGAACAACGGCGGACGCTCGCCGAGACGGTCGGCGCGTCTCACTGCCTGGCTCGGGATCGCCCAGGCAGTCCTGCTCTTGGCCTCGACCTGGCTTCTCTCGTTGATCCCGGGGCCAACGACGTCAGATGAGGAGTTCCTCGAGTTCTACGCGTCGGACAGCCGCCGAGTCGTGGTCCTCCTCGGCATCTACCTGATGCCTTTCGCAGCGATCGCCTTCCTGTGGTTCGCGGTAGCCCTACGGGTCTGGGTAGCTCAGACCTCGACACGACCACAGGATGCGCTGTTGTCGAACGTGCAATTGGTGAGTGCGATCCTTTTCGTCGCCCTTTTTCTGTCGAGCGCGGCCGCTTCTACGGTGGTCGCGGTGACCGTCGAACTCGCCGAGACGACGGTCGATCCGACTACCGCTCGCCAATTCCCTCAATTTGGCACGGCGCTTCTCCTCGTCTTCGCGATGCGTATGGCGGCCATGTTCATCTTCACCACATCCGGCCTGGCCAGAGTCCATGCCGGCCTGCCTCGCTGGTTCACCTGGAGTGGATATCTGGTCGGGTTGTTCCTGCTGCTGAGTGCCTCCTTGAACCCGACCCTGGTCCTGGTGTTCCCTGTCTGGGTCCTTGCTCTCAGCGTGATTCTGTTGCTGAAATCGCAACGGCTCCCGAAAGTTCAGGTGTGACCAGCTAATGGCCAACCCTGAACAGGTCGAACAGCGAGACGAGGAGCTGAAGAGCACCGGATACGAGATCTTCATCGGGTTCCTCTCCATACTGTCCATCCTCAACGTCGCACTGATCTACCTTGCCGACGATCCGAACTTGGACACGGTCATCTATGCGTTGAATGGACTGTTCAGCGTCATCTTCCTGGCTGACTTCACCTACCGGTTGTTCACTGCGGATTCGAAGTCCCGCTACTTCCTGCGAGAGTTCGGGTGGGCGGATCTCTTCGCCAGCCTGCCGTTCCCACAGGCGAAGGTGCTACGCATCTTCCGCCTGATACGAGTCAGTCGCCTCCTCCGCGGCTATGGCATCAAAGGCATAGTCCGCAGCCTGGTCAAGGATCGGGCCGGGAGCGCGCTCTTCACGTTGTTGCTGATGGGGATCCTCGTGCTCGAATTCGGCAGCCTCTGGATTCTCCATTTAGAGCAATACGCCTCTGACGCAAACATCACATCGGCATCCGATGCCCTTTGGTATGTCATCGTCACCATCTCCACAGTCGGCTACGGCGACCAGTTCCCGGTGACTAACAACGGACGCATTGTTGGAAGCTTGATCATTGTCATCGGAGTCGGGATCTTTGGCACCTTTACCGGCTACCTGGCGAATCTGTTCCTCACACCGGCGAAGGAACGCACGGGTCAAACCTGAAGAAGGATCCCGGTCCAAGTCCTTTGGCGCTCTCGCACCGGATTTGAGTCTGGCCGGTCCCCGCAGCTGGGGATCACACCCTGTATTGCTCAAACGGAATTCGGACACCGCAGGTTTCCTAGACCTGGTGTCGGAGGTTCGAGTCCTCCGGGGGGCGCCCACCCGCACCACCTATGTGCCAGCCCGATCGGGGTAGGTTCCGGGACTCGGAATCGTGCCGTGAAATCCGCGTCACACGTCGACAAGGAGGAATCCCATGATTGGACCAATCCAGGCTTTCGTGATCGGCTTTCCCGACAATGACATGTTTGAGGGTCGGATCGCCGAGGAGCTGGCCCGTCTCAGTGACGTGGGCCAGATCCGGGTCATTGATGCAGTAGTCGTGACCCGCGAGGGCGACGACGTTGCGGTCCTCTCGGTGTCGGAGCTCGATGACGAGGAGCGCGCCGAGCTGCGGACCGCGGTAGGCGCCCTGATCGGGCTCGGGGCAGCGGGCATGGATGGCGCCGAGGCAGGCGGGGCGGCTGGTGCCTCTATCGACGTCGAGGCTATGACCGCTGCGGAGATAATTGCTGCCGGCCTGATCGAGGACCTTCCTGATGGCAGCTCCGCACTCGTCCTCGCCATCGAGCATCTATGGGCCGTGCCGTTGCGCGATGCAGTCCGCGACGCCGGCGGGCTCGTGATCTCCCACCGCTCGATCACTCCCGAGGACCTGGTGGCCCTGGGAATGGCAATTGGCTACGAGGCAGAGCTCGAGGCCGAAGAGGTTTAGCCGCGGCAAGCCCGCTGGAGGGTTTCTTTGGGATCCGCTGGCTGGGGAAGCACGGCTACGTCTGAGCGGTGATCACTCCCGCTTCATCATGGCGAGGGCTTCCATCTCCAGGTCGACGTACTGATCACCGGATACGTCCACAACCACCTCTTTGATGGTTCCTCCAATGAACGGGTAGGGATGTGCGCCTTCGTAGTCGGAGGTAACCGGTTCCCCGCCGTCCTTGCCCACATTGAGCCCCTCACCGACCAGTGAGAAGTTCCCGGGCTGGGTCATGATCTCGCCTTCGCCCACCTTCTCGTCATTGATGAACAGCGACACAGTGCCGGTAGTGGGCATGGCGTCGCCTTCCTTATCGAAGGAGACGCCCAGGATCACGTCGCCGGTGGGGATCGCCTTGGTCGACTCGACCATCTGCTCCTTGGAGCCGACGAAGTTGTAGACGTACTTGAGCTTGCCGTCCTTGATGTACAACGAGTGGCCGCCGAAGCGAGCCCCATGGCTGAACAGCACACCCGAAGCCTCTTTCGTGTCGATCTTGGCCTCGACCATGATCGAGTAGCTCCGGTTGCGGACGTTGACCGCCGCCGTCTCCGGCACCTCGGCCGTGCCCGGGTAATAGATGTACTTGTCCCTGGGCGGCGCCACCTGGGGCCGGGTCGGGTCGGCGAGGACCTCGACGGCGGTCTTGTCCAGCAGCGGAAGGCCGTTGTAGAGGCCGGCGGCATGGAACCAGAGATTGATCATCTCCTGGACCTTGGCCGGGTTCTCCGCAGCCAGGTCGTTCATCTCTGTGCGATCGTTCTCAGTGTCGTAGAGCTCCCACCGGTCCTCATCGAAGTGACCCCATCCCGCGATGGTCGGGTGGACCGACACCGCCTTCCAACCCTTGTGCCAGATCGCCCTCGACCCGAGCATGGAGAAGAACCCGGTCTCCTTGGGGGTCGGCACATCAGCGCTCTCGAAGGTGGGTCGGATGCTCACTCCTTCCAACGGGATCTGATTGAAGCCCTTGACCTCCTCGGGCAATTCGACTCCGAGGCAGTCGTACATCGTGGCCACGATGTCGGTGGCGTGACAGAACTGGCTACGAACCTCACCCTTGGCCTCGATCCCCTTGGGCCAGGAGATCACCATCGCGTCGGCAACACCACCTTCGAAGTTGTACCGCTTCCACATCTTGAACGGGGTGTTGAACGCCCATGCCCAACCCACCGGGTAGTGGTTGTAGGTGGCGGTGGATCCGAGAACATCGAGGTACTGGAGGTTCTCCTCCATGGTGTCGGGGATCCCGTTGAAGAACTTGTTCTCGTTCACCGACCCGTTGGGGCCGCCCTCGCCGCTGGCGCCGTTGTCCGAGACCAGCACCACGATCGTGTTCTCCAACTGGCCGGAGTCCTCGAGATAGTCGAGAAGCCTTCCGATCTCATGGTCGGCGTGGCTGAGGAAGCCGGCATACACCTCGGCCATCCGGCAGAACAGCGCCTTCTCGTCGTCGGAGAGTGAGTCCCAGGGGCGGACGACATCGAGGGGCGGCCAGGGCTTGTCGTCGACGCTGGTCTCCTCGGCGTAGGGATTGAGCGGGGAGAGCACCGCGTCCTGGGGCATGATCCCCATCTTCTTCTGATTCTCGAACACGATCTCCCGGTACGCCTCGTAGCCCATATCGAACTTGCCCTTGTACTTCTCGATCCACTCCTTGGGGGCGTGGTGAGGAGCGTGGGTGGCGCCCGGACAGAAATACATGAAGAACGGCTTGTCCGGCGCGATGGTCTTTGCGTCCTTGATGAACTCGATCGCCTTGTCGGTCAGGTCGACGGTGAGGTGATAGCCGTCCTCGGGAAGCGATGGTTGGTCCACCGGGTGGTTGTCGTAGATCAGGTCCGGGTACCACTGGTTGGTCTCGCCTCCGAGGAACCCGTAGTAGCGCTCGAAGCCGCGACCCACGGGCCAGTTTCTCTTGGTCGACGCCATGTTCATCTCGTCGGCCGCCACCAGATGCCACTTGCCGAGCATGTAGGTGTTCCACCCCTGGTCCCCCAACACCTCGGCGATCGTGGCGCACTCGAAGGGGATGTGGCCATTTGCGTTGGGAAACCCGGTGGTCGCCTCGGCGATGCATGCCATCCCATTGGTGGTGTGGTTGCGACCGGTGAGCAGTGACGATCTCGTCGGCGAGCACAGGGCAGTGGTGTGCCAGTTGGTGTAGGTCAGCCCGTTCTCCGCCAGTCGGTTGATGTTGGGGGTCTCGATCAGCCCACCCCAGGGCTCCATCGCGGAGAACCCAACATCGTCGAGGACGATGTAGAGGACACTCGGGGCCCCTTCGGGGGCAACCGGCTGGAGGTAGGGCTCCCAATCCGGGACCGAGTCCCGGTCGTCGATGTTGATCACGCCTTGGAATGTCTTGCTCACACGGAGCTTCCTTTCGAACTAGGACCCCAACGAACGGGCGACTGCAACAGGTCTTGGTCGCCAGCTTTCAACCCTACGCGCCTGCGATCGGGGGTCGAACAGGATGGAAGAGCCACGCGTTTCGGCATCGACTCGGCTGCGTAGGATCGCATCGCCGGCGGCCGTGACCGCCAAATATGGCCCTACTCCGGAAGGAGCACATGTGATCGACGGACTCCATTTCGCCACGAGCGTTTCTGTCGGCGGCTTCGAATGGACTGGTGACTTCACCACTGTCGACCTGATCGCGGCCAGCACCAACGCCTTGAACGGTGCCCTGCTGGCCAGGCGGCCGGATCACTACAAGCAGTTCACCATCGTCGGCATCATCTTGATGGCGATCCTCGGCGGCCTCGGTGGTGGCATCACCCGCGACCTCTTGGTCGGTGAGGTGCCGTCGGCGCTCACCAACCCGGCATACATCCTGCTCGCGGTCGCTTTCGGCTTCATCGGATACAGGATCGCCTACGCCGGAGGCCAGCTCTTCCGTGAGGGGATCTTCCAGTTCATGACCGCCTTCTCCCTGCCCTGGTACGCCATCGTCGGCGCCCAAAAGGGTGTGAACGTCGGTCTCCCGGTGCTCGGATGCCTGTTCCTGGCGGTCGTCGGCCCCACCGCCGGGCGTTACCTGATCGACGTCACCAGCGGGGTCACCCCGAAGCACTTCATCCGGGGCGAATGGTTCGTGGGCACCGCCGTGCTCACCGGCGCGGTGTGGATCCTGATCTACTGGGCGGGGGGCAGCACCTGGTTGGCGATGGGGCCGCATTCATCGTCGGGTTCACGTTCCGGGTCGTCGCCCTCTACCGGGACTGGGAGGAGCCGCTGCCGGCCGGGCCATGCCGGGGTGGTCATCCATCCCGAGCAGCGGCCTTTGCTGGGCCGCAAGCTCCACGGCAAGTCCCAACAGGAGCTGCGGGACCTGGGCTTGCTCACCGAAGAGCAAAGCCGCCGCCCTCTACGGACCGGCGGGTTCTACCGATTTGAGCGAGCGCCGGCACCATCGGGCGGATCGAGCGAGCCCGACGGCAGCTGTCGACGACACCGCCGGGTGGGGGAAAAATTCTGCTCACCCTGATCCTGGTGGCCGCGGTCGCCAATCTGAACCTCTCGGTGGCCAACGTGGCGCTCCCCTCCATCGGCGCCGCCTTCGACTCGTCACAGACCGTGCTCAACCTGATCGCGGTTGGTTACTCGCTGGGACTCGCGGCCTCCGTGCTCTATCTGGGAGCGGTGGGCGACCGATACGGGCGCAAGATGATGCTGCTCATCGGGGTCTCGCTGGCGATTCCGGCCAGCCTGCTCGCCGCCTATGCGCCCAGCGACGAGATCCTGTTCCTGGCTCGTCTGATCGGGGGCGTCTCCGCTGGGATGGCCTATCCCACCACCCTCGCCCTCATCACCGCCCTCTGGTCGGGCCCTGCTCGGACCAAATCGATCGCCCTCTGGTCCGGGAGCGGAGGCGCCATCGCCTCACTCGGTCCGCTGGTCGCCGGCGCCCTGCTCCTCCAGTTCTGGTGGGGCTCGGTGTTCCTGATCACCTTGCCGCTGGCCGCGGTCGCGCTCTTCATGGCTTTTCGCCTGGTCCCGAGCCACGTGAACGAGACCACCGAGCCCGTAGACAATCTGGGTGGGATCCTTTCCATCGTGCTGGTGTCGAGCCTGATCCTCGCCATCAACTTCGCCCCGGTGCAGGGGGAGGCGACTCTCGTGCTCTCGCTCGCCATCGTTGCCATCGCCTCCGGGGCCGCCTTCGTCATCAGGCAGCGCCGGGCGCAGAGCCCCCTCTATGACCTGGACATCGCCAAGCGTCGCATCTTCTGGGTCGCAGCTGTCGCCGGGATCATCGTCTTCGGATCGCTCATGGGGGCGATGTTCATCGGCCAGCAATTCCTGCAGAATGTTCTTGGCTACTCGACCCTCGAGGCGGGTGCAGCCATTCTCCCGGCGGCGCTGCTGATGGTGATAGTCGCTCCTCGCTCCGCGAAGTTGGTCGAGAACAACGGTGCCCGGGCCACGCTGCTGCTCGGATACCTGTTTTGTCTCCTCGGCTTCTTGACCATGCTCTTGCTCTGGAGTGAGGGGATCCCGTACTGGCAGGTCGGGCTCGGGTATGCGTTGTTGGGGATCGGAGTCGGTTTCGCCGGCACCCCGGCCTCACACTCGCTGACCGGCTCGGTGCCGGTGAAGCGGGCCGGGATGGCCTCGGGCACCGCAGACCTCCAGCGAGACCTCGGAGGGGCGATCATGCAGTCGACCTTCGGAGCTTTGCTCACCGCCGGCTATGCCGCGGCGTTTGTGGCCGCGATCGGCTCCTCGCCCGAACAGGCTCAGGTCACTTCTTCTGTCCAGAGCCAGCTCACAAAGTCCTTCGCCAGTGCCGAGGCCGTGGCCGCTCAGTACCCCCAGTACGCAACCGAGATCACTGCGGCGGCCAAGGAGTCATTCCTCCAGGGCGACCAGTGGGCGTACCTGGCCGGCATCATCGCCGTCCTCCTTGGAGCGACCATCGTGTCGATCTTCTTCCCCAGGAAGGAAGAAGAGGAAGCCCTGCTCGCCCATTACGCCATGGAGGACGCCGCGGCCTAGAGGAGGGCGGTGAGCCCTTTGAACAGGAAGATCCCTCCCAGGCCGAGCCCGACGATGATCTCGATGAGACGGGTGCGAGCCAGCAACCATTCGGTCATCCCACCCAGGATCCTCTGCGAGCTTCGAGGAGCGACGGCCTGGAGCACGATGGGAAGGTGATAGGGAACGAGCATGATCAACAGAAAGACGACGAGGACGACGACCACAGCGCCGATGCCCGGTGGGGGCTCGGCGAGGGGAATCTCCTTCAGACCTGCGGCGTAAACGACGAGGGCATCGGAGTTGATCAGCTGGACCGCCAGGCCGAGCTTGAACAGCGATGCGAACCCCGCTGAAGCGAACCCCTCGATACGGAGTCGTTGGGCGGCTTCCTTCTCGGGAGAGGGCTTGGCGAAGACGGCGACGACGCCAAGGACCACGAACACGGCACCGAGGATGGTGTCGACTATCGCCCCCAGATCCCCGCTCCCCGAGTCGACACCTGCCGCCTCGGCGATGATGAGGATGATGATCGCGAACACGACGTCCAGGAACACCGCGCCGGAAACGAATGCGACCCCAGAAGCAATCGGACGTTTCGCTTTGGTCACGATCACGGCGCTGACCACGAGAACGATCGGCGCCGCGAGCATCGCACCCAACGCGTAAGGCAGCATTGTTCTGAACAGACTCAAAGGCTCGCCCCTAGGCGCTGAATCCACACCCCTCTGATGCGGTCGGCGCCGAAGCTACACAGCCGGCTTGGGCGGGTTGTCACCAATCGATGGTGCGGACCTCATCCCTGACCACCGTGCCCCCGATCGACGCCGTGTCGTGGTCCCAGCGGAGTTGGATGGTGGATGGGTGGCCGATCTCGTCGCCCTGGTGGATCACCAGCCGCCCTTCGTCCTGCCCGGCGTCGCCTGAGATGGGCGGCCAGGGCGACTGCGGCGCTCCCTGTAGCCGGGTCCTCGGGGACCGCCAGCTCTCCGGCGAAGAACCGGGCCTTGACCACGCGGCCCGGATCCTCCCAGGCCCACACCAGGACCTCACCGAACGACACCGGTGGCGGCACCATGTCGGCAACCGCCCGGGCCGAGGAGAGTCGAACCAGGAGGTACGGGATCGGCATCGACACCGAAACTGCGAGATCGCCGTCGAGTGGAGGCGGGTCTACCTGCTCGACCGGCTGTCCGCCTGACGCCTTGATCCAGATGGCGACGCCCTCGGTGCTCACTTCCACATCCCCGACCTGACAGCGGATAGTGCTGACCGGGCCATCGAGCAGATCCTGGAGAGCCCATGCCAGCCCGACGAGCGGATGACCGGCAAATGGCATCTCGATCGCCGGCGTGAAGATCCTCGCCGTAGGGACATCCCCCTCGAGATCACAGAAGATGGTCTCGGAAAAGCCGAGGTCGGCGGCGATCGCCTGCATGTCCTCGGTGCTCAGCCCCGCGACATCCGTGACCACTCCAAGATGGTTGCCACCGTCCTGGTCGCGGGTGAACACGCGCAGGATCTGACATTCCCGGCTCATGAGCCACCAACGCTACCGGCTAGGTTTCCTCGAGAGCCCATGACCGAGTTCCACTACGAGCCCCTGAGCTATCTAGACGCCTCATTCCTGGCGCTCGAGTCCCGGACCAGTCACATGCACGTGGCCGGTGTCGCTCTGCTCGACGCCGGTCCGCTCAAGGGGGAAGACGGTGGAATCGACTTCCCCCGAATCAAGTCGCACATTCTCTCCAAGCTGCAATACATCCCTCGATACCGGCAGCGTCTGGACTGGGTCCCCTACAACCGCCATCCGGTATGGGTCGACGACGAGCACTTCGACTTCGATTACCACGTCCGCCACTCCTCCCTACCCCGTCCCGGCACCGAGGAGCAACTGGAGAACCTTGCCGGTCGAATCGTCTCTACCCCCCTCGACCGCTCCAGGCCGCTCTGGGAGTTGTGGATCATCGAGGGTCTGGACGACAACCGGTTCGCCATCATCGCCAAGATCCACCACTGCATGATCGACGGGATCTCGGGGGTGGACCTGACGACCATCCTGTTCAATGTGATCCCCACCTCTGACATCGAAGAAGCCCCGGAGTGGAAGCCACGGCCCTCCCCGACACCGACTCAGCTCGCAGTTGCGGAGTCGGCCCGGGCCACCCGCAGGCTGATCGACCGGCTCACCCACTTCTCGGAGGCGGTCCGTGACGGGCGGGTCCTCGCCGACCGCACGATGGGCAAATCCGCTGCCGCCCTTTCCTCGTTGCGCTCGGGATGGCTCACCGCGTCGGACCGGACCCCGCTCAACCCCGACATCGGGCCCAACCGGCGATTCACATGGACCGACCTGCCCCTCGCCGACCTGAAGGCGACCAAGAACAACCTCGGCGGCTCGATCAACGACGTGGTCCTCGCCATTTGTGCCGGGGCGCTTCGCAGCTTCCTCGTCGAACAGCGGGGCTACGACGTATCAGACACCGAATTCCGGGTGATGAACCCGGTCTCCACCAGAAAGGCCGATCAGCGGGGCGCCTTGGGCAACCAGGTCGCGATGTGGCTCATCGACCTCCCGATCGACGAGCCCGACCCGCTCCGCCGGTTCGAGTTGATCAAGAAGCGGACCCTCAACCTCAAGAGGACCAACCAGGCACTGGGGGCCGCGACCCTGGTCGAGGTCAGCTCGGGAACACCGATCACTCTGCTCTCGCTGGCGAATCGGGTGGTCGGCTCGAGGATGCGCCCCTTCAACATGACGATCACCAACATCCCCGGGCCCCAGTTTCCCATGTACCTGCTCGAGGCCGAGATGCTGGCCAACTATCCGATGGTCCCGCTCTGGGCACAGCATGGCCTCGGGATCGCCCTCTTCTCCTACAACGGACGACTGTTGTGGGGGATCCAGGCCGACTACGACACCCTGCCCGACGCCCCCCGACTCATCGCGGCGATCCACGACGCGTCAGCCGAACTGCGCGGCCTCGAACCACGCGCGGTGTGAGCGGGCTGGATCTGGCGGACGGCCTCCGCATCCTGGGGGCGACGACTGGAGATGTCCTCGATCACCGGTCGCACCTGCACTTCGCCTGGGGGGTCCTCGACGAGGCCGAAAGCCTCGAAGACGCGACCCGGGTGGTGTCACTGACCATCCGTCACATCGCCGATCTGGGCGGCAACCCGGGCAAATACCATGAAACCGTGACCGTGTTCTGGATCCGGCTGTTGGGCCATCTCCGGGAGAGATATCCCGATGTGGCCGATGTCGAGCAGATGCTCGAGATATACCCGGCGGCCGGCGATCCCGGGCTGCCGCGGAGGCATTGGTCGGATCTGGACAACCCGAGAGCCCGGACCACCTGGGTCGAACCGGATCTGCTGCCTATCCCGTGACCCTGATTGCAGCGCTGGCCGGCGCTCTGGCCATCTCATTCTCGGGGATATTCTTCGCCCTTTCGGGGGTCGATCCGGTCACCGGTGCCTTCTTCCGGGTCGCCTACGCCCTTCCGGTCCTCTTCGTCATTTGGTTCCTGTTCCGCGACCGGGACCGGAGAACCACGCAAAAGCGCCTTCTCGCGTTCGGCTCTGGCCTCCTTCTCGGTGTGGACATGGTGGCGTGGCACACCTCGATCGGGTACATCGGGGCCGGGCTGGCCACCCTGATCGCCAACACCCAAGTGGTGTTCGTCGCTCTAGCCGGCTGGCTGGTCCTCAAGGAGCGGCCGAGCAGCCGCATCCTGATCGCAATCCCGATCGTTCTGGTCGGAGTGTCGCTGGTCAGCGGCTTGGGCCAGAGCGATGCCTTCGGATCCGATCCCCTGCTCGGGACCCTGCTCGCCCTCACCTCGGCGATGTTCTACGCGGCGTTCATCCTGGTGTTCCGGGCGTCGAACGACATTCAGGCCCCTCCGGCCGGCCCGCTGATGGAGGCGACTGCAGGCGGATTGTTGACCATCCTCGCGTTCGGGCTCTTAGGCGGGGGCATCGATTTCGCCCCAACCTTCCCGGCACATGGCTGGCTGATTGCCGTGGCTCTGGGCGCTCAGGTCGGGGGCTGGCTCCTCATCGGCTACGCCTTGCCCCGGCTCCCCGCAGTGGAGACGGCGACCATCATCCTGGTGCAGCCGGTGTTGACGATGATCTGGGCCTCGATGATCTTCGACGAGCGGCCCTCGAACCTGCAGCTCATCGGTGCAGCTCTCGTCCTCGCCGGTGTCGGATTCGTGGCAGTGGCCCGAGCCCGAGGGGCTCCGGAGCCGGCCCCGTCCACGGTCTGATCAGCCGCCGAACACCAACACCACAAGCCGTCCGGTCGGCCCATCCACCACTGCGACACCGGCACGGTCGTATCCGCCAATGGCGAACTGAGCGGCCGCGGTCGGCGATTCCAGCATTCCGTCGAAGGCCGCACGGGCGCTGCTGGCCAAGGCCAGATTCTCCCCGGCGATGGTCGGCCGGGCCCCGGCCGCCGCGAGGTCGACGACCACGGTCCCACCGGCCGGAGTGTCCCGGGAGATCCGCCCGGTGGTGTACATGGTGATCGCCCTGCTCTCCGCCACATCGACGAAGACCTGGCTGATGATGAGTGCTCCGAGGCCAAGGCCGGCACGGTGCTCGTTGACCCATCCCAATACTTCGAGCGCTTCATCTCGAACCTGTCTCACCTCGTCGGCGGGCGCCGGTGGAATCGCTATGACCTCGTTGCCCTCCGGCACGGCGCGGTTGGCGCCAAGCACCTCCTGAAGCGCGGTGAGGGAGGAGAGGACGTCATCCGATGCCATGGTCTCGAACATCTCCTGGGGCAGGGCATCGGGGCCGACGATCGCCTGGGCAACACTGGAGTCCTCGATCGCCTGGTCCCAACTCTCGGGCAGTGGGAGGGCAAGGGCGACGTTGAGAACGACCAGGATCAGGATCACACCCCAGCCGACCGCCACCGCGGCGCCACCGATGCGGTTCGCGGTGTTGAGCCCGGGGAGTGTCATCACCTTGGTCAGGTAGCGGGCCGCGACGGCCAGGGCGACCCCGAACAGGACGAAAAGGACGATTCCGGCCATGATCCCGGCGACCTCGGGGGACACCCCGAACCGCTCGGTGAGGAACTCCCCCAGTGGCCGGCTCAGCCAGAGGGCGATCCAGACGCCGAACACCAGGCCGACCAGGTCGAGAGACTCGCGGACGAAGCCACGTGCCCAGCCCCTAATCAGGAGCCCGGCAAGGGCCACACCGAGCACGAAATCGAGCATCGGGGATGAGTCTCGTGCGGGGCGGTCTGCGACCTGCGCATATGCGTATGTGCGCATACGCGCACACGCGTGGTCAGCCGAGCCCGATCCGCATTCTCTTGTTCGACTTCCCCTTGGATTCGGTCTTGACCACCCGGACCTGACCCACCTCGAGGGTCGAGGCGACATGGGTCCCGCCGTCCGCCTGCCGGTCGAGCCCGACGATGTCGATGACCCTGATCTCCTCGACCCACTCCGGGATCAGGTTGACCTTGGTCCTTATCAGGTCGGGGTCCTTCAGCGCCTCGGCGCGGGCCATGAAGACCACTTCTGTCGGATACCCCTTCACCAGCTCCTCGTTGAGCTTTTGCTCCACCTGATGGCCAAGCTCGACCGAGATCCCGTCGAGCTCGAAGTCCATGCGAGCCACGCCCGGGTCCATGTTCCCCCCGGTCACCTTGGCCCCGAAGTCCCTGAAGATGACCCCGGACAAGGCATGGAGTGCGGTGTGGGTCTTCATGGTCAGATAGCGCCTCTCCCAATCGATGACCGCCTCCACCGCGGTCCCGGGGTCGGGGAGCTCCACTCCCTCGGCGATGACGTGAAACGGCTTGCCCTCGCGGCGAACGGTGTCGATGACCTCGACCTGGCCCCCATCCCAGCGGATGATCCCGACATCGCCCGGTTGGCCCCCACCCCTGGCATAGAACACGGTGCGATCGAGGATCAGCCCGCCGTCGACGACCTCGAGGACACTGCCCTCCGAGCGTGAGAGGTAGGAGTCACGCGACGCGAGCTCATCGACGGGTCCGGAACCGGCCATCGTCGAAGGCTACCGGGAGGTGCTGGAGTCGGGCACAAAGGGCTCACCGTGCCCGGGAACGATCAGTGTCGCCGACTGGAGAACCCGCTCCCGGCATTCGTGGAGCAAATCGGGGTGGGTGCACAATGGATCGTCGTACGGCGCCGTCCGGTACCACCAGAGGTGGGTGAATGCGATCACGTCGGCTCCGGAGCGAACGATGGTCGTTATGTCCTGAGGGGTGTGGCCCGGGGTCTCCCAGAGCGTCACATCGGGTGCGACTTCGTAGCCCTCGGCGGGCCGCGAGTCCCAGGAGTCGCCGTGATATATCGCCCAGTGATCGTGGACCCGCGCGCTGGGAAACAGTGCGATGTTGATGGTGTGGTCGGGATGATGGTGGGAGACAATGACGTCGGTGACCTCCTCGGGGCTGTAGCCGAGCCGATGGATCGGGTCGAGGATCACCGATCGTGACGAGACCATTCCCGGGTCGATCACCACCAGGGAGTCCCCGGAGATCACCAGGGAGACCGTCGAGGCGACACGATCCCCGCCATAACCGGCATTGAGAAGATGGAAATCAGCCACGGCCCGAGGTTAGGGCTGGGCGAAGTCGAGCACTCCGACCCCCGTGACCACCTCTGACTCCATGATCTCCCAAGTGGCGCCGTCGGAGACCCGGGCCACGGTTATCCCACGCCGACCGGGATAGAGCACGAACTCATTGTCGGTCGACCAGACGACTTGAGGCTGGCCCGCCTCGGCATCGATCTCGACGACCTGGCTGCCATCGTCGATCGACACCACCGTCACGCCGTTGCCGGTCAGCTCTGCCAGCAAAGATCCGTCTTTCGAAAACGCAGCCTCCAAAGCAGAGGCCTTGGCCCCCGTTGGTTCGTCGATCGCCGCTCCGGCCAGCTCACGGACCGCGCCCCCGGCGCTGAGGAGCTCCATTCCTTCCCTGTCGATCGCCATCCATCCGCTCGAGAACGAGTCGAGGATCCTCCCGCTCGCGGTGTCTTTGATCTCGCCTTCCGGGGTGAATAACACGATGTCGTCGCGATCCTGCATCGCATATCCCCACTCGCCCCAGGCCTCGAGAGCCCCTTCGAGGCCGACGACACGGACCGCGATCTCGGACTCTCCCAATCCGCCGGTTGCGATCCAGATCAGGGTCTCTCCGCCGCTCTGGGTGGTGTAGGCCAGCGTCCGGGGCGAGGAGTCGTGCCACGCGAAACTGGTGACGTCGAGGGCGATGATGGAGGCCGACTCGGGCACGCCGGCGTAGAGGACACCCGAGGCGGAATCCCGGACCGGGATCAGAGTCGCAAGTTGATGACCGCCGACGTCGAACTCGACGATTCGAGGTGGCGAGGAGGAGCCGACCGGAACCGACCTGACTGCTGGCTCTCCCGACTCGGGCCACGAGCACGAGATCGAGACTGAGGCCCTTCCTGCCGGGTGGTGGCCACCAGCCCGTCGGGAAACCCGGGGACGACATCGCCAAGCCCGACTCCGGCGGCGATCGATGGAGCCGGGCCGTCGGCGGGAACAGTGGTCGCAGTGGGCCCGGTCGGGGTGTCGACCCCGAGAATCGAGAATCGCGATCCCGGCGCCGACCAGGAGCCCGGCACCAAGCCATCCGAGGCCCTGGCGGCTTGGCTTTTGCGGCGCCGTGTCCCGGGCATCCTCGACGACATTGGTGGTGCGAACCACGTCGCTACGGTACGCCGGCAGCAGGTGCTTCGGGGCCGATCCAGGGCTGCTTCATCTCGAATTGAGGTCTAAAGTCGTCCACCGGCACGTCTCTTGGCGTGCCATTAAGCAAGTGGAGGAAGGAAACACATGAAAATGAAGAGAGGCCTCAAGCTTCTCACGGTTCTCGCCGTCCTCTCCCTCATCCTGGTTGCTTGTGGCGGTGGTGGCGACACCACGACCACGGCTGCAGCGGGGGAAGACTCGACGACTACCGCGGCTCCGGCCGAGACCACCACCTCAGCCGGCGAGCCGGCGGGTGAGTTCGGTGCGGTGACCGTCGCTGCCGGTGAAGACATCCAGATCCGCTCTTTGGAGGCGATCAGCGGTGATGTGTCGACTCTGGGTATTCCTAACCAGAATTCCACCGAGCTGGCAATCGCCGACTACGGGCAGATCCAGGGTCATAACGTGACCTTCGGGACCGGTCTCGACGACCTGTGTTCCGCCGACGGTGGGCAGGCTGCGGCCAGCCAGATCGTGGCGGACGCTCAGGTAGTCGGCACAATCGGCACCTCGTGCTCCGGCGCCGCCGCCGGCGCGATGCCGCTGATCTCCGATGCCGGTCACGTGATGATCTCACCGTCCAACACATCGCCCTTCCCTGACCTCTGACCTCGCCGGCACCGCAGCGGAGAACTACTTCCCCGGCTACTACCGGACCGCCCACAACGACCTGTTCCAGGGTCGGGCTGCGGCGGAGTTCATGGTCGAGCAGGGGATCACCACGGCTGCCGCCATCCACGACGGCGACCCGTACACCGATGGTCTGGCCACGGCGTTCGCCGACGCCTTCGAAGAGCTCGGTGGGACGATCGCCATCTATACCGCGGTGCAGAAAGGCGACACCGACATGGTGCCTGTCCTCACCGAGGTGGCAGGAGCCGCCCCGGAGGCGATCTTCTTCCCGATCTTCCCGCCGGAAGGAAACTTCATCGTCCAGCAGATCGGTGGAGTCGCCGGGCTCGAGGACGTGCTTCTGATGGCGGCCGACGGGCTGCTGGTCGACAACTTCGTGGCACTGGCTGAGTCGGAGGGGATGTATCTTCTCCGGGCCGGACCAGCGCTATGGCACCAACACCAACGGGATCACCGGCAAGACGCGCCGATGAAGTCCTGGCCACCTACAACGAGACCTTCGGTGAGGCGCCAACGGCTGCCTTCTGGGCACATGCCTACGACG
Organism: uncultured Acidobacteriota bacterium; assembly: GCA_963749415.1. Classification (GTDB taxonomy): domain Bacteria; phylum Actinomycetota; class Acidimicrobiia; order Spongiisociales; family ZC4RG35; genus JALYNX01. The sequence continues at coordinate 370,398 of CAVVMG010000001.1, forward strand.
CAACAGTCATGCTGCTCGACGCCGATCAACACGGTTGCCGTGGACAACGGCGGCGAGCTGACGATCGATCGTCAGGGTCTCCGCGACGCAGCTGAACAGCGTCAGTGGGTTCGAGGGTCTCATCGGGACCCTCTCCTGCGACGATTTCGGCGACTGTGGTGCGACCAGGATCACGGTCGGTGCAGAAGACCGCCGCCGACCAGGTGACGCAGTGGCCGCCGTCCTCCCGAACGTGGTGTTCGAGTTCGAAGGAGCGGTCGGCTGATCTGAGGATCACGGCTAACACGAACAACAAAAAGCCCCGGTCCCAGGTATGGGACCGGGGCTTTTCTCTATAGTCCCAGCACCCTGTGACCGCAGCCACCGAGATCAAGCCCGTCAGGACCCGTCGGTTTCGCTTCAACTGGGTCGATTCGTTTCTTTGGTTCCTCCGGATCGCGGCGATCATCACGATCCTCGTCGGCCTAATCGGGTCGATCCAGCTGTTCATGGCAGGTGAGGGGCCCACTCTCGAGCAATGGCGCACTCTGGTCATCTCCAGCATCAGCCAGGGCGCGATGTACGGGTTGATCGCCCTCGGCTACTCCATGGTCTATGGCGTGCTCGGGTTCATCAACTTCGCCCACGGCGAGGTGTTCATGGCGGGGACGATGGTCGGATTCGTAGCGGCCAACAGTCTGAACAAGGCAGGGTTCTGGGCCGCTAATCCGGTCCTCTCCATCCTCATCGTCCTGGTGGTGGCCATGGTCACTTCGATGTCGACCGCGATCCTCATCGAGAGGGTCGCCTACCGAAAGTTGCGTGGCGCACCACGCCTCATCCCCCTCATCACCTCGATCGGGGTCTCGTTCTTCATCCAGTACGCCTTCGCCGGCCTCTTCGGGGTGGGTGTACGCACCTACCCGGCTCTCCCCGGGGCGCTGGGTGGCACGACCAATTTGTTTGGAATCACGATCGAGACCACCAAGCTCATGGTGATCGTCGTCGCCATTGTTTCCGCGATAGGTCTCTGGTATTTCGTCGCGCGGACCAAGACCGGCCGGGCGGTGCGAGCCGTCGCCGAGGACAAAGAGATCGCCGGCCTGATGGGGATCAACGTCGACCGCACCATCGTCACCACCTTCGCCATCGGCGGCGCCATGGCCGGGGTCGCCGCCCTGATGTGGGCGCTGCTGTTCCGCAGCGTCGACTTCACGACCGGCTTCCTTCCCGGGATCAAGGCATTCACCGCCGCCGTGCTCGGCGGGATCGGCAACCTCCCCGGCGCCTTGCTCGGAGGGGTGCTGCTCGGGTTGTTCGAAGGCACCGGCCCACTGCTGATCCTGGCCGGGCTCGGGATCCCTGCGGTGTCCCAGCTCAAAGACGTGGTCGCCTTCAGCGCATTGGTGCTGGTGCTCATCTTCAAGCCATCCGGCCTTCTCGGTGAGCGGCTGGGAAGCGAGGATCGGGTTTGAGATCGACGGGCGTCTTGAAGCGAGGCGCGATCGCCGGGGTCGCTATGAGCTTCGTCGGTGGGATCGGGATGGTGGAGGCGTTCAACACCAAGGTCCTGATCTCCCCGATCCTGACCATGGGCTATTTCATCCTCTATGCCATCCCGCTGGTTGTGGCCTGGGTTTCCACCAAGCGCGAGGTGCTGGAGGGCCTGGAGACCGAGCCTCCGAATGTGAGAGATGTGATGTTCGGTGCGATGGTCGGACTGTTCGGAGGGGTGATCACCTCCCTCTTCGTCCTGTTCATCAACGCGGTCAACGTAACTGACACCTTCCCCAACATGGGCCCGCCGACGGTGGCCGAGCTCACCTTCGGGAGGGGTGTGAGCACAGGGGAGGCGCTCATTGGCAGTGGACTGGCCGGGGGCATTGGGTTGATCATCCTGGCCAGCACGATCGCCGGAGCGGTGGGAGGAGCGATCCGACTCGTCCCGGATCGGGCGCGAGCGGCATTGATGCAGGCAACGCTCTGGGTGCTGGCTCTCTCCTTCCTCGAACTGGTGGTGACCGATGTGTTCGAGTTCGCCCCCTTCTTGACCGACTTCCTCTATGCGGTCAACGGCGGCCTGAATCTCTACGCGGCGGCGGTGATCTTCGTGGTCGTGGCTGTCCTCGCCTACTTCTTCCGGGGCGGCGCCAGCGTCCTCCGCAACAGTTTTGTCAGTTCGGACGCCAGGGGTCGATCCAAACCGACACGCATGGCCCTGGTAGTGCTGTTCATCTCCATCGCGGTGCTCCCCATCTTCCTGGGAGGGGTGATCAACGAGCTTTTGATCAACGTTTCGCTGTTCATGCTGATGGCGCTGGGCCTCAACATCGTGATCGGTTACGCCGGTCTTCTCGACCTGGGGTATGTCGCCTTCTTCGCGGTTGGGGCCTACACCACAGCGGTCCTCACCTCCCCGATCAGCCCCACCTGGTCCCCGGAATTGAGCTGGTGGGTGGCGCTGATCGTCGCCATGATCATGGCAATCATCGCCGGCTTGTTGGTGGGCACCCCGGTGATCCGGATGCGCGGCGACTATCTGGCGATCGTCACCCTCGGCTTCGGTGAGATCGTGCGCATCCTGCTCCTCTCCGACTGGCTCAAGCCCTATTTCGGTGGGGCCCAGGGAATCAGGAACATCCCGGGCATTCCCTGGTTCGGACAGAGCATCTCCAGTGTCGATCCCCAGCTCTTCGTCTACTTCGCCGCCGGCTTCGTTCTGATCGCGGTCTACATCTCCTACCGTCTGCAGAGCGCCCGCATCGGCAGGGCGTGGGCGGCGATGCGTGAGGATGAAGACGTGGCAGAGGCCACTGGCGTCGGGACCGTCACCGCCAAGCTGTTGGCGTTCATCTCCGGGGCAGTGCTCGCCTCGTTCGCCGGCGCCCTGGTCAGCGCCAAGGTGGGGACCGTGTTCACCAACTCGTTCGACGTCCTGGTATCTCTCATCATCCTGGTGGTTGTGATCGTGGGAGGGATGGGGAGTATCCCAGGCGTGCTGGTCGGCGCCCTGGTCATGATCGGGGTCCTTGGTGGCCCCCGATCCCCGGGACTGCTCGCCGAGTTCGCCGAATACAAGCTCCTGATCTACGGGGTGATCCTGATCGTGATGATGCTGAACCGACCGGAGGGCCTGATCCCATCGGCCCGAAGATCGCGAGAGCTGCACCACGAGGAACTGAGCCAGGATGCCTGGCTCGACAAGGAAGGGCAGTTCACCGGTGACGCGACCGGCGAGGTGGCCGTCTGATGTCATTGCTCGAGATCAGGGGGCTGGAGAAGACATTCGGTGGGATCAATGCCCTCCAGGGGGTCGACTTCTCCATCGACGCCGGCGAAGTCGTGTCGGTAATCGGGCCCAATGGGGCCGGGAAGACCTCGTTCTTCAACGTGATCTCGGGGATGTTCCCGCCGGACGCGGGCACCATCGAGTTCGACGGGGACGATCTTGCAGGGCATGAGCCCAACGAGATCACAACCCGGGGCATCGCCCGCACCTTCCAGAACGTAAGGCTCTTCCCCAACATGACTGTCCTGGAGAACGTGATGGTGGGCCAGCATTGCCGGACCAAGGCCGGCATCTTCGGCGCCATCTTCACCACCCGGAAGCAGCGGGCGGAGGAGAAGATGATCGAGGAGAAGGCCAAGGACATCCTCGCCTTCTTCGGGTCCCGACTCGCCGGCTACCGTCACGATCAACTCGCGTTCACGCTCTCCTATGCCAATCGGAGACGGTTGGAGATCGCCAGGGCGATGGCTACCGAGCCCCGGCTGCTGCTCCTCGATGAGCCGACCGCCGGGATGAACCCGAGGGAGACAATCGAGCTCACCGAGCTGATCGGGGACCTTCGAACCAAGAGAGGGTTCACGGTGATCGTCATCGAGCACGACATGCGCGTGGTCCGGGACGTATCGGACCGGGTCATGGTCCTCGACCACGGGGTCAAGATCGCCGAGGGGTCGTACGACGAGATCTCGACCAATGAAGCCGTGATCGAGGCCTACCTGGGGCGCCCCTCGGAGCGCGGAGCATGAGCCAGCGGACACCGGTCCTCGCCTTCAAGGGAGTTAACACCCACTACGGGGCGGCCCACATCCTCAAAGACATCGACCTCGAGATCTACGCCGGGGAGATGGTCTGCCTGCTCGGCGGCAACGCCTCGGGGAAGACCACCACCCTCAAGACCATCCTGGGTTACGTCAAGCCGAGCACCGGTTCGGTGCACCTCGACGGTGACGAGGTCAATGATTGGACAACAGCGAAGCGGGTGGGGCGCGGGGTCACGATGGTCCCTGAGAACCGCCGGCTCTTCAAGCGGATGACGGTGCAGGAGAACCTGGAGATCGGTGCCTTCCTCCGCACCGGTGAGAACCTCGACCAGGACTTCGACAGGGTCTTCGAGTTGTTCCCGAGGGTGAAGGAGCGGCTGGCACAAAAGGCCGGGACTCTTTCCGGTGGCGAGCAGCAGATGGTGGCCATGGGCCGGGCCCTGATGGCGAGGCCCAAGGTGCTGCTGATGGACGAGCCGTCGATGGGTCTCGCCCCGGTCCTGGTCGCCCAGAACTTCGAAATCATCGAACGGATCAATGCCGCAGGTACCACGGTCTTCGTAGTCGAGCAGAACGCGAACATGGCGCTCTCGATCGCCGATCGCGGCTACGTGCTGCAGACCGGTCGGATAGTCCTCGACGACACCGCCTCGGCACTGCTCGCCAACCCCCAGATGCGATCGGCATATCTGGGAGAGGTGTGAGCGCTACTGCTTGGGGCTGATCGGGTCGAGCTCGGCCGGTTCGCCACCCTCGGATAGCTCCTCCGTGATGCTCTGCATCTCCTGGGTGTCGAAGAGCCTCTCCTGATTCACCAAGCGTCGCCTGATCCCTGCTATGCGCTCGGGGGGTTCGGTGTATTCGATCATGTGACTACTGGCTTCGCCCCAGGTCTCGCCAAGCACCCGTGTCCGCCAGAAATGACCGACAATGATCCGAATCGCCGCGGTCAGGGGCACGGCGACGACCACACCGAGAAGGCCGGCCAACGATCCCCCGATGACGAGCGCGAGCACGATGATCAGGGGCGAGAGGTTGACCCGGGCCCGCTGCACGAGCGGGGTGATGACGTGGTTGTCGATCTGCTGGATCACAACGAAGATCACTACCGCCCATATCGCCTGGCTCACACTGCCGTTGAGCAAAGCGATCAGCACCGCGAGGGCACCCCCGACCACAGGGCCCAGGAACGGGATCAGGTTGAGGAAGCCGGCGAGGATCCCGATGATCAGCCAGAAGGGGAGGTCGATCAGCCACATCCCCAGGCTGGAGGCGATCCCGACGATCACCGCCACCAGCAACTGACCTCTCACGAACGATCCCATCGCGGTTCCCACCTCACCGGCCACGAAAGCTGTTTCCTCGCGATGTCGGGGTGGGGTCATTCCGAGGGTGTTTGCCTTGAATCGCTCGAGGTCGATCAGGATATAGATGGCCAGCACTGGCGCCAGAGCGGTCACGGCGATGGCCTCGGTCACCCCCCGGATCACCAAGCCTGCTCCCGCCCCGAAACCGAGGAGCAGGTTCTGAACCGTCTCCTGATTCGCCGGATCGTTGAGCCAGTCCTCGATGGCCTGCTGACTCAGCAGCTCGTCGACATTCAACCCCAGACCGGCCCCCGCCTCCCGGACCCAGTCGATCCCCGCCAGGTAGAGATCCGGCAGCTTTGCCCCGAGCTCGGCAGCCTGAGCCCTGATGGTGGGGAGGATCAGAGCCACAACTGCCAGGACTATCCCGGCCAGCACCAAAAAGGCGAGGATGGCTGAGACCACCCGGGGAACCCGCAATCGTTCGAAGAACCTGACCCCCGGCTCGAGGAGGAACACCAGCCCCGCGGCGAAGACAATTGGGAGCCAGATGACCCGAACCGCCCCGGCGACGATCAGGAACACCCAGAGCAACGCCGCAAACCCGACCGCAATCCACACGATGAGGGCAACTCGTCTCAGCCGGTCGGATGGCACTGTTCGCCGATTGTAGTTAAGAGGCAACTATCTCCAGGGTCGCCCCTTCCGCGACCGAGATCACCCAGCCACCCCCCTCGACAGGTGAATTCCAGCCATCTTCGGACTCTGTCCAGTCCGCGGGGACCACGGCCTCACCAACGACTCGCGTTGGCGCCTCTTCGGGCACCCGGAGCACGAATTCGCCCGTGACCCGGACCGGCGTCTCGGCAAAGGGGTTGCCCAGGCTCACATCGCCGCTCCCCTCCACCTGGAGCTCGGTGAGCCGCAGGGGCCCGAGATCGGCGCTGAGGCTTCCCCCGAGAGAGAGGTTCCAGGTCGGAGCCGGGTCGAGCTCGAGGTTCCATCCGGCGAAGGTGTAGAGACCCGGATCCGCCACCGGCTCGAGAAAGATCGAGATCGTAGTGCTCTGTGTCCTCTCCACTGCCTCGGGAAGCCCGGTGGTCCCCCCGGTACGAATTGGGACCACGGTGTAGAGGAAGCCGTTGTCCGCGGCCCCGACCTCGACCTTGCCCTCGATCCGGGCCGAGAGCGCCGCACCGGTGACTGTCCCCGATGTCGGGCCCACAAGCGAAGCCGAGGAGGACGGCATGGCCTCCCAGCCCTGGATGTGCCCGATCAGGAATAGACCAAGGCCTGCGGTGGCCAGCAGCGGCACGATCCCGGATATACGGACCCGGCCCACTTTCCTCGCGCCAGCGAGGAATGCCAGGGCCGCGACCATGACCCAAAGGGGCCACCAGGCCACGAAGTCGATCACCACCGAACGGCTGAGCCAACCTATGGCAGCCGCGAGCAGGATGCCGACCAGGACCACGATCGGAACCAGCCAGGCCTTCGGCACCCCGGGTCGGGCCCCCGAGGCGGTGTGTGTCATTCGGTGTAGCCGACGCCGAGGACGATGACGACATCGGACCCCGGGGCGAGGTCGGCATCGGGCAGGGGTTCGACCAAGGCTCCGGGCAGCATTTGGAGCAACACGTTGGCCTCAGCCGAGAACCCATCGCGATACCAGATCCTCGATGGGTCCTGCTCCGGGTCGTAGTCGTCGGCAGGAAGGGTCTGATAGCCCGCGGCGGCGAGGTCCTCCGTGAACCGGCCCGCTGCCCCCGAGAGCTCGATCGAGTTGAGGACCATGACCCGCACCTCGGCCGACGGTCGCACCGGCACCGTTCCGTTGGTGGTGGAGGGAACCGTCGTGGGCACGGTCGTTGGAGCCACGGTGGTGGCCGGCGACGAGCTGGTGGTGCTGGGGCTGGTCGTCGAGGCTCCCGCCGCCCCGGGGTCCGGATCATCGCCTGCGAGCAGATAGAGGAGGAGGAAAACGGCGGCTCCCACCAGGAGGATCCCGACCGTCATCATGATCAGGTCCCGATAGAACGAGCCCGAAGACTCGGAGGCATGGCGTCCCTTGTTGGTCATCGGAAGGCACCAGCCATCGGCTCGGCAGCGCGCTCGATGACCGCCCTGACCCGACGCACAGTCAAGGGGGCATGCACCATGGCCTCCGGCTGCTCGATGAGCGCCAGCAGGAGGTCGTAGTAGGACCCGGCATCCAATCCGAGCACGAGCTCGATGAGCTGGTCTTTTGGCCCGCCTTGGACCCACCACGAGGCTTCGAAGTCGAGGAGCGCCATGTCCTCGGTGCTGAGCATCCGTTTGAGGGTATTTCTGTGGAACTTGCTACCCGAGGATTTGGCTTGCCCGAGTGGGAGAAGGCGCGGCCCATGCGATCGGTTCGACCTGCCCACCGGGTCGGTCGAGATCACATCCGCTGTGGCTAGCTGATCATCTCCGCGCGGAACCGGTCAACGAGACGGAGCAGAGACCCGTCGGAGGGGCAAACCGCTCGGCACCGATCAGTCGTTCAGCAGTAAGTTGACCCCACGGGCAGTAGTACCCAGTTCCTGCCTGTGTGCAACGGACCGTGAGCCCCAGACGCAGTTCCCCCAGCTGTCCCCACCTGGGGCTCTGGTCCGCTTGGAAGTGATACCTCTTCGGTGGGTGGTCAAAACCTCGATCTGATGCGACGTATGCGCAGAGTTTCAACAAGTGGTAGTCGGCCCAGGTCCGCTCGGTGACATATGAGACAACGAGTCTGCTCGACCTGACGCGGCCGCAGATCCTCGCCTTCCGACGGCGGGTGGGAGCGCTCGACGAACGACTGCCCCGGGGACGGGGCTCGCTACGCCGAGCCGCGTGGGCCGGTCTGCAGGACAGCATGCCGCGAGCCGCCCTCCTCTCGATCCACGCTCGGGTCGAGGGAACGCAGCCCAGTACGTGGGAAGACCCCTCCCTGGTGCAGCTTTGGGGTCCTCGATACAGCGCTTACGTGGTGGCGGAACGTGATCTCGCGGTGTTCTCGCTGGGGAGGCTGCCTGACGACCCGGGCGACCGGCAGTTTGCCGAAGACCGCGCCGCACTGCTCCATCATCTCCTCGGCGACGACAGGATGACCTATGGGAAGGCGGGGAGAGCCCTCGGGGTGCATCCCAACAGCCTCAGGTATGCGGCGCCCACCGGGACAATCCTGATGCGCTGGGACGGGGCCCGGCAACCTGTCATCTGGGCGGTGCCGCCACCCGACGTCGACCCGCAACGCGCACGCCTCGAGTTGGCACGCCGTTACCTGCACATCTTTGGCCCAACCAGCCCCGAGTCGTTTGCCGAGTGGGCCGGGATCCGCCCCCAGCGGGGAATCGCGGTGTTCGACGCCCTGCGAAGGTCGCTGAACCCGGTGCGGACACCGATCGGGGACAAGTGGATTCTCACCCGAGACGAGCCGGCGTTCCGCGCCACCCCGGGGTCGGCAGCGCCGGCCCGCCTTCTCCCGAGTGGCGACGCCTATTTCCTGCTCCAGGGCAGCGATCGTGAGCTCCTGGTCGCCGATGCCGATCGGCGCCGCGCGCTGTGGACTCCCCGGGTCTGGCCGGGCGCCGTCCTGGTCGATGGTGAGATCGTGGGGACGTGGCGGCGTTCCCAGGCCACAGCGACAGTCGAACCGTGGCGCCGTCTCTCCAAGGCGGCACGCGAGGCCGTCGAGGCGGAAACGGCGTCTCTGCCGCTGCCCGGTCTCAAAGGGCACGTCGTCGTCCGCTGGTCATGACTGCTACCGGACTTATGGCGTGCCCGAAGGGGATACTCCCCGACCACCTATGACCGACAGCCGGTCTGCCGCCCTAGATCTTCAGACCGGGTCGGGTTCAGCTTCCGGGGACAGATTCATCTGTCCGGCGACGTTGGCGAGATCGAACATCCGTCTGACAGTCCGGTTTGCGGTTATCTGAAATTCGACGGCTCCCATCCTCGCCTGGATCAGAGTCATCAGAGCAGCCGAATCGAAAAAGCTGACACCCGACATGTCGACTTTCAGAATTGGTGCATTGAGCGCTCGGTCAAGTGCGCTGGCGGTGGACACGTCCACCTCGCCGGACACGGTCACATAGCGGACCCCTGCAGCCTCGTGCCAAACGATCGCAGCCGAATTGGAATGATGCTCTGACCTGCTCATATCGCCCTCTCTCCATCCGAAAAGGACAAGCCGAAGCTTCTTTCGGGCGGGAGATTACACCACCGCGGGTGTGGTCATCAAGAGGTTGAGGCCTGCATTCTTACTCGTTGTCTGAATCGCAAATGCCGAACAACTGGGGACTTGACGCCGAAGTTGACGTCAACAAGTGTTGACTCGGCCAAGGCTAATTGGAGGCACTAATGGACAAGGTCCGGGTCAGGGTGCGAGTCACCGCCGACGAACGAGAACCCATTTCAGGCATCCGAGCGCTCTGTCGCGAGTCCATGAAGATCGAGAAGGGGCTGCGCGATCTGGTGAGTGCGGCGCGGGCCCAGGGTCACTCATGGACGGAGATCGGCAAGGCGATGGGCATGACCAAGCAGGCCGCGTGGCGTCGCTTCACAAAGGGACCCATCCACATCTGATCGAGGGCAACCCCCGGCCCCGACCACATGTAGACCGGAGCCCCGCCGGGGGTTTTCAGGGTTGCCCACGCCAAGGCGGACTCCGATCCGATTCCCTACGCGATCAGCAATCGTCAGACACCCGCGTCGGACTATCCCGGGAGGTCGTCGCCATGCAGTCGGTGGTACGTTTTGTCGAGAGACAAATGCCCGAAGTCATGAGCGGCGGCGTGAGGATCAGCTACGACGTGGTTGGTGAGGGCCGACCGCTTATGCTGCTGCACGGTTGGTCCGCCGATCGATCGTGGTGGACCGCACCGGGGTACGTCGACGAACTCAGGAGCGATTATCGCCTCATCAACGTCGACCTCCGCGGCCACGGTGCGAGCGACAAGCCGCACGAGGCCTCCGCCTACTTCTCGAATGCCCTGATCGGCGACGTGTTGGCGGTCGCCGATGCTGAAAGTTTGGATCGATTCGCGATCTGGGGGCAGTCCTACGGCGGAGGGGTGGCGTGGATGACTGCAGCTGCCGCCCCAGAGCGGGTTCTGGCGATGGTGACCTCGGGTGAGTGGGATCCGCGCTACGGGCGTCAAGAGCAGACGGAACCCGATAGGTGGAACGAGGCGCTCAGGGACGGCGGGACCCGCGCTCTCGTTGACCGGTTTAGGATCGAATGGGGAGAGATATTCGACCGCGAATTCCCACCGTGGGCGCAGGCAGTCACCCTCCGAGCCGATCCAGAGGCACTCCTTGCGGCGCGCGCGAAAGAGCGACGGTGGACCGGGATCATGGACGAGGACCTCAGCTCGTTCCCCGTCCCGGCCCTGCTCATCGCCGGGGAGTTGGATGACGAGAACGACGACGCCGCGAAGGTGGCCGCGATGATTCCCAACGGTCAGAGTCTGCGACTGCCGGGCCTCGGACATGCGGGGGCGTGTACCGCCAGCGCGCTTACCGTCCCCACCGCCCGCGCCTTCTTCGGCCGCTGGTTCCCATGAGTTCCACCGAACCGTTTGCAGCACTCTCTCGGAGGGCATCCACCCCATCACCGGCACCACCGAGTGGTGTCCTTACGCGACGTATGTAGTCAGATACGCCCAAACAACGGCGGTTGGGTCGACCGTGACACCGGGCTCAAATTCCACCTCGACGTACCCGACACGGCCCTCGGCGATGAAACACTCGAACTGGTCGACCGCCAGATCCTCGCCGGCTGCTCCTTCGCCCTCCACGTGGGACGCGACAGCTGGCATGAACCCGACACAAGAAAGCCGCCACTCCGACTCATCGAAGTCGTGTCCGCCCTGTTCGACCTGAGCATCTGCACCAGCCCCGCCTACGAGCAGACCAACGTCACCGTAGGCCGGGGAGGGGGTCCCACTTCCGAACAGATGGCCCGCATCCAGAAGACATTTGAAAATCTCGCCAAACTCCGAGGCGAGAAACCGGAAAAACGAACTGCGACGATCACGCTTGGACGGCGGATTAGCCCACCCGCCTACGCCTCGAAGCTGCCCGGAGTCGCCCGACGCGGCTGCGACCCACCCCCTGTGACGCTCGTCGGTCTCGGCGTTGTGTTGTCCACAGCCGTCATTTGCGCCAGGACATGGCGAGCGCCTCGGCGACAGTCTGTGCTAACCCTTCCGGATTCTGCAGCCCCATCGGGTGCCCTGTGTTTGGGACAACCATCCAGCCAACACCCATCTCCGCTAGGTCGTGTTGGAGGTCGGGGTCTGGACCGCTGAGTTCGCCCTGGAGGTAGAAGCGGGGCATCTCTAGTTTGCCCAGGAGGGAGCGAACGGACGGGTCAGTCCCATCTCGCATCGAGACTTCTTCGCGATAGGTCGCCCGAGGCTCGAGTAGACGAGTCATCCCGAGATGGGCGGCTCGTAGGCTGGCCGGCTCTGCCTCCGCTTCGTGTGCTTGGGCTTCGATCAGTTCACCAAAGCCGCTATCGACGAACTCCTGCTCGCTTTGACGATTGGGTTCCCCATCAGCGTCAATGTCAGCTTCGGCCAGGATGAGCATTGACACCTGACCGGTCCGAGCCGTCGCAACGTGGACGGCGACAGCACCGCCCATGCTGTGACCCACCAGGCCGCACTCGCTCAATCCCAGGGAATCGATCACGGCAGCGATCGTTCTCGCGTGATCCTCGATGCGATAAGCAAAGTGTGGCGGCTTGTCGCTGTACCCGTGCCCGAGGAAGTCAATCAAGAGCGAGCGACGCCCCCCGAGTGGCTCTTGAACAGAGGCCGGGAGCAGCTCACCGGTCGACGAGCAGTGCCAACCATGCAGCCAGAGCAACGGAGGATCGTCACCCGGGATCTCGATGTAGCGAACAAATGCCCGATCGTCCGGCAAGTAAACCGGCTTCATCGCCCCCTCCTTGCTGAACCGGTCGAGGGCCCTCCGGCCTTGGAACCTATCTGAAGGCCAGATCGAGAGGTGCCAAGAAAAGGCCGCGATCGAAGCCCCCGCCCTGGCCTTATCAATGATCAGATGGCTCGGAGCTTAGGGGCTTCGTCCTGTTTCTGTGGTGTGGGTTCGACGTGACATCGGTCCCACAAAACGAACGTAATCCCGCATGCCGAGCCGGGTACCGGAATCGAACCGATGACCTGCTGTTTACAAGACAGCTGCTCTACCGACTGAGCTAACCCGGCGGGGTCGACGCGGCGCGTCGAACCCTCATTATCTCAAACCCGGCCAGCGCCGCGGAAACCGAAGCGTTGAGGCTCTCGGAAAAATCGGCCATCGGAATCGAGGCGACGACGTCGCAACGGTCCATCGTGAGACGGCTCAGCCCTTCGCCTTCGGCGCCGACCACCACCGCCACCGATTCGGTCAGCAGCTCGAGCCCGAACAGCCGCTCGCTGCCTGTGGTGTCGAGGCCCACCACCCACAGCCCGCCTGCCTTGAGCCGGCTCAGGGCCTCGGGGATCGAGCCCACCACTGCCACCGGCAGGCGCTCCAGGGCGCCGGCGGCTGCCTTGAAGGCGACGGCCGAAAGGGGTGCAGCTCTCCTCGCCGACACCACCAGGCCGGTCATCCCTGAGGCCGTGGCACTGCGGGCGATGGCACCCAGGTTGTGCGGGTCGTCGACGTGATCCAGGACGATGATCGCCGCACCCTCGGCTGCAAGCGCATCCAGCGGCACCGGCTGAATCGGGCGGCACTCGGCGACGATTCCCTGCGGAGCATCGGTCTCGGCTTGGAGGCGGACGTCGTCCACCACGGTGACACGGTCCGGGCCGACCAAATCGATGATGGTCTCGATCCCGGCCTTTCCACGCCGACGACCCTCGACCCAGATCCGGAGCACCCGTCCCGCCCCGGCCGCCGCGGCGACCGCATGGATGCCTTCAACCCTATTTCCGTAGCCAGATGGTGCCATCGGGGCCGTCTTCGAGGATCACGCCAACCGCATCCAGCTCGTCACGGATCGAGTCGGCCTCATCGAACCTTCTCTCAGTCCGAGCGCGATTGCGCACCTCGATCAACCCGGCGATCACCTGCTCGTCCGTGCCGTCGAGTCCAAACCGTTGGGCGATGCCCGAAAGGTCCAGCCCGCCCTGCGGGGCCGGCGTGGCGTCATCGAGCCCGAGCACCCCGACGATGGTGGCAACCGCACCGGCAATCCGGGACCCATCCCCGCCTGCATCGTGGACCCGATTGCCCTCACGGACCAGGTCGAACAAGAGCGACAAGGCCTGAGGGGTCCCAAAGTCATCGTCCATGGCGGCCGAGAAATGCGCCATCGCCTCGGGATCCGGAGGGCCGGGCTCGACCCGCTCCAGGAACCGGCTCAGTCTCTCCCAGGCGTCGGCAGCCTCGGCCAGCAACTCTTCGGTGTAGTCGAGGGGAGAGCGATAGTGAGCCCTCAGGAACAGGAGGCGAAGGGACCGCCCCCCATGCCGCTCGAGCAGGGTGGCCAGGTCGACGACGACTCCGGTCGACTTCGACATCTTCTCCCCGCTCAGATTCACCATTCCGTTGTGCAGCCAATAGCGGGAAAACGAGGAGCCGGATGCTCCTTCGCTTTGGGCGATTTCGTTCTCGTGATGGGGGAAGATCAGGTCGGCCCCGCCGCCGTGGATATCGAAGTCGTCGCCCAGATATTTGGCGGCCATCGCCGAGCACTCGATGTGCCAGCCGGGGCGACCCCGCCCCCACGGCGAGTCCCACCAGGGCTCTCCCGGTTTCGCTTCCTTCCACAGGGCGAAATCGAGCGGGTCGTTCTTCGCCTCGCCGACCTCGATCCGATAACCGGATCGAAGCTCATCGGGATTCCGCCCCGAGAGCTTGCCGTAGCCGTCGAAGGAGCGGACCGCGAAGTAGACGTCCCCGCCAGCCTGATACGCCAGGTCTCGGTCGATGAGAGCCGTGATCAGCTGGAGCATCTCGGGGATGTGTTCCGTCGCCTTCGGCTCCACGTCTGGCTCGAGAACTCCAAGCTCGCGATAGGCATCGGAGAAGCGCTTCGCCATCTCCTTGGCCAGAGCATCGACCGTCGACCCGGCCTCGATCGCGGCTGCGATGATCTTGTCCTCGACGTCGGTGACGTTGCGCACATACAGCACGTCGAAGCCGCGCCAGGTGAGGTAGCGCCGGATCACATCGAACGCCACCGCCGAACGCCCGTGGCCGACGTGGGGCTCGGACTGCACCGTGGGTCCGCAGACGTAGAGGCCGACCTTCCCCTCGTCGTGTGGCTCGAGGGGGACGACCGCGCGATGAAGAGTGCTGTGGACCTGGAGCATCGGGCGATGTTACGGCAGGGCCGCCACGGTCACCACAGCCACCACTGCCATGCCCTCTCCTCGGCCGATGAAGCCGAGGCGGTCGGTGGTTGTGGCCTTCACCGATACCGAACCGACGTCCACTCGCAGGGCGGAGCCGAGCCCGGCCCTGATCTCCTCCCGGTGCGGTGCGACCCGCACCTCCTCGACAACCACAGTGACATCGGCGTGGGCCACGGACCAGCCTGCATCGTTGGCCAGCTCCACGGCCTGACGGAGCAGCGTCATGGAATCGGCACCGTGATAGGCAGGATCCTCAGATGGGAAATGCTCGCCGACATCGAAAAGGGCCGCCGCTCCCAACACCGCATCCGCCAGGGCGTGGGCCACGACGTCACCGTCGGAGGTCGCGGTCACACCCACGGAGTCCGAGACAACCACACCCCCGAGCAGCAACGGCGGGTCGCCATCGAGACGATGGGCGTCGAATCCCCAACCGACACGTATGCCGGGGGGCGACGCCTCGGGGCTCATTCCTCTTCGACTTCGACCGTGGGCAGCGCCCTGTCCAGCCTTTTGATCGCCTCGTCGTCGTCGATTTCCAGGCTGAATGCCAGTTCCGAGCTCAGGGTGAGCCGGGCCTTGGAGAGCATCCGCTTCAGGGCGGGGCTGATTCCCTTGGTTTGTTGGGCGTAGGAGAGATCGCGCACCACTTCGGCGACCTGGAAGATGTCGCCTGAGGTCATCTTCTCGTTGAGAACCTTGTACCAGCGGCTCCAGTTGGCGCCCGCCTCTTCCGGCTCGCCTTTCAGAGATTTGAGGACGTCTCGGGACTTGGTCTTCGAGATCACAGGGCGGATCAGGTCATCAACCCTGTCCAGGGGAACCATCACGGTCAGCTGCTCGGTGGCGATGTCGAGGACGAAATAGTCCTGCTTCTTCCCGGCGAACTCCTGCTTGACCTTCTTCTGGATCGTGGCCGCACCGTGCTGGGGGTGCACCACCTTGTCCCCTACCGAGTATTTGGTTGCATTCACCATCCGCGGCTGGGGAGTGTACCGGTGGGCTATGTCAATCGAAGACGGGCTCCCATTCGTGCGCCGACTCCAGCAGGCGATCGAAAAATGCGCGCAGCTGCCCCGCTCTGGTCTCTCCGACGCCCTCGACAGCCGTCAGCTCACCGGTCGAGGCTTGAAGCAGCTTCGAGACCGAGCCGAAATGACGGACGATGTCGTCTCTCACCGGTTCCGGGAGCCGCCCAACCTGGGAGAGGATGCGATAGCCCCTCGGCTCGACCGGATCGTCGAGATCCGGAAAGCGGAGAGCGCGACCGACGAGCGCCGGGTCCTCGAGCTCGGTGCCGGTCAAGGCCGCGAGTCGGCCGGCGGCTCGGGTGACTGCATTGCTCCGTAATGGCTTGATGTAGTCCTGGAGGATGATCCTCTTGGTGAAATCCACTCCGGACATGAGATCGTTGAGCTGGAGGGACACGATACGGCCCTCTTCACCCAGGGTCAGCGCCCTACCTCCGACCACCTCTCCGACCCGATCGACCAGCTCGGCGCGCTGGAGCACAGTCACCGCGGGCCGATAAGTCGCCAGGGTGGTGACTTCGAGCCTGGTGAGGCGGGTTTCCGACTCGTTGAGACGGCTGCGGAGCCGGTCGAGGCTCTGCAACTCCTGATTGACGTGGGCCGTCACCTCGGTGGGGGTGGCGAGCTCGATCTTCTGCCCGGCGTAGAAGAGGGTCGCCACCTTGCGCCCCTCACTCACCGCCACCACCGGCTTCCCGGTCTGAGCCGCCATCCGCTCGGCAGTGCGATGCCGGGCACCGGTCTCATCGGTGGGGATCGAGCCATCGGGTACGAAGTGCACCCCGGCTTCGGTGATGATCGCCCAACTGTCGTCGAGGATGATGCCGCCGTCCATCTTCGAGAGCTCGGCGAGGCGGGCGGGTGTGAACACGGCCCGCTTCAGGTGAAAACCGCCCGACGAAGCCGCGGCAACGCCCGAGCCGTTGCCCATGACCACCAGCCCACCCTTGCCCTGCTGGATGATCCGCTCCAGGGCTCTGCGCATCGGGGTGCCCGGCGCCAGGCGCTCCAGAGTTTCGATTATGGACGGCCCATCCACGAGGTCAGGCTATCAGGCACCGTCCGGGCGGAAACCGGTGGCTCACACCCGAAATTGAGAGACACAGGTGCGCATTTGACCCCGATCCTCTCAATCACGCTTGGAGGCCGGCCCTTGCCAGCGCCTCATCCAGCCGGAGGGCTTTGCCGCCCAACGGAGCCACGCGGCGATCCAGGCCCATGCGGTCCAGCTCCTCGACCCGGCGCGCTTCGAACGGGATCGACCGCACCTCGCCGGCGAGCCCGATTTCACCCCACGCGGCCAGCTTTCCCAGGGGGAGATCGAGGGCGGAGGAGGCGATGGCGATGGCGACCGCCAGGTCGCACCCCGGCTCGTCGAGACGCCAGCCGCCGACGACGTTGACGTAGACCTCGGAGTCGAAAAGCGCGAAACCCGCATGTCGGTGAAGCACCGCCAGCACCTGGTTGACGCGGGTCGGGTCCAGGCCACGGATCGATCGACGGGGCTGGGGCTGAGAAGTGCGGGACACCAGGGCCTGAACCTCGACCAGGATCGAGCGCCTGCCCTCCACGGCGGGGTAGATCACGGTCCCCGGAACCTCGGGCTGCCATCCCTCGAGGAACACTTTGGATGGGTCTTCGATCTCGAGCAGGCCGTCGGAGCGCATGTCGAACATCCCCGACACGTGGGTTGCCCCGTAGCGGTTCTTGTTAGAGCGCAGGACCCTGAATCCGAGGTCAGGGTCTCCCTCGAGGTATAGGACCACGTCCACCATGTGCTCGAGGAGCTTGGGGCCGGCAAGCCCTCCCTCCTTGGTGACATGGCCCACCAGCACCACCGAAACCCCGGTGCTCTTGGCCAGCCGGACCAGGCGGGCAGCGCTCTCCCTGACCTGCGCCGGCCCTCCGGGGGCTGAGGAGATCTCGGGGACTCCCACTGCCTGGATCGAGTCCACGACCAGGAGCCGGGGCCGCACCTTCTCTGCGAGGGCAACGATGGCGTCGACGTCGTCATCGGACACCAGGGATATCGGTTCTTGGCCGATTCCCAGCCTCAAGGCCCGGATCGCGACCTGCTGCGCCGACTCCTCTGCACTGGCGACCATCACCGGAAGGCCCTTCCCAGCCATCGCGCCCGCCATCTGAAGGAGCAAGGTCGATTTGCCGACCCCGGGCTCGCCACCGAGCAGGAGCACCGATCCGGGGACCAGACCCCCTCCGAGGACCCGATCCACTTCAGGCCACCCGGTCACCTGTCGCTCATGAGGGCCTTCGGCCGCCTCGAGAAGGGTGAGCATTTCAGCGGGGATCACCTTGCCTGTGACCGCCGATCCGTCCTCGACCAGTGGCTCGGTGACCCCACATTGCGGGCAGAAACCCATCCATTTCGGAGAGCGATGTCCGCACGACTCACATCGGAATGCCATCGCGGCCACGGTATCCGGTTAACGATTGCGCCGCCGCGCGGCGAGAATGACTGCCCCCACCAGCACCGTCAGGATGACGATCCCGGCCAATGCCGAAGCCACCGTCCAGGGCTCGTAGGTCCTGACCGCCCACAAAAGCATGCCGTGGCAGAATACCGCGGCCAAGGAGGGACGTGGCTTCACGAAAATGTGATCACTGCGGCGCGAGCGTGCCGTCGGATGAGCAGTTCTGCCCATCCTGCGGCACTTTTCTCGACCCTTTGACCGCGCCACCTTCCCCCCGTCGCGACAACGTGATCTCGGTGACCTCGGACGGCAACTACGAGGAGTTCAACCTGGGATCTCCTCCCGCTGACGAACCGCCGGCCCAGGGCGCCGGGTCCGACCGCGGGGAGGTCACCTGCCCGTCCTGCGGTGCGCTCAACCCGTCGTCCAACCGCCACTGTCAGGAGTGCGGTTCGAGGTTGCGCCAGGGACCTCTCCCTACCGCCCCTCGTCCCGCGGTGCAGGCCACAGCCGGGGTCCGTGCCGCCCTGGCCATCAGCGCCCTCTTGTTCGCGGTCGTGGTGATCGCCCTCCTGTTCAACGTGTTCAACGGGTCCGGGGGCGACGTCAGCACGACGGTTTCAGCCGGTGACTCGACGACACTCGGAACCAGCCAGGAGATCGCCCAGATCGAGGTGATCAGCGTGGAGTGCACCCCACCCGGGATCGGCTCCTTCGTGTGCGAAAACCTCATTTCGGGGACCGACGACGAGTACCAGGTCACCTATGAGGAGCTCGCGGAAGACGACAAGGTGGTGATCAAGCTCATCTTCCGGGAGCCGATGACCGTCACCCGGATCGACTGGACCAACCTCGCCGACGACGTCCAATTCCGCCGGAACTACCGGGCCCGGGGCATCACCATCGCAGCGCAGGGCAACCCCCAGGCGATCCCTGTCGAGCTCGAGGACTCCCCAGGCCTGCAGACGATCGCCTTCGCCGCCGTGGAGACCACCGAGGTCGAGATCACCATCGAGAGCGCCTACCTGGCCGAGCTGGTGGACGGCAACTCGTTCCGGGAGCTGGCGATCCAGGAGATAGCAGTCTTCGGGCGCCGGCCGACCTCCCTGGGCTAAGCAGCGTCCAGGTCCAGGGTCAGGGTCTCCACGCCCCGGAACACAAGGCTCTCGATCCGATTCCCGGCCTCGACCATCTCGATCCCTCGGACCCGGGACGCCAGGCGACCGAACGTCGCCTCCAATTCCACAGTGGCCAGCGGTGCGCCCACGCAGAAGTGGAGCCCGGCGCCGAACGACACATGAGGGTTCGGGCTCCGCATCAGATCGAGGCTCTCGGCATCGGGCCCAAACACCGACGGGTCACGGTTTGCCGACCCGAACAGAAGCCCAACCTTGGACCCCGCGGTCAGTTGTTGCCCCTCGACCTCGGTGTCCTCCAACACCCAGCGCTCGAACATCTGAAGCGGCGAGTCGAAGCGGAGCAACTCCTCGACAGCAGTCGCCACTGGCACCTCTCCCCGGTGCAGAGTGGCATAGGCCTCGGGATGCGTTGCGAGGGCGAGTAGACCGTTGCCGATCGCATGGACCGTTGCCTCGTGACCCGCGTTCAGGGTGAGGATGGCGGTGCCCACGATCTCTTCGTCACTCAGCGAGTCTCCGTCCTCCTCGACTTGGGTCATCGCCGAGATCAGGTCATCACCGGGTGCGGATCGGCGTTGCCTGAGGACGCCCTCGAGATAACCCACGAAATCACGGGTGGCGGCCTCGGCCACGGCGCCCTCCTCCTGGGTGACCCGCTCGTCGAAGACCTTGACGATGGCATGGCTCCATTCGAGGAGACGGGCATGATCCTCGGGAGGAATGCCCATCAGATCGGCGATCATCGCCACCGGGATCGGTGTCGCCAGGTCTCCAATCGCCTCCAGCGTCCCGGCTTCGAGCGCCCGGTCGAGCAGAACGTCCGTAGCCGCCTCGAGGCGGGGTCGGAACACCTCGGAGGAGCGCCTGGTGAACGCCTTGGACACCAAGCGGCGGAGCCGGGTGTGCCGCGGCGGCTCGAGGTCGATGAACGACTCCCGGATGTAGTTGGTCCAAGTGGGCCAGCTCGCCGGATATATCCGGTCGTGGAGGCGTTGGTCGACATCGGTCTTGGCCAGCCGATGCCGGTAGTCGCGGCCGAAACGCTCGCGGTCCTTGAGGATGGCGCTGACGTCTCGGTGCCTGGTGATGAACGACAGCTCCCACTCGGGGTCGTAGAAGACGGGGGTCTCGTGCCGCAAACGGGCGTAGGTGGGATAGGGGTCGTCGAGGAATGCAGGGGAATAGGGATCGAAACTCATCTCGCAGACCGCAATCCCCAATCCGCTATCCGCATCGCGTACGAGCGTATCGGCGAATGTCGCTAGCGCGCTTCGCCCTTGGCGTAGCGGGCGCCATCGGCGGCCGGAGGCCGCAACCGCTGCGAGGCTAGGGCCAGGACCAGCAGCGTGATCAAATAGGGCACCGCGTTGAGCAGCTGGTTGGGGACCTCGTCGACGGCCAGGAAGAAGGCGAGGAAGGCAGCGCCCGTGATTCCCTGGATCATCGCCGAGCGCATCCGGGAACGGGTCACGTTGTAGACCGCGAACGCCATCAATCCGATCGCCACGGCGAGGATGAAGGACATCACCACAGCCGAGCCCCGGAAGCGGAGGGCATCGCCGAATCCGAAGACGAGGGAGCCGCCGAGAACCCCGGTCGGCAACCAGTTCCCGAAGATGAGGGCACCGAGCCCGATGAAGCCGCGGCCCCCGGTCATCCCCTCCCGGTATATCCCGGCCTGGACCAGAACCAGGAAGGCTCCAGCGAGGCCAGAAAGCATCCCCGACAGGATCACGCCGTAGTACTTGAACCGGAGCACTCGAACTCCGAGCGACTCAGCGGCCCAGGGGTCCTCACCACAGGAGCGGAGCCGTAGCCCCCAGGAAGTCCGCCACAAGAGCCACACGGACAGGGGAACCAGAGCCAACGCGATCAGGGTGAGCCAGTTCACATCACCGGCGAATCCGCGGAGGACGCCAGCGACATCTGAGACGAAGAACCATTCCTGAACCTCCAACCATCCCAGGAAGTCGGGCGTGGTCCATCCGAAGAGCTGCCCACCCGCCAGGAACGGGAGACTCACATTGCTGATACCGGCGATTGGTGGTGATTGGATCACCGAACCACCGGTGTCCTCGGTGTAGACGATCGAGGAGAGGAACCGCATCGTCCCCAGTCCGAGAATGTTGATGGCGACACCCGAGACGATGTGGTCGACATTGAAGGTGACTGTCGCCACCGCGTGCAAGAGGCCGAACACCGCGCCCCCGAGGATGCCGAGGATGACACCCTGCCACGGCCCGTAGACCCACGAGCCCCAGGCCGCGAACCAGGTCCCGGCGATCATCATCCCCTCGAGGCCGATGTTGACGATGCCCGATCGCTCCGAGTAGAGGCCGCCGAGGCCGGCGAGGAGGATCGGGATCGAGAGCCTGAGTGCGGCGCTGCCGGTGCTGCGGGCGGTCAGCTCGGAGGTCCCCGTGATCACCTCTGCGATGGTCATCACCAGCACCGCAGAAAGTGCGATGATCACGAATCGGGCGGTCCGGTTGGTGGACTTGACGCGCTCGACGACGGCGGTCATGCCGCTACCTCACCTACGGCGAAATCGTCCTCGGTAGCCCGCGCCGCGGCGGCGACAGTCCGCCGCTCGACATAGCGGCTGACGACCTCATAGACGATGACCACCGCGAGAACCACGATGCCCTGGATGATGGTCACGATCTCCTTGGGCACGTCCCGGAGGTCGAGGATGAGCGCGGAGCGGTTCATGAAGCCGAAGAGGAGAGCGCCGAGGGCCATCCCGATCGGGTTGTTGCGACCAAGGAGGGCGACAGCGATCCCGGCGAACCCCAACCCGCTGGCGAAGTCCTGGGGGTACTGGTGGTAGAACCCGAGCAGTTGGGACATCCCGACCAGGCCGGCAACGCCACCGGAGATCAGCATCGTCTTGATCACCATCGCCTTGGGGTCGACGCCGCTGGCATTCGCGGCCGAGGGGTTCACCCCGGTTGCCCTCAGGTCGTACCCGAACCTGCTCCGATTGATGAGGAAGTGGTAGCCCACGCCCAGGAGCAAAGCCATGATCAGGAACCCATGGAGGTCGGCGCCGGCACGGGGCTCGATCCCGAACCATCCAAGGATGGGGTTGAGCGATGGAATCCAACCCGTCTCCGGGATGAGGGTGGTGGCAATGGTGAGCCCGGTGTTCTCGGCAGCGAACACGTTGAGGAACAGGTAGGCGCTGAGGCTGAACGCGATGAAGTTCAGCATGATCGTGGAAATGACCTCATGGACCCCGCGCTTCACCTTGAGCATGGCCGGGATCCACGCCCAGAAGGCCCCCACTGCGATCGCAACCAACAGGATCGCCGCCACGTGGAACACCGGCGGGATCGAAAGGAGGGCGCCGACATAGGCGGCCACCAGGGCCGCGAGCAGGTATGCGCCTTCGACACCGATGTTGAACAGCCCCATCTTGAAGCCGATGGCGACCGCCACAGCCGAGATGAACAGCGGTATGGCGTTGTTCACGGTGATGATCAGGGACTCGGTGGTGGTCCCGAAGGCGATCATCTCCTTGTACGCGTCGACCGGGTTGATATCGACGAGAAGCAGCGCCAATGCCGCGATGCCGAACGCGATGATCAGGGCGAGGACAGGCGCAACGAGAGCAGTGAGGAGCCGTCCCTTCTTCACGAGGCCTTCTCCCCGGCGCCCGTCATGTAGGAGCCCAGCACCTCTGGCGTCACTGTCGCCGGGTCGAGCTTGGCAACGAAACTTCCCTCGAATAGGACGTGGATCGTGTCCGAGAGCCCGATCAGCTCGTCGAGATCTGCCGAAAGGAGCAGGATCCCGGTGCCGGCGGCACGGGCGGCCTTCAGCTCCTCCCACACCGCAGCCTGGGCCCCGATGTCTATCCCTCGAGTTGGCTGGGCGGCGATCAGCACCTTGGGATCAGCCATGATCTCGCGGCCGACCACGAGCTTTTGCTGATTGCCCCCGGAGAGGGCGGTCGCCGGGACGTCCACGTCGGGGGTCTTGACCCCGAAGCGGCGGACGATCTCCTCGGTCTGCTTCCGAGAGCCCTTCTTGTCGATCCAGATCCCGTTG
Source organism: uncultured Acidobacteriota bacterium (assembly GCA_963749415.1). Taxonomy (GTDB): domain Bacteria; phylum Actinomycetota; class Acidimicrobiia; order Spongiisociales; family ZC4RG35; genus JALYNX01. Next base: position 393,769 of record CAVVMG010000001.1, read on the forward strand.
GCGTAGGGCTCCTTGTACTGATGGCCCAAGGCCGCGTTTTCCCACAAGGGCGACGAGAGGAGCAGGCCCTGGCGATGCCGATCTTCTGGGATCAGGCCGATCCCGGCGCTCCGCCGCTCCCGCGAAGGAAGGTCGCTGATTGGCTCTCCGGCGAGAATGACCTCGCCAGTCGCCTCGGGGGCAAGGCCGAGGATGGAATCGACCAGCGGCCCCTGCCCGTTGCCCTCGACACCGGCGACCCCCACGATCTCACCGCTGTGGACCTGGAAGCTGACGCCCTCGAGGACCTTGCGGCCATCCTCGGAGAGGAGGCCCAGATCGCTCACATCGAGGAGCACCTCATCCCGGACCGTGGATTCCCTGGTCTCGGGGGAGGGCAGCTCGGAGCCGATCATCATCTCCGCAAGCTGCCGGGCATCGACCTCCTGGGGCGAGGTGGTGCCCACTGTCATCCCGGCCCGCATCACCGTTATCCGATCGGCGATGGACAGCACCTCGTCGAGCTTGTGGGAGATGAAGATGACGGTGTGGCCCTCGGCCTTGAGCTCACGGATCGAGTCGAAGAGCTCGTCGACCTCCTGGGGCACGAGCACCGCGGTCGGCTCGTCGAGGATGAGGATGCGAGCGCCCCGAAAGAGCACTTTGATTATCTCGACACGCTGCCTCTCCCCGACCGAGAGTTTCTCTACCCGCTGCGAAGGGTTGAGGCGCAGCCCGTACGACTCACCGAGCTGTTTGATCCGGGCCGATGCGGAATCGAAGTCGATCTGCACTCCCGAGCGCGGCTCCGACCCCAGGATGACGTTCTCGAGGACGGTCAGGTTGTCGGCGAGCATGAAATGCTGGTGCACCATGCCGATCCCGGCGTCGATGGCGTCCTTGGGGGTGCGGAAATGGACTTCGCTGCCCTCGATGGCGATGGTCCCCTCGTCCGGGCGCACCATCCCATAGATGATCTTCATCAACGTCGACTTGCCGGCACCGTTCTCGCCGACGATGGCGTGGACCTCGGCGGGGCTGACCACGAGCTCGACGTCTCGGTTGGCAACGACACCCGGGTAGCGCTTGGTTACCCCCTTGAGCTCAACCGCGGGTGCCGCAGACATCTCTCCAAGTCCAAAAAAGAACGCCGGGCCCAGAGAGCCTGGGCCCGGCGCAAGTTAGCAGGAGCAGGCCTGGTCAGGCCGCGGGCTCCGTGGGGACAGTGATCGTCCCGTCGATGATCTGTGCCCTGAAGTCGTCGAGCTGGGGAACGATGTCGTCGATGAACCCACCGGAGGTGGAGTAGCCGACGCCATCTTCCGCAAGGCCGAGCCGAACGGCACCGGGGGTGAAGTTGCCCTCGAGGAAGTCCGTGATCGCCAAGCCCACGGCGACATCGACCCTCTTCAGCATCGAGGTCAGGATGTGGGGCTGCAGCTCCGCGCCTTCACCCTCCTCGGCGACACCGAGCACGCTCTCGTACTGGTCGGCGTCGACGCCGATCGCCCACAGGAACGTGTCGTCGGTGGAGAGCTCGGCAGCGGCCCGGAACAGCCCGAGACCGGAGCCACCGGCGGCGTGGTAGATCACGTCCGCACCCTGGCCATAGAGGCCGCGAGCGGCCTCGTTGCCCTTGACCGGGTCGTTGAAACCGGTGAAGTCGGGCACCTGGGTCAGGTAGACCGAAGGCAGGATCTCGATGTCTGGGTTCGCAGCCTGAGCTCCGGCAATGAACCCGGCCTCGAACTTCTTGATCAGCGGCACTTCGACGCCACCGATGAACCCGATGGTGCCGGTGGTGCTCTTCAGCGCCGCCGCGGCGCCGACCAGGAAGGAGCCCTGCTCCTCAGAGGAGAGCATGCAACGCACGTTGGGCATCTCCACCACGGTGAAGGTGTCGTCCTGCGGGCAGTCGTCGGTGATGGCGAACATCGTCTCCGGGAACTCGGTCCCGACCCGCCAAACGTTCTGAGCAAAGGCGAAGCCGTTGGCGATGATCAGCTCATGTCCCGATTCCGCCAGGAGCCGAAGGTTCTGCTCGCGGTTCTCACCACCAGCGTCCGGCGCCAGCTCCTCACCCTCGTATCCGTAATTGGCCTTGCCGTCGTCCCATGCGAGCAGCAGCGAGGTCGTTGAACGAGAGGTCGCCACGACCACCGACGTCGAAGGCCATGCCGATGAGACGCCCGGTCCCGTCGATCGCAGCTTCGCTCGTCGTGGTGTCACCTGCAGCGGAAGTGGTCGTTTCCTCGGCCGCGCCGGAGGTAGTCGTCTCCTCCGCACCGGCCGTCGTCGTGGTGTCGTCGCCACCTTCGGTGGCACAAGCCCCGAGAACCAGGGCCAACGCCGCCAGGGCGGCGAAGACCCGCATAAAGGGTTTCACGCAGTCTTCCTCCATGTATGTGATAGGTCGGCAGGAGTCCCTGCCGCCCGCCGAGGTTAGTTGGCGGCCACGTCGCGGGCGAGACGGAGCGGGGTCGGTTTCACCCAGTAGATCCAGGGGATGGAGACCATCGTGACCACCACCTTGAAAACGATGTTGACCCAGAGGATCGACCAGGCGACCTCCGGCGGGAACACTCCAAAAAGAGTGGCCAGGCCCACGAACAGAGCAGAGTCGACCGGGATGGCCACGAGATTGGAGGACAGCACGCGTCCCCACTGCCGACTGGCACCGAACCGCTCCACCCACCGGCTGTAGACGGCAGTGTCGATCAACTCGGACACCACTTCGGCCACGATCGAGGCCACGACGATCCCCCAGATCGGCGAGAGCACACTCACGAACTCGACCTGGGGGCCGGTGATCGGGTCCGGCGGCAGGGCGGAGGTGAGCCAGAAAAGTCCGGCCATGGCCAGGTTGACCACCGCCGCCACGAAGATCAGAGTCCGGGCTGCCGCCTTCCCCCCCACCTTGTGCACCAGGTCGCGGAGAGTGAAGGTGAAGGGGTAGACCAGCGTCCCGGCATCGACTGCAAACCCCCCGAGGAGGACGATGCGGAGACTGGCGACGTCGGCCATCATCTGCGCCGCCACATATGCCGAGCTCACGATCAGCAAGGTGCGCAGCGGAGACCCGCCACCTCCATGTGCTGCGTCGTCCATAGCAGGGATGATGACAGCAAATCGACCCGCCCCACAGGGAGAATGGCGCATGGGATTCGCCGAGTCGGTGGCCCGCCTGGCCGCCGAAACGCCCGCTGAGAGAAATCGGGTCGTCGATGCCCTGCGGGCGGGCTCGATCCTCGTGGTGGTGTTTGGCCATTGGCTGATGGCTGCGGTGACCGTGGTCGACGGTGAGCTGGTCCCCGGCCATCTGCTCGAGCTCGCAACCTGGACCCATCCGTTGACCTGGGTGCTGCAGGTAATGCCGATTTTCTTCTTCGTCGGCGGCTACTCCAACGCCTTGTCCTGGAGATCGGCCCGACGCAAGGGCCAGACCTACGGGGGATGGCTCCGGGCCCGCCTTCGTCGCCTCGCATTGCCGGTCGTCCCCGTGCTCCTCTTCTGGACCGCTTTCGGGTGGCTGGCGCTTCGCGCCGGCCTGGACTGGGAGGTGCTCCAGCTCGCTTCACAGGTCGCCCTGGTCCCGACCTGGTTCCTGGCCGCCTACGTGGTGATCGTGACCCTGGCTCCGCCATTCCTCGCGCTGTGGGAGCGGATGGGCCTGTGGTCGATCGCCCTCGGCTTGCTCCTCGCCGGCCTCTGCGACCTGCTCTCGATCGCATTCGATGTGGTCCCCATCGGATTCCTCAATTACATCCTGGTGTGGGGGACCGTCCATCAGTTGGGATATGCGTGGCTCGACGGACGGCTCGAAGGGATGGGTCGCAGGCTGGGACTGCTCGCGGTGGGTCTCCTGGCCACTCTGGCTCTGGTTTGGGCCGGTCCCTATCCCGTTGCGATGGTGGGGCTGGACACGTCCGAGATCACCAACAGCTTCCCACCGAGGGCCACTCTCGCCTTCCTCGGCATGTTCCAGATTGGTCTGGCCCTGGTGGCGGAGCGACCTTTGCAGAGGTGGCTGCAGAGGCCGCGGCCCTGGCAGATCGTGGTCGGGATCAACATCCAGATCATGACCCTTTATCTCTGGCACCTGACGGCGATGGTCCTGGTGATCGGAGTCTCGATGCTCGCCGGCGGGGTCGGACTGGGCATCGAGCCCCTGTCGGGGGCGTGGTGGCTCACCCGACCCCTCTGGTTCGCTGTGCTCGGAGTGGTCACGGTCGGGCTGATGATGATCTTCGGGCGCTTCGAGCGGCCAGTGGAAGACCCGAGACCGTCGCCTCCCGCCTGGCGGCCGGTGCTGGCGGTGATCTCGATCTGCGCCGGGTTGGGATTGCTCGCCGCGATCGGAATCGCCGACGCGGATGGCCTCAACGGGTTGGTCTTATCGCTACCGGTGATCGGCGTGGTGATTGGGGGGATCGCCCGCCTGCCCGCATGGGGGCGTTCGGCCAGTTGATCACTCGACGAAGTGGATCAGATCCTCGTTGAACTCGTAGTAGCCGACCAGGGTCGGATCGGTGACACCCGCCCACTCCCAGTGCCAGGGCTCCCGGGTCGAGCGGTCGCACCACGCCCACCGGGGATGGACCCAGCCGAAGCGATAGGCGTTGCCCTGCATCCAGCGCATCGCCCGGTCATTGCAACCCAGCACCCCGCTGCCATCGCCGAAATCGACTGCTCTGCCCCACCCGTGGTTGGAAGCCCCGGCGCGTGCGGTGGGTGGCCCGGTGCAGGTCCGGGTCCGCTTGGTCCCGGTCTGGGTTCTCTCCCCGGTGACCGGGTCGACCGAATAGATCTCTTCCTCGGTGATCGGGCAGCGCCGGTTGTAGGCGGCCTTCTGACTCGCGTAGCTGCGGTAGCAATCGACTGGGGCGAGGCGGATCCCATCCGCCTCGGCTGCTTCGAGCAGGAGCGCGTACATGTAGGCGGCGTCACGCTCCAGGGTGCAGCCACGGAAGGTCATGAGACGGTCGCTGTCCATGTCCCCGTTGGTGTAGCCGTCGACTTCGAGGTCGAGGGAGTAGGCCTCTTCGCCTGCCGGGACATACTCAGGAGAGGCACCTGGGACCAGCGCGGCAAGGAGCGACAGTATTACGACAGCTGTGGGCATGGGGATGTGCTAGCCCGTAATCGGCCTCGAGTGCCTGAAGCTTTAGGCGATTTCTCGTGAAGCAGCTTGCTGAAACCCCTCAGCCACGAGTGCGCAACCCGGCCGACTGGCGTCTGTTCGTCCGAGGCTGGCTACGCCGAGCGTGTATCCGATCATGATTTGCGGTTGCCGAGGGCGGAGTCGGCCGGAAATCGAGTCAGTCCTGGCCCGCCATCTCCACTGGTGGGGCCTCGGGGGCGGTGACTGCGTCGAAGATCAACTCTTCGTTCTCGGCATCGATGGAGACCATGATCGTGGCCCCTGCCTTGAAGTCACCGAGCAAGACCCGCTCCGACAACGGGTCCTCGAGGAGACGTTGGATGGCGCGCCGCAGGGGCCGGGCTCCCAGCTCGGGGTCATAGCCCTTGTTGCCGAGGTACTCCTTGGCGTCGTCGGTGAGCACCAGATCGAGGTGCTGGCTGCTCAGCTGCTCCCTGACCCGCTCCAGCATGAGGTCCACGATCTGCTTGAGCTCCTGCATGGTCAGCTCGTGGAACACGATGATCTCGTCGAGGCGGTTGATGAACTCGGGCCGGAAGTGCTTCTTCAGCTCTTCTGTGACCCGGTTCTTCATGTAGTCGTAGGAGACTTCCTCGTCCTCGACATGGAAGCCGACGGCCTTCTTGTGCAGGTCGCGGGTACCCAGGTTCGAAGTCATGATGATCACGGTGTTCTTGAAATCGACGGTCCGACCCTGGGCATCGGTGAGCCGCCCTTCCTCCAGGATCTGAAGCAGCGTGTTGAACACGTCGGGGTGTGCCTTCTCGATCTCGTCGAACAGCACCACGGAGAAGGGCTTGCGGCGCACGGCCTCGGTGAGCTGGCCGCCCTCGTCGTATCCGACGTAGCCGGGCGGCGACCCGACCAGGCGGCTGACGGTGTGCTTCTCCATGTACTCGGACATGTCGAGCTGGATGAGGGCGTCCTCCTGCCCGAACAGGAACTCGGCGAGCGCCTTGGCGGTCTCGGTCTTTCCCACTCCGGAGGGGCCGAGGAAGATGAACGAGCCAGACGGCCTTCGGGGGTCCTTGAGCCCGGCTCGGGTGCGGCGGATCGCCTTGGAGACCGCGGTGATGGCGTCGTGCTGGCCGATGATCCGGCGATGGAGCTCGTCCTCCATGTGCACCAGGCGGGCGGTCTCCTCTTCGGTGAGTCGATGCACGGGGATGCCGGTCCACTGGGCGAGAACCTCGGCGATCTCCTCTTCGTCGATCACCCAACCCGACTCGGACCCGTCGGCCTCCTTCTGGGCCCGCGCCAGCAGCAGGTTCCGCTCCTCGTCACGGAGTGTGGACGCCCGTTCGTAGTTCTCACGGGCGACGGCGTCCTGCTTGTCACGGCGGACATTGGAGAGTTTCTCGTCGATGGCGGTGATCTCGGGCACGTCGGATGTGCGATGGATGCGGGTGCGGCTCCCCGCCTCGTCGATGAGGTCGATCGCCTTGTCGGGCAGGAAGCGGTCCGACAGATATCGATCGGCGAGGTTGGCGGCGCTGACGATGGCCTGATCTGTGAAACGGACCGAGTGATGGGCTTCGTAACGGTCCTTGAGGCCGAGCAGGATCTGGATCGTCTCGCTGACCGAAGGCTCCTCGACCTGGATCGGCTGGAACCGGCGCTCCAGGGCGGAGTCCTTCTCCAGGTACTTGCGGTATTCCTCCAGGGTCGTGGCCCCGACGGTCTGCAGCTCGCCCCGGGCCAGCATCGGCTTGAGGATCGAGGCGGCGTCGATGGCGCCTTCTGCCGCACCGGCGCCAACCAGCGTGTGGATCTCGTCGATGAAGAGGACGATGTCGCCTCGTGACTTGATCTCCTTCAGCACCTTCTTCAGGCGCTCCTCGAAGTCACCGCGGTAGCGGGAGCCGGCGACGAGTGCGCCGAGGTCGAGGGAGTAGAGGTTCTTCCCCTGGAGGTTCTCCGGAACTTCCTTGGCGACGATGCGCTGGGCCAGCCCTTCCACGATGGCGGTCTTGCCCACCCCCGGCTCTCCGATGAGCACCGGGTTGTTCTTGGTGCGCCTGGACAGGATCTGCATGACCCGTTCGATCTCCCTGATCCGCCCGATCACCGGGTCGAGCTTGCGCTCCCGGGCCAGCTGGGTGTAGTTGCGGCCGAACTGGTCGAGGACCGTCGACCCGCCCGCCGAGGACTCGCGGGTTCCCGAGCCGGACGGCTCTGCTGAGTGCTCCTCGCCACCGCCAGGGCCCGGACAGCAGTTGGATGACGGTCTGGCGCACCTTCTGCAGCTCGGCGCCGAGCTGCTGCAGGACCTGGGCGGCAACGCCCTCGCCCTCCCTGATCAGGCCGAGGAGGATGTGCTCGGTGCCGATGTAGTTGTGACCGAGTTGCAGCGCCTCTCTGAGGCTGAGCTCGAGGACCTTCTTGGCTCGTGGGGTGAACGGGATGTGGCCGGACGGCGACTGCTGGCCCTGGCCGATGATCTTGACTACCTCGTCCCGGACCGAAGCCAGGTCGATGTCGAGGCTCTCCAGTGCCTGGGCGGCGATGCCCTCACCCTCGTTGAGGAGTCCGAGCAGGATGTGCTCGGTGCCGATGTAATTGTGGTTCAGGTGGCGCGCTTCTTCCTGGGCCAGAACGACGACCCTGCGGGCTCTGTCCGTGAAACGCTCAAACACCTGTCACTCCCACGCCTGACATACGCAACTTTACCACCGGGCAGGTCTTCGCTTCCTGGAGGCTTTCCACCGGCCCGTCCGTAATACCATCGTCATCTGTGGACGATCTCCAAAGTCTGATCGATATTCCCCGAATTTGGGGGTCAATGTCGCGGGTGGAGGAGCGGCTGCTCGAGGCCGCCTCCGCCGACGACGCGTACCTGACCAAGATCGCCCAGCATCTCCTCCTCGCCGGGGGCAAGCGGCTTCGCCCTCTGCTCTCCCTCCTCGCTGCCGAGTTCGGGCCCGACGCCGGGAGCCATCGCCCGGTGGAAGCCGGGGTGTCCGTCGAGCTGATCCACGTCGGGTCGCTCTACCACGACGACGTCATCGACGAATCGGACACCCGGCGCGGCGCCCCATCGGTCAACGCCAATTGGTCGAACAGCGTTGCCATCCTCGCCGGTGACTTCCTCATGGCACGGGCCTCCGAGGTCGCAGCCACTCACCTCTCCCAAGAGTCGGTCCGCCTGCTGGCTGCCACCTATGCCGAATTGGTCGAAGGTCAGACCAAGGAATTGCAGTTGGTGGGGAACATGGAGCACGGCATCGACGAATACCACCAGGTGATCGGGGGCAAGACCGCCTCCCTGATCCGCACGTCAGCCCGGCTCGGTGCCCTGGCCTCCGACGCCTCACCCGATGTCGTCGAGGCAGTGTCCTCTTGGGCCTGGGAGGTGGGCATGGTGTTCCAGATCGCCGACGATGCCCTCGATCTGGTCGCCGACGAGGAGACGATCGGGAAGCCCGCCGGCTCCGATATCAGGGAAGGCACCTTTACCGCACCCGTGTTGCTCGCGGCGCGGGGCCCGGAAGGCGATCGGATCCGACACCTTCTTGGCGGGCCGATGCCCTACTCGGACCGCGCGGTCGAAGAGGTGATCGACCTGGTGCGCTCCGGAGGCCACATCGAGGAGTCGCTCCAGGAGGCGACGCGGAGGCTGGCAGTGGCGACCGAGGCGTTGTCCGCCCTCGACCCGGGCCGGCCCCGTGAGATCCTCGAAGAGTTGGGAGCATTTCTCCTGGAGAGGGTGGATACCGCCCGGGCTGGTTGATTGCCGGCCGACTTCTTGATTGCCGGCCGACTTCGCCCTCGGCGACTCAAAGTCGACTCGGCATGTGAGTCGGTCTTGGGCGGCCTCGGGCGAACAGACGCCGGTCGGCCGGGTTGCGGATCGCGGTCGGCGGTTTACGGATAGCGGACCTGCGGAAAGCCAGCTCCGGCCATCAAAGCGGCCGTGAGCGTCAGGGAACAAGATCACTTCCCGAATGTGATGCTGGTCGGTGAGCAGCATCACCAGCCGGTCGACGCCGATCCCGAGGCCCCCGGTCGGCGGCAACCCATATTCCAGGGCCATCAGGTAGTCCTCGTCGACGGGGTGGGCCTCTTCGTCACCGGCCTCCCGGGCTGCAGCCTGCTCCTCGAAGCGAGCCCTCTGGTCGTCGGGGTCGTTGAGCTCACTGAACGCATTGGCGTATTCCGAACCGGCGATCACCAGTTCGAAGCGGTCGGCGACACGGGGGTCGTCACGGTTGCGCCGAGCCAGCGGGGAGACCTCGACCGGAGGGTGGGTGACGAAGGTCGGCTCCCAGATCCGGTCTTCGACGACTGCCTCGTAGATCTCGGCGATCAGCCGCCCCGGGGACCAGGCGTCGGATGCCTCGATTCCGGCCCCCCGCGCCGCTTCGAGCAGAGTTGGCTGCGGGGTGTCGAGACCGAGTGCGATACCGAGCGCTTCCGACACGAGTTCGGTCATCCGCGCCCTCCGATAGGGAGGCGTCAGGTCGAGCTCGCGCCCCTTGTAGCTGAGCTGTGTCGAGCCTTTCACCGCCATCGTGACAGCGGCGAACACCTCCTCGATCAGGGCCATGATCTCCTCATAGTCGGCAAGCGCCTGATACGCCTCCAGCATCGTGAACTCGGGGTTGTGCGTGGAGTCGATCCCCTCGTTGCGGAAGATCCTCCCGATTTCGAACACCCTCTCCATCCCGCCTACGACCAGCCGCTTCAGATAGAGCTCGGTAGCGATCCGGAGGTACATCGTCCATGTCGAGTGCTTGATGCTGGGTGCGGAAGGGCCGGGCCATGGCCCCCGTCGCCTGCGGGAGCAGGATCGGGGTGTCGACCTCGACAAAGCCCCGCTCCTCGAACTGACGCCGGAGCGCAGAGACGATCACCGAGCGCGCCAGAGCGACCTCCCGGGCCTCCTCGTTGACCATCAGGTCCAGATACCGGTGACGGCTCCTCAGCTCCACGTCGATCAAGCCATGCCATTTATCGGGGAGGGGCCGCAGCGATTTCTGGAGGACGACCAGGTTGCGGACCTTGACGCTGAGCTCGCCCTTGCGGGTCGTCATCACCACTCCCTCGGCGCCGAGCCAGTCCCCAAGATCGACAGCTTCGAACAAGTCGGCAACTTCGTCACCCGCATCGGCCCGATCGACGAACAGCTGGATCGTGCCGCTCTGATCGCGAAGGGAGCCGAACTGGAGCTTGCCGAACGAACGGTGCAGCATCAATCGGCCGGCGATCGAGACCGCGACATCTGTCTGCTCACCCGGGCCGAGATCTGCGAACCGCTCTTGCAGGGATGCCGCCAGGTCGGAGCGCTCGAACCGGTGCGGGTAGCCGCCGGCGTCGAGGATCGCCTGATGACGCTCCCGGCGTTGCGCAGCCTGGGAGTCAGGCTCCTGTTCGACGTGGTCGGTCATCGGGGTCGCTGATCCTGGATCAGGGCAGGGTACCGAGCCCGCTGGGAGCGTCGAGGATGAGGCCTCGATCAGGCAGGAACCGGCTATCGATGAGGTCGATGGCGATGTTGTCGATCAATCGCACCGAGCCCACGGTGGCCGCCACGGCCAGGACTGCTGAGCGGTCGAGCGTCTCTATCGGGAGCATGGTGTCCTGCGTGGCCAGCATGACATAGTCGACGTCCAGTCTCTTGACCGACTTCTGAACCGTGGACTCCAGGCGATCGCCGCGGCGTTCTCCGGCGTCGATTTGCTCCGCCGCCTGGAACAACCCGCGGCTGAGCGCCAGTGCATGCTCCCGCTCCATGCGCCCCAGACGAACGTTCCGACTGCTCAATGCGAGCCCATCGGGCTCCCGGACCACCGGGGCATCGACTATCTGGATAGGGAAGCGGAGGTCTCTCGCCATCGCCCTGAGCACCGCCAGCTGCTGGGCGTCCTTGCGGCCAAACATGGCGACATCGGGCCGAAGTCCCGCGAACAGCTTGGCGACCACTGTGGCAACTCCAACGAAGTGCCCGGGACGGTGCCTTCCCTCCATCTCCTGGGACACCCGCCCCACTTCGACCACGGTGGACCAGCCCTCGGGATAGACCTCGTCGGTCTCGGGGACGAATAAGACGTCCACCTCGTGCTCCTCGGCGAGCTCCGCGTCACGTTCGACGGCTCGGGGATAGGCATCGAAGTCGCCTGGATCGTTGAATTGAGTCGGATTGACGTACAGGGAAACCACCAGGGTGTCGCACTGGGGGCGAAGCAGATCCATGAGCGCCAGGTGGCCTTCGTGGAAGAACCCCAGAGTGGGCAGGAGGCCGACCCGTCCCGAGTACAACTCGCGGGCTTCGTCAAAGGTCGGGATCAGGTCCATTCGCCGATCTCATCCGATCGGCCGGCGCGAATCGCGGTCGCTTCGGCCATGAGGCGGAATTGACGGCCGACGTCCTGCGAGACCTGGTTCGCGGCCTCGAGGTGGCCCCGGACCGTGCGGGTATCGCCCCTAGCGATCGGCCCGGTGAGAGCGTCAGCACCGCGCTCGAAGTAATTGGCGACCGCGCGCTCCACCAGGGGCCTGGCCACCCTGGGGTCGACGCCGGCACGCGCGAAGAGGTCACCGGCGACTGCAAGCGATGTGATCACGAAGTTGGCGGCCGAAGCGGCTGCGGCGTGATACGCGGGGCGCATGGCATCGTCGAGGCGGAAAGGCTCCATGCCCAGGGAGCGGGCAAACCGGGTCAGGACCTCGACCGAGGCCTCGTCGCCGTCTATTCCGACAAAGGAACCGGCGAGTGCCGCGGACCCCGATTCCGGGTCGGGGAGTGTCTGCAGGGGGTGGAATCCCCCGATGCGGATTCCACGATCGGCAAGAGGGGCGAGGGCACCGATCGGGACGAACCCGGAGAGATGGACGGCCACGTCAACAGAGGTGACGCGGTCGGCGATTGATTGCGCCACCTCACCGATTGCCTCGTCGCTCACCGCGATGAGGAGAAGATCCCCTTCAGGGAAGGGTCGCTCGTGCTCGAGCAAGGGGCCGAACTCGGTGGCCCCCGACCTGGAGATGATTGCCGCGATCTCGTGGCCGGCTTCAGTCGCCGCCCGTGCGATCGATCCCCCGGCCCGACCAGGGCCGACGATCAGGAGACGCATCGGTGACCAGTGCCTGACACTGACGGCGAGCGTAGTGCCGGGCCCGGATCGACTTCAGGCCCGGTCTTCCCGAAGTTGCTCTGGGGTGATCACTGGCCAGTTCGAGTCCATCTCGGACTTCATCTCGTGGTAGTCGTCCCGTCTCTTCCAGAACTTCGTCTTCCAAACCCGGAATCTCCGCTGCTTCGGCTCGGACAGGGGTTGGAGTGGGTCGTGCTCTCCGCCGCCGCGGACCTCCGGCAGGCCGGCGACTTCGTCGGGATCATCCACCATGTGAAGAAGTTGATGGGTGGAATGCCGAACCTGGCGGTGTTGTTGCTTGCGGTCGTTGCGCGTCGGGCGGCTGTCGTTGTAACCGGGGATGCCCTGGCGATGCTCTCTCGACCGTTTTGCCATCTGGATCGTTCCTCCTATTCCGGGACGCGTTCGTCGATCGGTTGAAGGAACGGGGGGCCACGGCCGCAACCCATGGATGGAAGCTACCACAGCCCGGGAAAGACGGAAGAGGGGACCGGTTTCTTCAGATGAGGAACGGGATCATCCTCTTCGCCACCCGACGCCGGTATTCCGAGTACTCCGGGTAGCTGATGCGTAGCAAGCGCTCCTCGTAGCCGGACTTGGCCCAGAAGAACCCGAACAGCCCGACGCCAAGCAGCGCAGCGAGTGCGCTCGAAAAGGCCAACGAGAGCCCAATGAGAATCAAGGAGATCCCGCCGTAGATCGGGTGCCGCACCCAGCGGTAGGCCCCGTCATCGACCATCGATGCCCCTGGCGCCGGCTGAGGCAAAGGGATGAGAGCGCTGCCCAGGACTCGGGCCGACACCACTGTGAGGAAGCCCCCTGCAGTGAGTAGCACCACCCCCACCACCCGATAGGCCTCGATATCGCCGTCGGGGAGCGACCCTGTCCCCACGAGGGCGAGAAGGATGCCGATGATGATGGCGACCTGGGCAGTGACCCAGTAGCGGCCGGTATCGGCTCGATCGCCCCCCAGCCAATCGCGCTCCAGGAGGTCGACATCCTGCTCGGCCACGCCGGTGAGGGCCACGAAAGCCGTATCCCCGGCGCCCACCGATGCGTCGGGCCAAATCTCGTTGAGTGGCTCGAGGACGAATCTGCGCTCCCGAGCCCTGGGATGGGGAACCTCGAGCTCGGCGGTGCGCACCTCAGGACCGTCGCTGGCCACGATGTCGAGGTCGAGCGTCCGGGGCCCCCAGTGCTCGACCCGCTCCCGTCCGTGAGCGGCTTCTATCTCTGCGAGCGCTGCGAGTAGGGCGCGGGGCTCGAGGCTGGTGTCGAGGAGCACCACCGAGTTGAGGAAAGCCCCCTGGTCGGGGCCGCCGATAGGACCGGTCTCATAGACCCCGGCGACTGCGGAGACGTCGCCCAAGGCCCGCATCTCTGAAACTGCCCGGCGCAGGTGGTCGATCCGATCGCCCAGGTTGGAGCCCAGGGCGATCGCAAAGCGAGTCATCTCGCCCGGTCGACCGTCACCGAGACATCGCCGAACTTCTCCGCGATCGGAGCTTGAGGTTTGTGGACGGTCACCATGACTCTCTCTACCCGTGGGTCTTCGAGCACAATCCCGGCCACACCCTCGGCGACGGTCTCTATCAGGTTGTGGCTCTCCCCGGCGACCTTGTGATGGACCCTTCGCACCAGGTCGCCGTAGTCGACGGTGTCGGACACTTCGTCCGAGGCAGCTGCGGTTGCGGTGTCGAGGAAGATACGCACGTCGACGACAAAAGGCTGGTTCTTGGTCTTTTCCTCAGCCAGGACCCCGTGACGGGCCCAGACCTCGATGCCGGTGAGATCGATGCGATCGGTCACGAATCGACGGTGGCGGGGATCAGCGACCTGCCCTCAGGGCCCAATGCCCTACCCAGGATCTGCTGGATCACCGCGAGGGCAAGGATTGGGTCCTTGACCAGACCGGAGACGACGAGATAGCCGCCGAGCAGCCCACCGACTGTGTCGTCGATGGTCTCTCGGTGCACCAGGACCTTTGCCCGGCTCTTGTGCATCGCCTTGGTGAGCGCGTCGAAGAAAGCTCCGACCTCCGATGCCTCGAGCTCGTTCGCCAACGGAACCGAGAATGTCGCCATCCCGGCCTCGCGGTAGGCGAGCAGGTTTTGGTTACCGGGCAACATGGAGACAACCGAGTTGATCCCAGCCTCCTCCACGAGCCAGGTGATCTCCTCTTCCCGTCTCACCCTCCGGTGTTGGAACCCGGAGCCACCCACCCTCTCGGACACAGCAAGGCGATCGGTGATGACCCACGTGAAGCCACGTGGCTTCAATCCGGCAACCATTCTTCCCATTGCTGTGGGGCCACGATAGTGGCGGCCAGCCGAAGCGCCGCCATAGATGAAGCAACATCGTGGACCCTGAAAATCCGTGCTCCGCGCTCGAATCCGAGAGCGGTCGTCACCGCGGTGAGGCCGTCGCGTCGAGCCGGGTCATCGATACCGCTCAGCTTCCCGAGAAAAGACTTGCGGGAAGCCCCCAGCACCACTGGATATCCGGTTGCCGCCAGAGCGTCGAGCCCGGCGATGAGCTCCAGGTTGTGGATCACGGACTTGCCGAACCCGATCCCCGGGTCGATGGCGATCGATTGGGGTGACACCCCCAAGTCCTCCAAGCCCCGGGCGCGGCTCTCGAGAAACTCGGTCACCTCGGTGACGACGTCGTCGTAGGCGGGCGCCTGTTGCATCGTCGTCGGGGTGCCCTTCATGTGCATCAGGATCACGCCGACGCCGGTGTCTGCGACCAGCTCAGCCATCCCGGTCGCGGAACATGCGGTGACGTCGTTGAGCACAACCGCCCCGCTCTCGATCGCGGCTCTCGCGACCTCGGGCTTCGAGGTGTCGATCGATACCAGGAGCCCTGATGCGCTCAGCGTCTCCACGACAGGGAGCACACGTTCCAGTTCCAATTCGGCGGGGACCGGCTCGGCACCGGGCCGGGTCGACTCCCCCCCAACATCGATCAAGTGGGCCCCGGCCGCCGACATCTCCGATGCAGCCCGAACAGCTGAGTCTGGCGCCAGGTGGAGGCCGCCATCGGAGAAAGAGTCGGGGGTGACGTTGAGCACCCCCATGATCACACCACGCGATATGTCCAGAGACTCCTTCGCGACCTTCCAATGGGTCGTCATATGCGAAACGTAAAACGCAAAACGCAAAACGGCGAGCGCAGCGAGCTAACCGGGAGCAAGACTCGCTAGCGGGTGGTCCCAAAGAGGAGGGACATGGCCTCAGCGCGGGTCGCCGGGTTGGTGTGCATGATCCCGCGGACGGCCGAGGTGACCGTCTTCGCCCCGGGCTTTCGCACCCCGCGCATCGACATGCAGAGGTGCTCGGCCTCGATCACCACCATGACACCGAGCGGCTCCAGACGCTCGGTGAGGGCGTCGGCAACTTGCGCGGTCAACCTCTCCTGCATCTGGGGCCGGCGGGCATAGCCCTCGACCAGGCGCGCCAGCTTGGAGAGCCCGGTGACGCGTCCTTTGGGCATGTAGGCCACATGTGCCTGCCCGTGGAACGGGACCAGGTGATGCTCGCACATCGAATAAAACGGGATCTCCCTGACCATCACGATTTCCTGGTAGTGCTCCTCGCCGAAAAAGGCATCGATGTCCTCCCCGGGCTCGCGGTGCAGTCCGTCGAAGACCTCGCTGTAGAACCGAGCCACCCGTTCCGGGGTGTCGATGAGCCCCTCGCGATCCGGGTTTTCGCCCAGCGCCTCGAGGATCTCACGGACTGCCTTCTCGATTCGTGCCTGGTCTATCCCGTTCATGCGCCCTCCGGTAATCGCCGGCCGCGACCACATATTCCCAGAATCGGCGGACGGGGGTTGACAGCCCGGCTCTGGTGACTGTATGGTGACATCATAATGACATCACTTTCGATGTCAGGAAAGGAAGATCCTCATGTTTTGGATCAGAAGCGCAGACCGGATAGAAGTAGAGCTCGACGACCGAATCCGTCGGCTCAACCCCAGTCGCTGATGCACCTCGATCACGCCTTCATCGAGATCGAGACTGCCGTCGACAACCAGGTGCGGATCGGGGCTCCCGAGCTCACCGAGATCGCGTCCGAGCTCATGTTGGCGCTGCGCCCAGCACTGGAACGCACCCTCATCGGGGTTGTCGAGGAGGCGGCAACCGAGGTCTCAGCCCAGCTCATCGGCCAACGTGTGGATGTCCGCCTGGACAATGGGTCGCCGGTCCTGGTGGTCACCGAAGAGCGTAAGGAGCGATCCCACGATCCTGAAGAGCTCGAGGCGCGGGTAACCCTTCGACTCCCATCCTCCCTCAAGTCTTTGATCGAAGAGTCGGCATCGACCACCGGGGACTCGATCAACGGCTGGGTGGTGGATGCGCTCCGCACCAGGGCCGGGCGCCGTACGGGCGGCTCACATGTCGAGGAGACGATCCAGCTTTGATCGAACAGACCTTCGACGTCGGGACCACTCCCCGACTGGTTGTCAGCATCGGCGCGGGCTCCATCGAACTCTCCGAAGGAGAGGCCGGCGCAGTCGCACTCCACGCCGAGGGCGGGCGGGAGAGGGCATTCGAGATCATCCACTCCGGTGACACGGTCGAGTTTCGCCGCTCCGGAGCGGACCATCCTTCCCGCTCTTCGAGCACCCGGGTCCGGGTGTCCGTTCCCGCCGGCACCACCGCCCGGCTCTCAGGGGCGTCGGCCAGAATCGAGGCGTCGGTCAGGCTGGGCGACGCGATCATCGACACCGCCTCAGGCGATGTCACCCTGCGAGAGGTGGAAAGCGCCAAGGTCAAGAGTGCCAGCGGTGACATCGCGATCAGAACCGTTTCCCGCGCCGCCAGCCTGCGCACGGCATCGGGCGATGTGAGGATCGGCGACGTGTTCGATCGAATGGAAGTGACGACGGCTTCGGGGACCGTCGATGTGGGCCTGGTCAGAGGCGACGTGGTCTCATCGGCCTCCTCCGGGGACCTCGCCATTGGGCTCTACGAGGGGAGCGACCTCGAGCTCAAGTCGGTCTCCGGTGACATCCGCGTTGGGTTGCCTGCCGGAACCAAGCTGTCTCTCGATGCCCGCTCGCTGTCGGGCGCGATCAGCCTCCCCGATCGCCAGACCACCGCCGGCGGCGCCGATGGGCAGTCGGTGCGCGCCCGGATCCGGACCGTCTCGGGCAATATCCAGATACTGCGGGTTCAGTAATCAGGCGCCCGCGTCGGCGGGCCGTCCCTTCGGGCGCAGGTTTCTCTTGAGTCGAAGGGACTCGGTGACCTTCTCCCCCTCGTCCTCCTCGACTTCAACTGCTGCCGCGATCTGCTCACGGGGCTGGGGGAGGACCGGGTTCTCGGGGTACTTGATACGCATCGAGCCCTCTGCACTGTGAACCCACTTGGGCACGTCGGCGAACAGCTCGGCGACCTCGTCGGGACCGACCGTCTCCTGCGCCAGGAGAGACTCCACCATCCGCTCCATGGCGTCCTGATGACGCTCGATGACAGAACGAGCCTCGATGTGGGCAGCCATGATCAGCTTGCGAACCTCTTCATCCACTTTGGCTGCCACGTCGTCGGAATAGTCCTGTTGCCTGGAGTAGTCACGGCCCAGGAACACCTCTGCGTTGGGCTTCCCGTACTGCATGGGGCCCAGCTCGTCGCTCATCCCGTACTCCATCACCATCCGCCGCGCGATAGCCGTCGCCTTCTCGATGTCATTGGCGGCGCCGGTCGTCGGGTCGGCAAAGATGATCTCCTCGGCAGTGCGCCCACCAAGGAGCATGGCCAGCTGGTCGACGAGCTCTGACCGTCGCACCAGGTATTTGTCGTGAGTGGGAAGGGCCAGCGTGTGGCCCAGCGAGCGACCTCTGGCCACGATGGTCACCTTGTGCACCGGGTCGGAGTTGGGGAGGGCGAACCCGACGAGGGCGTGGCCGGTCTCGTGGTAGGCGATCAGCTTTCGCTCTTCTTCGGTCATCACCTTTGCCTTGCGCTCGGGGCCGGCGATGACGCGGTCGATCGCCTCCTCGAGCTCCAGCATCGAGATCTCCTTCTTGTGCCGCCGGGTGGTGAGCAGAGCGGATTCGTTGATCAGGTTGGCCAGGTCGGCACCGGTGAACCCTGGAGTGCGCCGGGCGAGCACCCCGAGGTCGATCTCCTTGGCCAGCGGCTTGCCCTTGGAATGGACTTCGAGGATCGCCTTGCGGCCTTCGATGTCGGGGGCGTCCACCACGATCTGCCGGTCGAATCGGCCCGGCCGGAGCAGTGCGGGGTCGAGGATGTCGGGCCGGTTGGTGGCAGCCATGACGATGACACCGGTGTTGCCTTCGAACCCGTCGAGCTCCACCAGGAGCTGGTTCAGAGTCTGCTCCCTCTCGTCGTGGCCACCGCCGAGACCGGCTCCACGATGACGGCCGACGGCGTCGATCTCGTCGATGAAAACAATGGCGGGTGCGCTGCCCTTGGCCTGTTCGAAAAGGTCGCGAACCCTGGCTGCGCCAACGCCGACGAACATCTCGACGAAGTCGGAGCCCGAGATCGACAGGAAGGGGACACCTGCTTCGCCGGCCACCGCCTTGGCTAGCAGGGTCTTCCCGGTGCCAGGAGGCCCGAATAGGAGGACTCCCTTGGGGATCTTGGCTCCCATCTGGCGGTAAGGGTCCGGGTTGGCCAGGAAGTCCTTGATCTCTTCGAGCTCCTCCTTGGCCTCCTCCAGGCCCGCCACGTCGTCGAAGGTGACCTTGGGCTGCTCCTTGCCGACGAGCTTGGCTCGGGACTTGCCGAACTGCATGACACGGTTCCCGCCGCCCTGCATCTGCATGAAGATGAACACCATGAACCCGAGCAGGAACAGCCAGGGGAGGAAGCTGATCAGAAGCTCCCAGAACCCGGGCGGCTCGGGGTCGGCGCTGAACGCCGTGCAGTCGCAGGCGAGGATCGCCTCGGTTATCTGGCCTTCTGATCCCTCCGGATAGCTGGCGATGACCTCCCAGACGTCATCGGTGGCGTCGGCGCCGGCTTCGGCCCGGCCCTGCACCTGGTTGGAACGGGCCAGGACCTGGACCTCGGCGAAATCGCCGGCCTCGACTTGCTCCATGAACACCGACAACGAGACCTCTTCGGGGCCCGACACCTGGTCGAACCACCACTGAGCGAGCACGGCCAGCAGGATGATGGAAAGGCCGTACACCACCAGTGTGCGCAACGTTCGATTCACGAATACCTCAGTTCGAGTGGGAGAAGCGTCGAGGTCCCAATGTTACGGGACTCGATCGAATAGTCATCCTTCAGTGGTCAGGACCCATCACACCAACGTACGGGAGGTTTCGATACTTCCCGGCATAGTCGAGCCCATAACCCACCACGAACTCGGGCCCGATCGGGAATCCGATGTACTTGACGTCGATGGGGACCCTTTGAATCCCCTGCTTCAGGAGGAGTGCCGCTATCTCGAGCGAGGCCGGCTTGCGAACGTTGAGACTCTTCATCAGGTAGTTCAAGGTGAGCCCGGAGTCGATGATGTCCTCGACGATCAGGACGTGGCGGCCTTCGATCTCCTCGTCGAGGTCCTTGAGGATGCGAACCACACCAGAGGTCTGGGTCGAGGCGCCGTACGAGGAGACGGCCATGAAGTCGAACTCGACCGGGAGGTCGATGTGGCGGGCCAGGTCAGCCATCACCATGAATGCACCCCGCAGGACCCCAACCAGGAGCAAGTCTTGACCTCCGTAGTCAGCGGTGATGTGCTTGCCCATCTCCGCGAGCTTGGAGTCGATCTCTTCGGCGGTGATCAGCGGCTTGATGTCCATCCAGGTTCCTCGGTGGCGAGGACCGAAAGGTAGCCGGTGGTCGCCGGCTGATACCAAGCCACGGGATAGCGCTTGACCCAGGGGACCCAGGCGAGAGCGCCGTCGGCCTCTACCACCACTCCTCGCTCCGATGCTTTGGCGACGAGGTCGGCTGCGGGGTCGAAAATCGCCCATGAGGTGCCCAAAGGGGCCACCTGGCAGACGGCGTCCAACCGCTGCACCTCGAGCACGGCCGTCCCCAGCTTGTGCCGTCCCGGGACCAGGGAGACCTCTTCGGCTGAGGGCTGATCATCGAGGTCCGGGCCCACGGAGAGCATCGGCCCGGAACGGGTCGCGACCAGCCCGCCCTGGAGCTCCTCCCGCGGTGAGTCACCGAGGACCACCCGCCACACTCTTTCCATCTCGTCGGAGCTGAGCCCGGGGTGGTCCCGAAAACGGTCAACCATCCGGGAGAGGACACGGCTGGCGAGGGCAGGATCGACGGTGGTGACCGCTCCCAGTGCCACCTTCGCCTCGCCTTCTTCATGGATGACTCCCAGCGCCCCTGCCTGTCGATCGAGGTATTCGGTCTCGGAGCTGACGGTCTCCGCCATCCGCGCCAGGCTCGCCACCAATTGAGGGTTGAACCGGGCCAGCCGTGGGAGCACTTCCCGGCGAATCGAATTTCGAGTCAGCTCCGGCGCCTCGTTCATCGGATCGTCGAAGAATCCAAGCCCCGCGAGCATGGCGAGCTCACGCGTCTCGGAGCGCCCGACGTCGAGCATCGGGCGATAGATGTTTGGGGGGCGGAACCAGGGGATGCCGGCAAGGCCTCGGAGCCCAGAGCCGCGCAAGAGGTTCATGAGCACGGTCTCCGCCTGGTCATCCCGGGTGTGGGCGACCAGTACGACGTCGTCCGGCCCCGTCGCCTCGCGCAACGCCTCGTAGCGCGCTGACCTCGCCTGACCTTCAGGGGAAGCCCCGGATGCCACCGTCACCCGAACGACTTCGAGAGCCAGGCCGAGGAACGAGGCGACCTGGCGCGCGGCTTCTTCCAGGCGATCGCTGGACTCCAGCCCATGGTTGACATGGAGCGCCCGCGCCCGGGGCCCGACGCGGGAAAGGAGGAATGCGAGGGCCGCCGAGTCGGCTCCACCCGACAAAGCGACGACGAAGTCGCCTTCGGGAAGTCGGAGCTCTGCTTCGATCCGGGTGGAGAGAGTGGTCAGGCGACGCGTGTCAACCATTGCCGGGGGTGCTCGATCTCGGCGAGCGTCGGGAGGCTCCCCACCCCGCGGAAGGCGAGGGTCACGGTTTCCCAACCCGCCTCCTTTTCGACCGCGTTGATGAACTGCTCCCCCATCCGGTATTGGTTCAGCTTCATCTCGAGGCCGGTGACCCTGAAGAAGGCCGCCGTCCGCTTGTCCTGGCGGCGGTTCTTCAGTATCCGGCTCATTCGCTCCTGTGATCGGAGGTGCTGGTGCCCGACACGATCCATGACCACATGCCCGTGGCCTTCGAGGAGCGACATGAGCGCTTGGACCTTGTCGATGACCAGCCGTTGCTCGGAGGTGGCGAACAGCCCGAGCAGGCCACGCTCGTCGAGCAGGGTGGCTCCCTGGTCTTTGCGTGTCATCAATTCGCCGAGCACCCGGCTCAGGCGACCGGGCTCGGCGGTCGACTGCTCCACGAGCTCCGAGACCAGGCCCAGGAAGTAATCCCGCAACCAGGGAACACCCTGGAACTGGGCACGATGGGTCAATTCGTGAAGGGCGACCCAGAACCTGAACTCGGACGGGAGGAACTGATGGGTGCGCTCCATGTGCATGATGTTGGGCCCGACGTAGGCAACAACGTCACCGTCTTCCCCGGTGGGCAAGACCAACTCGTACTGGCCGAGCACTCTCCTCGCGAGCACACCGAGCACAGCCGTCACCTCGGCCTGCATCAGCCGGCTCGCGAAGGCCGCCGCCCCTCTGCCACCAGGGCCCGACTCGGCGACCTTCTCGGCGATCTTGCGATGGGCCGGCTCCATGAGGTGGGAAAAGCTCGCGATGTTGCGCTCCACCCATTCCGGGCGCCCAATGACCAGGGTGCCGGGCTCGCCCGGCAATTGGAGCCCGGTCGCCTCCGGAACGAGGTCGGAGACGCGCGACGTGAGATCCCTCATCTCGGCCTCGAGGGCAGCCATGTGATAGGTACCGGCGAGTGGGTAGGTGCCGGCGATTCGGCCGGCGATGCGGCCCCCACCCTGGCGCGGGTAGCTGGTCACTCCTCGACGATTCGGTACCGCCGCCGCACCACCCTGGTGAAGTACTGGACACAGGTGATGACCACGACAAGGACCGCGAGGGCGATCGCCGTCGGCACCATGTAGCGATACGTCCAGTCGGGCAAGGGCTCGGTCGTGTCCGGGGTGGTGACCGGAACTGCAGGCTCGAAGTCGACCGTGGGCGCTGGCTCCTCGGCGACCGTGGTCGATGTCTCCCCGGACCCTTCGGTGGCGAGTGCGTTGCCGGCAATCGCAAACAACGCGCTGAAGATGAGAAGGAAAGCGGCCGTTCGGCGCAAGGCCTGCATACCCGCGCAGCCTACATCCCGGTGGTGACGGCGACCAAGATCACCGGTCGCCGACCGACTCCTGGGCCAGGGCGGCTCGCAGTCGCTCGATGAACTCGGGAGGGACCTCCTCGGCGAGCCGCTCCCGGACCACGACCTTGAGGCGGACCTCGAACTCATATATGTCGAAACAGCCGGTGCACTCGACGAGATGGGCGCGAATGCGCTCGGAGTCGGCGGACTCCATCTCACGATCGAGGTATTGATAGAGATTGGTCAACGCCTCGTCGCAATGATGGCCACTCATGGTTTCTCCACGTCCGTGGGCACGAGACCCCGGTTCTCCGCAAACTCCCACAACCGCCGTTGCAGCGCCTTTCTTCCCCGGTGGAGGCGCGACATGACGGTACCTATGGGGATATCGAGGATGTCGGCGATCTCCTTGTAGGAAAAGCCTTCGAGGTCGGCGAGCAGGACGGGGATCCTGAAGTTCTCCGGCAACTCCTCCACCGCCTGCTTGATGTCCGACTCGACGAGCCCGTCGAGCACCCGGTCTTCGGTGGTCCGGGCTGCCTCTGCCGACTCCTCGGAACCGATTCGTCGATAGAGATAGAGATCCTCCACCGCACCCAGGTCGACCTCTGAGGGGCGACGGGACTCTTTGCGGTAGTTGTTGATGTAGGTGTTGGTCAGGATTCGATAGAGCCAGGCCTTGAGGTTGGTGCCCGCCTCGAAGGTGTGATACGCCCGATACGCCTTGAGGAAGGTCTCCTGGACAAGGTCTTCGGCGTCGGAGGGATTGCGGGTCATCCGCATCGCGGCGCTGAACAGCTGCCGGGTGTATTGGAGAGCGTCGCGTTCGAAGTCGGCCTGGTCCGCCATTGCGCCGGGACGGTACAGGTCAGAGGTCAGCAAAACGCAAACCGTCGAGATCGGTTTATCGAGCCGGAGAGGGGAGTCGAACCCCTGGCCTACGCATTACGAATGCGTTGCTCTACCACTGAGCTACTCCGGCGAGAGCGGTAATGGTAAGGGGGAGGTGGTGATTGAGCCAGACAACGAGTGGGCCCGCGGATCGCCGACCATGATCCGAAATTGCTCGGCGAATCGAATCCCCTTGTGTTGACCGTTGACTGTCGGGACCAGCCGAAGACTGACCGCGATCTGACCGTTCCACACACTGGATGGCAGGTAGCAACAGGTGTCCGTGGTCGAGTCGTAGACGCCGACCCAATCCACCTCCTCGGCTGTATACCGATGAGCCACCCAGGCCGAGCTACTCCTGATGTTGGCCTTGATCACCCGTCCATTGGAGGTGGTGTACTTGCACTGCACCTTCTCCAGGGCCCCGTTCTCCTTGCGAATCACGATCAGGTCGTAAGGCAGGTCGTGTCCGAAGGGAATGGCGACTCCATGGCCCTGTCGTTGCAGATCGGCGAGGATGATCGCCTCTCCGACCTCACCTTTGGCGGTGGTGATCCCCATTGCTCCCTCCCATCGAGGAAGGTATCGCTCGGGTGGGACGAATTTCAGTCCTGGGAGCCGAGACCGGTGAACAAGCTGGCCAGCACCAGCTCCCGGCGCAGACTCCCCTGGATGTCGACCACGGCGTCCAGGATGTTCTCCGCCGAAACCACCGCTTTGCGCGGGGTGACTTCTGTGAACGCCGCCAACGAGAGGTCGGCGTTCTTCACCGGTCCGCCCATTTGAAGCGACGCCGAGTCCGAGTACCACGAGGCCAGGATCTCCAAGCCATTGACCAGCAACGCCTGCTCCGCCCGGCGTCTGGTCCGTTGTTGCGCCTCCTTGGTCATCTCCGAAGACACCGAGCGCTCGGCGAGGGGGCCGATTTCCTCGAGGACCGCCATCGCCAAGCGCTGGCCATCGCCGGGATGCGGCGTGACCTGGCCCGGGATGGAGAGCCACAGATTGCGGAACCCGGCGACTTCGGGGCGGTCCATCAGGGCCAAGGCGAGGCCGGGGCGGCCTCCGGAGACGATCGCCACCACGGAGGCGTCCTCCTCGGTCAACCCCCGTTGCACCAGGGCATCGACCATGACATCCAAAGGCACCCTCCCCACGTGCACCGTCCGGCACCTGGAGGACACCGTCGGAGGGAAGTCCTCCTCGGACACCGCCACCAGGAGAAACACTGCAGCGGTCGACGGCTCCTCCAGTGTCTTGAGCATTGCGTTGGCCGCCTGCTCGGTCATCGAACCGGCATCTGGGAGCAAGAAGATTGCCCGCTTCCCCTCGACCGGGCGGAGTGCGGCACGGGTGACGACATTGCGAATCTGCTCCACACCCAAGCTGGTAGCACCTTCGGGCTCGACAAGGGAGACATCGGGATGTGTGTCGGATTGGACGAGCCGGCAGGAGCGACACGGCTCCTCGTGGGCGCCTCCCGTGGGGCAGAGGATCGCCGCCGCGAAACGACGAGCCAGCGTGGCCTTGCCCACCGACTCCGGTCCAAAGAAGAGATAAGCCGATGCCGGCTCTTTGGCGTCCTGACGAAGCAGCTCGACAACCCGGGGATGCCCGATCACGCCCTCGAAATGGTCAAACACCTTCCAACCTCTCCATCACCTCATCCGCGAGGTCGTCCACCGGCGCCGAACCGTCGAGCAGCACCAGCAGATCGGGCGCGGCGGCGGCGAGATGTCGGTAGGCCGACCTCACCTCACGCTGGAAGTCGACGCTCTCACTGCCGATCCGGTCCGGACGGTGCTGTCGCCCCAGGGCGGTGTCAGGATCGACCTCGATCACGAAAACTCTGCCGGGGACGACGCCGTCGAGCCCGGCTTCATTTATCTCGCGCACTACCTCCTCACCGAGGCCCCTCGCTCTCCCCTGATAGGCGATCGAGGAGTAGTAGGTGCGGTCGCTGATCACCCAGGCGCCCCGCTCCAATGCCGGCGCCACGATCTCATGGACCAGTTGCGCCCGCTGGGCCGCAAACAGAAAGACTTCGGCCCAGGGATCGACGTGGTCAGAGTCGAGCAGCAACTCGCGAACGCTCTCCCCGAGCGGAGTCCCCCCTGGCTCTCTGACCTCGACGACTTCGTCTCCTCGGCGGCGGAGTCGGAAGGCGATTGCGGCGGACAAAGTCGTCTTGCCGCTCCCATCGCCGCCTTCTAGCGCAATATATCGGTGGATCGGGGGCCGGTTGAACGCCACTGGTGGCAGACGGTAACGCTCCCCCGGGACACGGTTCGTATTGACATAGACCAGTCGGATGAAGTCAACTCTCCACACTCATGCCTAAGAGCCTCGTCATCGTCGAATCCCCGACGAAGGCCCGAACCATCTCCGGATTCCTCGGACCGGAGGTGACGGTCGAGTCGTCGATGGGGCACATCCGCGACCTCCCGCGGTCTGCGGCCGAGATCCCGGCCAAGGCCAAGGGGGAGGCGTGGGCCCGCCTCGGGGTCAACGTCGAGAACGACTTCGAGCCGCTCTATGTCGTGCCCAAAGAGCGGCGGGACCGGGTGAAGAAGTTGAAGGAGATGCTCGCCGGAGTCGACGAGCTCTATCTGGCGACCGACGAGGACCGCGAGGGTGAGTCGATCGCCTGGCACCTGACCGAGGCCCTCAAGCCCAAGGTCCCCGTGCATCGCATGGTGTTCCACGAGATCACCCAACACGCCATCGAGGAGGCGTTCAACAACCCTCGGGGCCTCGACCTCCGCCTCGTTCAGGCCCAGGAGGCCCGTCGCATCCTGGACCGGCTCTATGGATACGAAGTCTCCCCGGTGCTGTGGCGCAAGGTTCAGCAGGGCCTCTCGGCGGGCCGGGTGCAGAGCGTGGCGATACGAATCGTGGTAGAGCGCGAGCGGGAGCGGATGGCCTTCACCTCCGCCTCGTATTGGAGCCTGGAAGGGGTGTTCGCGAGGGCAGACGATTTGGACAGCACCTTCGGGGCGACGTTGCTCTCCGTCGATGAGCAGAGAGTCGCCACCGGCAAGGAATTCGGGTCCGATGGCACTCCGAAGCAAAACGTCCTGGTCCTCGACCAGGACCAGGCAACCAGCCTCGCCGGAGCCCTGCTCGATTCGAGGTTCGAGGTGCAGACGGTCGAGGAGAAGCCGTACAAGCGATCCCCATACCCGCCGTTCCGCACTTCCACCCTGCAGCAGGAGGCAGGTCGCAAGCTGCGCTTCTCGTCATCACGCACCATGTCGGTGGCACAGCGCCTCTACGAGAACGGGTACATCACCTATATGCGGACCGACTCGACGGCGCTCTCCGACACCGCGGTGGCCTCGGCCCGCACCCAGATCTCCAAGCTGTACGGGCAGAACTTCCTGTCGCCCAAGCCCCGGGTGTATGCCTCGAAGGTGAAGGGGGCGCAGGAGGCCCATGAGGCGATCCGCCCCGCCGGTGACGACACCTTCCAGACCCCGGAGCAGGTGGCCGCGAAGGTGGGGCCCGACGAGGCGCGGCTCTATGAGCTGATCTGGAGACGGACCGTCGCCTCGCAGATGGCCGACGCCGTGGGGGTCAGCGTGTCGGCACGCCTCGGGGCGGAGGCAAGCGATCACCGGGCGGCCGTCTTCGCCACCAGTGGGCGGACGATCACCTTTCCCGGCTTTCTCAAGGCCTATGTCCAGGGATCCGACGACCCGGAGTCCGACGCCGACGACAAAGAGAGGGTCCTCCCAGCACTGGCGGCCGGGGACGTCCTCGCCGTGCAACGTTTGGAGCCGACCGGGCACGAAACCCGGCCCCCGGCCCGTTACACCGAGGCATCGCTCGTCCAAAGGCTCGAAGAGCTGGGCGTGGGTCGGCCGTCGACCTATGCATCGATCATGACCACCATCCAGGATCGGGGATATGTCTGGAAGAAGGGCAGCGCCCTCGTGCCGACGTTCACCGCATTTGGGGTGGTGGCGCTGCTCGAGCAGCACTTCTCTCAACTGGTCGACTACGGGTTCACCGCCACGATGGAGGACGACCTCGACCGCATCGCGGCCGGCGAGCAGGAGTCGGTTCCCTGGCTCAGCGACTTCTACTTCGGGGACGACGGCCTGAAAAACAAGGTGGCGACCCGCCTCGATGAGATCGACCCCCGGGCTGTGGGTTCGATTCCGATCGGTGTCGACCATCAGGGGACCGAAGTCGTGGCGCGCATTGGCAGATATGGCCCCTACGTCGAGATCGGCGAGGAGCGGGCTTCGATTCCCGACGACCTGGCACCGGACGAGCTCACGGTTGAGAAAGCCACCGAGCTCGTCGAGACCCAGAACGTCGGCGACAAGATCTTCGGCACCGACCCGCTCAGCGGGCTCACCGTGTACGGAAAGACCGGCCGCTTCGGCCCGTACGTTCAACTCGGCGAGACCGTGGAGGGGAGCAAGGACCGGCCCAAGCGGGCGTCACTGTTCAGGAACATGTCCCTCGACGAGCTCTCGCTGGACGCCGCCCTCGAGCTCCTATCCCTGCCCCGCACCGTCGGAACAGACCCTGAAGGGGTCGAGATAGCCGCTCTCAACGGCAGGTACGGGCCCTACATCCAACGCGGCTCCGACCGTCGCAGCCTGGAGAGCGAAGAGCGGCTGTTCACACTCACGGTCGACGAGGCGCTGGCGCTCCTCGCCGAGCCCCCACGACGACGCGGGCAACAGGCTTCCAGCTCACTCAAGGAGCTAGGAGCCGACCCGGTCAGCGGGAAGACGGTCACCGTGCGCAATGGAAGATTCGGGCCCTACGTCACCGACGGCGAGGTCAACGCCTCGTTGCGCCAGGGAGATTCGCCGGAGACGATCACCATCGACCGGGCCGCCGAGCTGCTGGCTGCCCGCCGGGAGCGGGTCGGCAAGTAGACGGAGTCGATTCTCCGTCTGCGGCCAAGTTCTTTTCCAACCGCCGTGTTGTTGGCTTCCCTTTTCCACGGATCGGCGGGCGCTCTTTCCCGTTATGGGCCGGGCGACATCTCAACTCAGACGCCAAGTTCGCCGATATTTGGCTTTTAGGAGCCAACCCATCCTCAGCCAAACCTCTGCACGCTCGCCTCGAGTAGTCGCAATCCGGACCGCCTCTCTGATAGTCGCCGCTGCGGCTGCGGCATTCGGTGCGGCCCTCGCTGATGGTCGCTCCTTCGTCGACCTGACTGTCCCCGAGGTCACTTACGCGGCAATTGCCCTTTGCTCGGGCCTGGTGCTCGTTGCCGCTGCCCTGGTCGGCCGGGGGCGCTCCCGTTTCGCCTGGAGCTTGATCGGCTCCGGCGTCCTCTGCTGGGGGATCGGAGAGGCGGTTTGGATGATTCAGACCCAGGCCGGCGAGATCCCCTACCCCGGGATCGCCGACTTCTTCTACGTTGCCGGTTATCCGCTGATCTTCGCCGGGGTGATCGCGCTCCCCTATCTCCGACCGGGTCGTTATGAACGTCTTCGGCTCACCCTCGATGCAACTGCCGGCACAATCTCGTTGGGTGTTGTGATGTGGGTCGCATACCTCGACGACATCGTGAGTCTGGGCTCCGACCCTGTCGAGACGTTCCTCAACCTGCTCTATCCGTTCGGTGACGTCTTCCTGGTCACGGCCCTGATGGTCCTCGCGATGCGGCGCTCGGAGCAACGCATCGACCTGCGGGTCATCCTCCTGGCCGGGGGCGTGGCCTTCACCGCGGTCGCCGATGTCATCTTCTCCCTGCAGAGCGCCACCGATTCCTACGTGGAATGGGGCGGGCTGGATTCGCTGTGGCTCTTCAGTTATGGGCTCCTCGCCCTCGCCGCATATGTGGTCACCAAGCCGGTCCCCTCCCAGGAGAGGAGCTATCGCCCGCTCAACACCTGGCAGCTGGTGGCCCCCTATACCGCCGTTGCAGCCCTCTTCCTGGCCCGCTTCCTCTACAGCAGCAGCGGCAGCGACTTGCTCCTCAACCTCGCCACCACCGCGGTAGCGGTTCTCGTTGTGTTGCGGCAGAACCTGGCAATCAGGGAGAAGCAAGAGTTGTTGGAGAAGCAGCGTGACGACCTGATCGCCTCTGTGTCCCACGAGCTGAGGACCCCACTCACCGGCATCCAGGGTTACGCCGACCTGCTTTCGAGCTCCTGGGAGATCCTCGATCCGCATGACCGTGAGGAAATGCTCGACACCATCACCACCCAGGCCAGTCATCTCGGCCACGTCGTGACCGATCTCATCGACGTTGCCCGCGACCGTCTCCAATCGGTGAAGCTGCATCCCGTCGACTACGGAGCGGCCGATTTGGTCGAGGAGGCGATCATCACCGCAGGGGTCGCCATCGAGGTCGAGACCGACCTCGACATGTCGGCGCGGGTGTGGGCGGAGCCAGGTCGGGTGCGTCAGATCCTGGTCAACTTGATAACCAATGCATTCCGCTACGGGCGATCCCGGATCCTGATCACCGAGACCCGAGTCGGGACACATGTCGTCTTCACCGTGCATGACGACGGTTCCGGGGTCCCGGCCAAGTTCCAGTCGGACATCTGGGGACGGTTCGAGCGAGGCGAGCACAAGCATGATGCGAGAGTGCCCGGATCAGGAATCGGGCTCTCGGTGGCCAAGGACCTGGTCACTGCTCACAGCGGTACGATCGGCTACCGGGCCTCTGAGTTGCTAGGTGGTGCCTGCTTCGAGTTCACCATGCCCGTGCCGAACCAGGATCTGGATGCTCTCACCGAGTCGCAGGTCGCCCGAGTCGGCTGAGCCGGGATTCGGCCAGGGGCCTGTGCTACTTCGAGAAATCGGCAAACCACGGTCGCCTCATAGGTGGGTGCCCGAAGCCAGGCCGGATCAGAGCACGGTGGCGGCCATCTCCGCCAGTGGAGATCGCACCGAGCGCTCCAGCGTGATGTGGCCGAAGAGAGGCGAGCCCTTGAACTTCTCGATCAATGCCGCCATCCCCCCGAACGGCGAGATGTAGGGATTGTCCACCTGGGACAGGTCCCCACAGAAGACCACCTTCGAGTCGCGTGCGATCCTGGTCAGGATCACCTTGAGGGTGGGGAGCTCCAGGTTCTGAGCCTCGTCGATGATGACGAACTCCCCCGTGATCGACCGTCCCCGGAGATAGGTCACTGCAGCCATTTCCAGCTCACCACGGTCGATGAGCTCGTCGATCGCGTTGCGAGCCCCTTCGACCCCCGCATCCGAGAACAGTGCGTAGAGGTTGTCATGCACTGCCGCCATCCAGGGCGCCAGCTTGTCGTTGAGGTCGCCGGGGAGGTAGCCGACCTCCTGTCGACCCACCGCCACCAGAGGCCGGTACACCGACACCCTCCGGTAGCGCCCCTGTTCCAGGACCTGCTCCAGGGCGGCGGCGAGGGCGAGGAAGGTCTTCCCGGTCCCTGCCATCCCCATCACCGATACCGCGGGGATGTCGGGGTCGAGGAGTTGATGGAGGGCCACCGTCTGTCGCACGTTCTTGGGGTCGACGCCGAAGGCCCGGACGTGGGTCGGAACCCGCTCCAACACCGTTGGATCCGACTGGACAACGCGGGCGAGCGCCGATCTCGAAGTGCCCGACCTGAGAATGAGGAACTCGTTGACCTCGGCCTCCAGCCCCTTCATCTCGATCTTGCCCTCGTCGAAGAGCCTGTCGATCACCTCTCCCTCGGTTGCATGCTCGATTAGCCCGGAGTGGACTTGGTCGACCGCCACCGTGTCCGCCCGATAGTCCTGGACCGCGACACCGAGCTGGGCTCCCTTGATGCGGAGAGCGGCGTCTTTGGTGACGAGGACCGCCGGCGTCTCCTCGACCAGGTTGAGACAGGTGGCCAGGATGCGGTGGTCTGGGGTGTGGGGGTCGAGCGCGGTGGGGAGGCGCTCCGACGTGATCCCGTTGAGCTCGATGCGAAGCGTCCCACCACCGGGTAGGTCCACCGGCTCGCGCAGACCGCCATCACGAGAGGCGCCCAGCTCTTCGATCAGCCGGATCGCGGCTCGGGCGTTGGCTCCTACCTCGTCGAGGCGGGTCTTCTTCCTGTCCAGCTCTTCGATGACGACGAGCGGGAGCACCACATTGTGTTCGTCGAATCGGAGGGGTGACTGGGGGTCGGCGAGCAGGACGCAGGTGTCGAGTACGAAGGTGTCGGGCACCTCTTCGGTCTCCTTGGGGGTCGTCGCCAGAGGGCATAGCTTCCCGCCCGGAGACACGAATTACAAGGATCGCGGTCAGTTGGGCTCTGTGACCTCGAAGACCGGGAAGAGCGCCGCCGCCTGAACGAAGTCGTTCGTGGTTGGATTCTCCGGCACTTCCATGTACTGGCGCGCGTAACGCTCTCGAGCGTGATAGGCGGCGACCACCGGAGCGGCCGTTTCGCCATGAACCTCGTCTAGCCGAATCTGACGCACCTTGGAGCCGTGGCGCAGGGTGGCGCTCGGGTTGGCCCGGGCGTTGTGCACCCATCCTTTCTCACCGTAGGGACAGACGAGGTACTCGATCCCTTCGATGTCGATCGGGCTGACGGGGACGGTCCTGGGCTCGCCGGACTGCCGCCCCGTCGTGGTCAGGACCTGGACCTTGCCGATACCTCTGCGGGCCATCCATGACATCATCCGACCGATTCGCAGCGTGCTGGCATTGAGCTCATATTGCTTGGCCATGGCCCGAAGCTACAGGTTCCGGCGTCTCCCGATCCACTCCATGAACCCGGCGAGCGGCCTGGTGTTGAGCACGCGATCGGTCGTCACCCACCCCCGCTGAGCATGGGTCACCCCGTAACCCATTCGGACCCACTCGCTCGTGTGATGGGAGTCGGTATCGATCATCACATCGACCCCACGGGCCATCGCGGCTCTCGCCACCTCAGCCGTGGCGTCGAGGCGGTCGAGTGCGCCATTGATCTCGAGCGCCACACCGGTCACTTGGAGCGCCTCGAGCACGACGTCGATGTCGAGC
Source organism: uncultured Acidobacteriota bacterium (assembly GCA_963749415.1). Taxonomy (GTDB): domain Bacteria; phylum Actinomycetota; class Acidimicrobiia; order Spongiisociales; family ZC4RG35; genus JALYNX01. Next base: position 426,191 of record CAVVMG010000001.1, read on the forward strand.
TCGACCCCGGGCCGGCGCCCGATATACCGACCGGACAGGTGCCCGATGGTGTTCACCGCGGGGTCGGCCAGTGCGGTCAGCACACGGGCGGTCTGATCGTCCTGGGGCAGGTCGAAATGGGAGTGGATCGAAGCCACGCAGTAGTCGAACTCGAGGCGGAAGTCGGGGTCGTAGTCGAGCTCACCTCGGGGGCCGATGTTGAGCTCGCAACCGAAGAGAAGGCGGATCCCCGGATTCTCATCCTCGAGCCGGCGGATGTGGTCACGGTGGGCCAGCATCTCCTCTCGGGTCGACCCGTTGATGGCGAGGTCCTCACCATGATCGGTGATCGCCACGTACTCATAGCCGCGGTGGATCGCAGCTTGGACCATCTCCTCGAGGCTGGAGCGACCGTCACCGGACTGATCGGTGTGATAGTGGAGGTCGCCTCGGATTTGATCGAGCGTGATCAGGTCGGGCAGATCGCCTCGAGCCGCCAGCTCCACCTCGCCGGTCGCCTCGCGCAGCGCTGGTGGGACGAAAGACATCTCGAGCGCCTTGTAGATGTCTTCCTCGGTCTTGGAGGCCACCACCTTCTCCTCCTCGAAGAGCCCGTATTCGCTGAGCAACCATCCCCGATCCAAGGCGCGCTGTCGGAGGGCGATGTTGTGAGCCTTGGAGCCGGTGAAATAGACGAGCGCCGATCCGAGCTGCGCCGGCTTGACGGTTCGCACATCGATCTGCATCCCCTCCCTGGTGAGAAAGGAGGTCTTGGTGTCGCCGGACCCGATGACCTCCGACACCTCGGGCAGGCCGAGAACGAATTCCGACACCGCCGTCGGCTTGGTGGTCGCCACGACGATGTCGACATCGCCGATCGTCTCCGAGAACCTTCGGATCGAGCCACACGGCACCGCGGCCTTGACCGATGCCAGCTCTGCGATCCTCGCGGCAAGTGATCGGGCGAGAGGCAGGGCATCGAATATCGGTGTCCGCCGATCCTTGCCATGCAGGCCGAGCCGGTCGATCGCCTTGGCGATCTTCTCCTCGGAGGTCTTGCCCAGCCCGGGCAGCTCCCTGAGCCGCTCCGCGGCGATGGCGGCCCGCAAATCGTCGATGTTCTCGACGCCGAGCTCCGACCGGATCAGCTTGAGAGTCTTGGGCCCGAGGCCGGGGATCCGGGTCAGCTCGACGAACGCCGGGGGATACTTCTGGCGCATGCCTTCGAGCTTGGCCACAGCACCGGTCGCCTGGAACTCGAGGATCTTGTCAGCGGTGGAGCCGCCGACACCTTTGATCGCGGTCAGCTCGGCCTTGTCCAGCCCGTCGAGCTCGCCCGAGTAGCCCTCGATGCCGTGCAAGGCGTTCTCGTACGCACGTACCCGGAACGCTTGGGGGCTTCCCTCCTCGATCGAGGTCAGCTTGGCCAGTTCGGCCAGCATGCGCAGGATCTCGAGGCGGGAGGCCATCCCGCGAGCCTATCGGTGGTCGGAGTCCTCAGAGAGCGGGGCAATCGTGGCCGCGGTGGCCAGGATCAGATCCTGAGCTGAGACCTCGAGCTGAAGGCCTCGGGCACCGCCGGACACTGCCACGGTGCCCATGTCGATGATCGAATCGTCGACATACAGGGAAAGCGAGCGTCTTTGCCCGAACGGGCTGATCCCACCGGTCACGTACCCCGTCATGCGCTCCGCGACCGCGGGAGCGACCATCTCGGCTCTCTTCCCGCCTGCGGCCCGAGCGAGAAGTCGGGTGGAGAGCCGTGAGTCGACAGGGACCAGGGCCACCACATGGGCGCCGTCCACCTCGGCCACCAACGTCTTGAGCACCCGTTCCGCCGGGAGCCCGATCGCCACGGCCACCGCCTCTCCATACCCTGCACCGACTTGCTCCGACACTGTGTACTCGTGGGCGATGTACGTGATCCCCAGCCGATCGAGGGCCGCAGTCGCCCTGGTTGCTCTTGGCGGCACAGCCCATCTTCCCATCAGCCTCCAAGCCACAACGCGGGATCGAACTCGGAGCGGGCTGCGGCCTCGATCGTCACCTCGCCGAAGATCGGGACCTCGACGTCGATGGCAGCGGTTACCACCACCGTCCTCGGCGACAGCGTCGCATCGATCGGGCAGTGGCAAGCCACCACCCGGGACCCGTTGCGACCCGCGTATTCGGCCGCCTGCGCAAAGGGGACGGCCGTGGAGCCCGCCTGCGGAAATGTGGCCACAGCGGCTGCCAGCGCGGCTGCCTCGGCCGCTGTGTATGCCTGCTCCCGCGCCGCAATCAAGGCTCCGACCGAAGCCGTGGCCACACCGATCATGGCGACAACCGCCACCCAACCAATGACGAGGATCGAGGCCCCTCCCCGGTCTCCGATCATCGCTCGGTGCGCATCGAGGCGGTCGCAGTGAGATCGATCGCAACCGACGGAGGGAACGGCGCCCCGAGACTATGGCGAACCCGGATAGTCACCTGCGCGGGAACCCCGACCCGGTCCGGGCGCTGGACCGAGATCCGGGCCCGCTCCCGGATCTCCGGTGGCAACGACGCCATGACGGTTTCCACCGCACGGGACGGATCCGGAGTGGTCGCTGCCACCCTGGCGCCGTCCCGGGCCGCGGCGACCAACTCGAGCCGGGTCTGTGTGATCCCCACCACCTGAATGGCGGCCACAGCGGCCAGCACCAGCACCGGGAGGATCAGGAAGAGCTCCACGGTCGCCGAGCCCCGATAATTCAGAACTTCCCGGCGACCCAATCGATGACCTTGCCGAACAATCCTCCGAGCAGGCCGCCGCCACTGCCCGACTGCAACCAGTTCAGGGCGACGATGGCCAGCGCCGTCGCCGCCAGGATCACGAGAAAGTATTCGACCGTTCCCTGGCCTCTCTCTTCGCGGAGCAACTGCCCCCACCTCCAGAAACGAGCCATCAGCTCTCCTTCCACGCCGGTGACCGACCGGTACGGGGAGAAGTGCGGAACTCACGAAATAGGCCCCGACAGGTCGGAGAAGGTTCGGAGCAGGGACGGGGCGTACGTCAGGAGGACCAGACCGGGCAGCACGAGCAGGGCGATCGGGACCATGAGTCGGATCGGCAGCGACCTGGCCTTCTCCAACTTACGAGCACGTTCCGAGGCGATGTCAGCGTCGAGCAGAGAGCGAACGGTGTCCGCCACCACCGACCCCGATCGTTGGGCACGAGCCAACTGGGTGAGCATCACACGCAGTAGGCCTCGGGACTCCTCGACGGCCGCGGAGAGTCCGCTGACCGAGGCAACCCGAGACGCGAGCATCAATTGCCTGTCATCGGGAAAGAGGGTGGCCGCGGCCTGGAGGGCACCCAGGGTGGAGCGCCCGGCGCGAAGCTCCACGATCAAGACCAGCAACACCGGCCTGATCGGGTATCCCCTCTGGCGAAGCGCCCACCGTGAGCGGATGGCGAGAATCGACACCAGGGCAACGGCCGCCAAAGGCCCGCCCACTGCCAGCCCCACCGATCCGACAAGGACCATGTTCACCGCGACCGCCTGAGGATCGTGAAGGCGATCACGGTCCCGATCACCACCAATGCCAGCCCCAACAATGCCGAGGCGCGCTGCGAGGAGGTCGCCAGGTAGGAGCCAAGACGGCCGCTGGAGATCACCCATCCCAGCGCGGCGACCGGTGCCCCGAGCAGCACGAAGGCGGTAGCCCGGGCCGGAGCGGTGGCTGCCGCAACCTCGTGCGCCACCTCGACCCGAGCCAGGGCGAGCACCGCGATCTCGTCGAAGAGGGGAGCTGCCGGCCCCCCGAGACGGGAGGCGTGCTCGATGACCGCGGCCGCCTCGACACCGATTTCGCCGAACTCCTGGCGTACCGCATCGGCCAGGGCCGCAGCCGGGGCGCCGTCGTGGCACAGCCGGGCGAGCAAAGGCGCACCCACGGATTCGGCGGCGCGCTCCAGCGCGAGCCGGAACGAGGCGCCCGAGCGCAGCTCTCCGGAGACCGCTTCGCAGAACAATGTCGATTTGGTCGAGGGGCGCGATCGGGACCGCCATGCCTGGGCGGCAATCAGGCATCCCAGGGGCACTGGCGCTGCCAGCGCTCCAGCGAGGAGAACGGCTCTGGCCCGGTCCAGCCCGGCGACGATCCCCCAACAGAGGAGGAGGGCGCCGATCATCTCCCACCACCCTCGATGCCGTCGGGTCCGACAGGGGCGATCGATCGGATTCGGCGACCGCTCCCGTTGCGCTCGATCTGCACGACGTGGTCGACTGCGGCATGGAGCTGGCGCCGAACCGAGGTTTCCGAGGTGTCGCCGGCAGACAGGGCCAGCGTCTCCAGGCGCCACAGTGCCTCTTCCGGTGAATTGGCGTGCACCGTGGACAGGGAGCCGCGATGGCCGGTGTTGAGCGCCCAGACCAGGTCGAGCGCCTCAGGCCCACGAACCTCACCGACGATTATCCGGTCGGGCCGGAGTCGGAGCGCCGATCTCAGCAGCGAGCGGATGGTCACCTCACCGGCGCCCTCGGCATTTGCCGGATGAGCCTCGAGCCGGACCACATGGCCTGGCAGCCTGAGCTCGGCCGCGTCCTCGATGGTCACGACCCGCTCACCGGGCGGGATCAGAGCCCCGAGGAGATTGAGGAGGGTGGTCTTCCCGGCGCCGGTGCCTCCAGAGACAATGATCGTCTTCCGTTCCATGACGGCCTGTTCGAGAAGGCCGATCTGCTCCGTAGTGGCAGTGCCCAGGGGGATCAGGGCATGCAAAGAGTCGACGGCGAGGGTGAAGCGGCGGATGGCGACGATGGGGTGATCGACTGCGGCGGGTGGGATCACGGCATGGAGTCGGCTGCCGTCGGGGAGCCGGGCATCGACCATCGGCGACGACCGGTCGACGCGCAACCCGAGTGGGGCGAGCACCCGCTCGACGGCGGTGATCAGGGACTCGTTGCTCTCGAATGTGACATCGGAGTGGATGAGTGTCCCGCTCTTCTCGACCCAGATATCGCCCGGCCCGTTGACCAACACATCACTGACGTCCGGGTCCCGAATCAATGATTCCAGGGGACCGAGCCCGAGGACATGGTCGGCAACGGCGCTTGCAAGCTCGGCGGCGCGGTCCGGCGCGGCCAGCCGCAGCCGCCTGCCGGCCTCGAGTGCCACCTCGCCTCTCCTCATCGGGACCGCGCCCGAAGCAATTTGCCCGGCAACTCTTTCGATCACGCCCACGGCATCCTCCACACCTTCTCCCACACACGGAGCCAGCGCCCCCGGGACGGCACGCGGCCGGAGAGGAGATCCCGTGCGCTGCGGGCACCGAGTCGGGGCAGCACCGGCCCGGGGCCCGGCGGTCGGATCCCGCCGGGGATCGATTGCCAGACGCCGGGCAGGGGATCGGCGGGCGCTATCAGACCCGGCCATAGAGGGCGCACGGGCACGGTGGGGCCCGGCCAACGGGCGTGATCGCACCTGACCACCACTGCCGGCCAATTGGCGCCGAGGCGCTCGATCAGGTGCACCCCGTCCATGAGATCGATGGCCCCACCGGCGATGACTGCGACACCGGTCCTCGTCGGGCTCAGCTCGCCTAGTGAAGGGCCGTCCTCGAGCATGTCGGCCAGCGTCCGACTCGTGACGACACGACATTCCCCTGCGAGGTCGACGACGAGTGCGGTGCCGGCCGCGGCAGCCAATCCAAGGGCGCCGAACAGCGAGAGCACCGGGTCTGGCGACTCGACACCGAGAACGCCCCTTCTCCCCACCCCCTCCATGGAGCCGAACCTATAACCCCCGAATCGGGCTCACAAGCCCCTCGACGGCCGTTGTTTCAGAAAGACTCGATGTCGATCACAGTCCATACGAGCCCGACGGCCCTCACGGCTTCGATGAGCTCGTTGGCGGTGACCTGTCGTCGGCCGAGCGCTCTCAGAAGGTCAGGCTTGAGGGCGAACCCTTCGACCCACACGAGCCCCTCGCGGTCCAGGGAGGGGCCCAACCGGTCGCCATCGGCCTGCTTGACCGCGTCGGTTACCGGCCTCGAGAGCAGAAGAGCCGGTTCATCAGGAAGAGGGCGGTTCTCCATTCGCCGTCCGGTTTCGTCGAAGACGACATGCTTTCCCTCTCCCGCGTCGCCGACGAGTGCTCCGAGGTCGATCACAGGCCTCAAAGTACCCTCGCCTGATGCCGGGACGGGCGATGATCATCGTGGCCGGCGGGACCAGTTCCCGCTTCGGGGGAGACAAGCTGATGACCCCCATAGAGGGGCTGCCTCTGGTGCTGCACACCGTGGCCGCCGTCTCCCGAAATGTGGACCGCTGTGTCCTGGTCTGCAGAGAAGACCAGATCGAGAGCCTCAAGGCGATCGACAGCGACGTGGTGATGGTCGCCGGAGGCATGACCCGGACCGGGAGCGAGCTGGCCGGGGTCGCCGAGATCGACGATGCCATCGAGTTGGTTGGCATCCATGACGGGGCACGGCCGTTGATCGGCGCCGACCTCATCGAGCAACTCTTCGCGGTGGCGGCTGAAGTCGGGGGTGCGGTCCCCGTGCTGGAGCCGTCTGCCCCGCTGCTTCGCCGCCGCGACCTGGCCCCAGTGGAGGGAGCGAGGCTGGCCCAGACGCCGCAAGTGTTTCGTGCCGGGCCTCTGGTCGCTGCCTACCGGCGTGCCGCTGCCGAAGGATTCGAAGGTCATGACACCGCAGACGTAGTCCGGGCGTTCAGTGATCTCGCAATCGCCGCTGTGGAAGGCGACCCGGGCAACCTGAAAGTCACCTATCGGGCCGACCTCGAAGCGGTCAAAGAGGCGCTAAAGACTTCTCGTAACGGACTTCGGTGACCTCGGCGCCGCCGATGGTCTCCAAACGGAAAGGCGCTCCCTGGCTCCAACCCTGACGCTGGTAGAACGCCCGGGCCCGGTCGTTGGCCTCGAGCACCCAGAGCATGGCCCGGATGAACCCCATGTCCGCCAACAGCGTCTCCGAAGTGGCGAGCAGGGCGCGGCCCAAACCCATCCCCCACCGTCCGGGATCGACATAGATGGCGAGGACCTCACCCCATCCCTCGTCGTCGGCGGGGCCGACCAGGCTGAACCCGGCGACCGAGCCCTCGAAGTCGGCGACCAACGCCGTCCCCTCACCCCGTCCCAGCAGCGTTTCCCACCAGACAGTCCTGGTCGCCAGATCCAGCCCCCCCAGGAAATCCCTGTCGAGAATGCCCTCGTAGGCGGTCTGCCAGGCGGTGACGTGCACCCGGGCGATCGCGGCGGCGTCCCCGGGGGCCGCGGGTCTGACCATTCAGTCAACGTAATCGACTTGACAATTGGTCGGGCAATCCCGACCATACGAGAATGGCCGACCATACGCCACCGGGTTATGAGCTCGAGGAAACCATGGCCGTCACCGGAGCAGGCCAGTTCCGCGCCCTGTTCGAAGATACTCGTCTCCGGATCGCGGACCTGCTGTTGGAGCGGGCAGCAACCGTGACCGAGCTGGCTGCAGTGCTCAACCGTCCCAAGGGAACGATCGGGCACCACGTCTCCGTGCTCGAGGAGGCAGGCCTGATCCGCGTGGTCAGGACCCAGAAGGTCCGTGCGATCGAGGCAAAGTACTACGGGCGCTCCGCCCGCACCTATCTGCTCACACCCGAGGTCAGCGTCGACATCTACGCGACCCCCGACTACTTCCTCTCGTCCGCGGCCACCGAGTATGCGAAGGCTGCCGCCAACCAACCCGAAGAAGCGCACGAGTCGATGATCAGCACCTTGCGCTACGTCAGGATCCCCAACGACCGCGCATCCGAGTGGGCGGTCCGCCTCGGGGAGCTCGCCCAAGAATTCGTGAGCGAGTCCAGAGGCGGGGAGACCACGTTCGGTCTCCTTCTCGCCCTTTACCCAACGGATCGCCCGCACCTGCCCGATCCGGCGGAGGCCACATGAGCACCCCCCTAGGCCGCAACTATTGGAAGCTCTGGGCCGCTTCGGTCGTCTCCAACTTCGGCGACGGGGTCTCCCTGATCGCATACCCATGGCTTGCCTCCGCAGTCACGCGCAACCCGGTACAGATCGCACTGGTCGCCGTGGCCACCAGGCTCCCCTGGCTGATTTTCACTCTTCCCGCCGGCGTCATCACCGATCGGGTGGACCGCAAGAGGCTCGTTGCCTGGATGGACGTGGCCCGATTCGTGATCACCTTTGGCGTGGCACTCGCAGTCTTCGCTGCCCAGGGTCAGCTGGCCAGCCCTGAAGAGATCGCCGCCGGGACCGCGCCACCACCCGCCAACTCGACACTCCTGTTGATTGCGATCTACACCGCGGCGCTCCTGCTCGGGCTCGCCGAAGTGCTCAGAGACAACTCGGCCCAGACCCTGATGCCGGCGATCGTCGACAAGGAGAACTTGGAGAAGGCCAATGGGAGGCTGTGGGGCGCCGAGGTGGTCATGAACTCCTTCGTCGGCCCGCCTGTGGCGGGATTCCTGTTGGCCATCGCCTTCTCACTTCCGTTCTTCGTCGATGCCGGGACCTTTGCCGTGGCTGCGGCTCTGATATTCACCATCGGAGGTCAGTTCCGCCCCAAGCGGGCGGTAGGGGCGGAAGCCACACCGTCTTCGTTCTGGGGTGAGTTGAAGGAGGGTTTTCGCTGGCTGTGGCATCACCCTCTGTTTCGACCAATGGCGATCGTCCTCGGAATCATCAATGCGATGTCGAATCTCGCCTTCGCCACCGAGGTCTTGTTCGCCCAGGAGATCCTCGACCTGGGAGCCGCCGGCTTCGGGTTGTTGATGACCGCCGGGGCCGCAGGAGCTGTCATCGGATCCTTCGCCGCATCCGGGATCGCGAAGCGGATCGGGCAGGGCCCTTCACTCTTTCTCACCCTCGGTGTCGGCGCCGTTTCCACACTGGTCGTCGGGCTGACGTCGTCGGCCACCGTCGTCTGGGTGATGATCGTCCTCGGAGCGCTCACCGGGACCTTGTGGAATGTGATAACCGTGTCTCTTCGCCAGGCCCTCATCCCCGACCACTTGTTGGGAAGGGTCAACTCGGTCTACCGCTTCTTCGGGTGGGGAATGATGCCCCTCGGCGCGCTTTTGGGAGGGGCGATAGTTGCCATCACCGAGCCGCTGGTCGGCAGGGAGTGGGCATTGCGCGCGCCGCTGCTGTTCGCTGCCGCGGTGAACGTTGCGGTCATCTTCTACGCAGTGCCCAACCTGAACAGCCGCCGGATCGAAGAGGCAAAGCAGATGGCGGGTCAGGAGTCGGGCGGCGACTCTCCGGGAGTCTGAGCGAGGACGTCCTCGGACCTGGCCTCGTCACCCTCGCCGGGAGGTTCCACCTCACCCTCTCCTTCACTCCGATCCTCGTCCCGGCCTCCGAGTACCCAGAAGGCAAGGGCCGCAAGAGAGGCGGCGCCAAAAGCAACGGCAAGCCACCCCCACCCGACAGTGTCCTCACTCAGCCCATCATCGCTGGTGGTGCCGGTGCCGGCATCCTCCAGCTCGACACCGAGATCGGTGAGAGCGACGGCCTGAGACTGGCTGGACACTTCGCCCAGCGCCTCGAAGACGACCTGGTAGTCGGCAGGCTTGACCTCGGTGGTGATCCCGTAGACACCCTCGCCGCGCTGGAGCAGCGGCAGCGCCAGTGGTTGCTCGCCGGTGAGGGCGAGATGGGCGACGACCGCGTCCACTTCGCCCTCCACGCCGACCTCGAGCTCGATGGTCATCGACTCGTCGTCGATCGACACCACCTCGGCATGGGCAGACCCGAAAACACCACCCAACTCGACGGAGAGGAAGAGAAGAGCACTCAGAAGGCGCATTCGAGGATGCTACGCCTTGGTCCCGACATTCGGGCTAGGCCACTGCCCCCTGGAGGAGAGCAGCTCCTTGAGGAGGTCCGGCCGGTCGGTGATGATCCCGTCGACCCCGATGTCGAGGAAAGCTGCCATCTCCCCCGGGTCGTTCACTGTCCAGACATGGACCTGGAGGCCATTGAGCATGTGCCGTGTCCACCAGCCGTCGGTCGACCACCCTCACCCCCCGGGTCTGAGCGGGGAGCTGGAGCACGGATGCGCTCTGCCTTCCCGGCGCCCGCCCCACCCTCGAGCCCAGGAGCCATCTCCTGCTCAGGATCGGGCCACTCGACGTCGGCACCTCGCCTGCGGTTGCAAGCCGGAACTCGTCGAGGCGCCGATCGGAGAAGGAGCCCACGATCAGCCGATCGTGAAGCGTGAGCCGCTCGATGAGTGCCACCAATGGCCGCACGACTCCCTCGCCCTTTAGGTCGACGATGAACGACACCTCGGGGAACGAGGTGATTGCCTCTTCGAGGCTGGGGACCCTCACGCTGTTTCCCCGGAACGGATACCCGCCGTCGAACCGGTGACGGTGGCCGGCATCCAACTCTCGAAGGCGCTCGAACCCCTCGGAGCGGATTGCTCCGACTCCATCGGTGGTCCGATCGAGGGTGTCGTCGTGAAAGCAGACCACGACGTCGTCCGCCGTGACATGGAGGTCGGTCTCCAGGAACCGGTAGCCGAGCCCCACGGCCCCAGCGAAGGCCTCCATCGTGTTTTCGGGCCACAGGTGGCGGCTGCCCCGATGGGCGATGGCCACCGGAGGAGCCCATTGTTCGGGGAGCATCCCGCCAAAGTAATGGACCCCGCCAGAGGCGGGGCCCATGAAACTCCCGGTTGGTGTGGTCAGAGGGACACGCGGTCCTTGAGACCCTTTGAAGCGGCGAAGTGCGCGTAGTTCTTCGCCGGAATGGTGATCGTGGCCCCGGTTGCCGGATTCCGGCCCTGACGGGCGGCACGGGACTTGGTGCTGAAGTTGCCGAAACCGGTGATGTTCACCTTGCCGCCGGCATCGAGCTCGACAGCGATGATCCCCTCTCCGGGCTTGGTGGAGAAGATGACCTCGATGATCTCGGCCGCCTTCGCCTTCGATACGTCTGCTTTGTCGGCGAGTTTGTCCGCCATCTCGGATTTGTTCACGAGCCCTCCTTGTGGGTCGCCTATCGGCCGCCGCCTACGCGGCCAAACCCTGTAACCATAGGCGCTGCCTCAGAAAAAACCCATCATTGCTTGATCATTAGTCTGAACCGGCCGCACCGAGGAGAACACTTGGCTGTCGATTACGCGATCGATGACGGGATCGCAGTGATCACCCTGAACCGCCCCGATCGTTACAACGCGATCGATCGTTCGCTCAGCGAGGGTCTTCTGGTCTCACTGCAACGCGCAGGATCCGAGGCGCGGGTCGCGATCCTCACCGGGGCGGGAAAGGGTTTTTGCTCCGGCGCCGACCTGGCCGATCTCGAGGCCGGCTATGCCAGTGGCGAGGGGCCCGACCTATCCCAGCTCCTCGACCAGGTGTTTCATCCGGTGATCCAGGCCGTGGTCGAGTGCGCGGTGCCCACCGTGGGGGCCCTCAACGGTGTGGTGGCCGGAGCCGGGCTCGGTCTGGCTCTCGCCTGTGACTTGAGGGTGATCGCCGAGGAGGCCTACCTCACCTCCGCGTTCACCGCGATTGGCCTGGTCCCGGACTCTGGGACGACCTGGTGGCTGGCCCACCACCTCGGGATCTCGCGGGCCCTCGAGATCACGATGACCAACAGACGGATCGAGGCCGACGAGGTGGTCAGGCTCGGGCTTGCCGCAGAGGCCGTTCCTGGCGGCGAGCTCTTGGATCGGGCGAGAGAAATCGCCTCGGGGCTCGCCGACCTGGTCCCGGATTCCCTGGTGACCACCCGCCGGCTGATCACCGGAGCCGCTCACTCCTCATTCCCGGAAGCCCTCGACGCCGAACAGCTCGAGCAGGGCCGACTTGGGAGGACCAAGGAGCACCTGGAAGGGGTGAAGGCCTTCACCGAAAAGCGCAAGCCTGACTTCCGCAACCCCTGAGGCCGCCGTCAGGCTTTGATCAGATAGACCTCGATCGTGATCCGGCCCGCCTCACCGTGGCCGAAAGCAACCCCGATCTCGTTGTTGAGCCACGCCAGGTCTTCGTTCCCGGTCTGGAACAGGAGCAACTCCTTGGGATCGGCCGACTGGTCGGGATGGAGGATGGAAACTCCGGTTCCCGTGTAGGCCACGGTCTCCCGCTTCTCACCGATCACCGCGTGGATCTTCAGATCGAGGTTGCCGTCGGATCGGACTGTGCTGTAGTCCACACCGCTCACCGGGCGCTCACCCTCCCAATGGGGACCCGTGGCGACCCCTTCGAACGGAAAGTCGATGCGCATCCCGAGGGGCGTTTGGCCGAGGATCCGGCGCTCCAGGCCGGCGTCGATGCTGCAGAACTTCTCGAGGCTGGGCATGGCTCTCCTGGTGCGTCGGTCCCGGGCAAACTAGTGGTCTGTCGCTAGTGGGCCGCGCGGGAGCGCCGCAGCAGGTCGCTTGCCTCCTCGGTGCTGGTCTGGCTGAAGTCCCGGTACCAGGCCCCAACCGCCATGAACCGGTGTGGCCGGTGGAGCACCACGACCCGGTCCGCGACCTGCTCCACGCTGCGCACTGCCTCCGGGGGCGCTACCGGGACTGCAACCCATACCCCTGACGCACCTCTGGCCCGGGCGACGTCGATGCCGGCAAGGGCAGTTGACCCGGTGGCCAGGCCGTCGTCGGTGATGATCACCGTGCGCCCGGCCGGGTCGATGGCATCGGCTACCTCCCGGTATCGGGCGACCCGGGCCGCGACCTCATCGACCTCCTGGCGAGCCGCTGCCTGGAATGCGGCGTCATCGATCCTCGCCGCGGAGAGCACATCGTGGTTTCGAACCACCACGCCCTGCTCTCCGACTGCACCCATAGCCAGCTCGGGCTGATAGGGCACGCCCACTTTCCGCACCACTAGGACGTCGAGCTCGCAATCAAGGGCAGCCGCTACTTCGTACCCGACCGGGACCCCACCGCGGGGGAGGGCGGCCACCAGGGGCCGGTCCGGTTCCAGGGCGGCCACCGCTTCCCCGAGCCGCGCACCCGCTTCCCGGCGATCGGTGAATCTCACGTCAGCCGTATCGGGAGGCGTACCTCGCCAGCCAGGGCATGACCTGCGCCAGGTATTGCTCGGTCTCCCCCATGGGCAGCGTGCGGGCGGCGTAGTTCATCAGCATGATCTGGCGGGCGGCGTGGAATCCGTCGAGCTGCTCGTGGTCGTCGAGGGGCCAGGGCAGGAATTCCTCGTACCCCTTCCGGAACGCCGCCTGGATCTCGGAGGCGCGGTCGTTCGTCCGGGAGGAGTAGAGGCACACCGAGACGTCCTGGGCAGGGAGCGCGATCATGACGTCCTCGAAGTCGAAGGCGTAGAGGCGGGTTCGGACGGTGTGCACGTTCCACTCATGGAGGTCACCGTGCACCACCTGACCGGTCGCCGTCTGCCACGAGGCATCGATCACATTGGTCGCCACCTGACCCGCCTTGTCGATGATCGTGCGCCGGCCCGGGCTGAACACGTGGTCGAACCGGGCGTCGTAGATGATGATCGGGTCCAGGCCCTGGTCGTAGTAGAAGATCCGGTCCCACTTCCTCATCCCCTCGGGATTCGGTGGTTGCCAGGTCCGGCCGTGGAGTTGCAGGGAGGCGCACATCTGTCCGAGTTGCCGATAGCCGAAAGCGCCCGCCCCGTCGGCGAGCGGGACTCCAGGCACCCAGGAGAAGAGGACACAGGGGCGGGTGAGATCACTGTCCGGCTCTCGGGCATCGACGATCATGGCCCCATATCCGGTGGGCACCGGGGCTACGACATCGATATCGGTGTCCCGGTTCAGGGCGGATAGCCAGGCGACCTCGTATTCGATGTTTGCCCGGGAGTTGCCGAAGGGATCGCCCACCCGGAGCACCATCTGCCGACCCTCATCGGTGACCACTCGGTACATGACGTTGGAGTGCGTTGCCAGATGCTCGACCTCCCTCAACTCGAAGGGGTAGCGCTCGAGGACCTTCCGCGCAATGGGGAGGAGGCGCGATGCTTCGGCGGCAATTCGGTGGGCGTCCATGCTTCAGGTTCGAGGGTGTCGTTGCCAATTCTCGCGGACGTGAAACCCCACTGCGCCACTGCCCCGTAATTGGGTTGCTGAGAGGTCATAAGTGGACCTCACGCTCCCGATTACGGTGCGAGTAACCGGTCGAGGGCTTCCACGAAGTGGTGATTCTCTTCCTCATTACCCACGGTGACCCGAAGCCATCCCCGCGACATAGGTCGAATGATCACACCCTCTGCGAAGAAAGCTCTGGCCGTTGCCTCTGAGTCCTCACCGAGGCGGAAGAAAACGAAATTGGCCTGGCTGTCCGCATGGTCGAGCCCTCGCTCTCCCATCACGCCCAGGAGATGGTCCCGCCCCGAGGCATTGGCCGCGATCCGCCGCTCCAGCTCGGTGCGGTCCCCGAGTGAAGCCGTCGCCGCCACCTGGGCCACCTGGCTGATGGTGAACGGGGCCTGCGCCTTGCGCAGCTCACCTAGCGTCTCCGGATGGCCGACGGCATAGCCCACACGGTGCGCCGCCAGGCCATAGATCTTGCTGAAGGTCCTGAGGACCACCAGATTTCTGCGCTCGGCGGCTACAGGGAGGGCGCTGCGATATGCGGGATCGGTGACGAAATCGTGATAGGCCTCGTCGACGACGACGAGCACACTTTCGGGGACAGCCGCAGCGAATGCCGCCACTGCGTCCCCGGAAACGATGGTGCCCGACGGATTGTTCGGGTTGCACAGATAGACCACCGTGGTGTCGCCCTGGATCGCCTCGCCGATACCAGCCATGTCGTGGACGTGGCCATCGGCGAGCGGAACCTCGATTGCGGCGGCCATCGCCCATGCGGTCACGGTGCGGTACATGACGAAGGAGGGCCAGGCAAAAACCGCGCTGGTCCCCGGCCCGCCCACAGCGAGCCCGATGTGACTGAGCAGAGCGACGCTTCCGGCCCCAACCCAAATGTGCTCCCGCGGCACCGCGAGCGAGTTCGAGAGGGAGCCGGAGAGGGCCACGGTGTCGTTGTCGGGATAGCGGTGCGAAGAGTCGAGTGCGGCGGTCGCCGCCTCGATCACACCGGGGAAGGGCCCGTCTGGGCTCTCATTCGAGGCGAGCATGACCATCTCGTCCTCGGCGAGCCCGAGATCCCGTGCCGCCTCCTCGATCGGGCGGCCGGGCACATAGCCCTTCATGGCCGTCAGATCCGGTCGGAAGGTGGGCACGAGCCCCGACGATAGTTTCCCAACACGGGCGGCAACAGGCGTGGCAGACTCGATGGACGATGGTTTCTGCCGACGTCGAAGCATCGCCTACCGTCATTCGGGTCGCGGCAGCTCACGGTCACTGCCGCCAAGAAGGAGTCGGCATTGGCAGCGCGCAGAGGTGGTTTGGGTCGCGGCTTGGAGGCGCTGATTCCGACAGGAAACTCTGAGCACCACAAGAAGCGCGCCCTCCGCATCATCGATGCCGACGGGCAGCTGATCGGCGACGACCCGAGCCTGGATCCGGGGCTCTACCAGCAGATGTACCGGCAGATGGTGCTGGCCCGGGCGCTGGATCGCAGGATGCTCGCCCTGCAGCGACAGGGGCGTCTCGGGACCTACGCGATGCTGGAGGGTCAGGAGGCGGTGCAGGTGGGGTCGGTGCTCGCCCTCAGGCCGGACGACTTCGTCTTCCCCTCGTACCGGGAGCATGCGGTCCAGGTGGCCAGGGGCCTTCCGATCGAGGTGCTTCTCGCCTACTGGAAGGGCCTCCCCAATGCCGGCTGGGACCTGGAGAAATACCGCACCGGGATCGTGACCGTTCCCATAGCCAGCCAGCTGCCTCACGCCGTCGGCTACTCGTACATGACCAAGCTCCGCGGTGAGGACACGGTGACCGCCACCTACTTCGGAGACGGCGCCACATCGGAGAGCGATTTCCACGCTGCAATGAACTTCGCCGGGGTGTGGAAGACACCGACCATTTTCATTTGCGCCAACAACCTCTATGCGATCTCGGTCCCCTACGAGAAGCAGACCGCATCGGAGACGATCGCCCAGAAGGCCGCCGCCTACGGCTTCGAGGGGTTCCGGGTCGACGGGATGGACCCGATCGCCATGTTCCTCGCCACCCGGATTGCGGTTCGCAACGCCCGAAACGGGCAGGGGCCCACTCTGATCGAGGCCATGACCTACCGCTACGGGCCCCATGCCACAGCCGATGACCCCACCCTCTACCGATCCCGTGAAGAGGAGCAGAAGTGGAGGAGGCGTGATCCGATCGAGAGGCTGCGACGTTTCCTGGAGAGGCGGGACGAGTGGGACGAGAGGGCCGAGGAGAAGATCATCCAGGAGGCCGCCGACGAGGTCGATGCCGCGATAACCGCCATCGAGGCCGAGCCACTGCCGCCCCGCGAGGACAGCGTCCGACACGGATTTCACAAGATCCCTGGGCACGTTGTGCAGCAATTGCATGCCATGCAGCGAGCCCACGGGGAAGCGCCCACCGCATTCGGGGCCGACGAGATCTGGGAGATCGGTGAGGACGATCTTCCCGGCGGGCCTACCGAGTCATGGACCATGGCCGATGCCATCAATGCCGCCCTGGGCCAGGCGATGGAGCGAAACCCGGATGTGATCGTCCTCGGTGAGGATGTGGGCTTGAGCGGAGGCGTGTTCCGGATAACAGAAGGGCTCCAGGAGGCCTACGGCGAGGAACGGGTCATCGACACCCCGCTCAACGAATCGGGGATCGTCGGCGCCGCGGTTGGCATGGCACTGGCCGGAGGCCGGCCCGTTGCCGAGATCCAGTTCGAAGGGTTCGTCTACCCGGCCTTCGACCAGATCGTCAGCCACCTCGGGCGGTTCCGTTTCCGGACAAGAGGCAACTCCAGCGTCCCGGTGGTGGTCCGTTTCCCCAATGGCGCCGGCATCGGGGCCCATGAGCATCACTGCGACTCGCCCGAGGCCTATTTCGTGCACGCACCGGGCCTGGTGGTGGTCTGCCCCTCGACGGCGACAGACGCCAAAGGTCTGCTCGCCGCGGCACTGGAAGGGGAGGATCCGGTGATCTTCCTCGAGCCCAAGGTCCTCTATCGGGCCGGCCGCGAGGATGTGCCCACGGAGCATTACACCCTCCCCATCGGCAGGGCCCGAGTGCGGAGAGAGGGGACCGACCTCACGCTCGTCACCTACGGGGGCATGGTCCCGGTGGCCCTGGAGGCCGCGGAGCGGTCAGCGGCGTCAGTCGAAGTCATCGACCTTCGGACTCTGTTCCCATGGGACCGAGAGACGGTCCTCGACTCGGTCGCCCGCACCGGGCGCCTGCTACTGGTCCAGGAGCCACAGGGGTCGGCCGGAGTCGCTGCCGAGGTCGCAGCGGTCGTCGCAGAGAAAGCCCTTTACGACCTGCAGGCCCCGATTGTCCGGGTGACCGGGTTCGATGTGCCCTGGCCCCAGTTCGCGATCGAGAAGCACGCCCTGATCGATGTCGATCGGGTGATCGCAGGCATCGAGGAGGCCTTGGGGCATTGACCGGGTCGGTCGCGGTGTTCGGCTCTTCTCAGACTGTCCTCGACTCGGACGACTGGCTGGACGCGGTCACCGTCGGCCGCCGGCTCGCCGAAGCCGGCCTCGAGGTGATCACCGGCGGCTATGGCGGGACCATGGAGGCCGCCTCGTTGGGCGCCTCGACAGCCGGGGGAAAGGTGGTTGGTGTCACTGCTCCCAGCCTGTTTCCCGGATCGTTCCGGAGCCAATGCCTACGTCGGAGAGCTCATCGAGGCGCCCACCCTGTCTGCCCGGATAGACACCATGATGAGACGTGCCGACGCCACCATCACCCTGCCCGGCTCCATCGGGACTGCCACCGAGCTGATCACTGCTTGGAACATGAACTTCATCTCCCGGCACGTCGGGGGTCGACCCATACCGAGTGCCGCGGTCGGACCCCAGTGGCAAAAGGTGGCCGATGCGCTAGTCCTCATCCTCGGGGCGGAAATCAACGGTATCTATTGGGCAAACAGCGCTGACGAGGGGGTGGAGTGGATCCTGGGGCAGCTGGGAATCCGCGAGACAGAGTCGGCGAGCACCTAGTCTTTCGCCAGGTCATGAGTCACATCCGCCCCGAATCAAAGTCGTCCAAGCATCGAATCACCGAGTGTCGCAAAGGCCGTCACGACTACGCAGACGGCCAGCACATCGGCGCCGGGATTCAGCGCCGGGTGTGCCGAACATGCGCCTACGTGACCATCGACCTCAGCGGAGCCGAGACAACCTCGCTTGCTTCTGAGCTCCACGGCGCCGGCCAGCTGGCGGCCGCCAAGCGGTAGGGGATTCCCCGCCTCTAAGCTCCCGCCGGTGCCACGACTCATTCGAGCCGCCGGGGGAGTGGTGATCAAGCGGACCAGGAAGGGAAAGCTCAAGATCCTGGTCACCCATCGCCCACGCTACGACGACTGGTCTTTGCCCAAGGGCAAGGCCGACTCCAAAGAGAAGCCGGAAGAAACAGCGGTGCGAGAGGTGCTCGAGGAGACCGGGTTCCACTGCCGGATCGTTGCCCCTTTGGGGAAGACCCGCTACAAGGTCTCCGACCGGACCAAGGAAGTCTCCTGGTTCGCGATGCGCCCGCTCCCGGACAGCCCCGGGTTTCGGCCCAACGCCGAAGTGGACGCGGTGAGGTGGCTGTCGCGAAAGAAGGCAGCGAACCTGCTCGACTACGAGCGCGACCGGAGCCTGGTCATGGAGACCGACCTCAAGAAGCTGTCGCGGACCGGCACGCTCTTCCTCCTTCGCCACGCGGTTGCCGGTGACCGCTCGAAATGGAGCGCGGAGGACCGGCACCGCCCGCTGACCAAGCTCGGGCACCGCCAGGCGCGGGCCATCGCGGAGCAGCTGGGGGGTAGAGGCATCGAGCGGATCATCTCCAGCCCCTATGACCGGTGCACGCAGACAGTCGATCCCCTGTCCCGGGACGCTCGGGCCCGCGTGGAGACGTCGGATGCGATCGCCGAGAATGCGGACCTCGACAACTCCTGGGGGCTCCTGAAGGCCCTGGTCGGCCAGAACGCCGTGCTCTGCACCCACGGGGACGAGATCGCGGCGTTGATGAAGCGATTGGTCAACTCCGGGCTCAGTGTCGACTCCAGGCTCTACTACTCGAAGGGCTCCATCTGGGAGGTCGAGGTCGACGGTGGCAAGTTCACGACCGGGACCTACTTCCCGCCGCCGGGCAAGTAGCGCTCGAACGCTGGGACAATCCGGCTTCGACCGATGCCTCCGACCCGGGCATGGAGGAACGCAGTGCCGTCACCCCGCCGACAACGCACCTGGATCGCCCTCCTCTTCGGGTTGTCGATCGTCGGGGCATCGCTGCTGGTTCCAGCCCAGCCCGCATCGGCATCGGGTGACACCACCGTCCGTTGGGAGAGCTTTTCCGAGTCCCCGGAGTGCGGCCAGCCCTACACCCGTCCCCCCCAGGTCTCCCGCTCCGGCTCACTGACCAACAGCGAGCGGATCCTCGGTCCGTTCGGCACCTACTTCGGCCGTTCCATCAATCAGGTCAAGTCCCGTCTCGTGCTGTGGACCGTCCCCGGGAGTGGTGGGCAGCGGGTCTTGGTCCACCAAGCCGCGCTCCCCGCGTTCCGCCGCGTGGCCGCCGGCTTGGCTGCTGAGGCCGCCAATGGCCGGGTGTACCGGATCACCAGGGTGAGCGCATTCAGCGCCCGCACCGTCGACGGCACCCGTCAGATCTCCCGGCATGGCCTGGGGACCGCCATCGACATCAACTACCCACAGAACCCCTACCGCGCCGACGGCAAGCTGATCACCAACTTTCCCGACTGGTTCGTCCAGGTGTGGCGTGATGCCGGATTCTGCTGGGGCGGGGACTGGAGGGGGGCCAAGGACGCGATGCACTTCTCCTGGGTGGGGCCCAAGGCCACTCCGGCGACTTCCGACCCGCTGCCACCGATCCCACCGCTGACCTCGATCAAGGTGTTCGGCTCTCCGGTGGCGGACATCAGCACGGTCTTCGCCCCGGTGCTGGACCGCTACGACTTCATGATCGCCGACGGCGACGGGAACGCCGCCCCGGACGTGATTGGCTTGCGTGCCCACCCTGACGGCTCGGTCATCGATGTCGCCTCTGGCACCGACATGTTCGGGGCGTGTTCCATCGCACGCTTCTTCGTGCCGGACAAGTCCGTGACCGGAGCCGAACACACCCTCTTCGTCGATGTCGACGGTGACAGCCGCCAGGATCTGGTCTCGATCAACGGATCCCAGGCCCGGGTGGCGACCCGGCGTGGGGACTACCAGGACCTGACCACCAGGGCCACGGCCATCGACCCCGATGCCGCGGCCATCGCCGCGGGCGACTTCAACGCCGATCACCTCGCCGACCTCTGGGTGGTCTCCCCCGATGGCACGTTGCGGGTGCACGCAGGACCGGGGTGGACCAGCGTCCTCCACGAGCAAGGCCTCCCCAGTGGGGCGCCGCGTGAGATCGCGGTCGGCGATCGTGATGGCGGCAATCTCCCTGAGTTGTTCGTGATGTACGGGGCGAGTGTTCGGATCCGGATCGAAGTCCTGAAGCTGGGGGGAAGCTGGCAATTGACCCAGGCCCTCTTGGTCGATGGGGCCGCAGGGAGGGTAGGAGCCTTTGGGGCGGCCGACTACGACGGGGACGGCCGGGCCGACTTCCAGGTCTTCGACGGCCGGCTCCGGCCCTACTTGGGGAACACCGCGACCGGACGACCCTCTGCGGGTTGGTTCGCCGACCCTGACTGTCCCGATGTCCCGGTGCGACTGGTCTACAACGGCACCTTCTTCGACGACGACACCAGTGTCCATGTCAAAGGGATCGAGGCCATGGCCGCGGCCGGGATCACCAAGGGCTGCAACCCGCCGTACAACGACATGTTCTGCCCCGGGCGCACTCTGACTCGGGCCGAGGCGGCCACTCTGCTCGCTCGAGCCCTCGCCCTCCCTGACCCAGGAAGGGACTTCTTCACCGACGACAACGGCGACGTGTTGGAGGGGGGGATCAACCGACTCGCGGGCGCGGGGATCACCACCGGCTGCAATCCACCGGCCAACACCCGGTTCTGTCCCGACCGCGCGCTCTCACGGGCCGAGTTCGCCACCTTCATCGCCCGCGCTCTCGGTCTCCCCGCCGCGACCCGGGACTTCTTCGTCGACGACAATGGGCACATCCTGGAAGGGGCGATCAATCGCATCGCCCAGGCCGGGATCACCACCGGCTGCAACCCCCCCACCAACAATCAGTTTTGCCCGGCCCGGCTCAATACCCGGGCAGAGACCGCCACCTTCCTCACCAGGGCCTTGGGCTGAGACACGTTGGCCGTCCCCGGCCATCCACCAGGAGAGAGCGCTTGACTCAGACCGTCTTGGTGCCCGCTACCCAGTCCCGATAGAGCCCGGTGTAAAGCCCGCCCCGCGCGATCAGGTCCCGGTGGTGGCCCCGCTCGACGAGACGGCCCTTGTCGAACACCAGCACCTCATCGGCGCCCTCGGCCGTGGCGAGACGATGGGCGATGGTGACTGAGGTCCGGTCCTCGATGAGGTGTTGGATGGCGTGGCGAAGCGCCACATCGAGCGCTGGGTCGACCGCTGAGGTCGCCTCGTCCAGGACCAAGAGATCTGGGGAGCCGATCCAGGCCCGGACCAGCGCCACCAGCTGCCGCTCACCGGCGGAGAGGTTGCTCCCCCGCTCCCCAACCGGGGTATCGAGCCCGGCGGGAAGGCCGGCTACCCAGTCACCGAGCTCCAGCTCGTGGAATGAGGTCCAGATCTCGGCGTCGTCGGCCTCCGGGCTGCCGTAGCGCACGTTTCCCGCGATGGTGTCGTCGAAGAGGAACCCCTCCTGGGGAACAAAGGCGACCCGGGAGCGCAACTCGGCGAGGGGGACTCGCTTGGCGTTCACTCCCCCGATGGTGACCGTCCCCACGCTGGGGTCGACGAGACGCACCAGCAGCTTGGCGAAGGTGGTCTTGCCCGACCCGGTCTCGCCAACCACCGCGACCCGGGATCCGACCGGGATGTCAACGGTCACCCCCTGCAGAACCTCGGCACCCTCCTCGTAGGAGAAGCCGACATCGCGGAATTGGGCGCTGAGACCACCGGGCCGCAGGTGGTCCGGGTCCTCGGGATCGGCAACCTCGATCTCGCTGTCCAGTGCCCCGAGGACACGACGCAGCCCGGAGGCGGCGCTCTGGGCAAACTCCAGGGTCTCCACCACGATCTGCAGCGGCTCGATGAGAAGGTTGGTGAGGAAGAGGAACGCGATCAGGGTGCCCGCGGTCATCCCCTGGTTGGTCCCGACGACGATCCCGGTGACCACGATGGCGGCGGTGAGTAGCCCTGCGAACACCTCGGCCGAGGAGAACAGGATGTTGCCGAAGCGAGCAGTCCGGAACTCGGACCAGAACCGCCGCTCCAGGGCATCGGCGACCTTGACCTTTGTGGAGCCCTCGATCCCGTACGCCCGGACCACAGGGATGGCGGTTATCGACTCGCTCAGCACGCCGAGCGAGTTCCCGACCTCCAACCTGACCCGGTCGTAGTTGCGGGCGAGAACGATCTGGAACCACCGCATCAGCCCCAGGTAGAGCAAGACCCCGACCAGGGCCACGAGGGCCAGACGCCACTGGTAGAAGGACATCGCGACCAGGGCCAAGAAAACCTGGCTCCCGGCGATGACGATGCCGACCCCGCCCCATTCCATGAACTCCTCGAGCGTGGTCACGTCCGAGGTGACTCGGGAGACGAGGTCCCCGCGACGGTCGGCCTCGGTGTGGAGCACCGAACGCCGAAGCAGATGGCGAAAAGTCATGATCCGGAGATCCGAGAGCCCGGTCGATGAGCTCCGGATCAGGCGATGGATCGCGGCCCGGCCGATGAAGGCCCCGATGACCAGACAGACCAGCGCGATGGCCGCCTTCTGCAGGACACCGGCCATGTCGACCCCGCCGGGGGAGAGGATCTCGTCGTCGATGATCTGCTGCATCACGATCGGGGTGACCACCGTGATCGCCTGCCCGAGCGTTGCCAGTATCAAGGTGAGCCGCAGCCCCTTGCGCAACGCCGGGGCCACGCGGAAGGCGCGGACCAGGATCGTGCCGCTCGCTGATGGCTCGCTCATGACGCCTCCTCCGCCATCCTCTTGGCGTCCTCTTCGTAGGCCTGGACCAGGCGGGCGTATCCGGGGGTGGTAGCCAGGAGCTCATCGTGGCGGCCATGGGCCACCACTCGCCTCTCGTCGACGTAAACCACCTCGTCGGCGAGACGGATCGATGCCGGGCGATAGGCGACGACCACAACGGTCGAAGGCAGGGCCGCAGAACGCAGGCTGCGCAGGATCTCTGCCTCCACCGAAGGGTCGACCGCGGAGGTGGCGTCATCGAGGATGAGCAGCCGCGGCTTCCGGATCAGCGCCCGGGCCAGGGCGATCCGCTGCCGCTGCCCGCCGGAGAGAGTGGTGCCCCGCTCCCCGAGCTGGGTCTCGAACCCGTTGGGCAGGGCCGAGATGAAGTTGTCCGCCCCTGCCAGACGGGCCGCGTTGTGCACCTCGGTCTCGGAGAATTCCTGGCCGAGAGTGATGTTGCCCTGCACCGTGTCGTCGAAGAGGAAAGCGTCCTGGGTCACGTAGGACACTTCCTTGGGTAGCTCCGAGGGGCCGAATGACCGCAAGTCCTGGCCGTCGATGTGGATGGCGCCGGCCGCCGGATCCCAGAGTCGAGCCATGAGCAATGTGAGCGTCGACTTGCCCGAAGCAGTGGGACCGACCACGGCGAGCGTGGTCCCGGCCGTGAGATGGAGGTCGAGGCCCTCCAGCACCGGGGCGGCCTCGTCGTAGGCGAACGACACGGTCTCACCCTTGATCGGAGCGGCGCCGGCGTCGGGGCGGGCGAGGGCGTCCCCGTACTCCATGAACTCGTCCGCCTGGAACACGCCTTCCACCCGCCGCCATCCGGCGAGGCTGCCGGCCAGGTCCCAGAGCACGAAGCCGATGAGCTGGATGGGGAAGGCGAGCAACGACAGCAGGTAGGCGACGGTGACGATGTCTCCCGGCGTGACAGCCCCCTGCCCGACGAGGTAGGCGCCCACGGCGAGCAATGAGATGATCAGCGCCTGAGGAAGGGCCCGGATCACGGCTTGATAGGAGGCCCATGTGGAGTTGACCTTGATCAACCGGTCCCGGAGCAGGTCGGAGGCCACACCGAAATGGTTGGCCACGAAGTCCTCGCGGCCCAACGACTTCACCGTCAGCGCCCCGTCGAACGACTCGTGGGCGACGGAAGCGACCTCACCACGGGAGGCTTGGACCCTTTCCCAAAGCTCGAACGTGACCCAACTCCCCTTGATGTCGATGACGACAATCACAATGAGACCCAGGGTCGCGCCGAGGCCGAGCCAGGGATCGATGGCCGTGATCATGACGATGGTCCCCACCAGGAGCAGGGAGACGCCCGTGGCATAGGGCAGCGGGCCGAGGACGCCGGTCCCCTGGTCGACATCGGCGTCGGCCACCGCGAGGAGGTCGCCGATCGACTGCCGGTTGAGCCAGGACATCCGCAACGAGAGCTGGTGCTCGAGCAACTGGTTGCGCAGGTCGCGCCGGGTGCTGAATTGGAGCCAGCCGGCCGCGGTGCGGCGGAGGACGATCCCACCCGCCTTGATCACAGCTACCACCAGGATTGCTGCGACAGCCGGCCGAACCAGACCCTTCGCTGAGACACCCTCGTCGAGGACGGGGATGATCAACTCATCGGTGACCCGGCCGATCACCCAAGCCGACGCGATGATCGCCCCCGCAAACACCGCGGCGCCGAACACGGCGAGCCCGAAAGCCGCCGGATGCCCCTTGACGAAGCGCCAGATGAGGCTGACTCCGTCGCGCAGCACCAACCAGGGAGTGTTCTTCTGAGAAGGCATGAGCTTCGAACCTGACAACCGGTGTCGGCCCGGAGGCCTTCCACGGCTCTCCGACCGTCCGGATCAGTGATTGTACGAGACGACCCGGATTCTCCAGGCCGAATTACCTGGAGCCTTGGGGGGAGAAACCCTCAGACGAGGTCGGCTTCGCGGATCCCGAACGAGGGATGGCGGAGACGGCACAGAGCCAGCTTCTCCAGCTGGCGGATCCGCTCCCGGGTGAGGTTGAATTCGTCGCCGATCTCCTCCAGGGTGCGGGGCACGCCGTCGTAGAAGCCGTAGCGGAGGGCGAGGATCCGCCCTTCCCGCTCGGGAAGGCGCTCGATAGATATCCGAAGCGAGTTGGCGACGTCCATCTCCTCGGTCATCTGCACCGGGTCGGCGGCGTCCTCGTCCTCGATGAAGTCCCCGAGCTGGGCGCCATCCTCTCCGATCGGCTGTTCGAGGGAGACGGTGTCAGCCACGCTGAGGGCCAGCTCGACCTTGTCGGCCGTGACGCCGGCTTCTTCGGCGATTTCCTCTGGCCTCGGGTCTCGCCCCAGTTCGGCCTTGAGCGACGCCTGGGCGGCTCGCACCGCGGCCAGGGTGTCATGGAGATGGACCGGGATCCGGACCGTTCGCGACTTGTCGGCGATCGCCCTGGTGATTGCCTGACGGATCCACCAGGTGGCGTAGGTCGAGAACTTGAAGCCCTTGCGCCAGTCGAACTTCTCGACGGCGCGGATCAGGCCGAGGTTGCCCTCCTGGATCAGGTCGAGGAAGTCGATGCCAGAGGTGTTGGCGTAGCGACGGGCGTTGGCGACCACGAGGCGAAGGTTGGCCGTGAGGAAGTCGTCCTTGGCTTGTGCGCCGCGGCGTGCCAGCCGGCGCAGCTCCATCTCCTCGCGCTTTCCGCTGTACTCGCCCTTTTCCAGCTTCTCGGCGGCCTCTTCCCCCGATTCGATCTTCTGGGCGAGCTCCACCTCCTGCTCGGCGGTGAGCAGGTCGTACTCACCGATAGCGGTGAGGTATTGGGATACGAGGTCGGTGGTGAGACGGCCGCGCTCATCCGTCAGCTTCGAATGAAGCCGCGGACGTGGTTTCTCGGTCTTGTCGGTACGCGTTTCAGCGGCAGCCATATAGATCTAAGTCCTCCAGGGGCCCGTTGGGCAGGGATTTCGATGATCCCCGGGCCGACCAACTATGACACAAGTAGGGCGATTTGTGAACCCCCCTCTTTTCCACACACTTAGACGTGTCAATCATTGGTGAAGTTCCCACCTTCACCCTGCTCGACGAACTGGAGCAGCCGCATCCCGGCCGCGTTCTCCAAGTCGAGGGACCGGCCTGAGCGCCCGATGGACACCCGATGTGATTCCACCTCGGTCAGCCAACCCAGATACCGCGCCTCCTGCGCCATCACTGGCTCCGGGCACATCATGCGAGTGACGGCGGGGGCGCCGATCTCCAAACCGGAAGTCGTGAAGGTGTAGGAAGCGGTGTAACGGTTGCACCCCGAGTTACCGGAGAGCCGACCGTCATCGTCGAGTAGGAGTGTGATCACCACGTCTCCCAACACAGATGTGAACCCGTTTTTCCCATCGTGAATTCCCGTCAACACCCAGGTGACGCCACGAATCCCCTCGTCGATCGGGGCCAGACGCACCAGGGTCTGTTCCCTCTCGCGAACCTCGAGCCCGCCGTCGACCAGGACCAAATGGTCGGCGCGTTCGAGGAGTGCCAGGTATGAGTCTTCCTGAGCCATGACCTCGGGTGGGCCGGCCATCATGGTTCGCCCCATGGGCCCCGGCGCGCCACCGTCGCCGATGCGGCCGAAGAAGCGGTTGCACCCCCCGAAGCCAGAGACCGACCCGTCATCGGCCACCTCCAGTGTCAGGTGGGTGCCCTCGACCACTGGCACCGGGCCGTCTTTGCCGGCGAGGGACACGACCTCCCATTTGCCTACGGGGCTCACGACTCCCCACGGACGTCGTCGTCCCATTCGGTGCCGAAGAACATCCGTGGGTTGATGGCGAACCGGACCCACCCCCTTGCCTGTTCCATGCCCTGCCAGTGGTCGGCGAGGAGGTCGATGGCGGCGACAGCCCCGGTTCTCATCTCCAGCCTCCCCCCCGTTATCCGCTCGGCGAGCATGGACCAGGTGGGCTCGTGGCCCACCAACATGATCCGTCCCTCATCGCTGACGCTCTTCTCGGCGGCGGAGAGCACCGTGTCTGGCCCATGCCCGTAGAAGTCGGGCTCGACGACGTATCGGGCACTGCCATCCCCCAGCTCGGGCGGCCTCTTCTGCGGTCGACCTGGCCCGCACTGCAGACGAGGTGATCACCATGTCGGGGACCTCGTCCCATGAGGAGAGCACCCGGCCCATCACGGTCGCGCTGCGGTGGCCTCGGGAGGCCAGCGGGCGGTCGTGGTCCGACCCATACGAGGCATCCCAGTCGGACTTGGCGTGGCGCATGAGCAAGATGGTCTTCACCACGCCAGCCTACGAATTCGGTCGGAATGTGGGTCGGGCCCGCCCTAGCCTGCCCGTCGTGCCCGAGCCCTCGACCCTCCTCCTCTTCCTCGGCGCGTGGCCGGGACCATCTATCTGGGGCTGGGGATAGCAGGAGCCTTCACCGGCCGCTCCAGCGACTAGCCGGCGAGTCGAGCCGCCGTGGTGAAGATCCTGGGGTCGGGAAAGTCCTCGCAGTAGTTGTACGGGTAGGCGACCCGAATCACCCCGTCCACGCCGACCACGAACTCCCCTGCCTGCATCCATGGATCATCGACCAGAGGGCGCCCCAGGGCCCGGCGCTCGTCCTGAAAGGAACGCCCCGTGTCCTCCCCAAGATCGCAGAAGTCGTCAGGAGCGTCGTAGAGCACCTGCTCCCGGGACCAGTGCCCGAGCCCGAAGGCCCGGTGAGTGGAGTATTCGTCGTCGGTGAGCATTGGCGCCGGCACCCCGTACTTCGCCTTGTAGCGAAGGACGCGCTCCAGGTCGCCAGGAGCCACCACAACTACTTCGAGCCCGGCATCGAGATACTCCTTGTACTGGCTGTTCAATTGCTCCGCCCGCTCCAGGCCGCATCCGCATCCGAGGTGGCGCCACAGGACGACCAGCGCCGGTTTCCGGGACCAGAAGGAGCTGAGCTTCACCCTCGACCCGTCCTCGCGGGTCAGCTCCACGTCGGGGGCCAGGTCACCGCGCCGCAGGGGATTACCGGGAAGCGTCGGGCCATCGAGCCAGTGTTGGAGCCAGCGCTGCTCCGCGTTCGAATACAGCTGACGGATGTCAACGTCGCTCATGCCTCGAAGCTAGCCGAGCAGTTTGCATTGGCCTTTTCTACTGCGGGTACGGTCTTGGGGTGCCCAACCGTCTCGCCGAGGCGACCTCGCCCTATCTCCTGCAGCACAAGGACAATCCGGTTGACTGGCAGGAGTGGGGTGAGGACGCGTTCCAAGAAGCCAGGGATCGCGATCAGCCGATCCTGCTCAGCGTCGGCTATTCCGCCTGCCACTGGTGCCACGTCATGGCCCATGAGTCATTCGAGGACATGGCCACGGCCGCCGAGATGAACCGTCTCTTTGTCAACGTCAAGGTCGACCGCGAGGAGCGCCCCGATGTCGACTCGGTATACATGGAGGCGGTCCAGGCGATGACCGGGCAGGGGGGATGGCCGATGACAGTGTGGCTCACCCCGGACGGGCGGCCCTTCTACGCAGGCACGTACTTCCCACCCGACGATCGTCAGGGGATGCCCTCGTTTCGCAGAGTCATGGACGCGGTCTCCGAAGCCTGGGCCAACCGTCGCGATGAGGTTCTCCAGCAGTCGGCGCGTCTCACCGAGGCCATCAGCAGGACGATCCCCGCCACGGATGATCTGCCCTCGGACGAGGTATTGGCGGCGGCTCACGGCCAGATCGCAGCGTCGTTCGACCCGATCAACGGTGGCTTCGGCAGCGCCCCCAAGTTCCCCCAGCAACCGATACTCGAATTCCTTTTGCGGAGTCACCGTGAGGCCTGGGGCGGGAGCAGTGCAGAGATGCTGCGCAGGACTCTTCGCGAGATGGCCGATGGCGGTATTCACGACCACATCGGGGGCGGCTTCGCCAGGTACTCCGTGGACAACCAATGGCTGGTCCCCCATTTCGAGAAGATGCTCTACGACAACGCCCAGCTGGCCCGGATCTACCTCTGGGCGGGCATCGAGCTCGACGAGCCCCGGTTCGTCGAAGTCACCCGCTCCACTCTCGACTACATGCTCGAAGATCTCCGGCATCCAGATGGCGGCTTCTACTCCGCCGAGGACGCAGACTCGGAGGGGGTGGAGGGAAAGTTCTACGTGTGGACCATCGGCCAGCTGGAGGAGGTGCTCGGAGAGGAGGAGGCAGCCGAAGCGGCCCGCTTCTTCGGCGCCTCGAGGCACGGGAACTTCGAGGGCTCAAACATCCTCTACCGGCCCACCGACGAGCCCTGGAGCGATCGAATCGAGGCCAGCAGGGCGCGCCTCCTCCAGGCACGGGCGAGCCGTGTCCGGCCTGGTCTCGACGACAAGGTGGTTGCCTCCTGGAACGGACTGGCTCTTCGTGCCCTGGCCGAGGCCGGTGCCGCCCTCGGAGACGACCGATACCTGGGGGCGGCGATTGCATGTGGAGAATTCATCACCAGTCGATTGATCGTGAACGGCCAGGTGATGAGGTCGTGGCGTCAGGGCCGGGCGCGGGTGGCCGGCTTCCTCGAAGACTTTGCCGGGCTCTCCCTAGGCCTGTTCAGCCTCTATGCCGCCACCGGTGATGCCCGCTGGTATCAGGGAGCGGAAGATCTGGCGATGAGCATTCCCACCCGGTTCGGTGACCCCTCCGCAGGGCTCTTTGACACCGCTGGTGATGCCGAGACCCTGATCAAGCGACCGAAGGACCCGATCGACAACCCTCTTCCCTCGGGGAACGCCCTCGCCGCCGAAGCCCTCCTCCATCTCTCCGCCTATACCGGCGAGGATCGCTGGCGTCAATCGGCCATTGAGGCCCTGCGCTCCTCTGCCGTGCTGGCCGAGCGCTATCCAGCCATGGTGGGCCATCACCTCTCGGTGCTCCACGCACTGCGCACGGGTCAGGAGCTGGCGGTGGTTGGGCCGGAGCCGGCGCCATTCGCCGCCGTGTACTGGGAACGATTCCGCCCTCAAGTCGTGCTCGCCGCCGCTGAGGTGGCCGATAGTCGGATACCCCTACTCGAAGGCCGGGGGTCGGCGGGCACCACCCTCGCCTACTTATGTGAAGGCCACGTCTGCAACTTGCCCACTGACGACCCTCACGTGCTGCGCGAACAGCTGGCGGGCTAGCCACGAAGCTGCGCCGACTCCCGCCCGCGGGGTACTTTGATGCGCATCCGGCTGGAAGGAAGACGTAATGATCCTCGACTTCTTCGATGATCTGAACTGGATCGCCATCTTGGTGGCGGCCATTGCCTGGTTTGCGTTTAGTGCGGTCTGGTACTCGATCCCACCCTTGAGCAAGGCGTGGATGCAGGCCGCCAGAGTGACGCCCGGCGAGGGGCCGCCGCTGGCGATGATCCTGATCCCCACGTTCATCGGGTACTTCGTCACCACCACGGTGATCGCGTTGCTGGCGAATGCGATGGACGCCGATTCCCTGACTGATGGCGTTGCGCTCGGCGTCTCTCTCGGAGTCGGTTTCGGCCTCGTCGGCGCATTCGTCAACCAGCTCTACGAGCAGAAAGGTCGCTCCTATTGGTTGATCAACGGGGTCAACGCCATCGTCGCCTATTCGATCGTGGCGGTGATCCTCGCCCTTTGGGATTGATCGGGCTCATACCGGCTCGCTGACCTCGCTCGGGATCTGGAGCGCCCCGGCCGAGGTGAGCACATAGGCGATCCACAGCCCATCGGCGAGGGCCAGGTGCACCAGCTGCATCCAGAATGGGACGCCGAGGGCGATGTTCAACACCCCGCTGACCAGCATCGCCCCGATCAACACCGGGATCGCCCTGGCCGCCCTGGACCGGGGCCCGCCGCTCCTCCCCGAGATCCACCAGGCGATTGCGGACGCCAGCAACGCGAGCACGGGATGTATGACGCGGAGGTCGGTCAGGAAGTGGGACTCGCCAAGGTCCCCGGCTCTGGGAAAGAGCGTGTCCGCCAGGGCGGTGACGGCACCGGAGGCCGCAAGGACGATCAAGGCAATCCCTCCGGCCAGGACCCATCTGGTTACACCGGGCGCGGCCCTCGAGTCGAGACGTCGCCCGCCGGCCAACCAGAAGGCGGTGAGGGTCAGCGCCGCCAGCAGGAACAATGTGTTGACCAGATGGAGCGGGACCGCAAAAACGCGTGCCAGGGAGGCGTCATCGGCCACCCAGTCGGCAAGGACGATCATGGCGCCGATCAGCGCCTCGATGATGATCGCCACCACGGAGAGTGCCGCGCCGACGCGCGCCGGCATTCCCTGTGGCACTCGACGCCAGACCATCATCGCGAGCACGATCACCAGCACCAGGGCAATCCCACTGAACGCGCGATGGGTGAACTCGATGGTGGTCGCCCCCTCCATCTCCGGGACGAGGACTCCCTGGCAAGTCGGCCATGACGACCCGCACCCCGCGCCGCTCCCGGTGGCCCGTACCAGGGCGCCAAGGAGAATCACGACGACGTTGAAACCCACGACGAACCAGGCGAAACGGGCGAGTCGAGCCACGACGGAAGGTTAGGAGCGACAAGAGAGCTGCCCGTCGGGTGCGATACCCTCGGCTCCATGGAGATCCATCCCGACGTAGTGGCCGCCGTCGGTAACACCCCGCTGATCCGCCTCTCCAGGATTCACCCTGCCGGGAATCTGGTCGCCAAGCTGGAATCGACCAATCCAGGTGGCTCGGTCAAGGAGCGGATCGCGATCTCGATGATCGATGAAGCGGAGCAGGCGGGACTACTCGAGCCCGGGGGAACGATCATCGAGCCCACCTCGGGCAACACCGGAGTCGGCCTGGCGATGATCGGGGCGGTGCGCGGCTATCGGGTGATCTGCACGGTGCCGGACAAGGTTTCCAAGGAGAAGCAAGACCTGCTCAAGGCATACGGGGTGGAAGTGGTCGTCACCCCTACCGATCTCCTCCCCGAGCACCCCGACTCCTATTACGGGGTCGCCAGGCGCTTGGTGTCGGAGATCGACGGGGCGTTTCACCCCGACCAGTACTCGAATCCAGCCAATCCGAAAGCCCACTACCTGACGACCGGGCCCGAGATCTGGGAGCAGACCGAGGGCACCGTCGACGTCGTGGTGATCGGGGTTGGGACCGGGGGCACCATCTCCGGGGTCAGCCGCTATCTCAAAGAGCGAAAGCCCTCGGTCGAGGCCGTCGGGGCCGATCCCCAGGGGTCGATCTACACCGCCGCCGACACTTCCCAGGTGCACCAATACGCGGTAGAGGGGGTTGGCGAGGATTTCTATCCCGGGACCGTCGACCTCGACCTGATCGACCGCTGGATCCAGGTCAACGACAGGGATTCCTTCGTGATGACCCGGCGACTGGCCCGCGAGGAGGGGATCTTGGTGGGAGGGTCATGCGGGATGGCCGCCCAGGCCGCCCTCCAGGTCGCCGCCGAGGACATCGACCGACTCGTGGTTGTCCTCCTCCCCGACTCGGGGCGTGGCTATCTCTCCAAGGTCTTCAACGACGAGTGGATGGCGGAAAACGGCTTCGAGACGTGAGGAAGCCCCCGGGTGACCGGGGGCTTCACTCGTAGAAGTTCAGCTTTGGCTTTGCTTCGGCGAAGACGCCGCCACGAATGGACTAGGTCCGTGGTATCCAGAGCCGGGTGGTCCGAGTGTGGAGTCGCCACCTGTCCCGCAGGACGAGCGGCGCACGCGGTCAGCGCCGCTCAGCGCTCGACCACCTCCAGAGTCCAAAGACTTTCATACAACCTAGGACCACCTCCTTTCTCTGGTGGCGCCAGTCTGGCATGGTCCGGCCGTTGGGTGCCAGTTTTTTCTCAGCCCCGGAAGATGTCAGGTGGGATCGGGTCCTGCTGGCGGCGGCGGGCGTTCAGCCCCGACAAGTACTGCTTGGGGAAGTCGAACCCGGCGTAACCGAGATCGATGGCGGCGTTGAGAGTCCAGTACGGGTCGACCAGGTGCGGCCTGGCGAGGACGCAAAGATCTGCCCGACCGGACACCAGGATGTTGTGCACGTCGTCGATGCTGGACACCGCGCCCACCGTCATCGTCGGGATCCCCACCTCGTGGCGAATCCGATCGCTGTACGGCGTCTGGTAGAGGCGGCCGTAGTCGGGGTCGGCCTCGACGGAGGTCTGCCCTGTCGAAACGTCGATGACGTCACAACCCAACCCCTTCAACTCACCGGCGAGGACCACCGCGTCGTCACCGTCGAACCCACCCGGGACCCAGTCGGTGGCCGAGATCCGCACCGATATCGGCTTGGAGGAGGGCCAGGCCTCACGCACCGCGGCGAACACCTCGAGGGGATAACGCATCCGGTTCTCGAGGACACCCCCGTATTCGTCCCCACGTTGGTTAGACAGTGGGGTCAGGAAACTGGAGACCAGGTAGCCGTGGGCGAAGTGGAGCTCGAGAAGGTCGAACCCTGCGGCGTCGCCACGCCTGGCAGCCGCCACGTGTTGATCGATGACCAAATCCATGTCGGCACGATTCATCTCCTTGGGGATCTGGCTGTCCGGCCGATAGGGGATCGGCGAGGGGGCGATCAGGTCCCAGTTCCCCGAGTCCAGAGGTTCGGTGTCCCCCTCCCACATCAGCTTGGTTGAGCCCTTGCGGCCCGAGTGGCCGATCTGGAGACCGATACAGGAATTGGTGTGCTCGTGGACGAAGTCGACCACGCGGGTCCATGCCGCGCCCTGTTCGTCGGTCCAGATCCCGGTGCACCCGGGACTGATCCGGCCATCGGCCGAGACACAGGTCATTTCGGTCATCACCAACCCTGCCCCTCCCACAGCCCGGCTCCCGAGATGCACCAGGTGCCACTCGTTCGGATTCCCCTCGACCGCCGTGTACTGGTCCATCGGGGAGACGACAATCCGGTTGGGCAGCACCAGCTCACGAAGCCGGAACGGATGGAACATGGGCGGAACGTCGGTCTCGACCGGCTCAGGCACTCCGTGGTCGGCGCGGGCATACCAGGCATCCACCTGCTCCATGTAGCCGGCATCGCGCAGGCGGAGGTTGTCGTAAGTGACTCGCTGGCTCCGGGTCAGCATGCTGAAGACGAACTGCTCCGGGTCGAGGTCCCGGTAGCGGTCCGCACCCTCGAACCACTCGAGGCTGGCGCGGGCCGCTCGCTGCAGGCTCTGGACCTCAGGGCGCCTCGCCCTCTCATACGCGGCGAGGGCGTCGTCGAGCGGCGCTCCGGCGATCACCACCCCGGCCAGGGCGATGGCGTCCTCCATCGC
Organism: uncultured Acidobacteriota bacterium; assembly: GCA_963749415.1. GTDB lineage: Bacteria > Actinomycetota > Acidimicrobiia > Spongiisociales > ZC4RG35 > JALYNX01. Next base: position 460,464 of record CAVVMG010000001.1, read on the forward strand.
CAGCTTGGTCCCCGACCCCACCGAGAAATGGGCGGTATGAGCCGCATCACCGATGAGGACCACGTTTTCGTGATGCCAGAGGCCACAGGTCACCGTCGGAAAGAGCAGCCACTTCGAGTTGTTCCCCAGCAGCCGGCGATCTTCGAGGAATTGCGAGAAGATCTCGGAACACCGCTCGATTGCCAGCTCATCGCTGACCCCTGGCGGGAGAGCCTCATCGTCGGTGGCGTCGAGCCCGAGGGCTGACCAGGTCTCGGGCGAGGTCTCGACGATGAATGTGCTGCCCTCGTCGCTGTAGGGATAGACATGGGCCCAGACCATCCCTGCGGGCGTGTCGAGGAAGATGAAGTTGAACTCGGGGAACACCTTGTCCGTGCCGAACCAGGCATACCGGTTTCTCCTCTCATCGACGTCGGGCCGGAGCTCGGCGAGGAGCTGCCTTCGGATCGTCGAATTGGCGCCGTCAGCCCCAACGATCAGGTCGGCTGCGCCGAGTGAGGCGAGACCGGGGAAGTCGACTCCGAACTCCAGCTCGGCTCCCAGCTCCCGGGCTCGCTCGGTGAGGGTCTCGAGCAGCCGCTTCCGGGAGAGCGCCGAGAACCCGTGACCTCCCGATAGGAAGTCACGTCCATCGGGATGGTGGACCCTGATGTCGCCCCAATGACGAAACCCCCGTGCCAGCCGCTCGAAGCTCTCAGGGTCGGCGGCCTCGAAGTTGTCCAGTGTTTCGTCACTGAACACGACGCCGAAGCCGTAGGCATCGCCGGGTTGGTTCCGCTCCAAGACCCGCACCTGGTGGCCTTTGTCCTGCTTGGAGAGCATGATCGCCAGATAGAGCCCGGCCGGGCCCCCACCGACGATCGTGACCTTCATCGGCCCCCTGCTCATCTCAGCCCCATTGCCCGAACGTTAGGAGGGTGCCTCCTGGAGTGGCCCTATGCCTGCCGGCGCGGGCTAGAGCCTCAGCGTCGAGAAGAAGTCATCCCACCACGAGCCAAGCGCATCGATGGTGCTGGAAAACGCCCAGAGCAGGATGATGACGAGGGCAACCAGGAGCACGATCGTGGCCAGGTTGCGGACCCTGTACAGCTGGCGCTGCGAGGAATCCTCCATGTAGGAAGGCTCGACCATCGGCGGTGTGGCTGCGGACAGGACGTAGGGCTCCGGAGGCTCTACGAATCCTGGGGTTGGGGTGGGAGAGGTCGAAGCCATGCTTGAGGTTACCGGTGCCTTCCACAACGTGTCGTCGGGTGCCGTTGGTTCCACAGATGGAGCCATTTCGTCTTTGGACGGTTGCGGGCCCGGGGCCGGTTCCGGCTCATTCTCCGCAGCCGGTGGAGGCGGTAGCTCGGAAACCTCGTCGAGGTCGAGCTCGAACACCGGGTAGTCGTCGACATCAATCGATGTGCCCTTTCGCTCTCCAGCGGCCTGTGCCGCGGGCGCGGGCACCGACGCGGGACGAGCTTGGGCGCTGAGGCTGGCCAGAGCCTGCTCGACCGTCGGGCTGGTCTCCTCGACCGGCATCTCGAGACCGGCCTTCTCGAATAGTGAGCGCCTATCGATGTCGAGGACGGCAGCGAGGGCTGCGATCACTGCTCCGTCGCTGGGGACCGACGTGTCCCTCTCCCAGCTTCGGATGGTCGTCGCCGAGCGTCCGACCAGCTCGGCGAGCTTCGCCTGGCTCATGCCGAGCTTGGTCCGCCGGTATCGAATGGTCCTTCCGAATGAACGTTCAGGCATCTCTTGGCATCGATGGTACAAGTGGTCTTTGATTGCGGAATGGGTCTTTACCCGCGGCAATGGCACTACAGCCCTGGCGATGAGGACTTTCGGCCCTCGGGGCGCCCCACTCGGCTCCGCTAGGTTTCTCGTGCAGAAGCCAAAGGAGCCCATGTGAGAAGAGCTGCATCGATCGGGGCCATCGTCCTCGGTGTCTTGTTGATCGTCGGAGGGGTGACCACCTGGTTCGTGGTGGCCGACACCTTGGGCGATCAGAAGATCGTGACCTCTGATGACGCCTGTATGCCCGGACAGCAGGTTGACGATCCCTTCACCGCGTATTGCCAAGCCAAGGTGATCGAAGAACACTCGCTCGAGGCCACCGGAGGCCTCTACTACGCAGAGTTGGACCGCGAAGATCCGTTGCGGGAAACGGCCATGACCGCGTCGTTCCTCCAGGCTTCGTTGTTCACCTCGGTTGTCTCGTTCGGGGTGGCCGTCATGGCGTTTCTGATGGGCATCGTCTTCATCCTGATCGGCTTGGGGATGCGTGACGTCGAGCAGCATCTGCCGGTCGAAGTCAGCCCACCTCCGCCGGCCGAAACCGTATGAACGGGGCGGTGTCCACGTAGTAGCCGACATTGGCCTCCGCCTTTGCGGGCTCCACGCCCCAATTCTCGGTGAGGGCGCGAATGAGGATGGCGGCCCGCTTCTCTGGATCAGGCTCGGTCTCGCCGATCATCGTCACCTCGGCATCCAGGCCTCGCTTCAGGTGAAGGGTGAAGGCGGGATTGGCCTTGATGTTGGCTTCCCAATCGCGCTTGAAGCCGGGGCGGCCAGTCAGGTAGTACTCCCCGTCGAACTGGTGGAAATAGATCTCGACTCGCCGCGGCAGGCCGGTCTTGCGCCCGGTGGTGACGATGTCGGCGATCCCACCCCGATCGAGGGCCTCCTTGATGGTTGTTTCCATGACATCGGGAACCTCGCACGGCGTGGCGATCTTCCCGACCGGTAGCGTGTGACGATGGGTCAGAGAATCGAGGTGTCTGCAGCGCCGATGGGGACGGTGGCCCTGTTCAGCACCGATCGCTCGTTGACCGGCCAGGACGGCATCGGCTTCACCCCGGGAGCCATCGATAGCGAGGAGCCGCCTGCAGAGCTGGCCCGCCGCCTCATCGCGGCCGACGACGGGATCGACCACGTGTACGTCTTGTCCAACACCGTGACGGTGAGGCGGGGCACCGACTGGGACGAAGACTCGGTCGCCGACGCGGCCGAGGTGATCAGCGGGCTCTTTGTCCACTATCCGCCCGCCGACAGCTTCGTCTCCGGCGAGGAAGACGAGGCGCTCCGCAGTCAGCACTACAACGCGACCCTGAGCCAGATCCGGGCCCACAACGAGGATCTTTGGGTGATGATGGTCCGACCCGACCAGCCGGTCGACCCCTACCTCCCCGGGCAGTACACCACCCTCGCCCTCGGCTACTGGGAGCCACGCTCCGACGAGGCGGTGGAGGAGCTCCCGCCTGGACAGCGGGCCAAGCTCGCCCGGCGCTCCTATTCGATCTCGAGCTCGATGGTGGACGACGAGGGCAACCTGTTGCAGCCGCGTTGGGACGAGGTGGAGTTCTACATCGTCAAGGTGAGGCCCGGAGAGGAAGAGATCCCGGCACTGACGCCCCGCATCTTCATGAAAGGGTTGGGGGACCGGATCTTCATGGGACGCAAGTTCACCGGCCGCTACACCCTGGAGGGGGTCCAACCCACCGACAACATCGTGTTCCTGAGCACCGGCACGGGTGAAGCGCCGCAGAACGCCATGACCCGCGAGTTGTTGAGCCGCGGTCATGAGGGCCCGATCCTCAACCTGGTCTGTGTCCGCTATCGGGATGACCTCGCCTACACCAAACAGCAAGCCTTGGTCGAAGCGCGGCACCCGACCTACAAGTACGTGGTCCTCACCACCAGGGAGCCCGAAAACGAGGGCAACAAGGTCTACATCCAGGACACGATCACCTCGGGCCGACTGGAGGAGGAGTTGGGAAGCACGCTCGACCCGGCGAACACCCACGTCTTCCTCTGTGGGAACCCGGCGATGATTGGCCTCCCCAAGTGGGCCGACGACGAGATGACATTCCCCGCCGAGGTCGGCGTGTGCCAACTCCTCCACGAGCGGGGGTTCACCATCGACCATGGCAAGGCGCGGGGCAACGTCCACTACGAGGAGTACTGGAAGGACCGCTGAGTTTCACCTGGTAGCGGGGCTATTCGGTGACATACAGGTACGACGAATCGGGAGGATTCCATGGCCGACCTCATCTACATCATCAACTCATCACTCGACGGCTACATCGCCGACGAGAACGGCAATTTCGACTGGTCAGAGCCATCCGAGGAGGTGCACGCCTTCTTCAACGACTTCCAGCGATCGGTCGGCACCGTGCTCTACGGCCGTCGCATGTACGAGACGATGAGGGTGTGGGACACACTGCTCCTCGACGACATGTCCGAGGTAGAACGCGAGTTCGCCGAGGCATGGCGGGCATCCGAGAAGATCGTCTACTCGTCCACCCTGGACGCCGTGCCGGAGCCGCGGACCCGACTGGAGCGGACCTTCGACCCCGAAGTGGTCCAGACGATGAAGGACAACGCCGACCGCGACCTGGGCATCGGTGGCCCTGGCCTGGCAGCCGAGGCCATGAGAGCAGGTCTGGTCGACCGGTATCAGCTGCGCTTGGTCCCGACGATCGTGGGTGGCGGCACCTCTGCCCTCCCCGACGGGGTCAGGGTCGACCTCGCTCTCAACACGACACGTCGTTTCGACGACGGCACCGTCCTACTCGACTACAGCCTCCGATGAACTGATAGACCGTGGCCGGCATTCACCTGACTCGGGTGGCTGACGCCTATTTCGCCGTCAGCCCTCGGTCGTCCTTTGTGCTTCGTCGTCGCGACGCGCTGCCTCGTAGTGGTCGAGCGCCCGCTTGATCTGCCGACGTTTGGTCTCGGGGAGGAGCTGGGTGAAAGCGACGACCACAGCGCCGGTCCACAGCGCATAACCGAGCGCATACAGCAGGTCGACCAGTAGTCCAAGGGGCTCCGTCGTCGCCTTCGATTTGAGCAGATATCCAGCGATGTGGGCCCCTAGGCCAAGGATGACGGCGAGCGCGAGGCTCCAGTACAGAAGCCGCTGCCCGGAGACGTTTCGACGCAACTCCGGCAGATGCTCCCCGAACCAAGCCCGAACGAGCGGATCGTCGAGTCGTGGGTCGAGATCCTCGTCGGGGGGTGTAGGTGGAGCGCCGCCCCTCGCTCCTTCTCCGGTCATGTCGAACCTCTAGTTTCCGGCTCGCTCCCGACGCTGGGCCTCGGCAACTGCGATCGCGGTCATGTTCACCACGTCGTTCACGGATGCGTCCCGCTGCAGGACGTGGACCGTCTTGGATAGGCCGCTGAGGATGGGGCCGATCACCTCGGCATCGCCGAGGCGGTTGAGCAGCTTGTAGGAGGCGTTGGCCGCGGTCAGGTTGGGAAAGACCAGGACGTTGGCTTCGCGGCCCAGGGGACCTCCCGGCCGGCGGTCCTTGAGCAGTTCGGGCATGACCGCGGTGTCAGCCTGCATCTCGCCATCCACCGGGATGTCGGGACGGGCCAGCCGGAACAGCTCGACCGCCCTCCGCACCCGCGCCGGCTCGCCACCACCGGCCGAGCCGAAGTCCGAATAGCTGATGAAGGCCACCCGGGGGTCCCGATCGAACTCGTTCTGGGCGGTGGTCGTGGCCGCCAGCGCGATCTCGGCGAGCTGCTCCGCGGTCGGCTCGATGTTGACCGCGCAGTCCGTGAAAAAGAACGCGGTCCCTTGCACCACGACCAGGTAGACCGAGCTCACGATCGTGCGTCCCTCCTCCACCTTGAGCACCTGGAGGGCGGGGCGAATCGTGTCCGGGTAGTAGGTGTTGAGGCCACCGAGGACCGCATCGGCCTTGCCCTCACGCACCATGAGACAGGCATACATATTGGGATCGGCGGTCTGCGCCAACGCCTCCTTCAACGACATGCCTTTGTGCCGCCGCAGCTCCTCGAGATCGGCGGCGTACCGGTTCCGCTCTGCGCTCTCGTTGATGTGGTCGATGACCTCCATGCCATCCAGGGAGAGCCCGGAGGCGCTGGCCAACTCCTCGATCCGCTCCAAGCCCCCGAGCAAGACCGGCCGTGCGATTCCCTCATCGGCCACCCTTCTTGCGGCGCGGATGAGACGGACGTCCTCGGCGTGGGGATAGACCACCTTCTTCGGCTGCTCCATGGCCCGGGTGGTGATCGCGTTGATCAGGCTGTGCGAGGCCTGGAACCGGGTCTGAAGCTGGGCCCTGTACTCGTCGAAGTCCTCGATCGGAGCCCCGGCCAGGCCTTCGTCCATCGCTGCCTTGGCCACCGCGGGGGCCACGGTCCGCAACACCCGGACGTCGAACGGCTTGGGGATCAGATAGTCAGGCCCGAACTGGAGCTGCTCCAGGTCATATGCCCGGAGCACCGAATCGGGGACCGGCTCCCGGGCCAGATCGGCAAGGGCGCGGGCGGCGGCGATCTTCATCTTCTCCGAGACAGCGCGTGCCCTGACGTCGAGGGCGCCTCTGAAGATGAATGGGAATCCGAGGACGTTGTTGACCTGGTTCGGGTAGTCGCTGCGCCCCGTGGCAATGATCACATCGTCCCGCGCGGCCCGGGCGTCCGGGTATGGAATCTCAGGGTCGGGATTGGCCAGAGCGAAGACGATGGGATCGGGGGCCATCGATTGCACCATCTCCTTGGAAACGGTGCCCGCAACCGACACTCCGATCAGCGCGTCGGCTCCCTGGAGGGCATCGGCCAGGGTCCGGGCGTCGGTCTCCACCGCGAATTCCCTCTTGATGTCGGTGAGGTCGTCACGCTCGCTGTGGATGACGCCCTTGGTGTCGGTCAGGAGGACGTTTGCCGGGTCGACACCGAGCTCGATGAAGAACCGGGCCGATGCGATGCCGGCCGCGCCGGCCCCGGCGAAGACCACTCTGGTCTTGGCGATGTCCCGCTCGGTCAACTCCAGCGCGTTGAGAAAGCCGGCAGCCCCGATGATCGCCGTCCCGTGCTGGTCGTCGTGGAACACCGGGATGTCGAGCCGATCGCGGAGTGTCTGCTCGATGTAGAAGCACTCCGGGGCCTTGATGTCCTCGAGGTTGATGCCACCAACCGTGGGGGCCAGCATCTCGCAAAATCGGACCACGTCGTCGGGGTCGGTGGCGTCGATCTCGAGGTCGAAAACGTCGATGTCGGCAAAGCGCTTGAACAGGACCGCCTTCCCCTCCATCACCGGCTTTCCGGCAAGGGCACCGATGTTCCCCAGTCCCAGGACCGCCGTGCCGTTGGAGACCACCGCCACCAGATTGCCCCGATTCGTGAACTCGAATGCAGCCTCGGGATCGTCGGCGATCACCAGGCAAGGCTCGGCCACACCCGGGGTGTAGGCCAGGCTCAAGTCCGCCTGGGTGGCGGTCGGCTTGGTGGATCTGATCGCGATCTTCCCCGGGCGGGGTTTCGAGTGGTATTCGAGTGCCTCGGAGAAGTTCGACTTGTCGGCCATGGGCATCGAACCCTACCGGCTGGCCGGTTCCGCATCTCGCCGTTGGCCCTGTGACCTGCGAGAATTATGGGGAAGGATGATGACGACGGGGCTGCCCATATTCCAGGACAACGGCTACAAGGTGATGCCGGGCTGGCGTGTCGGCCATGCTCCCGAGGAGTCAACCACCCGCTCCGGCCTCTTGGTCCCCATGGGGACCAAGGACGGCAACGACGCTCTGGCACTCGTCGACGTCCAGACCGGTCAGAGGTTCTGGGCGGTGCCCACCGGGGCCTGGCGCTTCATATGGCCCTCGACAGGCAAACCGGTGGTTGCGGTCCGCGAGTCGCAAATCATCGCCGAGGAGGAGTTGGAGCACGTCGGGGACGAGGGTCAGTACCTCTGAGCTCGGGTAAAACCACCGGCATCGGCGGATCGAGGCGGCAAACATCACCGCCCCACGCCATTGGCCCTAGATGACCAACGACCGAACATCCCGCAGCAGGCGCAGGCTCACCGCAACCGTCACCGACCTCGAGGTCAGGGTTCAGCGCGCCTTCTTGGTAGGCGTCGAGCTCCCGGGGATGAGCGGTTTCGAGGCCGAGCGCAGCCTGGACGAGCTGGAGCTGCTGACCGACACCGCAGGTGCCGAACCGGTCGACCGCGAGCTGGTCAACCGCCGCCAGATCGATCCCGCTACCTACATCGGCTCGGGCAAAGCAGCCGAGCTGGCGACCCTGACCCGGGCCCTGGACATCGACCTCGTGATCTTCGACAACCCGCTCACTCCCGGCCAGCAGCGCAACCTGCAGAAGCTCTTCGAATGTGATGTAGTCGACCGTGAGGCATTGATCCTCGACATCTTCGCCCAGCATGCGACTTCCCGGGTGGGTGCGATCCAGGTGGAGCTGGCTTTGCTCCGCTATTACCTCCCCAGGTTGCGGGGCAAGGGAAAGTCGATGTCCCAACAGGGGGCCGGGGTGCTGGCCCGTGGGCCCGGCGAGACCAAGCTGGAGACCGACCGTCGCCGGATCGTGCAGCGGATATCCAGGCTGGAGCGGGATCTCAAAGAGACGGTTCAACACCGGGCCACCCAGCGCAAGTCGCGGCAGCGATCCGAGATCCAGCAGGTCTCGATCGTGGGATACACCAATGCCGGCAAATCCACCTTGCTCAACGCGCTGACCGATGCCGGGGCCCTGGTCGAGGACCGCCTCTTCGCCACCCTCGATTCCACGGTGCGCCGGTTGGAGCTCCCCGATGGCCGGGTGACGCTGGTCGCCGACACCGTAGGTTTCGTGCGCCGGCTCCCCCATCATCTCGTCGAGGCCTTTCAATCGACCCTCGCCGAGGTTGCCGAAGCCGACCTCCTGCTCCATGTTGTCGACGGAACAGACGAAGACCCAGCCGGACAGCTGGCTGCGGTCAGAGAGGTGCTCGCCGAGATCCATGCTGGCTCCATCCCGGACCTGATCGTGGTCAACAAGGTCGACGCCATGACCGAAGTCGAGCAACAGCGCGTGCACAACCTCTACCCCGATGCGGTGATGGTGTCGGCGTTGGAAAGCACCGGGCTCAACGACCTATTGGAGCGGGTTGGGGAGATGCTGGCGCCCCCGATGGTGACAATGACTCTCGAGATCCCCTACGAGCGAGGCGATGTCGTAGCTGCCGCCCACCGTGCCGGCGAGGTAATCGAGGAGAAGCACGACGATCAGGGCACCATCCTCGAGATCCGCGTGCCCGAAAGCGCCCGCTCCCGCTTCGTCGCCTTCAGCCGCTGACCACGAGGCCTGCGGCTCCGATGATGCCCGCGTTCTTTCGAAGGGCCGCGGGAACGACCGGAAGGTCGGGGTCGAAGCCACCGGCGAAGTTGTCCCACTTGGAGACCACTCCACCTCCGACAACGATGAGGTCGGGGCTGAAAAGGCGGGCAACGTGGCCCACGAACTCGTTGGCCCTCTTCCCCCACTCTGGCCAGTCGAGATCTGCCTCGGTCATCGCCTTCGCCGAGTAGTAGAGCTCCGCAGGCTGGATTCCCCTCAATTCGAGCTGGCCTAGCTCCACGTTGGGGACCAGCCGGCCGTCGCTGAGTAGGGCACTCCCGATACCGGTCCCAAAGGTGAGCACCACCACCGTCCCAGTGGCCTCTCGAACAGCACCGAACTTGTATTCCCCGAGCCCTGCGGCGTCGGCGTCGTTGATGACAGTGACTTTGCGACCGGTCGCGGAGGAGAAGAGGTCAACGGCGTTCACGCCGATGCACGAGATGTCGATATTGGACGCCGTGTAGATCCAACCCTCCTTGACCACCGCCGGAAACCCGATGCCGATCGGGCCCTTGCCGCCCAGCTCCCCGACCAGGGACGCCACGGCTGACGCCAGCCCCTCGGGCGTCGCCGGCTGTGGGGTATCGAACCGGACACGGTCCGAGACCAGGGTTCCACTGTCGGTGTCGACCAGGGCCCCTTTGACCCCGGAGCCACCGACATCGATCCCGATCCGAATCCTTGACACGACCGGCGAGGGTAGGCAACCGGTCGTTCGCGTGCGAGTGCCCGGGTTACCCTCGCCGCCGATGAGCGAGCGCGCCGATATCGCAGTTGTGGGCCTGGCAGTGATGGGCGCCAATCTCGCCCTCAACCTGGCCGATTCCGGCAACCGAGTGGCTGTGTACAACCGGACCCAGGCCGTGACCGACGCGTTCATGGCCGGCGAAGCAGGTAGCAAAGACATGCTCGGAGCCGGATCGCTGGAGGACCTGGTCGCCAATCTGGAGCGGCCGCGGGTTGTACTCCTCATGGTCAAGGCCGGCGCACCCGTCGACCAGCTGATCGACACCCTGTCCGGGCTCCTCGAGCCCGGCGACATCATCATCGATGGAGGGAACTCGCTTTACACCGACACCGAGCGCAGATGCGCCGAAGTCGAGTCGAAGGGCCTGCTCTACCTCGGAGTCGGGATCTCGGGAGGAGAGGAAGGTGCGAGACACGGCCCGTCGCTGATGCCCGGCGGGAGCCCTGACGCCTGGCCCCGGGTGGAGCCCATCCTCAAGGGGATCGCGGCGCGGGCCTCGGACGGGGCCCCATGTTGCGAGTGGATCGGCCCCGGTGGCGCCGGGCATTTCGTGAAGATGGTGCACAACGGCATCGAGTACGGCGACATGCAGGTCATCGCCGAGGCATATGACCTGATGAGGCGGGGGATGGGATCCGACCCGGAGTCGATCTCGCAGGTGTTCGATGGGTGGAACCAGGGGCGGCTCAAGTCCTATCTGATCGAGATCACCAGCGAGATACTCGCGGCGAGCGAAGACGGCGTGCCGATGGTGGACTTCATCCTCGATGCTGCCGGCCAGAAGGGCACCGGGAAATGGACAGTGGTGGCTTCGATGGACTTCGGTGAGCCGACCACCCTGGTCGCCGAGGCGGTCTACGCCCGGATCGTCAGCTCCGACCCGGAGCGTCGGAAGCGTGCCGCCACCTTGTTTCCCAGCCCGACTCCAGACCTGAGCATCGCCAGCGAGGACATCGAGGGTGCCCTCTACGCCTCGAAGATCATTTCCTACGCCCAGGGTTTCAGGCTGATGAGTGCGGCTTCGGCGGAGCACGAGTGGGACCTGAAGCCGGGAAGCATCGCCTCGATCTGGAGGGCGGGTTGCATCATCAGGGCCGCATTCCTCGACGACATCACGAGTGCCTACCAGAGGAAACCAGGGCTCCCGGACCTGGTGGAGGACGACTTCTTCGCCAGCGCCCTGCGCGAGGCGGAGCCGGGCTGGCGCCGGGTGGTGGCGGGGGCCGTCGCCTCAGGGATCCCGGTGCCGGCGTACTCGAGCGCCCTCGGTTATTACGACTCGATGCGCTCCGAGCGCCTTCCCGCCAACCTCATCCAGGCTCAGCGCGACTTCTTCGGAGCTCACACCTTCGAAAGGGTGGACCGCCCCCGCGGCGAGTTCTTCCATAGGGAGTGGTAGCCAGCTCCTGACAGCGCTGCCGCGCAGCGGCAGCCGCGGCCGACCGGCGTCTGTTTGTCCGCGGCCCCGCGTGGCGAGTCAGGCATCGACGTGAGCAGGGGAATGCCTCGGACAAAGTCGGCCGGCATCAGAGATGCGGGATCCCGGGCACTTCGATCCGGTCGGGCACCTCGAACCCGGGGTCCGATGCGTCGGCGTCTTCCACGTGCTGGCGTTGGATCCCCATGATGAAGAGGATGGCGTCCAGATAGGGCACCGAGATCACTGTGTCGGCTCGCTCCCTCACCAACGGCTTGGCGTTGAAGGCGATTCCGAGCCCGGCAGCCGCCAGCATGTCGAGGTCGTTGGCCCCGTCGCCAACCGCCACCACCTGGGACACCGGGATTCCCTCGGCCTCCGCGATCGACTTCAGGAATTGGGCCTTGCGAGGCCCATCGACGAACTCCCCGGTCAATTCCCCTGTGAGCACCCCGTCGACATCCACAAGGGTGTTGGACAGGGAGTAGTCGATCCCGAGGTCGGCGGCGATGACGTTGGTGAACCTGGTGAACCCGGCAGAGACGATGGCGGTGACCATTCCCAGGCGCTTCAGGGTCCGGATGAAGGTTCGGGCGCCGCTGGTCAAGGTGATGTTCTCGAACACATGGGTCAGGGCCACCTGATCCAGGCCCTTGAGCATCGCCACCCGCTCTCGCAACGACTCTTCGAAGTCCATCTCACCCGTCAGGGCGAGATGGGTCATCTCAGCCACCAGATCTTCGACCCCTGCCTCCCGCGCCAACAGGTTGATCACTTCGTGTTGGATCAGGGTGGAGTCGACGTCCATGATCACCATTCGCTTGGCCCGCCGTTCCAGGCCATCGGGCTGAATCGCCACATCGATCGGCAGCTGAGCCGCCGCCAGGACCAGACCCTCGCGGATCACAGCGATGTCGCCGTTGGAGACCAACAACTCGTAGGAGACCACCGGGTACCTGGAGAGCCGGAAGATGCGCTCGATGTTGCCGTTCCCGGAGGCGATTGCCGAGGCCACCGCTCCGAACTCCTCGGGGCCGATCCGCATCCCGATCACGGTCACGGCCGACATCGCCTTGGTGGGGGTGGGGGTGTCATCGACGACCTCGAATTCGATGTGCAACCCACGCTGCCAGCCGTAGAAGAGAAGCTCACCGATCGTCGATTTCTCTCCGGCGACCCCGATCAAAACGTTCAAGGTGAGTCGGCCCCGGACCACGATCTGCTCGACGTCGTAGATCTCAGCTCCCGAGTCGGCCAGCACTTGCATCAACCCGGCGCTGATCCCGGGCCCATCCGGGCCGTTGATCGCTACCAGAATCGTGGACCGTTCGCTCACCAGGGGCAGGGTAAAGCCCGCAGCGCGTTTCTCGGGATTCCGGGTAGAAGCCCGGCTCTGGCTCGGTAGCATTTCAAGGGTCCGTACCATTGTCGAGGGCTGGGAACTTGTCTGACAACCCCTATCGCTTGCCGCGCCTGGTCATACCCAGCGCCTATGAGCTGACGCTCGAGCCCGATCTCGAGACCTTCACCTTCAACGGTCGGGTCTCGATCACGGTCGGGGTCGTCGAAGAGGTCGAGTCCATCGTCCTCAACTGCGCCGAGATCACGATCGACTCCGCCCGGGTGACGGCGGACGGAACCACCATCGAGATCGGCGAGAGCTCCTACGACGAGGAGTTCGAGCGGGCAACGCTTCCCCTCGCCTCACCGCTGGCACCCGGGACCTACCAACTGGAGATCGAGTACACCGGGATCATCAACGACCAGCTGCGAGGGCTCTACCGGTCGGTCTACAAGGACCCGGACGGGGTGGAGCACGCCATCGCCACCTCGCAGTGTCAGGCCACCGATGCCCGCCGGGTGTTCCCCTGTTGGGACGAGCCGGACATCAAGGCGGTGTTCCAGACCACGATGGTGGTCGCCCCCGGACTCGCGGCATTCTCCAACACCGGCGAGCAAAGCCGCACCGAGCTCGAGGACGGGCGCGTCGAGTTCCGATTCGCCCCCACGATGAAGATGTCCACCTACCTCCTGGCGTTCATCGTCGGCCCCTTCGAGGCAACGGAGCCGGTGGTGGTGAGGGGGACCCCGATCCGCATCATCGTGCCCCAGGGCAACCTTCACCTCACCGATGTTGCGATCGAGAACGCCATCTTCTGTTTCGAGTACCTCTCGGACTACTACGGCATCCCCTACCCGGGCGACAAGCTGGACCACATCGCGATCCCCGACTTCGCGGCCGGGGCCATGGAGAACGTGGGCCTGATCACCTACCGGGAGACCTACCTCGTCGTCGACAAGGCGAAGGCGAGCCAGAGCGAGCTCCAGAACAGCCTGGACGTGATCGGCCACGAGGTGGCGCATCAATGGTTCGGCAACCTGGTCACCATGAGGTGGTGGGAAGGGGCGTGGCTCAACGAGGCGTTCGCCAGCTTCATGGAGCTCAAGGCCACCGACGCCAAGATGCCGGAGTGGAAGCGTTGGCTGGCCTTCGCCAACCTCGAGATCCCGTGGGCCATGGGAACCGACCAGCTGCACACCACCCGACCCATCGAATTCGAGGTCAACTCCCCCCGCGAGGTCGACGAGATGTTCGACTCCATCACCTACGGCAAGGGCTCGGCGGTGCTTTGGATGATCGAGCAGTTCATCGGCACCGAGCAGTTCCGCCAGGGCATTGGCAACTACTTGCGCAAGCACGAGTACGCCAACACGGTGACCACCGACCTCTGGGAGGGGTTGGACGGTGCCTCCGATTGGCCCGTCGGCGAGATCATGGACACCTGGGTCTACCAGCGGGGCTTCCCCCAGATCGATGTCCGGGAGGCCAATCACGGCGTCAAGCTGAGTCAGCGCCGCTTCCTCGCCATCCCCGACGAGAGTGACACCACGATCTGGAAGGTCCCCGTGCAATTGCAAGGGAGAGCCGGCGGCAAGGACTTCGAGCACAAAGTGCTGCTCTCGGAGGATGAGGTCCTGGTCGAGCTGGATGGCGATCTCGAGTTCGTCGTGGCCAACGCCGGAGGGCACGGCTTCTATCGCACCCGATACTCCGAGCAGCTCTTCGCCCGTCTCCTCGCCCATCTCGATGGCCTGGACGACATCGAGCGCTACGGGCTGGTCTCCGACACCTGGGCCTTGATCCGCTCCTCGCAGCTCCCGGCCTCCGACTTCCTGGATCTGGTTGGGGCCTTTGGAGACGAGCAGGAACAGGCGATCTGGTCGGTGATCACGGGCGGGCTTGCCGCCATCGAGCACCACGCCTTGTCCGACGAGGCGCGGCCCGCATTTCAGAAGTTTGTGCGCGACCTGGTGGGACCGTCTCACCGCAGGCTGGGCTGGGAGCCGGGGCCCGAGGACAGTGACTTGACCCGCAAGCTAAGGGGTGACCTGATCGCCGCCATGGGCAACATCGGTCACGACGAGGAAACCATCGAAAGAGCGCGCCAGGCAGTTGACGACTTGCTGTCAGAACAGGACCTCGACCCGGAGGTGGCGACGGCGGCCCTCGCCGTCTACGCCCGACATGGCGGCGACTCCGAGTACGAACGGCTCTGGGATACCTACAAGGCGGCGACGACCCCCCTCGACCAGCTGCGCTTTCTGCGGTCGGTGGCGGGGGTGCCAACCAAGGACCAAGTCGTAACCACAGTCGACCGCATCGTCGACGGCGAAATCCGCACCCAGGACGGGTTCTGGGTCCTGGCCCGGCTGCTGATCGGAAAGGGTGGCCCCGCGGCCTGGGAAAGCGCCCGCACCCGTTGGCCCGACGTACTCGCCCAGATGCCGGGGTTGACCAAGCGTCGGATCACCGAAGGGCTCTCCGGCCTCTCCCAGCCCGAGATCGCGGCTGACGTGAAGGCCTTCTTCGCCGAGACTCCCCTCCCCGAGGCGGCGACCAGCCTCGCTCAGAATCTGGAGCTGCTCGACGCCAACGTGTTGCTCAGGGAGCGGGAAACACCGGTGGTCACCGCCTACTTCGGCGTCAAATGAGGAACGGCCCCCGAAGGGGCCGTTCCTGAGTGATGCGACTGGCGTTGTGCGTTGAACGCAGTGGCGCCTACTTCAACTCGACAGTGGCCCCGGCGCCCTCGAGGACTTCCTTGGCCTTGTCAGCGACGTCCTTCTCCACCGCCTCCAACACGTTGGCGGGAGCGCCGTCGACGAGGTCCTTGGCCTCCTTGAGGCCGAGTGAGGTCAGGCTCCGCACTTCCTTGATCACCTGGATCTTCTGGGCGCCGGCACTCACCAGGACTACATCGAACTCGTCCTTCTCCTCGACGGCGGCCGCGGCCGCGCCGTCACCACCGGCAGCAGGTGCCGCTGCGACTGCCACCGGGGCGGCAGCTGTGACTTCGAACTTCTCCTCGAAGGCATCGAGAAATTCCTTGAGCTCGAGGACGGTCATCTCCTCGAACACGCTCATCAACTCATCAGTGGTCATCTTGGCCTTGGTAGCCATCGATCATTCCTCCTCGGCCTGGTCGGCCGTCTCGGTCGTGGGCTCATCGGCGGGCAGGGAGTCCTCTGAGGCTCCCTCTGCCAGGATGGATCCCGACTCCTTCTTCTCCAGTAGCTGGTTGAACATCGTTGCTGCGCTGCGGTTGAAAGACGCAAACAGGCCGGCCGCCGCGCTCAGCGGCGCCTTGGCGGCTCCTGCGATCTTTGCCAGCAGCACGGGGCGGGGCTCGATGTCGGCGAGCCTGGAGACCTCCTCGGGCGTGAGGATGTTCCCCGAAAGCACGCCGGCCTTGAGCACGAAGACCTCGTTGGACTTCGAGAAGTCCTTGAGGGCTTTGGCCGTGGCCACCGGATCGCTGTTGGCGAACGCGATAGCGGTGGGGCCGAGCAGGTACTCGTTGAGGCCCTCGACCCCAGCTTCGCCGGCGGCGAGCTGGGCGAGCGTCATCTTGACCACCTTGTATTCGGCGCCACTGGCCCTGAGGCTCCTCCGCAGCGCCTGGACTGCCTTCACAGTCAGCCCGCGGTATTCCGTGAGGAACACCGCCTCGGCGCCTTCGAGCCTTTCCTTGATGTCGGCAACCGCCTGGACCTTCTCTGGTCTTGGCATCTCGCTCCTCCGATAGACATCGATAAAGCCCCTCGACCGTGGACAAGGGGCTCTGTGAGGAGCGACCTGCGTGGGTGGCTTTCGCCTTTAAGTCCCTGGGGACGCCGACGGTCTTGGGCCGGGGGTTTTGGAGTTGCAGCTCGGAATTGTACCGGGACCGGCGTGCTCGGCAATTCGGCGCTCAAACCACTGTGGAGTCGCCCCACAGACGCGGCTTTCCAGAATCTCCCTGGACACGCTCTGGAACCCGCGCGACACTTGCACCATTGAGAACAGGGGGTCTCCGTGTGAGCCCGGGCGGGTTCCCTGACCGCCCCCGCCCGCTCTCCGGACCCAGTAGTGAGGGCCGCGAGCCGACATTGCAAGACCAGCCCCTACCCTGGTCCACAGATGAGTCGTCGGCCCGTGCGGACGGTGGACCTGGCAGCCGAAGCCCTTACAGCCCACGGTGAAGCCGGAGCACGGAGATCCCCCTACTCCAAGGAAAGAGCCCCCGAATACCGGGGGCTCTTTCTTGTTCGGAGCGTTGTGAAATCTCAGGCGCTGTTCTTGACGAAATCGTCGAGAACTCCCACGTCGACCTTGACCCCCGGTCCCATGGTGGACGAGAGCGAGAGCTGACGCATATAGCGGCCCTTGGATGCCGAGGGCTTGGCCCGGATCAACTCACCGGAGACCGCTGCCAGGTTGGACGTCAGCTGATCGACGTCGAAGGACACCTTGCCCACCAGGATGTGCACGTTCCCGTAGCGGTCGTTGCGGTATTCGATGCGACCGGACTTGAACTCGGTCACTGCCTTGGCCACATCCTGGGTGACGGTGCCCGCCTTGGGGTTGGGCATCAGCCCACGGGGGCCGAGGATCCGGCCCAATTTGCCGACCTCCGCCATCAGGTCCGGGGTGGCGATGGCGATGTCGAAGTCGAGCTCACCCCCGGCGGAGAGCTTCTCCACGAGCTCCTTGCCCCCGACCACGTCGGCGCCGGCCTCGGTGGCCTCCTTCTCCTTGTCCGCAGAGACGAAGGCGGCAACCCGAACCTCTTTTCCAGAGCCGTGAGGAAGAGAGACGGTGCCCCTGATCAACTGGTCGGCCTTCTTGGGATCGATGCCCAGATGGAAAGCTGCCTCGACGGTCTCGTCGAAGTTCGCCGGCGCCAGGGTCTTCACCAATTCCAGGGCTTCCCTTGGCTGGTAATGAGTCTGCTTGTCGTACCGCATCGCCGACTCGCGGTACTTCTTGCCATGCCTTGCCATTGTGTCTCCTTGTGGTTCAGGCGGCCTCGACGGCCTCCCACGCTGCGCCGAGCTCAGTCGGCGACTGTGATACCCATCGATCGGGCGGTGCCCTCGACGATCTTCATCGCCCCGTCTACGTCATTGGCATTGAGGTCGGCCATCTTGATCTCTGCGATCTCCTTGACCTGGGCCCGAGTCACCTTGCCCACCTTGACCTTGTTCGGCTCACCGGAGCCTTTCTCCACCTTGGCCGCCTGACGGAGCAGGGCCGCCGCCGGAGGCGTCTTCATGACGAAGTCGAACGAGCGGTCCTCGTAGATCGAGACCTCGACCGGGATGATCTGGCCCCGCTGGCTGGCGGTCGCCTCGTTGTAGGCCTTGACGAAATCCATCAGGTTGACCCCATGGGGGCCGAGGGCGGTTCCCACCGGGGGCGCGGGCGTGGCCTGCCCGGCAGGCAACTGCAATTTCAACGTCGTGACGAGTCTTCTTCTACCCATTTCTTGTCCTGTGCTTGAGGCCTAAGGCTCGGGGCTTAGGGCTAGTTCTTCTGAATGTCCTCGAAGCCGAGCTCGACGGGAGTGTCCCGGCCGAAGATGTTGACCAGCACCACGATCTTCTGCTGGTCGATGTTGATGTCTTCGATGACCCCGTTGAAGTCGGCGAACGGCCCGGTGACGACCCGAACCTGCTCTCCCACTTCCCAGTCGGGCTTGAAGCGAGGCTTGGCCTTCTCCTCTTCCTCCTGGACGCCGAGAAATCTCTCGACCTCCCGTCGGGAAAGGGGAGTCGGCTTCTGAGCGTTGCCGGCGACGAAGCCGGTGACGCCCGGGGTGTTGCGCACCGCGTACCAGGAGTCGTCGTCGAGGGTCATCCTCACCAGGATGTAGCCGGGGAACACCTTCTTGGGGACGGTGACCTTCTTCCCGCCCTTGAACTCGACGACATCCTCCATGGGGATGTGGACCTCGAAGATCCGGTCACCCATGTGCATCGACTGGATCCGGGTCTCGAGGTTGGCCTTGACCTTGTTCTCGTAGCCGGAATAGGAGTGGATCACATACCAGTCGCCGGGCAGGTCATAGGGACTGGCCGGCCTTTCCGGCTCGACCTCCTCGACGACCTCATCGACGAGCTCGAGCTCGACGGTGTCCACGGTCTCGACGGTCTCGGTCATGAGGACCTCGCCACCAGCCAGAACACCAGCTCCTTCATGAGGACATCGAGCCCGAAGACGACTGCGGTGAGGATCACACAGGTGACGACGGTCACCGTGGTGAAGGCGATCATCTGCTCCCGGGTAGGCCAGGTGACCTTGCGGAGCTCGACCCGCACCTCGTGGAGGTAGTCACGGAGGCGATGGAAGAAGGACTTGCGCTCAACCTGAGGCTTCGCCGTGGTCGCCGGGGCGCGACGATTCCCCTTGCCCTTTTCGGGATCCTGCTTCTTCTGGAGCCGCTCTTCGCGCTCCTGAAGCCGGCGCATCTCTCGGTTCATCGCTCTTTCCTAAGCCTCAATCTGAGTCAAGTCTGGCAGGGGCGGAGGGACTCGAACCCCCATCCTCCGGTTTTGGAGACCGGCGCTCTACCAATTCGAGCTACACCCCTAGGGGGTTCGCGGGATGGGGAAAGTATACGGTGAAGCTCGAGGTGTGGAAACTCGGTCCGGGGACTGCGCGGACTCTCCTTCAAACCGGACCAAGTAGGTCCCATCGATTGCCGGCGATGTCGGTGAATACGGCAACCCGCCCATAGTCCTCCGTACGTGGCTCCGTCACGAAACCCACCCCTGCGGCCATCATCCGGTTGTAGCTCGCCTCGAAATCGTCGACCCGGAGGAAGAAGCCGACACGTCCTCCAGCCTGGTTACCAACCGCGAGCCCCTGTTGATCGCCATCGGCACGGGCGAGCAGGATCCCCGTCTCTGCGCCACGGGGTCGCACCACCACCCAACGCTTTGGTCGGCCATCGTTGGTGACGCGAGGGCGAGTCCTCCACGAGCTCGAATCCGAGCATCCCCACAAAGAATTCGATCGCCGGGTCATAGTCCTCGACGACGATGGTGACCAAGTCAAGGACCGCCATCGAAGGAGTCTGGCATGCGAAGAATGCGCGGACAGGAGATGATCTCCTAGCCGGGGATATAGCGCCGGCGCAGAGCCGTGATCACCTTCGGCGGAAGCTGATTCGAGTCCAGGATCCTCTCGACCGTCATAGCAGTAAAGGTCGACCGATCGATCAGCAGGCTCTCGTACCTCGGACATGCTTCGGCGAAGTCCGGGCTCCCTGCGGGGTGAATCACCACGTATCGGCCCCACGCCCACTGACCACTCGGATGTTGCAGCATGGAAAGCAACAGCAGATGCCGGAGCCACATCTCGAGGAGGTCACTGCGGCGATTGACTGAGTCGATGGCTCCGGGTGCGAAGGCGCCCGACCTCTTGGCGATCCCGCCGTAGTGCTCCTCCCGGATTGGCTTCGGGGTCTCGGGTTTGATGCGCTGGTGGTAATTGACATTGACGCCAACGATCCCCTTGGTGCCATCCCCTATGTCGAGTATGAACGCTGCCTCGAAATCGCTGAGGTTTCCCAGATACAGGTGATCGAATCGACCAGGCGAGTGAGCAAACAGGACATCGGACACTCTGCCGCGCGCATCCGGCCACCATTCGTGAACGGCTGTGTCAGCCAGGTCGAGGTCGGCGGCCAGGTTTCCGAACAGGTTGAAGGCCATCGCCGGTGACCAGAGGAGGTCGGCCCAGAAGCGCTGGTGGTCGAAGCTCTGGTGCGGTTCGATGAACGAGGTCCGAGCCCTCGCGGCCTCGAGCGCTTGCTTGGTGATGAAGTTGGCGCCGGTCTCACGGGCGTAATCGAGTGGGAGGTGATTCCCAACGAGTCGCTTGGGTTTCTCGCCGGACTTGGGAGCGATCGGCTGGGTTCCGATTGGATGGCCATTTGCCTCCCGCCATTGCGCCTGGTGGTAGCGAAGTCCCCGGCGGAACTCGGTCATCGCCGGCCGTCCCGGAACCCGGTCGGCGGCATCCCACCAGCAGTGCGCTGCCTCTAGGTCCTCCCTGGACAGGGGCTGACTCATAGTCGGGGAGCGTACGACCAGAGAACGAGCGCTGATCACGGAACCAAGGATTGAGTGTGCTCTGGGGAAGCCGTGCCGGTCCTTGAAGCGGGCAGACTGCCCACCGATGCCAGTCATCAACCTCAACGGGACGCCACTCGGATATCAAATCGACGGGACCGGCACGCCTGTTGTCCTCCTCCATGGGTCGTGGACCGATCGCAGGACCTGGGGTCCCCTGATCCCCTACCTCACATCATCGTTTCAAGTAGTGAGCTACGACCTCCGGGGCCATGGCGAGAGCACCGGCGACTCCAACGGTGCGACGGTGCACGACGACATCGCCGACCTTGCCGTCCTCGTCGAGCACCTCGGGATCCATCCGACACACGTCGTCGCCAACTCCTATGGGTCCAACATCGCCCTCCGCTTCGCGGCGGCCCACCCCGATCTGGTGTCGAGGCTGGTGTGTCACGAGCCCGGGCTCTTCGACCTCCTGGAATCCACAGCCGCCGGTGCCGGGATCGCGGCGCGGGAATGGGAAGCGTTTGAGAGGTTGGCAAGTGATGCTCCAAGAGGTGCGACTTCCGGGCGGCCGCAGAGTGGTATGTCGACCACGAGTTCGGCCCGGGGACATTCGAATCGTTCGACGATGCCGCTCGGAACCGGATGCTCCACAACACACACACGGTGCTCCGGGAAATCGAAGATCCCGACTCCCATCGCACGGATATCGCGGCACTCAGGGGATTGAGAACGCCGGTGCTCTTCACCCAGGGGGAGGACACTGCTGATTGGGTCGACGGGGTGATCGAAGAGCTACTGAAGATTCTCCCGGAGGCTGAGCGACGCGTGATCGCCGGCGCCGGGCACTTCCCCTATCGCACCCACGCCGAGGAGTACGCGGAAATCATCGAGGAGTTCCTCCTCAATCGATGATGGCGAACGCGCGCACCGGGAAGGTCCCCAGCCCAATGACCTTCGGTGGTACCGCAAAGAACCGGAACTGTGTCGCCGACCAGGCGATCGAGGCCGGTGAGGTGCTCCACCACCGGGATCCCCGCCTCGAGCAGACCGGTGTGGGCCGGCCGCGCCCCGCCCCTGGTGTCGTCGATGTTCACCGAATCGATGCCGACCAGGGCGACGCCGCCCGCCACCAGCGCCTCCACGAGGCCCGCGGTGACGAACGAGTGGTCCGGGTTGCCGTAGTCATCTGTGCGCCAATGCCGGTCCCACCCGGTGGCGAACAGGACCGCGCGGCCTTCGACTTCCACGCCCTCGATGTCGCCGGCCATCAGCTCCGGCCCGGACGTTATTCACCACCACTCCGGGTAAGTCGGCAACCAGGTCCAAAGAGAGCCCGGCCAGGTCGAAACCATCTTCGAAGCGATGGAAGGGGACATCGAGGTAGGTGCCGGTGTTGGCCACCATGTCGATCCGCCCGATGCTGAAGGTCGTGCCCTCGTCGTAGCGACTGACCGAGTCGGCGCGTGACAGGTGCTCGCTGATCACCGGCCCGGGCAGGCCGGGATAAGTGATCATCCCGTCCTCGATGGGGTGAGAGAGGTCGATGAGTTGGGGCATGCCCTGAGGGTATCCATACCGTGGCTGATCAGCTCTGGGCGCGGGGTCGCAATCTCCAGATGAGGACGGCAGCGGCCATGGAGAGCACCGCTGCGGTTAGGGCAAGCGGCTTCCTCCACGACCGAGCGATGGCGAGGTCACCTTCCAGCGAAGACATGACTCGCCACTCAAGGTCGAGTGGGGCGCTGAAGGTCTCGGCCGACATCAGCGTCAGCTCTCGGGCTGTCCGACTCATGGCGACATGGCGCGCCTGACAGCGGAGGCAGGAGTCGGTGTGGGCTCGAAACGGCCGGCTCACCGGGGTCTCGTCGACGGCACTGTTGGCCACGAAGGGCGCGGCCAGCTCACAGACCACCCTCATGAGCCCTCCAGATGGCGGGCGAGGCGGGCCCGGGCACGATGGAGGCGGACCTTGGCTGCCGTCACCGAAATCCCCATCGCCTCGGCGATCTCCGCATGTGACCAGTCGTAGACGTCTTTCAGGATCACCACCTGCCGCTGCGACTCGGGCAGCGACTCCAGGGCCAGGCGCAGCCGGCCTCTCAGCTCCAGGATCTCGCCGGCGACTTCGGGATGCTCGGCCGTGTAGGGGGCGGCGACCTCTGCCAGTTCGTCGAGGGATGCGCCCGAGTGGCGTCGGGCCCGCTTCTTCTGGGTCCAGGCGGTGTTCACCGTTATCCGGTGCAGCCATGTGGAAAAGGCGGCATCACCACGGAAGTTGGGTAGCGCCCGCCAGGCCCGGATCATGGTCTCCTGGGCCACGTCGGCCGCCAGATGGGGGTCTCCGACCAGTCTGCGTGCCAGGGTGTACACCTCGTTCCCATGTTCCCGGACCAGGGCTGCGAAGGCCGACCGATCCCCCTTCTGCGCCCTGGCGATGAGCTGCGATTCTCTCTCCTTTTCGACCCTCGGCAGATCGGGCTGGTTACTCACCAGAGAGCCTGATCGCGGCGCTGACGAACTCGGTGTCTCCCCGGGAAATGACCACGGATGCGTTTCCCTCCGATTCCTCCACCATCGACGTCGGCGGGCGTAGCCGGGGACAAGGGATTGCGAAACCGCACCCGGGCCGACTGCAACGGGCGATCCCCGTCGCGTAGGCGTGAAGCGGCTGCAAAGGCCCATGAGGCCTGGAGCAGGCCGTGGACGACCACTCCCGGGACACCGGCATTCACGGCTGCGTCGTGGTCCCAATGGATCGGATTCCAGTCACGGGTCGCCGCCGCATAGCGAACCAGGTCGGCCCGGGAAGCGCTGACCTGTCCCGGGCCCGGATTGCCATCGTCGAGCGCGCCCGGCTCGACGGACTCTTCGCCACCTGTCACCGCGGTCGACTCGCCGGAAAGGAGGAACATCGCCGTGCCCGCGGCAACCGGCCCGTCCGCACTCCCGACACCCAGGTCGAAGTTGACGAAGCTCACCCCGCCGCGCTCCCGGACGCGGGAGACCTTGCCCTCCACCTGGAGGTCGGTCTCCATGTCGAAGGGGCGGTGCCATTCGAAGGTTTGCTCCCCATGGATGACAGAGCGATCGGAGAGCTCGGCCAACAGGTCGGACGCGACTACGAACAACGCCGCGGAGACGAACCCGGGTGGGGCGGCCCCCACCCACCGCTGCGGGTCGTCACCGGTGACGCCCACGAAGTCACTCACGTTCTCCAGACACACCCGAAACGGACGCGGACCAAAGACATGGTCGACCAAGGAGGACGGATCCATCCCGGGAACGGTAACTGTGCCCCTAGCGGGTTTCGCGGTGAGCGGTGTGCTGCCGGCACCACCGGCAGTACTTCTTGAGCTCGAGACGGTCCTGAGTGTTCGACTTGTTCTTCGTGGTCACGTAGTTGCGACGCTTGCACTCGGTACAGGCGAGCGTCACAGGTGGCCGTTTGTCACTTGGCATCAAACACCTACTTGAGGATCTTTATGACTCGGCCGGCGCCGACGGTGCGGCCGCCTTCTCGGATGGCGAAGCGGAGGCCTTCGTCCATGGCGATCGGTGCGATCAGTTCCACGTTCATCTCCGTGTTGTCCCCCGGCATCACCATCTGGGTCCCCTCAGGCAATTGGATGGAACCAGTGACATCAGTGGTCCGAAAGTAGAACTGGGGCCGGTAACCAGGAAAGAACGGGTTGTGTCGACCCCCCTCCTCCTTGGTCAGGACATAAACCTGAGCTTCGAAATCGGTATGGGGAGTGATCGAACCCGGCTTGGCCAGGACCTGACCCCGCTCCACCTCATCCTTACCCACCCCACGCAACAAAACCCCGACATTGTCCCCAGCCCGACCCTCATCGAGAAGCTTGCGGAACATTTCGATCCCCGTGGCCACCGTCTTATGAGTAGGACGGATCCCCACGATCTCCACCTCCTCATTCACCTTGAGGATCCCCTGTTCCACCCGACCCGTCACCACCGTCCCCCGACCAGTAATCGAAAACACGTCCTCGATCGACATGAGGAACGGCTTGTCAGTATCCCGGTCCGGTTCCGGCACATAAGTATCCACCGCACCCATCAACTCCATGATCTGATCCGAAGCCTCACCATCCCCATCCAACGCCTTCAACGCGCTCCCCCGGACCACAGGAACCTCATCCCCCGGAAACTCATATTCAGTCAACAAATCCCGGACCTCGAGCTCCACCAGATCCAAAAGCTCCGGATCATCCACCATGTCCACCTTGTTCAGAAAAACCACAATCGAAGGCACCCCCACCTGACGAGCCAACAACACATGCTCCCGAGTCTGAGGCATCGGACCATCCGCCGCCGACACCACCAGGATCGCCCCATCCACCTGCGCCGCCCCCGTAATCATGTTCTTGATGTAATCAGCATGACCCGGCATATCCACATGGGCGTAATGACGAGCCGCCGTCTCATACTCGACATGAGCAATCTGAATCGTGATCCCCCGCTCCCGCTCCTCAGGCGCCTTATCAATCTGATCAAACGACGTCAACTGATTCGAACCCCCAACCCGCTCCGCCAACACCCGCGTAATCGCCGCCGTCAACGTCGTCTTCCCATGATCAATATGACCCATCGTCCCCACATTCACATGCGGCTTCGTACGCTCAAACTTCGCCTTCGCCATCGTCGGCTCCTGTTCCTTTCCTAGTCCCTCTCGCCCGACGCAGGCTAGGCGTCGGCATCGGATGTAGCGGCGGGCAGACTCGAACTGCCGACCTCTCGATTATGAGTCGAGCGCTCTCACCTACTGAGCTACGCCGCCTCAGACGGCCGACGGTTCGGCCGTATCGAGCCCCCTTCCGGATTTGAACCGAAGACCTCTTCCTTACCATGGAAGCGCTCTACCGACTGAGCTAAGGGGGCAGATTGTCAGAAGCCCGAGGGCCCGGTGCCGGGAGAAGGATTCGAACCTCCGTAGGCGTCAGCCGGCAGATTTACAGTCTGCTCCCTTTGGCCGCTCGGGCATCCCGGCATGCCGAACACACGCTGCAACCAGGCATGGTCCGGGATGCGTGATGTTAGCTATGCACCCAATGTGCGCCAGTTCCGGGTATCGGCTCTTCTCACTGGCAGAGGAGCGAAATCGGGTTAGCCTTCGGCGTCGGAGGACTCGGGGAGGCCAGCGTCGAACAGAACGCCGTCTATCAACCCACTTTGCTGCAAGCCGCGAACCGCTATCGGATTTTGGTCGCGGTCACTGCGATCGCTTTCGGCATCCTTGCTTATCTGACTTCGAGTCTGGTTTTCAATACCTGGGTCGCAACCTCGTCCGTGCTGATCGAGGACCCCGCGACCTCACAGGTGTTCGCTACCCCCGGTGTCACCAACCCACAGCGTTACCTGGCAACACAGGTGGCGATACTCGAGACATCGGATATGGCCGAAGCCGTCCAGGACATGGTGGGAGAGGCGGACCCCTTGACGATCAGCGAGATCCTCGGAGCTCGAGAGATCGTCAGCAACGTCGACACGGATCTCATCGAGATCGAGTTTGTCGACAAGGAACCGGACCGCGCCATTGCCTACGCCAACGCCTACCTGGGCTCCTACGAGGCCTATCGGCAGACGACCACGCAAGGCGCGTTCGAGACGGCAATCTCAGGGCTGGATGTGTCGATTGCCGCGCTGGATGACGAACTCGATCTAATCCTCGAGGACATCGGCAACCTGTCGACAGTTGAAGGTGGCGAAGGACTCGAATCGGAACTCGTGGCCGCGATCAACGAGTTCCTCGAGGCCGGCGCGGACTCTGACACGGCTGCTCGGTTCGAAACGATCCTGACCCAACTTCAGACACTCCAGGTGATCCGAGCGCTCGAGGCCCAGAACACCGATGTCTCTTTGCTGCTCGAAACCAGACGTGACCTCATGGATCGGAGGTCACAGCTGGTGGTTCGGAGGGATCAACTCCAAGTCGATTCGGCCCTTGCGTCGACCGGAGTCGTGGCCTCATCAGAAGCGACTGACGCGGCAAGGGTGCTGGGAACCTTGCGTGTCGTCTTCTTCGGGGTCATCCTCGGTGTCTTGCTCGGGGTCGGCCTTGCCTACCTTCTGGCCCAGCGGAACCGCCTGTTCGGACACCGCAATGAGCCTGAGGGGATTCTGGGCATCCCGTTGCTCGGTGAGATTCCCCGTCTCGAAGACCTCGATAGCGCGGACCGCATCCCCGCCCTCACCAGCCCAACTACTCCGGGTGCGGAGGCATTCCGGTTCGCAGCCAACGCCATGGTCGCCAGGATGAACCAGTTGCAGACTGCCTCCGGGGCTCCGATAAGGGCGGTCGTGGTCACGTCCGCTGTCCAGGGCGAAGGCAAGACGATATCGACGATCAACACTGCCTTCTCGGTTGCCACCAGTGGGAGATCGGTTCTCGTGATCGACGCCGACTTCGGAGATCGCGCCTTGAGCAGGATGCTCGTTGGAGAAGCGTGGATCGAGGAACAATTCCCCGGCCGCCCGTCGAGTATCCAAGGGATCACCGACGTCGTCGAGCGTGGCGCTGACATCCGCGATGTTCTGATCCCGATAACCGATAGGTACGGACATCAAGTGGATGTCCTGACACGGGGCACCATGGAAGTTGCAGCCACCGACATCTTCAACTCCGAGGGGATAAACGCACTGTTCGATCAGATCAAGTCGGACTACGACTACATCCTGATCGACACTCCTCCCCTCCTTCAGGTTTCCTATTCGACCGCGGTGGTGCGCCTTGCCGACGCGGTGGTCACGGTCATCCCGCATCAGAGCGCGGTATCGACCCAGAGGGAGCTGTCGGACCGGCTCAGGCTGCTCGGCGCCCAGGTCATCGGATACATCTACAACAAGGCGCCCGCTCGAGCGGAGATGCTCGAACGGCCAGGGTCCTTGAGGGACCCACTTGGCACCGGGCCGCGTTCGTCCGACTGATTTAGGCAGTCGGCACCGGGAGGCTCAGCGGAGTCGTCCCCCACCCGGGCTGATTTGGTCGCAGGCAGTGCTCTCGCCTCCTGCTCGATGACAGAGACGAGCAAGGCTGCCAGCAGAATCCCACGGTGAATACTCAGCTGAAAGCTGCCGTAGGCCCATGTTTGGATCGAAGCGGGCACCAGGTCGGCGAACAGATAGATGCCGGCACCGGCACTGCCGACCAGCCAACCCACTCTTCCCGACTTTGAAGAACGCCATGATCCAGCGCACATGAAAGCCGATGTAGACGATCAGCCCGAGTAGGCCGAACTTGAGCCACGCATGGAGAAACGCGTTGTGAACCTCGAACGACCGGGCCTTCCAGCCAGCTATTCGGCTGGTCTCGTAATACGCCCCAACACCCAATCCGGCGACCGGACTCTGCACGATCACATCCCAAGCGTCGGCGATGTCCCCGAGGTGATCTGAGTTCGTGGCCGCAAGTCGATTGTCCGAGGTCGGATTGATACTGGAGATCCTCTCCGCCAAGGCCTCCGTTCCGATGCTCAGCAAGAGGATCGCCACGAAGAGCGAACCGAGCAACGATGATCGCTAGCACCTTCCGCGGGCTGAGACGCCCGGTTCTAAGCGCCCTCCAAGCCACGACACTCATGCCAGCGACCAACAACAGCCACAGGGACCTGCCGAAAACTGAGCGCGACTACCAGCGTCGAACTGATCGCAGCCCAGCCCAGGGCACGCCTGTAGGCCGGGCCCGCCGTTCCATCTCTCTGATCGAGCCAGAACTCAGTCGCCACCAGGGCAGCAAACGCAGCCAGCGACAGGTTGTTGAAATACCAGTTGGGGACTCGAACTCCGAAGAAGACCGTGCCCCTTCCAAGAGCCCAATTGGCAAGAGAGAGGGTCGACATCACGCCGTAGGCGATCGCCATATCTGTGATCACCCAGCGCCGCCATGGCTGATCGGCCAACCACCTCGCAACAACGGCCGCCACCACCGCCAATACGGCGAGGTTCCTCCAATCGGCGAAGAGCTCAACGCTTTGCCGGAGCAAGCCGACTGCCAGGGACAACGCAATCGCCACCACGGCGGCGACCGACCAGCGCCACAGCCCTGCGGAGCGCAGGGATCGGGAGAAGGGGAACACCGGAGTGCGAATGACGATCGGTGCGAGCAACACAAGAGTCCCGGCCAATAGCGGGTAATGCAGTGGCAAGCCCAGGATCTCCTGCTGGTACCACCACGGCCTGGGGTTGATGCTCGGAAATTCCTCACCCACCCAGGTGAGCATGACCACGATCAGAGCGAAGCCCACTCGTGCGCCGGCTCCTCGTGGGCCGTCCGGCCCTGCAAGGTATTCGAGCCCCTGTTGCGGTGTCGATAGCGGCGCCAGGGTCGACTCGTCCCGCCTAAGCGAGTCGCTCATCTATCTTCTCCCACATCTGGTCGATCCCCTAATCCACCGCATCGCAGACTATCACCGGCAGGTCGCGACCGGCCAGGCCACGGTGGGGCGTCGGATGGTTCTCTTTGGAGCCCTAATGGTTTTTGCGCTCACCGGCGCCGCCTGTTCCCTGTCGGGTGAAGGTGAACCGGTTGCGACGACCATGAACGTAGGGGCGACTACGACCACTGCGATACCCGCCTCCACTCCCACTACAAGGGCACCGGCCACCACGACGACTTCCGTCTCATTGGCGGATGCGATCCGGGTGCGGCCGGGGGTGGGTCTTCAGGGTCTGGTCGATTCGAATCCTCCGGGAACGACGTTCTTGCTCGAGTCGGGTGTTCACCGCAACCTGGAGATCGCATCCAAGGAGGGGAATGTGTTCGTCGGCGAGTCGGGGGCGGTCATGGACGGTGGGGGCACTACGACCTACGCCTTCCAGAACGATGTCGACAACGTCACCATCATCGGCTTGGTCATTCAGAACTACGAAAATCCTGCGCAACGAGGTGTGATCGACAGCGGCGGCTCGGGCTGGCGGGTGATCGGCAACGAGATCCGGTTCAACGCAGGCGCCGCGATCAACATCAGAGGTGACGGTTATCTCGTCGATGGGAACCACATCCACCACAACGAGCAGATCGGGGTTCTGGGACGTGGAGTCAACGGGCGGGTGGTGAACAACGAGATCGCCTACAACAACTACCACGACCAATTCGAGATGGATTGGGAGGCCGGCGGAACCAAGTTCCTGCACAGCACCAACCTCTACATCGCCAACAACTATGTCCATGACAACCACGGGCCCGGTCTCTGGACCGACGACGACAACTACCGGACGGTCTTCGAGAACAACACGGTGAGGAACAACTATGGGCCCGGCATCCTCCACGAAATCTCATACGACGCGGTGATCAGGAACAACACGGTCACCAACAACGCCCACCATTTCTACATCGGCGGGATCCTGGTCGCCAACTCATCCAACGTCGAGGTCTACGACAACACCGTCACCGGCAACTCCGGTGGAATCGTCGGCATTCAAGACGCACGAGGGAGCGGCCCCCGAGGAGAATTCGCTACCACCGGACTCGACGTCCACGACAACACCATCGCCTACACCACTGGCTGGACCGGGGTCAGAGTCAACTCGGGAACCGATGTCACCCAGACCAACACCATCACCTTCGACCACAACACCTACACCACCGCCAACCTCACCAGACCCTTCTTCTGGGACAACAACGAACAAACCATCCAACAGTGGATCAACCTCGGCCACGACACCAACAGCACCTTCAACTAGCCGACCAGAGGCGAGGATGGCTACTGAGCGTGGCCATTAGCCCGGTTTCCATTTAGGGTGGCTCGTCGAAAGGTGCGTAATGGGGAAGTGGCGGTCACTTGGTGTCCTCCTTGTTTTGGCTGTGTTTCTGTCGGCGAGTGCGGCCGTGGCGGCGCTTCCGCCGGGCGGAACGTTCATCGACGACAACGGGAACATCTTCGAAGGTTCGATCGAGGCGATCGCTGCCGAGGGGATCACCAAGGGCTGCAACCCTCCAGCGAACAACCGGTACTGCCCCAACGATTTCGTTACCCGCGGCGAGATGGCCGTGTTCCTGGTTCGTGCCTTCGGATACTCCGACAATGGACGCGGCGATCTCTTCACCGACGACAACGGCCTTTTCTACGAGAATTCGGCCAATCGGCTCAAGACCGCAGGGGTGACGTTGGGCTGCAACCCACCCGCCAATACCCGATACTGCGGAGAGCGTTCCGTTACCCGTGGCGAAATCGCAGCTTTCCTGGTCCGAGCTCTCGGTCTGACGGATGACGGTGGCGGCGACCGCTTCACCGATGACGACAATTCCCTGTTCGAGGCGGCGATCGACAGGCTCGGCACCGCCGGGATCACGCGAGGATGCAATCCGCCCACCAACGATCGATTCTGTCCAGACTCATTTGTGACCCGCGGTCAGATGGCCGCTTTCTTGACCCGAGCCCTCCGTCTCACCCCGATCAAACCGCCACCGATTTCGGATGCGATCCGGGTTCGGCCGGGGGTGGGTCTTCAGGGTCTGGTCGATTCGAATCCTCCGGGAACGACGTTCTTGCTCGAGTCGGGTGTTCACCGCAACCTGGAGATCGCATCCAAGGAGGGGAATGTGTTCGTCGGCGAGTCGGGGGCGGTCATGGACGGTGGGGGCACTACGACCTACGCCTTCCAGAACGATGTGGACGATGTCACCATCATCGGCTTGGTCATTCAGAACTACGAAAATCCTGCGCAACGAGGTGTGATCGACAGCGGCGGCTCGGGCTGGCGAGTGATCGGCAACGAGATCCGGTTCAACGCAGGCGCTGCGGTCTACCTGCGAGGTGACGGTTATCTCGTCGATGGGAACCACATCCACCACAACGAGCAGATCGGGGTTCTGGGACGTGGAGTCAACGGGCGGGTGGTGAACAACGAGATCGCCTACAACAACCACCACAACCAATTCAGCATGAACGGCGAGGCCGGCGGAACCAAGTTTCTGCACAGCACCAACCTCCACATTGCCAACAACTATGTCCATGACAACCACGGGCCCGGTCTCTGGACCGACAACAACAACTACCGGACGGTCTTCGAGAACAACACGGTGAGGAACAACTATGGGCCCGGCATCCTCCACGAAATCTCATACGACGCGGTGATCAGGAACAACACGGTCGCCAACAACGCCCACCATTTCTACATCGGCGGGATCCTGGTCGCCAACTCATCCAACGTCGAGGTCTACGACAACACCGTCACCGGCAACTCCGGTGGAATCGTCGGCATTCAAGACGCACGAGGGAGCGGCCCCCGAGGAGAATTCGCTACCACCGGACTCGACGTCCACGACAACACCATCGCCTACACCACTGGCTGGACCGGGGTCAGAGTCAACTCGGGAACCGATGTCACCCAGACCAACACCATCACCTTCGACCACAACACCTACACCACCGCCAACCTCACCAGACCCTTCTTCTGGGACAACAACGAACAAACCATCCAACAGTGGATCAACCTCGGCCACGACACCAACAGCACCTTCAACTAGCCGACCGCGTTAGACCATGAACCGACCGAGAGCTTTGGCGAGACGCCTTTCGGACCTGAGCAGGGGCTTTGCCTTTGGCAGGTCTGCGCGAATCTCGACAGGCTCCCCGTGGTCCCAACGCTCTGCGAGGAACGCGGCGGCGTCACGTAGCTGGGCGTCGCTGTAGAACGCTCGCAACTCATCACGCGCTTCAGCCCCGACACGCTCTCCCGGCCGCCGGCCGATCGCCAAGCGAAGCGACACTGCATGCCAAACCTCATCGGTGGCCGTAGGGGCCCACGCCGCATACTCCCAGTCGAGTATGACCAGCCCGATACCTGAATATTCACGGACATTCCAGGGGCCCAAGTCGCCATGAGCTGGGCGGTGGTTCGCTTCCGGAGGTGGAACCAGTTCATGGATCGCCGAAACCACAGCGTGAAATCGACCTGGTCCGAGGCGAGCTGGTCTATGTGGTACCTGGGGCAGAGGATCCTCGATTGTGACCCACCACTCGCCAACTTGGAACGTCTCTCGAATACGCGGGAACAGAAAGCCGGGCTCCTGGTGGGCGAGGACATCCAACATCGCAACCGCCAAAGGGTTCGGCGGGTCCAGGGTCACTTTGACGAAGGCAGTAGGACGGCCACGGAGATCCAGCGGCATCAAGATTGCCCGGGCACGCCGAGCATCGCCTGGGCTCATCATCGCCACGTCATGGTTTGCCTGCCAACCCTCGACACGGCTCTGGATCTCCCCCACGACGTCCTGACCGAACGGGAGCGAGAGCGGGGCGCGTCGCCCGGGCACCAAACGCATGGAGGTACGTGCGAAATGGCCGACCAGGTTGTTGGCCGCCACCGAGACAGGCCGGCACGCCGCGTGGAGCCAAAGTCCTTCAGGCAATCGCCCTATGCTCGGGACGATGACCTTCCCTCGGCTCAGCAGAGTCGCCTTGGAGGCCATCAATGGGGTGCAGGGCTTCGATTGACCTCGACCGGCACTTGTCGCTACTTTCCCGCCGCCTGATTGTTCCTTCGGGAGTGACGCTGCTCCCAGGAGCCGAGACCGGCGAGCTGCGCGAGATGCTGACCGAGCTCGGACGGCGGATAGCCTCCACTCGCGGCCTTGACGCCAGCCCTGACGACCCGGGCTCCTACGGACCTCAGGACCTCCACCATTGGGGACGCAGGCTCCACATAGCGATCGCGGATCCTCCTCATCTCGACGAGGCTGGCCTCTCGCATCCTGGTGTTCTTCTGCTCGGGGTAGAAGCGCATGCTCGACCAGAATCTTCGCACGTGACGAGGCTGAGTCAGCTCAGCGAACCGGGCCCACAGGTCGGCATCCATCGCCAAGTCGAAACTGATGTCGAGGCCCCCAACCGCTCGATAGAGATCGGCTCGCCAGAATGCGGATGCTTGCGCGACGAAATTGTGATCGTAGAGCCAGACGAATCGGTTCCAACCGTGCTCCCGCTTGGGTTTGATGCTCACGCCGTTGCGATCTATCCATCGCGAGTCGCCATACACGAATTGAGCGTCCGGATTTGCCGCGAAGAACTCGCCCACTTCCTGCAGGGTGTTCGATTCGAACAGGTCGTCTGAGTTCAGCCAGCAAAAGATCTCACCCGTGGCACGGTCAAAACCCTTGATGAGGGCGTCCGTCTGGCCCTCGTCAGACTCCGACGCCCAATACGCCAACCTGTCCTCATAGCCGGCGATGATGGGAACGCTCCCATCTGTCGACCCGCCGTCTATCACGATGTGCTCCAGATCGGGATATCCCTGGTCATGAACGCTCCTCATCGTGGCGTCGACGAACTCCGCGTGGTTGAAGCAGGGCGTGATCACCGAGATCTTGGGGAGGTCCATCAGATGGTCATGAGGCGGAATCGCGCAGGATGATAGGGAGACCATACGGACACCCTTGTCACCGCCGAGCTTCAGCGTTCAAGAGCCGAGTGAACAGCTTCATCCTGATCAGCCCTCCGACGAGCAATCCGAGGGGCACCGTCCAAGCGTTGAGCCAACCCGCCGCAAGTGCCAGCGCGCTCCGCGCACCGGCCGCCCAGGACTCGGCATGGGAGAGCGACCTGGTCCTATCGAGGGCGGTGAGCTCGGAGCGTTGCAAAAAGACCATGCCATTGACGGCGGCAGCCACGATGCTCAACTGGAGCAGCCCGTCCACAGTGAACGCTTTCGGCACCAGGAAGTACACCGGGTTGAAGCTCGGGGGGACCAACGTCAGAAGCAAGTAGATGGCGGTGACCGCGGCGATCACCAGCCCAAACTGTCGCGTCAGCTGTCTCGCCCGGGGACGATCGAATCTGACTGCCGCTTCCATTGCTTCTGGACGCAGGACCGCCGACAGGCCAACAGCGAGCACCAGGACCGGTTGGGCCGCGATTCGAGCAGCTTCGGCAAGGCCGAGCTCGACCGCGCCGGCAAGCCTCGTCACCAGAAAGCTGACCAAGAAGCCTGCAGCGGGTGCAACCATGGCGCCGACCAGCAACCAGGTTCCGGTGCCGGCGAGTTGCCGCGCCCGGTAGTCAAGCGAGCGGCTTCCAGGTTCTCTACGCCCGACGCAAGCGATGAGAAGGGATAGCAGGTCCCCGGCGGCGAGTGCACCAAGGGGAAGCAGCGCCGAATCGACATTGGACACCGACGCCAGGGCGAGCACCGCCGAGACCACAACCAGTCTGACGATCGACACAGAAGCTGCCGCCCAGTGCAACGAGCTCAGGTGGAGGAGACGACGAGCATGCTCCTGCAGCGGCGCTACGAGTGCCGCCATGCCACCGGTCAGGGCAAGGAGCCATCCGGCCTGAGCAGGAACGTCGGACGGGAAGAGCCACCCCACCGCCATCGTCAGCAGACCACCGACCAGCGCCCACGGGAAGGCGATCCTCAAATTATGAAGGAGGTAGCCCATCCTCTGACTGGTCTCGACGGCGACGAGTCTCGCCTCTGCCGGAGTGAGCACCAACTGAGTGGGCAACTGGGATGTCAACATCCACGCGGAGAAGACGAGGGCGTAGGCCCCAAGCTCTGCCTGACCGAGAAGCCTCGTTGCAACCACACCCGCAATGAGGGTGGCTACCGAAGACGCGCCCGCGTCGACCAGCCCGGGTCGATACTTCTTTATGAAGTCCTCCCGGTCCGAACCGCGAGCCGATACGAGTCCAGGAGCCCTTCAACGAAATTCTCACCTGGAGCTGGGTCCGGTTGCCCACGCTTGCCAACCACACTCTCGAGAGCCTTCGCGATGTCGCGCGCCGTTCGCCCTGGAAAGGAGGGGGTCACCAGACGACTCGGAACTTCGGGCCAATACTTGACGAGGACTGGAGGCCCAGCGAGGTCGAGACACACAATCGGCGTTCCCAGGGAAATTGCCTCACCCACCGTCACCGATGACTCCTCGTGCAATGCGGGATGGAGCAAAGCCGCCGCTTCGGCGAACGCGCTCAACACGACATCCCTGGGAACCGACCCATGAAACTCGACCCGCGACAACAGACCGCGTCGACGCACACGTCGTTGCAAGCGGGGCAGGTCTGGACCGGATCCGTAGACGTTCAGTGTGATCGAACGATCCTCCACGAACCGCATCGCCTCGATTGCCAGGATTGCTCCCTTCCAGCCAATCAGGCGCCCGGCGAATACGACCCGCGCCGGCGCCGGGTGGGGATTGCTCGGCATTTTTGTGTCGTTCAAAGCTCCGACAAGGCCGTTGGGGAGGACGTTGACTCTTGCCGGATCGAGCATGCCCCGGATCGTCCCCGGATTCTGTACGAGCACGGTCGATGCTGACAGCAAGGCTCGTCTTGCCCCGGTGAGCCTTGCAATCAGCGGTCGAGCGAGCCGGCGGAGAATCTCCCCGGGGATACCACGCAGTCCGAGGACTGGCCACAGCCTCCAAGGTGTGCGTGCTGAGCCGCCCACCGGGCCGACGACCAGAGGCTTGGAAACGGATGCCACCCCGATTCGAGTCCAATGAGTCGCGAATGTTGCGTGGTGCACCACATCGAAGCCGTGCTCTCGATCCAATGCCAGGGCGACACGGGATGCGCGCCGCTGCCACATCTCGTAGTAGATGTGCGTGCCCGCCCACCGCAGGACCTTCTTGAGTCGCAATAGTTTGGGTGTCAGGTCCAGACCGCACGATCTGAACACGCGATCGGAACGGATGATTGGCAATGGCGCGCTCGATCGACTCGACGTTGTTCTGCCTGGTGAGGATCCAGACCTCATGCTCGCGCGCAACTCCGAGCGCCGAGACGAACCCGACCCCGGGTTCGGAGCCCTTCCCGGGCTCGCAGGCGTAAGCAGAGATCAGGACACGCATGCCATGGTCCGCTTTCTCAGAGCCTCCACGAGCTCCACTGCTGCCTGATCGGGTTGGCCCCCCACAATCTCGATGTCGGGAGCCATGACGAACCTGTTCTGCTGCCCGACACTGATGAAGACCCCAGGGCGATATCGAACCGGGGCCACATCCACCAAGTACCACAGGGCCTGGCGCACAGGTGGGGGGAGGCGTGCACACCTCACCATCACCAAGTGTCTGGAGAGACGCTGCCCCAACTCGCTGCCAACACCATCGAGTGAGACGTGAACCCAGGCTCCGATTGGATGACGGAGTCGGCCCGCGAGACGAGACATCCTCGCCATGACCGCCAGTCTCCGTCTCGGCGTAGTCAACACCCCGGATCCCATTAGACCAAGAGCCGAGCTCGCCGAACCGGTGATCTCTCGTGACATCGACCGCAGCTCGTCAGGATCGATCCCTATCGCTTCTCGGCGCAGTGAATCGAGCCTGCCTGCCTGGTCCTTGGCAGTCCTCTTCTGCCATAAGTAGAGGAGACGCGCCGACCGATCGACAGCAGGCGCCAGCGGTCTTTCCTCGACATGGCGGAGCAGTACGTCGCTCCGAACGCCATACCTCCCGATTCCCTCCGGATCGTAGAGCATGTCCAACTGCACGCCATCTCTTGCGTCACGGGTGGCCAAGAAGAGGGTCACCGTGGCCCCGATGTCGTATGGCCACATGATGATCGGGACCAAGCCGCCCTCACGCCAGGACCCCTCCGCCGCCCTGATCACGGCACGCGGATCCTGACCGACGACGATGTCGACATCCGAAATCTGATCGGTCTCGAGTTGCTCGTAGCCATGCAGCACGGCGAACCTCACGCCGGCCTCGGTGAGCCCGGCCAAACAAACACGAGCGAGTTCGCCGCTAGTGGTGGGCATCCGTGTGAGTTTGCCGACAAGAGAACGGCAGGGAAACGACTAGTGGCCTATCACCGGATTGGAGCAGTCCGACCTCGCCTGTCACGCGTGGACCGAGCCAAATATGGCCCGAGCGGCCGACTCGGCGTCCGCGCTGGCGTCCACCGACACGAGATTCCGGACGGGGAGCATTTTCCAGAGCCGCAGCTCCGCGGCCAACTGGGCGACCGTGAGCTCTTGCTTGCGCTGTGCGATCAGGTCGGGTGCGGCGGTCAGGTTCGCGACAACATCGGGTCTGGGCAGCAATCGCGTCACCCAATCAGCCAGCCAAGGCGGTCCGTAGAACTTCAACCCGTGCGGCTGCGCGTAATAGCCGTATCCCCAACGATCACCCACCACGAGATGCCCGGATCTCACCGCGGGTCGAATGCGAACGAGGAAGCCTCCCCAGAACACCACGAGAGACCACAGGATCCGACACCATCCGAGCAACTTCGAGCCCTCGACCTCTGGTTTGGAGCGGGAGATGTACTCGACATCCTCTGGCTCAGCTTGGAGCGATGACCAGAATGGTGGCCTGAAATGAAAGTATGCAGTCGCCCCCTCATGCATTTCCACGAGTGCCCTCGCGACGGAAGTCTTGCCCACACCGTCAGGTCCAACCAGAACGACGAAAGCCCCGCGTCGTGACGGCTTGGAATCAACAAGAGGCAGTGGTTCGACCATCAGTCGGATGTGATGAACAAGGAACCCGATATTACGGACACGTCAACCGTGTTTCGAACCTTCGCCATGCACGCGGCACATGAAGTTGCTGCAGATTCACA
Organism: uncultured Acidobacteriota bacterium; assembly: GCA_963749415.1. GTDB lineage: Bacteria > Actinomycetota > Acidimicrobiia > Spongiisociales > ZC4RG35 > JALYNX01. The sequence goes on from CAVVMG010000001.1 coordinate 498,697, forward strand.
ACCGGTACCGGCACCACGGGGGAGAGGACACCGTCGTCGAGGCCGAGAGGGAGGTGCTCCAACGGGCGGGCCACATCGTCGAGCTGTACGACGTCTCCAACTCGAGCAACGCCATCACGAGTGCGGGTCAGCTGCTCGCCTCCCCCTGGAACCCGATGTCCGCGGCCCGCGTCAGAGCTGCCGTTGAAAGGTATCAGCCGGACGTAGCTCACATCCACAACACCTGGTTTGCGCTGTCGCCGTCGGTCGTCCCCGCGGTCGCAAGTCAGGGCGTCCCCATCGTGATGACGCTTCACAATTATCGGATGACCTGCATCAACGCACATCTCCTCCGAGATGGCGCGCCCTGTGAGTTGTGCGTCGGCAATTCGCAGTGGCAAGGGGTGCGTTTCAAGTGCTACCGAGACTCGTTGCCAGGATCTTTCGCCGCGGCAATGACCAACTCGGTGACGCGGGCCTCCCGGAGCTGGGATTCGGTTGCTCGGTTCATTGCCTTGACTGCCTTTGCCCGCGAGATCTACGTCCGGGCCGGCCTCGATCCGGGCCGGATCTCGATAAAGCCCAACTTCGTCACCGATCCCGGCCCAAGGCCGGGTCCTCCTTCGGAGAGCGAGTTCGTCATCTTCGTGGGGCGGATCTCCGAGGAGAAGGGAGCGGACCTGCTCGCCGCTGCCTGGCAACGAGCTGCGCCCAAGGGACTTCGGCTCCTGATGATCGGCGATGGGCCCATCAGGGACGAGCTTCGCCTCAGCCATCCTGGTGTCGAGTTCGCCGGATGGCTCGAGCGAGACGAGGTACGTCGCAGGATGCTGGAAGCGCGCGCTCTTCTCTTCCCGTCCCGTGCCTATGAGGGACAGAGCATGGTCATCCTCGAAGCGATGGCCGCCGGACTACCGATCATGGCCTCCGACTGGGTTCCGGTTCGAGACATGATTCAGGGACAAGGTCACCAATGGCTCAGGAAATCAGCCGACATCGAATCATGGGTCGAGGGTCTTGGGATCATCGGAGAAGACGCTGAGGTCGATGACGCCAGTTCTGCTGTGCGGGGGGCTTACGTATCCTCGTTCACCCCCGAGGTCGGCCTGCGAAACCTCGAAGGCATCTACACGTCGGTGGTGGGTAGGTGATTCACCGTCAAGCCCGACTCTGTGGCTGGCTGGTCATAATGACGCTTCATGTCGACGTCGACCGGCCCAGATCCTGTGTCCTTCGGCACGACCTCTTCTCAGGATCAGCTGGACCCCGAATTCTTCGCTGAGGTCAAGACGTGGTGGATGGTCGTCGGTCTCGCCGGCGCCGCACTCGTCATCCGTATGGTCAACATCGGCCGCAACAGCTTGTGGGCCGATGAGGCGTATAGCTGGTTCTTTGCCTCCCTAGACCTCTCAGAGATATGGGCCAACGGTGGCCCTGACGCTCATCATCCGCCCCTCTATCACACGATATTGCGTGGGGTAATGCAGGTCTCCGAGTCCGAAGCTGCACTTCGCTTTCCCTCGGCGGTGGCCTCCGCACTCACCGTCGCGGTGATATTTGTGTTGGCGGACCGGCTGGCTGGGCGCCGGGTCGCCTTGTTTGCCGGCTTGCTCGCACTCTTCTCTCCCCTCGACATTTGGTACGCACAAGAAGCCAGGCAGGCAGCGGTGGGAACACTGTTCATTGCTCTTGCCGCCTACTCGATAACCCGCGGCGACATGACAGGCCGAATCATGTCCGTGACGAGTTTGGTGGCAGCTTTCCTGACGTACTACGTCACGACCCTGGCTTGGGCGATGGTCCTGGGGGTTGCCGTGGCGATGGGGTGGCGGCGCAGTCAAGCCATCGCACGGGAATGGGTCGTGGCCACGGTTCCAGCCTTGGTCATTTTCCTGCCGTTGCAGGGCCGACATTTCGTCGCAGGCTTCTCCGACCTCCAGGAAGCCATTGGTCAGCCCCTCATCGAGATGGTGATGTCTCGGGCCGGGTCGCCGCTCGTTCTGCTCGTCTTTGCAGCCATCGGTGCAGCGGTGCTCACGGCAGTGGCGAGGTGGCTGCTCGAAGCCGCCCCGACGCTCACAGTCATCATGACCGTCGCAGCATTCGCTCTGGCCATCCTCGCCTCGCCGCTGGAGCGCGCCTACAGCTTCAAGCGGATTGTCCTTGTGATCTGGCCTTTTGTGATCGTATTCGTCGCTTATGCGATCTTTCGCAGCTTGGCAGGCCGGGTGTCGAGAACTGTTCAGATCTCTCTCTTGGCGATTTCGATCATCGCATCTGGGATCACCCTGTTCGTGGTTGAGAAGGACGACTGGCGGTCCGCAGTGTCAATCATCAACGAGGCCGCGGATCCGGGCGATTCGATATGGATGGTCTACTACGTCGGCGAATGGTCCGTGGCTCCGTTCCGTTACTACGAGGCACAACTGCCGCTGCTCTATCGGGTCGACGAGAACGCCTATCCGCAGCTCGCCGCCTCCGCCCCGGGAGACCTGTGGATCGTTGCCAGCCGGACACCACGGGATCCGATTCCGTCCACCGCTGGGGAGGCGTGGCTCGACGAGAATTGGGCCCTGGATGACGAGACGCCGGTTCACCGGCTGAGCGTAAAGCGCTATTCCCCACCGGAGACACCGGATTGACCGCTTTCAGCCCGCCCTTGGCTCGGGCTAGCCGTTGCTGGCGCGAATCGATTCGGGAGGGTGGGTGAGGATCTTGAGCGCGAAGCGTGGGATGACCTTCAAATAGCGCCGCCAAAGTCTGCTTGGCTCCATAGCAAGCCGGTAGGACCATTCCAGACCGGAGCGCTGCATCCACCGTGGCGCCTGTGAAAGCCGCCCGGCGTGGATATCGAACGCTGCGCCCACGCCTACCAGAACCGGGGCCGTCAAGAGTGGCCTGAAACGGGCCATCCACTTCTCCTGCCTGGGTGTGGAGAGTCCCACCCAGACGATGTCGGGGCGAGCGGTGTTGATCCTCTCCGCTATGGCGAGCACCTCCTCCTCCGTCAGCTCTCGGAACGGTGGGGTGTGGACTCCGGCCACGATGAGCCCGGGGAAACGCTCACTAAGAGCCACAGCGAGTTCCTCCGCCACTCCGGGTCCGGCTCCATAGAAGAAGTGCGACCATCCCTGATCCACCGATTCGGCGCACACTCGAAGCATCAGATCGGGGCCATAAACCCGCTCCATCCAAGACGCCCCGGCGAAACGCCCACACCAGACCAAAGGCATGCCGTCAGGTGTGGTCATCCCGGACTCGTTGTGGATGCGGAGCAGCTCCGGGTCGGACTGGGACTCCATGACACCGTGGACACCGGTGACGCAGACGTACTGCCTGGCCTCGTCGCGGATCCATGCCTCGAACGCACCTAGCGCCATGTCGAGATTGATGGCGCTGACCGCCACGCCCAGGATGTCGACCCGGCTCAGCCTCGAGCCGCTACTTGCTTCTCGATCCATCGGTAGGTCTCGGCCATCCCATCCTCGAGGGTGGTCGAAGGCTCCCACTCGAGGACTTCCCTGAGGAGCGTGTTGTCGGAGTTCCGCCCTCTCACACCCTGAGGCCCGTCCACGTGGCGCAGGCTGAGGTCGGCCTTGCCGGACAACCGGATCACCATCTCCGCCAACTCATTGATCGAGACCATCCGATCGGTGCCGAGATTGATCGGGTCCGAAAAGCCCGACAGCATCAACCTGTGGATCCCCTCGATGCAGTCGTCGATGTAGCAGAACGACCGGGTCTGCTCGCCGTCGCCCCATATCTCGACGACGCCACCCTCCGGCGCCATCGCTACCTTTCGGCAAATGGCGGCCGGGGCTTTCTCCCGCCCACCGTCGTAGGTGCCATAGGGGCCGTAGACGTTGTGGAAACGGACCACCCGAACCTCAATGCCGTAATCGTCCATGTAGTACTCGGCGAGCTTCTCCGAGATCAGCTTCTCCCAACCGTATGAGTCCTGAGGCTGGGCCGGGTAGGCATCGGTCTCCCGCAACGGGGTGACCTCTGCGTCCGTCTGGAGGTACTCGGGGTAGATGCACGCCGAGGAGGAGTAGAGATACCTGGTCACGCCGCTGACGCGGGCCGCCTCCATGGTGTTCAAGTTGATCAGTGCGTTGTTCCTGAGGATCGCGGCCTGGTTCTGTGAGATGAAACCCATGCCCCCCATGTCCGCGGCCAGTGCATATACGTGGTCGACTTCCACAGTCGACCGCCGCGCCGCTTCCGGGTCTCTCAGGTCGAGGATCTCGAACTCATCGGCGTCGACATCGTTGTACTCGGGCAGTTTGATATCGACGCCTCGCACCCAGTGTCCCTGGCGCTTCAGAAAGGAGACCAGGTGGTGCCCGATAAAGCCACCGGCGCCCGTTACCAGAACCCGTTCCATGTTGCCTCCCAGAACCCTCTCCTCCGGAAACGATAGCGCCTCTCGCCGAGATGACCACAGGCGGTGGCTTGAACAACACGCAATTTCACCAGAAGTTTCCCGTCACCCCTCCAGTTTCCTGTTGCTCTGCCACTGTGAGTGGTATAGCTTCACCCTCAGCCTTGCTCGTCGGGAGCCGGTGTCAGTGGTTGCCATCCTCAGTGTTTCCAGGTCGGAGGAGTAACCCAAACCACCGTTTCGGCGATTACAGGCCTAGGGAGGCGGAGGCTGCGAATCGGCGCGATTCGCAGGGGCAAGTCAACTCGGTGTGGGGCTGGGCATGGACACGCATGGTGGTGGGCCACTATTTGCAACTTCAAATGGGGGGGAGGATCCCGGAACGGCAGCGCGGCCGACGGGTACCTATGTTCGCGTGGTGAAGCCTGCAATCGACCGAGTCCTCGGGCTCCTGCTCCTGCTCTTGTTCAGTCCCGTGATCCTTCTGGTAGGACTCTTCGTCCGGATGACACTGGGGCGACCCGTCTTCTACTCTCAAGAGCGAATCGGGCTCGATGGGGCCACATTTCGACTCCATAAGATCCGGACCATGATCCCCGACCGTCGAGTCGAGCAGGTCGATTATCAGAGTGTCGAAAGACGCCTCACCCACAAGTCGCCCACGGATCCCCGCGTGAATGGTGCTGGAAAGATGCTGAGGGCCATGCGTCTCGACGAGCTTCCCCAGTTCTGGAACGTGGTGAAGGGTGACATGAGCCTGGTTGGACCCCGACCCGAGCTCCCCGAGATCGTGAGCCGGTACCAACCCTGGCAGCACCACCGTCACATGGTCAGACCGGGCGTCACCGGCCCATGGCAGATCTCGCACCGCAACGGCCTGGTGATGCATGAGTGCACCCAGATCGACCTCGAGTACCTGACCGAGGTCAGCCTGCTCCACGACCTGAGGATCCTCGCCAGGACCCCGGTGGCAATGCTCGGAAACCGCAAGGGGTACTGATGACAGCTTCGCCCACCCGATCGGGATGGTCAGCGATCGCCTCCACTGCCCAGGTTCACCCGTCGGCGGAGGTCGGTGAGCGCGTCTCGGTTTGGGATCTCACTCAAATCAGGAAGAACGCCAAGATCGGCTCAGACACCGTGATCGGCCGCAATGTCTATATCGATCACGATGTGATCATCGGTGCCGCCTGCAAGATACAGAACAATGCCCTCGTCTACTGGCCCGCCGTCATCGAAGACGGCGTATTCATCGGGCCGGGCGCAATCCTCACCAACGACAGACATCCCCGAGCGGTAAACCGCGACGGCACCCCAAAGGGGCCCGAAGACTGGGCACCCGCAGGTGTGCACCTCGGATCAGGTGCAAGCGTCGGGGCGGCTGCAGTGGTATTGGGAGGCGTGAGCATTGGGGCCTGGGCGTTGGTCGGAGCGGGCGCAGTCGTGACTCGCGACGTGGCGGCCCACGCCCTCGTCGCGGGGAGCCCGGCCACCCGGATGGGGTGGGTCGGGAAGTCCGGACGTCGTCTCGTCGAGGAAGGTGACCTGCTCATCGACCCGGTGAACGGCGAGAGATACCGATCCGACGGAGACGCCTTGGTGGTGCTGGGATGATCGAACACACGCATCCCGTGCTTGGTGAAGAGGAGTTTGCGGCAGCCGACCGGGTGTTGAGAAGCGGACGCCTGGCGCAGGGCGCCGAGGTCGCCGCCTTCGAAGACGAGTTCCGGAACACGATTGGATCCGAGCACGCGGTTGCGGTGGCCAATGGCACCGTGGCGATCGAGATCGGGCTTCAAGCCCTCGGCATCGGCCCCGGTGACGAAGTCGTCGTTCCCTCCTTCACGTTCATCGCTACGGCAAATGCGGTGAGGAGGGTGGGCGCTGTTCCCGTTTTTGCCGACATCGACCCCAAGACATATTGCATCAGCGCCGCCAGTGTCGAGCCCCGCCTCGGATCCCGCACCAAGGCTGTCGTTGCAGTCCACCTCTTTGGACACCCGGCCGACATGGACGCATTGACCGTGCTTTGCGACGAGGCGGGGGTGCATCTCCTCGAGGACGCTGCCCAGGGCATCGGAGCGCGCTGGCTCCAGAGGAGCGTTGGCTCGTTTGGCACTTTCGCCACCTTCTCCTTCTACGCCACCAAGAACGTGACTACAGGTGAAGGCGGCATGATCACCACCTCCGACGATGGCGTTGCCGATGTCGCTCGCTCCTTGAGGGCGCATGAGAACAGGACAGTTCGCGACAGACTCCAGGTCGCATCGAATGCGCGGATGACAGATGTGGAGGCAGCCGTCGGCCGGATCCAGCTCTCCCGCATCGATGAGATCCAACAGCGGCGCCACGATCTCGCCGCCCTTTATGAGCTGGGGTTGAGCAATCGCATTGCCACCCCATACGTGGCGCCGGAGGCCGTCCACGGGTACCACCAGTACACGATCCGAGCCCCGCAACGCAGCGCGGTCACACGCGCGCTCGAGGACCGAGGGGTGGGCTATGCGATTTATTACCCGGTCCCGATTCATCTCCGGGACACCTATCGGGATGCGAGGGTCAGCCTGCCCGACACCGAAGCCGCTGCCAACGAGGTGCTGTCTTTGCCGATGCGTCCTGACCTCACCGACGCCGAGCAAGAAATTGTCATTGCAACGGTGAACGGGGTGCTGGAGCCATGATCGACGAGCTAAAGGTCGGAATCGCCGGTCTGGGGGAGATGGGCCGGCATCATGCCCGCGTTCTGGCCCGCCTCGAAGGAATCCGCTTCGTCGGCGGGGCCGACCCAGCCGGCGACGTGCACCAGGCCCTGGCTGGATATCCGCTCTTCGCTTCGCTAGACGACCTCATCGAAGCCGGGCCGGATGCCGTGGTCCTCGTGACCCCGGCCGCGGAGCACGAGAAGTGCGCAATCCGCTTGGCTGAGGCCGGGATCCACGCCCTCATCGAGAAACCGCTTGCCAACGATCTCGAAGGAGCGCTCGCAATACGCGACGCCTTCGCCGAACGCGGCCTTATCGGCGCGGTCGGCCATATCGAGCGTTTCAACCCGGCACTCCAGGACATGAAGCGACGTCTCGATGCGCGGTGTCTGGGCAGGATCTTCTCGATTTCGACAAAGCGCGCCGGCCCCTTCCCGCTTCGGGTCTACGAGACCGGTGTGGTCCGTGACCTGGCGACCCACGACATCGACATCGTTCATTGGCTCATCGGGCGCTTCGCCAGTCTCGATGCCCAGATCGGCCGCCAGATCGGGACCGAACGTGAGGACCTGGTAGAGGCGACCGGTCGATTGGAGGACAACATCATCGTCTCCATGTCCGTCAACTGGTTGACTCCCTCGAAACAGAGGACAGTCTCGGTGCTCGGTGAGAAAGGTGCCCTGGTGGCGGACCTCCTCACATCCGACCTCACCTATTACTCCAACGCCGCAGTCCCGATCGAGTGGGACGAGATGGCGCGTCTCAAGGGCGTCTCGGAAGGCGACATGACTCGCTACGCCTTCCCCAAGCCGGAGCCGCTCCAGCTCGAACACGAAGGATTCAGGGACGCTGTCCTCAACCGACCCGAGGCGCAGATTGTCTCTCTCGAGGAGGGCATCGAGGTTATGGAGGTCGCCGAGGCGATGCTGCGCGGTCGATTGAGACGGTGACGTTGCGTCTCGTCACCGTGGTCGGCGCCCGGCCGGAGTTCATCCAAGTCGGGACAATCGCCCGCGCCATCGAGGCCGACTATGCCCCGAGCGGTGCGATCGAGCACGTCCTGGTCCACACCGGGCAGCACTACGACCGGGAAATGTCGCAATCATTCTTCGACCAGCTCGGGCTGCCTCGGCCATCTCATCAGCTCGGAGTTGGCTCTGGCTCGCAGGGGGAGCAGACAGGAGAGATGCTGAACCGACTCGATCCCCTCGTCCGAGAGCTGGCCCCGGATGTAGTGGTGGTGTTTGGGGACACCAACAGCACCCTCGCCGGAGCGCTGGCCGCATCGAAGCTCCACGTCACGCTGGCCCACATCGAGTCGGGCCTCCGGTCGTTCAACCTGGCCATGCCCGAGGAGATCAACCGACGCGTGGTCGACCACGTCGCCGATGTCCTCTTCTGTCCTTCCCGGACCGCCGTTGCCAACCTTGCCGTGGAGGGCGTCACCAAAGGTGTCCACCTCACCGGCGACGTGATGTACGAGGCGATGCTTCACACTCTCTCGCTCGGCTCCGATGAGTCACATACCCTGACCCAATTCGGGCTGACTGCCGGTGAGTACATCGTCGCCACCACCCACCGCGCCGAGAACACCGATGATCCGGAGCGGCTGAGCCAGATCTTGCTCGGGATCTCCGACGTGGCTCAGCAGGGCATCGAGGTCATCTTCCCCGTGCACCCGAGGACCCGCTCCAGGATGGAGCCCCGACTTCTCCACGCCGGTGTCCGCCTCGTCGAACCCCTGGGCCACCGCGAGACGATCACCCTGGTGAAGAACGCTGCATTGGTAATGACCGACTCCGGTGGGCTCCAAAAGGAGACCTACTGGCTCAACACTCCGTGTTTGACGATGCGCGACGAGACCGAATGGGTCGAGACGGTCGACGAGGGTTGGAACGTGCTCACCGGGGCGGACCGGCGTCGGATCGTCCGGGGAGCCTCGAAGATGATGTCCGGCTTGCTGCCACCTCGTCAGCCTCTTTATGGCGAGGGCACCAGGGTGACATCTGCAATCCTCGATCAGCTGGTTGCCGGCCGGGGAGCCCAAGCCGACGCCGAAGCCTCATGAGCGCTCAGCGTTGGGGGGTGGTCGGTGGGGGCATGCTGGGCATGACGCTGGCCCTGTGGCTCCGCGACCGTGGCCATGAGGTCACCATCATCGAGGCAGCCGACGAGCTCGGCGGGCTGGTCTCTGCATGGCAGATCGGCGACGTTACCTGGGACCGGCACTATCACGTCATCCTCAACAGCGACCTCCACCTTCTGGCTCTCCTCGATCGCCTGGGGCTCACCGATGATCTGAGATGGGTGGAGACCCGCACCGGGGTCCTGTCTGGCGGGCAGCTCTATTCGGTCTCCAATGCCATCGAGTACCTCAGATTCCCTCCCTTGCGCATCACCGACAAGATGAGAATGGCCTGGACCATTCTCTATGGCTCCCGGGTCCGGGACTGGAGAAGTCTCGAACAGATCCCGGTGGAGGTATGGCTGCGAAAGCATTCGGGAAACCGGGTCTTCGAAAAGTTTTGGCTGCCCCTGCTTCGCTCCAAACTCGGAGACAACTATCAGCGGACCTCGGCGGCGTTCATCTGGACGACGATCCAGCGGCTGTATGCGGCGCGGCGCAGCGGGCTGAAGAAGGAGATGTTCGGCTATGTCACCGGGGGCTACGACCGAATCATCCACCGTTTCGCGGACGAGCTCCACGGGCGAGGAGTCGAGTGCAGGCTCGGTGCCAGGGTCTCCGACATCAGAGCAAGCGCGAGCAGGGATCGCGGTCGCAGTCGGCGACGAAACTCTGGACTTCGATCGGGTGGTCGTGACAGCTGCAGCGCCGCTGGCCGCCCGACTCATCGAGGGATTGGAGCCCGGCGAGAGGATGGCGTTGAACGAGGTGGAGTATCAGGGGGTCGTCTGCGCCTCGATGCTCTCAGATCGGGGACTGGGTGGCTTCTATGTGACCAACATCACCGACGAAGCGCCCTACACCGGTGTCATCGAGATGTCGGCATTGGTCGACCGCGCCGAGTTCGGAGGCCTCCATCTCACCTACCTACCGAGATACACCGCCCCCGGGGACGACATCCTCACACTCTCCGACGACGAGGTCGAGGACCGATTCGTCCAAGCCTTGGGCGAGATGTTTCCAGGGTTCGAGCGAGCCAACGTCAAGGCATTCCGGGTGTCACGCGTCCCACATGTCTTCCCCATCCCGACGATCGGCTACTCGAGCCGCGTTCCCCCGATGAAGACGTCGGTGCCCGGTGTCTTCTTCGTCAGCTCGGCGCAGATCCTCAACGGCACCCTCAATGTGAACGAGACCCTGCAGCTGGCGGCAAGGGCGCTGCCGGTTCTGACCGGCGAGGTCACCTACGACCGGGCGCTGCTCGAGGCAGAAGTCCGGCCGATCCTCCTGGAGGCATCGCTCTGAGTCGACCCATCGCACCGATCTCCTTGGACCTCGACAACAAATGGTCGTACTTGATGACCCACGGCGATCCGTCGTGGACGAGCTACCCGAGCTATCTCCCACGCCTGGTCCCACGAGTGCTCGACTTCCTCGACGAGCGAGACCTGAAAGTCACCTTCTTCATCGTGGGGCGAGACGCTGCGGCCGATGCAAACCGAGACCTTCTAGCCGAGGTGGCGAGACAGGGTCACCGCATCGCCAACCACAGCTTCGACCACAAGCCATGGCTTCATCGATTCAGTGAGAGTGCGATCGCCGACGAGCTTGGGCGCTCCGAGACGGCGATCGAGGAGGCAACCGGGGTACATCCCATGGGATTTCGTGGCCCGGGTTTCTCGTTGACAGATGAAGTTCTCCACCAGCTCGCCGATCGAGGTTATCTGTACGACGCGACTGCCTTCCCGAACATCCTGAATCCGCTGAGCCGGGCGTACTACTTCAAGACCACGGACCTGAGCAAGGAGGAGCGGGACGAACGAGCGGAGTTGTTCGGGACACTGGGAGCCGCCTTCCGCCCCAACAAGCCCTTCATCTGGAAGGTGGAGCCGGGGGCTCGAGCTGACCGAGGTCCCGGTCACCACTTTTCCCGGGCTCCGAACACCGATCCATCTGAGTTATCTCACCTACCTCGGAGCGAAAGCACTACCCGTGGCCTCGGCCTATTTCCGCACTGCACTGACTCTGTGCAAATGGACTCGGAACTCGCCGTCGATGCTTCTTCATCCCCTCGACTTCTTGGGGTCCGACGACGACGAGCGATCTCGGGTTCTTCCCGGGAATGAACCTGGCTAGCGGCAGGAAGCTGGAATTGGCTCATCATTTCCTCGACCAGCTCCAAGACTCGTTCACCCTCGCCCCGATCGAGGACTACGTCGCCGGGCTGAGGACAACCAGGAGCCGGGTGCCGGACTACTCGGTCTGACCTGCCTCGGCTGGATCGAGCGAGGCCCGCGGCCCTTCGGCGTGTTCCCGTATCGGCTCCCGGTGGGGACCGAGGCCGAGCTCCTCACGATAAACCGTGGTACCGAGGTGGAACATCTCGTCGAAGTAGCGCTTGTTCTGGGCGGAGAGGATCCCGAGGCTCACCAGTTGGATCCCCACGATCAAGCTGATTCCGCCCACCACGAACCCATGAGGCGAGAGTTGGAACGCCGCCAGGACCGCGTCGGAGAACTCATCGATGGCGGGGCTCGCCCAGAAGCGGAGGGTGTGATAGGTGATCCATCCCAGCGAGATCAGGGAGAGGACCATGACCACCATCCCCGGAATGACGAAGTACATGAAGGGTCGGAAGAGGAAGCTGGAGAATGCCTGGGAGGCCACCGCTCTCCGCACTTTGATGCTCGAGCGCCTCTGGTCCCCTACTGCCCGTTGGCGACTCCAGTCGAGATGGGCCGGGACCTCCACGATCCGGGCCCTCAGCAACTGCGCCTTGTAGATGATCTCGGTGTTGATCTCGAAGTCCCAAGCCTTCAAATCGAGGCTCTGGAGGAACCGGCGGTCATAGGCGCGCACCATCCCGGTCACCGTTGTCAGGCTTCCTTTGGCGGTGATCGCCAGCAAGCGGTTGGCGGCCCTGCTCATCAGCTCGCGGCTTCGCGGCACCGAGCTGACTCGCCCTCCCTTGATGTACGGCGATGCGATGACGATCTTGGCCCGGGTCTCCACGATGGCGTCGGCGAGGAGCTCGATGTGCTCCGGGCCATAGCTGAGATCGGAGTCGAGGGTTATCACGTAGTCACCCTTTGCCCGGTTGAAGGCGAAGCGCAGGGCTTGACCCAGTTGGAAATTGGTGACGTGCCGAAGCAGGCGAACACGTGGCTCCCCTGAAGAGAAGGCTTCCACGATGGAGGCTGTGGCGTCTCGCGAGCCGTCGTCGACGACCAGCACTTCCCACTCGTAGCGCGTCTCGATCGTCTCGAGGTGCTCGCACACCAACTTCAGGGTTTCGGCGATCAGCGCCTCCTCGTTGTACGCAGGCAGGACCACCGAGATCATCGGTCGGTCAGTCATCGCGTCGAGTCCTCGTCAGCCGGCACTCGGATCGGCTCCCCGTCCCCAGGCTTGCGAAGAACAGCACGAAGCAGCGCGCCCCGTCCCATGGCTCTGGCCATCAGATCGACCACCGTGAACCCGGCGAGGGCCAATGGAGATCGCAATGTGAACAGGCGGCGAGCCCAACCAGGCGCGCCCCGGTCCTCCAAGTAGTTGTGCACTGTGTAGGTCCAATTCACGGGGCTCACCATGGTCGTGATCCGTTCCACTTCGAAGCCGGCTGCGACCGCCAGTGTGGTCAGTGAGCGGGCGCTGTACAGGTTGAAATGGCGGGGAAAGTGATACCCGCCCCAATGGCTACTTCTTCCCAACCGGGCGTCTGGAGCCCGAATGTTGTCGGTCACGATCCCGACTTCGCCCCCCGGGCGAAGGATTTTGTGGACTTCACGCAGAATCCCGATCGGGTCGTCGACGTGCTCGATGACCATGATCATCAACGCGAAGTCGTACTGTCCCGGATCGAGGTCCAGTTCCTCGAGGAACCCGGTGTGGACCTTCAGCCCGCGACCGCTCAGGGCCTCGCTCGACCTGGGGTCGGGCTCTACTGCTTCGAGTCTCCAGGTCGGGTCACCGAATTCGCGGAGAATCCCCAGATGGAACCCGTCGCCCGAACCGATATCGATGATGGCGCCATGCGAAGGAACCCGGTCGCACCACTCGAGGAGCCGTCGCCTCTCGATCTGACGTCGGAGGACGTACGACAATCCGAACTCCTCCTCGGTGAACGCAAAGGCGTGATAGTCGCTCGAGTAAATGGTGCCGAGCTCGGACCGCGCCGGGCGCGGGTTCAAGAAGAGGGCGTCACAGTTCGCACAGCGGTACATGGTGAACGTTTCACTGCTGGTGTGGTACTCGAAGTCCACCCCGCTCGCTATCTTCCGGGCATGGTCACGGGTACCACAAACGGAGCACGTCGACTCGACGAGCTCCAGAGAATTAGACATTCCCATTGCCCCCATTTTCACCCGGCGCTACAAGCTAGTCCCCTCGTGCCAACTGCATAGGGTGACATCTTGTCACTCTGAGGAGTCGGGCTACAGTTTCCCCGGGAGGAACTGAGAAGTGGGGCGGACCATATGAGCGAGAAACCACCTGTAGCGATCGTGGGTGGAGGCCTTGCCGGGTTGGTCGCCAGCCGGGAACTCCAAGCCAGGGGCATCCCGGTCCAACTCTTCGAAGCATCAGAGCAGTTGGGTGGTCTGGCCCGCACAGTGCGGGACGAGACCGGCTTCTCTTTCGACTTCGGGGCCCATTTCATCACCAACCGCCTGGCACGGGAGCTGGGGGGAGAGGACCTTTGCGAACTGGTACCCCGCTACGGCGAGTCCGTGGTCACCCCAAACGGAACGTATTCCTATCCCTTCGGTTTCGCCCGCTCCCCTGCATTCGTTTCGTCGATGGTGCGTTCGAGGTTGCGTCCGAGCTCACCACCGTCCAACGCAGCGGAGGGGGTGTCCGCTCTATACGGGAGCAGGATGGCACAGGACATAGCCATCCCGCTTCTGGAAGGTTGGTCGGGAATGCCGGCAGATTCATTGGCACCGGCGGTTATCGAAAAGATGGACGAGGGTCTGCTCAAGACGTTCTGGCTCAAGGCCGTCGGACGGGTCAAGAGGCGGGCAGTGACCATCGGGTACACCAGGGAGAAGCCATCCAGCGCGGCGGTTTGGCACGTATATCCCACAGAAGGGGTCGGCTCTCTCATCCAACGCCTGGCCACCCAGGTCGGTGAGGACGTCATCAAACTCTCGAGCCCCGTGGAGAAGATCCACGTCCAAAACGAGCGAGTCAGAGCCATCTCGGTCAATGGTGAGGAGGTGGAAGTCGCCGCGGCTATGAGCACAGCCCCCGTCCACATCCTCAGTCGGCTGGTCGAAGGCACGACGACGCTCGACTACCTGGCCCGCTTTCGCTACCGGCCGATGGTCTTCGTCAATCTGCTCCTGGAAGGTCGGGGCTATATCCCGAATGTGGTGGCTTGGTACACCGACCCGGATCTGCCTTTCTTCCGGCTCACCGAGACACCTCTTTCCATGCCCTGGCTTGCGCCGGACAACAAGACAACTCTGATGGCCGACTTCACGGCCGACGTTGGTGATGAGACGTGGACCATGGATGACGACACGCTGGCCAAGACCACTCTCGAGGCGATCGAGCGATTCGTTCCCGGGATCAGAGATCGATACATCGGATGCCGGGTTCTTCGCACTCCGCTCGCCTACCCGCTGTTTCTCAACGAGTACGAGGAAGACCGGCAACGGTTCGCCCAGGGCACAGGAGTCTCCGGGCTCTACGGAATCGGCCGCAACGGCGAGTTCGCCCACATCCTGATGGAAGATGTCTACTGGCGCACCAAGAAGAAGGTGGAGCAGCTGGCAGCAGAACTGCCGGCCCTTGTCTAGCTGACGCCTTGGGCCATCCTCGTGAGGCGGTCGATGCGCTCGTCGATTGGGGGATGGGTGCTGAGCAGCCGCATCATCCCTCCGCCGCCCCGGAATGCCTTCATCGGGTTGTCGATGAACAGCTGGGCGGTCGCCGGGTTCACGTTCATCGGGATTCTCGAGGTACCCGCGGAGATCTTCTCCAGGGCGCTGGCCAACATCATCGGGCGCCCGGTGGTCTCGGCACCCGTCTCGTCGGCCTGGAACTCCCTTGTCCGCGAGATGGCGAGGCGGATCAGCATGGCGGCGATCGGCGCCACCACGAGGGAGATGATGGCGCCGATCGCGCCCAGCGGGCTCTCCCGATTGTCCCCACCCCCGAACCAGAAAGCCATCCGGGCCAGCATGGTGAGGGCGGCAGCGATCATGGCCGCGATCGAGCTGATCAGGATGTCCCGGTTGGAGACGTGGGCCAGCTCATGGGCGAGCACCCCCTCCAACTCGTCGAAACTCAGGATCTCGAGGATCCCGGTGGTCACCGCGACTGCCGCCTTCTTCGGGGAGCGCCCGGTGGCAAAGGCGTTGGGCTGGTTGGAGTCGATCACGTAGATGCGGGGCATCGGCATCCGCTTCTGCTCGGCGAGGCGGCGGACGATGGCATAGACCTGGGGTAGCTCTTCCTCGGTCACCGGGCGGGCCCGGCTCGCAGCCAGCGCCAGCTTGTCGGAGAAGAAATAGGCGAGCAGATTGAAGCCGGCGACGAGCAGGAAGCCGAACCAGAGCCCTTGGCCTTCGGGGAAAAGCGCGACCGCGACCATCCAGAGCAGCACGCTCATGAAGGCGAGGAGCCCGACGGTCTTCAGGTTGTTCATGACCCGATTTTACCGGTGGCCGATTTGTAATCGGCCCGTTCTTTCCCCTCCCTGGCTCTTGACGACCGCCACTCACGGTGGTGTATGGTCGACCCCGCTTCTGGGAAGACGGCTTCCTGACGGACCGTCTGGGGCACTACGAATCCAAGGAGGAAGTACGTGAGGAGGAAGCTGCCAATCGCACTGCTGGCGTTCGCCACGGCGTTCGCCACAGGAGTCCCCGCCTTTGCGGACCCGCTCTCATCCGGCGCAAACCAGGTCTCGACGACCAGGGCGCCGTACGTGGTCCTTATGGAGGGAGACCCGGTAGTGGCCTACGAGGGTGGGATCCCCGGGCTTCCGGCCACCGCCCCAGCCGAAGGCAAGAAGGTCAACCCGAACTCTGCATCGGTCAAGAAGTACGAGAAGCACCTGGAGAAGCAGCACGCCGACGCCGCTGCTGCCGCGGATGTGTCCCAGTCGATGATCCTGACGGAGTACGAATTCGCCCTCAACGGGTTCGCTGCAGCCCTCACCGCCACGGAAGCCGAGGAATTGGCCGGCCAGAAGAACGTGATCGCGGTCGTCCGCGATGAGCTTCGACAACTGCAGACCGACACCTCCCCCGGGTTCCTTGGGCTAACCGACACCGGAGGCGCCTGGGACTCCGGCTACACCGGCGAAGGTGTGGTGATCGGCGTGATCGACTCCGGGATCTGGCCGGAGCATCCTTCCTTCGCCGACGATGGGAGCTACTCGGCGCCTCCGACAGCACCTATTCCGTGCGAGTTCGGCAACACCGCCCACAACCCAGATGACGCCCCGTTCACCTGTAACAACAAGCTGATTGGTGCTCGTGACATGCGCACCCTGTACAACTTCTTCATCGGGCCAGAGCTGTACGACTCAGCCCGCGACGAAGACGGGCACGGGACTCACACCGCATCCACCGCCGGTGGAAACGGCGGGGTAGCGGCTTCCATGTTCGGGATCCCGAGAGGGACCATCTCCGGCATTGCCCCGCGGGCCCATGTCGCCGCTTACAAGGGATGCGGCGAGCAGGGCTGCTTCACCGGTGACACCGCGGCGGCCATCGACCAGGCCGTGATCGACGGCGTGGACGTGATCAATTACTCGATCGGGAGTGACACGCCTGGACTGCTCTCCGCCGACCAGTTCGCTTTCCTGTTCGCAGCCGACGCCGGGGTGTTCGTCGCCAACTCCGCAGGGAATGCCGGTCCCAACCCGGGCACCATCGGCAGCCCGACCGCGGCGCCCTGGGTGACCGCAGTCGGCGCCAATCACCACGACCGCACCTTCCGGGGCTCGGTCGTCCTGGGCGACGGCACCGAGATCTTTGGCGCCTCGGTGACACCGGGTGTGGATATGACCCGCTTGGTCGACGCCGCGCAGTTGAAGAACGAGTCATGCGACCCCGCCGTCAAGTTCAAGCCGGCACCCAAAGGCGACATCGTCTTGTGCAAGGGCGCGACCGGACGGGCCGGAAAGAGCTTCGCGGTGCTGCAACAAGGCGGCGTGGGGATGATCCTGTACAACGACGCTCCCCACCAGACCTTGCCCACCGACAATCACCATGTGCCAACCATGCACGTTTCACATGAGGACGGTCTCGCCATCAAGGCGTACATCGCGTCCACCAAACCAGGTCAGGGTCCGGGGAATGCACTGGGTAAGAAGGCAGAGGCGCAGATAATCAGTGGTGTCGCCTCGCCCCGGGACGGCTCGGTCATGGCCTATTTCTCGTCCAGAGGGCCGACGGGCGCGCCGGCGTCCAGCGACATCATCAAGCCCGATGTGACTGCGCCCGGGGTCCAGATCCTCGCTGGCAACTCCCCTGCCCCGGGTTTCGACGCCGCGGGTGAGCTGTTCCAGGCGATCCAGGGGACCTCGATGTCGGGCCCGCATGTGGCCGGGCTCTTCGCCCTGCTCAAACAGGCGCATCCCGACTGGTCGGCGGCGGCCGCCAAGTCGGCCCTGATGACGACGGCACGGCAGGACGTGACCAAGCAGGATGGCTCTACTCCTGCTGATCCGTTCGATATTGGGGCGGGACACGTCGACCCCAGCGGGCCTGCCGATGCACCGGGCTCGATGTTCAATCCCGGGATCGTGTACGACGCCGGGTTCTTCGAATACCTGGGGTTCATGTGTGATGCGGCACCGGAGATTTTCGTCAATCCGGCCGCGACTTGTGCCTCCCTCGACGCGGGCGGGATACCAATCGAGTCCGAGAATCTCAACTACCCGTCGATCGGCGCCTCGGAGGTCCCGGGGACATTGACCGTGGAGAGAAGCGTGACCAACGTCTCGGGCGCGACGCTGAACCTGGAAGCGGTGGTGGAGGAGCCGGCTGGTTACAGCGTCACGGTCACCCCATCGCAATTGTCGATCGCCAGTGGGGATAGCGCCAGCTTCGAGGTCACCTTCGACAATGTGAGCGCCCCGATCGGGGAGTGGAGCTTCGGATCGCTTACGTGGGAGGGCGAAGGGTACTCAGCTCGCAGCCCGATAGCGGTGGCTGCATCAATGCTCGACGGCCCAGACTCGGTGTCCGGATCTGGCGTCGAAGGGACCGCCTCCTTCGACATCACCTTCGGTTACTCGGGCGAGTACGACGCCACGGCTCATGGCCTGGTGCCCGACGTCCCGATCGCCGGTTCTGTCGCCCAGGACCCGGATCAGGCCTTCGACCCGGCAGATCCGACCGGCACTACTGCTCACGACATCAACCTGAGCGGCTCGGCCTTCTTCAGGATCGCGCTCGACGCCGCCGACCTCACGCCATCAGCGGGAGTCGACATCGACCTCTACCTCTACAAGGACGGGGAGGAGGTGGCGAGCTCGACTGCCGCAGGAACGGTGGAATTGATCGACCTGACGTCACCCGAGGACGGTGACTACGTCCTCTATGTGCATGGATGGGAGACCACCGACCTCACCGTCAGCTACGGGCTCCACACGTGGGACGTGCCATCCGCACCCGACGCCGGATCTCTCAGCGTCACCGCCGAGCCCGCCGACGCGGTACTGGGGGCAACAGAGACGATCCAGGTCGCATGGACGGGTCTGGACGCGGGTACCAACTACCTGGGCGCGGTCGGTCACAATGACAGCGCAGGCCTGTTCGACCTCACCCTGGTGGAGGTGAGCACCGGCTAGCCGGACAAAGGCCGACATACTTGAGCGGGGCGCCACCCTGGCGCCCCGCTCAACCCTCGATGCCTGAGCCTGGTGGTGGCAAGAACCCGTGGCCGCCGTCCTTGTCGTCAGAGGCGCACAATGAAGGGTCGTCGCCGTCGGCTCCGCGGTAGTCGAAGAAGCGGTCGTCATGTCGCAGACCGATCTGATATCCCTCGACCAGAGCCTGGGTGTAGGAGTTTCCTGGCTCAGGGCATCCAAGGCTGCCGTCGGGCCAGGTCACATCCTTGTACGAGACAACGGTCACCTCGACTGGGTCGACCCCCAGTCGCCGCGCGAGATCGGCTTGGGCAATCTCGATGTGCGCGGTCTGATTCGGGTTTCGCAATGGCATTGTGCTGGTGTTTGCTACTTCGGTCGAAGTAGTCACCGACGGAACTGTCGTGTCTGACGTCTGATCAGCGGTCGGCTCCTGACCAGCGCCACAGGCGCCCAGGATAAGGAGCGACGCCAGCAAACCAAGGGCCGATGTTCTAGCCATCATGGTTACGACGCCTCACGACAGGCCGCGGTTCCCGGGTCAAACGGTGGCGAGCAGCACCCGGAAATCGCCAAGGCCCCGGGGGTGGAGCAGGGTTTCGGCTTCGGTCCGCACCGAACGGAGGCGAAGTCGCTCCAAATCGTCTCCGGAACGGGCGGCGTCCAACTCGGCATGGCGCAGCTCGGACAGCCTCTCCCGAAGCCCGAGCTCGGCCAGGAAGTCATCCTGACGAAGGAGTCTGACTGCGGCCCCCTGGGCTTCGGCAGTCCGGAGCAGCGCGGTGAAGTTGATGTCGGCGGTGATATCGGTCCCCCCGGGCTCGTCCAGGGGATGGGGCCCGAGATGGTGGGCGCGGTACGTGCGCAGGGTGCCGTCGGCACGCCGGGGCAGCAGGTTCTCGGCAGTGTCGCCGTAGTCGATGATCACCACCGAGCCGGCTTCGAGGCTTCCCAGGACCGTAGTGAGCCAGTTACTGGCGGCGAGCTGGACTTCCACCCACCCCCCGTCGCCGACGCTGCCCGCAAAGGAGTCGAGCCATTCCACGACCTCGGCGCGGGGGTCGGCATCGACCATGACCAACCCGGCGCCGTCCGTCCCGACCCAACGCTCCCGCCACGCGCCCTCGAACCTCTGGGCGATCGCCATGGGGAGGTTGTCCAGGAGCTCGTTGGCCAGGACCACGCCGCGGACGCTCGGTGGGAGCTCCTCACTCACCAGGGCACCGGGGAGCAGCCCCTCCAGGGCGGCGCGGGCTGCTGGTGATGCGTCGACTGCGACCGTGTCGACGGAGGTCCGGGCCAAAAGGGGCTGGAGCAGTGAGCCGGAACCGGCGCCGGCCTCGACCAGCGTGAACGGATCACCGATCCGGCTCCGCTCGGCATCTACGAAGACCGCAAGCGCCTCCCCGAACAACGAGCTCACCTCAGGTGAGGTGAGGAAGTCGCCGGCCATGACCGAGCGCAGGCGATCGCTGGCGAAAAACCCGAGACCGGGGTGATAGAGCGCCATCTCCATGAAGGCCTCGAACGGGATTGGGCCCTCGGCGACGATACGGCGGACGATCAATTCCTTGAGATCAGGCACCAGCACCGCTCAAACGAGATGCAGGGCGCCACATGATCGTGGCGCCCTGCATCGGGACAACGCTGGAAGCGTCTTAGAAGTCCATGTCGTGGCCGCCGTGGCCGCCACCCGGCATGGCAGGAGCGTCCTCCTTCTCCTCGGCCACCAGTGCCTCGGTGGTGAGGAGCAGGGCCGCGATCGAGGCTGCGTTCTGCAGGGTGGACCGGGTCACCTTGGCCGGGTCGATGACGCCGGCCTTGACCAGGTCTTCGTAATCACCGGTTGCGGCATTGAACCCAGTGTTGCCCTCGGCGGTGCGGACCCGCTCGACGACCACTCCGCCCTCGTAGCCGGCGTTGACCGCGATCTGGCGAAGCGGCTCTTCGATGGCCTTGCGCACGATGGCCCGCCCGGTCTTCTCGTCCCCGCCTCCGCCTCGGATCTTGTCGATGGCACCCTGAGCACGAAGCAGGGCCACGCCGCCTCCGGGGACAATCCCCTCCTCGACGGCGGCACGGGTCGCCGAGACGGCGTCCTCGATGCGGTGCTTCTTCTCCTTGAGCTCGACCTCGGTCGCTGCGCCGACCTTGATCACGACCACCCCGCCCGACAGTTTGGCGAGGCGCTCTTGGAGCTTCTCGCGGTCCCAGTCGGAGTCGGTGTTCTCGATCTCACGTTCGATCTGCTTGATCCGGGACTTGACGTCCGCCTCCGACCCGCCACCGTCGATGATGGTGGTGTTGTCCTTGGTGGAAACCACCTTGCGGGCACGGCCCAGCATGTCCAGGGTCACGTTCTCCAGCTTGAGACCGACCTCCTCGGAGATCACGGTCCCACCGGTCAGGGTCGCGATGTCCTGGAGCATGGACTTGCGCCGCTCGCCGAACCCGGGGGCCTTGACCGCCACCGACGAGAAGGTCCCGCGGATCTTGTTGACCACCAGCGTGGCGAGGGCCTCACCCTCGACGTCCTCGGCGATGACCAGAACGCCCTTGCCGGACTGCATGACTTTCTCCAGGACCGGGACCAGGTCGTTCACTGACGTGATCTTCTGGTTGGCGATCAGGATGTAGGGGTCTTCGATGACCGCTTCCTGCCGATCACCGTCGGTCACGAAATAGAAGTTGAGGTAGCCCTTGTCGAACTGCATGCCTTCAGTGAACTCGAGCTCGAGCCCGAAGGTCTGGCCTTCCTCGACGGTGATGACGCCGTCCTTGCCGACCTTGTCCATCGCCTCGGCGATGACCTTGCCGATGGTCGAGTCGTTGTTGGCCGAGATGGAGGCGACGTTGGCTATCTCGTCGCTGGTCTCGATATCGCGTGCCATCTCACCGATGGCCTCCACGACCTTCTCCACGGCACCTTCGATGCCGCGCTTGAGGTCCATGGGGTTGGCACCGGCGGCAACATTGCGCAGGCCCTCCCTGACCATGGCCTGGGCCAGGACCGTCGCCGTGGTGGTGCCGTCGCCTGCTACGTCGTTGGTCTTGGTCGCCACTTCCTTGGCAAGCTGGGCGCCCATGTTCTCGTATGGGTCGTCGAGCTCGATCTCCTTGGCGATGGTGACCCCGTCATTGGTGATGGTGGGTGAGCCCCACTTCTTCTCCAGGACGACATTGCGACCCTTGGGGCCCAGCGTCACCTTCACCGTGTCAGCGAGCTTGTTGACGCCCGCCTCGAGGCCACGGCGGGCCTCCTCGTTGAAGCGAAGTTCCTTCGCTGCCATTTCCTATCAACTCCTCACTGGACCACGGCGAGGAGGTCGCGCTCGGAGAGCACCAGGTACTCATCAGTGTCGAGCTTCACCTCCGTGCCTGCGAACTTCGAGTAGAGGACCTTGTCGCCGACTGCGACATCCATTGGGATGCGCTTGCCGTCGTCGTCACGGGCCCCCGGGCCTACGGCGATCACCTCGCCGATCTGTGGCTTCTCCTTGGCGGTGTCGGGGATGACCAAACCGGACGGGGTGCGGGCCTCCGCCTCCTCCGTTGGCTTGACCACCACTCGGTCACCGAGCGGCTGAAGCTTCATTCTCTTGCTCCTCCTTGAAGCGCCGTTCTCTTCCTTCGCATGGCAGCCACACTGCAGGTCCGGATTGAACCGTGAGCCAACGTGGGCTTGCCGATGCGTTAGCACTCAGACAATTCGAGTGCCAAACGAAGGCTAGCACTCGGTTTCAGGGAGTGCTAAATCGGATCTGAGTCGATGAGACTCAGATCGCGGCGGATTTGCCCAGGACCCGACCCGGATCGACGTTTTCCGCCCAGTCGGTGATCCTCCCCTGGGCCAGCCAATGAGCGCCGGCGACACCGATCATCGCCGCGTTGTCGGTGCACAGGATCGGGTCCGGGAGCGCCAGGGTGACACCCCGCTTCTCGGCCTCCTCCCCGAACCGCTCACGAAGCCGACGATTTGCGAGGACACCACCGCCGCCTCCCACCTTCGCGACCCCGGTTTGGTCGACGGCGTTGAAGGTCTTGGCGACGAGGACATCGACGATCGCCTCCTGCACCGAGGCGGCGACGTCAGCGAGCGGAGGGAGCTCATCGGCACGGGCAGCCTTCTCGATGAACCTGACCACCGAGGTCTTGAGCCCTGAGAACGAGAAGTCGAATGGGCGGTCGGGGAGCGCCCGGGGAAATGCGACCGCCCGAGGATCGCCGCCCTGCGAGGCCGAGTCGATCGCGGGCCCTCCCGGAAAGCCCAGCCCCATGACCCGGGCCAACTTGTCGAACGCCTCGCCGGCCGCGTCATCGATCGTCGAGCCCAGCGTGTCGTAGTCGCCCCAGTCCCGAACATGGACGATCTGGGAGTGGCCACCCGAGGCCAGTAGGGCGACCACGGGCGGCTCGAAGCCCTCGAACTGGAGGCGAGGGGCCATGAGATGGCCCTCCATGTGGTCGATGCCCACGAATGGAAGCTGCCGAGCCCAGGCGGTGGCCTTGGCGAACGAGTGCCCGACGAGGAGGGCGCCTACCAGACCCGGGCCGGACGTGGCGGCGACGCCATCGAGGTCGGCGGGATGGACCCCTGCCTCCTGGAGTGCCCGATGAGTCAGGGAGCGGATCGCCTCGACATGTGCCCGCGCCGCGAGCTCGGGCACGACGCCGCCGAACCGGGCATGGATCTCGACCTGCGATGCCAGGACATTCGACAAGGGCTCCGACCCCCGGACCACAGCGACCGCGGTCTCGTCGCAACTGGTCTCGAAGGCCAGGATCAGCGGGGTCATCGCAAGGCCTCGAGAAGGGCGAGATAGTCCTCAGAGTCGATGTCATGAACCCAGAGGATCAGGGCGTCGTCGTCTCCGTAGTAGCCCCTCCGCATCGCTACCGGCGCCAATCCGAAGAGCTCATACAGGGCGCGCGCGGCATGGTTGCGGGATCGGACCTCGAGGGTGAGGTGTCGGGCGCCACCGGATACCGCGGCATCGACAAGAGCGACCATCAGCCTGCGGCCCACACCGGCCCGCCGATGTTCCGGAGCCACCAGCAGGTTGGTGACGTGGGCATCGTCGCCGACCAGCATCAGGCCGCCGAAGCCGATCAGGTCTCCGTCATCGGCCGCGAGGTACACACGGTTCTCGGCAGCGACCTCCTCCTCGAAGACTCCCCGGCTCCAGGGATGTGAGCGCTCCTCGACTTCCAGGGCAACCGCTCGATCGATGTCCGATACCCGGAAAGGCCGGATGGTCTCGATGGTCACTCCGACCCCCATGGCCCCTCCTGACGCAGCTTCTCCCAGTTGATTGTGACATCGGCTTCTCGCAGGTAGAGGGGCTGGATGTCGTCGGGGGCCGGGAAGTCCCCTCTCTCGAACCGGGCCCGGGCGGTCTCGGCGAGGGTTACCGCATACGGGTAGCGGGGACGGCCGATCTTGACCCGATGCAATCCCAAGAGCAGTCCCTCGGGTAGGGCCGCGGTGTCGCCTACCAAGAGGCTCTCGTCTGGCCTTGAGTCGAGCTGGGCCGCCAAAACGTCGGGCCTCATCAGCTCAGGGGCTCCTTCTTTCACGACCCCGCCTGGAACCGGGCGATAGCGGGCGACGGCCAACTCCCCCCGGCGCACGTCGATGACCGCCCAGATGAGGCGATGGCCGGTTCTCGCCTCGAGAGCGAGGGCGTCCAGCGAGATGGCAGGGATCACTGGGATCCCGAATGCTGCCGCCAGACCCTGAGCCGTGGCGAGACCAACCCGGATCCCGGTGTAGAGGCCCGGCCCGACATCGACCACCACTGCATCGAGCGCGGACGGCGACCACCCGACCTGGTCGAAGCAGAAATCGATCGCAGGCACGAGGAATGTCGCATGGCCCACCCGGTCGATCCGGGAGGCGGCGGCCAGAGTCGAGGCATCCTCGACCAATGCAACCGACGAACCCGGAGTGGCAGTCTCGATGGCGAGAATCCTCATGTGACGGTTTCCAGGTCTCGCTCCTCCCACGACCCGCTGGGGACCAGGCGCAGCGTCCTCGACTCGTCGTCGCTCACCTCGAACTCGACCCGCAGATGGTCTTCGGGGAGGATCTGCTCCACGGCATCACCCCATTCGATGACGAGCACCCCATCCAAGCCGAGCTCGAAGACGTCGAGGTCGTCGAATTCGTGGATCGAGCCCAGACGGTAGACGTCGACATGTACCACCGGCATGAACCCTGTGGTGTAGCGACGGACCAGCACGAACGATGGGCTGACCACCTGCTCTTCGACGCCGAGGCCCTCGCAGAGCCCGGCGGTGAACAGTGTCTTGCCCGCACCCAGGCTCCCCGCGAGCTCCACAACATCCCCGGGTCGCACCGCGGCAGCCAGCCGACGTCCGGCAGCCCTCGTGTCGTCGGAGGTAGGACAGAAGACCTCGATCACCCGAAAAGCTCCATCTGCGAGGACTCGATGATCGACGTCTCCTCGGTTGGGACGGGCTCGGCGGGGTCCGGAGCGTCGAGGAGCTGACGGGCCAGTGTGAAGTCCTCACGCATCTGCGTGGTGACCCGATCCCCACCCCTGAGCGCAGCCGCCGGGTGGAACGTGGGGATCAGGGTGGCGCCCAACCACCAGGCATGTGCCCGCCCCCGCAGACGGGTGATCCCGATCTCGGTGTTGAGCAGGAGCTTGGTTGCGAAGTTGCCCAGCGTCACGACGACTTCCGGCTCGATCAGCCGGATCTGCTCCCGGAGGTATCCCTTGCACGAGTCGATCTCGACCGGCAGGGGGTCACGATTGCCCGGGGGGCGGCACTTGAGGACGTTGGCGATGTACACCGAGCCCCGGTCGAGGCCGATGTCGGCGAGCAGGGAATCGAGCAGCTGCCCGGCGGCTCCGACAAAGGGCTCTCCCTGGAGGTCCTCGTTCTTGCCCGGGGCCTCACCAACCAACATCAGCCTGGCCTGTGGGTTGCCGACTCCGAACACGACATTGTTCCGAGTCTCGGACAGGCTGCAGTCGGTACACACCACAGCCCGGGCCTCAAGTGCTTCGAGCAGTGGGATCCGGTCGCTCACCGTGCCCCATTGTGGCAAAGCGATCAGCCGGCGGAGGCGAGAACCGCTCTCTCTACCGCGGCGGCGGTGGCGCCAAATGCGGCCTCGGCAAGCGCTTCGACGTCGCCCTCGAGCCCGCCACATGACACGGCAAACACGATGTCGCCGTCGAATCGGGTGTGCACGGGGCGGATGCATGCGGCGAGCGCATCGTGAGATCTGACCGCCAACCGGCTCAGGGTGGACCGTGTCATGGCAGCGTCGGTGGCCAGCACGACGAGCGTGGTGTTCGAGATCGCCTCGGGGAATGGAGCAGGCGGCCCTGGCTCGTGGGGGCCTCCGGTGAGAGGCTTCCCCTCGATGGTGAACACGTCGCCGACGGCATTCAGCACCACCAACGCCCCCACCATCGCCTCGCCTGCGGGTCGAGTCGACGATCCCAGGCCGCCTGGCCTCATGTGCTCGAAACCCCGCCATTTGGCGACCGTGGTGCCGGTGCCGGCTCCGATCAGGCCCGAGGTCACCGGTTGGCGGCTGGCCGCTCGATAGGCGGCCTCGCCCTGATCCGGGCCTGGTCGCACACCCCCGCCTTCCGGGTGGAGATCGAAAACCACCGCAGCAGGGACGATGGGCACCCGCGCCACCGGGGTCCAGTGCCCTCTGCCATCGGCCTCGAGCCCGCGTACCACACCGTCCGCCGCCGCCAGCCCGAATGCGCTGCCCCCGGTGAGGAGGATCGCCTGGATCTGCTCGACGCGCATCCCGTGCTCGAGCAGCGCGGTCTCCCGGGAGCCGGGCGCGGCGCCGCGGACTTCGGCCGAGGCGATGTTCGGCTCCGGGAAGACGACGACGGTGCACCCGGTGCCTGCTTCGGGATCAGACCAGTGCCCAACTTCAACCCCGGGCACCGCGGTGATGGTGTCGTTCATGTGAGGTACCTCCGGGGGACCCGGGGGCCGATCCCACACACGACCTCGTAGGAGATGGTGTCGAGGGCGGCCGCCCAGTCATCGGCCGTGAACGAGGCCTCACCCTGGGCGCCGAGCACGACCACCTCGTCGCCGGGCTCGACCTCCTCATCACCGACATCGATCACGATCTGGTCCATGGTCACCATCCCGGCAAGCGGGAAGAGGCTGCCGCCGATGAGGGCGACACCCGACTTCGACAGGCGCCTGGAGAGCCCGTCGGCATAGCCGATCGGGGCCGTGGCCACCGTGGCTTCGGAATCCAGGGCGCGGATCCTCCCGTAGCTGGGGCGGCTTCCTGCCTCGAGTCGTCGGACATGGGTGACATGGGTGACGATCCGCATCGCGGGCCGCAGCTCGACCTTGTCCCGAGTTGCTTCGCAGGGATGCAGGCCGTACATCCCCAGACCCACCCTGCAGAAGCTGGCCCGTGACTCCGGGAAGAGCAGTGCTCCCGCCGTATTGGCGAGATGGGTGAAGCGTGGTTGATGGGGGGCGGCCGTGGCCTTGAACAAGTCGATCTGGCCGTTGGTGAAGTCGGAGTCCTCGTCCGCCACGGCGAAATGAGTCCACAAACCCTCGATCTCCAGTCCGGCGTCCCGGGCCTCCGCTACGAGATCGGGGACCATTTCCGGCTGCACGCCGACACGGTGCATGCCGGTGTCTACTTTGATATGTACCGGCCTCGCGGGAGCTAGATCGGCCAGAGCCTGGATGCAGTCCGAGGAATATGCGGTTGGGGTCAGGGCCCAGCGCTCGATCTCGGACACCGAGCCCATGTCTGGCTCGGAGAGCACGAGGATCGGAGCCTCGATTCCGGCCTCGCGCAGACGAATCCCTTCTTCGACGAGCGCAACCGCCAACCTCCCGGCACCGGCTTCCAGGGCAGCTTCAGCTACCGGCGCATCACCGTGCCCGTACCCGTCTGCCTTGACCACCGCGCACAGCTCCGTCGGAGCCGTCGCCGCGCGCATTTTGTTCACATTGTGCTTGATCGCGCCGAGGTCGATCTCGGCGTAGGTGGGTCTCACGTGCCCACGAAGCCGTATCGCCCGACATGGGCGCTCAAGGCATCCGCGGTGACCGTTCCCTGTCGTGCGAGGTCGGCGCCGGCGACTCCGTGCCAGTAGGCAGCGGAGATCAAGGCGGTCCTCGGGTCGAGGCCTCGGGCCCACAGCGCCCCCACCATCCCCGAGAGCACATCTCCGCTTCCCATGGTGGCGAGCTCCGGCCCACCGCTCCGCACCAGGACCGGCAGCGTCCCATCACAGACGAGGGTGGGGTTTCCCTTGAGGAGGACCGTGACCCCCTTGCGCAACGCGAGCGCCCTCACTGCGTACTCCCCGCCCCCGACTCCGGCGACCCGCTTGAACTCACCGCTGTGCGGCGTGATCGCCACCTCGGCGCCGCCGTCGACCGCCGCATCCAGGAGGTCGGGAGTCAGGCCGCCGGCATCGAGCAGAACCCGCGATGCCTTCCTGATCAAGGGATGAGCCTGGCTGTGGTCGGCCTCATCCAAACCCGGACCGGCCACCACGACGTCGAATCGGTCGAGCCGATCCTCGACTGCGTCCAAGGGGCGGGTCACCAGCTCCGGCGCGATGCCGGCTATGACATCCGAGCTCGATGAGGCGACCACGACCGATCCCGCCCCGAAGCGGAGAGCACTGCGCCCGGCAAGCACGGCTGCTCCCACCATCCCCCGCGACCCGCCGACCACGAGTACCGAGCCGACCGCCCACTTGTGTCCTCGCCGTGGCCGTGGTGGGCGGGGGGCGTCGATCTCCTCGGCTACCCACATCGAGGGTTGGCCACCTTCGATCCCGATGTCGGCGACGATCACCTCCCCGCATTGCTCCGGTCCGTCCTCGCGGACGTGGCCGGTCTTGAGGTACTGGAAGGTCACTGTCTCTATTGCTTTGAATGCCTCGTCTTCGACCTGGCCGGTGTCCGGATCCAGCCCGGTCGGGAAGTCGACGGCAATGATCGGGGCCGCGGTCTTCATCCAGGCGCCTAGCTCCCCTGGGATGCCTCGCCTGCCGCCGCCACCGAAGACGGCGTCGATCACGATGTCGGCCCCCGATGGCGCGCCCAGGTCCTCGACTCGCACCCCGGTGGACCGCGCCCGTTCGGCGGCCCGGCTCGCCGGGGCGGTCTTTGGCTCCTCCAGGGCGCGGACTTCGACGTCGACCCCCCGCCGCCGCAAGTAGTGGGCGGCGACATAGCCGTCGCCCCCGTTGTTGCCCGGGCCGGCGAGAACCACCACCTTCTTCCCGTATCCGGCTCCGCGCCGCACCGCGGCCAGTGCCACGGCGAGCCCTGCTCGATCCATGGCGGCGTCGACATCTCCAGCGTATGCAGCATCGACCCGCCGGTACTCCTCGGCGGTGAGGACCGGCCTCACCCTGGAAACGTCTCCAGGACGGTCTCTATCACGCGATCGCGGTCAGACATAGCCAGATTCGACCCGCTGGGGAGGCAGAGCCCGTGCTCGAATAGTCGAGCCGACTTAGCCCCGCCATACATGTCGCAATCGGCATAGACCGGCTGGAGATGCATGGGCTTCCATACCGGGCGGGCCTCGATGTCGAGGGCTTCGAGACGGGTCCGCACCTCCTCACGATCGGTGCCGGCCGACTCGGGATCGATGGTGAGGCAGGTGAGCCAGAACGTCGAACGACAGCTCTCTGCCTCCGGCATGAACTCCACACCCGGAAGCCCGCCGAGAGCACTGCGGTATGCGTCGTTGTGACCCCTGCGGATGTTCACCCGGCGCTCGAGATCGGCCAGCTGGGTGCGGCCGAGTGAGGCGAGCAGGTTGGAGAGCCGATAGTTGTAGCCCACGGTCGAGTGCTGGTAGTGGGGAGCCGGGTCCCGGGCCTGGGTCGCCAACCACCTCGCTTGTTGCGCCCAGTCCTCCCGGTCGGTGACCAGGGCACCGCCCCCACTGGTGGTGATGATCTTGTTCCCGTTGAAGGAAAGGGTCGCCATGACGCCGAAGTTGCCCGCGGGCCGGCCGCCATAGGTGGCTCCCAGGCCTTCGGCAGCATCCTCGATCAATGGGACCTCGTGCTCCGCGCACAGCTGCTCGATCCTGTCGTATTCCGCGCACTGCCCGTATATGTCCACCGGGACACAGGCGGCGAACCTGCCGCCCGCGGACAGTGCCTCGGCGAGGAGATCGGGATCCAGGTTCCACGTGGTGAGGTTGCTGTCGACAAAGACCGGTTCGGCGCCGGTGTACATCACGGCGTTTGCGGTCGCGGCGAAGGTGAGCGACGAGACCAGGACCCGGTCGCCGGGACCGACTCCCAGAGCGAGCAGCGCCAGGTGGAGGGCGGCCGTTCCGCTGGAGAGGGCAACGGCATGTGCCCGATTGGTGACCGCAGCCAAATCAGCTTCGAAGGCGTCGACTTCGGGCCCGAGCGGGGCGATCCACCCGCTCTCAACGGCCCGTTGGATCGATTTCTGGTCCTCGGGCAGGATGTCTGGTGGTGACAGGTAGACCCTGGTCATTTCCCGAATGAGGCTAACCAGCGGCCGGTGCCACGGAAGCAGCCGTCCGCAGCAGGTCTTCGACGAGGGAGGCAATCCGCTGCAGGTCGTGATGGGCCAGGACCCACTCCCGGGCATCGGTGTCCACCGCCTGGCCGGCGCCGAGGTGACGGGCCAGTGCGGCCGCAAGTGCCGGCACGTCACCCGCAGGTATCAGCTCGGCGTATCGACCGTCCTGCGCCGCCTCTCGCACCGGGGGAATGTCGAATGCCACCACCGGGATCCCGATCGCCATCGCTTCGAGCACCGCAGTCCCCAATCCCTCCATCAGCGAGGAAAAGGCGAAGACATGACCGTGGCGCAGGTATTCGGCGACCCGCGTGCTGTGGCCGACCAGGGTCACCGAATCCGTGACATCGAAGCGCGTGATAGCCCCCTTCACCTCATCAGAGGCCTCACCGTCACGCCCGAGGATCACGAGTCCGGCATCAGGGACCTCGGCCCGTGCGCCGGCAAACGCCTCGACCAGCAACGCCTGGCCCTTTTGGGCTGCCAGGCGGCCAACGTTCACCACCAGAGGCCCCTCGGGCAGACCGAGCTCATCTCTCGACGCGGGGGGGCCCGGAGCCGGCACCGGCACCCCACGGGGGATCACGGTGACCCGCGTGGGATCGACGCCGAGGAGGGCGGAATTGGAGGCCTTGACCTCCTCGGTCAAGCGCCCGAAACCAGACGTTTTCCCTGCGTGCCGCCCAACCGGCGATCTTGCGGAGCAGCGCCGCCTTTCGGGTACCCGCCCCCGGCTGGTAGTTGCGAAGAAGTTCGATGTCGCCGGAGAGCACGAGATTGGAGACAACGGGGACCGATTGCCTCCGTGCGGCGAGCTGAGCGACGAGGTTGCCCAGGAACAGGCTGGACTGGATCACGTCCGGGGCCCATTCGGCGATCAACCTGCGCACGTGGCTGACGGCCCGGGGCCAGGTTCTCGAGCCGGAGCCCTCGGCGAGGCCGACCACGTCGATCGGGATCCCGCGTTCGGCGAGCGGGGCTCGGAGGTCTTGCCGGTCGTAGAGGAGCACCACCCGCTGCTCGAGATCGTCCGAGAATCGGGTGACCTCGCGCACCATCCCCTGCTCGGCGCCACCAGAGCCGGCGAGGCTGTCGATGACGTGCAGGACCCTCATGTCTTGCGGGGAATCACGGAGGACGGCGAGAGTAGTGAGCATGGCCCAAGGTACGGGTAGAGGCGAGGACCCGCTTACGATCGCGCCGGATGACCGACGGGCTCAGCACCCTTCTCGACCTCACGAACCGGTCGGAGTTCATGGTCGGTGGGCTTGTGGGACTGATCGCCCTCCTGGTTATCGCATTCGTCACCCCGGATCAGAAACAGCGGTTGGACTGGGGGGTGGTCTTCGCGGCAGCCTTCCTCCTCACCATCGGGCTCACCGTTGGGCGGCGTTTCGGTCTGGTCGTCGGAGTGAGCTCCTTGGCTCTTGGAGGGTGGCTGGCCCGCCCTCCGCACGACACCATGCGGGTGCTGTTCGGATGGGCCGTGCTGGTGGGGGGAGCGGTTCTGATCGCGTTGCGGGGAGGGTTGCCCGACATTGGTTGGGTAACCGTGCTCGCCCCCTTGCTGATCCTCGGCGGGGGCGCGGCCCTGGCCGCCTGGTCGGCCAAGCTCCCCCAAGGAGTCCTGGGACCGATGATCGCGATCTCGGCATTCGGGATCTGGGCCACGGTGCCGGACACCGAAGCGGCGAGGGCCCTGCTCGGAGTTTCGCTGCCGATGGCAGTGGGGACGGTGCGCCCGATCAGGGCCCCCCTCACCTCCGCAGGGGCCTTCCCGGTCGTGGCGCTCCTGGTCTGGGCCACCGCGGTCGGCGGTGAGGGTCGGCCGGCATCGATCGTCGGGGGGTGGGCCTGTCTCGGCGCCCTGGTGATCCTCCCGCTGTACAAGCGCTCGCTCCGGGGATGGGTCGAGGCCCGGCCCCTGCTGGTGGTGCTCTTCCACGCCGTGTTGGTCGGCGTGGCCTCGCGGATCATCGGGCTCTGGGAGTCCGTGGGTCTGGCGATGATCGCGGTTCTCGCGCTCGGCGTCGCCGCCTATCTCGGTGTCAGGCCGCTGAGCGGAGCACAGGCCGAGCCCGAGCCCGAGACCTGATCTCCGAGCCGGCTCAGGGGCCCGTGTAGCGGTTCCGCCGGCGCCGCAACGCCTCCTCGAGGCGGAAGCCTCCCCGCAGCCTGCCCGCGAACCAGCGGAACCCGTCGGACAGCTGGATAGGGAAACGCCGCAAACGGTGCGGGTCGAACGGCTCACCATGGTTGGAGATCCCGGCGAGAGTCGCCGACTCGTAGCGGTCGGAAACTGTGGCATCGGCTGTGGCCGACCAAAAGCCCCAGGGGTAGGCGAAGTGCGCCGGAGTGATCCCAAGGCGATCCGCGATCAGCTGATCGCTCGTTCCCAGCTCCTCGTCGACAGCGTCCCGTGAAATCTGGCGGAGGTCCACATGACGGTGAGTGTGCGCCCCTACGGTCATCAACCCCGACTCTTTCATCACCTCCAGCTCATGCCAGGCGAGAGGTTCCGCTCCGGGCACCGGTCCCAGAGCCACGCCGGTTTCGATCGACTCCGTTGCCAAGTAGACGGTGAAAGGCAGGCCACGATCCCTGAGGACCGGAAACGCGGTGCTGTACGTGTCGCGATACCCATCGTCGAAGGTGAGTGCCACCAGTTGCTCAGAGCCAGGCTCCGTCCAGCGGGACAACGCCTCGTCGAGGGTCACCACCGCGCGGTTCTCCACCAGCCAGTCGAGCTGCGCGGTGAAGTCTTCGACACGGACCTCCATCTGGCGACCCAGGTCTGCGCCGACCTGGTGATAGATCAGGATCCTTGGCCCCGGGGGGGCAGGGAAGAAGCGGTCGATGAATGTCGAGGCAGCTTTGAGGGCAGTGCGGGCCAGCACCTAGCCGGTGGCGACGAGGGAGTTCATCTCCTCCTCGGTGAGCACCGGGAAGTGAAGCAGCCCCATCCGCTGCAACGGGGCGAGATTGGCCCGGTAGCCGAGCGACCAGTCGGGGTTCCACTCCCAGGGCTCGCCCTTGGCCCGCTTGCGCGACACCTTGGTCTCCTCGTCGACCGTGATCCCGATGAGAAGAGCCAATGAGCTCTCCATGCGGCGCACTTCACGGATCCGGGCCTCGATCAACGCCGCCTGCTCCTCGTCACCACGGACGTTGGTCGCCTTGAGGGTCCGCTCTTGCTCGTCGATGATTCGGCTGGTCACCTGGGTCATGAGGTTTTCGATCTTCTGCCGATCGAAGCGTCTGGCCGACACCAGGACCTGCACTGCGCCGTCTTCGCTGGAGAGGTGCCACACCGAGGGGTTGCCGCCGGTGCGCTTCAGGTGTCGGACGAAGAACTCGCCTGCCAGCCATTCGTCGACCGAGACGACGTCTCGCCCAGTACCCGCCGCCAGGATCTCCTCCATCTCGAGCACGATGGCGTCGGCGGTGTTCGGTGCAAGCTCGCTGTGGAGCTCGTCCATGAGCCATTTGCCAACCGACTGGTGCTCGCTCAACGACCTGAAGGGGAGGAACCCACTAAGGGTCACCTCGTCGATCACCGCGTCCGAGAACTCTCCCTCGCCGTAACCGGCGGTCATCATGTCCTCCACTCGGGACACCAGATATTCGGCGACAGCTTCGTAGGCGACCTCCTTGGACGCGCCGTCGAGGGCAGTCAGGAGCTCGCGGCCGAAATCGCTCGCCTGGGCCGCCTCCTGGAGGGTGCCGATCCGCTCGGCGAGGTTGTGGAGCGAGTCCTGAGGAGGCCCGGTCAACCCTCGGTCTGGGCTTGGGTAGTGACTCAGCCTGGACACCGGCGACTGCGGCTTGGCCACGTGGCCGCGGTCCGGATCGCTGGGCACCTCCACCTTGCGGTCCGAGACGCCCCACATCGCCCTCTCCGAGCGCTCGAGGAATACCGAACCAAGGATCGCCACCTGTCGTTGCACCACGTCGAAGACCAGGCCGTTGACCTGCGGAGCCTTGGCCCGACCCGGGGTCAGCACCAGGATGCTGCGACGGAGCCTCTGCATCGCCACCTGGGCGGCAGGGCTGGCCATGTCTCCCACAGCCACGACGATGACGTCGAAGTGCTTGGTGGCCTCTTCGAGGAATCCACGGAACTGCCGGCCGGCAAGAGCGTCGCCCGGTGATGCCGGGGGCGGGCCTGCCGGGACCACCGCCAGCCCGGGACGGACGAACAGGGAGTCGGAGACCGCCGCGGCAACCGCGCGCTCGAAACCCAACGACTCGGGGTTGAGGGCGAGGATGCCGGAGAGCGACGGACCGCCGACCCGGTATTCGGCCACCGCCGAATCGCTGGCAAAGTCGGCATCGACGAGGAGCACGGTGGATCCGGCGCTCGCCATGGACACCGCGAGGTCGGTGGCAAGGGCATGCACCCCCTGAGGCGAGACATGATGGCCGGTGATGGCGAGTGTGGCGCCGGTTGAGGGAAGCTGGGCCTCCACGACCGATCGCAAGTTCTGGATCGCGGGCTTTCGAGAACCTCCCTCGGTCGCGTCGTACCAGGCCTCGCCAACCCCGGTCCCGGTGCGCCGGGCTGGCACCTGGCCCAGGAACGGGATCTCGAGATCCTCGGGCAGCCACACCGGCTTGGTGCCCCTGGTGATGAAGACCAGAGCGAATACTGCGACCGCAACGCCAAGGACAAGACCGATGGCTCCGTTGACCAGGGCGCTTGGTTCGTTGCCGGAAAGGTCTCGGGTAATCGGCGGGATCACGTTGGCCGACTCGACAATCCCCAATTGACGGAGGATGAGCTGTTCGTGCTTCGCGGCGAGCTCGGCCATGGCGCTTTGCATTGACGCCAGCTGGAGCTGATCGGCGACACTGAGTGCGCTCGCCGGACTGGGTGGAAGCTCCAACTTCTGGGCTTGGAGATCGGCAAGCTCTTCCTCAAGCTGCTGGCGACGTTGGGTGGCCGCCGCGGCATCCGCGGGGAGGGCGCCCGCTTCGTCCAACCTGGCATCGACGACACGCTCCTCGGTGGCCGCGATCTGCGCATCGAGGCTGGCGTGTTGCGCCACCAGCTCCTGCTCCTCTGGGGTGAGCGAGCCCTGAAGGGCGTCGATCTGGGATTGCACAAGCAGGGCATCCTCCACGACATCGGCAATCGATGCGTCGATGTCCTGCCCGGCCACGGGATCCGCTGTGAGGTATGCCTCACGAAGGGCGTCGACCTTCTGAATCGCCTCGGCCTCGGTGGAGCCGATCGCAGTAAACGTCAACCGCCCCGTGAGCTGGTCGAGGTCGATGATGGCGGTCGGGTCGTCCCGGGTCAGGTCGGCCGCGGCCGCTCGGGCCAGGACCAGGGCGGTGTCACGCTGCGCTTCCAGCGTTTCCGCGGTGTCGTCTTCCTGGGCCTCGAACTCGATGGCGGTCAAACCCTCGATCTGTGGCTCACGGTTCTCGTTGGCCAGGCTGGTGAAGAAGTACCCGGCGAGGAAGCCAAGCAGGCCGAGCCCGACGACGATGTACCAGCGGTCACGAAGGACCCGAAGCAGCCGACTCAGCTCCATAGGGTCTCGAGATCCCCGGTCTCGACGATCGCCTCATCGCTGGCGAAAGCCGCTCCGGCGAGGGTCTTCAGGAGGCGCCTCACCTCGGCCTGATCCCCGGCGCTGGCGGCGTCTTCGAGATCGGCGACGCTTTCGAGGACGACATATGCGGTGGGATGGCCAAGTTGAGCCTCAAAGATCTGCGGGTTGCGGGTGAGGGCCATGGGATCAGCAGAAAGCTGCTCGGTGAGCTTCTCCCCTGGCCGACGCCCAGTGTACTCAATGGCGATATCTGCGCCAGGGGTGAGCCCGGCGAGCCGGATCAATCGGCGTGCGAGGTCGACGATCCGCACCGGCTCACCCATGTCGAGGACGAAGACCTCCGATCCCTCGGCGAGGGCGGAGGCCTGGAGCACCAACTGCACCGCCTCATCGACCGTCATGAAGTAGCGGGTCATCTCGGCATCGGTGACCGTCACCGGACCACCGGCTTTGATCTGCTCGACGAACGTGGGGATGACGCTCCCCCGGCTCCCGAGAACGTTGCCGAAACGCACCGCGGTGTACAGGCAGTCGTCGTCCCGGGTCTGGCCCAGCTGAACCATTAGCTCGGCGATCCGCTTCGTAGCGCCCATCACCGATGCCGGGTCGACGGCCTTGTCTGTCGAGATCAAGACGAAGTGGCTCATCCCGTTCCTCGACCCGGCCTCGATCACGTTCCTCGTCCCGACGACGTTGGTCAGGACCGCTTCATCGGGAAACTCCTCCAGCACCGGGACGTGCTTCAGGGCGGCGGCGTGGAACACCACGTCGGGCTTGATCTTTTCGAACGTGCGCAACGTCTTCTCTGCATCCCTGACGTCACCGAGAACTATCTGCGGGTTGCCAACCCAGGTGATCGAGGCATCGTGGAGAAGGGTCTCGTCGCGGTCCAGTGCCCAGAGCCCTGCCGGCTCGAAGCGAAGCACCTGGGCAACGATCTCGGATCCGATCGACCCTCCGGCGCCGGTGACCAAAACCCGCTTGTCTTTGAGGAGCAGGGCGACTTCCTCGAGGTCGGTGGCCACCCGAGGACGAGCCAGCATGTCTTCCACCTTGATGTCCCTGACGTCGAGGGGGGCGGAGCGATCCTCCATGACTTCCTCGGCTCCGGGCAGGATCCGGAGCCGGACGTCGACGTCGAGGCACTTGTCCACGACCTCGCGGGTCTTGACCGCGTCACTTCCCACCAACACCACTTCGTCGATCTCGTGCTCACGGACGATCTCGGCGATCTCGTCCAGATATCCCAGGATCGGAAGCCCGGCCAGCTTGCGCACGGAGTCCTGGCCTGAGCCGGCTTCAGAGACGAAACCGACCGCGTACCCCTGATCGCTGAGCTCGGGGATCTGCCTGGCGAAAACCGCGGCTTCCCGGCCGGTTCCTACGACGACGATGCGATGCCCGCCACCGGTCTTGCGAAACGAAAAGAGGCGGGAACGGAAACGGACCAGGCCCATTCCGGCCAATGAGAGGAAGGAACCCATGACAACGACACCGGCCGGCACCACAAGAGCCGCCGGGGATTCCTTGAGCAGATATGACAGGCCGAGAACCAGCGCCCCAGCGGCGGCGTTGGCGAAGACCACCCGCATCGCCTCATCGGTCGAGGCGTGCTCCCAGACATGCCCGTAGGCCCCGGCGATGATGTTTGCCAGGACATGGATGAGGATGATCGCAGGCATGACTTTCGCCAGCTCCACAAAGTATTCCTGAACATCCGAGATGCCAGGGTCCAGCATCCTGATCGCGAGTGCGATGGTGTACGCCGCGATGACGATGAACACGTCGGTCACCGCGAACGCTATGTCCGCACGAACCCTGGCTGCGGCCCCCGAAATGGCTCGGCGCCAACGCGCGCCAACGGTCTCCCCACTGATAGCTCCGCCCAACAACTTGATGCCTCCAACTACGGCCTGGCCGCCCGGCCAGGACCTCCCAGTACCCCGAAACCTACCACACCCCACCAGTCGCTAAAAGTGGCAATTGAACACGCGCCGTGGTCGTGGGAGTATGAGAGTGCCGGTGGGGGAACACACTCCTAGGGGTTATATACCATCGATCCGGCCTAATCAGGGTGTTTCTGGGAGGCAACGATGAAGGTAGTGGTGACTGGCGCCGCGGGGTTTCTCGGCGGGCATATCGCAAGAAATTTTCGCGACCAGGGGTGGGAGGTCACTGCGTTCGACGTCTCCCCGTTTCATGACGATGGGATTCGGTTCGCACAGGGCGATCTGACGGAGGCCAATTCGGTCGATCAGACGATTGCCGGTACCGATGTGGTGGCCCACGTCGGGGCAATCGGAGATGTCTATCTCGCCGGCGAGCAGCCCACCCTCGCCGCCGAAGTCAATGTCGTCGGAACTGCCAATGTCGTCGAAGCCGCCCTTCGTCACGGGGCCCGGATGGTGTATGCCTCCACGTGGGAGGTATACGGCGAGCCGGAGTATGAGCCCCTGGACGAGCGGCACCCCACCCATCCCGACCACCCATACAGCATCACCAAGCTCGGTGGTGAGGCGCTGATGCTCGCCGCGACCCGTCTTCGGTCGCTGTCCGCCGTGGCCCTCCGCCTGGGAACGGCGTATGGGTCGGGGCTACGCCCCAACTCCGTCTTCCGGATCTTCATCGACAAGGCGCGCAACGGTGAGCCGATCACGATCCAGGGTGACGGGTCCCAGGGCCGCCAATTCACGCATTCATCGGATATCGCTCGCGCCTTTGCCATCGCCGCCGAGTCGGACGTCACTGGAGTCGCGATCAACACGGTCGCCAGGGACACGGTGACCATCAAGGAGTTGGCAGAGCGAATCGTCTCCAGATTCCCGACGGAGCTCACATTCGGCGAGCCCCGACCGGGAGACGTCCCACCGGCGCATGTTTCGGCCGCCTTGGCGGAGGAGTTGCTCGGCTGGCAAGCCGAGATGCCTTTTGACCGTGGGCTCGAGGAATTGGTCGAAGGTGTCGTCAACGCCGGGTGATCGCGCCCGTGTCCTCGTCCTGATCAAGGGGCTGGGGATCGGTGGCGCCGAGCGCCTCATTTCCGAGGGATCGGTGCATTGGGACCGCGGGCGGTTCGACTACCGCGTCGCCTATTTCCTGCCGTGGAAGGACAATCTGGTCGGACACCTCCAGTCGAACGGTGTCGTCGTCGACTGCATCGGATCCGACAAGGGATTGGGTCCTCGCGCCTACGGAAAGCTCCGTTCCCTGATCTCGAGATGGGAACCGGACATCATTCACACCCACCTGCCCACCGCAGGGATCATGGCGAGGCTGGCAACGTCGAGGCCGGTGGTGCACACCGAGCACAATCTCGTTGGCTCATACCGACAGCCGACGCGCTCCGCCAATCGCTTGACCTACCGACGGAACGCCGCCGTGATCGCGGTCTCGGATGCGGTCGCCCAGAGCCTCCACGGTTACCCCGGGCCGGAACCGCGGGTGATCGCCAACGGGGTTTCGGTTGCGGTGGATGCCTCTTCGATCGGGGCAGTCCGGGCCGAGCTCGGCATAGGCCAAGACCGTCCGCTGGTGGTTCATGTCGGGAACATCCGCCCCCACAAAGGGCACGAGAACCTGATCG
The DNA here is from genome assembly GCA_963749415.1 of uncultured Acidobacteriota bacterium. GTDB lineage: Bacteria > Actinomycetota > Acidimicrobiia > Spongiisociales > ZC4RG35 > JALYNX01. The sequence goes on from CAVVMG010000001.1 coordinate 538,431, forward strand.
CGGCCACAGCGGACATCGTGACCACGAGGCCCGATGTCTTCGTGGTGTCGGTCGGCGCCGAAAAGCACGAGGGAGACCTGGAGCGGGTGCGCTCCTCCGCCGACTCCGCAGGCATGTCCGACCACATCCGGTTCATGGGGCGCCGTGAGGATGCGATCTCTTTTCTGGCGGCTGCGGACGCCGTCGTCAACCCCGCCGACTTCGAGGGATTGCCACTCGCCATCCTGGAGGCATTGGCGTTGGGGAAGCCGGTGGTCGCCACTGCGGTGGGAGGGGTTCCGGGGGTGATCGTCGATCGGGAAACAGGGCTCTTGGTGCCGCCTCGAGACCCCGGGGCCCTGGCCAAGGGGGTCATCGAGGCGCTGGAGTCCCCTGATGCCTCGCGATGGGGGCGAACCGGTGCCGAGCTGGTCACTGCCGAATACGGGATCGCCCGGATGATCCGCGACTACGAGAAGGTCTATGAGGAGCTCCTCGATGGCTGAATTGGACATCCGGCCCGCATCCTCCGCGGACCTGCCCGGGATCCTCGGGGTCCTCACCGCGGCTCTCGGCGAGACCCCGCTACTCAAGCGGACCCCGGAGCAGTGGCGTTGGAAGCACGTCGACAATCCGTTTGGACAGTCCATCGTTCTCCTCGCGTGGATCGAAGGTCGAATCGCCGGCGTCCGCGCCCTCATGCGATGGGACCTGCTCACCCCGGACGGCCGGCGAGTGAGCTGCGTCCGCCCCGTCGACACGGCCACCCATCCCGACTTCGAGCGGCGGGGAGTGTTCAAGGCCTTGACCAGCGAAGCCATCGCTCAGGCCCGGGACGAGGGCGTCGATCTCATCTTCAACACGCCGAACGCCATGTCGGGAGCCGGTTACCTCTCGATGGGTTGGGGAGAGGTGGGGTGGATCGGTGTCATGGCTCGCCCCCGGATCGGTAAGGCCGAGCCCCTGGCTCCGGACTCGGCTCCGGATCTCGACGTGGTGGCCCCCGGGGTCGAGAAGTTCGCTGCGATCGATCTTCCCGACCGAGCACCCGGGGGGTTTCGCACACCGCGCACCGTCGAATACCAGGAGTGGCGGTTCGGTGGGCATCCCACGGTTCGCTACGGGATCGTCCCCGACGGCGAGGGAGCAGGGGTGGTCAGGGCCGGGGTGCGACGGGGACGCACCGAGTTGGTGCTGTCGGACCTTCTCGCCGGCGCAGGGCGCAAGGCGGTCGCCGCGGCCGCCCGCCTCAATCGTGCCTCCTACATCGCAGGTTTCTTCTCCCCGGGCTCGCCGGAGCGGTCAGCGGCCTTGAAGGCGGGGATGATCCCGGTGCCTGGCTTGAAGGCACTTCGACTCGTGGCCATGCCCCTGACCGAGTTCGATATCGATCCCTTCGATCTAGCCTCCTGGGACATCGCAACCAGTGACTTGGAGTTGTTGTGAAGAGTGAGGGGTGGATCTGGGCCGTCGCCGGGTTGTGCGCCGCGGGAATCGGACTGGTTCTGGCGGTCGGGGCCTCGGGAGCCGGGGTCCTCGTGCTCGCGGCGCTCGGCACCGTCCTCATGTGGGGCGTTGCCTCTACTTTGAAGCGCCCTGTAGACGAGACCTGGTTCGCCCGGTGGGTGACATTGGGGTTCATGGCCAAGATCGTCGGGTCGTGGGGTCGCCTCTACATGGTCCAGTTCTACGAGTCCGGCGACTCCCTCAGCTATTACGCCGTCGGCCGTCAGCTGGCCACCGTGTGGAGGTCCGGTTCGATCCCACCGCTTACGGACAGCGGCTCGCTCGGCACCCAGGTGGTCGAGGCGTTCACTGGCGGCCTCTTCGCCATTTTCACCCCTGACCTCCTTGGCGGCTTCGTCATGTTCAGCATGCTGTCGTTCCTGGGACAACTCGGCTTCTACGCCGCGTTTCGCCGCTGGGCCGAGCCCCATCAGCTCAAGCCATATGCCTTCGTCGTGCTGTTCTTCCCCACGTACGCCTTCTGGCCTTCGACCATCGGCAAGGACGCACTGGTCATCCTCTGCCTGGGTACGTCGGCCTACTTCATCTCCCGTCTTCTCGAGCACTTCGAGTTGCGCTGGATCCCACCGCTCGCTGTCTCGTTGACCGGGCTCGGCCTGATCAGGATCCACATCGCGGGGCTGGTCTCGCTCGCCCTGGTCGCGGCCCTCATTTTCTCCAAGGTGCGGATCGGGTCCGGCATCTTCACCAGGGGGAGGAAGGTGCTCACCCTCGCCGGTGCTGCGATCGCCGTGGCAGTGGCGATCACGCTGATCCCTGACATCGTCGGCCTCGAGCTCAGCGACTTCGATGACGTCACACCCTTCACCGACGAGATCGTCAGGCGCACATCCGAGGACGGGACCGTGGCCTCCGGCGATCCGGTCAGTTCGCTGGTCGACGTGCCCGGCGCCATCGCCTTGGTGCTCTTCCGGCCCTTTGTGTTCGAGGCGACCGAGATCCAACACTTCCTCGCCGCGGCGGAGACCACTGTGATCCTCGGGCTGACCATTTGGAAATTGCCCGCGATGCTGCGCAATTGGCGAAAGTGGAGAAACAACGCCTACCTGGTGTTCTGCACCCTGTACACCCTGGCATTCGCTGTTGCCTTCAGTGTCGTGCGAAACCTGGGGATCATTGCCCGCCAGCGGGGGCAGGTACTCGCCTTCTTCCTGGCGGTAGTCATCGGCCTCGGCTGGGCCGAGAAGGAGAAGGTGAAGCGGGCGCGCATCCCGCTGCCCGTACCCGAGCCTGAAGCCGAGTTGACCGGGACGGCATCAACCAGGTGAAGCGAGCCCTGGACCTGGTCGGATCCGCACTCGCCCTCGTGATCCTCTCCCCTTTGCTGCTTGTGATTGGGGGCCTGGTCTGGTGGAAGCTGGGGCTGCCCATGTTCTTCAAGCAATTGCGCCCCGGGCTACTGGGGGATCCGTTCACCTTGATCAAGTTTCGGACGATGAAGCCGGGCGACGCCGCGCAGACCGACGCGTCAGGCGATCAACCCCGGCTCGATCCTTTCGGCGCCAAGCTGCGAAGCACCAGCCTCGACGAGCTCCCCGAGCTCTGGAACGTACTCAAGGGTGACATGAGCCTGGTAGGTCCTCGACCTCTGCTGATGCATTACCTGCCCCTCTATTCGGAGCGCCAGGCGAGACGGCACGAAGTGCGTCCCGGGATCACCGGCTGGGCCCAGATCAATGGTCGCAACAGCACTCCATGGCCGGAGCGCCTGGAAATGGACGTCTGGTATGTCGAGAACCGATCCATGTGGCTCGACCTCAAGATCCTGGCCCTCACCATCCCCCGTGCCGTGAGCCGCCGCGGGGTATCTCAGGAAGGCCAGGCCACCGTCGAATTCTTCACCGGTTCCGGCTCGTGACCAGGATCGCGTTCGCCGGGGATCGTCGGGTGGCGGTGGACTGCCTCGGGTTCCTCATCGACGAAGGCGTCGAGATTGCCGCTCTTCTCGTCGCCTCCGATGACAAGACCACGCATGCCAGTCTCCTCAAGGAGTTGTCGCAGCTCGAGGAGGATCGAATCCTCGTCGGGACCCGCTTCCGTGATCCTGACGCTGTCGAGATGCTGAGAAGCCTCGACCTCGACTACATCATCGGCATCCACTTCCCCTACATCGTGCCCGATGAAGTGCTCGAAATCCCGAGAGTGGGCGCGGTCAACCTCCACCCGGCGCTGCTCCCGTACAACCGGGGATGGCACACGGCGAGCTGGGCGCTGCTCGACAGGACCCCGGCCGGCGTGACCCTCCACTTCATGGACAGCGGTCTGGACACGGGGGATGTCATCTCCCAAGCCGAGATGGAGGTCCGCCCCGAGGACACCGCACACAGCCTCTACTCCCGGCTCCTCGACCTTGAGATCGAGCTGTTCCGTGAGTCCTGGCCATTGCTTGCTTCGGGGGAGCCGCCACGACAGAAGCAGCCATCAAGTGGCGGCACCAACCACAACCGCGCCGAGCTCGGCACCGACCGGATACGGCGGCTCGACCTCAGCGCCACCGAGACCGTCGCGGACACCCTGCGCCGTCTGCGGGCTCTCACCACTAGCAACCCCGCCGAGGCGGCTTATTTCGAGCAGGACGGCCGGCGATACCGGGTCCAGCTGACCATCACGCCCGAAGAGGGGGATCAGTCGGATCCCCAGCTGGCCACCAACGACGGGTAACGCCCCTTCGCCACCGCCACCCGCGCGTAGGCCCCCATCACCCGCTTCACGATGTCCCGCTCGTCGAACAGTGCCCGAGCGCGGTCAACGGAGGCCTGAGCCATCGCCGTCCTGAGCCCGGGATCGCTCCCGATTCGGACGATGGCACCGGTGAGCGCCTCGACATCGCGCACGGGGAACAAGAGCCCGTTCACCCCGTCCGACACCACTTGACGGCAGCCCCGGATGTCGCTCGCCACAACCGGAAGCCCCGACGCGGCCGCCTCCATGGCAGCCCTCGGGAACCCCTCCCGATGGCTGGGGAGTACGAAGAGGTCGAGGCCCTGGTAGATGCGCTCCACATCTTTTCTCATGCCCAGCATCCGCACACCGCTTTTCTCGGCTCGCTCCAGCAAATCCTCGGCCAGGGCGTCCGCTTTCTCAGGATCGCGGGGGCCGACGATGAGCACCTGATAGCCCTCACCGAGCCGCCCGGCGGCCTCGATCAGCTCGGGCACTCCCTTCTCGGCCACAAGCCGGGCCACCAGGCCAACGGCAATCTGGCCGTCCCTCAACCCGAGCTCGGCGCGGATCTCCCCCCTGGTCTCGGGCCGGGGTTGAAAGCGCTCCAGGTCGACGCCGTTGCCGAGGAGATTGAGCTTGGTCCGGGGCATGATCCTCCTCTGCCACAGCAACTCGAAGTCCTCAGGGCTCTGTATCAACTCGGTGTCGGAGAACCGGGATGCCAGCCATTCCAGGCCATAGACCACGGTTCGCTTCGGCAGCGACGACTCCGGCGTCGCATACAGGCCGTGAACCGTGTTGACGACGATCGGGACGCCGCTCAGCCGTCCCACGATCCTCCCGTAGACCCCGGGTTTCGGGTTGTGGGTGTGGAGGATGTCGGGGCGCTCCCGCCGCAGTATCGCCCACAGCTGGCCTATCGACCTCAGGTCGGCCAGGAGATTCATCCCTCGGGTCGAGGACGCCAGCTCGATGTGGCGAATGCCGCGGGCCTCGAGGTCAGAGACGAAATCGCCGGACGCGCTGATCCCGATCGACTCCCCAAGCTCCCTTGCAGCCTCCAATTGGGGCAGCAGGAGATAGCGCAGGCTCATGTCGACGGTGGTCAGGTGAGCGATCTTCATTCGATCACCGCGGCGAGACGTGCGGCATATCCGGAGACGATGTGGTCCAGCGCGAAGGACTGCTTCATGTGCAGACGAGCAGCGCTTCCCATCCGCCTGAGCAGCCCACGATCGCCCGCGAGCTTGGCCAACGCCGTTGCCAGGATTTCGGGGTCCCCCCGATCGACCACCAGCCCGGTGACTCCGTCGCGGACTGCTTCCCTCACCCCGCCGACGTCGACGGCGACCGCGGCGCGCGAGGCCGCCCCGGCCTCGAGCACGGTCCCGGGGAGACCTTCGGTCTGCGAGGTCAACAGGAGCAGATTGGCCCAAGCCAGGTGCGGCCTCACATCCTCTACCGGGCCCACCAACTCGACCCGGTCCGCCACTCCCAGCGCATTGGCCTCTCTCGACACCTGGTCGGCCAGGGAGCCTCCGCCAACGAACCTGAGCGTGGTGTCGGGGACTGATGCGACGGTGCGCACCGCGAGCAACGGGTCTTTCTCGGGGGTGAGACTGCCGATGAACACCACCCGAAGCGGGCCCTCGGAGCTCGGGCCGCGCACCTCGAACATCTCGTCGGGGATTCCGGTGTAGGTCACGTGGGTCCGCTCCGCCAGGGAGGGCTCCAATTCCACGAGTTGGGCCTTGGTGGCCTCACAAACCGCCAGGATGACCCGGGCTCGCCTCAGCATCCAGCGATTGGCCGAGCGAGATGGGGCGGACCTGATCCAGTATCTGGGCTCCCCGATTGCGATGTAGGCCAGTGGGACATCGGTGGACCGCGTGGCGAGCGCCCCATAACGAAGAGTCAGCCCCCCGTTGGCGACGAGCACGTCGGGCTGCAGCTCACGGATGCGAGCGACCAGCGCGCGGGTGATGCCGGGGTTGAGCCGCCCGGGCCTTGCCGAATCGACCGTGGTGAGAGGTTCAAGGCCCTCGATCTGGGCGTCTCCGGCGTTGGTCAGGCTCACTGTGTCGATTTCCCACCCGCGGTCACGGAGCCCCTGCCCGAGGCGAAGCGTGGACACCTCAGCGCCCCTTCTACGCCCGGTCGCAGCCACGATCAGAGCTCGAGGCACGGCCACTCAGTCGTGTTCGCCAACGGCCACCGCCATCACCAGCGCCGAGGTGTCGGTGTGGGTGATGGTCACCAGCACCTCGGTGATCCCCATGCCACGAGCTCGGCTGGCTGCCGCGCCAAACATGTTGACCGTGGGCTTGCCACCTCCGGTGATTTCGATGTCCTTCCACCCAATGCGACGCCACCCGGTCCCCATCGACTTCATGACCGCCTCCTTGCCGGCGAACCGGGCGGCAAAGCGGCGCGCCGGGGAGGCGTAGCGGAAGGCGTATTCGCGCTCGTGATCGGTGAAGCAACGCTCGGCGAAGCGGGGATAGCGGTCGAGGACATGCTCGACCCGAGCTATGTCCGCCAGATCCACTCCCAGGCCGAGGATGCGCACCCAGCCAGGTTACCGGTCACTGCATTGACCCCCACCCGGCCTCATGGGCCGGACCCAGGCGTCATTCCACCGTCACCGTCTTTGCCAGGTTTCGGGGCTTGTCGACATCCATGCCGCGGGCTTTTGCGATGTAGTAGGCGAGTAGTTGGAGGGGAACCACGGCGGTCACGGTGCACAGCAAGTCGGGGCCGGCCGGAACCCTGATCACATGGTCGGCGACCTGGCCGACATCGTCCCCTTCCTCGGCGACCAGGACGATGGTCGCGCCCCGGGCCTTCATCTCCTCCATGTTGGAAAGCGTCTTGGTCCGGACATGGCTGTCGGTCGCGATGCCGACGACCACGACCCCGGGCTCGATCAATGCAATCGGCCCGTGCTTCATCTCCCCGGCGGCATAACCCTCGGCCCGAACGTAGGCGATCTCCTTGAGCTTCAGGGCGCCCTCCATGGCGACCGGGAAGTCCCCGGACCGGCCAAGGAAGAAGAAGTGCTCGGTGTTTGCCCAGGTCGGGCCGAGCGGCGCGATTGCCTCCACCCGCTCCAGGACCCGCTCCACCTGCTCGGGGAGCCGCAACATGTCGTTCACCAGGAGCTCGATCGCGCCTGGATCGAGAGCACCTCGCACCTGCGCCAAATAGAGGCCGAGAAGTTGCATGGCCACCAGCTGGGTGGTGAAGGTCTTGGTCGCCGCCACGCCGATCTCGGGCCCGGCCCTGGTGTAGAGCACGGCATCCGACTCTCGAGCCAGAGCCGACTCCACGACATTGGACACGCCGATCACCGTGGAGCCCTGTGCTTTCGCGTAGCGCACCGCGGCCAGGGTGTCGATGGTCTCCCCGGACTGGCTGATACCGATGACGAGAGAGTTGGCGTCAAGCACGGGATCGCGGTACCTGAACTCGGAGGCGATGTCGATCTCGACCGGAAGCCGAGCCCAGCGCTCGATCGCGTACTTGGCCATCATCGCCGCGTGGTACGAGGTCCCGCACGCCACGACGAACACCTTGTCGATCTCTCGCAGCTTGCCGTTGTCGATGTCGAGCTCGTCGAGCACTACCCGCCCGGGGACACTCACCCGCCCGGCGAGGGTGTCGGCGATGGCATGCGGCTGCTCGAAGATCTCCTTCAGCATGAAGGTCTCGTAGCCCCCCTTCTCTGCTGCCTCGAAGTCCCAGTCCACGGTGCGTTGGTCGAGCTCGACCCGGTCTCCGGCGAGGTCGGTCATCTCGATCGAGCCCGGTCGGATCTCGACGATGCGGTCGTCTTCGACCACGACCATCTCCCGCGTGTGCTCCAGGAACGCAGGGATGTCAGAGGCGAGGAAGTTCTCGCCGTCGCCTCGACCGACGACCAGGGGCGAGCCACGACGAGCCCCGACCAGCACATCGGGTTCGGAGCGCCGCATCACCACCAGCGCCAGTGCGCCGTCGGATTGGTTCATGACCTGGCGAACGGCTTCGGCGAGGCTGACGTCGGCCATATCCTCGATCATGTGCGCCACCACCTCGGTGTCGGTGTCGCTCTCGAAGACGTGGCCGTTCTCCACCAGCTTCTCCTTGAGCTCTACCCAGTTCTCGATGATCCCGTTGTGGACCACCACCACGTCGCGGGTGCAGTCGAGATGGGGATGGGCATTGCCCGTGTTCGGAGCGCCATGGGTGGCCCACCTGGTGTGACCTATCCCGGCGTGGGCGAGCGCAGGCGACTCCCGGTCGACAAGATGCTGCAGGTCTGCAATGCGACCGGCCTGCTTCAGGACGGTCAGCGAGTCGCCATGGTTGAGGGCAACCCCAGCCGAGTCATAACCCCGGTATTCGAGACGGGCCAATCCCGGCATCAGGATGTCTACGACCGAGCGGGGACCGACATATCCAACGATTCCGCACATATCTCTCTTCTTTCGAGTGATTGGGACCGCCAGCACTCACAACTGATGCTGAACGACCCAACATGGATGGTGATGCGTGCGCGGAGCCGGTGGGCCGGCGCTCACGGGTGGGCTTCTGTTCCGGGATCACTCCCGGGTTTTGCTCCCATCCTCACGACCTGAGCTGGCCGGGAAGGCATCCGCCGAAATGTTCGATGACCTTCCTCCTCGTCACCTCGCATTACATGCGAGGTCTGGCGCTGTTGAGATTGCGCACGCCTGGTTTGCTCCTGGTTTACCCCTTTCCGAATGTGATCTCGGTGACTGTTGTCAGCCTGTCAGCGTAGTGCCTGGCTCTCTCTTCGGAAGAGGCTTCCACCATGATCCGGATCAAAGGCTCGGTGCCCGACGCCCGGACCAGGACACGGCCTTCGGCCCCGAGCTCTTCCTCGATGATCCTCACCTCTTCCCAGATGTCGGTGGCACCCGACAGGTCGGCGCTGCGCTGCACCCGCACGTTGTGCAGGATCTGGGGATACTCGACAATCGCCTCCGAGCGCAGCTCGCGCAGCTCTTTGCCGGTCCCCGCGACCACCTCGAGCAAGCGAACCGCGGTGAGCAGGCCGTCCCCGGTTTGTCCCTTGTCGAGGAAAATGATGTGGCCGGACTGCTCCCCGCCGAGCAGGCCCTTGCGCTCGGCGAGGGCTTCCATCACGTAACGATCGCCGACCTGGGTCTCGATCACCTCGATCTCGGCCTCGGCCATCGACTTCCGGAAACCGAGGTTCGACATCACGGTTGCCACCACGAGGTTCCTGGTGAGCTTGCCCTGCGCCTTCAGGTGCCTGGCGAGCACGGCCATGATCACGTCGCCGTTGGCCACACGCCCGTCCTCGTCGATGGCAATCAGCCGGTCGGCGTCACCGTCGAAGGTCAGGCCGATCCTCCCCTTGGCATGCAAAGCGAGGAACTCGGGGTGGGTGGCACCCACCCCCTTGTTGATGTTGGTGCCGTCTGGAGTGTCGGCGAAAACCTCGAGATCGGCGCGGAGCCGGGTGAAGACCTGGGGAGCGGCCTGATAGGCGGCGCCGTTGGCGCAATCGAGGGCGATCTGAAGGCCACTCATCCCGTAACGGGAGATGGCCACCAGGTGGGAGACATAAGACTCGATCGCGTCCGGGTCCGGGAATCTGGTGCCGATCGCCGGGCCGAGAGCAGACCGGCTGCCGTGGGAGCGAATCCGATCCTCGATCTCCCGCTCCAGCTCGTCGGGAAGCTTGGTCCCTCGGGCTGCCAGCAGCTTGATCCCGTTGTCCTCGGCCGGATTGTGCGAGGCGGAGACGATCGCCCCCATCGTGGCGCCCGACGTAGCGGTCAGGAAGCTGATGCCCCCGCTGGGGAGCACACCTACATCGACCGTGTCGATGCCCACGGAGTGGAATCCGGACTGGAGAGCCAAGGACAGCATCTCCCCGGAGCGCCGCGTGTCCCGGCCCACGACCACGGGCCCGTTTCTCAGGTGTGAGCCTGCTGCCCTGCCAATGGAGAGTGCGAGCTCGGGTGTCAGTTCCGAGCCGGCGACACCGCGCACCCCATCGGTCCCGAATATGGGTTTTCCCTCGTCCAGGAGACGACGGAGGTCGGCCAACTCAGCGCTTCGTGTACTGCGGGGCCCGACGCGCCTTGCGCAGACCGTACTTCTTCCGCTCTACCGCCCTGGCGTCGCGGGTGAGCATCCCGGCCTTCTTCAGCGTTGGCCGGAGCTCCTCGTCGAGCGTTATGAGGGCGCGGGAGATGCCGAGCCGGAGAGCGTCGACCTGGCCGGTGGTGCCTCCACCCTCGAGGGTGGCTTCGACGTCATAGCGACCCTGAGTCTCAGTGATCTGAAGCGGCTCCATCACCCTGATCCGGGCTGCCATCGTGGGGAAGTAATCCTCGAGGGGGCGTCCGTTGAGGGTCACCTGGCCGGAGCCATCACGGAGTCTGACCCTGGCAACGGAGGTCTTGCGCCTCCCGGTCGCCTGGACGAGTGGCTTCGGCATCAGATCTCCACCTTTCGAACGTCGAGCTCGAGCGGCTGCGGCTTCTGGGCCGCATGCGGATGCTCGGCACCGGCATACACCTTGAGTTTTCGGGCCATGTGCCGGCCCAGTTTGTTCTTGGGGAGCATTCCCCGAACTGCCCGCTCGATGATGGCCTCGGGCCGACGCAGGCGGAGGCTCTCGAAAGACTCGGCCTTGATGCCTCCCGGATAGCCGGAGTGGCGGTAGTAGATCTTGGACTGGCTCTTGCCCGAGGTGACCGCGACCTTTTCGGCATTGACCACGATCACGAAGTCGCCACCGTCGATATGAGGGGCGTATGTGGGCTTGTGCTTGCCGCGGAGCAGGGTCGCCACCTCGGAGGCGAGGCGGCCCAAGGGGAGATCGGTGGCATCGACCACGTGCCATGCCCGTTCCACATCGGCGGCTTTGGGCGAAAATGTCTTGTTGGAGTTCATGTGTAGGTCTCGGCAGGTTGAAAGATACCGGGGACGTCGGGAAACGGCTCCCGGGACGGGAGCAGGCATATGCTACGCCCGTACCGCCTCCTAGGCCAATCGCGATGATCAACCTGGACGACATCAGAGAAGCCCGATCCAGGTTCGAAGGTCGGGTCACACAGACGCCATTGCTCTGGTCGCAATCCTTCAGCCGGATCACCGGAAGAGACGTCTATCTCAAGGCCGAATGCATGCAGCGCGCCGGCTCGTTCAAGATTCGAGGGGCACTGAACGTGCTCACCCGCCTCGGAGGCCAGCCGGTGGTCGCCGCCTCGGCCGGCAACCATGCCCAGGGCGTCGCCCTCGCCGCGGCCTTCACCGGCTCACCGTGCACTGTGTTCATGCCCGCCGGAGCCGCCATCCCGAAGGTGAAGGCCACCCAGGATTACGGGGCCCACGTCGAGCTCACCGGGACCTCCCTGGCCGATGCGGTGGAGGTGGCTCAGGCCCATGCCTCCGAAACCGGCGCCAGATTCGTCCATCCCTACGACGATCCCCAGATCATCGCCGGCCAGGGCACCCTGGGACTCGAGGTGCTCGAGCAACTGCCCGACGTGGGAACCGTCGTTGTCCCCACCGGTGGCGGGGGCTTGCTCACCGGGACCGCCCTCGCCCTGCGGTCGGTCAAGCCAGGCGTCAAGGTGGTCGGTGTCGAGATCGAGGCCGCCGCGGTCTACGCGGAGAGCCGGAGCCAAGGCATGGTGGTCCGCGATTTCCCCCGGGGCATGCCAACCGTCGCGGACGGGATCGCGGTTTCGGTGCCCTCGGACCTGGTATGGGAAATAGCCGAGGAGCACGTCGACGACTTCCTGGTGGTCAACGACGGGCAGGCGACGGCGGCCCTCACCTGGATCCTGGAGCGCTCCAAGCTGATGGTCGAGGCCGCAGGCGCCGTCGGCCTGGCCGCGGTCTTGGAGAAGCTGATCCCCGACGACGCCCCTGACCCGATATGTGTGGTTCTCTCGGGGGGAACATCGACCTGATGTTCCTGGAGAAGGCAGTGCGCCACGGGCTCGAGGCCTCGGGACGCTTCGCCCGATTCAAGGTCCTCGTCCCCGACGAGCCCGGCAATCTGGCGCGGATCCTGGCCGTGATCGCCGAGAACGGGGGCAACCTGGTGCACGTCGAGCATCATCGAGAGGGGTTTCGCCTGCCGTTCGGGAAAGTGGAGATCGAGCTCTCGGTCGAGACTCGTGACGCCGACCACGCCTCGCGGATCGGGACGGCTATCGAGTCGATCGTCGGCTGACCCATCCCATGGGGGATGTCCCCCAGGGGGAGCCTCCCCATAGTCGCCAGAGGGCTCAGCGACGCACGATCACCCGATGCTGCATGCAACGACACATCGGAGGACTGACATGTACCTAGCACGCCTCAACCCGTTCAAGGACCGCGGCAAACGGAAGTCTGGAGCCGCGTTCGGAGTGGACCGGCATCGGCTTCGCAACCCTCGCCTCGACGCTGAACCGTCGAAGTCGCCGTTCGACTCCCTGGCGCGGGGCCTGGTTGCCATCGGCGACCGGCTCCGAGCCCCCCAGTCATTGCGGGTTCTCTAGCCGCCGGCTCGATAACCGACCTGCCAGAGGGTCAATCCGTGGGGCGGAGCGACCGTCGCCACCCGGCCCCGGTCCCTCGATTCGACAATCGACGGGACCGCGGCTGGGTCGGTGAAGCCCCGACCCACGTCGTAGGCCAGGCCGACCACGGACCGCACCATCTGCTGGCAAAAGGCGTTGGCCTGGATCCAGAAGGTCAACAGGTCTCCTTCATCCACCCATCGCGCCTCGTCCACCCGCCTGGTGTTGTCACCGCCCTCGACGGCACGGCAGAAACTGGAGAAGTCGTGCTCACCTGCAATCGCCGAGGCAACCAAGGTCATGCCCCCGATGTCGAGAGAACGGCCTACATGCCATACGTGGTGTCTCGTCAGGGGGTCGGGTGCGAGGGCGGTCGAGAGCTGATACCGGTACCGGCGATAGATCGCCGAGAACCGGGCGTGGAAGCCGTCGCCGGCGTCGGTGACATCCGTGACCGCGATCTCCGGGCCCAGGACGCCGTTCAACGAGCGAGCCAGGGCTCCGACGTCGACCTCATCATCGATGGTGAAAGAGACCACCTGGCCCCGAGCGTGCACCCCGGCATCGGTGCGCCCGGCCACTGCGGTGTCGACTGGTGCTCCCAACACCGTGGCCAGCGCCGCCTCGAGCTCCCCTTGGATTGTTGATTGCCCCTCCTGACGTGCATAGCCGCGAAACCCGGAGCCGTCGTAGGCCACGCCCATCCGGTAGGTGGGCATCAGAACAATGCGTTGAAGGCGGCGAAGGGAACCCCGAGCAGTGTCCGGAAAATCACGACAAGAGCGAAGCCGATCAGCACCGACACGGACGCGTCTCTGGTCTTTATCTCCGCTGCCTCTTTGGTCGCCACCACCAGGATGACCAGGTACCACACGAGACCGATGGCCCCAGGGACAGCTCCAAAGATGTCGAGGAGGAGGGGAAGCACAGCCAGCCCCTGAAGCGCGATCATCGTCTGCGGGCGTGAGGAAGCATGGAAGAGCCGGGTCGCAACGAACCAGGTGGCGAAGCCGAGAATGAGCCAGGAGGCGACTCCGCTGATCGCCACCTCCAACAGACCGGTCAGGGAGAACACGCCGAGAGCACCGCGAACGACAAGGGTTCCGACGTACGTGGCGGTCGCCACCAGCGCCACCAGGATCGCGGAGTCCGCAGCGGCGTCACCGTCGAAGAACGCCTCGGTGAACGCTCTCCTGTCGAGGATTCCGGCTCGCCCCGCCCTCACGAACATCTTGGTCACCGGCGGGGAGGGTAACCGAGGGCGGGTCTTCCCTCCTCCCCTCACCTGCGGAGCCGGACCCTCCTCACCGAATGGTCGTAGTCCTTGTCGAGGATGAGCGTCGCCCGCTCCCGGGTGGGCAGAATGTTCTCCACGAGGTTGACCTCGTTGATCCGCTCCCAAATGTCCAGGGCCACTGTGGCGGCCTCCTCGTCGGACAGCCCGGCAAAACGGCGGAAGTAGGCATCGGTCTGGGCGAAGGCGGTGTCACGCAACGTGATGAACCTCTCGACATACCAGGCGCGGATGTGGCCCGGGTCGGCATCCACGAAGATCGAGAAGTCGAAGTAGTCCGACACAAAAGCGCCCCCATGGCCGGCCTGGAGCACGTTCAAGCCCTCCACGATGAGGATGTCGGGTCGGGTCACCACGCGGACCTCATCGGGGACGATGTCGTAAGCGATGTGGGAGTACACCGGTATCTCCAGGTGGTCTTCGCCCGCCTTGGCACGCGCCACGAAGTCGACCAGCCGCTGGCGGTCGTAGCTCTCCGGGAATCCCTTGCGATCCATGAGACCGCGCTCTTTGAGCACCTCGTTGGCGTAGAGGAAGCCATCGGTCGTCACCAATTCCACCCGGGGATGATGTGGCCACCGGGCAAGCAACTCCTGAAGCAGGCGGGAGGTCGTCGACTTGCCGACTGCCACCGACCCGGCGACCCCGATCACGAAGGGGATCGGCGTGGGCGGCGCGCCGAGAAATGTGTCGGTGACCGACGCCACTTGGCGGCTGCCCTGGACGTGCAGGTTGAGGAGGCGGGAGAGTGGGAGATAGGTGTGCTCCACCATGTCGACGTCGAGCAACACGTTGATGCCCCGGATCTTCTCGATGTCTGCCTCAGTGAGCGTGAGTGGGGTGTTGGCGCGCAGCGCCGCCCACTCCTCACGCGTGAAATCGAGGTAGAGCGGCTCTGCCATCGAGTCAGGCTACCGGCGGTTTCGGTGGCAGTCCCCCGGCCGATCGTGTGATAATCGATGGCATGACCACCGATCAGCCCTATCCCGAGCCCAGTCAGGCGACGACCGCACTTGTCCTGGGGATCCTCGGCATCGTCATCTGCCAAGTGCTCGCCCCCTTTGCCTGGTCGATGGGCCAGAAGGAGATGCAGGCCATCGACGCCGGGAGGAGGCCGCCGGAGAACCGGGGCACGGCCAACGCGGCCAAGATCCTGGGAATCGTGGGCACCGTGTTGCTCGGCCTCGCGATCATCGGCGTCATCCTCTTTTTCGTGTTCTTCAGCGTCGCCGCGGTCACTTCTAACTAGTCACAACGCGCGCCGAATTCCGCGCAAGTCGGTTCCGAACATGCCGATAAAGGGCGCATGGGTCAATTCAGTGCGACATTGCGAGTTCCCGGGGACAACAACGCGCTGCCGGCAACCGTTGATATCGGCGACGGCCGGCTCCGGGTTGAATCCGGAAGTCATGTGATCGGCAACTGGGCGTTGGGTGAGATCGACATCACCCAAAGCCCCGAAGGCGTGCACGTCACCGCCGAAGGCGAGGTCTTGATCCTGGAGATCAGCGAAAGCGATGCATTCCAGGAGGCAGCCGGAATCAACGGCAGCAAGTCCGCAGGCAAGGCCAACCACCCTTTCAAGTTGCCCAACCTCGCCCGGAGCGCGAAGCATTCCGTGTCCGCCAGGCCCGACGACGGGCGGCCTGCACAGCCCAAGGTCGAGGCCAAATCTCATCAGAATGTGGCGGCCACCTCAACCGTCCCCAAGCCGGAGGCGAAGGAGCCGATCTTCATCGATCGCTGGCTGGGGACTGCCGAGAAGGCCGTCGGCCAGCACCTGCCCAGCTGGGTGTTCTCCCGGGGCGGGGCGCTCGTCGTGCTCGCCGCTCTGGTGATCACGATCCTGTTCCCGGAAGTCGTCTCCACGCTGCTGATGATCGCCGGCACCATCCTCCTGGTCCTGGGTGGGGTGACCATGCTGGACAATGTGTTGGCTGCCCGCCTCCTCAAGGCGAAGGTGACACCAACGCAATGCCTGATCGTGGGCGGACTGCTGGTGTTCGTCGGCGTCGTCTTCGGGATGCTGGCCTAAGCCGGCCCTAACCCCGGTCCACTTCAACACGCTGGCGTAGCCCGGGCCGACCGGCGTCTGTTTGCCCGATCTGGTGAGCTCCAATCAGGTGACGCTCCGTATTCACCGGCCGCGTGCCAACTTTCAGGCTCGAGGCATGCGGGCAAAGTCGGCCCGCAATCAAACGAGCTCGATTACCGCCTCTTCAGCGCCATCGCCCCGACGTGGGCCGAGCTTGGTGATCCGGGTGTACCCGCCGGGCCGATCGGCGTAACGGGGGGCCACCTCGTCGAAGAGCCTGCTCACGGCTTCCCGGTTGCTGATGGTCTTCAGCACTGTCCGCTTGGCGTGGAGATCTCCCTTGCGCGCCTTGGTGATCAGCTTCTCGGCGAGAGGCCGGACCGCCCGGGCGCGGGGCAGCGTCGTGGTGATCTTCTCCTTGATGAAGAGGTCACTCGCCAGGTTGGCGAGGAGCTTGCGCTCGTGGGAGGGGGAGCCACCCAACCGGGGTCCCTTGCGGGGGCGCGGCATCAGCCACCTCCACCGGCGTCAGCCAGGCTGAGGCCAAGCTCGTCGAGCTTCGCCGTCACCTCTTCGAGGCTCTTCTGGCCGAAGTTGGTGATGTTCAGCAGATCATCAGAGGTGCGCTCGATGAGCTCGCCCACGGTCTTGATCTGAGCCCGACGCAGGCAGTTCCGGGGCCGTTCCGAGAGGTCGAGCGCCTCGATCGGGAGTTCCTTCTCGGGAAAGCCGGCATGCTCGGTTTGCACGTCGCCGAGCTCCAGGCCCTGACCCTCGCCCATGTCGGCGAATAGCCCCATCAGCTCGCGAAGGGTCTTGCCGGCGGAGGAGACGGCCTCACCGGGATCGATGGCGCCGTTGGTCTCGACGTCGAGCACCAGACGGTCGAAGTTGGTCATCTGACCAACCTGGGTGCTTTCGACGCGGTAGGACACCTTGCGCACCGGGGAGAAGATCGAGTCGACCGGGATGACCCCGATGGTGGACACCGAGCCCTTGTTGGCGTCTGCGCTGCGGTAGCCGACTCCGGGGGCAACCGTCAGTTCCATCTCCAGGCGGCCGCTGGCACTGAGGGTGGCGATGTGCATGTCCGGGTTGACGATCTCGACACCTGCCGGGAGCTTGACGTCGCCCGCCTTGACCTCACCGGCGCCTTTGGCGGTGAGGTAGACGGTCTCGGTGTCGGTGCCTTCCATTCGGACGACAACCCGCTTGATGTTGAGGATGATGTCGACGACGTCCTCGACCACACCTGGGATCGTCGAGAATTCGTGTTCGACTCCTTCGATGCGGATGGACGTCACTGCGGCACCGGGAATCCGGGAAAGGAGGGTGCGGCGCAGTGTGTTCCCGAGGGTGTATCCGAAGCCAGGCTCCAGAGGCTCGACCACGATCTTGGACCTGATGTCGGAGAGCGACTCCTCTTCGATCTGGGGGCGCTGGACAATCAACAACAGTGGTACCTCACTTCGAGTACAGCTCGACGATCAATTGCTCGTTGATGGCGGTGTCGATCTGATCCCTCCGGGGATGATCCTTGACCGCGATCTTGCGCTCGCCGAGGTCGACCTCGAGCCAGGCCGGAGCCTCTCGGCCCTGGGTGTCCACGGCGTGCTGGATGACAATGGCTTCCCGGCTCGCGTCCTTCACCGACACCAGGTCGCCGGGGCGGACTTGAAAGCTGGCAATGTCGACTTTCTTCCCGTTGACCCGGAAATGCCCGTGGTTCACGAGCTGGCGGGCCTGGGGGCGAGTGGCGGCAAGGCCGGAGCGCCAGACGACGTTGTCCAAGCGCTGCTCCAACAACTGGAGCAAGTTCTCACCGGTTATCCCGGGACGACGGGCGGCCTCCCGGTAGTAGAGGCGGAACTGGCGCTCGAGGACGCCATACATCGTGCGCAGCTTCTGCTTCTCCCGGAGCTGGACCAGGTAGTCGCTCTCCCGAATCCGGCCCCGGCCGTGCTCGCCGGGTGGATAGGGGCGACGGTCGACCGGGCACCGCTTCGACTGGCACAGCGGGGTCCGAGCGCGGCGGCATGCCTTGTGACGGGGGCCGGTGTAGCGCGCCATTAGCCTCTTCGCCTCTTCTTGGGGCGACAGCCGTTGTGGGGGATTGGGGTGACGTCACGGATCCAGGTGACCTCCATGCCCATGTTCTGCAGGGTGCGGACTGCGGTGTCCCGGCCCGACCCGGTTCCGCTGACGATGACATCGAGTTTGCGGATCCCGTGCTCTCCCGCCCGGCGAGCAGCCTCTTCGGCGGCTACTTGGGCGGCGTACGGGGTCGACTTCCTGGACCCCTTGAAACCCACGGAGCCACCGGAGGTCCAGGCGACGGAAGCGCCGGTCTGGTCGGTGATGTTGATGATCGTGTTGTTGAAGCTGGCCTTGATATGGGCCTGTCCGTGGGAGATGTTCTTTCGCTCCTTGCGACGGACTCGCTTCGCTCCTTGCTGCTTCGCCACCTACAAACTCCTACTTCGTGACTTTCTTCTTGCCGGCGATGGCTACCCGCCGCCCTTTGCGAGTGCGCGCGTTGGTATGGGTGCGCTGGCCCCTCACCGGCAGCCCGCGACGGTGGCGGATGCCCTGATAGCTGCCGATCTCGATCTTGCGCTTGATGTTCTGCTGCACCTCTCGGCGCAGGTCTCCCTCGACCTGGAAGTTGGCCTCGATGTAGCGCCGGATCCGGGTCACCTCATCGTCGGTCAGTTGGCGGACCCGGGTGTCGGGGTCGACTCCGGTGTCGGTGCACACCTTCTGGGCGCCGGTCAGGCCGATCCCGTAGATGTAGGTGAGGCCAATCTCCAGCCTCTTGTCCCGGGGAAGGTCAACACCTGCGATACGTGCCACTCAGATCATCCTTGACGTTGCTTGTGACGGGGGTTGGTGCAGATCACCCAGACGCGACCTCGACGTCGGATGATCCGACATTTCTCGCACATCTTCTTGGTGGAAGGGCGCACCTTCATCATCTACTCCAAAGCTTCGGATGCGTCTCGCCGGACGAGCCAAACGGCCCGGTTCTCGCCAACCGGGCGGAAACGCGTGTCTCCCAGGTCACGACCAAACCCCACCCTGGTGAGGGAAATCGGGGGTTGGAGAGCCCTGGGCACCTCGAGACCTGTCGCCGACAGGTCGGGAAGATGCCCTAATGCTACCCACGGCTTGCAATCTGCTCAAATCTCACCGCCATGGGCTCATCGCCGGCGGTGAATATCTGCGGGCCGTCCGGTGTCAGGCAGACGGTGTGCTCGAAGTGGGCCGACAAGGACCCGTCCTCGGTCCGCACCGTCCAGCCGTCGGCGTCGACCTTGGTCTGCCGCGATCCGATGTTGAACATGGGCTCGATACACAGCGCCATTCCGGTGCGCAGCTTCAGTCCCCGCCCGGGAACCCCGTGATTGGGGACCTGCGGCTCCTCGTGCATCTGGCGCCCGATCCCGTGGCCGACGTACTCCTCGACGATCCCATACCCATGGGCCTCACCGATCTCCGCCACCGCAGCGCCGATGTCGCCGATGTGGCCACCTTTGTGGACGACCTCGATCCCTGCCCACAAGGCCCGCTCCGTGGCCTCGATCAACTCGAGCGCCGCGGCATCGACATTGCCGATGGGCACGGTGAACGCGGCATCGCCGTGAAAGCCCTCGAAGATGGCGCCGGCGTCAACGGAGAGGATGTCCCCCTCCGCCAGACGGCGCTTCGAGGGGATGCCATGGACGATCACATCGTTCGGCGATAGGCAGAGGGTCGCCGGGTATGTGCCGTGGTATCCGAGGAAGGACGACGTGCAGCCCCGCTCGTCGAGAATCCGTACCGATATCGCCTCCAGGTCGAGCAAGGAAGTGCCAGGAACTGCTGCCTCGCGCACCGCTTCGTGGATCGCGGCGACGGCCGCGCCCGCCTTCTGCATCTTGGCGAACTCCCGACGGCTCTTGATGGTGATCATCGGGCGTCGACCTTGTCCAGCGCACCGAGGATGCGGTTGGTCACTTCGTCCATCTCGCCCATCCCGTCGACGGACACCAGCTGCCCACGCTCGCCGTAGATCTCGAGCAACGGGGCGGTCTGTTCGGTGAACACCCGGAACCGGTTGCGAATCGTCTCTTCCGTGTCGTCCGCGCGGCCGCGGATCAGAAGCCGCTTGGTCAACTCCTCGAGATCGACCTCGAAGACCACCACCGCGTCCAGCCCGTCCTCACCGATCAGGCCATCCAGAGCGGACACCTGGCCCCCGGTCCTTGGAAAGCCGTCGAGTATGAAGCCGTTGGCGGCGTCGGGCTCTGCGATTCGCTCGGCGAGCATCTGCACCGTGATCTCGTCGGGCACGTATTCACCGGCCTTCATGATGGCGTCGACCTGGCGGCCGAGATCGGTGCCGGTCGTGACGTGATGGCGGAACATGTCCCCGGTGGAGATGTGGGGCACCCCGAGGTGCTGGGCCACCCGGGTCGCTTGGGTCCCCTTGCCGGCTCCTGGGGGGCCGATGAAGAGGAGCTTCACCTCGTGAAGCTCCTCTTCCGCATGTACGCATCTCCGCACATGCCTATGTGCGCACTGCGGATGATCACGTCAGGATTCCCTCATAATTTCGCATCGTCAGCTGGGACTCGATCTGTTTCATCGTCTCCAAGGCGACCCCGACCACGATCAGGATCGAGACCCCGGAGAACGCGATCGAGATGTTCCACACCGCCCCTGCGATCGCGGGGAGGATGGCGATGATCGCTAGGAAGATCGAGCCCGGCAGCGTGATCCGATTGAGGATGAAAGCCAGGTGCTTGGAAGTCTGCCGACCGGGTCGCACCCCGGGGACGAACCCACCCTGGCGCTGGATCATCTCCGCCTGCTTCTCGGGATCGAACTGGATAGCCGTGTAGAAGTAGGTGAAGAAGATGATCAGCGAGAACAGGATCAGGATGTACCACCAACTGACGCTCCCGTTCCCGCCCAGGTTGTCGTCGATCCAGCGATAGATGGACTGCACCCAGGCCGCGTCCGAGGGGATCGCGGTGATGATCAGGGAAGGGATGAGCAGGACCGAGGTGGCGAAGATCACCGGGATCACACCGGCAGTGTTGACTTTGAGGGGGATGTAGGTGGATTGGCCACCCATCACCCGCCGACCCCGGACCCGCTTGGCGAACTGGATGGGAATTCGCCGCTGCGCCTGGTCGACGTAGATGATCGCGCCGATCATGAGGAGGAACACGACCACCACCACCACGAACCGGACCGGGAGGTTGGCGGCGACTGTCTGTCCCCAGATCTGACCGAAGATGAATGGGAACTGGCTCAGGATGGAGACGAAGATGATCAGCGACATCCCGTTGCCCACACCCCGCTGGGTGATGAGCTCACCCAGCCACATGACCGTCGCGGTACCCGCAGTCATCGTGAGAACGATGAGGATCACTCGGCCCGTGGTGTAGTTCGGGATCAGATCGATGCCCCCGGTGAACCGGCCCACGTGGAACAGGTAGGTGAAGCTCGTGGATTGGATCAGGGCCAGGATCACCGTGAGGTAACGGGTCCACTGAGTGATCACCTTGCGCCCCGACTCTCCCTCCTCCTGGAGCGCCTGGAGCTTGGGGATTACCACGGTCAACAGCTGCAGGATGATCGAGGCGGTGATGTAGGGGATGATCCCGAGGGCGAACACGGAGAACGACTCGAGGGCCCCGCCGGAGAACAGGTTGAGGAGCCCGTAGATCCCGCCAGCCTGCTGTTGTGACTGGAAGAGCTCCACGGCGTCGAGGTCGATGCCGGGCACCGGGATGGTCGCCCCGAGGCGATAGACGCCGAACATCGCCAGCGTGAAGAAGATCTTGGCCCGGAGGTCCGGGACCTTGAACATGTTGCGGTAGATGGAAAGCATGGAGTCCTGATTGTGTCAGTGAGATTCTCTTAGGCGGGCTGTAGTCCGCAATCCGTAATCCGTGGTCCGCTACGGAAAACGGAAAGCAGAAAGCGGAAAACGGTCATGCAATGACCTCGATCGTTCCTCCCGCAGCCTCGATCTTCTCCTTGGCCCTACCGCTGAAGGCGTGCGCCTTCACCGTGAGAGCCTTGCCCAGGTCGCCCTGGGCCAGCACCTTGACCCGGCCCTTGTGCCGGATCATCCCTCGTTCGCGCAGCGTCTCGGGTGTGACCTCGCTGCCGGCGTCGAAGGCGTCGAGTGCCGCCAGATTGACGATTGCGAACTCCTCCTTGTTCGGGTTCTTGAACCCGGGGAGCTTGGGAAGCCGCATCGACAATGGGGTCTGCCCGCCCTCGAAGCCGGGGCGAAGGCTGTTGCGAGCTTTGAGGCCCTTGGTCCCGCGGCCCGCGGTCTTCCCTCTCCGGCCGCCCTCGCCGCGGCCGACGCGAATCCTCTCCTTCTTGGAGCCGGGGGCCGGCTTCAGGTCATGGAGCTTCAGTTGTTGTTTCTGCTCTTCGGCCATTTCAGTCTTCCTCGACTTCCACGAGATGACGCACCCTGTGCAGCATCCCGCGCAATGTTGGGGTGTCCGTGTGCTCCCTGGTCTGGTGGAGCTTGCGGAGCCCGAGCGACTCCACGGTCGCCCTGGTCTTCGGCTTCTCGCCGATCACCGATCTCTTCAGTGTCACCTTCAACTTCTTGTCCGCCATGGCTCAGCCTTTGTTATGGGCGCGCAGCGCCTCGGTGGAGCGATAGGCAGCGAGAAGGCCCGGAGGGACGATGTCCTCGGCCTGCTTGCCGCGAAGCCGCGCAACCTCATCGGGGCGCCGCTGCCCGGTGAGGGCATTCATCGCGGCCTTGGCCACGTTGAGGTGCGTCGGAGAGCCCAGGGACTTGGCCAGGGCATCGCGGATCCCGGCGGCCTCCAGGATCTGGCGCACCGCCCCACCGGCGATGACCCCGGTACCGGGTGCTGCGGGCTTGATCAGGACCCTCGAGGCCCCGTGCTCACCGGTGTTCTGATGAACCACCGTCTGACCGGCCATGGGAATGGTCACCATCGCCCGCCTGGCGCCTTCCATGCCCTTCTGGATCGCGGCGGGAACCTCTTTGGCCTTCCCGTACCCGATCCCCACCTTGCCATTTCCGTCGCCGACCACGACCAGCGCGGTGAAGCTGAAGCGGCGGCCACCCTTGACCACCTTGGCCACCCGGTTGATCTGGATGACTCGCTCGTCGAATGGGTTTTGCTCTTGTGCCATTTTCAGAAATCCAATCCGGCTTCGCGCGCCGCGTCCGCGAGAGCCTTGACCTTGCCGTGGAACTTGTAACCGCCTCGATCGAACACGACGGTGCTCACTCCCGCGTCCTTGGCGCGACCGGCGAGCAACTCGCCCACCTTGGCTGCGGTCGAGATGTTCAGCGTAGAAGTGCGGAGATCGGCCTCCTGAGACGACGCCGAGGCCAAAGTCCGACCCTGGGTGTCGTCGATGACCTGCGCATAGATGTATCGGTTGCTGCGGAACACGGCGAGTCGGGGGCGATCCCCCGTGCCGTGGATCCGCTTCCTGACCCTGGTGTGACGCCGGGCCCGAGCGTCCTGTCGGGAACCGCTCATCACTTCCCTGCCTTCCCGGCCTTGCGGCGCACGTACTCACCGGCGTATCGGATGCCTTTGCCCTTGTAGGGCTCGGGGGGCCGGATCTTGCGGATGTTGGCGGCCACCTGGCCCACCTGCTCCTTGTCGATGCCGGACACGACGATTCGTGTCGGCTCCGGCACCTCGAAGGTGATCCCGGCCGGAGCGGGGACGTCTACCGGATGGCTGAAGCCGACCAGCAGCTCGACGTCCTGACCTTTCAGGGAGGCTCGGTATCCAACGCCCTGAATCTCGAGGACCTTGCTGAATCCCTCGGAGACTCCATGCACCATATTGGCGAGAAGGGCGCGGCTCAGCCCGTGCAGAGCTTTCGATTCCCGGGTGTCGTCCTCGCGGACCACGCTCACGACACCGTCGTCGATGGTGAAACTGACCCGCTCGGGGAACTCCCGCGACAACTCGCCCCTGCTTCCCTTCACGATGACATGCGAGCCATCGACCTGGATGTCCACGCCGGAAGGCACGGTCACCGGCATCTTCCCTACACGGCTCATCTCACCAAACCTCACACACGATCTCGCCACCGAGGCGGCGACGGCGCGCTTCCCGGTCCGGGAGCAGGCCCTGGCTGGTGGAAACGACTGCTACCCCCAGGCCACCTTGGACCCGGGGCAGCTCGCCGGCACCGCGATAGATGCGGTGACCGGGCTTGGAGATGCGCTTGATCCCGCCGATCGCCGGCTGGCGGCGGTTCCCATAACGGAGCACCAGCTCCAGCTCGTTCACGGTGCCGTTCTCCTTCACGTCGAAACGGTCGATGAATCCCTCGTCGACGAGGATCCGGGCGATGCCGAGCTTCATCTTCGAAGCCGGCATAGAGACGCGCTCGTGCCCGACCGCAACCGCATTGCGGATCCGGGTCAGCATGTCTGCGATTGGATCGTTCACCATTACCAGGACGCCTTTCTCACACCGGGAAGCTCGCCAGACGAGGCCAGCTCACGGACACAGATCCGGCACATGCCGAAGTCGCGCAGGTATGCCCTCGACCTCCCACAGCGCTGGCATCGGTTGTACCCACGCACCTTGAACTTGGGCTCTCGGGCTGCCTTGGCGACCAGTGATTTCTTAGCCATTCAATCTCTCCTTCAAGCCTCGGTCGTGACCCTGCGGAAAGGGAATCCGTAGGCCTCGAGCAACGCCCTGGCGTGCTCGTCGTTGTTGGCTGTGGTGCAAATGGTGATGTCCATGCCCCTGGTCGCCGACACCTGGTCGAAGTCGATCTCGGGGAATATGAGCTGTTCGGTGACGCCGAAGCTGTAGTTGCCCCGACCGTCGAAGGACCTGGGGTTGAGCCCGCGAAAGTCACGAATCCGGGGGATTGCCACCGCCAGCAAGCGATCGAAGAACTCCCACATTCGGGCTCCCCGCAGCGTTACCGAGGCACCGATAGGCATCCCCTCGCGCACTTTGAACCCGGCGATCGACTTCCGCGACCGGTTGAGCTTCGCCTTCTGGCCGGTGATCAGGCTCAGCTCGTCCATGGCGGAGTCGACGGCCTTCTTGTCCTGGACCGCCTCCCCCACCCCCATGTTGACCACGATCTTGTCGAGGCGCGGGGTCTCCATCACGTTGTCCAGGCCGAGCTTCTCCTGGAGCTGGGCAGCGATCTCCTCCGAGTAGCGGACCTTGAGCCGGGGGGCGGTCATAGGTCACCCCCGCATTTCACGCATACGCGGTGCTTCTTGCCCTTGTCGTCGAATCGTTGCCCGATCCGGGTGGGGCCGCACTTCTCACAGACGATCATCACGTTGGAGACGGCTATGGGCATGTCTTTGTCGATGATCCCGCCCTGAAGGGTCTGGCCGCGGGGCTTGGTGTGCCGCTTGGCCGTGTTGACCCCCTCCACCAGGACCTTGTCCTGCTTGGGGAGCACCCGGCTGATGCGCGACTCCTTACCGGCGTCCTTGCCGGAGATCACCATCACTTTGTCGCCTTGCTTGAGTTTCATCACAACACCTCTGGTGCCAACGAGACGATCCTCATGAACTTGCGGTCGCGCAGCTCCCGGGCCACGGGGCCGAAGATGCGGGTGCCCCGGGGCTGGGAGTTGTTGTCGATGATCACGCAGGCGTTGTCATCGAAGCGGATGTAGGTCCCATCCGGCCGCCTCGATTCCTTCCTCGTGCGCACCACGACCGCTTTCACGACCTCGCCTTTCTTCACCGATCCGCCAGGGTTGGCGTCCTTGACGGTGCCGACGATCACGTCACCGATCCCGGCGTAGCGGCGCGACGAGCCACCGAGCACCCGGATGCAGAGCAATTCGCGGGCACCGGTGTTGTCCGCCACCTTGAGACGCGACTCCTGCTGGATCATCGGGCCCGCTCCACGATCTCGACCACCCTCCAGCGCTTCTGCTTGGACAAGGGGCGGGTTTCCATGATTCGAACCGTGTCGCCGAGCTTGGCGTCGTTGGCCTCGTCATGGGCATGAAATTTGGTGCTGTGGCGCACGACCTTGTCGTAGCGGGGGTGGCTGCGCTGGGTGGGAACCTCGACGGTCACTGTCTTGTCTCTCGAATCCGAGATGACAACACCGACACGCACCTTGCGGCGCGCTCTGTTCAGGTCTTCGGCCATCAGCCACGCTCCTTGGCCGCGGTCGTCGCCGACTCCTGGGCCTCTCGCTCCCGCATCACCGTGAGGATGCGAGCAATGTCCTTCTTCACGTCGCGGAGCCTGGCGTTGTTGTCCAACTGGTTGGTGGCGAGTTGGAAGCGCAAGTTGAAGCGCTCCGACTTGGCCTCACCCAGAGCCTCCATGAGCTCGGCGTCGGTCATCTCACGAATTTCCGCCGGGCTCAAAATTCCTCCCTCGAGACGAAACGGGTCCTGATCGGCAACTTGTTGCCGGCCTTTCTCATGGCTTCGCGGGCCAGGTCCTCGGGAACACCGGCGAGCTCGAACATCACCCGGCCCGGCTTGACCACCGAGACCCAGAACTCCGGATTGCCCTTGCCGGAGCCCATTCGGGTCTCGGCGGGCTTCTGAGTCACCGGCTTGTCGGGGAAAATGGTGATCCACACCTTCCCGCCACGACGGACGGCTCGGGTGATGGCGACACGGGCCGACTCGATCTGGCGGGCGGTGATCCACCCCGCCTCGAGGGCCTGCAACCCGTACTCGCCGAAGTTCACCTGGGTTCCCCCTTTGGCCACGCCCGAGCGCCGGCCACGGTGAACCTTGCGGTGCTTCGTTCTCTTGGGCATCAACATCGTGGGCCTCGCATGGCTCGGGCCTCACAGCGCAGAGTGTTCATTCCTCCTCCGAGCTCTCAGGTGCCTCGGACTCGGCCGTCACTTCGACGGCGGTCTCCTCGGCGGCTTCAGGCGCTGCCTCAGCCGGCGCCTCGGACACTTCAGCGGTGGATGCAGTCGCTTCGACGGTGTCCCCCTGCTCTGCGGGCGGACCGGCCGGCGTATCGCCGGGCGAAGGGGCTGCCACCGTCGCTTCGACGTCGGCAGTCTCCCCAACGGTTTCATCGACGGGGACTTCGCTCTCCTCGCGCGCCGACTGGTACTCGACCTGGGCCTCGGCCGCAGTGGGACGTCGTCCGCCGCCGGCCTCGATGACCGGTCGGCCGCCCTCCTTCTTGCCCCCACCGGCCTCGATCAGGCGCTTGCCGCCACCTGCCTCGATCAGCCTTGGCTTGACATCGGATCCGGCGGCCTCCTCGGCGCGCGACTTGATGCTCTTCCGGGTGCGCCGGGCAGGCCCACCGGTCGCCAGGTCGGCCTCGGCGGCGATCCGATCTCCGGAGATCTGGCCACTGGAGATGACCTCCCCGCGATATACCCAGACCTTGACGCCGATGGTCCCCACCGTGGTGTGAGCGGTTGCGGTCCCGTAGTCGATGTCGGCCCGCAGCGTGTGCAGAGGCACCCGGCCCTCGCGGTACCACTCGCGGCGGCCCATCTCGGCACCGCCGAGACGGCCCTTGCACTCGACGCGGACGCCTTCGGCGCCCGCCTTGAGCGCTGAGGCGATTGCCCGCTTCATGGCGCGGCGGAAAGCGATCCGGTTCTCGATCTGGTCGGCGATCCCTCGCGCCAGCAGTGCGGAGTCGAGGTCGGGGTCCTTGACCTCGTTGATGTTCAGCTTGACCGGGCGGTCGGCCATCTGCTCGAGGGCACCGCGGAGGCGCTCGGCCTCACCGCCCTTGCGCCCGATGACCACGCCGGGTCGCGCGGTGTGGATGTCCACGATCAACCGGTCCCGGGTCCGCTCGATGTCGATCCGGGACAGGGCTCCCCTGGTCAACTCTCCCTTGAGGTACTCGCGGATTCGCCAGTCCTCGTTGACGAACTTGACGTACTCCTTGTCGGAGAACCATTTCGACTTCCAGTCGGTAGCGATACCTAGCCGGAACGAATACGGGTGCACTTTCTGACCCATCAGCTCACCTCCTCATTCCTGTCCGACACCACGATCGTGATGTGACTGGTCCGCTTCCTGATGCGGGTGGCGCGACCCCGGGCCCGGGGCCGATAACGCTTGAGTGTTGGGCCCTCGTCGGCATAGGCCTCGGCGATCACCAAATCGTCGGAGTCGAGGGCAAAATTGTGCTCGGCATTGGCCACAGCCGAGCGAAGCACCTTGGCCACCGGCTCGGTCGCGCCGCGGGTGGTCAGCCGGAGCATGTCTTCTGCCTCGGTAACGGGCAGGCCACGCACTAGGTCGAGGACGCGTCGCACCTTGTACGGCGACTGCCTGATGTATTTGGCTTGGGCCTTGACCTTCATCGCTTCCTCGCCGACTTGTCCGCATGGCCCCGGAAGGTCCGGGTAGGGGCGAACTCTCCCAGCTTGTGCCCGACCATCGACTCGGTGATGTAGACCGGCACGTGCTTGCGGCCATCGTGGACCGCGATCGTGTGACCGATCATCTCGGGGATGATCGTGGAGCGGCGGGACCAGGTTCTGATCACGCGCTTCCCACCTGACCTGTTGAGCTCATCCACTTTCGCCGCGAGGTGGTCGTCGACGAATGGCCCTTTCTTGAGACTGCGAGCCATGGCTATCTTCGACCCTTCTTCGCGCGCCGCCGCACGATGTATTTGCTGGATGCCTTCTTCTTGCTTCGGGTGCGGCCCTCGGACTGTCCCCAAGGGCTGACCGGGTGCCGACCACCGGACGACTTTCCTTCGCCACCGCCGAGCGGGTGGTCGACGGGGTTCATGGCCACACCGCGGGTCTGGGGGCGGACGCCCTTCCAACGGTTGCGGCCGGCCTTGCCCAGCTTGACCAGCTCGGCCTCGGTGTTTCCCACCTGGCCCACCGTGGCGCGGCTGTCGAGTGGGACCTGGCGCATCTCGCCGGACGGGAGCCGGAGCAGGGCCAGGTTGCCCTCCTTGGACATGAGCTGGACCGCGGTGCCCGCCGAGCGGCCGAGTTTGGCCCCGCCGCCGGGGCGCATCTCGATGGCGTGGACGATGGTCCCCGCCGGGATGTTGCGCAGCGGCAGGGCGTTGCCCGGCCTGATCTCGGCCTTTGGCCCCGACTCGAGCCGGTCGTCGACCTTGACCCCGAGCGGCGCCAGGATGTAACGCTTCTCACCGTCTGCGTAGTTGAGGAGGGCGATTCGGGCGTTGCGGTTCGGGTCGTACTCGATCGTTGCTACCCGCGCCGGGATGCCGTCCTTGTCACGGCGGAAATCGATGAGCCGGTAGCGCTGCTTGTGCCCTCCGCCGCGATGGCGCGAAGTGACCCGGCCATAGGTGTTGCGACCTCCGGTCTTGGCCTTCTTGGAGATGAGCGACTTCTCCGGGGTGTTGTCGGTCGTGATCTCTGCGAAGTCCGAGACCGTCTGGAACCGTCTACCCGGTGATGTTGGTTTGCGCTTTATGACAGCCATCTCAAACTCCGAACAGGTCGATCGAGTTGCCGGCGGCGAGTGTGACCAGGGCCCGCTTCGTGTCCTTGCGCTTGCCCAGCTTCAAGCCCTGCCGCTTCGTCTTGCCCTTGCGGTTCATGGTGTTGACCCGGAGCACCTTGACTTCGAAGATCGACTCCACGGCGTTGCGGATCTCCGCTTTGTTGGAGCGGGTGTCGACCAAGAAGGTGTACGTGTTCAGGTTCTCGATCAGGTCGTAGGACTTCTCGGAGACGATCGGGGCGAGGATCACGTCATGTGCGTCACGCATCGGGCTCACCTCCGTCGTCTTCCTTGACGAAGTCGCTCTCGCTCACCTCGTAGGAGCTGGCTCGTCCCACCGAACCGACGGTATGTGTGGTGAAGACGACCTGATCGGCCCACAACACCTCATAGGGCGTTATGTGCCCGGGCTCGGACAGGATCACATCGGGGAGATTGCGGAAGGAGCGCCCGGCGACACCATCGAGGGCGCTCAACACCACCAGAGCCTTGCCCGGGGCACCGATCGCCTGGAGCAGGGCGACCGCCTGCTTGGTCTTGGGGGCGGCCCAGTCGAAGTCCTCGATCACCTTGACCGCGTCTTCCGAGGCCCGAGCAGAGAGGGCGCTGCGCAGAGCAAGGCGCTTCATCTTCTTCGGCGTGCGTTGCGAGTAGTCCCGGGGCTTGGGGCCATGGGCGACGCCACCGCCGACCCAGTGCGGGGCACGAATCGATCCCTGGCGGGCCCGTCCCAAACCCTTCTGCCTCCAGGGCTTGCGACCACCTCCGCGGACTTCGCCGCGGGTCTTGGTCGAGGCGGTGCCGGAGCGGGCTCCTGCGAGCTGGGCGGTCACGACCTGGTGGAGCACAGCGAGATTGGGCTCGATGCCGAAGATCTCGGCGTCGAGTTTGATGTCCCCCTTGGCGGTCCCGTCGGAGGTGAACAGCGGCGCCTTCACGTCAGCCATGGGCCTTCACAGCCTCTCTGACCAATACCAGGGAGCCCTTGGGCCCGGGGACCGAACCACCGAGCAGGAGGAAATCACGCTCGGCGTCGACACTGACGACTTCCAGGTTGAGGGTGGTGACCCGCTCTCCCCCGAGGCGGCCCGCCATCCGCATCCCCTTGAAGACACGTGCGGGTGTTGCACAGGCACCGATCGAGCCTGGGGCCCGGTGCTTCTTGTGGGTTCCGTGGGACGCACCCTGACCGGAGAAGTTGTGCCGCTCCATTACCCCTGCGAAGCCCTTGCCTTTGGAGATCCCGGAGACATCCGCCTTGGAACCCGGTTGGAGGACATCGGCGATCTTGATCTCCTGACCGAGGGTGTAACTGGAGGGATCATCGACCCTGATCTCGGCGAGATGACGCGCCGGGGCCACCCCTGCCTTGGCGAAGTGGCCGGCTTCGGGCTTGTTGGCACGGCCCGGCTTGACCTCGCCATAGGCGATCTGCACCGCGTCGTAACCATCGATCGCGACCGTCTTGATCTGGACGACGTGACAGGGGCCCGCCTTGATGACGGTCACCGGTATGGCGCGGGCGTTGTCATCGAAGACCTGGGTCATCCCCACCTTCTGCCCGAGGATGGCGTTCACTGGGAGCCCCCTCCGGCCCTTCGGGCCACCTCCCCCAACGGCGCTTCGCTCCTGGGGGAGGAAACGGTTTCTCCCCCCAGCGAACGCAGTGAGCGTTGGGGGGAGTCGGGCGTAGCCGGGAGGGGGGCAACTCTCAAGAGACCAGCTGCAAGGTGGGAAAGTGGGCTCATAGCTTGATCTCCACCTCGACCCCTGCGGGCAGCTCGAGGCGCATCAGGGAGTCGACAGTCTTCGGAGTCGGCTCGAGGATGTCGATGAGGCGCTTGTGGATTCGCATCTCGAAGTGCTCACGCGAGTCCTTGTCGACGTGCGGGCCCCGGATCACGCAATAGCGGTGGATCTCCGTTGGCAGCGGGATCGGGCCCTTGATCTTGGCCTGAGTCCGGAGCACGGTCTCGGTGATCTTCTTCGAGGACTCGTCGACCACGTTGTGGTCGTACGCCTTGAGTCGGATCCGTATCTTCTGCGTGTCGGCCATCAGGGCTCGCTCCGCTCGCTGCCTTGGGCCATGGGCCCGAGGCGCGAGGCGAACTTGGGAGACTTCGTCATTTCAAGATCTTTATGACTCGGCCGGCGCCGACGGTGCGGCCGCCTTCTCGAATGGCGAAGCGGAGGCCTTCGTCCATGGCGATCGGTGCGATCAGTTCCACGTTCATCTCCGTGTTGTCCCCCGGCATCACCATCTGAGTCCCCTCAGGCAATTGGATGGAACCAGTGACATCAGTGGTCCGAAAGTAGAACTGGGGCCGGTAACCAGGAAAGAACGGGTTGTGTCGACCCCCCTCCTCCTTGGTCAGGACGTAAACCTGAGCTTCGAAATCGGTGTGGGGAGTGATCGCTACCCGGCTTGGCCAGGACCTGACCCCGCTCCACCTCATCCTTACCCACCCCACGCAACAAAACCCCGACATTGTCCCCAGCACGACCCTCATCGAGAAGCTTGCGGAACATTTCGATCCCCGTGGCCACCGTCTTATGAGTAGGACGGATCCCCACGATCTCCACCTCCTCATTCACCTTGAGGATCCCCTGTTCCACCCGACCCGTCACCACCGTCCCCCGACCAGTAATCGAAAACACGTCCTCGATCGACATCAGGAACGGCTTGTCAGTATCCCGGTCCGGTTCCGGCACATAAGTATCCACCGCACCCATCAACTCCATGATCTGATCCGAAGCCTCACCATCCCCATCCAACGCCTTCAACGCGCTCCCCCGGACCACAGGAACCTCATCCCCCGGAAACTCATATTCAGTCAACAAATCCCGGACCTCGAGCTCCACCAGATCCAAAAGCTCCGGATCATCCACCATGTCCACCTTGTTCAGGAAAACCACAATCGAAGGCACCCCCACCTGACGAGCCAACAACACATGCTCCCGAGTCTGAGGCATCGGACCATCCGCCGCCGACACCACCAGGATCGCCCCATCCACCTGCGCCGCCCCCGTAATCATGTTCTTGATGTAATCAGCATGACCCGGCATATCCACATGGGCGTAATGACGAGCCGCCGTCTCATACTCCACATGAGCAATCTGAATCGTGATCCCCCGCTCCCGCTCCTCAGGCGCCTTATCAATCTGATCAAACGACGTCAACTGATTCGAACCCCCAACCCGCTCCGCCAACACCCGCGTAATCGCCGCCGTCAACGTCGTCTTCCCATGATCAATATGACCCATCGTCCCCACATTCACATGCGGCTTCGTACGCTCAAACTTCGCCTTCGCCATCGTCTCCTGGCTCCTCTATCTCTTCTCTAGATCCGTATCTATTTCGACCTTTAGGCCGCACCACGCCGCGTCGCCACGATGTCGTCGGCGATCGAGTCGGGAACGTCTTGATATGAATGGAATTGCATGGAATAGGTGGCCCGCCCCTGCGTCTTGGATCGGAGGTCCGTGGCATAGCCGAACATCTCCGACATCGGGACCTGGGCCCTGATCACCTGGCTGTTGCCACGCTGGGTCATCCCCTCGACCTTGCCCCGCCGGCTGTTGAGGTCGCCGATCACATCCCCCATGTAGTCCTCGGGGGTGGTGACCTCGATCTCCATGACCGGCTCCAGCAGCTTGACCCCCGCCTTGCGGGCGGCCTCCTGCAATGCCATGGAACCGGCGATCTTGAAGGCCATTTCCGAGGAGTCGACGTCGTGATAGGAGCCGTCCACCAGGATTGCTCGCACGTCGACGAGGGGGTAGCCGGCAAGGACGCCCTGGTCCAGGGCGTGCTCGATTCCGTCGTCCACCGCCGGGATGTACTCCCGGGGGATGCGGCCGCCGTGAATCTGGTCCACGAACTCGTAACCGCCTCCGGGCCCCGTGGGCTCGAGATTGATCACGACGTGGGCGTACTGGCCCTTGCCGCCAGTCTGCTTGATGTGGCGATACTCGACCTTGTCGATCGCGCGCCGGATGGTCTCCCGGTAGGCGACCTGGGGCTTGCCGACGTTGGCCTCGACTTTGAACTCGCGAAGCAAACGGTCGACCAGGATCTCCAGGTGGAGCTCCCCCATACCGGAGATGATGGTTTGGCCGGTTTCCTCGTCCGTGCGGACCAGGAACGTCGGGTCCTCTTCGGAGAGCCGGTGCAAAGACTCGGACAGCTTCTCGTCGTCGGACTTGGTGCGGGGCTCGATTGCCACCGAGATCACCGGCGCCGGGAACTCCATCGACTCCAGCTGGATCGGGTTTCGCTCCGATGACAGGGTGTCACCCGTGGTGGTGTTCTTGAAGCCGATGCCGGCAACGATGTCGCCGGCGAAGACCTCGTCGACGTCCTCCCGGGAGTTGGCGTGCATGCGAAGGATGCGCCCGACGCGCTCCTTCTTGCCCGTCGTGGTGTTGAGGACCGATTCTCCCTTGGAAGCGTGCCCGGAGTAGACCCGGAAGTAGGTCAGCTTCCCGACGTGAGGGTCGGACATGATCTTGAAGGCGAGCGCGGCAAAAGGCTCGGTGTCTTCGAGCTTCCGTTCGAGGACCACTTCCTCGTCACCGGGCTTGAAGCCCTTGATCGGGGGCAAGTCGGCGGGGCTGGGCAGATAGTCCACCACCGCGTCGAGCAACAGCTGGACGCCCTTGTTCTTGAATGCCGAGCCGCAGAAGACCGGGTTGAAGTCTCCGTTGAGGGTGCCCAGGCGCACCCCTGCCTTGATCTGGTCGACGGTCAGCTCACCATGCTCCAGATAGGCCTCGAGCAGCTCTTCGCTGGTCTCGGCAACCTTCTCCAACATCGCCTCTCGATATTTGGCGGTGCGCTCGATGAGGTCCTCGGGGATGTCGACCGTGTCCCACTGCTTGCCGTCGTCACCCTTCCAGACGTGGGCCCTTTGCTCGACGAGGTCGACGACACCAATGAAATTGGCCTCGGTGCCGATCGGGAGCTGCATCACGAGAGGATGAGCCCCAAGGCGGTTGGCGATCGAGTCGATATCGGCGTAGAAGTCGGCCCCGGTCCGGTCCAGCTTGTTGATGAAGCAGATCCGGGGGACGTGATAGCGGTCGGCCTGGCGCCAGACGGTCTCCGACTGAGGTTCGACACCGGCGACCCCATCGAACACGGCAACTGCACCGTCGAGGACACGGAGTGACCTTTCGACCTCGACCGTGAAGTCGACATGGCCGGGGGTGTCGATGATGTTGATCAGGTGCTCGTGCCAGATGCAGGTGGTGGCCGCGGAGGTGATGGTGATGCCCCGCTCCTGTTCCTGCTCCATCCAGTCCATGGTGGCGGCGCCCTCATGGACCTCCCCGATCTTGTAGTTGCGGCCGGTGTAGTAGAGGATGCGCTCGGTGAGGGTGGTCTTGCCCGCGTCGATGTGAGCCATGATCCCGATGTTTCGGGTTCGGCTCAGCGGCACCTGCCGCAGCTGTGACAACGCAGCGTTTCCGTTGCTCATTCTTCGTGCTACTCCGACTCGCTATGAGGTTGTGAACGTCCCACGTCCTGCGGTTCGGGCTGATTTCGGTCGTCAACCCGCCTGCTGGAACGTTCCGGTAAATCTTCTTTGTGGTTTCTCCGTTGGGACCGTGGCTCTACCAGCGGTAGTGGGCGAACGCCTTGTTCGACTCGGCCATCTTGTGGACATCTTCCTTGCGCTTCACGGCGGCCCCGGTGTAGTTCGAGGCGTCGAGGATCTCGTTTGCCAGGCGCATCGACATCGTCGGCTCCCGCCGCTGCCGTGCATAGTTGACGAGCCAGCGGATCGCCAGACTCTCCTGGCGACGCGGCGAGACTTCCACGGGAACCTGATACGAAGACCCACCGACGCGCCTCGACCGGACCTCGACCTGGGGACGGATGTTGTCGACTGCGCGCTTGAGGACGACGCTCGGGTCCTGGCTGGTGCGCTGCTCCACCGTCTCCAGGGCGCTGTAGACGATCTCCCGCGCAGTGTTCTTCTTCCCCTTGAGCAGGATCTTGTTGATCACCTTGCTCACCAGGACGCTGCGGAATACCGGGTCGGGCTCGATCTTTCGCTTCTGGGCTGGAGCGCGGCGCATCAGGACTCCTTCTTGGTCCCGTAGCGGCTGCGTGCCTGCTTCCGGGCACTGACCCCGGAAGCGTCGAGGGTGCCCCGAATCACTTTGTACCTGACACCGGGGAGGTCGCGGACCCTGCCACCGCGGATCAAGACGATGCTGTGCTCCTGGAGGTTGTGCCCCTCACCCGGGATGTAGGCGGTGACTTCGACGCCGGTGGAGAGGCGGACGCGGCACACTTTGCGTAGGGCCGAGTTCGGCTTCTTGGGAGTGACCGTATAGACGCGGGTACAGACTCCCCTGCGCTGCGGGGCGCCGGCAAGTCCTGCGGTCTTGCCCTTCTTCGTCTTTGGCTTCCTGCCCTCGCGGACAAGCTGCTCGATCGTCGGCATTTTGCTCCTAAACGCGAGGATGCGACACGGGACAACCCCGGTGACGACCTCTTGTGAAACCTTGCCCCGGGCAGGCTCGCCACCCGGTTCGCTCCATGACCGCCTGAAAACGGCCTATGCGGGACCCGAATTCTATGAGGCCGGCTCCGCGCGTGCCAAATCGGCCGGATCGCTCCGGCCGGGCAGAAGCAACGGTAACAGCAGACGAAAACCACGCCAACCGGGGGTGGCGGCGAGGTCGTGACCGGTCACAATCCCGCGCTCACTTCCTACCGCTCATGGAATGGTGGTGGAAGTCGTGACTTCGGTCGTGGTGGTCGTCGGCTCGGTGGTGGTT
Source organism: uncultured Acidobacteriota bacterium (assembly GCA_963749415.1). Lineage (GTDB taxonomy): Bacteria > Actinomycetota > Acidimicrobiia > Spongiisociales > ZC4RG35 > JALYNX01. Next base: position 574,735 of record CAVVMG010000001.1, read on the forward strand.
GTCGTGGACGGAGCCGTGGTGGTGGTGGTCGGCTGAGTGGTTGTCGTCGTCGACGAGGTGGTCGTCGCAGCGGTAGTGCTGGTCGTGCTCGAGGTGGTCGTCGGACGGGTAGTCGTGGTCGTGCTCGGTGGCGGTGCCACCGGGAACGGCCGGGTCGTGGTGGTCACCCAAGGCCTCGTGGTGGTCGTCGTGGATCGAGGGCGGCTCGTCCCGGGTGCGCTGGCCACGGTCGCGGTGCTCCCGTCGAGGGTGGTCTCGACGCCCTCGAGTGCGGTGCTCGGCGTCGTTGTCGCAGCCGATGACTCCGGAGCGGCCCCGAGGGTCGTGGTGTCCTCGATCGCCACCGGGGCTCCACCGGGATCACATACGAGCTCCGACAGTTGACCGGCGTCGCCGTCTACGACTATCACCGATGCGGATACAAATGAGGCGTCTCCGGGCCCACGCTGGTCACTGACCACGAGCCAATCACCACCCTGTCGCCCGATCACGGCCACGGTCTCGCCCTGGAACACCTCCCCCAGCGGCGGATCCCCAGGGCAAGCGTGGGCCGGAGAGGTCTCGATCACAGTGCCGGTGGTCTCGTATCGATCAAGCCCTCGAGCCCAGACCGCGGCCGCCACCAGAGCACCGACGATCAAGAGTGCTCCGAGCCCCATCACGAGTCGTCCGGCGTTGAGGAGGTCGAATCGGGGAAAGCGCCCCGCCGCAGTGCGATCGGCAGCATCCGGCTGAAGCCGCTTCGCGATCTCCTGAGCAAGCTCGTCGGGCGAGAGCCGTCTCTGTCGAGGAGGTGGTTCTGAGGCGATTTCGAGCTCGATTTCCCCAGACCCGCCGTTGAAAGCTACGGGCGGGGCGACCCGGTGTCAATCGAAGAGGCCCACCCGACGGATCGGGTGGGCCTCACTCCGCTCAACTAGGCGCAGGGGTCACGCATTCACGACACCCTGCTGGTGCGACCTTATTCCTCTTCGTCGTCGCTGCCCAGGCTTCCGCCCAGGCTTGCCAGCCATTCGGCCGGGTCATCGGGAAGCCCTTCGTCCTCACCTGGGGCAGACAAGCCGCCATCGAGGAAGCCGAGGCTGGCCACAGTGGTCGCGCCGGGGAGTGACGGCTGGAGCACCTGATACTGCTGGGCCCCGGTGCCCGCCGGTATCAGCTTGCCGATGATCACGTTCTCCTTGAGACCTCTCATGAAGTCGGACCGGCCCTGGATCGCGGCGTCGGTCAGCACCCGGGTCGTCTCCTGGAAGGAGGCGGCTGATAGCCACGAGTCCGTGGCCAGCGAGGCCTTGGTGATCCCCATCAGCTCCGGCCGGCCCTCGGCGGGGCGCTTGCCGTCGCCAACCAACTCCCTGTTGGTGTCACGGAAGCTCTGGTCGTCGACCAGCTGAGCCGGCAGGAAATCGGAATCGTTTGCCGAAACCACACGAACCCGGCGCAGCATCTGGCGCACGATCATCTCGATGTGTTTGTCGTGGATCTCCACGCCCTGAGATCGGTACACCTCCTGCACCTGGTCCACCAGGTACTGCTGGGTGGCACGGACGCCCCGAATCTCGAGGACCTCCTTCGGGTCCAACGGGCCCTCGGTGAGCTGGGTCCCGGCCTCGACGGTCTCGCCGTTGGCCACGCCCGATCTGAGCTTCGCATAGCGGGAGATGGGATGAACGAGCTCGTCTTCCCCGATGTCGAGCACGATCCGGCGGCCGTTCTCGTCGTCGAGGATGGTGACGATGCCCTTCTCTTCGGCAAGCACCGCCTTCCCCTTTGGAGCGCGCGCCTCGAAGAGCTCGACGACACGGGGGAGGCCGTGGGTGATGTCCTCTCCGGCAACCCCTCCAGTGTGGAAGGTGCGCATCGTTAGCTGGGTACCGGGCTCGCCGATCGACTGGGCGGCCATGATCCCAACCGCCTCCCCGGTCTCCACGATCTTCCAGGTTGCGAGGGACAGGCCGTAACAGGCCTGACAGACGCCGCCCCTGGTATCGCAGGTGAGCGGCGATCTGACTCGGACCGACTCGATGTCGGCGTCCTCCACGGCGTGCAGCTCCTTGGTCCCCAACACTGCCCCGGCGCGCAGCTTCTCGCCGTCTTCGGTGGCGACCATCGTGCGGCCCTCTTTGACGTCGTCAGCGAGGACCCGCCCGAAGATCCGAGAGCGGAGGTTGCGGATCTTGCCCCCGCGCTCGTCGGTGACCCTGATCACGATGCCCTTGTCCGTGGCGCAATCGTCCTCGAGGACGATCATCTCCTGGGAGACGTCGACCAGGCGCCTCGTCAGGTAGCCCGAGTCGGCAGTTCGGAGGGCAGTGTCGGCGAGGCCCTTGCGGGCGCCGTGGGTCGAGATGAAGTACTCGAGGACCGAAAGCCCCTCGCGGAAGTTGGAGATGATGGGCCGAGGGATGATGTCACCCTTGGGGTTGGCGACCAGGCCGCGCATCCCGGCGATCTGCGACACCTGCATCATGTTCCCGCGTGCTCCCGAGCCAACCATCATGTCGAGCGAGTTGAAGCGCTCTGACTTGAGGCTGTCCTTCATCGCGTCCTCGACCTTGCCTCGGGCCTCGGTCCAGATCTCGATCAGCTCCTGGCGGCGCTCCTCATCAGTGACCACACCCTTCTGGAAGAGGCCCTGGACCTTTTCCGCACGGTCCTCGTACTCGGCGAGGATTTCCGCCTTGTTCGCCGGGGTGCGCACATCGTCGAGGGCGATGCTGAGCCCGGCTCTGGTGGCGAAGGTGAACCCGAGCGACTTGATGCCGTCAAGGGTCTCTGCAACCGCGGAACGGGGATAGCGCTCGATGATGGTTTCGATCAGCTTGCGGATGTCGCTCTTGATCACCACCGAGTCGACGAACGGGAAGTCCTCGGGAAGCGCCTGATTCAGGATGACCCTGCCCAGCGTGGTCTCTGAGAGGCCGGTGGAACTCATCGGCTCCTCGGGGAGGAGGCTCCCCAGGGTCTGCTTGAGATCAGCGTGCAGATCGGGATCGCCGGCCCGCTCGCCGAGGCGGATCTTGATCGGGGCGTGGATCGACAGCTCGCCGATCTCGTAGGCCATGATCGCCTCGTCGAAGTCGGCGAAGCGCCGTCCCGCGCCCTTGGCGTCATCGACCAGCTCGGAGAGGTAGTAGACCCCTATCACCATGTCCTGTGAGGGAGTCACGATCGGCCGCCCCGAGGCGGGTGACAGCACGTTGTTAGATGACAGCATCAAGACCCGTGCCTCGGCTTGCGCCTCGGCCGAGAGCGGGAGGTGGACTGCCATCTGGTCCCCGTCGAAGTCGGCGTTGAAGGCTTCGCACACCAGGGGATGGATCTGAATCGCCTTCCCCTCGACCAGGACAGGCTCGAACGCCTGGATCCCAAGTCGGTGCAGGGTGGGGGCGCGGTTGAGAAGCACCGGGTGCTCCTGGATCACGTCGGAAAGGACGTTCCACACCTGGGGGCGCTGGCGCTCCACCATCCGCTTTGCAGCCTTGATGTTCTGGGCCAGGTCCAGGTCGACCAGGCGCTTCATGACGAACGGCTTGAACAGCTCGAGGGCCATGATCTTGGGAAGTCCGCATTGGTGCAGCTTGAGCTGGGGCCCGACGACGATGACGGATCGACCGGAGTAGTCCACTCGCTTCCCGAGCAGGTTCTGGCGGAACCGCCCCTGCTTCCCCTTCAGCATGTCGGAGAGCGACTTCAGGGCACGGTTCCCGGGTCCGGTCACGGCACGGCCCCGCCGCCCGTTGTCGAACAGGGCGTCTACCGCCTCCTGGAGCATCCGCTTCTCGTTGTTCACGATGATCTCGGGGGCGCCCAGGTCGAGGAGCCGCTTCAGCCGGTTGTTCCGGTTGATGACGCGGCGGTAGAGGTCGTTGAGGTCCGACGTTGCGAAACGACCGCCGTCGAGCTGGACCATCGGCCGGAGGTCGGGCGGGATCACCGGGACGGTCTCGAGGATCATGTCCTCGGCGCGGTTCTGCCCCTCCCAGAACGGCTTGACCACCTTCATCCGCTGCGTGGCTCGCTGACGCTTCTGCGCCGAGCCCGACTCGAGGTGCAGGTTGAGTGTCTCCATCTCGACATCGAGGTCGAGACGGTGGAGCAAGGCCTTGACCGCCTCGGCGCCCATACCGCCCTCGAAGTACTCGTCGTAGCGGAAGAAGATCTCACGCCACAGCTGCTCCGACTCAACAAGGTCCTTGGGCTTGAACTTGCGGAAGGTGTCGAAAGCGTCCTCGATGAGCTCGACCTCGCGGTCGGTGCGCTCGAGCCTGTCCTTGATCTCACGCTCGACTTCCTTCTTGCGAGCGTTGATCTCCTGGCTCTTCGCCCCGCCTTCCTCCATCCGACCCAGCTCGTCCTCGAGGGCTTCGAGCCGGGCTTCGTGCCATTCGGAGAACTCGGAGCGGACGACTTCGATCTCGTCCCGCATCGCTGCCTCTAGCTCGGGCAGGTCCTTCTGCCGGCGCTCATCGTCGACCGAGGTGATGATGTAGCTGGCGAAGTAGATGACCTTCTCCAGCTCCTTCGGCGACATGTCGAGCAGGTAGCCGAGACGGCTGGGAACACCCTTGAAGAACCAGATGTGGGTGACCGGGGCGGCGAGCTCGATGTGGCCCATCCGCTCCCGCCTCACCTTGGAGCGGGTGACCTCGACGCCACAGCGCTCGCAGATGATGCCCTTGTACCGGATCCGCTTGTACTTGCCGCAGTAACACTCCCAGTCCCGCTGGGGGCCGAAGATCCTCTCGTCGAAGAGGCCCTCTTTCTCCGGGCGCAAGGTGCGGTAGTTGATGGTTTCCGGCTTCTTGACTTCGCCGTATGACCAGGCGCGAATCTGGTCGCTGGAGGCGAGGCCGATCTTCAGTTCGTCAAAGAGTTGCTGAGCCATTTATCCGTGATCCGTTCCTTGTGATCCGTTGTCCGTCCAAATTCCAAGTACCAATGACAACTGATGCCTATTCCGCATCGGGGCGCTCGGGGCGACTGAGGTCGATCCCGAGGGTCTCCACCGACCGGTAACTCTCCTCTTCGAGCTCTCTGAGCTCGACTTCCTCACCCGCGGCCAGCATCTCGACGTTGAGGCAGAGACTCTGCATCTCCTTCACCAGGACCCGGAACGACTCCGGGATACCGGGCTCGGGGATGTTGTCTCCCTTGACGATGGCCTCGTAGACCTTGACCCTGCCTTGCACGTCGTCGGACTTGATGGTCAGGAGCTCCTGGAGGGCATAGGCGGCGCCGTAGGCCTCGAGGGCCCAGACCTCCATCTCACCAAAGCGCTGGCCGCCGAACTGGGCCTTACCACCGAGCGGCTGCTGGGTGATCATGCTGTAGGGGCCGGTCGACCGGGCATGGATCTTCTCGTCCACCAGGTGGACCAGCTTCAACATGTAGATGAACCCGACAGTGATCGGATTGTCGAACGGCTCGCCGTTGCGGCCGTCATAGAGGATCGCCTTACCGTCCGCGGCCACCAGTCGTTCGCCGTCACGGTTGGGAAGGGCGTTTCCGATCACTTGCATGATCTCGTCCTCGCGGGCGCCGTCGAAGACCGGTGTCGCCACCTTGGTCCAGGGCTTGGCCCCGACGATCGCCGGGCTCTCACCCTTGTAGGGCTCCCAACCCTGAGCGGCGGCCCATCCGAGATGGGTCTCCAGCACCTGGCCCAGATTCATTCTCGAGGGGACACCGAGTGGGGAGAGAATGATGTCCACCGGCGTGCCATCGGCGAGGAACGGCATCTCCTCTTCGGGGAGGACCTTGGAGATGACGCCCTTGTTGCCGTGACGGCCGGCGAGCTTGTCGCCTTCTGAGATCTTGCGCTGCTGTGCGACGTAGATCCGCACCAACTCGTTCACGCCGGGCGGCAGGTCGTAACCCTCGGAGCGCTTGAACACCTTGACCGCGATCACCTTGCCGGTCTCCCCGTGAGGGACCTTCAGGGACGTGTCACGGACCTCGCGCGCCTTCTCACCGAAGATCGCCCGCAGGAGCCGCTCCTCAGGTGTGAGCTCGGTCTCACCCTTGGGGGTCACCTTGCCCACCAGGTAATCACCGGGACCCACCTCGGCGCCCACCCTGATGATGCCTTCCTCATCGAGGTTGGCCAGAACTTCTTCGGGGACGTTGGGGATGTCCCTCGTGATCTCCTCGGCGCCGAGCTTGGTGTCACGGGCGTCGATCTCATGCTCCTCGATGTGGATCGAGGTGAGAACGTCGTCCTTCACCAGCCGCTCGGAGATGATGATGGCGTCTTCGAAGTTGTGACCCTGCCAGGGCATGAAGGCCACTAACAGGTTGCGGCCCAAGGCGAGCTCACCGGCTTCCGTCGACGGGCCGTCGGCGAGGACGTCGCCAACCTTGACCTTGTCGCCTTCCCGCACCAGCGGCTTGTGGTTCATGCAGGTGCCCTGGTTCGACCGCTTGAACTTGTCGAGGGGGAAGGTGTGCTTCTTGTTGGTCTCCTTCTCCTTGACCACGATCTCGTCACCTGTCACCTCGACGACCTCGCCTTCGACCGGCGAGATGATCATGTCACCGGAGTCCTGGGCCGCCCGGCGCTCGACCCCGGTCCCAACCAACGGAGCGTCCGCGGTGAGAAGGGGCACTGCCTGCCGCTGCATGTTGGAGCCCATCAGGGCCCGGTTGGCGTCGTCGTGCTCCAGGAACGGGATCAGCGATGTCGAAACCGACACGATCTGCTTCGGCGAGACATCCATGTAATCCACCTCTGAAGGCGGCACGTACTCGACCTCACCGCCGGCGCGGCGCACCAGAACCCGGGGGTTCTTGAACGCGCCATCGACTTTGAGCGGTGCGTTGGCCTGAGCGATGACGTAGCGCTCTTCTTCGGTTGCGGTCAGATACTCGACCTTGTCGGTGACCTTTCCGCTGATCACCTTGCGATAAGGCGTCTCGATGAACCCGAACTGATTGACCCGGGCATAAGAGGCCAACGAGCCCATCAGGCCGATGTTGGGTCCTTCCGGGGTCTCGATCGGGCACATCCGGCCGTAGTGAGAGGGGTGGACGTCACGCACCTCGAACCCGGCCCGCTCACGGGAAAGCCCTCCCGGGCCGAGCGCGGACAGGCGGCGGCGGTGGGTGAGCCCGGCCAGCGGATTGGGCTGGTCCATGAACTGGCTCAGTTGGCTGGTGCCGAAGAACTCCTTGATCGCCGCCGTCACCGGCCGGATGTTGATCAGGCTCTGTGGGGTGATCGCGTCGGGGTCCTGAGTGGTCATCCGTTCCCGGACGACGCGCTCGAGGCGGGTCAGCCCTACGCGAACCTGGTTCTGGACCAACTCACCAACGGTGCGAATCCGGCGGTTGCCGAAGTGATCGATGTCGTCGGTGCGGACCTTCACCTCGTTGCCCTTGTGGGTCACCATGGTCGGCTCACCGGCGTGCAGCGCGACCAGATACTTGATGGCATCGATGATGTCCTCGTCGCGCAGCAACTGCAGGCCCTCGGACCGATAGTCGGACGGCGACTCCTCCCGATACTTCTGGCTGATCTTGTAGCGGCCGACCCGGGTGAGGTCGTAGCGCTTGGGATTGCGGAAGAGGGTCTGGATGAGGCCGCGCGCCGACTCGACGGTGGTGGGCTCGCCAGGGCGGAGCTTCCGGTAGAGATCGAGTAGAGCGTCCTCTTTGTCGGCTGCCGTGTCCTTCTCAATGGTGTTCCGGATCGACTCGGCGCCATCGAACATGGCGAGGATCTCCTCGTCGGTCTCGGCGATCCCGAGTGCCTTGAGGAACGCGGTCACGTACTGGCGGCGCTTGCGGTCGACCCGGACCCCGATGGTGTCCTTCTTGTCGGTGTCGAACTCGAGCCAGGCGCCACGGCCGGGGATGATCTTGCCCGAGTGGATCAGTTTGTCCGAGGTCTTGTCCGGAGTCTCATCGAAATAGATGCCCGGGGACCGCACCAACTGGGAGACGATGACCCGCTCGGTGCCGTTGATGATGAAAACGCCCTTCTCGGTCATGATCGGGAAATCGCCGAGGAACACCTGCTGCTCCTTGATCTCGCCGGTCTGCCGGTTCATGAAGCGAGCGGTGACGAACAACGGCTGGGCGTAGTTGGCGTCGCGCTCCTTGGCCTCTTCCAGGCTCATCTGGGGCTCGCCGAAGCGATGATCGGTCAACTCGAGAGCGAGCGAGCCGGTGAAGTCCTCGATGGGGCTTATCTCTTCGAATATCTCGCGAAAGCCCTCGTCGAGGAACCATTGGAAGGGTTCATGTTGTACCGCGAGCAAGTCGGGGAGGGGAAGTACTTCGGGGATTTTCCCGAATGAGAAGCGCTCAGCCACGCGCGAAACCAAGAGGTGCCTCCTTGGGAATGCAGGTTGAGTAGGGGTGACGCAGACAAGGCATGCTAGCAGACGCGTCAGCATGCCTCCAATCGAGTCTTCAGCTGTCAGACCAGCCCGGCAACAGCCGGGAGATCCGGACCCGTGGGTCGTGGGTCATCATATCGCGGGGCCGGGAAACGCGTCAAGGGTATGACCGATTCATTGTCGGCCGCTCGATTGTCGGCCGAGCGGTCGAATGGGATCGCGAAACCCATGTATCCCCTGTGGCGCCCGTAGCATCTTGGCGTTGGCCAAGCACTCCTCTCCCCGCTCCTGGATCGTGTGGGCGACGATCGCCGTCGCGGTCGCCGCCTTCACCGCGATCGGGATCGGCTGGTCGCAGCACGTCTCGGCAGCAGGGGCTGTGGTCGCCGGGAACGTGAAGTACGCCGGCCTCACGGTCGAGGGCCTCACTCCAGGTGAAGTCCGCCCTTTGGTCGCCGAGCGCGCAGTCGACCTCCTCAATGACGAGATCACACTGGCGTTCGGCGACGACGAGGTGTCCGTCCCCTTCGGTCGCCTCGGCTTCTCCTATGGCGCCAGCCAAACGACGGAGGAGATCGTCGCCGCCCGACACAGCGGTCAGCCCTGGGACCAGTTCGCGGCCTGGGTGGCGGGCCCGATCGTCGAGCACGAGGTGGACGAGAGCTGGACGTTCGATCCCGAGCTCGCGATGGCGACTCTTGCGACCCTGCCCCAGCTCCGCCCCGAGCCGTCGGTCGAGCCGCAGTTGGTCGATGGGGAGAGCGGGATGGAAGTGGTGCCCGGCGAGGCCGGTCTCATCGTTGACCTGACGTCCATCGTCGAGGAGTTGGAGGGAGTCGATCTCCTCCAGCCACCGCGCCAGGTGGAGGGGAGGCTGGTGGAAGAGCCGCCTGCCGTCAGCGACGCCAAGGCTGCGGACCTCGCCGCCGAACTCAACGCTCTCACCCGCGATGGCGTGATTGTCACGGTGAATGGCCACAGCCGGCTGATCAGCGCCCAGGACCTGAGGGAGCACCTCATCGTCGGCACCGGAGCCGACGGTTTGGAGACCAGCTTCAACCGGGTGAGCCTGCAACGTCTGTTGGAGGCCAAGTTTCCCGAGCCGGTGACCGAGTTCGAGCCTCCGGTGATGGAGGTCGAGGACGGGGTGGTGACGCTCGTCACCCCCGGTAAGCCTTATCTGGTGTGCTGCAGCCCGGACGCGGCGAGCGACGTGGCTGCCGCAGTCCTCGAGGGCTCGGGTGAGCCCCAGGAGCTGCAACCGGCGCCGGCGGACGATCCTGCGGTCCGTGCCTGGGCCGACGGCTCGATGATCACGGAACTGGTCGGCGAGTTCACCACCAACCATCCCTGCTGTGAGTCGCGGGTGACCAACATCCACCGCATCGCCGACCTGGTCCGGGGGGTGTACATCCTCCCCGGGGAGACCTTCTCGATAAACGAGTACGTCGGCCCGAGGACCGTGGCCGGCGGCTTCGTGCGCGCCGGGGCGATCCGCCAGGGGCACATGGTGCTGGAGGTCGGGGGCGGTGTCTCCCAGTTCATCACGACGACATTCAACGCGGCGTACTTCGCCGGGCTCGACTTCGATGAGTACCGAAGCCACACGATCTACTTCTCGCGGTATCCCTACGGGCGGGAGGCAACGATCGGCATCCCGGCCCCCGACCTGATCCTGAACAACACCACTCAGTACCCGGTGCTGATATGGACCTCATACGACGACACCTCGGTGACCGTCAGCATGTACTCGATAAAGCACATCGAGGTCGCCGAGTTGGACCAGCGCAGATCCGCCGCCGGGGCATGCACCCACGTCGAAACCGATCGCCAGCGCACCTATCCGGATGGCCGGGTGCTCGTGGACACGATCGTGGCCGACTATCGCCCCGCCGAGGGCTTCGACTGCGCCGGGAGACGGATCCCCGAGCCCGTCACCTGAGGGCCCCGACCACCGGGTCGTCCCCGTATCCCAGGAGGTTGGCGACCAAGAGCACGGTCACGAAGAGGGCGATCGCCAGGATGAGGCCGATGAGCCATGGGGGGAGTCGGCGCCTCTCGGGTTCCATGCCATTGATTGTGCCTCCTCGGCGCCCGAGACGCGACGAAGCCCCGGGAGGAGGTCCGGGGCTTCGTGTTGGGGTGTTGCCGTTCAGCCGGTCAGGGCTTCCTGGACCTTCCCGATTTCGATCTTCCGCGCCCGGGCGGTCTCGGCCACGGGGATGGAGACCGTCAAGACGCCATGGTCATAGCCGGCCTCGATCCGCTCCGGGTCGAGCCCGTCACCGAGGAAGAACTGACGGGAGAAGGCGCCGGTGGGTCGCTCGTTGAGGATCACCTGCACCTCGTCACCGCGCTTCCACTCCCGGTTGGCGCTGACCGTCAGCGTGTTCTTCTCCACCTCGAGATCGATGGTGTCGGGGTCGACACCGGGAAGATCTATGTGCAAGACGAAACGATCGTCCTGGCGATAGGCATCCACCGGCATGAAGCTGAAGCGGTTGCCCCCCCAGATCTGACGTGAGAGCCGATCGAAATCGGCGAATGGGTCGGAACGCATCAACATTCCACTTACCTCCTTCGAAATACGATTACACCACAGAAGTATATGCCATAAATCTGATATGTCAAACATCAGATTTCGTATGGAAGCGACAGCAGGGTTGAGTTCGGCGGAGCCCCGGAACTCCGGTCATATCATCCCGGAATGAGCGCACTCCCCTGGGAGCTCCTCCCCGATGGCTCCACCGTGGGTGAGGACGGGCGGTTGCTGATCGCCGGGTGCGACACACTCGACCTCGCCGCCGAGTTCGGCACCCCTTTGTTCGTATACGACGAAGACCATCTCCGGGCCCGTTGCCGGGAGGCGACCAGCGCGTTCGGTGGCAACGCGGTCTACGCCTCGAAGGCGTTCCTGTGTCGGGCCATGGCACGGCTCGCCCACGAGGAGGGCATGGCCATCGACGTGTCGACCGGAGGCGAGCTCCATGTGTGCCTCGAGGCGGGGGTCCCCCCGGAGCACCTCGTATTCCATGGCAACAACAAGTCTCGCCGCGAGCTGGAGCGGTCCCTCGACGAGGGTGTGGGACGGATCGTGGTCGACAGCTTCGACGAGCTAGACCGTCTCGAGGCGCTGCACCAGGAGGGGTCGAGGCCCCCGCGGGTCCTGCTCCGGGTCACACCCGGCGTCGAGGCCCACACCCATCACTTCGTGGCGACCGGCCAAGACGACTCCAAATTCGGGCTCACCGTTTCCAATGGCGCCGCGGCGAGAGCGGTCGAGCGAGCCCAAGCCTCGGAGGCGATGGAGCTGGTCGGGCTGCACGCCCACATCGGATCTCAGGTGTTCCGGGTGGATTCCTATGCCGAGGCACTCGGGGTCATCGCCGACTTCGCCCGGCCCTTTCACCTGCCCGAGCTCTCCATCGGCGGCGGCCTCGGGGTCGCCTACGTGGAGGGCGAGACCGCCCCCACGATCACCGAATGGGCGGACATCTTGCATCGGGCTGCCACTGACCTGGGAATCGAGGCGTCGCTGTCGGCGGAGCCGGGACGGTCGATCGTGGCTCGGGCGGCGATCACGCTGTACACGGCGGGCACGATCAAAGAGCTCCCGGGGATTCGGACCTATGTGGCCGTCGACGGCGGGATGAGTGACAACCCGCGGCCGGTGCTCTACGGGTCGGGTTACGAGACTTTCATGCCGGCGCGTGTCGCCGAGGACCGTCCGGCACCGGTTCGCCTCGTCGGCAAGCATTGCGAGTCCGGGGACGTGCTGGTCCGCGACGGTTGGGTCCCCGAAGGGCTCGGGGTCGGGGACATCGTTGCCACCCCGGTAACCGGTGCGTACGGGCACTCGATGGGCTCCAACTACAACAAGGTCCTCCGACCGGCGGTTGTTTTCGTCTCCGAGGGCAACGCCCGCCTGGTGGTGCGTCGGGAGACACTGGACGATCTCCTGGCCACAGATGTCGGCTGACCTACCTGCGCCTCAGGCTGCCTTCTACGATCTCCCGGTGCCCGGAGCCCCCGCGTGAAGAAAGCTGCAGAGCTGATCGGGTGGAGGGAATGGGTGCAACTGCCCGACCTGGGCGTATTCGAGATCAAGGCCAAGGTCGACACTGGCGCGGCAACCTCCTCACTCCACGCATTTCGATTGGAGCGCTTCGATAGGGATGGTGTCTCCTATGTCCGCTTCGAAGTCCACCCCAGGCAGCGTTCGAAGAAGCCGAGCGTCGAATGCGAGGCGCGAGTGGTGAGGGAGACCTCAGTGCGCAACCCCGGGGGGCGGATCGAGCTCCGACCGGTCATCGCCTCCACCGTGGTGGTGGCGGGGGTCCCGGTCGCGGCTCAGATCAATCTGACGGGGCGCGACGAGATGGGGTTCAGGATGCTCCTCGGCAGGCGCACACTCCGGAATAGGTTTGTGGTAGACCCCGGCAAGTCCTACCTCGGCCGCCGGCCGCGACGCAACCAGGAAGCAGAGTGAAGATCGCAATCCTCTCCCGACGCGCCAGCCTCTATTCGACTGGCAGGCTCAAGGAAGCCGCCCTGGAACGGGGTCACGAGGTCAGCATCGTCGACTACCTCCGCTGCTACATGGACATCACGGCGCGTCGCCCCAAAGTGCTCTACAGGGGGGAGGGGCTCAACCCGGATGCAGTGGTTCCCAGGATCGGGGCCACCTACACCTTCTACGGGGCGGCAGTGGTTCGACAGTTCGAGATGGCCGGGATCTACTCGGTCAACGAGTCGCAGGCGATCAGCCGATCCCGCGACAAGCTGCGATCGCTGCAATTGCTGTCCCGGGCCGGCGTCGGCCTTCCCACGACCGGGTTCGCCCATGACAGCCAGGACATCGGGGGCTTGCTCAAGGTCGCCGGCGGCCCGCCGGTTGTGGTCAAGCTGCTCGAAGGGACACAAGGAATCGGCGTGGTGCTCGCCGAGACGACCAAGGCTGCGGAGTCGGTTATCGGCGCCTTCCGCCAACTCGACGCCAACATCCTGGTCCAGGAATTCATCAAGGAGGCCGGAGGCGCCGACATCAGGGCATTCGTGGTGGGGGGGCGGGTGGTTGCGGCTATGAAGCGCCAGGCTCCCCCCGGTGAGTTCAGGAGCAATCTGCATCGAGGGGCCACAGCCGAGGCGATCAAGCTGAGCCCGATCGAGAGGTCGATGGCGATTCGGGCCGCGAAGACCATGGAGCTCAATGTCGCCGGTGTCGACCTCATCCAGTCCTCGGACGGGCCCCTGGTGATCGAGGTCAACTCATCTCCCGGCTTGGAGGGGATCGAAGGTGCCAGCGGCGTCGACGTTGCTGGTGAGATCATCGAATTCATTGAGAACAACGCCGGGCTCGAAACACGTGGCCGCCCTAGAGCCTGACATCCGCAACGACCCGATAACCGTCGGCAGCCAGGTGATCCTCCCCGGGCATCGTGCGCGCATCGAACTTCCTTTTGCCAAGGTACCGACGGGCTCGGAAGAGGCGTTGCCGGTGGCAGTGATCAACGGGAGAAGGCCCGGCCCCCACGTTTGGCTCTCGGCTGCGATCCACGGTGACGAGGTGAACGGGGTGGAAGTGGTCCGACGCGTTCTCAGCCAACTCGACGCCCGCAACCTGCGGGGGGCTGTGATCGGTGTGCCCATCGTCAACCCACTCGGGTTCATCATCGAATCCCGCTATCTCCCCGATCGACGGGACCTGAACCGCGCATTTCCCGGGTCGGCGCGGGGCTCGACTGCCGCACGCCTCGCCCACCTGTTCATGAAGGAAGTGGTCAGCCAATGCTCGGTGGGCATCGACCTCCACACCGCCAGCAACCATCGAACCAACATCCCCCAGATCAGGACGAACGCCGACCATCCCGCGGCGATGCGCCTGGCACGTGCCTTCGGCGCCCCCTTCACCATCCATGCCCGGGTGCGTGACGGCTCCTTGCGCCAGGCCGCCACCGAGTTGGGGGCGACCGTCCTGGTCTACGAGGCCGGGGAGACGCTGCGCTTCGAGGATGAGGCCATCGAGACCGGCGTGGTCGGCGTGCTGCGCACATTGCGCTCATTGCGGATGATCGAGGCCCGGCTCCCCAGGGCCCGCCCCACCAGGGTGATACGGCGCACTCGTTGGGTGCGCGCGCGAAGGGGAGGCCTGGCCGAGATCAAGGTCCGGCTCGGTGACCGGGTGGAGATCGGCGAGGTGGTCGCCACCATCTCCGATGCCTTCTCCACCCGCCCCACACGGGTGATTTCCCCATCCTCAGGCTTCGTGGTGGCCCGGACCTTGCGCCCGCTGGTCAACTCCGGCGACGCCCTGGTCCACATCGCATCCCAACATGGGCCGGACATCGACGAGCCAGCCGAGCGACGGCGTTGATAGGCGGCGGAAGCGACAAACCGGCGTAGCTGCGGCGGACCGGCGTCTGTTTGGCCGAGACCCGGTGCACCGAACACGATCAACACGTCATCGAGATCCTGGCCGTCGAGGCCAAAGTCCGCCGCCCAGATCTCAGCTAGCTTTTTCGATCTCCTCGAGCCAGCGACGGCGGACCGCTCGGCGCTCCTTGGGAGTGTGGCCACCCCACACGCCCTCCGACTGGTTGGTTTCGATCGACCAGGTGAGGCACTCGGCGGCCACCGGGCACCCGGCGCAGACCGCCTTGGCGCGAGCGATCCCCACGACGTCCTCGGGATCGGGGAAGAACGAGATCTCATCGACCACATCGATGCAGGCCGCAGCCTCCCTCCACGGGGAGAACTTCACATCGAACGTGTCTGGCTCGGTCTCTAGCTCAATCATTTCTGAACCGCTTCAACGCTTTCATGCCACCATTCGTTCCCCGATCGGCATCGGATGACGCAGACATCACTGCCATCGAGCTTACGCTGTAGTCCTTACCCCGCCAAGAAAAATCCGGTTCTCATCGGCGACCCTCAGCCGATCGGCGTGGCCGCCCCGGGGCCGAGACGGCCCAACTCGGCTCGAGCGACGGAGCGCCGGTGGACTTCGTCGGGCCCGTCTGCGATCTGGAGCCAGCGGCCCATCGAATAGAGCACGGGGATGGGGAAATCCTCGGTGAAACCGGCGGCACCGAAGAGCTGCATCGCCCGGTCGGCGACGAAGGTGAGCACCGACGGAGCAACCACCTTGATGGCGGCAATCTCGGTCCGGGCCCCTTTCGTGCCGGCGAGGTCGATCAGCCACGCCGTCTTCAACACCAGCAGCCTGGCCTGCTCGATCCGGATCCGAGCCTCGGCGATCCACTCCTGGACCACACCCTGCTCCGAAAGCGGGCGCCCGAATGCGGTCCGGGCCTGGGACCGCTGCACCATGAGATCCAGGCAGCGCTCGGCGGCGCCGATCGCGCGCATGCAATGGTGGATGCGCCCTGGCCCGAGGCGGGCCTGGGCGATCCCGAATCCTCCACCTGATTCGCCCAGGAGGTTGGAGCCCGGCACCCGAACCCCTTCGAAGTTGATCTGGGGATGGCCCCCCCGGTCCTGATACCCGAACACCGTTGGCTCCCGTTCGATGCTGACTCCTGGCGAGTCGAGAGGGACGATCACCATCGACTGCCGCCGATGAGGATCGGCGTCAGGGTCGGTGACACCCATCACGATCGAGAACTTGCAGCGGGGCGAGGCGGCCCCCGAGCTGAACCACTTACGCCCGGTGACGACGAGATCGTCACCGTCCCTCTCGATGCGGGTCCTGATGTTGGTGGCATCGGAGCTGGCGACATCGGGCTCGGTCATCGAGAAGCATGACCTGATCTCCCCGTCCAACAGCGGCTGAAGCCAGGTCTGTCGCTGCTCCGGAGTGCCGAACATGTGCAGGATTTCCATGTTCCCGGTGTCCGGCGCCGAGCAGTTGATCGCCTCCGGTGCGATCTGAGGGCTGCGCCCTGTGATCTCCGCCAAAGGTGCATAGTCCAGGTTGGAGAGCCCCGCCCCCAGATCTGGATCGGGGAGGAACAGGTTCCAGAGGCCAAGCCTTCTGGCCTCCGCCTTCAGGTCTTCCAGCACCTGGGGATGGTGGTGGGGGTCTCCGGAGGCCGCCATCTGCTCCCGGTATTCCACCTCTGCCGGGTAGACCCGCTGCTCCATGAATCCGGTGAGGAGCGAGCGCAGGTCCTCAACCCGGGGGGGAAAGCCGAAGTCCATTGGAAGCTGAAGTTAGCCGTCGACTTCTTTCGGCTCCGGCTCTGGCTCGGTGTCGGCCGCAGGTTCCTGGGCCTGATCGGGCCGGTCAAAGCTCATGGGCGGGATGGGCACCGGCGGCTGCCGGACCCGGTTCCGGGTCAGCTCGGCGAAGAGAAGAAAACCCGCGACGATGGCGACGAAGACAAGCCGGAAGTAGAGCGCCGCGGCGAGCCCGGCGGCCGCCGTCAGTAGGAAGACCACATTCGATATCGACTGGGCGTGACGGGGGGCGATCTTCTCCAACAGGGACACGAACAGGTGGCCGCCGTCCAGAGGTCGGATCGGGAGCCAGTTGAGCAACCCCCAAACCAGATTGACATAGATGAGGGTGTTGACGACGAAGCCGGTCAGACCGGTGTAGGGGCCGGTGAGCCAAGCGATCAACCAGATCAAGGCCCCGAACACGACTCCCACAGCCGATCCGGCGGCGGCAACCAGAGCTCGCCTTCCCGGACCGAACTCGCCCTGGGGCACGGACCAGGAGGTGAGGCCGCCCAATGTGTTCAACTCGATCTCGACCGTGGAGCCGAAGCTGCGGGCTGTGAGGGCATGGCCCAACTCGTGGATCAGGATGGAAACAGTGACGATCACGACCCAGGCGATCAGCAAAGAGACCTCGCCGGTGGAGAGGCCGAGAAGGGTCGCGACGATGAGGAACGAGGGCCTGACGGACACCGGGATCCCCATCAGTCGAAAGGTGAGCACGGCCCAATATTGGCCCACCGACGGTCGGGAGGGCGAAAGCGCCTGGGTACGCTCGCTCCCATGCACGATGATCTGAAGGCGGCCGCCGCTGCCGACATGCCCCGTCTGACCAGGATCCTCTCCGAGCTGATCACGCACCCCACGGTGAGCGCCCCCGGCTACGACCATCTCCCGGTTCGGGAGTCCGCGGAGCACATAGTGGAGATCCTCGAAGAGTTCGGGTTCCAGAATTCACAGCTGCTCGAGGTCGATGGCGGAAACCCGGCAGTGTTCGGTGAGCTACCAGGGCCGGAAGGAGCGCCGACCGTGCTCCTCTACGCCCACTACGACGTCCAACCCACCGGTCCGATCGACGATTGGGAGACGAAGCCATTCGAGCCCGTCGAGCGCGAAGGGCGCCTCTTCGGACGGGGCTCGGCTGACGACAAGTCAGGGATCGTCCTCCACCTCGGTGCGGTGGCTGCCCACCGCGGCCAGCTGCCGGTGGGGGTCCAGCTCTTCTTCGAAGGCGAGGAGGAGGCGGGCTCGGAGAGCCTCGTCGAGATCCTGGACAAGTACTCCGACCTTCTGAAGCCGGACGTGATCGTCATCGGAGACGGAGGGATGTGGTCGGTGGAGGTGCCGGCCTTCTTGACTTCGCTTCGCGGAATCGTCTCCACCACGGTCGAACTGAGGACCCTCGCAGCCCCGGTTCACTCCGGCCAGTACGGCGGGGTCTATCCCGATGCCTTGATCGCCATGGCCCGCCTCCTGGCCAGTCTCCATGACGACGAGGGAACAGTCGCCGTGCCGGGCCTGGTCAGTGAGGAGACCGAGAGCCTCCCCATCCCCGAGGACCTGGCGCGGTCGCACACCGGCGTGCTCGCCGGTGTCGAGCAAATCGGATCGGGCTCGATCGCATCCCGCCTCTGGTCACGGCCCAACATCTCGGTGCTCGCCCTCGACGCTCCCCCCGTCAGCGAGGCGATCAACCAGCTGGTCCCGGTGAGCCGGGCCAAGGTGAGCATGCGGACCGCACCCGGCCAGGACTCCCAGATGGCGCTGACAGCCCTTGAGAAGCACCTCGAGGACAGCGTGCCTTGGGGGGCAAAGATCGAGTTCGTTCATCGCGAGCTGGGTGACCCTTGCTCGATCGATGTCGACAATGAGGCGGTCGAAGCCTGGAGCGAGGGATATCGACAGGCTTTCGGGACCGAGCCCGTCTTCATGGGCGCCGGGGGATCGATCCCGTTCATCTCCACCTTTGCCGAGCTGTACCCGGGGATCCCGATCCTGGTCATCGGCTGCTCCGACCCGACCAGCTCCTATCACGCCCCCAACGAGAGCGTCGACCTCGCAGTGATCGAGAAGTCGGTGCTGGCGCAGGCAATCGCGTTCAGGATTCTCGGCTCAAGCTGACGTTGTCCCCCCGCCAAGCGGCGGGACAGTCGCGCCGCTGAAGCCTTGTTGGCGCCAGGCCTCGTAGACGACGACCGCAGCAGACGTTGCCAGGTTCAGCGACCTGACTCCAGGCACCATGGGGATGCGGAGCCGGGAGGTCACCCAGGACACCGCCTTCACCTCCTCAGGAAGGCCCACCGACTCCGGGCCGAAGAGGAAGGTGTCGCCGACCTCGTAGGCCACATCCTGATACGGCTCCTCCCCGTCGACAGTGAAGGCGAACACCCGGTCGGGCTGGGCGGAGGTATGCCAGGTCTCGAGATCGGCATGGACATGGACGACCGCCCGGTCCCGGTAGTCCATCCCCGCTCGACGAAGCCTGGCGTCGTCGATGGTGAAGCCAAGAGGCTCGATCAGATGGAGCCGGCAGCCGGTCACGGCGGCCAGGCGCATCGCGTTTCCGGTGTTGGGCGGGATCTCAGGACGGAAGAAGACGATCTCGAACACGGTCAGCGGAGATCGAATAGGCGGAGCTCGGTGTCCTCGGCGTCCCGGAGCCCGTCGTAATCGACTTCGATCGCCTCGATGCCCCGCGCCTCGGCCAGGACCCGGGCCTGAGGTGTGATCGATTGCGCCACGAACATCCCCCGCAACGGGAGCAAGCGCGGGTCATTCCCGAGGCGCTCCAGGTAGCGAGCCAGTTGCTCCACACCGTCGATCTCACCGCGTCGCTTGATCTCGACTGCCACCGTTCCTCCTGAGGTGTCGGAACAAAGGAGGTCGACCGGCCCGATGTCCGTCGGGTACTCACGCCGAATCAACTCCAAGCCGTGCTCGAGGATCCAGGGTCTCGCCGCGAGCAGGACCTGGAGATGCGCCTCGACACCGTCCTTTTGCAGGCCCGGATCGTCGCCGAGGGTATGAGTCACGTCCGCCATCACTTCGTGGATCGTGATGGTCAGGATCTCGCCACGATTGTTCGACACCTCCCACCGGTCGTCGAAGGTGGCGACCTCGTTGGGCGCCACCATCCAGTTCAGGGGCTTGGAGGCGTTGCCGTCGGAGTGGATGGCGATCGTCCCGTCCGCCTTGACCATGATGAGGCGCACCGCCTCCGGAAGGTGGGCCGTGAGCCGACCCGAGTAGTCGACGGTGCAGCGGGCGATGAGCAATCTCAACGGGACACGAGAGTAACGAGGCGGCACTCGGTTTAGATTTCTACAGATGCGCATCTCAGTCGGGACCGATAAAGGGTCCTATCTGCTCACCGAGTCCGGGCAATCATGGAAAGTCGATGGCCCGATGTTCCCGGGGTGGAAGGTGACCGCGTTCGGGGAGACCAACGACGGGACCCATCTCGCCGCCGTTGGCAGCAACTGGTTCGGGATCGGAATCCACCACAGTGAGGACCAACTCGAGTGGAAACAAGCCGATTCTCCTCCCGCCTGGCCCGAGGGATCAGGGCGGAAAATGGAGCAGGTCTGGACGTTTCACAACCTCGGGGACCGTCTCCTCGCCGGGGTCGCCCAGGCGGGCCTATTCGAGTCTGACGACGGCGGGATGACATGGGCCCCCAACGAAGGGCTCAATGAGCACCGGACACGGGGCGAGTGGCATCCCGGCGCCGGCGGGCTGTGCGCCCACCGAATCCTCGCCGGTGATGGAAGCCTCTGGGTGGGCATTTCTGCAGTCGGCGTGTTCAGGTCGGATGACGGCGGATCCACCTGGGAGCCCAAGAACAATGGGATCCCTGCGGTGGACACCGCCGAGGGCGCCGAGCGTCCCGAGATCGGCTATTGCGTCCATGGCCTGGACCACGACCCGGGTGACCCGACCCATATCTGGCGACAGGACCACCTGGGCGTGTTTCGCAGCCACGACGGGGGTGACAATTGGGAGCGGATCGAGAACGGCCTCCCGGCAGGATTTGGCTTCGTCATGTGGCGCCATCCCTCATCGGGCCGGCTACTGATGGTGCCCCTGGAGTCCTCCGAGAACCGGGTCCCGGTGGGCGGGGAGCTTCGGGCGTACGCATCGGACGACGACGGTGATTCCTGGGCCATTGCCGGGCGCGGCTGGGCCGACTCGCCTCAGTTCACCGGAGTGCTTCGTCGGGCGTTCGACGGCGATGAGGACGGGTCCTTCTGCTTCGGGACCACCGGGGGGAAGCTGTGGCTTACCCGGGATCTGGGGGCGACCTGGGCCGAGCTCGACCCGGCGTTCCCGAGGATCAACGCGGTTCGCCTGAACGCATGAGCGCCACCGTGCGCCTGCCGCGGATCCTCACCCAGACCGTTGGTGGAGGCATTCGACAAGAGGTCACCGGAGGCCGAGCCCTCGGCGAGGTCCTGGAGCTCCTTTTCGAGCGGGAGCCCGGCTTGCGCAACCACCTCCTCGACGAGGAGGGAAGCATCCGCACCCATGTGCTGATCTTCGTCGACGGGGACCAGGCTGACCTCGACTCGATGGTCGGCGAGAGTGGCGAGATCCAGGTGCTACAGGCCGTCAGCGGCGGTTGAAGGGCTGGGCCGGGTCGGACGGCTCCAGACGAACCACAGGGCGAACGCCCAGACCGCGGCCAGGATCAGCCGCAACGCGAGGTTGTCGAGCAGAAAGAATATGGAGACCCCGATCGAGAGAGTGATCGCGATCGCCGCCAGCCACTTCATCCGGACGGTGAGCCCGCCCGATCGGTAACTACTGATCATCTTCCCGTACACCGGATGGTTTACCAGCCACCCGTAGAGGCGATCGGATGACATCGAGAAGAAGAAGGCGGCCAGGATCACGAAATCGAATGTCGGGATCCCGGGGAGGACGCTCAGCGGGACGAATCCCAGGCAGATCAGGCCGATCACGAAGTAGATGCCGCGAAGGACGCGGCTGCGCGGCTTCCGCGTCGCCACCGACTGGTGGGCACCCTGCGTCACCGGTTCAACCTATTAGCCCCGGTTTCTGACGGCGAGTCGGCAAAAAGGCCACGAGCCCACGCCCGGAGCACGACATCCTGCGGGCTCGCGGCTCATGGCTCGTGGCTGACGGCGCTCAGGGCTGCGGTACCTTTCACCCCCCACAACGGAGAGCGAAATGCCCATCGTCAGCCCCGAGAAATATCGAGAGATGTTCCGCTCCGCCCGTGAGGGCGGGTATGCCTACCCCGCGATCAACGTGGCCGCTTCGACGACATTGATCGCAGCCCTCGAAGGGTTCGCCGAGGCCGGGTCCGACGGCATCGTCCAGGTGTCCTACGGCGCCGCGGAGTTCGCATCGGGACAGTCTGTGAAAGACATGCCAACCGGGGCCCAGGCCCTTGCCGAATATGCCCATGTCGTCGCCGAGCGCTATCCGGTCAACATCGCCCTCCACACCGACCACTGCCCGCCCGACCGCGTCGACGGCTTCATCCGCCCCCTCATCGAGGCCAGCAGGGAACGGGTGGCCGACGGGGACGGCCCCCTCTTCCAGTCACACATGCTCGATGCCTCGAGTCTCCCCATGGAAGAGAACCTGGGCCTGGCCAAGGAACTGCTCGATCTCTGCTCGGCGATCGACGTGATCCTGGAATTGGAGATCGGGATCGTCGGCGGGGTCGAGGACGCCACCGACCACAGCGATGTGGACCGGGAAAAGCTCTACACCTCCCCGGAGGACATGACCAGGGTCGCCGAGGTGCTGGGCCCAACTGCCGACGGCCGCTATCTGCTGGCGGCCGTGTTCGGGAACGTGCATGGGGTCTACAAGCCGGGCGCGGTCAAGCTCGAACCCCTCGATCCTTCGCGATGGGCAGGCGGCGGTGACGGAGCACCTTGGGGAGGAGGCCCGGCACTACCTGGTTTTCCACGGTGGCAGCGGTTCGACGCTCGATGAGATCAGGGAGACCCTGTCGTACGGGGTGGTGAAGATGAACATCGACACCGACTGCCAGTACGCCTACACCCGTCCCATCGTCGACCACATGATGGCCAACTACAGAGGGGTTTTCAAGGTGGACGGCGAGGTGGGGGACAAGAAGGCGTACGACCCTCGCAGCTACATGAAGAAGGCCGAGACCGGCATGGCGGCACAGCGTGGTCGAAGCCTGCGAGCAGCTCCTGTCGGCGGGCCGGTCGATCGGCTGAGGTGGACGACCGCCACCAAACCTGGGCGTCGTCCGAGCGGTTCATCCCGACCCGTTTCATCCAGCCGTTCGTCCGGTTCACCCGGATCGAGGCGGCATCCGGAATCGTCTTGCTGGCGGCGACCCTGGTCGCCCTGGTCTGGGCCAACAGCCGGTTCTCGGACAGCTACATCCAGATCCTCGGGGCCAATCTCAGTATCGAGATCGGCGGCTTTCACCTGGACGAGACCGTCCAGGAGCTGATCAACGACGGGCTGATGGCGATCTTCTTCTTCGTGGTAGCCCTCGAGATCAAGCGAGAGTTGGTGCTCGGCGAGCTCAGAGACCGACGGACCGCCATTCTGCCCGCATCGCCGCGCTGGGAGGGATGGTGGTTCCTGCCCTCATCTATGTGGCGATCAACTTCGGCTCCGAGACCGGTGCGGTGCACGGTTGGGGAATCCCGATGGCCACCGACATCGCCTTCGCCATCGGGGTGGTCGCGCTCCTTGGCTCTCGAGTCCCGCAGCCGGAAGATTGTTCTTGCTCGCCTTGGCCATCGTGGATGACATCGGGGCGATCGTCGTGATCGCGATCTTCTACACCGACGACCTCGACATGGGTTATCTGGCCCTCGCCCTGGCCATGCTGGGAGTGGTCTGGCTGGCGTCGCGGGTGGGCATACGATCGCTTGCCTTCTACGTCCCCTCGGCTTTGATCGCTTGGTATCTTCATGCTCGAGTCCAGGCGTCCACGCCACCCTTGCCGGAGTCGCCCTTGGTCTGCTCACTCCGGCCCAGCCCATGTACCCGCCGCGAGAACTGGATGGAAGGGCGGGCCGATAATCGACCAGCTCCCCGACGACGGTGGCGGGAAACCGTCGAGCACCTCGACCATGAAGCCATGCTGGTCAGCGAGATCGCGAGGGAATCCGTCTCCCCGCTGACCAGGGTGGAGACACGACTGGTGGGATGGAGCTCGTTCGTGGTGGTGCCCTTGTTCGCCCTGGCCAACGCCGGTGTCGACCTCCGCGGCAGTTCGATCTCCGACGCTGTGACGTCGCCGGTTGGGCTTGGAGTGATCCTGGGACTGGTGGTGGGCAAGACGGTCGGTATCTCCCTGTTCACCTTACCGCCATCCGTCTCGGCATCGGCATTCTTCCCCATGGTGTCACCCGACGGCATTTGGTCGGGCTGGCTGCGGTTGGCGGTATCGGGTTCACCGTGTCGCTTGTTCATCACCGGCCTCGCCTTCGACGATCCGGCCTTGATTGACATGGCCAAAATCGGGGTGTTCGTCGGATCCAGCGATCGCCGGCCTGATGGGAGCCGCAATTCTCTTCGGGGCCAAACGGGAGCAGGCGGGATGACCGAGCCACCGCAGGCCATCACTGCATAGACTGTGGTGGCACCGCCCACCTCATCTCCTTCCTGCCCACGGATGAGGAGCCGGAGCCAGGGACCGCCTTCGCCTATCGCTGTGGCGACTGCATGGAGCGCTTCGACGTGATCTGGGAGGCCGATGAGCCCGAGTGAGCGGCCAAGTGACACCGAGCTCGCCGGCCACCGCACAATCGACCTGACCACGATCGGCCGGCGGAGCGGCCGGGAGAGCCGCATCGAGATCTGGTGGTTCCTCGTCGACGGCCGGTTCTTCATCACCGGCACGCCGGGTGCTCGCGACTGGTATGCGAACGTCACCTTCGACTCGAGAGTGATGGTCCACGTAGCGGGGACACGACCTGCACGCTGTGGCGATCCGATGCGGGATCCGGCGTAG
Organism: uncultured Acidobacteriota bacterium; assembly: GCA_963749415.1. GTDB lineage: Bacteria > Actinomycetota > Acidimicrobiia > Spongiisociales > ZC4RG35 > JALYNX01. Next base: position 599,236 of record CAVVMG010000001.1, read on the forward strand.
CGGGCCCGGGTCTTCGACGATCCGCAGACCCGGTGGTATGCTCACCCAATCCCAGCGCCAGCGTCTCATCGACGACGGCGCCGATGATCGAGATTCGCTTCCCGAACGAACCGACGGTGATCAGTCGCCGTCGTGCCAGCGCAACACCCTGAGGGCGCGCAGGGTGTTCCAGCGGCTCGGCTTGCCTGCGACCCTCCTCCATCTCGAAATGGGACACGCCTGGGATGCCGGTTCTGCTGCGGCCACGTGCTGTCGCCGCGTTGCTTGGAGCGAATGACATTGGACAGCCTCGTCAGCCCGCGGGTCAGGGGGAACGGCTGGCCTCCCGCAGATAGTCGAGGGCCCGGAGCAGGTCGTAGTGCCATCGGGGTGGGAACGACATCAGAAGCCAGCGCTTGCTGATCACCTCGCCGGTTCGGAGCGAATACATGAGCCGGCGCTCCAGGAAGTAGTCGTGGGCCCGGGACCGAGCCTCCGCCAATGTCTTATCACCGCCGATCGCCCTCTCGTACTCGACCAGGCCTTCGAGAACCGAGATCGTGGTGTGGAACGAGGAGCGGTCCGAGTCGACATGACAATTCCAGCCACCATCAGCCCGCTGTACCTCGAGGAGATACTCCGGTTGCGGCAAACCGCCGGAGTCTGCGAGGAAATAGGAGCCGAGGGCCAGGGCCATCCCGGTAATGCAGACCTCGGTCGAGTATTCGAAGAAGGGCCAGTTGCGAGCACCCAGGGTCAGGCGATCCCGCACCAGGTCGGTGGCTGAGCGGACCCGGTCGTGAGCGGGGTCGATGCCGAGGTGCCGGAGCAGGAGCAGGCTGTAGGTCGTCGAGGTCCACTTGGGCGTGTAGACGCCGCCACCCCAGAGCCCGTCATCACTTTGGAGGTCTAGGAGCTGAGCACCCCAACCCTCGAGGGCGACACGGCTCCGCTCAGCACTCACCTGCTTGGCACCGGCGTGGGTCAGGTCGCGCATCACCTGCCATCTGATCGCAGGATCGGAATCGAGGAGCCAGTCGAGAGTCGTCGGTGCCACCATTGAGCCTGATATATAGCGAATCGTTGCCCGGAGCCGACAGCCGATGCCAACTTGTGAGTGAGTGCTCACTCACTTAGACTGTGCCGGTGAGCAAACAGCGCCGCGCCGAGCCCCTGGCCCCCGATGAGCGCCGACGCGCCATCGTCGAGATGGCGATTCCCTTGCTCGTCGACCGCGGCTCCTCGGTAACCACCAAGCAAATCGCGGAAGCGGCCGGCATCGCCGAAGGCACCATCTTCCGGGTCTTCCCGGACAAAGCGGCGCTGATCATCGAGGCGGTGAAGGTGTCCGTCGATCCCGAGCCAGTGCAGCATGAGCTAGCGCAGATCTTCCCCGATGCCCCGCTCGACGTGCAGTTGGCCGAGGCCGCCCGCATCCTCCTCGAGCGGTTCCAAGTCGTGGTCGCACTGCTCGGCGTGTTGCGCACCCTTCCGGTCTCCGCAGAGACCAAGCACGCGGTTGGGCCACCACCATTCGTGGCGGTGGCCAATGCAGCCATCAACGAGTCGTTGACCGAGATCTTCGATCGCCACCGCGACCAGCTTCGCATCGAGCCGGCGAGGGCGGTTGCCGCGTTCAGAGGGCTCATCCTCGCCAGCGGACACCCCACCATGAGCCTCACCGAAAGGCTGACCACTGAGGAGATCGTCTCGGTTCTCCTCAGCGGCATCTCCGAACCGGCAGCGCTGGAGGTGCGCTGATGCTGCTGCGGGTGGTCAAGGAGTACCTCAGCCCCTATCGGCGCTGGCTGCTGATCGTCGTCGCCCTTCAGTTGGTGGGGACCATCGCCTCGCTGTACCTCCCCAGCCTCAACGCCGACATCATCGACAACGGGGTGGTCACCGGTGACACCGACTACATCATCCAGGTTGGCCTCGTGATGCTCGCGGTCTCGCTGCTCCAGGTGGCCTGCACGATCGTTGCGGTCTACTTCGGAGCGAAGACCGCCATGGGTTTCGGTCGCGATCTCCGCTCGTCGATCTTCAGCCACGTCGCCGCCTTCTCCGGCAAGGAGATGGCCGGGTTCGGGGCACCATCTCTCATCACTCGGAATACCAACGATGTCCAACAGGTGCAGACCCTGGTCTTCATGGGCCTGACCATGATGGTGATGGCGCCGATCATGATGGTGGGCGGTGTGATCATGGCCCTCCGCGAGGACATCGGGCTGGCCTGGCTGGTGGCGGTGGCGGTCCCCGTGTTGGCACTTGCGATCGGGTTCATCGTCTCCCGGATGATCCCTTCCTATCGCCGGATGCAGAGCTACATCGACACCGTGAACCGGGTGCTCCGGGAGCAGACGACCGGCATCCGGGTCTTGCGCGCCTTCGTCCGGGAGCCCTTCGAAACCGAGCGCTTCGCCCGAGTGAACCGAGACCTCACCGACGTCTCGATCACAGTCGGCCGCTGGATGGCCGCCCTGTTCCCGGTGGTGGTCCTCGTCCTCAACGTGTCGAGCGTCGCCGTGCTCTGGTTCGGTGGGATGCGGGTGGATGCCGGGGCCATGGAGATCGGGTCGCTCACCGCCTTCCTCTCCTATCTGGTCCAGATCCTGATGTCGGTGATGATGGCCACGTTCATGCTGGTCATGATCCCCCGGGCTTCGGTCAGCGCCGACCGGATCGCCGAGGTCCTCGACACCGACTCCTCAGTGGTCCCCCCGGCGTCCGGCGTGACAGCCGTCGAGGGGAGAGGCCTCCTCGATCTCGAGAACGTCGAGTTTTCCTATCCGGGAGCCAGTCATCCCGTCTTGAAAGGGATCTCGTTCTCGGCGCGGCCCGGCCAAACCACTGCCATCGTCGGCTCGACCGGTGCCGGGAAGACCACCCTGGTCAACCTGATCCCCCGACTCTTCGACGTCACCTCGGGCTCGGTGCGGGTGGACGGAGTCGAGGTGCCCGCCATGGACCCCGACACGCTGTGGTCGAAGATCGGCCTCGTTCCGCAGAAGCCATACCTCTTCACCGGAACCGTGGCCTCCAACCTGCGCTACGGCAAGCCAGACGCCACCGACGAGGAGATGTGGGCGGCGCTCGAGATCGCCCAGGCCCGCGACTTCGTGGAGGCGATGCCGGGGGGCCTGGAAGCGCCCATCGCCCAGGGGGGAACCAACGTTTCCGGCGGCCAGCGGCAGCGGCTCGCCATTGCCCGGGCCGTGATCCGCCATCCTGAGATCTACCTCTTCGACGATTCGTTCTCCGCCCTAGACCTGGCCACGGACGCCCGCCTGCGGCGGGCGCTGAAGCCGGCAACCGCCAATGCCTCGGTGGTGATCGTCGCCCAACGGGTGTCCACCATCGCCGACGCCGACCAGATCCTGGTCCTCGAGGACGGCGAGGTAGTCGGGCTGGGCACGCATGAGGCCCTGCTCGCCACCTGCCCCACATATGTCGAGATCGTCGAGTCCCAGCTCCGAGCGGAGGTGGCGTCATGAGCGATCGGACCATGAAGACCACCGAGCGCATCCAGGCTCAGCCGGGGCCGGGCCGAGGGCCCTTCGGTGGGGGAATGATCGGCCAGAAGTCCCTGGATTTCGGCCCCTCCGCAAAACGGGTGATTTCCCGGCTCCGCCCCGAGCGGTTGAAGATCTTCGCCGTCTTCACGTCCGCGATCCTCAGCGTCGGGCTTGCCGCAGTCGGCCCCAAGGTGCTGGGACAGGCCACCGACCTCATCTTCGCCGGGGTGATCGGCAATCAAATTCCGGCCGGCATCACCAAGGCGGAAGCAATCGCCCGGGCCGAGGCCGCCGGCCAGAGCCAGATCGCTGCGCTCATGTCGGGGGTCGACTTCGTCCCCGGCCAGGGAATCGATTTCTCCGCGGTGGCGGCGGTTCTCCTCGTGGTGCTTGCCATATACGCCGCCTCCGCGCTCCTTGGCTATCTCCAGGGATATCTGCTCAACGACGTCGTCCAGGGCACCATCTTCAGGCTGCGTTCTGAGGTCGAGGACAAGCTCAACCGCCTCCCGCTCCGCTACTTCGACCGCCAGCCACGCGGCGAGCTGCTGAGCAGGGTGACGAACGACATCGACAACGTGTCGCAAAGCCTGCAGCAGACGATGAGCCAGATGCTGACCTCGCTGCTCACCATCGTCTTCGTGGTGGGGATGATGTTCTTCATCTCGCCGACGCTGGCATTGATCGCCCTGGTGACGATCCCAGTCACCATGGTGGTGGCCGGCACCGTGATGCGTCGCTCTCAAGGCCACTTCATCGACCAGTGGCGCCAGACCGGCTCGCTCAACGCCCGGATCGAGGAAGCGTTCACCGGCCACTCCCTGGTCAAGGTGTTCGGGCGCCAGCGAGAGGTGCAGCAATCATTCGACGTGGAGAACGAGGGCCTTTATGAGGCGAGCTTCAGGGCGCAGTTCCTCTCGGGGCTGATCATGCCGATCATGATGTTCATCGGAAACCTCAACTACGTGGTCATCGCCGTGCTCGGCGGGTTGAGGGTGGCCAGCGGGACGATGAGCCTCGGCGACGTGCAGGCATTCATCCAGTACTCCCGCCAGTTCTCCCAACCCCTGACCCAGGTCGCCTCGATGATCAATCTCCTCCAATCGGGCGTGGCCTCGGCGGAGCGGGTGTTCGAGTTGCTCGACGCCGACGAAGAGGTCTCCGATGACGACCGGCCGGAGATGGTCGACGATCCCCACGGCCAGGTGGCATTCGAAGGAGTCTCATTTCGCTACGACGAGGACCGGCCCCTGATCGAGGACCTCTCTCTCACCGTGGAACCCGGACAGACGGTGGCCATCGTGGGGCCCACCGGTGCGGGGAAGACGACCCTGGTCAACCTGATCATGCGCTTCTACGAGCTCGATTCCGGCCGGATCACGCTCGATGGAGTCGACATCACGCACATGCGCAGGGCAGACCTCCGCTCGGAGATCGGGATGGTGCTCCAGGACACTTGGCTGTTCAAGGGCACCATTCGGGAGAACATCGCATATGGCCGGCCCGACGCCACGGAAGGCGAGATCATGGAAGCGGCGACGGCCACCTTCGTCGATCGCTTCGTTCACAGCCTCCCCGACGGCTATGACACCGTCATCGACGACGAGGGAAGCAACGTCAGCGCAGGTGAGAAGCAGCTGATCACGATTGCTCGTGCATTCCTCGCCGACCCGGCGCTGCTCATCCTGGACGAGGCGACCAGCTCCGTCGACACCCGGACCGAACTGCTACTCCAGCACGCCATGGCGGCGCTGCGCAGTGATCGCACCAGCTTCGTCATTGCCCACCGGCTGTCGACCATTCGGGACGCCGATCTGATACTGGTCATGGATGAGGGCCGGATCGTGGAGCAGGGAAGTCACAGCGAGCTGATCGCCCAGGGTGGAGCCTATGCCGGTCTCTACAACTCGCAGTTCCGAGCCGGGATCGACGACCTGGAACAGGCGTCCTGATTGCGGGCCGACCGGATGGTTGTCCGTGGAGCGATAGCTCCCGGCCGACCGGCGTCTGTTCGCCCGAGGCCTCCCAAGGTGGACTCGAAATCTGTTACGTCTAGCGGTTACCGAGGGCGAAGTCGGCAACTCAAGAGGCCAACCGACGATTCAATCAGCCCAGCGGTGGACCCGGATCCCCTCCGACTCGGGGCCCAGATGGTCGCAGAACGCCTCGAATCGTTCCCTGGGGACGCCCTTCCACTCCAGGTCGGCCAGAGTCTCTTCGATCGGGACATCGAAGCGAAGGGTGGTCAGCTCCCGATACATGAAGGCGAGCTCCTGGTTGGAGGCGAGTGTCAGGGCCAGCTTCTCGGCACCTCGCACCACCACCTCCCAGTCCGAAGCCGATGGCGGGATCAACTCGAGTCGGGGATATCGCGCCAACACCGCCGAGGTCGACTTGGCCCCCCACCCGGGCAGCCCGGGCACTCCATCGGCAGTGTCGCCGACCAGGGCCAGGTAATCGGGGATCGATTCGGGGCGGATCCCGAACTTTTCGACGACGGCGTCCTCGTCGAGCATCTTCTGTTCCCGCCGGTTGTAGGTGACGATGCGATCGCCGATCACCAGCTGGCACATGTCCTTGTCCGGCGTCGCGATCACGACCTGATCCACCTCTTCGACCCATCTGATAGCGGCGGTGGCAATGGCATCGTCGGCCTCGAACTCGACGTTGCGCCACACCACCACGCCCAGCGCCTCGAGTGCGTCCTCGGCGATCGGGAATTGGCGGAGCAGACCCGGGTCCATGCCCGCCGAGGACTTGTACGCAGGGAACATGTCGTTGCGAAAGGACTCGATCACGGTGTCGAAGCTGGCCGCGATGTGGGTTATCCCCTCCCGGAGGAAGGCGAGGGTGGACATCATGATCCCGATCGTCGCCTTGACGTCGAGTCCGTTCGGATCGGGCATCGCGTCCCGGTTGGGGTTGAAGTGGGCCCGGAACAGCTCGTAGGTACCATCGAGGAGGTGGAGGCGCACGAGCAGAATCCTAAGCACGACGACGAGCCCGATCCTTGGGAGACCGTCACTTCCGAGTTCGGAAGCCTCGGGGACCGCCTCAAGTCGACCTATCGACGAGTTGCTACGGACCGGGGCCCCACCGAGGAAGAGATCAAGGGCGCCTTCGCCACCCTGATCGGGGCGTGGGATCAGGTGGCGGAGTCGGTGTCCGAGCGCGTTGCGCGATCCGGAGACCCGAGACCACTTGAAAAAGGCAGCCAGCTCCTTCGCCAGCGCCCTGGGCACCACGATCACCGACCTCGGCGCCGAGATCAAGAAGTCGAAAGAGCCCGCCGCGGACGATCCGGATGACGGGGAGAGTTGACCCCCTGATCTCGGTCGAGGAGTTGGGCTCTCGACTCGACGAGGTTGTCCTCTGCGACCTGCGATGGTCACTGACCAACCCCCACCACGGGATCGAGGCCTACCGGGACGGCCACATCCCGGGCGCAGTCTTCGTCGACCTGGACCGCGACTTGGCGGCACCACCGGGTGATGGCAGACATCCGCTGCCCCCGGTGGCCGATTTCGTGGCCCTGCTCGGCCGCTTGGGAATCGACCGCGACGACGAAGTGGTGGTCTACGACGATGCCGGGGGCGCCGTCGCCGCCCGCATGTGGTGGATGCTGCGATCGATCGGGCACGAACGGGTGCGGCTCCTGGACGGCGGCCTTGCCGCCTGGGAGGCGGCCGACCAGCCGCTGAGCGATGAACCGGTGTCGACGGACGGCGAAGGTGTACCCGCCGGTGGCGCAATACGAAGGCGTGGTGGTCAGAGAGGACCTCGAGGGCCGCCCCTTGATCGACGTCCGCGCCCCCGATCGCTATCGGGGCGAAGTGGAGCCGATCGACCCCAAAGCGGGGCACATCCCGGGTGCGATCAATATCCCCTTCTCCGACAATCTCGGCGACCACCGTCGATTCCTCACCCCCGACGCGCTTCGCCTCCTCTATCGGCCCGCTCCACCAGACGCGATCCGTCTCCTGCGGCAGCGGCGTGAACGCCTGCCACTCTGCCCTCGCCATGGTCCTGGCCGGGCGCCCGATGCCGGACGTGTACATCGGTTCGTTCTCGGACTGGTCGCGCCAGGATCTACCGGTTTCAGTGGGGGACAAGCCTTGATCGGCTCCCACGCTCTGGAGGCGATCGAGGCATCGGACGTCGATCAGCTCCTCCGGATCGTGGACGGGCTCTGCAAGGAACGGTCTTGGTCGGATCTCGCAGAGCTTCGCGGCCGATGTCGTGAGGCAGTGGGGCGGGGGAAACAAGTCTGGGGGGTCGAGGAGCACATCCGCTACCGATTCGCACTGGAAGCTCCCCCGGAGCATGCCGGCCCGATCGTGTCCGAGGGCCAGGCCCGCTTCGCACTAGGTCCCTTGGCCGAGGTGGCGGCGAGCACCAAGAGCTGGCAGGAGATGGAGCCATATCTGGAAAACGGACCAGAACGCATGACGTTCGCCGCCGAGAGGGTGGTCCGTGGCGAGACCGTCGCGCTCGACTCACTCGAGCTGCCGGGTGCCCTCCTCGACTGGGAGCCGTCCTACCGGACGGCCACGTATCACAAGGATCGCGTCGAGGCGCTCTCGCCCGCGGCCCCGGCCCCGGTCGAGGCCGAACTCCCGGGTGGCTTCGACCCCATCGACGACCTGCCCTCGGAGTCGGCCCTCGGTGACCTGGTTCTCCCTTGGACCGATCAGTCCAATGGCCGCTGCCAGACCTCGGCGGTCGACGGAGACCAGCTCGCCGCGATACGGGCCCTGGGCGCGAGCCATGTGGCGCTTGGAGCCCTGAGCCCCGGGCAGGGGTTGGCCTGGATGGCCTGGGCCGCGGCCTCCGGCGGGGCCCACGGGCGAAGACGGGGGGCGGCTGCGGGCCGGCACCTGGCCTGGTGGGTGACATCGGTCCTTACCGACCTCGAGTGGCCGGCAGCCCCCGAGGAGGTCGGCTCCGCGGTGCATCGTCTCCTTTGGGCGTGGTTCGACGACGGAAGCGCGACGACCGGCTGGGCGCTACGCCTGGCGATCGAAGACCCCTCGGAGGGTGTGGCCTGGGCGGTGTCGGCGATCGATTCGGACTGAGAAGCTCAGGCCACCTGGACAGACACCGTGTGCCAACCGGTCGCTCCGTTGGGAGCGGGAGGCATGGTCTCCTCGGTCTGGGTCTCGCCTTCGCCATCGGTGGCCCGAACCCGGACTTGATACTGCCCGGGAGAGGGGTCCCAATCGACCACCCATTGACGCCAGCTGTTGTCGGACAGGGCTTCGGAGAGCTCCGCTTCGACCCATTCCGAGCCTTCGCCGAGTTGGACCTCGACCATGGATATCCCCCGGTTTGGAGCCCACGCCACCCCGGCCACCCGCCGCGGCCCGGCCTCGAACTGCGCTCCATCGGGCAGGGTGTCTATCCGACTCTGGGTCTTGACCGGGGCCTCCTTGGACCAGCCCCTGGGCACCCAGTAGGCGTCGAACGAGTCCCATCGGGTCAGTTCGATCTCCGAGAGCCACTTCGTCGCCGAGACATAGCCGTAGAGCCCGGCGACCACGAGGCGGGCCGGAAAGCCATGCTCGAAGGGGAGGGCCTCGCCATTCATCCCTACAGCCACCATCGCGTCGCGCCCGTCGTAGGCGACCTCGAGCGGGAATCCGACGGTGAAGTCGTCGACCGACCGGCCGACGATCTGCTCCGCGTCCGAACCCACGCCGGCGCGATCGAGCAACTCGGACAATGGCACCCCGAGCCACCGGGCATTGCCTACCAGCCCACCCCCGACATTGTTGGATACACAGGACAGTGTCACGTAGCGCTCGACCATCCGCATCTCGAGGAGGTCGGCAAACCCGATCGAGTACGGGGTGTCCACGAGCCCGCTGAAGGTCAATGACCATTCGGGAAGTTCCACCCTGGGTACCGAGATCGCGGTGTCGATCCGGTAGAAGTCAGCATTTGGGGTGATCGTCGGGCTCAGGCCATCGACATCGAGCTCGGCCGCGGCCGGGAACGGGGGCACGGCCTGCGCAGCGGCCGGGAGCACGACCTCTTCACGCCCGGCGACGGCTTGCTTGGCTCGTTCGATCAGGTAGCGGCCCGCTCCGCCGGCGAGCACTGCCAAACCCAGCACCGCGCCCACCCCAACCAGGAACTTGCGCCGCGAGCCCTGAGACGCCTCCTCGGCATCCGCGGGCTCCTCTCCCGACCTCCCGAGCAACCATTGCAAGGCAGCAACTCCGGTGATTGCGGCCAAACCGGCCGGGATCACCGCTACCCCCCAACTCACCGCAGGGTCCCTGGTAGCCACATAGGCGCCAAATGCCGCGAAGCCGATGAACACCACCATTGGCACCCAGGACCATCGCCGAGCCAGGACACCGACCAGCGCCCCGATGCTCACGGTCATCAGGCAGATGCCGATTATGAGCACCGGCTTGTCAGCGGTGCCGAAGGTCGATATCGCCCAGTCCTTGATCGGCCCGGGGACGGAATCGATGACCCAATTGGCGATCGACTCGACCAACGACGGAAGAGCCGGGACGATCCCAGCGACTAGCTCGGAGACCCCGAGGGCGAGAGCCGCTGCCGCTCCTCCGGCGAGGGCGTCGCGGCCCTTGGACCTGGCCATGAGGTCAAGTTAGATCAGGCCCCGGGAAAACGGGCCTGGTGGAGGGAAACGGAGGATCAATTAGGGTCGGGCGGATGCAGTTGGTGGCCGGAGATGACGGGATCCCGCGCTGCTGGTGGGGGGCGGAGACCGAGGACTATCGCGAGTACCACGATCTGGAATGGGGTCGGGCGGTCATCGACGACAATCGGCTTTTCGAGAAGATATGTCTCGAGGGGTTCCAGTCCGGCCTCTCCTGGTTGACCATCCTCCGCAAGCGGGCCAACTTCCGAGCAGCCTTTGCCGACTTCGACATCGAGCGAGTCGCCGGCTTTGGGGAGCCCGAGGTTGCCGGCCTCCTCGCCGACGCCGGGATCGTGCGCCATCAGGGCAAGATCCGGTCCACGATCAACAACGCAGGGCGGGCACTCGAGCTGCGTCGTGGAACGGGGCTCCCTCGCCTCCTACTTCTGGAGCTGGGCCGAGCCGGAATCACCACCGCCGGTGGAGATCCAGGCGACCACGCCGGTTTCGACCGCCCTCAGCAAGGATCTCAAGACACGAGGATGGTCGTTCGTGGGCCCGACCACGATGTATGCCTTCATGCAGTCTGTGGGCCTGGTCAACGACCACCTCGACGGGTGCCACGTCCGGGAGGAGTGTGCAGCGGCCAGGCGACAAGCCCTTGCCTCCGATCTCTAGCTTGGCCTCGTGATCGACCGGCCTCCATTCACCATCGGGATCGAAGAGGAATACCTGGTGGTCGATCGCGAGACCCGCGACCTCGTCAACGAACCACCACCGGAGATGTGGAGCTCCTTGCGCGAGGTGCTCGGCCACCAGGTGAGCCCCGAGTTGCTCAAGGCGCAGATCGAGGTCGGGACCAAGGTCTGCGCCAAGGTCTCTGAGGCACGCGAGGACCTGGCCGCCCTGCGCCGGGACCTATCCGGTGTGGTCAACGAGTACGGGGCGGCGATCATTGCTTCCTCGACGCATCCGTTCGCCAACTGGTCGGAACAAATGACCACCGAGCAGCCCCGGTATCTGCGGCTTGCCGCCGACCACCAGCAGGTGGCACGCCAACTGGTGATCTGTGGGATGCATGTCCACGTCGGCATCGACGACGACCACCTCCGCATCGACTTGATGAATCAAGTCCGCTACATGCTTCCCCACCTGCTCGCCCTGAGCACCTCCTCACCGTTCTGGGCCGGCACCGACACCGGGCTGCTCGCCTACCGGTTGATCATCTTCCGCAACCTGCCCCGCACTGGCGCCCCTGAGGAGTTCGAGTCCTGGGCCGAGTACCAGCGGACGGTCCAGATCCTGGTCGACGCCGGGATCATCGAGGACGCCTCCAAGCTGTGGTGGGACATCAGGCCGTCGGCCCGGTACCCGACGCTGGAGATGAGGGTGGCCGATGTCTGCACCCGGCTCGACGACGCGATGGCGGTCGCCGCCCTCTACCTATGCCTCCTCGGTTTCCTTTTCCGGCTGCGCCGGCGCAATCAGCGGTGGAGGGTGTACTCCCCTTTCCTCATATCCGAGAACATGTGGCGAGCGCAGCGTTACGGGGTCGACGGGACCCTGATCGATTTCGGCCGTGGCGAGCTGGTGCCTTTCACCGACCTCATCGAGGAGGCGATCGAGATGGTCGCCCAAGACGCAGTGGAGTTCGACGTCGTCGACCAGCTCCGCCACACGAGGACCATCGCCCGCGAGGGCACCAGCGCCCACCGCCAGCTGGCCGTGCACAAGGCGGCTGTCGAGTCGGGGGCGGGCGAGCACGAGGCGCTCCAAGCTGTGGTCGACCACCTGATCGAGGACACCCTGTTCGGCCTGTGACCGGGGGCCGGTACGGTTCCCGCCGCATCCCACGCCAGGAGATCACTTGACCCGCCCGATACGGATTGCCGTGCAGCTTCAGAACCAACACGGGGACTACGCAGACATCCGGAGGGCGGCTGTAGGCGCCGAGGAGCTAGGAGTCGACGTGGTCTTCAATTGGGACCACTTCTTCCCGCTGGGCGGGGATCCCGATGGCAAGCATTACGAGTGCTGGACGATGCTGGCGGCCATTGCAGAGGCCACAGAGCGAGTGGAGATCGGGGCCCTGGTCACGTGCAGCAGCTATCGCAACCCGGAGCTCCTCGCCGACATGGCCCGAACAGTCGATCACATCTCCGGGGGCCGCCTGATCCTCGGGATCGGCGCCGGATGGTTCGAACGGGATTACCTGGAATATGGATATGAGTTCGGCACGGCCGGCACCCGACTTGCTGCGCTGGGCCGGGACCTGCCGCGTATCCAGCAGCGGTTGGCCAAGCTCAACCCGCCCCCGACCCGGCGCCTTCCGATCTTGATCGGCGGCGGTGGGGAGCGGAAGACCCTGCGGCTGACCGCCGAGTACGCCGACATCTGGCATGGGTTCGGGCAAGCCGAGGTCATCCGGCACAAGAACCAGGTGCTGGACGACTGGTGCCGTCAGCTCGACCGCGACCCGGACCTCATCGAGAGATCCAGTGGTGCCAACCCGCACCGCCCGGAGTCCGGGGCCGCCTTCGTCGAGGCCGGGGCAAACCTGATAACGCTCGGAATCGACGGGCGCTCGGGCTACGACCTGGCACCCGTGGCCGACTGGCTGGCCTGGCGCGACGAGGTGAACCGGGTCGGCTAGGCCGGGGCGGGAGTGGGCTCGGCGCCCAGCTTGGCGTCGTTCTCCGGAGTGACGAATTCCTGTGTCCGGTCGAGCCACCAGATCATGATGATCCCGGCGATGCCTGCAGCCAGCCCGCTGAGCTGGTTCCAGGTGAACCCGGCGATCTCTGCGTCTCCCATCCCGAAGCGGAGCCCGTCGAGGATGAAGCGCTGGAATCCGTACCAGGCGACCCAGATGAAGAACAGCTGCCCGTAGTGGAGGCGAAAGCGTCGGTAGACGGCATAGAGCACCCAGAGCAGGATCGCCGCCCCGATCATGTCGTACATGGCGACGTGGTGGTAGACGCCGCAAAACCCGTTGGCCGCGGCTTCACCGGCGACGCATTCCAGGCCGTCGTGCTGTGGGGCCACGTCGAAGCCGGGCCGGATCCCGTATCCCCAGCGCACCGTCGTCGCCTTGCCCAGATGCTCGACGATGGCCAGGTCGCCGATGCGCCCCACGACGGTGCCCAGCGCGAGCCCGAAGGCAGACATGTCCAAGGAGGCCAGGATCGGCAATCCGAGCTTTCGCATCTTGTAGCCGCCGGCCAGGATCCCACCGAGGAACCCGCCCATGATCGAGAAGTTGCCCGCGATCGGGTTCAGGGCCTCGAGCAAGGGGACCCCCGCGATCAGTTGCGCGGGGACGGTGAAGTAGCGGGCACCGATCAGGGCGCCGATCAGCCCCCAGGTGAGCGCCGACTGGTACTTGATGGTGTCGAAGCGCCGCTTGCCCATCTCCCGGGTGGCGAGCCAGGCGCCGGCAACGAATCCGATTGCCGCGAACAAACCATGCAATGAGAAGCTGATCGGTCCCAGGTCCCAGATCGGGATCGGGGGATAGCTGATGGCGGCGAGCATGGATGGCGAGCGTAGTGGTGGGTTCAGCGATATCGACACTGGCATTCCGCTGACCGCAGTCCGCTATCCGCTGACCGCCGACGAGCGATGTGGCGCGTCATGTGGAATGCGGAATGCGGAGTGCGATAGGCAGCGATGGAGCAGCCGGTTGGCCCATCGCTAGAGTGCCTCCGTGTCCGATCTGCTGACGGCCGCGGCCGCCGCAATGAACGCACCGGAGGGCCTCATCCAGAGGTCGGCAGCGGCCCGCGCCACGGCCAACGGAACCAGCGTCGACGAGGTTCTCGCCGCCTGGGCCGGTGGTGCACCTGCTGCCTCCCCGGCCGCTCCTCCGGCTCCAGCACCAGAGGCCGCCTCTGAGCCGGCGGCCCCGACCGAGGCATCCACCGAGGCCCCTCCCCCGCCGGCCCAGCCCGCGCCGCCACCGCCGGTCATCGTCGAACCCGCTCCTTCTTACGAGCCCGAGCCCGCCCCTCCGCTGCAGCCGGTGCCCCTGGGCCGCAGGATCAGAACGGCTACTCGGGTCGGGGCCTGGACTGGTGCCGCGCTGGGGCTGATTGCGTTCCTGGTCGCCACAACGTGGTGGGCGGGGGGAGCGTCGGTGATCGGCGAAGGCCCCTACACGCCGGTGATTCAGGCCACGTCCTCGGCAGTGATCATCGGCGCCGCCATCGTCAGCCTTCTGTTCGGGGCCATCGTGGCCGGCTTGTCGCGGGCGTCTGCCACCTGGACCAACCCGGGGATGCAACTGAGCAATTCGGCGGCCTCCACCGCATGGCTGGGCGCACTGATCGGCCTCGTGCTCGGTGTGATCGCCGGGGCGGTGCTCACCGGATTTGGGACAGCGATCGAAGGCAGCGAGGGCATGGTCCAACTTCCGGTGCTGCCCACGATGGCAGTGATGCTGATCGGCGGGGCACTGCTCGGTGGGTTCACGGCCGCCGCAACCCAGGCGGTCGCCGTTCCGGTCGCAGTTGCCGGTGAGGAGCGCGAGATCGCCGAGGTCAAAGGGCGGCTCGGTGGGGCACTGGGCATCCCGATCCTCGGCCTGCTCCTTCTGCTGATCCTGGTGCTCCCATTTGCTTTCGCACTCATCGAGTCGGTCCATTTCGCCGAGTGGGCCGCACCATTGATCGCGGTGCTCACCGCGGCAGGGATACTCGGCTTCGCCACTCTCGCCGGAAGCAGGCCGAATGTGAAGATTCGCTTCGCCGATGTCATGGTCGCGGTGATCGGCATCGCAACCGTGATCATCGTCATCTTTGCCGTGCTCATCGCCGGTGGCTCCGAGGAGGAGGCCGCCGAAGGAGAAGGCGGCGAGGAAGCCGCGGTCGTCATCGTCGTCGGATGAAGGGGCCTGTGATCAGGTCGAGTTGATCGAAGCGGAGAGATCGCCCGAGATCAGGGCATCACGGACGGCCACGGCGATCTCACGAGCCACCAGCTCCTGTGCCTCCACAGTCGAAGCACCGAGGTGCGGGGTGAGGACGATGTTGTCCAGGGCGAGCAATGGGCTGTCCGCAGGCAAGGGCTCGGCCTCGAAGACATCGAGCGCAGCCCCGGCGAGTCGGCCTTCTGCGAGCGCCCTGGCCAGGGCAGGCTCATCCACCACCCCACCTCTGGAGACGTTGATCACGAACGCCCCATGTCTCATCTTGGAGATCGCGTCGTCGTCGATGAGATGGGCGGTCTCGTCGGTCAAAGGCACGTGCAGCGAGATGACGTCCGCCCTGCGCAGCACCTCGTCGAGGTCGGTGAGAGAGAGTCCCAGGAATTCGGCGCGCTCGGCGGTGAGGTAGGGGTCGTAGGCGACCACATCCATCCCGAATGCCCGGCAACGGTTGGCTACCTCGCTGCCGATCCTCCCGGCGCCCACCAAGCCCAGCGTCCGGTCCTTGAGCTGGACTCCCTGGAGCCGGGAGCGGTCCCACTTCCCGCCGCGCATCGAGCGATCCGCCTCGGCCACCCTTCTCACGGCCGACAGGATCAAAGCCATGGTCAGTTCGGCGGCCGCCACCGTGTTTCCAGCCGGGGAGTTCATCACCGCGATCCCGCGCTCGGTGGCTGCCCCGAGGTCGATGTTGTCCACCCCGACCCCGGCCCGGCCCACCACTCTCAGCTTCCGGCCCCGATCCATCATCTCGCCAGTCACCTTGGTGGCGCTCCTGACTATGAGGGCTTCGGATTCGCTCAGAGCGGTACCGAACTCGTTACTGGATGATTGGTCGACTCTCACCACCTCGAAGCGAGAATCCTCGAGCAATGGAGCCAGGCCGCTGTCCGACACCCCGTCGGTGACCAGGACCTTGATGACGCTCACTGGATGACTTCGCCCAGGTCCTCGAGCAGCATGTCGAGATCCTCGACGGTCTTGTCTCCCATGTGCCCGATTCGCACCGTGCTCTCTTTGAGCTTCCCGTAGCCGCCTCCAATCACCCAGCCCCGGTCCCGCATGCGGGATACCACCAACGGGCCCGGGAGCGACTCGGGCAGTGCGATCGTGGTGATGGTCGGCGAGCGATGTCCGATCAGGGGCGAACGGGGAAATGCCGGTGCCTGCCCTCTCCTCGACCCACTCGACAGCCCGGTCCCGCATCGCGGCGTGCCTCTTCCAGCGAACGTCGAGCCCCTCGTCGAGGATCCGATTCAGTTGCATCTGCAGGGCGTACATGAGCGAGATCGCCGGCGTGGCCGGTGTTTGCCGGCTCTCCAGGCTGCGCATCAGGGAAACCAGGTCGAAGTAGACCCCGCGGTCAGTCACGGACTCAGCTCGGGCCATCATCGCCTCGGAAGCGACCGCGAATGCCAGACCGGGCGGCAGGGCCAGCGCCTTTTGTGAGCCGGTGAGCACGAAGTCGAGAGCCCAAGAGTCGGTCTGGACCTCGGCGCCGGCGACGCCGGTCACCGAGTCGACCAGCAGCAGGGCACGCTCCTGGGCGGCAACGACGGCTGCCAATTCCTCGAGGTCCTGGAGGACACCAGTCGAGGTCTCGGAATGGCACACGGTCACCGCGTCGTACTCGCCGCCCAGGCGCGCAGCGAGCCCGGCGGGATCGTGGAAGCCGCCCCATGGCACCTCCCAGACGTCGACCTCGCGTCCACAAGCCACCGCCACCTCGGCAAACCTCTGGGAGAAAGCCCCGTTGACCAGGGAGAGGACCTTCCCCGTCTCCACCCCGTTCCGGATGGCGGCCTCCATCAGCCCGGTTGCGGACGAGGTGGAGATGATGACCGGTCGCTCGGTGACGAAGACCTCGCGGAGGCCCGATTGGAGGTCTGCGATCAATTCCTCGATGGCCTGGCCACGGTGTCCGATCATCGGCTTCGCCTGGGCGGCGAGCACGTCGGGATGGACCTCCGTGGGGCCGGGGAGGAAGAAACGACCGTACGGCGATGCTGCCTGTTGCTTCAAGATATGTGCTCCGAGTCCCGAGCCCCGCTACCCGTCCGCCAGGCTCAACGCATACCTGACGTTATCCACCAACTCC
This sequence comes from uncultured Acidobacteriota bacterium, assembly GCA_963749415.1. Classification (GTDB taxonomy): domain Bacteria; phylum Actinomycetota; class Acidimicrobiia; order Spongiisociales; family ZC4RG35; genus JALYNX01. The sequence goes on from CAVVMG010000001.1 coordinate 616,368, forward strand.
CATCCAACCAATATCGGTTCCCCGGTCCGCTGGTGCTCGCGGAGGTGGGGCAAGGCGAACGAATAATCACCATCGGCGACCGGGAGGAGGCGCCACTCCTCTCCTTCGACCAGGACGGTGAAGGAGGAAACCTGCTCCAGGTCGCCATCGACCGCGATCACGACCCCGCGTGCGGTGCCCGAGGTCGGGGCGGCGCAAGCAATGAGGCTCAGGGCGACCAAAGCCAGCAGCGCCAACCGCCGACCGCGCCCGAGTCGGCTCAGCTGGAGCTGAGCGACGCCTCGAACTGATCCCACTCTCGCTCCTGCTTGCTCCATCGGAACCAGATCAGGGCGATGGTCCCCCAGAGAAGGAACCCGCCCCCCACCTTCATCACGACCCCGGCGATGGTCTGATCGGCTACCGCGGACAGGCCGTAGGCGAGCGCGGCGTCCCCGTAGACGGGGTAAAGGGGCACCGTGGAGAAGGTGAGGAACGAGGCCGGGACCGTGGGGAGGAGGGACATCAGGAACAGGTAGAGCATCTGTGCCGGAGCCTGCAGCCTGGGTATGGCCCGCGTGGGAGAGAACACCGGGAGCCACATCAGGATCGCCGCTCCGAAGAGCCAGGCATGGACCGCGAAGTGGATGGGCCGGCTGGTCAGCATCCAGCCCACGAGATCGGGCCAGTGGATCAGGACGAACGTCGTGTTGAAGATGACGAAAGCGGGGACCGGCTTGGCCAGCGGCCGGAGGATCTTCGCCACCACCCTGTTACCCAAGGTGATGTCGGCGAGCCAGCGGGGCGTCCCGCGGAGGAGCAGCGGCGGCACCACGAGGGCCAGCACCATGTGCTCGATCATGTGAAGGGTGAACAGGGACTGCTCCCCGATGTCATGGATCGGCCACCCTGACACCAAGGCGAGGAGGAAGAGGGCGCCGAACCATTGCCAGCGCTGGCCCTTGGTCGCTGCGGCAGCCTCGGGAGCGAGCAGCGGGCGAAGTCGAGCGTCGGCGTACCAGTAACCGAAGCCGAGCACGAAGACCAGCAAGTAGAGGTCGAAATGGGGGTGCCAGGGGGGCAGTGGCATCACGTGCCCGCTACGACCAGGACTCCCAGCGCGGTCAGGATGATCGTGTACAGGCTGAGAGCCAGGACGAATCCGGCGGTAAAGAACCGGCTGAGGATCTTCTTCTCATATCGGAGGTGCATGTACCAGCCGACGACGATGAGGAATTTGAGCAGAGAGAGGACGATCAGAAGGATGGTGTTGTAGTTGCCCAGGTCGAAGTCGCGATGGATGTAGAAGATGGCAACCTCGACCGCAGTCAGGGCGGCGAGCACTGCTGCAATCTTCCAGTACTGGGCCGGGGTCGGGTGGTGCTGCTCGCTGGTCACGCTGGGGGCTCCGAGAGCAGATAGACCACTGTGAAGATCACGATCCAGATGATGTCGACGAAGTGCCAGTAGAGGCCGACCAACTCCAGATTCATGCCGTGCTTATCGCTCAACTCGCCCTGGCGCCTCGATATCCCCCATAGGGCGAGGAGCATGATCACCCCGAGGGCGACATGGGTTCCGTGGAAACCGGTGAGCACGTAGAACGCCGAAGCTGCCGGATTGCTACTCAGCTTCATCCCGTCGACGGTGACGAACTCGGTGAATTCGAAGACCTGGCCCCCGAGGAACACCGCACCGAGTGCCGCGGTTGCGAAGAGCCAGGTCCTGGTCCCGTTCTGATCTCCCCGGGACAAGGCGTTGTGGGAGAGGACCATCGTGAGCGAGCTCATCAGGAGAACGAACGAGCTCACCGAAGTGAACGGGATGTCGTAGATCTGGGAGGGGTAGATCCCAGCGAACCCGGGGCGGCTGGAATAGAGCAGGTAGTTCGAGATCAACGCCCCGAAGAAGAGAAACTCCGAGCTGAGGAAGAGCCACATTCCCAGCTTTCGGTTCTCGACCCCGGTGGACTCGTGCTCGAGATGACCGTGATCGTCGGGTTCGAGGCCTACGTCATGGGCGAGGTCAGCCATCGACCACCTCACGATCCAACTCGTCCTCGTCGTGAGCTGGTTCGGTGCGCCTCTTCGAGCGGCTCCATCGCCCATCCGATGAGCGCCACGAGCGAGATGACCACCCCGACCAGGATCGCCGCCTTGGCCCACGCGGCCTCGTGATAGATGACCCCGTAGAAGATGATCGGGAGCCCCAGCGCCATGAAGAAGGGGAAATACGACGGATTGGGGAGGTGGATCTCCTCGACCGGGTTCAGCTGCTGGTGCTCGATGTCGGCAAGAATCTGATCGGCGTCTGCCTTGCGGACGGCACGGCCGTCGGCGTCCTGGTCGTACTTGAGGCTCCAGAAGTGGTCGAGACGGGTGATCACCGGCGGGACCGCGAAGTTGTACTCGGGCGTCGGGTTGGGCGACATCCATTCCACGGTCCTGGCATCCCAGGGATCGAGACCGGAGTCGGCCCCCCACCGCCTGCTGGTGTACCAGTTGTAGATGAAGACGGCGATGGAGAGGGCGATGATGAACGCCCCGATGGTCTCGGCGAAGTTCCACGGCTCGAGGCCGGTCTCTGGGGCGTATTTCCAGGTGCGGCGAACCATCCCTTGGAGGCCCAGCCAGTGCATGGGGGCGAAGGTCAGGTTGAACCCGATGAACTGCAGCCAGAAATGGGTCTTCCCCAGGCGCTCGTTCATCACCTTCCCGGTGAGCTTGGGGAACCAGTAGTACATCCCGCCGAAGAGCCCGAAGATCGCCCCTCCGAACAACACGTAGTGGAAATGAGCGACGATGTAGTAGGTGTCGGTCTGTTGCCAGTCCGACGGCACCACGGCGTGAGTGACCCCGGAGAGGCCGCCGATGGTGAACATCGCCACGAACCCGATCGCGAACAGCATGGGGGTGCTCAGCCGTATTCGCCCCTGCCACATGGTGCCCAGCCAGTTGAAGATCTTGATCCCGGTTGGGATGGCAATGGTCATCGTGGCCAGCCCGAAGGCGGCCTGGGCGACTGGGGTGATCCCCGAGGCGAACATGTGATGGGCCCACACCCCGAAGCCGAGGAAGCCGATAGCGGCCCCGGCGAAGACCACTGCCGCATACCCGAACAGGGGCTTGCGGGAGAAGGTGGGGAGGATCTCGGAGACCATCCCCATGGCGGGGAGGATCAGGATGTACACCTCGGGGTGGCCGAACAGCCAGAACAGGTGCTGCCACAGGATCGGGTCCCCGCCCCCCACCGGCTGGAAGAAGAGTGAGCCGAATTGGCGGTCGAAGGTGACCATGAACAGGGCCACCGCGATGATCGGAAGCGAGAACAGCAACAGGAAGGCGACGACGGTGGTCATCCAGACGAAGACCGGCATCCGGAGCAGGCGCATCCCCTTGGCCCTCATGTTGAAAATGGTGACCAGGAAGTTCACCGCCGACACCAGGGAGGCCAGGCCGAGGATCTGCACTCCGAGCGCCCAGTAGTCCATGGCGGTGCCCGACGAGTAGAACGGCCCCGCATTGGGCTGGTAACCGAACCACCCCCCGTCGGGAGAGTCGGCGAGGAAGTTGAAGCTGCCCGGCCCTCCGCCCAGCGGCAAGTTGCCACTGACTCCGTCGGTGCCTATGGGGGCCATCGAGGTGCCGAAGAAGAAGGTGGAGTAGAGGAAGATCCCACCGAAGAAGAAAATCCACCAGGAGAGGGCATTGAGCCGGGGGAAGGCCACGTCCCGAGCCCCGATCATCAGTGGCAGCAGGTAGTTCATGAACGCGGCACCTGCGGGCATCACGAAGAGGAAGATCATCGTCGTGCCGTGCATGGTGAACAGGGCGTTGTATGCCCCGGCGGTGAGGAACTCGCTGTTGGCCTGGGCGAGTTGGATCCTGAGGAGAAGGGCCTCTACCCCGCCGATGATGAAGAAGGTGAAGGCGGCATAGCCATACATGATCCCGATCTTCTTGTGGTCGACCGTGGTGATCCATGACCAGAGGCCGGTCGTGGCCGACGGACGGCGGAAGATCGTGGTCTGTGGTCGCTCGGCAGTGGCGGTCATTCGGTGCTCTCCAGCCACACGATGAGGTCGTCGATCTCCTGCTCGGTGAGGGCCAGGTCGGGCATGAAGCTACCGGGCTTGACTTCGGGTGGGTTGGCCAGCCACACCTTGAGGGCCTCCGCCTTGGTCTGACCCTCCTCGGGGAGGACCGCACCGGCGAAGACACTGCGGGAGGCGAAGTGGGTGAGCTCGGGCCCGGAGAAGGCATCGTTGGACACCAGGTTCGACGCCGACTCGTCTTCGAAGCGAACGGTGTGGCACTGCGTGCACCCCTTGGCAGTGAAAACCTGATAGCCGGCGAATTCCGGTGTTCCCTCGGCAGGTAGCGGGGTCGGCGCTTGCTGTCCAGCGATCCAGGTCTCGTAGTCGGCCGGTGACATGGCGATGACCCGGGCCCGCATCAGCGAGTGGGAGAGCCCGCAGAACTCGGCACATTGCCCCCAGTACTCCCCGGGCTCATCGGCCTGGAGGCGGAGCAGTTGTACCTGGCCGGGGATGGCGTAACGCTTCCCATTCAACGCAGGCACCCAGAAATTGTGAATGACGTCCTCAGACATGAGGTTGGCGCAGATCTCCTGACCGGCGGGGATGACCATCACATTGGCGGTCCAGATCTCGGCGTCGGGGTAGTGGTACTCGAACCACCACTGGTGGCCGATGACGTCGATCTGGATCGCATCCGGGTCACACTCGGTGAGGTCGAACACGGCGGCCGTGGTGGGGACCGCGATCCCGGCCAGGATCAACGCGGGAACGACGGTCCACAGGACCTCGAGCTTGGGGCTCCCATGGAGCTGCCTCGCCTCTTTGGCCCCCTCCTTGTCCCGAAACAGGAACACTGCCACCAGGATCGCCCCCTGGACCAGGATGAACACTGCAGTGGCGATCCAGAACACCGGCCAGAAAAGGTCGTCCTCACGCTGGGCGAACGGGCCCTGGGGATCCAACGCCGTCATCGGCGCGTCTTCGATCTCGATGAATTGGCAGGCGCCGAGAGTCAGGGCCGCACCCGCCAGGGCGCCGAGGCGTGCAAGACGTTGACGGGACCGGGCCATCGGTTCGGCATCATACGGATATGGCGGAGAGCCGACCAACTTCCCGGAATACGGGTCAGGGAAGGTCGGGCCCGCCGCGTCAGCCGGCCACGGCATCGATGGAAGTGGTGAGTTCCTCGTCGCTCACGACGCCCTCGAAAGCCGCGCTCGACTGTCCCCGACCCATCGACCACGAAGACCCATGGCTCCGAGGGGAGACCCCACTCCTCCACTGCGGGCACGGGGGTCAGGTCGTTGAAGTCGGCGACCTGGAGATCGTCGTATACCTCGACATGGATGAACTCGACATCCGGATAACTGGCCTGCATCGCCTTGACCTGGTCCAGCATCGGGCCACATGCCTCGCTGCTGCAGAAGGCGGGGGTGGCGAACGTGATCACAGTGGGGCTCCCGCTGCCGACCGCATCGGCAACTGACACCTCGTACATCGCAGGGTCAGGGTTCGGGTCGGAGGAGATGGTCGCCAGGTCAGGGAAGTCGGCGCCGACCTTGGTTGCTGAGGCCGGCGCGGGCTCTCCTATCTGAACCACTGTCACGTCTTCGCTGGCGACCAGTCCGGCCGGAGCGGTGGTAGCGAAGCCGTCGGCGTCGATCGTCACCTGATAGGTCCCCTGCTCGGGGATCTCCAGGTTGGCCACGTACAGGCCGCGGACGTCTTGGAGTGCCCAGACGAACTCCAGTGGATAGGTGTCCAGCGGAGCGCCGTTCTTGTCGCGCAGGGTGACGGTGGCGGCGCGATCCGGCGACGTCACCCACTGACCGGTCTCCTCGTCGATCAGCGTGAACATCACCCTTTGCTCCCCAACGCCGATGGGCTGGGCAGAGGCAACCAACGCGCGCGGAGTCTCCTCGGAGCTGCATGCCAGGACAGCCAGGCCAACGGCGATCAGGAGCAGTGCCCGCCTCATCGGATCAGGACGTCGAGCATGATCGACGCGAAGAGGGCGGACAGATAGACCGTGGATGTCGTAAACAGGCGCATGGCATCCTCGGGACGTCGGAAAACCCTCCAGGTGTCCCACAGGAACCAGCCCCCGAGGATGATGGCAGCAGCCAGGTAGATCCAACCCATTCCAGCCACCGGCACCAGCAGCAGTGTTATCCCGACCATGAGGGCGGTATAGAGCAGCATCTTGCGAGTGGTGGCCTCGACCCCGGCGACCACAGGGAGCATGGGCACCCCGGCACGGGCGTAGTCGTCGCGATATCTGATCGCCAGGGCCCAGAAGTGGGGTGGGGTCCAGTAGAAGACCACCAAGAACAGCACCCACGCCGGCAGTCCCACACCACCGGCGATGGCGGCCCATCCCACCAGGACCGGAGCCGCTCCCGCCGCGCCTCCGATCACGATGTTCTGTGTGGTGGAGCGCTTCAGGGCGAGGGTGTAGACCAGGACATAGAAGAGCAGCGCCGCGGTCGAGATCGCCGCCGCCACCAGGTTCGCCGCCACCCAGAGCCAGATGAATCCGGCAAGTCCGAGGAGGACGCCGAAGACGAGCGCATTTGCCGGGGGGACCTCGTGGCGGGCCAGCGGGCGCGATCTGGTGCGCCGCATCACCTCGTCGATGTCCCGGTCGAAATAGCTGTTGAGAGCGTTGGCCCCGCCGGCTGACAGGGTGCCCCCGATCAAAGTGTTGATCACGATCCAGGCACCGGGCCAGGTCCCGGCGGCGAGCACCATCGAGGGGACGGTGGTTATCAGGAGGAGCTCGATTATGCGCGGCTTGGTCAGCGCCACATAGGCCGCGAGCCGCGATCGCGTCCGCTCGGTAGGCACCACGAGGGTCACCTCGGGGATGAGCGGTGATTCCGTGCTCTCAGTCGACATCGGTTGGCTCCGCCATTGCTTCCTCCGCCAGCTTCCTCTCCTCGGCTTTCCGCCTCGCCCGACGCTCCGCCCAGCGCAAGGAGAAGATGGCGGCAAGAGCCGGGATCACAAAGATCCCGACCTCGTCGATCCCCCAGTAGTGGGCAAAGATGGGCATCAGCCGGAAAGGATCAGCAACCCGAGAGTGGTGAGAGCCACCATAAGGAGAAGCATCGCGTATTGAGAACGCACCGCATCCGGCCCGAAGTCCCCGAGTGCCCGGTCGTGGGCCAGGACGACACCGGCGACGTGCCCGGAGACGATCACCGCCACCTGGAGATACCAGATCGGCTCACTCGCGGTCAGGAAGAAATCGACCTTGCGGTCCGCAGTCCCGAAGAGATCCCAGCCCAGGGCGAAGGGGTCGGACACCGCCGCGATGAGCTGCTGGCCCTCGAAAATGATCAGAGTCAGGTAGTGGGCGACCGCATAGGCAAGCGCGATCGGAACCAGTGAGTGGGCAAAGCGGGCCGCCACCCGGCCGGTGGTCCAGTCGCCACCCACCATGCGGGCAGCAGCCCAGGATGCGAGCAGGTACCCACCGGCGATCACCGCCACCGTGATGAGCAGCAAAAGGGTCTCGCCACCCACCGTCTGGCCCAGATCGCCGACCGCGTCCCGAAACCAGGTGGTCCCGGAGGCCCCGTCGTAGGTGACCGTGCCGATGGCGACCACGACGAATGCGGCCAACCCGGGCCACGACGGGAGGACGGGAAGCGCCCGCAACCATCCCCGCCACACGATCCGCCCATCGGCACGGCGCCCCAACGGGGAGATCGAGGAGAAGAGGCGGTTGTACGGAGTGAACAAGTCGAAGCCGGCAAGCCCCGTCTCCCGGCCGGCGTAGGCCATCATCGCCACCATCAGCGTGGTGTAGACGAGGGCGGCGAGACCAAGGGTGACCGGCTCCCCTGAGCTCGGATTGACCAGCTCCAGCCAGGCAAAGGCGAGAAACAGCAGCGCCGCGGGCCAGATCCCGGCCTTCGCCAGGAACTGCGGTCGCTCCCGGCTCCCCAGTCGAAACCACCTGCCGATCGTGCGCCAGGGGTTGAGGTCGGTGTACCAGTCGCCGATCACGACGCCGGCAAACGGGACAACCAGCCAGAACACCACCCAGACCAGGACCGGAGCGATGGTGGGCCGGGATGGGTCGGCCTCCAGCCCGAACAGCGGCACCACGAGCTGGCCGATAACGAGGAGGAGCCCGAGCATCCCCAGAACCGGGAGCAGGCCGCGGCGGGGAATGGTCAGCCTCGACGCCTCGGCCCGGGGCCCATCCTGGAGCCTGGGCTCGGGCCAGAGCAAGGCGAGCACCACGAAGCTGGCAACGAGCACCAGACCGGCGCCGACGATGAAGTAGGAAACGGGAACCGGGAGATCGAGCCGGCCCCCGATCCCGTGGGCAAGAGCCACCCGGGCCGGGCGACCACCAGGAAAGAGACGACACCGACCAGGGTGATCGAGCGCCGCACCGCGAGGCTCATGACCTCATCTCAGGGAGCGACCACCAACTCGAAGAGGGGGATCTCTGCCTCCTCCAATTCGACATCGAAGATCCCCTGGGCGTCTGCGGTGAAGGTGACAACGGTCGGTACGCCGGGCTCCGTGGGGAAGGTGAGGTCGTAGCCGTGGACGTGGATCTCATCGGCGACATCGGCGAGCCACCCTGATCTCGACCACCTCCCCCATCACCACCTCGAACCGGTCAGGTCCGTCCACCACCCCGGCAGTGACGGTCACATCGACGGGAGCCGTCGTGGTCGTCGACTCCGCTGGTGCAGTTGTCGTGACTGGCGCGAGCGTGGTGGTGGGTGCCGCGCTCGACGTTGTGGCCTCGGGAATAGTGGTCGCCGGGGGGAGCGTGGTCGTGGTTGCGTTCGAAGGGCTACAGGCCGCCAAGACCAGAGCGATCAGAGCTGCCTTCGTCGATCCACGCATCTTCCCAAGCTAGGCAGGACCCGGCGCAAAGGCCGATTCCACCTAGGCTCGCCCCGTGCGCTGGGTTCGCCGCATCCTGGTCTTCCTCCTGGTGCTGGCGATGGGTATCGGGATCTTCGGCTTCTTCATGGTCCGCCGCTCGTTTCCCCAGATAGAGGGTGAGATCCAGGTTGCGGGTCTGGATGGCGAAGTGGAAATGATGAGGGATGCCGACGGCGTGCCCCACATCTACGCCTCGACCAGCCACGACCTGTTCTTTGCCCAGGGCTATGCCCATGCCCAGGACCGCTTCTGGCAGATGGACTTCTGGCGCCACATCGGCGGGGGGCGCCTCGCCGAGATGTTCGGAGAGGACCAGGTAGAGGCCGACATGTTCCTGCGTTCCCTCGACTTCACCGGGATCGCCGAGCAAGAGCTCGAGGAAATGCCTGCCGAGCACCGTGAGATCCTCGAGGCCTACGCCGACGGGGTCAACGCCTACATCGCAGAGCGCACCCCCTCCCAGATCAGCCTGGAGTACGCCATCCTCCCCCTGCAGAACTCGGGGTATGCCATCGAGCCCTGGACTCCGGTTCACAGCTTGACCTGGGCCAAGGTCATGTCCTGGGACCTGAGCTGGAACATGCTCCAGGAGATCGACCGGGCCACACTGAGCGCCACCCTCCCGGTGGAGCGCATCGAGCAGCTCTACCCGGACTTTCCCGAAGACAAGCCGGTGATCGTGCCCTCCGACCAGGCGCCAACCGCTGGCGCCGGGCCGCCCATGGAGATCGAAGATGGGCCACTGACCGCCCTGCTCGGCGCCGCGGACCGGACGCGTTCCGTGTGGGACCTGACCGGGGGCGGCTTCAGCGGGATCGGGTCCAACAACTGGGTGGTGGGCGGGTCGCATACCGAAACCGGGCTTCCGATCCTGGCCAACGATCCCCATCTCGCCATCCAGATGCCATCGATCTGGTATCTGAACGGGCTCCATTGCACCACGGGCGGTGACGAGTGCCCGTATCAGGTGGCCGGCTACTCCTTCGCCGGCATCCCCGGGGTGGTGATCGGGCACAACGAGCGGATCGCCTGGGGCGTCACCAACGAGTCGGTCGACACCCAGGACCTGTTCATCGAGAAGGTCAACCCCAACGATCCAAGGCAGTACGAATTCGAGGGCCAGTGGGTCGACGCCGAGATCCGTCCAGAGACCATTGCTGTCGCCGGCGGCGAGGACGTCGACTTCGAAGTGATAGTGACCCGGCATGGCCCCGTCATCTCCGACACCTACTTCGACGAGCCCCCGTTCGCAGGATCGAGTGTGGACCTGCCCGAGGTGTACGAGGTGACCCTGGCCTGGCAGAGCCTGCAACCGGCGACACTGCTGGAAGCGATCATCGGTCTCAACCGGGCCGCTGGTTACGACGACTTCAGGGCGGCAGCCTCCCGGTGGGACATCGCGGCGCAGAACCTGGTCTACGCCGACGTCGAGGGAAACATCGCATACCAGTCGACCGGCGAGATCCCGATCAGAGCCGATGGCGACGGCTCGTGGCCCGTTCCCGGCTGGACCGGGGAGCACGAATGGGTCGGCTTCGTGCCATTCGAGGAGCTCCCCCGCCTCTTCAACCCGCCCCGCGACTACGTGGCGACAGCCAACAACCGGGTAGTTGCCGGCGGCGATCCCTTCCTCTCGGTGGATTCCGACCATGGGTATCGGGCGGCGCGTATCGAAGACCTGATCCAGGAGAGCGACGGCCACTCCGTCGCCTCGTCCCAGGCGATGCAGATGGACAATCGGGACGGCGGGGCGGGCAACCTGATGCCTCATCTGCTGCGGGTCGAGACGGACAGCGATGCGGTCCACGCGATGCAGGAAGTGCTCACCCCGTGGTCGGAAGGTGAGGATCCCTTCGAATCGGCGCCGGCGCCACCGGGGGCGGCCGCCTATCAAGCCACTTGGGTCCACCTCCTCGCCTTGACCTTTCATGACGAGCTGCCCGAGGACTCCTGGCCCGAGGGTGGGAGCAGATGGTTCGAGGTCGTGGCCCGGCTCCTGGATGCCCCGGAAGACCCGTGGTGGGACGACGTCTCGACATCCGAGGTCGAGAACCGGGATGCCATCCTGGTGACGGCGATGTCGAAGCCCATGCCGAGTTGACCGAGCGGCTGGGAGCAGATCCTGAAGGATGGGAGTGGGCCCGGCTCCACACCGCCAGCTTCGAGAACCAAACCTTCGGACAGTCCGGGATCGGCCCAATCGAGTGGCTGTTCAACCGCGATGCTCCCGAGCGACTCGGCGGTGGGGCTGACCTGGTCAATGCCGTTGGCTTCTACCCGCCCGTGGGATACGAAGTGGATTGGGTCCCCTCGATGCGGATGGTCGTGGACCTGGCCGACATGTCAGCCTCGACTGTGATCCACACCACCGGCCAATCCGGCCATGCTTTTCACGAAAACTACGACGACATGATCGGCGACTGGGCCGACGGCGCCCAACGCCCGTTGCGCTGGACCAGGGAGCAGGTCGCTGCCGACGCCTCGGGAACGCTGAGGCTTACGCCGGCGAGTTAGGTCGGGCCCGCACCGCCTCCACCAGGGTGTCGTAGAAGGCGACCCCGCCGCCCCAGTCACTGGGGGCGTCATTGGTCAGGGCATTGGCGTTGACCTCGGCTCCCCACCATCCCCAAGGAATGGCACAGAGCCCGGGGCGAAGCCGGTCGCTGATCCGGGCCGGGAGCTCGAGCGACCCCCGCTGGTTGAAAACTCGAACCAGGTCTCCTTCGGCGATGCCACGCTCGCTGGCATCGGCGGGATCGATCTCGAAGCCCGGAGCCTTCTCCTTGTCACCGTGGTGCCCGGAATAAGTGGTGTTGAGGAAACGGACATGGTTCTTCGGTGTGAGCAGCGAGAGCGGATAGGTCCGGCTCTGCTCACTCCCCGGGCCCTCCACCGCAGGGGTGTAGGTAGGCAGTGGGTCGTGTCCCGCGTTGGCCAGGGTTTGAGAGAAGAGATGCGCCTTGCCGTCTGGAGTGCCGAAGCCCCCGTTCTCGTAAGGGAGGAGCTCCTCGGGAAGGTCGAGCCGGGTGAAACCCTGCTTCTGTAGCAGCTCGAGATCCACCTCGGGGAGTGCTCGCCGCAACAGGTCCTCGTCACTCATCTCGAAGACGGGATGCACGACCCCCATCGCCCGAGCCAGACGACGCCACAGCTCGGAGTTGGGGACCGATTCACCGAGCGGCTCGATGGCGGGGTGGTTCCACCCAAGATAGAGGTGCCCCCAGGAGGGGACCATGTCCACCTGCTCGATCTGGGTGGTCGCCGGGAAGATCACGTCGGCGTAGAGAGCGGTGTCGGTGAGGAACTGCTCACTGACCACAGTGAACAGGTCTTCACGCTCCAACCCGCTGCGGGTTGCCGCCGCGTTAGGCACTGACACCAAGGGGTTGCCGTTCCACACGATCAGGGCGTGCACCCCCATGCCGGGATCGGTCAGCGCCTCACCCAGCCGGTTCATGCTCACCGCACGGGTCGGGCGATCGATCTCGACAACCGACGAGTCGACTGCCTTCTCAGACCAGACGCTCACCGAACGGGACAGGCCGCCGCCACGATGACGCCAGGCACCGGTGAGCACAGGCAGGCAGCCAAGGGCCCGGAAGAACATCGCACCGTGCTCGTGGTGCTCGGCGCCGATGAGGGTGCGGATGAAGGTTTTCTCTGTGGCGCCGTAGGCCCGGGCCAACTCTTCGACCTGTGAGGCCTCGAGACCACAGGCTTCGGCCGCCCGCTGGGGTGTCCACGAGGAGACGTGCTCCGCCAGCTCCTCGAAGCCCAGCGCGTGCTCCGCCACGTAGTCGTGATCGATGAGATCCTCCCGGATCAGGACGTGCATCATCCCCAGCATCAAAGCGACGTCGGTGCCGGGCAACGGTTGGATGAACCAGTCTGCGGACTGCGCGGTGATCGTCCGGATCGGGTCGATCACGACCACCCGGGCACCGTTCGACCGGGCCTCTTCGATGAACGCCCAAAGGTGGCGGTTTGTGAGCCGGGTGTTGGTCCCCCACAGCAGCACCAGCTCGGCAAAACGAACATCCATCGGGTCGGCGCTGTGCCTCTGGCCATAGGTGCCGGCCAACCCGGCGCCGGCGGCGGCCCCGCACAGTGAGTCGACCTGTCGCGAGGCGCCGATACCAGCGAAGAAATACTGGTCGAGGTAGCTCATCTGGAGGAGGCCCTGGGTACCGGCATCGCCCCATGGAACGACCGCCTCGCCACCGTGCTCCTCGATCACCGCCCCCAGGCGGCCGGCCACCAGATCCAGTGCCTCGCCCCAGCTCGCCTGACGAAACTCCCCGGCGCCCTTGGCGCCGACCCGAATCAAGGGGTGGAGCACTCGGTCGGGGTGGTAGACCCTCTCCAAGAACCGGTTGACCTTGGGGCAGAGCTCTCCGCGGGAGTAGGGGTGATCTGGGTTGCCCCGCATCTTGACCGCCCGCCCGTCTTCGACGGTGACGACCCAGCCGCAGGTGTCCGGGCAGTCGTGATGGCAGGTGCCAAGGACGAGCTCGGTGGTCATGAAGTCACGCTAGTGGTCAGTCACCCGACGAATTGCGTGATTTCGTCGACCAGCCGGTCGGCGTGGGTCCATGGAGCCTCGTGCCTGACCCCGACCAGCTCCACCACCTCCGGGTCGCCAATGGAAGCCGCCAACTGGTACTGCCATGCCGGGGGCACCAGCTGGTCCCTGGTGGGGATGACGACCAGAGTTTCGGCCTCGATCTTCCCCACCCATGGTCGCGAGTCGAATCGGAGCAGGGCAAGGCTCGCTTGAGTTCCGGCATCGGTGTCCCGCCGATGGGTCTCCTCCCAGAGCCAGCGGGCGTGGCGCTCCTCGACCGCGCCGGTGGCGAGCAGGTAACCCGACCTGACCTCCGGCGTCCCCAATCCGGTGAGGCGCTCCCAGGCCCGGGCGATCACCGCGCCCACCACCCGGAGCGCCTTGACCGGCTGCGGATGATGGCTGAAGGTGGCGATCAGGACCACGCGTCCGGTTCGCTCCGGATGCCGATGGGCGAACGCCTGGGCGATGGCTCCACCCATGGAGTATCCGACGACCGACACCACCCCGACTCCGAGACGATCGAGGACCCCTGCCATGTCATCAGCAATGTCGTCGACCTCGAACCGGGCCCTGGCCATTGGGGCCAGGCCGTGGCTCCGGTGGTCGACCATGATCACTCGGTATTTCTCGGCCAGCGCCGGGCCGATCCGATACCACTCCGCAAGCGACGAGCCGGCGAGCCCGTGAATCAGGAGGACCGGTGGCGCCCCATCGGGCCCCAGGTCCCGAACCAGGAATTCCTGGTCGCCCACGAAGACGGTGTGACCGAAGTGGCGCCATGGGTGCTCCTGCGGGGAGCGAAACCGAGGGGAGAGGACCGGTCCGAACAGCCGCCAGATGAAGAAGCCGGTCAGCAGCCGACGAAGCCACCTCATCGCAGGTCTCCGACGGCGAACACCAGCTCCTCGACCGGGCGACCGCCGATCAGATGCTCCTCGATGATCCGGTCCAGCTTCTCCTCATCAAGGCCGGCATACCAGGTGCCTTCGGGATACACGACACAGATCGCTCCCTGCTCACAAATGCGAAGGCAGTCGACCTTGCTCCGGAGCACCGTGCCCCTGCCGGGCTCACCAGGAGTCGCCTCGGCGTCCGGGGTTCCCCCCCACGGCGGCGGGGCCGATGTCAGGCCGAGCTCCTTGAGGCGCCTCTTGAGGTGCCCCCAGAGTGCGTGGGTCACTTCGAACGGAGCGCATTTCGGAGTGGTCTGGTCGGCACAGAGGAAGATGTGGCGCTGAGCCCTCGGGATGGACAGGGCTTCGGCGATGGCGTCGAGACGTTGGGCAGGCTCCACGAGTGGAAGTTAGACAGACCGCGTATGCATGGATGCGCGTATAGGCGTATGCGCAGACCTACCCTCCCCGGTTCGGATGACCGAGAAACCAACTTTTCTGACGCCGGCCGCCCGGCAGAAGATCGAGGAGGAGCTGGATCAGCTCCGTACCGAGGGGCGCCGGGCCATCGAGGAGCGCATCGCCGAGGCCCGTTCCCACGGCGATCTGCGTGAGAACGCGGACTACGACACCGCCAAGAACGACCAGGGCCTGATGGAAGCGCGGATCCGCAAGCTCGAGTACTTGCTCAACACCGCAGAGGTGCTCGAAGTTGTCGACAGCGGCAAGGTCGAGGTGGGGAGCGTGGTCACGGTCGTCGATCACGACGGCGACGAGTTCGACTGCTTCGTCGCTCCCCAGGAGAACAAGGTGGCTGGCTTGCTGCTCACCTCGCCTACCAGCCCGATGGGTCAGGCGCTGCTCGGCGGCTCCGTCGGGGACCGGGTCTCCTATCAGGCCCCCGCGGGTGAATTCACACTTTTGATCAAGGCCGTGCGCCCTTTCGAAGGCTGATCGGCGTTAGCCTGACCCCGGTTCGCCGTTCGAGGGGCCGAGGGTGAGACTCCGACTCAGAAGTCCCCGTCAACTTGCAAGGACACTGATTGCCGCTGCGCGGCGCGATCACGACGAGGTAGCCGACTACCTCGATTCTCGTCGTGAGGAATGGGAGGCCCTGGCCGGAGCCGCCCCCGGCGACGCCGCCGACGTCCTGGAACAGCTGGCCGAGGAGGACGCTGCCGAGCTCCTCAGTGAGCTCCCTGCGTCTGATGCTGCCGAGATCCTGGAACAGATCGCCCCGGAGCTCGCCGCCGAGCTGCTCGATGACGTCTCCATCGAGGACCTCACGGCGGCTGTTAGCGAGATGACTGCAGAGGCGGCGGCCGACCTCCTCTTCGAGTTGGACGAGGAGATCACCGAAGGCGTCCTGGCCCGGCTCGACGAAGACTCCGAGCGGGAAATCCGCAGCCTTCTGGTGTATCCCCCTGACAGTGCGGGGGGCCTGATGTCCACTGACATCGCCTCGCTGCCCTACGGCCTCACGGCGGGGGAGGCGATCGAGCGAATCCGCCAGCTCAATGACGAGTACGACGACCTCTCCTATGTCTACGTGGTCGACGACACCGAGCGATTGAAGGGAGTGATCTCGTTTCGCGACCTCGTGTTCAAACGGCCCGGTGTCAACCTCGAAGAGGTGATGGTCCCCGACCCGGTGTCGGTGAATGCTTTCGCCGACCGGGAAGAGGTCGCCGCCCTCGCCCAGCGCTATCACCTATTCGGGATCCCGGTCACCGACGGGAACGGGCGGCTACTGGGAATGGTCACCAGCGACGCGGTCCTCGAGGCAGTACAGGACGAGGCGACCGAGGACTTCGCGGCCGCCGTGGGCGCCGGCGTGGAGGAGACCGTCTACACCGCCGTCCCCAAGTCAGTGCGAATGCGATCGCCTTGGCTGATACTCAACCTGACCCTGTCCCTCTTGGTCGCCCTGGTCATCGAGCAACAGACCGGCATCATCTCCCGGGAGCCCGTGCTGGCCGCCCTGATGCCGGTTGTCGCTTCGCTCGGCGGGAACAGTGGCAATCAGAGCCTGGCGGTGATGATCCGTTCCCTGGCATCCGACGACGTTCCACGTGCCCAGGTGGGCTCGATCATGAGACGACACGCCGGCACCGGCCTGCTCAACGGGGTGATCGTGGCCTTGGCGGCCGCGGCACTCACCTATCTCCTGCTGGGAACCGGGATCTTCAGCAGCGAGAGCGATCGGGCCGAGTTGGTGCTCATCGTCGCGCTGGCCGTGATGGTGAACCTGGTGGTCGCAACTCTCGCCGGCACCGGCATACCCCTGGTGTTGAGGGCCCTCGACCAGGACCCTGCCTTGGCTTCGTCCATCTTCTTGACGACGATCACCGATGTGGTCGGATTCGGCGGCTTCCTGCTGGTAGCGACCGCCCTGCTCACCTAGTGGTCGGCAGCGGGGCCACTAGCTGCCCAGGGCGTGTTGTCCCGACTCGGCGAATGGGCCCCGGAAGACGATGGTGGTGCCCCCGACCAGGCTCACCAGATGGTGCTGATCGATGAGTTCCGTCTCCTCGGGAGTGCGGTCCGCCTCCGCCTTGAGGTAGGCGTCGGATGCGGCCTGGTCGTTGAACACCTCTGCGCCGTGGGTCGCGATCCCCTGCTCGTAGAGATCGAGGATGAAGTTCTCCAGGTCGACGTCGGTGTAGGCCCCGGGTGGGATCACGATGTAGATCACTTCGCCATCATCGACCGGCTCACGGGCCGCGATCTCGTAGCTCGCCACCGCCTCCCCCACCAGGGTGGTGCTAGGCGTTCCGGTCGCCGGCGCCGAGGTGGTGGTGCTCTCCTCACCGCCATTCCCGGGCGAGGTGACCAGGGATGAGGTGGTTGTCAGGGCCGGCTCGTCACCGTCACACGCCGTGAGCAGAGCCGACAGGGCGATGAGGAGGGCCAGGAAATTGCGCATCGGGGCATTGTGCATGCCCCCGGAACGCTATCGCCATACGTTCGGGTTCCCAGCACCGCTCTCCTTGGTTAGCCTTCGCCCATGACACCAGGCAGGCTCGGGGCTGCCACCGTGGCCGTCCTGGCTCTCATCGCGGCCCTTTTCGTGGTGGCCGGGCCTACCGCCCCGGCGGAGGCAGCCATGTGCGGCCCGACCACGCTGGATGATTTGCCGCCCCTCCCCGGCACACCGACACCACCGCGCACACCGTCCACCACCTCAACCACCACGCCGGGCACCTCGACTCCGACCACTGTGCCCTCCGAAGAAACGACGACCACGACAATCGACGAGACCACCACGACCACGGTTGAGGAGACCTCGACTACCACGATCGTCGACTCGACGAGCACGACGGTGGTGGGTGACACCTCTACCTCAGTGCCTGGCCCCCCACCGACCTCACCGCCGAGGCCGAGCAGACCGCGGTGCTCGGCGTTCGTCTACGGCATGGCGTGGCCGATCGCCGGTGACAGCCAGGTGATCTCCAGCTTCGGGGTCGCACGTGACGGCGGCGCCCGTCGCCACGCCGGCATCGACATCCAGGCCCCGAAACTGACCCCGGTGCTCGCGGTTTCCGATGGCACGGTCTTGGAGATCAAGCAGGTGGTCGGGACCGCAGACTGCTGTTCGATCAAGATCCGGCACGATGACGGCTGGTACTCGGTCTACATCCACCTCAACAACGACCTCCACCTGACTGACGATGGGATGGGCATTGGAGCCAGGCCGGACCTGAAGGTGGGTGACGTGGTCGTCTCCGGCCAGGTGATCGGGTGGATCGGCGACTCGGGAAACGCCGAAGATTCGGTCAACCATCTCCATTTCGAATTGCGGACCCGTCAGGGGGTCGCGGTCGATCCGGCAGCGAGCCTTCGCCAGGCACGGCGTGGGGCCGACCTCCCCGAACAAGGCTCCTCAGGCCCGTACCTGGACGACGATGCGAACGCTATCCAACTCCAGGCGGCGCTCCTGCTCACCCAGGGCCTCTACCTCCCCTGCGACGAGATCGGGCTCACGTTCTGCCCGGAGGAGCTCGCCGACCCCGAGTTTGCCCGCGCGGTGGCCCGCCACCTGGTAGGTGTAGAGCCCCCGCCGCTCGAGGCAAGGACCCAGGAGATCCCCCAGGTGTTCGAGGCCGCAGCGGGCGACGCCCGCGCCCTGAGCGAGCTGATGGGATGCGTCGAGACCGCGCCATGCCTCGCCTTTGGCATTCCCGAAACCGAGGTGGCCCGTTTGGCAGCGTGGGCCCTCAGCGAGCCTAAGCCGGCCGACCTCACCAGTCCCGAACTGGTCAACACCCTTGGTGCGCTGGGGGTCCTTCCCAAAGCGGATCAGGCAGAGACCACCCTGCGCAATGCCGGCGTTCTCGGCGCGTGTCGGCCACCTCTCGACGATCAGCGACTGATCACCCGCGGCGAGGCGCTCGCCAGCCTGCTGCGCTGGATACACGGCCCAACCATCGCCGACTGCCCGGATGTGACTCAGCCGGTGCGCTGAGAGAACTCGCGGCGCAGACGGCTGGTCAGCGGCCCCTCCCCGAATCCCATCTCACCGATTCGGGAGACGGGTTGCACTTCGCGAATGGTGGACAGGGCCATCGCCTCCGACGCCTCCGCGAGGCGATCCAACGGCCACTCCCCTTCGACCACCTCGATCCCCAGCCCGGTCGCATCTTCGAGCAACAGGCGACGGGTGATCGAGTCGAGGATGCCGAGGTCGAGTGTCGGGGTCTCCAGCACACCATCGACCACCCATGCCACCGAGAACGTTGGTCCTTCGAGCACTGATCCCGAGACCGTCAGGAGAAGGGCGTCGTCGAAGCCGGAGTTGCGGGCGCTCCTGGTCGCAGAGACGTTGGGCGCGTAGGAAAGGATCTTCGCCCCGGCAAGGTCCCAGTCGACACCGGCGGCATGCCAGGGAGCGGTCACCGGGAACAGCGTTGCCGGTCCGACCGGTGGCTCCCAGGAATGGGCGAACACGATCACCATCGGCTCGGGTGGCGCGCCGGGTAGGGCGGAGCCCCTTGTGACCACCACCCGGACCGCGCAGTCAGGGCATTCCTCCGCCACGGCGCCGATCCAGGCAGCTAGGGCCTCTCGCTCGGGAAGGGAGATCTCGAGTGCCTTTGCGCTCCTCTCCAGTCGATCGAGATGCAGGTCCAGAGCGAAGGCTCTTCCCCGGTACGCCTTGAGCACCTCGAAGCAGCCATCACCGCGCAGGACCGAAGAGTCTGTCACCGACACACCGGCATCTGAGGCGACGCCATTGATGAGGACCGTCGAGGTCACGACGGCGACCGGTAGCGGTTGGTGATCGGGAGGCGTCGATCCTTGCCGAAAGCCTTGGTCGTGATCTTGACCCCGGGCGCCGCTTGCCTCCTCTTATACTCGTTGCGGTCGACCATCCCCGTCACCCGGGCCACCAGGGTGCTGTCGTAACCCCGATCCACGATGTCGACCGGCCCACAATCGTCCTCGATATACAGCTCGAGGATGGCGTCGAGCACGTCGTACGGCGGCAGCGAGTCCGAGTCCTTCTGGCCGGGGCGAAGCTCGGCGGAAGGCGGCTTGTCGATGCTGTTCTGCGGGATCATTTCGCCGTCCTTGTTCCGCCATTTCGCCAGCTCATAGACCAGTGTCTTGAAGACGTCCTTGAGCACCGAATAACCGCCGACCATGTCCCCGTAGAGAGTCGAGTATCCGGCAGCCAGCTCGGACTTGTTACCCGTGGCGACCACCATCGGGCCGTGCTTGTTGGAGATCGCCATGAGGATCGCCCCTCTGGTGCGTGCCTGCAGGTTCTCTTCGGCCACCCCGAAGGGCATCCCGACGAACACCGGAGCCAGAGCCTCCAGGTACGACTCGTAGACGTCATCGATGGAAACGAGGTCGAAGCGAATCCCCAGATTCGACGCCAGCTGACGGGCGTCGTCGATCGAGTGCTGCGAAGAGAAGCGAGACGGCATGGCCACTCCCCAAACCCCCGCCGGCCCCAGAGCGTCGACCGCGATAGCGGCGGTGAGCGCGGAGTCGATGCCCCCGGAGAGCCCGATGACGACCGATTGGAACCCGTTCTTGCGGGCGTAATCGCCGAGCCCGACCGTGAGGGCCCGGTAGACCTCCTCGGTCGGGTCGAGGAAGGGCGGGAGCTCCTCGCTGGCAACCTCCTCCCCGGCGAGCGGCACCTCGACCACGAAGAAGTCCTCCTCGAATTGGGGCGACCGGTGGAGGACTGTGCCATTGGCCGCGATCACCATCGAGCCCCCGTCGAACACGAGCTCGTCCTGGCCCCCGACCAGATTCAGATAGACCACCGGAGCCCCTGCCGCCAGGGCACGCTCGATGATCATCGCCTCCCTCTCTGACGCCTTCCCCCGGTGAAACGGCGAGGCGTTGATGTTGAGCAAGATCCGTGCCCCGGCCGCGGCCTGGGCCGCCGGTGGCCCGTCGGCGAGCCAGATGTCCTCACATATCGACACTCCAACGGGGAGGCCACCGACCTCCCATATCGCTCCCGGGCTGGCACCCACCGCGAAATAGCGGTCCTCGTCGAACACCCCGTAGTTGGGAAGAAGCACCTTGTGATAGATCGCGCGCACCTCGCCGTTCTGCAGGATGGCGGCGGCGTTGGCCACGTTCCTGTCCAGGGCATCCTCCCCCCCTCGTGGGGCGGGGGCCGCGTGGTCGACGAAACCCACGACCACTGCCATGGCGCCGGCGCGGGCGGCGAGGCGGTCCCGAGCCCCGATGCCGGCATCAACGAAGTCGTCGCGGAGGACCAGGTCCTCCGGGGGATAACCGTTGATGGCAAGCTCCGGTAGCAGCAGAACATCGGCGGCTTCTGATTCCGCCCACGTCATGGCATCGAGAATCCGGTTCTCGTTCCCTGTGATGTCCCCGACGACCAGGTTGATCTGGGCGCCTGCTACCCGGACCGGCATACCACCACGATACGCCTCCCCTTAGCCTGAAACCCATGACCGACCAGCGAAGTCAGGGGCTCGACCCCGGGGTCGAGGAGCGGCTGATGGCGATCATCGGTGCGGACCCCGGTCTGAGGGACGATCCTGATGCTGTGCGCCGGGCGACGGCGATTGCCGGCGCCAGTCGCATCCTGAGCCGGAGCCTGGCCCGTCATCCCCGCCTGCTTACGGGAGACCCCGAGGAGCCCAATGTCACCCTTCAGGTGCACCGGGCGCTGAGTGTCATCGCCGGTGACGACTTGTCGGGAGCCATCGAACTGACCGCGGCGATGGCTGCCTATTCGCAGGCCCTGGATCGGATCGTCGAGGCCGCGCTGGCATCGGCACGGGAATCGACTGCGATACGGCATCCCATAGTCGAGGACCTCCGGTTCTCCGTGGTCGCGATGGGGAAATGGGGCGCCAATGAGGTCAACTACTCCTCGGACATCGACCTGATACTGGTGCACGCCGATACCGATGACGGTGCGGGGGGGCGGGCGGGTGCACTCGCCCTCGCCAGCAGGCTGGTCGCAGTCCTCTCTACCCCTACCACCGACGGTCCTGCGCTCGAAGTGGACCTCGACCTGAGGCCGGAGGGAGCGCTGGGCCCGCTCAGCCGGACACTCGAGAGCTACGCCCGCTACTACCGCGAGTGGGGTGAGCCCTGGGAGCTCCAGGCCCTGCTCAAGGCGAGGGTCGCGGCCGGCGACCGCGACCTCGGCGAAAAGTTCATCGAGCTCACGCGAGCCCTGGTTTGGGAGCAGGGTTTGGATGTCGAAGCCCTGAGGAGCATCCGTCGAATCAAGGAGCAGGTGGAGCAGGGTGCCTCCTCCGCCGACATCAAGCGCTCCCGAGGTGGGATTCGGGACATCGAGTTCTCGGTGCAACTGCTGCAGTTGGTCCACGGACGCCTCGAGCCAGAGCTGCGGGCTCCCGCCACCCTCGATGCCCTCGACTCCCTCGCCGCCATGGGTTTCATCTCGGCTGCCGACCACGAGCGCCTGGCGGACGCCTATCGGTTCCTGCGGAACGTCGAACACCGAATCCAACTCTGGGACCTACGCCAGACCCACGACCTGCCAACCGACTCGGCGTCCAGAGCGCGGATCGGTCGCTCTCTGGGTTACGAGGCCGAGCCCGACCGCCGCCTCGAGGAGAGGCTGGAGGAAGTCCGATCGGTGGTGCGCGACGCCCATGAGCGGCTCTACTTCCGTCCAATCCTCGACGCCCTGGTTGGGTCGCCGAGCGCTCGCCTTGGCGTCGAGGCGGCCGCGCTGCGACTGGGCTCCCTGGGCTTCTCCGACATCGCCGGTGCCAAGCACGCCCTGGCGGAGCTGACCGCGGGCCTCAGCCGACGGTCGCGGGCGATGCACCAAATGCTTCCCCTGATGCTCGACTGGCTCTCGATCTCACCGAATCCGGACCTGGGGCTCGCCCAGCTTCGAATCGTCCTCGCCAATACATCCGACCACTCGGCTCTGGTGACACTGCTCCAGACCAACCCGCTCGCCGGGGAGCGACTGTGCCTGCTTCTCGGCACCAGCCGCCTCGTGGGCCAGTTGATCGACCGCATCCCCGAGTTCATCCCGCGGCTCGCCGACGATCGCCTGCTCGGTGACATCCGCCCCAGGGACGCCGAGATCGAGCGCCTGATCACCCTCCTCGACTCCCGACCCGATCCCGACGCAAAGGTGGGGACCATCCGCAGGTTCACCCGTCGCAGGAAGCTGCGGATCGCCGCGAGAGACATCCTCGGGGAGGCTCCGGTTGCTGACACCCTCCGCACTTTGTCCGACAGCGCCGACGCCGCGGTGGCGGGCGCTCTCCACATCTCCGCCGACGGCGATCCGGCGGGTTTCGCGATCGTGGCCATGGGCCGCTGGGGCGGGCTTCAACTCTCCTACGGGTCGGACCTCGACGTCATGTACGTCTTCGATTCCGACCGCGGCCGGGAGCGTGCGTTGCGCGTCGCCACTGACATGGGGCGGGTTCTCAGCGAGCCTGGGCGCCACGGCGAGGCCTACACCCTGGACGCCGAGATCCGGCCGGAAGGCCGGCGCGGGCCCCTGGCCCGGTCCCTGGAGAGCTACCGACGCTACTACCAGGACTGGGTAGAGCCCTGGGAGCTGCTGGCACTGGTTCGGGCCCGCCCGGTCGCCGGCGACGCCTCCCTGTCTGCATCCTTCAACGACCTCCTCGAGGACGTGATATGGAGCCGGCCCATCCCGGAGGTGTCGGTGAGGTCGATACCGCGAGATCAAGGCCCGGGTCGAAAACGAGCGCATTCCGGCCGACGAGGACCCGGACTTCCATCTCAAATTGGGCAAAGGCAGCCTCAGCGACATCGAGTTCCTCACCCAGGTCATGCAGCTGCGCCATGGGGCGTCGCATGACTCGCTGCGGATACCAGGCACGCTCGATGCGCTCAGCGCCCTTCGGAGCCAGGAGCTCCTGACCCGGGACGAGGCAGATACCCTGATCGAGTCCTACGTCTTCTGCACCCGGGTACGGCTTCGCCTCCACCTCCAGGCGGGCCGCGCATCCGACTCCCTGCCCACCGATCCAGACGAGTTGGTCCGGCTCGCATCATCACTCGGCTTCTCACGGGCCGCCGAGCTCCGCGAGCACTATCGGCGGGTCACCAGGAGGGCCCGACAGGTATTCGAGAGGAGGTTCTACGAATGAGCGGTAGCCTCGCCCCATGACCCGGTCCATTGAGATCGCCGGGTTGGTGCAGGAAATCACCCCGCAGGCCATCGAGCTGCGTCGCCTTCTCCACCGACACCCGGAGCCCTCACACCAGGAGCACCAAACGACGGCGCTCATCTCGGCGTCACTCGCCGAGAACGGGGTCACCTTTCATGACCGCACGCCGGCGACCGGGCTCTGGCTCGACGTCGGGGCCAATCCGACTGTGGCCTTTCGCGCCGACCTCGACGCACTCCCCATCACCGAGCCGGAAGACAACGTGCCGGTCTCCATCAATCAGGGCTGGATGCACGCCTGCGGCCACGATGCCCATGCCGCTATTGCTTTCGGCGTTGCCGTGGCCCTGAGTCGGCTCGACCCGGGAGCCGGGGTGCGCGTCATATTCCAACCGGCCGAAGAGTCCTTCCCCGGTGGCGCTTCCGACCTCGTCAACGAGGGCCTCGTCGACGGGCTCAAGGCGATCATTGCCTTTCACGTCGATCCGTCACTTCCTCCGGGGCGGATCGGGGCTCGGATGGGGCCGATCACCGCGAGCGCGGACAAACTGACCATCGTCCTCGAAGGCCCTGGTGGTCATACCGCTCGGCCTCACCAAACCGTCGACCTCATCGCCGACGCGGCACGTGTGATCCACGAGTTGCCGGGAGCCCTTCGTCGAACCGTCGACGCCCGCAGCCCGTTCACAGTCGCATTTGGGTCGATCCACGGTGGGGAGGCCGGGAACGTGATTCCCACCCGGGTGACTTTGGAGGGCACGGTCCGCACGTTGGACAGTTCGCTGTGGGGGGCGCTCCCCGGTCTGATCGACAAGGCACTTGGCTCCCTGCTCACCGCCTCCGGTGCCAGTTACACCCTGCGTTACGCCCAGTCGATACCGCCCGTGATCAACGACGGGCCGGTCGTCGAGGTCGCGTCACGGGCGCTGACCGCCGCCCTGGGATCGGAAGTGGTCGTCCCGGTCGAGGCCAGCATGGGTGGCGAGGACTTCTCCCACTATCTGGACCGAGCACCGGGCGCCCTGTTCCGACTCGGCTCCGGGGGGTTCGTTGGGGACCTCCACTCCCCTTCATTCCGACTGGACGAGGCGGCGATCGGCTTCGGGATCGAAGCCGCGGTGATCGCACTCGTCGGCCTGGTCGACACCCTCTGAGCCCGGGGCGCCGGGGGTACCATCTCGGGGTCGATGAAGCCCGAGACCGAATCCGGCGACACTCCGATTGGTTACGAGCCTCACATCGGAGAGACCAGGCAGTACTGGCGCGACATCATCCTCGGGCTCAACGACGGGCTGGTTTCGATTTTTCTCCTCGTGGTCGGAGTTGTCGGCGGTGGCCTCGACACCAGCCAGGTACTTCTGACCGCCCTCGCCGGAGCGCTGGCCGGAGCGGTCTCCATGGCTGCCGGCGAATACCTGGCCACGAAATCCCAGGACGAGGTGCTGGAGGCCGAGCTCGCCCTGGAGCGGGTGCACATCCGGGACTACCGCCCCACCGAGATCGGCCAGCTCAGGGAGATGTTCTCCGACATGGGAATCGCCGACGAAGACCTCGATGGAGTTGTGAACGCGTTCGCCAGATCTGACGATGCGATGCTGAACGCGATGAAGGCCCTCGAATTCGGCTTCGTCGACTCTGAGCGGCGTTCTCCAATCCGGGCGATGCTGGCATCAGGCGGTCTGTTCCTGGTGGGCTCGATCCCCTCGATCGTGCCCTTCATGGTGTTCGACTCGACAACGGTCGCTCTGGCCTGGGCCACGGTGTTCTCGCTCACCGGGCTCTTCCTCGTCGGCGTGGTCAAGGCCCGCGTCACCCGGAACAGCTGGCTGCGATCCGGCCTCGAGAACGTGGCGATCGCCGGCATCGGCGGGCTGGCCGCCTGGCTGATCGGGAACGCAATCGGGGCCGCTACCACGGCATAAGCGATTACTGCACGCGTCCTGCTTGCAAAAGTTAGCAGCTTGCTCTATGCTTCGTTCAAGTGAACGAGAGCAAGCACACGGACCTCGGCGAGTTCATCCGTCAGCAGAGGGAGAGAGCCAATCTCTCTCTCCGCAGGCTGGCTGACACGGCAGGGATCTCCAATCCCTACCTGAGTCAGATCGAGCGGGGAATTCGCAAGCCCTCGGCGGAGATTCTGAGCCGGATCTCCCGGGCACTCGAGATATCGGCAAACTCCTTGTATTCCAAGGCCGGCCTCATGGATGAAGAGGCCCAATCGCCGAGTGTTTTCGACGCCATCGAGGGCGACGAGCGACTGAGCTCGAGTCACAAGAAAGTCCTAATGGACATGTACCGGGCGTTGGTAGGTCCCAACGGCTCGGTAACCGAAATGAAAACCAAGAAGGAGTAGCAATGCAGGCCAAGAGCGTTCTGTACGCAACTGTTGGAGCTCCGGTCGTCGCCGCCCGCAAAGTGGGCGAGGGAGTGACCGTTCTCCGCACCAAGATCACCGACGGAGCCACCGAATACGGCAAGGTCGCCGAGAAGACCATCGACAGCTGGGCCGTCGAGGGCCAGAAGGTCGTGGACCGGATCAGCGACGGCAAGGTCGTCGACGAGATCACCGCAAAGGTCGACCTCGACGGCGCCAAGGAGCAGGTCAGCAAGCTGCGCGACCAACTCGAGGACATGCTGGCCACCTGGCGCCAGTCGTTCCGCCCCGAGAAGGCTGCCGACAAGGCCACCGAGGCGAAGGCCGCTACCAAGGCCCCGGCCAAGCAGCCGGCCGCCCAGACAACCCCCAAGGCTTCTGCCGCCAAGACCACCGGGTCCTCGGCTGCGAAGACGAGCTCGGCGAAGTCCGAGTCGGCCAAGGCCGACGAGGCTTCCTGAGCTCACTCCTCCTCACACCGATCGAGGGGCCCTTCGGGGCCCCTCGATCATTTCCAGGTGTTCAATGGGCTAAAGGGTTGGCTTGATCTCCTTGGAGGCCTCGATCCAGCCCTCGACCATCGCTTCCGTGGGCAGGCGCCGCACTACGCGGGCCTCACCGTTCAGCCCAATGATCTTGGCGAGCAATGCGGTCGGGTTTCGCCGACGCAGGTCGCGCAAAGTGTCGACACCGGCAGCAACCAGCAGCTCGGCGTATTCGGCTCCCACCCCCCGCACCCGGAGCAGGTCGGAGTGGTTCACCCATTGCTGGAGATCCTTGGTGTCGAGGTCGAGGAACGCCGCCAGGTCGCCCCGACCCCTGCGGGTGGATGCGGCCTCGATCAGCCCCTTGCTCGTCCTGATGCCGGCTTTACGCAGCTTGGTTGCTTCCTTGAGACCGATACCCGCCACCTGATCGATCCGAGCCATCAATCCCTTCTCCGCTCGACTCCGAGAGCGACGACGACTCTATACCCAGAACAAAACGGTCATGCCGGGTGTTTGGGCCTCATCTCGACAACGTCGACCTCGGTGTCGACGTCCCGGGGAGCGAGGTCCGAGAACCACACCTCGTTGACCCACTCCGGGTGCGCCTGCCACAGCCGACTGGCCCCTTCGTCCCCCTCCAGCGACATCAACCGTGGCCACAGGGAGCGGTCGACGAGGACGGGGTTGCCCGATGAATATCTGTACTTGGGGACGCTCACCGGCCGGCCGGCGCGGGCGTGCGAGGACATGAGCTCGTCCACCACCTCGGTCGACACTCCAGGCTGATCCCCGATCACCAGCAACGCCCGGTCGCAGCGAGAGAGGCGGTTGAGGGCGTCGAGCCCAACACGGATCGACGAGGCGATCCCCTCCTTCCACTCCGGGTTCTCCACCACTCCGGCGTCACCGAGGTCGGTCTGCTCCAGGATGCGCTCCGACTCGTGCCCGACCACCACCCAGATCTCGTCCACGGCGAATTCGGCGGTCCGCGCCACCACGTGGCCCAGGAGGTTGGTGTCGCCCCAGGGCTCGAGTTGCTTTGGCCGACCCAGTCGCCTCGAGCCACCAGCGGCGAGGATCACAGCGGCCGTCGACATGCCTGGGAACCTAGCCTTCAGAGCCTGGTCGGCTTGCCGGTCAGGGCCGGCGGCTGATCATTGAGATAGCGCACCGAGATCATCTCGGCAAGGATTGCGACCGCGGTCTCACCGGCGGTGCGGGAGCCGATGTCGAGGCCTATTGGGCCATGGATCCGGTCCACCTGCTCCTCGGTGAACCCTGACTCGACCAGCCGCTGCCTTCGTTTTGCCGTCGTCTTCGACGATCCCATCGCCCCCAGATAGCGCACCGGCGAGGGGATCACGATCGGCCACAAAGGGTCTTCGAACCTTCGATCGTGGGTGAGCACCACGACGAAGGTCCGCTCGTCGAAAGACTCTGCGTCGCAGACCTCCCCGGGCCATCCGACCCGCAGCTCGTCGGCCTCGGGAAACCGCTCGGCGGTCACGAATGCGGGGCGAGGGTCGGCCACAACGATGCTGAATCCGAGCAAGGAGGCATGGCGGACCAGCTCCTGAGCAATGTGTACCGCGCCGAACACGAAGAGCCGGGGTCTGGGGGCGAGCACCTCGAAGAACACCTCGCAGTCTCCGTAGTCGAGGGTCACACTCTGCTCCCGATCCATCAAGGCGACGGCGTCAGTCCGCACGGCATTGGAGGTCGGGGCAGGGAGATCGCCAGCAATCAACGCGCCGCTGCCGTCGAGGACAGCCTTGGCCCCGGCGTCCGATCCCGTGATCACCGTCACTACGGCGCCGCGGAGGTCTTCGTCGACGAGTTTGGCGGTGGCGTCCAGTATCGGGTCGCTCACCACGGCTCGATATAGACCTGGATCGTTCCCCCACAGGCGAGACCAACCGCGAAGGCGTCGTCGTCGGCAATCCCGTAGGTCACCAGCTCCGGCTCCCCGGTCTCCAGAACCGACATCGCCCGGACGACCACGTCGTTCTCGACACATCCGCCGGAGACCGAGCCTTCCATCTCTCCGTCCGAGGAGACAAGCATCAGAGAACCGGGGCCTCTCGGTGCGGATCCATAGGCCTTGACCACGGTCGCCTTCGCCACCTGCTTGCCCTGCTCGGCCCAGGTGCGGCGGGTTTCCAGAGTCTCACGCATCGCCAGGAGGCTACCCGGAGCCCGGTCCTGGGCTCAGTGCAGGATCGGGAACCGGATGAGGGCGCCCACTCCCTCGACGTCGAGGGGCGACGCCACCTCGAGCTGGTAGACGCTGCCCCCGGCGGCGACTGTGGCATCCATGGCGGCGGCCACCACGTCGTCTACCTGGAACAGGGTGGAGCCGCAGACCGGGCATACCTCGCCGGTCCGGTCGAGGTAGCCACAGGAGTTGCAGATCACGCCAGGCCTGCTGAAGGACCCGGCGATCACCATCGACTCCACCGCCTGGGCGTTGCACGCCTGAAGGGTGGCCCCAACACCCAATACCGCCAGTCCCCCGCTCCATGCCACATCGCAAACTCTCCCCGCGAGGGCGGCCTGCCGTTGACGGCGGATCTCCAGGGCCAGTTCTGTCAATTCGGAGCGAAGCGAGGCAGAAGTCATCGTGTTCGGGTTGGCAACGAAGGTCGCCCGATGCAGCCGGCTCAGATAGGGATGGAGATGGCGGGCGATCTCGTCGGTCGTTTCCTCGTGGCCTCCGATCGCGAGGAAGTCGAACCCGCGATCGAGGTGGGACTCGAGAAGCCGGGCCCCGCCATCCCGCCACATCCGGGCCGACTCCTCCTCGGCATGGGCTCTGACGCTTTGCTCCTCGTAACCGCCGAAGCCGCCGTAATTGGGCTTGCCGATCTCTGCGGTGAGTGGAGGGCCGACCTCTTCGATCATGCCGTCGTTGGCCACGAACACTCGGGTCAGGGCACGGTCGGCCACGATGACCCCGGCTCGCAACGACCTCGGGGCTGCCCGGAGCGGCCTCAGGTAGGGACGGGGTCCGAGAGAGGAGACACTGGGCACAGAGTGGGCGAGCGACTCCAGGACGAAGACGTCGTCGATATCCGAGGCGAAAATGGCGTAGCCAGGTGCGACATCGGCTTCCAGCCGATCGGCTAGATCCCTGATTCGGTCCGAATCGTTGCGGACGCTCTTTCTCACCAGCCGGGCCATGCCCTCGGCGTGGTCCCGGACCGGCTTGAGTAGGTCGGAGAGAAGGGCCGACATGCCACCGGGGTTGGGCCGGTCGACATAGACCGTGATCAGGGCGCCAGCTCTGCTCCTCAGGCCGGCAATCGGGTCAGCGAGCAAATCCACCTCCCGCCGCCCCTCCGCTTGTCCGGGGCGCTCGGAGTCCACTGCCCTTCGCAACCTACTCCGCCGGCGTCGAGGTCAGAGCGCGGCGGTGAGAGCGGTGGTCGTCTCCTCCAGGATCCATCCCAGATAGTCCATCACCTGGCGTTGCTCCTCGGGAAGCCGATCGTGGTCGTCTTCGACTTCGAGCCCGAAGCGGGCCCCGAGGGCGAGGCGGCCCTCATTGAGCACCCGGAGGAAAGCATCCGCCTCATCGGTGGTCAGCTCGCTCTTACCCCGGGCCTGGACCACCCTGCTGAACACGGCCCGGTCCGACATCCGCGCGGTGGACAACTCGTCTCCCATCAGCCGCCACCATTCGTCATTGGCATCGGGATCGTCGAGATACACGGGGACATGAAGGCGCTTCGTCGCCGGGTCCTCCCCGGTGGCCGGGATGGTGGCGAGGAGGTCGAGAACGTCGCCGAGGAACTCTCGCTCATCGGCAGAGAGTTGGAACACGACCGTGCCGTTCTTGTAGCGGATCCGCTCCCGGCTCATTGCTCGATCGTGGCCCACAAACCGTGGCCGTGGAGCCGGTAGCAGTCCACCTCCGCCCTCTCCCGGGGGCCGTCCGACACGCTGGCCCGGCCCTCGAAGTGGACCTGGAGCATCAGATGCGTTGCCTTCTCCTCGTTGTAACCGAAGAGCTTGCGAAACACGTAGACCACATAGGACATCGTGTTCACCGGGTCGTTCCACACGATGACCTGCCATGGCCGGTCGACGTCGACGTTCTCGTCGGTGTCCGGGATGACCACCGGTGCCGGTCGGGTCGTCACCACGCCAATCGTACGCCGGTCAGGATTCTCCACCGAGCCCGGGAAGGCTCCCCAAGACGCTGTCCCGGCAGGCGTCCGCAGCAGTCTCCAGCTCCGGGTCCGAGTATGGGATCTCGGCGACGGAGAACGGGGCGCCGACCCCGGAGAAGCCGGGAACCGGGTCGGGGAAGTCCTCGACGCCCCAGGCCCTCATGCATCGACTGAAGTCTTCGAGGCCGGCGAGGATCTCGGCCCGCAGGCGATCCTCCGAGCCGAGGTCCAGGGCCCCGGTGTTCAAGCTCTCCGAGCAGTGGGACAAGGCCTCGGCCACCGCCGGGTCGCTCAGGTCCAGCGCCACGATCACCAGGTCGAGCCGGGGGCGGCCGGTTGCGTCGAACGGGACCTCCTCGATCTCGACCCCTCTCTCTGCGAGACAGGCGCGGAACTCCTCGATCGCCACCTCGGCCACTGCGGTCGTCGTCGTGGTAGCCGGCGCGGTGGTGGTCGTCGCACTCTGGTCGGTGCCCGAGGGCCCGCCGAGGCCGGGGGTGCAGGCTGCGACGACGGCAACGAGCACCAGGACGGCAGGTACCCGTCGGATCAGTGCTCTCCGGGCTCTGTGAACGCCACCCCGTCGGCCAGGATCATCGCCAGGTCCCTAACCGGGACATCCGGCCGACCCAACTCCTTCACCCCGTCGTCGAGCATGACGTAGCAGAAGGGGCAGGCCACGGCTATCTCGTCCGCCTCGGTTGCCAGGGCCTCCTCCGCCCGCTCGATGTTCACCTTCTTGCCGGTCTGCTCCTCCATCCAGAACCGGGCTCCCCCCGCGCCGCAGCACAAGGCGCGAGTGCCATGCCTCGGCATCTCCACCACCTCGATGTCACCCGAAGCACCAATCACGTTGCGTGGGGCGAGGTAGATGTCGTTGTGCCGTCCCAGGTAGCACGGGTCGTGATATGCGATCTTCTTGGGCCGGCCATCCACCCGAGAGGGAACCGGAAGCCGATCCTGGGCGAGGAGCTCGGCGAGAAGCTGGGAATGGTGCACCACCTGGTAGTTGCCCCCGAACTGGGGATACTCGTTGGCGATCGTGTTGAAGCAATGGGCACACTGGGTGATCACCTTGGTCACCCCGATCTCGTCGAAGGTCGAGATGTTCTGCAGGGCGAGCTGCTGAAAAACGAACTCGTTGCCGGCCCGTCGCGCCGGGTCGCCATTGCAGACCTCGGCGCCGCCGAGGATGGCGAAGTCGATGCCTGCGTGGTGGAGGAGGCGGGCCAGGGCCACGGAGACTGCGGTGTTTCGGTCGTCGAACGACCCTGCGCAGCCCACGAACCAGAGGTACTCGGCCGTGCTCTTCCCGTTCTCTCCGAATACGGGGACCTCGAAGTCGAGCTCTCGTGTCCAGGCCGCCCGGTTCTGCTGACTCATCCCCCACGGGTTGGACTGGTTCTCCATGGCGACGAAGGCCTTGCCCAGCTCGGTTGGGAACTCCGATTCCATCAACGTCAGGTGGCGTCGCATGTCGAGGATCCGGTCGAGTATTTCGATGTTCACCGGGCAGATCTCGTCGCAGGCGCGACATGTGGTGCAGGCGAACACCTCCTCGGGCCGGACTCTGCCGAACAGCGTGCTGTCCCCATCGAGAGTGGCGAGCGAGGAAACCGGTGGTGACACGGCTGCCGCGGCAGAAGCCACCTCGCCCGTCTTGAGAACGATCTCCCTCGGATCGAGCGGCTTGCCCGTGATGTTGGCCGGGCAGACCGAGGTGCACCGCCCGCAGATGGTGCAGGCATCGGTGTCGAAGATCTGCTTCCAGGTCAGGTCGGTGGCGAGCGAGGCGCCGATCGTCTCGATGTCGTCGGCTTCGAGCAGGTTTGGCATCTCCCGCATCGCCCCTTTCGGGCGCTCCCGAGCGGAAAGGAACAGGTTGGCGGGGCTCGTGACCATGTGGCGCAACTTGGTCACCGGGAGCACCACCAGGAAGGCCACGAAGGAGAGGACGTGGGTTATCCAGAAAACCGATGGAGCTCGGCTGCCGAATCGGCGGGGATGAGCGCAGCCAGTGGGCGGCCCACGAACGACCAAGCCTCGAAGTCGGGCCGACCTACGAGAGAGATTCGCGCCGCTTCGGTGAGGAGACCTCCCACCCCGAGCAGGATCAGCAGTCCCAGGATGACCGCGTCCTCCGGCTTGGTCTTGGTCCGGATCCGGCGCTCGGGGAAGAGGTAGCGATTGCCGATCGCCAGGGCCAGCCCGCCCAGGTACACCAGGGAGGCGAGGTCGAGGATCGCCGAGTAACCCTGATAGACCGCGCCGTGAAGGAATTTGAGATCGGCCGGGAGCAGATGATCGATCTCGAGGGTGACGGTGCCCAGGAAGAGGACGATGAACCCGTAATAGATCATGGAGTGCATGACCCCGGCTCTCGGGTCGCGCATCAGGGTCTTCATGCGAAGGCCGGCATCGAGATCCCGTATCCGACGCCCCCAGTGCCCCGACCGTCGTTCGGGACGGCCCAATTGCCATGAAGCGGCGCGCCGTGCGAGTAGGTGGAAAGAGATCCAGATGAAGACGGCGACAGTGACGTAGAAGATCAGCACCAACGCGTCGGGGATGTTGCCGAAGACGACCCGGCCCACCTCGAAATCAGGCTCCTCGGGAAGAGTGCCCAGCAGGCCGAGAGCCAACGTCCCCAGGGCACCGCCCACTCCGATGCCCTCGATGATCAGGGAGATGGGCGGGCGACGACCCGTGGCTTCCGCCTGTCGCTCCTCGGTGAGAGCCATGATCGGCGAGTGTAGAAGTGCCCCACCAGTTGCCCGATCCACCCCACTAATTCGATCACTATCGAATCTGGGTTGACATTCGATCAGTTTCGAATGTATCCTCCCTTCGATACTCATCGAATCGGAGACGTGGAAACGACCATGGTCGAAACCTCAGCCACACAACCCAAGGTCCGGGATCTGACCACCGCCGCCCGTCACATCCCCATCGAAGACGACGGGGCAGTGGTCTTCGATGCAATCCTCGCCATTTGGGCCACCTTCAATCCCAAGGAGGACCCGCACGGGTTCGACCTGGGCACCGAGTGGTTCCAAACGATCGAAGAACGGACACCCCGGGACCTCGCCGATGAGATCCGTACGGTGGGTGGGCCCGGCTGCCTCGCCTGGCTCAGCCTCGCCGGCCTCGCGGCCAGCTCTCCTCAGCCTCATGACCCGGACCGGGTCATCCACTGGCTGGGCAGGGTGGACCCGCAGCGTCTCCGCCGTTGGCTGCTGGGATACGTGGACCACTTCCAGCACAGCGGGCTGATCGATGAAGCGGCAGACGGAAGCGTGGAGGCCCTGGAATCTCTGATCGGTGAGGACTTCGACGATGACACACGGGCCGCGATCCATGCCCTGGTCCAGATCGAGCCCGAGGATCACCGGGACCGGATGGTGGCCTCCCTCAGCCGCTTCCGCACCGAGGTCTTCGCCACCGAAGACGAGCAATTCGCCGCAGCAATCGAAAAGGCCGCTCTCGCCAGGCGGGCCACCGCCAACCATGAAGATGCCAAGACAGTGATCGAAGAGGTCACCAACGGGCTCGACTACGAGATCCCACTCGGAGTGACCAGGGTGATCCTGATCCCATCCGTGGTGCTCAAGCCCCTCTCACTGATCGATCAGTTCCGCGACATGCTCCTCGTCTATTACGCCGTGGCCGACGAGTTCCTCGGCTCCGACCCCGAGGCCCCTCCCTCGTGGATGGTGCGCACCTACAAGGCGCTCAGCGACGAGCGACGCCTGCGGATCCTGCGCCGCCTATCGGAGGGTGAGACCACCCTCGACGGGCTGACCGAGTTGCTCGGCCTCTCCAAGTCGACGGTGCACCACCACATCTCGGTGCTGAGAGCCGCCGGCCTGGTCCGGGTCCACCTGAGCACGGACAAGGGGAACGCCAAGCACGAGACCAAGACCTACGCGCTTCGGGAACAGCCGCTGATCAACGCCGGGCACCTGCTCGACAGCTATTTGAGGACGAACCCTCAGGGATCGACGCGGGGAGAGACGGGATGAGCCCATTTCTCTATCAGCAGCTGGCCCACGATCAGCAGGACACCGCCCTCTACCGGGCTGAAACACGCCGGATGCGTCAGGTGACCCGCCAACGAGAGCCGCGAGCCGGACAGCGACGCACGATCCGCGGTGCGGTCGGGTTCCGCCTCATCGCGATCGGAGTCCGTCTGATCGAAAACCCGGTGGCTGCGGTCGAGGACCTGGACCGGGCGGCCTGAAGGCAGCAGCTGCGGTCAGCTCTTCCCGCCGAGCTCCGACGACCTCTTGGCAGCTGCCCGCACCGCGTCCTCGACCAGCGCTCTGAAGCCGCGCTCCTCCAGGACGTGGACCGCAGCGGCCGTGGTGCCACCTGGCGATGTGACCTGCGAGCGCAGCTCGGCGGGTGTCTTGCCGGTGTTGGTCAGGAGATGCCCTGCCCCCCGGATGGTCTGATGGACGAACCCTTCGGCGATGTCTCGGGGAAGGCCTTCCCGGACCGCGGCCTCGGTCAAGGCTTCGGCAAGCAGGAAGACATAGGCGGGGCCGGTGCCGGAAACGGCGGTGACCGCATCGAGAAGCGACTCCTCCATGATCCGAACCGAGCCCACCGCCCCCAGGACCTGGCCCGCGATCTCCAGGTGGTCGGAACCGGCGTGGGCCCCGGAGGCGATCCCGGTCACGCTCTCTCCGACCAGGGCCGGGGTGTTGGGCATGGCACGCACGACGGGTATCGCCCCCAACCGCTCTTCGTAGGACTCGGTGGTCACGCCGGCCGCCAAGGAGATGACCGTGTGCTCCGGGCCCACCCGGCCCGCAAGCACCTCCAGGAGGGCGGGGACATCGGCGGGCTTGACCGCGATCACCACCGCCTGCCGGCCATCGATCGCCTCCTGGGGATCGGTGACAACCAGACAGCCCGTCGCCGACAGCTGCTCCACCCGCTCCTGGCGGCGGACACACAGGGAGACGTCACCGGGAGGCCAGCCGGCGCGGAGCAGGCCTGACATCAAGGCCTCCCCCATGGCCCCGACCCCGATGATCGCTACTGAAGCGCGTCCGGACATCGGCGAAGTATATGGACGGCTTTCGCGATCTATTCCCGGGCGCCTCCCGAGCTTTCAGCCGATGCGGGAGCGGATCAGCTCGACAACCGTGGCCACCGCCCGCGGGTTGTAACCCTCGGGGATGATCAGGTCGGCATAGCGCTTCGAGCTCTCCACATAGGCGAGATGCATGGGGCGAACCGTGTCGAAGTATTGGGCGACAACCGACTCCGCGGTGCGTCCCCTCTCCTCGATGTCGCGCTGCAGCCGGCGGGCGAGGCGGATGTCGGAGTCGGTGTCGACGAAGATCTTGAGGTCGAGCTCGGACCGCAGCTCCGGCTCGGCCAGGACCAGGATCCCCTCGATGACCACCACCGGGGCGGGGTCGACCCGGACCGTCTCGTCCGACCGAAGATGGACGGAGAAGTCATACACCGGCCGCTCCACCCGGAGCCCGGAACGGAGGGCGATGAGATGCTCGACGAGCAGCTCGGTCTCCAGTGACGCAGGGTGGTCGTAGTTGACCTTGGTCCGCTCCTCGAAGGAGAGCTCGGGCATGTGCCGGTAGTAGGCGTCGTGCTGGACGATGGAAACCTTGCCGTCGAGACGCTCGACTAGGGCTTCGGCGATGGTGGTCTTGCCCGATCCCGATCCCCCGGCGATCCCGATGAAGAGCGGGTGGTCCGGCTTCCAGGGACTGCGCTCGGGCATGCCCGAGCGACGTTACCTGTCGGCTACCCGGCTCCGCAGGCGACGGATCTCGTCGTAGACCCCGTCGGTGAGAGTGGTCGATGCCGGTGCCGCCACCCCGACGACTTCGGCGCCTTCCTTGTGCTCCCCGTGCGGAGCGGCCGCAACCGCCTTGGCCACAGCCACCGGCGCCGGGTCCTTCTGTGCCTCTTCGACCACGGGCTCGGTTTCCACTGCTGCCGGGCTCTCGATCTCGGGCAGGTGCTCGATCCAAGACGGGTTCATCGCTCCCGGGGCGACATCTTCGGCAAGGCGGTCGAGCCAATTGGACTCCCCATCTTCGGCGGCGAGGGCCTCGGCCATCCCCAGACGATGAAGCGTGTGGAAGATCCGCACTGCGGTCCCCCGTCCGAACTTGGTCTCGAGATGGTTGAAGGTGAACGGCTGGACCAGGGTCACCAACGCATGCCAGTCGTCGGGAGCAATGGTGATCGGAGACTCGATCTCGTGGACGAGGCGGACGCCTGATGCTTCGAACAGGCCGGCGTCAACGACTTCTCCCTCGAGGGAGCGCAGGGCATCGACGTCGGAGAGAACCTCTTCGACCGTCCAGCCCTTGATCTCCGGACCGTCTGCAGGGCCAACGGAGAACTGCCCGCTCTCGAGGCCGGAGATGACATAGAGGATGTCGGCGATGCCGCTGCGGTCCGCGCCCAGATAGCTGCCTTTGACCCCGGTCAGCTCGGCGCCGGTGACCCGACCCTCGCTGAAGAAGATGCGGGCGCGACGATCACCTTCCACATCGAGGGAGCCGGTCTTCTTGGTGACCTGCATGATCTGAAGGAGGTCGTTGACGCTCCAGTCAGAGAGCTGGCCCGAAAGATGCATCTGTCCGTCCATGGATGGGTCCCTATCCCTATTCAGCCCAATATCGGCAGGCCCATCCATAAGGTTGAGGCTGTTCAGGTCCCTTTTTCTGCCTTCATCGCCCGCTTCTGCTCACGAAGGACAGCGACGTCATCGAAGCCGGCAACGTCGGCGATGCTGGGCCAGTCGGCCGCCTTCTCCTCCCACCCCTCCGGCCGGACCCCGAGGCGCTTCCCGAGCAGGCCGACGAAAATCCGCGACTTGGCTACGCCGAAGCCGGGAAGTGCTTGAAGGCGCTTCAACAATTCGGCTCCGGTCGACGCCGTTTCCCACAGATTCTCGGCCCGACCTTCGTATTCATCGACCACCACCCGGCACAGCTCCTGAGTGCGGGCCGCCATCGATCCCGGATAGCGATGGATGGCCGGTGGCCCCTTGTAGATGGTTGCCAGCTCCTCGGGGTTCCAGTCCGCGATGCGCTTCGCATCGAGAGGCTCACCCAGACGGTCGCTCAACAACTGCGGGCCGAAGAAGGCGCGCTCCATGGGGAACTGCTGGTCGAGGAGCATGCCGATCAGGAGGGCGAGGCCATCACTGGCCAGCAGTCGATTGGCTTGTTCTGACTCGGTGAAGAAGAGCTGTTCGGGTCGCGCCATCACCGAACGGTAGTTCTCAGAAAATTGCGCGAACCAGGACGTAGAGAACCAGGAGGCCGGCCGGCGCATAGGCGGCGATCGTGGTGTGGTCTCTGCTTGGCCCGTTCATAGTCATCTGACGTCAACGTAAGGTGAAAAGGTTTCCGGGGATATGGGGGTTGTCCCCTATCTGACCCGGGTTGCGTGGCCAGAATGTGAGCGCAGTGGGAATGAGCGATGACATCTTCGTGGCGGATGGCTGTCGGACCCCGATGGGCAAGCTCGGCGGCCAATTGGCCCATGTCCGTCCGGACGACCTCGCCGCCCATGCCATCCGGCGGCTGCTCGCTCGTAGCCCCGGTCTCGATCCCACCGGGATAGAGGACGTCCAGTGGGGGGCGGCCAACCAGGCGGGTGAGGACAACCGGAACGTGGCCCGAATGGCTGCCCTGCTCGCCGGGCTCCCGGTCGAGGTCTCCGGGGCAACCGCCAATCGACTCTGCGGCTCAGGTATGCAGGCGGTGATCTCGGCGGCCCAAGCCCTGCGCGACGGGTGGGGCGAGGTCATGATCGCCGGCGGCTCGGAGTCGATGAGTCGGGCTCCGTATGTCACCACCAAAGCCGACCGCGCATTTCCCGTCGGTGTGCCCGAGACCGCAGACACCGTGATCGGGTGGCGGCTGGTCAACCCCGAGATGGAGCGCCTCTACCCGATCATCTCCCTGGGGATGACCGCTGAGGTGGTGGCCGAGCGGTACGAGGTGAGCAGAGAGGCGCAGGACGAGTTTGCGCTGCGAAGTCACCGGCTCGCGGTGGAGGCGGTGCAAGCCGGGCGGTTCAAAGACGAAATCGAGCCCATGGAGGCCCCTGCCGATCACCGGCACCGGGAATCGACGACGATCGACAACGACGAGGGGCCCCGGCCCGACACCTCTCTCCAGCAATTGGCGGCCCTGCGCTCGGTCTTCAAGGAGGGGGGGACGGTCACCGCCGGGAACTCCTCGCCGATGAACGACGGGGCAGCCGCACTCCTCCTCGCCACCGAGGCCGGGCTGGAGCGACACGGACTGACGCCGCTCGCCCGGATCGTCAGCTCAGCGGTGGCCGGGGTCCATCCCGACATCATGGGCATGGGACCGGTCCCGGCGTCGCAGAAGGCGTTGGCCCGCGCCGGCATCGGGGCCGGCGACCTCGACCTGGTCGAAGTCAACGAGGCCTTCGCGTCCCAGGCCGTGGCCAGCGTCCGCGAGCTCGGCATCGACGACGAGATCGTCAATGTCAACGGCGGGGCGATCGCCCTCGGTCATCCCCTCGGGGCCTCCGGCGCCCGCCTCCTGGTGACACTGGTCCACGAGTTGGTGCGGCGACAGGGCCGGTTCGGCCTGGCCACGATGTGCATCGGTGTGGGCCAGGGAATCGCAGTGATCGTCGAACGTGCCTGACGGTTTCTCCCCCCAGCGAGCGGGAGCGAGTGTTGGGGGGAGTACCGGCGCAGCCGGGGAGGGGGGACCGCTGCACGGCGTCCTGGTCGTGGAGTTCGGCAACCTCATCGCGGCCCCTTACGCCGGGATGCTGCTTGCCGATCTCGGGGCGAGGGTGGTCAAGGTCGAGCCGGTTGAAGGTGACCTCGGGCGTCGCTTCGGGCCATTCCAGGGCGGGGAGTCGAGCTTCTTCATGGCGGTGAACCGGGGCAAGGAATCACTGGCACTCGACCCCAAGGACTGGTTGTCGAAACGGGTTCTCGACAACCTGGTGAAGAAGGCCGACGTCCTGATCCACAATCTGCGCCATGGGGCGATCGAGCGCCTCGGCTTGGGGGAGGCTCGGTCCCACGAGCTCAATCCGAATCTGATCTACGGGGTGGTGAGTGCCTTCGGGCCGGAGGGCCCCTACGCCCGCCGAGCCGGGGTGGACGTCGTCTTTCAGGGCGAGTCGGGGATGATCTCGATCACCGGCGAGCCCAACGACGGCCCGCACAAGACGGCGACCACCATCGCCGACTATCTGGCCGGCACCAATCTGGCGCTCGCCGTGTCTGCGGCCTTGGCCAGAAGACGGCCCCGGGGGTGCCGGATCGATGTGTCGCTCCGCGACGGGGTGATCGCGGTGCAGTCGGGATGGAACGCGCTGGCCCTGGCCTCCGGTGAAGCCCCGGCACGAACCGGCACCGCCAGCCCATTCATAAGCCCCAATCAGGTGTTCGTCGCTTCGGACGCCCCCTTCACCCTCGCCATCGTGTCCGACCGCCATTTTCAGCTGTTGGCCGACGCGTTGGAGCGACCCGACCTCGTTGCCGACTACCCGGACAACGAAACCCGGATGGCTCGCCGGAGTCAGCTGGTGCGAAAGCTGGCGAAGTTGTTCAAGACCGAACCGGCTGACTACTGGGTCGACCTGCTGGGTCAGGTCGGGCTTCCGGTGGGTCATGTCCTCACCCTGA
This sequence comes from uncultured Acidobacteriota bacterium, assembly GCA_963749415.1. Lineage (GTDB taxonomy): Bacteria > Actinomycetota > Acidimicrobiia > Spongiisociales > ZC4RG35 > JALYNX01. Next base: position 657,110 of record CAVVMG010000001.1, read on the forward strand.
CCGAGGCCCTCTCCGATCCCCAGGCCCGTCACAACGAGATGCTGGTGGAGATGGACCACCCGGCGGCGGGACAGATCAGGGTCACCGGCTCCCCACTTCAGGTCGACGGCTATCCGGCACGTTCCGGGTCCCCGCCGCCGGCCCTGGGTCAGCACACCCGGGCCCTGCTCGCCGAGCTCGGCCTCGATGCCTCCACCATCGACGAGATGGTCGATGCGGGTACGGCTATCGCCTCATGAGCGTGGTCATCCATCGCTGTGGCGAGGTCGGAGACGAATGGGAGGGGGTGCTCGGGGAGCTCACCCGTGCCTTCGAGGTGACCCGGGCCGCGGCCCTCGTCGGAGACCCGGTCGTATACGTCATCGATAACGACGACCTCCTTGGCAGGAGGGGCCCGGGACGCGCCATGGTCGCCACCGGGCTGCTCTCCGCAGCGAGGACCGCCGCACTGGAAGGGACAAAGACCGCCTGGACGGTGAACGTGATCGCGGTCACGGACGGAGCGGACCCGACACTCGTCGAAGTGTGGGCCGGTCATTTGGAGCGCTCACCAGGGATCACCGGTGAACTGCTCCGGATCGGGCCCGGCCATCTGGGAAAGGCCCTGCCATGAATGGGGTGGTCGTGGTCACCGGAGCTGCCCGAGGCATCGGCCGCGTGATTGCAGAGAAGATCGCGGGCACCGGGCCTCTCACCGTGATCGGGGTCGACCTGGCGCCCGAGCTCGCTTTGGCCGAGGGTCTTACGCCGGTCCAGGTCGACCTGACAAGTCCCGACGGGCCGGCCACCGTCCATGCCGCGGTCCTCGACACCGGGCTCCCCCTGGTCGGCCTGGTGAACAACGCCGGCATCACCCGGGACTCGCGCTTGATCAACATGACCGACGAGAACTTCAGGGCTGTGCTCGAGGTCAATCTCGGCGCCGCGTACCGGTTGTGCACTGCGATCGCCCCGCTGATGAGTGACGGGGCATCGATCGTCAACATCTCGTCACGGGCCTACCTGGGCAATTTCGGCCAGTTCAACTACTCGATGTCCAAGGGCGGCCTGGTCGGCCTGACCCGGGCCCTCGCCTTGAGCCTGGCGCCTGCGATCCGGGTCAACGCGGTGGCCCCCGGTCTCATCGGGTCCGAGATGAGCCTGGCGATCCCCGAGGAGGTCCGGGAGAGGATGGTTGCGGCCATCCCGCTGGAGCGGATGGGGACCCCGGAGGAGGTGGCCAACCTGGTCTGGTTCCTGCTCACCCCGCTCTCCTCATACATCACCGGCGAGGTGATCGTGGTCGGAGGCGGGAGAAGCCTCAGCTAGTAGTAGTAGCGGCTCACCGTTTCGGCGACCATGGCGGGCTTCTCGCTGCCCTCGACCTCGATGGTCACCTGGCGGTTTACCTGGATTCCCCCCGGAACCTCGGTGACACCGGCCAACTCCACCCGCGCCCGGATCTTCGAACCGACCGGCACCGGAGCCGGGAAGCGCACCTTCTCCAGCCCGTAGTTGATTCCCATCTTGGGAGAGCCCACGTCCAGCTCCACCGCAGCGCTCAATGGCACCGTCAGTGCAAGGGTGAGAAACCCGTGGGCGATGGTGGCCCCGAACGGGCCAGTCGCCGCCCGATCCGGGTCGACATGTATCCACTGGTGGTCATCGGTGGCACCGGCGAATGCGTCGACCCGATCCTGGGTGATCACCATCCAATCGGTGACGCCGACCTCCTCACCGACCATGGCCTGGAGACGATCGACCACTTCCATCACCGAATTCTGGCAGAAGGCCGGGGATCGCCTAGGTTGTGAGTGTCATGGCCAAAGAGACGAAGCTGATGGTTTGGATCGACCAGGACCTGTGCACCGGCGACGGGATCTGTGAGGAGATCACACCCGATGTGTTCCTGGGGCGAGACGACGGATTGTGGGTGGTGAAGGAAGAGGCCAAGTATTTCGACCGCACAGTCGTGTTCGATGGTGAGCAGGCGCCGGACGGGGCAAGGGGGATGGCCCGAGTCCCCGACAACCTGGTGGAGGACACCTTGGAGTCGGCCGAGGAGTGCCCGGGTGAGTGCATCATGATCGAGCCCTACAACGCCGACGCCGTCCACGAAGGCTGAGTGTTTCTCCCCCCAGGAGCGAAGCGACGTTGGGGGGAGTACCGGCCTAGCCGGGGAGCGGGGCAAGCCCACAACTACCCTCGGCCGAAGAGATGCAGGTCCTGACCACCAGGGTCGACCCCCACGCCGAGGAGTACCAGGCCAACCGCGCCGCGATGGAGGCCAAGCTCGCCGAGTTCGAAGCTCTGATGGAGCAGGCGCGCCAGGGTGGGGGCGAGAAGTACATCGCCCGACATCGGGAGCGGGGCAAGATGCTGGCCAGGGAGCGCATCGATCTGCTCCTGGATCAGGATGCACCGTTTCTCGAGCTCTCGACACTGGCCGCCTGGGGCACCGACAAGAACCTCGGGGCCAACGTGGTGACCGGGATCGGTGTGGTCGAGGGAGTGGAGTGCGCCGTACTCGCCCACGACCCCACCAGCCAGGCGGGGTCGATGAACCGCTACTCCGTGGCAAAGACCCTCCGCATCATGGACATCGCCCGCGAGAACCGCCTCCCCCTGATCAACCTCGTCGAGTCGGGCGGGGCCGATCTCCCCGACCAGGCCGAGGTGTTCATCGTCGGTGGCAAGTGGTTCCGAAACCTCACCCGGCTCTCAAAGGCCGGGGTGCCCACGATCGCCATCGTCTTCGGGAGCTCCACCGCCGGTGGCGCCTACTTCCCGGCGATGTGCGACTACTCGATCATGGTCAAGGACCGGGCCAAGGTGTTCTTGGGTGGGCCGCCCTTGGTCAAGATGGCCACCGGTGAGGAATCGACAGACGAGGAGCTGGGCGGCGCCGAGATGCACTCCAGGGTCTCGGGCCTCTCGGACTACTTCGCCCAGGACGAGCAGGAAGCGATCCGGATGGGCCGAGAGATCGTGGCCCACCTCAACTGGCGGAAGCAGGGCTACGGACCGACCAAGCCCCACGACCCGCCGGTTCATGACATCGACGAGATCCTCGGAGTCATCCCCCACGATCTCAGGGTCCCGTTCGACATGCGAGAGATCCTGGCCCGGGTCGTCGACGGCTCCCGGTTCGAGGAGTACAAGGCGGTCTACGGGACCTCGATCCTCACGGGTTGGGCCTCCGTGCACGGCTTCCCGGTCGGGGTGGTCGCCAACCAGCAGGGTGTCATCTTCTCGGAAGAGGCGCAGAAGGCCACCGAGTTCATACAGCTCAGCAACCGCTACGACACCCCGATCATCTTCATCCACAACACCACCGGCTACATGGTGGGCAAGGAATACGAGCAGCGGGGGATCATCAAGGACGGGGCGAAGATGGTCAACGTCGTTGCCAACTCCGAGGTGCCCCACATCTCTCTCATGGCCGGTGTCTCCTACGGCGCCGGCAACTACGGGATGTCCGGCCGCTCCTACGACCCCCGTTTCGTTTTCGGGTACCCGGGTCACAAGGTGGCAGTGATGGGGCCGAAGCAGCTCGCCGGGGTGATGTCGATCATCGCCCGCCAGAGCGCCGAGTCACAAGGTGAGCCGTTCGACGAAGAGGCCGATCAGGCGAGACGTGCCGAGATCGAGGCCCAGATCGAACACGAGGAGCAGGCCTACTTCTCGACGGGGCGGGTCCGGGACGACGGACTCATCGACCCTCGGGACACCAGGGACGTGCTGGGCATCGCCCTATCGGCTGTGCACTCCGGCCCGGTTCAGGGGACCGACCGGTTCGGCGTCTTCCGGATGTGATCAGCCGGGGAGCCGCCGCTCCCAGATGATCTCCCCATCGGAATCGATATTCCCGGTAGGCATCAGGCCCAATGCCGATGCCACCTTGCCCGATGCGGCGTGCTCCGGATGTATGTGCGCCAACAGGTTCCTGGTCCCGCCCACGATCAGCCACTCACACATCGCTTTCGCGGCCTCGGTGGCGATCCCCTTCCCTTGCTGGGCGACCGCCACCAGCCAGGCCAGGTCCGCCTGGTCTCCGACGATGGTGGCCTGGACGAATCCAAGGGCGGAGCCAGATGTGGCCAGCCGGATGATCCAGTTGTGCCAGACCTCCCCGCCGGTGGTGTGGTCCCGCGATCTGCGCCAGATATCTGGCCTGGAGCTCGGGCAATCCGGGTGGCTTGCCGCCGGTGAAGTGGTAGAGGCGCTCGTCGGCGAGGACCTCCACCATCTCAGCGGCATTGGAGAAGACCAGCGGGGTCAGTTGCAATCGCTCGGTTTCCAGGATCGGGGTGTCGACGGCCAAGGCGTCAACCCGGGATGAAGGAGAGCCTGACCCGCCGGGTCTGGTTGTCGACATTGGTGTCGACGAGCACCACCGATTGCCAGGTGCCCAAAGTCAGCTTCCCACGCAGAACCGGGATGGTCAGACTCGGTGAGACGAACGCCGGGAGCACGTGGTCGCGTCCGTGACCCGGGCTCCCGTGCTCGTGCGCCCAGCGGTCGGGCTCGGCGGGGAGCAGCTCATCGATGGCGGTGAGCAGGTCACGATCGCTTCCGGCACCGACCTCGATGATGGCCACTCCTGCAGTGGCGTGAGGCACGAACACCGAAAGCAGGCCATCGCCGAGATCGGCGACGAACTCGGAGGCGGGAGAAGTGATGTCGCTCACACCGGCCTGTGTGCCCGTGCTGATCGAAAGCTCAGTCGTCTCCATCTTGGGGCTCCACCTCGAAGGTCACTTGCAGCGATCCCAAGAGATCGCCCTCCCAGTGCATGTCCATGATGCCGGTCCCACCCCTGGACCAAGCAACCCGAACGACGTCGTGAGCCCCGTCGCTCACCACCGACTCCACAAAAAGGGTGTCGTCGGGCGGCATCTGCCGATATCCGGACCTGATCTGATCGCGACCCCTCATCGGTGCCACATCGACCCCGACAAAGGACATCTCCGCCTCGGGACCGAATCGATCGACGAATGTGTCGAAGTCGCCCGACACCACCGCCTCGTTGAAGGCGGCTACGTGTCGGGCGACCCGATCGGGAATGGTCAGCCCGGAGAACTCCACGATGACGTCGCGGTAGCCCAGCCCGAGCAGGAAGTCGGAGATGACCTCTCGTGCGTTGGCCTCGGCGTCTGCGAGCAGGCCGTCATCCAAAGCGCCCTGGACCAGAACCTCATCGGCCACCTGACGGGCCTCGGATTCCAGCTCCGGATCGCCCTTGGTGAACAGGCCGGTCTCCCGGTCGAGGATCTGGGTCGCGTCATTGTCCACGGCCACGTATTGGATCTGTGCAGAGGGAAGGGTCAACTCGACCACGCCGTCCTCGGCGAGGGTCACATCGCGCACCGTCACCTGGCTCAGGTCGACACCGGCGCCGATCCTGGCGACGGCGAACAGCTGGACGCTGTCACCCCTCGCCCACTCCAGCCAGCCGCGGTCGGTGCCCTTTTCCACGATCGTGTACTCCACAACCTCGATGGTGGTGAGGTTGGCCAGGTCGCGGATCGAGCTGATCACTACCGGGCCGATCTCTTCGTAAGGCTCCGGCTCGAAGACGGCAGCGATGTCGGAGGGCGTGGGGACGGCATCGGCCAGGTCACGGAGACTGGAGACGATCCAGATTCCGATCGCCACGACCACGCCGGCAACGGCGATCGCAAAAGCGACCGGGACGATGCCCCAGCGCCGCCTGGGCGCAGGCGCAATCTGGGGAGGCGTGACAGCCTCCCGCTCCAACAATTGAGTTTCAGTCATCGCGAGCTCACCTCACACTCGAAAAAGGGACATCAGTTTGACGACCTGAGCCCGTGGTTGGTTCCCGGGTTAGCCTCGTCACCCGATGATCGGGAGAGTCCTGGTGGCCAACCGCGGGGAGATCGCCCGGCGCGTGATCCGCACCTGTCGTGCCATGACGATAGAGACGGTGGCCGTTTATGCGGACCCCGACGCCGACGAACCGCATGTGATGGAGGCAGATCAGGCCGTCCGATTGCCGGGATCTTCCGCACTCGAGACCTATCTCGACATCGCCACCCTGCTGGGCGCGGCGGAGGAGACCGGCGCCGACGCGGTCCATCCCGGTTACGGATTCCTCTCCGAGAACCCGCAGTTCGCACGGGCGGTTGCAGGTGCCGGCATCGTCTGGATCGGGCCCTCGCCGGTGGCGATAGCGACCATGGGATCGAAGCTGGAGTCGAAGGCGATGGCCGAGGCGGCGGGTGTCCCGATCCTCCCCAGCATCGACCTCACCGGGTTGGGCGCCGAAGAGATAGCTGCCGGCGCGGAACACATCGGCTACCCGGTCATGGTCAAGGCCAGCGCCGGGGGTGGGGGGAAGGGAATGCGCATCGTGCGATCCCGGGAGGACCTCGGGGGCGCGGTGGAAGCGGCGAGCCGGGAGGCCGGATCCGCATTCGGTGACGACACCGTGTTCCTGGAGCGCTACCTCGACTCCCCCCGTCACATCGAGATCCAGGTCATCGCCGACAGGCACGGCCACGTGGTCTCCCTCCACGAGCGGGAGTGCTCGATCCAACGCCGGCACCAGAAGATCATCGAGGAGGCGCCCTCAGTCGCCATCGATTCCGCCATCCGGGAGCAGATGGGGTCGGCCGCGATCGCAATCGCGAGATCAGTCGGGTACGAGGGCGCGGGCACCGTCGAATTCCTGTTCCAGGAGGGCGAGTTCTGGTTCCTGGAGATGAACACCCGACTCCAGGTGGAGCACCCGGTGACCGAGATGATCACCGGCCTGGATCTGGTGCGGCTGCAGATCGAGATCGCCGACGGACAGCCGTTGCCCGACGCCGCGCTACACCCGACCGTCTCGGGACACGCCATCGAGGCCCGCCTCTATGCCGAAGACCCCGCCCACGATTATCTCCCCGTGACCGGCGCCATCCACCGGTTCTCCTTTCCGGCGCGCATCCGGGCTCCGGGTCGATTCCGGTGTCGAGGCCGGCTCCACGATCTCGACGCACTACGACCCGATGCTGGCCAAGGTCATCGCCCATGCCCCGACCAGGGAGCAAGCGGCCCTGACGCTCGCTGAAACAATGCGCCGCGCCCGGATCCACGGCCCCACCACCAACCGCGACCTCCTGGTCCGAATTCTCGAAGACCCGGACTTCCTCGCGGGCTCGGTCGACACCCACTTTCTCGAAGAGCGCGACCTGACAGCGCCGCTCGTGGACGAGAACGAGGCCCGCCTGGCTGCGATCGCGGTAGCGATCGCAGATCGCGCCCAGCGACGCGTGGAGGCACCGGTGCTGGCCTCGATACGCGGAGGCTGGCGCAACTCCTCGACCCCGGCTCACAAGAGCACCTATCGCCAGGGCGACGAGGAGTGGGTCGTCGACTACCGCACGACCCGGGGCGGGGTGGTGATCGAGGGTGCGGACGGAGTCGGGATCGTCTCGACCAATCCGGAACAGGTGGAATTGATGGTCGACGGAGAGCCGCTCGAGTTCGATATCCATCGTGTCGGGTCGGAGCGATATGTCGACGGCCCGTCGGGCGCGGTGACCCTGCAGGAGTTGCCCCGATTCCGCGGAACCGAGGCCGAGGAGGCGCCAGGCTCGCTGCATGCCCCGATGCCGGGTCGGGTGGTCAGGCTCGAGGTGGCGGCCGGCGATGTGGTCGTGGTAGGCCAGGTCCTCATCGTCCTGGAGGCGATGAAGATGGAGCACACGCTCAGGGCGCCAAGGGCGGGGAAGGTGCAGACCGTCCATGCCTCGCCGGGGCAGCAGGTCGAGGCGGGGACGGTCCTCGTGGTGGTCGACTCGTCAACGTAGGTTGACAAGCACGCTGCGTCAACCTATGGTTGACGCATGAGCAACGATCCAATCCAACTGTCAGACCTCGTCGAATTCGTCGAGAGCCGGCACCCCGCCGCCGACCCGCTGAACCAACTCACGGAAGCAGTCATGCTCTCCGACCGGTTCGCGGCGATGGCCGACGACCTGGTCGGACACTTCGTCGATGTCGCTCGGGGATCGGGGGCCTCCTGGGCCGAAATCGGAGCCAGCATCGGGGTGAGCAAGCAAGCCGCCCAGAAGCGGTTCGTCGATGTGGAGGGCAAGGGATGGTCGCGGAAGGGCCTGTTCATGAGGTTCGGGACGGAGGCGCGGGCCGTGGTGGTCGCCACCCAGGACATCGCCCGGCGAATGGGGGCCGACCACATCGGGACCGAGCACCTCCTGCTCGGGCTCCTCGATCACCGAACCTCCCGGGCTGCCAAAGCGCTCGCCAGGCATTCGAGGTGACTCCAGAGGAGGTCTCCGAGGCCATCGGGCCAGGTCCGGAAGACGGCGCGCCGATCAAGGGCCACATCCCTTTCTCGGCAGACTCGAAGAAGGTCCTGGAGCTATCGCTACGGGAGGCGATCCGTTCCAATGCCCGGTCGATCGGCACCGAGCACATCCTGCTCGCCGTCCTCCGGATCCGCGACTCGCAGGGTGGCAAGATCCTGGGCGGGCTCGGGGTCACCTACAAGGACATCGAAGGGTGGCTGGAGGAGGCTGCGGCCTAGCCGCGCCTCATCCCGGCTTCGGCTGAGGATGTTGAGGTTCCATCACGCCAACGCCTCGAGGACGAAATCGATGTCGGCTTCGGTGTGATCGGCGTTGACCTGGAAGCGGATCTCCTCGTCGCCTTTTGGCACCACCGGATAGTTGAGCCCGGTAGCGAGCACGCCTCGGTCGAAGAGGTGACTCACCAATACGGAGGTGCGATCGGTGTCCCGCACCATCAGGGGGACGATGGGGTGGGGGCCGGGGATGGTCTCCAGCCCGAGGCTGACCAGACCCGACTCGAACCTCGCAGTCATCTCCGCGAGGTGGGCCAGCCTCCCTCGACCCTCGTCCGAGTCGACCACCTCTACCGCGGCATGTGCTGCCGCCGCCTCTCCGACCGTGATCGGGTTGGAGTAGATGTACATCGGGGACTTCTCCCTGAGGAAGGAAACCAAGGCATCGGTGCCGACGACGTAGCCGCCGTTGACTCCGAACCCCTTCCCCAGGGTCCCGATGAGCACGTCGACCTCGGACCCGGTCACCTCCTCGGTCCCCCGACCGGTCGCCCCAAATGCGGCGACCCCGTGCGAGTCGTCCACGACTACGACCACGTTCTCGGGAAAATCGGAATCGTGACGCCGGGCCACTTCGAGAAGCGCTCCGAGGTCGGCGTGGTCACCGCGCATCGAGAACACGCCATCCGTTACCACCACCGCCCGCTTCGCACCCTTGACCCGCTCCAGCCCGGCATCGAGCGCATCGAAGTCGAGGTGGGGGTAGACCTCCCTGGTTGCGGGTCGTGCCAGGCGCAGAGCGTTGATGATGCAGTTGTGATTCAGCTCGTCGCTGAGGACTGCGGTGTCCGGTGTGATCAGGGAGGTGAGGACCGACAGCACCGTGGCATAGGCAGAGGAGGAGATCATGGCCCCTTCCCTGCCGTGAAAGGAAGCGAGCCCTGCCTCCAGGTCGACATGGGGTTGATAGGTGCCGGATATGAAGCGCACCGCTCCCGGCCCGGCTCCGAACTGCCGGGTGGCTGCCTCCTCGGCGGCCACAATCTCCGGATGTAAGGCGAGCCCCAGATATCCATTGGAGTTCATCCTCAGGTAGTCGACATCGGACGTGGCAAGGCGGAGACGGGGGCCTCGGTCGCCACTGGCGGGGATCACTCCGGTGATCACGTGCTCCGCCCCTTTGGCCGTTCCGCTGTGGACGAGCGCACTCACCTCGCCATCCAGAGCAGAATCGAGGCGGTCGTGGGGCATGGCACCGCGGGTCTAGCAGAGTCCTATTGTCAGAGATATGGCGAAACTCGGTTTCATCGGGCTGGGGACCATGGGCCACGAGATGGCGGCCAACCTCCTGTTCTCGGGTAACCCGGTGACGGTGTGGAATCGGACCCCGGACAAGGCCAACGACCTCGTCTGTGATGTGGCAACCAGCCCTCGGGATCTCGGGGAGCAATGCGACATCGTGATGATCTGCGTCTCCGACACCGACGCGGTCGAAGAGGTTGTGTTCGGTGAGCAGGGGCTGATCCACGGGCTTAAGGAGGGTGCGATCGTCGTCGACCACTCCACGATCTCACCGAAGGCGACCGAGGAGCTCTCCCAACGGGCGGCGGAGCGCGGCGTCACCTGGCTCGACGCCCCGGTCTCCGGCGGGTCGGAAGGTGCCAGCAATGGGACGCTCGCGGTGATGGTCGGCGGCCCGGCCGATGCCCTGGAAAAGGTCCGTCCCTATCTCGACGCCTACTCGAAGTCGGTCGTGCATGTCGGAGAAGCCCCGGGCTCGGGACAGACCGTGAAGCTGATCAACCAGGTCTTGGTGGTGGTCAACCAGCTCGCGGCCTCCGAGGCCCTGCTCCTGGGCCAGGCGGCCGGCGTCGACTTGGCGGCAGCCATCGCGGCCGTCGAGGGCGGGGCGGCAGGATCATGGATGCTCTCCAACAGAGGCCCTCTGATGCTGAAGCGAGACTGGCGCCCCGGGTTCACGATCGATCTCCAGCAAAAGGACCTGCGGCTGATTCTGGAGACAGCCGACGAGTTGGGGGTGCCGATGCCCGCCTCGACTCTGGCGTTCGAGCTCTACCGATCTCTCCAGGCCAAGGGTCTCGGCGGAGAGGGAAACCACGCGTTGGTGAAGGCGTTGGAGGACCTGGCCGGCATCGAGATCGGCGCCTCCGACTGACGCCGGGATCGAAAGTCAGCCCAGGAGGTCTTGCTTGACCCGGTCCACGTGGCCGGTGGCCTTGACGTTTCGATACGCCTTCTCCACCTGTCCATCAGGGCCGATCACGAACGTGGAGCGGATGAGGCCCTCCCGGGTCTTCCCGTACATCTTCTTCTCCCCCCAGGCGCCCAACTCCTCGGCCAGCGCATGGTCCTCGTCGGAGAGGAGGTCGAAGTTGAGGCCCTCCTTCTCCTTGAACTTGGCATTGCGCGCCGGCGGATCGGGGCTCACCCCGACGATGTCGTACCCGGCGGCGGTGAACTCCTCGTAGCTGTCCCGAAAGTTGCAGGACTCCATGGTGCAGCCCGGGGTCATCGCTGCCGGATAGAAAAACATGACGAGGCGACGTCCGGAGTAGTCCTTGGAGGAGACCGTCTCTCCGTCCTGGTTTTGAAGGTCGAAGGTGACCGTATCTGCCATCAGGCGAGGCTAACCGGTCGCTCAGCTTGCTTCGGCGGCGGCCTCTTTGGCCTCCGGGGATTGGAGGAAGGTGGAGCCCCCGGCGAGCAGGCTCAGACCTGCCGGCAGCCAATAGGAGACGATGCGGAAGACGAGCACCGGTGCCACGGTGGTCGAGGCCGGGAACCCATACGCCGCCAGCATGAAGACGAGGCTTCCCTCGGCAACCAGGAGGCCGCCCGGTGTCCCGGGAAGCCCCCCGGCGAGCTGAGCCACCCCGAAAACCGCCGCCACCTGCCATACCCCGACGTCGATTCCGAAGGCGTTCATGACCAGTCCCAGTGCCGACGCCTCCAGCACCACGCGGGCCCAGATGTAGAACTGAGATTCGAGATCAGGGAGGTGGTCGATCACCGATGTGTCCAGCCGCTTCCGGAATTTCTGTGGCAGGTACTTGGAGAGGGAGCCCAACTTTCCCGAGCCGAACATTGCCACCAGACCGACGAGGAGCACGAAGGGGGCCAGCACGACCAGGCTCACCGACAGGATCCGGGCGTCATCGGTGGGCCTGGCGATCAAGAGACCGACCCCGTGAGGATCAACAGCGCCGCATAGTTGAGGAGCACGGTCCGAATGGCGGCACCGGTGGTGTTCTTCTCCTCGTCACGGACCGTCCACGCCATCGCCACCGGGGTGATCGCCCCACCGGCGGGGATGAGACGGGCCACACCGGCTCCGACGAGGGCGCCGCGGAATGCGCTGAACGCCCGCAGACTGCCTCCGGCCTCTTCCACCGACTCCTGGAACAGCAGGCCGAAGAACCATTTGGCACTGATCTGGACCACCGCGGCCGCGATCACCAGGGCCCAGGCCACCGGGCTCATCGGCGGCAGTTCGAAGTTGTTGAAGACGAAGTAGCCGACGCCGATGTAGATCGCCGCCGAGATCCCGGCGATGATGGCTACCCGCTTGGGGCTCACGGGGTCAGAGGCTCGTCAGCCGTCTGTGGGAAGTCGTGGTCCGCCGGATCCGAGTCGAACACTGCCCTATGCAGAGACGGCCGCAAGCCCCGCTCACTGTCGGGGTTCCCCTGAACCCTCCGTGCCATGAGCACCGTGGAGAGCAACAGCAGGAAGAGAGACTCGGTTGGCGGCCGCCCCATGGCCACGGACACGATTGGGAGCAGGCCCCATCCCAGGAACCCGGCGACACCCCCGCCGATCTTCCAACCGGCGACCGCCCAACCCGTGGTCCATATCAGAAGGATCGGATCGAGGGCGGTGATGACCCCCACCGAGGTGGCGAGGCCGCGCCCGGAGCGACCCTTCATGAATATCGACCAGTTGTGGCCGATGACCGCGGCGAGGCCGGCGATGCCGGCCGCCCCTGGGCCCAGGCCCATCTCCTTGGCGATCAAGACCGGGAAGAGCCCCTTGAGCCCGTCGAGGATTCCAGCGGTGAGACCCCAGCCCATCCCCGCAACCTTGGTCAGGTTCCCGGCGCCGACGTTCCCGGTTCCGGCCTCTCGCAGATCGATTCCCTTGATCCGAGCGAGCACCTGGGCGAACGGGATGGAACCCAGAGAAGTAGGCCCCGAGCACCAGAAGCGGCCAGTAGATGAGCGGCAATGACCCTGACATCCGGGGAGAGACACTAGTTGTCGATGGCCGTTTTGATACCTCGGGCGGGGGATCAGGCCCTCGAGCGCGGTGAGCCCGGAGGCTCGAACAGCGCCGGCCCGCCCCGCCCGATGGGGGCAGTCGCAGCATCCACGACGGTCGTCAGGACCATCGAGACCAAGGCGAAACCGATCCCCATCGCGGCCCCCAGCGAGAGGGCTGCCATCGGTCGGTCCATCCATAGTTGGGGGGTGATCAGTAGGAGGAGTCCCATGGCGGCACCAAGAGACACCGGGCTGCGATCGACGAACAACATCGAGACCGAGCTCACGAGGACCAAGGCAAGGGCTGCTGCGAGTTGGGTGGCCTCGATCCCGAATGCCGTATGAGCAACGACGATGACTGCGGCCGAGACCCACAGCGCCACCCTGCCATCTTCCCTGTGGACGAGGATCTGGAGCGTCATCACTGCGGCCGCGATACGCCGGGCCGGTCGCCTGGAGCACGAGGTCCGGTTCGCCGAGAGAGAAGCCCGCGAGCAAGAACAGGGCGGCTGTGGACCACGCGGCAGCAGCGCCGATGCGGACCACACGGCGATGAACTCGCAGCAGGTCGCCCCGAGTCAGCTCGGTGCCTTTGGCGGTCAGGCTCATGGCGAATCTGATCGGCATCCACCCTGCGGAGGGACATCAGCCCAACGACCCATTGGCGGAGCACGCGTTTCTCCCCCCAGGAGCGATGCGACGTTGGGGGGAGTGGCCCGAAGGGCCCAGGGGGGCCGACACTTGATATCGTCGGGAGCCGGCCAAAGCATCGGGAGAGAGCCATGACACTGAAGATCACCTACGCCACGATGTCCGCAGACAACGAAGAGCTCAACAGCTCCTTCGAGAAGGCAGTGGCTTCGGCACCGGATCGTCTGGGGGCTACCCATCCCCTCCACATCGATGGTGAGGAACGGGTCAAGGACCAGACTGTCGAGGAACGCTCGCCGATCGATTCCTCGGTCCTGGTCGGCCGTTACTCCCTCGCCGAGGAATCAGATGTCGACGATGCGGTGGCCGCGGCCAAGGCCTTCGCCCCCGAATGGGAGGCATGGGGTTGGGAGAAGCGCCGCGACCTGATGCTCGAGGCTGCGGACATCATGGAAAGCCGCGCCTTCGAGATGGCGGCCGACATGGCCTACGAGATCGGCAAGAACCGGCTCGAGGCGCTGGGTGACATCGCGGAGACCGTCGAGTTCTTCCGCTACTACGGAAAGCAGGTCACCGAGCACGACGGCTTTGTGACCCCCCTGGGAGCCCTGAGCCCCGACGAGAGCAACACCTCGGTGCTCCGACCCTGGGGCGTCTGGGTCGTCATCTCGCCGTTCAACTTTCCGATGGCGCTCGCTGCCGGACCTGCGATCGGTGCCCTGATCACCGGGAACACGGTGGTGATCAAGCCTTCCCGTCAAGGGGCCCTCATGGCCCTCGAGTTCTTCTCGGTGATGAAGGACGCCGGCCTGCCCGCCGGGGGCGCTTCACATCGTGACCGGTGACTCCAAGATCGGTGACTACCTCGCACATCATCCCGATGTCGACGGGCTCACCTTCACCGGGTCGTATCCGGTGGGGATGCACCTCTACCGGACGGTCAACGAGCAACGACCCAAGCCTGTGATCTGCGAGATGGGGGGCAAGAACCCTGTGGTGGTCACCGCCACCGCCGACCTCGATCAGGCGGCAACCGGCGTGATGCGCAGCGCGTTCGGGCTCAGCGGGCAGAAATGCTCTGCGGCCTCCCGGGTGTATGTGGAGGAAGGGGTCTACGACGAATTCGTCGACAAGCTCGTGGAGAAGACCGGGAATCTCAGCGTGGGCAACCCATTGGAGCGAGAGATCTACATGGGTCCCGTCATCGACCCCGGTGTCGTGGAGCGGTTCCGGAAGGCAGTGGACGAGACCCGGTCCTCTGGGGGGACCGTGCTCGCCGGAGGTGATGTCCTCGCCGGGGAAGACTTCGAGCGGGGCAATTTCGTCCAGCCCACCGTGGTCACCGCGCCCTATGACTCCTGGATCTGGAAGGAAGAGCTGTTCATGCCGTTCCTCGCGGTTGGTCCGGTGGAGTCACTCGACGAGGGGCTGCGCCGCTCCAACGAGAGCGAGTTCGGGCTCACCGCGGGTCTGTTCTCGACCGACGAAGCGGAGATCGAACGATGGTTCCAGGGGATCCAGGCCGGAGTCACCTATGTCAACCGTGCCGCCGGCGCCACAACCGGGGCCTGGCCCAACATCCAGTCGTTCGGGGGCTGGAAGGGCTCGGGCACTTCGGGGGCCGGTGGAGGAGGGCCCTGGTATCTCCGCCAGTACCTACGCGAGCAGTCCCGAACTCGAATCGGGGCCTAGTGGCCCTCGCTCACTAGCGCTCGGCCTCGAAGCGGATCGTCCTGCCGTCCGGGTCCTCGAACTCGACTGCCCGGTCTTCTGCGCGCAGCTCTAGCCCGGCACTCTCCAGATGATCGGCCCACCGGGGCAGGTCCTCGACGACGAAGGTGAGGGTGCGGGGCTCCGTCTGCTCCCCCTCGACCAGCTCGAGAAGCTGGCCCTTGGAGGGCTCGAGAATGGCACCAGCCACTCCACCCGCCGGGGTTCGCAGATGGGCGAACCCGAGGCGGTCCTCGTAGAAGGCGAGCGAATCGGAGAGTGAGGCGACCCCGACCCGGATCCTGGTCGCCGCAACTCCGCCCGGCGCTCGGAGCGGGCCGACTCCGGCGATGACCGACTTCGCCTCTTCGATGGTGAACCGTCCGGCGGTCACCTCCCGGCCGACCACCACCCCTTCCAGGTAGCGCCCGGCGGCTTCGAGGCGGACCAGCTTGCGGAGGTCCTCCAGGTCCCGCACCCCGCCGGCGGCGATCACCGGTTGCTCCACCGTGGCCAGGGACTCCGCCATGATCTGGTAGTTGGGTGGGTCCTCCAGGGCATCGCGCCCCGCTTCAGAGACGAGGAAAGAGACGACACCCGCCGAGGACATCTCGATCAGGACCTCCTCGAGATAGCGGCCGCTGTTCTGGGTCCACCCCTTGGTGACGACCTCCTCGTCCTTGTGGACGTCGATCGACACCGCGATCTTCTCCGGATTCCCGCGACACAGGTCCCAAACCATGTTCTGGTTCTCGATGGCGGCGGTCCCCATCACGATCCGCCATGCCCCGTTCTCGATCAGGCGGATTGCCTCGGACTCGGACCGGATCCCACCCGCCACCTGGACCGGGACCGAGACCTCACGGATCAGGCGGTCGACGATCTCCCGATTCCGGTAGTCGCCGTAGGCGGCGGCGTCGAGGTCGACGATGTGGAGGATCTCGGCACCCTGCTCCACCCAGCTCTTGGCCCGTCCGATCGGGTCGTTGTCGAGGGCGATGGCGTCCTCGAGCCGCCCCCGAGGGAGCCGTACCGAGAGCCCACCCAGGATGTTGATCCGGGCATACAGGTCCATCACGGCAAGCTAGCGATCCCGAATGAACGAGGGGTTAGCGTTGTGTTTCCTCAGTTCTCATCGCTTGCTGCGATCCCGAGTGCGCTCTCCGCGGCGTCCAGGGTCTGGCCTCCCTCCATCACCGGTGCGAAGAGATCGCCGTGGCGCTGCAGCCTTTCCCAGAGGTTGGCGATGGTGATGTCGCCATTGGCGATGGTTCCCACCTCGTCCCATGCCAGGGGGGCGGCCACGGGGGCGCCGGGGCGGGGCCGCACCGAATACACCGATGCCACCGTCTGCCCGAACGCATTGCGGTTGTGGTCGACGAAGACCCGAGCCTTCCGCTTCGGCTTGTCCCACTCCATGGTGACATCCTGCGGGTTCGCTGCGGCGAGATAGGCGCCCACCTCGCCGACGAACCGCCGGACCCGGCTGTGGCTGTGAACCGGCTCCAATGGAACGTAGACATGGAGACCCCGTGAGCCCGAGAGTTTGGGGTAGCCGGTGAGCCCGAGTTGGCGCAACGCGACCTCGAGGAGCTTGGCCCCAGACACCACCTGCTCCCACGTCGCGCCTTCCGAGGGGTCGAAGTCGAAGATGGCATAGGTGGGCTTGTCGAGGTCGGCTTCGGTCGAATGAAAGGGATGGACCTCGATGCAAGCCATGTTGGCGAACCACATCAATGCCTCCCTGGAGTCGGCGACCAGGAAGTCGATGATCCCTCCCTGTGAGTCTGAGGGCACTGGAGTGGTCTTCATCCAGTCGGGCTGGTGGCCGGGCGCGCGCTTCTCATAGAAGGATTGACCGGTGATCCCACCGGGGTACCGGCTCATCGACAGCGGCCGGCCGATGAGATGGGGCAAAAGCACCGGCGCCACCGATGCGTAGTACTGGATCAGATCCCCCTTGGTGTAGCCCTCATCGGGGAAGAAGACCTTGTCCAGGTTGGAGAGACGCAGCGGCCGATCGAGACCAACCGGCTTGAAGTGCTCGCCGTCCCTGGTCGCCGAGATCGGGGTAGGAAAGGAAATGTCAGCGGCCTTGGCGATGGCCCGGCCTTCCGACTTCGCGGGGCCCTTCTCGAGATGGGCCCGGGCCTCCTCACGGATCGCCTCGTGGCTGGGCATGTCCCGAGCCTCCGAGATCAGGACCATGGGCACGCCCGCCTGGGTGGCGGCATCGACCAGGGGTCCGACCCGCAACGTTCCGTCGCCGTAGGCGACGTGTCGGATCTCCCCGCCGGACCCGATCTCGTTGTCGGAGAACTGGGTTTGGAGCGGGGTGATCATCCACCCCGGGAACTGGTCGCCGATGAAGGAGAACACCGAGAGGAAGGCGTCCTTGCTGGTGAGACCGCCCCCGGTCATGGCATGGACATGCGCCCAGTCGACAACCGGGCGCACGAACGGGTACTCCGACGCCAATTGGGCGATGTCCCCCAGGCTGCCGAAAGAGCGGTTGTTGCCCGCGGTCTCCAAACCCATCCCCACCCCGATCCCGTCGACCTTGGAGGCGACGTAGTCGAGACGGGACCGGATGCGATCCATCAACACCTCCGGCTCCTCCTCGTAGTTGGATCCGAAATGGGCCACGATCACCGGCGCGCCGAGCCACTTGCCGAGTTTCATGGTGTGCTCCAAGGCGGCCAGCGACTGCTTGCCTCGGGCCTCGTCGGGGAGGGTAAGCCCGGCGAAGTAGGGGGCGTGGACCGACAGCCTGATATCACGCTCGGCGGCGAGCTCCCCGAACCTCTGACATCGCTTCTCCTTCCATGGAAAGCCATCCACGAAGGGCAGTTCGTGCGCGGCGTGCCCCTTCTCCGCCAACGTGTCGAGATAGGTGGCGTCGTCACCCTCCTCTGGGGGGAGATGGGAGATGCCAAAGCGGATCGCGGTCACGGTCTGAGGCTACGGCGCTTCATCGTTAGCCTGACCCCATGGTCGCCCATCGCCGGCTCGCCCTTGCTGCGGCAGTGTTCGCCTCTATGACGGCGTGCTCACCTGGCACCGCGGCAACCACCACCACATCGTTGGCGGCCACAAGCACCACACAGGCTGGTACGACTTCCACCACGGCAACCACGACGACCACGGTGGCACCGACCACCAGCGTCCCGGCCGAGCAGACCGTCCAGGTGTTGCTCCAACCTTTCAGCGAGCTTGGCGCGGAGTGGACCGAGTTGTTCCTCCCCTATGGCGACAGCGAGGAGGACCTGGGGACTTCGCCCGGTGGCGAGGGTCTGATGCTGGGCCCGGAATACGGGACTCAGACCCCGGATGAGAACTGGTGGATCCTGGACGCGGCCAAGACACGGGCGGCGGTATATGACGTCGATGGCAACTTCGTCGAGGGAGTTCCCTTCCCGGAAGAGGTACTGGTCGACGGTCTTTATTTCCAGTACCAGATGCCCCAGGGGTTGGACGATGGTTCGATCGCCGCCGCCGGATTCAGGGACGAGGACACATCTGCGTTGCTGCGGATAGTCGATGGCGAGGTCACCAGCGCCACGTTCGAGGGTTCGATCCCCTGGGTCACCACCGACGGGACATTTCTCTATGGCTTGACCTTTGAAGACGCTGCCCCACACCGGCTGGACCCGGCCAACCCTGAGCCGGAGCCCATCGACGCCCTCGTGACCAGGGCCGGGACCCCTTTCACCGTCTCCGTCCAGGGTGACGAGATCGTCGTCGCACTCCCTGATCTCGGGGTCACAAGGACCTTGCAGCTCCGCTACTCCGAAGACCCCGAAGTGCCCGTCCACGGGGGGATCGAGGTGGAGACCGGAGTCGACGGCACGATATTCATCTTGATCAATGGCGCTCCAGAGTCCGAGGAGACTCTGGGAGTCGGCGGCTATCTCAGCATCTCTCCGCAGGGCGTGGTGAGTGCGGTGGAGCCGATCCGTGAGCCGTTCAGCCCTGCCGACCCGGGGAGCCCCGCCCATCTCGGGGTCACTCCCGGGACGGCGACACCCTGGCTGATGATGGTCGATGAGGACGGGGTCAGGATCTACACCCGGGCCGGTTGACCCGCCTCCCGGTTCGGGAATACTCGGGCCGCGACCGCCTTTGAGCTGGCTAGATCCAACAAGGAGCAGAGATGTCGATCCACCGCCTCAACCATGCCGTCCTCTACGTGAGGGATGCCGAGCGTTCGGCCCGCTTCTATGAGGAGCGTGCTCGGGTTCCGTCAGGTGATGGCCTTTCCCGGTGCGGTATTCATGCAGGCCGAGGGCTCGACCAACGATCACGACCTCGGTCTGTTCTCGATCGGCGAAAACGCCGGGGACTCATCGGCCGGCAGACAGACTGTCGGCCTCTATCACCTGGCCTGGGAGGTGGACACTCTCAATGACCTGTCCGAGATGGGTAGGAAGCTCACCGAGGCCGGCGCCCTCAGCGGTGCCACCGACCATGGGACCACCAAGGCGCTCTACGGGAAGGATCCCGACGGGCTCGACTTCGAGGTCTCCTGGCTGGTGCCAGCCGACCTGCTCGGCGACGACATGGAGGTCGGCGCTCGCCGCCTCGACCTGGCGGCCGAGATCGAGCGATTCGGCGCAGATACGGCGGGTGGGATCGGAGTGAGCCGGCCCCGGCCGGTCGGCACGTGAGACTGCTCTCCCATATCGTCTGGTAACGACTGACCGCAATCGGTTGCGGGCCTACGATATCTGCGGTTATCCTCCCGGGCGTTCGCACTTGGCGCGGACAGCTACCGAGGAGGAGCACTGGGATGCGCACCGATACCGCCCACCTGCTGAGCCCATCGAGGAGAACCTTCCTCAAAGCCATGGGCATCACCACCGCTGTTGGCCTCATCAACGCCTGCACCAGCAATGGAGGCTCTGATGGAACCGGCGGATCGACAACCGGCGGAACCGGCGGCGGCTCCGGGGCCGGGCAGTTCCCGGAGACTCCGGAGTGGAGCTTCACCTTCGTCAACCATGTGACGACCAACCCCTTCTTCGTCCCCACCGTCTATGGGATCGAGGACGCTTCCGCCCTCCTGGGCACCGCCTTCCAGTGGACCGGGTCCGAGATCGCAGACAACGGTGAGATGGTCAATGCGTTCGAGGCCGCCATCGCCGCCGAGGCGGACGGGATCGGAATTGCCCTCGTCGACCTCGAGGCCTTCAACGGGCCCACCGACGAGGCCCTGGCCGCAGGGATCCCGGTCATCGGTTACAACGCCGATGTCGCCAACAACCGCCTTTGCTATGTGGGCCAGGACCTGTTCGGGTCCGGGTTCGCCATGGGGGAGCGCATCGTGGAGTTGGTGGGCTCCGGCAAGGTCGCCCTGTTCATCGCCACACCGGGTCAGCTCAACATCCAGCCTCGCATCGATGGAGCCATGGCCGCGATCGAAGAGTCGGGTGCGGACATCCAGGCCGAGGCGATCACCACCGGGGCCGCCCTCGAAGACGAGCTGAGCGCGGTGGAGGCCTGGTATCTGGGTAACACCGACGCCACGGGGATGTTCGCCGTTGACGCCGGCAGCACCCAGGCGGTGGGCCAGGTCGTCGAATCCCAAAGCGCTCGGGACAACGCGCTGGTCGGCGCCGGGGGATATGACCTCCTCCCCGAGACCGTGGAACTGGTCTCCAGTGGGGTCCTCGACTTCACAATCGACCAGCAGCCCTATCTCCAGGGATTCCTGCCCGTGGTCTACATGTACCTCTGGAAGCTGTCGGGCGGGGTCGTCACGCCGCCGGAGACCAACACCGGTCTGGTGTTCCTCGACTCGGCGTCGGCCCAGTTGTTCCTGGAGACCGAGAGCCGCTTCGAGGGCGACGCCGAGGAGCAGGCAATCGTCGAGCCGGTTGCCTGAACCGACCACGGCGCTCGGACAACTCGAGCAGTAACTTGACGCACCGTCAGCCGGGTTGATGGCGGATGAGTGTGGCGGGAGCGTCGATGACTGGTGACCAGCAGCCGTCCATTGGAGGACGGGTTGCCGACTTCCTGATCAGGAGGCCGGAGTCGACGGTAGCGCTGGTCGCCTTGGTCCTCGGTGGCTACTTCGCGGTCGTCAACGATGCCTTCCTCACCACGGACAACCTGCGTGTCGTCTCCCAGTACTTGATCGCTCCCGCGATCCTGGCCACCGGCCAGGTGATGCTCCTGGTGTGCCGGGAGATCGACCTGTCGATGGGGAACGTGTACTTCATGACCCCCTTCCTGGTGTTCTTCGCCAACGAAGCAGGCCTGGCGCTGCCGTTCGCGATCGTGGTCGGCGTGTTGGGCGCCGGGGTGGTCGGGGTCCTCAACGGGGCGATCAGCATCGGGTTCGGCATCCCCTCTTTCATCGTCACCCTGGGGATGGGATTCATCATCAACGGGTTCACCCTCAACATCTCCAACGGGTTCCCCAAGCGTCCTCCCGATGAGGGCGTTGCCACCCAGATATTCGGGGGTGCAGGATTCTCAGGGCTGATCTGGGTGCTGGTGATCGTGCTCGGGATGCACATCGTGCTCAACCACACTCGATGGGGCGTGCACACGGTGGCGGTCGGTGGCAATCCGATCGGGGCTTCCGAAGCCGGTGTCCCCTCGAGTCGGGTCAAGATGCGCAACTTCATCGTGGCGGCGATGCTCGCCGGATTCGCCGGGGTCATCGAGGGGATGCGTGTCGGCTCCTTCGACCCGGGTGCGGGGGTGTCGGGCCAAAAGGTATTCCTCGCCGTCGCGGCCGCGGTTATCGGAGGAACGGTGCTCACCGGTGGGTACGGCACCGTGATCGGTGCCTTTCTCGGCGCCCTGGTGCTGGCCATACTGCAAGACGGGTTCAATCTCGAGGGGATCAGTGCTTTCACCTTCCAATTGGTCTTGGGAGCGGCGATCATCCTCGCCATGATCTTGAACTCCCTCGCCACCAGGGCTCGGATCAATTCCCAGAGGGTCCGACTATGACCACTCCTTCGAGCCAGGCCCCCATCGCGGTGAGAGCCGAGGAGATCTCCAAGGGGTACGGGCCGGTGGTCGCTCTCAACGGAGTGAGCATCGAGCTCAAGCGGGGAGAAGTGCTCGGGCTGATCGGGGACAACGGGGCGGGAAAATCGACCTTGATCAAGATCCTCACCGGTTTCGAGCAGCCCGATAGCGGGACCATCTACATCAACGACGAAGAGGTCAAACTTCGCTCGGTGTCGCATGCCCGGGAGTTGGGGATCGAGACCGTGTACCAGGACTTGGCTCTCGTCGACCAGCTGCCGGTCTATCTCAACATGAACCTGAACAAGGAGCTCGTGCACCGACCGTTGCCCTTCCTCGACAAAGACCAGATGAGGGAGAACTCGACCGCTCACCTCAAGGACATGGGAGTCCGAATCCCGTCGGTGGACACCGAGGTCGGGTTTCTGTCCGGTGGTCAGCGGCAGGCGGTGGCCATTGCGCGTGCGGTGTACTCCGACGCCAAGATCATCCTCCTCGATGAGCCGCTGGCGGCGATGGGGGCCAAGGAGAGCGCCATCATCATCGACCTCATCCTCGAGCTCCGTCAGAAGCGGGAAGTCTCCATGATCCTGATCGCGCACAACTTTGCCCAGGTGGTCGACGTCTGCGACCGCGTGAACCTGCTCCAGCATGGTCGGATCACGTTCGACTCCCCGGTGGGCCAGACCTCGGTCCAGGAGCTCACCGACCTGGTGTCGGCCGACTACCGGGGCCGCGGGGTCTGAGCCGAGGCCGGCTGGGCCCAAGTCAGCGATATCCTTTACGGGTTCCAGGGTCTCTAGCTCAATTGGTAGAGCAGCGGGCTTTTAACCCGTTGGTTGTGGGTTCGAGTCCCACGGGACCCACCGACAAAAGGCCAAGTCAGAGGGCTAGTTGGCTGAAGCTCTCTGACGCGGTGCCCGGTCCCAGCCGAGGCAATGCTCGTATGGCCAGGGTCAATCAGCGTCAGGGCAATGCCACCTAGTAGAACTACCCTTGACAACGGTGACGCGTGCTCCGTGGGTGGGTGTTTTTCTGGTGGCCGCTGGTCTGGTTGCCGCGTGTAGCACCGAGAGTTCGGCCACTTCGACTTCGGCGGTTTCTTTGCCGACCACGGTCGTGTCAACGACGGCAGATCCGACAACCACGGCTTCGACAACCGCCGATGTGCTACTACTCAAGGAGAGGGGTCTTCGGGGTCGACCACGTTCGAGTCGGTTCAGTATCCCTACGCGTTTGAACTGCCCGCCGATGCGGCTCCTGGATCGTGGGACGCTGCATCACTGCCTTGGGACGGGAACTCTCCGATCAACATGGCTGGCCCATACCTTGACGTGGTGTTCCTCCCTGAACGGTCGTTGCTTCTCACCGGGACAAGCACGACGGATGATCTTGAAACCTTCTTGGGGATGGTGGCGGACAATGCCAGCCGCGCCCATGGGTAGTTCGGAGCCAGAGAACAGAACGCGATGTCATGATCGGTGAGGTGCCCGCTGTGGCTTACACGCAGGCTTGCGAGCAGGGCGCTCTGTTTGCCAGGTTGGCGCTAGTCCACAACGACTTCGGCTTATACGTTTTCTCCGCGGCGCAGCCTGGTCAAGAGAATGACGCCCTTGACGAGGTGATCGTGGCCCTCGAAGGTCTGGTATTGGAATAGGCACCCGTTAGAGGGTCAGTCGACCCACCAAGCTCCGACGCGTTCCGAGTTGGCTTGCAAGACGGCTGCAGTGCTGAGCGTTGGTTGAGCTAGGGCAGAATCCCGTTGTGTCGAGGATCGGCATGACGCCTGCCCGTCCCGGTTAGCTCGCCGGACTCCGTCACCCAACCCCAAGCTCGGAGCGACACCCAGTCGGGCGTATGACGGAGAATCGAGCGGCAGGAGCCTGACGAGGTTCTCTATTTCATCGGCCCTGATCGGTGCCGTATCGGAATACCTGACCATCTGATCGGCTCCGATTTCGAGATCGACCCGATTTAGGCGAAGCCGCCATCCGTCGTGCGCCCTTTCCGGAGAAGGCCTGATCACTCAAAGGTTTCATCGCTGTTCATCCGAGATCCGAACTCCGATCCTCCCGGTGACACGTCCCGGATCGAACCTGCGAGGAGCAAAGAACCTCCTCCCTCTTTGCCACCGAAAGCAGCAGCGCACTGGAGGCCCATGCCTGGAGCCTCCGGTGCCTGCCGCCATCCGTCGCACCGCGACAGACCTCACGGGAATTGGCGGTCGGGGGTTACAGCGCCCGAAGCCACCTCGCCATCGGGTGTTTCGACCCATTTCGCCTCGGGTACCCAATCACGCCGATCACATCGACGCGGGGAGGAGTATGGCGACCGACATCTCGACCAACCGGCCGGCAGCCGTCGGCCCGATTGATGACAATCAGACAGGAGGAGTTCACTTTTGGCTGTACGAGAGTGAGGGCGAAGACCGCCTCATCTCACCCGACGTTGCGAGCGTCGACTCCTTGGGTGACCATGAGATGCTCTGGGGTGATGTCGACCTTGATCGCGCAGAGGATCTGGGGAATCTCTGGCGTGACCTCGGAGTGGAGGGCCTCATCGGGGAGCTTTCAGGTGAGGTCGAAGGTCCCCAACTGATCCATCACGACGACGTCCTTGAACTCCGGGTTAACGCGGTCCACTGGGACAACTCAACACCCCAGCCGATGGTGCTCCATTGTCTGGTTGGTGAGAACTGGGTCGTGACGTTGCACGAGGGTGGGTTGGACCTGGTCGACCAGTTCAACAAGCCGTTCAACGGCGAAACACGTTTCGGCGAACTCAATGGGCCCGCCTTCCTCGCCCTCGTACTCAACTGGCAGCTATCGGGCTATTTCAAGGTCATCGAGGAGCTGCAGTCCGACATCGACGAACTCGACGAGGAGCTCCTCGCCGACTTCCCGGACGAAGGCGTCTTGCTGCGTCGCCTGCAGACAATGCGGCGAAACGTGCGTGAGCTGCGGAATCTTCTCACCCCACACCGTCACATCATCGAGATGCTCAGCCATCCCGAGGCGGACGCCGCACTAGGGGCCGAGGTTGCCGGGAGCTTTCGCCCCCTCAAGGACCGGTTGAACGAGGCTTTGGACGCAGTGGACACGACTCGGGAGATGATCGTCGGGTCGTTCGACATTTTCATGACGCGCACGGCTCAAGCCACGAACGACGTGATGAGAAGGTTGACGATCGTCTCGGTCCTGTTGCTGCCTGCGGTCGTGATCGCAGGTGTTATGGGCATGAACTTCAAGGTCGGCCTCTTTGAGCTGCCCTGGATGTTCTGGGTGACCGTCGGCACCATGGCAGCCCTCGCTGCCGCCACGCTTTGGGTCGCCAGACGCCACAAATGGCTATGAGTCAAGCCGGCGTCATTCCCTGGGAATATCGGTTATCGCGACCTGCCACGGGCACACCGTGGATCTCTTTCGCGATCTCGCTCGATCTTTCGCGGGCGCGGCATCCCTGGCCCTCTGCCGGAAACTTGTCAGGCTCGGTCGAGCCTTAAGGGGCCTGGATACGTTCGGTTTGTTGGGAAATCCGCGGTGGCCGACTCAGCCGGGACGAAGACTCGATTCGCGAAGTGGGCGCCAAATTCAATCCGACCACCGAAGAGCCATGACACCGTCCTCTGGCTCGAGCCTAAATATCGGGGAGTCGTGCCCGGAGGTTGTGGGGCATGATCCGCCCCGCTGTGATCAGCTTCTGTGAAGTGACGACCACAATTGTCTCTGCTGCCAGCAGACCAACCAGAACCAGAGCCTGTGCTACGGCGGCCTGACCCGGTGATCCTCCTCCGAGGAGAACTCCGACAAACGCTCCCGGGAGAGTCACAAGGCCAACGGTGCGTGTCTGGTCAAGGATCGGGGTAAGCGCTTTCGGAGCGTGGCGCTCAATGACGTTTTTGATGGCAGCCGGCCGACGCATGCCAAGTGCGACGCCAGCATCGACCTGGCCTAAGTCGTCATTCAAGGCGTCGAAGGCTCGTTGAGCGGTGAGCGTTTGAGCGGTCATCGCTCCACCAATGACGATCCCGGCTATCGGGATGATGGCCGCCCCTGTCCATGGGACCACGCGAGATCCAAGGATAACAACAAGCACAGGCACAACACCGGCCGCCAGGCCAACGGCGCACCACGGCCAGTCGCCCCGAGCACCGACCCGGCCAGCGGCGGTGAGTGTCGCAGTAACGTACATGACGGCGACAAAGGCGGCGATAGCCCAGGGCCTGCCGATCACGAGAGCAATTAGCGTCGAGACGACTGCCAACTGAAGGACAGCACGAGCCGCGGCGGTCGCCAGGCGCCCTTCGATTTTCAGGCCACCAACCCTCGATGCGCCGATGGCGATAACCACGAGCAACCCGAGAACAGCCGCAAGAAGCCACCCCGGCGTGGAACCCGGATTCACCCGTGTCACTGTATGGCACAGCCAGCCAGGGCATGTGAGAACGTATCCGCGGTCGCAATGCACCGCTCCTCCACGGGGTCGGCTGGTCTCCATCAGCCACCAACCTCTGTGAGCTCCTGTGTCTGAGTTACACGAGATACCTTGAGTTTTCGCGACCGAGTGAACCGCGGCGTTGGCTGGCACGTCCGGGACCGACCCGGCTGAGCAATAACTCACCCCTAGTAGCCTCGCGCATCCCCTCATAGGAGTCGGCTTTGTTCGCGCGTCTTGGACGTTGGTGTTTCCGCAATCGGGGCAAGGTTGCCCTCGCCTGGCTGGGCGTTCTCATCCTCGGCGGCGTCCTCGCCAACGCGGTGGTCGGCACCGCATACAGCACCGAGTTCGCGCTCCCCGACGTCGAGAGCCGACGCGGCTTCGACATCCTCGACGAGCACTTCGCCGGATCCTCTGCGGGTGGCGAGGGTGGGACCATCGTGTTCCGGGCCGAGCAGGGCGTCACCGACCCCGAGGTCCAGGCGGCGATGACCGAGTTCTTCGACGAGGCGAGCCAGATCGAAGGGATCACCATCGTCAGCCCCTACTCACCGGAAGGGGCGCAGCAGATCGCCTCGCAAGGGCCTGAGGCCGGCTTGATCGCCTACGCGCAGATCGGGGTCTCACGCGACATCACACTCGAGGAAGCAACTGCCATCAGCGAGCAGCTCCAAGAGATGATGCCGGACATCGAGGGGCTCCAGATCGAGCTCGGTGGCCAGATCTTCGCCACCTTCGAGGTGCCCAGCTCGGAACTGCTCGGAATTGCCTTCGCCATCATCGTTCTCATCCTCGCGTTCGGGTCGGTGCTCGCCATGGGCCTGCCGATCGGGATCGCACTGGCCGGCATCGGACTCGGCGTATCGCTGGTCGGCATCCTCAGCAACGTCCTCTCCGTCCCCGACTTCGCCAACACTGTTGCCGTCATGCTCGGTCTCGGTGTCGGGATCGACTACGCCCTGTTCATCGTCACTCGCTTCCGGGAGAACAAGCACGCCGGGGCCTCGATCGAAGAGGCAGCGGTGGTCGCCATGGATACGGCTGGCCGCGCAGTGACCTTTGCGGCGACGACGGTCGTCATCTCCTTGGTGGGGATGGTCCTGATGGATTTGGCATTCATCACAGGGATCGCCATCGCCTGCGCCACCGTGGTCGCGGTCACCGCCGTCGCCTCGCTCACGCTGCTCCCCGCCCTGATTGGCTTCGCCGGAGAGCGCGTCGAGGTCACTCGGTGGCGTGGCCTCATCGCGGCTCTCCTCCTTGCCGTCGGGCTGGTCGGAGTCGCGATTGCGTTCCAGCCACTCGCCGTCGTCGGGCTTTCGCTGGCGGCGATAGTCATCGTGGCCAGCTTCGCCATCTCCCCGTTGCGGCGCGAGGTGCCGCACCGGGCCCCGCGCCCGATCCAGGAGACGGTGCCCTATCGATGGAGCCGCGTCATCCAGCGTCGGCCCTGGCTGTCCGCCATCGCCGGCGTGGTGATTCTGCTGACACTCGCTTACCCGTACCTCGATCAGCGTCTTGCCTTTTCCGATGAGGGCAACTACCCGGAGGAGACGACCACTCGCCGCGCCTACGACCTGCTGGCGGCCGGTTTCGGCCCTGGGTTCAACGGGCCATTGCTGCTTGCAGCCGAGATCCCCGAGGGCACCGACCCGGCGGCGCTCGAGACCGTCACCCAGGCCCTGGCAAATGACTCCGGAGTGGCCTTTGTCACCCCCGGCATTCCCAACGATCCGGAGGCTCCAACGGCGGTGCTGTGGAGGCTCTTCCCGACGACCGCTCCGCAGGATGAGGAAACCACCGAACTCGTCCTCCGGCTGCGTGAGGAGGTGGTTCCCGAGGCCACCGAAGGCACCGAGCTCGATGTCGTCGTTTCTGGTGGGGTGGCAGCGGCGGTCGATTTCTCGGAGTACCTCGCGGCGCGCCTTCCTGTCTTCATCGGGGTGGTGCTCACGCTGTCGTTCCTCTTGTTGATGCTCGTGTTCAGATCGTTGTTGGTCCCGCTGAAAGCGGTGATCATGAACCTGCTCTCCCTGGCTGCGGCATTCGGGATCGTGACCGCCATCTTCCAGTGGGGATGGGGGGGTGACCTGCTCGGTATCGAGTCGGCACCGATCGAGCCTTTCGTACCGATGATGATGTTCGCCATCGTCTTCGGTCTATCCATGGACTATGAGGTCTTCCTCCTGTCGCGGATCCGTGAGGAGTTCGTTCGAACCGGCGACAGCAGGGGCTCGGTGGCGGACGGGCTGGCCTTGACCGCAAGGGTCATCACCGCGGCTGCCGCCATCATGGTGGTCGTGTTCGGCAGCTTCATCGGCGAGACCGACCGCATCGTCAAGCTGTTCGGAGTGGGCCTAGCCAGCGCCGTGTTGGTGGACGCCACCATCGTTCGGATGCTGCTCGTCCCGGCAACGATGGAGCTACTCGGCGATGCGAACTGGTGGTTGCCGAGGTGGCTCGACCGCTTGTTGCCGAAGATCTCGGTCGAAGGTCACGCCCTGGAGACTGCGCCCCTGATCGAGAGGGTCTAGGCGCATTACAGGCGTGGAAATGTGAGGGAACCGAGTCCCATCGGACCCATCTCTCTCACGTCGCTAACATCACTTTGACAGTGCACGCCTGAAAGCGTGCTGCGCCTCGCTTCGCTTCCTTCGTTTCCGTCGGGTGGAGTCTTCGTAGGGCACATACCTGGCATCTCGTATCACATCGGGACCCCACGTTTGTTCGCCTCACAGCGCATGATTTCGACGGTCAAGCCCGAAAGGAACCAGCAATGTCCACCAACCTCTACGTCGGAAACCTCACCTTCGACACCGATTCCGACCAACTCGAGAAGCTGTTCGCACAGCACGGCTCGGTGAGCCGGGCCCAGGTGATCACCGATCGCGACACGGGCCGCTCCCGTGGATTCGGCTTCGTCGAGATGGACAACGATGCCGAGGCCAAGGCCGCGATCGAAGCCCTCAATGGGCAGCAGCTCAATGGCCGCCAGCTCACGGTGAACCAGGCCAAAGAGCGCTCTCGCTGATGGCAAAATCGGGAGGCGACGCCGCGGCGAAGCGCGCCCGGGAGCTCCGCAAGGAGCAGCAGAAGGCGGACAAACGGGAGAGGAGAGAAGCCCTCACCAGTCAGAGCGACACGATCCCCGTTGAGACCGAGGCAGCACTCATGGAAGAGTTCGCCAGCCTCAGCGAGAAGTTCGAAAGTGACCTGATCAGCGCCAGCATGTACGCGGAGGAGCGGCATCGAATCTTCGTAGCCCTGGGAATCGAAACGGACGAAGACTAAGTCGGCTCAAACATGGGCCAGCACGCCATCTAGAGGTCGCGGAACTCTGCTCATGTCGAGCGCTTCCACCAGTAGCCGCCCATAGGCGAGCTTGCGACCCGACCGGGTGCCCATGAACCTCCGCAGTTGGTCTTCGACGGCCCGTTCTCGGTGCGCCGGCTGGCGCTGCATGATGCGAAACGAGCCCAGCTCGCCCTGAGCCTGGAGGACGCTCTCGACACCAGTGTTTCCCAAGGCTCGTATCAGCTCCGCTTCGAGGTCCGGCTCACAGACGAAGAAGCCGCGGGACTCCAGGCCCTCACGGCTGAGATCGGCTCCGAGCCCGGCGCGCTCCAGCCCGCGTCGGAAGTCATGCTCCTCACCTGCATCACAAAGCCCGGCGAGTTCGAGACCGAGACCCGATGGCCCATAGATGTCGAGAAAGTGGCCGATATTGGTGGCGCCTCCCATGGCCACCACGGCGACACCTTCGGAATCCAGATCACGCCCGCGACGTATGGCCAGCGCCTCCAGTGCGGCCCGGTCGCTGAGACCCTCCACCAGGATCACACAGCGCATCGAGTCTGGCATCGTGCTGGACATCCTAACTCTATCTATATAGAGTTGACTACGTGGCTGACCGACGGCCCTCTGAGCAGACGATCCGGGTGCTCCGCGCCTTGGCGGATGACTCGGTCATCTGGCGGTATGGCTATGAGCTCTGCACGGAGCTCCAGATGAAGGCCGGGTCGATGTACCCGATCCTGATCCGACTCGCCGACCGCGGGTTCCTGGAGACCAAGTGGGAGTCCGAGCCTGCTCCCGGCCGTCCCCCGAGACATCTCTACCGGCTCACGCCGACCGGTCGTGAATTTGCTGCCGAGATTGTCCCGACCACGGCCAGCATGGTTGTCCCCTCGCCGACCTGGGAGGGAGTGTGAATCGGACCGGACGCAGGTATCAGCGGTTGGCAACGGCCGCGGTCCTCTCCCTGTTTGCCGCGTTTTGGCTCACCGAGTACATCATCGGCGAGCCACCAGAAGCGGGGGTGATCGCAACGATGGTGATGATTGGCGTGGTAGCTCTCCCCTGGGTGATCGCGATCCGGATCGTGATCGGGGCGTCGTGGCGGCGGACCGTCGCCACCATTCCCGATGCCGATGGGCCGGAATGGCTGCTCTCAGCGGCGACCCTCGCTCTTCCCTCGGAACGCCAGGAATGGGGACGAGCGATGAGCATCGAGCTCGTCGAGGTCGTCGGCCAGCCGGCGAGGTGGCGATTTGCATTGGGTGCTGCTCGAACTGCCCTGTTCCCTCCGCGGGGCCTGTCGGCGGCGGGGCGCCGCGCGGGTTCGGTGCTGACCGTCTCGATCACGGTGGCGGTAATCGGCTGTATTGCCATCGCGGTCTACTTCCTCGCCGAGCACCCGAACGCCGGTGAGTTGCTCACGGTCAAAGGACTGGCCGCGATGGCAGTTGTGTTGGGCTTCGGGCTCTGGATCGTCCTTGCCACACCACTACTGCTCACCCCGGGCCGCTCCACACGCGTCGTCGTTCTCATCACCGGGCTCATTTTGGCAACGGGTTATCTGGCGACTGCGCGCTATTCCGGCACCGATGCCGGCGTCTGGGTGGTCTTCGGGCCGATGATCGTGTTGTTTCTGGCCGCGACGCTCGGAGCCATGTGGGAGCGGAGCACTGGTGCCGGACTGCGCGTCGCGGTGTGGGGAGCCTTGCTCGGCACCCTTCTCATGTTCCTGGTCGGGGTGCCCGAAGCGATCGAGCACTATCAGATCGACCAGACCCTGTTCTTCGACGGCGAAGGTGGTTACCCGATCGGGATGATCCTCGCCGACGCGATTTGGGTCTTGATCGCGGTTCCGCTGCTGGGCCTTCCCTTTGGCGTGTTCGGGGCCGCGCTCGGGAGGCGTTTGGCCTCGCGGCGGGTTACGGCAGTCACTCTCGTCGACGCCGTCGGGTGATGGGGCGCGGGACGGAGGACCGCCCCGCGCCGCACAGTCACATTTCGAGCGTCTCGCCGACCTCCACGGAGCCACCAGACTCCAGCTGCGGGCTGCCCTTGGCGATGCTCACCGCATCGTCGAGGCTGTTGGCCTCGATGATCGAGTAACCGTTGACCGGGTTGGCGCCGCCGCCGGGCGTCACCGAGCCATCGGGCGACACTGTGGCGGAAGCCCCCGTCGGGTTGCCCGCGTCGAGCACTGCCGATCCGATGCCGTCGAACCAATCGGTCCAGGCCTTCATCACGGCCGCACCCTCCTCCTCGGACTCCGGTGCCTTGCCGCCGTGATACAGGAACACGAACTTGGCCATGACCTCTCCTTTCTCCGGTTCACCCTATGTGGACCGCTTGTTATGAAGACGAACGAGGCGGGGTGGTTTCGACAGGCGAAACGCGATTCTCGCCCGGTAGCTTCATCTCATGCCAGCCCGGTCCCCCGGCCCACTTCGCCGCTCCGATCCGATCCTCGGATTCTGGTCCGTCACCGCGGATCTCCGAATTCTGGAGACGGCCGCTGCTCTCGGGCCCGACTTCGTGGCCATCGACACCCAACACGGGGTCCACATCGCGTCGCTCGGCGTTGAGACCTTTTCGATGCTCGCAACACATGGCGTTCCGGGGATCGTTCGGGTGGAAAGCCATCATCCGGCGGTCATCGGGCGGGCCTTGGACCTGGGCGCCACCGGGATCATGGCGCCCCAGGTAGACGATGCCGACGAGGCCCGGGGCGTGGTTGCCGCCACCCGATATGCCCCCGATGGCACCCGGTCGTTCGGGATGCAGACCACGCAGATCGACCCCCTCGCCGACGACTACCGACCATTGGTGGCGGTGCAGATCGAGACCACCACGGCCGTCGCCAACGCGGAGGCGATCGCCGCAGTGGACGGAGTGGACTGGCTGTATGTCGGGCCGTCTGACCTCGGGCTGTCGGTAGGGGGAATACCGGCATCGGATGTGGTCTCGGTCTTCGACGGCACTCATCCTCTGGCCGAGGACATGCAGAAGGCGTTCACCACCGTGATCGAAGCTGCCGCCCGACAGGGCAAGCTCGCTGGGCTTCATTGCGCCGGTGGTGAGGCGGCGCTCCGTCTCCTCGCGTTCGGGTTCAGCGTGTCGGCGGTGGCAAACGACCTGGCGATGGGCGGACAGGGGCTGGCCGAGCAACTGCGCATCGCCCGGGGTTGAGCCCGAGCACAAATACGGAGGCGACCCCGAGGGGTCGCCTCCGCGGCTCCATATGGGTAGGAGCTCCTTCTCTTCCTTGCCCTAGAACCGCAGGAGTGAACCCCCGGTCGCGGACGAGGAAGAAACCTGCGATGTGATGCTCTGCGGCTCGGTCGTCGGGTCGTCGTTGCTCATGGCGGTGGTGATGGCGAGAGTCACCGCAGCCAGGACCACCACAACGATTGCCATAACGAAGACCAGCGCCTTTCGTCTTTCCATCTCTCCCACGTCTGCTGCCTCCCGACCGCTCGGTCCCGGACAGCATTATCCCCGCGCGGAGAGTGGCCGAACATGGGTTGAAAGACCTATGAGATCAGACCATCTCCAGGGCCTGTTCCAGGTCGGCGATGATGTCGCCCGCGGCCTCGATCCCCACCGAGAACCGGATCATCCCCTCGGTGACGCCCATTTCCTGGCGAGTCTCGGCGTCGACGTTGGAGTGGCTGGTGGTCACCGGGTGCGAGGCAATCGACTCGGTGCCGCCCAGTGAGGTGGCCAACCCCACCACGCGCGTCGAGTCCAGGAATCGGAACGCCTCCTCCCGACCCCCTTGGATTTCGAAGGTGATCATCGCCCCGGGCGAGGTGCATTGCCGGTCGTAGAGCTCCCGGCGAGGATCGCCCTCGGCGATCAGCCCCAGATAGCCAACCCGACTCACCTTGGGATGGGCGGCCAGGTAGGCCGCAACTTGCATGGCGTTGTCGACCTGGCGTTGCCAGCGGAGGGAGTAGGTCTCCAGGCTTCGGCCCAGCAGCCATGCCGAGTGCGGGTCGGCGGTGGTGCCGATCCGGTAGCGCATGGTCTTGATCTTCCCGAGCAGAGCATCGGAACCGGTCACCACTCCGGCGACCAGGTCGCTGTGGCCTCCGTAGTACTTGGTGGCGGAGTAGACCACGAGGTCGGCACCGAGGGCGTGCGGCTGCTGTCCCAATGGGCCCAGATACGTGTTGTCGACCACGGCGGGAGCGCCATGTTTGGCGGCCACCCGGCATGCCATGGCGATGTCGAAGATGTCGTTTGTCGGATTGGCCGGTGACTCGACGTACACCAGCCCCAACCGGCGCCCCGCGGCCAGGTCGTCGAGCTCGGGCTCGCCGGCGTCGGGACCGAAGGACGCCACCTCTATTCCCATCGGCGCCAAGACGTGGTGGAAAACCGAATTGGTCCCCCCGTACAGAGGCGAACTGTGCAGGATCAGGTCCCCCGGGCGGAGCAGGGTCAGGGCGGTGGTGAAGATCGCCGCCATCCCGCTGGAGAACAACAGGGCGCGGTCCGCGTCGTCCCACAAAGCGAGCCGCTCCTCCACCACCACCAGGTTGGGATGGTCGAGCCTGGTGTAGATGAACCCGACATCCTCTCCATCGGCCGGCTGCTCCCCGCCGTAGGTGATGTCGAAGGACCGCTTCGCTTCCTCGGCCGAATCGAACCGGAACGTGGAGGTCTGGAAGAGGGGGGTCTTCAGAGATCCCATGCCCCGGGGCGGGTCCCAACCCAGAGTCATCATTTCGGTCTCGGGCTGGAAAGGGCCCTTCTTTGCTGGCATCGACTGAGCCTAAATCCAACTCCGGCCCGATAATCGCCCGGTGACCGACCTGACTCTGGCCATCGACACCCTTCGCCCCGCCCGGGCGATCATGGTGTTCACCGGCGCCGGGATCTCCACGGAGTCAGGGATCCCCGACTTCAGAGGGCCCGAAGGTCTCTGGACCAAGGTCGATCCCGACGACTTCCACATCGATCGCTACCAGGCGAGCTCCGAATTGAGGCAACGTGGCTGGCAGATGCACCTCAACGGTGAGCTGTGGGGTGCCCGCTCCACGGTCGCCCCCAATTCGGGCCACACGGCGATCAAGCGGCTCGCCGACGCCGGGAGGCTGGCCGGAGTGGTGACCCAGAACGTCGACGGGCTCCATAGGGAGACCGGGCTCGACCATGACCTGGTGGCCGAGTTGCACGGCAATGTCAGGGAGTGTCATTGCCTCGGCTGTGAGTCGGTATGGCCGACCGAGGAGGTCCTGAGCTGGGTCGAGGCCGGAGACCTCGACCCAACCTGCCCGTCTTGCGGCGGCTTGGTCAAGACCACCACCGTGATGTTCGGGGAGATGCTCCCCGAGGAGGAGTTGAGCAAGGCGATGCTGTTCCTGGCGATGGCCGACGCGGTGCTGGTGGTGGGCTCCACGGTTGCGGTGTGGCCGGCTTCGGACGTGGTCTTTCGTGCGGCGGACCGCTTGCTCCCCATCGTGATCATCAACCGGGGCGTCACCGAGGCAGACCATCTCGCCACCGTCAAGCTCGACGCCGGCATCGGCGAAGTCCTCCCCGACCTGGTCGAAGCGCTGCTGGCCAGCCGCAATTGAGAAGGATGTCGCTCATATGTGACCCTCACGGTCCCAATTACGGGATCCCCGGTAGCCTTTGACTGCCATGTCGGAGTACGCGCCCCGACTCGATGACATCAACTTCCTGCTCGACCACGTCGCCGGGCTCGAGGAGATCTCCAAGCTCAACGGGTATCAGCATGCCGACCCCGACACCGTGGCCAACATGCTGGAGGAAGCGGGCCGCTTCTTCTCCGAGGTGATCGCCCCGCTGAACCAGATCGGGGACCGCCAGGGCTCGGTGCTCACCGAGGATGGGACCGTCCGGACCCCCGACGGCTTCCGGGAGGCGTATCGCAAGTACGTGGAGGCTGGTTGGGCCTCCGCTCACATGCCCGAGGAATGGGGGGGTGGGGGACTTCCCTACCTGGTGGGCGTGGTCATCGAGGAGATGTTCAAGACGGCGAACATGGCCTTTGCCCTGTGCCCCATGCTGACCCATGGCGCAGTCGAAGCCCTGGTGACCCACGGCTCCGAACAACTCCAGACGACATACCTGGAGAAGCTCGTCGCCGGCGAGTGGAGCGGGACGATGAACCTGACCGAGCCCGAGGCGGGGTCGGACCTTGGCGCCCTCCGCACTCGGGCCGTCCCCCAGGAGGACGGCTCCTATCGGCTGTTCGGGACCAAGATCTTCATCACCTGGGGCGACCAGGACCTCACCGAGAACGTGATCCACCTGGTCCTGGCCCGGACTCCCGATGCCGCCCCGGGGACCAAGGGGGTCTCGATGTTCCTCGTACCGAAGTTCGTCCCCGACCAGAACGGCGAACCCGGGATGCGCAACGACCTCCGGGTGGTCTCGCTGGAGCACAAGCTCGGGATCCACGCCTCACCAACCTGTGTGATCTCCTACGGGGAGGAAGGAGAGGGAGCACTCGGCTACATCGTCGGCGAGCCCGAATCGGGGATGCGCAACATGTTCACGATGATGAATGCGGCCCGGGTCGGGGTGGGAATGGAAGGAGTGGCGATCGCCGAACGGGCGTATCAGCGGGCGGTGGCCTACGCCGGGCAGCGAGTCCAGGGGCGGCTCATCGGCACCACGGACAAGCAGAGCGTCCCCATCATCGAGCACCCCGACGTGCGCCGGATGCTGCTCACCATGAAGGCGTATGTGGAGGCCATGCGTGCCCTCCTCTACGTGGTCGCGGCCGAGGCCGACCATTGGTTCCATGGCGAGAGCGATGAGCGGCGACAGCAAGCCGCCAATCGCCTCGCCTTGCTCACACCGGTGGTCAAGGCCTGGTGCACCGATGTCGGCGTCGAGCTCGCCTCGATCGGCATACAGATCCATGGCGGGGCGGGCTACATCGAGGAAACCGGCGCCGCGCAGCTGCTGCGGGACTCCAGGATCGCGCCGATCTATGAGGGGACCAATGGGATCCAGGCCGTGGACTTGGTCTTGCGCAAGCTGCCCCTGGAGGGCGGGGCGGTGGTCACCGCGCTCATCACCGAGATGGCGAACGTTCTGGAGGAGATGGACGATCACGAGGAGCTCGCCTTGTTCCGGGATCGGCTGTCGACCGCCATCCAGGGACTCGCCGAGTCGTCCTCGTGGCTCGGAGAGCGTCTCGCCTCGGGGGATGTCCAATCGGCGCTTGCCGGGGCGTCACCGTATCTGCGTCAGCTCGGCACCGTGGCGGGAGGGTGGCTCATGGCACGTTCCGCACTCGCCGCCCTGGAGCGCCCCACCGATGTGAGCGACGAGTTCATCACTGCGAAAGTGATCACCGCCCGCTTCTACGGCGAGCAGCTGCTTCCGCTCGCCGACGCCCTGGTGGCCGCGGTGAAGGGAGGCTCCGACATCCTCTCTGACGCCGCTTTCTGACACCACCTAACGTCGCCCCGTGATCCTCAGCGACAAGATCGTCGTGGTCACCGGTGCCGGAAGCGGGATCGGAGCGGCCATGGCCCGACGCTTCTCGAAGGAAAAGCCGCGGGCATTGATCCTCGCCGACCTCAATATCGCCACCGCCGAGCAGGTGGCGGGAGAAACCGGGGCGATCGCGATCGGGGCCGACGTTTCCCGGCCCGAGGACAACGATCGGCTGGTCGACGAGGTCGAGGAGCGATTCGGACCGGTCGATCTGTTCTGTGCCAACGCCGGCATCGGGTTCGCCGGCGATGAGCAGACCGCTCCCGAGGATTGGGACCGCATGTGGCAAGTGAACCTGATGTCCCATGTCCATGCGGCTCGTCGCCTCATTCCGGGTTGGCTGGCCCGGGGCGACGGGTATTTCCTGGCCACCGTGTCGGCCGCGGGCCTGCTCACCAATCTGAAAGCCGCCCAATACTCCGTGACCAAGCACGCGGCGCTCGCCTTCGCCGAATGGCTGGCCATCTCCTACGGCGATCGAGGAGTCAAGGTGAGTTGCCTGTGCCCGATGGGGGTGCGCACCCCTTTCCTGGACTCGGCGACCGAGTTCCAAGACCTCTTGCAAGCAGATGCCATCGACCCGGAGGCGGTTGCCGAGGACGTGGTCACCGGCCTGGCCGAGGAGCGCTTCCTCATCCTCCCCCATCCCGAGGTGGAACGCTTCTTCCAGAACAAGGCCAATGACTACGAGCGCTGGCTGGAAGGTATGCGTCGGCTCCAACGCTCGGTCTTCCCAACTTGAGCAATAGGGCACAATTGGGGTCATGAGCAAGCGTCAAGTGGTGGTGACCGGGATCGGCGTGGTGGCCGCCCCCGGCACCGGGGCCGACGATCTCTGGAAGGGCATGCAGCACGAGCCAGATTCGCCCGGGCCCTATCTGGTGCGCAACTGGGACCCAGAGCCGTGGATCCCGATGCGAGAGCACAGACGACTCGACCGCTTCACCCAATTCGCGATGGTGGCGATGCAGGAGGCCTCCGCCCAGTCCGGGCCAATGGAGGTCGACCCCAACCGTGTCACCGTCGCGCTCGCCACCGGGATCGGTGGGCTGGAGTCCCTGGAAACGTTGGTCCACGCCTCGGATGTCGACGATCCGAGAGTCTCCCCGTTCCTGATCCCGATGATGATGGCCAACGCCGCAGCGGCCGCGATCTCGATCAAATACGGGTTCGGGGGCCAGGTGTCGACACCGGTGGTGGCGTGCGCGGCCGGGGCCCAGTCGATCCTCGACGGGTTGCGCCAGATCCAGTGGGGGTACGCGGACGCCGCCATCGTCGGGGGCACCGAGGCCGCAGCCCGAAAGTCGGCGGCGTCGGGCTTCAGGGCGGCCCGGGCCCTGTCTCCGTCGGGCATCGCCCGTCCCTTCGACGTCGATCGCGACGGTTTCGTGATGGGCGAAGGCGCCGCAATCCTCGTGCTCGAAGAGAAGGAGGCGGCCCAGGCGCGGGGAGCGACGATCCTCGCCGAGATGATGGGCGGGGCATCGACTGCCGATGCCCACCACATCACCGCTCCCCACCCCGAGGGAGTCGGAGCGGAGCGGGCGATCCGGCTCGCCCTGGAAGACTCCGGGCTGGAGCCGGGCGACATCGCGTACATCAACGCCCATGGCACCGGTACCGACCTCAACGACCGTACCGAGGGCATGGTCATCGCCCGGGTGTTCGGCGAACGCCAGCCCGCGGTGTCCTCGGTGAAGGGGACCACGGGTCACGGGCTGGGCGCCTCCGGCTCGATCGAAGCCGCGGTCGTCGTGGAGGCGATCAGGCGAGGAGAGTTGCCGCCCAACATCGGGCTCACCGAGCAGGACCCCGAGATCCCGCTCTCCGACATCGTCCGCGAGCCGCGGGACTGGGAGCCGGGACCTGTCCTGTCCAACTCTTTCGGGTTCGGAGGGCACAACACGGTGCTCGCCTTCGCCCCGCCTTCGTAGCCCATCACCGCCTCGCTTCGCTCGCCGACGAGCGGTCCCCCGCTTCGCAGGGCAACGGGATCGCCGGTTTTGGCCCTCCCGGGCCGGGTATACAATGTGTGGCCCGGGAGCCGACACAAAGTCGTAACGCGGTGTTCACATGAACTCGCATCTCCAACGTTTGAGTGACTGCAACAGCACCACCGAACACAGTCACCCGGACAAGCAAGAAGCGGCTATTCAATGACATCCCCATCCAATCCGAATTCGATCGGCTTTCTCTCCACCTACCCACCGACTTCGTGCGGGTTGGCCACTTTCACCAAGGCGTTGCGTCACGCGATCGCCAACGAGCGGGGCTCTGACGAGGGTCTGGGGGTGGTGAGCGTTTCCGATGTCCCCATCGACTCTCTCCCTCCCGAAGTCTCTTTCAGCCACATGAACGGGGAGCCAGGGTCGCTGCGAGGGAGCAGTCGATACGCTCAACGGGTTCGACCTGGCCATGATCCAGCACGAGTACGGGATCTTCGGTGGTCCTGACGGGGTCGAGGTGCTCGACATCCTGAGAGGCCTCGAGGTTCCTTCGATGGTCACCTTGCACACGGTGCTGAGCAAACCGAGTGACAGCCAGCGCTCGATTCTGGAAGCCGTGGTGGCGATGGCCGAAGAGACGGTCGTGATGAGCCAGACGGCGAACCGGCGACTCGTCGAGGTCTACGACGTGGATCCCTCGAAGATCTCCACCATCCCGCACGGGGCGCGGCTCAGCCTCCGCGGGCCATCGCTAGCTGATGGCCATCGCCCGGTGTTCCTCACCTGGGGCTTGATCGGCCCCGGAAAAGGCCTGGAGTCGGCCATCGAGGCCTTTACTGGTGTGGGTGATCTGAGCCCGCGTCCCCGCTATGTGATCCTCGGCAAGACCCACCCCAAAGTCCGGGCGACATCCGGCGATGCGTATCGGGATGGGCTCGTTCAGCGAGTCGAAGACCTCGGGCTGGGCGACATCGTCGAGTTCGACGGCCGATATCTCGATATCGACGCGCTCACCCTTGCCGTTCGCAGCGCAGATTTCGTGATCCTCCCCTACGAGTCGACGGAGCAGGTCACCTCAGGCGTCCTCGTCGAGGCGTTGGGGGCGGGCAAGCCGGTCATTGCCACCGCCTTCCCGCACGCCGCGGAGCTGCTTTCGGGTGGCGCCGGGATCGTGGTGCCTCACTCCGACCCCGGGGCCATGGGCGAGGCGATCCGAACCGTCGCCGAAAGCCCGTCGCTGGCAGCCCGAATGGCCAACCGCGCGCAGACGGTCGGCTCGACCATGTATTGGCCGGTGGTGGCACGTCGCTATGAGGCGGTCGTCGATCGACTGGTCACCGATCGGGCACGGGGACCACTCGCCCGGGTGGGTTGACGACGGGCACCGCCAGCCCTTCGCCGGCGTCTCTCGCGATCCCCCAGATCCCCGGCCCTTGTTTCGACCATTTGCGTCGCATGACCGATCTGCACGGTCTCTGGGAGCATGCCCGTCACCTGACCCCGCGGCGGGAGCACGGATACTGCACGGATGACAATGCCCGGGCTTTGATCGTCGTATGCCGGGAGCCTGAGCCCGGTCACGAGCTCACCGGGTTGGCGGGGATCTACATCAACTTCATCATCGCTGCGGCGCTCGAGACCGGCGGGTTTCACAATCGACGCGACAGCTCCGGAGCCTGGACCGACCCGGTCGGCTCTGAGGACTCGCAGGGTCGGGCGCTGTGGGCACTGGGGACCGCGGCGCATCTCGCGGCGTTGGGAGGAAGCCGTGTCGCCGGCGCCGACTTGTTCTCCAGGAACGCCGACTTCGATCCCAAGCCGCTCAGATCCACCGCCTTCGCAATGCTGGGTGCGGTCGAGATGCTGTTGGCACAGCCTGATCATGGGGGCGCCTTGGCGCTGCTGAAGCGAGGCAGCACGCGGCTCAGCGAATCGACGACCGGGAGTTGGCCGTGGCCCGAGCCCAGGCTCACCTACGACAACGCCCGTATCCCCGAGGCGCTCCTCGCCGCCGGGACCACTCTGCAAGATGACCACCTGGTCGGCCGTGGCCTGAGCCTCCTCGAATGGCTGGTGGAGGTCGAGCTGGGCGACGGGCATTTCAGCTTCACCCCGACCGGGGGATGGGCCGCCGGCGATCCGCGGCCCGGATTCGACCAGCAACCAGTCGAGGCTGGAGCCATGGCGGATGCCTGTTTCCGGGCATGGCAGATCACCGGCGACCCGGGGTGGAAGGGCCATCTGGAACGGGCGGTGCGGTGGTTCCTGGGCGACAATGACAACGGCTCGAGGCTCTACGACCCGAGGACCGGAGGGTGTTGTGACGGGCTCACCCCATCGGGCCTCAATCGGAACCACGGGGCGGAGTCGACCCTCTCGGCCCTGATGGCGATGCAACGCTGGGCGGAGGCTTCAGGCGAATAGGTCTCGGGTCCGTGGACAGTGGGCATCGTTCTTCTACCCTCTCCTTGGTGCCCACCGCTCCGGGCGGCAGACTGCATTCGAATTCAATGAGCCACATCCCAATCACCCATGCCAAAGTCGGATTCGGTCCCGACCCGAGACGGGTGATCGCCAAACCATTCCTTCCCGGGGAGCAGGTGTTCCCCGACGGCTACTCCAGGACCCGCCGGGTGGTCGACCGGGTCCTCGCCATGTCCGACGACGAGGTCGGGGAGACCCTCCGAGCCACCATCGAGCAGTTCGGGGATCGTCACCGCGACCTCGGGGGCACACTGACACGCCATTTCGACCTGGTGGCCGCACATGTCGACGATCCAGGCAACCTCGACCCCGAGCGCAGGGATCTGATCGCCGCCTATTTCACCCACGAATACTCGGTGGAGGCCGCTTCACTCGGAAACCCCTCGATCGTGCCTGCGCCGGACCAGAGCGGTCTCGGACCCGGTGAGCAGCGGTTCGTGGCGAGCCTGAGAGCGATCGGCGAGGGACATCTCTCCTCCATCGAGTTCCGGTCCGGGGTGATCGACTCCGAATCGAACATCACCATCGACGAGCCGACCCCATATGTCAGCGCCGGTGACCGAAGGTCCGTGGGATATGAAAAGCACCTGTTCCGCTCCAAGCTGACCGAGATGGGGGTAATGAACGACATCGCGGCCCTGGTCCTCGACCCGCTCCCCCAGAAGTTCACCCTCGAGCAGGTAAACGCGGCGCTGGCCGATCTGGCAAGGGTCGTCGACCGCTCCATCGCCATCGAGACCGCGCGCAATATCCACTGGCTCGCTTCGTCGAACTACGCGCTCTCTTTCGACGCCCGCTACCCGATCTCGGAACGGGTGATCTTCCCCGCCGGCCCGACCGAGAGCCGGGGTATGGAGGATGCGCGGTTCGTCAGATTCGTGTCCGACTCGGGAGCGATCAGCTACTACGGCACCTACACCGCGTTCGATGGCTTCCAGATCCTCCCCCAGCTCATCGAGACCCCCGACTTCGTCTCGTTCCGGATCGCTACGTTGCAGGGGGGCGGGGCGCGGAACAAAGGGATCGCCCTGTTCCCCCGCATGATCGACGGTTTGTTCGCCGCCCTCTCCCGCCAGGACAACGAGAACAACTACCTGATGCTCTCCGACGACGTGCGGATCTGGGGGAAGGCGGAGCGGATCCAGGTGCCGACCCAGCCCTGGGAGCTGATGCAGTTGGGGAACTGCGGCTCCCCG
This sequence comes from uncultured Acidobacteriota bacterium, assembly GCA_963749415.1. GTDB lineage: Bacteria > Actinomycetota > Acidimicrobiia > Spongiisociales > ZC4RG35 > JALYNX01. The sequence continues at coordinate 700,107 of CAVVMG010000001.1, forward strand.
TTGGAGACGGAGGCCGGATGGCTGGTGATGACCCACGGCGTCGGGCCGATGCGCTGCTACTCGCTGGGCGCCATCCTCCTCGACCCGGAGGACCCGAAGCGGGTGATCGGGCATCTCGACGACCCGCTGCTGGTGCCGACTGGCGAGGAGCGTGAGGGGTACGTCCCCAATGTCGTCTACTCGTGCGGGAGCATGATCAACGGCGAGGACTTGATCCTGCCCTATGGATACTCCGACTACGGGGCCCGGGTCGCCGTGGTGCCCCTCGCCGACCTGCTCACCCGGCTCACCGAGAGCTGAGCACCCGCTCATAGGCGACGAGGTACTCGTCGACCATTCGCGCGACGTGGAACCGGCCCTCGACCGATGCCCGGACCTTGGCCCGATCCATCACCGGGGCTTGGCCGACAGCCGCCAGGGCCTGCGCCAGGTCTTCGACGATGAACCCGCCTTCGCCCTCGACGATGATCTCGGGCATCGATCCTCGGCGGTAGGCGATCACCGGAGTCCCGCAAGCCATGGCTTCGACGACGCTGAAGCCGAACGGCTCATCGAAGCTGATCAGATGGAGCAGTGCTCTCGCCCCACCGAGGACTTCGCCACGCCGCTCAGGGCCCACCGGTCCCAAGTAGGTGACCATCGCGTCGTCGAGGTGAGGCTCCACTTCGCGCTCGAAATACGCCTGGTCCTGGATGATCCCTGCCATCACCAGAGGCAGCCCGGTGCGCTGCGCCACCTGGATGGCCTCTGCCGCACCCTTCTCGGGGTGGATCCGCCCGAAGAAGAGCAGATAGTCGCCTGCCGTCTCCACCAGTTCGAAGGCGGACATGTCGATCCCGTGGTGGATCGTCGCCAGGTAGTCGAGGCTGGGATGGCGGTCTGAATCGCTGATCGAGACGTAGTCCACCCGATCGTTGTACTGCTGGTACACCCGCACGATGCGTGGCGAGGAGAAACCGTGGATCGTGGTCAGGACCGGCGTCTCGACCAACCGGCTGTAGGTGAGTGGGAGGAAGTCGAAGCTGTTGTGGATGAGGTCGAACTCATCGGCCCGTTCGAAGGCGGCGGCGATGTGAAGACCTTCCTCGACCTTGGGATCCAGGGAGGGATCCTCGGAGTATCCCGTGGGAGCGGTGCCCACCAACCGAGCGCCGGTCACCGAGTCGGCGGTGGCGAAGAGGGTGACGTCCACACCCTTCCCGACCAGCCCTTCGGTGAGCAAAGACACGAACTGCTCCCACGGCCCGTAATGGCGAGGGGGAACCCGCCACGAGATCGGAGCCAGGATCGCGATCTTCAACAGGCGGCCACAGGCATCGGTCGAGAGTAACCCCCGTCAGGCGATCCGAGCCGGGCGGGCAGTTATCATGTGTTGGACAACGGGAGCTCGGTGAGGACCGGGCTGAGAGGGGGTCTGCCAGACCCCGACCGGAAGAACCTGACCCGGATAATGCCGGCGTAGGGAGACACCCGCACCATCGCTCCCGGCGAACAAAGGGAGTGTGTGATGCGAAGGGCCCTGCTCTTCATGATCCTGGCGTTACTGGTCGCGGCGTGCGGGGAAGAGCCTCCGGTCACGCCCGAGTCCTTGAGGCTCCTGGCACACGACTCATTTGCCGACGCAGTCACCTCCGAGACCTTCGCCGGATTCACCGCTTCCACCGGGACCGAGGTCGAGGTCATAGCCGGGGGCGACGCCGGCGCCATGGTCAACCAGGCAATCCTGACCAAGGACAACCCCTTGGCCGATGTCATGTTTGGTGTCGACGACACATTTCTATCCCGGGCGCTGGAGGAGGAGATCTTCCGCGAGCACGACAGTCCCCTGCTCAGCGATGTGATCGGCGGGCTCCATCCCGGAACGACCATGGCGACGCCTATCGATTTCGGCGACGTTTGCATCAACTACGACAAGGCGTGGTTCGAGGAGAGCAGTCTCGAAGTCCCCACCACCCTCGACCAGCTTCGAGACCCGGCGTACGCCGGCACCCTCACCGTCGAGCACCCTGCCACCTCCTCTCCCGGGCTCGCCTTCATGCTGGCCACGATCATCGAATACGGAGAAGAGGGGTGGCTGGAGTTCTGGGCGGATCTCCGAACGGGCGGGGTCGAGGTGGTCCCCGATTGGGACACCGCCTATTACGCCGACTTCGTCCGCTATGGCGGCGACAGCGCGATGGTGGTGTCCTACGCCTCGTCGCCGCCAGCCGAGGTGGTATTCGCAGAGGAGCCGATCGACGAGGCTCCGACGGGTGTCGTCGAAGCCGGCTGCTACCGCCAGGTCGAATACGCCGGGATCCTCGACGGGACTCTCGTCCCCGAGGCTGCCGGCCGGCTGGTCGACTATCTGCTGTCGGTGGACTTCCAGGAGACCATCCCCCTGACCTGGTTCGTCTTCCCTGCAAATCAGAACGCGGAGTTGCCTCAGGTCTTCGTGGAGAACACAGTCATCCCGGAATCGCCAGAGCGCTTCACCCCGGACACCGTCGCCAGGAGTCGCGATGGCTGGATCGCCGAATGGGTCTCGGTGATGGAGGGCTGATGAGCCGCATCCGCTGGGGATGGGTGCTGGTGGCCGCCATCCCCGCCCTGTTCATCGGGTACTTCTTCGTCTATCCCCTGCTGCGGATTCTGATCCTGGGTTTGTCGGAGTTGGAGATCAGGTCCACGGGGGTGGAAGCCCGCCTGTTCCAGGTCGGATGGTTCACGTTGTGGCAGGCGCTCGTGTCAACGGTCCTCACCCTGGTAGTAGCCGTCCCGATGACCTGGGCCGTGTCCAACTTCGACTTCCGGGGACGAAGGCTCGCCACCGCGCTGGTGACGGTCCCCTTCGTCCTGCCCACGGTGGTGGTAGGGACCGCCTTCGTTGCCCTGGGATGGCGTGACTCGATTTTCGCCATTCTCGCCGCCCACGTCTTCTTCAATCTCGCGGTGGTGGTGCGCACGGTGAGCGCTCTATGGAGCCGACTCGATCCCAACCTCCGCGATGCCGCCCGTGTCCTTGGCGCCGGGGAATGGAAGGCGTTTCGCAGCGTCACCCTGCCGCTGCTTCGACCCGCCATAGCCGCCGCGGCCTCGATCGTCTTCCTGTTCACGTTCACATCATTCGGTGTCGTCCTGATCCTCGGGGGTTACGAGTTCGCAACCCTCGAGGTGGAGATCTATCGCCAGGCGGTCCAGCTCTTCGATCTTCCACTCGCCGCATTGCTCGCCATTGCCCAACTCGTGGGCGTGACCGCCGCGCTGTACGCCTACACCCGGTTCCAGGAACGCCACTCGGCCTCGTGGGCGCTTCGGCCAGACGCCGACCTGCCCCACCCCCGGGGTAGGTCGAAATGGCTGGTTGCCGTGTCCGTGACGGTGACACTGGCCACCCTCGCCGTGCCGCTGGCGATGATGTTCAGCAGATCGATCGGCTCCGATTCCTATACCGCGCTGTTCGAGTCGGACCGAGTGGTGGGCAATCCGGTGTCGGCCATGGGAAACAGCCTGCTATTCGCCTTCGTGGCCATGCTGATCGCCACCGGGATCGGGCTGATGGCCGCGGCGTTGGTCTCCGAGCGGACCGGCCGACTCTCCCGCTGGTTCGACCTGACTCTGATGCTGCCGCTGGGGACCTCCGCTGTGACCATCGGCTTCGGGTTCATCGTCGCCCTGGGCTGGCCGGTCGACCTCAGGGCCAGCTTCCTCTTGATCCCCATCGCCCATGCCCTGGTAGCGATCCCCTTCGTGGTCCGATCCACTGTGCCCACCCTGCGCTCGATTCCGGACGAAGTGCGGGAATCCGCCGCCGTGCTCGGCGCCTCGCCTGGCCGGACCTGGCGCGAGATCGACCTGCCCATCGTGGCCCGGGCGGGCTTGGTCGGGGCGGCGTTCGCCTTTCTGGTCTCTCTCGGTGAGTTCGGCGCGACGTCATTCATCGCCCGTCCCAATACCACCACTGTCCCGGTGATGATCTATCGCCTCCTCTCACGGCCGGGTCCCGCCTCCTTCGGGATGGCGATGGCGCTCTCCGTGCTGCTCGCCGTGGCTACCGCCGCCGTGGTGATGTGGATCGACCGGGCGCGCGTCGGCGATCTGGGGACCTTCTGATGCTCACCGTTGATGGGGTGACCGTTGAGTTGGACGGGTCGAGGATCGTCCATGATGTCGACCTGGAAGTGGCCGACGCCGAGATCGTCGCCGTCCTCGGGCCCTCGGGCTCGGGCAAGACGACGCTGCTCCGATCGGTTGCCGGGCTGGTCCCCCTTTCCTCTGGCGATGTGCGCTGGGACGGGGTGAGCGTGGTCGAGCGTACCGGTGCATCGCCGCGGCTTCGGCCTCATGTTCCAGGGGTTTGCCCTCTTCCCTCATCTCGATGTGGCGGGGAACGTCGGATTCGGCCTGCGCATGGCAGGAGCCAGCCGGGAGGTCATCGACGAGGAGGTCCGCTTGGCGCTCGATTGGGTGGGCCTCGCGGGGTTCGGGGATCGCAGGATCGAAGACCTGTCCGGAGGGGAGAGGCAACGGGTGGCGCTGGCGCGCACCCTGGCCACCAAGCCTCGTTTGGTGATGCTCGACGAGCCCATGGGGTCGCTGGATCGGAACCTGCGGGAGCGACTCGTTGAGGAAGTGCGGACTCTGCTCACAGACAGAGGGGTGACCGCATTGGTGGTGACCCACGACCGCGAGGAGGCGCAGCTGCTCGCCGATCGACTGGCAGTTATGCGTGAGGGGACCGTGGTCCAGACCGGCACCCTGGAGGAGATTCTGCGCGACCCCGCCGACGCCTGGGTCGCCGAGTTCCTCGGTTAGCCCCCGGCTTCGCGCTCGCTTCGCTCGCTGGCGAGCGGTCCCCCTGCTTCGGAGGGGGACAACTCAGTCGGCGCTCTGGAGTTGTCGCATGTGCGCGACGAAAGGCTCTGGAATGCGACGGGGGTGCCCCGCCAGGTCGGTGAATGCCGCCTCGACGGTGAGCCGGGCAACCTCTTCTTCACCCCGGTACATGGTCTGGCGCCATGTTGATCGGACCCGACCCGCATCTTCGATCCAGGTATGGATCGTCAGCTCCTCGCCATAGCGGGCGGCGGCGAGAAAGCGAGCGCGCAGCTCCACGACCACCAGCTGCCATCCCTGTGACTTGAGGTAGTCGAGCCCCCATCCCATGTCGGTGAGGTATTCGATGCGGGCTGTCTCGAAGTACGAGAAGTAGTTGGTGTGATTGACGTGGTCGTAGGGATCGAGCTCGTAGAACCTGACCTTGACCGAGGTGGTGTGAATCTCCCGATCCGTGGGCAGCGGCGCCGCCAATTCGCCCTCCTCTGGCGTGGGTGGGGCGAGGCTACCCTCGGCTCGATGAAGGCCTGGCAGCTCACCGACACCAAAGGGACCGGGTCCTACCAGCTCGACGACGTCGAGGAGCCCAAGCCCGGACCGGGGGAGGTCAGGGTCAAGCTGGAGTACAGCGCCTTGAACCACCTCGACATTTGGCTCTCCAAGGGCATGCCGGCTCCCAAGCACCTCCCACACACCGGAGGCGCCGACGGGGCGGGGGTGGTCGATGCCGTCGGTGAGGGCACGGCGGGTTTCGAAATCGGCGACGAAATCATCGTCGACCCATCGTTCTCCTGTGGCCGGTGTGCCGCCTGTCGCAATGACGACATCGTCTACTGCGAGTCCTTCCAGATCCTCGGCGAGCACCGGCCCGGCACGTTCACCGAGAAGATCGTGATCCCGACCATCAACGCCATGCGCAAGCCGGGGGCGATGCCCTGGGACGTCGCCGGGTCGTTCGGCCTGGTCTCGGCGACTGCGCTCCGGATGCTGGAGCGGGCTCGCCTCCGGCGTGAGGAGACGATGTTGGTGGTCGGAGTCGGTGGCGGGGTCTCGGCCGCAGCCCTCCACCTGGCGCTGGCCATGGGCGCAATGGTCTTCGTGACCTCGCGCTCCCCGGAGAAGATCGCATGGGCCATCGAGCAGGGGGCGACGGAGGGATTCGCTTCGGACGGTGAATTCGGAGCCGAGATGTCCGCACAAGGGGGCGCCGACGTGGTCATCGACAATGTCGGCCCGGACACGATTCGGCAGTCGATGCGGGCCGCGAAACGGGGTGGACGCATCGCCATCTGTGGCTCGACGAGCGGGCCGAAGGTGGAGTTGACGATCCCACACCTCTTCTTCCGCCAATTGGAGCTCATAGGTTCCTCCATGGGGACCCACGCCCAGTTCGCGAGGGCCACGGAATGGATCGGCTCCGGCCGGGCACAATCCCCGGTGGGAAAGGTGTTCACATTCGATGAGCTTCCCCAGGCCCTCGACTTCCTCGATTCCGGGGAGCAGACGGGCAAGGTGGCCCTTCGCCACGCCGGCTGAGGATGCGCCTATCCAACATCCTCATCGCCATCGGAGCCGGGCTATTGCTGGTGGGAGTGCTGCTCCGCTTCTTCCCGGGCCTTTTCTCCTGGTTCGGGAACCTCCCTGGTGATATCCGCTACCAAGGCGAGAACACGACGGTATTCATCCCGTTCACCTCGATGCTGGTGGTGAGTGTGGTCGCGACGGTGATCATCAACCTGGTCGCCAGGATGTCCCGGGGAGGCTGAGCTCAGGTCTCGGCTAGTTCCTCGACCCGGCCCTTCACCATGATGAGGTCCGAAGCCTCGGGGCCGGCACCCTCGTCCTCGAGGGTCACCCAGATCGCCGGGTACTCGGCGACATCGACACCCGACCACAGGACCACCGGTCCCGGCTCCCCACGGAGATGGAAGGTTCCGATGCTCACGCCATCGTCTTCGCTCCACACCCAGCCCTCGTAATAGCTGCCGGAAGGGGCGGGGGGCAGCCCATCGAGCTCGAGCCGGATGTACCAACCGGAGCCGGTCGGCTGCAAAGTGGCAAACCCTTCGGCAGTGGGCATCAGCTCGGTGCCACTCATCGCGACCACGGTCTCCGGAGCCGGATCGTCGAATGCAGCGCCGACACCCACGATCAACAGCCCGAGCGCGGCGACCGCCCCCACCGCTCCGAGCCAGGCGCGGCCCCGATGTGGAGTCGCAGTCTTTGCAGCATCGTCGTCTCGTATCGCCGCCAACAGACCATCGACCACTCCGGTCGGAGGGACCTCCCAGGTCGCGGGATTGCCGAGGACCCCGCGGATCAGGTCGAGGTGCTCCCGGTCTTCGGGTGGCGTCCCCGACCCGGATGCCAGGTAGTGCGCGCGCGTATCTTCAGTAGATCCCATTGCTCACATCCTGTACGCAGGCAACCCTGCTGCGGTTCGCGCGAGTCATGTCTCCTCCAGATGAGCGAGGAGTATCAGAAGTCGCTGGTGGGCGCGATGCGAGCGGGACTTCACCGTGCCCACCGGGATCCCGAGCCGCTCGGCAATCTCGACATGGGTGTACCCGTCGAAATGGCTCAGCTTGACGACGAGACGCTCTTCATCGGGCAGTTTGTCAACCGCGCCCCGCACCTCGAACACCTCCCAAACCGTTTCCAGGCCGGGGGGCAGGGTGGCCACATCGAGGTCATCGCTCGGCACGGACCTCGACTGCTTTCTGTAGATGTCGATGGCCGTGCGCCTGGCGATCGCGTAGATCCAGGGGCCAAAGTCTCGTTCGGGGTCGTAGGTAGAAGCCGCACGCCAAGCCTTGATGAACGTCTGCTGGGTGGCGTCGGCCGCCAGCCCGTGGTCGGCGAGCACGCTCACCGAAAGGGCGAAGACCGGCCCGCCGTAACGTTCGTACACGGCTTTGACCGCCGACTCGTCTCCGACCCGGAAGCGCTCAAGAACCTCGCGGTCCATCCCCGGATTCTGCCAGGTCGCGAACCGAGAGCGGCCCCGATGCGTATTGGGGGGCATCAGAACGAGGAGATCACGATGAAACGAACCTTCGCATTGCTGACTGTCGCCCTCCTGACCCTCGGCGCCTGCGCCGATGACGGTGAAGGCGCTTCGACCACTGCCGGCGACGGTGGCGCGACAACCACCGCAGCGCCTGACGACGGCGCGAGCACCACCGCCGCCGCCGGTGGTGAGGGGGTGTCCACCGCCGACACCGACCTGGGGACCGTGCTGGTCAACCCTGAGGGGTTCACGCTCTACGTGTTCCTCAACGACACCGGTGGTGAGAGCACTTGCTACGACGACTGTGCCGCGACGTGGCCGGCGGTCCCGGCAGATGTCGCAATCGGGTCGGATCTCGACGCCGCGTTGTTCGGATCGGCGCCGAGGACCGACGGCACTGAGCAGCTCACCGTCAACGGACAGCCCCTCTACACCTACACCCCTGACGCCAATCCCGGTGACACCACCGGGCAGGGAGTGGGCGAGGTCTGGTTTGTGGTCGGCACCGATGGGGCGATGATCGGGGGCCCGGAGGCAGCAGCGACGGGTCGGGGGGACTACGACTACGGCGACTGAGTAGTCCCTACCTGGACCCTGCAGGGGCGCTTTCGGGCCACAGCCGGAAGCGCCCTTGCCGGGCCTGAAACCGGGTTTCAAGCCCGGCGACGCCGGGAACCGTCATGCGACACAACTCCGAGGAGGAGTCGCAATGACGGATCATTCATCGACACACGAAGTCCACGAACGGCGAAGTACCGCCGGCCGCCGAGTGTTCAGCCCGGCTCAGGTGGTGTCAGGCATCATCGGGCTCGTACTGGTGATACTTGGTGGCGTGGCCCTGGCCCGACTCGGGTTCGACTCCCTGACCGGGGAGACGGCATCCGTGATGGGTCTCGATCACACCACTCTCATGGCCCTGATCGACATCGTTGCCGGGCTCTTGTTCCTGGGCGCTGCTGCGTCCTCAGGGGGCCGTAGCTCCCTGATCGGGCTCAGCCTGATCTCGGTCGCCTTCGGTGCGATAGTCGCCATCGAGCCGGACGCCTTCGATTCGGCACTTGGTGGCGGGCAAGACCTGGGTGTGCTCTATCTGATCCTCGGTCTGATCGGCCTCGTCGCAGCCATGGCCTTCCCGACGAAGGTCGTGGATCGAGTGGCTACCACTGAGGCGGCCGACGCCCGAGTGATCGAATAGCCCGCGAACCAAAACGCCCTCCGGGGCGTATTGACGGATATCTGGGGTTCAGGGGCTGACACCAGTAAGCGACAGCATTGGAGGAACCATGCTGCGAAGAACCCTGCGGATCTTGCTGGCTACGGCCCTGTTCGTAGTGGCGGCACCCCTCACCGCGTCGGCGGACAATGACGCCGAATTCGAGGCTGAGCTCGACCCTGGCCAGGAGGTCGGCGCCGTGGTCTCAGACGGTGAGGGCGAAGCCGAGTTCACATTGCGAAAGGACAAGGTCCGCTTCAGACTGAAGTGGGAGGACCTCACCACCCCGGTGATCTTCGCCCACATCCATTGTGCCCCGGCAGGGGTCAATGGCCCCGTCGGTGTGACCCTCATCCACGAGGGGATGGATCCCGACGGAAGGATCAGAGGATCCTTCACCGCCCCCGACCCTGCGCCCAATGGTTGTGGCTGGACCACCCTGGCGGACGTGATCGGAGCACTGGCCTCCGGCGAGGCCTATGTGAACATCCACACCCAGATGTTCCCCGGAGGCGAGATCAGAGGGCAGGTCGAGCCCGAGGACCTCGAGTTCGAGGCCGACTTGGATCCGAAGCACGAGGTCGCACCCGTGATCTCGGACGGTGAAGGCGAGGCGGAGTTCACCCTTCGTCGGGACAAGGTCCGCTTCAAGTTGGAGTGGGACGACCTGACCAGTGACGTGCTCTTCGCCCACATCCACTGCAATGTGGCCGGTGTGAACGGCCCGGTCGGCGTCACCCTGATCCACGAGATGATGGGTGACGAGGGCAGGGTGAAGGGCTCCTTCACCGGCCCCGACGCCGCACCCAACAGTTGTGGCTGGGACAGTCTCGGTGATGTGCTCAGGGCGATGGCCTCGGGCCGTGCCTATGTCAACGTCCACACCGTTGACAATCCGGGAGGAGAGATTCGAGGGCAGGTCGAGATCGACTGAGCCAGAAGGCCTCCAACCGCTGCGGGCCGGGCAACAGCCCGGCCCGCGGTCATTTTCGAGGTTTGTGATCTCCGAGTGGAATCGGGTCGTGGGCCTCGGGCGTAGAGTCGATTTCGCTGGGTGGATGCAAGTGGGTTCCTCGCTTCCACAGCGCCAGTCGTAGCCACCGAGCAAACGAAGTTCGACAGGAGACACACGATGCACACCATCAAGCAGGACGAATCCGCGGTTTCGGCCCCTTACACCCGAGCCCTGGACATCGAGCCGGTCTCGCATCTCGTCCTGCCCGAACACGGCACGAGGCCCGAAGTCGCATATCGATACATCCATGACGACATGCTGCTCGACGGCAATTCGCGGCTGAATCTGGCGACCTTCGTCACGACCTGGATGGAGCCCGAAGCCGAACGGCTGATGGCCGAGGCGTTCGACAAGAACATGATCGACAAGGACGAATACCCGAAGACAGCGGAGATCGAGCGCCGGTGCGTGAACATGGTCGCCCACCTGTTCCATGCCCCAGGCGATGGGGATTCGGTAGGCGTGTCCACGATCGGCTCGAGCGAGGCGGTCATGCTCGCCGGGCTCGCGATGAAATGGAAGTGGCGGCAACGACGGGAAGCTGCGGGAGAGTCTGCCGACCGACCGAGCATGGTGATGGGCAGCAACGTCCAGGTGGTGTGGGAGAAGTTCTGCAGGTATTGGGATGTCGAGCCTCGCTACGTCCCAATGGAAGAGGGTCGCTACGTCATCACACCCGACGAGGTCATGAAGCGAGTCGACGAGACGACCATCGGCGTAGTCCCCATACTGGGTACCACGTTCACCGGGGAATTCGAGCCGATCCAGGAAGTCCACGACGCCGTGGTCGAGCGGAATGACGAGACCGGTTGGGACGTCGCAGTCCATGTCGACGCAGCCAGCGGCGGGTTCGTCGCACCCTTCCTTCACCCCGACCTGGAATGGGACTTCAGTCTGCCCCAGGTGAAATCGATCAACGTCTCAGGGCACAAGTACGGGCTCACCTATCCGGGGGTCGGATTCGTCGTCTGGAGATCGGCTGATGACCTCCCCGAGGAACTGGTGTTCCACGTCAACTATCTGGGGGGTGACATGCCCACCTTCACCCTCAACTTCTCACGGCCCGGCAACCAAATCGTCGGCCAGTACTACAACTTCCTGCGCCTCGGGCGGGATGGGTACACCAGAGTGATGGAAGTGCTGTCCAACACGGCGCAAGAAATCGCGGCTGGCATAGCCAAGCTCGGCCCTTTCGAAGTGATAAGTGACGGGAGCGCGATCCCCGTGGTCGCCTTCAGGCTGATCGGCGACGAGCCATTCAACGTATTCGACGTCTCTGCCCGCTTGAGGATGAACGGCTGGCAGGTGCCTGCTTACACGATGCCCGACAACGCAACCGATATCGCGGTGCTGCGCATCGTCGTTCGCGAAGGTCTCAACCGGGATCTGGCCGACGACCTGGTCAAGGACATCGACGACGCGGTCGCGTTCCTCCGCGAGCACCCGACCGCGGAGCCAACCATTCAGGCCTTCAGCCACAACTGAGGACGTGGCCTCCAGGCTGAGCAAGGCGATGGGGTGGCTTTTCGCCATCGGTTCTGTTTGCTTCGCCCTCGGCTCGCTGCCCCTCTACTTCAACAATGTCGGTGCTGCGGCTGCCGCCACGACCTTCTTCGTGGGGTCGCTCTTCTTCACGTCTGCCGGATACATCCAGTACTACCTGTCGATCAACGCCGGCGATGGGCCGAGGAGGCTGATTGCCTTCGAGCGGCTGACACCCGATGTGCTGGCGTGCGGGGTGCAACTGGTTGGGACCTTGTTCTTTAACATCAGCACATTCGACGCTCTCATCGACAACCTGACGGTGCAGCAAGAGAACCGCCTGATCTGGGCACCTGATGTCTTCGGCTCGACCGCCTTTCTGATATCGAGCGCAATCGCTTTCCGGATTGCTCCACGGACGCTCCACGGTCGGGGTCGGATTTGGTGGGAGGGAGCGGTGAATCTCGGAGGATCGGTGGCCTTCGGACTTTCGGCGCTCGGGGCTGTCGTCCTACCGACAACCGGCGAGCCATTGAACCTCGCCCTCGTCAACTGGGGGACGTTCATCGGAGCGGTTGGCTTCTTCATCGGAGCACTTCTCGTCATCGGGGACGACGGTCTCGCGCCAGGCTCCCTGGCCGGTGCCTGACGTACGAGCAACGCTCGACAGCCTGCCAGATCGAGAGTGGCTGTTTCGATCTACTCTGGTGCCCAAGGGGGTGATTGGAGGCAGGATGGCCACACTCGACCACACCATCGTCCCGTCAAACGACAAGGACCAGTCGGCTCGTTTCTTCGCCCGGATGTTCGATCTGCCTTATGAGGGAGCCGGCCACTTCGCACCGGTCAGGGTGAACGACCAACTCACGCTCGATTTCGCCTCAGCGAGCAATGTCGAGAGCATGCACTACGCCTTCCTGGTGACTGAGGACGAGTTCGACTCCATCTTCGGGCGAATTCAGTCCGAGGAGGTCAGCTTCGGGAGCGGGCCGAGCTCACCCGACGACGGGTCGATCAATACCCGGCGTGGGGGTCGGGGCCTCTATTTCCGGGGTGGCCCGGATCCGCATCTCTGGGAGATCATGACCCGACCAGAAACCGGATCCTGAACTGGCTAGTTCTGACCTTCGTCCTAAAGATGCGGGTTAGCGACACCGAAGAGCTACCTTGACCCCGCCGCCTGAGGGCGGCTTTGGTTTTTCCTGGAGGCTGAAACAATGCGTCGAGTCGCGCTCGCTGTCATCTTGGTCCTGATCGTGTCCGGTTGTAGCCCGACGGCGCAGGACTCGACCACCACTGCCAGCAGCAGTACGACAACCACCAGCTCGACCACGACCACGACGATCGCGACGACCACGACCACGGTCCTCGCGATCAACGGTGAGGGAGGCGCCGATCCTCAGCTCGCCGCTCTGATCCGGGCGCTTTACGAACTTCCCCAGTCCGGCGTCACCGTGGCAGCGCCACAACCGGTGATCGACGGGTTCACTGCCGCGACCGCCCCGACGGTGCCCCCGTCCGCGGCCGCCACGGTGGGGGTGGTCGGCGATGCGGGCCGGGTGGCCGTGGTGACGGCCGGGCATGACGTGACTCTGGCTGTGGCCGATCCCACCTGGCGCATCGTCGGCGGTTGGTGGCCCTCCCACCAGGTGGCGCCACTGCTCGGTGAGTTCCCGAAGACCGTTGCCGTGGTCGGTTCCGACGCCCGACCCAGGCAGGACCGTGAAGCGACCAGGGCCGATTCCATCCATTTCGTGACTCTGGCCGCGGACGGGGCCAGCGCGATCGTCGGCCTCCCCCGGGACTCATGGGTGCCCATCGATGGTGGTGGGAAGAACAAGGTGAACGCCGCCCTCTATTTCGGCGGTCCGGAGGGGATGATGCAGACCTTCGCCGACCTGACCGGGGCCGAGTTCGATGGATACATGCTCACCGGTTTCAGGGGCTTCCGGGACATGATCAACGTGCTCGGTGGCCTCCAGATCGACATTCCCCGAGCCCTCAACGACAAAGACGCCCAGGCTGCGATCGCAGCGGGCCTGCAAGTTTTGGGCTCAGGCGACGCCCTGGCCTTCACCCGGGTGCGCAAGGACCTCGCCGACGGTGACTTCGGCCGTCAGCTCAACGGCGGCCTGGCCCTGATGGCGGCAGCAGCCATGGTTAAGGCAATGGGGCCCTCTGCGATCCCTGATCTCATCGAGCGGAGCTGGGACATGTACTCCACCGACATGACTCCCGAAGAGCTCCTCCTCCTGGCCACCGCGGTCAGCCGCGCCGATCCGGCCAAGTCCACCAATGTGGTCGCCGCCGGCTCCGCCGGAAGTGCGGGTCGAGCCAGTGTGGTGTTCTTGCGCGACGCCGCCTATGCGACGTTCGAGGACATGCAAGACGGGCATCTCGGCGCGGGCTGAGGCCCCGTCTCATCATCTATTTCGAGATCGCCCGCCGCCTACTCGACCTCTAGGGGCGCCAGCATGAGCGCCGACCTGATGTCGTGGAAGTCGATGGTCTTGGCTTGCGTCAACTCCAGGCAAACTCGTCACGAGCCGATACTTCGTCGGATGGCATCGATTCTCGAGCAATGCCGCGTTTCCTGAGGAAAGGCGTTCTCTGCCTGGTGGTTCTGGTCGCCGGTTGTCAGTCGTCGGCCGACCCAACGACCACAGTGACTCCCACCACTACAACAGTTCCTCTCGGCGGGACCGCCGAGCCGCAGGTGTACGAAATGCTTGCTCTCGCCTCCCACCCCAATGGCATGCAGTTGAGAGTCGACAGGGTCGAGTTGCTCGCCGACTCGGTGGTGGTCTCCGGATCCCTAACCAATGGATCTCCCTACGGCATCAGCATCGACGGAGGGACCACCAAGCTCGACACCGACAGCGGCGAGGTCGCAGGGCTCCTCGAGGGCCTACCCGAAGGCCCGATCCCCCCAGGTGGAGAACTGCCACTGACGATGCGCTTCAGCCCTGTCGCCCATCCCTCCACGGTGACGCTCGTCCTCAATTCCGGCGGAGGATCGTCAACGGTGAGCCCAGCCACGGCGTCACCCTCGGTGCTGTTGGGGCCCATCCCACTCGACACGGGGATCTCCAGACCGGTTCTGCCCGATCCGGTGCCTTTGCGGCGCTCTGCCGCTTCCCCTGCCGGCGCAGAACTTCAGGTCGAAGGTATCAACTTCAGTGAGAACCGCATCGGGGTCTGGGTGCGGATCGCGAATCCAAGCCAGTCCGACGCTCGGATAGCACCCACGTTTGCTCCGAGCCTGATGGTCGACGACCTGGGCAACCAATACCCGCTCGTCCTTCCCGAGCGAGCGGGATCGATTGTCGTCCCGGCTGGATCGGCTCGAAGCGGTGTCCTCTCGTTTGCGGGCCGTATCCACCCGAATGCCACCAGCGTCTCGCTCTGGCTCAATGCGGGTGTCGAGGACGCGTCCGCCGAGCTGGGGGTCATCTATCCAAGTTTGACCTTGGAGGCTCTCCCATTGATCGGGGATGCGGTCGCCACCCCCCTTCCCAATCCGGTGGAGGCGGGAACTGTCGCGGATCACCCCAGCGGAGTTCGACTGCAGTTGGCAACCATTGAGTTCACAGACGTCGGCAGCAGTGCCGAGCTCGTCGTGGTCAACAACGGCAATGACACACTGTCATTGGCCGCGCTCCCAACCCATCTTGTCGATGACCTGGGAAACCGCTATCCGCTGGTGGCGCCCGTCGACAACCCTCGATTGATGGTCGAGGCGGCCACCACCGTGGAGGGGACTTTCGTGTTCTCCGGACGAATCGCCGAGACAGCCACCCAGATCACACTTGTCCTGAACTCCGGCGGCTCATCCGACAATCCAAACAGTCCGACGCCCTCGCTCGCCGTCGGACCTTACGACCTCGTCCGATCGGGGGATGCTGCTGAGCCGATCGAGCCCCGAGTCTTCGCCGTCAGCAACCGAAGCCGACTGGTCGACGATGCATTGGCCAGTTCCGAAGTGGAACAGATCACCCAGACCCTCACCCAGTTCAACGCCACGCCAGTTGATGGAGGTTTCCGGCTTACCCTTCCCGACAGCATCCTGTTCGACTTCAACAGCAACGAGTTGAGGCCTGATGCTGCGCAATCGCTCGCCCTGATCGCCGATGTACTCCGCTACTTCGAGGGCGACCAAGTGATCGTTATTGGGCACACCGACTCCATTGGCGGCGCCACCTATAACCAGCGTCTTTCTCAAGAGAGGGCTCAGAGCGTGGTGGACACGCTGATCGCCGACCATGCCATCGCCTCAGGCCGACTGGCCGCCGAAGGGCACGGAGCCGACGAGCCAATCGCCCCCAACACCCATCCAGACGGAGAGGACAACCCAGAAGGCCGTCAATCCAATCGAAGGGTCGAGATCATCGTCCTCACCGACCGAGACCTCCCAGTCCCATAGGGGATCGCATCGGGGGCGAAGTGTCCGGGTTGGGGCGTCCCCATATCCCGCCCGAAGGTTGAGCAGCGGCGGGCACTACCTATAATCCCTGGGTCGCAGCCGAGTGGCCTGTGACATTCCCAGGGGGCGTAGAACAGCCTGGAGTGTTCGTCGGCCTGTCAAGCCGAAGGTCGCGGGTTCAAATCCCGTCGCTCCCGCCAGCCGGATCAGCAATGATCTGGTGAGGAGGTCAGGTAGCTCAGTCGGTAGAGCGCCGGTCTGAAAAACCGGAGGTCGACGGATCGACGCCGTCCCTGACCACGAGTCCTCCCGCGCTTGTGGCCGCGATCGCGGTGTCCCGTGCGGCCTCCAGTGTCATCACCTGGCCTTGACGCCAAGCCTCGGCGAAAGCCTCGCCTCCCAAGGCAGCCTCTGCCCCGGCGCGAACGCCCTCGGGAATCGGGCGCTCCCATCTCGGAGCCCGCACGCCGATGTCGGATCTGAGGGAGTCGGTAGCCGCCACAATGAGAGTGGCCGTCTCCGGATCGCCTTTGCCCAGGAGCCAGGCTGCAACGCTCTCCAAACAGTGAGCAGAGCACTGGGTGTTGCCCACCCGGCGATACAGCTTCAAAGCCTCGTGGAGGAGGGGGCCAGCACCTTCAAAGTTGCCGACGTGCCATCGGGCCGTGGCGGAGAGTTCGTGGCCGTGCGCCATGATGTTGGGAGAGCCGATCCTCTCGGTCAACGGAAAGAGCTCGTCGGCCACCTCGACGGCGCGCACCGGGTCGGAATTTTCCAGTTCCAGCCACACGATGAACATCAGGGACGTTGCCACCCCGACGTGGTCCTCGACCCGGCGGAACCCGTCGAGGGCGGTCTCCAGCTCGACACGTAGCTGCTCCGGGTCGACCCGTCCCCAGTGAGTCCGAGCCAAATGGTGCAGGGAATAGGCGATGCCGTGCTCATCCCCGATGGCCTGGAACAGCAAGAGGCTGGCCTCGAGCAGCTCTGCGGCCCGCTCGCTCTCGTGCTCGCCCTCCTGGTGGAGCAGAGCGCCGCCGGTGAACAACGCCCAGCCCATCACTTCGTCCGAGACTTCTGGGTTCTCGGCGAGGAACTGTTCGATCCAAGAGTGCCCCTCTCTTACTCCCCGCATGTACCAGTAGTTGAAGAGAGAGGATGCAATGACCATGCCCGCGGCCAGGTCGCCGGTGTCCAGAGCCCACTGCATTGCCGCCCGCACGTTGTCGAGCTCGGTGTCGATACGGTCGATCCATACCGCCTGTTGGGTTCCTTCCAAGCTGGCGGCGGCGGTTCGTGCCAGCTTGACCGCCCACGCCAGGTGAGCATCCCTCGACCGGGCATCCTCTTCGCCGAGCTTCATCAGTCCGAAGGCAGCCACCGTCTCCAGCATCTGGTAGCGGGTCTGGACGGCCTTTGGCTTTGCAACCAGCAGGGACTTCTCCACCAGCGACGTGACCCCGGCAAGCGCCACGGCTCCTGCGACCTCATCGGCCGCGTCGAGGTCGAACCCCCCGGAGAACACCGAGAGCTGATTGAACAGGCGCTGCTCCTCAGGTTTGATCAGGTCGTAGCTCCATGACACCGTGGCTTCCAGGGTTTGCTGGCGGGGAAATTGGGCACGGTGTCCCCCGGCGAGAAGGGCGAAGCGGTCGTCGAGATGGTCCGCTATCTCATGCACCGACATTGCCCTGACGCCGCGCCGCCGCCAGCTCCATAGCAAGCGGCAATCCGTCGAGGCGCCGACAGATCTGCGCGATCGCAACCGCATCCTCATCCCCAAACTCGACATCGGGACGGGCTGTGGTGGCTCGTTGTACGAAGAGCTGGACCGCCTCGAACTCGAGCAGCTCTTCGATCGACGCGTCTCCGCCGAGGGGCGGGAGTGCCATCAGGGGCACCAGCCAGGTCATCTCCCCGGGCATGCCGAGCGGCTCCCTGCTCGTGGCCAGCACCTGCAGTCCGGGCGCCGCTTCGAGGAGGGACAAAGTCAGGCTCGCTACGGCATCGACGAGATGCTCACAGTTGTCCAGCACGAGCAGCAGGTTTCGCTCGGAGAGGAAGCTGGAGATGACATCCAGCCAGGCTTGGCCGGGTCTCTCTTTCAGCGTCAAGGCTCCAGCGACCTCTCGCGCCAACAGATCCGGGTCGCTGAGGCCGGCCAGTCCGACGAACCACACGCCGTCGGGGAACCCCCCCGCCATCTCCCCCGCCACCTGCAGCGCGAGCCGAGTCTTCCCCGATCCACCGGCCCCAGTGAGGGTGACCAGTCGCGCGCCCGAGACCAGCTCGGTGACCTTGGCAATCTCGGCTCCCCGCCCGACGAAACTCGATAGGGAAGCGGGCAGGTTGGAGGAGTTTTGATCAGGGGACGGGAGCGGGGAGGGCAACACCTCGGGCACCTGTTGCGGGGTATCGGTGGGTGGTGTCCACCCGAGCTCGGGGGCATGAAGCAGCATCTGCTCTTCCAGCTGCTGGAGCTCCAAAGACGGTTCGATGCCCAGCTCTTCGGCCAGCAGGCGACGGGCCTTCTGATAGGTGGCAAGTGCGTCGGCCTGGCGTCCCGAGCGGTACAGAGCCAGCATCAAGCGAGCCCAGAGCGCTTCCCGAAGCGGATACTGATCGGTGAGGCGTTCCAGCTCCGGAATCACACCGGTGTGGCCACCGAGAGCCAGCTCCACCTGGATCCGGTGCTCCCGTGCCGTCAAACGCAGCTCGCTGAGCCGGGCTGCATCGGCTCGAAGCGTTGGGGATTCGTCGGCAACATCCGCAAACGGATTGCCTCGCCAGAGGGCAAGTGCTTCATCGAGCTCTTTCGAAGCTTGCTCGGGGTCGATGTCCAGTTTCGAGCCGGCCTGGCGAAGCAGATTCTCGAAGCGCAAGGCGTCTAGTTGCGTCGGCTGCAACGACAAGACGTAGCCAGGAGGCTGAGCCCACAACACATCACCATCCACATTCAGAACGTTGCGCAAGTTGGCGACATGGGATTGCAGGGACTTTCTCGCCGCGGTGGGCGGATCCTCACCCCAAAGCTGGTCGATCAGATAATCCGCCGAAACCGCCTCGTTGACGTGGGTTAGCAGGAGGGCGAGCAGAGCGCGGCGCTGCGGCCCACCAACGGAGACGGGCTCCCCTCCGTGGCTCACCTCGAGGGGTCCGAGAACCCGGAACTCCATTGTGCAAATCGTACGCCCCGGTCGGCCATCTGGTTGTCGACTACCGGTTGAGCTCCGGTGAGCTCATTGCACCCACCTTCGCTTGCCACTCCGCCTCGAGTGCCTGAGAGTCCCATTCTTGCGGTGACCGGAAGATCGGCTCCATCCCAGTCAGCTCCACAAACCCATCGTGTAGTGCCTCGACGGAGCTGTTCTCGATGGAGAAGAGGCGGAAGGTCGATTGCGGTGTGCCGTCGTCCGACAAGAAGGTAGATCTGATCGCGTTCGGCTTGTCGGTCAGAGCCCAGGCGACTATCTCCGCCGCATGCTCGGTGCCGCGGTCGTGCCACGGGTCGCCCTGATCGTTCCAAGCAACCAGGCCTCGGTGCGCGGCGAAGGCTGCCCTCTCGACGTCACTCAGATTGAGGTTGGCCCAGGCATGCGCCAACTCGTGGAGCATGGTCGTCTTGTCCAGGGTGCACATGCGCACGGTCCGGGTCTGGTTGGTGTACGAGCCCTTGTGGCCCTTACAGTCGGCAACCGTCGGATAGAACTCGACGTGAACGGTGGGGAGGGCCAATCCATGCTCGGCGAATCGGCTCAAGCCGAATTCCAAGAGGTCCTGCTGGGTCCCAGTCAGTAGAGGTCGATACTCGACCACGTCGGTCTCCACCGTGTTCGATGGATTCGCCGTAGGTGATGTTCCGATCTCGATCGATTCGAGGGCCAGGACGCCGAGGATCGCAATGACGATGAGGATGTGGGAGCGGTCTTGCCGTGTTGCCATTCCCCGGTTGTCCGGGGAATGGGCTGTCGGCCGGCTGCCGATCGGCTGTCAGCCGGCTGTCGTCGCCCAAACCGAAAACCGGAGGTCGACGGATCGACGCCGTCCCTGACCACAATCGACTCCCTGCAGTACCTGAGAGTTCTCCAGGTACGCAGCTACCGCCGCGACGCCTTCCCGGCGGGAGTGACCCGAGTCGTCTGAGCATCGCCCGGGTGCGTGCCGCAGGCACCGGCGGTTGTCCAGGCTGGGATGGCCTCCGGTGCGCTGCTGGCCTTCGGTGGCAAAGAGGGAGGAGGTTCTTTGCTGTTCGCAGGGTCGATCCGTGACGTCTCACCCGGAGGATCGGAGTTCGGATCGCAGATGAACGATGCCCAAACCTTTTAAGGGATCGGGGCCCTTGGTTTGGGGTCGACATGGGGTAGGTCGAGAAGGGCCCCGATCCCAGCACTGCGAGCCCAATGGGGAGATGAGGGCCCGCCCACCGACCAAGCTAGCTCGACGTGATCCGGTGTCCACGGGCGCCATACGATCACTGCCCCCGTCACGGAAAACTTGTCGGTCGATCGGCCTAGCGTGATCCACCTGGCAACAAACCCGACCGAGCAGCAAAGGAGATCGCGATGAGCACGCTTTCAGATCGACCCAATACCGCCCTCGTGGTGATCGACGTCCAGAACGGCGTCGTCGCCGAGGCGCACGAGCGCGATGGAGTCGTGGCCAACATCAGCACGCTCGTCGACAAGGCCCGGGAAGAGGGTGTCCCCGTCGTCTGGGTCCAACACTCCGACGAGGGGTTGGAACAGGGAAGCAAAGAGTGGGAATACGTCCCGGAGCTGACCCGCCAGGCGTCTGAGCCGTTGGTGCATAAGAACTACGGCGATTCCTTCGAGGCCACCGATCTCGAGGAGGTCCTGGCCAAGGCAGGCGTGGGACGCCTGGTCGTCACCGGGGCGCAGACCGATGCCTGTGTCCGCTCCACGATCCACGGCGCCTTCGCCCGTGGCTACGACGTGACTCTGGTCGGTGACGCCCACACCACGGAAGATTTGAGCCCGTGGGGCGCCCCGTCACCGGATCTGGTCATCGCTCACACCAACCTCTATTGGTCGGAACAAGACGCTCCTGGCCGCACCGCCGGCGTCACGAAGACCGACGAGGTGGCGTTCAGCGACTGACACTGGGAGGCTCTCCCGAGCCGGTGACACCCGCCGCCGCTCGCCATTCGGCGTCGGTGCTCGCATCGACCGCGGCCATCGCTGCCAGCGACTGCTCCTTCGTGAGATCGGCCACGAGGCAGAACTCGTTGCCGAACGGGTCCTGCATCACCGCCCAGTCGATGTAGGGATGATCGTCGCCGTACGAGCCAGGTCGCGGGTAGAGGCTCGGCGGTTTCTTGACGCGACCACCGAGCTCCAGGATCTCCTCGATCGCTTGGTCGATGCCGACCCGCGGGGTGACATCGATGTGAACCTGGTTCGGCCGATCCGGGTCCGGCGCCTGGATCTCCAGCGGGGAGGTGTCCACCCTCTGCAGGATGATCTCGTGTTTCCACGGGTCCTTGGTGCCCAGGTAGCCGAGCCAATCGTGGAGGCCGTTCTCCGGACCGATCACCTCGAGACCGGTGACCGCACTCCAGAACTCGTATGCCCGTGGCAGGTCGGTGACGTTGATCACGACGCAGCGCACTGTTCCGATGCCCATGGGTTCCTCCCGGGATTGCTGCCGGCACTATGGCGGAGAGATACCAGCCTGTCACCGCACGCGTGAGGTGGTGGTATCGTCACAGTCACGATATATCGTGAGATGTCGGCAGAACGGTTCAGGAGGTGATTCGTGACATACGCAATTCCACATCCCTGGTTCGTGAAATGCATGACCGAGATGGGTGGAGGCCGCAATTGGAAATGGGCATACGGCCCGGGCATGGGGTACGGCCCCGGGCCCGGATTCTTCGGCCGTCAGAAAGCCGGGCGTGGCGACGTCCGCATCGCCATTCTCCAGCTTCTGAGTGAAGAGCCGATGCATGGTTACCAGATCATGCAGGAGCTCGAGGAGCGCACCGACGGCATGTGGCGGCCCAGTCCGGGTGCGATATACCCCACCCTGCAGCTACTCGAAGACGAAGGTCTGGTCCATGCCGACGAGCAAGCCGGGAAGAAGGTGTTCAGCCTCACCGATGAGGGCCGGGCGGCTGTGGAGAGCCGCACCAGCGCACCACCCTGGGAGAGGTTCGAGCACAGGGTCGATGACGACCTGGTCGCCTTACGTGACGTCGCCTTCCAGGTGGGAGCTGCGGTGATGCAGGTTTCACGGGCTGGCTCGAGGTCGCAAGTGGCCAAGGCCCGGGAGACGTTGGAAGAGGCGAGGCGCCAGATCTATCAGCTCCTGGCGGACGACACGCCCCCCGACTGATCTTCACTGAAGATTCTGGGACAGACGGTCCGCCGCCTGGTGCAGGGCATCGAGATGGGCGCGTCGCTCCGCTTCTGCTGCTTCCCGGTCGGAGAGTGTGCTCAGAGCACCCGACGCAAGACCCTCGACTTCGATCTCACTGGAGGTGGCGAGGACGCGGAGGGCATCGGCCGTCGCCGCAGCCTGCTGAGCCAAAGCCTGGTCTGGCGCGGTCGCGGCGAGTTGCTCGAAAGTCACCGACTGGTCTCTGGCACCGGCGACGCTGCGTCGCACCCCTTCGTGGTCCGCCGGATCGAGCGTCGCAGGTCGCCCGAGGGTGGCTTCGATGGGACCGAGGCCGGAAAGGGCAGAGCGGGCACGCTCATTCCATGACGATTGGGCCGAGCGGGCCGCACCGCGTCGTGTCAGCGCGGCAACCAGCAGACCGATCACCACCGCGGCCAGGATGATCCACAACCATGGGGAGGTCTCAGCTTCCTCGGGCGATTCCGCCGCTTCCTCTTCCCCCGCCGAATCCGGAGTCGTGTCCTCAGGCTCGGTCGCCTCGGGTGTGGTTTCCTCCGGCGTGGTCACCTCGGGCTCGGTCGCCTCGGGTGTGGTTTCCTCCGGCGTGGTCACTTCGGGCTCGGTCACGTCCGGCGTGGTGACATCGGGCAAGGTGACGTCGGGAATGGTGACATCGGGGAGGCTGACGTCAGGCAGACTGCCGTCGGGCGGCGGTATCGCATCGCATGCGCCGAGGAGTGCCAGGAGCGCCGCCAAACAGACCAGTCGTCGAATCGCACTCTTGGGAGCCGGGTTCAACATCCCGGCGACCCTATCTCATCTGCGAGTGTGGTCCAGCAGGGCTCCGGGTACGGTCGACACTCGATGAAGGCGATCGTCCAGGATCGGTACGGCAGCATCGATGCCCTCCGGCTCGCCGAGGTCGACCCGCCGACCCCAGCCGAGAATGAGGTACTGGTGCGCATAGGGGGCGGCATCGGTCCATCCCGACGTCTGGCACATGATCGTCGGGCGCCCATTCATCCTTCGGATGATGGGAGCCGGACTGCGCGGGCCGAATAGCCCGATTCCCGAGACCGACTTGGCCGTGAACGCCATCGAGCAAGGCAAGTACTCGCCGTCGCTAGAGGTCGCTTTCAAGATCGCGAGAGTCTTCGGGGTGCCGCTGGAGCAGGTGTTCCGATACCCCGAGTGATCAGGCAGAGGTCGGCACCCAGACGTCACCGTCCCACCGGAAAACCTGGACAATCACCTCCAGGCCTTCTGGACGCTCCGCGGCCACCTCGACTTCTGCCCTTCCCTCGTCGTTGGCAGACACCGGGCCCACGACCAGGGCCACCTCCCCCTCGGAGAGGAGAGCGGATACGTCCTCGTCGTTGACGAACCGGACGGCGAGGAACTGCTGTGTCATCGCCCGGCGCTGCACGTCGGAGAGAGGTGGGCCCTCCAGTGGAGTGGTTGGGGTCTCGTACACGAGATCCCGGATCGGGACTTCGTTGCCGACGCAATACTGCTCGCAGGCAATGGCCAGCGCTCGCGCCGAGAGGTCGGCCTCCACAGCTTCGCTCATTTCGGGTGGACCCTCATCACTGCTGGCGCAGGCTGTGACCAGAAGAGCAACGGCAGCCAATGCCAGGACCTTCTTCAGCATGGCGACATTGTGGCCTCGACCGAACCACCGCGGGTCACCATTTCGCTCACCTTGGATGTGCGACGTATAGCTTGCGGTGGAACATGAAACGATCGCAGTTGACATTCACGCTGGCGCTGCTGGCCGTCGCCCTTGCCGGATGCACCCCTGGCGTCAACCCGCAGGTAGCTGTGACCTCACCGGAGGGATACATCGCAGGATTCGGGCTCGGGATCTGGCATGGCTTCATCGTCCCGATCACGTTCCTCATCTCGTTGTTCGGAGACAGCGTGACCATCTACGAGGTCCACAACACGGGCAACTGGTATGACATCGGGTTCCTGCTCGGCGCGGGAATCCTGGTCGCGTTGTTGGCCGGCACCTCATGGGGCGTCTCGAGACGCCGAGACCGCCAGCAGTAGATCTCAGGGAGGCGAGCCGTCCCCCTCAGGGACCGGCCGCCGCCGAGAACAGGCGCCAGGTGCCGGGGACACCCTTCAACTCGTGCTCCGATCGATCGCTGAAATCGACCTCGGATCCCGCCAGCAGATCCTTCACCGTGCTCGACACCAGCACCTCCCCCTCGCCGGCGAGACCGGCGATCCGGGCCGCGATGTGCACGGCAAGACCGCCCAGCTCATCCCGGCGCACTTCGACTTCCCCTGTGTGCACTCCCGCACGAATCTGCAGACCGATTCCAGGCATTGCTCCAACCAGTGAAAGGGCGCAGCGGACGGCGGCAACGGGACGGTCGAATGTCGCAAAGAAGCCGTCCCCGGTGGTCGAGTTTTCACGACCCCCAAACCGAGTCAGCGCACTACGGGTCAGGTCATGATGCCCATCCAGCATGTCCCGCCATCGGCGGTCTCCGAGTCCTGCGGCAAGATCGGTTGAGCCCACGATGTCGGTGAACAGGAGTGTGGTCAGCAGACGATCCGGATCGCCGCCGGTACGGGCCCCTGTGAGGAACTCCTCGACTTCGTCGAGCAGGATGTCGATTCCCTCGGAGTACGCAAGATGATCGGTTCCAGGCAGCTCGACGAACTGTGCTCCCTCTATCGCCGCCGCCGCCTGACGTGATTGCTCCACCGGGACAATCCGATTTCCGGTGCGATTGAGTACCAGAGTCGGACACCGGATCGAGGTCAGCACATGGCCAGCATCAGCCTCCATGGTCTGGCGGTAGTAGTGGGCGAATGCTCCTGGTCGAACCGCGTAGCGCTGGAGACGCGCAAGCTGTTGGTCGAATGCTTCGTCGCCGATGCGGCTGGGAGCGAGTATCTCCACTCCACTCCGGCCGGCTCGGGCATCGGCCTCGATCATGCCGATGACCTCATCGATGGACTCCATAGGGAGCCCGGCGGCGAGGGTATGCGAAGCCGTCATCGTCCAGAGCACCAGAGAGCGGCACAATTCCGGGTGATCCGCAGCCAACATGGCGGCGACGATCGTGCCGTCGTTGAGCCCAATCACCGCGGCTCCATCCGATCCGGCAGCCTCGAGGACCGCGAGCGCGTCCCCCACCTGCGTCTCCAAGTCCGGAAGCCGATCGAGGGGTACCGGGTCGGAAAGCCCGGTGCCACGACGATCGAAATGGATCAAACGCCCGAATGAGCTGAGCCGACGCAGGAAGCGAGCGAAATCGGGCATTTCCCAAACGCTTTCGACGTGGTGGACCCAGGTGTCGATCAAGAGCAGGTCGAGCTCGCCGCTGCCGACGACCTCGTAGGCGATGTTGATGCTGCCGTTTCGCGCGTACCGGGTGGCTATGGCCGCTCCTCCATGACAGCGAGGCTATAGCCGTGCGTTCTGGCACGCATCGAACTGTGGTCTTGACTCGCCCCGCCCCAGACGCAACACTTCCACCCACTTGACAGCGCTCATCCAGAGCGGTGGAGGGACAGGCCCTGTGAAACCGCGGCAACCGATTCGTTCGGTGCCAATGCCTGATCGATGAGATGCCTACGGCGGACCTCCGCCTCGGGCGCTCGCATGAGCGCGTCGGGACGAACGACACAGGAGGTCTGAACGTGCGACAAGTGGTTCAACGAACACCCGGTTCCTTCCGGAGCATGTGTTGTCGACGCTCTCGGGTGGCATGCCCGAGCGTTCGACGCTCGTAACCCACCGCCCCCACCCGAGAGCACCCAAATCGCTTCGGCGGTGCTTCGACGTACCCATAACCAAGGAAGGAACCCAAGAATGACCACTACCTACCTCAATGAAGTCGACCTCCCCACCGTGGGCGCTCTGGTCCAGGCCGTACAGGAGAACCCGGAAACGGGATGGACGACCTGGAAGTCCGAAGTCACCTGGGGTGGCGCTTTCCGGACCACGGCGCGTTCCCGTGACCTGGAGCCGATCGCCTTCGACGAGCCACCCGGCCTCGGAGGGAGCAACACCGCGCCCAATCCGGTCGAGCAGCTCCTCGGGGCCCTCGGATCGTGCCTAGCCATCGGCTACGCGGCCAACGCCACCGTGGCCGGCATCGAGCTGAAAGACCTGCGCATCGAACTCGAGGGTGACCTCGACCTGCAAACCTTCCTCGGTCTGGGGGATGGGAACGCGGGGTTCACGTCGATCGGGGCCACCGTCCACATCGAGTCCGATGCCGACCAGGAAGCGATCGAGGCCCTTCACCGCAAGGTGGTCGCCACCTCCCCGGTGGGGCATTGCTTGTCGAGGTCGGTGCCCCTCGACGTCGTCCTCGCCTAGCGGTCTGTCGCTGACAGTGGCGTGGTAGACGATGGGTGTGACAGACTGTTTGTCCACCCATCGTCTGCCAGCCGCGGTGAGGGTGTCCTGAGGAGAATCAGATGAGCGAGCCGGGCACGCCGGTGGTGGAGACCCAATTCTTCGACCTGCCGGATGAGGTGTTGCCCTTCAAGATGCGCAGCGGAGATCTGCTGCCCGCGGTCCGCCTCGCCTATGAGATCCACGGCGAGATCTCCCCGCAACGAGACAACGTGATCCTGTTGTTCCATGCCCTCACTGGGAGTCAACATGTCTCCGGGTTGACCCCTTCGGTGGAGGGCGTGAGCCGATGGGTGGAGGAGAACCAGACCGGGTGGTGGGAGGGATTCGTGGGACCCGGGCTGGCGGTGGACACCGATCGATTCGCGGTGATCTGTGTCAACTACCTCGGGGGCTGCTACGGGACCACCGGGCCGGAGTCGATCGATCCTCGCACGGGCGAGCGATACGGACCGGACTTCCCCCCGCTCCACCTTGCCGACATCATCGAATCCCAGCTCCCGCTGCTGGAGCATCTCGGAATCATCCGCCTCAAAGCGGTCGCCGGGGCGTCGGTGGGAGCCCTGCTCTCGATGTCACTCGCTGCCCGATATCCGGACCTGGTGGAGAACGTGATCACTCTCGCCGGCGGGTTGGCCGGGACCACTCTGCACCGGATGTACAACTTCGAGCAGAAACTGGCGATCCTCAATGACCCCAACTTCAACGGGGGCAATTACTACGACGGTGATTTTCCGGCCGACGGACTGGCCCTGGCCCGGATCATCAGCCACAAGGCATTCGTCTCTCTCGGCGCCATCGAAGAGCGGGCCCGGAAGGAGATCATCGATCACCCCTACGTGACCCACCCGGTGGAGTCCTACTTCTGGAACCAAGGGCAGAAGCTGGTGATCCGCTTCGACCCCAACAGCTACCTCCGGATCATCGACTCCTGGTCCAACTACGACCTGATGGAGGACAGCGGCGCCAAGAGCTATGTCGAGGCTCTGGTCCCCTGCCGGGATCAGAAATGGCATGTCTTCACCATCGACACCGACGTCTGCTTCTACCCCGACGAGCAAGCCGGGCTGGTGGCTGCACTCAACGAAGCCGCAGTCCCTGTGGAGTGGATCCACGTCACCTCGCCCAAGGGCCACGACTCGTTTCTCACCGAGCCCCATCTGTTCGAGGAGGCGCTGCGCCGAGCGCTCGATTAGACCTTGGACACTCCTATCGCGGCTACCACCGCCGCGATCAGAAATCCGATTCCAATCGTGAGCAAGCTCACCACGCCTAGAAGCCCATACAGCACGGTGGCTCCGATCAACAGGTTGCGCACGGGGCGGGGGTCAGCAACGAACAGCGAGCCGAGTGCCAATCCGGCCGACGTCGCCATCAAGAGAGCCCAGGGGAGACTCGAGGACACTGAGTTCCCGCCTTCGGAAACGATGAGCACCAAATACAGGGCAAGCATCAGGGCTCCGATGACCGCAGCGACAGCTGCCCACGGCCGATGCCGATGGATGGTCGACTCAGCCATAGGACCAAGCCACCCAGTTCCCGTCAGAGACCCGGGTGGGGTCAGAGCCGTCGGTGGGGACCACCCACACCCCGGACTCCTCTCCGATCTGACCGGGTAAGGCAATGCGTGTCGAATCCGGCGACCACAACTGCAAGGACTGGGCGTATTGGTCGAAGAACTGGAGCACGTTTTGGAAAAACGATACCGGCGGGGTCATGGTCGCCAGCAGCGTCGTCTCTCCGTCTCTCCACACCGAGATGTCGGCCTCACCGGACCGCCCCGTCAGTTGCAACATCAGCAATCCCTCGCCGTCCGGGCTCCAGAAGAACCCGACAGATGTGTCCTCCGAGGCGACGTCGACCTCCCCGGTCGTCACGTCGAGCACCGACACCGCATTGGCCTTCACGGTGGCCACCTCGGACGCGGCCGCTGATGATCCCGCTGGCTCCTCGGTGAACGACTCGATTGCGACCTTGGTGCCCTGGGCGTTGGGCACGAAATAGACCGGCTCGCCCGGCAGTTCGGCGAGCAGCCGGTCCTCGCTGCGGTCCACCAACTCCAGACCCTGACTGTCGATGTGGAAGATCCCGGCCGGTGTCCAGCGCAGTGCTTGATAGACCGAAGTGGTCGAACCCAGGTCCATCAGCTCCCCACCGGGCTCGATGGTGCCGAAAGTGGCGCCACCGACATGAACTGCCATCTCTGTGCCATCGGGGCTCCATGAGAAGTAGAAAGGCGACCCCGACCCGACGGGGACGGTGGTGCTCTCCACCGGGTCGACGATCTCCAGCACCACCCCTTGCGGGGCGCCGTAGAGGACCCCGACCTGTGAGCCGTCGGGAGCCCAGTTGAGGTAGAAGGTCGGCGAAGTGATCGGCACGGCCTTTCGATCACTCCCGTCGCCGGCACTCGACCCAACGGCTGGCTCCGAGTCGCCCTCACCCCAGGCCAGGCGATCGGCTACCGGGGACCAGATCGGTTGGAAGTAGCGGACGGTCCCACCGTCTTCGGTGACCGGTGACGGGCGGGAGCCATCGGGGTCCATGGTGACGATATTCCCGCCATCGTCGATGATCACAAGGCGATTCACGCTGGCCGACGGGGTGGTTGCGGGGCTGGATGTGGCGACTGTGCTGTCGGTGCCACCCAGGTCGGCAGTGGCCGCAGGGCTCCTGGGTGCCGAGGATCCCCCCGTGCAGGCGATCAGAAGAGAGATCGTCGCCGCCAGGAGCGCGCGCCTCGGCATGACGGCAGGTTACCGATCGAGCATGCAGCCGGGATCAGCGGGTCAACTATCCAGGGAGAACGTCCGATAACACCCTCGATGATCTCCCCATCGGGCAAGGGTGGAAACGAACGCGACCGGAAAGCCGCCCTACTCGCAGGCCTGATTGGTGGCTCCGTTGGGGTTATCGCAGAAATCAGCTCGATCCTCGCCTCGGATCCGAGCGCCACAGTGCGGGCTGTCGCCTATGGCCTGATCGCCCTCTTCTCGCTCTATTACCTGATGACTTCGGTGCGGACCGAGGTCCCCGTCGTCCTGGCCGGCTTGGTTTTCGGCGTCCTGAGCCTGGTAGACGCCATGGGAAGCATGAACGTCTCCGGCTTCGACACCGGCACCACACTGGCCTTCCTGATCCTGCTCTCGATCATCTATGTGACCACCCGGGCCTCGAGGACCACCACCGCGCTCATCGTGGGCTCGACATACATCGCCTCCTATGCAATCGCCTCGATCGTCATCGAGCAGCCGGAGTTCTCGGTCGCGGTCAGCCGACTCCTGATCGGGCTTCCCGGTCAGGTCCTGGTCATATGGCTCACCTGGCGTCTGATCGACTCGTTGGCTGTGGCTTCCGCCTTGGAGGCCACACAGTCGAGGATCCAACGCGCCCTGGCCCGGTGCTCCCAGGTCCTCCTCACCAGTCGAGACGATGATCCGCTGAAGGCCGCACTGGATGCCCTGCTCGGGGCCACGGATGCCGACTACGCCTATATCGACGTCAACCGCACCGACCGCGAAGGCAAGGTCACATGGCAGATCGTTGCCGATGCGGTTGGCCACAACGTCCCGGACGGCGAGAACCTGTTTGACGAAGGCGACTACGAGCAGCTGCAGCAGGTGGTTGGTGCACTTTCCGCCGGGCATCCCACACAGCTCGTCGTCTCTGACCTACCACGTCCGATTCGGGACCGCTACGAGGCAGAGGGGATCAGGTCGGAGCTGATGGCCCCGATCCTGATCCGCGATCAATGGGTGGGCACGATCGGATACTCGGACTTCTGGAGGGACGGGACGTGGCTCCCGGTAGAGATCGAGGCCCTGACTCGGGCCGCGGCCATGGTCGGCGCCTATTGGGAACGGGAGCAGGCACGCGAGGGGTTGGAGGAGTTGGCAGCGGCCAAGGACCGGTTCATCGCCACTGTGAGCCACGAGCTGCGCACGCCCCTGGCGGCGGTGGTCGGTTTCGCCGGGGAACTGGCCGAGGGCGTCGACCAATACTCACGCGAAGAGATATCGGAGATGGTGGAGCTCATCGCCAGCCAGAGCCTGGAAATGGCACAACTGGTCGACGACCTGCTGACCGCAGAGCGGGCGGCGTCCGGAAACCTGACCATCAAGCCCACCACCGTGGACCTGCTCGAAGAGTCGAAGTCGGTCGTCGACGCGATGCGCGTGGCGTCCGATGTCGCCGTGGAAGGCGAGTCGACACCAGCCTGGGCCGACACCCTTCGCACCCGACAGATCATGCGCAACTTGCTGACCAACGCCACCCGTTACGGGGGCGGTGAGATCAAGGTGAACGTGTCCTCGCTGGGTGAGCTCGCCGTGCTGGTGGTCAGTGACGATGGGCCCGGGATCAACGTCGTCGACTCGGAGAAGATCTTCGACCCGTACTACCGGGCGCAGAGCGCCGAGGGACGGCCCGACTCGGTGGGCTTGGGCCTCGCGGTTGCCCGTCAGTTGGCCCGGATGATGGGAGGCGATCTCGTCTACCGGCGTCGCTCGGGATGGACCCGTTTCGAGCTCTCCCTGCCGGCAACACCGGACGGGGCCTCAGGGGTCAGCCTGGCAACATCCGCCTGAGGATGGTCAGTCCGGCTCTTCGCCGGGGTACTCGAGATCGACCATCACCTCTTCCAGCGTGAGCTCGAAGATCGCCAACTCGGGACGTGGCGGTCGACGCCGCAATTTCCGTAGCGCTCTGGTGGTCATGGCATACCTCCATGGGTTGCGAGTTGCTACTGACAATCTACCGCGACTGAGTAGTGGATTGCAACTCACAACTCGCTAGCATGGCCTGATGTCGCGCAAGTCCCTGCAACACCTGGAATGCGCCGTGGCCAACACGGTGGAGATAGTCAACGACGCCTGGACCATCCTCGTGCTCCGCGATGCCTTTCTCGGAGTGCGTCGCTTCGACGATTTCGCCAACGACCTCGGGATCGCCCGAAATGTGCTCACCGATCGTCTCGAGCGACTGGTGTCGGCCGGAATCCTCGAGACCAGGCCCTATCAGGAACGGCCACCCCGTCACGAGTACGTGTTGACCGAAAAGGGGAAAGACCTCTTCGACGTCATGATGAGCCTGTGGAGCTACGGGGAGCGTTGGCTCCCACCCGCCGACGAGAATCGACAGAAGGTGATCCATATCAACTGTGGGGAGGAAGCCCACGCCGTCGCCTACTGCGGTCACTGCGAGAGCCGGCTCACCCGGCGCGAAGTCAGGATCGAGCCCCAGCTCCCGGTGGTCCGCGAGCGCCTGCTTGCCTCGACTACCTCGTAATTGGGTTCAAAGGGATCACATGTGACCCCTGCTCGTCACAACTACCAGGGCTTCAGATGAAGAGCTGGATGTCGGCATCGGCGGCGTAGTCGAGGAAGGCTGCCGCCCCCGCGATCTCTGCCCCCTTGATCAGATCACCCTCGTCGACGCCGAGCACGCCCATCGTGGTGGAGCAGGCGAAGAACCTCACCCCCAGGCCCTGCGACATCTCGATGAACTCGGGGAGCGAAGGCATCTGAGCCGCCTTCATCCACTTCTTCATCATCGCGGTCGCCGCGGCGGTGGCGCCAGGAAGCGCCCCCAAGATGTTGGGCAGCTGCACCGGGCCTGCCGGATTGGCCAATGACGCCACCTTCAGCTTGTCGAATCTCTCCTGGTGGAGGATGTCGAGCCCATAGAACGTGAAGAACACCCCGACCTCCCAACCGAGGCTGGCGGCGGTCGTCGCCAGGATCAACGGCGGGTAGGCCTGGTCGAGGGTCCCTTTGGAGGCGATGAGGGCGAGGCGCTTCGGGCGCTGCGACTCGGCAACCGGATCGGGGACAGTTCGCTCCAAGGTGTCGGTCATGGCCTCTCTCCCTTTTCGATCCAGAACAACTGGTTGGCCTCGGTGCGCTCGAACCCGAGCAGCTGGTCGCCCAGTTGGCGGGCGAGGGCCGGAATGTCCTCGAGGGACCCGGGGTCGGTGGTGATGAGGTGCAACACCTGGCCAGGCGACAGCTGCCCGAGAGCGAGCGAGGCCTTGTAGACCGGCAGAGGGCAGAGCAGGCCCGAGGTGTCGAGCACGGCATCGACTTTCAGGTCTTCGGCAACAGGGATGTATTGGGTTGTCATGTTTCTCCTATGTCAGACGCGGGGCAGACCCTCGTCACCGAGGATCTCCGCGAAGTAGCCGGTGTATTTGAAGCCAGAGTCGGCCGAGATGCCGACGACCGTGTCGCCGGGGCCGGTGTCGAGGCGGGAGATGGCGTTGACCACTGCCCCCGTCGATGGCCCGACGGTGAGAGCTTCCTCGCGCCAGAGGCGACGAGTCGTCTCGTAGGCGGGCTCGTCGTCGACCCGAATGACGTCGTCGATGACGTCCCAGTCGAGGATGTCGGGCTGGCGAGCCTCCTGGAAGCTCTTGAGACCGGGGATCCGATGTCCGGGCTGCGGTTCCACTCCAACCACCCTCACGCCGGGATTCCGCTCCTTGAGGTAGCGGCCTACGCCACTGATGGTCCCCGTCGTGCCGAGCCCGGCCACGAACCAGGTGACGCCGCCTGCCGTTTGGCGCCAGATTTCAGGTCCGGTCGTCTCGTAATGCGCCTTCACATTGTCCGGGTTGGAGTACTGATCGGTCGTGGCGAACGCCGATCCGTCGCCGCTCGACGCCAGGGAGCGGGCGAGGGCGATCGCCCCGTCCTTGGGGTGGTCGACCGGGCACAGATCGTCGGGGGTCTCCCATACCTCCGCACCCAGCATCCGAAGAATCACCTTCTTCTCTTCAGGGACTCCGTCGGGGATGGTCACGGTGACCCCGATCCCGCTCAGTGCAGCCAGTGCCGCCAGGGCAATCCCGGTATTCCCCGAAGTCGCCTCGACCAGGTCGCGGTCGCCGAGCTCGCCGCGCTCGATCAGACCATCCAGCAGATAGGCGGCGGCGCGGTCCTTGATCGAACCGAACGGGTTCAGCCACTCCAGCTTCAGGTATACGTCGCCGGCGCCGGCGTGGACCAGCCGGTTGAGCCTGACCAGTGGTGTCGGGTTGTCGACGTCCGGAAGCAGGTCCCGGACATCCTGAAAACGCCGCACCGATCGGTCGGTTCCGAGCGAAGGTCGGATTCTGGTGATTGTCATTTGGGGAAATTCCTCTTTCGGGCAAAGAAAAACCCGCATCCGATTGCCGGTGCGGGTCTGGTGTTCTGGACTAGGTCTTGTTCAGTGCATCTCTACCCACACGGCGCGGCGTCACGACAACAGGCGCAGACGCAGGTGCAGATGGAGGGCAGTATCACTGGGCAGGATGGTACGCACTTCACACGCGTCGTCAAGGCGAAAGCCGGGTCAGTTGCTGAAGGTCACCGAGAACGCCGACGCCCAGCGGGAAACCACCCGCCCGTAGTTCTCGCCCGCGGTGAGCATGTCACCCTCGGCCAGAGCGCTCACCGACTGCTGTACGAGGTCCACCGACTCGTCGAACACCAGGTCCTGGGGGTCGAACAGGTCGGAAACCCCGGCGTAGTCCAGCTCGAGCATCGAATCATCCGGGAACCCGGCCAGCCATTCGGCGAGCTGGCCCAGCTCCTCTGCCGGGCCCTGGAACACCTGAAGCTCCCGCAACACGTCGAGGGCCCGATCCACCCTCTCCCGGGCCGTGTTCAGGTCCACCCGATAGCGGAGCCGGGGCAGGCCCTGGACCTCGTAAACCTCCCTGTCGTCGGCAACGAAAGCGGTGAACCAGCGCACCGGGACGTGCCAGGCGGCGGTCAGCACGTGGGACCGGTGCGAAGGATGGTCCTCGTGGTAGCGGCGCAGCTCGCGGTCCGCGGCTTGCGCAGCCTCCTCCGGGATCAGTCCCGCCCCCAAACCCCGGAAGGCGTTGGCAAAGGCGACTGTCGACTCGAGGACACGGAGCCGGAGGTGGCGGGGACAGAGGAGCCGAC
The DNA here is from genome assembly GCA_963749415.1 of uncultured Acidobacteriota bacterium. GTDB lineage: Bacteria > Actinomycetota > Acidimicrobiia > Spongiisociales > ZC4RG35 > JALYNX01. Next base: position 734,740 of record CAVVMG010000001.1, read on the forward strand.
GCCCATTCCATTCGACCTCCCAGTCGGGCTCCCCATCGCTCTCCGAGAGCAGGGCGTAGGCACGGACGAAACCGGGCACCGGATCGTCGCCGGGAAGAGCATCCGGGGTGTACACCCGCATGAATGCGGTCTTGATCACCAACCCATGCTCGCACACGTGCACCCCAAGATGGCAGGGACCCGGTTTTTGGGTAAGGGGTATCATCAAACAGGCGGGGATGACCCCACCGGGTTGATATAGGAGGACGGAGCTTGGTGGTATTCGAAGAGGTCGCCCGAGAGGGCCACGAACAGATCCTCTACGGGTACGACAAGGTCTCGGGCCTCCGAACCATCATCGCGATTCACAGCACGGCTTTGGGTCCCGCCCTAGGCGGGACCCGCTTTTTCCCATATCAGACCGAGGAAGAGGCGCTCACCGATGTGTTGCGTCTCTCCAAGGGCATGACCTACAAGGCGGCGGCCGCCGGCCTCGACCTGGGCGGGGGCAAGGCCGTGATCATCGGCGATCCCCGAACTCACAAATCCGAGCGCCTGCTCCGCGCCTACGGCCGGATAGTCGACAGCCTCCAGGGCCGTTACATCACGGCCGAGGACGTCGGCACCACCGCACCGGACATGGACATCGTGCGCCGGGAGACGAGGTGGGCTTTCGGCAACAGCGCCTACGAAGGTGGCTCCGGCGATCCGTCGCCGATGACTGCCCGTGGCCTCTTCGCCGCCGCCCGGGGCGTGGCCCAATTCCTGTGGAACGACTCCGATCTCGCCGGCCGACGGTTCGCGGTCCAGGGAGTGGGCAAGGTTGGCTCGGTGCTGGTGCAGTTCTTGGTCGAGGCCCGCGCCGAGGTCATCGTCTCCGATGTCTACGAGCCGGCACTGGCCGCGGTTGTCGAGACCTACGGTGTGAAGACAGTTGACCCCGAGGACATCCACACCGTCGACTGCGACATCTACTCGCCATGTTCGATGGGGGCAGGGCTCAACCCGACGACCATCCCCCGGCTCAACTGTCAGGCCGTGGTGGGTAGCGCCAACAACCAATTGGCCAACGGGTCGGATGCCGACCTCCTCGAGGAGCGGGAGATCCTCTACGCCCCCGATTTCGTGGTCAACGCCGGCGGTCTGATCAATGTCTACGACGAGTTGCTCGGCTACAACAAGCTGCGGGCGGTGCACCGTGTCGACGCCATCTTCGACGCCACCGTGGGCATCCTGGAAAAGGCCAGGAGCGATGGAGTCAACCCCAACACCGCAGCGGTCGAGCTCGCCGAGACTCGGATCCAGGAGATCGGGGACTTGCGTCGCTTCCGACGCAGCGGGGACGACAAGAATTGACCATGGACGAGCCGATCCCGGTACCGCCCTCCGACCTGAACCTCAGTCACCTCGACCTGGGACTCACAGACGAGCAGGTGGTCGAGATGTACCGGCTGATGTTGACGGCCCGGCGCATCGACGACCGGCTCTTCGCCCTCCAGAGACAGGGTCGAGCCCCGTTCGTGGTCGGGTCGTCTGGTCACGAGGCGGTCCAGGTGGCCTCGGCGTTCGCCCTCGACAGGGAGAAGGACTGGATCCTCCCCTACTACCGCGACATGGGAGTAGGGCTGGCTTGGGGTTTCGAACCCGAAGAGATCTTCCTCGGGGTCTTCGCCAAGAAGACCGATCCGATGTCCGGGGGGCGGCAACTACCCGGACACTGGTCATCGCGCGAGCTCAGGGTGCTCAGTCAGTCTTCGGTGATCGGCACCCAATACCTCCACGCCGTGGGCATCGCCCACGGGGTGAAGCTCCGCGGGGAGGACTCGGTGGTCGCGGTCTACGGCGGGGAGGGGTCGACTTCGGAAGGTGACTGGCACGAGGCGATGAACTGGGCCGGGATCCACAAGCTCCCCGTCATTTTCGTGATCGAGAACAACGGATATGCGATCTCCGTGCCCGAGGCGGAGGAGGTCGCCGGGAGCCTGGCGGCCCGCGCCGCCGGCTACGGGTTCCCTGGCGTGGAAGTCGACGGAAACCGGACCCTCCGGGTCTACCGGGCGATGCAGGAAGCGGTGGCCCGGGCCCGGGCCGGCGAGGGCCCGACACTGATCGAGGCCGAGACCTACCGCTACTACGCCCACACCTCCGACGACAACGACACCCTCTACCGAAGCCGGGAAGAGGTGGAGACCTGGCGCAAGCGGGACCCCGTGGCCCGCATCCGCCAGTACCTGATCGAGAAACGGCTGCTCACCGAGGCTGAGGAGGCCGCAATCGACCAGGAGGTGGTAGAGGTACTGGCCCGCGCCGTGGAAAGCGCCGAGTCGGCGCCCGACCCCGACGAGCCCACCTCCCGGGTGTACGCCCGCGTCATCGAGCCCGGGCCGGCTGCAACCGAGCCCGAGCCCGAAATCACCGGAGAGTCGGTCAACCTGATCACGGCGATCAACCGGGCTCTGCACGAGGTGCTGGAAGCCCACGACGACACGGTGGTCTTCGGCCAGGACGTCGCCCGGCGCAAGGGCGGTGTGTTCAAGGCGACCATGGACCTGACCGAGCGCTTCGGCGCCGACCGCTGCTTCAACACGCCCATCGCCGAGTCCTCGATCATCGGCGCCGCCATCGGGATGTCGGCCACAGGGTTCAAGGTGATTCCCGAGATCCAGTTCGCCGATTACATCCATCCCGCGTTCGACCAGATCGTCTCCGAGGCAGCCCGGATCAGCTTCCGGTCCGACGGCCGCTGGAACGTGCCCATCGTGATCCGTGCCCCTTATGGAGCGGGGATACACGGGGCGCTCTATCACTCGCAGTCGATCGAAGCCTTCTACGCCCATGTTCCGGGACTCAAGGTGGTGATCCCGTCGACACCGGCTGATGTCAAAGGCCTCCTCTTCACCGCCGTCGAGGACCCGGACCCGGTCCTCTACCTGGAGCCAAAGAAGCTGTATCGCCTGGCCAAAGGCCCCTATCCGGCAGGGGAGCATCTCGTGCCGCTGGGGCGGGCGGCCATCAGGCACCCTGGCGAGGATCTCACAATCATCACTTATGGGGCGATGGCCCATTTCACGATGGAGGCGGTCCCCCTCCTCGAGGAGTTGGACATCAGCCCCGAGGTGATCGACCTTCGCAGCATCAAGCCCCTGGACTGGCCCACGATCGAGAAGTCGGTGAGGAAGACCTCTCGAGCGCTGGTGGTCTACGAAGACGTGGAGTTTGGCGGCTTCGGGGCCGAGGTCGCGGCTCAGATCGCGGACAAGGCGTTCGAGTGGCTGGACGCACCGGTGCGCCGCTATGCCCTGCCCGACGTACCCACCATGCCCTATGCCGGGTCGCTGGAGAATCAGCTGTACCCGACCCCGGAGGAAATCGTCCGCCACGCCCAGGAGCTGGCGAAGTACTGACGCGCCCTGTGGGCGCCGTATATACGCATATACGCAGCCCCCTCCGGCCCTTCGGGCCACATTCCCCAACGTCGCTTCGCTCCTGGGGGAGGAAACATTTCTCCCCCCAGCGAACGCAGTGAGCGTTGAGGGGAGTACCGCCGGAGGCGGGGAGGGGGGCGCTCTATGGTCTCCAGCTTCAGATGTCCCTGCTCAGCCATCTCTCCGAACTGGTGGGCTCTGCCTTCACCGAGCTCGGCCTTTCGACTGACTTCGGTGAGGTGGTGCCTTCGCAGCGGCCGGAGCTCTCCCAGTTCCAGTGCAACGGGGCGATGGCCGCCGCCCGGGTCTCGGGCCGGCCGCCGCGGGAAATCGCCGACCAGGTGGTTGCGATCCTGGCCGGGGACGACGAGATCGTCGGCGCCGATGTCGCCGGTCCCGGTTTCATCAATTTCGACGTGACCGACGAGACCATTGCCCGCTTCGGGTCCGAGAGTGCAGCTGACCACTACCTCGGCTACCCGGTCTCCGGCGAGCCCGGGAACGTGGTCGTGGACTACGCCGGGCCCAACGTGGCCAAAGCGATGCATGTCGGTCATCTCCGGGCCACGATCATCGGGGATGCCCTGGCCCGGCTGTTCTCGTTTGCCGGGAACAAGGTGACCCGGGATCCTCATTTCGGCGACTGGGGGTTCCAAATGGGGCTGCTGATCGCTGCCATCGCCGAGGAACAGCCCGACCTCCCCTTCTTCGACGGAGACTCCGGCGTCTACCCCGAGACCAGCCCGGTCACGCTCGACGACCTACAACGCATCTACCCCCAGGCTGCAGCTCGAGCACGAACCGACGACGACTTCGCTGATGTCGCCCGCGAGGCCACGGTACGGCTGCAACAGGGGGACGCCGGGTATCGGGCGCTGTGGCGTCACATGAAGGCCGTGTCCGAAGAGTCGCAACGCGAGGACTTCGCCGCTCTCGGGGTGGAATTCGACCTCTGGTACGGGGAGTCGGATGTACAGGACCGATTGGGTCCCCTCATCGCCGCGCTGCGCGAGGCCGGGGTCGCCGAGGAGTCCGAGGGTGCTCTGGTGGTTCGGGTCAGCCGTGAGGACGACAACCGCGACCTGCCTCCGCTCATCCTGGAAACCCAGGTCGGCGGGTTCCTCTACAGCACGTTTGACCTGGCGACTGTCGCGATGAGGATCGAGGAGCTCAAGGCCGATCTCCTGCTCTACGTGGTCGACAAGCGCCAGGCCGACCACTTCGTCCAGTTGTTCCGGGCCGCCGAGTTGGCCGGGATCGTCCCTTCCGGCGCCCGCCTGGAGCACATCTGGTTCGGGACGATGAACGGCCCGGACGGGAAGCCGTTCAAGACCCGAGACGGCGGGGTGGTCCGGCTCGGCGACGTCATCCAAATGCTCACCGACGCGGCCCGGCGTCGACTCGACGAGGCCCATCTCGCCGAGGACTATCCCGCCGGGGAGCGGGACCGGATCGCAGCCATGGTCGGGGTGGCTGCGCTCAAGTTCGGAGACCTGATCAACAACCGGGCCTCCGACTACATGTTCGACCTGGAGCGTTTCAGCTCATTCGAGGGAAAGACCGGCCCCTACCTGCAGTATGCCTCGGTGCGGATCAAATCGATCCTGCGCCGGGCCCAGGAGGCGGGTGTCGCTGCCGGCACCCTGGCTCCGCCCGGCGTCGACGTCGAGCGTGAGCTGATCCTCGACCTGCTTCGTTTCCCTGAGGTGATCCAGCGTGCGATCGACCTCCGCGCCCCCAATCATGTGGCCGAGTTCGCCTACGGGGTCGCCGGCCGGTTCAACCGTTTCTACGACACCTGTCACATCCTCTCCGAGCCTGACCCGGTACGGCAGGCGTCGTGGCTGGCGCTTTCGACGTGGACTCTCAAGGTCCTGGAGCGACTTCTGGACTTGCTCGGCATCGAGATCCCCGACCGCATGTAGTCATGAGCTTGACGCTGCGCCCGGCCCGCCAGGATGACGTGGACAAGATCGCCTCCTGGACCCGGGACACCTTTACCTGGGGCGATTACGTGGGTGAGTCATTGCCCGGATGGCTCGAGGATCCCTCCTCGTTGGTCATGGTGTGCGTCGACGCCACCGACGAGCCGGTGGGGATGTCCCGCGCCGAGATGCTGTCCCCCACCGAGGGATGGCTGAGCGCCGCCCGCGTCCACCCCGATCATCGCCGGGAAGGGGTCGGCGCCGCGATGAACGACCGAGGGGTGGAATGGGCCACGGAGCATGGCGCTCAGATCGTCCGCCTCACCGTCTCCGACGACAATGCCGCGGCACGGTCCCAGGTGGAGAAGCTGGGATACCGCAACACCTGTGTCTGGCTGATGGGTGAGATCGCGCCTCGGGGTGGGCACCTGGTCCGGGAGAGGGACCGTCTCCACCCGGCGCTGGGCGCCGACGCCGATGCCGGGTGGCTGTTGTGGTCGGCAAGCGAGTTGGCCCGCGCTGGTCGGGAGCTGTGGGCCGGGAACTGGCGCTGGCGCAAGGCGCATCGGGCCGATCTCGATGCCGCCATGGCCAAACACGGGCTGTTTCACGGGGCGGCGGGTTGGGTGGCGGCCCTGGTGGAAATGGATGCGCTCCAGGTGAGATGGCTGGCCACCGACCCCGCCGACGGCCCCTCCCTGATCCAGGGTGTGCTCGAGGTCGGGCGTCAGCTATCGGTCCCAGCCGTCGAGCTCTACATCCCGGAGACTCCCTGGAGCGCCGAGGCTCTGATCCGAGAAGGATTCTCCATCCACCGCCAGCTGATATACGCCAAGAGCCTCTAGGCGAAGATCGCCATGGTGGCGATGGCCCAGATGACGAACATCGAAGGGACCTCCGCCTTGCGCACCCAGTCGGGAGCGTTTGGCGCCCGGTTTATCAGCAGCGACAGCGGGACGCCGAGCAGGGGCATCACCACCATTCCCGCGATCCCCACGGCTCGCAATCCCTCGGCCCCCTTGTGCAGAGGCTCGGGTAGGTCTCCGAGTAGGCCGTCGATCGCGCCGTAGACGAGCAGCGCCCCGAAACCGACGATGAACACCGCCAGGGTGCGTCCGATCCCGACCTCCCAGAGCTTGAACCCCACCAGCTTCCGGCCCCGGCCCAATGGCCCCTCGGCGGCGACCCCGAGACAGAACAGGCCCATGATCGCCAGAATCAGCGCCGAGGCGAGCATGCCCCCGGTCGACATCTCCTGGACCACATCGACGATCTCGAAACCGGCGAGGAGCACGGCAATGGACAGCCCCACCCAAAGGCTTCCCAGCACCATGAGCCCGACATCGAACATCGTTCCGAGTGCCCCGTAGGCGAGGATCGCGTAACGCTTGATCAGCGCCAGGGGGTCGGCCTGGCTGATGCCCTCGGTCACAGCTGCTCCTCCACGGCGGCGACGATACCGCCCCGCAGTTCTCCGTCGATGGCTTGCAGATACCACTCGATGGGGTGTGCGATCTGGAAACCAGCACCCAGAGCGCTACGTAATTGCATCTCACATCCCGGATTCGCCGAGGCCACTTTGCTCACACCTGTAGAGCGCACCTGATCGGCCTTGCGGTTCCCCAATTCCTGAGATGCCTCCGGTTGCAGGACCGTGTAGAGACCGGCAGCCCCACAGCACATGCCGTCGGGATCGATCTCCACCACCTCGAAGCCACCCGCTTCCAGGATCAATCTCGGCTCCGCGGTCACCTTTTGGGCGTGGCGGAGATGGCAGGGGTCCTGGATCGCGACCTGACCCGATCCCGGCGCCAATCGCGGTAAGAGACCGGACTCGATGGCTCCAGCTACCGCCACCGTGACGTCGATTGACACCGATCCCACTTCCTCTCCTTTCGGAGCCCAGTGCCCGTAGTCGCGGAGATGCGCCGAGCAGCCGGCGGCAGTGGCCACCACCATGTCGTATCCCGCCAGCGTGCTGGCGTTTCGCTCGGCAAGAGCGCGAGCCTCGGGCGCCTTGCCGTCGTGAGCGGCAAGGGCACCACAACAGGTCTGACCCGCAGGGACCTCGACCCGGTACCCGGCGCGCTCCAGGAGTGCCACCGCGGCCTCGTTCACCGGGCGGAACCACTGGTCCTGAATGCATCCCGAGAGAAGCGCGACTCTCCCCGCTTCCCCGGTTCCACCGACATGGCCGACTAGCGAGCCGGGGCGACGTCGGAGGTCGCGCATCCCCGAAACCACACGCCGGAACTTGCGAGGTGCGAGGCCAGTGACACCGATACGTTGCGCCAGCGATAGTGCACCGGTCCCGACGGCCAGCGTTCCCCTCGAGCCGAGCACGGTGCCCAGGAGGAAGGCGCGCACACGATGAGACCAGGTGCGGCGTTGTGCCACGATCTCGGCCCGCGTCCCTTCCAGGAGCCGTCCATAGGGGACGAGCCCGGGGCAGACCGGCTCGCATGCCCGGCAGCCGAGGCAGAAATCGATGATCCCCTGGAATGGTGCGTCCACCTCGAGGACTCCCTGATGGACCGCCTTCATGGCGTGGATGCGACCTCTCGGGGATGCGGTCTCCCGACCGGTGAGCCGGAACGTGGGACAGGCCGGAAGGCACAGCCCGCACTGGACGCAAGCGTTGAGCTCGTCGGTGGTCGGGTGCTCGGTGGTGACCCAGCCCATCACAGGCCCGCGGGGAGCCGGCCGGGGTTGATCACCCGGGCCGGGTCGAACTGGGCAATCAGTCGGCGCTGGACTTCGAGCGCCGGAGGCGGTCGGCCCCAGGGGTCGAAGCCGTCGAGCCCGCCGGGCGGGGCGGATACCACCACCAGACTGCCACCCTCTTCCTCGGCCCAGTCACGGACCTCCGACGCCCCACCGATATCGTCGGAGGCGGCGCGTACCTCGCCGACGCCGTGGATCGCCAGGTAGCGCCAGCCCCTGGGCAGCCTCTCGAGGGCGGCAGCGGTGAGTGCCGGAGGCACCCGCAGCGACCAGCAGAATGAGCCCTCGGGGTCGGCGGGCCAATCGTGGCCCTCGATCACCTCGCCATGCAGGCGATCGGTGATCGCCTCGACCTCGGTGTAAGTCCCCCACAGAAACAACCGCGTCCGGTGGTTCTCCTCGAGCACGGCCAGCGGTCGGGTGACCCGGTTCGACGTCTCGAGATCCGGAATGGTCACGGTGGCCGCCGCGGGCGGCCTTGGCCACAGCTTGAGGCACACCGACACCATCACGCCCAGCGACCCGAACGCTCCCACCACCAGTCGGGGGAGGTCATAGCCGGTGACATTCTTCACGACACGGCCCCCGGCCCGGATCACCCGCCCGTCCCCGGTGACCAGGGTCACCTCCAGCATCCGCTCCCTGGTTCCCAGGAGGCGGCCCCGACGCAGCGAGGAGCCTCCTGCGGAGACCACCCCGCCGATGGTGGAAGATCCCGGGACCTCGGGGAGAACCGCCGTTTGCGCCCGCTCGTTGAGCTGAGCCTCGAGATCGGCCACGCGAGTGCCAGCCCCGGCAGTGACCGTTAGGTCGTCGGGGTCCCATTCCTCGATCCCCGAGAAGGAGGACATGTCGACGACGACATTCGGAGGTGTCGGTGTTCCGAAACCCTGCCTGGTCCCACCCCCCACCACCTGGACGACAGACGAGTTCTGCGACGCTTCGCGGAGCACCGTTGCCAGCTCCTCGACCGAACCCGGAGTGACCCGGGTCGCCCCGGCGCCGTCGGTCATACCCACGCCCCTTCGGGGATCTCCCTCCTCACTCCACCGAAGTCGAAGCAACGTGACCCCTCGGGCAACACCTTCGCCGGGTTGAACAGGCCTTCCGGGTCGAAAGCCTCTTTAATCCGGGCCTGAGCGTCGAGGTCGAGCTCGGTGAACGCCGAGCTCATCATCTTTCTCTTCTCCAGGCCGATTCCGTGCTCGCCGGAGAGGGCGCCGCCGTAGCGAAGACACGCCTCGACCATCTCCTCGCCGGCAGCCTGGACTCGCTCCATGGTCCCTGGGATCGAGCTGTCGAAGGCCATCAGCGGGTGCAGGTTCCCGTCGCCGGCGTGGAGAATGTTGCACACGGTGAGGTCGTAGTGGGCGGCAATGGCCATCACCTCTTCCATCGCGGGGCCCATCTTGGAACGGGGCACGACGGTGTCGTGGAGGTAGTAGTCCGGCGCCACCTGAGCTACAGAGCCGAACGCGGCCTTGCGCCCCTTCCACAGGATGTCCCGCTCGGCCTGGTCGACTGCGATCACCACCTGACGGGCTCCATGGTCGGCGGCGATACGGCCGATCAAGGCGGCCTCCGCCTCCACCGCCTCTGGCTCGCCGACCACTTCGGCGAGGAGCATTGCTCCGGCGTCGACCGGGAATCCGGCCTGCAGCCAATTCTCGATGGCGACCAGGGAGTTCTGGTCCATGATCTCCATCGCAGCAGGCACCAGGCCCGCCGCGATGACGCTCGACACTGTTTCCACTGCTCCACCGAGGGTGTCGTAATCGATGCGGAGAGTGCGCACGTCCGCCTCCAGCGGGAGGAGACGGACCAGCGCTCTCGTGACCACGCAGAGGGTGCCTTCCGATCCCACGATGATCCCTTTGAGGTCCAGCCCTGGGGGATCGGGGGCCTGGCTACCCAGGACCACCACCTCCCCACCAGCCATCACCACTTCGAGCCCGAGGACATGGCTGGTGGTGGCCCCCTCCGCGAGACAGTGGGCCCCGCCTGAGTTGTTGGCGACATTGCCCCCGATGGTGCAGGCGGGTTGCGAGGAGGGGTCGGGGGCGAATTGGAGCCCGTAGGGAGCGACAGCCTTGCCCAGGTCGAGGTTGATCACCCCCGCCCCGACCCAGGCGGTCCGGTTCCGAGCGTCGATGTCGATCCGGTTCATCGCGGTCGTCACCAGGACCACGCCGCCTTCAGTTGGGCTGGCCCCGGCTGTGAGACCGGTGCCGGCCCCCCGGGCCACGATCGGCGCTCCGTGCGCCTCGGCCAGTCGGACCACTCCGGCCACCTCTTCGGTGGTGGAAGGAAGGACGACACAGGTCGGGTCGCCCCGCATCAGGGAAGCATCCTTCGAGTAGAGGTAGAGCTCGACCGGTTGATGAAGGACACGACCGGCGCCCAGGAGTTGCTCCAGGTCGGAGATCAGGGACATGGGGGCGGAGGGTACCGCCGGCCGCTCAGGCTTTCCCCCAACCGCCCCCACCCGGAGTCAGCACCAGGAGTCGGTCGCCGGGCTCGACTTCGATCGTCACCTTGCCGGGGAGACGCTCCCTGGAGCCATCAGGTCGGATCAGCCAATCCTCCCCTGCGGCGCCGGGCTCGCCACCTGCCAGACCCCAGGGCCGGTTGCGCCGGCGCTCGCCCATCAGCGACAGGGTTGCCGCGGAATCGAAGCGGATTTCCCGCTCGATGCCCTCGCCACCCGGATAGCGGCCTGCCCCGCCACTTTCCCGGCGCAGCGTGTAGCGGGTCACCCGGAACGGGTAGTGGGCATCGAGCGACTCGATCGGCGTGTTCTCGGTGTTGGTCATCCCGGTGTGGATCCCGGACTGCCCGGCGCGTCCGGGGCGCCCGCCCTGGCCCCCGGCCACCGTCTCGTAGTAGGTGAACTCGTCGTTGCCGATCAGGACGTTGTTCATCGTGCCCTGGGACGCGGCGGGTACCCGATCGGGTGCAGCTTGGGCCATGGCTCCGAGCAGGACATCGGCGATCCGTTGCGCGGTCTCGACATTGCCCGCGGCGACGGCGGCGGGCGACGACGCATCGACGATCGACCCGGGGCGGCTGAGCAATTCGAGATTGCGATAGCAGCCTCCATTGGCCGGGATCGTGGGATCAGTGGCCACCCGCACCGCGTAGTACAGACAGGAACGGGTCACGGCCTGGACCGCGTTGAAGTTGGCCGCCACCTGGTCGTCGCTGGCGTTGAAATCGGCGCTCAGGTGCTCGCGTTCGATGACGACCCGGACCCGGATCGCAACGTCTTCTTCCCCATGCTCCATGAAGTCCTCGAAGGAGTACTCGCCGTCGGGAAGATCAGAGATAGCGGCCGCCATCCGCCTTTCCCCGTATGAGAGAAGCGCAGTGGACACCTCCCGAAACCGGTGCAGGCCCTCGATATCCGCCAACTCGACGAGGCGTTGTGCACCCACTGCGTTGGCCCCGGTCTGGGCGGCGAGGTCACCGCGGCGCTCCCAGGGGGTGCGGGAGGCGGCGATGAAGGGCTCGGCGAATTCCTCCACCCAGCGCCCGTCCGAGACCGCCAGGGTTGGTGACACCCGGTGGCCCTCCTGGTCGAGGGTCACCGCGTGCGCCGGCATCGAGCCTGGCGCCTCGCCCCCGACATCCGCATGATGGGCCCGGTTGGCCACCCATCCCACGAGGACGGACCCGGCAAACACCGGGGCGGCGAGAGTCAGGTCATTCAGGTGAGTGCCACCGGCGAAAGGATCGTTCACCGCGTACTGGGCGCCGGGGACAGGGTCGAATGCCTCGAGACAGGCGGCAACCGAGGCCGGCATCGAGCCGAGATGAACCGGAATGTGCTCCGCCTGCGCCAACATCTCACCATCCGGGGTGAACACGGCTGCGGAGCAGTCGGCTCGCTCCTTGATGTTGGGCGAGAGTGAAGTGTGCCGCAGGACTACTCCCATCTCGTCGGCGATCGCCGCCAGCCGGTTCCTGGCGACTTCGAGGGTGGTTGGGTCGACGCTCATGACACCAGGTGCCCGATGTGCTTGGTTGCCTCCCGGAAGCTGAGGGTCGAGAGCTCGCCGCGGTGGCTCGCGACGAATCGAGCCACTGCCTCGGGGTCGGTCTTGGCGTACTCCCGCAGCGCCCAACCGATCGCCTTCCGGATGAAGAATTCCTTCTCGTCGAGGTGCGCCTTGCAGAACGCGAACAGACGGCGCGCATCTGTGCGCTCCTTGGCCCCGACCTGACAGATGATGGCGCTGCGCCGCAGCCACATGTCCTCCGCTTCGATCCAGGCGTCAACTTCGGCCCAGGCCTCCCCCGGCTCCTCGATAACCAGAGTCCGCACCAGATGGGTCGCCACTTCGTCGACGAAGTCCCACCAGGCCCCCTCGACGATCAGCCGCCGGTATAGGGGAAGCGAGGCGGAGTCCACGAAGGTGCGATGTCGACGCGCCACCTCCAGCGCCAGATACTTCTCCTCCCGGTGCGGCAGGTCCCAGAGCCCGAGGACCAGGGCCTCGTACTCGTTGCGGTCAACCGGCGCGAAGTCAGCGATGAGGGTGCGGGCGATCTCCGCCCGGGCCGGTTTCTGTACGCCGAAGAAGGGCATCTCGGTCTTCATGTAGGCCTGCATCCCGACCGCTTTTTCGGGGTTCGCCTTCGCCTGGAGCGAGGAGGTCACGAACCGGGTAGCCGCCGCGACGAGATCCCTTGTCGTCATCGGCACCGATCGTAATTTCGACCTGAGCTCGAGCCTGGGGGCTCGGGCTCAGGTCGCGATAACTACGGGGTGACGGTGATCCGGTTCATCGGCCCGGGAGGCACCGGGGAATTCGCGACGAAGTATGCCTCGAACGCATCGGTGTCCACCGCTCCGCCCAGCCGATTGGTGCCCTGGACCAGGATCGGGAAGCTGTCGCCTCCATCGGCGAGGAAGCTGTTGACGGTGACCCGGTAGCTCGCCGCCGGGTCGACAAGCAAACCATTGATCATGATGGTCGCCGGGTTCACCTTGTCGCAGATCGGCCCAGCGCTATTCCAGGTATACGTGAATCCTGCCGAGACCTGGAGGACGCGCGCCGTCGCGAGGGTGCAACCGGCAAACTGCTCCTCGAGAAGCCTCTCGATCTGGGCCCCGGTCAGGGACATGGTGACCAGGCTGTTCCCAAACGGCTGCACGGTGAACATCTCCCCATAGGTGACGTTGCCATCACCCTCGCCGGCCGGGCTGCTGAGGAAGGTGAGATCGGCCCGGATCCCACCCGGGTTCATGAAGGCGACCACGGCGTCGCCGAACCCGGGGTCGTTGGTGGCGTCCAACTGGCCGTCGGCGATCACATCACCGAGGGCAGACTCCCCTGCGGGATTTTGTGCCCTGAGGATGTTCGCGGTGATCGAGCCGATGACCCGGTTGGCAAGGGGGGCGGCGATGGTGTTGTACTTGGTGATCAGGGCCTCGACGGCTGGATCCGCAGTCACGGTCCTGGTCACTTCCTTGTTGTCGATGAGGATCTGAGTCGGCTCACCGCTGCGGCGGTCGAGCGTCATGTCGATATCGGTCACCACCCGTCCGAAGGAATAGGAGCTGGTCACCGGGTCGCCGTCGATGACGCAGTTGTACGGGAGATGGGTGTGACCGGTCACCCAGAGGTCGATCTCGTCGTTGGTGTTCTCGACGATCCCCTGGATCGCACCCGAGAAACCGGTGCAGCCGTCGATGTTGTCCAGGGCCGGCGCCACCGATTGCGCCCCGCCCTCGTGGATGAGGACCACGATCGTCTCCGCACCCTGGCGCTTGATCCTGCGCACCAGTTTGTTGATCGTCTCCGCCTCGTCGAGGAAGTCGTATCCGGCAACTCCGGACGGGGTGACGATGTTCGGGGTTCCTTCGAGGGTCAACCCGATGAAGGCGACCTTGGTCCCCTTGAACGTGCGGATCTTGTAGGCAGGGAACAGTGTCTTCCCGTTCTTCTCGCTGACCACGTTGGCGGCGAGGTACTGGAACTTGGCGCCTCGGAACCCATCGCCATCCTGACAACCGTCGACGGGATGGCATCCGCCCCGTGCCATACGCTTGAGCTCGGCGATGCCCTCATCGAACTCGTGGTTGCCAACCGCGTTGAAGTCGAGACCCCAGAGATTGGCCGCCTCGATGGTCGGCTCGTCGTGGAACAGGGCCGAGAGGAGCGGGCTGGCCCCGATCATGTCCCCGGCCGAGACGATGACTGTGTTCTTCGGGTTGGTCGCCTCCAGCGTGTGGAGATGCGTTGCTAGGAAGGCGGCTCCTCCATACTCGGGTGTGCCGGAGGGGCCGATGCGGCCCGACGATCCGGTCGGTGGCTGCAGATTTCCATGGAAGTCATTGATCGCCAGGATCTGGACGTCGACGGCACCCTTGGGCTTGGACGGCTTCGAGTCATCGGCAGTCGCCGGGACGCTGCTCAAGGCGAGCGCGAGAACGCTTATCAATACGATGGAAATCCTCCGCCGGCGACGGGGTCGAGAAGCCATTTGTCCTCCTTGATTTGTGTGCCGGATGCGCGGCCCGGCACCCCGGACAGGTCGGCGATCCTACTCCGGCCCTGACCTCAGGTACCCGGCCTGAGCCACGCTCATACGCCGATCTCCAATGTCCCGTCGTCGTGGACCGACATTCGATCTCCCGTCTCGAGAAGGGTCACCGAATCACGCTCCGTGATCAAAGCCGGGCCTCGTGTCTCGAAGCCGGCCGGGAGGTGAACGCGGTCCCAAACCTTGGATCCGCCCGGTGTGGTAGCAATCGGCTCCGGCCTTGCCAGCGCTGGCCTCGAGGGAAGGTCATCCCAGGTTGCCGACGCATCGCCGGTCACCTCGGCTCGAATGTCCACCAATTGGATCGGATCCCGGGGCAGGTCGAACCCGAACCGGGCCCGATGAGCCTCCTCGAATCGAGCGCGGAGACGGCTCCAATCGGCATCCGCACGCACCGCCAGCTCGTGAGATTGGCCGACATAACGCAGTTCGGCCGTGACCACCGGAGACCCGCCGTCGCCGACATTCATCTCATCGAAGGATTCCACGCCCTGGGAACCGATCTCACGGACGATCTGGGGGAGGCGCGTCGATCCCTCGTCGAGGAGCACAGTCCGGATCGCATCGGCCCTGGGCCGGGCCAGGAGGAGACCGAGCGCGGAGAAGACCCCGGAAAAGGGTGGGATCAAGACCCTCTCGATGCCGAGACGCTTGGCCAGACGGGAAGCATGGAGCCCTCCGGCGCCCCCAAAGGCGATCAAGACTCCCTCCCGGGGGTCGACACCCTCCTCGACGGACACCGAGCGGATCGCCCGCTCCATGTGGGAGTCGACAACCTCGATGATGCCCTCGGCGGTGGCGACGAGGCCGAGGCCGAGGGTTTGACCCAGCTTTTCAACGGCAGCGGCTGCCGCATCAGAGTGCATCACGAGCGACCCAGCCAGGGCGAGAGCGGGCGGCAGGTTGCCCAGCACCAGGTTGGCGTCGGTGACGGTTGGCAGCTTGCCTCCCCGGCCATACGCGGCCGGGCCGGGATCGGCGCCGGCCGACTGCGGCCCCACACGCAGCGCACCTCCCTCGTCACTCCATCCAATGCTCCCGCCGCCGGCGCCGATGGTGTTGATGGGAAGAGTCGGCACCCGGTTGACACGCCCCGCCGCCCTTCTCCCCGGAACGACATGAGCCCCTCCGTCGACGATCCGGCAGACATCGGTCGAGGTGCCACCCATGTCGAAGCTGAATGCGGTGCGATGGCCTTTGATCCGGGCCAATGCTGACGCCGCGACGACACCGGCGGCGGGGCCGGAGAGAACGAGGCGACCGGCAAAGCCAACGGCGGTCTCGAAGGGAAGCAGCCCACCGGCAGAGGTCATCACCAACCGGGCATCGATGGGCAGAGCGGACCCGAGACGGCCCAGGTATCCCGACACCTCCGCAGAGAGATACGCATCGAGGGCAGTCGTGGCTATTCGCTCGTATTCCCTGAAACCGGGCGAGACAGTGGCAGCTACCGAGACCGGGACTTCGAGTGCCTTCTCGAGATCGGCGGCGAGGTCGATTTCGGCTGAAGGGTCCGCATAGGAGCGGACCAACGCCACCGCGACCGCCTCCGGCGCGGCTGCTCGAAGGCGGTCGAGTAGTGCCTCGAGATCGCCATCGTTCCCGAACCTCATCTCCCTGGGCACCAGGGACGCCGGGCGATCGGAAAGGGGGTCGTAAAGGGAAGGCCGAGCCTGGCGGCCGATCTCGATGATGTCCTCGAAGCCGGATGAGGTGACCAATGCCACCCGCGCCCCGCGGCTCTCGAGGAGGGCGTTGGTGCCGGCCGTCGTGCCGTGGAGAAAGGTGGTTGTGCCAACCGGTCCGAATTCGGCGACGGCGCCGATCACGCCGTCTTCCTGGCGGATGGTCGTCGGCAACTTTCCCCCACGCACGGTCTCGCCGTCGTAGACCACGACATCGGTGAATGTGCCGCCGACATCCACCCCGATCGATGAGGGCACCCGATTAGCCTCGGTCGGCCATGCCGGTGAGCGTCGCCCCCACGCCGAATCCCAACGCCGCCAAGTTTTCCGTAGGGGAGCCCGTGGGAGGTCCGGCAACTTTCGTCGCCGGCTCCAACCCAGACGACCCGCTGGCGTCCGGCCTGTTGGGGATACCCGGGGTGACCAGCATCTTCATGACCGCTGACTTCGTCACCATCTCCAAGGCTCCCGACACCCCGTGGGAGTCGATCATCCCCGAGGCGACGGCGATCCTAGAGAGCCGATTCGGAGCCTGATCTCAGGGCACAGGCACCGTGACAAGCCGGGCCACCCCGTCGGGACCGGGAGCGGTGACCACCACCAGCCACCCTCCGGCGGCGGTCTGAATCCCGCCAGACACCGCCGAAGCCCCGCTGGCCGCGATCGCGCTCGCCTCCACATCGGCGGGCACCGGGACCAGGGTCAGCGACACGGGCTCCGGGTTGGTGACCACCCCCAGGACCGGGGGCATCACCACCTGTGGCCCGGCCTCGGCCACGCGGACATCGACGGTCGCGGTGTATGGAGCCTGCCTGCGATAGGGCTCCTCGCCATTGGCCAGCAGTGAGCGGACCAGCACTGTCACCCGATAGACCAGCGGAGCCACCTCCTCGACCCGCACGGCCCGCACCCACTCGACGAATACCCGGGATGACTCCGGGGGAGCCGGCACCGACACGCCGGCGGGCATCAGTGCGGCGAGGGCTGCGTGGCTCTCCTCGGACCCATCGACTCCCACGTATTCCGTGACGAACCATTCGGCATGGGCGGCCGCCTGATCGACGAGCCGTTCCGGGGGGATCGCGTAGAGATCTGCCTCGGCGACCACAATCGGCGCTCCGACTTCTGTAACCGGCGCGGCGGCGGTGCTTGCCAGGACCGCGTCCGTTGCCGGTGGCGCCGCGAGCGTGGTGGCGACGGCAACGGTGGGCTGAGGCTGCTGCGACGCCGGACGATTGGACATGTACGAGTAGGCGAGGGCGCCGAGGACGATCGCCCCGGCGAGGGCGAACATCCACCATTGCCGATCCCCACCGCCCTTGGTCTCGAGCGTCTCCCATGGGATCCGCTCATAGACCTCGTTTCGCTCGGAGTCCATGGTTCCGAACCTATGGACGCCCCGGCAGCGATTCAAGGGTGTCGTTCTCAACCCGGGAACCAGGCCGCTGGAAGCTATCGTTTCGCCGGTCATGGCAGTCAACCCCGACCCGAAACCGGGCCGCTGGATTCTTCCCCTCGTCATCCTCGGGATGATCGCCTTCACCTATTTCTTCGTCAGTTCCCTCCCAGAAGGCTCTCCCACGACCACGCTGGCAGCAGCGCCGTCGACGACGACTGGCCCCGATGGAGGTACCACCCTTCCCGGGACCGCGACCACTGTTGCCGGCACCGCCGAGGCGTATATCGGCGAGTTGGACACCATCAACGAGCAGCTTCAGGTGATGGTTACGGAGCTGGTGACTGTGAACGACGGCTTCGATGCTGACCCCCGCACCGTCGAATTCGACGACGCCGTGAGTCGGTTGGAGGTCGTCGCGACCGACACCCAGGGGCTGGCCGACCAGGTGGCAGCGCTCTCCGTGCCCGCAGGCCTGGAAGCCAACCAGCAGGCCCTGGTGACCGCGATCGACTTCTGCGCCGGAGCAGCTCAGGACACCCTCGACGGGCTGCAGAGCACTGACACCGGTGAGTTGCGTCACACTGCGGTCGAGGCATATACGACATCGGCCACCGATTTCGACACCGAGGTCCAGAACGCGAGGGCCGCGGCCGGAGTGACTCCCGACGCCTGATGGGCCTGGAGTTCCGGGCGGTCACGCCCGACGAGTTTCCGACTTTGGTCCGGACCATGGGTCTGGCCTTCCATTTCGACCCCCCGTCCGACGACCATTTCCGCAACGTTCTCGACTTCGAACGGACCTTCGCTGGATTCGACGGTCCGGAGATGGTGAGCACCGTCTCCGCCTTCTCGCTCCAGATGTCGGTCCCCGGGGCGGTCTTGCCGTGTGGAGGGACCACCATCGTCTCCGTCGTTCCCACGCATCGCCGACGAGGCGTGTTGCGGTCGATGATGCGACGCCATCTCGACGATGTAATCGAGCACGAGGAGCCGATCGCGGCACTCTGGGCATCCGATAGCGCGATCTACGGCCGATTCGGGTTCGGAATGGCCGCTGTCGGCTATCAGGTGAAGGTTCGACGGGACCACGTCGGGTTCCACCGCGGTGCGCCGGCTTCGGCGCCGGTGAGGGTGATCGAGACCCGCGAGGCGCGGGACCTGCTCGGCCCGTTCTACAACCGGATCTGTCCAGCCACGCCGGGCTTCTACGAGCGAACCGCCGCTTGGTGGGAGCACCGGGTGCTCGCCGACGAGGATCACCGTCGCGGTGGGGCATCGGCCCATCGGTACGCGGTGGTTGACGGAGCCGACGGCATCGACGGCTACATCCAATACCGGGTGAAGGACGGCTGGGCCGAGGGTCACGGTGCGGGCGAGGTGCGGGTGAGCGAATTGTTTGGGAGCACCCCGGAGTCGTGGGCCGGGCTCTGGTCGTATGCGTTGCACCAGGATCTCACGGCCGAAATCACTGCCGAGCGCAGGTCGGGCCAAGACCCGATCTTCGACCTGCTGGCCGGTGTCCGACGCGCCGCTGCCAAACGCTCCGACACCCTGTGGGTGAGGATCATGGACGTCCCCCGGGCGCTCGCCGGCCGGGCCTATTCGGCGCCGCTCGATGTCGTGATCGAAGTGCGTGACCCCCTTGGGGACTGTGACGGGCGTTATCGGCTCATCGCCTCCCCGGACGGGGGCGCCGAGTGCGAACCAACCGACGCCGAGCCCGGCATCAGCCTCGACGCCGAGGACCTGGGTGGGATCTACATGGGTCGGTCCCGGTTGCGAAACCTGTCACACATCGGACGTGTCGACGGGGACCATCAGGTCCTCGCCGCCGCCGACGCCGCCTTCACCTGGGACCCGCAGCCGTGGTGCCCGGAGGTGTTCTAGGCCTCAATAGCACTGGAGGACCATCCAGGCCGCATCCCAATCGCGGCGCCGGATCGCGTCCTCGGTCATCCAGAAATAGAGCCGGCCGCCATCACCCCACATCATCCGCGCGTCCGGATCAGAGTCGACCTGGAGCAACAACTGCCAATCAGCTGCCCCCGGTCTGAGCTCGATCGCCCGCGGGTCGTCGTAGCCAGAAGTGTCTCCGGCGTACAGCCCATTGGACACCAATTGGCACTCCAGTCGCATATCACCCTGAATCGTGTCGGGATGCCCCAGCATGCGATGAGCCAGCGGGTCGGTGCGTTCTGTGGCCTCGACAAAGGCCAGTTGCTCGTCGGGCGACATGCCGAGCGCTTCCAGCTCGTCCGACTCGAAGTCGACGTGGCTGACCTCGATGGCAGGGACCAGGCGAACTGCTCGGTACCGGGCCGCTTTCGGGACCCCGTCAGGGATGGCCCGCGTACTGAGGGTCTCTTCCGGCCCGGACCACACGACACGCCAGGCGCCACGCTCCGCCGGGTCAAACCCCCACACCCTCTGCTCCGGTTCATGGAAGAAGGAGAGCAGGCCCGCCCCGGGAAGGCCCGAGTCGGGTATGGCCGGCATCTCGTCCAGGGCGATCTGGGCGACGAAAGCGAGGGGCACCCCTCTCCATTCCGGCCATGCGCTGCCTTCGGGGAGGTCGGGCCCCCCGCCGAGGCGGCTCTTCCCTATAGGGATCGCGCCCTGATCATCGAATGGTTGGGTGCGGAGACGGACGGACTGGAGGTCGAGGGCGACCAGCTGATCCGCCCACCGGCCGAGACCGGCTCGTTCCAGCTGCTCCCGGAAGTCCGGGGGGTCGACCTCACTCTCCGCGTCGTTGTTTGGTCGTCTCTTCAGCCAGTCAAACCAACCCATCGGAGTGAGCAGGCTATCCGGCTACCTCCGGACGTTCGGCTCTAGATGTCGTAGTAGAGGTGGAACTCGTAGGGATGGGGCCGGAGGCGGACCGGGTCCACTTCGTGCTCGATCTTGTAGTCGATCCAGGCCTGGATCAGCCCTTCGGTGAACACCCCGCCGGCGAGCAGGAACTCGTGATCCGCTTCTAGGGCAGCCAACGCCTCGGGGAGGCTCCCCGGGACCGAAGGCAGACCGGCAAGCTCCGCCGGGGGAAGGTCGTAGATGTCCTTGTCCACCGGCTCGTGGGGCTCGATCCGGTTCTGCACCCCATCCAATCCCGCGAGCAACATCGCCGCGAACGACAGATACGGGTTGCACGAAGGGTCGGGACAGCGAAACTCGAGCCGCTTCGCCGCCGGCGCCTGGGAGTACTGGGGGATTCGGATCGCAGCCGACCGGTTCCGGCTCGAGTACACCAGGTTGACCGGGGCCTCATATCCGGGCACCAGGCGGTGGTAGCTGTTGGTGGTCGGTGCGGCGAACGCCAGGATCGCGGCTGCGTGCTTGAGCAGACCGCCGACATACCAACGCGCCATGTCGGAGAGCCCGGCATACCCGGACTCATCGAAGAACAGCGGCTCGCCGTCCTTCCACAACGACTGGTGGGTATGCATCCCTGACCCGTTGTCCTCGAAGATCGGCTTGGGCATGAAGGTGACGGTTTTGTTCGCCTGCCAGGCCGTGTTCTTCACGATGTACTTGTAGAGGGTCACGTTGTCGGCAGTGCGGAGCAGGGTGTCGTACCGCATGTCGATCTCGGCCTGGCCGGCGGTGCCGACCTCGTGGTGCTGGACCTCGATCTGGATCCCGGCCGCCTCCAGGTTTGCGGTCATCTCCGAGCGCAGGTCCTGGAAATGGTCGGTGGGCGGGACCGGGAAGTAGCCCTCCTTGTACCGGGGCTTGTATCCCAGGTTGCCGTCCTCTTCGTAGGCGCCACTGTTCCAGGACCCCTCGACCGAGTCGACGTAGTAGAAGCCCGAGAACTGGTTCTGGCCGTACCGAACGTCGTCGAAGATGTAGAACTCGGCCTCCGGGCCCCAATAGGAAGTGTCGGCGATCCCGGTGCTGACGAGATAGTCCTCGGCCTTCTTCGCCACATACCGCGGGTCGCGCTCATAGGGCGCGCCGGTGATCGGATCGTTGACGAAGCAGTAGAGGATGAGCGTCTTCCGCTCCCGGAAAACGTCGTCGATCGCGGTCGTTGGGTCCGGGATCAGGAGCATGTCCGACTCCTGGATCTGTTGGAAACCCCGGATCGAGGAGCCATCGAAGCCGAATCCGGCCTCGAAGGAATCCTCGGTCAGCTCACGAGCCGGCACCGTGAAGTGCTGGACCTGACCGGGAAGGTCGCAGAATCGAAGATCGACGAATTCGTACCCCTCGCTCTTGACGAGGGACAAGACGTCACCTGGCGTCTTGGTCACAGGGCCTCCTTTGAGTCCAATAGTCGTGAACGGATGCGTTGTATCCGTGACGGGTTTCCCGGCGGTTGCGGAAATGTGAACGCTGTGTTTCAGCGTCCAATTGGCGGCGGACTTTGCCCGAGGCCACCTCCAAGTCTTTGCAGAATCCGAGCGCTCGCAACGCTACGGCCTCGGGCAAACAGACGCCGGTCCGCCGCAGCCACCGCCGCGCTTTCCCCTACTACCGTCCCGCCACGTCATGCCAGCCACCGTAGTCCTGGGCGCCCAGTGGGGCGACGAGGGTAAGGGGCGGGTTGTCGACTATTTCGCGGAGTCCGCCGACTTCGTCGTTCGCTTCCAGGGCGGGAACAACGCCGGCCACACGATCGTCGTGGGTGACCAGCGCCTCGCGCTCTCCCTGATCCCGTCCGGCATCCTCTATCCGCATTGCACCCCGGTCATCGCGTCCGGAACCGTGATCGACCCCAAGGTGCTCCTCGACGAGATGGACATGGTCGCCGCCCGTGGCCTCGACCCGTCCCGAGTGCGGATCTCGTCCAACGCCCATCTGATCATGCCCTATCACCGCAAGCTGGATGCGATGATCGAGCGCTTCCTGGGAAAGAACCAGATCGGGACCACGAAGCGCGGCATCGGGCCCGCCTACACCGACAAGTACGCCCGGGTCGGGATCCGGGTCCAGGACCTGTTCGACGCCAAGATCTTCCGGGAGAAGGTCAGGGCTGCCCTCGACGAGAAGAATCGGATCCTTCCCCGGATCTACAACAGCCTTCCCATGGACGCGGATGAGATCGTTGCCGAATACCTCGGCATACGCGGAACGGCTCGAGAAGCACGTCACCGACACCTCGTTGCTGATCTGGGAGGGGCTCGAGGCCGGCAAGCAGGTGCTTTTCGAAGGGGCGCAGGGGACGCTGCTCGACATCGACCATGGCACCTATCCGTTCGTCACCTCCTCGAGCCCTTCGGCAGGCGGGGCGGTGGTCGGCTCCGGGTATCGGTCCCAAGGCGATTGGTGAGGTGATCGGGGTGGCCAAGGCGTACATCTCGAGGGTGGGCACCGGGCCGTTCCCCACCGAGCTCAATGATGACATCGGCGACCGGATGATCGAGCTCGGTGGTGAGTACGGGACCGTCACCGGGCGACGCAGGCGATGCGGCTGGCTCGATCTGGTTGCTCTCCGATACTCGGCCCGGGTCAACACCTTCACCAAGCTGTTCCTCACCAAGATGGACATCCTCTCCGCCTTCGAGACGATCAAGGTCGCCGTCGCCTACCGGAGCCAGGGGGAGCGACACCTCCATTTCCCCTCTCAGCAGAGTGTGCTCTATCACTGCGAGCCCGAGTACGAGGAGCTGGCGGGATGGGGGCAGGACATCACCGGGGTCCGCTCGTTTCGAGACCTACCCGCCCCGGCACGGGCCTACGTGGAGTACATCCAGGACTCAGTCCGGGTGCCGGTCGGATGGGTATCGGTGGGCCCCGAGCGCAGTCAGCTCATCGCTGTGCAGTGAGAGCCCTCCTCATCGGGAGCGGGGGCCGGGAGCACGCCCTGGGTTGGAAGCTGGCCCAATCGCCGCGGGTCGACGAGCTGATCTCGATCCCCGGCAACCCGGGGCTGGCCCAGCTCGGGCCGGTGGTCGAGGGAATCTCTCTCGAAGACGTAGGTGCCATCGCGGCCATGGCCCGACTACAGAAGATCGACCTCGCGGTGGTGGGGCCGGAAGGCCCGTTGGCGGCCGGGGTCGTCGATGCCTTGACCGGTCTCGGTGTCCCCGTGTTCGGCCCAACCCGCGCCGCAGCCCGGCTCGAGGCCTCGAAGACCTACGCCAAGGAAGTCATGGCCCGAGCGGGAGTGGAGACTGCGGGCTCGGTCACCTTCACCGACACCGCCAGCGCCAAGGATCATCTGGATCGAGCGACCGGCCCGTACGTGGTCAAGGCCGACGGGCTGGCCGCGGGCAAGGGAGTCCTGGTCACCGACTCGCGCTCCGAGGCCATGGCGTGGGCGGGTCAGTGGCTCTCCTCGGGCCCCGTGGTGGTGGAGGAGTTCCTGGAGGGGCCCGAGGTCAGTGTGTTCGCGGTATGCACCGACCGCGGTGCGGTCCCTCTGGAGCCCGCCCGGGATTACAAGCGGCTACTCGATGGCGATCGCGGGCCAAACACCGGCGGGATGGGCGCCTACTCCCCGGTGAGCGACCTCCCCTCCGGTCTTATGGCCGAGACGATGCGCGATGTCATCGAGCCGACGCTGGCTCAAATGGCCGAGGAAGGAAACGCATTTCGAGGCTTCCTCTATGCGGGGCTGGTGCTCACGCCTCGAGGCTCTCGGGTGCTCGAGTTCAACGTCCGTCTCGGGGATCCCGAGACCCAGGCCGTCCTCCCCCGCTTGGAGAACGACCTCGTAGAGGTCCTCGAAGGGGCCGTCCCGGTGTGGTCGGAGACGGCAACGGTCGCTGTGGTCCTGGCAGCCGAGGGTTATCCGGAGTCGCCGGTGAAAGGTGCCGGCATCAATGGCCTGGGCTCCATCGGCTCTGACGTGCTCCTGTTTCACGCCGGGACCCGTGCCGAGGGCCGCCAGGTATTGGTAGACGGAGGCCGGGTACTGAGCGTGGTCGGATTGGGTCCCGACGTCACGACCGCGCGGGAGCGTGCCTATCGGTCGGTCGGCGGGATCAATTGGCGCGCGCATGCAGTTTCGAACCGACATCGGGGTGGATCAGTCGTAGGAGTGGCGGAACATCAGGGCGATCCGGGGTGGAGCTGAGGCGACCTTGGGAACCGTGTGCTCCCAGTCCCGCTGAGAGGCGCCACCCATCACCACCAAGTCGCCGCCACCCAGTTCGAACGCCCGCGAAGGACCGCCGCCCCGGGGTCGAATCAAGAAGCGACGGGGACCACCCAAGGAGACCGTCGCCACGATCGAATGCGGCAGCTCCCGGGCGATGCGGTCGCCGTGCCAGGCCACGGAGTCGGCGCCGATGCGGTACCACCCGGCACTGACCCGGTCCATCGGGATCTGGTAGCGGTCGGAGAGGATGGACACCATCGAATCCAGGACCGGATGCGACCCGGCGTCGACCTGGCCGACCAGCCTCGGCGTGCGCACCATCTTGTCGTACATCCGCACCTCGGGCTGCTCCCACTCCACGGTTTCGGCGAGGAAATCGAAGAGACGGGCGTCACCGGCCAGCCAGCCGGGGGCGTAGTCGATCCAGCTCAGTGGGTCGAGGTCGATCCGCTCCATGCTGGAGAAATCGGGGTCTGGGGCCGGTTCTCGGTCCCCGAAAAGGGATGGTTGGATCGCATCGTAGGCGAACATGTGTTCGATGATACCACCCGACCGGCGCTGTCAGTCTTGAAATACCTTCTGCATGTGCGTCGCAAAGGCCGCGTAGGCGGCGGCGACGGTCACGAGAAGGATTAGAGCTCGTGTTGCTAGACGGCGCCCCGGGGACCCCGTCCTGCCGTCCAAGTGTGCAGTTGTCTGGAAGCCACGCCAGGCAAAAACGCCGGAAAGCGATAACCCGAAGACTAGATACGCCATTGCTGTGATCAAGCCGCCGTCAATGAATGGTGGAGCGAGAACTAACCCGTCGCCGGTCTCGCTCACTGCGCCTAGATAGGGAAGGTTGGCCAGGAACAGGAATGCGGCGAGTGCCACGGACATCAGGGCCAGCAACAGATTGGTGACTCGGTCTCGGGTCACGGGGCCCTTGCTCGCGAACACCCAGGTGCTTCCGAGCTCGAAGAATGTGATGGCAACGGATGTCGCGGCCCACACGATGTAGAAGGTCGTCGGCAGATTCTGGTACGGCACATTGGAGATCCAGTCGTCTGCGAGCCTGGGAACAGCAAGGCCCACGGCCACCGCGGTCATCGCCCATGCCACGGACTGCGGTCTGGTTTCTGGCTCAACAGCGACGACAGGCGATGCGCTCATCGCCCCCTCAAGCTAGCGGCGACTGCGATCCGGCCACGGGTGCCGGTGGCCGGTGCTGGCCGCCCAACAAGCTACCGAGGATCCCCAGCTCTCCTATCCGCCGCCCTTCGGCCCATCGTCTCGTTCCCTGACCTCTCCCTTCCCATGATCGGCGTCACGTTCGCCGAAAGCGGCGTCCCAGCTCGGCGGCATCACCTGGAACGGGAGCAGGTCCAATGCCGGTCGCACTGTGTGGCGGTACACCGGTTTGACCGCGTCCACCAGCAGGTACCCGCAGAGGACCCCGACCGCGATCGCGATCATCGCGCCCACCGTGCCCAGGAAGTCCTGGACTCCGAGCATCGGGCCCGACGCGATGTACTCGGTCACCCCGATCAGGCCCAGAGCGCCCGGGACCAACAGCCAGAACCCGGGAAGAAAAGACACCAGGGCTGGCGGACCGAAGCGAGTCCGCTCCACCAATCGAGCGGTGGGAGTCATGGCGAGCGCACCAATGAACCCGCCGACGTAGCCGCCGAAGAGAGCGCTGCCCACCTGCTGACCGACAAAGGCCGCGAGTAGAACGAGGAAGAGCCCAGGCAGCGAGCCCGACGGGGCCGAGTGGTAGACGGCGACTCCGATACCGAATACGACCACGCCCAACCACGGCGCCCACCAGCCGATCAGATTCTGTGGTTCGTTCACCAGGACCTCGGCGGAGGGAAGGCCGAATGCCTCGGCGGCGCTCACGATTCCGAAAGCGAGCAACACCAGTTGCAATGCCCCTGAGACGAGTCGGCTGGCCCCGGTCACCATCTGCGCCGCCGAGAGCTCGATCACCGACATGGTGAGAGCAGCACCGGGAAGGAATGTGACCAGTGGAGGGATCATGGTCCTCAGGTTGGCGTTGGCCCATCCCTGGTTGGCGAGAAGAAAGGTGAGCGCCGACACGATGAAGGCCGCGGCGACGGGCATCAAGGTCTGCGCCGGGACCCAACGGGCGCCGATCAGCTTCAGGACGCCGACCACCAGGCCAAATAGGGCAGCCAGGGCGATATCCGACCAGGTCGGCTGGAGGATGAGGCACAACCCGACAGTGAGCACCACGTGCCCGGCCAGCGTGAACAGCGTGCGGTACTGCGATGGTCGGCTGATCACTTCCAGGACCTGTCGGCTGCCTTCGGCAGGATCGATCTCGGCTCGAGTAGCCCGTTTCAGAATGGCGAACAGCGCAGAGGTCTGATCGAGTCGGAGAACGCCCCTCAGCTGCGGGGTGGGTTCCAATGTCGCGGGCCGTCCCGGATCGAGCGCGACCACCAGGAACGTAGGGAGAACTGCGAACCGCGCATTGGTAGCCCCGTAGGCCGCAGCCACCGCCTGGAGATGGTCCTGCACCTCGTTGACCGCTTCGCCGGCGGCGGTGAGGGCGCTACCCAGGTAGAGGAGGAACTGCTGTAACGCCTCCTCGTTAGGAGCATCGGGTGGCTGGCGGTCTTGCTGGAGCTCGGCCACCGAATGATCATGCCAGGCGGGGGTCTGGCATGTCCGACTCTTCGGGCTGGCGGGCGATCTCGTTCGGTTACCGTGCCCGCCATGCTGCACAAGGTCGCCATCGTCATGGGGTCGGGAACGGACCGGCCGGTGATGGAGAAGGCGGGCGCGGTCCTCGAGCAGTTCGGGATCGAGCACGACACCCGGGTTCTGTCGGCCCATAAGACCCCGGATCAGGCGATCGATTTCGCGGCGAATGCCGCCAACAACGGCTTCGAGGTGATCATCGCCGGTGCTGGGAAAGCGGCCCACCTTGCAGGGGTCATGGCCGCAAAGTCGTTGCTACCCGTCATAGGAGTCCCACTGAACGCCTCGCTGGACGGGCTGGACTCGCTCCTCGCCACGGTGCAGATGCCCACCGGGATCCCGGTCGCCACCGTGGCCATCGATGGCGCCCACAACGCCGCCTTGCTCGCGGTTGCGATCCTCGCCATCAACGACCCTGAATTGCAGGAGAAGCTGGCCGCCTACCGGGCCGAGCTCGCCGAGAAGACCCTCGCCGGGTAGAGGTACGCCGTTGCCGATACCATTCGCTCCACATGAGTGATATCGCGTTCGAGAAGCCGGACCCCCGGGACTTCCTGGACATCGACTCCCTCCTCTCCGACGAGGAGATCCTGCTCAGGGACACGGTTCGCACCTATGTTCAGAAGGAGATCGTCCCCAACGTCGGAGATTGGTGGGAGGAGGGGGCTATCCCTCACCCCGAATTGGCCAAGGCGTTCGGTGAAATAGGCCTCCTTGGGATGCATCTCGAGGGCTACGGCTGCGCCGGGACTTCCGCAACCGCGTATGGGCTGGCTTCCCTCGAGCTCGAGGCCGGCGACTCCGGGATCCGCTCCTTTGTCTCGGTGCAGGGCTCCCTCGCCATGTTCCCGATATGGAAGTTCGGATCCGAGGAGCAGAAGCAGACCTGGCTCCCCAGGATGGCGACCGGCGAGGTCATCGGCTGCTTCGGCCTCACCGAGCCTGACTCCGGCTCTGATCCCGCATCGATGCGGACCAATGCCAAGCGGGACGGATCCGACTGGGTGCTGACCGGAACCAAGATGTGGATCACCAACGGGTCGATCGCAGACATCGCCATCGTCTGGGCCCGGAGCGACGACGGGGTCCGAGGGTTCATCGTCCCCACCGATAGCCCCGGCTTCTCCGCTCCCGAGATCAAGAAGAAGGCATCGCTTCGTGCCTCGGTGACCTCGGAGCTGATCCTCGACTCGGTGCGGGTCCCCGACGACTTCGTGCTTCCGGGTGTCTCCTCGATGCGTGGGCCGCTGTCCTGTCTCAATGAGGCCCGATTCGGGATCGCATTCGGGGCCATAGGGGCGGCCCGGGCCTGCTACGAGTCCGCCCTCGACTACTCGATCGAGCGTCATCAGTTCGAGCAGCCGATTGCGGGCTTCCAACTGACTCAGAAGAAGCTGGTCGAGATGATGGTGGCCGTCCAGCGGGGGACTCTGGTCGCACTCCATCTTGGCCGTCGCAAGGACGCCGGCACCTTGTCCCCGGAGCAGGTGAGCTTTGGCAAGTTCGACAACGTGCGCAACGCCCTGGAGGTGGCTCGCACCGCTCGATCCATCCTCGGTGCCAACGGGATCACTCTCGAGTACCCGGTGATGCGGCACATGGCCAATCTGGAGACGGTGTTCACCTATGAGGGCACCAACGAGATCCACACCCTGGTGATGGGTCAGGCGATAACCGGGATCAGCGCCTTCAGCTGAGCTCGATCACCCACAACTCGTCGACCGGGACGAACCCCAGGCTCTCCGCCATGGCCAACGACGCCTCGTTGTCTTCATAGGCGCCCCAGACCGGCGACAAGCCCTGGGCGGCGAGATGCGAGGCGAGGGAGAGGTAGCAAGCTCGGGCATGCCCCTTTCGTCGGTGGCCCTCCAAGGTGTCGATGCCCACGTCCCACAGGGTCTCGGTGATCGATGCCGCGCTACAGGCAGAAACGACAACGCCTTCGACCCTGCGCAAGGCGGCGATGTAGGCGCCCTCCACTTCCGACGCCAATTCCGGAGGCAACGAGACCAGCAACTGCTGATCGACAGCGGCGATATCCAGCGACTCGTCCGAAATCGGCTCCACCTTTGCGTCGAGTCGGTGGAGGATCGCCCGTCTCGGCCTTCCCTCCGGAAACAGCGTGACGGCGTGCTCCAACGCCTCGTCGATCACCAACGCCTCGGCATCCGGCGCAAACAAGGGCCTGGCTCGAGCGAGAAGGGAGCTGTCGGGATACCCGACCAATCCCACGGTGAATCCGTCGCTGCTCACGATCACTCCCCCCGTTGGCTCACCAAAGACGGTGCCCTCATCGTGAAGGAGCAATGAGCGCAACTCGACCCATCGCGGGATGTCGGGGAGGGCGGCGCTCCATATGGGATCGATCATCCCGCCATTCTCGCCCTAGAGGAACGGAGCGAGATCGCCATTTTGCGAGGCCACGACGTCGTCCAGCCCCAACCATTGTGCGACCTCACCGAGTTCCAGGGCCAACTCGCGCGCCACCCGCTTCCGGTCGACATCAGCCTCGGCAAATGCCCCCTTGACCAGGAGAGCCCTTGACTTGCGGTCGGCCTTGAGGTCGACCCGAGCCACCAGGTGTCCGTCGAGGAGGAATGGGAGCACGTAGTACCCGTATATCCGCTTCGCCTCGGGCACATAGATCTCGATCCGATATAGGAAGTCCCACAGCCGCTCGACGCGGTCCCGGTTCCAGATCAGGTTGTCGAACGGGGAGAGCAGGGCCCGGCCCTCGACCTTGCGCGGAAGGCGGGCCTCGGGATGCAGATAGGCCGGCCGGTCCCATCCCTCGACCTCGATCTCGACGATCCGTTCATCGCCCACCAGCCGCTCGATCAGGGGCATGGCCTGCGGCATCCGGATCCGGTAGTAGTCAGCGAGGTCGTCGGCGGTGCCGACCCCCAATGCCCATGCCGCGCGCTCGAGGAGGACGGACTGGGCGTCCTCCCGGGGCAAGACGGGGACGTCGAGTGCCGCTGCCGGGATCACCCGTTCTGTGATGTCGTACATCCTGACGAAGTTGGGACGACCTGCCGCGGTCACCTTGCCCTCGGCGAACAGCATCTCGAGGGCGATCTTGCCGTGTGACCAGTTCCACATCTGAGGGGGGGCCAACCGTTCTTTCTCCCCGGGCTCGTCGAGATCGCGGGTCTGCAGCGGCCCCCTCGCCCTGACCTGTTCCAGAACCCCTTCGATGAATCCCGGCCGGCTGGCGACCAGCTGCCCTGCCGGATCCCATGTCCACTCGTGGTCCATGCGCCAGCGGAGCAGCGGGTAGTCCCTGACCGGGAGGATCGATGCCATGTGTCCCCAGTACTCGAACATCTCCCCCGAGCTCCAGATCCACCTGTCGAGTGCCTCCCGGTCGTATCCGCCAAGCCTGGAGAAGAAGGGCATGTAATGAGCCCTGCTGAAGACATTCACCGAGTCGAGCTGAATGACCAGCAACTGGTCGATGACCTTTCTGAAGTGACGAGCATCAACCCGACCGGTGGGCCGGGGCTGGGTCATACCCTGGGCCGCCAGGGCATAACGCCGAGCTTGGTCGATCGAAATGGACCGCATGGAGGCGGACAGGGTAGGCGGAGTTCAAGCTGCCAATATCACGCTGTGATCGAGAGATACACCCTTCCCGAGATGGGCCGGATCTGGTCCGAGCAGCGCCGGCTGGAGCTGTGGAAGGAGGTGGAAAGACTCGCCCTGGAGGCGTGGGAAGAGCTCGGCAAGGTGCCGCCATCGGTTGCGGAGGCGGTGCGCAACGCCAAGTGCCCCACTCCCGAGGATGTTGCTCTTCGTGAGGAGGTCACCAATCACGACCTGGCCGCATTCGTCGATCTGCTCGGCGAGTCGGCAGGAGGCGAGGCCCGAGCGTGGGTGCACTACGGGCTGACCTCCTCCGACGTACTGGACACCGCTCTCGGCGCCCAGCTCGCAGAGGCGTCAGGTCTTCTGGTCGATGCCCTGGCCGAAGCCTTCGAAGTCGTCAAGCGCAGAGCGATCGAGCACCGGGAAAGCCACATGATCGGGCGCACCCATGGGATCTGGGCCGAACCCACCACGTTCGGGCTGAAGATGGCGGGCTGGGCCTTCGAGCTGGCGCGTGACCACGACCGGCTCCGAGCCGCCAAAGACGCGGTGGCTGTGGGAAAGATCTCCGGGGCGGTTGGCACCTATGCCCATCTTCCGCATCGGATCGAGGCGCATGTCTGCACCGAGCTCGGCCTCGCGGTCGAGCCCGCCTCGACCCAGGTCACGGCCCGGGATCGCCATGCTCAGTATCTGGCGGCGATCGCTCTCACCGGGGCCTCCTTGGAGCGAATGGCCACCGAGATCCGCCACCTGCAACGGTCCGAGGTCTCCGAGGTGCGAGAGGCTTTCGGCAAGGGCCAGAAGGGCTCGTCTGCAATGCCCCACAAGAGAAACCCCATCCTCTCCGAGCGCTTGACCGGATTGGCTCGGCTCCTACGTGGCTACGCGCAGGTCGGGCTGGAGAACGTCGCTCTCTGGCACGAACGTGACATCTCCCACTCGTCGGCGGAACGGGTCGCGCTGCCCGACGCCTCGATCCTCCTCCACTACATGCTGGCCAAGTTCACCCGTCTCGTCGACACCCTGATCGTCGACACCGAGCGAATGCGAAAAAATCTCGAGGCAACCGGAGGATTGGTGTTCAGCCAGGCGGCCTTGCTCGCCTTGATCGACGGTGGGATGCGTCGGGACGAGGCCTACGAGATCGTGCAGGCGGAGGCGATGAGGGCCTGGGAGGGCGTCGGAGATCTCAAGTCCCTCCTCGAGGCAAACCCGGAAGTGACCATCGACGTCGAAGCTTGCTTCGACCTATCGAGATCGATCGAGTCAGCCCAGATCGTGTTCGATCGGCTCCACGACCTGGAGCTCGCCTGACGCCAAGAGACCGCCCCCACGGGCGGTCTCGTCTGCGCCTGTGCTCAGCCGGCGAGTAGTTTCGCCTTGGCGGCGGCGAACTCCTCGTCACTCAGAATCCCCGAGGCCTTCATCTGCCCGAGCTTCTCCAATTCGGTGGCGAGGTCCGGTCCGCCGGCCGGGCCGCCGAGCCGGTGCCGCCGCCTGTTGCGCGTCCAGTTGCGCCTGGAGATCGGCGACTTGAGCCTGAGCCTCGAAGGCCGCCTGATCGGCGGCTTGGTCTTGGGCGGCTGCGCCCGCCTTTGCTTGCTGGCGTCGAGACACGTTTCCTGATACGGCGGTCGCAGTGCCCGCCACCACCGCGGTGGTTGCCATGGTCCCCACTAGTCCCCGGCGTCCCCTTCTTCGCATAATCGATATCTCCTTCTCAGACTGCCGCGAGCTCGGCCATGACCTCGTCGACCACGATTCCAGGAACCCGGACATTGGCTACGAGGACACCACCCGAATCGACAATCGCGTCGCGGAACGGCTTGGCCCATGTGTGTTCGAAAACCAGGAGCGCCGCTGAATCCCCTGGTTCCAGGGCAACGGCAAACTCCTCCACGTCTTCATCGCTGAGCAAGCCGTTGGCCTCCCCAACCATCGCCGCCAGCGCTGCGGCATCTTCGTTGGCGCCGGCATCCTCGATCTCGACGAACTCGACGTTCCCGTCGAGGTCCTTCGTGACCAGGAGGCAATCCACGATGCTCACGATGTCCCGCTCCACGACGTCTTTCAACGCGGGGAGAATTCCCCCGTTGAATTCGCTCCCGGGAAACCCGACCACCAGTATTTCGATAGGTCCCAATCCCATAGGACCTCCTTTCTCCGCGTGACCCTACGCTCCCATTTCGACTCCGCTCCCATCGCCGGGTCAGGACGGGGTGGGGGTGATGTGGACGGTGCCGGTGAACAAGCCGACGACCCGGCCGTCGGAACCGGTCACGTCGACGCGGTAGGTCCCCAGAGTCCGGCCCCGGGAGGCCTCCATCGCAGAAGCCAGGAGGCGATCGCCAACTCTGGCGGGCGCCGTCAGGACGAGATGGGTGTCGATCGCCACCGCCTTGGCCCCGGCGGCGTTGGAGGCCAGGGAGAAGGCACAGTCCGCAAGTGAGAAGACCATCCCTCCGTGCCCCAGCTCCAGGAAGTTGAGGTGGTCGGGCCGGACCTCGAGGCCGACCACGATCCGGGACTCATCGACCGAGACCAGATCCACCCCCAGGGCTTGTGCATAGGCGTCGGTGCTGAGCATCGACTCGATAGTGGACCGCTGGAAACCAGGCATCGTCGGCGAGGTTAGGGCCGCGGTCGCCTGCACTACGCTGCCGCCACATGGTTGCGCTGACCCATGTGGCCTCGGGCAAGGTTCGGGAGATGTACGAGGTCGATGCCGGGCACCTCCTGCTCGTCGCCACCGATCGAATCTCGGCCTACGACGTGATCCTCAACCAGCCGATCCCGGACAAGGGCCGGGTGCTCACCGGGCTCAGCCTCCACTTCTTCGACTATCTGGACACGCCAAACCACCTGGTTACCACCGATCTCGGTGAAGTGGCCGGCCTCACCAAGAACGACGCCCAGGAGCTCGCAGGTCGCGCGATGGTGGTCCGGAGGGCCGAGGTGATCCCGGTGGAGTGCGTGGTCCGTGGCTACCTCTACGGGTCTTCGTGGCGCGAGTACCGCGACGGTGGCGGCCCGACTACGGAGCACCTGCCACCCGGTCTGGCGCTCGCCGACCGCCTTCCCGAGCCGATCTTCACCCCTGCCACCAAGGCAACAACCGGCCACGACGAAAACATCACCGAGTCCCAGACCCGAGACTTGCTCGGCAACGACCTCTACGAAGAGCTGCGGAAGAGGTCGGTCGACATCTATCTCAGGGCTTCCGAGTACGCCGCGGGCAAGGGAGTCATCCTCGCCGACACCAAGTTCGAATTCGGCTTCGCGGGCGATGAGTTGCTCCTGATCGACGAGGTCCTGACCCCGGACTCATCCCGCTACTGGCCGGCCGACGAATGGGAGCCGGGCCGGGACGTTCCCTCTTTCGACAAGCAGTACGTGCGGGAATGGCTCGACACCACCGATTGGGACCGGAACCCGCCGGCACCGGACCTGCCCGAGGACATCGTTGCCGGGACCAGGTCCCGATATGTCGAGGCATACGAGCGGATCACAGGCTCCAGCTTCGACGACTACCTGGCAACAGGGTGATGAAGGTCATCGTGGGCATCACCAGACGCCCCGAGATCGCAGACCCACAGGGAACGACGATCCAACGGGCATTGCACGACCTCGGGCACACTGAGGTGGTGTCGGTCCGGGTCGACCGGGTGATTCATCTCGAAGTCCAGGGTGACGATGCCGAAGTGGTTCGGGGCCAGGTGACGGAGATGTGCCGGAAACTGCTGGCCAACCCGGTCCTCGAGGACTTCTCCGTCGAGGTGGTGGCATGAGGACGGCGGTGGTGGTCTTCCCGGGAACCAACTGTGAACAGGACGTCGCCCATGCACTGAACGCGATGGGTAGTGAGGCCGAATTGGTCTGGCATCGGGAAACCGACCTCTCCGGATTCGACGGCGTGGTGTTGCCCGGCGGCTTCGCTCATGGCGACTACCTCCGCACCGGGGCCATTGCCCGCTTCTCCCCGGTGATGGGCGAGGTGGCTCGCATGGCAGATGCAGGGCGGCCGGTGCTCGGGATCTGCAACGGTTTCCAGGTCCTGTGTGAGGCCGGGTTGCTTCCCGGGGCCCTGATCGCCAATCGTGACCTTGCATTCATCTGCCGATTCGTCGAGCTCGAGGTCGTCGACTCGGGGACGATTCTCACCAATGCCGCCGAGGTCGGACAGCGGATCCGGATCCCTCTCAACTCCTATGAGGGAAATTGGGTGGACCCGACCGGGGCCGGGCGCATCGTCCTCAGGTACCTCGACGACCCCAATGGGTCCCAGGGAGGGGCTGCGGCGGTGGCCAATGCCGATGGCAACGTGGTAGGGGTCATGCCCCATCCCGAGCGAGGCGTCGATCGTCTCCTGGGTTCGACCGATGGGCGAGTTCTGCTCGAAGGGTTTCTCAACGCCCTGGTCGCCGTGTGACCTCGACGGTCGAGCCAATCCACCGCCAGCTCGGGCTGACCGACGAAGAGCTCGAAACGGTCGTCGGGATCCTGGGCCGCGATCCGTGGCCCGCAGAGTTGGCCATGTACTCGGTCATGTGGTCCGAGCATTGCTCGTACAAGTCGTCCCGGCCTCACCTCCGCCGATTCCCCACCGAAGCGCCGTGGGTGGTCGTCGGCCCCGGGGAGAACGCCGGCGTCGTCGACCTCGGTGACGGCTGGCTCGCCGCGCTGCGCATCGAGAGCCACAATCACCCCTCGTTCGTCGAGCCCTATCAGGGGGCGGCAACCGGCGTCGGTGGCATCCTGCGCGACGTCTTCACGATGGGGGCCCGGCCGATCGCGCTCTGGGACCAAATTCGCTTCGGTCCGCTCGACGACGCCAGGAACCGATATCTGTTCAACGGAGTGGTCTCGGGGATCGCCGGGTACGGGAACGCGGTCGGGGTCCCCACCGTCGGTGGTGAGGTGGAGTTCGACCCCTGCTATTCGGGCAACCCGCTGGTCAACGTGATGTGCCTCGGTCTGATGCAGAGGGAGCAGTTGGTGCTGGGCACGGCGGGGTCCCCGGGCAACATTGCGGTGCTGTTGGGAAAGGCCACAGGCAGGGACGGGATCGGTGGCGCCTCTGTGCTCGCCTCCGCATCCTTCGACGAGACCTCATCGGACAAACGGCCCAGTGTCCAGGTTGGCGATCCCTTCGAGGAGAAGAAGCTGATCGAAGCCTGCCTGGAGCTCTACGAGAGAGGCCTGGTAGTCGGGGTGCAGGACCTGGGGGCCGCGGGTCTGTCCTGCGCCACCTCGGAGCCGGCGGGGCGTGCCGGCGTCGGCATCGACGTCGACCTCGACGCGGTCCATGTTCGGGAGCCCGGGATGACCGCGCCCGAGCTCCTGATGTCCGAGTCACAAGAGCGGATGATGGCCTTCGTCAAGCCCGAGTCGGTGGAAGTCGGTGCTGGCGACGGCGAGAAGGTGGGAGATCGAGTCCGCGGTGGTCGGGGTGGTCCGTGACGGCGACACTCTCACCATTCGCCACCACGGGGAAGTGGTGGCCCGGATGCCGGCAGCCTCCCTGGCCGACGCCGCGCCGGTCTACGACCGCCCATTGGCTCGGCCCGACGACATCGACGCGATCTGGGAAGCCGATCCGGGCACCCTGGACCTGGATCCAGCCGGCATCCTGCTCCGCCTGCTCGACGATCCGGCGGTGGGCTCGACTGCGTGGGTCCATGAGCAGTACGACCACATGCTCTTCCTCAACACCATCGTCGGCCCCGGGTCGGATGGCTCCCTGATCCGGATCCGGGGCACGGAGAAAGGGCTGGCGGTCTCCACCGACGGCAACGGGCGACTTTGCCGCCTCGATCCTCGTAGCGGGAGCGCGCGGCTGGTGTATGAGGCCGCGCTCAACGTGGCGGTGACCGGTGCCCGGCCCCTGGCTCTGGTGGACAATCTCAATTTCGGCAATCCTGAGAAACCCGAGGTGATGTGGCAATTCCGGGAGAGCATCGAGGGGATCTCCGAGGCGTGTGAGGCTCTGGGGGTCCCGGTGGTAGGGGGAAACGTCTCGTTCTACAACGAGAGCGAGGGTGTCGACATCCATCCCACGCCAGTGGTGGGGCTCCTGGGCCTGGCTGACCCGATCCCGGCCCGTCCTCCGCGGCTCTCAGCCGCGCGGGACGGGATGGAGATCTGGGAGATCGGGCCCGAACCGAGCACCAACCTGGCGGGCTCCATCGCCCAACGTGTTGTCCTGGATCGGCTCGCAGGTCGGCCAACGATCCCGGATCCGGCGATGGCGAAGCAGATGGTGGGCCTCGTCGCCGGCCTGGCCCCGGTCGTACCTGTGCTCCACGACGTCTCCGACGGGGGACGAGCAGTCGCCATCGCAGAGGTCTGCATCGCATCCGGGGTAGGTGCCTCCCTGGTCGAAGACGATGCCTCCAGCTGGTTCTCGGAAGACCCACACCGGGTGATCGCAGTGTTCGAGCCGGGAACCGTCGAGCTCCCGGCGGATCTCAGCCGGAGGTTGGGCGTGATTGGTGGGGAGGCTCTCGGCTTCGGTGACAACGCCGGGATCGATATGTCCGCCCTGGCCCGCGCCTATGCCGGGGCGATCCCCCGCCGGATGGCCGGCTAACTCAGTTCGGCTGGACAGTCGACCAGGGGCCTTGCCTTCGGTCTGACGTGGCAGGTGCGCCTATCTGTCGGGATCCATCCCAGCGTTTCCGCCGATGCGTTGGGCAACGCTCGCCGCATTGCCAGCCTGCCGTAGACGGTCGTGGACGCCCGTCATCCAATCAACACTCGGCAGATATCGCTTGGCGATCTTGGCGACGATGGTGTAGTTGGCATCACAAACGTTTGCGATTGGTGACCTCGATGCCTGTGTGACCAGCTGATAGGTATCCATGACAGAAAGCCCGGTTTCGTTGGAAATCCATTGGATCAACTGAGTGTGAGCAATCCGAAACGCGTCCTCGAGTGGCCGGTATGAGCCAGCCACCATGATCGCGTCGTCATCCTCGAGTCGTGGCCACTCGCAGTAGACACCCTTGATGACGTCCACAACCAGCAGCGTGTTCATCGCTCCCTCAACGGCCACCCCACAGACCTCGCCCTCACCCATCGTGTAGTGACCATCCCCGAGTGAGAACAGGGCACCCTCGACGTTCACGCCCAGGTAGATGGTGGTCCCGGAGCGGGCCTCTGGCGTGTCCATATTCCCGCCAAACGCCTCTGGCACGAGAACGTTTCGCGCCTCACCTGCGGCCGGCGCCACGCCGATCGTTCCGTGGAATGGCTCGAGTGGGAGGCGAACCCGATAGTCGGAGTCGAGAGCCTGAAATGCGACCTCTCCCGCGGTTCGGTCGACCGAGTAAACCCAGGTTCTCTCCGGCAGAGGTTGTTGGAGCGTCGCGGTGTACTTCGTTCCTGTCAGCGCACCAAATAGCGGCACCGTGGTCGACACGGCCCAATCGCGCGCGGGCCGGACATCGATGAGGTGTATCGCGAGGGTGTCGCCAACTTCGGCACCTTCAACGTAAAACGGTCCCGTCTGGGGATTGATGAACGGATAGACGATGGTGCGGCTCGGTAGATCGGCGCTAGTGCGGATCTTTCCACCGAAGGCATCCTCGGTGAAAACATCGAGGATCTCACCGGGCCGGACCCGGAGAACAGGCTCGTATCCGCCAAAGGTCCACGCGTACTGATCAGGGGTCGGAACGAATCGGGTAATTCCACTATCCGAGATGACCTCACCGCCTCCAGGACAAGGATTTCGTTACCTGGTCATGACTCTAATCAGCAGGGCTACCCAGGAGTGATGGCGCCAGGTCCCAAGCCGCGCCTACGGGCTTGTTGGTACCGTGCGATGACAATGGAGCAGCGACGCCTCGGCCGATCCGGTCTATTGGTCAGTGAGTTCGCCATGGG
The DNA here is from genome assembly GCA_963749415.1 of uncultured Acidobacteriota bacterium. Classification (GTDB taxonomy): domain Bacteria; phylum Actinomycetota; class Acidimicrobiia; order Spongiisociales; family ZC4RG35; genus JALYNX01. Next base: position 773,661 of record CAVVMG010000001.1, read on the forward strand.
GGCCATGACGTTCGGTGATGAAGCCGACGAGCAGGCAACTCACGGCATGCTCGATCGCTTCGTGGAGGCCGGCGGCACCTTCATCGATACTGCCGATGTCTATGCCCAGGGTCGATCCGAGGAATATATCGGCCGATGGCTTGCCGCTCGATCGCACTCTCATCTGGTGATCGCAACCAAGGCGCGTTTCTCGACAAGCGACGATCCCAGCGACCGTGGTGCAGGGCGGCGCCATCTCAGCCGGGCTATCGACGCGAGCTTGCGGCGGTTGGGGATCGAGGTCATAGACCTGTATCAGATCCACGCCTGGGACTCCCAAGTACCGGTCGATGAGACTCTTGGGACGCTCAACGACCTGGTTCGTCAGGGAAAGGTTCGATATGTGGGCGTTTCCAATTTCACGGGGTGGCAGCTGCAGCGTTTCGTTCTGACAGCCCGCTACGGCGGCTATTCCCCCATCGCGTCGCTCCAGGCGCAGTACAACCTGTTGGGTCGTTACATCGAGCTAGAGCTGCTGCCGCAGGTGCTAGAGGATGGGCTTGGTCTTCTCCCTTGGTCGCCCCTCGGTGGGGGTTGGCTATCGGGCAAGTACCGTCGAGACCATCCTCCTACCGGTGCCAGCCGCCTCGGTGAGAATCCGGCAAGGGGAATCGAAGCGTATGACCCCCGCAACACCGACAGAACCTGGCAAATCATCGACGAGGTGACAGCGATTGGTGAGTCCCATGGCGCCAGTCCGGCGCAGGCGGCGCTCAACTGGGTGCGACGCCGTCCCGGGGTGAGCTCGGTGATCCTCGGAGCGCGGACCGTCGAGCAGCTCGATGACAATCTGGCAGCCCTCGAGTGGGAACTGACGGATGACGAGACCGAACGCCTGACCAAGATCAGCGCACCGGGAATGCCCGACTATCCCTACGGCTTCATCGAAAACGTCGCCGGGAACAAGAGTTGGGCGTCACTGGGAACCCGGTCGAGCCCTTTTCCCTCGGGCTATTGAATCCAGTCGCCACCCCACCACAAGTGCGGAGAATTGACGGATCTGGCCCGTCGTCCCTCTAACCCATTCGCTACATTGGTGTGACAAATCGGCATGCGGGCCTCTGGGACCGCTCACGCAGGGTCCAAACCAAGCCCACTGCCATCGAACCAGATCTATCTGGCTTGAGAAGGAGGAAGTGGTGACCTTGTTGTTATCCCATCGAAAGCTCCTGATCGCAATCACTGTCCTGGCGTTGGTGGCTACCGCGTGTGGGCCAGATGAAGGAGCAAGTACCACCGGGGCTGACACCGGCACAACCGCGGCTGACACTGGAACAACGGCGGCCGACACCGGCACCACCGGTGCAGCCACGGGAGACGTCGTGTTCTGGACCGGCTCGCAAAACCCCGTGGATCTGGCTGCGCTACAAAAGATCGTCGATACCTACAACGGCCTGGGTGGTGCGACCGCCGAACTGGTGCAGGTCACCGGGGCCGAGACAGAGGCCACGCAGTTGATCACGGCCGTGCGCGGAGGGACTGGCCCCGATGTCTACATGCTCGATCGATTCACAGTGGCCCAGCGCGCGGCGGATGGCTTGCTCGAGGATCTGACACAGTTTGATCCCGACCCCGCTCGATGGCTACATCGCTTTCGCGGCGGAGGAGGCCACCTTCGAAGGCAAGGCATTTGCGCTTCCGTTCGATACCGATACCCGAGCGCTCTACTACAACATCGACATGCTGGAGGAGGCGGGTATCGATCCTGCCGAGCTCGACCCCGCCAACGGGCCTGTGACCTGGGACCGGGTGATGGAGATCGCCAACCAGCTGAACGAGGAGGACGACGCCGGCAACTACACACGGGTCGGGTTCATCCCTTGGCAGACCTGGTCGAATGGCCAAGGGTGGCATTACACCTTCGGGTTCTCGTGGGGGGCTGACTTCTACGATGAGGCGGGTTGTCGGGTGACCCCAGACGATCCGAACAACGTCGAGGCGTTTCAATGGGTGTATGACACCGCCACCGCGTTGGATGTCGCCAAGACGTCGGCGTTCGTGGCAGCGGATCAGCCGAATGACCTTCCGCCTGAGCAACAGTTCTTCTACCAAGGGAAGGTCGGGTTCCTGATCACCGGCGACTGGTTCATCGCCGGCCTCGATCAATACGCCCCCGACATCAACTACGGCATCACCAACCTGCCGGTCCCCGATGAGGGGATGGAGTCCAGTACCTGGGCGGGCGGATGGTCGATGGTGATTCCCGAGGGTGCCAAGAACCCGGAAGGGGCCTGGGAATTCCTGCAGTACATCGCAGGCGAGGAGGGGCAGCGGATCTACAGCAAGGATTCGTCCCACCTTCCCACCATCGAAATCCTCGGCACGGAGGAGGGCCTTCTCGACGAGCAGCACGCCTTCTTCGCCAGCCTGCTACCGCAGGCCAAGACCCGGCCACCGCTCCCGGTGGGGGCGTTGTATTGGGATGAGTTGACTACCGCCTGGCAGGCGACGTACCTCAACGAGACCCAGCCGGCAGAGGCGCTGGCCTCGGCGGCCGAGAGGACACAGGCACAACTGGATCAGTTCTGCCCGTAGAGCTCAAGTGTGAGTCGTTCGAGACCATTCCGCATACTCAGGACGGCCGGGAGCGGTAACCGCTCCCGGCCCGTCCCTCTTCGAGTCCATTAACCCGAACCCGGATGGCTGTGGAGACGGCAAACCGAGCAGTAGGGCGCTCCCGGCTGAGCAAGACCGACCTTCACAACCTCAAAGTCGGGCTGTTGTTCATCAGCCCCTGGTTCATCGGGTTCTTTGCCTTCCTGGCCTATCCCCTCTACTACACCCTGCGGATCAGCTTCACCCGCTTTTCAGGGTTCGGAGAAGCCACCTGGATCGGGTTGGACAACTACGAACGGATGCTCTCCGACAACTTGTTCTGGAAGTCTCTTTACAACACCCTGTATTACACGTTCCTCGCCGTTCCGATCGGAGTGGTGGTCGCGATGGTGCTGGCGCTCGCGATGAACCAGCGCCTGCGGGAGGTGCCCTTGTACCGGGGAGCCCTCTTCCTCCCCTCCGTGTTGCCAACCTTCGCAGTTTCCTTCATCTTCATCGCCCTGATGGACCCAACCCGGGGGATCTTCAACAAGATTCTCGGACTGGTCGGCATCCCGCCGATCAACTGGCTCGCCGACCCTCGTTACGCCAAGCTGGCGCTGGTCATACTGGCTCAGCTGGGAGCGGGCCAGATCGCCTTGATCTTTCTGGCCGGACTGAAGGGCATCCCGCTGACCCTGTACGAAGCGGCCGAAATCGATGGGGCCAGTGCCATCAGCAAGTTCCGAAACATCACCCTTCCGCTGATGACCCCGATCATCCTTTACGACATCATCCTCGGGCTCAGCCTGGGGCTTCAGGCCTTCACTCAGGCCTACGTCATCGGCTCCGGACCGGCCGGTTCGGTCGGAAACCCGGCGAACTCGACCTTGTTCTACGTGGTCTACCTCTACCTGAACGCCTTTCGGTATAGCCAGATGGGTTATGCCGCGGCTCTGGGCTGGGTTCTCTTCATCATCACCTTCGCGCTGGCGCTCGTCGTTTTCCGCTGGGCGCAGAGGTGGGTCCACTATGAAACCGTCTGAGGCCGTGGCATGAGTGACATCATCGCTGAGCGACCTGCGGTGTTGGAAGTAAAGGTCCGCGGCAAGAAGCTCCGGACGCAGATCATCTCCCGAACGGTGTTGATCGTGGCTTCGGTGGCCTTTCTGTTCCCGTTCTACTGGATGGTGGCCACCTCCCTCAAGTCCAGCGCCGAGATGCGGGCCTCGCCTCCAACTCTCTGGCCGCATGAGCTGATTTGGCAGAACTATGTCGATGCGGTCACCGCCGTCCCCTTCTGGACGTTCTTTGTCAACACACGTGATCATCACCATCTTCACCGTTATCGGGTCGGTCATCTCCAATCCGTTCATTGCATACGGGTTTTCTCGGATCAACTGGCCCGGCCGGGACAAGGTGTTCTACATCGTGCTGGCAACGGTGTTCGTGCCGTTTCCAGTCTTGATCGTTGCTCTATTCGACATCTTTGCCGGGCTCGGGTGGATAAATACAATCCTTCCACTGGTCGTGCCCTTCTTCTTCGGGCAGGCCTTTTGGATATTTCTGATGCGGCAGTTCCTCATGCAGATTCCGCAAGAGATCTCAGACGCCGCACGCATCGATGGCGCTTCCGAGCTCCAAACATTCTTTCGAGTGATCATGCCGCTGGCGTTGCCGGCCATCGGAGTGGTGGGGCTCTTCGCCGCCTTGTTTGCCTGGAATGACTTTCTGGGACCTTTGATCTACTTGCAGGGGCTGGAGAATTACACCCTGGCCACTGGGCTCACGTTCTTCCGCTCGCAACACGATGTCCAGTTCAACCTTCTGATGGCTGCTTCCACGTTGGTGATGCTCCCGGTAGTGGCGATGTTCTTTCTCTTCCAAAGAACGTTGGTCGAAGGGATCACCCTCGGGAGTATCAAGTAGGAGTGTCCTTGATCCGCTGCACCCGGCGAAGCCCATGACTGCAAACGGCGTGGACCAGATAGGCGGTGCTGCTGGCGGTGAACAGCAGGGTGAGCGGAAGTTGAGCTGCGAGAAAGCCGGCGGCGAAGACCAAGAGCAGGCAGGCGATAGAGGTGTGGAGTTGACTGACCGAGACGAGGAACGAATTGCGGATCACGGATTTCCAATCGTTCCGATGACCAACCATGACGGGGAAGAGGTAGACCGAGGTAACGAGAAAGGCGACGGCGCCCAAAGAGAAGATGACGAACAGCGGCAACTGGAGCGGAATGGGAAGATCGCCGAGCAACAGGTAGTCGAACAGCAGCACCGCTCCGACTGCATACCAGAGGAGACCGACGGCGAACGCCTGGCGAAAGTTGCCGCGCAAATGACGCCAGAACGAGGTCAGCACGTTCTCGCCAAGGTCGCGCTGCATGTCGCGTACCGCCCCAAAGAGCCCGGCCGTCGCCGGGAACAGCGTGACGATTGGGAGGGACGCGAGCAACCAGGCGGCGTTGAGAAGCATCAGGTTGGTGATGCGCTCCATCGCCCGATATCGACGGGTCTCGAACATCTCCATCGTCCGGTCATCGTAGGGACGCGTGCCGAATCGGAGGCAGAGAGGTGAGGATCGTTTCGGCCCAATCCACAGACCTGTTCACCGGAAGCGAAGGACAGCCGCTGCAAGTAGCCCGTGTCGTCGTGTCTACGACCTCCCGTGCACCAGCCACGGTGGCTGTAGAAGGGCGCCTTGCGAAGTCGCATCAGCCGACCGAGGTGACGGATGTCGTGCCTGGCCAGGAGCGGACGGTCGAAGTTCCAATGTTGGTCGACGCGAAGTCGAAGGTCGGGGACCGCCTACCGGCTGAAGCCGTGCTCGTCACGGCAGAAACCTCAGATCGTCATCCTTTTGAGGTCGTGGTCGAGGAGCCCGGCTGGAAGATGTTCATGGTCTCTCACTTTCATTACGACCCGGTGTGGTGGAACACCCAAGCCGCCTATACGGAAACGTGGAAGAAGGTTGGCCAACCGTGGGCGGCCGATTTCCAGACGCATAGCTTCGCTCTGGTCAAGGCGCACCTCGATGTGGCTCGCCGGGACCCTGACTACGCCTTCGTCCTGGCGGAGCTGGACTATCTCAAGCCGTACTGGGATACCTACCCAGAGGATCGTGAGTACATCAGCCGTCTACTCGAGGAGGGGCGCCTCGAGCTGATCGGCGGCACCTACAACGAACCGAACACCAACCTGGTGGCGGCAGAGAACACCGTTCGCAATCTGATTTACGGCATCGCCTATCAGCGGGACGTGCTCGGCGGCAACCCGGCCACCGCCTGGCAGCTCGACGCCTTCGGTCACGACCCACAGTTCCCGGGATTGGCAGCAGATGCCGGCCTCACGTCGAGTTCTTGGGCTCGGGGCCCGTTCCATGCCTGGGGGCCTTTCCGGATGCCGATCCAGCCCCGACCTCAGCCATCCCCTACGGGATCCGACGAGCCACTTCGCATGGAGTTTCCGAGTGAGTTCTACTGGGTGGCTCCTAGCGGGAAGAAGCTCCTCACCAGCTACATGGCCGATCACTACTCGGCGGGCTGGTGGATGGATTCGGCACTCACTTTGGAAGAGGCAGAAGAACAGACCTACGTCTCATTCCAGAAACTCAAGTCGGTGGCGGCTACCAAGAATGTGTTGCTGCCCGTCGGCACCGACTACAGCCCTCCCAACAAATGGGTGAGCCAGATAGCGAGCGACTGGAACCGCAGGTACATCTCACCTCGGTTCGAGATGGCGACTACCCGTCACTTCTTTGATGCGGTCCGGTCCGCCGCGGAACGCGACGGGGTACGGCTGCGACCCCAAAGCAGGGACATGAATCCCCTCTATACGGGCAAGGACGTTTCGTTCATTGACACCAAGCAGGCCAACCGACTGGCCGAGAACACGCTGATCGATGCCGAGAAATTCGCCACCGTGGCTTCGTTGCTGGGGGCCCGGTATCCAACTGAAGCGGTGGACAAGGCTTGGCGCCAACTTCTTTTCAACGCCCACCACGACGGTATTACGGGGAGTGAGTCGGACCAGGTGTACCTCGACCTACTGGGTGGGTGGCGGGAGGCATGGGAACTGGGACGTGGTGTTCTGCACTCGGCGATCGCCTATATCGGCGCCCAAATCGACGTCCCGATTGATGTTGATAGCCACCGAACAGTTGCCGTATTCAACCCGTCGTCCTGGGAACGAGCCGGACTCGTGCGGCTCGATCTCCCCGTCGGCGAATCGGAGTTGGCGGGATGGAGAGTGATGGACGACACCGGAACCGAGATTCCGGTTCTGCTCGAAACTTCGACCGGGCGTTCGGACGGTTCGCCTGAAAGGGCAACGGTGGTCTTTAGAGCTGACGACGTGCCACCGATCGGGTACCGCACCTACAGGCTCATCGTCGCCGAGGCCAATCCCGATAGTGGTTGGAAAGCCGCCAGCGGGTTCACAGCCGAGAACGACCGATTCCTGGTGGAGGTTGATCCCGAGCGGGGAGGCGGGATCTCGCGGCTGTACGACAAAGCCAACGATCGAGAGCTGCTCAAGCCTGGAGAGCTAGGCAACGAACTGCTCGCCTGCGATGAGTATCCAGACCATCCCACCTTCGGGGAAGGGCCGTGGCACCTGACTCCGACCGGCGCCATTCACAGTATGTCGGGTTCGGGGGCCGAGGTCGTAGTCGAGCGATCACCAATTGGTCAGCGTCTGATCGTGCACACCAGTTTGGCCGGCTGCCGGGTGACCCAGGAGATCCTTCTTTGGAAGGGATCCGACCGAGTCGAACTACGTACCCACCTCGACGGCTTCTCCGGGCAAGACACGCTCTTTCGTGTTCGATTTCCCGTTGACTGCGAGGGGGCCATGCCGGTCTCGGAGGTGGGGAGCGCGGTAGTAGGTCGAACATTCGGCTTCCCGGAGGTAGATACGGCTGAGGTCCCCTTCACCCTCGAATATCCCGCTTACAACTGGTTTGGGCTGAGCAGCTGCCTTCGTATTGCGCTGGCGGGCGCGGAGTCGGCTCTGCAGGCGATCTCGGTTGCGGAGGTGATTGCGCCCGACACCGATGAAGGGACGCTTGCGACGGACCAGATAGTCACCGCGTTGGTTCGACAAGGGGTGACGGCGACCGTGTCGTCACCCGAGGATGCCCGCTACGGGTCGGTCGATATCGACTCCAACCTTCCCGACGTCAGGATTGCGTTGGGTGGACCGGAAAGGAATCGCTTCACCGAGACAGTTCTCCAGTCCGCTGGACAGGAATACGAAAACGAGCTCAAGCGCCAGCTGTCGTCATCGGGGTCGGCCCGGGTGTGGGTCCCCGCCCGATCTCCATTTGGGGAGGTCTGGGTGGTCAACCCCGATCTGCGGGATGCGCGGGCGCTTCCAGTGTTGATCGTGGCTGGCTCCGACGAGCCCTCCGACGGTCAAGCGGCAGCCGACCTCGAGGCCGACCTGTCCGACGGTCTGGTCGAGCTCACCCAGCCATCTGCACTGGCCGGAGGCGGACACTTAGCCGATTATGGAGTGGCGGTGATGAATCGCGGCTTACCGGGCTTCACAATCGACCGCCAACGAGGCCTCTATTTGTCCCTACTCCGTTCGAGCAGCGGATGGCCCTCGGGAATCTGGATCGACCCCCCACGGCGGACCCTTCCAGATGGAGCGAACTTCCAATTCCAACATTGGAGTCACACCTTCGATTATGCAGTCATGGGATTCCCCGGTGACTGGAGGCGTGCGCAGGTAGTCAACGCTGCTCACGACTACAACCATCCGCTGTTTTCGATTGTGCTCGGCCCTCAAGCTGGAGAGTTGCCGGCCAGGCTCAGCTTTTTCGAAGTGGAGCCTGCCTCGGTGGTGCTCAGCGCTTTGAAGCCCCTGGGAAACCCAATGGCCAGCCAGGCTCGAGCGGAGCTCGATGCCGCGAATGGGCTTGTCGCCCGGGTGTACGAATCGGCCGGCCGGCCGACGAACGTCACAATTAGATCGCGCTGGCCTTTCGCTGATGGATTTGGCACGAACCTGATGGAAGAAACCAGGGAACGACTCGAACCTCCAAATGGGTCCATCAGCCTGGGCGTCTCTGGCTACCAAGTTGCCACGGTCGGCGCGACACCGATCATCGACAGAAGCGGGCGCTCCGCTGGGGCTTCTCTGGGTCCGATCGCCGAGCCCGCACAACCCGTGTTCTCTGCCTACTGGCTGCACAACAAGGGTGCCGCCCCGCTCGGCTACCAGCCAGTCACCGTGAGGATCCAATCCGCCGGCGTCGCGGCTGACGGGCCCTTCTCGCTCAAAGTCGCGGTTGCGTCAGAAAGGACCGACGATGCGGTTGCGGGGATGCTGAGAGTCTCGGTCCCCGACGGCTGGTTGGCCGAGCCAGCCGAACGGCCATACCGGCTCGAGCCCGGGGCCCATTTCACCAACGAGATCAACGTCTCCCCGGCGACAGACGGCCTGCCGGGTCGCTATTTCGTTGCAGTACGGATCGATGACGAGGCGGGTCAAGTTCATGAAGACATATCAACCGTCGACTATTTGTCATGGGACCCCGTCAATATCAAGGCAAGCAAACCCACACTGGCGGTTGACCCAGTCACCGGCAGGGCCGCCGTCGCGCCATCGGAATCAAGCCCTCCTCAACTCGGGGAGGAGCTCGGGGTAGAACTTCTCACTCCGGGAGTCAATCTGGCTCCAGGCAACCAGGGTCGGATCGAGGTCCGGCTAACCAACTTGGTTGCGGGCGAAATAAGGGGCGAAGCCCAGATCGTGAGCCCGTTCGACACTTGGCCCATGATCTCGCCGTGGACCCAGGGGTTTGAGGTGTCGGGGGGAGAAACAACCGATCTCAGTTTCCAAGTCAGTGTCCCCCATGACTGTCGCTCAGGCCGCTACTGGGCCCTTATCAAGGTGATGTACTTCGGTCGACTTCATTACACCGAAGCGATCCCTTTTGAAGTAGTGGAGAGGGCGAGTTGAACCCTCACGGAACGGGTCACGCCGTGGTTGCGCATGTGGCGGGAGAGCCGATAACCATCCACCACGTTGCGGCGCGACTCGCCGCCATCAGACGCGGACCCTTGGCGCCCCTGCTGCCTCGTTCCGGCCCCGAGGATCGGCGTGGCAGACGATGGGTGTTGCGCCTGCTCGTGACCGAGGCGATCGTCTCGCACCACGCAGGTTTCATGGCAGGCCCAGCCTCGAACCCGGAAACAGGCGGGCTCTCTGTCAACGGGGTCGATGACGTCAGGGCCGCGGCCTTGGCCGGTGCCGCGCAACGCCTGTTCGATCAGGTCACCTCGGAGATCTCCGTAACCGAGGAAGAAGTGCGCGGCTACTACGTCCGCAACCTCGACCGCTACCGCTTGCCCGAGAGACGGCAGCTCCGGCATCGATCCGAAGACAATCTGCAGAGCGCCCGGATGGTCGCCGCCATCTTGGCCAACGGCGACGCGGCGGGTTCACGGTTTGAGTTGCGGAGAGGGGAATTTGCCGGTCCGTTCGAGGATGCCGTATTCGCGGCTCAGGTAGGAGAAATTGTCGGCCCGATCGAGAGTGAGCTCGGCTGGCATGTGGCCCTGGTGGAAGCAATATTCGAATCTGGCTACGCACCGTTCGAACGGGTCCGATCAACTATCGAATCCGACCTTTTGTCGGTTGCTCGGGGTCGAGCATTTGATGAGTGGCTCGAGCAGCAACGCCGGAACCTGGCCATTGTGATCCCCGGGTGGGGCCATCCTGGTGATCCGAGCCTGCCGGACTTCAGCCATCGGCATTGAGCAAAACGCAGCTTCCTGGGGATGGCGGTTCTACTGGTCGGTCGATCCGGTGCCCTTCCTGCTGTCACCCGCCATGGTCAACCGGCAGTCCGGTGATGGCGCCGATCCTGTCGGCTGCACGGGCCACAGCTGCCGCCGGGCTCAGACGATGGGTCAGAACCGCCTCCAGCATCATCTGTAGTTGATCGGAGACCCGGGCGTAGACGGGGGTGGCCGGTCTGGTCACGGCATTCTCGAGCATCGCCGCGGTCGAGGCGAGGAAGCCGAGGTCGGGGGTCGCGAGCGGTACCGCCGACCTCCGGGGTGGGATCTGACCGGTGGACCGAGCCATATCCGCCAGGGCCTCTGGAGCGACCAGCCTTTGAAGAAGGCGGCCAGCCAGGTCGGGGCGGGCTGCCTGACGAAAGATGGAATATGCCATACCCCCGGCCAAGGTGGCGGCTCGACCACTTGGACCGGCCGGTATCGGTACGAATCCGAAGGTCTTGTCGAGCTTGGTAGTGGGTTGCCCCGTTCGGTCAGCCAGGCGATGCAACTCGTAGCTCCCACTGATGATGAAGGCGGTCTTCCCTGCTGCGAGCATCCGGATAGGTCGGTCGAACTCATAATTGACCACCTCGGCCGGCAGCAGCCCTTCATCGGTGAGCGAGCGCAGGAAGCGAAGAGTCTCGACCGCTGCCGGACAATCGAGGGTGACGCCTCCCTCCTGCAGGATTTGGACTCCATTGGAAGCGAAAACGGCAAGCAGGCAGTAAGTGGTCGTTTCCTGCCCCCGGGAACCGGCTGGCATCACCAAGGGCCGCTCCAAACCTGCCCGATGCATGGCACGCGCCGCCTTCCGCAGCTCCTTCCAGGTGGACGGGGGGTCCAAGCCCAGACGCTCGAGCTGCGACCGGCGGAACCACAGACCGGCCACATCTGCCTCGGCGGGTAACGCGTAGATCTGGCCGTTGTGACGAAATGCAGAACCCAAGGGCTCAACGACATCCGCCACGATCTGATCAAGATCAGAAATGACCTCATTGAGCGGTGTCAAGAAGCCGGACGTAGCGAACTCAGCAACCCACACCGAATCGACCATTGACAAGTCGGGTGCCCGTGCCTCTGCCACCGCGTGGGTGATGGCCTGATGTAGGTCGGGCTGCGAGAATCGCGGCAAAGCTCAACCGCGTTCCCGCGGGAGCGGCCGCTTGGAAGAGTGGCTCCCATTTCTCGTCGAGCACAACGACCCGGAGCTCAGCACCTCCGGGTCTTCGTTCCATCCAATGCGGGTGCACGAACGTCCCGCGGCGGCGATAACGGACGATCACCCCCTCTTCTGCTAGCTCAGAAAGGGCCCGATGAACAGGAGTCCGGCTGATGCTGTATTGCTTGCACAATTCGACTTCGGTCGGAAGGCGATCGTCCGGGCCGAAACGACCCTCTTGGATGGCTTCTTTGAGGAGGGTCTTCAGCTGGAAGTAGATCGGAATTGGCCCGCTGGGATCGATCCTCATCTCGGCTGGGTGACGTTAGTGACGGGATGAGGCGCTTTGGAACCGTGATGGGAAGGCATCGCTGTTGGTCCGTGGTAGCGGACCGGGTGAAGCTGAGGGCAGCCTGAACGGGGACACCGGGAGGGGTGGATACCATCCCTGCAGTGACCCGAACCATTGGCATCTTGACCGCGGGCGGGGACAGCCCCGGCCTCAACGCTGCGATACGTGCCATCGGCAAAGCCGCCCAAAGAGCCCACGGGATGGAGGTCGTCGGGTTCAAAGACGGCTTCAAGGGGCTCATGCAGAACCGCTTCCTGCGCCTCGACGAGGATTCGCTGTCGGGGATCCTCACCCGGGGAGGCACGGTGCTCGGCACCAGCCGGGCGAAGGTGGACAAGATGGAGATGGCCGATGGCCAGGTGATGGACGGGCGCACGGTGATGCGAGAGATCATCGAGCAGCACGGGTTGGACGCTCTGGTCTGCCTGGGCGGGGACGGCACGATGCGGAACGCCCTCAAGCTGGAGGAGGTTGGGATCCCGGTCCTGGCCGTGCCCAAGACGATCGACAACGACGTCGCCGGCACCGACGTCACCTTTGGCTTCGACACCGCCATGGGGATCGCCACCGATGCCATCGATCGCCTCCACTCGACGGCCCACTCCCACCACCGGATCATCGTGGTCGAGATCATGGGCCATGCCGTCGGGTGGCTGGCGCTGGGCGCCGGGCTCGCCGGGGGCGCCGACGTAGTCCTGATCCCGGAAATCCCCCACGACGTAGAAGCCATTGCCGCATCGATTTCGGCGCGCAGGGAGGCGGGGAGCGCCTTCTCCATCGTGGCCGTGGCGGAGGGTGCCTATTCCGCCGAGTCCGCTCGGGCGGAGGCCGAGCTCGTCGCCGAGCTCGACGAGGCGAAAGGGAGCGAGAGGCGCCGTCTGAAGCACAATATGAAGGCCCTCCTCGCCGATCGCTCACAGCGGACCGAGCACCTGGCGGCTGCTCTGGAGAAGCTCACCGGGCTCGAAGCGCGGGTCACGATCCTGGGCCATGTCCAGCGGGGCGGGACGCCTTCTTCGGCCGACCGTCTGCTGGCCACCCGGTTGGGCACGGCATGTGCCGAGTACATCGCCGAGGGTTTGCATGGAGTCATGGTCGCCAGCCGGGGTGACGATGCCGAGCCGGTCCCGATCAAGGAGATCGCCGGGATCACCAAGTATGTCCCGGTGGACCACCCGTGGGTTCGATCGGCGCGACACCTCGGCATCTCTATCGGAGACTGACGCGCAGGTCAGACCTAGCCTGCAGCCGGCATGAGCACACTCGGGGCCGTCCTCGCCGGCGGCGCCAGCACCCGAATGGGGTCGGACAAGGCATCGGTCGTCGTCGACGGCCAGACCATGCTGCAGCGGGTCAGCTCGGCGCTGAGCGCCGTGTTTCCGCGGGTGGTGGTACTCGGCGACGAAAGAACAGGCTTCGAGTGCTGGCCTGACGCGGTTCCCGGGGGTGGCCCGTTGGCGGGCATCGTCTCGGCCCTGACCCGCATGGAGGAAGAGCGGGTCCTCGTCGTGGCCGTGGACCAGCCGTTTCTCCGGGCGGAGACCCTCGCCTCTCTCGACGCAGCCAGCTCTCCGCTCGCCGTCGTTCCGGTCGACTCGACCGGAGTTCGCCAGGTCACCTGCGCCCTGTATCCGAAGTCGATCGAAGAGGCGGCTCTTGAGGAGGCCCGGTCCGACGGCTCGATCCAGAGCCTGCTCGACCGGGTCTCGTTCGAGGCCGTGACTCCCGAGACCTGGTCGCAGTGGGGCGAAGACGGGAGGAGCTGGTTCTCGGTGGACAGTGTCGAAGCTCTGGAGGAAGGGATCCGGCGCTACCTCTGAACGCGAATCAGGGCCCGGCTCGGGCCCTGATTCGCTTCTGGCGGTGGCTGGGATTCAGGGGCTACTTGTAGTCGTCCCCGCCAGAGTCGTCGTCGACCCTCCGTCATCCGGGTCGTCTGTGTCGCAGGCCGTGAGCGCCATGCTCAGGGCTAGCACTGCCGCGAGGAGACCGGAGGTCACCTTGCTTCTCATTTCTTTCTTCCTCCAACCCCGCTCGATGCGAGCGGCTGAGAGGCTCCATTCCCCCAACCCGGGTGATTTCAAACATGGCGAGGTAACAAAGACCGAGATCTCCCTGCACCCGACGTGATCGCATGGCTAGCTTGAGGTCACGAAAGGTGGTCTAGATGCCGTGTCTCCTGGTTATCTTCGTTGCGATCAGCCCTCGGTTGGGCATGGTCGCGATCTGGTTGCTCACCGACTGGGAAGACCGGGTGTTCAACGGATGGCTGGTGCCCGTGCTCGGGATCATCTTCCTCCCATGGACCACCGTGCTCTACACAATCGGGTTCGTATGGGGTGGTGACACCGCGGTCCCCTGGGGGATCCTCGGAGCCATCGTCGGCGTCTTTGCCGACATCATGAGCTACGCCTCCTCGTCGAAGCCGATCCGAAGGAGCTATCAGGGGGCCGAGTAGCGGCTCATTTCTGAGAAGTGGGAAGACGGGCCGGGGCGACCTACCATCGCCCTGTGCCCGAACAGCCGGTCAACTTGTCACTGAACGGCCCCGGGGAGGCTTGCGGCGTCGTAGCCGCCTACACCCCAAACGAGCGGGCGGCCAACATCATCTATTTCGGCCTGTACGCCCTCCAGCACCGAGGCCAGGAGTCGGCCGGGATCGCCACCAGTGACGGTGAGACCCTCACCGTTTTCAAAGACCTTGGCCTGGTGTCCCAGGTGTTCGATGAGGCAACGCTCGCCGGGCTGGACGGGCACGTCGGGATCGGGCACACCCGGTATTCGACGATGGGCTCCAACAACTGGGCGAACGCCCAGCCCGCCCATCGGCAGGTCGGCCACACCAGCCTCGCCCTGGGCCACAACGGCAACCTGACCAATACCAGGGAGCTTGCGGCCTCCCTTGGCATCGCCGGGGCGACCACCGACTCCGACTTGATGGCTGAGGGCATCGCCCGCGCTCTCGACGACGAGCGCTCCGACGCCCGGGGCCTGGAGCTGGCGATCATGGAAGTAGCACCCACCTGGAAGGGCGCCTTCTCCCTCGTCATGATGGACCAGGGGCGGGTCATCGGGCTGAGGGACCCGAACGGATTCCGTCCCCTCTGCCTCGGCTCCCTGTCCCAAGGGGGATGGGTGCTGGCCTCGGAGACCGCCGCCCTCGACCTGATCGGGGCCCGCTTCAAGCGGGAGGTCGCCGCCGGAGAGATGGTGGTCATAGACGCCGGTGGGGTTCACAGCTTCTACCCCTTCGCCGAGGTGAAGCCGGGCTTGTGCCTCTTCGAGTTCGTCTACTTCGCCCGACCCGACAGCCACATGTACGGCCGGAGCATCCACGCGGCCCGACGCCAGATGGGAGAGATCCTTGCCGGAGAGCACCCCGCGGATGCCGATGTGGTGGTCCCGGTGCCCGAGTCGGGCCTGCCCGCAGCCCAGGGCTTCGCCGCCGCAAGCGGGATTCCCTACGCCGACGGGCTGGTCAAGAATCGCTACATCGGACGCACCTTCATCGAGCCGACGCAGGCGATGCGAGACCGAGGGATCAGGCTCAAGCTGAACCCGATCACGGAAAACCTGAAGGAGAAGCGGGTCGTCCTCGTAGACGACTCCATCGTCCGGGGGTCCACCACCCGCAAGCTGGTGCAGATGATCAAGGAGGCCGGGGCGGTCGAGGTGCACCTCCGGGTCTCGTCACCGCCGTACCGATGGCCCTGCTACTTCGGGATGGACACATCCGATCGCTCGACGCTCATCGCCTCACAACTGACCGTCGAGGAAATCAGGGAGCACCTGGGCGCCGACTCTCTCGGCTACCTGTCACTGGACGGTCTCCTCTCTGCCACCGGGGTCGCCGACGCCGGATTCTGCACTGCCTGCCTCTCCGGGGACTACCCCACCGACGTCCCCGAGGTGAGCGACAAGTTCCAGCTCGAGCGCTCCTGAGGTGACCTCATATCGGAATGCCGGGGTCGACCTGGAGGGCGGGGCGCGCCACGTGGAGTCGATAGCCGCCAGTGTCACCGCGACCTGGGGCAACGGCGTCATCGGCGGCTTCGGAGGCTTCGCCGCCGGAGTAGAGATGCCTGACGGCTACCGACGCCCGGTGTTGATGATGTCCACCGACGGCGTGGGGACCAAGCTCGAGCTCTACCGCCTCGCCAATCGCTGGGACGGCGTTGGATTCGACCTGGTTGCGATGTGCGTCGATGACCTGGCCGCGGTCGGAGCTCGGCCGCTCGGTTTCGTCGACTACTTGGCAGTGGGCGCACTCGACCCGACGCGTGACCTGGCAATCGTCGCCTCGATCGCGGCAGCCTGCTCCGAAGCGAGTTGTCCGCTGCTCGGGGGTGAGACCGCGGAGCACCCCGGAGTCATGTCCCGGGATGCCGTGGACCTTGCCGGGGCTGTGGTGGGAGTGGTGGAGGCGGGGGAGGAGCTCGGCCCGTCTCGGGTTGTCCACGGCGATGTGGTGATCGCGCTCCACTCACCGAATCTCCGCTCCAACGGCTTCTCCCTGGTCCGAGCCCTCTTTGGCGCTGATATCGAAGACCACCTCGATGTCTTCCTGGAACCGTCGGTGATCTACGCACCGTCTGTGCTCGGTGCCATCGCCACCGGGGGGGTCCATGCCGCCGCCCACATCACCGGGGGCGGGATTGCCGGCAACCTGGGGCGTGCCCTCCCCACCGGTCTGGGGGCCACGATCGACACCGCCACCTGGGAGCCGCCGGAAGTGTTCTCGACGATCGCCTCCCACGGAGTGAGCAGGGATGAGATGCTCGCCACATTCAACATGGGTATCGGGTTCTGTCTCGTTGTCGATCCCGGTGCGGTGGCGGAGGTGCTCGAAGCCACTTCCTCATACGATCCATGGCCGGCAGGTCTGGTCACTGCGGGGGATGGCGTAGCACTGGCATGAGGTTCTCGGAGGCGTCCCGGGTCGAAATCTCGGGCGAGAGCTCCTGGAAGGCCCAAGTCCAGCCGGGGTGGGACATCTTCGAAATCTCCAACGGCGGCTACCTGATGGCGATCGCCGCGAGGGCAATGTCGGAGGCAGCTGACGGCCGGCTTCCGGTAACAGTCACCGCCCATTTCACCCGGCCGATCTCTGCCGGCCCCGCTGAGATAATCGTCGAGCCGGTCAAAGTGGGCCGCAACTTCTCGACCATGCGCGCCGAGCTCGGTTCGGGCTCTGGTTCCCTCGTGGCCCTGGGCTCGTTGGCCGTCGCCAACGCGATGCGGGACGAGGTCGTGTACATGGACGGCGGCCCCCCCGACCTCCCCGAACCGGAGGAGTGTGTACTCGCCGTGCCCTCTGAAGACGGTCCCCTGCCGCCCCCGCTGGTCGGGTTGATCGAGGAGCGCATCCATCCCGATGACGCGAAGGCTCTGACAGGCGATCGCTCTGGTATCGCCCGGATGCGGGGATGGTTCCGCCTTCTCGACGGCGAGCCCATCGACGTCTTCACTCTCCTCTTCGCCGCCGATGCCTTTCCTCCGGCGGTGTTCAACACGAATCTCCCGTTGGGCTGGACCCCTACCGTTGAAATGACGACCCAGGTGCGCTCGGCACCGACCACCGGGTGGCTCCGATGCCGGTTCACAACCCGTTTTGTGACCGGGGGAATGCTCGAGGAGGACGGAGAGATCTGGGACGAGGAAGGTCGCCTCCTCGCACTGTCACGACAGCTGGCCCTGGTACCCCGCTGACGGTTGTCCCTCGGCAGGGCGGGGGGACCCGCCCGATCTTCAGATCGGGCGTGGGGGTGCGACCCCCGCCACAGCCTCCAACTCGACGAGCAGGCTTCGCTTGCGCTCCTCTGGGAGAAAGGAGGCGACTATCGAATTGCGGGCCAAATCGACCAAAGCGGACTCGGGGAGACCGAGCCCCTCGCTCAACGCCCGGTAGTTGTCACCGACATAACCGCCGAAATAGGCGGGGTCGTCGGAGTTGACCGTGACCAGGACCCCGGCCTCCATGAGGCGAGGCAGGGGGTGGTCCTGGATCGTGGGCACCACCCTGAGAGCCACGTTTGACAGCGGGCACATGGTGAGCGGGACCTGGTCCCGGCGCAGCCTCTCGACCAGCGTTGGATCCTCGAGGCTCCGCACTCCGTGGTCGATCCGCTCCACGCCGAGGACGTCCAGCGCTCCGGCGACGTATGAGGGAGGGCCCTCTTCGCCGGCGTGAGCGACGGTCCGGAGCCCCATGTCCCGGGCCCGGCCGTATGCCTCCTCGAACAACTCCGGGGGCCGACCTTGCTCGGAGGAGTCGAGCCCGACTGCGATCACCCCGTCGAGATGCGGTTCGGCCTCACGCAGCGTGTCCACCGCTTCGTCGCCGGAGAGATGGCGCAGGAAGCAGAGGATGAGGTCGGCAGAAATCCCGAGGCTGGCCTCGGCGTCGGAGATCGCTGCTCGGAATCCGTTCATGAAGGTGGGGAAGCCGACACCACGCTGGGTGTGGCTCTGCGGGTCGAAGAAGATCTCGGCGTGCCGGACCCCATCCCTTGCGGCCTTTTCCAGATAGGCGTACATGAGATCGTGGAAGTCGGCAGCGGTCTGCAGGACCGCGGCTCCCTGGAAGTAGATGTCGAGGAAAGACTGGAGGTCGGTGAAGCGATAGGCAGTCCGGACCGCTTCGATCGAGTGGAACGGCAACTCGTGGGAATTCCGCTTCGCGAGCTCGAACATCATTTCCGGCTCCAGAGTCCCTTCGATGTGGACGTGGAGCTCGGTCTTGGGGAGCCCGATCACCCACTCCGGTGTCATGCCTCCTCCCCGAGGGCAATGTCCTGAGGGCGCACCGGTACCCGGGTCAGAGGCTTCCCGGTGGCGGCGCGGAGCGCTGCGACCACCGCCGCGGTCGAGGAGATGGTCGGCGGCTCACCGACCCCCTTCGCCCCGTAGGGGCCCCACGAGCCCTCACGCTCGATGAGCACCGCCTCCACTTCCGGAGCATCGAGGATCGTCGGAAGCAAGTAGTCGGTGAAATTCGGGTTGCGGATCACACCGTCTTCGACGATCAGCTCCTCCATGATCGCCAGACCGACCCCCTGCATGATCCCGCCCTCGATCTGGCCCCGGACCGATTGCGGGTTCAGGGCTTTTCCCACGTCCTGAGCGGTGTCTACCCGGACCACCTTGACCATTCCCAGCTCCGGATCGACGTCAACTACGGCTCGATGCCCGGCCACCGCGAAATCGGCGTGGACCACACCCTGGCCGTTCTCGTCGGGTAGCTCGGTCGGCGGATGGCGAAAGGTGACCGTCTCCTCCCAGCCCCCGGCCTCGAGGTCGCTCATCGGCGCAACAAGGGCGCCATCACGCCACACCCCGTCGTCGTCGAGCGTGTCGCCATGCATCTCGTCGAGGATCCGCTCCCGAAGCCGGGTGGCGGCTTCGAGTGTCGCACCGCCTGAAAGCTGGGTTTGGCGGGAGGCCGATGTCGACCCGGCGGAGTCGATCCGGGAGGTGTCGACATGCCGCACCTCGGCACGGGAGACGCCGAGGGCGGTCCTCGCGATCTGGGCGAGAACCGTGACCAGCCCCTGACCGACCTCGATGGCCGCGGTCTCGACGATCACCCCTTCCTCGGTGAGCCTGACCCTGGCCTGGGCGTAGTCGTCTGCGCCTTCGGAGAAGCCGAGGTTCTTGATGCCGAGGGCATAGCCAATGCCCCGGACCACGTCGCCGGCCTCACTGGTGAGGCCGCTCCCCCCGGGCAAGGGCGAGTCGATGTCGTCGAGGAGAGGTATCGCCTCCAAGGTGTCGATCAGATCGCTGACCGGTAGAGGGGTTGTGATCACCTGGCCGGTAGTCGGCATCGGGTCGCCGGTCGACAGGGCATTTCGCCGCCTCAGCTCCAGAGGGTCGAGATCGAGGGCTGCGGCGAGACGGTCCATCTGGGCTTCGTAGGCGAAACAGGATTGGACCGCCCCGAACCCTCGCATCGCGCCACAAGGTGGATTGTTGGTGCGGGTCACCGCACCCTCGACGAGGACGGAGTCGCAGCGGTACGGCCCCACGGCGAAATAGCAGGCATTTGCCAGCACCGCCGTCGACGTCGACGCATAGGCCCCGCCGTCGAGGAGCACACGGGCTTCGACCCTGACCAGGTGGCCCTCAGAATCTGCGATGTGCCGGTACCACATCCGGGCCGGGTGGCGATGGACATGGCCGGTGAACGACTCGGAACGGCTGTAGACCATCTTCACCGGGCGCCCGGTGCGGAGCGCCAGCATGCAGAGATGGATGTGGAGATTGACGTCCTCACGGGCCCCGAACGCGCCCCCGACGCCGGTTGGATGTGACCTGATGGCCCCCGGGGACACCCCGAGGCTGGCCACCACTTGCTCGTGGTCGACGTGGACGAATTGGCTGGTGGCGTAGAGGTCGACGCCGCCCTCGCCGTCCGGGATCGCCAACCCGGCCTCGGGACCCAGAGGGGCTTGATCCTGCATCCCCACCTCGTAGAACCCCTCGACCACCACCGGGCCATCGGCTCCCGAGTCTCCGCGGCGGACCGTGATCCGGCGGAACACCTCGTTTCGGATGTCAGCCTCCTCGGGATCGACCAGAGGTGGCTCCTCCTGGTAGGTGACATCGACGACTCCGGCAGCGAGCCGAGCGGTGACCGCGTCGTCGGCGGCCACGATCGCCACCGGCTCGCCCCAATACCGGACCCGATCCCCGGCAAAGACCGGCTGGTCGGCATGCTCCAGGCCAAAGGTGGCCCGGCCCGGGACGTCGGACGCGGTGAGCACGGCGTGGACCCCACCCATCCCCAGAGCGGGGGCGATGTCGATCGATTCGATGGTCGCGCTGGAGTGCGGACTGCGCACCGTCGCCCCCCACAGCATCCCATCAGACGTGAGGTCCTGGGCATATGCGAATTCCCCCTTGAGCTTGGGGATGGCATCCGGCCGACGGGGTGATTCGCCGACCCTCCCCGGGATCAGCTTCACCGGTTGCTCGATGCGGGTAGTGGTCATGACGACCCCCCCGATGCCAGGGTCTCCAGCGCCCGCCAGATGGCGCCGTACCCGGTGCATCGGCAGATATTGCCTGCAAGGGCCTCTCTGATCTCCTCGCCGGTCGGCGACGGATTGCGCTCGAAGAGGTCGGCCGCCGCCACCACGATCCCGGGCGTGCAGAATCCGCATTGCACCGCACCGGCCTCGTCCATCGCCACTTGCACCGGGTGCAGCCCATCCCCACCAAAACCCTCGACCGTGGTGACGACACTGCCCTCGAGATCTCCGGCCATCACCAGGCAGGAGCAGACCACCGCCCCATCGAGCACCACGGAGCACGACCCGCACTCTCCCTGCTCGCAGCCGCTCTTGGCGCCGGTCAGCCCCAATTGGTCGCGGAGCACATCGAGGGCGCTGCCCGGATCGGTGATGGTGGCGTTTGCCGGTTCACCGTTCAGCGTGAACTCGACGATCACCGCAGGCACCTCTGTAGGAGCCGGCGTGCCAAAACCCCGGCGGCATGCCTCCGGTACTCCTCGGTCGAGCGGTGGTCGGTGATCGGCTTCACCTCCTCGGACACGAGCCTGGCGAACTCGACGAGATCCTGATCGGTCGGCGCCGCGACGGAACTGATCATCTCCTCAGCCTGGCGCGCCCGCATCGGGGTCGGCGCCACCGAGCCCAGGCCCACCGTGGTCCGACCCCCGGGATCTCGGGTGACCACACAGCACACGCTGGCGATGACCATGGCGTTCCTCACGCCGATCTTGCCGAAGTGCTGTCGCTCGGGAAGGTCGTCGGGAAGGCGGATCGCGGTGATCAGCTCTCCGGCGAGCCGGGCAGTCTCCTTCACGCCGACGAAGAACTCATCCCACGGGAGCGTGCGTGCCCCGGACTTCGAGGTCAACTCGATGGAGGCGTCGACCGCAGCGAGAAAGGGGAGTCCATCACCGGCCGGGCTGGCGGTCCCCACGTTGCCGCCGAGGGTGCCCGCATTGCGGATTTGCGGCGAGCCGACCGTACGCGCCGCCTGAGCCAATGCCAGTGGGCCGGCTGACTCGATCCGGCTCCAGGTGACGCCGGCGCCCAATCGGTTTCCTTCCCACTCGGCGAGATCGGCGACGCGCCGCAAACTGACGACGTTCAAGGGACGGGCATGCCCGAAGTTGATCTCGACCATCAGGTCGGTGCCCCCGGCCAGTGCGAGGGCCCCTTCTTCCATCGCCGCCGACGCCTCGGCGATGGTGGTGGGGTGGTGGACCTCCATCGACAGCGGAAATTACCCGAAGAGCCCGGCTGCGAGGCGATTGTGCTCTTCGATCAGCGGCTCGATCTCCGCTGCGACGAGCCGACCGTCGCGGATCACCGCCCGCCCAGCCACCCAGGAATGATCCACCGTCGCCGGAGAGCACATCACGACCGCGGCGATCGGATCGTGCATGGCACCGGCGAATTCGAGCCGGTCGAAGTCGATGGCGATGAAGTCGGCGGCCAGGCCCGGGGCGAGACGGCCGATGTCATCCCGGCCCAGGACCGATGCCCCACCGGCCGTGGCCAGCTCCAGTGCGGCTCGGGCCGGCATCTGCTCGCCGGAGCCCACCCCGGGAGCGGTGGCCAACCGATTTAGGAGCAGCGCTTGGCGGGCCTCTCCCAGCATGTGAGACGAATCGTTGGAAGCCGATCCGTCGACACCGAGGCCGACCCGAACTCCGGCTGCGAGATATCCCGACACCGGGGCCAGGCCGGACGCCAGACGCATGTTGGAGGTCGGGCAATGAGACACCGCAGTCCCGGCATCGCCCATCCGCTCCACTTCGTCAGAGGCGACATGGACGGCGTGGGCGTACCAAACGTCGTGGCCCGCCCAGCCCAGGTCCTCCATGTATTCCACGGGGCGGCGGCCGAAACGGCCCAGGCAGAACTGCTCCTCGTCCGCGGTCTCGGCGAGATGGGTGTGCATCATGACCCCGCGCTCCCGGGCCAGGTCGGAGGTCGCCTTCATCAGGTCGCCGGTGACCGAAAACGGGGAGCAGGGGGCGAGGACCACCGATGTCATCGCCCCGGGGCCGGTTTGATGAAAGGCGTCGATCACCCGGGTGCTGTCCTCGAGGATGTCATCGACCGCCTCGACCACCGAGTCAGGTGGCAGGCCGCCATCGGACTCCCCGAGGCTCATCGAGCCCCGGGAGACATGAAACCTGATCCCCACCTGTGCCGCGCCTTCCACCTGGTCGTCGAGGCGGGAGCCGTTGGGCCAGAGGTACTGATGGTCGAAGGCCGTGGTGCATCCGCTCAACGCCAGCTCGGCAAGGCCGATGGTGGTCGCCGAGCGGACATGATCAGGAGTCATCCGGGCCCACACCGGATACAGAGCGCGCAGCCAATCGAAGAGCCCACTGTCCTGAGCACCGGGGACTACCCGGGTGAGGGTCTGATAGAGGTGGTGATGGGTGTTGATCAGACCGGGGAGGACGACGTGACCGGTCAGGTCGACGATCTCGTCGGCGCTGGCGGGAAGATCGGAGGTGGGACCGACCTGTTCGATCCATCCGTCCCGGGCGAACAGGCCGCCTCCAGGGATCTCGGTGCCGTCCATCGTCGCCAGAACCAGGGCGTTGCGGGCAAGGAGCGTTCCCATCCCACCACGCTACCGGCGGCCATAGAGTCGCCACCATGACGTTCCACGACGACAACTTCGCCGCCTGGGGCTCACGACTGGATGAAGCCGCTGCCAGCGTTCGCGCCGAGTTCCCCGGGGAGCGCCCCGATCGCCAACCGGTCCACACGGTGTATGGCGGGGCCCACCTGTTCGCCGCCAACACGGCTCCCCGACTCGGAGAGCTCGCACAGGCCGCCCTCGAGCGCTGGGCGCCGCGCTCCGCGGAGTTCGCCTCGATCCTCGACATCGACCCCGAGCTCGCGGGAACGGTCCATGCCCTCGTCGCCAGCAAGCTCGAGACAGAGCCAGTGGAGGACTTCAGACTCGACTTCGAAGACGGCTACGGGAATCGACCCGATGACGAGGAGGACGGCCACGCCCGCTCTGCGGCCGGTGAGGTGGCGGTGGGAATGAGCGAGGGCACGCTCCCCCCATTCATCGGGATTCGAATCAAGTCACTCTCCGGCGAGCTGCATCGCCGAGCCTTGCGCACCCTCGATCTCTTTCTGACCGCTCTCGCCGATGCCGCGGGCGGTCTCCCCGAAGGGTTCACGGTCACCCTCCCCAAGATCCAGCATCGGGACCAGGTGTCCGTGTTGTGCGAGGCGCTGGGGGAGCTGGAGAAACAACTCGGGTTGGGCCCGGTGCCGATCGAGCTCATGGTGGAGACCCCGCAGAGTGTCATCGCAAAGGACGGCAGGTCCGGGCTACGCGATTACGTCGAAGCCGCAGACGGCCGGGTGAGAGGCGCTCATTTCGGGACTTACGACTACACCGCCTCGATGAGCATCACGGCCGCCTATCAGACCATGACCCATCCGGCATGTGACTTCGCCCGGCATGTCCTCCAAGTGAGCCTGGCCGGGACGGGTGTCTGGCTCTCCGACGGGGCGACCAATGTGATGCCGGTACCGGTGCACAAGGGGGAAGGACTGGGCCGGTCCGAGGAAGAGGAGAACCGCCGACAGGTCCGAGACGCGATGAGACTCCACTACGACCACATCCGGCATTCGCTGAGGCACGCCTATTACCAGGGCTGGGATCTGCATCCGGCACAGTTCCCCACCAGATATGCCGCGGTCTATGCCTTCTTCTTGGAAGGGCTGGACGCCGCCGGGGAGCGCCTCTCCAACTTCGTCGACTCCGCGGCCAAGGCGACTCTGGTCGGAGAGGTGTTCGACGATGCCGCTACCGGCCAAGGGCTCCTCAATTACTTCCTGCGAGCGGTGAATTGCGGGGCGATCACCGAGGAGGAGGCGATCTCCCGCTCCGGGCTCACCCTGGAGGAGCTGAGAAGCAGGTCGTTCCTGACCATCCTCGAGGGCAGGAGCGGCTAGAAGCCTGTCGCTAGCGCTCAACAGTCAGCGAGATGTCGCCATAAGGCTCACTCACCGGGTGGAACACGATCCCCTGGTCCTCGAGCCCGAACCTGGTGAGATCGAAGCCGAGATGGTGCTGGTTGGGAAGCCGAAGCCGGACCGAGGCGATCTCAGGGACCGCCTCCAATGCCGCGCCGGCCATCATCCACCCCTGGTGTTGAAGCGACAGCGACGGGTTATCGAAGAAACTGGCGACCATCGCGGCGCGGGTTGCAATCCAGGCCCTGGCGGTGTCCGACGGCACCGGTTGGTATCGCCACTCCGCCGAGACCGAGGTGGAGAGCAGGCGGTCCTCGGCTTCGGGGAGGATGGTGAACTCGTCACGGGGGAAGCCGGCAAATGCCGACCCCGATGTCTTCAAGACCACGAGGCCTTCGATCCCGGCCCAGGTGGCGTCATCTCCTTCGCCCATCGACACGCGGGCTGTCCTCCGCTCCGGCCCACCGCCAATGAACCCGGTTGCGTTGGCACGCTCCCAGCGGCGCTCGGAGACGGATACCCGGGCCCGGACCACGTCGTCCCGGCTCACGAATCGCTGAGCGAGGCGAGCCGCAAACCCCTCCAGATCGGGCCCGAGGTGCTCCTGCGCCAGGCCATACACGGTGTTGCGCATGGTGTCCGTGGGAAGCACCGCGCTGTTGTCGCCGGTGAGGTGGGTGGGCTCGTGGTCGTTACCGAGCAGAACCTGGACGGTCACATCCGAGAAGCCGTGCTCATCCGGTCCCCGAAGGACCTTGGAGACCCGGATCTCGGACTTGCCCCACCAGGTCTCACCAAGGCGCCCCATTCAGGTGCCTCGATAGGTCGTGTAGCCGTAGGGGCTGATCAACAGCGGGATGTGATAGTGGTCCTGCTCCTCGTCGAGTGAGACCACGATGTCGACCTGGGGGAAGAAGGAGCTCGCGGCGCCGGTGGCGAAGACCAATCGGTATATGCCCGTCGTGACGGCCGCCGCCAGCATGGTGATCCTCCCGTTGACGTCGGTCACGCCCTGCCCGACGTGCTGCCAACCGCCGTCGATGGAGCGCTCGATCGTCACCTCGACTCCGACTCCGGGCGTCCCGGTCCCGGTGTCGAGGACGTGTGTGCTCACCGAGGTCATGGCTCTCCTCCTGCGCACAGCATGCGCTTCAGTCTGGTCGTGGTGATCTTTCGCTGCTCGATGCCGGCGTTCTCGATCTCCTGCCCGCGATCGTTGCCGAGGCGCTCCTCGGCGATGGCGAGCATCTGCTCCGCGCTCTTTCCTGTGGCGTAGACGATATAGGTGAAGTTGAAGCGTTCTTCGTAGTCCCGATTGACCTCGCCCAGCCGGCCCAGGGTCGCCGGGCTCGCAGAGGCGGTCGCTGCCTGCTCCCGGTTCGCGGTTTCTCCTCCCCGCTCTCCGATGCGGGGGTGACCTGCGAAAGCTTCCAGCCAACCACCCTCGTCGAGGTGGTCGAAGCCCCTCTCCGCCGAATGCGCCAGGGATTCGAAGTCGGGGTAGGGCCGGCCGACAGCCATGGCGTCGGCCCAGGCCGAGGAGGCACAGGCCGTGAGGAAGAACCGCCGGGCCATGGGCTCGGTCAGGGAGTTCAGATACTCCAAGCGGAGTCGCGTCGCGACCCCGGCATCGGGCCGGCCCATCGCCTTCACCCTGGCCAGGCCCCCGTCGGGGTGGATGTCGAGTTTCAGATAGCCGGCGTGCACCGATCCCGGAAGAACGAGTTCGGCGACCTCGTGTGGGGACACCGGGGCCTGGTCCAGCGCAAGCGCCCATTCCTTGCCGTCCTCGGAGAAGGACGCCGAGACCCAACCGGGTGCGTTCCCCTTGAAATGGCGGGTGTCGATCACCAGTGACTCCACGGTGCCCGGCATCCCGAGCCGAAACACCACCCAGTCATTTCCCGGCCCCCGACGCCGCTTCGTCTCCCATCCGTCCCACATACCGGCAGGCTCGGTGGGGCGGAGCAGATTGGACGGAGGCGAGTAATGAACGTCCGAGGCCTCGAGGGCCTCACCGCCCACCAACATGGACAGGAGATCGACCGCCACCGAGTCCGGGCACACCCGGTCCCTGTCCGGGATCGGGGTGCCATGCACCCGGAGCCGGGCCACGCCGCCGTCGGGAAAGATGTTGAGCCGCAGGTGGGTCAGGCGATGCGGATTGTCGACGGAGAACACCGCTCGCGAGTCCCCAGCGAGGCCGGTCTCGGAGATGAGGACCTCCCACGTGGCCTGTTCGAGCAAGCTGTCGTCACCGTCACCGCACCCCTCCAGGGAGAACGACTCGGCGTAGTTGCCGGTGAAGTACGAGGTGTCGATGACCACCTCCTCCACCCTCCCGGGAAGGCCCAGCGCGATGACACACCAGTCATGGCCCGGTTCCCGCCGTCGCCTGGTCTCCCAGCCGTCCATCCATTTCCCACGGTCGGTGTACTCGTCGTTGGAGATGGGCTCGGCGGGCGAGATCAGATTGTCGGCGGCTGCGAAGAACTCGTCGTTGCAGGCGACGATCCGCCCTCCGACCGGGGCCGTGATCAGGTCCATCATCCCCGGACCAGCATCCTTCCCCCCGACCCGGTGACCTCACCGTGCTCGAACACTGCCTCCCCCCCGAGGATCGTCTTCTCGACCCGACCCCGGAGCCGCATCCCTTGATACGGGGTCAGAGGGTGTCGGTGCTCGAGGGCCGGCCCATCGACCTCAGTCGCCCCGTCCGGGTCCCAGATCACGAAGTCGGCGTCCTTGCCGGGCGCGATCTCCCCTTTGCCGGTCAAGCCCGCGAGCTCCGCGGGAGCCGCGGCCAGCCAATCGGTGAGCCGCTGCAAACCGAACCCCCGCTGCTCGGCGCCCGTCCATGTCGCCGGAAGGCGGACCTGCAGCGAGCTGATCCCGCCCCATGCCAGCGCGAAGTCACCGCTGTCCACGGCCTTGAGGTCGGCCGGGGCGGGAGAGTGGTCGGAAACGACCATCACCAAGGAGCCGTCGCCGAGGCCCTCCCACAGAGCTTCCCGATGCTCCCGCGATCGGATCGGCGGAGCGCACTTGAACTGGGTGGCACCGTCATCGATCTCCTCGGCGCTGAAGGTCAGATAGTGGGGGCAGGTCTCCCCCCGATCGGGTGCTGCCGGTGCCGGCGCAACACCTCGACGGAATCGCCCGATGAGACGTGGAGAACGTGGATCCGGGCCGCTCCCCCATCGGCCAATTCCGACACCAACTCCACCGCCTCCGCCTCACAGGACGCGGGCCGGGACGCGAGATAGCCCGCGATAACTGCGAGGGTCGCCGACCATCTCATGCAGTTGGGCGGGATCCTCGGCATGGAGGAGCAATGGCACCCTGAGCCCGGCGAGAGCGGGCATCGAGGCGGCGAGCTCGCCGAGGGACATCGGAGGGAACTCGGGGACACCGGAATCGACCAGGAACGACTTGAAGCCGCATACCCCGTCTTCGACGAGCCCGGCGAGCTCGTTTTCCGATCCTGGGATCAAGCCGCCCCAGAAGGCAACATCCACCATGATCGCCGCGGCCGCGGCGTCCCGTTTCGCGGCGAGCGCTGGACGGTCGATCGTCGGGGGAATCGAATTGAGCGGCATGTCGACCACCGTCGTGGTTCCTCCGGCGGCTGCGGCGCGGGTGGCGGTCCTGAACCCCTCCCACCCGGTCCGCCCCGGCTCGTTGATGTGAACGTGGGAATCGACCAGGCCAGGCATGACCACCAGATCTCCGAAATCGTCGTCGGCCGGCCCATCGCCGACTTCGGCGATCAGACCGTTGCCATGGTGGATGGTGGCGGGCCGGACGCCGTCAGGGAGGACCACGCGTCGGCTTCGCAGCGAGGGCACCACCCGAACCTAACCGATCCGTCGTCGGGAACCCGGCAGACGGGTAGCTTGAATCAGTTCGCCAACCAGCATCGACAAGGAGAGTGAGGATGGCCGCCGCCACCACGCCGGACCGGACACTGAACTACGGGTTTCTCCTCGGCGGGATCACCGCCGCCATCTTCGGGATCATCCTCCTCATCCGGGGGGAGGAGGCGCTGACACTGTTGGTGGTGCTCCTTGGGCTGTGGTGGCTGATCCACGGGGCGTTCATGGTGTTCTCGGTGTTCGTCGACAGCACCGATTGGGGCTGGAAGGTGGCGATCGGTGTCCTGGGCATGGTCGCCGGGATCCTGGTCCTCATGAACCCTGATCCGGAACTGACGCCCTGAAGGGAACCGCCGGAATCTTCTTAGGCGTGCTGGGGATCCTGATCGGCATCGCCGCCTTCGTCGGAGCATTCCGGGGTGGCGGGATCGGCGCCGGGGTGTTCGGGGCGGTGAGTGCCATCATCGGACTCCTGGTCCTGTTCAACGCCAAGTTCGACGCGGTCGAACCTCCTGATCATGCTCTTCGCCATCCTGCTCCTCATCGACGGGGTGGCCGGGATCTACCTCGGCCTCCGCTACCGGGATACCTGACCGGAAGGGCAAACCAGCACTCTCGGTAAACTCCGACCACGGAGAAGGAGCGCCGTGTCGCGGAGTGGCTGGATTCTGTTCATCTGCCTTTGGAGTTCGTTGTCGCTGATCGCCGCCTGCAGCACTCCGGACGGCGCCACTGGAGCCACCGAGCCCGGCAACACGTCCTCCACTGCGGCCGGCTCCTCGGGAAGCACCGCGGGGGGCACCGGGAGCACGGTCGCGGCCCCTGAAGCGCCACCCCCGGGAGAAGGGTGCTCGCCCTCTGAAGGCGGCGTCGCCTGGCGGGACGACGGCAGTGTCACCCTCGACGAGATCGGTGCCGACGACGCGGTCACGGTGTACGCAGCCGAATATCCCCTTCCCGGCAGCACGCAAGGCCTTTGGTCGCAATGGGGCCAGGGAATCGCGCTCGGCGACGGGAGGCACCTCTCTGCGGTTGGCGACCATCTCGGTGAGGACGCCAACTCCTACTTCTTCGTCTACGACCAGGGCGGCCGGAGCCTGACCCGTTTCGCCGACGTCCTGTCCACGGTGCCACACGAGACTGGAGCCTTTGGATACGGGAAGGTGCACGCCCAGATGGTCAGGGATGCGTGCGGCTCGGTCTGGGCCGCCACCTACTGGGGCACCCGGGAGGATCTCAGTTACGAGAACGGGTACGAGGGGGATCGCCTCCTCGAGATAGACGCCAACGCCTTGACCATCGCCGATCGCGGGCGCGTTCGCCGGGGAGCTGGGCTTCCCCGACCATGACCATCACCGGTGGACGGGAGGACGCTGGTGGCCGGTTCGGTCGATCCCGAGACGGAGGAGCCCGACCGCGGCTTGCTCACCGTGTTCGACACAGTGGCCAGGGAGACGCTCACGCAGGTCGACGACCCGCGCCAGGAAGGGTTCCGCGCCCTCGGCATCGATCCGGGGAGCGGCCGGGTGTTCTACTCGATCGGTGACAACAGCCTGGCCGCGCTCGATCCCGCGTCTGGCGAGTTCGAGGATCTCGAGGTGTCGATGCCCGGCGGGTGGCTGAGATCCGTCTCCCGCCCCGCTCCCGATGGCACTGTCTACGGGGCGTCCGATGACGAGCCGGAACTGTTCTCGATAGCCCCCGACGGCGCCCTCACCGAGCTCGGAGATCCCGGTGGGACCACAACCTCGATTGCGATGACTCCCGACGGAAGCCGCATCTTCTGGATGCCCGAGGCCCATGGCGGAGCCTGGGAGATCGGTGCCCCTGTCATGTCGATGGACACCGCGAGCGGCGAGATCACCGAAGTCGTGTCCCTGCTCGATCCTTTCGAGGAAGGGCTGGGGCTGCTCCCTGGAGGGACCTACTCCATCGTCTACGACGAGGGCCGGCTGATCCTCGGCGTCAATGCCTCACCGCTGGACGACGACTCCGGTTTCGGAACGGTGGTCCTGGTCGTGGTGGAAGGAGTGTGAAACGCCGATTGTCCTTGGCGGCGCTGTTGCTGGTCGCCGCGTGCACCACCTCGGGAGGGGAGCCCGCGACCTCTGAGCCCGAAGACGCCGGATCTGGCCTCACGACGACATCCTTGGAGGAAGGTGGCACCGCTCCGGTGAGTCAAGGCGGCGAGGTGGCGGACCTGGCCTGCTGGTCGGTCGAGGCGAATGGCGAGGCCGGCGCCATCAGCTTCGAAGACGTCACCGGCGTCTACGACCTGATCGATCCCCTGGTCGGGATGCACGCCCACGTCGCCGCCTTCGGTGACGTCAACTCCGACTATCAGCCGGACCTGCTGGTGGGGACCTTCGGGGACCGCGAGCCCGAGGCGTATCAGGAAAGGGGGGCGGAAGCCCCCAACCCGGACCAGCTCCTGCTCTCGCCGGGACCTGCCCCCGACGTGGGATGGAGCCAAGAGCTTGGGCGCTCCTCCGGGGCGGTCTTCGCCGACTTCGACCTCGACGGAGACGACGATCTGCTGCTGGTGCGTCACGCCGGCCGAGATGGGGACTTCGAGGTGCCCACTCGACTCTTCGAGAACGTCGACGGCGACGCTCACCGCTCACAGCGAGCCCCTCCCTGCCGATTTCCGGGGCCGCACCCCGGCGGTGGCCGACTACGACGGCGACGGCCTGCTCGACCTCTACGTCTCCGAGGACAACTCCGGGGAGACCGGAGGGCTGCTCCTTCGCAACGAGGGCTCGCTCGCGTTCAGCGACGTGACCGGGGGATCAGGTCTCGAAGGGATCCTGGCCCTGAGTGCGGTTGCCGGCGACATCGATGGTGACAGCCAGCCCGACCTGGCGACTTCGACGGCGGTCTTTCGCAATCTGGGTGGCATGAAGTTCGAGGACATCACTCCCGAGGGATACGAGGCAGAGCCGATCGGTGAGGAGGACGATCCAGCCGGGGTGGCCCTCGGCGACCTGAATCGAGATGGCGTCACCGATCTGGTGATCGGCCAGCACTATCGGGCGACAGTGGAGTTCGACTCCGAGGTTCCCGTCCGGGTCTTCCTCGGAACCGGTGGCGGTTCGGCCCTCGTCGAGGCAACTGCCGATGTGGCGATCACTCCGCTACCAACCTTGGCCCCGCACGTCGCCATCGCCGACCTCGACAACGACGGCTGGCCGGACATCGTCACCACTGCCTCAGCCGAGAGTGGCACCGCGCCCGCGGTCTACCGCAACACAGGTGAGACACCGCTTCGCTTCGATTCGCCCAGCGGGCTCGGCTCCGACCAGTACTGGATCGGCGGACCGGTGACCGACTTCGACCACGATGGACGGCTCGACCTGTTCGCGGTGGAATGGGAGCCCACGCTGCCGTCGATCCTGTTCCGGAATAGAGGTGAGAGCGGGCATTGGCTGGAGATCTCGATCGGACAGCCCGGGGCGGGCCTCGGGTCTCAGGTGGCAGTCTCCACGCCCGACGGCGAGCTGATCGGCATCCAGGAGATCGGGGTCGGAGGGGGATACTCGTCGGGCCGGCTTCCGGTTGCCCATTTCGGGTTGGGATCCGAGACCGAGGTAGACGTGACCATCTCGTTGCCGGACGGGACCAGCGCCGAGATCCGGGATGTCGTCGCCGATCAGCATCTCCGCTGGCCAGAGGGCTGCTGACCCCGAGACCCCGGTTCCCAACCATCCCCCTTTGGTTAGCATCCCCGCCATGACCGACCTGGTGAGCCGTCACAACGATGTCATCGCTCCGGTGATCGCATTCGATACCGACATCCATGCGGTCAAGGCCGAAGGGATCTGGATCACCGACATCGAAGGCCGCCGCTGGGCCGATTTCGCTTGTGGGACCGCAGTCACCAACCTCGGCCACAACCACCCGGCTGTGGTCGCCGCGGCCCATGCCCAGATCGACAAGCAGATGCACTCAGGCTGCATCGTCCGCTACGACTCGATCGTCGAAGCCGCCGAGCGATTGCGGTCGATCACCCCACCCGCCATCGAGAAGTTCGCTTTTGCCAACTCGGGGGCTGAGGCAGTCGAGGCATCGGTGAAGCTGGCCAAGTACACGACCGGCCGCCAGGGGGTGGTGGTCTTTCGAGGCGCCTTCCATGGCCGGACCATGGGCTCGGTGAGCTACACCACGTCCAACGCCAAATACCGGGACGGGTATCACCCGGTCCTGGGCTCAGTGTTCGTAGCGCCCTTTCCCCATCCCTATCGCTGGGGGATGACCGAGGACGAAGCCACCGCCCACTCACTCACCGAGTTGCGCCTGATGTTCAAGCACGTGGTGACCCCGAAGAACATCGCCTGCTTCCTGGTGGAGCCGGTCCAGGGCGAGGGCGGCTACTACCCGGCACCGGCGGCATTTCTCGACGCACTGCGGGGCCTCGCCGACGAGCACGGGATCAAGCTGGTCTACGACGAGGTGCAAACCGGGTTCGGGCGCACTGCAGAATGGTTCGCCACCGATCACTACGACGCCAAGCCGGACGTGCTCGCCATGGGAAAGGGACTTGCCAACGGCCTACCAATCTCGGCCTACGGCGCCTCGCGGGAGATAATCGATGCCTGGCCCCGCGGCTCCCACGGCACTACTTTCGGCGGCAACCCGGTGTCGACCGCGGCGGCGGTAGCCGTGATCGACACCATGGATGGCTTGCTCCCCCACGCGCGGGAGTTGTCGAAGCGATCATTCGAGCGATTCAATGAGCTCGCCGAACGGCACCCCACGATCGGTGATGTCAGGGGCCTGGGGCTGATGATCGGAGCCGAGCTGGTCACCGACCGTGATAGCCGCGAGCCTGCTCCAGAAGCGTTCGAGCACGTCGAGAAGCACGCCTACGACCGCGAGCTGATCATCATCAACTGCGGGCCTGATCGGAATGTGCTCCGTTTCATCCCACCTCTGGTGGCCACCCGAGAAGAGCTGGACTGGTCGATCGACCTGATCGACGAAGGGCTGACCAGCTGGGAGAGCCGGTAGGCGCTAGACCGACTTCGATCTGACCGCTGCGATCGCCTGATCGATAGACGGATAGACGGCGGGGCCTGTCCCACGCTCGTCCGACGGCAACAAATCGCGAACCTGTCCGATGTCGTGGGCCAGAACCAGGTCGACCTCTCGTTCTCGGAGCTCGTCGGTGACCTCGATGAGCATTTGCACCGCGGTGACGTCGATCGCCGGAATGGTCTCGGCGTCGATGATCACCGCCTTCGTCCCGGCGTCCGCCGCCGCGGCACGCACTCGTGCCCGCACAGAGTCCGCATTGGCGAAAAAGAGCCCGCTCTCCACGCGCAGCACAACGATGCCTTGCGGCGGCACCGCCTCCGGTCGCCGCTCGACATCGACGTAGACATCGGTGCCCGGGACCACTCCGAGCTGAGCGACATGAGGTCTGGACGCCCGGTAGACGATGAGCAGGATGGACACGATGATCCCGATGAACAGCCCGGGCAGAGTGTCGAAGATGAGGACACCGAGTAAGGCGGCGAGGGCGGCAATGAAGTCGGGACGGGCCGCCGCTCCGTAGATCTCGCCCAGATGCTCGGTGTATGCCCGATACAAGTCCCTGAGGGATTCGAGGTCGACCAATTCGACAAGGGCAGCAATGACAATCGCGGCAAGCGTGGCTTCGGGAAGTTCGGCAAACAACTCGGTGAGGAAGAGCAGAGTGATGATCGTGAGCACGGCGACAACGAGGCCGGAGACCTGGCTCCTCGCCCCCGACGACACGTTGACTGCGGTCTTGGACAGGCTGCCATTGACCACCATCCCCGAGGACAGGCCGGAGGCGAGATTGGCTGCTCCGAGCCCGATCAGCTCGCGGTCGGGGTCGATGTCGTAGTGATTTCGAGTCGCGTACGTCTTGGCCGCCCCCAGGCCCTCGGTGAAGCCGACCAGCATCACGCCGATGGCGGCAGGGGCGATCCCCAGGTAGTCGGAGAACGAGCCCTCGGGTAGGCCAAAGTCGGGGAGGCCCGAGTCGATCTCACCGACGATGGCAACCCCGCGCTCGCCCAGATCGAAGAGGGCAACCGCGACGATCCCGAATGCGACCGCCACCAGCGACCCCGGGACCCAAGGCAGATAGTTGCGGAATCCGAAAACTATGGCCAGGGAGACCACACCGACGATCAGCGTCAAACCGTCGGTCTCCCCGAGCCCACTCATCCACCCCCACAGCTCCTCGAAGAAGTTGCCGTCGACTCCCGCGATCCCGAACAGCTTGGGAAGCTGGCCCACGATGATGGTCAGGGCGAGCCCGATGATGAAGCCCTTGAGCACCGGCTCCGAGATGAAGTTGGCGACGAACCCGAGCCGGAATACCCCGGCGAGCAGGGCCATCACCCCCACCACCAACGCCAGGATCACCGTGAAGGCGAGAAACTGTTCGGGGGTGGTGGCGAGATCGGCGACCGCCGCCGCCGACAAGGCTGCAGTCGCCGCCATCGGTCCGGTGACCAGGTGCTTGGAACTCCCGAAGGCGGCGTAGAGGACCAAGGCACCAGGCGCGGCGTAGAGGCCGATCACGGGTGAAACCCCGGCGATAGTGGCGTAGGCCAGGGCTTCGGGAACCAGGACTGCCCACACCGTGAGCCCAGCGATCAGGTCATCGTTGAGCCACTCACGGCGATAGGCCCGTAACGAGGCGAACAGGTTGTTTCCCCCCGTCAATCACCTCCTGGACTACCGATCCGAACCTATCAGCGTCCGCGGGAGGTTTGGCGAGGCCCACGCGACTCGGCCAACGCCGGTCAACCGGGGCGGTTCGACGACTCGAAAGCGGCCACCGCCGCGGCCACCGTGTCGTGGATCCTGCCCGACCCCGACCAGTGCTCCCACATCTCGGTGCGCCTCGCCTTTTCCGCCGCCCGGGTCGGGATACTGGCCACCCACATCTCGGACCCGATTCGCTGCAGCATGGAATCGGTTTCGAGCATCACGTCGAGCACCGTCACTGAGGTGTCGGCGGTCCCGCCGACATCCAAGAGCACGACGCGAGGCGGCGGATCCATCGACGAGGCCTGCTCGAGAATGCGCTTTTGGACCCCGCGAACGTTGAGGGTGTAGAGCCCACCCTCGATCCGAAGAATGAGCATGCCGGGGACCGCTTCGTCACCATCCCGCGCCGGTAGGAGCTCACGGCTGGTCGGGGACCGCTTCAGTTCCAATACCACCGGGTGGTTCAGAGCGCGCAACACGAAGTAGATGGTGAGGAAGACCCCAACCAGGACCCCGATCAGGAGATTGAAGGCGAGTGCGAACAAGGCGGTGGTGGCCGCCAACCAGAATTCGATGGGGTCGATCGTCCCCAGCCGGCGCATCTCGTCGAACTTGATCAGGCCGAGGACCGCCACCACCACGATTGCTCCCAAAGTCGCCTCGGGAATGTCGCTGAGCCCCGGCGCCAGGAACAGGGCAACGGCCACCGCAAGGAACACGGTCACCAATTCGCTGATCTGGGTCCGGGCGCCGGCATTGGTGTTGACCTGGGTCTGAGAGAACCCGCCGGCGGGAGGAACGGTCTGAAAGAAGGAGCCGACGATGGTTGCCACTCCCGTTGCGATGTACTCCTGGTCGTTGTCGATGGGCGGGTCGTCGGGCTGTCGGGCGATTCGGCCCGCGGTGACGGTCTCGAAATAGGACATCAAGGCAATTGCCAGGGCGAATGGGAGCAGTGCCTCCAGATGCTGGAATGGAGGGATCGCCGGTGCCGGGAGCCCGGTCGGTACCTCGGGGATGGTGGCCACCCCGCGGTCGGTCACCCCGCTGAAGACCACCAGACCGATGCCAACTGCGAGAGCGATCAAGGGCCCGGGGACCTTCGGCTTCCAGGCCCGGAGAACCAGGAGGAAGGCGATGGTGATCCCGCCGATCAGGGCGGTGGCGAGATTCGCCTCAGGGAGTTGTTCGATCGCGTGCCACACGTCACCGAAGAAGTCGCCTTCGGTCGAAGGGATCCCGAGCAGCTTTGGCAACTGGTCGGCGATGATGGTCAACCCAACAGCCACTTTGAGCCCGGCCAGGGTGGCCTCGGAGACGGCCTCCAGCATCCAGCCCAGGCGGATCAGCCGAAAGACGATGAGCAGCACCCCGACCATCAGGGTCAAGGTGGTGGCGGTTCCCACCAGATCGGTCGAGCTCGGTGCGGCGGCCGTGATCGCGAGCCCGGTAAGAGCAACGATCGTCGAGGTGGTGCTGAAGGAGAGCCGACGCGCGGTCCCCAGCAGGGCGTAGGCCAGCATCGGAAAGATGCAGGTGTAGAGCCCGACCTCCACGGGAAGCCCGGCGACGGTGGCATACCCCATGGCCTGCGGTATGACTACCGCCGCGGCGGTGGCTCCAGCCAGCAGGTCGGCGCCGAGCCAGCCCCGGTCGTAGGCGCGGAGCCAGCCCAAAGCGGGGACGAAACGGGCGAGTCCGGTTTCCTCCGGCGCCTGTTGGATTGTCACGCTCTCAAGCTACGGGGGACTGCTCGGCGAACACCGTCGCCCAATCATCCTTCATGCTGATGACGGTCCAGCCCTTCTCGGCAGCCCGGGCCAGGGCATCCTCGGCACCGGCGGTGTAGTCGAACTCCCGCTCTGCGTCGTCGTGGAGAACGAGGAGCCGGAGGCTGGGTCGGTCGGGGCTGTTGGCGAAGCGCATCATCGGGATGTCGCCATTCGAATTCCCTCCGGCCACAACCGGTCGCCGCCCGATCCGGCTCCAGATGCGAACCGGCTTTTCCGGCCCGTCGTCGAAGAACTCCATCTCCGACTTGTAGAGGACATCGGTGCCCTCTTCGCCCTCCCGGTACTCGAGAGCAAGCGAGCTGCCCACGATTCGCTCCGGAGGTATCCCGTAGATGTGGCTGGCGATCGGCCGCATGAAATCACGATCCCCACCGGATGCGATGTAGGTGGTGAAACCATTCGCCTCCAGGTAGCGCAGCAACTCGACCATCGGCTTGTACCCGCAGTCGCGATAGGGCCGCCCCAGGGTCGGATGATTGGCTGTCTCGAAGAAGTCGCTGACCTTCTTGCTGTACTCGCTGATACTCGCCGCCTCGAAGGCTTTCGACATCGCTCCCATGAGTGCTTTCAAATCGCTGTCGTCACCCTGGTAGTGCTTGACCATGGCAGCCCCGAACCACTGGAAGTCCTTTTCGTAGGCGGCCTTCCACGGCTGTTGGCCCTGCAACGACGCGTCCTGCGCCGCCATCTCCCCGAACCGGCGGATGGTGAAGTCGAGTTGGATCGGCATTGGTTTCTCCGACCACAGGGTCCCGTCGTTGTCGAATACCGCGACCCGTTCCTCGGGTGGGAGGAACCAATCGGTATCGGGATCGGTGACCATCTCCACGAACTGGACGATGGCGGCCCGGGTGGGGGTGTCGTTCCAGGAGGTCAGTGCTGCTTCAGTCATTTCAGTTCTTCCGGATGACGAGCGTTCCGCATTGCCATTGCCGCATCCTTCAATTCAGAACGACTTGGAGACCACCACCCAGGATCTTGGCCCCGATGACCACGAAGAGGACCGACATGATCGCCGTGTTGTTGACGGCCAACCAGTGCCGGAGGTCGGAAAGGGTTTCGGCCGCTGTGTCTCCACCGAGGAAGTAGATCCCGATCGGGATCGCCAGCCCCAGGGTCCCGATCAGGACGAACACCGCCAGCGTGATATAGGAATCGGTGGTCGAGAGCCCGGCCGAGGCGATCGTCGTCGCCGCCGCCAACGTGAGGGTCAGGTTCTTGGGGTTGATCGCGGCGAGGAGAAACCCGATCGCCAGAGATTTGCCTGCGGTGAACTGGTCCATGGCCCCCATCCACTTCGGCATCGGTGGCTCAACACCGCCGCGGGGTCGCTTGGCGAACATGCGGATCCCGGCGATGACCGCGAACGCACCGAGAAGCACGAACAACCAACCCACCCAAGTCGCCGGGCCGGAGTCGGTGCTGGCGCCGGCGGGGTCGGCGACCAGGAGGACGATGACCCCGACCAGGCCCAGGCCCACCAACCAGCCGAGGAGAAACGAGAGAGCGTTTGTCTTTCCCTTGGCCGAAGCCAGCATCAGGACCACAGCGATGATCGGTATCGGGCTGATGGCAACCCCGACTGCCTCGGCGAGCACGTCTCCGATTACTGCGCCCAATTGGTTCCCCTTCGAGTGAGAAGCGCCAAACCTATACCGGGGTGACACACTGGAAGACGTGACCCGAGGACCCACCCTCACCGCGTGCATCCTGTTGGCGGTGCTGGCCGCGGCTTGTGGCCCCGGATCGGCAACGACCACTATCAGCTCGACCTCGACCAGCTCCTCTCCGGAATCGCCGACGACCACCGCAACGACGGCCTCCGATCACGACGACATCGATCGCGACAACCACGACCTCCCTGCCGGCAGCCACGACGACTGTTCCGCCTTCGACTAGCACTACTCCACCGCCGGCGACGACCACCACCGCCGAATCGGCGCCGGCATTCAGGTCATCGATCTCGACCGTCACCGCCGACGACCTCCACGCCTCCTGGCGCTCGGGGTGTCCTGTCGATGTCGGCGAGCTCCGTGCCGTCGACGTCTCCCACTGGGGCTACGACGGCGAAGTCCGCACCGGGCGGCTGATAGTGGCCGCCAACCTCGCGGAGGAGATGGTGGCGATCATGAGGGATCTGTTCGACGCCCGTTTCCCAATCGAGCGCATGGAGCCAGTGGACGACTACGGCGGAGACGATGATCGGAGCATGGCGGCCAACAACACCAGTGCCTTCAACTGCAGACAGGTAACCGGTGGATCGTCCTGGTCGGAGCACTCCTACGGGCGGGCGATCGACATCAACCCATCTG
Organism: uncultured Acidobacteriota bacterium; assembly: GCA_963749415.1. Lineage (GTDB taxonomy): Bacteria > Actinomycetota > Acidimicrobiia > Spongiisociales > ZC4RG35 > JALYNX01. The sequence goes on from CAVVMG010000001.1 coordinate 813,261, forward strand.
GTGAACCCCTACGTCCGGGGCTCGACGGTCCTGCCTCCCGAGGGCTCCCAGTATGCCGATCGAGGCCTCGACGCCCCCGGAATGATCCACGGTGGCGACCAGGTCGTGGAGGCTTTCGCAAATCGGGGCTGGAGATGGGGCGGTTACTGGGACTCACCCACCGACTACCAGCATTTCTCGACGACAGGACGGTGATATGAACAGGAACCGAATGCGCGAGATGCAACATCTAAGACGCATGGGAAGGAAGACCATTGGACTGCTTGGCGCAGCCACTCTGATCTTGGCCGCATGTGGGACCCCGCAAGACGTGATCGGCCCACCCGACGAACCGGGGACTCCACTCCTCCGGGTCCAGTGGGAAGGCGGCTTCGTCCCAGTCGAGTGGGCGCTTGGCACTGGGCCCGCCTACCAGTTGCTCTCCGACGGGACCCTTATCTTCTCTGGGCGTCACCACCTTGCAGTACCCGGGCCCACTCGTGGTCCCCTATCAAAGGTCGACGTCTGAGCCAGGAGCAGGTCGATCAGGGTGCTGGCCCAGATCGAGGAGATCGGCCTCCCCGAGATGACCGACGAGCGCGACGACACTCAGATGAACAACGTCGCCGATGCCTCCACCTACGTCGTCACCTTTTTCGACGCCGAAGGCCAGGAGCACAAGTACTCGGTGTATGCCCTGGGCCTGGAGGCCGGAAGCCTGGGAGCGATGCAACCCAGGCCACCGCCGAGTTGGACACCCTGCTGATCGAACTTGCCGGGAGTCGGACGGCCCACCGAGTATCAGGCAGAGCAGATCATGGTGTTCGCTGGCCAGTCGATGATGAGCCGGAGCCCGGCTTCGAGGACGTTCGTCCTTGGCCATTGCCGGACGGCCCCGACGGATGGTCCGGGTTCAGTGGGATCGACTGGAAATGCAGCGTCTACCCGGGCGATAGCCTCGACCTGTTCACCGACGCCACCCAGGTGACGCAATGGACGGCGCCGGACGAGGGCGGGGACAATTACACCCTCGTGGTGCGTCAACTACTGCCCGGGGAAGACGGGTGCCCAGACGTGGAGGCCGAGCTCTAGCCGGCCACCACCGGGACCTTTTCCATGGCCGCCGCGATCCGCTCCTCGGGATACTCGTAGTCAACGAGCGAACCGTCGGCGAACGCCTGATAGGCGGTCATGTCGAAATGGCCGTGCCCGCAGAGGTTGAACAGGATCACCTTCTCTTCGCCACTCTCCCTGGCCTGTTCCGCCTGGGCGATGGCTGAGGCGATGGCGTGGCTCGGCTCCGGAGCGGGAAGGATCCCCTCGGTGCGGGCGAACTCGATGGCAGCACCGAAGGTCTCCGTCTGATGTCGGGCCTCGGCCTCGATGACCCCCTCCTCCTTGAGCAACGACACCAGTGGCGCCATCCCGTGATAGCGGAGCCCCCCGGCGTGTATCGGGTCGGGGACGAAGTCGTGGCCCAGGGTGTACATCTTGACCAGCGGGGCCATCCCCACCGTGTCCCCGAAGTCGAACCGGTAACTGCCCCGGGTCAGGGACGGGGCCGCGGCCGGCTCTACTGCGATGACGGTCGGATCAATGCTCCCGGCGAGCTTCTCCCGGATGAAGGGAAAGGTCAGGCCCGCGAAGTTGGAGCCTCCGCCAGCGCAGGCGATGATCACATCCGGGGTCTCGTCGACCAGGGCCATTTGCTTCAAGGCCTCCTCACCGACCACGGTCTGATGCATCAGCACGTGGTTGAGCACCGAGCCCAAGGAGTACTTGGTGTCATCGTTGGTGGCCGCCACTTCCACCGCCTCCGAGATGGCGATCCCAAGACTGCCGGTGGTAGCCGGGTCGAGCGCCAGGATCTGGCGTCCGGCGTTGGTCCGGTCGGACGGAGAGGGGAAGACGCTGCCCCCCCAAGCCTCGATCATCGCCCTTCTATAGGGCTTCTGGTCGTAGGAGGCGCGCACCATGTACACCTCACACTCGAGACCGAACAAGGCGCAGGCAAAGGCGAGAGCCGAGCCCCACTGCCCCGCCCCGGTCTCGGTCGCGATCTTCTTCACCCCGGCCTTGGCGTTGTAGTAGGCCTGGGCCACCGCGGTGTTCGGTTTGTGTGATCCGGCCGGGCTGACTCCCTCGTACTTGTAGTAGATCCGGGCCGGGCCCCCGATCTTCTCCTCCAGCCGGTGCGCCCGGTACAGCGGCGAGGGGCGCCACATGCGATAGATCTCCCGGACTTCTTCGGGGATCTCCACGAACCGCTCCTGGCTCACCTCCTGGAGGATGAGGTCCATGGGGAAAAGCGGCGCCAGGTCGTCGGGGCCGACCGGCTCATGGGTGCCCGGGTGGAGCACTGGTGGCGGGGGCACCGGGAGGTCGGGGACGATGTTGTACCAGTGGGTCGGTAGCTCGGACTCGGGGAGGATGATCTTGGTGCCCATGGTTTGAAGTTACACACCCGGTTTCGCGGTATGTTGGGACGGAGCCCACGATTGGAACTGATCAGATGACCATGCATCGTCTGCTCGACCGCCGAATGGCAATCGCCGAGATGGGCAAGGCGGGCCTGGCCATCGCGGTCTTCGGTGTGGTGGCCTGCTCCAACGAAGCCACCCTCATCCCGACCGACTCGGCGCCCACGACGGGCGTGCCGACCACCCTTCCCCAGGCCTCCACCACTGCCCCGGCGCCCACCACTACGACCGCGCTGACTGGCTCCTCGTTCCAGCAGGTCGACCTGGGATTCGTGTCCGCCTACATCCTGTATCGAGCCGGAGAGGCAGCACTGGTAGACACCGGGGTCGCCGGCAGTGAGGGTGCCATCGAGGCCGCTCTCGGCGAGGTCGGGTTGGGCTGGGAGTCGGTGGGCCATCTCATCGTGACCCACAAGCACCCCGATCACATGGGGAGCCTGGGTGCGATCGTGCCTCTGGTTCCCGAAGCCACCATCTACGCCGGTGCCGCCGACATCCCGGCCATGGAAGCCGTGGCCACACCGTCGGCCGTGGGCGACGGCGACCGGGTGTTCGACCTCGAGATCATCGAAACCCCGGGACACACCGCGGGGCACATCTCAGTGCTCGATTCGATCGCCGGGATCCTGGTTACCGGAGACGCCTTGAACGGTGTCGGGGGCTCGGTGGAGGGGCCGGACCCCGGGTTCAGCGAGGACATGACACTGGCAGTGGAGTCGGTTGCCAAGCTCGCCGGGTTCACCTATGAGATCGCTCTGTTCGGGCACGGCCAACCGGTCCTCGAGGGCGCTTCCGAAGCGGTCAACCAGTTGGCTAGCAGCCTCGGCTGATAGCACCCCTTACGATCTGACTGATGGACGAACTGGGCGTCTTGGTGGTTGGCCTGGCCATCATCGTCGGCCTGTTCGGGATCGTGATCCCCTTCTTGCCCGGCTTGGTCCTCATCCTGGGTGCGGTCTTCCTCTGGGCAGTCGTGGAGGGCACTCCATTCGCCTGGGCGGTCGCCATCGTGTCCCTGGCCGTCGGGATCCTGGGGACGGTGATCAAATTCGTGGTCCCCGGGCGACGGCTCAAGGAGAGCGGGCTGCCGACGTGGACCATGGTGCTCGCTGTCGCCGTCTCCATCGTCGGGTTGTTCGTCATCCCGGTGGTGGGGGCTCCGATCGGGTTCGTGGCCACCATCTACATCGCTGAGAGGTTGCGCGTTGGGGCGGAGCAAGCATGGCCGGCGACCAAGACCGCTCTCGGAGCGGTGGCGGCGTCGATCGGCATCGAGCTCGCCGCGGGCATAGTCGTGGCCGCGATCTGGTTTGGTGCGGTGATCTTCGGTTGAGGCCACACCCCGTAGTTGAGCTCAGTCCTCCGTGGACACCGAGGCCTTCTCCGCGATTTCCTTGACCACAGCCTCGTTGGCCAGCGTGGTCACATCCCCGAGATGGCGATGCTCCGAGATGTCCTGGAGCAGGCGCCGCATGATCTTGCCCGACCGGGTCTTGGGCAGGTCGTCGGTGAACACGATCGACTTCGGCTTGGCGATCGGCCCCAAGGTCGCCGCCACATGATCACGCAACTCGTTGATCAGCTGCTCGTCGCCGGTCACCGAGCCCCGAAGGGTGACGAAGGCGGCGATCGCCTGACCGGTCAGCTCGTCCTTACGCCCGACAACTGCCGCCTCGGCGACCGCCGGATGCGAGACCAGGGCCGACTCCACCTCGGTGGTGGAGATGTTGTGCCCCGAGACCAGCATGATGTCATCGACCCGGCCCAGCAGCCAGAAGTAGCCCTCCTCGTCACGCTTGCACCCGTCGCCCGGGAAGTAGCGACCGGGAAATCGCGACCAGTAGGTGTCCTCATATCGCTGGTCGTCGCCATAGATGGTGCGGGCCATCGCCGGCCAGGGCTTGGTGATGGTCAGAAACCCGCCACCACCAAAGGGGACGGACTCTCCGGCCTCGTCCACCACGTCGGCAAAGATCCCGGGGAAGGGGACCGTCGCCGATCCCGGCTTGGTCGCCACCACCCCGGGAAGGGGGGTGATCATGATCGCCCCGGTCTCGGTCTGCCACCAGGTGTCCACCACCGGGCAATTGCCGCCCCCGATGGTCTGCTGGTACCAGATCCACGCCTCGGGGTTGATCGGCTCCCCAACCGATCCGATCAGGCGCAATGAGGACAGGTCATGCTTCTCGACATGCTCGGCACCCCACTTCATGAAGGTGCGGATCGCGGTGGGGGCGGTGTAGAAGATGGTGACCTTGTAGTCCTCGATGATCTGCCACAACCGGTCCAGGTCCGGGTAGTTGGGCGCGCCCTCGTAGATCACCGACGTCGCCCGGTTGGCCAGAGGCGCGTAGACGATGTAGCTGTGCCCGGTGACCCATCCGATGTCCGCCCCGCACCAATACACGTCGGTCTCCGGCTTGATGTCGAAGACCAAGGAGTGGGTGGTGATGATGCCGGTGAGATATCCGCCTTGGGTGTGGACGATCCCCTTGGGCTTCCCGGTGGTCCCCGAGGTGTACAGGATGTACAACGGGTCCTCGGCATTGAGCACCACCGGGTCGCAGTCCGCCGATTGCCCCTCGACCAGGTCGTGCCACCAGATGTCCCGACCCTCCTCCCAGACCACCGACTCCTCGATCCGCCGAAGAACGATGACGTGTTCCACGCTCGAGGTCTGTCGCACCGCCAGGTCGCTGTTGGCCTTCAACGGGACGACGTTTCCGGCCCGCCATGCCCCGTCCTGGGTGATCACCAGCCTTGCCGCCGCGTCGTTGATGCGGCTCGACAGCGCCTCGGCCGAAAAACCCCCGAACACCACGGAGTGGACCAGCCCGAGGCGAGCACAGGCGAGCATGGCGATCGGGAGCTCGGGCACCATCCCCATGTAGATGGCGACCCGGTCGCCTTTGGTCATGCCCAGGCTCTTCAGTCCGTTGGCGAAGCGGCAAACTTCGGCATGGAGCTCGGAGTAGGTGAGGGTGCGGGTCTCGCCGGGCTCCCCAACCCAGTGATAGGCCACCTGATCCCCATGCTCGGCGAGATGGCGGTCGAGGCAATTTGTCGAGATGTTGAGCTCGCCGTCGGAGAACCACTTGAAGAAGGGGGGCTTGGAGTCGTCGAGGACGATGGTGGGGGCGGTGTCCCAGGTGATCCGGGACAGTGCCTGTTCCTGCCAATACGTGAGGTAGTCGGCGGCCGCCGCCTCATGCACCCCGGGCTTGGCGTTGGCCTGGGCGGTGAACTCGGGCGGCGGAGGGAACTTGCGGTCTTCGGAAAGCAGGTTCTCCAGGGCCTCGCTCATGCGCTTTCTTCCTCCTCGGGGTCGGCGGAAACTACCAGGGGCTTGCGGACGCGCCACCAGGTGGCGATCCCGACCAGGGCGGCGGCGATCATCACGATGTCGCCGCTTCGGGCGTAGATCGAAGGGGTTCTCCCCGCGGCGACACTGCCATACAGGACTTCCTGGGTGCCGAGACCGGTGGTTTCCCCATACGCCCCGGATGCGTCGATGAACGTCGACTTTCCGGTGACCGCGGCATGGACCACGTCCAGGCTCAGCTCGGCGGCCCGCATCCGGGTCATTCCGATGAACTGGTCGGACCCCGGAGTGGTCCCATAAGAGCCCTCGTTGGTGGCGACCACGATGAGGTTGGCCCCTGCAGCCACGTGCTGTCGTGGATAGCGGGAGAACCCACCCTCGAACGAGATCACCGAGCCCATCATCAGCCCGCCACCAAGGTCGAAGACCACCGGCCCGTCGCCCGGGACCATGTCACGGGGCACCTGGTCCAATTCCGGGATCCAATCGAACAAAGGCCGAAACGGGATGTACTCGCCGAAGGGAACCGGGTGTTGTTTCTGATACTCACCCACGATCTCGCCTTCGGGGTTGAACACGATGTTCACGTTCTCCCAATGGGTGTCACTGAGCGGGCGGTCGCTACCCACCAGGAACCAGGCCCCGATCCGCCGGGCCTGCTCGGCGATGGCTTCTCCCACCTCCGGGTTCTGCACCGGGTCGGCGTTGAGCCCGCCGGTGGAGCCCTCGGACCAGACCACCAGGGACACCGAGCCGGGCTCGATGGTCCGGGTCAACGCCAGGTGCTGCTGGAAGGTGCGCAGTCGCTCGTCGGGCGGACAGTGCTCGAACGGGCAGGGGGTGGAGCCCTGGACGATGGCCACCTCCACACCGGCGAGAACTTCCATCTCACCAGCCGGCCACCAGGACCACACGGCGAAGACGAGCAAAGTCGGCTGTCGGGAACACGAGCAGCCACCACCTCCTCGGTCGGAAGGCCACGGCCACCACGGTGGCTGTTCCCAACACTGCGAGCACCGTGATCCCGGATGTCCCGTAGAGGGGGGCCAAGGCCCTGACCCAGTCCTGATCGGAGAGGGCATATCCGGTTGCCCCCCACTCGAACCCGTGGAAGGGGAACCGGTAGCGGATCAATTCCATCAGAGCCCAGCCTCCGACCGCCAGCGCGAGCCACAGGGCCTGGCGACCGGTCGTTGTACTTCGCCAGCCACCATCCGTAGATCGCATGGAAAGCGGCCATCACCACCGCCAGCGGTATCACGGCCACCAGGCCCAACTCGCCGATCCACCAGATGACTCCAAAGAAGAAGATCAATCCGTGGAGGGAGCCATAGAGCAGTCCCTCTCCCCGGCCTCGCGCCATATGGAGCCCGGCCAGGAAGAGGGCGGTGCCAGGGAGGATCAGCCAACCAGGCCCGAAACGGGGAAATGCCAGCGCCGACACGATGGCACCAACGACGACGAGCAAGGCCCCTATCACGGGCGGAGAGGGTAGGGGCCACCCGTAGAGTGCGGGCATGTGGGAAGGTGACCTCTGGGTAGCGGTCAGGGCCGCCCGGGCCGGCGCCGACGTGGTGCGCCGTGGTTTCGAGGAGGCGTTCCACCTCGAGATGAAGGGTGCCGTGGACCCGGTCACCGACATCGATCGCGAGTCCGAGGCGGCGGTCACCGACGTGATCGAGGCTCACTTTCCCAACGATTCGATCCTGGCCGAGGAAGGCGGCGGAAGCGCCGACTGGCGCGGGCCACGGGTCTGGATCATCGATCCCCTAGACGGGACGGTGAACTTCGTGCACCGCATCCCCCAGGTGGCGATTTCCGTGGCGCTCTGGGACAACGGGAAGCCGGTGGTCGGCGTGGTAATCGACGTGATCAGGGAGGAGGAATTCGTGGCCGTGGTCGGGTCCGGGGCGCGAATGAACGGGCGGCCGATCCACGTCTCCACCACGGACGGCCTTCAGGACTCGCTGCTCGCAACCGGCCTCCCCTACGACCGGCAGCAGCATGCCGGTGAGTATCTCGACGCCATGGAGGCCGTGATTGCCCGATGCCGAGACAACAGGCGAATGGGCGCCGCCGCCCTCGACATGGCGTGGGTGGCCTGTGGCCGGTACGACGGATACTGGGAGCACGGCGGCCCCCATGGGGTGAAACCCTGGGATGCAGCGGCCGGGATCCTTCTGGTCACCGAGGCCGGTGGCACCGCCACCGACAACACCGGTGCCGGCAACGTCCTCCAGCCGGCGGCGTTCGTGTTGACCAACGGGAAGGTTCACGAAGAGCTGAGGGCGCTGATCGATGAGACGCTGCCGGCCCATCTCCGCTGATGCTCCACGACCACCATCTCCATCCCTTGGGCTACGCCCAACTGGTCAACGGACTGGAGCTGATGTCGGCCGTGGATGTCGAGGACCTGAAGGCGATGGTCGCCCGCTGGGCCGCCGGTGTGGAGGGGGCGATCGTCGGACAGCGACTCAACGACGAAGGGCTGGCCGAAGCCCGACTTCCCACCAAGGCAGATTTGGACGATGCGGTACCTGATCGTCCGGTCCTCCTCTACCGCTACTGCGGGCACATCGCTGTTGCCAACAGCCGGGCACTTCGACTCGCCGGGGTGGACGCCTCGACTCCGGATCCCACCGGGGGCAGCTTCGATCGGGACTCTGACGGTGCCCCCAACGGGATCTTGCGGGAGACGGCCGCCTTCGTAGTAGGAAACGCCCTTGCCCCGCACACGATTGGGCCGTCGGATGCCCAGATCCTGGGGGCACTGCGTGGATTGTCCGATTACGGGCTGGGCTCGATAACGGGGATGGTCTCTACGTCCGAGCCGATGTGGTGTGGCGTTGGGGACGAGTTGGGGACCCTGTGTCGCCTGGCTCCCGAATTGCCTGTCGACATCGACGTTTATGCCATCACCGACGACCCGGGGGAGTTGGAAGTCGCCGCCGATCGGATTCGGCGGGCCGATGGCAGGATCCGGTTCTCCGGCTGGAAGGGCTTCGCCGACGGCAGCTTCGGTGGACACACCGCAGCCATGTATGAGCCCTTCTCCGACCGCCCCGACACCACGGGGACGCTTCGACTCGATTTCAGACACGCACTGGCCATGTCGCGCGCCGCCCTCGATCTCGGAGGTGGGGTGGCGATCCACGCCATCGGGGACCGGGCCAACGACGCAGTGTTGGATGTCTTCGATGTGCTGGTGGCGGAGCAGCGAGACGCCTCCCAACTGAGGGTTGAGCACGTCTCCATACTCAGCGAAGCCGCCATCGAGCGGCTGGCGGGGCTGGGGGTCACCGCCTCGGTGCAGCCCGCCTTTCTCGCCTCCGAGGACTGGCTGGTCAAGCGTCTCGGAGAGGCTCGGATGAACCAGGTATATCCCTTCCGCTCCTTGCTCGAGGCAGGGACCCACGTCGTGGGAGGCAGCGACAGCCCGGTGGAACTGCCCGACCCGGAGGTGGGGATCCGCGCCGCCGTCGATCGCCATGGGATCAACCCGGACCAGGCGATCACGGAGCCCGAGGCGCGGGCCCTGTTCGCTCCCCCACCACCCCGCAATTGAGACGACTGAGGGTCATATGCCCCCCTTTCCTTCTCGATTACGCAGCGGGCGACCGCCGCTACCGTCCCCGCCATGTCTGATTTGAACTTCGGGTACTCGACCGTCGACGTCGCCGCCGTCGAAAAGGGTGTGGACGAAGCCCTTGCCGAGGCCCGGGCTGTAATCGATGAGGCGGTCGCCCCCAAGGAAGGACGCACCTTCGAGAACACGATGATGCCGCTCGACCGGATGACCGACATCCTGGGCAAGGCCTTCGCCCGCTACGTGTTCATGGGCTACGTCCACCCGGACAAGGAGGTCCGGAGCGCGGGCAAAGCCGGGGAGGAGAAGCTGAACACGTTTGCCGTGGACGTGATCTTCCGCGACGACCTCAATGCTGCGGTCAAGGAATACGCCGCGGCCGAGGAGGCGGCCGGCCTCGAAGGTGAGCGGGCTCGCTTCCTCGAGTTCGTGCTCAGAGATCTGCGTCATGCCGGTCACGACCTCGATCCGGAAACCAGGGCTGAGGTCAAGGAGAAGACCCAGCGGTTGGTGGAGCTCGGAGTCCGCTTCCAGAGCAACATCGACGAGTGGGACGACTGGATCCTGGTGGACCGTGAGGATCTGGAAGGGCTTCCCGACAGCTTCGCCGATGGCCTGGAGAAGGACGAGGAGACCGGGAAGCTCAAAGTCACACTGGCCTATCCGCATCTGATCCCGTTCGTGGAGAACGCCAGGCGGAGAGACCTCCGGGAGCAATTGACCTTCAAGTTCAACACCCAGGCGGTGGAAGCCAACCGCCCCATCCTGGAGGAGGCACTCCGGCTCCGTGACGAGATTGCCGGCGCCTTCGACCTGGACAGCTGGGCACACCATCGCCTCGACGATCGGATGGCCAAGACTCCGGAGCGGGTTGCCGCTTTCTACGAGGACCTGACCCCACCCCTGACCGACCAGGGGATCAAGGACCTCTCGGTCATGAGCCGCCTCCTCGAGTCCGAGGCCGGGGACAGCACCGTGAGAACCTGGGATTGGCGTTATTACGACACCCAGCAGCGGCGCACCGACTACGGAGTGGATCCCTTCGAGGTGGCCGCCTACCTCCCCCTCGACGCCGTTCTCGACGGCATGTTCCGGCTGGTCCAGGAGGTGTTCGGACTCGACTTCCGGGAGATTCCCAACCCCGACGTCTGGCATGCCGATGTCCGCCTCTTCGCCATCCATGACGACGAGAGCGGCGAGGAGCTCGCCCATTTCTACCTGGACCTGTTCCCCCGGGAGGGCAAGTTCTCGCACGCCGCCGAGTTTCCTTTGGTCCTGAGTCGGAGACTCGAGGACGGCAGCTTCCAGAACCCGGTGTGCGCAATGGTGGCCAACTTCACGAAGCCGGTCGGGGACACCCCTTCACTGCTCCAGCATGGCGAGGTCGAGACTCTGTTCCACGAGTTCGGCCACGTCCTCCACCAGAACCTGGGGAGGACCGAGCTCGCCAGGTTCTCCGGCACGAGCGTTGAGACAGACTTCGTCGAGGCTCCGAGCCAGATCATGCAGAACTGGGTTTGGCTGTCTGATGTCCTCAAGCAGTTCGCCCGGCACTACGAGACCGGTGAGCCGATCCCCGACGAGCTGGTCGAGCAGCTGGTGGCGGCGCGGCGGCTCAACATCGCCATCCATCAACTGCGGCAACTGAAGTACGGCTGGCTGGACCAGCAGATCCACGCCCCGGGCCCGGTCAAGGACCTGGACCGGATCTCCAAGGAAGCCGCCGAGCTGAGCCTGCTCCCGCTGCACGAGGGCACTTTCGACCTCGCGTCTTTCGGCCATCTCATGGCCGGCTACGACGCCGCCTACTACAGCTACATGTGGGCCGAGGTCTTCGGTGACGACATGTTCGGGCGCTTCGAAGAAGAGGGGGTCACCAACCCCGAGGTGGGAATGGCCTACCGGCGCGAAGTGTTGGAGAGGGGCGGATCGATCGACGCCGACCAGATGTTGGCCGGCTTCCTGGGCAGGGAACCTGACAACGCGGCTTTCTTGCGTAAACTGGGGATCACGGGAACCAACTGAGCGGTCCGTGTCGTCTCATCCCTGAGCACCTGAGACCCGCTTTAGCCTGGTTTTAGGGGTTTGCTCGCAGACTTGGGGGGAATAGCAGTTCACCCACGATCTTGCGTTCCGAGAACCACAAACCGACCTTTGACGTACTTACTTGGAGAACCGGCCCACAAAGGCCATGAACATGACAGACATCGTAAGAGGGGCAGCCATCAAGGGAGTGACCAGGCCGTCGCGGCGCTTCAGCAACGACCGGATCTGTGCCAAGCCCGGGTGCACCACAAAACTCTCGCAATACAACAAAGCCGAGTACTGCCACGCCCATGCACCGGTCCGTTTCCCGCGGGTCCGGGGAAAGATCATGGACGAGCAGGACGCCTGACGACCTCTGGTTGGGACAGGTCCTCTCCCCCTCCCAGTCCCATGCCAGACAACCGAGAGCCCCGGTTTCGACCGGGGCTCTCATTTATGCCCGGGAATAAAGCGGCCACCCCGCCCGTAAACTGCCTTTGAGATGCAGCAGGTCACACTTCAAGCGCCTGAGATCCACTGTGATCACTGCAAGCTGAGCATCGAGGGGGCGGTGGGCGCCCTCGACGGGGTCTCATCGGTTGAGGTGGCGATCGCCGATGCCACTGTCGACGTCGCCTTCGACGAGGGGACGATCGATCTCGATGCCATCAAACACGCCATCGAGGAGCAGGGCTACGCAGTCTTCGGCTGACCAGCACGGCGGTCACTCCGACACCGTCCTCTTCGATGTCGACGGGATGACCTGCGCCACCTGTGCGGTGAGGATCGAACGCGTACTCAATCGCCAGGAAGGGGTGGAAAATGCCGCGGTCAGCCTGGCCGGGGCGTCTGCCCTGGTCAGGGTGGGCGAAGGCACTGACCTAGAAGCCCTAACCGGCGCGGTTGGCCGCATCGGTTACACCATGACCCACCATGACTCCGGCGAGGGCCGACGCGACCTCATGGAGCACTATCACGACGACGAGGACGTCCAGTGGCGCCGGTTCTGGATCGACGCCGCCCTCACTCTTCCCGCGATGCTGCTCGCCATGTTCGGGCCCGAAGAGCTGTGGAACCGGGTGCTGCAAGGGGTCCTGGTGACTCCGGTGGTGACCTGGGGCGGATGGCAGTTCCACCGGGTGGCCTGGAAGCAGGCCCGAAACCTGAGCGCCAACATGGACACCCTCATCTCACTGGGGGCATTGGCCGCCTACGGGTATTCGATTTGGGCGCTGGTTGCCGATCTTCCGGTGTTCTTCGAGATCGCAGGTGTGATCGTCACTCTGATCACCCTGGGACGCGCTCTCGAAGCCCGAGCACGGGGGCGGGCCTCTACCGCGGTCCACCGTCTGGTCGAGCTCGGGGCCCGGGAAGCCAGAGTGGTGCGCGATGGGATCGAAGCCTCGGTGCCCATTTCCGAGGTCGTGCCCGGCGACCTCATGGTCGTCTTGCCCGGGGAGAAGATCCCCACCGACGGCGTGATCGAGTCCGGTGAGTCCGCTATCGACGAGTCGATGCTCACAGGCGAGTCGCTGCCCGTGGACCGGAACGTCGGGGATCGCGTAGCCGGAGCCACGGTCAACCAGTTGGGGCGGATCACAGTGCGCGCCACGGCGGTCGGCGCCGACACCCTGCTCGCCGGCATCGTCCGAATGGTGGAGCAGGCCCAGGGCTCCAAGGCTCCGATCCAGCGGCTGGCAGACAGGGTTTCATCGGTCTTCGTCCCGGTCGTGATCCTGATCGCGATCGGAACCACCCTGGTCTGGCTCGGGCTGGGGAACGAAGTGTCGGACTCGGTGCGCGCCGGCGTGGCGGTCTTGATAATCGCCTGCCCCTGCGCACTAGGGCTGGCGACGCCGACCGCGATCATGGTCGGGAGCGGGAGGGGCGCCGAGCTCGGGATCCTCTACAAGCGGGCCGAGGTGTTCGAGCAGGCCGGGGACATCGACACTGTGCTCTTTGACAAGACCGGCACGCTCACCTCGGGAGTGATGGACCTGACCGATGTCCTCACGGACCACGATGAGGCCGAGTTCTTGCGCCTGGTCGCGTCTGTCGAGTCCGCCTCAGGCCATCCCATCGGAAAGGCGGTTGCATTGGGCGCCGACGAGCGAGAAATCACTCTCGTCGAACCGGATCGGCTGGAGGGCGTGTCGGGCCTGGGAGTCATCGGCTCGGTCGACGGCATCGAGGTCGTGGTGGGCAAGGAGAAGCTGGTCGCCGATCGCGGGCTTCTGATAGCCGATCGCTGGCTCCAGGACCTCGAAGACCTCGAAGCCGGGGGCAAGACTGCATTTCTCGCCGGGTGGGATGGCGAAGTCAAAGGTGTGATCGGCGTCGCCGATACCGTTCGGGAGAGCTCGCGCGAGGCGGTGGCGCGGCTGGCAGGCTCGAGTATCGAGTCCCGGATGGTCACCGGTGACAATGAGCGGACCGCGGCCTGGATCGCCGAGCAGACCGGGATCCAAAAGGTCCACGCCGGGGTCATGCCCGGGGACAAGGCGCACCTGGTCCGGGAGCTCCAGAAGGATGGCGAGTCGGTCGCCTTTGTCGGCGATGGGATCAATGACGCCCCTGCCCTGACTCAGGCAGATCTCGGCTTGGCCGTCGGCACCGGGACCGACGTCGCCCTGGAGGCGGGAGACGTGATCCTGCTCAACGGCGACCCGCGACTGGTGGCCAGCGCCATCGACCTCGCCAGCTCGACGTATCGCGTCATACGGCAGAACCTGTTCTGGGCATTCGGTTACAACGTCGCCGCGATACCCCTCGCCGCCGTAGGCCGTCTCGACCCGATGATCGCCGCGGCAGCCATGGCTTTCTCCTCGCTCTCGGTGGTGCTCAACGCATTGCGCCTCAAGAGGTATACGCCCCCCGGGTTGTGAAACCACTAGCCGCGAGGCGGGAGTAGGTTGACCCCATGGCCTCTCTGCAGTGGCTTGACCGACCGGTACTTCAGGATCCGGTGGCCTTGATCGCCTTCGAGGGCTGGGGCGACGCCGGGGAATCGGCGAGCCAGGCAGCGACCGAGTTCCTCGAGAAACTCGACGGCGAGATCTTCGCCATCATCGATCCCGACGACCACTTCGACTTCCAGGTGCGCCGCCCGATCGTGGAGATCGACTCCAGTGGCATCCGCTCCATCACCTGGCCACGCAACGAGATCTATGCGCTGCGCGGAGCGGAGCGCGACCTGGTACTGGTGATCGGCGAGGAGCCCCACTACCGGTGGAAGATCTTCACCAACGAGCTCGTCGACACCCTGCAGGCCGTCGGCGTGACGCGGGCGGTGACCATGGGGGCATTCATCGGCCAGGTGGCCCACACGCTGCCGGTTCCGCTCGTGGGTTCGGCCAACCGACCAGACGACCTCGCCTTCCACGGATTGCTGCCCTCCGGATACGAGGGGCCGACCGGGATCATCGGGGTGCTCAACCACGCCCTGGGCAATGCCGGGATCGACGTCATCTCGCTATGGGCGGCAGTGCCCCACTATCTCTCCAATCAGGCGTATCCCCCGGCGACGGAGGCCCTGGCCATCAAGGCGTCGGAACTGATCGGTGTGAGTCTCGACATCGGTGAGCTGGCCTCGGCATCACGCAGCTTCCTCTCCACCGTGGACGCCGCCATCGAAGGCAACGCCGAGCTCGAGGAATACGTCGAACGCCTGGAACAGGAAGCCGACGACGACCAGGCGGGTCGACTCGTCGACGAGATCGAACGTTTCCTGAAGGAAAAGTAGAAAGGGCCGGCAAGCCGGCCCTTTCGAAGTCACTTCCGCTTGTGGCGATTCGCCTTGAGACGCTTGCGGTATTTGTGCTTCGACATCTTCTTGCGACGCTTCTTTACCAACGATCCCATGCAAAAACCTCGGTTCCGAAAAGGGGGACAGTCCCAATGGTCGCGCCGATCGGGCGCTAAATCAAACCGGCACTGGGAGGAAGCACTCCTCGCCGCGGAGCACATACTCGAAACCGTGACTATTCAGGACCGATCCCAGGTCGATGGTCCGGTCCGCCACCCACGCCGCGCAAGAGGCCGATCGTGATCCCCTCGGCCAGAGCCTCCCACGAGGCTTCGATGATGTTCTGGTGAACACCCACCGTGCCCCAGCTCGACTCGCCGTTGGTGGTCTCGATCAGCACCCGGACCCGGGCTGCGGTCCCGTCCTGGGAGTCGAGGTCGCGGACCTTGAAATCAGTCAGCCGGAGCCGCTTCACATCGGGGTAGATGTCTCCCAGGGCAAGTCGCAAGGCCTGGTCCATGGCGTTGACCGGCCCGTCTCCATGAGCGGTGACCTGCACCACCTCGCCGTCGATCCTGAGCTCGAGGTTGGCGGTCGCGGTCACCTCCCCGTTGGCGCGGATGTTCACCGATAGCGACTCGAGCTCGAAGAGCTCCTTGAAATCCGACGAGGCCCTTCGCACCAGCAACTCGAAGGAGCCATCGGCGGCCTCGAACTGATAGCCGTCATGCTCCAACTCCTTGACCTGGTCGACCAGCGCCTGCGCCTGGTCGGGATCGAGATCCCATCCCTGTTGCTCGGCCGCGGCGAGGACAGTGGAGCGACCCATCAACTCGCTGAACAGCATCCGTGCCGAGTTCCCCACTGCTCCGGGGTCGATGTGCTCGTAGGCGCCCTCCAGCCGGGACAGCCCGGAGGTGTGGAGCCCGGCCTTGTGGGCGAAGGCCGAGGTGCCGACGTAGGGGCGTCTGGAGTCGATCGGCGCTCCCAGGATCTCCGCGATCTGTCGTGCAATCGGGTAGAGACGGGACAAGGAATCAGCGGGGATGGTCTCCACTCCGGCCTTCAGGGAGAGGTTGGGGATCACCGAGCACAAATCGGCGTTCCCGGTCCGCTCCCCGTAGCCGTTGACACAGCCCTGTACCTGGTGCACGCCGGCGTCGAGGGCGGTCAGGGAATTCGCCACCGCACAGTCCGAGTCATTGTGGAAATGGACCCCGAGAGCGGTGTCCATACGGGCCCCCACCGCCTCGATTGCCGGGACCACCTGAGAAGGAAGCGCACCGCCATTCGTGTCGCACAGGACCAGGCGCTCGGCTCCGGCTTGGGCCGCAGTCTCCAGGACAGAGAGGGCGTAGTCGGCGTTGTCGCGGAACCCGTCGAAGAAATGCTCGGCGTCGAAGAACACCTGCTTCCCGCGTTCCCGAAGAAATTCGATCGACTCGCCAACCATCGCCAGACCCTCCTCGAGGGAGGCATTGAGGGCGCCGGTCACGTGGCGATCCCAAGCCTTGCCGACGATGCAGACGTAGTCGGTATCGGCGGCGAGCAGCGCCTGGAGCTGCGAGTCGCGGTCCACCGGGCCTCGGGGACGGCGGGTCGACCCGAAGGCGACGAGAACCGACCGCTGTAGGGCGAGCTCGCTCTTGGCCCGCTGGAAGAACTCGTCGTCCTTGGGGTTCGCCCCCGGCCATCCCCCCTCGATGAAATGAACCCCGAGCTCATCGAGCAGGTGGACGACGCGGAGCTTCTCCCCGACCGTAGGCGAGAGCCCTTCGGCTTGGGTCCCGTCACGAAGGGTGGTGTCGTAGATCTCGGCTGTCTGGTTCATTGGATTCACCCGCTGGCAACAAAAAGACCCCCGCAGGGTGCGGAGGTCGGGGGCAGGGGCGGGCGCCTTCCTGAGGCGCGGGCCCCTAAGGAATGATGATCCGGCTGGCGGGCTGGTTTCCTCTCATCGCCCGGCCAGTATGCGAGTAGCCATCCGGTTCGTCAAGACGGCGACGGTTTCTGACATCCTCATGGCTCGATGGACCACTACGCGCCCCTTCCCACCGTCGTGCATCTGGCGGCCCTGAGCACCGAGCTGGGAGGCACCGTGCGCTTCGATCACCGCATCCTCGGAGGACTGGGTGGGACGATGGACGTCCTCCGTTTCGCAGAAACCGGCCGGAGAGTGGTGCTCAAGCGGTACTGGGTCCCCGATCCCGGGGACGACGATGCTCCTGCAGAGGAGGAATATCGAATCCTGGCCTTGGCGGAGGAGCACGGAGTCCCCGCACCCACTCCGCTCTGGATCGACAGGGTCGGGCTCTTTCCCGAGAGAGCAGTCGTCATGTCCTTTCTGGAAGGAAGGGTCGTGCTCGATCCGGTCGAACCGTTGGACTGGGCTGCCCAGCTGGCCGGAACATTGCACTCGATCCACGGAATCCGAACCGGGCCCGACGACCGCGCCCTCTTCTCAACGATCGACTCCGATGACCGCCACAGTTCAGAGGAGGTAGTGAAACGGCATCCCCTCGGCCTGAAGTTGTGGGAGGCGCGGCTCGAGGCAGTCGGGTCATTGGTGCCGGAGGAGCGGGTGTACGCCCATCACGACTACTGGCCCGGAAACACGTTGTGGATCGATGAAACACTGGTCGCGGTGGTCGATTGGGAAGGGGGATGCATCGCCGACCCCGCCCTCGATGTCGCCTACTGCGCGCTCGATCTCAGGTTGCTCGCACTCGACGACGCCGCCGAGCATTTCGTGAATGTCTATCGCAAGGTCTCCGGACGGGCTCTCGCCAACCTCCACTACTGGGAGCTCATGGCACTTTGCCGTCCGATGCCCGACATCGCGCAGTGGGTGCCGGGCTGGCAGGCGATGGGGATCGACATCTCCGCCGAGGATGCCCGGGAACGGCATGCGCACCTGATCGAAACCGCCCTGGGACAGGGCTGACTTCGCCGCATCCGGTGGACGCGAGGAGAGGAGAGACCCTCACCGGTCTCTCCTCTCCGGTTCTTCGATCAGAAGCTCAGCTGCCGAAAGCTTCTTCGAAGTCTGCGCGGAACTCGGGAGTGCTGACTCCGCTGAACCCGCAGTAGTTGACGGTCCCGTCGTAGGCGGTGATCAGGTATTGGGTTCCCTCCTCGAACGGGATCCCACCGATCAGCGCTTCCATCCCCGCCGGAGCAGTGATGACCACCTGACCGGCTTCGCCACCTTTGAACCAGTGGTCGACGTCCAAGGTGATGGTCTCTCCGTCGACCGAAGTCACGGTCCCCTCGAAGGCCACCGGTGCCTTGGCCAGCTCCTCGACGCTGTACATGATGCACATCTGCATCGGATCGTCGACGCCGGCACTCAACTCCAGGGGGGGCCCGGAGGCCACCGGGTCCCCTCCATCATTGGTGAGGACGCCGACGGCACCGATCGCCACGATGACAATGGCGGCCGCGCTCACCGCGGCTACCCACGCCTTCCTGCCCTTGTTGCCCGGCTCGGGCTGGACGTCGGTCGTTTCCTGGCTGCTCATGATTTCCTCCAATAGGTGTTGTGACGACTGGCTCGTCACCGGTTCCATGGCGACATCGGAGGGCACCGGGTCGAGACGGCTGAGTCGATTGCGCAGTTCGTCGGTCACGGTCGGTGCTCCTCGGGGTGTCGTTTCGGTTTCTGTCCGGCAGGGGAGGAATCCTGTCGGGACAGTTTCGATTCCAGCTTGGACTTCACCCGACCCAGGCGGAGGCTGACCGCATTGGGTGAAGTCTGGAGGACCACCGCGATCTCGCGTGGCTCCAACTGCTCCCACGCCCACAGCCGCAAGAGCTCTTGATCCGCCTCCGAAAGCTCGGCCAACGCCTCTTCGAGGGCCGGGTCCTCGAACTGATGGCCCGGTGACACCGTTGCCTCGGCGGTCATCTTCTCCACCAATCGGAGATGGCGTTCCGCTCCCCGCCGGTGATTAGCCAGCGCTCGCCGGGCAACCCCATACGACCACGGAAGTGGCGCGTCCTCGGGGACGCTGTCGAGCCGGCGCCAGATGGTGAGCAGCACATCGCCCAGCACGTCGGCGGCGTCATCAGGAGCGACACGCCGACGCAGGTAACGCTGAAGTGGCTCGTACACCTGGGCGGTGACGAGCTCGAAGCGTTGCCTCCGCTCGATGTCCGAGTTCACTGGAGGTTTCTGTCCGCCATCACCCCGATTCTGTCATCCGCCGCAGTTGTGGTGCGTAGCTTCGGGCCCGGATCATCGAAGTTCGGGAGCGATCAAGTGGAAACGGAGCAGGAGCGGGCCAACCGACAAGAGCGGGAGCGCAAGGAATCCGGAGAGAAGGACGAGGCGGAACGCAAGGAATCCGCCGAAAAGCACGACCGGGAGCGCAGGGAGGAAAGCGAGCGCTACGAGAGAGAGCGTCAAGGCGAGTAGGGGCTACGTGCGCAGGCGCCCGGACGTCGGGTTCTACGCCGGAGTGGCCGCCCCGAACCAGGTCGCAAGTGCTCCAGTCAGCCCTGGGTCCGTGAGGTCTCCCGCCCAGGCGACATGCCCGTCGGGTCGAATCAAAACCGCCGGGGGCGCAACGACCTCGCCGATGACAGGGAGCTCCCATTGGCCGGCATGCTCGGCGTCGACCATCCGGACTCGATCCGCCCAAGGAGAGATGTCGAAACCGCCCGCTTCGCCGAGGTTGAGGAGCACCGGCCGGGCATCGTGCAGCAGAGTGAACACGCGTACGGGGCCGTCGGCAGTGTGCAGGTCGAGGTCGGGCATCCGCCGTCCGAGCAGCGGGTGTCCCTCTCCGAGGTCGTAGCGGATGTCGAGACCGGAGATCATGGCGGCGATGCGCTGACGCGGCTCGTCGATGCGCAGCAATTCGAGCATGGTGTCGCGGAGGGCCTGGCTGCGCTCGTCGACGCGGCTGAGGGCCACCTGCCCCATGGTGTTCTGCAACACCCGTGCACCGACCGGATGCCGCTCGGCGTGGTAGGTATCGAGGAGGCTCTCGGGTGACGTCTTGTTGATCACCTGGGCCAGCTTCCATCCCAGGTTCACAGCATCCTGCACGCCGGTATTGAGGCCCTGTCCACCTTGCGGGCCATGCACGTGGGCGGCGTCGCCGGCGAGCAGCACCCGTCCCCGGCGATAGGACTCTGCCTGGCGGCACATGTCGGTGAACCGGGAGATCCAGGTGGCACTGTGCACCCCGTAGTCGGTCCCGTAGGCGACGACGAGCGTCTCGCGCAGGTCCTGCAGGGTGGGCTCGCTGGTGTGTTCGATCTCCTTCTCGAGCAATACGACCCCGTACGGGTTTCCACCCTTCTCCCGGTTGACGGGGCCGATGCCACCACCCTCCGGGCGCATGCCGATCTCCGGCTCCTCGTCCATCTCGACCTCGGCGATCAGGTAGCTGGTCGTCGGGTCCCAGCCGGGAAAGTCGATGGCGGCCGTTTTGCGCACCAGGCTGCGTCCCCCATCGCACCCGATGAGGTACTGGGCTCGGAGTGTCGCGTCGTCAGACAGCTCGACATCGACGCCGCTGTCGTCCTGGGTGAAGCCCACCACCTCGCGGCCACGGAGGGTCGGGACCCCGAGCTCATCGACCCAGTCGGCCAGGATGGGCTCGATCCGGCTCTGCCACAGCGCGAGGAGGTAGTTGTGGCGGGTGGGGAAGTCGCTGATGTCCAGGAAGGTCCCGGCATAGCCGACGAACGGATGCACTTGGCCCTCCGAGAGGAAGCGTTCCGCGATGCCACGCTGGTCGAGCACTTCGATGGTGCGAGAGTGAAGACCGCCGGCCCGTGACCCGTCGACCTCCTGGCCGGCGCGTCGCTCGACGATGACGACATCGATCCCTGCCAACGCCAGCTCGCCCGCCAGCATCAGCCCGGTCGGGCCGCCTCCTGCGATGACCACCGCATGTTCAGTCATTGCGACACCTCCGGCGCCGCTGAGTTCCTCCCCATGGCGCGACGACCGTCAGCCGTAGATCAACCCGGTGCTGGCGATCGCAGGGCGGAGTATCTCGACACCGGCCTCCTCCAAGGTCATGGCCACGCGGGACTCCCAGTCGGTAGTGCAGAGGGCGAGCACCGAGGGCCCGGCTCCGGAGCGGGCGGCATGCATCGCTCCCGCCTGCTTGGCGACCTCGATCAGCCCACTCACCTCCGGGGAGAGCTCGGCGCGTGGAGCTTCGTGGATCTCGTCACCGTGGGCCGCGGCCAGCGTCTCCGGGTCACCGGTGATCAAGCCTGCCGTCAGGGCCGAGACCCGAGCCAGGCTGCGCCGAACCAGATCGTGGGGATGCGAAGACTGGATGACCGTGCGGGCGTGATTCGTGGGAAGGACACGGTCCGGGATGGCGACCACGATCCGCAGTGCAGGATGCAGGGGAAGTCGGATCGGCATCCCCTCAGCCGGGACCAGGACGAGGCCTCCGTAGACCGCAGCGGCGACGTTGTCGGGGTGGCCTTCCATGTCGGAGGCAAGTCGAAACACCTGATCGGGCCGGGCCTCGCCTCCGGTGGCGAGTAACGCAGCAGCCGACCCCGCGACGAACGCTGCTGCCGAGGATCCGAGGCCCTTCCCGATCGGGACGTTGGACTCGACCTCGATCGCCAGTGGGGAGCCCTCGCCCACCGTCCGCTTGGCGGCTGTGAGGACACAATCGATGGCGCCGGGCTCGGGCTGATAGTTGCCGATGTGTTTGACCACCCATTCCTCGGCGGGAGTGGCACTCACCCGGCATCGGATGTCCAGCGCCAGGGCGAGACAATCGAAGGCCGGCCCCAGATTGGCCGAGGTGGCCGGGGCAGAGGCGGTGGCGGTGACTCGCTCCGTGCTCACCGGCAGAGATTAAGCAGGGTTAGCGTGCCCGGACGTGGGCGACTTGTTCGACATCGAGAACCTGCTGCCCGAGCTGGTGGTCGGGCTAGGCCTGGCCCTGATCGTGGGGAATGGCCTCGCCTGGTGGAAACACCGTCAGGGGGAGGCTCCGGCCGGCGTCGAAGATGCCCAATACCGAGCGGGTCGGGTGGTGTTCCTGGTCCTGGTCGGAGTGCTCATGACGGTCTGGGGGACCGTTTCGCTGGTCACCTAGCATCGCCCCATGTCAGCCGGTGGCGGAACCAGGGCGATCATCGCCGCAATGCTGGCCAACGCCGGGATCGCCCTCGCCAAGTTCGTCGCCTATGTGGTCACCGGATCGGCCGCAATGCTGGCCGAGGCGATCCACTCGGTGGCGGACACCTCGAACCAGGGCCTGCTCCTCCTCGGGGGGCGCCAGGCGCGCAAAGTGGCGGACGATCACCATCAGTTCGGCTACGGGAGGGAGCGGTACTTCTGGTCCTTCGTGGTCGCCCTGGTTCTCTTCTCGTTGGGTGGGCTGTATTCGATCTACGAGGGGATATCCAAGATCCTGCACCCACACGAGCTGGAATCGATCGGCTGGGCGATCGGGGTGCTGTTGGTCGCGATCGTGCTCGAATCGTTCAGCTTTCGGACCGCGATCGTCGAGGCGCGAAAGGTAAAAGGCGATCGGGGCTGGTGGGGGTACATCCGTACCTCACGGTCCCCCGAGCTGCCGGTTGTGCTCCTGGAGGATACGGGAGCGCTGCTCGGCCTCTTTCTCGCTCTCGGCGGAATCGGCCTCTACGTGGCGACGGGTGATGTGGTGTGGGATGCCGTGGGGACCCTGTGCATCGGTGTGCTCCTGGTGCTGATCGCGATCTTCCTCACCATCGAGATGAAGTCCCTGCTGATCGGGGAATCCGCACTGGAAAGCGACATCGCGGCGATCGACCAGGCGCTCACCGCCAGCCCGGAGGTGGTCAGGGTGATCGACCTCCGCACCCAGCACATCGGCCCCGAGGAGTTGCTGGTGGCTGCCAAGGTGGAGTTCAGCGGGTCGCTCAGTGCCGCCGGGCTGGCAACGGCGATCGACGCAGCCGAGGCCTCGATCCGGGAGGCGGTGCCCTATGCCCATCGCATCTACCTGGAGCCCGACGTCTGGCGTGCCGACTACGTGCCCAGCCCGGACGGGCCGATCGAAGCCGAACACGGGTAGGCGGGGTAGGCCTCAACTTCGGCTGTACCCCCAAGGTTCACGCCGTTCGCTGGGGAGAGGAATGACCGGTATCGTTTGGTTCTGACGCCGTTTGCGGGTGTAGTTCAATGGTAGAACACGAGCTTCCCAAGCTCGGGGCGAGGGTTCGATTCCCTTCACCCGCTCGAAATCAGGCATACACGAGGCAGTACCCAATTGCTCGGGGCGAGGGTTCGATTCCCTTCACCCGCTCCATAACCCAGGTGCTCAGGACGAGCGCTTCACAGGTTCAGGGGTTGGGGTCGCCGAGCGGGCCCGTTCCAGCCGATTCGGGTGCCTGATCCATCGAAATCAACTCCTCCCGACCTGAGCTGCCGGAGACATCGAGGACGAGCACGAGGCCGACGCCAGGCGCATACAGCTTGTACTCGAGCACGTCGGGCTCGATTGTGATCGTGTCCTTGGTGAGGAGCACCTCGTCGAACTGGCCGTATGGGACTTCGGCCATCTCCTCGATCGAGAGCACCCCGCCGTTGTCCTCGGCCTCACCTTCGTAGTACTCCTGGCGGTACCTCATGCCGGGCGCCGGGCTCCCGGGGATGACGACTCCTGGGAGCGCTCCGTCCACGCCGGCCTCCCACGATCCGTCCGTGGACACGACCTCCCCATCCTCGAATTCGGCTGTGTCCTCCCCCAGGTACCAGATGTTTCCAACCGAGTCCTGGGCGTACCAGTCGAAGGTGTCCTCAACGATCTCACCATCCTGTGTGACCGTGTCGCGCACGACGCGGGCCGTGATTCCGTTGGCGATCTCCTTGGTCTCTGTGGTCACGATGACAACTACCTCCGCGACGTTGCCCTCGTTGTCTACTTCCCTGTAGGTCCAGCGGGTTCCAGGCACCATCGGCCAATACATGTTGTCGATCTCGGTTGTGAAGTCTGCCGGGTCGAGGTCGACGGGCTCGGCGCCCTGCGGGAGACCGGCCGCTGCCCCGGGGTTTGACGTGTCCGAGCTCACGTCCGGGGAGCCGCAGGCGGTCAACAGCGCGATCAGCGTCAAGGTCACAATAAAGCGGACTGGCAACCATCGTTTCAAGCCACGATCCTTTCTCGACTCCATGGTTCTCATTTCCTCCCTCTCTCAGGCCGACTTTCCACCAAGGATGCGACACCGGACCTGACCCGGGGCTGAACGACGCCTTCTCATGCGGTTGGCAGTCCTACGATCACCTGACACGCGCCAAGGAGCCTCTCGATGATCTTCTCTGACCGTTCGATCCGCGAGGCCATCGACGCCGGGTGGATCCACATCGACCCCTACGAGCCCTCCTTCGTCCAGCCTTCCTCGATCGACCTCCGTGTTGGCAGCGGGTTCCGGGTGTTCGTCAACCATCGCTACAGCCAGATCGACCCCCGGGCGCCGCAGTCGGATCTGACCAAGCTGATCGAGGTCGAGGACGACGAGCCGTTCATGCTCCACCCCGGAGAGTTCGTGCTCGGCTCGACCCTGGAACGGGTCAAGCTCGGCAACGACATCGTGGCCCGTCTCGAGGGAAAGTCGTCGCTTGGCCGGCTCGGGCTGCTCATCCACTCCACCGCAGGGTTCATCGACCCCGGGTTCGAGGGGCACATCACCCTCGAGCTCTCCAATGTCGCCACCCTCCCCATCGCGATCTACCCGGGGATGAAGATCGGCCAGGTCAGCTTCTATCAGATGACCACTGCGGCCGACCACCCATACGGCTCCCCGGAGCTCGGCTCCAAGTACCAGGGGCAGAGCGGGCCCACCGCGAGTCGCTCCCACCAGGACTTTCCCGCATCCGGCACTAACTAGCGCGGATGCGTATAGTTCGATTTGGGCCTGATCTGCCCGTCCCAGGGGGCTCGGGATCAAACAGAATAGGTCCAAGGAGCTACGCCCTATCGAGTCCCCCCTCAGGAAGCTTCCCCGGCTTCACAGGGCAAGTAGCAACCCCTCCAAAATGCGGCGACCCTAGGGTCGCCGCGCGGGCCGACTAACTCCGCTCGTTTCCTCGCTTGTAGTCGCCGGTGTATCGCGCCATCACCTGCTGGGGGTCACGGGTGGTGACCCGGATCATGAACTTCCGCACCGCGTCGCCCCGCAAGGTGGTCACTTCCACACCGTGCCTGCTGATCACCACGTCGCCAGACTTGCGAACCGTGTAGCTGAATCCCAGATCCCGGCCCGGCGTGGAGCTCAACTCAAATCGCGGCCCAGGTTGGCGAAACGGGTGAACTCGGGCTGGAAGGTCATCTCCACAGTCCCGGTGGCCCCGGAACGGTGCTTGTCGATGATGAGCTCGGCAATCCCCTTCTTCTCCTGGTCCTCGGGGTGGTAGTACTCGTGGCGGTATACGAAGATCACGACGTCGGCGTCCTGCTCGATGGCCCCCGATTCACGGAGGTCGGAGAGTCGTGGTCGCCGGTTCTCCCTGGACTCCACCGAGCGGTTGAGCTGGGAAACGGCAATGATCGGCACCGCCAGCTCCTTTGCCAGGTTCTTCAGGTTGCGGGTGATCTCCGAGATCTCCTGCTGGCGGTTCTCACGGGTCGTGGCCTGGAGCAACTGGAGATAGTCGACCACCACGAGGGAGAGCCCTCGCTTTCGCTTGAGCCTGCGGCATTTGGCGCGGATGTCGGTGACGGTGACCAGGGACGAGTCATCGATGAAGATCGGCGCCTTGTACATCTTCCCCGCGGCATCGACCACTCTCTGCCACAGCGGCCCCAGTTGCCCATTGCGGAGCTTCTTGGAGTCGACCTGCCCCACAGAGGAGAGGATTCGCTGCACGATCTCCTCCTTGGACATCTCCAAGGAGAAGATGGCGACCGCCTCCCCCTTCACCGCCACGTTGGTCGCGATGTTGAGAGCGATGGCCGACTTGCCCATCCCGGGACGGCCGGCGACCACGACGAGGTTCGCCGGCTGCATCCCAGCCAGCTTCGAGTCGAGGTCGACGAATCCGGTCGACAGCCCGTTGATGTCCGAGCCCATCTGCTCCAGAGCCTCGATGTGCTCCAGAACGTCGCTGAAGAGTGGGCCCACCTCGAGGAGGGTCTGCGAGCTGCGACGCTCGGCGACCCCGAGGACCGACTGCTCGGCGCGGTCGAGGACGATTGCGATCTCCTCGTCGATGTCGAACGCGACCTCGGTCACAGAAGCCCCGGCTCGGATCAGCTCGCGGCGCTTTCCGTGCTCTTCGACGATCCCGGCGTAGTAGAGGACATTGGAAGTGGAAGGGACGATGTCGACCAGCCGTGCCAGGTAGTTGATCCCCCCGACCTTCTCCAGCTCGCCTCGCCTCCGCAGGACCTCGGACACGGTTACCGCGTCGATGGCCTGGTTGCCGTCGAAGAGCTCCCGCATACCCTCGTAGATCGCCTGATGGGCAGGCACGTAGAAGTCCTCGGGGTGGAGCCGGTCCATGACCTCGTTGACCGCGTCCTCGGAGAGGAGCACAGCTCCGATCACGGACTCCTCGGCTTCACGCGAATGGGGTGGGCTCCGGTATCCGGGGCGCATCTCCGTCTGTTCGGTCAAGCCGCTCATCGATCTCTTTCTACCCACGCCTTAGGACAGATTTCGCGAATCGGCGCGTCGAATCCTCGAGGGAGGTGGGGGAAGATCGAACCGCTTCGGGGAAAGCAAGTCGAACTTAGACCGGCCCCCGGTGGGTCACAACTCGATCCCGTGTTTCTTTTTCGCGGTGGAAGGAATTGGTCGCGAAGTCGCGAAATCGCGCGCTGACCCGCGTGCTATGACGCTGGGATCACGTCCAGGGTGAGCGGGAACTCGATCTCAGGGTGCAGCTTGATCTGGATCTCGTGAAGCCCGATCGCCTTGATCGGGGTGTCGAGGACCACAGTGCTCCGGTCGAGCTCGAGACCTGTGAACCTGCGAATGCCCTCGATGACATCCTGGACTGAGATCGACCCGTAGAGCTTGCCCTCATCGCCCGCCTGGGCAGCGAGGACGACCCTCGTGCCCACGAGTTGGGTGGCGAGTGCCTCGGCCTGATCCCGGGCCTTGCGCTCGCTCTCGACGCGGGCCTCACGCACCGTCTCGGCGTGCGCCAGAGCGCCTTCGTTGGCCTTGACCGCCTTCTGGCGGGGGAGGAGAAAGTTGCGCGCATAACCCTCGGCGACATCGACCACGTCCCCACGCTGGCCGAGATCGGTCACGTCCGAGGTCAGAATCAGCCTCATCGGGTGTTGAGGTAGGGAAGCAGGGCCATTTCCCGGGCGCTCTTGATGGCAACGGCCACGGCCCGCTGATGACGGGGACAGTTGCCGTTCACCCGGCGCCCCCGGATCTTGCCCCGGTCGGACAGGTACTTGCGGAGGACAGAGACGTCCTTCCAGTCGATGTGGTCGATGTGCTGCTTGCAGAAGGCGCAGGGCTTGGGACGCCCCCGCCTCATCTCCATACCCCGTCGCCGCTTGGGTCGGGGGTTGTTGGTGCTCTTTCTCGCCATCTATCTCAAACTCCTGAAATCAAAACGGGGCCTCGTCGGGGCCATAGCTCTCGCGGGCCACCGGTGCCGGCGGCACGTCTGCCCCCTGGGACCCGTACTCGCCGCCGGAACGGGCTGTCTTGTTGACCGTGGCCGTCGCCCAGCGCAGGGAAGGGCCGATCTCGTCGATCTGGATCTCGACGTCGTAACGATCGTTCCCGTCCTTGTCCTGCCACTTCCTCTGCTCGAGACGGCCGGTGATGATGACCCGGGCCCCCTTCTGCAGGGACTCGGCGACCGACTCGGCCTGCTCCCGCCACACCGAGCCATTGAAGAAGCTGGTGTGCTCCTGCCACTCGCCGTCCTTCTGCCACCTTCTGTTGACGGCAACGCCGATCCGGGCGACCGCAACCCCAGACGGGGTGAACCGCAGCTCCGGGTCGCTCACCAGATTGCCTACCACTGTGATGTTGCTCGACATCGAGATCTCCTTCTCCTCACGTCTTCCCGACGATCTTGCCGCGCCGGTGTGACGGATTCCAGTCAGCCGCCGATCCGGACGATCTTGTGTCGGACCACTTCGTCGGCGAGGGACAGCATCCGATCGAGTGAATCGACGGCTGCCGCCTCAGCCTGGAAGTTCACCACCGAGTAGTAACCCTCGGAGAGATGCTCGATCTCATAGGCGAAGCGACGCTTCCCCCACAGATCCTTGCCCTTGACGCTCGCCCCTTGCTCGCCGAGGTACGACTCGAGCTCGCCGATCTTGGCCTCGATGTCGTCCTCTGCGAGATCAGGACGATGAATCGTCATCACTTCATAGTCGCGCATTCGACCTCCTGTGGACATCCGCTTTGGAAGGCCCCATCCATCCGATGGAGCAGGGGTTGGCCGCATGCGACGGCGCGAGACGTCGATGCGGTCAGCGAATGGTAACGGCTTTCAGCCGCTTTCCCCACTCGGTGCGCCACTCAGTGTCGCGCCCGTCGGGAAGTCGAACTCACCGGCGACGGTCTCCAACACCCAGGAAACCGGGCCGGGCGAGCCATAGCTGGTGCAGGGCTCGGCGGCACAGGGCGCCATCTCGCCGCTGCCGATGAGGGCACCATCGGGACCGAAGAACCAGATGTCCAGGGGCAGCACCACGTCGAGCATTCCATAGGTGGCGAAGGTCGGGCTCGGATAGGTGAACAACATCCCATCCGCCCCGTCCGGGATCTCGGTCACCTCTTTCAAGCCCTGGCGCCGCTCCTCGGATTCGTCTGCGATCAGGACCCCGATCTCGGTGTCGTCGACCCTCACGGACACCACTTCATCGGACGGCGGCGCGCCCGACCCGCAGGCAAGGGTGAGGACCAGGCAGACCGCGGCTAAGCGGGTGATTTGCCCCTCAACAGCTCGGCAGCGACCTCGTCGGCGACGTGATAGCTCTCGGCATCTCCGGGGAAGTCCCCGGATTGGACGTCGGCGGCAAAGCGCTTCAAGGCCTCGATCGAGTCCTCGGCGACATTGGCATAGCTGCGGACGAACTTGGCGTGGTGGCCGAGCCCGATCCCCAGCAGGTCGTGATAGACCAGGACCTGCCCGTCGGTCCCCCGACCGGCGCCGATCCCGATCGTGGGCACATCGACCTCCTTGGTGATCAACTCCCCCAGGACGTCGGGCACCCCCTCGAGCACGATGGAAAAGCACCCCGCATCGGCAAGCGCCCGGGCGTCTTCGATCATCTCCCGGGCGGCGTCGACCATCTTTCCCTGCACCTTGAACCCACCCATGGCGTTGACCGACTGAGGGGTGAGCCCGAGATGGCCCATCACCGGGATCTCGGCGTCGATGATGCGCTCGATCACCGGGATTCGCTTCCGGCCACCTTCCAGCTTCACCGCTTCGGCACCACCCTCCTGGACGATCCGACCCGCGTTGCGGACCCCGTCCTCGGGAGAGATGTGGAAGCTGAGCCAGGGCATGTCTACGACGAACAGGGCAGCCGGGCGCGCCCGGTGCACAGCCCGAGCGTGCATGATCATCTCGTCGAGCCCGATCTCGAGTGTGGTCGACATCCCGTGGACCACGTTTGCCACCGAGTCGCCCACCAGGATGATGTCCATGCCGGCCCTGTCGGCGATCACCGCCGAGGGGTAGTCGTAGGCGGTCACCATCGTGATCTTGGGCCCGCCCTTGCGGGACCGGATGTCGGGGACCGTGACTTTCTTGGTCATGGGTCAAGGGTACTAAGTACTTGTACTTGCTACTTGGAGCCGGGACCGATCAGCCAGTGCGCGCTTTGAGCACCGACCTCACCCAGTCGATGTCGGCGGCCTGTTCCTGAGCACCTCCCGGAGTCTCCACGACGACCGGGGCGTCCGATCCGGCCTCGGCGATCGCCCGCGCCAGGTCCTCGACCGGGATCTGGCCGCTGCCCAGGTTCTCATGGCGGTCGCGGCGCGAGTCGAAGGGGTCTTTCGAGTCGTTGGCGTGGACCAGGTCGATGCGACCCGTCGCCTCCATCACCCTGGGAACCACCTCGTCGAACGGCTCGCCCCCGGCCCAAACATGACAGGTGTCGAGTACGAAGCCGACTCCGAAGCCTCCGATCTCGTCGTAGAGCCGGGAGATCCATTCGACACGCCTGGCCACAGCCTTGTCGCCACCGGCGGTGTTCTCTATCAGGACCGGGATCCCGGTATCCAGTTGGTCGAGGGCTTTTCGCCAGCGGATGATCCCCTCGTCTTGTGGGCCCTCGCCGGTCACGTGACCGCCATGCACCACGACCGCGGCCGCGGATATCTCCTCGGCGGCATCGCAGGTCTCTTGGAGAATCCGTCGCGAGGGGACACGAACCTTGTTGTTGTCCGCACAGACGTTGATCAGATACGGCGAGTGGACGTAGATGGGGATCGGTGATGACTTGAGCTCCGCAGCATCGGGCCGGGGCAATGGCTTCTTCCACCCCTGAGGATCGGAGAGGAACACCTGGACCAGATCGGCACCACGTTCGGCGGCTTCCACCAGGGGATGAACCGACGGCACGTGGGCACCGACCAGGCTCACGGAGTGTCCTGAATCCCGGTGAGTCGCTGCCGCTCGGAGCGCTGGACTGCGTCCACCGCGTAGTCACCGATCCGGGATGCGGCCTCTTTGGGGGTGACGGCCCAGTCCTGGGCGAGGATCCCCAACAGCCTGGTGTCGAGCCAGCGAGCGCCCCAAGGATGGTCGGGGAGCGCGGCCCGATCGAGGACCCTCACCCGAAGCAAGGGGAGCTTCTCGCCCTCGTCTTCGATCTCACCAGCATCGACATCCACCAGGTTCGACCAAGGGATCACGTCATGGCGGCGAAAAGGCCCTCGCAGCTTCAGGGCCAGGCCCTGGTCCCGGCACTCCACCACTTTGGTCGGGGCAAACATCTCCTTCAGCCCCCAGATCACGACGAAGCCGGCGAAGAGGAGGATGGCCCAGGCATAGATCACGTCCCGCGGCTCATAGATCTGGGTGTCGGCCGGAGGGAAGAGCATTTCCCGCAACCAGTTGGTGATCCGCCGGTTGGTGAGGACATCGATCGCGATGACCAGCAGCGGGATGGCGCCGATCGCCATCAGCCACATCTTGATCGCCGAGCGCTGGACGGTGACCTTCACTCCTCTACCCCCAGGTCGGCGGGGGTGATGAGAGCGACGTAGGGAATTCCCCTGGCGGCAAAGGCCTTGGCGGCCCGATCTCCGGAGCGGTCGATCAGGGATATCGCCTGGATGACAACCAAGCCCGTAGTCGCTGGCCGCGTCCGATGCCTCACCGGCGGCGCCTCCCGTGGTGGTGGTGTCCTCCAGGATCACAACCCGGGATCCGGGGCCAACGGGGCCGACCACCCGGCCCCCGGCGCCATGGTCCTTGGGCTCTTTTCGAATCGAAAACGCGGCCAGATGACGGTCCGCTCTGGCCGCCGGCCATCGCAGTGGCCACCGCGATCGGGTCGGCGCCCATGGTCATTCCACCGACTGCATCGGCCGAGGGATCGACCACCTCGAGCACGGCGTTGCCCACCAGCCAGGCGCCGTCACCGCTGAACGTGGTCTGACGGGCGTCGAGATACCAGGAGCTGACGGCACCGGAGCGCAGGGTGAACGGCCCGTCCGTTCGCAAGGAATGGGTGCGCAAGTGCTCGATCAACGCGTCGATTCCCACAGCTACATCGTATTGGGAAGAGGCCGCTTAGCCGTTGCCGTGAGGATCGGGAGGCGAGGTAGGTTCCGTGGCGAATGGACCTCTTCCTCGTTCGCCACGGGCAGCCGGACTGGGCCCCCGACCGCCTCGCACGCAACGACCCAAATCTCACCGAGCTCGGCCACCAGCAGGCTGGGCGTGTCGCCCACCGGCTGGCATCCCTGGCCCGGGTCGACGAGATCTGGGTGTCGTCTATGAACCGGGCGGTTCAGACCTCGAACCCGATCGCATCCGAGCTCGGGCACGAACCTGAGGTCTATGCCTGGCTCCAGGAGATCAACAACCCCCCGGAATGGGACGGCTCGCCGGTCGACGAGATCGACAAGGCGCTTCGTGACTCCAACTTCAGGTCGATGGAGGAGATGTGGGACGGCCTCCCGGGCGGGGAGACCTTTCGCGCCTTTCACCAGCGTGTGGTCACCGGCCTGCAACAGACCCTCGACACCCACGGGATCCACCCGATGCATGCCGAGCACCGGCATCTCTGGGATGTCGACGACCCCGAGCGAAGGGTGATCATCGTGGCCCATGCCGGCACCAACGCCGTGGTGCTCGGCCATCTCCTCGGTCTGGAGCCGGTGCCCTGGGAGTGGGAACGGTTCCGCCAGCCCCACACCGGAGTCTCCCGACTCACCATGTCCCGAATCAGCACCGGGTGGGGCTTCTCACTTCGCCAACTCGGGGACGTCACCCACCTCCATCCGGGTCAGGTCACCGACTGACACGGGGCCGGTGAGTGTTGGGAAGTGTGGCGGCTACTTGCCGAAGCGGCGGTCGCGACTGGTGAAATCGCGCAGGGCGCGCAGGAAGTCGACACGGCGGAATGCCGGCCAGTTGACGTCGACGAAGACGAATTCGGCGTACGCGGATTGCCAGAGCAGGAATCCGGAGAGGCGGGACTCACCAGAGGTCCGGATCAAGAGATCGGGATCAGGGAGATCGGCGGAGTACATGTGTGAC
The DNA here is from genome assembly GCA_963749415.1 of uncultured Acidobacteriota bacterium. GTDB lineage: Bacteria > Actinomycetota > Acidimicrobiia > Spongiisociales > ZC4RG35 > JALYNX01. The sequence continues at coordinate 846,081 of CAVVMG010000001.1, forward strand.
GCCAGGGCGTCGGCGTCGATGTAGGCGGGCACGTCAGCCGGGGGGATCCCCTCCGAAAGCAGGTTGGAAACCAGGTCCTTGGCGGCATCCACGATCTCCTGTCGGCCCCCGTATCCCATGGCCACGTTGAGCCGGCGCGACCCACGGGGGTGAGCTTCTTCGGCGCTTTTCGCCGCGGAGACCAGGGGCTCGGGGAGGAGGTCGAGGCTCCCGATGAACTTGATCGCCATGTCGTAGCGCTCACACAGGGCGGGAAGCCTCTCGAACAGCTCGATCAACACCTGGTAGTAGGGGTCGAGCTCCTCTTCGGGGCGGCTCAGGTTCTCCTTGGAGAGGACCCAGGCGGTCACCGCGGGAATGTCCAGCTCGTGAGCCCATCCCAGGAAGTCCTCGAAGCGTCGCATCCCGACCCGGTAGGAGTCGGTATAGGTGGGGAGCCTCTCCTCACGGGCATGGCGACGATGGCCGTCGAGGACGATGCCGATATGACGGGGCAGCCGGGTCTTGTCCAGGCCGTTGAGCAGGTTCCGCTCATAGATGCGGTAGAGGATGCCGAGTGCCATGACGACCTTCAGATCCTACCGGGGCTGCCGACACTGACCAGGGTGCCGGCGACGGTTCCGCTACGAATCGAACTTTCAATATTCTGTCAAATGACATGGAACGACTGACCCTGGGCAAGATGCAGAACCCCATCCGGGGGTTCCTTCACGGCACGGCAGCTGTCGCTGCCGTCGTCGGGTTGTTCGTCCTGCTCGAGCGGGCATGGGGCAACGCCGCCGCGGCGGCGGGCGCCCTGATCTTCGGGATCGCCCTCCTCGCCATGTTCGTGGTCTCCTCCCTGTACCACTCGGTGCCCTGGGGTGCCGCGTGGAAGGATCGATTGCAGCGGATCGACCATTCGATGATCTTCCTCCTGGTCGCAGGAACCTTCACGCCGGTGGCCATCGCCACCGTCGATGGTGTGCTGCTGGCCGTGCTGCTCTCCGCGCTCTGGGTCACCGCCCTCGCCGGAATCATCCTCAAGGTGAGCATGCCGAATGTGAAGACCTCGCTGTCGGTGACGCTGCAGTTGGCTATGGGCTGGTCCGCACTGATCCTCATGCCGTGGGTGTTGAGCCGACTCGGCTGGGAAGCCGCCGTCCTCATCGCACTTGGAGGTCTCTGCTACACCGCGGGCACCGTGATCTTCATGTCGAAGCGGCCCCAGCTCTTCCCCCGGACCTTCTCCTATCACGAGTTGTTTCACGTGCTCGTGATCGCAGGCAGCAGCCTCCACTTCCTCGCAGTGCTCTGGTACGCGATCCCGGCGACCGTCTAGTGGCCCGCCACTAGCTCTCGGGCAGAGCCGACCTCTCGGCAACCAGCGCTTCGATCTCCCCGGGATCAGTGGGCACGGCGCCGGTGAGGTTCTCATGTCCCTCATCGGTGATGACGACGTCGTCTTCGATCCGAATCCCGATGCCGAGGAACGCGGAAGGGACCGAGTGCTTGATCTTCTCGGCTTTCTCTTTTGCCTCAGTCTCCTTGGCCAGGGCCGCGGCCCGGCCCTCCATGACCCGACGCCTCGCCCACTCGTCGCGGTCGTACTCGAGCATCGTGAGCTCGATTTCCGCCTTGTCCGCCGCGATGTAGATCCCGGGCTCGACCGTGAAGGCCATACCCGGCTCCAGCTTGCGGGGCTCGCCGTCGACCCGGTAGTTGCCGGCGTCGTGGACGTCCAGACCCAGCCAATGCCCGGTGCCGTGGAAATAGAAATGGTTGTAGTGGTGCATGGCGAGGGACTCCTCCACCGGTCCCGGGAGCAGGCCCAACTCGACCATTCCCTCGGTGAGGATCCGGGTGGCGGAGTCATGGATCGCACGCAGGCTCGAGCCCGGCGCTGACATGGCGAGACCCTGGTGTTGGGCGGCCAGGACCAGGTCGTAGAGCGCCCTCTGTGGCTCGCTGAATGTGCCGTTGGCGGGGAAGGTTCTCGTGATGTCGGAGGAGTAGCCCTCGACTTCGGCGGCGGCGTCGATCAGAACCAAGTCGCCGTCCTCGATCAGCCGGTCGTTCTCCACGTAGTGGAGGACGCATGCGTTGGGGCCGGAGGCGACGATCGAGGAGTAACCGTTGTTCCTCGATCCGCTGGCGCGCCAGTAGTACTCCAGGGCACCCTGGACCTGGTATTCGTAGAGGCCGGGACGGGCAAAGCGCATGGCCTCGGCGTGCCCCCTCGCCGTGAGGTCACATGCCGCACGCAATGCTGCAAGCTCGGTTTCGGACTTGAACAGCCTCATCTCCCCCAGGGGCACGGAGAGGTCGCGGATATCCGATGGGACCGTGGTGCCGAAACTGACCCGATGGGTCCTGGCCTTCTCCAGCAGAGCGGCGATCCGAGCATCGTGGTGCTCGTTGCCGGTGCGGTACCAGATCACCTCGCGTCCGATCATCAGCCTGGCCAACACCTCGTCGAGCTCGCCGATCTCGAACGCCTGGTCGGCATCGTGGCGCGCCTTCGCTCCATCGACCCCGGCGCGATAGCCATTCCAGGCCTCCATTTCCGGGTCCCGGGGCCGGACGAACAGCGTGTAGTCGCCATCGGAGTGGCCGGGGGTGAGCACCGCCACCGCCTCCGGCTCGTCGAATCCGGTCAGATACAGGAAGTCGGGATCCTGGTGAAAGTCGAACATCGTGTCGTTGCTTCGGGTGACCTCGACTGCGGCGGGGATGATGGCGATCCCCTCCCTACCCACCACTTCGGCCAGGCGAATACGACGCTCGGCAAATCGATCAGACATGTCGGGCACGCTAGCCCTCTGTCGTCGGCACGTACTCCAGGTCCACGATCAACGGGAAGTGGTCGGAACCGAGGCTGGGACCGAGGCGTCGGTCCCTCACCCGGAGCCCGTCGCTGTGAAGCAGATGGTCGATCGGCACCCGAAGCAGGACGTTGGAGGCCGCCGAGAAGCTGGGCTGGATCCCGAAGCCGATCTGTGAGTTTCGCAGGCGGCCATCGGCGACCAGCCCCTGAAAGGGCCAGGACCACGGCGTTGCGTTCAGGTCCCCGACCACCAGAAACGCACCCAACTGGTCGCCCGCCCAGTTGGCGGCGAACTCGAGCTGGGCATCGCGCAACCCGGCCCTAACCTCGGTTGTGGGGGCGAGGGGATGGCTGGAGAGGAGCTCCACGGTCCCCGGCCAGCCCTCGGGCTCATAGACCAGCGACATCGAACGGGGCTGGGCCTCGGCGAACCCATACGACACCACCTCGACAGGGCCGCGAGCAAGAACCAGGGTCCCGAAGATCAACTCCTCCGAGCGCCCACGGATCATCTCGTAGTCGAGCTCCGACGTCTCCAGCGCCACCTCCCACGGCCGGCTCGCCTCGTGGAGGAAGACCAGATCCGGGTCCTCGGATTCGATGAACTCGATGACCTCGCTGTACGACTCGTTGCTGGAGAGCAAGTTGAAGCTCATCACCCTGATCGCAGGAGCCGCCGGATCGGACTCACCCGGGGAGCCCACGTACAGGGGAGCGACGAACACCAGGTTGATCAGGGCCACGGCCAGGATGGCCGCCCCGGCCTTTCGCCATCGAGAGAGGACGACCACAGCCCCGAGGATGGCGAGCACCACAACGTATTGGGCGCGGAAATTGGCGAGCACGTCGAGCCACCACACCCATCTCCCGCCAAATGAAGCCAGGCTCATCGCGGCCACGATCGCCGCCGGGATGATGACCAGGATCACCTGCTCTCCTCAGCTCCGGTCCAACGAGATCAGGCCCCTGATCGCCTCGACCTGGGCGCGAACCGAATCGGGGCCACCCGAGCCCGGCGAGCGTGGCCTGGTGACCGCAGCCGCCACGTCGAGAAGGGCCAGGTCGGACTCCTCGAAGGACTCGTGGGAGGCGACCAGGTCGTCGATCGTTGCCGTGTCGATGTCCCTCCCTTCCTCATCGAGCGCGAGAAAGAGGCTTCCAACGGCCCGGTGCGCGTCGCGAAAAGGAACTCCGCGCCGCACCAGGGCCTCGGCGAGGTCGAGGCTGATGACACTGCCAGTGGGCGGAGGCGGCTCGAACGCGGTGAACGCGAGGAGCTCTGACATGGCGGGGAGGGACGCGGCGAGCACGTCATCTGCATCGAACACGATCCGCTTGTCTTCCTGGAGGTCCCGGTTGTACGTGAGTGGCAGCCCTTTCTGCAAGGTGATGATTGCCACCAGATCCCCGGCCACCCGGGAGGCGCGCCCTCGCACCAACTCCGCGATGTCCGGGTTCCGCTTATGGGGAAGCGCCGAGGAACCGGTGCTCACCCGATCGTCGAGGCGAGCCCAGCCGAACTCACTGGAGGACCAGAGCACCATTTCTTCGGCGAGCCGGGACAGGTCGGCCATGGCCTGGGCGCAACAGAACACATACTCGGCGACATGGTCCCGCGAGCCGACAGCATCCAGGGAGTTGGCGAAAACCGCCTCCATGCCGAGGAGGCGAGCTGATTCCTCGGGGTCGATGTCGAGGCTGGACCCTGCCGACGCACCCGCTCCCAGCGGAGAGACATCGATCCGGCCGTATGGCGTCGGAGAAGCGGTCGGCGCTGCGTAGTGCCATCCAGGCATAGGCGAGGAGATGGTGTCCGAGCGTGCTCACCTGCGCCTGCTGCAGGTGGGTGAATGTGGGCACAACGACGTCGGCATGTTGCTCGGCATGACCAGCCAAGTCACCGGCGAATGCGTGAAGCTGGTCGATCCGCCCGGCGGCAGATCGCTTCAGATAGAGGCGGAGGTCGAGAGCGACCTGATCGTTCCTGGACCGGGCAGTGTGAAGCTTGCCTGCCACCTGTCCGATCCGCTCGGCCAGGCTCCTCTCCACCGCGGAGTGCACGTCTTCATCCCCGTCGACGAACTCGAACTCCCCGGCGATGGCCGCGCCCCGAAGCCCATGGAGACCGGCCAAAATCGCTTCGGCCTCTTCCTTGTCGATGACGCCGGTCTTCCCCAGCATCGTGGCGTGGGCGATTGACCCGTCGATGTCGTCGAGGAGGAGCCGGCGATCGGACTGGTCCGTGGTGTACTCCCAGAGCACCGCTCCCGGAGACGCTTCGAACCGACCGCTCCAGAGTGTCATTTCCTATCCCCGGCGCCAAACCCCCGGATCCGGAGGGCATTGAGGTTGATGAACCCCTCGGCGTCGGCCTGGCGGTAGACCTCATCGGCCTCGAAGGTCGCCGATTCCTGGTCGTAGAGGCTCTCCGGCGCCCTCCTCCCGGTGACCGCGGCCGACCCTTTGTAGAGGCTTATCCGGGCCTCGCCGTTCACTGTCTCCTGGATCCCGTCCATGAAACCCTGGAGACCGACCCGCTCCGGGCTGAACCAGAACCCGTTGTAGACCATGTCGGCGTACCGGGGCACCAGTTGATCGCGGAGATGCATCACCTCGCGGTCGAGGGTCACCGATTCGACGGCGCGATGAGCAAGGTGGAGCAGGCTCCCTCCGGGGGTCTCGTAGACGCCGCGGCTCTTGATCCCCACGAAGCGGTTTTCAACGATGTCGACTCGACCCACCCCGTTGCGGCCCGCGATCTCGTTGGCCTTCTCCAGTAGGGCGACGGGATCGAGCTCCTGGCCGTCGATCGTCACCGGGTTGCCGACTCGAAACCCGATCGTCACCTCCTCGACAACGTCAGGGGCGTCTGTGGCGTCGGTGGTCATCCGAAACATCTTCGGGGGCGGTGGGGCCCAGGGGTCCTCGAGAATGCCTCCCTCGTAGGAGACATGGAGCAGGTTGGCATCGGTGGAGTACGGGGACTCCTTGGTCACCGGGACCGCTATCCCCCGCTCCCGGGCGTAGTCCATGAGGTCGGCTCGACCCTTCATGCCCCAGATGCGCCACGGAGCGATCACCTTCAGATCCGGAGCGAGCGCTGCGATGGAGAGCTCGAAGCGGACCTGGTCGTTGCCCTTTCCCGTGGCACCGTGGGAGATGGTGTCGGCGCCGAACTCACGGGCTGCCCGCACCAGGCCCTCGCTGATGATCGGCCGGGCCAGCGACGTCCCGAGCAGGTAGTGGCCTTCGTAGATCGCAGAAGCCCGGAGCGCGGGGAAGACGGCGCCGCTCACGAAGCGCTCACGCAGGTCCTCGACGACGGCATCGACGGCCCCTGTCTCCAGGGCCTTGACTCGTGCCTCGGCCACTTCGGCGCCCTGTCCTACATCGGCGGTGTAGGCGATGACCTCGGCCCCTTGCTCCTCGCGGAGCCAGGCGAGGATCACCGAGGTGTCGAGACCACCCGAATATGCGAGTACGACCTTCATTCCTCTTCCTCCGACGCCGGCGGAGGCCCGGGGTCAGCCATCCCCTTGTCCATTGCCCACTCTCTCGCCACGAGGTACGCCTCCTGGGCCGGGTAGGGGCCCTCCTCGATCCGGCGCTCGAGCAGGAGATCCATGATCTCACCAACCGCCGGTCCCGGCTCAATCCCCAGGTAGCCCATCACCTGGTGCCCATCGAGAGGTGCCCGCAACGCAGCGAGTCCTTCCTGCTCTGAAAGGTAGGCAATCCTCTCCTCCAACTCGTCGAGACGCTCCATGATCTCCCGCTCGCGGCGGGGGTTCGCCGTGGTGATGTCGCATCGCACCAACTCGTTGAGCCGGTCGAGCAGTGGGCCGGCGTCCCTCACGTAGCGGCGAACCGCCGAGTCGGTCCAGCCCATTTTCAGCGTATGTGGCCGCAGATGGAGGAAAACGAGCTGGGAAACGTCCTCGACCGTCTCCTTGGGGTAGCGCAGGGCCTTCATCCGCCGCCGTGTCAGCCGGGCTCCCACCACCTCGTGATGATGGAAGGAGACTCCCTCTGGCCCGAACTGGCGGGTTTCCGGCTTCCCGATGTCGTGGAACAGGGCGGCCAGACGAAGCGTCAGATGCGGGGATGCCTTCTCGACGACGGCGAAGGTGTGGGCCAGCACGTCCTTGTGCCGGTGCTGGGGGTCTTGCTCCATCGCGAGGTCCGGGAGCTCGGGGAGGAAGTGGGCAGCCAGTCCCGACCTTACGATCCCCTCCAACGCGGTTCCCGGCATCGGTGCGACCAGCAGCTTGGACAGCTCGTCCCTGATCCGCTCTGCGGAGACGATGTCGAGACGGTCCCCCATCGACGAAACCGCCGCCAATGCGTCCGGATCGGGGTCGAACCCGAGTGTCGCCTGGAAACGGAACAGGCGGAGCATGCGCAGCGGGTCGTCGGAGAAGGAGTGAGTGGGCTCGATCGGCGTCCGCAGTCTTTGCGCAGCCAGGTCGGCCAGACCGCCGAAGGGGTCGACTGGCTCCATCTCCATGAGGCGAAGCGCCATTGCGTTCACGGTGAAATCGCGACGCGCCAGGTCATCTTCGATCCGCTTCGAGTAGCTCACCTTTGGCTTGCGCGAGTCGTCTCGGTACACGTCGGCGCGAAAGGTGGTGACCTCGACCGTCTGGCCGTCTCTCACCGCGGCCACGGTCCCAAAGGCCGCACCGACCGTGTACACCGCATCCGCCCAATCCCCGAGGATCGAAGCGGTCCGGTCAGGAAGGGCATCGGTGGCGAAGTCGAAGTCGAATTCGTCGACCTTTCGCTCCAGGAAGGCGTCGCGCACCGATCCCCCAACGAGGAACAGCTGATGGCCTGCCGCGGCGAACCGATCGGCCAGCTGTGCCGGAGGCAATTCGGGGGCGACCAGGAACTCGAGCCGCTTCGGTATCACCCGGTGAGATTAAAGGGCAGCACCTCGAGGTCTTCCCTCAAGTCCTGTATTCGCGTTCTGTGACGTACGTGCGCATATGCGCACATGCGTATGTGCGTTTGGCCCTAGATCGAGATTCCTGCGGCCATCGCCTTGGCCCGCATCTCGTGGACGTTGCGGGCGTGTGGGATGGCGGTGGGCAGCTCGATGACCCGATTCACGACCAGCTTCAACATCGACTGGTCGAAGGTCTGCATGCCGAAGAACTCGCTCTCCTTCATGATGTCGAGCAGTTGGCCGGAGTCGTCCCCGCCCAGAATCCATTCCTGAACCCGCTCGTTGGCGGTCATCACCTCACAGGCGAGCACATGGGTCCCCTCCTGGCCTTCGAGAAGGCGCTGGCTCATGATGGCAAGCAGCTGGGCGGCGAGCTGGTTACGGACCACACCTTGCTCGGTCTCGGGAAAGAGAGAGACGATCCGATTGACTGTGTCCACCGGGTCGCTGGTTCGCATCGATGAGATGACGAGATGCCCGGTCTCGGATGCGGCCACCGCGGCCCGCGCAGTTTCCTGGCTGTCGATCTCGGAGACGATGATGACGTCGGTGTCGTGGCGCATGGCACCACGGATCGCCTGTGCATAGTCAGGGGTGTCCACCCCGACTTCACGCTGCACCACCACCGCCCGCTTGTCCGGGTGCAGCACCTCGATCGGGTCCTCGATGGTGAGAATCGAGACCGCCCGATTGGAGTTGATCCAATCGAGAATCGACGAAATGGTGGAGGTCTTGCCCGAGCCGGAGGGGCCGGTCACCAGGAGCAACCCGGATTGCTCGGCGGCCAGCTTCTCCACTATCCGGGGAAGGCCGAGCTCGGAGAAGCTCCTCGAAGCGGAGACGACGCGCCGCATCACCAGCGAGACCGACCCTCGCTGTCGGAAGGCGGAGGCCCGGAACCGCCCGAGGTCCTGGCGCCCGTAGGCGAAGTCGACATGGCCGTATACCTTGAACTCTTCGGCGGCCCGGGGGGTGAAGATGGCTTCAGAGGCGCTCTGCGTGTCCTCAGGTGTGAGGCTGGCGTAGCCATCCAGTCGGCGGATCTCCCCGTTCACCCGGGCCACAGGGGGCGATCCAACCTTGAGGTGCACGTCGGAAGCGCTGAGAGCGACCGCCTGACGCAGCAACTCATCGATGTTGATTTCCATAGTCCTTTCCCGTTTGTCCCAGGTGGTGTTATCGGACGGAAGCCGACCTGAATTGAAGGGGATTCGTCAGAGGGGCCAGTGCCGGGAAACCACGGCTGAGGCTGCTTCGAGCATCAGCGAAGCCCGGGGCGGTGACGTGAGGCCGGCCTCGAACCCGGTCTCCCCCGCCATGCCGCGCAGCGTTGCCGACGTGGAATCCCGCAGGGCGTCGAGGTCGTAGCCCCCCTCGAGGACGAAGACCGCCCGATTTGGGGGATGCGTGGCACGAAGCCTGGACGCCATCCACCCGTAGTCCGCGGCTACCAGCCTCATCTCCGCCAGTTCGTCGTCGACATGGGCATCGAACCCTGAGCTGACCAGAACCCAGTCCGCCCCGAACGCATCGAGCGTGGGAATCACGATCTCTTCCCATGCCCGTCGGTACACGTCGCCGGCGGTGCCAGGAGGGAGGGGGATGTTCACAGTGGTGCCTTTGGCCCCCAACTCGATGTCTTCCAGGTCACCCTCGTACGGGTAGAAGGGGCTCTGATGGAGCGACACGTAGAGGACCCCGGGATCGGGCGCGAACATCGTCTGGCTCCCATTCCCATGGTGGACGTCCCAATCGAGGACGGCGACACGCTCCCCACGCGCTCGGAGCAGGGCGGCTCCAACCGCGATGTTGTTGAAGAGGCAGAAACCCATTGCCCGGTTGCGGAGCGCGTGATGGCCCGGCGGCCGGGCAACCACGAACCCTGTCCTCTCGCCTCCCCTCTCGAGGTGCTCGATTGCCGCGACCACGCCGCCGGCCGCGGTCAGCGCGGCGGTCCAGCTCTCCCCGGAGACGATGGTGTCTCGATCGAGTGCACCCCCGCCCAAAAGGCAGAACTCCTCGACGAGCTCGATGTAGTCCGGGTCATGGACCAAGGCGAGCTCACTTCGCTTCACCTCGGGCGACTCGAAGGGGAGCGTGGGGAGACCGCTGTCAGCGATTCCCTGCAGCACCGCCCCCACCCGCGCCGGGCGCTCAGGGTGGAATGGGCTCGTGTCGTGGTCGAGGGACGATGGATGCGACGCGACTACGACCTCCATGCCCCTTACTCTCCCACAGGTGCCGGACCGCGTGCATCTAGATGGAGCCTGGCCCGGGTCGGTCATCATCCGACGGGGATGGGCCAGGGCTCAGGCCCGGCCCTGGAACGATGAAGGGCCCGAAGCAGCGATCCGGCTGGTCAGGGGCTCGTCTGACTTCCTCGGCTCCGCGTCCAGGACGCTCCTCGAGTTGGGGAGCAACGAGGTCTACTCCCCGGCCCTGTACCCGAACGCCACCCGGATCTGGGACGACGCCGGATTCCGGCAATTCCGCGAGCTGACGGTGATGGAGCGCGCCCTCGACCAAACGCTGGAGGAGCCAGACCATCGAGTCGGCCTGGCCCGGTCACCGGACTGGAATGCGCTGGCCGACGTCGACCGGGAGTCTTTCTCCGGTTTCTGGCGAATGAGCGCCCTCGGGCTCGCTGAGGCGATGAATGCCACGCCCCGCTCCGCCCTTTTCCAGATCGACGATGGGCCGGGCCCGATCGCATATGCAATCGTCGGCGCCCAGTTCACGACCTCCTACCTGCAGAGGGTGGCAGTGGTTCCAAACCGCGGCGGGCGGGGACTGGGCACCGCTCTGATCCGGGGCTGCTTGCTCTGGGCCCGGGCCCGTGGAGCGCGATCGATGGTGCTCAACGTCCGTCCGGAAAACGACAGGGCCGCCCGGATTTACCAGCGCGAGGGGTTCACCGACACCGGGGTCGCCCTCCGCGTGCTCAGGTTCGAGAGCTGAGCTCAACAGGCTGCTGAACTGCTCCCATGCCACCCGCCGTCCCCGACCGATACCGCCTCGAGATGCGCCTCGGGCGTGACGGCGACATCGAGGAATGGCTGGCGACAGACATCTCCCTCGAACGACCGGTCCTGGTCAGGTCGTTGGGACCGGAAAGCTCACCTGAGCGGAGAGATCAGTTCGCGGCCAGCGTCTCCAACGCTGCCAAGGTCGCTCATCCCCATCTGGCCCGGGTCTTCGCGGTCGAGGTCGTGCCCGGAGGTGCGTACTCGGTGTCGGAGTGGATTGGGGGTGCAACCGCGCAGGATCGAGTCGACGCGGCCCAGACCTTCGAATTCGAAGAGTTCCTCCCCAATGCTGCCGGGCTCGCCGGGGCACTGGCCGCTCTGCATCAGGAGCGTGGAATTCACGGCAGCCTCGATCTGTCCGCTATCTACTACTCGGTCGCCCACCCGGCGAAACTCGGGGCATTCGGGCGCCCCCCGCGCACCGACGCCGACGGTGACGTGAGGTCGTTGTCTGCGGCGCTGGAGACCGCTCTCACCGGCTCCCCACCCAGCGGCCCGCCGCCTTCGGAGCGTATCGATGGGATCCCGAAGACTCTCGACGTGGTGCTCAGGGCTGGGCAGTCGGGGAGGATGTCCTCCGCCGAGCTGGAGAAGGCGCTCCTGGCGTCGCCCACCCCTCGGGCGCCGCGCCCGGAGCCACAATCGACTTCACGTCGTCTTCTGCTGGCCGCGGCAATCCTGGTGGTCGTCGCTGTTGGCCTGGTCGCCCTTGGCCTGCTCTTCGTGGGGGGTGACCCTTTGATCCCGGTGTCCCCGACCGGAACCGAGCCTGCCACCCCTGGCAGCACGGCCCCCGAGGTGACAACGACCGCAGGCGTGGCCGAGCCGGTCAATGTCATCGCGGGGAGCTCTTTCGACCCGTTCGGGGAGGGCGGGGAGAGCGACACCTTGATCGCGAACCTTCTCGACGGAGACAACACCACATCCTGGCGCACCGAGCGCTATCAGGACCCCCTGCCCTTGGTCAAACCCGGCGTCGGCGTCCAATTCGGAGTCGAGGGCACGCCGCACCGCCTTCAGTTGCTCGGATTCACCGGTGGCACTTCGTTCCAGCTCTACTGGTCACCGGGGGAAGCCGATGACCTCGCAGACAGGGAACGCATCGCCGCGGCACGCACCTCGCCCGGGGTGACCACCCTCGACCTCCCCGATCGCAACGGCGGGCAGTGGCTCATCTGGATGGTGGACCTTCCTCAGCAGAGTGACGGCACCTATTACGCCACTGTCTCAGAAGTACGCTTCACGGGGTGACAACGCCAGGCACCGAGGCCGACCTCCTGGCCAGGGTTGTCGCCGGTGACCGACAGGCATTCGACGTCATCATGCGCTCACAGCAGGACCGCGTCTTCTCGGTGTGTCTGCGGATCCTGGGGGACCGTGACAACGCCCTCGACGCGACCCAAGAGACCCTTCTCACGGTGTTTCGCAAGGTGGAGCAGTTCCAGGGGAACTCGGCGCTCAGCACCTGGATCTACCGGATCGCGGTCAACACCTGTTACGACCAGATCCGGAAGGCGGGTCGTCGCCCCTCGGAGCCGCTCGACGACCACCTCGAGCCGGTGGATCCCGCCGCCGAAGATGCAGTCCTCTCCGCCGGCCTTCGCCCTGAGATCGAGAGGGCTCTAGCCCGGCTCCCCGCCGATTTTCGGGCAGCCATCGTGCTCTCTGACATCGAGGGCCTATCCCTCCCGGAGACGGCGGAGGCGTTGGGCATCCCGGTGGGCACGGTCAAGTCGAGGGTGTTCCGGGCTCGTCGGCTCCTCGCCGAGCAGCTGGGGAACCAAATCACCCCATGACACCATCAAAGGGAGAGATGCACCGCCACGACCTCGACCTGATCGCCGCCTACGCCGATGGTTCGGCTCTGGACGATGAAGAGGCGCGCGCCCTCGTCGAGACCTGCGCGGAATGCCGGGCCGAGTACGAGGCTCAGCGCAGCGTGTTGAGCGCACTCGGCGCCCTGCCCCCGATGAGCCCGATGACAGACATCGAGAAGGCCGGCCTGCACCGTGACCTGTGGACCGAGCTTCGTAACCCGCAAGCAGCCAAGGCCGCCGCCTCTCCCGGGTGGATGCGGTGGGCTCTCGCGGCAGCCAGCCTCTTCGTGGTGGTAGGGGTGGCGGGAGTTCTCGGTCAATTGGGACAGGGAGATTCCGCCCAGGAGGTAGCCGCCCCGTTCGCCGACACCACAACCGCGAGTGAAGGCGTGGATCGCGGGCTCGAAGAACAACCGCTCGCCCCACAGGGCGAGGATGGCTCCGCCACCACGGGTGCCGGGGACCAGTCCGCGGAATACTCCGCGACCACGTTGGCCGCCGCCGAGGCGACGGTGCCTGCATCAGTTTCCGACTCCGACTTCGAGGCAGTCGCCGCCGACGCCCGTCAAGCGGTGCTTTCCCAGTCCACCACGACCACCTCTGTCGCCCAGGAAGCCGACCGCTGCCTGGATGACGAGCGATTGGGCGGCCAGGAGGTGCTGGCCACCGTCGAGCTGGACCGCAGCTATTTGATGATGGTCCCGGCCGGGGTCGAGATCACCGAAGAGACCCCGATCACATTCGTCGACGCATCCACCTGTGAGGTCGTGCACGTGGTGGAGTGAATCCACACGGTTCACAACTAACCTCGCCGCAATGGAGGAATACGCCGCCAGATTCGCCGACCTTTTGGAGCAGGTCGCGATCAAGATCCGCTCACTCACCGTCGACCGCGTGGCGGAGGGGATACGCCTCACCGGACTGGGAATCCTGGCGTTCACCCTGGGGTTCACCGCGGTGCTGTTCCTGTTGTTCGCCATCTTCGGGGCCCTCGAGATCCCGTTGACCACGGCAGGGGCGTTTGCGGTGCTCGGTGCGGTGCTGGTTGCGATCGGCGCCTACCTCTGGATAAAGCGAACTAGTACGAAGTGACACACGAACGACTTGTGATCATCGGGTCGGGGCCCGCGGGTCTGACCGCGGCCCTCTATGCGGCGCGAGCCGACCTCGACCCGCTCGTATTCGAAGGCTCGGCAGCGGGGGGCCAGCTGATGATCACCACGGATGTCGAGAACTACCCGGGCTTTCCGGACGGGATCCTGGGCCCGGAGTTGATGGACCAATTCCGAAAGCAGGCGGAGCGATTCGGTGCCCGGCTTCGTCAGATCGACGTCACCGCGGCAGACCTGACAGTGACGCCGTTTCACCTCGCGGTGGGAGCCGATGAGTTCACCGCGGATGCGGTCATCGTCGCCACCGGGGCGTCGGCGAAGTGGCTCGGCGTGCCCGGCGAGGAGAAGCTCACCGGGCGCGGCGTGTCAGCCTGTGCCACCTGCGATGGATTCTTCTTCAGGGACCAGGAGTTGGTGGTGGTCGGCGGTGGCGACACCGCGATGGAAGAGGCACTGTTCCTCACCAAGTTCGCCTCCAAGGTGACCATCGTCCATCGTCGCGACCAGTTTCGGGCCTCGAAGATCATGGCGGCGCGGGCGCTGGAACACGAGAAGATCGCGGTCATCTGGAACTCGGTGGTCACCGAGATCCACGGCGACACCGGGGTCAGCGGAGTCACTCTCGAGGACACGGCCACCGGCGAGCAGCGAGAGCTCGCGACCGACGGCGTATTCGTCGCCATCGGACACAAGCCGAATACCGACATCTTCGCGGGACAGCTCGAAATGGACCCCAGCGGCTACCTCCTGACCCGTGGCGACGGGTCGACGCGGACCGACGTGGACGGGGTATTCGTTGCCGGCGATGTCGCCGACCACATTTACCGTCAGGCGGTCACCGCTGCCGGTACCGGGTGCATGGCGGCAATCGACGCCGAGCGCTGGCTCGGCGAGAAGGAATGATCCCAGGACCGGGATCGTTCCCTGGGACAACACAAGGAGCACAACCAGGACATGGCCGAAATCGTCACCCTCAATGACGGCACCTTCAATGACGCGATCAGCGCCGAGAAGCCAATACTCGTCGACTTCTGGGCGGAATGGTGCGGACCGTGTCGGGTGATCGCTCCTGTTCTCGAGGAGCTGGCCGACGAGAACGACAACATCACGATCGGCAAGCTCAACGTCGACCATCACCCGATGCCGGCCGCCAACAACGACGTGATGAGCATCCCCACCCTGATCCTGTTCGCCGACGGGGTGGAGAAGAAGCGCATCGTGGGCGCCGCTCCCAAGCATCGGCTGCTCCAGGAGTTGTCGGAGTTCCTGTAGGCGAAGCACGGCTTCGCCGCTGACGCGTACCTGCGGCCGAGTGCTGGTTAAGCACTCGGCGCCTGCCACCATGTGCCCATGCGGCTCTATCGCCTCGGCGATGAAGGCGACGCGGTACGGGACATCCAGGACCGGCTGAGCGCCCTCGGTCACGAATCGGACTCCGATCCTCGGGCCATCTTCGGCCCGGGCACCGAGGCCGCGGTGAGTTCCTTCCAGAAGGCGAAGGGTCTCGATGTGGACGGGATCGTCGGGCCCGACACCTGGCGCTCGCTGTGGGAGGCCGGCTATCGCCTCGGCGACCGGCTTCTCTTCTTCAGACGGCCCATGTATCGCGGCGAGGATGTCTCCGAGCTGCAGTCCCGACTCAACTCGCTGGGATTCGACGCGGGGAAAGTCGACGGGATGTTCGGCCCCAAATCGGAGGCCGCCGTCCTCGAGTTCCAACACAACCGCAATCTGGCAGAAGATGGAAAAGTTGGGCCCGAGGTGGTCACCGAGCTCGGCCTGGTGAGCAGGGGCGAGATGAAGGAAGGCCGCCACGCGGTGCGGGAAAGGGAGTGGCTGCGCCGCCTGCCGACCACGGTTGCCGGCGCTCGCATCTATCTGGATGCGGGATGCCGTGACCCCCACGAGGCGACTGTTGCCTGGGAGGCGGCTTCGGCTGCCGCCCTCAACCTCCAGGATCTGGGCGGGATCCCGGTCCTCTCCCGCTCCCAGGACACCTCGCTGCCGGAGCGGGTGAGGGCGATGCGGGCCAATCGCATGGGCTCGGACCTGATCATTGCCTTCCACATCAACTACGACGGGGAAGACTCCGTGTTCTATTTCGCCTCCGAGCACTCCAGCTCCACGGCGGGTGAGATGCTGGCCCGTGCCATCGCATCGGTCGCCGGGGGGAAGGTCGAGGGCCGGGCCAATGCCCTCCTCAAAGAGACTTCAGCGCCTGCGGTGGTCGTATCCCGGGGCAAGCTCGACGAGGAGGTCGGGCTGGCGGTAGTCGATGGGATCACCCAGTTCTTCGCCAACGCGGCGGTCACCCGGTGAAGCTGCGGTAGATCCGCTCCAACTCCTCCAGCGAGCCGAACTTGACCTCCAGCTTGCCCTTCTCATTGCGGTAGTTGATCTTCACCTCGGCACCGAGCCGCTCGGTGAGCCGCTTCTCGAGCTCGATGATCTCCACAGGCCGGAGCGAGCGCAGCCTTCCCTGCGCCGCTCCCGAGCCCACCGACTTGCGGGCCCGCGCCGCATCCTCCATCTGACGCACCGACCATCCCTCCTCGGCGGCGCGTTCCGCGAGATGGGTGGCGAAAGCCTCGTCTTCGAGGCCGATCAGCGGCCGGACGTGACCCGCGCTGAGAGCGCCATTGTCGACCAACACCTGAACTGCTGCCGGCAGTTGCAGTAGGCGCACCGTGTTCGAGATCGCAGGACGGGAGCGCCCCACCCGATCGGCGACCTGATCCTGGGTCATTCCATAATCTTCCAGGAGATGCTGGTAGGCGTTCGCCTCCTCGAGGGGGGTCAGATCCTGTCGCTGCACGTTCTCTACCAGAGCTTCGACCAGGGTCGAGGTCCCCGTGGCCTCTCGGACCACAGCCGGGATCACGCCGAGCCCAGCCCTTTTTGCCGCTCGCCACCGGCGCTCGCCGGCAATGAGCACATAACCCCCGTCACTCTCGGTGACTACGACCGGCTGGAGGACACCGACCTCACGCATCGAAGCTGCCAGCTCCTCCAGGGCCTCGTCCTCGAAATGGGTGCGCGGTTGGTCGGGGTTGGGGGCGATGCTGTCCACCGGGACCTGCCGGAAGCCGGCCCCGGTCCCTTCTTCACCGGTCTCGGTTGGAATCAGCGCCTCGAGGCCGCGACCCAGGCCGGAACGTCGTGTCGGCATGGTCATTTCTCCTTGAACCCGTGTCGTTTCCGGAACTCCTTGCCCAAGTGTCGATAGGCGATGGCGCCCCGGCTCATCGGATCGAAGGCCTCGATGGGCTCCCCATATGACGGCGCCTCGGAAAGTCGCACCGATCTCGGGATCACGGTCTGGTATGCCTGGTCGCCGAAATGCTCGCGCACCTGTGATGCCACGTCCTTGGAGAGCTTGGTCTTCCCGTCGTACATGGTGAGGATCACCCCACCAACCTTCAACTTCGGGTTGAGGTTGTTGGTCACCAACTGCACGTTGCGCAACAACTGGGTCAGACCCTCGAGGGCGTAGTACTCACACTGGATCGGAATGATCACCTCGTCGGCGGCGGTGAGGGCATTCACCGTGAGCAGACCGAGTGAAGGAGGGCAGTCGATGAGGATCACGTCGAAATCCCCGTTCCCGGATTCGATTGCGTTTCGCAGCCGATTCTCCCGTGAGAACAGGGAAACCAACTCGATCTCGGCGCCGGCGAGATCGATAGTGGCCGGGATCACGAACAAATCCTTGACCGAGGTGGGCTCTATGGCGTCATCCAGTTCCGACTCCTTGAGCATCACGTCGTAGATGGAGACCTCGATGGCTCCCCGATCGATACCCAGACCGCTGGTGGCGTTGCCCTGCGGATCGAGATCGATGAGCAAGGTCTTAACACCCTGGAAGGCGAGTGCGGCGGCCAGGTTGATGGCGGTGGTCGACTTGCCGACGCCACCTTTCTGGTTGGCCAGGGCAACGACCAGGGATCCTCGGTTGGTCACGTTCGGCGCATGATAAGGAGCCAGATGGTCCGGTCAAGGATCTTCGAGTCCACCCCCACGGTATCGAAGCCCTCGACATGGGGTCGGGTGATCCAGGACCCGCCGAGCACCGCGGTCCCGCCCGGTGCCAACAGTCCCTCGAGATGGGTTCGGGCCTGGGTCGGGGGAAGGGTGGCCCGGGAGACGATGGCAGGCTCCTGCTCCCGGTAGCGCTCGATTTCGCCTTGTTTCACCTGGACATTCTCCAACCCGAGAATGCGCATCGCCCGGCGCATCAGGTCCACCCGACTCCGGGCCCGATCGAGAAGGCAGAACTCGGTCTCGGGCATCATCACCGCCAGAGGAACACCAGGAAGCCCGGCGCCGGAACCGAAGTCGAGGACTCTGCTGGGTTGGGGTGGGAGGCCGACCGCGAAAAATAGTGAGTCGGCGATGTGACGATCGTGAAGACGATCTGCCTCGGCTGCCCCCAACGCCCCGGCCGGGATTGCCTCCTCCGCGAGCCAGTCGTGAAACCGTTGCAGAAGTTGCAAACCGAGCTGGTCGAGACTGTGCCCGGCTTCGGAAGCCACTCCCTCCCAAAGATCTTGGTGTTTCACGTGAAACACCGGAGATGACTGGCGGCTATTCCTCTTCTCCGAGGATCGGGTCCTCGGAGACCTCCTCCTCGAAGACGGGTTCCGTGCCCTCGTCATCGACTCGGGTCAGGACCACATAGCGTCGCGGGGCCTCTCCCTCGGAATACGATCGAACGGAGCCACTCGCCGCTGCCGCGTCGTGGATCACCTTGCGGTCGGAGGGGCTCATCGGTTCCAGCATGATCTCCCCGCCCTCAGCAAGCAGTTGGTCGATCAATTGCTGGGCATAGATGGTCAAGGCCTGACGGCGTCGCTCGGCGTATCCCGCGATATCGAGACGGAGGCGGGCTGTGTCCTGAGCGTAACGCTGCATGACGGTCCGGGTCAGCTCATGAATCGCAGAACGGACCGTGCCCCGCACCCCGACCAGGGCTTCAGTCTGGTCACCATTGACGTCCGCAATGATCACATCTTCCTCGACCTTGGTGGTGACTGTTCCTTCCAAGCCATAGGCAGCCACCAGACCCTCGAGAAATTCAGCGGCGATCCCCGCCTGATCGTCGATGGTCAGAACCGGTCGATCGTCGACCCGTGGTTGCTCGTCTCTGTCTTGCCGATTCATGTCGCGACCTCTGCCCTTGGACTGGCTCGTCTGTCGATTGCCGTCATTCTTACTCGATTGCGAGCGACCCTGCCGGCCCCTGCTGTTGCCGGACCCGCTCGGTTCGGAGCGATTGTTACCACGGTTGTCCTGAGAGCTGCGACGCTTTTCGTTGCGCCGGCGCCGTGGGCGACGACGTTTGACTCGGACTACCGCGTCCTGGCCACCAAAGCCGAGAAATCCCTTCTCCGGCTCCTGAAGAATCTCCACCGCCAGCTGTTCCCGATCGTCCACCCCCAGCTCCCCCATCGCCGCCTCGATGGCGAGCTCCACGGTGCGCGCCCTGACCTCGATCTCGACGTAACTCACGTCAACTCCTTCTGCGCCTCTTGTGCTTGTCTGCTGCGCCCTGTTGTTTCTTGGTCGGCGAGGGCTCGATCGCCGGTGGGCCTCCCCCGTTCCCGTCATCCGGGCTCTTCTCCCCGCCCGACAACTGGCCGACCGCAGGCGGCTTGGGGCGACCATCCATCTTGAAGATCAGCGCCTGCTGGCCGAGACGGAACAGGTTGGAGGTGGTCCAGTAGAGAACGAGACCGGCGGGAAAATTCCAGGATATGAAGCCGATGAAGAGGGGCATGATCTTGGTGATCGCCTGTTGCGCCCCGGCCCCCTTCTGGTCGACGGGACGCACCTGACCGTAGGTGGCATGCCATTGCTGGACATATTGGGTGGCAACCATGATCGCCATCATGATCAGGTAGGGGATGGCCGTGGCGAGACCGATGGCGAACGCTTGGTTCGGGCTCATGCTGAGGTCCATCCCCAGGAAAAGCTTCTGCGTCCCGTCCTGGAGGGCCAGGCCCAAGGCGGACGTCGGGTTGATCGGGTGGGCGGCGCCGGCGACCAATGCCCCGCTTTCGTCGAGAATGAGTGGGTTTTGCAGCAATTGGAAGAGGGCGAACCAAATCGGCATCTGGATGAGCAGGGGAAGCAGACATCCTCCCGGTGTGGCTCCCGCCGACTTTTGGAGCGCCATGAGCTGCTTTTGCATCTCCTGGGGGTCGTCCTTGTACTCCTTCTGCAGGCGTTTGATCTCGGGCTGGATCTCGGTAAAGGCGCGAGTGGAACGGGTCTGCTTCAGGGTGAGGGGAAAGACAATGAGGTTGATGGTGATGGTGAGCAGGATGATGGAGATGCCGAGCCCGTTCCCTTCGGACAGGGGCGGTACCAGGATGTCGTAGAAGAAGGCCAGGATCGAGCCCAACCCCTGTTTCAGTACATCGAACAGCTGGCCCATCAGCGCACCTTCCAGTTCTCCGGCACCGGGTCATAACCGCCGGGCCGAAGTGGGTGGCACCGACCGATTCTCTTCAACCCGAGCCACCCACCGTGAAGCACCCCGAAGCGCGAGATCGCCTCGGCGGTGTACGAAGAGCAGGTCGGCTGATATCGACAATTGGAGCCGAGGTGAGGACTTACCAATTTCTGGTAAATCCGGATCAGGGTGACAACCAGGGCCCGGGGGCGAAGCCACTCAGGCATCGTCGGGGCCTTCGAGGGCATGCCTCAGCCATTCCACCAGATCGGGGTGGGGCACATCTGCTACCTGGCTGCTGGCGATGATCACGTAGTCAATCCCTGGTTTGAGCGGCAGGTCCCGTGCGCCATGCCGCAAGCGGCGCTTGATCCGGTTCCGGGTCACCGCGTTCCCGACGCCCTTCGACACGACGAGCCCGAGACGGGGGGGTCCCGTCGTACCGGGACATTGAACCATCACAACGCCACCGGAGCGTCTTCTCGTTCCTTCCTTCAACACCCTTCGATAATCACGAGAGGTTCTAAGCGACGCGATGTCAGGCAGCGAGACGCTTCCGGCCTTTGAGCCGGCGCGCCTTGAGCGTGGCCCGGCCGGCCCGAGTCTGCATTCGATGTCGGAAGCCATGACGGCGCTTCCGACGGCGAACCTTGGGTTGGTAAGTCCTCTTCATGACGAAGCAAAATCTCTCGAAGGGGCGAAACGACAGGTTACGAATAGTCCGGAAGCTATGTCAAAGTCCGAGCACGGGTCCCCAACCTCCCAGGAAGGGGCGGGCCACCCGAGCCTCAGGCGGGATCGGAGTCGGGGCGCGAATATTCGGGTCAGTTCGCGAAAAGAACCCATGAGGCCGCCGGTGCCGATTCTCGTCGGAATCCGTATGGCAATCAATGGAAAAACCTTTGATTACCTGGGGTTTCACTGTGGATAGATGACCGACCAGTCATCCACACCGTTGATTTCCGCGTTCTTGACGAGCCATCGGCCTCGTGCCGATACTCGCCTGCCTTGACCTTGGGAGCGCGATCGACTTCCCCTGTCGTTTGCCGAATGACTTGGACCGCTCTCGGTGACAATTTGGTGACATCCCGGAGGATGTTCACAGTGATTTCCACAGATGTGGACGTTTCTGTGGACAACTGAGCCGGGGGAGGAGTGGTCTTGACACAAACACATTCGACGCCCGACGGCTGGGGCCAGTTCCAGGACATCCTGCGAGCAGGCGCTTCCAAGGGCAACTGGGAAAACTGGCTCTCCCGTATCGAGCCGGAGTTCCACGGTTCCGTCCCTACGTTGATAGCCCCCAGTGAGTTCCATCTCCGATGGGTCCGCGACAAGCACGGTGACCTCATCGAGGGCGCCTACGCCGAGATCTACGACACCAGCCCCCGATACAAGGTGATAGAGGTCGAGAGCGTCGAGCAAGTCATTCCCTCCGAGCCCACCGCCGGGGACCTGGGTGACGAGGCCCAGGATCGGGGAGGAGCGCCGAGCACGCCGGCCACCAACCTGATCAACCGCTACCGCTTCGAGAGCTTCGTGGTCGGCCAGTCCAATCGGTTTGCGTGGGCCGCGGCGATGGCCGTGGCCGAGCAGCCGGGGGCTCACTACAACCCGCTCTTCATCTACGGCGGCGCCGGCCTGGGCAAGACCCACCTCCTCAATGCGGTGGGCCATCAGGCCTTGGAGATGTATCCCAACCTGGTGGTTCGTTACGTCTCCTCGGAGAACTTCCTCAACGACTTCATCGATTCGATCCGTCGCAAGCGCCCGGACGACTTCAAGCACCGCTACCGAGGGGTGGACATCCTCCTTCTCGACGATGTCCAGTTCTTCGAGGGCAAGGAGCAGATCCTCGAAGAGTTCTTCCACACCTTCAACTCCCTCTATGAGTCGGGGAAGCAGATGGTCATCAGCTCCGACCGGCACCCGCGAAACCTCTCGTCGCTCGAGGACCGGCTGCGCAGCCGGTTCGAGTGGGGTCTCCTCACCGATATCCAACCCCCGGACGTGGAGACCCGCCTCGCCATCCTCAAGCGCAACGCGGAGTTCGCTCCCCGACCGGTTCCGATCGACGTCCTGGAGCACATCGCCGGCCTGGTGTCGGACAACATCCGTGAGCTCGAGGGGGCATTGACCCGGGTCACGGCCTGGTCGGCGCTGAACCGACGTGACATCGATTTGGAAACCGCGGAGCGCGTCCTCAGAGACATCGTCACCCCAGACGAACCGGTCCCGTTGGGCCCCGACACGATCATCCGCACCACGGCGGCCGCTTATGGCTTCTCGGTGGACGACGTCCTGAGCCCGAGTCGCCGACAGCCATTGGTCCTGTGCCGTCAGATCGCGATGTATCTCTGTCGTGAGCTCACCGACCTGTCACTGCCCAAGATCGGAGAGCACTTCCAGCGGGACCACACCACCGTCCTTCACTCGGTAGAGAAGGTGAAGCGGATCCTTCGCTCCGATCGAGCCGTCTTCGACCGGGTCACCCAACTCACACAGGACCTGAGGAAAGGTGGCCTGGTTTCCACAGCCAGTTGAGTTGTCCCCCGACTAGCCCCAGTTCTCCACCAGCTTTCGACAGCATGATCAACAATCAAAAGCTCAATGACCACCGAACCAATTGCCAGCAATCCACATATTCACAACCCCCTACTACGACTAATAGTCTTCTTAAATGAAATCTAGGAACAGAAGAAGGGACCGCCGCCTGTGAGAATCCGAGCCCAGCGAGACGATCTTGCCGATGTCCTCGCCAGGGCGAATCGGGCGGTGGGAGCTCGGACGGCACTGCCGGTGCTTCAGGGTCTCCTCTGCGAGGTGGCGGGTTCCACTCTCCGGGTCACGGGCACCGACCTCGACGTGACGGTGCGCACCTCGGCTGAAGTCGAGGTGCTCGAAGAGGGACGAGCCGTGATCCCTGGCCGGCTGCTCTCGGAAGCAGTTCGCAAGATGCCGGCCGGGTCCGTCACCGTGGGGGTCACCGAAAACGACATCGAGATCCAGGGGAACGGGCCGAGATTTACACTGCGCCCGCTGTCGACCGACGACTTCCCGGTCCACGAGGAGATCGTCGCCGACGGGGTGGAGGTAGACGGTGAGGAGCTCGCCGAGGCGATAAACCAGGTGACGATCGCAGCCTCCGGTGACGGTGCCCGCCCGATACTCACCGGCGTCCTCTTCGAGGGGTCTGAGAGCGGGCTCCGCATGGTCGCCACTGACTCCTACCGCTTGGCCAAGCGTGACCTGGCCGGGGTCGGGCTCGAGGGAACGGCTCTCGTTCCCGCCAGGGGGCTGCGTGAGCTTCCTCGAACCATCGGGTCGAGCAAGGTCACAGCTCAACTCCTCGATCGGGAAGCGGTGTTCACCTCCGACAAGGGAATGCTCCGCCTCCGGCTGATCGACGGGAACTTTCCCAAGTACCAGTCGCTCCTCCCCGACACGTACCCCAACCAGGTGTTGGTCGAGAAAGACCTGCTCCTCGAGGCGTTGGGCCGAGTCACGTTGGTCGCCGAGGACCACATCCCGGTCCGCCTGAAGCTGATGGAGGGTGGAATCGAGGTCACGGTCACCCGTCAGGATGTCGGTGGCGAATCCGAGCACCTGGTGGGCCAATACACGGGCGCCGATGAGGAAGTGGCGATTGCCTTCAACCCGCGGTACCTGCAGGACGGGGTGACCGCCATCCCCGGAGACCAGGTGCGGATCCGGGTGATCGACGCCTTCAAGCCCAGCGTGATCGACCGTGGCACCGAAGACGGGTTCCTCTATCTGCTGATGCCCGTTCGGGTCTGAATGCAGGTCGACTGGCTGGCCCTCACCAACTTCCGGTCGTACCAGACGCTCGAGTGGAGCCCGGACCCCGGGATCAACCTCCTGCTGGGCCCCAACGGGGCGGGTAAGACCAATTTGCTCGAAGCGATCGGCTACCTGGCCACTCTCAAGTCGTTCCGCTCCGTTGGCGAGGAGTCGATGATTGCCGACGACGAGGTCTCCGCAGTGGTGCGCTCCGGGATCTCGAGCGGGGAGCGGGAGCGGCTGATCGAGATCGAGCTCAACCGGGGTGGCCGGCGCCGGGCTCAGGTGGACAAGAGCCATCTCCGCCGCACGGCGGATCTCCTCGGAGTGGTCCGGGTCATCGCATTCCTACCCGAGGACCTCGACATCGTGAAACGAGGCCCCGCGTATCGACGCGACCTCCTCGATGACGTGGCGGTGCAGTTGTGGCCGGGCACCCACCTAGACCAGTCCGAGTTCGACCGAGCGCTGCGCCAGCGCAATGCCTTCCTGCGGACCGGGGACCGAGATGAGGCGACCCTCGGGGTGTGGGACTCGAGATTGGCCCAGTCGGGGGGGCGGGTGATCGCAAGGCGCGCCGCAGTGCTCGATGCACTCGGACCCCGGCTCGAGGAGGTCTACGCCTCGATCGCGGGAGATGACGACCGGGCCTCACTGGGCTACGTCAGCTCGTGGTCGGGAGGCGCCCTCGAGCCCGGGAGCGCCGCCGACTACACCTCGCGGATCACCCACGCCCTGGAGGGAGCGCGCCGGGCGGACTTCGATCGTCGGGTGACGACGCTGGGCCCGCACCGCGATGAGCCATCGTTCCGAATCGACGACGCCGACACCCGCACCCACGGCAGCCAGGGAGAGCAGCGAAGCATGGCGCTCGCGGTGAAGCTCGCCGCCCACCGAGCAGTCGCCGAGATGATCGGCGAGCCGCCGGTGCTCCTCCTCGACGACGTGTTCTCCGAGCTCGACCCGGTCCGGGCCAAGGCTCTCAGCGACTCGGTCCCGGACGGGGCACAGACCCTGATCACTTCAGCCCGCCCCGAAGACGTCCCACTGAGCGGCTCGGTGTGGAGGGTGGGGGAGGGGGTGACCCGCTGAGCGACCTGTCTTCGTTCGAGTCCTCCCTCGGTGACGTCTTCCGGCGCATGGGATTGCCCGACCCGGTGCTGATGTCACAGATCGGTGAGGAGTGGGACACCCTGGCCGGCGCCCCCTGGGCGGGGCGCTCACGGCCGGTGGTGATCCGGGGTCGAACCCTGGTCGTGGAGGCCTCGGCGCCCTCGATGGTCGCCTTCCTCCGCTACGGCTCCGCCCAGCTCTTGGAGACGCTGCGGGAGCGGTTCGGGGAAGGCGTCGTCGAGGAGATCGAGGTGGTCCCGCCGGGCCGGAGCTGACCCGGATGGATTGGTTTTTGTCAGTCAGAATCGGTAAAATGACATAAGTGAAAGTCGCCACTCGCAGGCGGACTCCCCCTTTCCACCAGGTCCCCAAAGGAGGGTCGTGACGGCCACCCGCGACAGTTACGAAGCCAAAGACATCACGGTTCTCGATGGTCTCGAGGCAGTCCGGCGACGGCCCGGGATGTACATCGGGACCACCGGCCCTAGGGGCCTCCACCACCTGATCTGGGAGGTCGTCGACAACTCCGTCGACGAGGCGATGGCCGGCTTCTGCACCAAGATCATGGTGACCCTGCGTGCCGACGGCGGGGTCGAGGTGATCGATGACGGGCGTGGGATTCCCGTCGAGCGGTTGGACAAGACCCGCAAGTCGGCACTGACCACCGTCCTCACCACACTCCACGCCGGAGGCAAGTTCGAACAGGGTGCCTACACCGTGTCCGGTGGGCTTCACGGCGTCGGGGTCTCCGTCGTCAACGCTCTCTCCTCCCGGCTGGAGGCCGAGGTGCGGCGCGGCGGTTTCCTCTACACCCAGGAGTTCAGGGACGGCGAGCCCAAGACCAAGGATCCGAGGAAGGGCCGGCCCATCAAGAAGAGCGGAACCACGATCCGGTTCTGGCCCAGCACCGCCACGTTCCAGGAGACCACCAGCTTCGACTACGAGACCGTTGCCTCCCGGCTCCGGGAGACCGCGTTCCTCAACCGTGGCCTTCACATCACCCTCGTCGACGAGCGCGATGAGGAGCCCCGCACCGAGGTCTTCCACTACAAAGGGGGCCTCGTCGACTTCATCAAGCACCTCAACTCGAAGCGCGACCCTCTCCATCCGCATGTAATCGACGTCGCCGACACCAACGACGACGCCGAGCTCGAGCTGGCGCTGCAGTGGACCACCTCCTACACCGAGTCGGTCCTCTCCTTTGCCAACAACATCAACACCCACGAGGGGGGCACCCACGAGGAGGGCTTCCGCAAGGCATTGACCAAGGCGATCAACGATTTCGCCCGGGCGAAGGGACTGCTCAAGGAGAAGGACGAGAACCTGCAGGGCGAGGACGTCCGTGA
Organism: uncultured Acidobacteriota bacterium; assembly: GCA_963749415.1. GTDB lineage: Bacteria > Actinomycetota > Acidimicrobiia > Spongiisociales > ZC4RG35 > JALYNX01. The sequence continues at coordinate 872,504 of CAVVMG010000001.1, forward strand.
AGGCCTGACCGCGGTGCTCTCGGTACGGGTCAAGGAGCCTCAATTCGAAGGCCAGACCAAGACCAAGCTGGGCAACACCGAGATTCGCTCCTATGTCGAGAAGGCGCTGAACCGCAAGCTCCCGGAGTGGTTGGAGCGGTATTCGCCGGAAGCCCGCCGGATCGTCGAGAAGTGTGTCGGGGCGGCCAAGGCGAGGGAGGCGGCGCGCAAGGCCAGGGAGTTGACCCGTCGCAAGTCGGGGCTGGAGTCCGGGGGCCTGCCCGACAAGCTCGCCGACTGCTCCAGCCGCGATCCCAGCGAGTCCGAGCTGTTCATCGTCGAGGGCAAGTCGGCGGCCGGCCCGGCCAAGTCGGCCCGCGACTCGGTGACCCAGGCCATCCTCCCCATCCGGGGCAAGATCCTCAACGTCGAGAAGGCGCGTCTCGCCAAGGCCCTGCAGAACACCGAGGTCCAGGACATCATCACGGCGGTCGGGACCGGTGTGGGTGAGGAGTTCGACATCGAGAAGGTTCGGTACCACAAGGTGGTGCTGCTCGCCGATGCCGACGTCGACGGCGCCCACATCCGGACCCTGTTGCTCACCCTCCTCTTCCGCCACATGAAGCCACTCATCGAGTGGGGTTACGTGTACATCGCCCAGCCACCGCTGTATCGGGTGAAGGTGGGCTCCAAGGTCCACTACCTGAAAGACGACGCGTCGCTCGACGGGTTCAAGAAGGAGCATCCCAAGGTGAAGCCGACCCGGTTCAAGGGCCTGGCGGAGATGAACGCCCAGGAGCTGTGGGACACCACGATGAACCCGGAGACCAGAACTCTGCTCCGGGTGGAGATGGAGGATGCCGTGCTCGCCGAGGAGGTGTTCGTCACCTTGATGGGCGACGATGTCGCGTCCCGGAAGGCGTTCATCCAGCAGAATGCCGACGACGTGCGATTCCTGGACATCTGAGCCATGACCGCCCGGACCCCGCCGTCGGAGAACGTCCCCGAGATCGAGATCACCCAGGAGATGGAGCAGAGCTTCGTCGACTACGCGATGTCGGTGATCGTCTCCCGGGCCCTTCCCGATGTCCGGGATGGCCTCAAACCGGTGCAGCGTCGGATCATCTACTCGATGTTCGAGAACAACATCACCTCGGCGTCGGCGCACCGCAAGTGCTCCAAGGTGGTCGGAGACGTGATGGGGAACTATCACCCCCACGGGGACCAGGCGATCTATGACGCTCTGGTTCGAATGGGCCAGGACTTCTCGATGCGGCACCTGTTGATCGATCCCCAGGGGAACTTCGGCACCATCGACGACCCGCCCGGCGCCGCCCGCTACACAGAGTGCCGGCTCACGAAACTGTCCAACCACCTCCTCGACGGGATCAAGGAAGACACCGTCGACTTCGAGGACAACTACTCGGGGGAGATGCAGCAGCCGTCCGTGCTCCCCGCCCGGTTCCCCAACCTCCTGGTCAACGGATCACAGGGCATCGCGGTCGGGATGGCCACCAACATCCCACCCCACAACCTCAACGAAGTCATCGACGCCTGTCTCCATGTCATCGACAACCCCGATGCCACCACAGAGGAACTGATGCAGTTCGTCAAGGGGCCCGACTTCCCGACCGGGGGGTTCCTCGTTGGCACCGCGGGGATCCGTGACGCCCTGACCACCGGGCGAGGCTCGGTGAGGTTGCGCGGGGTCTGCGATGTCCAGGAGATCCGCAAAGGCCGGACCGCGATCATCGCCACCGAGCTCCCCTATCAGGTGTCGATCGAACGCATCGTCGCCAAGATCCGCGAGCTGGTCGACGGCCGTCGCCTCGAAGGGATCGCCGACGTCCGCAACGAGAGCTCGGACCGGGTCGGGACCCGTCTCGTCATCGAGCTCAAGTCCAATGCCGTGCCCCAGGTGGTCCTCAACCAGCTCTACAAGAACACTCCGCTCCAAGACTCCTTCGGATACAACATGGTGTCCCTGGTCGACGGGGTGCCCCGCACTCTGAGCCTGGCCGACATGATCGGCTACTACCTCGATCACCAGATGGAGGTCGTCGAGCGCCGGACCAGGTTCCGTCTCGAAGAGGCCGAGGGTCGCGCCCACATCCTCGAGGGCCTGATCATCGCGGTCGACAACATCGACGAGGTGATCACCCTGATCCGGGCGTCAGCCGACACCCCGGAGGCACGCACCGCCATCATGGAGCGGTTCGAGCTGACCGAGATCCAGGCCAACGCCATCCTCGACATGCCGCTACGGCGGCTCACCGCCCTCGAGGTAGACAAGCTGCGCACCGAGCTCGCCGAGCTCCAAGAGCTGATCGCCGAGCTCCAGGGGATCCTCGCTGATCCCAAGTTGCGCTGGGGGATCATCCGCGAGGAACTGGGCGAGATCCGGAAGACCTACGGGGAGAGCCGGCGGAGCCGGATCGTGCCCGACGAGGGCGATCTGTCCCTGGAGGATCTGATTGCCGACGACGAGCTGATCGTCACCGTCTCCCAAACCGGCTACATCAAGTCGGTCCCCGCCTCCACCTATCGCACCCAGGCCCGCGGGGGCAGGGGGATCAAGGCGGCGGAAGTGCCGGGGGAGGACGTGATCAGCCACCTGGTGCACACCACCGCCCATGCCTATCTCCTCTTCTTCACCAACAAGGGCCTGGTGCACCGGCTGAAGGCACACGCCATCCCCCGGCAGTCCCGGACCGCCAAGGGAGTCCTCGCCCAGTCGGTGCTCCCGCTGGAGCCCGAGGAGACGGTGCAGGCGATCATCGACACCCGGGACTACGAGACCGGCCGCTACCTGGTAATGGTCACCAAGCAGGGGGTGGCCAAGAAGACCGAGTTCAAGGAGTACGACTCCCGTAACCAGACACTGGTCGCGATCAAGTTGATCGGTGACGACGAGCTGGTGACGGTTCGCACCACGAGCGGCGCCAACGACCTCCTCATCTTCACCCGGGACGGGATGGGCATTCGTTTCAAGGAAGCCGACCTCCGCAGCATGGGCCGGGGCACTCAGGGGGTGCGCGGGATCCGTCTCCGGGAAGGAGATCGGGTGGTCGCCGCGGTCTCCAACGTCGAAGGGGACGAGGTCCTGCTCCTCACCTCCTCCGGGTACGGGAAGCGCACCAGGATGAGCGAATTCCGCCGCCAGACCAGGGGTGGCCTGGGGGTGAAGGCCTTCAAGCTCACCCGGGTCCGAGGCAACCTGGTGGGCGCCTTGGCGGTGGCCAAGGAGGGCGACGTGTTTCTGGTGTCATCCGTCGGCATCGGGATTCGCACCCCGATCGCCAAGATCAGCCAGCAGAAACGGGACTCGACCGGGGTTAGGGTCATCGACGTCGGGGCAGGTAACGAGCTCTCCGCGATCGCCGCTGTCCACGAGGTCGAGGAGTGACACGGAACCTCCCCTAGCCACTAATCGTTGGTAGGTGGTGGGTCTCTCGTAGACTTCACGCAGACACAGGAGCCCCAAATGGCAACCGTTCGTCGCGTCCGACGCATAATCCGAAAAGTCGACCCCTGGACCGCGCTGAAGGTTTCGGCGATCCTTTGGGCGGTGGTCGCCATCGCGATGGTGCTCGGTGGCGTGATTTTCTGGTCGGTCTTCGAGCGGGCCGGCATCCCCGACCGACTGACCGAGTTCATGGTCGAGATCACGCTCATCGACGAAGGGGCGCAGCCGTTTGCCAACGTCGAGCAGTTCTTCAGGGTCATGGTCTTCGGCTCGGTCGTCTGGTGGGTGCTCGCTACCGGGGCCACAGTCGCCGCAGCGATCACCTACAACCTGGTCTCAGACGTGGTGGGCGGCATCGAGGTCGTGGTTCTCGAGGAGACTCTCAACCCGGTGCCGATGCCACAGCAGGTGTTGCACCCTCCGGTGGACTACAAGCCAAACGGGTCTGTAGCCGCTGCCGACCAGGCGGACATCCCCACCGAGGAGACCGCACCGGTCACCGTCCCTCTGACCTGACTCATGCAATTGGGTTGGTCAGGGTCACACATGACCCACTGCGTCGCATTACGCGTCGTCGGCCATCACCAAGCCCATGGTCGTGGCGGCCCGCAGATACCTCAGCGAGTCGCTGAACACCAAAACGGGCTCCTCGCCGGTCACATCCACGGCCGCGGCCAGGGCGATCCCGGAGAGAAAGGCCCCATCGTCGACGATGGTGACCCGGCGCTTGGCTCCCACCGCGAGACATGCCGCGAACCGGTTCTCGGAATGGGCGATGGCCACCCTTCTCCCGGCGTACGACACATCCGTGGCCATTCCCGCCCCCACCGGCTCCGGGAAGCGGACCGCGTAGTCCGCGCCCTCCTCGTAGTCGGGGTGGGAGACTGCCACCAGCCGCGGATCAGACTCCCGATCCGCCAGGGCGAGTGCAATCCCGGCCGGCGAGGCGGCCGCGACCTGCACCCCGGGCTCGAGGTTCTCCCCGTCCCAGATCAGGCCGACACCATGCTTCAGGGCGAGCTTGGGAGCACCCGGCCCGCTGCCTACCAACAGGTCACAGCCTTCAGCGGTAGGGACGACCTCGAAGCTCTTGCTACGCGCCGGGCCGATCACAACAACCTCGTTGACCGTGGGATGAGCGCTCAGGGAATGGGCGGCGCGCACCGCGACATCCCCGGTCACCAGGACCCCGACTCTCACGTGGGGTGGATCGGGCTCCAGGCGGAGTCCGGCTCCACCTGCTCGCCGCCGCGCCGTCGCAAGAGGAGGAAGGCTGCGATCGCGCCCAGGATGATCAAAGGGGAGAAGCGCTTCACCCGGTCAGTGTAAGTCGGGCCTGATCCCACCGGTCCGTGCCATCGTCCCATTGACATGTGATATCAATACCATATCATCGTGATATGACAGAAAGGCAGACGGTGTCACAAGAGCGACAGATCACCGGTCTATCCGGTTGGCTCATGGTCGGTGTCTCCCTGATCCTCATGCTCGGGGGGACGGCGTTGTTCTTCTATGCGTTGTTCCAGGAGGACTGGTGGCTGGTCGCAGGATGGGCCATCGTCGCTTTGGTCGGCGGGTTGCTGATCATCGGGCTGTTCATCAACCAGCCCAACCAGTCGCACGTGGTGACCCTGTTCGGTGCTTACAAGGGGACCGTCCGGGAGAATGGGTTCCGTTGGGTAAATCCCCTGACCCAGCGACTATCGGTCTCCTTGCGGATCCGCACCTTCGACTCCGACGTGCTCAAGGTCAACGATGCGGTGGGAAATCCGGTGGAGATCGCCTCGGTCATCAACTGGCAGGTGGTGGACACGGCACGGGCTGCCTTCGACGTCGAGGACTACGAGCATTTCGTCAAGGTCCAGGCGGAGGCGGCGATCCGACACGTGGCCAGTGAGTACCCATACGACCACATCGAGGACGAGGGGCCCTCCCTCCGGGCCAATGCCGACGACGTGACCTCCACGCTCCAGGCTGAGCTCCAGGTTCGACTCAATGAGGCCGGGGTCTCGGTCCTCGACTGCCGGCTGCGTCGCCTCGCCTACGCGCGCCGAAATCGCCGGTGAGATGTTGCGCCGTCAGCAGGCCGGGGCCGTGATCGCAGCCCGGAAGCTGATCGTGCGTGGTGCGGTCACCATGGTCCAGGATGCCCTCGAGCAACTGGCCGCGGAGCACATCGTCGAGCTCGACGAGGAGCGCAAGGCGGCGATGGTGTCCAATCTGATGGTGGTTCTCACCGGGGACCGCAGTGTCCAGCCCGTGGTCAACGCCGGCACCCTTTATCCCGGATGACGGAGCGCAAGAGCTTTCTCTTGCGCATCGACCCGAGGCTGCATCGGGTGCTGGAACGATGGGCTGCTGAAGACCTGCGGAGTCTCAACAGCCAGATCGAGTTCCTGCTGATCCAGGCGGCGAAGAAGAGCGGGCGCTGGAACGACAAGGCCCCGTCGCGCCCGGATCGCCATTCATAGGCCGGCGAGAGCCTTCAGCACCCGGTCCACTTCCTCCATCGTGTTGTAGTGAACGAATCCGATCCGCACCAGGCCACCAGCATTGGCCACCCCGAGCCGGTCCATGACATTCACCGCGTAGTAGTGCCCCGACCAGACGTAGATCCCGGACCGTCCCAGCTCCGCGGCCGCCTCCTCGGGGCGGTGCCCCGCGATGGAGAGGGCAAAGGTGGTGACCCGCTCCGGGCCGGCGTGGGTCACACCATGGACCTCGATGTTCGAGATCCCCGCCAACCCGGAGAGGAACCTCTCGGACAGAGCTGTCTCGTGCTGGCCGATCAATGAGTACGCCTGTTCCAGGCGCGTTCGTCGAGTTTCGGCCGAGCTCCCAGCCAGAGACGCCAGGTAGTCGACGGCGGCGGTGACCCCGGCCATCGACTCGAACGACTGGGTGCCGGTTTCTAGCTTGTCCGGAGGATCCGAGGGGGCCGGTCTGACCTTGTAGAAGTCGAGGTCGGCGAGCCGATCCAGCTTCCCGTAGAGGATCCCGGTGTGAGGCCCGAAGAACTTGTAGGCCGAGGCGACCAGGAAGTCGCAGTCGATGGCTCCGACATCGAGGAGGCGATGAGGCCCGGCATGCACCGCGTCCAGGTAGACCAGAGCACCGGCCTCATGGGCCGCGGCGGCGATCGCAGCGACGTCGACCACGGTGCCGATGGCATTCGATGCGACGCAGACCGCCACCACCCGGACCTGGTGGTCGAGCAACCGGGCCACCGCCTCCGGGTCGAGGGTTCCGCTCGAGGTGTCGAACTCTGCCACCCGGACCTGGGCGCCGGCGTCCTGGGCGGCGCGGACCCAAGGTGTGTAGTTGGCGTCATGGTCGAGGCTGGTCACCACCACCGCGTCACCGGAACCCCACGAGGAGGCCAGGGACCGGCTCACTGCGAAGGTGATGCTGGTCATGTTCTGTCCGAATGAGATCTCGCTGGGGTCGGCGTTGAACAGGTCGGCCATCGCCAGCCGGGCTGCGGAGGTGATGAGGTCGGCGTCGTGGGAGGCGCCGAACCCGCCACCCAGGTTGCTCACCCCTTTTCGGAGAGCTCCGCTCATTGCGTCGATCACGGTGTCGGGCACCTGGGTCCCGCCCGGTCCGTCGAGATAGGCGACCGGGCGGCCACCCTCGGTCCGGCTCAAGGCGGGGAAACGAGAGCGGACTGCGGCGGGATCGAGGTTGGGGAGTGGCGTCATCGGCAACCCTGTGTAGCAGCCGAGTTTGGAACCTTTTGGCTGGACCCGGTGTATTGAGGACCGATCACGCCGCTGGAGGTGCTCAGATGAGAAGGCTGCTTGTGGCTGTTGCGGTGCTGCTGCTGCTCCCCGGCGCGGCATCGGCTGGCGGAGGTGGTCATATCTCCCAGTGCCCTGGATTCGCTGCCGGCACCACTGTCTCGATGCTGGACTCATGCTTCAACGGGACGGCCCATTTCGCTCCCACCGGGACGGCGCTGATCATCAGGAACGACGGTGAGCTCCCCCACACCTTTACCGCGGTCGACGGCTCGTTCAGCACCGGCCAAGTCCTGCCCGGCGACACCTTTGAGCTCACGATCGACGCGCCCGGGGTATATGAGGTGTTCTGCTCATTGCACGGCACGGCAACTGGACAGGGAATGGCCGGTGTCCTCGTGGTGGGCGAGGCAGAACCGCTGCCTGCCGCGGCAGCCGTCAACATGGACTTGCTCAAGAAAGCGGTGGCGGAGGACGACCAGGTAGTGGTTGAGGCCCTCGACCGCCACACGAGGGCGATCGGAAACCTCAGCGCGAAGGCCACCTCAGATCGTATTTGGCTCCCGATGGTTTCGGGCCTGGCAATAGGTCTTGCCCTGGCCGGTCTATTGGTGTCGCTGCAATCACGACGGCGTCTGGATCGGCAGGCCATCACTGAAGGGCTGCAGCCGACGCTCGAATCATGACGACAGGGCAATTCCCGCCGCCGGGCGAAGGTCAGTCGGGAGTGGGCCCACGTGGACTTGAACCACGGACCTCATCCTTATCAGGGATGCGCTCTAACCGGGCTGAGCTATGGGCCCCGAGTGAACGGCGATTCTACGAGGATCGACAAACTTGGGAAACGCGTCCACAGGCCTATCCGAGCGACGCGCCGAACAGCTCCGTCCCCCCGGGGATCCCGCGGAGGGTCACCGAGCCCATGGGAGCGAAGCCAAGGTCGGTGCCGGTGGCGAGATCTCGCACGGTTCGGGTCACCACGACCTCGTTCGCCCCGGCCACACCGAGGGCACGAGCAGCCATGTGGACGGCGATGCCCCCGATGTCCTCCTCACGGAGCTCGATCTCACCGGTGTGGATCGCGGCCCTCATCTCGAGCCCGAGGCGACCGACGGCATCACGCAATTCGAAGGCGCAGCGCAGAGCTCTGGTCGGGGCATCGAACGTGGCGAGGACACCGTCTCCCGTGCTCTTCACGAATTTGCCGGTCCATCGACCAACCTCGGAGCGGGCCAACTCGTCATGACGGTCGATGAGCTGGCGCCAAGACCGATCGCCGAGCTCGACGGCCCGCCTGGTGGAGTCGACCAGGTCCGTGAACAACACGGTGGCCAGCACCCGATTCACATCCTGGGCGGCCTGGAGGGAGCGCACCTGTTCTTGGGTCCAGGCGAAGTCCACCTCGTATTGGCTCCTGGGCGCCTCGCGCTGAGGCTGGTAGGTGAGGAGGACGACTCCTGAACTGAAGGACCTCGTGCCTGTCAAGCCGAGGTGGTGGCTGTCGATCCCGTCGCGGAACAGGTGCTTTCCGCTGCCGAGGACTACCGGATAGATGAGCAGTCGGTATTCGTCGACGAGATCGTGCTCCACCAGCAGATCGACGAGGGAAGGGCTGCCGTAGACAACCAGCTCGCCGCCTGGTTGTTCCTTGATGCGTCTGATCTCGGCGACGATGTCGCCCGAGAGGAGGGTGGAGTTGCTCCACTCGGCGCTGGTCAGCGTTTTCGACACCACGTACTTCGGGATCTCGTTGACTCGGGTGGCGATGTCACTGGGAGGCGCCGTGGGCCAGAAGGCAGCCCAGATCTGGAATGTCTTCCTCCCCAGGAGAAAGGCATCGGCGCTGAAGACCTGGGCGGTGTTGTATTCCTCGTCCTCCTCGTCCTGGATTCGCAAGGCCCAGGCGTTCTTGCCGTCACGGTGCTCGTCGAATCCGGGACCCTCGACGACGCCATCGAGCGTCATGAACGCAGTGACGATCAGTCTCACCAGATCCATTGTGCCCGGTGACCCCGAGTGCCGTGGAGTCTGGGGGTTGACAAGGCTTGGTGAAGTGAGCTATAAATCGGTCGATCGACCGACACTCGTCCCATACCATCAGCCACGGAGAGATACGTGACCGTTGAGCCGAAGACCCGAGCCACCATCCTGGATGCCGCCAAGGCCGCCTTGCTCGATGTTGGCTATGCCGGGCTCTCCACCCGCAAGATCGCCGAGGCCGCCGGGGTACCCCTCAGCCAGATCCACTACCACTTCGGATCGAAGCAGGGCCTGGTGCTCGAGGTGCTGGAGGAGGAGAACCGCAAGCTCCTGAAACGACAAGAGGGGATGTTCTCCAGTGACATGCCGCTTTGGAAGCAGTGGGAGCAGGCCTGCGACTTCCTCGACGACGACTTGGCCTCCGGCTATGTCCGGGTGCTCCAGGAGATGATTGCCGCCGGATGGTCCAACCCCGAGATCGCAGCAGCGGTCAAGGACATGCTCCGCAAGTGGTTCAACCTGCTCGCCACGGTTGCCGAGCGGGCGGCGCACCGGATCGGTGGCCTGGGCCCGTTCACGACGGGGGAAGCCGCGGTGGTGGCCGGGGCCCCCTTCCTCGGTGTGGAGACCATGATCCTGCTCGGCTTCACCGACGAGGAGATCCCGGCTCGCTCGGCATTACGCAAGTTTGGCGAGGTGCTGCGCGCCATGGAGCAGGAGAGATGAGGGCGGTTGCCCCGGACCGAGCGGATCACATCGTGCGTGATGGCATCCGCATCGGTTATGAGACCTTCGGAGAAGGGGACCCGGCGATCCTTCTCCTCCCCACCTGGACCCTCGTCCACTCCCGATTCTGGAAGATGCAGGTTCCCTACCTCTCCCGTCACTACCGGGTCATCACCTACGACGGGCCGGGCAATGGTCGCTCGGATCGGTCCACCGACCCCAATCGGTACGCCGCTGACTCCTACGCCGCTGACGCTCGCGCGGTCCTCGACGCATCTGGCGTGGACCAGGCTGTGGTGGTTGGGCTCTCCAGAGGCGCCCAGTACGGGCTCCGTCTTGGCGCCTTGTACCCGGAGCGGGTGCTCGGTCTGGTCATGATCGGGCCGGCATTGCCACTTGGCCCTCCGGCGCCGGGGAGAGAGAGGATCGAAGGGCAATTCTGGGAGCCGTATCCCGAGAGCCCTCGGGGATGGGACAGGTACAACATCGCCTACTGGCACGACCACTTTCAGGACTTCCTCGAGTTCTTCTTCGGTCAGGGCTTCGCCGAGCCCCACTCCACCAAGCCCATCGAGGACGCGATCGGGTGGGCGCTGGAGACGGGACCGGAGATACTCGAGGCCGACGCCAGACGCCCGTTGCTCGGTCTCACGTGGGAGCAGGCGATCGCCGCCGTCGACTGCCCCATGCTGGTCATCCACGGCACCGACGACAGGATCCAGCCGCATCACATTGGGGAGGAGGCAGCCCAGCTCGGCAATGGCACACTGGTGTCGCTGGAGGGTGCCGGTCACTTTCCCAACGCCAGGGACCCGGTCCAGGTGAACCTGCTGCTTCGTCAGTTCGTCGAGGGGTTGAAGCGATGAGGGCGGTCAGCCCGCTGCTCGACGGATCCGTCGACCGGGACGGCCTGGGCATCCACTACGAGGTGTACGGAACAGGGGAGACCACGCTCTTCCTGGTCCCGCCGGCGCCGATAACCCACTCCCGGATCTGGAAAGGGCTGATTCCTCACCTGTCCCGTCACTACCGGGTGGTCACCATCGACGGGAGGGGGAACGGCAAGTCGGCGCGGCCCACCGATCCCGCGGACCATTGCACCGAGGCCAACCTGAGGGACATGGTGGCCGTCCTCGACGCCGTCGGCGTTGCCACCGCGATCGTCGTCGCCCACTGTCATGCCAACTGGTGGGCGCTCAACCTGGCTTCGGCCCATCCCGAGCGGGTCGCAGGGCTGGTCGCCATCGAGCCCGGCGTTCCCTATCTGGGCAGGCCACAGCCGCATTGGGTGGAAACCGCTCCTCACTGGGATGAGATCCTCGAGGATCCCACCGGTTGGGAGCTGAACAATCGCCACGTGTACACCACCCGGCACCGCGATTGGATCGAGTTCTTCTTCGGCCAGCAGCTGGTGGAGGCCCACTCCACCAAGCAGTACGAGGACGCTGTCGGTTGGGCGCTGGAATCGACCGGGGAGGTGCTGGCTGCGGCGGAGGAGGGGTTCGACGTCGGGCTCCCCGACCGGGAGGCGGTCGAGGAGATGTGTCGGTTGCTGGCGGTTCCCACCCTCACCGTCCACGGCGATCGTGACCTGTGTCAGCACGTGGACCGGGGCCGGGCATTCGCCGACCTCACCGATGGCGACCTCCTGGTGATCGAGGGCGCCGGTCATCTCACGCCGGCACGGGAGCCGGTCGCGGTCAACCGCGCCATTCGCAAGTTCGTAGACACGATCGAGGAGGTGCCCATGCCGAGTCACACCTGGACCCGGAGCATGAATCGCAGGAAGAAGGCGCTCTACCTGTCGTCGCCGATCGGGCTCGGCCACGCCCGGCGCGACCTGGCCATCGCTCAGGAATTGAAGAAGATCGAGCCTGACCTGCAGGTCGACTGGCTTGCCCAGCACCCGGTCACCGAGGTCCTCGACAACGCCGGGGAAACGATCCACCCGGCAAGCGAATGGCTCGCCTCCGAGTCGGGTCATGTCGCCTCCGAGGCTTCGGGTCACGAGCTGCATTGCTTCCAGGCGCTGCGACGGATGGACGAGATCCTGCTCGCCAACTTCATGGTGTTCCAGGAGGTGGTCGAGGAGGGGAACTACGACCTGATCCTCGGAGACGAGGCCTGGGACGTCGACTACTACTGGCATGAGAATCCGGAGCTGAAGCGGGGATCGAATGTGTGGATGACCGACTTCGTCGGTTATCTCCCGATGCCCGATGGGGGCGATCACGAGGCGTACCTGACCGCCGACTACAACGCCGAGATGATCGAGCACATAGCCCGCTATCCCCGAATCAGGGACCGGGCCATCTTCGTCGGCAACCCCGACGACATCTACCCGGCCGTCTTCGGGCCCGACCTCCCCAAGATCAGGGACTGGACCGAGGAGCATTTCGACTTCTCCGGTTACATCACCGGGTTCACGCCACCAACACCCGAGGAGGCGGAGCAATGGCGGGCGGAGTTGGGTTACGCCCCCGACGAGAAGGTGTGCATCGTCACGGTCGGTGGCTCGGGGGTGGGGCGTGATCTGCTGGAGAAGGTGATCGCGGCCTACCCGATGGCCAAGGAGATGGTCCCCGAACTGAGAATGGTGGCGGTGGCCGGGCCCCGAATCGACCCTGCGAGTCTCCCCTCGGCTCCCGGGCTCGAGGTACACGGATACGTGGACCGGCTGTACCGGCATCTCGCGGTCTGTGACGTGGCGGTGGTCCAGGGCGGATTGACGACCACGATGGAGCTGACCGCGGCGCGCAGGCCCTTTCTCTACTTTCCTCTGCACAATCACTTCGAGCAGAACTTCCACGTCCGCCACCGTCTCGATCAGCACGGGGCCGGCCGGCACATGGAGTACGCCGCGACCGATCCCGAGCAGATCGCGGAAGGGATCAGCGACGAGCTCGAGCGTGAGGTGCGTTATCGGCCGGTGGAGCCCGACGGCGCCCGGCGCGCCGCCCGCATGATCGCCGAGCTGATCTAAGGACCCAAACGAAGGAGGTACCACGGATACCACAGTGCGCCGACCATCGGTCGAACGATCGACCTAGAACCGAGTCAGCTGGACAATTCCAGCAAAGCAAAGGAGAAAACAGTGACAACCACGATGAGAAACGGAGTCAACGTCGACGGGCTGTTCGGGGCGTTGGATGCGGTCAGGGCCCAGCCTGAGGCGGCCAGGTTCCAATTCCGGGCCCGAAACGAATGGGTGAGCGGGACTCACAGCAGAACCCGGATCCACGACTTCTTCGGCCTGGGGACGGAGCAGACCCATCGCGAGCCCCATCAGTACGACGCCGACCACCCCGAGCAGTTGGTCGGCACCGACGTCGGCCCGAGCCCGGTGGAGTTCCTTCTCCACGCTCTGGCTGCCTGCATCACCGCAGGGATCGGGAACGTTGCTGCCGCTCGCGGCGTCGAGCTCACCCGGGTGAGCTCGACGGTGACCGGCGACATCGACCTGGTCGGCCTGCTCGGCATCGACCCCGAGGTCCGCAACGGCTACCAGAGCATCCAGATGCAGGTCACCATCGAGGGTGACGCCGGGGCCGAGGATCTGCGCAAAGTCGTCGAACGGTCGATTGCCCGGTCCGCGGTCTACGACATGCTCACTAACGGCACCTCGGTCGAGGTCGTCGTCGACGTCGCATGAAACGGCCGGAATTCGCGGCCGGGGTCCTTCCCCGGCCGCACCCGGCCCGTGGCGGAGCGTCACCCGCCACCGACTACGACGTTGTTGTCGTCGGGTCCCGCGTCGCAGGCGCATCCACTGCGATGCTCCTGGCCAGGCGAGGCCATCGGGTGCTCATGGTGGACCGGGTGAGGGCCTCCTCTGATGTGGTCTCCACCCATGCCATCCTCCGCAGCGGAGTCCTCCAGCTCACCCGTTGGGGCCTCGTCGATCGGGTTGTCGAGGCCCGGACTCCTCCGATCCGCGACATCGTCCTCGGGTTCGGTGAGGAGCGGATTCCCTTCCAGGTAAGGCCGGAGTTCGGTGTGGACACCCTGTATGCGCCGCGCCGTACCGTTCTCGATCGCATCGTGGTCGAGGCGGCCCAGGAGGCGGGGGCCGAGCTTGCCGAGGGGACCCGGATGGTCGGGTTGGAGCGTGACGACTCGGGCCACGTGTCCGGGGTGGTCGTCACCAACCACAGACGTGATCTCAAGGTGTCGTCTCGGCTCGTGATCGGGGCGGACGGCGTCTGGTCCCGGACCGCGGAGCTGGTTGGCTCCGACGCCTACGAGAGTCATTCGGCGACCAACGCCGTCACCTACGCCTACTTCGACGGGGTGGACGTGCCTGGTTTCTGGTTTCAGTTCACGCCGGGGGTCAACGCCGGGATCATCCCGACCAACGACGGGCTCTGCTGTGTCTTCGTCGCGCGCAGCAACTCGGAGATCGCCCGGTTCCGAGCCGATCCCGAGTCCGAATTTCACCTGCTGCTGAGTCGCGCCGGAACGGATCTGTCAGAGCGCGTCCGAGCGGCGTCGAGGGTCACCGGGTTCAGGGGTACCGACGGCCTGCCCGGTTTCCTACGCCAACCCTGGGGCCCGGGATGGGCCCTGGTCGGCGATGCCGGTTACACCAAGGACCCGATCTCGGCGCACGGGATCAGTGACGCACTGCGAGATGCTGAGCTGTGTGCTCGTGCCGTCGATCGGGCTCTCCGCACACCCGAGGAGGCTGTCGATGCCTTGAGCGAATACCAGCGCACCCGGGACCAGCTATCACTGCGCATGTTCCGGGAGTCACGGGCCCTCGCCCGATATGAATGGGACGAAGCCGAGGCCTCGACGCGGATGAGGTCGATCAGCGAATTGGTCCGCGCCGAATGTGAGGCACTAGAGGCACTAGGGGAGTGGGCGCCGGCGTTCTCGGCGGCCTGATCCGCATCTCGCTGGCCGTCTGAAAGTCGTCACCGGCATACGATCCCAGCGTGGCAATCGAGCTGCCCGAGCTGTTGATTTCCGATTCCGCCTCCTGGCGCAGGTGGCTGGAGCAGAACCACGATTCCTCACCTGGTGTGCGACTGGTGCTCACCAAACGAGGTGGAGATGTGACCTCCCTGACCTATGAGGCCGCTCTTCAAGAGGCGCTGTGCTTCGGATGGATCGACGGCCATTCCACGAAGCGTGACGAAGGCAGCTGGCGGGTCAGGTTCACCCCGCGCACCGCTCGCAGCAACTGGTCGGAGCGGAACATCGAGAGGGTGACCCGGCTCGAGGCGGAGGGGAGGATGGCGCCTGCGGGTCGGGCTGCGGTCGAAGCGGCTCGGGCCGATGGTCGTTGGGAGCCGGGTTAGCCACAGCGTTACCCGTGCGCGGTGGTCGAGGGGGACTTCGTTGTCAGAGCTCGCATAGAAGAGGGCCCCGCCAGGAGACGGGGCCCTCTTGCTCGCTGCTGAAGATGAATCAGCTGGCGCAGATGGCGTATGCCCGCACCGTCCAGTTGCCGATGATCGGGGCAGCGTCTGCCTCCGCGCCCGTCACTGACCACGTCGTGGTGTTCGAGGGATAGGAGCTGACGACATGCAGGTCCACACTGTCCGAGCCGCCGAACAAATGCCCTCCACCGACTACCACACCACCGTTAGGGCAAGTGGCAGTGACTGTCTTTGGGCTGGTGCTGTCGTTGGCGCTGACCGTGCCTTCCACTCTGGTGAAGGTGGCGTGCGGGCCAGCGGGGCCCTGAATCCCCTGGGCGCCGGTGTCGCCCTTGGGACCTTGTGCCCCCGCGGCACCAGGAAGACCCTGGAGACCTTGTGCACCGGTGGCGCCGGTGTCGCCCTTGGGACCCTGGGCCCCGTCAGCGCCGGGAAGACCCTGGGCACCAGCAGCACCGTTCGCCCCGTCAGCGCCGGGAAGACCCTGGGCACCAGCAGCACCGGGAAGACCGTCGGCACCGGGAAGAGGGAGACCGTTGGTACCGTCGGAGCCGGGCAAACCAGGGAGACCCTGGATTCCCTGAAGACCCTGAGCACCCGTGTCACCCTTGGGACCCTGAGCACCAGAAGCACCGGTAGCACCGGTAGCACCGGTAGCACCGGTAGCACCGATGGCACCAGCAGCACCCTTGTCACCCTTGGGACCCTGGGCCCCGGTAGCACCCTTGTCACCCTTGGGGCCCTGAGCACCGGCAGGCATGACATCGGAATCAACCAGCCGCTTCAGGAAGGCGGACATCTGACCCCGGGTCACGTAGTCATCCGGGCAGAACATGTCGTTGGTTGGCGGGTTACAACCCCTGGTGATCCCGTTCTCAGCCATCCAGTTGATCGCAACCGAGAACGTGTGATCCGCGGGTACATCCTTGAATCTCGTTGGCGCGGCCGCGGCGGCCGTTGCCACCAGCAGGACCGTCGCTGTCACCCCCAGGATGACGACTCTGAACCTTTTCATTTCCCTACTCCTTGGATCTTGTATAGACCTGATTCCCTATGAGTCGGATATCGGTGCCCGCCTGCGAACCCTGTCTGGCCATACCTGGGTCGATTGGAAAGGACTAGTCATCGCACCTGGGGAACCGGGGAGTGGCCGTGCATCCGTAGAATGTCGGCGGCGGGGACGTAGCTCAGTTGGAAGAGCACCGGCTTTGCAAGCCGGGGGTCGTGGGTTCGAGTCCCATCGTCTCCACCCGGCCGGGAATGATCCACCGCGGGCGGCGTTCCCGTGAACGACCCAGAATCAGGAGCTGAGATGCGAGAAGCCGTGATCGTCGATGCGGTGCGGACCCCGATCGGCAAGCGCAACGGCGTCTTCAAGGACATCCATCCCGTCGACCTGGCCGCGATCCCTCTCCAGGCGCTCGTCGAGCGAAACCAGCTAGACCCATCCCGGATCGACGACGTGATCATGGGCACAGTCAGCCAGACGGGCGAGCAGGCCTACAACGTCGGGCGCAACGCCGCGCTCGCTGCCGGGTTCCCTGAAGAAGTCCCTGGTGTGACCATCGACCGCCAATGCGGCTCCTCCCAGCAGTCTGCCCACTTCGCGGCGCAGGCGGTGATGGCCGGGGCCCAGGACATCGTGATCGCGGCCGGAGTGGAGAGCATGACGAGGGTCCCGCTCGGCGTCACCGCCCATCAGGGCCCCGGTATGCCCTTCGGGCCGAGGATGCTGGACCGCTACTCACAGGGCCTGGTTCCGCAGGGAATCTCTGCGGAACTGGTCGCTGACAAGTGGGGGGTGAGCCGCTCCGACCTCGACCAGATCTCACTGGAGTCACACGTGCGCGCCGCCACCGCCACCGAAGAGGGCCGCTTCGAGGAACAGGTCGTCCCGGTGGGCATCACGCGGGACAACGGGATGTCGGAGACAGTGAGCAGGGATGAAGGGATCCGGCCCGACACCTCCCTCGAGAAGTTGGGGGGCCTGCAACCTGCGTTCAAGGCCGACGGGATGATCACTGCCGGCAACTCCTCGCAGATCTCGGATGGCGCAGCCGCCGTCCTCGTGATGTCCGACGACCGGGCCCGGGAGCTCGGGCTCACCCGCAGAGCGCGCTTCGTCGCCTTCGCCATGGCCGGGGTCGATCCGGTGACCATGCTCACCGGCCCGATACCCGCAACCGAAAAGGTCCTGAGCCGGGCCTCGCTCGGCATCGAGGAGATCGACTTGTTCGAGGTGAATGAGGCCTTCGCGTCGGTGGTGGCGGCCTGGCGCATCGAGCACGGTGGCTCTGACCCTCTGGCTCTGTGGGAGCGAACCAATGTCAATGGCGGGGCGATCGCCCTGGGTCACCCCACGGGGGCGTCGGGGGCCAGGCTCCTCACCACCCTGTTGTGGGAACTGGAGCGAACCGGGGGGCGCTACGGATTGCAGACGATGTGTGAGGGCGGGGGCATGGCCAACGCCCTGATCATCGAGAGGCTGTGATCGGAGTTGCGCGGTAATGCCCCCTTCGGCCCTTCGGGCCACCTCCCCCAACGTCGCTCCGCTCCTGGGGGAGGGAATGCGGATTGCGGATTGCGGATTGCGGATTGCGGAAAATGACCGGGAACACCGCCGTCGACGTGCTTCTGGCCCTGCTCCTTGGATACGTGATATGGAGGGTTTCGGTGGCCCTGATCAGGATGCTGGCCACTCCACCGCCGGAGATCGATCCCGATGATGTCGTTCCCGTCGACCAGGACTACAAGTGCACCGTCTGCGGTGCCGAGTTGACCATGAAGTCGATCAACCTCGGCCAGGAGGCCGCCCCCCGGCATTGTCGCGAGGACATGGTCCCGGTATGGAGACCGGCCTGACCCGGCGAATCACACTCCTGTAGTTTTCCCGAGGTTTTTCCACAGGATGTTGAGAACTACACCGTTGTAACTCGCTACGCTCGCCGCCGTGCCCGAGTCAAAGCGCCGCAAGACGAAGAGTCGGCCGCCATCAGCGCAGATATCCGCCGCCGAGGCCGCGAGGGCCAAGCAGCCCAGTCCGACGTGGTATGTGGCGTTGATGGCAGGACTTATGGTCATCGGGGTGATCCTGGTCCTGCTCCGATTCGTGTTCGAGCTCGACCAGCTGGTCCTCGTCGCGGGCCTGGTAGCGATCGCCGCCGGGTTCCTGATGACCACCAACTACCGCTGAGGTCAGGGCAGAGTCGTCGTTGTTGTCGTCGTAGTCGTCGTCGTGGTTGTCGGCGGGGGTTGGAAGTCGCCGAGCGTCACCGAAACCACGTCGCCCGGGAAGACCGTGACCCCCTCCTCCGGGAACTGATCCACCACCACCCCATCCTGGCTCGGGTCGACGACCGGCTGCTGGGTGTTGGACACGTTGATCTCGAGTCCGAGATCGTTGAGGACGTCCTCGGCCTGGCCCGGGGTGAGGCCGAGCAATTCCGGAACCTCCACCGGCGCCGGGCCCTGGGAGACCACGAGCAGAATCGTGTCACCGGAGCGCACCTCGGTGCCCTGCTCGGGCTCGGTGCGGATGACGATTCCCTCGGGGACGTCGTTGTTGAACTCGTCGTTGATCGTCGACAGAAGATCCAGCGCCTGCAGCTCTGCAACCGCATCCCGCTCGCTCAGCCCCTCCAGCTCGGGAAGGATGTGAGTCTCCCTACCGGTCGATACCCAGAGGTCGATGGCCGCGCCCCCGCCGGCCATCACCCCGTTCAAGGGGTCCTGGCGGAACACGGTGCCCTCGGCGAAGTCGGCGTTTGGCTCCTCGGTGACGTCCCCGACCACGAAGCCGTTCTCCTCGATGATCCGGATGGCTGCCTCGCGGGTCTGGCCGACCAGCGGCGGCACCTGGAACTGCTCGATCCCGGACGAGATGAACACCTCGACTTCCGACCCAACCAGTGCCTCGGTGCCGGCGGGAGGATTGGAGCGGATTGCGACGTCGACTTCGACCTCTTCGCTCGCCTCCGGTGTGAACTTGACGGTGAACTCATCCTGTTCGAGTCGATCCCGGGCCTGCTCTCGGGTCATGCCGGCCACGTTGGGGACCGGGATCATCTCCCCCTCGGTGTCGTCCCCGGTTGCGAGGTTGAACAGGAAGAAGACCAGGATCCCGAGGGCGATGAGGAGCCCGAATGCGGTGAGGATGAACGGCATCTGTGACGACGGCTCCTCCTCTACGCCGCGATACACCTCGTCGGGGGGCACCGTGGCCGGAGGAACCTGGGTGGTCATGACCTGGGTCGCGTTCTCTCCGCCAGCCACCGCTCCCACGGCTCCGGCGGCGACTACAGCCGGGACGACTTCTTGGCCGCGGAGCACCGACAACAGGTCCCCGCGCATCTCCTCGGCGCTCTGATACCTGGCCGTGGGGTCCTTGCGCATTGCCTTGGCCACCACCACGTCGAGTGATGCCGGGACGTCAGCGTTGAGAGCTGACGGCGCCGGAGCCTCGGTCGACACATGTTGGAAGGCGACCGACATCGGGCTGTCGCCGGTGAACGGGGGCCGTCCAGTGAGCATCTCGTACAGCACCACACCCAGCGCGTAGACATCGCTGCGAGCATCGGCACTTGCCCCCTGGGCCTGCTCCGGGCTGAAATAGGTGGCGGTGCCGATCACCGCTCCGGTCTTCGTCAGCTCCGCGCTGTCGTCCCAGGCCCGGGCGATCCCGAAGTCCGTGACCTTCACCGTGCCGTCCTTGGCGAGGAGGATGTTTCCCGGCTTCACATCTCGGTGCACCAGTCCCGCTTGGTGGGCGACCGACAATGCGGCGGTCACCTCGGCGGCTATCTCGGTGGCCCTTCGGGCCAGAAGCGGGCCCTCGGTCTTCAACACGTCGC
Organism: uncultured Acidobacteriota bacterium; assembly: GCA_963749415.1. GTDB lineage: Bacteria > Actinomycetota > Acidimicrobiia > Spongiisociales > ZC4RG35 > JALYNX01. The sequence goes on from CAVVMG010000001.1 coordinate 892,629, forward strand.
GCAGTGAGCGCCCGTCGACCAGTTCCATGACGATGAAATAGGTGCCCTGAGCCTGGCCCCAGTCGTAGATGCCGACGATATTGGGATGGCTGAGGTTGGCGGCGGCCTGAGCCTCACGGCGGAAGCGCTTCACGAACGCCTCATCGGCCGAGTACTGGGCATGGAGGACCTTGATCGCCACCCGGCGATTGAGCAGCGTGTCCTGGCCCTCGTAGACGTCGGCCATCCCACCCCGGGCCAGGTGCGACGTGATGTGATAGCGGTCGGTCAGTTCAGAGGGGGTATTCATGGAACGGGCAGGATTGTAGGAACGACCCCAATGCAACTCATTGGCTTCTCGTGAGCCACTGTTCGATGAGGTCGGCGGCTATCGGTGCGGCGACGCCGCCCCCGGTTGCCGATTCCCCGACGTCGCCGCCGCCGGCAATCAGCACCGCGATCGCGATCGAGGGGTCCTCTACCGGCGCAAATCCGATGAACCAGGCATGGGGGCCATCCCCGGCCCCTTCGGCGGTGCCGGTCTTGCCGGCGACCCTGACCCCAGGGACCGATGCCTGCGAGCCGGTGCCCTCGGTGACCACCCGCTCCATCATCTGGCCCAACACCGATGCCGTGGCGGGTGCCATCGCTCGCCCCAATGGGGTGGGCTCGGTTTCCTCGACGCTGTTGCCGTCGGCGTCGAAGATCCGGCTGACCAGGTAAGGAGCGGGCACCACACCCTGATTGGCGACTGCTGAGGCAACCATCGCCATATGCAACGGCGTCGCCCTCACATCCCGTTCCCCGATCCCGCTCTGTGCCAGAGCAGCCGGGTCGTCGGCCAACTCTTCGACCGGGTATGTGGCCTGGGGGACGGTCCAAGGGAACTCGAGGTCGGTGTTGAACCCCAATGCTTCGGCGGTGATCCCGATGTCCTCGGCGCCGAGGCGAACCGACAGGTCGGCGAACACCGTGTTGCAGGATCGAACGAAGGCGATGAGCAGGGTCACCGAAACTCCGTCACTGCAGACCCCTCCGTCGAAGTTGGAGATCGTCGCGGTAGAGCCCTCCAATTGATATTCCTCGGGGTCGGGGAACTCGGTGCTCGGGTCGGCGGCGCCGGTGTCGAGGGCGGTCGCGGTGACCACCGTCTTGAACGTGGACCCCGGGGCGAACAACTCCCGGGTTGCCCGATCACTGAGGGGCTTGGTCGGGTCTGCGAGCAAAGAATCCCAAACCGCGGCGGCGTCGTCTCCCAACAGCGACTCGGGGTCGAATGACGGGGATGAGGCTGCGGCGAGGATGGCGCCGGTCTTGGGGTCGATGGCCACGATCGCCCCGGTCTGCCCGCCGAGAGCCTCGAACGCTGCATGCTGGAGCGGGCCGTCAACCGTCATCTCCACGCTGTGGGGCCGGAGGTCGCGCCCGAGAAGGACGGAGATGAGATCGCTGATGGTCAGGTCGCGCCGCGAACGCAGTACCGGGGCGTAGGCGTTCTCCAACCCGGAGTCACCGAGGATGAACGAGTTGTAACCGACGATGTGGGCGAAGGCTTCACCTTCCGGATAGGTGCGGACGAAAGACCGGGGATCAGCCGGGTCGACCACCGACTCGGCCACGACCAGGCCGTCGGCGGTGACGATCAGGCCCCGCTCCTTCCCCTGCTCCGACAGGGCGGGACGGGCGTTTCTCGGGTCGGCCTTCAATGCGTCGGCCCTCACCACCTGGAACCAGGTCACCCCCAGCAGCAGGACGAAGAACGAGGTGAAGAGCCCGATCGACAACCGGCGCACCGGGCCGTTCACGTCGCCTCCTCATGGCTGATCCGGAGCAGCAAGACGATCAGGATCAGGTTCCCGACCAGGGCCGAGCCCCCATAGGACATGAAGGGGAGGGTGATCCCCGTGAGCGGGACTATCCGCAGCACGCCCCCGATGATCAGGAAGGTCTGCACCGCAAACACGAAGGTGAGCCCTGCGGCGAGCAATTTGCGGAAGGTGTCTCGACTCCGAAAAGAGATCCCGATCCCAACGGCTACGACAAGGGCGAAGAGGGCGATGACCGAGACCGTTCCCGCGAACCCCAGCTCCTCTCCTACGGCGGCGAAGATGAAGTCGGTCGTCGCGTTGGGGATCAGGTCCGGCCTCCCCAGGCCGGGCCCGGCTCCGGACAAGCTCCCGGTGCCCAGTGCGAACAACCCTTGGACGATCTGATAGCCCTCGTCCTCGTAGTGCTGGAACGGGGCGAGCCAGGCGATGATCCGTCGTTGGACGTGGTCGAAGGCGAAATACGAGGCGACACCGGCCACCAGAGCCATGATCCCGCCGGTCACGAGGTAACCGGTCGTGCCCGTGGCGGCATAGAGGAGGAGGACGAACCCGGCGAAGAGCAACAGCGATGCGCCAAGGTCGCGCTGGGAGATGAGGATCAGGATGCTCACTCCCCAGGTCACCAGGATCGGAATCAACTGCCGTGGCTCGGGGAATCTGAGCGGGCCCAGGTGGCGGCGCGCCTCGCGCAGGGCTCGCTGGTGGTCCGCCAGGTAGGCAGCCATGTAAGCAACCAGGCCCAGCTTGGCGATCTCGGCGGGCTGGAACTGGAGTGTCGTGAATCCCATATCGAGGACGATCCACAGCCGCGATCCGTTCACCGTCAGGCCCTTGAGCGGGAACCCCCAATCGGTGGGGAGGTTGGGGAGCATCAGAAGGATCAGCGAGAGCAGGAGGATGATATTGCGGTAGCGGCGGAGCACCACGGTCGTGGTGCGGGCAAGCACCGCGAGCACGGCGATCGCTACCCCGGCAGCTATCAACATCCACCATCTCTGCAGCCCGGCCTTCACCGGGTCGAGGCGATAGATCTCGATGAAGCCGAGACCGGTCAAGGCGGCGATCGGGGCGAGCAGGAGCGGGGTCGCTCGCGGTGCCCAGGCGCGGACCGCGAGGTGCATCCCGCCGAATGCGATCAGGAATACGAGGAAGGTGAGCGCGGTCTGGGCGTCGACGTTCTCCTCGCGTGCGAAGTTGACCAGCGAGACTCCGAACGCGGCAAGGACCGCCGCCGCCAGGATGGTCGCGCCCTCGGTGTTGCGAGTCATGCGCTCAGGGAAGGACGTCCACGAGGATCACGCTGATGTTGTCGTTGCCCCCGGCCTGATTCGCAGCTTCGATCAGGCTCCATACCGACTCGTCGGCAGATTCGATCTCCAACTTCTTCGCGATCTCGTCATCGTCGAGCATCAGGGTGAGGCCGTCGGAGCAGAGCAGGAGCCGGTCGTCGGGCTCCAGGTAGACATCGATCTCATCGACGTTCACGAATCTGGTGAGGCCGAGGCAACGGGTCAGCATGTGGCTATGGGGGTGGTCTGCAGCCTCATCCGGGGCCAGCGTGCCGGCGGCGACATATTCGGCAACCACTGTGTGGTCCAGGGTCAATTGGCGCAAGCCCCCATCACGGAACAGGTACGCCCTGCTGTCACCGACGTGTCCGAACCGGGCCACGCCTTCCGGGGCCAGCAAGACCAGGGTCATGGTCGTCGCCATCCCTTCCAGGTCGGGCTGGCGAGCCACCTCCTCCCGGATCGACCTGTTGGCGGCCGCCACCCGGTCCGCCGGGGAGAGGTCGGAGGAAGCGGCGGTATTCACCGCCAGTCGGGAGGCGACCTCACCCGCGATATGGCCACCCATGCCGTCGGCGACCATGAGCACCGTAGGACCGTTCGACTCCCCGGAGCTCTCCGGATAGATCGCGTCCTCGTTGTTCTTTCGCGCCATGCCTTGATGACTGGCTGCGGCCCAGATGTACTTCACCGAACCTCCATCACGGTCTTCCCCACCTGGATGGTGTCGCCCCTCCGCATGGTCGTGGGAGCGGTGATCCGCCGGCCGTTGACATACGTGCCATTGGTGCTGCCCAGATCATGGAGGACGAGCCCATTCTCCGATGCCACCAGCCGCATGTGGAATTCTGAAGCGTAGGGATCATCCAAAAGCACATCCGCCTCGTCCGAGCGACCCAGCACGGTCACGTCCCGGACTTCCAATTCCAGGCCCTGCTGGGAGTCGGAGCGCACGACCACCACCTTCGAGCCTTCCTTGCGGCGCCGGCGCAATGAGATCCCGAGATGGGACCCGATCGCCCGAGCCACCTGCCAGACGAAGAGGTAGACCAGGCCGAGGAAGATGATTCGGAGGAGGGCGAGGATGAGATCGGGCATGGATCAGGGCTCACGCAACCGGAAGCGAGTCGCACCGAGCCCGATGCTCGCTCCCTTTTCCACCTGTCTGGGGGTGCCCCGAACCGGTGCTCCGTCGAGGGTGGTCCCATTGGCCGACCCGAGATCGAGGATCCAGGTGACGCCCTCTGCCCTCCAGATCAGGGCATGCCGCCGGCTGACATCGTCGTAGGGCAGCACCACGTCGGTCTCGCTGGAACGTCCGATCAGAGCCCGATTGGGCCCGATCTCGTACTGGCTGTCCCCGGACACGAGGCGGGCCCAGGGAGGGATCTTGCCCGCAACCACCGAAGGGACACAGGTGAATTGACCAGGAGAGACACGGGGCGAGGTCTGGATGACGACCGTGGCTGGGCCCTCCAGCCTCAACCCGGCCTCTGCGGCATGCTCGGTGAGGGCTGCCTCCAGGCGACGCTGAAGACGTGTCGGGTCGACATCGAGATCGGCCGGATTGACAGTGAGCACGAAATGATTCGATGTGGCAGGGCCGGTCGGGTGCTGGAAGCTGGTGAGGTCGGCTTCGCGCGCAATCCGGCCCGCCATCTCAGAAGGATGAATGCGCCCGGAGAACACTCGCCCGGTGGTTCCTTCGAAAAGGCGCTCCAGACGGCGTTCCAGGCTCCTGGCAAGGCTCACGATGGGCAGATTACGGCCGACTGGTGACAGTGACAGGTCGACTACCGGAACCACAGGCGCAGGGTTACGATTTCCCGACCGTTACGGGCGAGTGGCGGAATTGGCAGACGCGCAGGATTCAGGTTCCTGTGATCGCAAGGTCGTGGGGGTTCAAGTCCCCCCTCGCCCACCACGGATCAGATTCCCGACGATCCCTCCGCCCACCATGTGGAGGTTGTAGAAGGGCTTCGATGCCTCTCGCTGACACCAACACCTGATGTTGGACACGCCCCGGCCCCGGAGACGTGTCCTCATCCGCTTTCTGTGGCCGTTGCTGATCACGGTCGCTGCCGTCGTCGCCATCGCCGTTTCCGGGTCTGGAGCCGATGCCCGGGCCGAGCTCGATTACCTGGACGCGGTCCAAGAGGAGGCGAGCGCTCTCTCGACCAAGGGCGATGCGCTCCGTGATGTGGCTTCCAGGCTGGCGATGATCGACAGGACCGAGCTCGTCACCGTGATCGACGGGTTGCGGGCGGACCTCGCTGCCGGCCTCGAGTTGGCCGACGAAGCTCCACCGTCGGCGACCCTGTTCGCTGTGAACGCGCTGCATCGTCAGGCTCTGGCCGCCTGGGATGCCGGTATCAGCGGATTCGGGTCGGGCCTGCTGGCAGCCGCCGATGACCCCTCGAGCACGGTTGTTGTCGACAACATCGCCAATGCACTCGCCGAGCTCAGAGCCGGAGACCGGCTGTATCAGGACCTGGTCGCCGAGTTGGAGCGGGAAGAGGTGCCCGATCCGGCCGCACCCATGCCGCTGGTGACGCTCATGCCGACGACCGGAGACCTGACCAGCCTGGCGCAGGCCTATGTCCTCGCCGCCCGGTCGCCAGACAGCAACCTCGCCCTGCGACCGGGGCTTGCTGTGAGCCAGGTGGTGACCGATCCCGCGTGGGAGGTCAACCCGGAGGACGTGGTCATCGTCCCCAACACCGACACCTTGACGTTCAACGTCGTGATCTCCAACCTGGGCAATGTGATCAGCCCGGCGGTCAGCCTCAATTTCGAGCTCACCGCCGAAGGAGAGGATCCCGTCATCCTCGAGGAGCCGGTGCCCGCCCTCGAGTCACAGCAGCAGACGACGGTCAGCTTCCCCGATGTCGAAGTCAGCAGCGGCGAGGCCTATGAGGTCGTGCTCACCCTGGTTGGGGTGCAGACCGACGTCAATGCCGACGACAACGAGCTCCGGGTGGAGTTCACGGTCAATGAGGGCTGAGGCCCGAGGTGGTCGGCCGGTAACATCCTGCGGCCCATGATCGACCCCCGGCTGCTCCGAGATGACCCCGATCTGATCCGTGAGTCGTTGCGCCGGCGGGGGATGGAGATCGACATCGAGAATGTCGTCGCGCTCGAGTTGGAGGCCCGGACGCGGCGCCAGGAGGCCGAGGAGCTGCGAGCCCGTCAGCGGGAGGCGGGGCGTCTCATAGCCAGCCTCACCGGTGCCGAGAAGGAGGCTGCAATTGCCGAGGTCGCCGAGTTGGCGTCGGCGGTGAAGACCGCATCGGCGGACGCCGACCGATTGAGCGCCGAGCTCGACTTGGCGTTGCTCGAGGTCCCGAACCTGGTGGCGACCGACGCCGCCGACGGTTTCACCGATGCCGACAGCGTGGAGATCAAGAGGTTCGGGAGCCCTCGGCCCGCGGGAGTCGACCATGCCACTCTCGGCGAGACCCTCGGCATCGTGGACACGACCCGGGGGGCCAAGGTCTCGGGTAGCCGATTCGCCTATGTGAAGGGCAAGGGCGCAATTCTCGAGCTTTCCCTGGTGCGGTGGGCGATGGACCGTCTCGTCGAATCCGGGTTCACGCCGATGATCCCGCCGGTGCTGGTGCGGGAGGAGGCACTGGAGGGAACGGGGTTCTTCCCCGAGGCCAGAGAGCAGGTTTACGAGGTACCAAAAGACGAGTTGTTCCTCGTGGGCACATCAGAGGTGCCCCTCGCTGCCTATCACGGGGACGAGATCCTCGATCAAGAGATGCTCCCCATGCGGTATGCCGGGTTCTCCACGTGTTTCCGCCGGGAGGCGGGGACCTACGGAAAGGACACGGCCGGGATCTTCCGCGTCCACCAGTTCGACAAGGTCGAGATGTTCGTTTTCACCGACCCCGAGTCGTCGGCCGAGGAGCACGAACGCCTCCTCGCGACGGAAGAGGGCCTGGTGCAGGAGCTGGAGATCCCCTATCGGGTGGTCAATGTCGCTGCGGGCGATCTGGGCGCGTCTGCAGCGAAGAAGTACGACATCGAGGCCTGGTTCCCGAGTGAGCAGGCCTACCGGGAGATCACCTCCTGCTCGAACACGACCGACTACCAGGCTCGCCGGCTCAAGATCCGGGTCCGGGGCGACGACGGGAATCGTGTGCTCCATACCCTCAACGGCACGGCATGCGCCGTGGGCCGGACCATCATCGCCCTGCTCGAGAATCATCACGAGCCGGACGGGTCGGTCAGGATCCCCGAGGCTCTGCGTCGCTATACGGGGTTCGAACTGATCGAGCCGTGAGCGAGGCCTCCGACCCGATCTTTGCCCGGATCGCGGCTCGTTACGACAGGATCAACCGGATCCTCTCCCTGGGCCAGGAGCGGAGCTGGCGTCGGCACGGGGTGGGGATGCTGGGTCCGGGCCCGGTCTTGGACCTCGGCTGTGGCACCGGCGACACCGACTTCGAAGGACGGAGGGTCGTGGGCCTGGACCCTGTGATCGAGATGTTGGCACTGAGCGATGTGTCGGAGCGAGTGGTGGGTATTGGCGAGCGTCTCCCGTTTGCCCAAGACACCTTCGACGGCGTGCTCAGCGGATTCGTGTTTCGCAACCTCACCTCGATCGACGAGACCCTTGCCGAAGTGGGCCGGGTCCTTCGCCCCGGATCGGCAGCAGTCGTCGTCGACCTCGCTCGTCCCCGCAACCCGGTCCTTCGGCTCCTGCATCGCCTGGGCACCGCGGTGTTGCTGCCTCTGGTCGGGCTGTTGTTCGCCGGCGCCCCCCGGGAGTACTGGTACCTGCACCGCTCGCTCGACTCGCTGCCCCCTCCGGAGCAGCTGTTCGTCGACCGACAGGGCCTGGTCGTCGAGGAGGTATGGAGGATGGGTGTATTCGGGTTCGTCTATGGGGCGAGGCTCAGGAAACCGGCTGCGCTGGCGTAATGCTGCGAGCTTCGGCCCCCCTCCCCGCCTGCAGCGGTACTCCCCCCAACGCTTCGCTGGGGGGAGAAACGGATCGTGCCCCCGCCTTTGAAGCGGTGCGACACCGTCGGCGACGGCCGCCGGCTCGGGCCAGGCCGCCCTGCGTCACCCGGAGCTCTCCGCTTAGGGCTGCTTCCTTCCGGATCTGACCCGGTTCGCAGGGCTCCGCCGCGCAGGACCCAACCGTCAACGCCACGTGTCCATCGTCAGGGCCTTGGCCCCGATGTCACGCCGCCCCTCGGGCGGGGAATTCGGCCCCGCATGTAGAGGATTTCGGGTACAGGGCACCCCTAGTGCCCCGCCTAGCACGATCGGTTTCAGGCTACCCCCACCGCCACTGTTACCTTCCCCGGTCATGGCTCTCTCCTCGTTCGGGCCCGCCTTCCCGCGCCTGTTCGTGGCCGGCCTGTTCGAGGAGATCTCGTTCTTTCTCATGATCCATTTCCCCGGTTACCTCGACGACCTCGGGGTGACCGAGTCCAAGATCGGGCTCCTCTATTCGGCTGCGGCGGTACTCGCACTCCTCATGCGACCCGCGTTGGGCCGTCTGCTCGACCTCACCGACCGGCGGACCGTGCTCCTCTTTGCCGGTGCGGGAAACATCGTGTTCATGCTGCTCATGGTCACGACCACGGTCTGGGGGCCGCTGCTCTGGGTCATCTTCCTCGTCCACCGTGTCTTGCTCATCTCACTGTTCACAACGCTGCTCACCTATGGCGCCGACTCGATACCCGCCGCGCACCGGACGCAGGGTCTCGCTCTCTTCGGGCTCTCCGGCCTGGTGCCGATCGCAATCGGTGGGGTGCTTGCCGACCTTGTCATCGAGGCTGCCGGGTTCGACGGGCTGTTCATCCTGTCCGCGGCGGCGATGCTCGGGTCCTGGCTAGTGGTATGGACCCTCCCCGTGTTGCCCATCGTGGGCCGTCGTCCCCGGCGTGGGTTTTGGCACGCACTGGCCCAGCGCGACCTGCTTCCGCTCTGGTGGGTGACCCTGACTTTCAGCATCGGGTTGGAAACCCTGTTCACCTTCACTCGCACCTATGTCGATGAGCGCCAGATCGGATCGGCAGGTTTGTTCTTCGGCGTGTATGGGCTGACCGCAGCAACGACCCGCATCTTTGGTGGCAGTCGCTACGACCGCCTGGCCCAGGGGCCGGTGATCGTCGGCTCCATCCTGAGCCTGGCCGTGTGTCTCGCGGTGATGGCAGTGGCCGGCTCGGCGGCGGTCCTGGTCGCGGCCGCCATCGCTGGAGGAATGGCACACGGAGCCCTGTTCCCGATCCTCTCCAGCCAGGTGGTCAAGCGGGCCCGGACTGCAGAGCGGGGCTCTGCAATGTCGATCTTCACCTCGATCTTCGACTTCGCGCTCTTGATGTCCGCGCCGTTGGTTGGGTTCGCCATCGACGGGTTCGACTACCGGGTGGCTTTCGGAGCGGTGTCGATCGTAATCGTGCTCGGGGCGGTGGTCTACGCCATTTGGGATCGACGGCTCACCCTGGTCGAGGCCAGGGTCGGCTGACGGCTACCTGCGCCCGGCGAAGAAGGCCTCCAGGAGCGCCGAGCACTCATCTGCCATGACACCCGAGATCAGCTCCACTCGGTGGTTGAGGCGCCGGTCCTGGGGGATGTTGTACAGCGACCACGCGGCACCCGCCTTGGGGTCTGCCGCCCCATAGACGATTCGCTCCAGGCGGGCGAGCACCGCGGCGCCGGCGCACATCGGGCAGGGCTCGAGGGTGACCACCAGGGTGTGCCCCTCGAGCCGCCAATCCCCGTGCTCCCGGGCCCCGCGCGAGAGCACCAGCATCTCGGCATGGGCCGTGGGGTCGGCCAACTCCTCGCGGCGATTGCGGTCCACCGCGACCACTGTCCCGCCCTCGTCGATGAGCACCGCTCCCACCGGGACATCGCCGGCGGCACCGGCCTCGGTGGCTGCGGCAATGGCCATCTCCATCTCTTCCCTGTATTCGGAGGCAGATATGGGCTGGGGCACGACGTGGATTATTCTCTACTGGCCTGCCAGCTCTGGCAGGCTTCCAGGAGGGATCGCATAGTCCGGTCTAGTGCGCGGCACTGGAAATGCCGTTGGGGGTTTACGCTCCCTCGAGGGTTCAAATCCCTCTCCCTCCGCGAAGCCGGTCTCGGCGGCCTCGCCGCCGACCCTTGGAGGGGTCGCATAGTCCGGTCTAGTGCGCGGCACTCGAAATGCCGTAGGGGGCTGACGCCTCCTCGAGGGTTCGAATCCCTCCCCCTCCGCCCCAGGCCGACCTCGACCCTGCGATGAGAGGATCCCGATGAGCAGCGATACGGAGCGCACCGGTGCCCGGCACGCCAAGCCGCTCGCCGTCGCCCTCGGGCTCATCGTGGTCTATGCCGTGGTCGAGGTGGTGGCCGCCCTGACGACCGGCTCGCTTTCCCTCCTTTCCGACGCCGGGCACATGGGGACAGACGCCCTCGGTCTGGGAATGGCACTGGCCGCGGTGCTCACCGCCCACGGGGTGGTACGGAGGGAACGGCAGACGTATGGGCTCTACCGGCTGGAGATCATGGCGGCGGCAGCGAACTCGGTCCTCCTCTTGCTGGTCGCCGGCTATGCGATATATGAGGGGGTGCGTCGGCTTTCGGATGCGCCGGCCCTGGACGCGGGCCCGATGCTGGTGGTCGGGATCGGAGGGTTGGTGGTCAACCTCGTTGCAGCCCGAATCCTGCGTGCAGGCTCCGGAGAGAGCATGAACGTCGAAGGCGCTTACGCCGAGGTGATCGCAGACTTCCTGGGCTCGGCGGGTGTCATCCTTGCCGCACTCCTCTACCTGGGGACCGGCTGGGCCTATGCCGACCCGCTGGTGGCGATCGCCATCGCCATTTGGATCGTTTTCCGGGCCTTGGCACTTGGCCGCAAGGCCTTGGCGGTCCTGGTCCAGGCCGCGCCGATGCGGTTGGACCTGGCCGCAGTGCGCGATGACCTGGCAGCCATCGATGGAGTTACTGATGTGCATGACCTCCACGTCTGGACCCTGACCTCGGAGATGGACGTTGCCACTGCCCATCTCGTGGTGACCGAAGACGCCGACACCCACCAGGTGCTCCACCACGCCGGTGACAACCTCCGCGAGCATTGGGGGATCGCCCACGCCACGGTCCAGGTCGAGCCGGAGAGCCACCGCGAGTGCGTCGAGGAGACCTGGTAGCGAGGCCCAATTCGTCGGGACGCAGGGGGCCAGATCGGCCCGACCACACCGTCTTGCGACGTTTGGGCCCGTCCACTCGATGTTAGAAACGTGAGCAACCTAACACTTCTTGACGGCATTGGTTTGGTGTGGGTACGATCGCCTTGAAACGTTTAAGGCAGACGTTTCGAGAGCGCCGCGGGGCGCGCCTTATGAGGAGGATGTGCATGAAACTGTTTTCGAGACGGTGGGCAGTGGTCCTTGCGGTGATCGCTCTCGTTGTCGTTGCATGTGGCGGGGGGTCGGCATCGACCACGACCGCCGCACCGGATGACGGCGGCACCACGGCCCCACAAGGGACCGAGGCCCCAGGCACGACAGCTGCCCCATCGGCTGAGCCGGTGACCCTGACGTTCCTATACGACGACAACCCAGTCACCATCGCGACCGCGGAGGCCCTGGTAGCTGCGTTCGAGGCCGCCAATCCCAACGTCACGATCGAGACCGAGACCCGCCCGGGCGGCGGCGAGGGCGACAACCTCGTCAAGACCCGGCTCGCCACCGGGGAGATGACCGACATCTTCTGGTACAACACGGGCTCCCTGTTCCAGGCGCTCAACCCGACCGAGACCATCGTCCCGATCACGGATGAGCCCTTTGTCGAGAACATCGTGGACTCCTTCCTGCCCACGGTCACGGCCGAGGAGAATGTGTACGGGGTCCCCAGCCAAACCGCGATGGGGGGTGGCGTCCTCTACAACAAGGCGGTCTACGAAGACCTCGGTCTGAGCGTGCCGACCACCTGGGACGAATTCGCCGCCAACAACGAGGCGATCCTCGCTGCGGGGATAGCCCCGGTGGGTCAGACCTACACGGATACCTGGACCTCGCAGTTGTTCGTCCTTGCCGACTACTACAACATCCAGACCCAGGACCCGGATTGGGCCGAGAAGTACACCAACAACGAGGCCAAGTACGTGGACCAACCGGCGCTGGCAGGTTTCGAGCGCCTGCAGCAAGGATTCGAGGCCGGCTGGTATCAGGAGAACTTCGCGTCGACGACCTTCGATGAAGGTCTCGTCCTGCTGGCGAACGGCGAGATCGCCCACTACCCGATGCTCACCTTCGCCCTCGACGCCATAAATCAGGCCAACCCAGACGCCATTCAGGACATCGGGTTCTTCGGCCAGCCCGGGAACGACGCGGCGACCAACGGGACGACGATCTGGATGCCCGCAGGCATCTACATCGCGGCCACCAGTGAGCAGCAGGACGTTGCCAAGCAGTTCCTCGCCTTCGTGGCTTCCCTCGAGGGCGTGGACGCGATTACCGCCGCGGTTACGCCTCAGGGCCCGTACATGATCGAGGGGGCGTCGCTTCCGGCGGATGCTTTGCCGGCCGTGCTCGACATCCAGGCCTACATCGACGCCGGCGCGACTGCACCGGCGCTCGAGTTCCTGTCTCCGATCAAGGGCCCGAACCTGGAGTTCCTCACGGTGGCGGTTGGTTCGGGGCTCCAGAGCGCCGCGGATGCCGCCGCTGACTACGACGAGGACGTGGTGGCGCAAGCGCAGCAACTCGGCCTCCCTGGTTGGTGAGTCAACAAACCGAATCCATCTCCAAAGTCGATAAGTTGAGCACTGGCGGGGCGTCTGCCCCGCCAGTGCTCAACATGAAGGATCGACCAATGGCGGCGCCTTCGCTGAAGGACAGGGCGTACCCCCACGCCTTCTACATCCCGGCCGCGCTCGTCTACACCGTGCTCTTCATCGTTCCCACGGGAATGGCCTTCTTCTTCAGCTTCACCAGATGGACCCTCTTCGACTGGGAGTACATCGGGCTCGACAACTTCGTTCTCTTCTTCAACCGGCCGGCCCTGGTCACCAGCATGCGCAACACCCTGATCTATGCGGTGGTCACCAGCGGTTTGAAGGTGGTCTTCGGGCTCCTGCTCGCTGTTCTCTTCACCTCCAGGATCCGGCTCAAGACCGTGATGAGATCGATGGTGTTCTTCCCGGTGATCGTCAGCATCGTCGCCGTTGGCATCACCTTCAAGATCTTGATGCACCCATCCGAGGGTCTGATCAATCAGACCATCGCCCTCCTCGGCGGGGTGGGCCCGGCGTGGCTCACCGATCCCCAGATCGCTCTGCTCTCGGTGGCGCTGGTCGACGTCTGGAAGGGGGTCGGTATCGCCTTGGTGATCTTCATCGCCGGCATCGTCTCCATTCCCGAGGAGTACATGGATGCGGTCCGGATCGATGGTGGCGCCTGGGCCAGGTTCCGGCACGTGATCGTTCCGCTCAGTCGCAACGCAACTTTCACCGTGATCCTGCTGTCCCTAATTGGCGGTCTTCGCAGCTTCGACCTGATCTGGACCATGACCGGGGGAGGCCCTGGGTTCACCACGGATGTGATCGCATCGGCGATCTTCAAGCAGTACCAGGCCGGTTTCTATGGCCTGTCCACCGCGGGGAATGTGATCCTGTTCATCGCCGTCAGCATCATCGTCTTTCCGTTGATGCGGTACTTCAACCGCAAGGAGCTCGACCTGTGAGGCTGGTGCGCCGGTGGTGGGTCGACGGCGTGGCGCTGGCGGTCGGCACTGCCCTTTTCCTGGTCCCGTTCGCCTTCATCCTGGTCACCGCGGGCAAGGATCAAGCCGAAGCGTCGGCGCTCGACTTCACCTGGCCGACCGAGTGGCAGATCTGGGAGAACCTGCGCGAGGTCCTGGCAGCTCGTGACGGATTGGTGGTCACCTCGCTCAAGAACAGCTTCATACTCACCGTCTCCGCGGTCGCTCTCATCGTCTTCGTGTGCTCGATGGTCGCCTTCGTGCAGCAGCGCCGGAAGGACCGACTCAGCTCGTTGGTCAGTGTCCTGTTGCTTGCCGGCCTGATCATTCCCCCGGCGGTGGTGCCCACCATCTTCGTTCTCCAGGCACTCGGGCTGTTCAAGACCCTCATCGGCTTGATCTTGATCCACCTGGCCTTTGCCATACCCTTTGCAGTGATCGTCCTCCGGGCCTTCATCGGCACGATCCCCCGCGAGATCGATGAGGCAGCCATCGTCGACGGAGCCTCACCGATGACCCTGTTCTTTCGGGTCATATTCCCCCTGATCCGCCCGGCGGTGATCACCGTGATCGTGGTGAACGCGGTCCTCATCTACAACGACTTCGTATTCGCGCTCTACTTCCTTCCCGGCGACGAGAACGCCACCGTTCAATTGACGCTCTTCAACTTCCAGAGCCAGTTCCTAACCCAATGGAACCTGCTCTTCACGGATGTGCTGTTGATCACCCTCCCTCCGCTGATCATGTTCATCTTCTTCAGTCGGAAGATCGTCTCGGGACTCGCCGCCGGCGCGATAAAGGGATAACTCCGATCAACTCTGTGACCAACGAACCTCCAGGAGACTCCTTTGCCCACTGATCGATCAGACCGCACCGTCGTCACCAGCCTCACTTGTCAGTTGGCAGAGGGGATCCTGGGTCTCGGCAAGGAGGCGGCCCGCCTTTCTTGGAGGGTGACTTCTGCAGCAGGGGACGCAAGGCAAACCGGATACGAGATCCAGGGCTCCAACTCGCCCGACTTCCACGATCTCGTGGCCACTTCTGGGGAAATGGCGAGCTCGCAGCAGTTGGCGGTGGTCGCGCCCGGCCCGCTTCTGAAGAGTCGTGAGATCAGGTACTTCAGGGTGCGGGTCGAGACCGAGAGCGGGTGGACGGATTGGGGGCCGACGCTGGAGGTGGAGAGCGGGCTCCTGGAAGCGTCCGATTGGTCGGCCGAGGCGATAACGCTTTCCGATGACCCCGGAGCTGATCATCAGGCTCCGCCCGCACTGCTACGGCGTGAGTTCGACTTGCCCTCTGAGGTGGCAAAGGCTCGTCTCTATGTGACCGCACTCGGTGTCTGTGATGTCGCGATCAATGGAATCGCGGTGAGTGATGAGCTCTTCAACCCCGGTTGGTCTGCCTACCGGCGCCGGCTCTTGTCTTCCACGTACGACGTGACTCGCCTCTTGCGAAACGGGAGCAACGTCATCTCGGCGACGCTTGGCGATGGCTGGTACCGGGGGCGGCTCGGATGGAATCCCGAGGGAGACCGATGCAATTACGGCGAGGAGCTTGGCCTCATCGCCCAACTCGAAATCGACAGCTTCGACGGGCAGTCCAACAGTGTCGTGAGCGATGAGAGTTGGAGAGCCTCTACCGGTTCGGTCCGGTCGGCGGACTTCTATGACGGTGCGGTCGTCGACCTCCGACAAGAGCAATCCGGGTGGAATCTTCCTGGTTTCGACGACAGCCGATGGGATCCGGTGAAGGTCGTCCCGTATGACAAGACAGTGATCGAGCCTCGCGTCGCGCCGCCGGTGCGCCGCGTGGCGACTCTGAATCCCGAGATCACCGAGAGGCCGGATGGCTCCATCGCCCTGGATGGTGGGTCAGAACATCGCGGGATTCGTGAGGCTGACAATGCGCGGTCGCCCCGGCAATGTCGTGAAGGTGCGTCACGCCGAGGTCCTGGCCCCGGACGGGTCGCTACACACTCACCCGCTCAGATCAGCGAAGGCGACCGACATCTACACCCTGGCAGGTGAAGAGACCGTCGAGCTCGAGCCGGAATTCACCTTCCATGGCTTCAGGTATGCAGAGGTGGAGAGCGAGGCGGAGTTCGTTATCCGCCGAGTTCGTCGCCATCAGCAGCGACCTGGCGCCGAGATCGAGCTTCGAGTGCTCCCACCCGAGCCTCAACCGGTTCCACGAGAACGTCGTGTGGTCGCAACGTGACAATTTCGTCTCCCTGCCGACCGACTGCCCGCAGCGGGACGAGAGGCTCGGTTGGACCGGGGATGCCCAGGCCTTTGCGCCTACTGCATGCACTCTCTTCGATTCCCAGACCTTTTGGCTGAGCTGGCTGGCGGATCTGAGCCTCGATCAGGATGATGATTTGGGCCCTCCCGCGGTCGTCCCCGATGTGGTCATCGAGGGCGAGGCTCGATTCGGGCGGGCCGGGTGGGCCGACGCCGCCGCGATCGTGCCTTGGGCCGTTTACGAGTCCTACGGCGATCCGGCAGTTCTCGAGCGGCAGTTCGACAGCATGGTTCGCTGGGTCGATTCGCTCGTGGCCCGGCGTGAGTCGGATGGGCTTCTCGGCCCGGCGATGCAATTTGGAGACTGGCTCGACCCCGATGCCCCTATCGATCGGCCCTGGGAAGCAAAGGCCGACTCGGTGTTCATTTCCAATGCGTTCTTCTCTCATAGTGCTCGTCTCCTGGCCGACGCTGCGAGCACCCTGGAAAGGGCGCCGGAAACGGTCGAGAAGTACCGCGCTGATCGCCGAAGACGTTGCGTCACTGACCTGGGAGCGGTGGGGACGGCACGTTCTCGAGACCCAGACCGGATGTGCCGTGGCCCTTCAGTTCGACATCGTCCCCGAATCAGAGCGGGCTGAAGTCGCGGCAACTCTCGCCCGGCTGGTCCGGGACGTCGGCGGGCGGGTGTCGACCGGGTTCCTGGGCACTCCGCTGGTGCTCCCCGCGCTCTCTTCGTCTGGCTTCAACGACGAGGCCTACGCCATGCTCCTCCGCAACGAATTCCCCTCGTGGCTCTATCAGGTCGAGATGGGCGCCACAACGGTTTGGGAGCGATGGGACGCGATACGACCCGACGGGTCGATTCACCCCGGAACGATGTCGACCCCGTTCGAGGAGGAAGGTGAGTCCGAGGAGGGCAACATGCTCTCCTTCAACCACTACGCCTATGGGGCGGTCATCGACTGGGTCTATCGGAACCTCGCCGGCATTGCCCCCGACCTGGGCCAGCCTGGGTATCGCCAGATCGTCTTCGCCCCGCGGCCGGTTGCAGGGATCAGCTGGGCACGCGCCTCGATCGACACCCCGTACGGGCGGGCTGGGATCTCATGGGATCTCGACAGTGACACCGGGCTCGCTGTCGACCTCGAGATTCCCTTCGGGAGCACCGGGGTGTTCATCGCTCCGTCGACTGCCGAATCGATCATCCGCCTCGATGGTCAGGAGCATGGTGGCCCATTTGAGCTGTCACCAGGGCCTCACAGGGTCGAGGTGACGAGGCCTCTGGTGGCAGATCCGGCGCGGGCGGTCGCTTCCACCTCGCGGGGTAAATGATGGACACCTCCGCAACACAAGATCTGATCACGACTACCGACTCGGACACCCCTACTCAGACCTTTCCGGCCGGCTTCCGGTGGGGAGTGGCCACAGCCGCATATCAGATAGAAGGCGCAGCCGACGAAGGTGGTCGGGAGCCATCGATCTGGGACACGTTTTCACGTGTTCCTGGCAATATCGTCAATGGGGACACGGGAGATGTCGCGTGTGACCACTACCACAGGTTCCACGAGGACATCGGTCTCATGGAGTCCATCGGCGTCACCGACTATCGGCTGTCGATCTCCTGGAGCCGCCTCCTCACCGGCACGAAACTCAATCCCGAGGGTGTGGATTTCTACCGGCGTTTGCTCACGAGCCTGCTGGACGCCGGAATCACACCCTGGGTCACGCTGTACCACTGGGACTTGCCGCAATGGTTGGAGGATGCGGGTGGATGGCCCGCCAGGGAGACCGCGCGGCATTTTGCCGACTATGCAGTGGCGGCGCACTCCGCCCTGGGCGACCTCGCTAGCAATTGGATCACAGCAAATGAGCCGGTCAACACTTCGTTGCTGGGATATGCCGGAGGAATTCATGCCCCGGGGCAGAAGAGCCCCCTCGCCGGGCTGGCGGCTGCCCACCACCTCCATCTCGGGCACGGCCTGGCCACGACGCGCGATCAGGGAGCGGGACCCTTCCGCGCAGGTGGGCCCCACCTTTCTCCTCATGCCAGTTCACCCTGCGACCTCGAAAGACGCGGACCAGGCTGCGGCCGTGAAGCTGGACGGGATCCTCAATCGGCTGTTCCTGGATCCGGTGTTCCGCTCTGCATATCCGGAGGACCTGCTCGAGAACGTGGAGCAATACGGGTTCTCTGACGTCATCGAAGATGGCGACCTCGACGTCATCGCGGCACCGGTCGACTTTCTCGGGGTCAACTACTACTTCCGGGTGGTCGTCAGCGCGGAGCCTCAGGGCGCGGGCTCCTCATTCGACTGGCGCCGCGATGCATGGGTGGGGTGTGAGGACGTCTATCCCGTAGAGGTCGACGGGGTCAGAACCGAGATGGGGTGGGAGATCTTCCCGGAGGGAATGACCGAAGTGTTGACCCGTGTATCTCGGGACTACACCCAGGTGCCCCTCTACATCACCGAGAGCGGTGCCGCGTTCGCAGACGATGTGACCCCAGATGCGCAGGTGCAGGATCACGACAGGGTGGACTACATGGCATCTCACATCTCCGCCGCCAAGAAGGCGATCGACCAGGGCGTGGACCTGCGCGGCTACTTCGCCTGGTCTCTACTCGACAACTTCGAATGGACGTTCGGCTATACCAAGCGCTTCGGACTCGTGCATGTCGACTTCGAGACGCAGGTCAGGACTCCAAAGCGGAGTGCGGCCTGGTACCGGGAATTGATCCTCGACAATGGGCTCTAATGGAGAGGCACTCAGATCTGACCCGGCCGTGACGGTCCCGACCAGGTGTCAGGCCGGGCCGGGCCGGTGCTGCTCCTCACCGACAGCTCCGCGTTGAAGACGATTTGCTGGTGCTCATGTCCCAAGGCTCCACATCCTGAGAGCAGGTCGATGGCGCTGGCCCCCATCGCATACGCCGGCCTGGCGACAGAGGTCAGAGGGACCATGGCGGCCGCGGCGAACTCGATGTCGTCGAAGCCGATGATGGAAACGTCATTCGGTATCGCATAGCCGAGGCCAAGCAAACGCGCTTCCATACCGAGAGCGAGCATGTCGTTGGCACAGATGACAGCGCTCGGGACCCCGCGCTCGTGGAGCTGGTCGGCCGCCAGGCGCCCGGGGCCGGTGAGTATGCGTGGCACCGTCGTGACTTCGACGACTTCCATCCCCAGTTCCTCCGCGGCGCTGCGCACACCGTTGGCACGTGCGGTTATCTGCGGCGCGCCGACTGACCCCACCCACGCGATTGTCCGATGACCGAGCTCATGGAGATGACGCACCGCGAGCTCGCCGCCGTGCACGTCGTCCACCGAAGAGCTGCAATGGTCTCGCGCCGGGTCTTCCAGGTCGGCGAGGATCACCGGGACCCGGCGTCCGACGATTTGCGACGTGGGTTGGCAGGTCGGTGGCCCTGGTGAGCAGGATGCCCCGAACCCGTTGTTCCATGAGGACGTTCAGATAGTGCGCCTTCTCGGCCGGATCCTCGGTTTCGAGCCAGCACACGAAGAGGGTCCACCCTTGTTGCAGGGCGCGTTCCTCCACCCCACGGGCCAACTCGGTGAAGAAGGGGTTGCTGAGATGCGGCAACACCAGCGTCACCACCTCTGAGGTGCCTCGTCGAAGCTGGCGGGCCGACCCATTTCGAACGAACCCGAGCTCACCAATGGCTTCTCTGACCCGGCTTTGGGTGGGCTCGGCGACCAGCTGGGGTCGGTTCAAGACGTTGGAGACGGTGGCGATCGAGACTCCTGCTCGCTCTGCCACCTCTCGCATCCCGGCCTTCATGCGAGGAGTTTACGGCGTGTGGGTCCCACTCGACCCACTGACGGAAGTGGGGGTGAGTGGCCTTCTCCGCATTGGTTTCGCTCTCGATTTCGGAGAGGGCACCCATAACATGACCACCGGAGGGGTGTCCGAGTGGTCTAAGGAGACGGTCTTGAAAACCGTTGGGCCCATCAGGGCCTCGTGGGTTCGAATCCCACCCCCTCCGCGGAGGCGCCGCCATGGGCGGCGCCGACGTGGGCCTGGGGTCTTAGGCTTCAGGCAGGGTCGGGCTGCGCCCGACCCTCTTTGGAGAGGTGGCCGAGTGGTCGAAGGCGCTCGCCTGCTAAGCGAGTAGGGGGTGTAAAGCCTCCTCGAGGGTTCAAATCCCTCCCTCTCCGCTCCATTCTCTGCCTTGCCCATGCCGGGGGCATCTAGCCTCGTGGGATGTATTGGGCACTCGAGGTCGTGGTGGTGCCGGTGACGGACGTCGACCGGTCCAAGTCGTTCTATTCAGACCAGGTTGGCTTCCATGTCGACCACGACACCAGGGTCAGTGACGACCTGCGTGTGGTCCAGCTCACCCCGCCCGGCTCCGGCTGCTCGATCGTCATCGGCCAGGGGCTGGTCAACATGCTCCCTGGATCGTTGCGAGGGTTGCAGTTGGTGGTGCCCGATATCCAGCAGGCCCACGACGAGCTCCTGGGCCGTGGAGTGGAAGTGACCGACATCCAGGCGGTCGACGGCGACACCAACAAGTTGAGCCAAGGTGGGATCGCGTTGGACAACGTGGGGTTCATCTACTTCGACGACCCCGATGGGAACGGTTGGGCGGTGCAGCAGATCTCTAGCCGGGGCTGACGGCCGGCCCGCGTTCGACGGTCGGCCTAGGTCGCCTCGCTTTGGAGACGGATCACATTCCATGAAAGTGATGGAAGGGCCAATTCCACCGAGTCGCCCTGTTCCTGGAAAGCGGAGCGGGTCTCCGGCTTTACCCGGTTCGGCTGTTCTTCCGTGTTCACCGCGTGCGGGTCATCGTCGGTCAGGACCAGATGCTCCACCACCCGATAGCCGGGAAAGGCGCGGAGCCCGATGCTGAGAGCCACCTCCTCGTTCTGATCACGGTTGACCGCGAAGACGACCAGCTCTCGGGCATCCGCGTCGTGGGTCGCGACCGCATCCACGATCGGGGTCTCACCATGCTTCGAGCTCGCGTAGGTCGGGGCCCGGGTCTGGACCCGAAGGATTTCGCCGCGGGCGAACCGCGAGGCCTGGGCGAACGGGTAGAAGGTCGCCTGTCTCCACGATGGGCCACCGGGCTCGGCATGAATCGGGGCGATGGCGTTGACCAATTGCGCCTGACAGGCGGCGGTGACCCGGTCGCTGTGCCGGAGCAGCGTGATCAGCAAGGATCCGACCACCACCGCATCGGTGACGTTGTAGACGTCCTCGATCAGCCGCGGGGCCACCGGCCAGTCTTTCGGCGGCTCCTCGTCCTGGAATCGGCTGATGTACCACACGTTCCACTCGTCGAACGAGAGGTTGATCTTCTTGCGGCTGCCGTTCTTGGCCCCGACGTGATCGGCGGTGGATATCACCGAGTCGATGAACGACTCCATGTCGAGAGCCGACGCCAGGAAGCTGCCCGTGTCCCCGTCGTGCTCCTGGTAATAGGCGTGGAGTGAGAGATAGTCCACCTGGTCGTAGGCATGCTCGAGGACGGTGGCCTCCCACGCCCCGAACGTCGGCATGCCGGAGTGGGAACTGCCACATGCAATCAACTCCAGGTCGGGATCGACCATTCGCATCGCTCGCGCGGTTTCCGCGGCCAGCCGCCCATATTCATCGGCGGTCTTGTGCCCCATCTGCCATGGCCCGTCCAACTCGTTGCCCAGGCACCACAACTTGATGTCGAACGGCTCGGGGTGTCCGTGAGCTCTGCGGAGGTCCGACCAGTACGAGCCTCCCGAATGGTTGCAGTACTCGAGGAGATCCACCGCCTCCTGCACGCCCCGCGTTCCCAGATTGAGTGCCTGCATCACCTCGACATCCGCCTTGCGCGCCCAGTTGGTGAATTCGGCGATCCCAAAGGCGTTGGTCTCCAGGGAGTGCCACGCGGTGTCGAGCCGGGCCGGGCGCTGGTCGACAGGCCCGGTTCCGTCCTCCCAGCGATACCCGGAGACGAAGTTGCCACCCGGGTAGCGAACCATCGTGACCCCCATCTCCCGAACCAGGTCGAGCACGTCGCCCCGAAACCCCTCCTCATCGGCAGTCTCGTGATCGGGCTCGAAGATCCCGGTGTACACGCAACGGCCCAGATGCTCCACGAAGGAGCCAAAGGTCCGTCGATGGACCTCGGCTACCCGGAAATCGGGGTCGACGGTCAGGGAGGCTTGGAGCATCGCGCTCACCGGGGAGGGGCCGTCGAGTCCCGAACCACCAGGTCGGCGTCGACAACGACTCTCAAGGGCCCGGGAGTCTCACCCCTCAGTTGCCCGAGGAGGAGCGCCATGCTTCGGGTGCCCACCTCCCGGAACTCCTGGCGAACCGTGGTCAGCGGAGGGGAGAAATAGGAGGCTTCGGGGATGTCGTCGAAGCCGACGATGCTGATGTCGCCAGGGACGTCGAGCCCGGACTCACGGAGGGCCCGCAGCACACCCAGTGCCATCTGGTCGTTGGCGACGAAGACCGCGGTCACCTCGTGCCGGCTCTCGGCCAGGCGCCCGCCCTGCTCGTAACCGGAGCGAGGGCTCCAGTCACCCGACAACGGGGAATGGATGGGGACGCCGGCCGCAGCCAATGTCGAACGCCAGCCCTCGATCCGCGCCCGCGCCTCGAACCAGTCTGATGGGCCGGAGATATGCCATACCGTGCGATGCCCGAGGTCGAGCAGGTGCTTGGTGGCCCGGGCTGCTCCCTGGTGCTGGTTGACGGCAACCATCGGAATCGGTGCGTTCATCAACCCTTCCACCGCCACGGCCGGGATCTCGGGAGGTATCTCCCGCAGCGCCCGGGCGGCTGCAACCTCGGGGGCGATGATGATCACCCCATCGACCGCCTGGATGCGAAGGCGTCTCACTGCGTCGAGAATCGGTCCCCGCTCCAGCGAGTCGAGACTGGCGATGTTCACCAGATAGCCGGCGTCATGAGCCGCCTCGTGTATTGCGTGCAGCGTCGATGCCGGCCCATAGAGCCGGGTGTCGAAGCTCACCACTCCGATCGTGCGTGATCTGCCCGAGGCCAGTGCCCTGGCCACCGAGTTCGGCCGGTAGTCGAGCTCGCGAATCGCGTCGTCGACCCGTCGTCGAGTCTCGGGCTTGACCCGCTTGGGGTCGTTGAGGACCCGGGACACAGTCTGGTGGGAGACTCCAGCCAGCCGCGCCACGTCGGCCATCACCGCGGCATCCTTGCGGACCGGCGCCGTCGCGCCCGGCCCTGTCTCTTTCACGCCCGTCATCACCGAAACCTCGTCTGCTGTGGGATCAAGAGATGGAGTGTGAGCGTTCACACCAACCTCCGTCAAGTCGAGCCCTGGAAACGAGTGCGTGCATACGAAACCGTTTGACCCCTGACCGAGCAGAGGGGTAAGGTCCGCCGGTCCGTTAGCGCTCACATCGGCTTCCGGATTTGGCCGGGGACGCCTTGAAAACATGGCCGACAAGTCCAACCTCGAGGAGGAGGAGACGATGTTCACCAAGCGCCGAGCCGGATCCGTTCTGCCCCTGCTGCTGACACTGGCCTTCCTGGTCGCTGCTTGTGGCGACAGCGGCGGTTCAGACACAACCAACGCCTCCGGCACGACGGGCGCCGGCGGGGAGGCCCGTACCGTCGAGCTCACCTTCTGGACCTTCGTCCAGGGTCACGCCGATTTCATGGAGTCCCAGGCCGAGGAGTGGAACGCCGCCAATCCGGATCTCCAGATCACCATCGAGTCCTCCGTTCAGGACTACACGGTGATGCATGACCAGCTGGCGATCGCCCTACAAAGCGGCACCGGGGCCCCGGATCTGGTCGACATCGAGATCTCGAAGTTCGGGATATTCACCAGAGGTGAAATCCAGCTACACGACCTGACCGACATCGTGGAGAGAAACAGCGAGAACCTGGTGGTCGAGCGCCTGGCCCCATATCAGGTCGGCGGGGTGGCATACGGAGTCGACTATCACCTGGGCTCTTTCCTCATGTACTACAACTCCGAGGTGTTGGACGCCGCGGGAGTCGACCCGGAATCCATCGTCACCTGGGACGACTATGCGGAGGCCGGCGCCACGGTATTGGAGGCGACCGGCAAGCCGATG
Source organism: uncultured Acidobacteriota bacterium (assembly GCA_963749415.1). Taxonomy (GTDB): domain Bacteria; phylum Actinomycetota; class Acidimicrobiia; order Spongiisociales; family ZC4RG35; genus JALYNX01. The sequence goes on from CAVVMG010000001.1 coordinate 916,751, forward strand.
GCCGCGGTCGAGACCGGTTCCGGGTTCACCTTGGGCGCGGTGATGCTGCAAAACGGCGGTGGCCGTTACAACGAGAACAACGAGTTGATTCTCGACAGCCAGGCGAACATCGACGCCGCTCAGATGGTCCAGGACATGGTCACTTCAGGCGTCGCGGTGCCGGCTCCGGGCACCCACTTCCACGATCCCAACTTCTACGGGTTCTTCAACGAGGGCGGCGCGGCCTCGCTGTGGATGCCGCAGTGGTACATGATCCGCTTTCCGGAGAACATGCCCGATCTCGAGGGCAAGATGCTGGTCCGCCCGATGCCCGCTTTCGAGGAGGGTGGCGCGGTGAGCACGATGGGTGGCGGAACGGGGACTGCAATCACCAATCAGACCCCCGAAGACGAGGTGCAGGCAGCCAAGGACTTCCTCGAGTTCGCCAAGCTCACGTACGACGCACAGGTGAAGCTGTGGACCGTGCTCGGATTCGACCCGTTCCGCACCGACGTCTACGAGGACGCGGCTCTGGCGGAGCCTGACCCGTGGTTCTCCAATGAGCCGGTGATGGCCAACCTCGCCGAGATGTTCGACCGTCTGGTGCCCGAGTACACCGGGCCTCGCTACCCGGAGATCTCGACCTTGATGATGGAGGTCACGGCCGCAGACATCCTGGTCAACGGCCGACCGCCTGCCGAGGTTTATGCCGAAGCCCAGGAGGAGATCGAAGCGCTGGACTGAGCCCGGGGACCCCTTGTGCAAGTGTGTGGCGGGTTGTGACCGAACGGTGTATCAAACCGGTCGGTTGCGACCCGCCATCGGATGAGGAACCAATCGGAGCTTTGGACATGAGGGACCGGATGGGGTGTTTGGGATGACCACCGAGACCGGTGAGGTCGCTCAGGTCGCGGTGGAGACGTTTCCCAAGCAGAAGACGTTCTGGCAGCGCGAGTGGGTGGTGGCCGCCGTGTTCCTCGCGCCATTCATGATCTTGTTCCTGGTGTTCAGGGTTTGGCCGATCATCCAGGCGGTCACCTTGAGCTTCGACAACGTCGAGAGCATCGGTCAGAGCGAGTTCATCGGTCTCGGCAACTACCAGGAGCTGGCGAGCGACGAGCGGTTCCTCGACGCGGTGGGCAACAATTCTCTCTACACCATCGGCACCCTTCTCCTGCTGATACCGATCCCGCTGGCGTTGGCAGCCCTGCTCTATTCCGGCCTGGTCAAAGCCTCAGGCGGTTTCAGGACCATCCTCTTCGTCCCTTTGCTGGTGGGTTTGGTGGTGGTGGCGGCGGTGTTCCAGCTGCTGCTGAATGTCGACGGCATCCTGAATCGAAGCCTGGAAGCCATCGGGTTGCCGGGACCTGCGTGGCTGGAGACTCCGGGGCTCGCCATTCCATCGCTCATCCTCCTCGCCCTTTGGCGATGGACCGGGATCAACATCGTCTACTTCACGGCAGGGCTGGCAACGATCCCCCAAGATCTCCATGAGGCGGCTGCCATCGATGGCGCTTCGGGCATCCGGAGATTCTTCAGCATCTCGGTGCCGCTGGTGAAGCCGATCATCATCTTTGTCACCGTCCTCACCCTGATCGGGGGCTTTCAGCTCTTCACCGAGCCGTACGTGCTCTACGCCAGCACCGCCGGCAGCGGCCCCGAGCGCGGCGCTTTGAGCATGGTGGTCCTCCTCTACCGGACCGCCTTCACCTCTTTCCGACTTGGCTACGCCTCGGCGATGGGCGTCGTCCTGGCATTGATCGTGGTCGCCATCTCCACTCTCCAACTGCGGGCCTTCGGGTTCTTCCGGAGGGATTAGGAGACGGGTGTGACCACAGACGCTCGCCCGGAGGGAAGGGGAAGGGGTCGGATCCTGCCGACGGCGCTCATGGTCGTGCTCGCCATCGTCTTCATGGTCCCCCTGTATTGGCTGCTGATGAGCTCGTTCCGACCGAGCGAAAGGATCTTCGCCGACGCTGGTGATTTCATCCCGGATGCGTTGACCCTCGACAACTTCAAGCGCCTCTTCGCCGACGCCCCGTTCGTCACCTGGTTCACCAACTCGTTCATCCTGACCGCGGGGGCGACGATCGGCTCGCTCGTCGTGATCACCATGGCCGCCTACCCGCTCGCCCGGCTCCATTTCAGAGGCAGGAACGTGCTTTTCGTCTCGATCCTGGCCTCCTACATGCTTCCCTTCCACCTGCTTCTGATCCCGTTGTTCTTGCTGATGATCGACCTGGGTCTGATCGACACCCACCTAGGTGTCATCCTCCCCCTATGGGCTCACCCGTTCGGTTTGTTCTTCATGCGCCAATACATGCTCACCATCCCGCAGGATCTCCTCGATGCGGCCCGGGTCGACGGCGCTTCCGAATATGCCGTGTTCTTTCGGGTGGTGGTGCCCCTGGTCAAGCCGGCTCTCGCCACATTGGCCGTCTTGTTCTCGCTCGAGGCATGGAACGACCTGCTCTGGCCGCTCATCGTCATGCGAAGCCCGGAGAACTTCCCGCTCTCGCTCGGGATCGCCAGCCTTCTCGGCGGTCAGTTCCGGCCCCAGTGGGACCTGATCATGACCTCTTCAGTGCTCGCGGTCTTGCCCATCGTGATCGTCTTCATGCTGATGAGAAAGAGCTTCCTCAGTGGCTTCTCACAACTGGGGACCGGGAACCGCTGAGCACCCCGGCAGCCGGCAGTCAACTCACTTCGGAGGCAGAGTCTCCACGAAGGCGACGCCGCGGCTGATCCAGCCTCCGAGGTCCTCCTCGCTGGTCAGGCCCTCAGCCGAGACCAGGATCCAACCCTTCATCGGGCGGGACGACATGTCGAAGACCCGGGCGCCGGGTCTGGACACCGCATCGTCGTGGGCATCCTTCCCGACACGCACCATGAGCTCGTTGCCGGAGACACCGACGGCCATGTTCCCGTTCAACAGGAAGGCGATGCCACCGAACATCTCCCTCTCGCTCAGGTCGGCGCGGTTGACGAGGTTGGCCCGGACGTCATCCGCCAAACCCTGGTTGTAGGCCACGGGCCGATCCTACGCCGGGGTGGGGCCAGACATCGGTGACGGCACCAGCAGACGTAGCTTCAACACCCGTCAATCGGGAATGATGTCGGCCAACTTGCAATGGAGGTGCTGATGGCGGATGGCAAGGGCGGTTTCACTGAATGGTTCGAGGGCTTCTCGCATCGGGTGACCGAGGCGGCAGGCCGCCCCTGGGCGTTTCTCATCGCCCTCCTCGTCATCCTGGTGTGGGCCCTGACCGGCCCTCTCTTCGGGTTCGGGGACACCTGGCAGCTGGTGATCAACACCGGCACCACGATCGTCACCTTCCTCATGGTGTTCCTGATCCAGCAAACGCAGAACAAGGACGGCAAGGCCGTGGAGCTCAAGCTCAACGAATTGGTCGCGGCCACCAACGGAGCCAGCAATCGGCTGATCAATGTCGAAGACCTATCCGAGAAGGAGCTGGACACCCTTCGCGGCTACTTCGCCGAGCTCGCGGAGCTGGCGAAGAGGGACTCGAAGATGACCGAGTCGCACTCCCTGGAGGAGGCCGAGCGAAAGCACGAGGCCAAGAAGGCCGGGTGAACCCGCGTCAATCAGTGGGCGAGGGGCCGGCCCCCCACCGTCAGCGCTGCGAGCAGTTCCGGGTCGAGGGTCTCGGCGTACTCGTGGTCGGGGAGCGTCCCCGTGGCGTCGAGAACCTTGGAGAAGAAGCAGCGGGCGGCCGCGGTCAGGACCACTTCGAAGATCTCATGATCGCTCAGCCCGTGTGACCGCAGTCTGTCGATGTCCGCAGGGATGATTGCGGTGGCGTCATCCGCGACCTTGCCCGCGAACTCGAACACGGCCTTTTCCTCTGCCTCGATCGGCGCGGCCGACGGATCGATCACCAGATCGGTGACCGCCTCCGGCGTGAGAATCTCCTCGGCGAGGATCTTCCCGTGCGCCAGGGAGCAATACGAGGACCTCAGGCTGCGAGCGGCGCCCAGGGTGGCCAGCTCGTACCGCCGGGAGTCCATCGCACCTGCGATCGACTCGATGAGGCCCTTCCACGCCTGGTATGCCTCGGGGTGGAGTGCGAACAGAACCGAGTAGTTGGGCACATATCCCAGCTTGGCCCGGTCCTTCTCTTGCATCCATCCCGCGAGCTCGGTGATGGGCGTTGCCTCGATGCGCAGGAATGACATGGGCTAGCCCGCCCGCAGGATGCACCGGAACCCGAGGTGGCCGGTCGCGGAGTCGATGGCCTGGGCCTGCCGGGCCGCCGGGCGATAGCGGAGGCAGTAGTTGGGCGCACAGAGGTGGGAACCGCCCTTGATCACCCGTCTCGGGATCTGCTCGCCGGGATGACCGAGGTGGTAGCTCGACTCAGAAAGCTCGACCCGGGGGTTGCGAGGGGCACAACAGGCGTGCTCCACCGCCTCTGCATGCTTCGCCGTGTACCAGTCACTGGTCCACTCCCAGACATTGCCCGTCATGTCGTAGAGGCCGTAACCGTTCGGCGGGAAGCTGCCAACCGGAGAGGTCCCCTCGTACCCATCGAGCATCAGGTTCTGCCATGGAAACTCACCCTGCCAGGTGTTGGCCATGGCCTTGCCGTCGGGAAAATGCTGGTCACCCCAGGCGAAGTCGGCTCCGTCGAGCCCGCCCCGCGCCGCGAATTCCCACTCCGCCTCGGTCGGCAGGTCCTTGCCCGCCCAGGTCGTGAAGGCCGCCACGTCTTCGTATGCGACCTGGACCACGGGATGGTGGTCCCGCCCATTGATAGTGGTCCCCTTGCCCCCGGGTCGCTTCCATGATGTGCCGGGGACGTATTCCCACCAGTTCCTGATGTCGTCGAGCGGGACCGGGCCCTGAGTCCTCCGGAACACCAGGGACCCGGGCACCAGGAGCTCGGGATCGGCGTCCGGATACTGATCGGGTTCCAGGGGGCGTTCGGCGAGCGTCATGTACTTGGTCTCATGCACGAAACGCCGGAACTCGGCGGCAGTGACCGGGGTCTCGTCCATCCAGAACCCGTCCACGTAGACCTGGTGCACCGGTCGTTCCTCGGGGTAGAAGTGCTCCGACCCCATGGCGAACGTTCCACCCGGGATCCAGCGCATCCCGGGTGCGGGAGGAGGGCCGGGGGCTTCTTGGACCTCGCCCGCCGTCTGTCCTGGCTTCAACTCCATTCGGCCGAGGCTACCTGCGGCTCGGCAGGCCACATCTGAGATGCGGTCCGGTTACGAATTGTCCGGTGAACGGAGAGCGATCGGTCGGAGCCGGGGGCCGCCTGATCCAACGTAGGATGGCCTATCGGTGGCAATCGGAGACTTTCTTGGCCGAACCGAACCGAGATGACGCAGATCTTGCTGCCCGCGTCGTCGCCGGTGACCAGGAGGCCCTCGCCGAGCTGTTCCAGGAGTTTGGAGGTGCCGTCAAGTCGGTGGCATTTCGGGTGATCAGGGATGAGACATTGGCCGAGGACGTGGTGCAGGACACATTTGTCGGGTTCTGGAAGGCACCCGAGAAGTACGACTCTTCCCGGGGCTCGCTACGCACGTTCTTGTTGACGATCGCCCATCGCCGCGCCGTCGACATCGTCCGCTCCGAAGAATCGAGGACGAGGCGCGAGCTGCGTCTCCCGGACGCAGACCATTTCGACCTCGAAGAGGAAGTCATCTCCCGCGGCCTCTCCCTCGAAGTCAGGTCGGCCTTGACCGGGCTGGCCGCCGAGGAGCGAGAGGCGATCTCCCTCGCCTATTTCGGCGGTCTCAGCTATGTCCAGGTTGCCCGCCAGTTGGACGCACCGGAGGGGACGATCAAGAGCCGGATCCGGACCGGGATGAGGAAGCTGGCCACTTCGTTACACGGGGTGGCGTCTTGATGGGACACGAACAGATGGTGGAGCTGGTCCCGCTGTATGCCCTCGACGCGCTGGAGGGGGATGAACTGCACGAGTTCGAGGCACACCTCGGGTCTTGCCCAGAGTGTTCCGCAGAGCTCGACTTGCAGCGCTCGGCGGTCGCGGCAACGGTGCCCGACGAGCCGGCTCCGGCGCAGGTGTGGGATCGGATCGCCTCCGAGATCGAAACCGCTCCCGCCGACGTGGTGAGCCTCGAAACTCAACGGGACGCATCGCGCCGCCGCCGGTATGGCTGGCTGGCCGTGGCGGCCGCGATCGCCGCCCTCGTGTTTGGCGCCGTCGCCATATTCGAGGCTCTCCAGGTCAACGAGCTGCAAGGGCCGGAAGGTGTGATTGCCGCTGCGGAGGCCGCCGCCCAGGAGCCAGGTGCGATCGTGGCCGATCTCGCCTCACCGGACGGCGTGGTCGCTCAAGTCGTGCTCTCTCCCGATGGTGAAGGCTTCCTGCTCCCGGACAACATGGCGGCTCTTGGCGCCGACCGCACCTATCAACTGTGGGTCCTGACGCCAGATGAGGAGGCGATCTCGGCTGGCGTCCTTGGAAACAATCCGGAGCCGGTCCGATTCACCTGGAGTGGTGATGTCGCCGGCTTCGCTCTCACCCGGGAGGTCGCCGGGGGTGTGGAGAGCTCGGCCGGAGACGTGGTGTCTGTCGTCGAGGTGTGAGAGTCGCCGATAAGGCAGCGCTCACATCCGGATTCGGGGCGCAAAGAACGCGTTAAGCCCTCTTTAGGGACCTGTGAACAGGGGTTACCTGTTGTGTATGACAACGGGTCGAATCCCCCGTCGAACGATCTCGGGAATGGCCCCGATCGTGGGGTCGGTACTGATCATCTCCCTAGTCGCCGGCCGCCCTGGCATTGCCGAAGTCATCGGGGGCACCATGATCCTGTTGGTCGCGGTGCTCATGGGCATCAATCTGGCAAAGCGGGCTGTCGCCGAGGTCGACCCCGACAAGCACTTGATTCTCGACCTCTTGATGGTGGCAGTGGTCCTGGTTGCCCTGGTCGGGGTCACCGTGATCGGGATGGCGCTCCCCATCGCAACGTGACGCCGAGTCTTAGAAAGCCGTCAGGATCCCATCGCAACGCGTTAAGGACGCGTTAGGAACCGGTCGATAGAAGCGGGGTCGTCCTACCAATGACTCCGTGGGCGCCGTCCGCCGTGGCGGCGCATTTTCTTGCGGTGCTCCACGTCCGCAATGACAAAGGACGAGAGTTGAGGGGTCGCCCGTAAATGGGCCTCAAACAGAGGGTGTTTGGGAGGCCATTCGCCTCACACGAGGAACACCAGCAACTGCTCCCGAGGCGCCTGGCACTCCCGGTCTTCGCCTCCGACCCGCTGTCGTCGGTGGCCTACGCAACGGAAGAGGCAATGTTGGTGCTCGCCCTGGCGGGGACCGCGGCATTCGCCCTGCTCACCCCGATCTCGGCGGCAATCGCCATCCTGCTCCTGATCGTCGTCGTCTCCTACCGGCAGACGATCAAGGCCTATCCCGACGGTGGCGGCGCTTTCATCGTTGCCAACGACAACCTGGGCATTCGTACCGGCGCGGTGGCCGCGGCGGCGCTCCTCATCGACTACGTGCTGACCGTCTCGGTTTCGGTAGCTGCCGGCGTGGCCGCGATCACATCAGCGGCGCCCGGTCTGATCCCGTGGCGCGTGGAGATCGCCGTTGGCTTCGTCGTCCTCCTCACGGTGGCCAACCTTCGAGGGGTCAAGGAGGCGTCGACTTTGTTCGCAGCTCCCACCTACCTGTTCGTGGTCACTGTGGGTGTCATGCTGATCTCGGGTTTGATCCAGTGCGCCGACGGGGTTTGCCCGACCGCGATCTCATCTGGTGCCGAGATCGAGGCGGAGGTCGGGGCCATCGGCCTATTCCTCGTCCTCAGAGCGTTCGCCTCCGGCTCGACCGCCCTCACCGGTGTCGAGGCGATCGCCAACGGGGTGCAGGCCTTCCGCGAGCCCAAAGCACGCAACGCAGCCAGCACGCTCGGGGTCATGGGGGCAATCTCGATCACGATGTTCCTCGGGATCTCGGCCCTGGCCCTCCTCTTCGATGTTCGGATATCCGAGGGCACGATCGACCAGTACGGAACCGTGATCTCTCAGATCGGGAGGGCGGTGTTCGGGGGCGGGATCGGTTTCTACGTCCTCCAGGTGTTCACCGCCGCCATTCTGATCCTTGCCGCCAACACCGCATATCAGGACTTCCCGCGTCTATCGGCGATCCTCGCCCGTCACAAGCTGATGCCCCGCCAATATCTGAACCGCGGGGATCGACTCGTGTTCTCCAACGGTGTCATCACGCTGGCCCTGATCGCCGTGGCGCTGCTCATCGTGTTCGACGCCGAGGTCAGCCGGCTCATCCAGCTCTACGTGATCGGCGTGTTCACCGCCTTCACCCTCAGCCAGTCCGGCATGGTCAAGCACTGGTTGAGGACCAGGGAGACCGGCTGGCGAAGGTCGGTGGTCATCAACTCGGTGGGCGCGGTCACCACCGGTGTCGTGCTGGTCGTGGTGGCTCTCGTCAAGTTCTCCCATGGGGCCTGGATCGTCCTCCTTCTCATTCCGATCCTTGTCCTCCTCATGCTGAGCACCCGTCGCCATTACCTGGGTGTGGCCGCACAGCTGAAACTGCTCTCGGTCGACGCTGAGCCTCGCCCGACCAGGATCTTGGTCTTGGTCGCCCATCACGACGCGGGGACCGATCGAGCGCTTCGCTACGCCCAGCTGGTGCACGCGGAGAGCGTTACCTGCGTCCATGCCGAGGAGCCCCGGTCGGACGATCTCATCTACACGTGGGACGCGGCTCACCCGGGCCATTCACTCGAGGTGATCCCCGGCGAGGACGAGTCGATTTCACGAAGGGTGGTCGAACGGGTTCGTCGTGAGCGCAACGCCCACCCGGAGGCAGTGATCACGGCAATCCTCGCTGACCGGGTTTCGAGCCGTTCGATACTGGCCCCTTTCATTCACCGTCACAGTCTCGCCATCAAGTCGCGATTGCTGTTCGAGCCCTATGTGGTGGTGACCGACCTGAACGTGCTCAGACGCTCGAGGAGGAGCCTGCTCCCGCAGGTGCCTATCAGCCGCATCGAGCAAGTGGTCCTCATCTCGGACATGACCCGCCCGATCCGGGAGGCCCTCTCCTATGCCCAGCGACTGGGGCCGCCTGTCACCGCCGTGCACATCGACGTCGACAGCGAGCAACGGGAGCGTTTGGAAAGGCAGTGGGAAGAGGCCGGCTACGAGCTCCCGCTGCTCGTGATCCCGAGCGATTACCGGAGCATCGTGGACCCGCTGGTCCGCTATCTACGCGAGCGGCGACGAACGGCCAGCCCGGGAACCCTGATCTCCTCGGTGATCCCCGAGTTCGTTGTCCCCGGCCGGGTCACCCAGTTACTCCACAACCAGACGGGCCTGGCCATCAAGGGGCTCCTGGCGTCCGAGCCGGGGATCGCGGTCACCAGCGTTCCGTTCCATCTCCAGGCCAACGGGGACGATCCGGCAGCTAACTAGTCGGCGACTCGCCACCGGATCGAAGCCTGAGCTCTCGCCGGAGGCGCAGCGTCCCCAACTCGCTCGTGGCGATTCCTGTCACGAGCAGCAGGATCGCGGTGATGATGTCGTAGCGGTCGTCGATCACCAGCTGCAGATAGGGCTCGGTGAAGAAGAAGTCGAAAGACAAGGCGGCCACGATGGCACCCATGATTCCGCCCGCCCTGCCCCCGATGATGGCGACTCCTTGCACGCCGAGCAGAAGGATGATCGCCACGTTGGCGGGCCCGAGGAAGTCGCGCAACGGCACCAGGAACATGGCGAAGATCAGCAGCCCTAAGGATCCGAGCGCGGCTCCGAGCATCGACTGATCGGTGGGGATATCTCTGGGGCTGTTTGCCATTCGGGGCCGAGGCTATTCCCCTGAATCACACTCGGTGCCTCTCGTTATGGGGACTTAGCGAAGGGTTGCCCCATCTTTACGCGCGGCCGCATGACCGCGTTTTCACCCGATTCTTGGGAGACCGCGCTGCCTCGAAAGCGCTGCGCTAAGGCCGGGTTAAGCCGGGTACGGCGGACCGTAAGAGACCGTCAAGGTGCATACACAAGCTCACGGGGTTGCGTATCAATGACTCCGTGAGACAGACCTATCGACGAGGGGAAGCCCGCTGATGGCCGACCTTGCCTTCATCGTCACCATCATCGTGTTCTTTGCTCTGTGTACGGCCTTCATCCGCGGCCTGGACCGCATCGTGCGCAGCACGGAAGAGGTGGAGTTGAAGCACGAGGAGCCGGCGCAGTGAGCTGGGACAACATCATCGGCCTGGTCCTTGCCGTGCTTCTCGCCGGGTACCTCGTGGTGGCCCTGCTCTTCCCAGAGAAGTTCTGATGTCGGCTGCGAGCTGGTTTCAACTCGTCGCATTGATTGCCGTCACCATGGTCGTCGCCGTCCCCCTCGGGCGCTACATGGCCAGGGTCTACGGCGACTCGGATGGCGCGCCGGGCGACCGCTTCTTCCTGCCCATCGAGCGGTTCATCTATCGCCTGTGCCGGGTGGATCCAGCGCGAGAGCAGCGGTGGACCACCTATACCTATGCCCTCCTCGGATTCAGCCTGTTCTCGTTCCTCGTGGTCTATGCGCTGCAGCGTTTCCAGGGGTCTCTGCCGCTCAACCCCACTGAGCTCGAAGGCGTGGTTCCACACCTCTCGTTCAACACCGCGGTGAGCTTCATGACCAACACCAACTGGCAGTCATACGGCGGCGAGTCGACCATGAGCCATCTCACCCAGATGACCGGTCTGGCCGTGCAGAACTTCGTGTCGGCAGCAGCCGGCATGGCCACGGTGGCGGCACTGATCCGTGGCCTGGCACGGCGCCGGGCGACGACCATCGGGAACTTCTGGGTCGATCTCACCCGGGGCACGCTGCGGATCTTGTTGCCGATGGCCTTCGTCATGGCTCTGGTGCTGGTGAGCCAGGGTGTGATCCAGAACTTCAACGGATTCACCGAGGTGACCACCGTCGAAGGCGGGTCTCAGTTCATCCCGGGTGGCCCCGCTGCCAGCCAGATCGCGATCAAGCAATTGGGGACCAATGGCGGCGGGTTCTTCAACATGAACTCGGCACACCCATTCGAGAACACCGGAACCTTCAACAATTTCCTCGAGACGTGGGCGATCCTGGTCATCCCGTTCGCCTACCCCTTCATGTTCGGCCGCATGGTCAACGACAAACGCCAGGGTCGCGCGGTGTTCGCCATCATGTTCATCTTCTGGTTGGCCATGTCCCTCTTCGCCATGGGCCTCGAAGTGAATGGCAATCCCCGCCTCGAGGCTCTCGGCGCCGATCAATCGGTCACCACCGAGCAGTCGGGCGGCAACATGGAGGGCAAGGAGATCCGGTACGGGCCCGCCGCCTCCGGCCTCTGGGCGGCATCCACCACCGGAACCTCCAATGGCTCCGTCAACTCGATGCACGACAGCTTCACGCCGATGGGCGGTGGCGTGGCCCTGATCCACATGATGCTGGGTGAGGTCAGCCCGGGCGGGGTGGGGGTGGGCCTCAGCGGGCTTCTCGTCATGGCCATCCTCTCGGTGTTCATCGCCGGGCTCATGGTGGGGCGAACCCCCGAATACCTGGGCAAGAAGATCCAGGCCGGGGAGATGAAGATGGTGGCGCTCTACGTGCTCGCCATGCCCACGGTGTTGCTCGGGTTCACCGCGGCCTCGATGTTCGTCGACTCGGTCCTCGACGTCACGATGTGGAACCCCGGGCCTCACGGTTTCTCCGAGATCCTCTACGCATTCACCTCCGCCTCGAACAACAACGGGTCGGCCTTCGCCGGGATCACCGCCGCCACACCCTGGATGGACACCACCCTGGGATTGGCGATGCTGGTGGGGCGGTTCTTCCTCATCATCCCGGTCCTTGGAATCGCCGGCTCGCTGGCGCCCAAGCAGGTGATGCCCGCCACTACGGGGACCTTCCCCACCCACACCCCACTGTTTGTCGGCCTGGTGATCGGGGTGGTCGTGATCGTGGCCGGTCTCACCTTCTTCCCCGCCCTCGCCCTTGGTCCAATCGTCGAGCAACTCTCTCTGTAGGAGCCGGTAAAAGATGCAAGCGCAACCAAGTGGATCCGGTGAAACCGGGCGTGTCGGACGACGATCGCTGCTCGATACCTCCATCGTCTGGCCCGCGGTGATCGACAGCCTTCGCAAGCTCAACCCGCGGGTCCAGGCGCGAAACCCGGTGATGTTCGTGGTGCTCGTGGGCAGCGTCCTGACCACGTTCCTCTTCTTCCGCGATCTGGGCACCGCGACATCCGCGGAGAACGTGTTCGCCGGCTTGATCGCCGCCTGGCTGTGGTTCACAGTCCTCTTTGCCAATTTCGCCGAGGCGATGGCGGAAGGCAGGGGCAAGGCGCAGGCGGCGTCCCTACGGCAGACACGGGCCACGACAATGGCCAACCGTCGAACGCGAGACGGGTCGGTAGAGGAGGTGCCCTCCTCGCAGCTGACGGTCGACGATGTCGTGATCGTCATCGCCGGGGAGATCATCCCTTCCGACGGGGAGATCATGGAGGGCATTGCCTCGGTGGACGAGTCCGCGATCACCGGCGAGTCGGCGCCGGTGATCCGCGAGGCGGGCGGTGACCGATCGGCGGTGACCGGTGGGACGAGAGTCCTCTCCGACCGGATCGTGATTCGGATCACGGCACGCGCCGGTGAGACCTTCTTGGACCGGATGATCGCCCTGGTGGAAGGGGCGAATCGCCAAAAGACTCCCAACGAGATTGCGCTCAACACCCTGCTCGCGGTGTTGACGATCATCTTCCTGCTGGCCACAGTGACCTTGCAGCCCTTCGCCATGTACGCCGACGCCGAGCAGAGCGTGATCGTGCTGGTCGCCCTGCTCGTGTGCCTCATCCCGACCACGATCGGAGCCTTGCTCTCTGCGATCGGCATCGCCGGGATGGACCGCCTCGTCCAGCACAACGTCCTTGCCATGTCGGGCCGGGCCGTCGAGGCTGCCGGCGACTGCTCGACTCTCCTCCTCGACAAGACGGGCACGATCACTCTCGGCAACCGCCAGGCGGCTCAGTTCCTCCCCCTTGCCGGCATCACCGAAGAGCGCCTCGCGGCAGCGGCCCAGCTTGCCAGCCTTTCTGATGACACACCGGAGGGGCGGTCGATCGTCGTGCTTGCGAAGCAGCGGTTCGAGATCCGGGAACGTGACCTGTCCCATGCCCAACTCGTCCCTTTCAGCGCCCAGACCAGGATGAGCGGCGTCGATCTCAACGGCCACTCGGTTCGCAAGGGAGCGGGGGACGCGGTCAAGAACTGGGTGGTCGGGCTCGGCGGCACCATTCCCGAGGGGCTCAACCAGTTGATCGAAGGCGTCGCCACCTCGGGCGGGACCCCGCTGGTGGTTGCCGAGGGCACGGATGTTCTCGGAGTCATCCACCTAAAGGACGTCGTCAAGGAAGGGATCCGGAATCGTTTCGATCAGCTGCGACAGATGGGGATCCGCACCGTGATGATCACCGGGGACAACCCACTCACCGCCCAGGCGATAGCGACCGAGGCCGGAGTCGACGACTTCCTGGCCGAGGCGACTCCCGAGGAGAAGATGGCCCTCATTCGCCGGGAGCAGTCCGGAGGACGGTTGGTCGCCATGACCGGGGACGGGACCAACGACGCCCCGGCGCTGGCTCAGGCTGATGTCGGGGTGTCGATGAACACCGGCACTCAGGCTGCCAAGGAAGCCGGCAACATGGTCGATCTCGACTCGAACCCAACGAAGTTGATCGAGATCGTGGAGATCGGGAAACAACTCCTCATCACCCGGGGAGCACTCACCACTTTCTCCATCGCCAACGACGTGGCCAAGTACTTCGCAATCATCCCTGCCATGTTCGTCGGGGTGCTCCCGGTGCTCGATGAGCTCAACGTGATGGGCCTGGCCACACACAGGACCGCGATCCTCTCCGCCGTCATCTTCAACGCCCTGATCATCATCGCTCTGATCCCTCTCGCCTTGCGCGGGGTGAAGTTCCGGGCGCAGGCCGCGTCCACGATGCTGCGCCGCAACCTGTTGATCTACGGCCTCGGCGGGATCGTCGCCCCTTTCATCGGGATCAAGGCCATCGACCTCCTCATCACTGCGCTTGGAGTCTCCTGATGCTGCGTCAACTGCGCTCTGCCTTCATCATGGTCGTCATCTTCACGGTCCTCACCGGTGTCGCCTATCCGCTCCTGGTGACCGGTATCGCCCAGGCCGGGTTCGGGGAAAAGGCCGACGGGTCACTCGTGGAGAGCAATGGCGAGGTGGTCGGCTCTCGTTGGATCGGCCAGACCTTCAGCGGGGGCGAGTACTTCCATCCCCGGCCCTCGGCCACCGGGTACTCCCCGGGCCCCGACTATGCGTTCGGATCGAACTACGGGCCCACCAACGAGGTTTGGCTCCTCGGTGAGGACGATCCGGAGAACGCGCGACCTCGACGAGTCGGTGACCACGGGCGTCGACGACCTGATTCGCATCTATCGGGAGGAGAACGGCCTCGCCTCCGTCACGCCGGTCCCGGTGGACGCAGTCACCGGCTCGGGGAGCAGCCTCGATCCCCATATCTCGATCGCCAACGCCAGACTGCAGGCGCCACGGGTGGCCGCGGCCCGGGGGCTCGACGAAGCGGTCGTCCTGGACTTGATCGAAGAGCACACCGAGGGCCGGGATCTCGGCTTCCTCGGTGAGCCCGGTGTGAACGTGCTGCTGCTCAATCTCGCCCTGGACGGGGCGGAATGAGCGGCGCGGCGCACTCGCCGTCGGTCGCATTAACTTGACATGGTGAGCCGCGGCAGGCTGAAAGTCTTTCTTGGGGCGGCCCCCGGCGTGGGGAAGACCTACGCCATGCTCGAGGAGGGCCACCGCCTCAAGTCCGAAGGTCGCGACGTGGTCATCGGGTTCGTGGAGCCCCACGAGCGAGCCGACACCCGGGCGATGATCGGCGACCTGGAGATCATCCCTCGACGAAAACTCGAATACCGCGGGGCGTCATTCGAGGAGATGGACCTGGAGAGCCTCCTTGCTCGACGGCCTCGGGTGGCGTTGGTCGACGAGCTGGCACACAGCAATGTCCCCGGCTCGAAACACGCCAAGCGGTGGCAGGACATCGACGAGCTTCTCGACGCCGGGATCGACGTCATGTCGACCGTCAACATCCAGCACCTGGACTCGCTCAACGATGTGATCTACGAAATCACCGACGTCGTCCAGAGGGAGACGATCCCCGACGAGGTGGTGAGGAGGGCCGACGAGATCGAGTTGGTCGACCTGACCCAGGAAGGAGTCAGGGAGCGGCTGGCCGCGGGCAAGATCTACCCCGCGGAGCGGATCGACGCCGCCCTCGCCAACTACTTCCGGGCCGGCAACCTGGGTGCGCTCCGCGAGTTGGCACTCTCCTGGACCGCGGACCGGGTCGACGAGGCCGTTGCCAAGTACCGCGATCTCCATGGCATCGAGCAGCCGTGGGAGACCAAGGAGCGGGTGGTGGTGGCCCTTGCCGGTGCCGAGGGTGGCGACGCCGTCGTCCGCAGGGCGGCCCGGCTCGCCATGCGCTCCGGTGCCGACCTCGTAGGCCTGTTCGTCCGGCCCACTCACGGGCTCTCCGAGGAATCGGATCGCGCCCTTCCCGAGCAAAGGGAGCTCCTCCAGCACCTGGGAGGGCGTTACCACGAGGTGGTCGGGGACGACATCGGGGCCTCCCTGCTGGCCTTCGCTCGAGCAGAGAACGCCACCCAAATCGTCCTCGGCGCCTCCCGGCGATCCCGATTCGACGAGTTGATCCGCGGCTCCCCCATCGCCCGGGTGATTCGCAACGCCGCGGACGTGGATGTCCACGTGATCTCCTACGACAGCGGTCGGCGGCCACGGCGGATCTTGCGCCCTCCACCCGGTCGTCCCATCGGCCGGGTCCGCCTGGGCATCGCCTGGGGCATCGCCGTTTTCGGGCTCCCCTTGGTGACCTGGCTCTTGCTCTCCATAGGTGGCTCGGTCGAGCTCCACAACGTCCTGTTCATATATCTGCTCCTCGCGGTGGTCACCGGAAGCATCGGCGGGGCCTTACCCGCGGTGGTCACCGCGGTGGCGGGATTCCTTCTCGCCAACTGGTTCTTCGCCCCCCCGGTTCGGACCTGGACCATTGCCGACCCCGACCAGCTCTTCGCTCTGTTCGCTTTCCTGGTGGTGTCACTGGCCGTCGGGTTGCTCGTTGGCCACGCCAGCCGCCGCAGTGCGGAAGCGCGAAAGGCTCGAGCGCAAGCCGAGGCGCTCGCAGCCACGACCACCGTGGGGCGCCCGGTGTTTGCCTCGGATCCGCAGGGCCTGCTGCGCAGGGTGCGCGAGGTCCTGGCGCTCGATGCCGTCAGCGTGGTCCGCCGGGCGGGGGAGGAGTGGGAGGTTCTCGCCTGGGAGGGTTCCCGGCCGCTCGAGGCGCCCTCCGACGGCTCCGAATCGATCGTCCTCACCGGCGACGCGACCCTGGTGATCCTCGATGGGCGGCTCACCACAGACGATCGAACGGTGCTCAGGGCATTCGCCGCCCAGATCGTCCAGGCGATCGAGCGCTCCGAGTTGGAGAAATCGGTCGAGAGCGCCGAGTCGATTGCCGAGACCGATCGGCTGCGAACCGCTCTGCTCAGCGCGGTGTCCCACGATCTCCGCACGCCCCTCGCCACCATCAAGGCCTCGCTCACCAGCCTCCTGGAGACGGAGGTGGCGTGGACCCCGGAGGAAACCCAGTCCTTCCTCCAGATCGCCCTCGAGGAGACCGAGCGGCTCAACCGGCTGGTCGGGCATCTTCTCGACGCCAGCCGGGTGCAGGTGGGAGCGGTGCACGTCTTCTACCGCCCCGTCGGTCTCGACGAGGTGGTGGCGTCTGCCCTGTCCGGCCTCCGATCGGATGCGGAGCGAGTGAAGGTCGACATCTCAGAGGCGCTGCCCGAGGTCCAGACCGACCCCGACCTGTTGGAACGGGTGCTGGCCAATCTGGTGGAGAACGCCCTGACCTGGTCTCCTCCCGACCAACCGGTCCGAATCAGCGCCGGCGAGGTCGCGGGGAGGATCGACCTGCGGATCAGCGACCGTGGGCCCGGCATCCCTTTCGGTGCCCGAGATCAGGTGTTCCAGCCCTTCCAGCGAATGGGCGACTCCCCCAACCGTGAGGGTGTCGGTCTCGGCCTCGCTGTCGCCCGGGGACTGCTCGAGGCGATGGGCAACGAGCTGGTGATCGAGGACACTCCGGGTGGGGGGACCACAATGGTGATCGCTTTGAAGATCGCCGGAGTCGTCGAGGTCCCAGCCGAGCAAGCCGTGAGGGCATGATCGGTGCCTGACGCATCCCGCATCCTGGTGGTCGACGATGAGCCGCAGATCGTCAAGGCGCTCGGCATCAATCTCAAGGCTCTCGGCTATCGCGTGGACACCGCCCTCTCCGGGGAGGAAGCCCTGCAGAAGGCGGCCAATCATCGTCCCGACGCGGTCATCCTCGACCTCGGCCTCCCGGTGATGGACGGCATCGACGTCATCCGAGGCCTCCGGGGCTGGACCACGGTTCCGATCATCGTGCTCTCGGTGCGTGACGCCGAGCGGGAGAAGATCGCAGCTCTCGATGCCGGGGCCGACGACTACGTGACCAAGCCGTTCGGTATGGGCGAGCTTCTGGCCCGCCTCCGGGCCGCGCTGCGGCGGGAGTCCGCGCCCGGTGAGGATCAACCGGTGGTGGAGACCGACGACTTCGAGATCGATCTGTCTACCAAGCGTGTCACCGGGGCCAACGGCGAGGAGATCCGGCTCACCCCGACCGAGTGGGGGATCGTCGAGATGCTGGTCCGCCACCGGGGAAAGCTGGTATCGCAGACCCAGCTCTTGAAAGAGGTGTGGGGGCCGCAATACGGGGAAGAGACCAATTATCTCCGGGTGTTCATGGCCCAGCTGCGGCGCAAACTCGAGCCCCACCCCAGCACGCCTCGCTATTTCATCACGGAGCCGGGCATGGGCTACCGGTTCGAGATTCCCGAAGCGGCGCCGCTGAGTGGATGAGTCGGTTGTCGCCGCTGGTGGGACCGCTACTCCCGGCTCTTCGCGGGCTCCGTCGCCCCGAACCACAGAAGCCCCCCCGAGCGCCGCATCGAAGCGGCGATGGGTTCTGAATCGTCGGAAGGGTTGCGGGCCGTCAGACACTGGTTGAGCCAGACGCCTTCGATGAGGCTGGCGAATGCAGAGGCGAGGTCCCTGATGGTGACACCCTCGCGAAGTGCGGTCCCGAATCGCCGCATGGCCTCTTCCAGCACCTGGCCCAGCTTCTCGATCCACTGCAAGTGCTCGCCCATGCTGGGTTGGCGAATCTGTTCGCTCCAGAGGCCGTAAGGAACGGCACTGAGCCAAAGGGCCCACACCGACCCGTAGTTGATGCTCGGCTCTGCGCCCATCTGCGGCCCCCGCTCGGTCTCAGCCCTGAAGAAGCCGTCGAGCCAGGCGCCGACGTCCGGGTAGTCATCCGGAGCCGGGTATTGGATCTGTTCGATCCAGTCGCGCGAATAGAGCGCCAGGGCCATGGTCTCTGCCTGGAAGGAAGCCTGGCTACCGAAGAGATTGGTGATGGCACCACGTGTCTTGCCGTCGCGGGCCGCCACCACGTTGGCGTCCAGCCGCGCAAACGGGCCGACCGCGATCGAGAGGTGATCCAGGGACTCGGAGTCCTTCTTGATCTGCTCCATGACCACCAGCTCGCCGATCTCCACATAGCGCTGTCTGGCCTCGTGTTTCGGTAGCGTCGAGCGGCTCGCTGGGGGGTTCGGGGTCGAAATCGGATCTCTCTCGTAGCTTGGCTGCGAGTGTACTTGACATCCTTACCCGGATACGTACAGTACGTAGGTACATACATACCGTATGTACCTAGGAGCGCCCGGGACATGGCATCGACCTCGGAACTGACCGTTTCCACCGCTCCGCTCAAGTCACGCAAGGTCACCGGGTGGCTGATCGCGGTGGTAGCCACTGGCGTTTCCACCTACGCCCTGGACGGGTTCGCCACCGTGGGCGGGCTGCTGTTGGCCGGCTCGGGGGTCATGGCCGGTGTGGGTGAGCTCCAGATGTTGATGGTGCTCGCACTCACCTACGTCGCCTGGGGTGCCGGCCTACGAGTCAATCTCAAGGCGAACTTCAGGCTCCTCGAGGAAGCGGGAACCAGCAGCAACGCGTTGTCGAAAGCGGCCTACGAGGTCGTGAGTTTGCGGACCTCCGCCATTGGGCCCCGGAGGCTCGCCGCAGCAGCTGGGTACGTCGGCACCGAATTGGTCAAGGAGGTGCCGTATTACGCCGCCGCGCTCGGAACCGCGCTCGTCAGCGACACGATCACGTCGCACGAAGCTCTCGTCTTCCTCGCCGGCACCAATCTTGGCGCTGCTGTCTATGAGTACGGCCTGGGCCGGGTCACTCGAATATTCCTGCAGGGTCGCGCTCGGCGCATCACACCCTGACGCGGCCGGGATATTGGCCCTAAGCCGTGGCCAGTGAGCGCTCGAGGCCGTCGAGGATCAGGTCCAGCCCGAACTCGAACTCGACCTGATCGTCACACCATCCCAGGGTGGACTCCGGGTCATCGTGGGCGATCTCCATCATCATCCCCACCAGATGAGGCACTTGCTCCGCCATCTGCTCGAAGAGGGCGGCGTTGTTCTCACCGCTGGAGTCGTCGCTACCCGGGTCGAACAATTCCTGGGTGAAGCCGAGTGCCCGACTCCCCAGGGCATGTAGGCCGTGGTGCGCCACGTCGTAGGAAAACCCACCTTCCCGCAACAAGGCGAGGACGCCATCGAAGTAGAGCATGACGGGCGGGCTCATGTTGGTCCGCGACTCGAGGACTCCGGGCCCCCAGGGATGTCGGAGGAAGACCTGGCGCGCGGTCAGAATTCGCTTGCGGAGGTCGTCCTTCCAGCCGCCACCTGCTTGAAGGCCGTCGACCAATCCGTTGATCTCCTCGATGACCACATCGATCATGCCGTCGAGGACCTCTTCTTTGTTGGACACGTGGTAGTAGAGCGACATCGCCTCCACTCCGAGCTCCTGAGCGAGGCGACGCATGGTGAGAGAGCCGATGCCATCGGCGTCGGCGATGCCGATGGCCGCCCGCAGGACGCGCTCCCGGCTCAAGGGCGCCTTGGCTTCTCGCTTGGGTGTGGTCTTGGTGGTCACTCGGCTCTTCATCCTACCGTACAAGGTAAGTTTGGCTCCGGTCTTGACAGCCTTACATTGTATGAGTACCTTACGTCGTACGACAGGACGCGATGCTGAGGAGAAAACGATGAAGGCGATAACCCAGGACACGTACGGCTCACCCGACGTCCTCGAGTTCACCGATGTCGCGATGCCGGATGTCGGGGAAGACCAGGTGCTGGTTTCGGTACGCGCCACCTCGATCCAACCCCTCGACTGGCACTACATGAGGGGGGAGCCGGTGATCATGCGGCCCTCGTTGGGGTGGCGGGGCCCGAAGCACAAGACCCCCGGCGCCGACGTGGCCGGCGTCGTCGAAGCCGTAGGTGGAGGCGTGAGCCAATTCAAACCCGGGGACGAGGTCTTCGGCGGCTGCGATGCGGGTTGCGCCGAGTATGCAGTTTCGTCAGAGCGCGACCTGGCGACGAAGCCGGGCAATCTGACATTCGAACAGGCGGCCGCGGTCCCGGTGGCGGCGCTCACCGCCTTGCAGGGACTTCGGGACACGGGAAAGGTTCAGCCCGGTCAGAGGGTGCTGATAAATGGCGCCGCAGGCGGTGTCGGCACGTTTGCCGTGCAGATCGCCAAGGCGCTGGGCGCCGAGGTGACGGGTGTGACCAGCAGTGGCAATGTGGAGATGGTCCGCTCCCTCGGCGCCGATCACGTCATCGACTACACGCGGGAGGACTTCACCGCAAGCGCAGAGCGGTTCGATGTGCTCTTCGACCTCGTGGGGAACCGCTCGCTGGCCGATCTGAGACGGGTCATCCGACCCAGAGGGACGCTGGTCGTTTGCGGGGCCGCTCCCGGTCGCTGGTTTGCTCCTCTCGTCCCCTCGTTGCGGGCCGTCATCGTGTCCCCGTTTGTCGGACAGCGGCTGCGCCCATTCCTGGCGAAGATCGATCAGGTCGACCTGATCGTGATGAAAGAGCTCATCGAGGCCGGCAAGGTGACCCCGGTGATCGACCGCACCTATCCGTTAACCGACACCGCCGAGGCGATGCGATACGTGGAGGCAGGACACGCCAAGGGCAAGGTCGTGATCACGATCTGAGACAGCCGCGGATGACCGAGGACGGTTGGCCTTCCTGATAGGCGCTGCGATAATTGCTGATTCCGCGCCCGTAGCTCAATTGGATAGAGCGTCTGACTACGGATCAGGAGGTTGGGTGTTCGAGTCGCCCCGGGCGCGCTAGTGAAAACCCCTGCGTAGGCCGGGGGGGGTTCGCCAGTAGACACTTGTGCCAGTCGCTTGAGGTCATGGCGTGGGAACCATTCGTTAGGCAGCGGCAGCTAGAAGCCGGCCACACATCCCCGCGAAAGGGGGACCGTGGCAAGGCGGATCGAGCCGGGCGGATAGCGCAACGCCACGCTGGAACAGCTGTAGGGATTAACACCCGTCGCACCCGCCGGAGGCCGCCTTGACGCCTTACGAAGCGGAAGTCATGCTTGCTAAGCATGCTCCCAGAGACCCGGTATGCCCTCCGAGATGGGATTCATGTCGCCTACCAGATCTCCGGATCCGGGTCGTTCGATCTCGTCCTCGTGTCCCTCTGGTTCAGCCATCTCGAGGCGAGGTGGGAGGTTCCCGGTTTCGACCACCTTCTTCATCGGCTCGGTTCGTTCAGCCGGCTGATCTCGTTCGACAAGTACGGCATAGGTCTCTCCGACCCCGCACCTCCCGGGTCTATGCCACCCCTCGAGGACTGGATGGACGACGTGCGAGCAGTTATGGACGCTGCCGGGTCCGAACGCGCGGCGCTCTTCGGCGCGGGCGACGGAGGCATGATGGCGGCCACCTTCGCAGCCACCTACCCCCAGCGCGTCACCGCGCTCGTCCTCGCCAACTCGACCGCACGGATGTCCTGGGCGCCCGACTACCCGATCGGCGTCCCACCCGAGCGGGTGGAAATGATCGCATCCCTCACTGAGCAGACCTGGGGTCGGGCCGACATCCTCACCCTGACCAATCCCAGCCTCGCCGATGACGAGGTTGTGCGAGAGGCATTCGCCCGGCTTCTTCGGATGGCCGCCAGCCCCTCGACGGCGGCGGCCGTTATCCAGCTCCTGTTTGAAATCGACGTGAGGCACGTCCTCACCGCCATCCAAGTGCCGACGCTGGTCATCCACCGGAAGGACAACGTGCTGGTGAGCGTGGACAACGGGCGCTACCTGGCCGAGCACATCCCCAACGCTCGCCTCGTCGAACTGCCTGGAGCCGACTATGGACTCGGCGTCGGGGACGTCGATGCCGTGATCGACGAGGTGGAAGAGTTCCTAACGGGCGCCCGCGGACACGTGGATTTCAACCGGATGCTGGCGACGGTGCTATTCACCGATATCGTCTCGTCGACAGAGCGGGCCGCTGCTGTGGGCGACGAACGGTGGAGGGAGCTCCTCGACGCCCACAACGACATCGCCCGGCGCCAGATCTCGCGGTATCAGGGCCGGCTGGTGAAATCGACGGGTGACGGCATCTTGGCGACATTCGATGGACCTGCCCGAGCGATCCAAGCCGCAACGGCGATCCGAGACGCAACCCGTCGCCTTGGGATCGAGATACGAGCCGGACTGCATACCGGTGAGATCCAGCGGCACGGCGACGACGTGCTCGGCCTGGGGGTTCATATCGCCGCCCGGGTCCAAGGCGCAGCCGAACCAGGCGAGGTGCTGGCTTCCCGAACCGTGAAGGATCTCGTTGTGGGATCGGGCATCCATTTTACCGACCGAGGGACCCATCGGCTCAAGGGGGTTCCGGAGGAGTGGCAATTGTTCGGCGTGGAGAGCTGACATGGCAGCGAGAAGCGGATCGGTGGGGATGTTTGTCGCCGCGATCAGGTCGGATGAACAACCTGGTTCTGGGGTTCTGTACGGCGGTGTGGCGGGCGTGGGCGGCCGGTGTGTCGGTGCGCGCCGCCCCGACGGTGGACCTGACGCCGTGCTCCGGCCGGTTCGAGGACGCAACCTGGTCGCTCAGCCCATGGACGGAAGGTGCGTGAACCCCGCAAATCGTTCGATGAAAACCACCGCTCCGCCTTCACCCAGTGCCGTGGCCTTTTGGTGCATCTGCTCGAGCGCTTTTTCGCTCGGGCGGCCATAACATTCGATCGCGGTAAGCGTCACGAAGGGCGCCAGCTTTCGGAACTCACCGCCGCCGATTTCCATGTGGCGCTCCAGCGATGCTGAATCGGGATGGACTGCCACGACGGTCATCTCCGCCGCGTCCTCGTCGATGTAGAAGCCGTACGTGACCAGCTGTGGCTCGCGGGCGTCGATGAATTTGACGAGCCGCCGGATTCCCGCTTTGAGCTCGTCGATCGAATCCTCTCGGATCTGGGAATGGTCGATATAAACGATCGGTTCTGAACCGCCGCCTATGCCGTGGCCCGTCATGCGAACTCCCTCGACCAACCGGGTATTGACGCGCGCCGTCCGAGCACCAACGGTAATCGCATCCCCGACGCAGTACGGCATGCGTGGGTCACGTCTTGGTGTCGGCAGAAACAGAAACGCATCATCTCGGGCGAACTGACGCCGGACGTCGTGAGAATGGCTCGGGGGCGGTGGCGATGCGGTATGAGCCGAGAAGGTAGCCATCGGGCTTGTTAGCAGCGCCTACTCAGGCAATCTCCCGGGAGGTTGGCCGTCGCCGCGATGAGCGGTGAGTTATTCCGGAAGGTTGGGTCTTCGAGTCGCCCCGGGCGCGCCTTCGGAGTCAGAGGTGCTTGTGGGTCGGGCCGGATTCAGCCGACGGCGGGAAGCCGGTACACCACAGCCCGCAGGTCGGGACGCATCCGGTTCCGCTGGTGCTTGCTCGACTGCGACCTGATTTGCGCCGGCATCGGGCCCGAGATCGGCCCATCCTGCTCCAGGTACTCATAGGCGTGGGTGCCGCAGGCGAGCCCCTTGGAGATGATGAACCTGGCGGGCTTGCGGCAATCCATGCATGTCGGCCGGCCCGAGCTGTTCCCTACCGTGTGAGTGTCCACATCGAGAAGATCGGCAATCATTGGCCCTCGCGCGGAGGACCAGAATCACCACGCACAATGTGACTAGTCAGTGCCTGGCTGCGACCTTGAAGGAGTTGGAACGATGAGCTCGGTGGCGAAGAAGGTGATGGCGACGGGCAACAAGTTCGCCTCCTGGCTGTACAAGCGGAGCGACGGTCGGGTCGGAGGCAGCGCCAGAGGGGTTCCTGTGCTCCTCTTGACTGTTCCCGGACGAAAATCCGGGACCCCGAGAACCGTTCCGGTCGCCTATTTCGAGCATGGTGGCGGCTACCTGGTGGCCGCCACGGCCGGGGGCTCCAAAACAGACCCGGAATGGATCCGCAACCTCGGGGCTGTGGATTCGGCCGAAGTCCAGGTCGGCGAGAGCAAGTACGACGTCGATGTCCGGATCGCCACGGGTGCCGAACGCGATGAGCTTTGGCGCGATGTGGTCGTCAGCCGTGCCCCGTCTTTCGCCGGGTATGAGGAGAAGTCCGGCTCGCGACGGATACCGATCGCTCTCCTCACGCCTCGGGGGTGACCGCCCCGAGGGTCACTTGGGAACAGGCCCTTGCCTGGAGGATGAAGCGGCACCTGCTGGACCCGGTCGGTGACCGGTCGGTCCCCCATGTCGTGGATCGCCTGTGTGGGGTGCAAGCCCAGGTGGCATCATCTGCGGAGCTGGCCGTCAGGCTTCGTCGCTCCAAGTCGAGCCCGGGCGATGTGGGACGGGCGCTCTCCAGGGGCAGCCTGGTCAAGACGTGGGCGATGCGAGGGACTCTCCACCTGCTCACCCCGAAGACCGGTCCTGCCTTTCTGTCCCTCATCGCTTCCGGTCGTTCCTGGGAACGGCCCAGCTGGCAGAAGTACTTCGGGGTGTCTCCCGCCCAGATCGAGAAGCTGCGGGGAGCAACGCGGGAGGCTCTCGGCGACGGCCCGCTGACCAGGGAGGACTTGATCACTGCCGTGACCAAAGCACCCGGCCTTCGCCATATCGGCGAGGCCCTTGGATCCGGGTGGGGCACCCTCCTCAAACCGCTCGCCTGGCAGGGCGACCTGTGCTTCGGCCCGATCCAGGGGAACCGGGTCACCTTCACCCTCCCGGACGCTGTGAGCAAGCGATGGCCGGGCATCCCCGCTCCCGAGGAAGCAGCCCCGGCGGCCATCCTCGCCTATCTCTCCGCCCATGGCCCCTCCACAGCCGATGCCTTTGGCAACTGGCTCGCCGGTGGCTGGTTCGGGAAACGACAACTTCGGGCCTGGTTCGCCGAACTGGGAGAGAAGTTGGTCGAAGTCGACGTCGACGGGGACCGCGCCTTCGTACGCGCCGAGGACGTCGACGAGTTGCTGGCGACCAAACCCACCAAGTCCCTGCGATTACTTGGCGGCTTCGACCAATACGTCTTGGGCCCGGGCACGGGCGACCCTCATGTCGTCCCGGCGAAGCGACGTCCCGTGGTGAGCAAACAGAGCGGATGGATTTCCCCGGTGGTGGTGTCGGGGGGCGTGGTCTCGGGCACGTGGGAGATGAAGGATGAGCAGGTGTTGGTCTCCTGGTTCAAGGAAGAGCCTCTGCCACTGCGGCTTCTCGAGGGCGAAGTGCGACGTCTGAGCAGGATCGTGGCACGACCGTTGGATCTCCGGGTCGAGCGTGTCTGACCAGCCGGCCCGGGCTCGATTCAGTCCGGGCTGCTCCTGATCCAGACCGAGAGCGTCACGGGCTGCACGGTTGTTGCCACCACGCCGATCCAGCCCTGGACGATGCGATCGGTATCCATCTCGTCCTGGACCGTTCTCGCGAACTCCGTTCCCACCCGCACCGCGTCGTAGTGGGATCGGTTGAAGCGGCGGTCGACGACTCGTTGCACATTGCGGCGAACCGGGTTGAACAACGCAGCAACGGCCAAGGTAGATGCCGCGACTCGCAGTTCGCTGCCTGGCGGGAGCAGCGAGGTCAACACGGTCACCACCAGACCGAACACCGCTGCCAATAGGGCAACCACCACCGTATAGGACAAGGTGCGGGAGACGATGCGATCGATCTCGAAAAGCCGATAACGAAGGATCGCGATCCCGAACCAGAGGGGGAAGGTGACCATCATCAGATAGACCGGGGCCCAAGCCGCGTCCCCCGGGTCACCGGCACCGAGGGCGATCGAACCGAAGATGTAGGCGAACGTGAGCACGATCGAGCTCACCAGCAAAACAAAACCGAACACCACCCAGGTGATCTGAGCCCGCACCGCCCCCACCGCCCGTCGCCGTTTCACAACCAGGGAGACCACCCCACCCAGCAGGATGGCTACCACCGTGAGCAGGAGGGGATAGGAGAGCCAACCGGGCACAAAGCCGATCGGGTTCTCTATCCCCGACTCCGATTCCGGCCCCCCGAGTGTCTCGGTGAGTGCGGCCGCAGCGACGAGCAGCGGGAGCACCCAGATTGCGAGCCGCCCAGCACGGGCGGCCACGCTCCGGCCTTCCGGAGGATGCCCGGAAGGGAAGGTCAACGTGAGGATCCCAAACACGGCGAAGACCGCGATCCAGATCCAACTACCGGCCCACACCGCGATGTTGTCCGACGCCCCGGGGAGATAAGGAGAGGCGTCGGCGAACACCAGGAGCAAGCCGAGCAGTGAGAGCAACCATCCGGTGAGATGGCCGTCGTGGCGAAAGACGATCAGGCCGGCCGCCACCGCATAGATCGCGAAGCCGAGAGCGGAGAGCACGACATCGCCTACGGGAAGGCCTCCTGTGAGCTGCAGTCCCAAGAGATAGACGCCGGCGAGGACGATCAGGCCGAACAGGATTCGCCGCATCGCCGCATTGTTGCAAACGGTGCGCTACGAAATCGTTACCGGTTCTAGCCTGCCCCGGTCATGGCGGTCACCATTGGCCAAGAGGCGCCCGGCACCGAGGACGCCCGCGCTCTGATAGAGGAGCTCGAGGAGGAGCTGGGCGGAGGAATCTATCCCGACGAGAGCCAGCATGGGTACAGCATCGACAAGCTGATCTCGGAGGGAGTCGCCTTCTACATGGTTCGCGTGGACGACACGGCGGTGGGGTGTGGTGGGGTCCAGGTCTTCGGCGAGTACGGCGAGCTGAAACGGATGTACATCCGTCCCGGATACCGGGGCCGAGGCCTCGCCCGCCTCTTGGTCGAGCGCCTGGCGGCTCATGCCAGAGAGGAGGGGGCACACCTCCTCCGCCTCGAGACCGGGATCTACCAGACGGATGCCATCCGCCTCTACCAGGGGATGGGGTTCTACGAGATCCCACCATTCGGGCCCTATGTGGTCGACCCCAACAGCGTCTATTACGAACGCGAGGCCTGAGGTCGGTCAGGGCCAGACCAGGTCCACTCCACCGCTTTCGATCAGGTCGGACACGGCCGTCTCCAGGGCGCCGGAATGGATGTCGTCCTCGAGATGTCGGCCCGGGCAGGCCGTGGCCGCATGATCTCCATGCCCGGCGATGGTCGACGGGCTGACCCCGTAGTGCTCGGAGGCCCAGGCCAAGACCTGAGTCAATGATTCAATTTGCGCCGAAGTTGGCTGCACAACCTCGAAATTGCCCTCCAACATCACCTGGAAGTGCCCGTCGGTGTCGTAGCTGGTGGCGGAGTCGCCCCGATAGCGGGGGTCGCGGCCCTCATAGACGGTCCCGTCGACTCCGATGACGATGTGATACGCCAGATCGGGCCAGCCCTGCCCATCCATATGGGAACTCTGATGAATCCGCATCAATGCCGAGCCGGTCGCAGTCGGACCGACGCCGGCGTGGTGAACGGTCAGGCGGTCGATGGTATGAGGCACCATCCGGTTCGTCTGTGCGGGGCGGGCGCCCCATTCGTCACGGGATACACCGAGAACCACGGGATGAGTGCGGGGAGGCGGCCGGGTGGCGGTCAGACCGAGAGCCCTGGTGAGGAAGGTGGCCATTTGGCCCCTGGTGATCGAGTCGGTGGGGCAAAACAGATTGTTGGCCGGTGGGTTGCACCCCAGCGTCACCCCCGCGGCCGCCAGGCGGCCGATCGCATCCTCGAAGACGCTGCCTTCGTCGTCGTCGAAGCGGTCCACCGTGCCCGGCGGATACCCGAAGGCTCGGGCCAGCATTGCCGCCATCTCTCCACGGGTCATGGGCCGGCCCGGGCAGAAACGAGTGTTGACCGGTGGATTGCACCCGAGAGTGATCCCGGCGGCTGCGACCCGGTTGATTGCTTCCTCGAAGATGTGTCCTTGGTCGTCACCGAATCGGTCGGTGGAGCTCGGGGGCAAGGAGAGGGCACGGGCGAGGAAGGCAGCCATCTGACCTCTGGTGACCGCCTGGCGAGGACAGAACCGTGTGTTGCCCGGGGGGTTGCAGCCCACTGTGATTCCCTCCGCGGCGATGGCTTCGATCCCACCTTCGTGGACGCTTCCGTCGTCGTCGACGAACGTGCCCCCGGGCGGGAGCATCGCGAGCAGGAGGACGAGGGTGGTGGCGAAGAGTTGCATCTAACCCAGCTCCCACGCTCGGGCGTTGGTCACCAGGAGCTCAAACCAGCACCGCTGCAACTGGGACATCACTGTGTTTACCGAAACGGTGATGCCGGGTATGACCGCAGCCACGTGGATGTTGACCAGCTCTGTCAGCTGATCGCGGTCGGATCTCTCGAACGGCCGGACGGTATAGGGCATGGCGGATCCTCCATGAAGATGACATTCACACGGAGCCGCTGCCGGTGCGGTGCGCCGGTCACCATAGCTGTGGTCGAGGGTGACGCCAGGATGACCGGGCGGTCTGCTTTGGCCTCAGGTATTGGTTGGCCGGGGCCGATCTTCTAAAGCATGGTGTGGTTCACCGCGCTCTTGGTGGGGTTGGTGTTGGCGGTGTTGCCTCCTGGGGGGTCGTTTGTCGATGACGATGGGAATGTTCATGAGGGTGGGATCGAGGCGATTGCGGCGGCGGGGATAACTCGGGGTTGTAACCCTCCGGTGAATGACCGTTACTGCCCGGACCGGTCGGTGACCCGGGGGGAGATGGCGGTGTTCTTGTCCCGGGCTTTGGGGTTGGCGGCTCCGAGCCGGGATTACTTCTCCGATGATGAGGGTCATGTCTTCGAGGGGGGGATCAACCGTTTGGCGGCGGCGGGGATAACCCAGGGTTGCAACCCTCCGGCGAACAGCCGGTTCTGCCCGGACCGGGCGATGACCCGGGGGGAGATGGCGGCGATGTTGACCCGGGCGTTTGGGTATCCGGCGTCTTCGGTGAACCGGTTCTCCGATGACAACGGGCATGTCTTCGAGGGGGCGATCAACCGTTTGGCGGCGGCGGGGGTGACCGCGGGGTGTAATCCTCCGGCGAATACCCGGTTCTGTCCCGATCATCAGATCAAACGGGACCAGATGGCCACCTTCCTCACCCGGGCCCTCCACCTCACCCCCAACAAACCACCAGCACGGCTCCTCCCGGCTCCGGGCAACCCCGATGGTGACTTCCCGGTCCCGGCTGCGGGCAGGGCGGTGAACACCTCGAATCCGGACCACGTGATCGGGAACGGCACCCCGCAGAGCTGCACCTCGTCGGCTGTCGTCGCTGCTGTGGCCCAGGGCGGGATCATCACCTTCGATTGCGGCCCCAACCCCAGGACGATCGTGATGTCCCAGACCGCCAAGGTTTTCAACGACACCGGCCCCGAGATCGTGATCGATGGCGGCGGTCTGGTGACACTCAGCGGTGGGGGAGACCGCCGCATCCTCTACATGAACACCTGCGACCAAGCCCAGGTGTGGACCACGTCACATTGTCAGAATCAGGACCACCCGCGGCTCACCGTGCAGAACCTGGCGTTCATCGACGGCTACCAGCCCGGGATCAGCAACACCGACGGGGGCGGCGCCATATTCGTCCGCGGGGGCCGGTTCAAGATCGTGAACTCGGTCTTCGCCCGCAACGAGTGCGCGGTGAGCGGGCCCGACGTCGGTGGAGCCTCGGTGAGGGTGTTCAGCCAGTACAACAACCTCCCCGTGTACGTGGTCAACAGCACCTTCGGTGGTGGCCCATCCTTCACCAACACCTGCTCCAACGCCGGCGGGATCAGCAGCATCGGAGTCTCCTGGACCGTGATCAACAGCCTGTTCACCTATAACGAGACCACCGGGTACGGGGCCAACCCGGCGCAGGGAGGGACCCCGGGCGGGGGGAGTGGCGCCGGGATCTACATGGACGGAAACGAGATCACCCTCCGTGTTCAGGGAACCCGTATGGAGCGCAACCATGCCCGGGAAGGTGGAGGTGCGATCTTCTTCGTCAGCAACAACCTGACCGGCCACCTCATCATCCAGGACTCCCTCCTGCGGTCGAACCCCAGCGATGAGTTCGAGACGATGCCCGGGATCTTCTATCTCGGCGATGGCCCGATCCAGATCTCCAATTCGGTGATCGAATGATGACCAAGGTCTTCTACGTCTTGGTGGGGTTGGTGTTGGCGGTGTTGCCTCCTGGGGGGTCGTTTGTCGATGACGATGGGAATGTTCATGAGGGTGGGATCGAGGCGATTGCGGCGGCGGGGATAACTCGGGGTTGTAACCCTCCGGTGAATGACCGTTACTGCCCGGACCGGTCGGTGACCCGGGGGGAGATGGCGGTGTTCTTGTCCCGGGCTTTGGGGTTGGCGGCTCCGAGCCGGGATTACTTCTCCGATGATGAGGGTCATGTCTTCGAGGGGGGCATCAACCGTTTGGCGGCGGCGGGGATAACCCAGGGTTGCAACCCTCCGGCGAACAGCCGGTTCTGCCCGGACCGGGCGATGACCCGGGGGGAGATGGCGGCGATGTTGACCCGGGCGTTTGGGTATCCGGCGTCTTCGGTGAACCGGTTCTCCGATGACAACGGGCATGTCTTCGAGGGGGCGATCAACCGTTTGGCGGCGGCGGGGGTGACCGCGGGGTGTAATCCTCCGGCGAATACCCGGTTCTGTCCCGATCATCAGATCAAACGGGACCAGATGGCCACCTTCCTCACCCGGGCCCTCCACCTCACCCCCAACAAACCACCAGCACGCTGCCCGATCCTTCCCGCCGACGACATCTGGAATACCCGCATCGACTCGCTCCCGGTCCACTCGCGGTCGGCGCAATTCGTCGCCACCATCGGGTCGTCGGAGACCATGCATGCCGACTTCGGGTCGGGGGTGTGGCCTCCAGGATCGACCAGCCCGATCGGGATCCCATATCTCGAGATCCCCGATGGAACCCCGGGTGTGACCATCCAGTACACCGCGTACGGAGGCGAATCCGATCCCGGCCCGTTCCCCATCCCGCTCTCGGCGCCAATCGAGGGTGGCCCCGATGCCGATGGTGATCGGCATGTCATCGTGGTCGACCGGTACCGGTGCGAGCTCTTCGAGTTGTTCTACGCCTTTCCCGGCCCCGGCAATCGCTGGCGGGCCGCCTCCGGTGCCCGGTATGAGCTCGACTCCTCCGACCTCCGCCCCAACGGTTGGACATCCGCCGATGCTGCAGGCCTGCCGATCTTCCCCGGCTTGGTCAGGTATTCGGAGGTGGCATCGGGACGGATCACCCACGCCATCCGGTTCACGGCACCCGAGACCCGGGCGACCCATGTCTGGCCGGCCCGCCACCACGCCTCGGACCTCACCGGCGTCAACTATCCGCCGATGGGGCAGCGGTTCCGGCTCAAAGCCGGGTTCGACATCTCCGGGTTCTCCCCCCAGGTCCGGGTGATCCTGAGGGCGATGAAGGAGTACGGGCTGGTGCTGGCCGACAACGGTTCGCCGTGGTATGTCTCCGGCGCTCCGGATTCCCGCTGGGACAACGACGTCCTCCATGAGCTGCATGAGATCCCGGGATCGGCCTTCGAAGCGGTGGACGTCTCGTCGCTGATGGTGAACCCGAATTCGGGGCGGGCCCAGCCCTAGTCCCAGGGCCTCCAACCGGTAGCTTCGGGCGCGATGTCCTTCCGAGATTTGCCGACCACGGTGTCGGAGGGCTGGCACGACTTCCTCGAGTCGGTCCCCGACCCCTCCACCCAGCCGCCGCTGCCCGACCCCGATGATCTCGAGGCGTGGCGGGAACGCAATCGGGCCCTGGAGGCGGAACGGCTCGCCCTTGGCTACGGGGATCCCGGTCCTGGGGTCGGTGTCATCGAGTCCGAGATGGGGGGTGTCCCCGTGTTGGAGGTGCGTCCCGACGGTTGGGTGGATGACGGTCGCGCCGTTCTCTACGCGCACGGCGGAGGCTACGTGGCATTCACCTCACGATCGACCATCGGCAAGGCGGCTCTGGTCGCCCGGGCGTCCGGTCTCCGTGTGATCTCGATCGACTACACGCTCGCCCCGTTCTCCCGATGGGAGGCCACCACCGATCAGGTTCTGGCGGTCTTCGGCGCTGTGGTCACGGCGGGGATCCCGCTGGAGCGGCTTGCGATCTATGGGGATTCGGCCGGCGGCTCCCTGGCGGCAGGCTCGGTGCTCAAGATGCGTGACCTCGGCCTGGGGATGCCTGCCGCCCTGGTCATGTGGTCGCCATGGTCGGACATCGGCAACGTCGGAGACACCTATCGCACCTTGGCCCACATCGAGGGGAGCTACGTCTACGACCTCCATCTCCGGCCGGCAGCCAATGCATATGCCGACCCGGCAGATCACACCCATCCATATGTGTCACCGGTGTATGGCGACTACTCGCAGGGGTTCCCGCCGACGCTGATCCAGGGAGGCACCCGGGAGATCTTCCTCAGCAACTTCGTCCGCCACTACCGGGCCCTGGACGACGCCGGAGTCGAGGTCGAGCTCGACCTCTACGAGGGCATGCCCCACGTCTTCCAGGGCAAAGTCGACTCCATCGAGTCGACCACCGCGGTGCAGAAGACCGCGGATTGGATCACGACGAGGCTGGGTTGAGCGCCGCCTCGGCGAACTCGGCCATCGAGTAGAAGCGGTAGTCGGTGATCGGCGGATCATCGACCCGGGCGGTAGCACCCCACTCCCCGCCGGCCGACAACCGTTGCCGGTCGATCCATGCCGTGGCCAGGCCCATGGCCCTCGCCGGGACGTGGTCATGGAACAGGCTCTGGGCGACGTGGAGCAAGTTGCCGGGGCCAATGCCGAAGTCGCGGTCGAGATGCTCGAGTAGGTACTCGAAGTTGCGCCGGTCCGGCTTGTAGGAGCCGATGTCCTCGGCGGTGTACACCGCATCGAACTCCACTCCCAGAACCCGCGAGGAGGCGGCGAACCCGGCGCGGTCCACGTTGGAGAGGATCACCATCCGGTACTGCTCGGCGAGCGCGGCCAGCGCCAGGAAACTGTCATCGAAGGCCGGCCACGCCGGTACGGAGGACCCGAATGCCTCGTCGAGAACAGGAGTTGTCTCCAGACCGAGTTGGGCGGCGAGGTCGCGGTGAACTCGGCCGAGAATCCCGGGGTACGCCAAAGTCGGGTTCCTCGCCTCCTGGTCGCTCTCGGAGAGGGCGAAGATCCCGAGAACCCGTGCCCGGTCGAAGTCGGGCTGCCCGTTGGCCTCGAGCAGGGGTTGAAGCGCCTCCCAGATCCCGGTCTCCCAATCGATGAGGGTCCCGTAGCAGTCGAAGCTGAGGACGGTGAAGTCGCTGAAGGCTCCCGGGCTCACACCGAGCCCTCCCGGGCCCGTCCGATGGTTCCGAGGTGGGTGTGGGTGAACAGCGTCGGGGTACTTGAGCCCGTAACCAAACATGCGGTCCATCCCGATGTGAGCCAGCCATATGCATGCGACAACGAGGGACGCAACAGGTCCCCCCAGCCAGTACCAGCCGAAGAGGAGCCCGGGCCCGATCAGGGTATGGCCGATGTTGTAGGTGGTCGCCCCCAACGACGGGCTAGCCAGGTATCCGACCATCGAGATGTCGGGGACGAGCAGAAGCCCGGCGAACCACCACCACGAAGCGCCGGAATCAGCGAAGCCGAGAACGGCGGCCACGAGAAGCACCAGGCCCTCGAGGCGCTGCAGCAACACCGGGCTCAGTGGCGTTGATCCGAAATTCGACTTCTCGTCCTGCATCTCCACCTCCTAGATCAGTCGACCGGCATGTTCGTGCAAGGGAACTCCATCGATGCAGCGTTGAGCGCCGAGGCGGCTCAGGTCGAGGGCGTGGGGTTGCCCGAGGATGGATTCGGTGAGGTATCGCCCGACGGCAGGGGCCTGCTGGAAGCCGTGGCCGGAGAAACCTGATGCGACAAACAGACCCTCTCGCGTCGGCCATTCACCGAGGATCGCGTTTCCATCGAGGGTGTTGACGTCATAGAGCCCGGCCCAGCTTCGTTCCACATGAAGCTGGTCGAACGCTGGGAGGTGGGCCACCAGCTCCGGCCATATCAGGTCGGTGAATCGATCCTGTCCCGCCGGTGTGAAGTCGAAACCGACCGGGTCCTCAGGGCGGGACCAGGCGATGAGCCAGGTCCTGTCCGACTCGGGGAGGGCATAGACCCCCGACGGCAGGAAGACACTGGGCATCCCTGAGGTGGGCACGGTGGTCGACACGACATAGACGGTCCGCATCACCGGGACCACGGGGAGTTGGACGCCGATCTTGATGGCGAGGTCGGGCGCCCAGGCGCCGGCGCTGTTGACCGCGACACTCGACTCCACGACGGCTCCGTCGCTCAGCTTCACGCCACGCAACCCGTTCCCTTCGGTGAGGAGCTCGGTCACCTCAGCTTGGATGAACTCTGCGCCCAACTCCGCCGCCTTCGCTCGATAGCCGTGGAGCACCGCACTCGGATCTACTGAGCCATCCCGGGGCCCCAGGGTCCCACCGACCATCGTCTCCGACCCGTAACCGGGAAACCGCTGCTCGATTTCGGCGATGTCCAGCCATTCGACCTCGCATCCCAGTGCTCGCTGCAGCTCCATCCCGGAGAGGGCCGCCGCCCGATTGGCCTCATCGACCAGAAACAGATTGCCCTGATGCCGGGCATCGACCACGGGTCGAAAGGTCGGGGTGGCCATGTCGTCGGCGAAAGTCTCCACGACCTCCATGGTGTATTGGGAGATCCGAATGTTCTCCTCGAGGTTGAACTGGATCCTGACGTTGCCGTCGGAGAGGACCGTCGAGGCGAAGTGGTACCTCGGGTCTCGATCGATGACCGCCACCCGGTGCTCGGGGTCGGAGAGGAGCAGGTGGAACGCGGTGGAACAACCCATCACCCCGCCACCAACGATGATCACGTCATAAGTCATGGCTGACAGTGCAAAGTAGCTTTGCTCGATGGACTTCGTCCTTGTCCACGGTGCGTATCACGGGGCGTGGTGCTGGAGCCTCGTCGAGCCCGAGCTTGCCCGGCGAGGGCATCGCGTCACCTCGGTCGAGCTGCCGATCAGTGACCCGTCGGCGGGCTTGACCACCTACCGGGACACGATCATCGAGGCGGCAGCAGGTTGCGAGTCTCCCGTTGTGGTTGGACATTCGATGTCGGGAGCCGTCATCCCATTGGTCGCCCGAGCCCGCCCGGTGTCCGGGCTCGTGTTTCTCGCTGCCTTCATCCCCTCACCTGGAACCAGCCTCGACGCCCTGCGGTCTGCAGAGCCGATCGAGACCTACCGGCTGACGACGAGGGAGTTCGAGGAGCTTGGAGACGGGGTGTGGATGCTTGGTGAGAACTCGGCCCGGGAGCTGTTCTATCACGACCTCGACGACGAGGCGTCGGCGAGCGCCTATCGCCGACTGAGGCCTCAGAGCTATGGCCTGTTCGGTGAGCCGTCGCCGCTCGCTGGGTGGCCAGATGTTCCGAGCAGCTACATCCTGTGTCGTGAGGACCGATGCCTGGATCCGGCCTGGAGCCGGACCGCCGCACGAGATCTACTGGGCACTACCGCGTTGGAGATCGACGGCGGTCACTCGCCTTTCCTCACCCGTCCGGCGGAGCTCGCCCAGCTATTGGAGCTCGCAGGCTCGATGTCCTGATCAGACCTCGGCGGCGACGGGCTCGGTCGAGGAGCCGCCAACGGAGGCCTCACGCTTCGAGTAAACGATCGCGATCAGCAACACCACGAGGGAGACTCCGGCGATCGCCAGCCGTGTCGTCGTGTTGTCCCTGAGGGCGATCACAGCCGGCAACACCAGCAGCGAGACAAGGTTCATCACCTTGATCAACGGATTGAGGGCCGGACCGGCGGTGTCCTTGAACGGGTCACCGACCGTGTCTCCGATAACGGCCGCCTTGTGGCTCTCCGATCCCTTGCCCCCGTAGTGGCCGTCCTCGATGTACTTCTTGGCGTTGTCCCAGGCGCCACCGGAGTTGGAGAGGAAGTTGGCCATCAGCTGTCCGGTGAGGATCGCTGCGGCGAGGAACCCGCCAAGGGCGGGATAGCCGATACCGAACCCGACGATCACCGGGGTGAGCACCGCGAGCAGGGCGGGGGTGGTCAGCTCCCGCAGCGAAGCCCTGGTGCAGATGTCGATCACCGGCCCGTAATCCGGTCGGCGCAACCCGGACATGATCTTGCCATCGGCGAACTGGCGGCGGACCTCCTCGACCACGACCCCGGCGGTGCGCCCCACGGCCCTGATGGCCAATGCCGAGAAGAGGAAAGCCACCGACCCTCCGATGAGGAGGCCGATGAAGGTGGCGGGATCGGCGACGTTGATCGAGGTCTCCGGCGCCTGGAAGACCTCTGATCCCTCGAGGCCAAGCCCGAGCTCGCCGGCGATGGTCTCGATGAAGGAAGCAAAGAGGGCGACCGCGGCTATGACTGCGGACCCGATGGCGAACCCCTTGGTCACAGCCTTGGTGGTGTTGCCTACCGCGTCCAGGCTGACCATGACCTTTTGGGCGTCTCCGTGGAACTCCCCGGACATCTCGGCGATGCCGGCGGCGTTGTCGGCCACGGGCCCAAAGGTGTCCTCAGACACGATGACACCGGTGGTGGCCAGCATCCCCATGCCGGTCAGCGCCACCAGATAGAGCGAGAACTGGATGTTGCCGTCTCCAAGGCCAATGGCCACTGCGATGGCGCCGGCGATGGCGACGATGGCCCACACCGACGACTCCAAGCCGGCGGAGACTCCGGAGAGGATCGTCGTCGCAGGACCGGTCCTGGTGGCATCGGCGATCTCCTGAACCGGCTTGTCCTCGGTGGAGGTGAAGTACTCGGTGAGCTTGCTCACCACCTGGGCCAGGACCAGCCCGGTAACCACGGCTGCCAGGACCCGCCATCCCTCGCCACCGTTCTCGTTGCCCACGTAGAAGTAGGCGACGGCGGCGGTGCCGAGCACGGTGAGGATCCCTGCGGTGAGGAAACCACGGTTGATCGGCGCCAGTGCCGAGGTGTCCTTGTCGGTGGCCCGGACCCGGAACACGCCGACGATCGAGGCCAGCACCCCGATGGCACGGACGATGACGGGAAACACGAGTCCCAGTGCCGGATTGGCACCGATCGAGGCGAATGCGGCAACACCGAGGATGATGGAGGCCACCAGGGTGACCTCGTAGGACTCAAAGAGGTCCGCGGCCATGCCCGCGCAGTCGCCCACGTTGTCGCCGACGTTGTCAGCGATAGTGGCCGGGTTC
The DNA here is from genome assembly GCA_963749415.1 of uncultured Acidobacteriota bacterium. Lineage (GTDB taxonomy): Bacteria > Actinomycetota > Acidimicrobiia > Spongiisociales > ZC4RG35 > JALYNX01. The sequence continues at coordinate 954,454 of CAVVMG010000001.1, forward strand.
CGCGGGTCGTCCTCGGGGATCCCCTGCTCGATCTTGCCCACGAGATCTGCTCCGACGTCCGCTGCCTTGGTGAAGATCCCCCCGCCCACGCGCATGAAGAGCGCAATCAGCGAACCGCCGAACCCGAAGCCGATCAGGATCGCCGACGAGGTGTTCTGGAAGATCATGATGATCACGGTGGCCCCCAGCAAACCAAGTCCTACGGTGAACATGCCGGCCACCCCTCCGGTGCGGAAGGCGATGCTGAGTGCGGCCGGCAGGGACCCGCTTTTGGCGGCGGCCGCGGTTCGGACGTTGCCCTGGACCGCGAGACGCATTCCTATGAACCCGGTCAGCCCCGACATGATGCACCCGGCCACGAACGCCGCCGTTCGGAAGGTGCCGGACTCGAAGAAGGAAAGTGCCTCGGTCCCGTCGATCTTGAGCACCTCGGTCGACGTCAGGAATACCACCACGATGAGGGGGATCAGGATCAGGGCGATGGTCCGGAACTGCCTCTTCAGGTAGGCCATTGCCCCTTCCTGGATCGCACCGGCGATCTCCTGCATCTTCTCGGTGCCTTGATCGGCGCGGCGCACGCCCCGCGCCAGGATGAATCCGACCAGGATCGCCAGTAGCGAAGTCGCAAGGGCAAAGATCAGCCAGATCCACTCGGTCGTGCCGAGGGTGAACTCCTGGAAGCCACCTTCGGCGGCGAGGACGACGGGCACTGTCACAGTCCTTTCAGTCGCAGACGCGGATTATTGGTGGTGAACGTCGAACCGTTGCGCCGGCCTGAAACACGGTGTCCGGGAGCCTCGATACCCACAACGGACGGCGAATCTACCTGCTCGCCTTTCTGTGTAGGAAATCCGTCGCGCTCGTCCCATGTCATCTGCGCAGTCATAGATGTGTGGCGAGCAACGAGACCGCCAGCAGGGGCACGGTGAAGGAGAGCAGCCGCAACGGGCGTTCCCAGGTGCCGAGGAGGTCGGCGCGCTCCCATCCGGTGACCCCCACCGGTGCATCGGTGCGCCTCAACCGCCGCGCCGGTGTGCTCAGCTCGCGCTGTACCCGGCTCAGCATCGTGGCCGTGGCCGCCATGAGGAGTGCCCCCCAAGAGAGGCTCAGGGTCTGAGACCAATACCCGACAAGGACCGGGAACGCCCCCCAGGCGAGGGCGAATCCCCAATCGGAGTGCAGGATCGGAGACCACTCGAGGGCATAGCCGGCGGCGAGCAACACCCCCACCGCTGCCCAGGCCAGGACCAGTGGGTCGACCACGAACGCACCCACCACACCCAGCGCCCCACCGGCGGCCACCCCACCGATACCCAGGGCCCAAAGCGCCCGATCGCTGAGACCGGTGCGGAGCGGGCGGTCATGGGCCTCGTCGAGGGCGTGCGCTCCGATGCCGAGCCCGAAGAAGAAGGCGAGCAGTGCGCCGGCCAGGATGATCCAGTCGAGGTCCGGGGCCAGCGCCGCCCCGAGCGCGAGATATGAGAGGTGCCACAGGGTGTATGGAGGGTGGAGCAGGGTGATCAGATCGCGCCAGAGTGATCCGGAGCGGGCATAGAAGGCGCGCTCGGTCATGACCGGGCCCCCCAAATCAGGAACCCGCCGCCGAGGGACATCGACCGCCAGTGAACATCCTCAAGCCCTGCCTCCACCCAAATCGCAGCCAGATCGTCGGGTGTGCGCCCGGACCAGAACCTGTCGATGCTGGGCCCGAGAAACTGGCCGACCTCCGCCCAACCGTGCCCAATGGCCACTCCGGCGAGGGGGAGCACCGCCCTCGTGTAGAGCCACCACAGGACTCGCCAGAGCTGTTGAGGGCGCCCAAAGTCGAGGGCGGCGACGATGCCGCCGGGTCGCACCACCCTCGCCAGCTCGGCGATCGCACCCGGGAGGTCATCCACATATCGGAGCAGGTACCCGGAGGTCACTCCGTCCACCGATCCGTCGGCAAGCGGGAGTTGCTCCGCGGTTGCCAGGACCCGGAGGCCCATCGTGGCGTCATAACGGGCCAGCATGTCCGGGCTCTGATCCAGCGCCACTACCCGATAGCCCGCGGCACCCAGCGCCCTGCTGATCGACCCGGTTCCGGCGGCGACGTCGAGCAGTCGTGACCCTGCGGGGAGCCCTATCCCCATCACCAGTGCCTCCCGCCAGCGGCGATCCTGGCCGAGGCTGAGAGTCGCTGCCCAGCGCTCGTAGTCGCCCGCGATCGGACGAAAGAGGCGTGAGGCGACCCTGGGCGGTGATGTCACGGGCCGAAGGTACCGATGATCTCAGGCCCTGGGTGTCGTCGACTTGTCAGGAAACGGTGACGGCTGCCGACATTCCCTCTTCGAAGTGGTCGATCACATTCCCCTCATCGTCCTGGGACACGATGCGGCAGGTGAACGAGTACTCGCCCGGATCCAGTTCGACGGACTGCGCGGAGGTCTCACCAGGAGCCACGACGCCACCCGCGGACACGACATGTCCACCCGCGTCGGTGATGACCAGTGTGTGCGGGTACTCCCCACCATTCGTCACCGTCAGCACGACCGTCCCCGCCTCGAGCGTGGTGACGCCGGGGTCGATGCCGAATTCGTATAGCTCCACGTCGGTAGACGAGCCGGCCACCGTCTGGCAGGCCGCAAGCACCAGGAGGACGATGGCGAGCCTTCTCATGCCATGGCCACTTCGTTCACGTTGACCACGGGGAGGGCAATGGTGAAGGTGGTGCCTTCCGACGAGGTCCACACCATGAGCGAGGCGCTCATCGCCTCCGCCATCAGCTTCGCCATGTACAACCCGAGGCCGGTGCCGGAGCTGCGGCTGTCCTTCTCGAACTTCTCGAAGGCTCGGGGCAGGAACTCTTCCCGGATCCCCGGACCGTCGTCCGAGACCGATATGTAGATCGCCGGGTCGGGCGAGGAACCCACGGTGATGAGAGGCTCGTGGATCGCCTCGCTGCTGCAGTGGATGCGGACGTTGCGCGCCCCATGGGTGAATGCGTTGTCCGCGAGAGACGAGCACAGGTTGCGCAGAGTCTGGAGGTCGGTCATCACCATCTGCTCCGTCCCGTCGCCGTGGCTATCGGACGCGTGGCTCGAGATCACCCTGGCGTGGGACATGGCTACGGCCTCGCAGACCTGAGAGAACGGCACGGGCTGAGGGCTGAAGGAGAGCCCGCGGTTCTCCACTCTGGCGACGGCCAACAGCTGGTCGATCATGGACTGCAGCCTTCGCCCGTCGTGGACCAGGGCTTCCAGGATTTCGTCCCGATCCGGACTGTTGGGGTCGCTGATCATCAGCAGCTCGGCACCGGTGACGACGCTGGTCAGCGGAGTCCTCAGCTCGTGGTTGATCATCAGCACGAACTCGGCGCGGATCCGGTTCTTCTCCTCGGCCAGGGCCAGCGCCGCCTCGGCACTGCGCCGGGCGGTGTCCAGTTCCGAGTTGTGGGTTTGCAGCGACTCGGACTCCTTGCGCAGGAAATCCGATTCGAGAGCCATCTCCCGGTAGCGCTGGATCGACCGGGATCTCCCGATCATGATCAAGAGCGCGGCGAGAGCAAACACCACCGCGACCACAGCGAGCTGGATGGTGGGCGTCTGGATGCCGAGTGCCCCAGCCCGACGGGAGAGAAGCGCCGAGATGTCGTAATGCATGAGCAGCGCCGTTCCGTCTTCGTCGGGCAGCAACGCCATGTAGAGCACATCGCCCGTCTCCCATTCCGTGACGTCGTCGATTACCACCGGCTGATCAACCGGAGCGGCCACTGCGGCAAACCGCCCCGAGCTCAGTGCGTACTGGAGCACCGGGTTCTCGATCGATGTGCCAACGGCCGGGCCTGACGTGGCAGCCGTGACAGTCCCCCCGGCATCGACCAGGGCCACGCTTTCGATGTCGAGCGAGTTCCGCAGCCGGCGCACCGCCTCCGCCTCGGAGCCTCCGGCGTCGAGCCAGGCGTCTATCTGGCTCAGCCCCCCGCGCGCCTCGTCGTAGAACAACTGGCCCTCACCGATAGGACGGGTCGCTTCACGCTGATAAGCGATGGCAGCGACGGCGACCACGATCGAAATGACCGCGAAAACCGCGGTCAACGCGATCCACCACCGGGACGGCCGCGTCCCGTGCGAGCTGCGTGGCGCCATTAGGAGAAAATCGGCCCCGGGGCACCATCTCTTGAGTCATGAACGGTTTGGAACGAGTCTCAGGGCCGTTCGGTGGTGGTGTGCCAGTCGACGAAACGCCCCATCCGCCGGTAGAAATCGAGCTGTGGCTCGCGATGCAGGAGACCGTGGGCCTCGGTGGGGTAGCTGACGAATTCGAACTGCTTGCCATGGGATTGCAGTGCTTCGAGCAGCTCCTCAGCTTGCTTGTAGTGGGTCCGGGGGTCCTTCTCCCCGTGGACGAAGAGGAGAGGAACCTCGATGTTGGCTACGTTGAAGATCGGCGAGGCGGCCTGATACACCTCTGGTTCGACTTCGGGGTGCCCCAGGAGCCTCAGGAACTCGTCGTGTCCCACCACGTCGGTCTGTTCCCATGAAGTGAACATGTTGTAGTCGCCGTACTTGGCCACCCCGCAGACGAACGGGTTGTCTGCCCGGCCGAGGGCGGCCACGGTGAGATAGGCACCGTACGAGGCGCCGAAGATCACGATCCGGTGCGGGTCGACCCAGTCGAGGCCCGCCAGGTATCGGGCAGCGGCGATGCAATCGTCGGTATCTGCGACCCCGAGTCGGCCATGGTTGGCCCGCTCGAACTCGAGCCCGTACGTGGTCGAGCCCCGGAAGTTGATCCCCATCCACCCATAGCCCTTCTCGATGAAGTGTTGGGCATGGCCGTCCCACTCCTCACCGTAGAAGGAGGTGGGGCCGCCGTGGGCGTAGAGGATCACCGGAGCCGGTGCTCCGGTGCCGGCCGGTCGAGTCAAGAAGCCTTCGATCTCGAGGCCGTCCAGCGACGGGAAAGTCACCCGGTCGAACCCGGCGGGCTCGACGGACGCCAATGCCGGGGGCGTCCCGTCGAAGAGTGCCCGTTGCTCGCCTTCGCCGTCGATGTGAACCAGCCGGGGCGACGACTCCCACGACTCGTGGGCAGCGACTATTCCATCGCGGACTGCCACCGGCTCGCTCCACACTCCGCCACGACCCATGACTGTGATCTCGCCGTCGAGATCGACTCGGACCAGGTCGGCCGCACCCCGGTTGTCGGCGGTGGCAACGATGAAGGCTCCGTCAACAGACCACGTGGGGGATCCGAAGTCGAAATCGCCAGATGCGAGAGCTCGGTGTTCACCTGTCTCGAGATCGGCGAGAAAGAGAGCCGATCGATCATCGGTCTCCCGGAGGTACACCAACTGGCTGCCATGGGCCTGGGCCGAGTAGGCGCGGCGATCGGGATGGCCCACGATCGTCCTCCATGATCCATCGGGCTCCACCTGGACCAGGTCGGAACGGTTCATGTCCGAGCTCGGGTAATAGGTGGCGAGAATCTTCCCGTCACCGGTGACGATGGGATCGATCACCTGGCCTTCTTCGGGCCCGATCAACTTCGGCTGCGCCCCGGCTCCATCCATGAGCGCAAGTCGAGAGCGCAGTCCCACCTCGACGATGATCACCATGCGACTGTCGTCGACCCAAGCCCCAAGCGAGGCCTTGGTCACCCGGCGATCGGTACCGGCGCCCGGATCGACGACTCGGATCCAACCCTCGTCGGCATAGGCGAGCCGCGACCCGTCCGGGGAGAAGACCGGAGCGGCATCGTCCCAGTAGGCAGCCGGTGCCCGGCCGTTTGTGATCCTCTTCTGTTTGCCGTCGAGATCGATGGACCACATGTCGTAGGTCCCGTCCAGGTCGAGCACAAAGGCAACGGTCGACCCGTCCGGCGAGGCAGCCAGGTCATGTGGGCGAGCCATGGCCCAGATCGCCTCGAGGCTCCAGTGGCCGGCGTAGTCGGATCGGGACGATGCCTGGCTCGGCGCGGCGCCGAACACCTCCCGGCCTATCCACATCACATCGGACACCTGCCCCTCCTCAGGTCTCGAAGGCGGTCAAGATAGACATGACGTCCTGGCCCAACGAGGCAAGGTGATAGCCGCCTTCCTGGATCATGACTGTGGGAAGGCCGAGCGAGGCGATGACCCGGCCCGCATTCTCGAACCCTTCGTTGGTCACCTGGAGCGGGCTCTCGGGATCCGAGGCCCCTGCATCCACGCCCAACGAGACCACCAGCGCTTCGGCGCCCAGCCCGTCCACCCACTCGCAAGCCTGAGCCAACTTGTCCGCGAATACGCCGTCGCCCGAACCGGGAGCCATGGGCAGGTTGAGGTTGGCGCCGCGGCCCGCACCGAGCCCGATCTCGTCCTCGAACCCGCACCAGTGGGGAAACCAGCCCTCTCCGGGATCGACATGTGTCGACACGTAGGCGACCTCGGATCGTTCGTAGAAGATCTCCTGGGTCCCGTTCCCATGGTGGGCGTCGATGTCGAGGATGGCGACCCGATCCACCCCACTCCGAATCAGCCACTGCGCGGAAACCGCGGCGCTGTTCAGGTAGCAGGATCCTCCGAAGTACCGGCTCCCGGCGTGGTGCCCTGGTGGCCTGACCGGCGCATACGCAGCCGGGGCGCCGTCGCGGACCAGTCCCGCGGCCGTCAGGGCGCCATCGACGGCGGCGCGGGCACCCTCATAGGTCCCGGGGCCGATGACCGTTGCAGTGTCCATGCAATACACGCCGGCCATGGCCGCCCGGCTCCTCGGCATCCGCACCGGATAGTGCCGGACGGCCGCGGGATGGGGAAAGGCGTAGGCCACAACCCGATCGACTCCGGGGTCCTCGTGGTACCCGGCTTCGATCCACCGCGTATGGGCCGTCTCCAGGTAGTCGATCATCCCCTTCTCGTGGACGGCCTCGACATGGCTTCGATCCTGGGCCTCGGCCTCGACGATCGGAATGCCTGCCTGCTCCAATGCGCTCTTGAGAATGAGGGCCCGGTCGGCTTCCTCGTCGCCCGGTAGGCGGGCGCCGACCCACACCAGCCAGTTGGCGTCATGTGCCAGATATCCCTCCGACCAGACCGCGGTCAGCGTCATCGCAGGGTTTCCAGGGAGAGGCTGAGCCGGTCGACGATCAGGTCGACCTCATCGTCGAGGATCGTGAGTGGCGGCCCGATCAACAAGTAATCACCGTTGGTGCCATCGGCATTCCCGGTGGACGGGTAGAGGAGCAATCCATTCTCTTTGGCGACTCCAACGATTCTCTCCGCCACCCGCGCCGGCCTGTCGTACGGCATCTTGCTCGTCCGGTCCTCCACCAATTCGACGCAGGCGAAGAGCCCGAGCCCGCGAACGTCACCCACTCGGGGGTGGTCACCCAGTGCTCGTCGCAGCCCTGTGAGGAGGCGTTCCCCCTGTGTGCGTGACCGGTCGATCAACCGAAGGCTTTTTATTCGGTCCAGAACGGCGAGTCCGACCGCCGCTCCTACCGGGTGATGGGACCAGGTGAAACCGTGGATGAGGCCACCACCCTCGCTGATCGTGTCATGGACTTCTCCGGAGCTCACCGCCAGACCAATCGGCCAGTACCCGCTGGAGGCGCCCTTTGCTGCCACCAGGAGGTCGGGCTCTAGGTCGTAGTGATCACCGGCGAACCATTCACCGGTTCTCCCGAAGCCGGTCATCACCTCGTCGGCGATGATCAGGATCCCGTGGCGACGGCAGATCTCGGCAATCATCGCCCAGTAGCCATCGGGCGGGACCGCGGCTCCGCTGGCGGCGCCGCCAATCGGCTCCGCGACGAAGGCGGCTACCCGATCAGGCCCGACCTCCCGGATCGTCGACTCCAACGCCCCGGCGTGCCACGCCGCGCACTGCTCGGGATGACCAGGGTTCGGGCACCGGTACTCGCTGACCCCAGGGACCCGCACCGTCTGTCCGAGCCAGGGCGCATAGGGGCGGCGCAGGGGCTCGCGCCCCGACACGTCGAGGGCGCCCCGCGTGTTGCCGTGGTACGACGAGCCACGAGCGACGATCACCGAGCGCTCCGGGCGCCCTGCAGCGAGGTGGTAGGCCCGCGCCATCTTGAGAGCGGTTTCCATCGCTTCCGAGCCCCCGGACACCGGGTAGACCCGCGCCTCCGCCATCGGCACCAGCTCGGCGACCTCAGCGGCGTACGCCTCCTGCGCCTCGGTGGTGAAAGCCGAACCATGGACGTAGGACAAGGTCGCCACCTGTGCCGAGATCACCTCGGCGACACCGGCATCGCCGTGTCCGATCCCGACCACGATCGCCCCGCCGGCAGCATCCAGGTACTGCTTTCCATCGCTGTCGGTTATCCAGGCGCCACTCGCGGAGACGGCAGTCGGCAATCCCACGCCGCGGGCAAACACCGAGCTCATCGTGGCTGGGACGGGATCATCGGGCCTGGACGATACGCCCCGAGGTACCGTGCCGATCTGAAAGGGCGGTGACGAAGTGGTCAGGCTGAGGGATCTCGGTGAGGGTATTGGCACCCTCCGACCCGGCCCGGCCAACGCCATCACTGACGTGTCAGGAGTCCTCGTCGGGCACCAAACGGTCATTCGCGACGAGCCCACCGTCATCCGCACCGGGGTGACCATGATCGTTCCCCGAGAGGGTGCGATCTGGACCGATTACGCCTACGCCGGGTCGTTTGCGTTCAACGGAAACGGCGAGATGACCGGTCTCCCATGGGTCGAGGAGTCGGGCATGCTCGGTTCCCCAATTGGCTTGACCAGCACCTTTCAGGTCGGCTTGGTCCGTGACTTCCTCGCCAAGGAATCGGTCCGGGTCGGAGTTGTCGATGACTTCATGCTCCCCGTGGTCGGCGAGACCTGGGACGGCTGGCTCAGCGACGGGGCGGCGTTCCCCCTCACCGATGACGATGCCGAGGCTGCTCTTCGATCTGCGGTTGGCGGCGCGGTGGTCGAGGGCGCCGCAGGTGGTGGCACCGGGATGATCTGTCACGACTTCAAGTCAGGAATCGGGACCTCGTCGCGGGTGGTCGAGATCTTTGGGCGTGAATACACGGTTGGGGTCCTGGTTCAGTCCAACTACGGGAGCAGGGAGGACCTCCGCATCCGGGGGATTCCCGTCGGGCGGTTGATCGACACCGCGATGGTTCCATCACCCTGGGACGAGGCGCCAAACGGGGGCTCGATCATCGCGATCATCGCCACCGACGCTCCCGCTGCTGCCTGTCCAATGCAAGAGGTTGGCGAGGCGGGCCACCGTCGGCCTGGCCCGCACCGGGGGTTACGGTCACGATTCGAGCGGGGACCTGTTCCTCGCCTTTTCGACCGGCAACCACCTGGAAGAGCGGCCGGGCCGGCTGCGTGAGGTCAACTCGCTGCCCAACGAGTCGATGGACCCGCTGATCCACGCGGTTGCCGACGCCACCGAAGAGTCGATCGTGAATGCCATGTTCGCTGCGGAGACGATGACCGGGCGGCTGGGCCGGGTCGCACATGAAATCCCGGTCGAGCGGGTCAGGGAGATACTGGACGGCGCGCCGATGTCGTAGCCGATTCGGCGAGTCAATCTGATGGGTCTCCGGCTGCCGTCGCGGTCGGGAGATGCAGGGGGAGTCGGGCCCGGAACGTGGTGCCGTCGGGACCGGTGTCGAAGTCGAGTTGTCCCCCGTGGCGGGCCACGATGGAATGCACGGTGGCCAGGCCCAGGCCGGTTCCCTGCCCTGGCTCCTTCGTGGTGAAGAAGGGGTCGAAAATCCTGGAGGCGACGTCGTCGGGTATCCCCGAGCCGGTGTCGCCGACGGTGACCACGACTCCATCACCAGTCGTTCTGTGCCGTGATCGTCAAGGACCCCGTGCCACCCATGGCGAATATGGCGTTGTCGACGAGGTTGATCCAGACCTGGCTCAGCTCTGCACCGTATGCCTCGATCGAAGGCAGGTCCGGGTCATAGTCCTTCTCCACCTTGATCCCGGTCTTCAACTTGTGCTTGAGGAGGACCAACGCATTGTCGATCGACGCCCGGACATCGACAGACTGCACCGAGCCCTGGTCGAGGTAGGAGAACTCCTTCACCGCCTGGATCAGCTCCGACACTCGATCAGCCCCGATCTTCACCTCTTTGGATACCTGAATCCCCAACAGCCGGAGCCCGAGCCAGCGGAGGAGATCCGCCCGGCTCTCGGGATCGGCGCCTTCGGCCACCTCCCCCAACGATTCGACCGTCCACCCGGTGTCGAGCAGAGGTGGCGCCAACTCCCATGCGTCCTTGACCCCTTGCTCTGAGAGCCAGTCTCCGAGCGTGTCTTCGGCGTCGGCCCGGGCCACGGCACTCATCTCCTCCTCGGCTGCCTCCGGCGGGTGCTCCTCGGGGAGAGGGATCGCCCTCGCGGACAACCTGCGTGCGGTGTCTCCGAGGTTTTCGATGATCGCGCCGCTGGCATTGGTGCCATGCCGGACCGCCGCCATCGGGTTGTTGAGCTCGTGCATCAAGCCGGCCGCCATCCGCCCCAGGCCCGCCATGCGCTCCTCGCTCCGGACCAGGCTCTCGGTCTCCCTGAGCCGGGAGGTGACCATCCTCAGCATCTTCAGGACCAATGTCGGGTTCTCCAGGAGCTCGCCGAATGTCTCCGACGGGACCTTTATGTACTCCACATCGGTGAGGGCAGTGACGCTGGCGATCCGGGGCACGTCGTCGAGGAGTGAGATCTCGCCCAGCACCTCACCCGCCCCAACCCTCGCCACCGAGATCACCCGACCCCCGCTGAGCTTGGTCACTTCCAGCTCCCCGCCAGTGACCACGTAGAGCCCGTCGCTCCGTGAGCCCTCTTCGATGATGACCTCTCCCGGCGGTGCATGCAGCTGTTCGGAGGCGATGCAGACTCTCAACAGCAAGCTCTCGGGGAGGTCGGCGAAGTAGGGCAGCTTCTTCAGCTGCTCGAAGATCGTGTTCTCGTTCACAGGGCGGCCAGGTGCTCGTGGATGAAGCGCACAGCCATCGCCCCCTCCCCGGTCGAGGAGGCGACCCGCTTCACGGATCCATGCCGCACATCGCCTGCAACGAAGATCCCCGGCACCGAAGTTTCGAAGGGGAGAGGGGACCTCTGGAGATTCCAGCCCTTGGGGTGAGGTCCGCAATCGGAGCCGGAGAGGATGAATCCCCGATCGTCGCGGTCCACATCGGCTCCTACCCAGTCGGTCCGCGCCGACTGCCCGATGAAGATGAACACCGCGCCAGCGGGAACCACCTCTGTTTCGCCGCTGTCGAGGTCCTTGAGGACCAACTCCTCGAGGTGGGTGTCACCTCGGGCCTCGACGAGCTGGGACCGATAACGGACGAAGATGTTGTCCTCTGCCGAGATCGCATCGATCAGGTATTGCGACATGAAGTCGGCCAACGTCTCGCCCCGGACCAGGATGGTGACGCTGGACCCGAAATGATTGAGGAACATGGCTGCCTGTCCGGCGGAGTTCCCGGCACCAATGATGAACATGGGCTCGTCGCGGTGGGCGGCACCTTCGATGCGGGAAGTCCCGTAGTAGACACCGGCACCGGTCAGGTCTTCGACACCCGGGGAATCGAGCCTGGTGTACGAGACCCCGGTGGTGATCAGCAGAGCCTTGGTGCTGACCTCGGTCCCGTCGCTGAAACCGACGGTGCGGAACGGGTCGTTCCTGGTCACGGAGACCACTTCCGCCGGGGTCAAGATCTCGGCCCCGAACCGCGTCGCCTGGGTGACAGCCCGTCGGGCCAAATCGCTGCCACTGACGCCTTTCGGAAACCCCAGGTAGTTCTCGATGCGCGAGCTCTGCCCCGCCTGGCCGCCGGGGGCTTCGCTCTCCACCAGAAGGGTGGTCAGACCTTCCGAGGCGCCGTAGACGGCAGCGGCAAGACCGGCGGGACCGGCCCCGACGATGACGAGGTCATACGAAGGCTGGGCGGCCTGGGTCTTGAGCCCGATCGCTCCGGCGATGTCCGACAGCGACGGCTGGATCAAGGAGGTTCCGTCCGGCATCAGGACAACCGGGAGCAATGCTGTACCGGCGCCGACATCTCCGAGGAGGACCTCGGCCTCCTCATCGGTCCCCACGTCCAAGGACCGGTAGGGGACCTGGTTCCGGGCGAGAAAGGCCCTGGCCTCGTGGGTGGCCCGCCCCCAGCGATTCCCTATCACCGTTATCCCTTCGAACCGGGGCACGAACCCGGCCCACCAGTCCTCGAGGAGGTCGTCAACGATCGGGTACAACCTCTCCTCAGGCGGGTCCCAGGGCTTCATGATGTAGTGGTCGAGGGAGACCTCGTTGATCGCTGCGATCGCCGCCTCGGTGTCGGCATATGCGGTGAGCAGGGCCCTCTTCGCATCCGGGATCCGATCGATGGTCTGCGCCAGGAACTGGATCCCGGTCATCTCTGGCATGCGCTGATCGACCAGAAGAAGGGCTATCGGCTCGTTGCGCAGGTTCAGCTCGCGGACCGCCTCCAGTGCTTCTGCCCCTGAGGCCGCCGCGACCACCCGGTAGTCCTCGCCGTACTGGCGCCGGAGGTCCCTCTGCACCGCGCGCAGGACCTCCTGGTCATCGTCGACGGTGAGAATTACGGGCTTGGGCATCTGATCATATGAAGCGGGCGTCCGGGTAACACCATCTCCAGGCCTCGCCAGGCTCGAAACTGCGCACTATGGCGTGCTCGGTTGCAGCTGCGTGCTTGCGGGCGTGTGTGTTCTTCGACTGGTCACAGCAGCCGACGTTCCCACACACCAGGCAGAGGCGGAGATGAACCCAGGTGTCTCCGATGGCCAGGCACTCGCCGCAGCCCTCACCGGCCGCTTCGACGTCCTGGATCATGTCCACGTGCTCGCACGGGGGCAGCTCGCGTTGCCAGGACATGATGATGAATCCTCCCTTGGCCGACGACGTCGCAAATCTAGGCCGTCTCCGGGCCGAGGGGCGCCGGGGGTGACCCACTCCTAGGCTCTGCCCATGGCGGCGATCATCGGGTTCGGGGGCTATGTGCCGGAGCGGATAATGACCAATGACGAATGGGCGGAGTTGGTCGACACCTCCGACGAGTGGATCACTCAGCGAACCGGGATCAAGCGTCGCCGGGTGGCTGCCCCCGATGAGACCACCCTCACTCTCGCCGCAAACGCCGCGGAGTCGGCGATCAAGGACGCCGGGCTGATTCCTCCCGACATCGGGGAGATCATCGTCGCCACGGACACTCCCGAGCTGTACACCCCCGACACCGCCGCACTTCTTCAGGACCGGCTGGGCTGTGATCACGTCCCGGCCTATGACCTCGGCGGGAGCGGGTGTGCCGGGTTCGTGCAAGCCCTGGATATCGCGAGGGCCCGGATCGCTTTCGCTCCGAGGAACACCCTTGTGGTGGGTGTCGAACTGATCACCAGACTCATCGACTGGACCGACCGGGCCACCGCGGTGCTCTTCGGTGATGCTGCCGGTGCAGTGGTGCTCGGACCGGACCGCGGCCGCGCCGAGCTGCTCGACGTGGTGTCGGGGACGGACGGCGCCCTCGCCGACATCCTCACCCTGGCCACGGGGGGCACCCGCCACCCGTTCAACGAGGAGGCTTTGGCTACCGGAGCCCACAAGCGGTTGGTAATGGACGGTCGGAGGGTGTTCGTCGAGGCGGTGCAGCGAATGGGCTCATCGGTCGAGGATCTGCTGGACCGGATCGGGCGGACCTCCGACGAGGTGGCTCTGGTAATCCCCCATCAAGCCAACCTGCGGATCATCGAGGCGATACGGAAGCGCCTGGCGCTCAGGGAAGAGCAGGTCTACGTCAACATCCACGAATACGGGAACACCGGGTCGGCGACGGTGCCCTTTGCTCTCTCGGAGGCAGTGGCCAACGGAAGGATCCGGGAGGGTGACCTGGTGGTGCTCACAGCGTTCGGGGCTGGCCTGCACTGGGCCTCGGCCGCTCTGCAGTTCTGATCCGGCCGTCGGCCGTCAACCGTTAGCGGAACAGCTCTGGCTCGAAGGGATTCAGCCCGCCTCCCGGAGGGGGATTTCCCCGTAGCGCGCTCGGCAGGGCGTCGTCGGGGATGAGGATTCCCGAAAGCTGGACCAATGACCAATTGCCCCCGGCGGTGAAGGTGCCAGGTTCTCCTGGATGGAAAGCTGTGGTGGTACCTCCCTTGCGCCACCAGGTGGCCTGGAGCCAAGTCGCCTTGAATCTCAACACGTGGCGCCACGAGTTGCCCGACCCGAAGCTGTTCTCCCAGAACTGCGGCACATAGCCGAACCTCGGCGACTCGTTGAGGGTCTCGAGGAAGAGCGGGGCGGTGTGGCTACCTGCCACGAACTGGGTGAGGCACGCGCTCAGATGCTCCCACGAGTTGGGCTCATCCAACGTCCCGTCGAGATCCCAATCCTGCTTCGGGTTGGTCGGAAACGCGACGAAGGAGGCCCGCTCGCAGATCGAAGGGAGGTCGTCCGACGGGGAGTTGGAAACGCTGAGAGACGGATCGATGTATTCCCAAAGGGGTCTGTTGTCCAGCTGGCTCCCGTAGATGTTTCGCTTTGGGTTGCTGCCCTGTTGCAGACGTGGCGCGGCAATGCCACCGGGGACAGGTCCGGTGGCGAGACCTTCTTTTACGCCGTTGGAGAGACCGGTGAAAGTGTTCATGGTGTCGGGCGCGAAGCCGTTATCCATGTTGCCGCAGGTATCGCGCACCTCGTTGGCCACGAGCCCGTCGGGATCAGGGATGACGCGGTGGTCGATGCCGTAGGCGATATTGACCGCGATGACGTCCGACTTGGGGCTCCCGGTGCAGTTTTGGCTCGGACCGGTGGGTTGGGTGCCGTAATGGGGCGACTCGAGTGCGCCGAAATTGCCGGCGTCGGGGCCATCGCATGGCTCCTCAGCATGGCCGCCGGAAGCGTCACGCAGACAGGCATGTTGGCCTTCCCCGGCCGTGCTGAGAAGGCCGAACGGAAGAATTCCCCCTCCGCCCCGATTCCCCATCCTCGCTACAGCATCCGCATTGGCCTCGAGCTCGTCCACGCCGAGAAGCTGGCCGAATGTCGTCTCGAAGGGCAGGTCGGGAAGATTCACTCGGACGAAGCCGCCGCCATCGAACGAAATGCAATCGAGCGTGCCACTGGGAGTTGTCCACCCGGCTGGGGCGGCAATCGGCTGGAACATGAAGCCGCTGGCGTTCAGGTCGAGACGCTCGGGATCTTGACAAGCCTCCCAAAGCGTCTGCCAGTCGGCGGCGGAGTAGTCGGCGACCACGTTGCGACGGGTGAAGTCGAGGATTAGATCGCGGATCTTGGTATTCGGTCCGAGGGTCTCGATGGCTCCGGCCATGACCCCGATATCGGCAGCGGTCTGGTCCTGGCGCCTCTGGTTGAAGCCGACGCTCAGGTCGATGGCGATCGCGGCAAAGCCGAGTAGGACCAGCAGCGACAACGCGATGAGTATGGCGCTTGCTCCACGCTCTCCATCAACACCGCTCAGCATGAGGCTGCCGTAGCGTCGGTCGACCAGTCGGTCGAGTCTTGCTCCAGCCGGAACTCGACGCTGGATTGGATGTCGTCGGGTAGAAAGACCTCGATCAAGCCGAGACCGGAGAGAGAGCCCGGGGTGGCGGAAACCTGGACGCTGGCGGTATCGCCGATATCCCCACCCGGGCTATCGGTGAACTTAACCGTCACGCCGGAAGTGAGGTCCATCGAATCGCAGGTGAGGTCATGGAGGAAGGTGTTGTCCCCCGCATCGACCGCGGCGGCCCTCGCCGCCTCCCGCGCCCCATGGCGCACGTCGTTGAACTCACCGAGGAAGTATCCGAACTCGATTATCCCGAAAAGCAACAGGATCAGGAACGGCGCAAGCAAGGCGAATTCGACCAGGCTCGCCCCCTTGTCGCTCACGCGACGATTTACCGACCTCAAAGTACCCCCCAAGAAGGAATGGCCCAACGCAATGCCCCCCTTTACTCAGAGTAGGGGTGTCTCCATCTGTATCGACACCCGAATGCGTCGAGCTGAAGCAGTACTTTTCGCGGCTCTTTGGACCGCCGACCCCTGGATTCAACGCCGCTCGTCGTCGGGTCTGACGTAGCCCTGGTCATAGGCCAGCGCTGTCAACTCGTGGCGGGAGGCGACGCTCAGCTTCTCGAAGATGTGCGCCATGTGGTTCTCCAGGGTCTTGACCCGGATCCCCATCCGGGAGGCGGTCTCCCGATAGGTGTAACCCCGGGCGATGAGGTTCACCACCTCGCGCTCCCGTGGAGTGAGCCGTGAGATCGAGGACTCGGCGACGATGTCCTCGTCGATGTCGAGCAGGTAGCCGGCGACGTCGGGTGACACCGGGCGTGCACCCTCATAGGTTTGATGAATCAGGGCCGGGAGGTCGGTTCCCAGCGTGGTCTTGGTGATGTAGCCGTCGACGCCGGCCTCCATGAGACGGGCCACGTCCTCCCGCGAAGTGGAGACGGTCAATGCCATGAACCGGACATCGGGCTGTCCAGGCCGAACGGCGTCGATCACCGACGCTCCACCACCACCCGGAAGCTTGACGTCGAGCACGACCAGTTGCGGTGCCCGTTCCCTGATGAGCTCGATGGCGCTGTCCACGTTGTCGGCCTCGCCGACGATGTCGAACGACTGGTCGAGGAGCGCCCGTATCCCGGCCCGAACCACGTCGTGGTCGTCAACGAGGAGGATGCGCATTCGCTCGTCCACTTCAGACCTCGACTGTGATCTTGATTTCGGTTCCGGCCTCGTGGTTGGAGTCGATGTCCACGACACCGCCAACCCCTTCGACCCTCTTCGCCAGTCGCTCGTGGACCCGGGCCCGCATCCCGTCGTTGCTGAAGCCGGATCCCCGATCCCGGACGTGGATGTGAGCGTCGCCGTTGCTGAACTCGGCGTAGAGGGCGATGTTGGGCGATCCCGAGTGCTTGGCTGCGTTGGCCAAAGCCTCACGGGCCGCCTCGACCGCTGCCGCGAGGCTCGGGCTGAGCTGGGCGTCGTCCCGGATCACGGCCTCGATCTCGACGCGGTGGGTGTCCTCGATCTCGTCACGTACCGCCAACAGGGATGCCCGGAAGCTGTTGGGGAACTCGGAGCGCCACTCCTCGATATTTCGTCGTAGCTCCCGTTCCTGGCGACGGGCCAGGTATCTCGACTGGGCGGGGTCGTCGGCTCCCATACGGATGGCGTGGAGGGTCTGGAGCACCGAATCGTGCAACTTGTCGGCGAGGACGGCGCGCTGCTCGTGGAGGAGGACCACCGCCTGCTCTTCGGCTAGGCGGGCTTGTGCCTCCTGGCGAGCAATGTCGTAGTCCCGCAGCTTGTCGAAGGTCCACCCCACGATCGCCCCAACCACGAAGAAGATGACGCTTCCCGCTGCCCTCACCGCTCCGAGGTCGGCGATGATATGGACCAGGAACTGCTCGACACCCAGGAGGAGGGCGGCAAGTAGTGAGCCGGGCAAACCTCCAACGAGCGCCCCGGTGAACACCAGGGAGAGCGGGAGTCCGCCGTGGAACAGCTCCTCGGCACCGGAGGCCACCGAGGCGGCGCCGATAGCGAGCATGGCCACGGCGTCGAACAGGAACCACCCGATGGAAGACATGGTCTGGGGATGGGCGAGGGCCATGTACCACGTGAGCAGGGTCCAGAAGATCGCCAGCCCGGCCGCCGCGTAGACGATCCAGATGGTTGGCGGCGGGTCGACGGCAAGGGTTATCGCCGCCAGGATCAGCATCCAGATCAGCCCGAGGAAGCGGAAAAGGACCACCATTCGACGCAAGGTGGTCTCCAACTCGGGACTGCCCCGATGTCGGAATCGGGCGGCGATCATTGACGTCGAAGCTAGCGATTCAGTGGGCGGTTGGGGGCTGGGGATCGCAAACTCTCGCATGATGTGACCGCCCTCGAACCGAAATGAAGGCCGAGGGGGACCGTCGAAACGGTCCCCCTGCGGGTCCCCATTGTCGCTTCGAGGGACGTGGTTTCCCTGAAGTCCCAAGGTGATCATCGTTTCGATGCCGCCTGTCCGGTATGGGGGATATCCCCCATCATCCACCACCGATCCAGAGGCCAAAAACGGAACACGGCCACCGTTAGCCGGTGGCCGTGCCTGTCAGCTTCGGGCCGTTGGAGCCCGTCGCAAGAAGATTCAGATGACTTGGCCGATGACCGGAATCGCCGCCATGACGACGCCGAGAGTGGTGAGTCTGATGACGGTCGGCTTCAGGGCGGCGCGGATCGCGGTCGCGGCCAGCGCCACTCCGAGGAGGATGAAGACCCACAGGCCGTCGGTGCCCATGCTCGCCAGCAGGAGGACCAGGGTGGCCAGCATCAGACCGATGGTGGCGACCAAGGCCCGTGTGACCTTGCCAATCGGGTGGGATGCCCAGTCTTCGACGAAGGCGTTTGCAGTGGTCATAACCCGACCGTTATCGGACCCGAGCCCATAATTCTTTATGGGCCTAGAGCCCCTTCTCCGCCTCCGGCTGAGAAGGGACCTGACTCACCAGCGGCTGAGCAGCCACACCTCAGGATGCCATTCTCCCGTGCCGATCTCAGAAAAGAGGGTCACTGCGTTGGTCAGGGCAATCTGCGCCTCGTCCTCCCGACCTGCCCGATGGTGTAAGTCGGCCAGGTGATCGTGAAGAGCCGCCTCGCGATGGCGGTTGCCTGTGCGCTGGGCGATGCTCACCGCTTCGGTGACCATTTCGATCGCACCGTCCAGGTCGCCGGACTCTGCGGTCAGGTGGGCACGGTTGTTGAGCCCGGCGAGGCGAAGCAGGTCATCGTCCCCGGCCAGCAACAACGCCTTGTCGAGATGGCTGGCGGCACGCGCCGGGTCGTCGGAGACGACCCCCATGATGTTGTGTACCCGGGAGAGCTGGCTTGGCGCGGCATCATCTCCTGACAGCTCCATCGCCTTGGCGGCAAAATCGTTGGCCCCGCTTACGTCTCCCAGCCGGTATCGGAGCAGCGCCCAATCGGCATAGAGCGCGTAGCTGGGCTCGGCCCCGGCGGAACGGGCGAAATGCTCTTCGGCGAGCTCGAATCTCCCCAAGAGCCGCTGAACCTCACCGATTCGGTTCTCCGCCGCTGCCAGGGTGGGCCCTTCGGCCCGAGCTGCAGCCGCGTTCAACTCGGCGAGGGCCGCTTCGTAGTCGCCCACGATCATGGCGATCTCTCCCATGGCGAGGTGGATCTCGGCGGCATCGGGGTGGCCGAGGGCGAGTGCCTTTTCGTACAGGCCTCTCGCCTCCCTATGGGCGTATACCTCTCGCGAGAGCTCGCCCGCAGTCCGGTACCACTCGGCTGCGTTGGCGTCGCCCGCCCCCTCGTGCTGGGCGGCGATGGCGGCGGCCACCCGCGGGTCGGTGCTCGCGTGGAGCCGGTCCTCGAGAGCTGTCGCCGCCCTTCGGTGGAGCAGACGCCGACGTACGAGGGAGGTCGACTCATAGGTCAGGCGTTCCAGGGCTTCGAGCGGGAACCCGAGGCCGTCACCTTCGACCTCGCGAAGCAGACCGGCGCCGATCAACTCCTCGACGGCCTCCACGACTTCCTCATCGGTTCGCCCGCTGGTCTCCCTGAGCAGGGCGGCATCACCTACGCCGCTCAGCACCGAGGCAGCCGCGATGACCTGGCGTCCCAGATCGCTGACCTCACGCAAGCGGGCCTCCATGTAGCGAACCATGCCCGCAGGCTCTTCTTGGGCTTCCCCGCCCATGTCGGTCATCGCCTCGGCAACCAGCAGTGGCACCCCGCCGGTGCGTTCGCGAAGGAGCTCGGCCGCTTCACGGGACCCCGCGATCGGGGTCAGCTGTTCCGTGGAGAGTGGCTGCAGCTCGAGATGAATCCCGGCATCGGCGAGCAACTCTCGGGCGAGGTCCGACAATGGCTCGCCGGATCGCGCTGCGACTACGAGCAGAAGCCGGGACCCGGCGACCCGCCTGGCGACATAGGAGATGAGCCCTGCCGATGAGGGGTCCATCCACTGCGCATCATCGACAACGACCACCAACGGCGACTGCGCCGCGAGCTCCGCGAGCACGGTGAAGGCGCCGTCGAAGAGCCGGAGCTCGCCAAAGGGATCTCCCACCTCACCACCCCGGAGCCGCCCGTCTGACAATTCGGGCACGAGCCGGGCCACTTCGCTGAGTGCCCAGCTCGAGAGCGTGTGGGTGGAGTCATCGATGAGTCGGGCAGCCGATCGAAAGATCTGGACGGCCACTCCAAAAGGCAGGCCTTGCTCCATCCGGAATGCGCGCCCGACGAGGACACGACGCCCGGACTCGGCGGCTGCCCTCTCCAGCTCTTCGAGGAGTCGGCTCTTCCCCATCCAGGCGTGTCCCGTCAGTGAGACGACGGCACCGGTCATCCGTGCAGGGTCCAACTGCTCCGTCAGGCGGGCCATCTCCTCCTCGCGATCGATCAGCTCATTGATCACCGGTACCGGGGCGGCCTGCACGCGGACCCTTCGCCTCATACCAGGCGCCGGCGGCAGGTCTTCGTCGAGGATCGCTTCGTAGAGCTCCGTGGTCTCCTCGAGCGGTGACACGCCGAGCTCGGCGTCGAGGACCGCAACGCAGCGGCGATAGGCGCCCACGGCGCCAGGCCGGTCCCCGGCCCAGGCGTGGAGGAGCATCGATGACCGGTGCGCGGGCTCGTGAAGGGTGTCGAGCTCGATCCACTTGGTGACCGCCTCGATTGCCCCCTGGTACTCCCCGCTGGCGGCGAGGGCCGTGGCCAGGCGGTCGAAGGCTTCCCCCACTCTGATCCGGGTCGACTCCGCGACCCTCCTCACCCAGTCGTCGAACTCCGGGGAGCCCTGCACCGCGAACCCCTCGAGCACGTCCCCCCGATACAGGCCTGTCGCCCGGGTCAGCGGTTGGACACATCGAGGACAGACGTCGTGCGGGTCGTGACCGTGACCGGCGGTTTCCTCCAACCAGGTGTTGAAGAGCTCGATGTCCGATGTCACCTCCCCGACGAGGGTCACCAGGTTGCGGTCGGCCTCGATCAGGTCACCGCTGGTGGCTGCGCGGAGTGTCGACAGCGTGCGGCGCAGGGTGGCTCGGGCCCGCTCCTGGGGTGCATCGCCCCAGAACAGGCCGGCCAAGGTGTCACGGGATGCCGACTTCTCGACGACCAGGTAGGCGAGAACGGCGATCGCTTTGCGGGTGTCGACATCGATTGGCTCGCCGTCCAACGCCACCCGTGGTGGGCCGAGAATGTCCACTGAGAGCATCGAGGTTGGAAGATAGACCTGCGTTACGAGATATCGACGTTCACAGTTGCCGGAACGGGCACGTCGACTCCGGACATCCGTTTCACTTACGTAACGATTAGGTACCAAGCTCCTCATCGATGAGGGAAATGAGTGGGAGCAAGGGAGTCGGCGCGAGAGCTGCGCTGATCGTCGGCTTCGTGAGCTTCGTCCTCCTGGGCACCTTCCTGGTGGGTGGAGTGGTCGGCTGGTGGCCCGTCGAGACGGATCCGGGGACATTGGTCCTGCTGGGCACGATGCTGCTCTTCCTGGCGTTGGGCCCGTTGATCCTCTGGAAGGCAGACGGAAACCGCATCGGCTGGGCCTTTTCCGGCATAGGGCTTTCCATTCTCTGCTCAGCTCTGGCCGGGGGTTTCGGCGATCGAGGGGTGATCGTTGCCGGTGCGATCGGCGGGGCGTTCTGGCTCTCCTGGATCATCGCCATCGGCACCTTGGTCCTCTGGTATCCCACGGGTCGAGTCCCCAGCCCTCGCTGGAAGTGGTTGGAGAGGCTGGGATTCCTCTTGCTCATCATCACCTTCGTCACATACACCTTCGCGGAACAGATCTGCGTCGAGTCCAACGAGGGTCAGTGCCTGAATTGGGTTGACAACCCGATCGGCATCCCGGGCATGCCCAACCCGGAGTTCGGCTGGTTGTCGGGCCCGCTGTTCGCCCTCTACCCGTTCTTCATGGGCGCCGTCCTGGTCTCCCTCTTCATGCGGCTCCGCAGGGCGCGCGGCATCGAGCGCCTGCAACTCAAATGGTTCCTCCTGGCATGTAGCTCCGTGGTCCTCGCCCTGTCTATCGAGTTCGCGCTCGAGGGCTTTGGGGTACCCGAGCCGCCACTCTGGCTAGATGTTTGGATCCAGATCTCATTCCTGAGCATCCCGGTCGCCGCCGCCCTGGCGATCCTGCGCTATCGCCTCTATGAGATCGACCGGATCATTTCCCGCACCGTGTCCTACGCCCTGGTGGTCGGGATTCTCGCTGTGGCCTACCTGGGCGCCCTCACCTGGCTCACCTCATTGCTCCCTGATCAGTCCCAGCTCGTGGTGGCCGGAGCCACACTCGGAGTGGCCTTCCTGTTCAACCCGCTGCGAACGAGAGTCCAGGCTGCGGTGGACCGCCGCTTCAACCGCTCCCGCTATGACGCGGAGCGGGTCATGGACCGGTTCGCCGGGTCGCTGCGGGACCAGGTGGACAGCGATCAGGTGATGGATGGCTGGGTCGGCGTGGTCACCGAAACCATGCAGCCATCAACCGTGGCGGTATGGGTCAGGGGAGACGGATGAGACGAGCACTGCTCGTGCTGGCATTGCTCGTCGCAACCGGCGGAATCCTCATCGGGGCCTTCGGACCAGGCTTGGAGGAAGGTGACCGTCTGTGGCCGATCGCCTGGGTGCTCTGGGCGCCGGTGGGATACCTGATCCTGGTCAGGCGACCTGGAAACGGGGTGGGCTCTGCCGCTCTGATCATCGGCCTGGCCTGGGGCGTCGGGTTCGCCTTGCTCACAGTCAGCTCCACGCTCCCGGTCGGGCCCGTTGCAGCCTGGGCGGAGCTGGTGAACATCCTTCTCGGCGTCCTCCCGTGGATTGCCATCGTTTGGCTGGTGCTGGTCTACCCGTCTGGCGGTTACGCCGGCAGGGCCGAACGGGTCACCGGGAGATTGCTGATCGGGTTCGGACTGATTGCGTCGATTGCGTTCGCCGTGGACACCACACCTATGGAAGAGACAGGGCTGCTCAGCCCTCTTGCGGTTCCAGCATTACAGGACATTGCGTCCGCCCTCACCGCGGACCAATCGTTTCTCGTGGTCATCGCCTTCGTCTTGACCGCCATCATTCTGGTCGTCGCCAGGTGGCGCCGCAGTGTCGGGGTGGAGCGACTCCAGTATCAATGGCTGATGATGGGCGCGTTGGCGTTCCTCCTCATCATGACCATCGGCCAGTTCGTGCCCGAAGACAACCCCGGCGAGGTGCTCTGGATCTTGGGCGGATCTGCCATCCCGGGAGCAATCGGTGTCGCCGTCCTTCGCTACCGCCTCTTTGAAATCGATCGTCTGATCTCGCGCACCGTTGGTTATCTGGTGGTGGTCGGATTGTTGGCGGCGGTGTTCTTCGGTGTGGTGACAACGGTGAGCTCCCTGCTTCAAGTCGAGAGTGACCTGGCGATCGCGGCATCGACTCTGGCGGTGGCGGCCCTGTTCAACCCGCTGCGGAGACGAGTCCAGGATTTGGTGGATCGTCGGTTCAACCGTTCCCGGTATGACACCCAGCTGGTGATGGACGCCTTTGCCGGGTCGTTGCGGCACCAGTTAGACACCGAGCAAGTGGTCGACGGTTGGGTCGGCGTTGTCTCCGAGACCATGCAACCGACATCAGTCGGCGTGTGGCTCCGCGTTGGGAGCGCGTCATGAGCGAACGTCGGGCGGGCTGGATCGCATGGACGATGTGGGTCATCGGAGTCACAGCGCTGGCGCTCGCTGCGATCCTTTCTGCGTGGAACCCGCCGATATCCACGGTCCAGGAAGCGGAGACGGCGCTCGAGGGGGCATTGTGGCTCTCGACGTGGATTGGATTTGGCCTCGTCGGTGCGGTTGTCGTGTCGCGGCGTCCGACCAATCGAATCGGCTGGGTTCTCTGCGGCATCACCCTGGGGATGGGGGCGAGTCAACTGGCTTCGGCGTACGCCCGCTACGCCTTGATCACCGAAGCGGGACGTTGGCCGCTGGGCGATGCGGCAGCCTGGATCTCGACGTGGGCCTTCTTTCCCGTGTTGGTACTCGTCCTCGCCCTGGTCGTGCTCTATCCGACAGGACGGTCCGAGTCGCTTCGGCAAGTGGGTACTCCTTGCCTTCATAGCGGTGGCGTCCTTGGACATGGTCGTGTACGCGGTCCGACCCGGCCCGGTGCAGGGAGACACTCCACCCGTCAACCCGATTGGCATCCCCGGCACCGGTCCGATGTTGGATTCGGCGACCGAATGGCTGGGCAATCTCCTCGCGGTGATTGCCCTGGTGGCGATCGTCGATGTCTTTCAGCGTTTTCGGAGCTCGAACGGTGTCGAGCGACTGCAGTTCCGCTGGTTCTTCATTGCCATTGCCATGTTTCCGATCTTGTTCCTTGCCAGCGGTCTTCTGGAGGAATTTGTCATTGGCGCTGACGGGTTCGACCCGGTGGTGGTGGCTCTTACGCTGTGGGGAAATGGGACGGCCGCGGCCATCGGAATCGCCATCACCCGACATGGCCTCTATGAGATCGATCGGGTGGTGTCCCGCACCGTTTCCTACGCAGTGGTTGTCGGTCTCCTGACAGCGGTCTTTTTCGGCCTGATCACCTTGCTGACCCTGGTGCTACCGGCGGGGTCGGATCTGGCGACAGCCGCCTCCACGCTGGCGGTAGCCGCTCTGTTCAACCCGGTGCGACGTCGGACTCAGATCTTGGTGGACCGCCGCTTCAACCGTTCCCGATATGACACTCAGCTGGTCATGGACACGCTTTGCCGGCTCGCTTCGCGACCACGCGGAGACCGAGGAGGTCATCGCCGGCTGGGTTGGTGTGGTCAGCGAAACCATGCAGCCGGCATCGGTGTCGGTCTGGGTGAGGCAATGAGGGTTGTTCTCAACTGGGCGGTCGCCGTATGGACGGTCCTCATGACCGGGGCGGCTGCGGCATGGCTGGTGCTCTCCTGGGGCAGCATCGACTCGACCGCAGGTGTGCTCGCGGCAGCCGTCGGAGCGGTCGTGGTTGGTGCGATTCTGACCGTCAAGGTGCCGTCCAACTCGGTCGGTCCCTTGTCGCTGATAGCCGGCTCCTCCTGGGTGATCTACCTCTTCGGAAACGCCTACGCCGTCGCCTCGCTCGGAAACCAAGGACCGCTGCCCGGTGCCTATGTGCTCGGCTGGGCCGGGGCATGGACCGGAGCGTTCCTCGCGATCGGCATCAGCACGATGGTCCTCGTCTTTCCCACTGGGAAGCCCTTCGGATGGTGGCGGCTGGTGTTGATCGCACCGGCGGCAGCCTCTCTAGCCATATTCATCGGAGCGGGGTTGCTTTGGGGGCTCCCTCTAGAGACGCTGGTGAACACGGATCGGGTGAGCGAGGCTCCCGGCTACCCCCTTATCGACGCCGCGTTCATCACCGGCTTCGTCTCGGCATTACCCGCCACGCTGTCGGTGGTTGCCCGTTTCCGTCGCGCTGGCTTCGTCGAACGCCAGCAGATCAAGTGGCTGCTGGCAGCCACCAGCCTCTTCGCCCTGGTCTACGTCGTCGCGGTGATGTCCGACGACAGCAACGAGATCTTCTGGTGGATCCTGTCTTTCGCCCTCCTTGCGATCCCGCTGGCGATCCTGTTTGCCGTCCTCCGTTACGGGCTCTATGAGATCGACCGGGTTGTCTCTCGATCGGTGTCCTATGCAGTCGTCGTTGGTTTGCTCGCCGCGGTCTTCTTCGGCACGGTGACCTTGCTCACCTCGGTTCTGCCTTCGGACAGTGACCTGGTCACTGCGTCAGCAACCCTTCTCGTCGCTGGTCTGTTCAACCCGGTGCGAAAGAGAGTTCAGTTGTGGGTCGACCGCCGCTTCAACCGCTCCCGATATGACGCTCAACTGGTGATGGATGGATTCGCCGGGTCGCTGCAGACCGAGGTCGACCCCGATCAGGTGGTCGAGGGCTGGGTTTCGGTGGTGTCATCGACCATGCAACCCAAGGCGGTCGGAGTTTGGATAAACCATGGATCCCGTAACGATTTCGGGACGCTCGGAGGATAGAAAGCACGCATATGGTTCAACTGATGAGACGGCGCAAGCCTGAAGAGAGTCTCGAGGCGGCGCCGGCGGCCCCGGCCGAATCGAACATCCGTCTCATCGAGGCGGTGCCCATCCCGGTGGGTGACCCCCTGGAGACGGTCCTCCTCACACATGGTGGGCCTTTGGAGCTGTCCTCTGTCGACATGGAGTCCGAGACCCTGGATCTGATCAGAGAGCAAGGAGTCGAGCTCGTCGTCCCTCTCATCGGCCAGGGGGAGCTACTCGGAGCGCTCTATCTCGGCCCCAGGCTCTCGGACCAGCCGTACTCGACCGACGATCGCCGTCTGCTGGGGAGCCTCGCCTCTCAGGTCGCTCCTGCGATGAAAGTCGCGCAATTGGTGCGGGAGCAACAGGCAGAAGCCAAGGAGAGAGAACGGATCCAGCAAGAGATGCAGGTTGCTGCCTTGATCCAACAGACTCTGCTCCCGCGTGACCTGCCGTCGATCTCGGGATGGGGCATCGACGCCTTCTACCGGCCGGCGCGGGCGGTCGGCGGAGACTTCTACGACTTCATCCATCTCGACGACGGCCGTCTCGGCGTGGTCATCGGCGACGTCACCGACAAGGGTGTGCCCGCTGCTCTGGTCATGGCGACGTCGAGATCGATGCTCCGGTCGGCTGCCCACAACCACTCAGACCCGGGTTTGGTGCTCGCCGAGGTCAATGACGCATTGGTCTCCGAGATCCCTCCGGCAATGTTCGTCACCTGCCTGTATGCGATCATCGACACTCACAGCGGGGAAGTGGTCCTCGCCAACGCCGGGCACAACCTGCCGTACGTCCGCTCCGACTCGGGCGTTGCCGAGCTCAGGGCCACCGGGATGCCCCTAGGGCTGATGCCGGGAATGCCCTATGACGAGCACAGGTACCAGCTCGGCTCCGGTGATGTCATGGTTCTGACCAGTGATGGCATCACCGAGGCTCACAACCCGGACGGCGAGATGTACGGATTCCCCCGGCTCATAGGGCAGGTTGCGGTGAAGCCCGCGGACGGCGACGTGGTCTCGGCGCTCGTTGGAGCCCTCGAGAAGTTCACCGGGCCCGACGCCGAGCAGGAGGACGACATCACCCTGGTGGTCGTGAGGCGCACCGTTTCGGCAGCTCAGAGCGCCGACGCCTTCGATGGCACGCCGGCCCTCCTCGGTACTTTCAGCGTCGCCAGCGAGGAGGGAAACGAGCGCGCCGCGATCGAGCAGGTGGTCGCCGCGGTCACCGACATGGGTCTGGAGCCGGCTCAGCTGGAAAGACTGAAGACCGCGGTAGGCGAGACGGTGATGAACGCCATCGAGCACGGCAACGAGAACCGGCCGGAACTCATGGTGGACGTGACCGTGATGGCCTCAGAGCACGCGGTCATGGTCAGAGTCACCGACCATGGCGGCGGAAAGCCGATCCCGGAGATCGTGACGCCGGACATCGACGCCAAGCTCGCCGGTGAGCAGACGCCACGCGGCTGGGGGCTCTTCCTCATCGGCCAGATGGTCGACGACATGCGCACCGAAAGTGTTGACGGGGTCCACACCGTGGAGCTCGTCATGAACAGAAAGGGCCAGGGCTGATGCCAGAAGATGCCTTCCAGGTCGAGGTCGTGGACCGGGGCGATGGAGCCCATGTCCTCGAGCTCCGGGGGACCGTGAACCGGGCTGCCAAGGAGGCGATGGAGTCCGCCTATGAGCAGACCGGATCGGGCAGGTTGCTACTCGATTTCACCGCGGTGGACTACATCAACTCAACCGGGATCGCGGTGATCGTCGGCCTGTTGGCGATGGCCAGGGCCGAGAACCGCGAGGTGGGAGCCTTCGGGCTGACCGAGCACTACCAGGAGGTGTTCCAGATAACGCGTCTCGCCGACTTCATGACCATCTATGAGGACAAGTCCGCTGCTGTCGCGGCGGGTGTTTGAGGAGAGGAATCGTGCCAACGACCAACCTGACCATGACAGTGCGTGAGCCGCGCGACCGCGTCCGCGTAATCGACATCGAAGGCGAGATCACCGCATTTTCGGAACCAGAGATCGCCGCCGCCCACGAGAAGGCCGCCGAGGGCGGCGTGGAAGCCGTGATCCTCAACTTCGAAGGACTGCAGTACATGAACAGTGGTGGGATCGGCCTCCTGGTGACCACCTTGATCCGGGCTCAGCGTTCGGGCCATCGCCTACTCGCCTATGGGCTCACCGATCACTATCGCCAGATCTTCTCCCTGACCCGGCTCGACGAGGCCATCGAGATCTTCGATGACGAGGCGGCGGCTCTGGCCGCCACCGGCTGACGGCTCAAGCGTCGATAGCGGCGCGGGCGGCATAGAACCCGCACATTCCGTGAACGCCGGCTCCCGGCGGGGTGGCCGAGGAGCAGAGATAGATGCCTTCTCCGATCCGATAGGGCCCGGTGGCCCCGAACTGAAACACCTTCCGGGGCCCGAACCCGCCACCGGCGATATCGCCCCCGATGTAATTGGGGTTGTGGGCTTCGAGGCTCTCGGCGTTCATGGTGTGCCGGTCGATCACCAGGTCCTTGAATCCCGGCGCGAAGCGCTCGATCTGGGACTCGATGGCTGCCGTCATGTCGACGACGGAGCCGTTGGGGACATGGGTGTAAGCCCAGGCGGTGTGTTTCCCCTCCGGGGCGCGGCTCGGATCGAAGATCGACTGCTGGGAGAGGAGGACGAAGGGGCGTTCGGGATGCTGCCCGCGATGAACTCTGTCCTCCGCGGCGATCACTTCCTCCCAGGTGCCACCGACGTGAACGGTCCCGGCCCGGGGGCTGGTTTCGTCCAGCCAGGGGATGGGGCCGTCCAATGCCCAGTCGACCTTGAATACCGCCGGCCCGCTCTTCCATGCCGAGTATTTGCGTCGGTGGCGCATGTCGACCCGAGCTCCCGCGATCCGGAGGGCGGAACGGGGCATTACGTCGAGGATCACCACCGGGGTCGGAGGAAGCTCGTCGAGGGAGGAAATCGGCCGGTCGGTTTCGATGCTTCCTCCGCCTTCGGTGACCAACTTGGCCAAGGCTTCGGCGACCCGCTGCGACCCTCCGGCGACGAGCGGCCAGCCGTAGGCGTGGGCGGTGACCCCGAACAGCAGCGCCACCCCGCCGGTCAGGGGTGAGCTGAATGGGGCGATGGCATGACCGGCGAGCCCGGCGAGAACACCACGTGCTTCCTGAGTGGAGAACCCTGAGGCGATTGTCGAAGCGGGCAGGGCTCCCCTGGTTGCCAGGCGGATGAAGCTCGACGGGTTCTTCGGGATAGGCGACATCGGGCCGAGGTAGTCCTCGATCACTTTGTCCGCGGACTCAACCAGCGGTCGCATGATCCGGAGATAGCGGTCACCG
Organism: uncultured Acidobacteriota bacterium; assembly: GCA_963749415.1. Taxonomy (GTDB): domain Bacteria; phylum Actinomycetota; class Acidimicrobiia; order Spongiisociales; family ZC4RG35; genus JALYNX01. The sequence continues at coordinate 983,827 of CAVVMG010000001.1, forward strand.
TCGGAACCGAAGCCGGTGGCCGTCTGCTCCAGATCGCGCCACAGAGCACCGGACCGCCCGCCACCGAGGGGATGCGAGAGGGGGAGATCGGGTTGGATCCATTCCACGTCCAGCCCGATATCCCTGAAGAAGGGCGACGCAATGCCCAGAGGATGGATTGCGGAGCAGACGTCGTGGAGAAAACCGGGGAGTGTCAACGGCTCGGTCCTCGTTCCACCGCCGATCGTCGGCCCCTGCTCGACCACGAGCACCTTGCGGCCGGCTCGGGTCATCTCGGCCGCGGCGGCGAGGCCGTTGGGGCCGGCGCCCACCACCACCACGTCGTATTCGGGCATCACGGTCGATTGTGGCGCGGCCCCGTTACGAAATGGTGACCCGGGCCCTTGTTTGCGGGCTCGGTGCCCGTAACGGTCGCGGAACGGTGTGATGATGGAATGGGGGTATCCAGAAAGGAACAGGATGACCGAACCGACCAACGCAGAGAACTGGGCCAAGCCGGTGGACGCGTTTCACGTTGGCGATGTCGCCGAAGGCGCCCACAAGGGCAATGTCGAAGGCCGCCGCCCGACCGGGCCCCTGCAGGGTTTCGGCCAGCTCTGGCAGAAATGGTACGAGGTGGGCGTCCCGGGACCGACTCCCGAGGAGTTGATCGCCACCTGGAAGGCCAACTTCGGCGAGTTCTGGTACCCGAGCAACAAGTTCTACGCCCCGGCAGGTGGGATCAGCCCGGGTGAGATCGCAGTGATCGGCGGGGGAAAGGGCCCGACCAAGGTCACCTCCGGGGTGAGAGTGATCTATGCGGACGATCGCTCCTGGTCCTACATGACGCCTGAGGGCCACCCCTGGGCGGCGATCATCACCTTCAGCGCCTATGAGGACGATCAGGACATCACCCGGGCCCGGATCCATCTTCTGGTGCGGGCGAATGACCCGCTCTACGAAGCGAGCTTCAAGGCGTACACGTCCCGGCTCGAGGACAAAATGTGGAAGTACACGCTGGGCCAGGTTGCCGGGCACTTCGGGGTCGCCGAGCCAGAGGTGGCAATGGAGACCACGCTGGTCGACAAGCGGCGCCAATGGGACCAGATGGGCAACATCTGGAAGAACTCGGCGATCAGGACCCTGTTGAGGCGAGACCGAAAGACATAGTCCTCACGACGGCGGGGCCACCCTTATCCCAGGAGTGGCAACGCAAATGAGACGATCCGCTCCATGGTCGGTGTGGATGGTCTTTGGCATGACCTTGATTGCAATCGCCGGTGCGATCCTTCTGGTGACTCTTGGGTCAGCCGCAGGCTCCGCCGCCACCGACTCGGCCACGGTGATCTACGTTCTGGCAACCGCGACCGTTGGAACATTGATCGGTTTGCGGCGGCCGGGAAATCGCATCGGCTGGCTGCTGCGAGTCGCCGCCTTCGCCTTCGCCATCGGGGCGCTCATCGTTAGCTATGTCCAGGTTGCCTACGTCATCCGGCCCGGTTCTCTGCCGGTCGGGCCGGTTCTGGTCTTGCTTGGAAACTGGGCCTTTGGGCTTGGCTTCGGGATCTCATCAACCTTCCTATTGCTTCTCTTTCCCACCGGTCATCTTCTTTCGCCGAGGTGGCGGGTCGTGGGTTGGATGGCCGCGATCAGCATGGCCCTACTGCTTGTCGGGCTTTCGCTCAGCTCGAGCGCGTTCGAAGGGCTCCCGATCGAGAATCCGTACGCCCTGCAGAGCTCGAGCCCCTTGGTCCTGGTCCTCGAGGGAGGAGGGTTCTACCTGCTCGTGGGAGCCATCCTCGGCTCGGTAGCGTCGCTGGTGGTCAGGTACCGCCGTGCTGCCGGGGAAGCGAGACAGCAACTCAAATGGGTGGCCTTCGGTGTTGTGTTGCTCGGCCTCGGGATTGCCGGTTCGGTTCTCTGGGAACTGGCCAACGGGTCAGCCGAGTTGAGCGATGACACCGAGAACCTCATCATTTCCCTCTCGCTGACGATGGTCCCGGTCTCGATCGGTGTCGCGATCCTGCGGTACCGCCTGTACGAGATCGACCGGATCATCTCCCGTACTCTCTCCTACGGTTTGCTCACCGTCTTGTTGGCGGGGGCATACGTTGGACTGGTGTTCCTGCTTCGCGAGCTCCTCCCCTTCGAAGGGGGCCTTCCGGTAGCAGTCTCGACCCTGGGCGTGGCGGCTGCGTTCAACCCACTCCGTCGGCGAGTCCAAGCCTTTGTCGACCAGAGATTCAATCGATCCCGCTACGACGCCGCCCGTGTCATCGAAGGCTTCTCGCGACGACTGCACAACGAGGTCGACCTGGATCAACTCGGACATGACCTTCTCACCGTTGCAGTGGCGAGCATGCAGCCGGTGTCGGTTTCGCTCTGGGTCCGTGAGGTCAGATGAGACGCCATGCCCCGGCAGACGGGCTTCTGGTACAAAGCCGTCATGCGGCTCTCCGATCGGGTGATTGTGGTCACCGGCGCTTCGGGCATCGCTGCCTCCGCCGCGAGGCTGTTCGCCACCGAGGGCGCATCAGTGTTCATCGTTGCCATCGAAGAGGCGCAGTGCGCTGCCCTGGCGGGATCACTGTCCATAGCTGTGGGCGCTGAAGCCGGGTACGCGGTAGCCGACCTCACCGTAGAGCAGGATGCCGAGTAGGCGTTCGCGGAGTGCGTGTCGCGATTCGGGAGAATCAACGGTTTGCTTGCACCGGTCGTTGACAGACCCCAACCGGGGTCAGACACAGAAGCCGTCGCCGTCGACGCCGCGAGCACAGATGAGTGTCAACTCCACCGTGTCGAGAGTGAACCCGGATCCGCTGGCCTGGCCGAAGACATGCACCCGCGATCCCGTCACCGAGTCGTCAGCCAGCCCGAGCAGATCCAGTGTGACCTCACCGGGATCGCCCGAGGTTGGAGCCGAGGTGACCACGACGTCGGCAGGGTCGAAGCCAAATGCTGCGGCGACGATCATTCCGAGCTCGAGCATGGTGCCGGCCGATGGAGTCTCACCCAACTCCTCCACCACATCCGAGGTCGTATCCGAAGTCTGACCCAAGCGCCCGGTGTATCGCAGGTTGACCCAGCCCTCGGTCCCTTCGTAGTCGACAGCGATCCAGAACGAGCGGGGAAGCTCCCGGGTCTGGCCCAGTGCAATGAGCCCGTCGTAGAGAGGCGGGATGCCATCGAGGATGGTCTGGTCGGCGCCGGGAGCCGCCCTCAGATTGAGCACATCGTCATGGGCAACCCCGATCACGGCGAGAGTTTCGCCGGCCCCAGGCCCGAAATTGGACGGCTCTCCGGGCGGACCCGAGGCTCCGGTGGTCGTGGTGGTGGTCGGGGGAATCGTGGTTGTCGCCGGCACCGACGTCGTAGTGGTGGCCTCGACCCTGGTTGTGGAGGTCGTGGGCGCCGTCGTCGTGGTCGCCAGGGATGACGTCGTCGAATCGGCGCTGACATCGGCGCCACAGGCGGCCAGCAGTGCCACCCCGATGAGGGGCCCGATCCATACAGGTCGTGATCGCACGTGGATCCGTTCTCGATGTCGAGGAGGAAACGTACCGATTACCCAGCGGGTTCCGGGTCGGGTGTCGTCGAAGGCCGTTCCTGGATGAGGGCGCTCACTGCCTCCATTACCTCATCCCGATCGATGTGCTCCGCGTTCCATCTCGCCACCTCGTCGAGAGCCTCGGCCACCGTCAAACCCTGGCTGGACGCCAGGATCCTCTTGACGCCCTGGACCGCCGACGGTGCGTTGGCCGCGATGCGGGCGGCAAGGTCCAGCGCTGCGGTCAGCGTGGTTTCGGCATCGGGGAACACCCGGCTCACCAGGCCGATCTCACGGGCGGTGGCCGCATCGATATCAGCTCCGGTGAGGGCCATCTCGGCCGTGTTCCCCGAGCCCACGATCGGAGGAAGCCGCTGCAGAGTGCCGACGTCGGCGACGATGGCGAGCCGTGTTTCCCTGATCGAGAACACCGCGTCCGAGGATGCATACCGAACGTCACAGGCCGTGATCAGCCCCATCCCGCCACCTAGGCAATGACCATGCACGGCGGCGATGACCGGCTTTGGGGAATCTGCCAGGCAGGTCGAGGTCTCCTGGAGCCGGCGGATCTGCTGGTAGCGGGCAGGACCGGGCTCCTCCAGGGTGGCCAGGACGCCGAAATCGATGCCGACAGTGAACGCTCGCCCCCGGCCGGCGAGGACCACCACCCGAATCGGGTCCTCGGCGTCCAGTTCCGCCATCGCCCGGGGCAGGTCGGCCCACATGTCGGCGGAGAGCGCGTTGAGCTTCTCTGGCCGGTTGAGCCAGATCGTGGCCACCGCCCCCGATCGCTCGATCTCGAGGTGCTCGAAGGTGGTCATTCCACCGCCGAGCGCCAGGCCTCCCGGATCTTGACCCGGCCGCCGTAGCGGAGGAGGCCTCCGGCGTAGATCCGCCCGGTGACCAGCACCAACCCGACGATCGAGGCGCTGGTGATGATCAAGGAGGCGACGTACTGCCACACGGGGATGGCGTCGAGGGCGGCCCGGACGGGGACCACGAACGGGGCGGTCAATGGGATGAAGGTGCCGATCACAGCAGCGGCACCGTCGGGGTCACTGAGCGTGGTGATGGCGACGAAGAAGCCGACCACTGCGGTCAATGACATCGGGAATGCAACGTTCTGGGCATCCTCCATTCGGCTCACCAACGACCCGGCGGCGCCGAACAAGACCCCGAAGACGAGAAAGCCGAGGATGAACCAGATCACCAGGTTCACAACCGACCAGACGTTCAGCGTCGGGATCTCGTAGATCCCGGTGAGGCGGACTGTGAGCAGGGCGACCAGGATCGTGCCCGCGAACTGGGCGATTCCGAGGAGCCCGATGCCCAGGATCTTCCCTCCCAGCAACTGCCAGGGCTTGATCGTGGAGAGAAGGACCTCGACCACCCGGTTGGTCTTTTCCTCGGTCACGCCGTAGAGGATCGTGGTGCCGTAGATGAGCACTGCGATATAGAGGAGGAGAAGACCGGCATAGGCCACCGCGCCACGCGTCTCATCGGCGGGGTCCCCCCCGCTCAGCGTGGTGGTCTCCAAGGGATCGGACGTCATGACCTCGATCACGTCGGCTGCAACGTCCCCTTCCTCCGCGACGATCGACTCCAACTCGACAGAGGCAGCCCCCCGCTGGAGCAGCCCCACGATCTCCGAGCCGCCGAAGCCGCCAACGCTCTCCACCAGCAGCTCGGAGCCGTCGATGAGCACGGCATCGAGCTCGCCTTCCTCGAGCCCGGACTCGGCACTCTCGCGGCTCTCCATCTCGACTACAGTGATCGAGACCGAGGGCTCGGCGTCGGGCTCGTCCTCGGCGTTCCCCAAGAGCTCGGCGGCCTCGATGATCGCCTCATTGCCCTCGCCGATGGAGCCCACTCGGTAATCGGAGGTCCCCCCGCCGATCACCTCGGGGAGCACGACCAGGCCCACCACGATGACCAGGGTGACGATCGTGGTGATCAGGAACGACTTGGAGCGCCCCCGCTCTCTCAACTCCCTGCGGGCCACCATCCACAACGTGCCCAGACCGCTCATCCCACCGCCTCCCGGAAAAGGTCGGACAAGGACGGCGTGGTGTAGGTGAAATGGCGGAGGCCGCCAGAGTCCTGGGCCCGCAGCAGCAGGCCTCGCACATCGGTATCCGAGTCGATGGTCAGCAAGTGCCTCGACCCATCGAACTTCACATCGCGAACTCCGTCCAGCGTGGCGAAGAGCTCAGCGGGATCGTCGTCGATCTCCAATTCGAGGTGACGTATGGGGGCGGCGCCCTTCAATTCGCGCACGTCCCCATCGACGACGATCACTCCCTTGTTGATGATCGCAACCTCTTCGCAGATGTCCTCCACCAGGTCGAGCTGGTGAGATGAGAAGACCACTGCTCTTCCTGCCGCTGCCTGCTCCCTGAGGATGTCGGCCATGGTCTCCGAGGCGATGGGGTCGAGACCGGAGAAGGGCTCGTCGAGGACCAGCAGGTCCGGGTCGTGGACTAGGGCGGCAGCGAGCTGGACTCTCTGCTGGTTCCCGTGGGAGAGTGCCTCGACCGTGTCGGTGCGTCGCTCGCTGAGCCCGAATCGCTCCAACCAGAGGTCGGCGGCGATGGCGGCATCCGCCTTCTCCATGCCGTGGAGCTCACCGAGATAGGTGAGTTGGTCGTGAGCCTTCATCTTCGGATACAGACCGCGTTGCTCCGGCATGTAGCCGAATCGACGGCGCTGCTCGGGGCCGATCGCTTCCCCATCCCAGGTGACGGTGCCCGAATCGGGTCGCATCAGCCCGAAGATCGACCTCATCGCGGTGGTCTTCCCGGCGCCATTGGGCCCGAGGAACCCCAGCATCCGGCCCCGGTCGACATCGAAAGTGCAGCCGTCGAGGGCCACGACGTCGCCGAATCTCTTGTGCATGTCCTGGAACGAGAGCACGGGTCGAGCAGGTTAGGCGTGGACCACTAGTCCAGAAGCGTCGGCCGGAACAGGCGGTCATGGGCCCGCAGGGCGAAACGATCGGTCATCCCCGCCACGTAGTCGAGCGACCTTTGGAGAGCGTCGGCGGTCGGCGTGGTGAACGAGTCGGGCACTTCGTCGGGATGATTGGAGTAGTGGACCACCAGGTCCTCGATCACGCTCATCGCCTTCTGCTTCTGCGCCTCGGCCTCCGGCCGCAAATAGACCGTCTCGAACATGAAATCGCGGAGCTCGTCCATTGCCCGGGACTCGTCGTCGCCGATGTCCACGTCGCCCTGGTCGTGGCTGGTCTCGATCACGGAAGTCACCATGGAACCGATCCACTCCCGGGCGGTGGCGCCGAAGGTGACCAGCGCCCTCGTCGGCAGGTCGTGGTATTCGATGACTCCGGCGCGTAGTGCGTCTGCGACGTCGTGTGTCAGGTATGCGATGCGGTCCGCATAGCGACACAGCCAACCCTCGGGTGTCGCCGGCGGTGGTTTGACCTTCCACGAGTGGGCCCGCACCCCATCGAGGACCTCGAACGTGAGATTTTGTGGCTCGAGCAGGGAAAGGGTCCTGACTCCCTGTTCGGAGTGGAGCCATCCGCCTTCCACGAACGGCGAGAGGGCGTCCTCCCCGATGTGGCCGAAGGGTGAGTGCCCGACGTCGTGGGCCAGACAGATGGCCTCGGTCAGGTCCTCATTGAGCCCGAGGGCACGGGCCATCGCCCTCCCGATCTGTGTGACGTGGATGGTGTGCGTCATCCGGGTCACGAAATGGTCCCCGTCGGGATTGAGGAACACCTGCGTCTTGTGCTTGAGCCGACGGAATGCCTTGGTGTGGATCACCCGATCCCGGTCGCGCTCGAATGCGGTGCGGAACTCGTCGTCCTCCTCGGGCTCCTCGCGCCCCTTGCTCAGAGCGGCCCGGGTGGCTGCGGGGGCGAGGACCTCGTCCTCGAGCGCCTCGCGTTGCTTCCGGTCCCGTCGCAGGAATTCCGCCATCGCCTCCGAGGCTAGGTCGACCCGTCCGAAACCCGCTCAGGTCACCTGGACCCAGGCGAGCACCTCGGGCATCCGACGTCGGAGAAGGCGCCCGGCGAGGAAGAGCGAGACGAGATAGAGGACCACGCCCCATGCGATCGAGGCTCCCGCGGTGAGCCAGGGGTTGATCACCTCGTTGAATTCAACCGTGAGGACCGTCATCGAGGCGGGGGGCACGAGCAGGATCCCGATCGCGAAGAAGGAGACGGTTTGGCTGATGATGGCCAGACAGCCCTGCTCGGTGGACTGGGCGAAGACATCGGTCCCTTCTCGGGGGAGGCGAAGCGGGGCGATGACAGACACCAGGTTGCCCACGGCCAACTGACACCCGATCGCGGCGATGGTGAGGGGGACCGCCAGCCAAACCCAGCGCCAGTTCCCCGAGAACCAGGCCAGGCCCACGGTGAGAATCGCCGTTTCCAGGACGAGGGCGCTGGCCACCGCGGCATTCTTTCCCAGCAGCAGCTGGCGGGGCTTCGCGGGAAGCACGAAGAGGTAGCTGGCGGCGTTGCGCTCCCACCCGAACAGGTTGAGTGCAATGGGGAGGCCGACGAAGAGCACGAGGATCGGTGCCATCAAGGGGGCCCACTCCCGGTCACGGAAGTCGAAGAGGCCGGTGGCGTTCATGACCACACCACCGATGGCCAGCCCGACGAAGATCACTGTTCCGGTCCAGGCCAGGCGCTGCCTCGGGTCCCGGATGTAGAAACGGAATTCCTTCCGGGTCATGGTGGGGACCACGCCCCATGGCCCCGTGGTCATCCCGTCCCGTCGAGCACGCGAGGCGGGGAGGCTCCTCTGTTCGGGGGTGGTCAGCAGCCATCCCAAGAGGCGCTTCCAGGCAGCGGCGAGCAGACCTAATCCGGCCGCGGCCGCGGCAAGGGCGACGATCGCGGACGTTGGATCACCGGCAGCGGCCTCGACCATTGCCTTTTGTGCCGCCACTGGCGGGATGAGGAGGGCCCAGTCCATGATCGGGTAGCTGGTCGCCGCCGATGCGAGCCCTTCGGTGTCGACCAGTTGGCTGACGCTGCGATAGAAGAGAAACGATCCAGCCGCGATGCCGAGGACCAAGAAGGTCGCGATGTCCCGCCCTCTCCGCGTCCGCAGGATTCCGGAGATCGCGGAGGAGAACAACTGGCCCCCAACCGCCATGAGGCCGACGAAAACCGCGGAGGCGGGGAGGATCATCCACCAACCGTCGATCAGGATCGCGGCGTTGGCGCCCAGGAGAAGGAGGGGGATCACGGTGGAAGGGGCAACGAAGCTGGCGGCCACGAGCCCGGCCACCATCTGGTTGGACGAGAGCGGGAGCACGGCGAGTTGCTGGGGGTCGAGGTTCTCGTCGAGGGGGAAGATGATCACGGGAAGGGCAGCCCATGCCAGGAAGGCGAACAGTGCGGCCCAACCCAGATAGTTGGCCAGGGCCTCCGGGCTCTGCGACTCGAGCGCTTGCGCCGTTTCCAGGTGGGCGGTTGCCAGCCAGACCCCGAGCCAGCTGAGAAGGATGAGCGCGATCGGGAGCCCGAACCGACGCTGACGGTCGGCCTTGAACCCGTTCCAGGTGAGACGGGCCTTGAGGCCCGCTAGCCGCCGTACCACGACGAGCTGTCCGGTGTCTTTCCCCCGACCGCGGCGATGAAGGCATCCTCGACGTTGTCAGCCCCCATGAGCCGGCACAAGCCCTCCGGCGTCTCCTCGATCGTCAGTCTTCCCTCGACCATGATCCCGATCCGCGTGCAGAGCTTCTCGACGAGGTGCATCTCATGGGACGAGAAGACGATCGTGGTCCCGCCTTGGGCGGCGCGCTGGAGCAGGCCCCTGATCAGCCGTGCCGACACCGCATCCACACCCTCGAAGGGCTCATCGAGGAATAGCACCGGCGGGCGGTGGATGATCGCCGCTGCGAGAGCGACCTTCTTGCGCATCCCCCTCGAGTAGTCGCCGATCAACTTGGCGCCGGCGCCCGACAAGTCGAGCAAATCGAGCAGCTCGTTTCGCCTCGTCGTTGCATCAGAGCGGTCCAGGCCGTGCATCGCGGCTGTGAAGTCGAGGAGCTCGGCGCCGGTGAGGCGCTCGTAGAGGTTGAACTCCTCGGGGAGGACACCGATTCTGGACTTGACCTCGGTGGGGGATCTCCAGGTGTCGAAGTCACCGATGCCCACCGTTCCCTGGTTGGGGCGGAGGAGCCCGACGATGCACTTGATCGTCGTCGTCTTGCCGGCACCGTTCTGCCCCAGCAACCCATAGAACTCGCCGGCGGCGATGGAAAGATCCACATTGTCGACGGCGACCGTCTTCCCGAACTTCCGCACCAGGCCCCGCGCCCAGATCGCCGGAGCGACCCCGGCCGCGTCGATCGAAGGCTCGTCGGTAAGGGGCTGGGTCACGCTGCCAAGTATCGACGGAACCGCCACAGAACCAAAGAGAAACATGACTCCGCAGGGGGCCTGCCCGGTTCCGGAGGCAGGGACACCCGGTTACCGTAAGCCGCGGTGGAGTACCAGGCCCTCTATCGGAAGTATCGGCCCCAGACTTTCGACGATGTCATCGGTCAGGCGCACGTGACGACCACCCTGGCACGGGAGGTGGCGGACAGTCGCGTGGCTCACGCCTATCTGTTCACCGGCCCCCGGGGCACCGGGAAGACCACCACCGCCCGGATCCTGGCCAAGGCCCTCAACTGCTTGAACCGGGGACCGCAAGGCGCTCCCTGCAACGAGTGCCTGAGCTGTGTCTCGATCACCGATGGCACCTCGCTCGACGTGCTCGAGCTCGATGCTGCCTCGCACAACTCGATCGACGACATCCGAGACATCAAGGTGAGCGTTACCACCGTGGCGTCGACTGCCACCTCGAAGCGGGTTTTCGTGCTCGACGAGGCGCACATGCTGTCCAAGGCGGCGGGAAACGCCCTGCTCAAGACGCTCGAAGAGCCACCGGAGCACGTCCATTTCGTGCTGGCCACCACCGAGCCCTACAAGCTGCTCGACACCATCCGCAGCCGCAGCCAGCGCTTCGACTTCCACCCGGTCCCGATCGAGGATCTGGCCGGGCACCTGAGCGTGATCGCCGAGCGGGAGGGCTACCAATTCGATGCTCCGGCCCTGCTCGCCATCGCTCGTCACGCCGGGGGGTCGGTCCGCGACTCTCTCTCCCTCTTGGAGCAGGTCGCCGCGCTGGGAGCAGGCACGGTCGACGTCGCCGGAGTGCGCAGGGCGCTGGGCCTCGCCGAATCCGACGCGTTCATGCGCCTCGTCGAGGCCGTTGCCGCCCAGGATGCCAAGGCTGGCCTCGAACTGGTGGCCGAGCTCTCCGCCAACGGAGTCGACCTCCGCCGCTTCGTGGCCGAGTCGGTGGGGTTCTTCCGTGGGGCGTTCCTCGCCCACTACGCCCCGAATCTGGCCGAGATCACCGACGAGCCGGAGGAGGTCCACGCCTCCTGGCGCAAGGCAGCCGAGCTGGTCACCTCGGGAGATGTCCTCCGGGCGGTCGATCTTCTCGGCGAGGCGCTGGTCAGGTTGCGCGAGGGCCGCGAGGAGCGCCTCATGACCGAGCTCGCGGTGATAAAGCTGACCCGCCCCGAGACCGCGAGCGACCCGACGGCCCTCCTCGCCCGGATCGAAAAGCTGGAGCGCCGACCCGCGGCCCCGACGACGCTCGAAGCCCCGGCCCCGGCAGCAGAAGCTGAACCAGGGGGTGTCGAGGCCTCCCCCAAGCCCGAGGCAGCGGAGCCCAACGGTGGGGAGCGACCCGCCGGACTGGAAGTCTCATTCGACCAATTGCAGAAGGTGTGGCCCGGCCTCTTCGGCAGTCTGCGCGATGTGCTCGGCGCTCGGCGTTGGGCATTCTTTCGCGAAGCGGTGCCCGCCTCGGTGGAGGGGGACACCATCACGCTCGAGGTGGCCCACGACTTCCACCTCCAGTCGCTCCAGGAGGACGATGCGGTGGCCGCGATCGTCGCCACTCGGGCCAGTGATCTCCTCGGGAGCCCGGTGCAGGTCAGGTTTCGCTCCCGGGAGGGCGGGGGCGCGGAGGAGATCGACATCACCCAGCTCGAGGAGCGTCCGGCTCAATCGACCGATCCGACGAGTCTGCTCGTCGAGGAGTTGGGAGCCGAAGAAGTAGAGGAGTAGGTCTACCCTCTGCTCATGAACCGACAGCCTGACATGCGTCAGCTGATGAAGCAGGCCCAGCAGATGCAGGAGCAGCTCGCGGCCGCCCAAGAGGAGCTTGCCCGGAGGACCTTCGAGGGCAGCGCCGGCGGTGGGATGGTGGTGGCCACGGTCAATGGTGGACAGGAGCTGGTCGGGATCACGATCTCCCGAGAAGTAGTCGATCCCGATGACGTCGAGATGCTCGAGGACCTGGTGGTTGCCGCGATCCGGCAAGCCCACGAGGCGGCGGCAAGCGCGGCCTCGGAGCAGCTCGGAGGCGTGACCGGAGGGCTCGACCTCGGCGGTCTTCTCGGTTGATGTTCGAGGCTCCGGTCCAGAGGGTCATCGACGAGCTCGCCAGGTTGCCCGGTGTCGGCCAGAAAACCGCACAGCGACTCGCCTTTCACCTGCTCGCGGTGGAGGAGGCCGATGCCCGTCGGCTGGCGGTCGCCATCGAGGAGATGCGGGATCGGGTGAGGCTCTGCACCCGCTGCTTCAACGTCGCCGCCGGAGACGAGTGCTCGATCTGCCTGGACTCCAAGCGGGATGCCACCTCGTTGTGCGTCGTGGAACGGCCGCAAGACATCGTGGTCATCGAGCGGACCCAGGAATTCCGTGGCCGGTATCACGTCCTCGGGGGATCGTTGTCTCCGATCAACGGCATCGGCCCCGGACAGCTTCGCATCGACGAGTTGAAGGCCAGGATCGGGCCGGAGGGGGTGGTCGAGCTCATCGTGGCCACCAATCCGACAGTCGAAGGAGACGCCACTGCCATGTACCTGGCCCGGGAGTTCAAGCCGCTGGGTACCAAGGTGACAAGGCTCGCCTCCGGGCTTCCAGTCGGGGGCGATCTCGACTACGCCGATGAGCTGACACTGGGCCGGGCTCTTGCCGGTCGAATGGAGCTCTAGCGGCCCGTCGCCGGGCCCAGCTCAGCCGTAACCTGGGATGGTGACGACGCTGCACCGCATCACGCGATGAGAGGCGGCAACCGCGTCCTCCCCATGGTCCTCGCCGGCGCCGGCATTCTCGGCCTGGGATTCGTTGTTGCCATGGCGAGCGCCTCCGTGCCCGGTCGGCAGGACGAGCCACTGTTCGACATGACGTGGCGCCCAGGGAACAGCGTCACGACGATCCTCACCTGGCTGGTGGCCATTGCCGCGGTCATCGGGGCAGTCGTGTTGATCCTGGCCCTGAAGGAGCCCCGCATGAGAGGGGAGGGAAAGCGCAATCGGGCCCTCCTCGCCCTCGTCGTCGGGATCATCCTCTTTTTCCTGGCCTGGCGGTATCTGCGCCCGGCGGCTGAGGCTTTTCTGGCTGAAGAATCCGAGTTGGCGCCCGATGTGATCGAGCCGCAGCCTGGCGGGCCGGGCTCGTCCAATCCGATTTGGGCTCTCGGGGCACTGGTGGCTCTGGTCGTGGTTGCCGCCCTGGTGCGGCTGGGCCTTTCGTTGCGATCTCCGAAGACAGAGCTGCCCCCGGATGACGTTTCTGCTCGAGCAGCGGTGCCCCCGTCCGAGATAGCTGCCCGCTTCCGCGGCATCGATCCACGAAGTCGCGTCATCGGGGCATATCTGGATTTCGAAATGATTGCTGGTGAGGCCGGGCTGCCCCGTGAGCCGGCTGAGACCGCGTACAGCCATGCGCGTCGGGTCGTCGCCCAATTCGACCTTCCCCGGGAAGATGCACGGGCTCTGGTCAATCGCCATTCCGCGGCACGGTTCGGAGCGGACGAGCCGACCGACGACGATGCAGGGCGGGCCGAGCGGGCTTCGGCGGTGCTTTGTGATCGGATGGTGTCGTGAGCCGGATCGTGGCGAGAGGGCTTTTGGTTGCGGCGCTGGCTGCTTTGCTCCTGGCCCAACTGCGAGGAGCCCCCCTGCTCTGGGCCTGGGAAGTGCTCTTGATCGGCCTCGTCCTGTGGCAGATGCGGGAGATACCTGGCGGCGATACCCGACCCGGTATCGCGCTCTTCCCGCCCCGTGATCCCGGAGCCTCCCGCCTCCCGAGATCGGTGGTCGCCGCCGAGGTGGCCACCAGCGACGCCCTGTCGGGCCATGCCGGCAGGGGACGGCGTCTGCGGCCGATGCTGGCCAGAATCGCCGGGCACCGCCTCGCCCGGCATGGCATCGACCTGGAGACGCCCCGCGCCCTCGAGGTCCTCGACGAAGGTGACTGGAGATGGCTCACCGGCCGTGACGAGCGACCGCCGCGACCTGGGGAGATGGAGACGTTGGTGAAGAGACTGGAGGAGATGTGACCGTCCCCGCTGTGGAGGTGGAGCGCATCGCGGTTCTCGCCGAATCGATCCTCGATCAGGTCGAGAGGGCCGTTTTCGGAAAGCGACAGACGCTGCAGTTGGTTCTGATGTCGATTCTGGCCAAGGGCCACGTCCTCATCGAAGACCTGCCCGGGTTGGCCAAGACCTTGGTGGCGCGCTGTTTCGCTGCCGCGACGGATCTGGATTTCGCCCGGGTCCAATTCACGCCAGACCTGATGCCGATGGACATAACCGGCTCTTTCGTCCTCGATCCGGATACCGGCCGGCCCGGGTTCCGCCCCGGTCCCGTGTTCTGCAATCTGTTGCTCGCCGACGAGATCAACCGGGCGCCGGCCAAGACACAAGCCGCCCTTCTCGAGGCGATGCAGGAGCACCAGGTCACTGCGGACGGTGTCACCAGGCCGCTCGGGCCGCCCTTCCTGGTGATCGCCACCCAGAACCCGATCGAATACGAAGGGACCTACCCCCTGCCCGAAGCCCAGATCGACCGGTTCCTGATTCGGGCCCGGATCGGGTATCCGGACCGGGACCCGGAATGGGAGATGCTCGATCGGCGCGCCCGGCGGGGGTCAGACGATGTCGACCTCGAGGTCGTGGTCGATCGCTCCACGCTCCTCCAGATGCAAGCGCTGGTGGAAGACGTGCACCTTTCAGAGCCGGTGGGCCGCTACATCGTCGACCTGGTCGCAGCCACCCGGTCCTCGGGGCGGGTGCGAGTGGGGTCGAGCCCGAGGGGCTCGCTGGCGCTGATGAAACTGGCTCGGGCACGCGCCGCCTTGTCCGGGCGTGGTTTTGTGCTGCCAGACGACGTCCAGGAGGTCGCGGTGCCTGCACTCGCCCACCGGTTGATACTGCGCCCTGAGTTCTGGGCCCAAGAGCTCAGCGAGGAGCGGGTCATCGAGGAGGTGCTCGAACAGGTGCCCAGCCCGCCTGCGGCACCCAGTGCCTTTCAACCGTGAAGGCCAGGGCGAACCCCAGCCTCCGTGCCTATGTGACCGCCGGCCTCACCGCGCTGGCCGGGGCTCTGGCGGTCGGCGATCCGGCGCCCGCACTGCTCGGAGCGGTGATGCTCGCGATCGGGATCATCGGACTGAGCGGCCGAGCTGCGCTCGATGCT
Source organism: uncultured Acidobacteriota bacterium (assembly GCA_963749415.1). Taxonomy (GTDB): domain Bacteria; phylum Actinomycetota; class Acidimicrobiia; order Spongiisociales; family ZC4RG35; genus JALYNX01. The sequence continues at coordinate 998,888 of CAVVMG010000001.1, forward strand.
CGCGTCGAGGCCGGGGCTCTTCCCCGGTCGGCGACCGAAGGAGTCGAGTTATCACTGAGGGTCCGCCTCATCACCAGTCGACCGGTGCGAAGGGCCTATGTCGACCTCCCACACGAGGGCATGGAGTTGGTGGGCAGTCAGGGGGCCCGGCTCATCGGTGACCGCACCCTGGCCTTCGATTCGGTCCGGGACATCGGCGAGGCCGTGCTCACCCTCCGGCCGCTGGTGTGGGGCCACTTGCAGCTGGGCCCACCCTCGATCCGCGTGGAGTCACCGCTGGGGATGTATGACCTCACCCGGGCAGGCCCTCAACTGCCCTCTATCGCGGTCATGCCCTCCGTGGCCAGGATGCGACGACTCCTCGCGCCTTTGGAGACCAATTTCCACGTGGGCGAGCTGGTCTCCACAAGACGTGGGGCGGGCATGGAGTTCGCCGACATCCGCCCTTACCGGCATGGTGACGATCCGCGATGGGTCAACTGGCGGATCTCCTCGCGGGCCGGGCAGCTCTGGGTCAACGACCGGCACCCGGAGCGAAACGGCGACGTCCTGCTCCTGGTCGACGCCGGGATCGACAGCGGGTCGGGCCTCGATGTGGTCGTCGATCGCACCGTCCGGTTGGCCGCCGCGCTCCTCCAGGCGCATTCCCGGCGTCGGCACCGCCTCGGGTTGATCACGACCGACGGGCTCAGTCGTTGGGTCTACCCGGGCATCGGGGAAGCCCACCGACGACAGCTCCTCGAACAGCTGATCTCGGTGACTCCGGGACGGGTGAGCTGGGATGCGGTCGAGCGGACCGTGGCCAGAGTCGCTCGTCGCCCAGCCATGGTTGTCATCCTCACCTCGCTGATCGAGCCCAACCTTGCGGGGATCGCCCACTCGATGCGGAGGTCGGGCCTCGATGTCTCGGTGATCGAGCTCGACGTGAATTCCCTTCTCCCTCCTCCTACCGACACCACCAAAGGGCTGGGGAGACGGATCTGGGCCATGGACCTCGATCGGCTCCGGGACCGGCTTGCCGCGGAGGGGATCCCGATCACGCTGTGGGCCCCGGACGAGGCGCCGAGCGTGCCGATCGCCCGACTCGAGCAATGGAGGACGTCATGGCGACGGCGGCTCGGCTGAGTGCGCTGGTCGCCGTGGCCGTGGCCTTTGCGATGGTGGCCGCGATCCCGACGGCAGGCGGCTCGGGGTTGGCCGCACTGGTGGGCTGGGTGGGGCTCGTGATGCTCGTCGTGGGGATGCTCACCGGCCTCCCGGGCTCGGTCACCATCGCCGCGCTCGCATTCGTCATCCAGCTGGTCATCGTGACCGGCCTGCCTGTGGGTCTGGCACAGCCCTTGTGGCTGCACACCCTGCTCATCGTCCTGATGATCGAGTTTGCTAACGCTTCATTGTCATTCCGCGACCATGCCTCGGATCCGGTGGTGATCGTGACCCGGGCGATGGGGATGGGTATCGCATCCGCGGCCGTCGTTCATGTGATGGTCCTGCTGCTCGAGGGGAGTGCGGCCAGCGGTGCCCTCCTGAGGGCGGCAGGGATCGGGGCCATGGTGATCGCCGGTGGTTGGGTGATCCAAAAGTGGCGTCGGAGCCTGTCCCGTCCAGATTCAGTCCAAGGTGAGCGCTGAGATCTCCCGGAGCCGTGCCAGATTGTGATGGGCGTCCATGTATCGGATCGACCCCGTTTTGGAGCGCATGATCACCGAGTGCGTGATCACGTGGTCACCCTGGTAGTCGACACCGCGCAGGTAGTCACCACCCGTCACCCCGGTTGCTGCGAAGAACACATTGTCCGATGACACCAGGTCCCCGGTGGTGAGCACCTGGGCGAGATCGAGGCCCTCATCTCGGGCACGATCGGCTTCGGCTTCGTCTCGAGGCCAGAGCCGGCATTGGATCTCGCCACCGATGCAGGCGAGCGCGGCTGCTGCGATGACCGCTTCCGGCGACCCTCCGATGCCGATCAGTATGTCGGCTGCGGTCTCCTCCCTCGCAGTCGAGATCGCGCCCGCGACATCACCGTCGCGGAGCAGTGAGATGCGGCCCCCGGCGCGGCGCACCCCGTCGATGTAATGCTGGTTCCGGGGTCGGTCGAGGATCAGAGCCCGCAGGTCGTTTACGTCTTTGCCCTTGGCCTTCGCGACGTGTCTCAGATTTTGCTCTACCGGAGCCTCGAGGTCGATGACCCCTGCCGCCTCCGGGCCGACCGCGATCTTGTCCATGTACACCAGGGAACCCGGGGCATACATCGATCCGCGGCCGGCGGAGAGCGCAATGACCGCGATCGCCCCTGGCATCCCGGCGGCGGTGAGAGTGGTGCCGTCTACCGGGTCGACTGCGACATCGACGACCATCCCGGTCCCGGTGCCCACGCGCTCCCCGTTGAACAGCATCGGAGCGTGGTCTTTCTCACCCTCTCCGATGACCACCAGGCCGTCGATGTCGAGGGTGGCGAGGTGGAGCCTCATCCCGTCGACAGCCGCCTGGTCAGCGGCCTCTTTATCCCCCCGCCCCAGCCATCGGGCGGCACCCATGGCCGCAGTTTCGGTTACCCGGACCAGGTCGAGGCCGAGGTTGGGCTCGACCGGCTCGACCATCAAGCGACCTTGACCACGATGGCGTCGCCCTGGCCACCACCTCCGCACAACGTGGCCGCCCCGACACCGCCACCGCGGGCGCGGAGCGCGTCGATCAGGGTGACCACGATCCGCGCGCCGGTGGCTCCGAGCGGGTGACCGAGCGCCACGGCTCCGCCTCGAACGTTCACCCGGTCTTCGGGGATGTCGAGCATGCGGGCTGCCCAGATGGCCACGGCGGCGAACGCCTCGTTTATCTCCACGATGTCGAGGTCCGACGGCTCCAGGCCGGCGCGTTTCAAAGCGACCAGGAGGGCCTCGGCGGGCCGCTCGTGGAGGGTGGCGTCACCGCCTCCTATTTGTCCGTAGGCCAGGATCTCGGCGAGAACAGGGGCACCGGTGGCTTCGGCTGCGGAGCGGTCGGCCACGACCAGAGCCGCGGCCCCATCGGAGATCTGTGAGGCATTCCCCGCAGTGATGGTTCCCCCAGTGGTGAATGCCGGGTTGAGGGTCGAGAGCGACTCGAGTGTGGCGTCGGGGCGGACGCCCTCGTCGGCTTCGATCAGTGCCGGCTCGCCTTTTCGCTGCGGGATTTCGACAGGGACTATCTCCCCGGTGCCAGCCCGGGAAGCCTCGGCGGCGAGCCGGTGGCTGCGTGCCGCCCACTCGTCTTGCTCGGGGCGTCCGATGCCGAGACGCTGGTTCTTGTGGTCCGAGGACTCACCCATCGTGCAGTGGTCGAATGCACAGAAGAGGCCGTCGTGTTGCATCACGTCGACCAGTTTGGCGTCGCCGATGCGTGCACCCCAGCGCAGCTCCCTCAACACATGGGGAGCGTTCGACATGCTCTCCATGCCCCCAGCGACCACGAAGCTGGAGTCACCGAGTCGAATCGCCCGGTCGGCGAGGCCGATTGCCGACATCCCCGAGAGGCACACCTTGTTGATGGTGACCGAGGGAACCGTCATTGGTAGCCCGCCGGCTACTGCGGCCTGCCGTGCGGTGATCTGGCCTTCCCCGGCCTGCAGAACGTGGCCGAAGAGCACCTCGTCGATCACGGTTGGGTCGACTCCGGATCGGGCGAGGGCGCCCGAGATGGCGGCGCCGCCGAGGTCGACTGCCCTCGAGGGGGCTAATGAGCCACCGTATTTGCCTATCGGGGTGCGGGCGATTCCGGTGATGACACTGTTGCTCACGATGGCCTCTGAAACCTGATGCTACTGCCGGGCGGGTCACATCTCCCTGAGGGCCCAATACCCTGGTGCGGGTGAAACTCCTCAATCTCGACCACGTTGGCATCGCGGTGCACGATCTCGACAGGGCCGTCGAGGGATACCGAGTGCGCTATGGGGTGTCTCCTCTGTATCGAGAAGTCGTCGAGACCCAGGGCGTGGAAGAAGCGATGATCCCGGTCGGAGGTTCCTTCGTGCAGCTCCTCGCCCCGCTCGACGGGGAAAGCCCGGTGTCCCGGTTCCTCGAGCGCCGGGGCGAGGGTGTCCACCATCTCGCCTTCCTGGTCGCCGACATCGACGCTGCCCTCGAGCACCTCAAGTCCGAGGGGGCCAACCTGGTGGACGAGACACCGCGGCCGGGAGGTCGCGGGGCGCGCATCGCATTCGTCCACCCGGCGGACCTCACTGGTACCTTGATCGAGCTGATGGAGCTCGGAGATGGTTGAAGGACTCACGATCAAAGGTGGTGCCGGCCCGTTCGAGGCGGCGGTGATCGCTGTCGTCCTCGATGGCATCGCCGAGGAGGAGAGTGGCGTTCGCCACGACTCTTCGCGGGCCAGCCGCGCCCTTCCTGCATGGATGAAGGCTGTTCTCGACGACGAGCCGGAATGGCCAATGGGGCTCGCCGACCCGCTTCACGACTGACCCCATCAGAAATCCCGTTTACGGATCTCCCTCAACTCCGGCGCTCTCAGCAGGAGTGAGGCGATGAGAAACCCGGCGATAGCGGTTACGCCGCCGATGAGGGCCATGACGATCCCCTCCAGGATCGACAAGCTCTCCGCGCCGAACAGGGCATTGGTCAGCGGTAGCGCCACTGCGATGGCCAGCCCTGCCGCCAGCAGCGCGCGTAACGAAGAGAGAGCAACCTTTCTCACCGCGTCCCACCCGGAGTCCATTCCCCAGGCGATCAGCAATGCCACCGCGTAGAGGGTCATCACGATCACCGAGGCCAATGCGAAGCCCTCGATGCCGATTGCCCGGTAGAGGAGGATCCAGATCGGGATCGCCAAAGCGGTGCCCGCCGTCCCGATGAGGACCGGGGTCCACATCATTCGCTTTGCGTAGAAGTGGCGGGAGAGGATCTGGTGCAAGCCCCAGGCTGGTACCGAGAGCGCGTAGATCATCAACAGGCCCGCCACCAATTCGGTGTCAGCAGTAGTGAAGTCCCCCCACTGATAGAGCAGCCGCACCAGAGGTCGTGCCAGGACGAGAAGTGCGGCCGCCGCTCCCGCTGCTACGAAGACGGTGGTCCTTGCCGCCCGTGAGGTGGTCGCCGTCAGGCCAGGCTCGTCACCCCGGGCCGCCAGCCTGGCGAAGAAGGGATAGGCGGCGACGCCGGCAGCCTGCGCAATCACGCCGATCGGGACCATGTTCAGCTGGCGGGCGAAGCTGAGCGCGGAGGTTGCCCCCTCCTCCACCTGCCCGAACCAACGAACGAACTGCTCGTCGAGCACGGCGATCGACTGCCCGATCATCAGGGGCAGCGCCAACACCAGGTACTCCTTCACCGCGGACTGTCCCCTGGGCACCGGGACCAGCCGGACTCCGGTGCGGCGGGCCCCGTACCACTGCAATCCGAAGTTCCCGATCGCTGATCCGACCACGGCCCCCCAGAGGAAACCTTCGGGGGTGGCCTCTCCGACAATGGCCGACGCCAGACCGCCGGCGATGATGGCCAGGTTGTAGACGACCGGGGCCACGGCGGGGACCAGGAAGCGGCGGTGGGTGTACTGCACCGCCATCAAGAGGGCGCCAAGCACGAAGAACACCTGGGCGGGCAACACCAGCCGGGTGAGGGAGACCAGCCGGTCGTGGTCGGCGACCACCTCGGGGAACATCAGCGACACGAGCCAATCGGCACCGATCCACATCACCGCGGTGAGGGCGAGGATCGCGATCAGAGTGAATCGGAACACCGAGCTGAAGGCACGATCGAGGCCGACCCCATCGCCACGCTCCAGAAAGCGGCTCAGGATCGGGATCAGCGTGATCGTGAGATAGGCGCCTGCGAGGAGATAGTTGAGGAAGTCCGGGATGAGGAACGCCTGGCGATACAGGTCTCCCTCGACGTTGACTCCGATCAACGAGGCGAGCAATGTCTCCCGAAACAGGCCCAGTACGCGGGAGAGAAGCACGCTGGCGGAGACGACCAACGCGGCAGTTCCCATCTTCATCGGCCCGCTCATGACATCACCGCGTGTGATCGAAGGCCTTCCACAACGGAATCGGGGACATTCAGGTCGCCGTAACCCGATCCCAGCTCCAGGCCAGGCTTGTATGCGCCGTGGTAGTCGCTTCCGCCGGAGGGAACCAGCCCGAATCGACGAGCGAGATCGGAGTACCCGTCCCGCTCGTATCGGCGATAGCCGGCGTAGATCGCCTCCAGCCCGATGAGGCCGGCCGGGACCAGGCGGTGCAACAAATCCTCCATCTCGGCGGCGCGATTGATCGCCAACGTGTGGGGGTGAGCCAGCACCGGCACCGCCCCCGACTCCCTGGCCAGCCGGATGGCATCCTCGGGAGTGAGCCGGGGCCGGCTCACATACCCCGGGCGCCCGGATGTCAGCCAGAGCTCGAATGCGTCCTCCATGGTCTCGACGTAACCCCTGCGAACCATGACCGCAGCGATGTGGGGCCGGCCCACCGTCCCCTCACCGGCTTCCTCTCGGACTTCCTCGATGGTGATCGGCATCCCGAGGTCGGAGAGTCTGCGCGCGATCGCCTCGTTGCGCAGCTCCCGGCCCTCCCTCAACTCACCTAACCGGTTCTGCAGGGGCCCCGAGCCGGGCTCCAGCCAGAGCACGACCAGGTGCATGCCTCCTACGTCGTACTCCAAGGAGAGCTCGGTGCCAGGGATTAGCTCGAGATCGGTGCCGGCCGCCGCGGCAGTCGCATCGGCAACGCCGAGCTGGGTGTCGTGATCGGTGAGGGCCAGAGTGGTGAGACCGATCTCGAGTGCCCGAGCCACCAGGGCGGCCGGTGTCTCGGTTCCGTCCGAAGCCGTGGAATGAGAGTGGAGGTCTACGGCCATGGGGTCATCTGCACCCCGATGATGGTGGCTGCGACCGTCAAGAACCGGTTACGTCGATGGTGACGGACTCGATGTAGACGGTCTCCAGAGGAAGGCTCTTCTCCCTGGTCCCGGGACGGGTGGCCGTTTCGATCTGTGAGATGAGGGCCAGTGTCTCGTCGCCGGAGATGACCTCTCCCAGCACATTGAACTGCGGATTGAGGACCGAGGCGTCCTCGCCGGTCACGATGAAGAATTGGCTCCCGGTCGTGCCCTTGCCGGTGTTGAACATCGCAGCCACACCCGGGGCGTAGACGAAGTCCGCGGCTGGGAACTCGTCGGGGATCTTGTATCCGGGACCGCCATTGCCATCAGCCATCGGGTCACCACCGTGGACCAGGAAGTCCTCGACTATCCGATGGAAGACCTGACCGTCGAAGAAACCCTCACGGGCGAGAAAAACGAAGGAATTGACGGTCTCCGGGGCGCCCGAGGGGTCGAGTTGGAGCACGATCGTCCCACACGAGGTCTCGATGGTCGCCGTGACCTCACTTTCTGCGGTGATATCGCTCTGCACCTCGGGCTCGCTGAATTGGAGCACCTCTTCGGCGGGTGGTTGCTCCGCACCGCAGGCAGTGGGCTGATTGCGAAAACCCTCGTAGCCCTGGGGGAGATCGCCCTCGTCGTTTCCGAAGAATGCCCCCAACGCCAGGACCCCCACCACCAGGGCTCCGAAGATGAGCGCGGTCACCAGTCGACGGCCCAATTCGCGACGGGCGGTCTGCTTCTTCTCGGCCTCCAATTTGGCCGCCCGCTGCTCCTTTTGGCGGCGTCGTCTGTCGGTCATGGCGGGGCGACTTTAGGCAGGGGCCGGTTTCAACCCGGATCGGTGTTCGTGTTCCGCGGTGAAACCCTCCAAACTGTGAGCGGCATGCCGGTGACAGTGCAGAAATACGGCGGAACGTCGGTGGCGGATCCCACCCGGATCAGCGCGGTTGCCGACCGGGTCACCGCCACGCGGGCCTCTGGCGTCGACGTCGTCGTGGTGGTTTCGGCGATGGGCCAGACCACCGACGAGCTGCTGTCTCTCGCCGCCGATATCAACCCCAGCCCGCCACCCCGGGAGATGGACATGTTGCTCACCGCGGGGGAGCGGATCACCATGGCTCTGCTCGCCATGGCGTTGGATGCCCGTGGGGTCCCAGCTGTCAGCTACACCGGCTCCCAGGCGGGCATCCTCACCGATTCCTCTCACGGCGAAGCGAGGATCCGGGAGATAACGGGGCAACGGGTCCGTGATTCCCTGGCCGAGGGCAAAGTAGTGATCGTGGCGGGATTCCAGGGTGTCGACCCCGAGCGGCGGGAAATCACCACTCTGGGCCGTGGCGGCTCGGACACAACAGCCGTGGCCCTGGCCGCGGCGCTCGGTGCGGAGGTCTGCGAGATCCTCACCGACGTCGACGGGGTGTACACCGCCGATCCCCGGATCGTGCCCGACGCCCGCAAGATCGATTCCATCGGCTATCACGAGATGATGGAGATGGCGTCGTCCGGCGCCGGGATCCTGATGCCGCACTCGGTGGAGTTCGCCCATCGTTTTGGGGTTCCGGTGCATGTGCGTTCGACTTTCACGGACGCCCCGGGCACCTGGGTGGTGCCGGATGCCCCGGCATCGATTGTGATCGGTCTCGCTCATCGCCGATCGGGTGATAAGGGGTTGCTGTCGATCATTGGTGGGGGGGCGGGCACTGTGGCGGAACGGAGTGTGGATGCCCTCGGCGACAACGGGATCTCCGTCCTCGACACCGAGGTTCGCGGGCTCAGCGTCACCATCGAGATCCCGGTCGAACATCTCGAGGACGCCACCCGTTTGTTGCACATGACCCTCCACCCTCCGTTGGTCAGCGAGGAGGTCCCGGTATGAGCGACCGAATGGTGGCGGTCGTCGGGGCGACGGGCGCAGTCGGGCGCACCATGTTGTCGATCCTGGAAGAGCGGGACTTTCCGCTTGGCGCCCTGCGCCTGATGGCCTCGGAGCGATCGGCGGGGAATGTGGTGGAAACGGCCTGGGGCGAGGTGGTGGTCGAGGATCTGTCGACGGCCGACCCCAACGGGATCGACATCGCGCTGTTCTCGGCCGGCGGCGCCCGTTCCAAGTCGTTCGCTCCTGGATTCGCTTCGGCCGGAGCCGTGGTGATCGACAACTCGTCGGCTTTCCGCATGGACTTGGAAGTGCCCCTGGTCGTGGTCGGGGTCAACGACGAGGCGGCCGGGCAGCACCGCGGAATCATTTCCAACCCCAATTGCACGACGATGGCTCTGATGATGGCCGCCGGGCCACTCCATCGCGCGGCGGGCTTGAAGAGCGTCCACGTCTCCTCCTATCAGTCGGTGTCCGGGTCCGGCCAACAGGGAGTCACCGAGCTCGTCGGGCAGTTGGACGCCCTCCGACCTGACCTGGAGGCTCTGATGGCCGGGGGATGGGCCGACCCTGGTGCCGAGCTCTACGCCCGACCGATCGGGTTCAACGTGCTGCCCTATGCCGGCACCGAGACCGATGAGGGATACACCGACGAGGAATGGAAGCTGGTGAACGAGTCACGGAAGATCCTCGACATCCCCGGCCTGCTCGTGGAGCCCACCTGTGTGCGGGTCCCGGTGCTGGTCGGCCACGCGGTTTCCGCCTCGCTCCAGTTCGAGCGCCCGATGGCTCCCGAAGAGGCGGTTGCGGTCCTTCAGGCCTCACCCGGGATCGAAGTCTGGACCGACCTGGTCCCGACGCCGCTCGACGCCGCCGGCAAGGACAATGTGTTGGCGGGGAGGGTCCGGGGCACGGTCGGCGAGCCGGGAGGGATCAACCTCTGGGTCGTAGGCGACAACCTGCGAAAGGGCGCCGCTTTGAACGCCGTCCAGATCGCAGAATTGCTGGTCTGAGTTTCTCCCCCCAGGAGCGAAGCGACGTTGGGGGGAGTGGCCCGCAGGGCCGAGGGGGGCTTAGCGCTCGGCGGCGTCGGAGCGCAGCAAAGCCGACATCCGGCGACGGAGTATCGGCGGCGCATTGCGGAGGCCGAGATCGAGCGCGAAATGGGCATCGTCGGTCACGTCGAGGATGATCTCCTCGCCTTCGGCGCGGATGTGGAACCCGTCCAGCATTGGTGAGACTCGGATCTCTCTCCGGGACCAATCTGCAACCTCGACCTCACCCGACCTCAAGGTGAAGCGGTCGTCGGTGAGATCGATGACGACGTGAATTGGCGCTTCGTCGCCGCCGTCCAGCCTGAGCTGGGCGTCGTAGACAGCCATCGTTCCTCCCCTTGTTCTCGTTGAGCCTCCACGATCATTGTAAATCTTGGAAATCCCTGTCTCACGTGGGCTTTTGCAAGATGCCCGAAATGGCTAGACCCCGCGGCTGGTTGGCTTGACTCGTGGTGATGGCACGGTCAGAGCTCGACGAGCGCTTCACGGGTAAAGACCTGGATCTCGAGGTCTGGTTTCCCTACCACCTGCCTCATTGGAGCTCTCGTTCCACGTCGGCAGCCACCTACTCGGTGGGCGATGGAGAGTTGCGCTTGAGCATTCCCGCTGACCAGCCGTTGTGGTGCCCGGACCTACACGAGGAGCCCCTGCGCGTCTCCTGCATCCAGACCGGGAACATGTCCGGGCCGTTGGGCAGCACGATTGGCCAACAGCCGTTCCGGGAGGGCCTGGTGGTCCGCGAGGAGCAAACCACGTTTTGGGGCTATACCCCGCTCTACGGCGAGTTCGAGATCAGGATGCGTGGCGTCCTCACCTCACGGTCGATGTTCGCCTTCTGGATGTCGGGCATCGAGGACCAGCCGCAACACTCGGGTGAGATCTGCGTAGCGGAGATCTTCGGAGACGCCATGGTTGGCGGGTCCGCCGGGGTGGGGATGGGAATCAAGCGATACCGCGACCCCAGGCTCTCTCAGGACTTCTCGGTGGCTCGAGTCGACATCGATGTCACCGAGTTCCACACCTTCGGCGTTTGTTGGGAGCCGGGCACGCTCGAGTTCACAGTCGACGGGGCCCGGGTCCGCCGCCTTGCGCAGGCGCCCGACTACCCGCTGCAGTTGATGCTCGGTGTGTTCGACTTCCCTGCTCGGGCCGAACCCAGTGCTCCGGTCCCGGTACCCGAGTTGATCGTCTCCCGCGTCAGGGGCGGTGGCGGACCCGCCAGCCTTCCCTAGACTCCAGGACATCGGGACGTAGCGCAGCTTGGTAGCGCGCAGCGTTCGGGACGCTGAGGTCGTGGGTTCAAGTCCCACCGTCCCGACTCAGAAAGTCACATGGTCAGGGCCGTCCCGTGGGTGGCCCTGATTCGGTAAGGGCACCCGGAGTTAGCGTGCGGAGGGTGCGGAGGGTGATACGATTGGTTGCTCGAGGGCGATCCCGCCATCCGCGGCAGGTGCTGAGCGACCACAGATGCCTCCGCCGAGGGGCATAGACCGCCGGGCTGCCGCGGGTGGAGCACGAGGGATGGGGCGCCGGCCTCCTGGCACTCGAGCGGCACCGACGGGTTGTGGGAGGCGAGCGCGTGTTGCCCGGCAGGCTTCACCGGTGACGGGACCAGGGTCAGAACCCTGGACCGGCGACGCTGCACACCCTGCATACCTGCGGCGAATGGTGGCTGGACGCGGCTAGATATGCAGCCCGTCGGCGATCCGCTCATCGCCGAGCACGGGCGCTGGGAGCACGCCGGGCAGCCGAACTTCGACGGCGAGGTCGAACCGTTGCATCAAGGGTCGAACCAGCGCCGACCGGTGCATATTTCGGGGTGGACGTTGCCGCCGATCGTCGAGCGGATCCTTGAGCGAGCGGCTCGATGACGGCGGTTGGAACTCGAGGCCGAAGAAGGATCGGTCGCGATCCTCATTCGACACGATGATCACGTGCTCGACGGGCTGCTCGAATACGAGCGTGCAACCGTCGGGCTCCCGCGCCCGTCTAAGCGATCGCCGGCCGCCGCGGAGAGGAGTATCGCTCGGCGGAGCCAGTTCCGCCGGAAGAGCACGGGCGAGAGTGTCCAACGCGGCGATCCGGGCTCCGCGGTTCGCCCTTCTATTGGCGGTATGACGTGCTCCGCGCTCTCCATAACTTCCGGGCCTCGGGCGCCGGCCCCGGACCCCCGAATGTTGGAGGCTGTCCAGGTCGTGCGGTCCAAGAGGCAGCCCGACGGCCGGTGGCTCCTCGACCGGATCCACCCCGGTCGCGGTCCATTTCAACATCGAGGCCGCCGGGGAGCCCAGTCGTTGGAACACCCTCCGCGCCCTCCGTGTGCTCGATTGGTGGGACCAGGGCGCCCGGCTTCATCGATGTGCTGATGGCTCAGTCGTCGGTGACGAGAAATTATCCGCTTACTCGAAACCATCCTCCGGCAAACCTCGGCTGACCCGGAACACGTGCCCGTCGGGGTGGCGGACGTGCATCTCCCTGACTCCCCAAGGCATGTCGTTCGGTGGCCATGTCACGTCCAGCCCGTGCTCGACGCAGAGTCGGTGGACCTCGTCGACGTCGTCGACCCAAACGCTCATCCACACTCCGGCCTCGAGATCGTCACGACCGTCAGGGCCCATCGTGGCGGCGATCTCACTCTTTCCCCGACCGCCCTGGCCATCGCGGCAGAGGAAGATCTCACACACCCCGGATCCGACGGCTCCAAATTCGGGGGGCTCGCCCAAGTCCCAGAGGCGGTGCCAGCCCCACTGCTCGAACCACTCGAAGCTGGCTGTCATGTCGGAGACGTTGAGAATCGGTGTGACTCCATGCGCATTCATTTGGAGATCGCCTCCCTCAGTACTGCCGCGTGGAAGGGCTTGAGCACCCAGGCGTCTGCGCCGGCGCGCTTCGCCAGGAAGCTGTCGGCGGATCGGTCGAGAAGGAGCACCGTCCGAGGTCGGCCCCCGGCCTGAAATGCGTCTCGGATGTCGCGGATGACGGCCATTCCCCCCATGCTCGCCACCTGCATGTCGACGATAACCGCGTCCGGGTTGGTCTCGCGGGCGACCGACGCGGCGCGGGCCGGGTCGTCGAGAGTTTCGACCTCCCATTGGTCGAGGGAGAGCGCGGCCTTGGCGTCGTTGGCCACCCACGGTGTGTCACAGACGAGTAGAGCCTTCGGCATCGGTCGGGGACGTTACCCCTGCATCGCGAGTCACAGACTTGTACCGATCGGGTGACTCCTAACCTCGCCGACGTGCCCCGCCTGGTGTTGATCCTCGCTTTTCTGCTCATACCGCTCGCCGGTTTGGCCCAGGAGGAATCGGAGCCGGGCATCGATGTCATCGACGTCAGCGGGCCCCTGGACGTGTCCGCTCTCGACTTCATGAGGACTTCGATCGAGGCGGCTGCGGAGAGCGGCCAGGTTCTGGCGCTGGTCCAGATGAATTCCCCGGCCGTGCTCGAACGCGATTCTTGGTCAGCCCTCAAAGCAGTCGTCGAGAATCCTCCACTTCCCCTTGCGATTTGGGTGGGACCCGGTCCGGCGGTGGCCTATGGCGGGGCCGGCCATTTGGTACTGGCTGCCGAGAAATGGGCACTCTCGCCTGGTTCCGAGGTGTCGATCGCGAGCCCCACCATCGCCGGCGACGAGGAAACGCCACTGGTCATCGGGCATCCCGTGACCGCTGCGGATTCTGGGGTCAGCGTGCAGCCCTCGATCCGCCAATACCTGCAGAGTCTCAACGGGCAAACCTTTCAGACCGCCGACGGCCCGGTCGTGGTGGAAACCCTCGAGCCCTTCGAAACCGGAGTCACACTGAAGACGGTGACCTTTCGCGAGCCCGGTCTCGGCACCAAGTTCTTCCGGCTTGCGGTCACTCCGGAAGCGGCCTTTTTCTTCCTGGTCGTCGGCCTCACCATCGTCTCCTTCGAGTTCTTCGCCATCGGCCCCGGCGTCGCTGCGGGTGTGGCCACCGTCTCCTTGCTCCTTGCCGGATGGGGGATCGTCAATCTCCCGGTGCGATGGTGGGCGTTGGCTTTGGCGGTGCTGGGATGGATCGCACTGACGACCGCCTATCAGCGCGGCGGCGTCCTCGCGATCACCCTGCTCGGGGCATTGCTGTTGCAGGTCGGCGGGATGTTCTACGTCGACGGGTCGGGTCAGATCGATTCCCGCTGGTATCTGGTCCTTCCTTCGGTCCTCGCGGCCTTGTTCTTCTTCCTTCTCGCCATGCCGACAGTGCAACGGGCCCGGTACTCGACGCAGACGATCGGGCGCGACTCCTTGATCGGGGAGCAGGGCGTCGCATTGGCCGACTTCGATCCGGACGGTGTTGTCGAGGTGCACGGTGCCCGCTGGCGGGCGACCGCACACCGCGAGGCCGGGCTCGCCACGGGCACGTCGGTGGTGGTCACCGGAGTCGACGGGACCTTCCTCGAGGTCGAACGTCCTTCTTCCGCTCGCGAAAACTGACAGGGGGCCTGGAAATTTCTTCCTTGTGAGCGTCACCCGATCTGAGTAGGTTTCCTTGCGGTTGTCGCTTCAAACAAGGGAGGAGTCGAATTGTCCCCGATGGACGATTGGCAGCTCGACGCGCTATGCCGTGGAAACCACGCCTACCTCTTCTTCCCGCCCTCGACCTTCGAACGTAAGGACGAGCGCGAGCGCAGGGAGATGAAGGCGAAGGCAATCTGCGGGGTGTGTCCAGTGAGGCAGCCTTGTTCCGAGCATGCAGTCCAGATCCGCGAGCCATTCGGGATCTGGGGTGGGCTGACCGAGGTCGAGAGGAGGACGTTGCCCCTGGTCGGCTGAAGCATGACGTGGCACGCAGGGCTCACCCTTGGCGATGGATGATCGTCCGCCAAGGGTGGGCCCTTCGATTTGAGGGGTGACTGCCTCTCTCTCCTTAGGATCCTGGGGTGCCTGCCTCTGTCCAGCCTCGTCCCGCGGCCACGCTCGTCCTGGTGCGCGACAGCGACAAAGGGACGGAGGTCCTGATGGTGGAACGCCCGACCCGGGGTTACTTCGGCGGGCTGATGGTCTTCCCCGGAGGAGCAGTCGAGCCGGTGGACAGAAGCCCACTGGCGGTAGAGACGGTCAGCGGCTCGGGCCCGGACCACGAGTTTCGCTCGGCTGCCCTGCGCGAAGTGGCCGAGGAGATCGGTCTCGCTCTCACCGCCGACGGGGCGAAGCCGGCACCTGACCTGCGTGGTGAGAGCCTGTTCGATGCGCTTTGCCACAGCGGCACCCAACTCGATGGCGAGGGCTTGGTGCTGATCTCCCGCTGGGTCACTCCGACCCATGCACCGGTGCGATTCGACACCAGGTTCTACGTCGCCAGGGTCACGGGTAACCCCGACCTCCGTCTCGATCCTGGTGAGCTGGTGGGGCACATGTGGGCTCGGCCGGGCGACGTGCTGGCGGCACATTCTCGAGGCGAGTTGGCGCTGATCCTGCCCACGATCACCCACTTGCGATGGCTCACCAGGAGGGCGTCGGTGGAGGACATCATGGCCTCGGCGGAGGGCGCCGACGGGCGCACGGTCATCGAGCCCACTGAGATGGATGACGGATCGTTGGTCCCGACCCACATGCCGGCCGAGCGATGATCCAGATCGAACGAGTCCTCGCCAACAATCCAGGGCCCTTCACCGGGCCCGGCACGAACACCTGGATCGCGGACGATGGCTCCGGGAGCGTTCTCGTCATCGACCCCGGGCCGGTCGACCCCGCTCACGCCGAGGCAATCGGGTCACGGATCGCCGGGCGCCGTGCAATCGCGGTGATCGTCACCCACGCCCATGTCGACCATGCGCCGATGGCCAACCCTCTCGCCCGCCAACTGGAGGTGCCTGCGCTTGGCCATTCGCCGGGGCCCGAGTTCCACCCCGATCTTCGTCTCGACCAGGGAAGCCAGGTGAGCTTCGGCGGTGCGGTCCTCGACGTGGTCCACACCCCCGGGCATTCGGATGACCACCTCTGCTTTCGGGTCGGCGACGTGCTGTTCAGCGGTGACCACATCATGGGTGGCTCCTCGGTGATGGTGGAAGACATGGGCCCGTACCTGACATCGCTGGAGAAGCTGCGCGGCACGGGTTTGAACCGGCTCTATCCGGGACATGGGCCCGAGATGGGCGATCCGGACGGCGTCATCGACTGGTACCTGGCCCACCGTCTGCAGCGTCACGAGCAGATCTTCGAGGCGATTCGCGCCGGCGCCACCGATTCCGACTCCATCCTGAGCGTCGTGTACGCCGACGTCGAAGGGGCGCTCCACCCGCTTGCTTTGCGCTCGATCCAGGCTCATCTCACTTTGCTCACCGAACAGGGGCGGATAGCCTCTCACGGCGCCGACATAGTCGTCGTTCCCCCCCAGCCACCGTGACAAAACTCCCCAAGACGCTCGCAGTCCTTCTCGTCCTCACCCTGGCGGTGCCTGCTGCTGCCGCCGTGAGCGACGAAGACATCGACCGTGCTCGCGACGAGGTGGACGCCCTGCTCGCAGAATCGGAGGCTCTCGGGATCCAGGTTCAGGATGCGTGGGCCCACCAGTACGCGCTCGACCAGGAGATCCAGGAGCTCAACTCATCCATCGATCTGGCACTCGTCCAGGTCGCCGAGATGGAGCAGCGGCTCCAGGAAGTCGCTGTCGAGATGTACATGGGATCCACGAGTTCGGCCTCGCTTCAGGTCCTGTTCTCCAAGGAGACCGAGGGGTACGGCGCCGGTGTCGAATACCTCAGCGAGGTGTCTGGGGACGACCAGGACCTGATCACCCAGCTCCGCTCATACCGGACCGAGCTCGATCGACAGACAGGGCGCCTCGACGAGGCATCGGTCGAGCAGGAGCAGGTGACGGCGGAGCTGGAGGAGATGGCAGAGCAGCTCCAGGGGGACCTGGTTGGTGCCCAAGAGCTATATGACGACCTGGTGGCGCAACAGAGGCGTGAGGAGGAGGAGGCAAGGCGACACGCCGAGGAGGCCCGTCGCAGGGCGGCGGAAGAGGCTGCTCGCAACGCGACCACGACCACCGTCGCAGGGGAGTCACCGGCACCGTCCGATGACAGCCAGGAAGAGCCCGAGCCCGAGCCGGAACCGTCACCTGCGCCCGAACCCGCCACCGGGGGCACCTGCCCGGTTGCCGGTGCCGTGTCATTCACCGACAGCTGGGGAGACGCGAGGTCCGGGGGAAGGGCGCACCGCGGGGTAGACATGATCGCGGCCCGGGGTACCCCGATCGTCGCCATCTACTCGGGAACTATCAGCCGGTTCTCCAACAGCAGCCTGGGAGGGCTGTCCATCTACTTCCGGTCCGACAACGGCGACATGTTCTATTACGCCCATCTCGACTCGTTCGCCGACGTCTCCCCAGGGCAGCATGTCGAGCAGGGGCACGTGATCGGGTACAACGGATCGAGTGGAAACGCTCCGGAGTATCTGCCCCACCTCCACTTCGAGTGGCATCCGGGGGGTGGGGGCGCGGTCAACCCCTACTCGCTGGTGCGGGGTTTGTGCTGAAAACGGAAAGAGGGCCCTTCCGGGCCCTCTTACCGAGGCCTCCCTCTCCCAAACCCCCAACAGCCCACTTGGCACGTTCCGTGTAAATCATCAATCACGGAGAGTCGCCTTTAAAGGACGATTCCCCACTCACCCAACGGGACTAGTCCGTGGCGTGACCTCAGGGATCCGGCGCCTTGCCTCGCCAACAAAGGCTGTTCGCGGCAATTTCACGGCGGTGAGACCGACATCGCCCGACACCGGATGGCACAATGCGGCACCCATCCGAGGAGGATCGTTGACCACAGAGCCCCCGGCAACACCGCCGCCCGCCGAGCCGCCCTCTGAACCACCGCCACCGCCGCCCCCGTCAGAGCCTCCTTCGACACCTCCTCCACCGCCCCCACCCCCTCCTTCCGAGCCACCACCTCCGGCGGTGCCGCCACCTCCATCGCCGGCTGTCCCGGCGGGAACACCGTCCAACCTGGCGGACTGGGGTATCCGGGCCATCGGGTGCCTGATCGACTGGGCCCCGTGATTATCCTCTCCATCCTCACCTATCGAGCCAGCTACTTCTTCAGCCTGTTCGGGTACGCCTATCTGGGGCTACCTCGGCCATCTTGAGGGCGTTAGCGGACAGACACCCGGGAAAGGCGATGCAGGGCACCAGACTGGTCAACGAGCAGGGCGAGTTGTTAGGGAGCGGGGCCGGAATCGGGCGCAAGTTCCTCCACATCCTGGACTCCTCGTCTGTGTCTTGGGCTTCTTACTTCCACTGGTCGACACCAAACGGCAGACGATCGCCGACAAGGTGATGAACACCTACGTGGTCACCGGTGTCGAGAAGAAGGGCTTCGCCTTCGACCTCTGGCTGCCACCGAAGACCTGAAGCCCGCTGTCCACTGACCGAGTTCGGTTTGCGGATTACTGACTGCGGATTGCGGTCTAAGCGATCTCGAGCTCGGTCAGGATCTTGGCGATCCGACCGGTGCAGGTTTCGAGCTCGGCGGGTGGCACCAGGCCCACCAGGGTGGCCGCCGCCTGCCGGAGCGCCTCACCAGCAGGTGAGCGGATGTGTCGACGACACCACGGGCCTGCCCGTGTCTCCACCCGGGACCACGGCGGGATCGAGCGGGATCGAGGCGATCAACGGCACTCCGAGCTCCTCGGCCAGCTCCTGACCCCCGCCGTGCCCGAAGACCTCGTGCACCCTGCCGCATTCACAGACCAGGCCGGACATGTTCTCCACGACCCCGACGATGGGCATGTGGGAGCGGCGCGCCATGTCGGCGACCCTCACTGCGACCTTCTGTGCCGCCCGTTGCGGTGTGGTCACCACCACCAGCTCGGCCTGGGGGAGCATCCTGGTCAGTGCCATCTGGATGTCACCCGTCCCCGGCGGGAGGTCGATCAGGAGGTAGTCGAGCTCTCCCCAATCGACCTGCTTCAGGAACTGCTCCAGGGCTTTGGAAAGCATGAGGCCGCGCCACATGAGAGCAGTCTCCTCGGACTCGATGATCAGGCCCGTCGAGACCAGCTTCACCCCTTGAGCGTCGACCGGTTCGATGAGGCGGGTCTCATCGTCGGCGTGGAGCCGGTCCTCCACTCCCAGCATTCGTGGAGTGGAGAAACCCCAGATGTCGGCGTCGAGCAGCCCAACCCGGTATCCGGCGGACGCAATCGAAACGGCGAGGTTCACCGCCACCGACGACTTGCCCACACCTCCCTTGCCCGACCCGATGGCGATCACCCTGGTGGTCGGCGAGACCTGGGTGGGCTCGGCGGTCTCCTGGGCGCGGCGCCGGGCCACACTCATGAGGTTGGCCCGTTGCTTCTTGGTCATGGCAGTGGTGCGGAGGTTGAGCTGTTCTACCCCAGGCATCGAAAGGATTCGCCGCCTCGTGTCGTCTTCGATCTGGTTGCGCAACGGACATTCGGCGATGGTCAATGCGAGGCCAACGTCGACGGTCGCTCCGTGGACCACGACCTCGCTGATCATGCCCAACTCGACGATGTTGCCGCCCAACTCGGGGTCGCGCACACCTTCCAGTGTCTTGAGGACGTCGTCTCGAGTAGGCATGATCACGAATGGTAATTTCCACCATCCAGATAGTGGAATGGTCAAGCTCCCAGCCGGGTTTACAATGAGCGACGGAGATACCACCTGCACATGACACAGATCCTCAGCATCAAGTCCAACCAGCCTCAGAAAACGGTCAATCTCACCGAGACCGCGGTCGACAAGGTCCGCGAGCTCATCGAGGCCGAGACCGATTCCGGCCTCGCCCTTCGGATGGCGGTTCGCCCCGGCGGGTGCAGTGGCTTCTCATACGAGATGTACTTCGACTCTCAGATCGATGACGCAGACATCGTCGAAGAGTTTGGCGAGGTCCGGGTCGTGGTCGACCCGCAGAGCGCGGAGATGGTCCGGGGAGCGACCCTGGACTACAAGGACGGGCTCATGGAGAAGGGTTTCTCCATCGACAACCCCAACGTGTCGCACACCTGCGGCTGCGGGAACTCGTTCTCCTGACAGCGCCACCCTTCCGGGTGTGTAGCCTCCACAGGTCATCGAATCAGGAGGAGTAATTGATCGATAGTTTCTGGGACGTCATCCTATGGATGCTGGCGTTGTTCATCTTCGCCATGTTCTTCTGGCTGTTCATCTCGGTCCTCGCCGACCTGTGGAGTGACCCGGAGACCAGCGGGGGGGGCAAGGCTTTTTGGACCTTCTTCGTCGTGATCCTGCCCTGGCTCGGGATCCTGATCTACCTGATCGCCCGTGGTGGCGGCATGGCGGAGCGAGCGATGCAGAAGCAGAAGGCGCAGGAGGACTACATCCGTCAAGTCGCGGGGAGCGGGAGCTCGGCTTCTGAGCTCGCTGCACTGTCCGACCTGAAGGCCAAGGGAGACCTGACCCAAGAGGAGTTCGACAAGGCAAAGGCCGCCCTCCTCAACAGCTGACGTCCGCTAGTCGACGCGATGAGCCCGGGTGAGCCCCGGGCTCTTTCGCGCCCAATCGGGCAGGGCTCAAACCATCCGTGGTCGGGTACCCTCGGCCTCCCCGACTCAGGAGAATCGTGCCAAAGACGGTCCCCGCCCTCCCATCCGCCCCGGGTGCGATGGGCCCCTATTCGGTAGCCACCGAGGCCAATGGGTTCGTCTTCATCTCGGGGCAGGTCGCGGTCGACCCCATCAGTGGTGAGCGATCAGCAGATGACGTGAAGATCCAGGCGGACAAGGTGATGTCCAACATCACAGCGATCCTGGGTGACGTCGGTCTCGGATTGTCGGACATCGCCAAGACAACGATCTTCCTCGCCGACATCGCCGATTTCCCGAAGGTGAACGAGGTCTATGCCGGATTCTTCGATGCTGAGCCCCCCGCCCGCTCCACCGTCCAAGCCGGGGCCCTGCCCGGTGGATTCTTGGTCGAGATAGAGGTGGTGGCGGCACGATGAACAAGAAGGACGTTTTCGCTGCTCTCGGGCTCTCGAACGAGAACTCAGGCGTCTACGCCGGAGAATGGCTGGAGTCGAGCGGCGAACTGATCGATGTCATCAACCCGACCAACGGTGAGCAACTAGCCACCGTCGGCATGGCATCGCTCGGGGACTACGAGAAGGTCGTCTCCAACTCCGCCGAGACCTTCGACCGGTGGCGGGCGCTCCCCGCTCCGAAGCGGGGCCAATACATCAGGAGCCTTGGGGACGCCTTGCGCGACAACATCGACGCCTTGGGGGCCCTGGTCACCATGGAGATGGGGAAGATCCTCCCCGAAGGAGTCGGCGAGGTCCAGGAGATGGTGGACATCTGCGACTTCGCAGTGGGTCTCTCCCGCCAGCTCTACGGGAGCACCATGGCGTCGGAGCGGCCCAATCACCGGATGTACGAGCACTGGCACCCGTTGGGCCCGGTGGGCGTGATCTCGGCTTTCAACTTCCCGGTGGCCGTCTGGTCCTGGAACGCGGCCATCGCCGCAGTCTGTGGGGACACGGTGGTGTGGAAACCTTCGGAGCGGACTCCGCTCTCTGCCATCGCGGTCACTCGGATCGCACACGAGGTCATGGCAGGAAGTGGCTTCGAAGGCGTGTTCAACCTCGTGGTGGGTGACGGGGCGACGGTTGGCAACCGCATGAACCAGGACACCAGGCTCCCGCTGATCTCGGCGACCGGCTCGTGCAACATGGGGCGGATCGTCGGTCCCGCTGTCGCCCAGAGGATGGGCCGAACCATCCTCGAGCTCGGAGGCAACAACGCGGTGATCGTCATGGATGACGCCGACCTCGACCTCGCGGTGCGGGCGACACTCTTCTCCGCGGTAGGCACGGCCGGCCAGCGTTGCACCTCGCTTCGCCGCCTCCTGGTCCATCGAGCCGTGTCCGACAAGCTGATCGATCGTCTCGCCGAGGCCTACCGGCAGGTCAAGATCGGTGACCCCTCCGAGCCGGGAACATTGATGGGACCAGTGGTCAGCGAGGGTGCCATCGAGCAGATGATGAGTGCTCTCGACATCGCTCGGGAACAGGGGGCCCGAATCGTCACCGGAGGCAACCGGCTCGACGGGCCTGGCTTCTTCGTCGAGCCCACGATCGCTGTGGTGCCGGCCGACGCCGCGATCACCCAGCAGGAGACGTTCGCGCCGATCCTTTGGGTGATGGAGTTCGACACCCTCGATGAGGCGATCGAGATCCAGAATGGGGTGACCCAGGGTCTGTCGTCGGCGATATTCACCGAGTCGCTGCGCATTGCCGAGAAGTTCCTCAGCGATGTCGGCTCGGATTGCGGGATCGCCAACATCAACATCGGGACCTCGGGTGCGGAGATCGGTGGGGCCTTCGGTGGGGAGAAAGAGACCGGTGGGGGCAGAGAGGCCGGGTCCGATGCCTGGAAGGCCTACATGCGGAGACAGACCACCACCATCAATTGGGGTGAGGATCTCCCGCTGGCTCAGGGGATCGAGTTCGGCTGAGGATGGACGCTGGGGAGTGGGACGAGCGATACCGGTCCGCTGACCGGCTCTGGTCGGTCACGCCGAACCTATACGTGGCCGACCGACTGGGCGGGGCCACACCGGGGCGAGGGCTCGACCTCGCCTCCGGGGAAGGGCGCAACGCGCTGTGGCTTGCCGGCTTGGGTTGGTCGATGACCGCTGTCGACTTCTCAGAGGTGGCCACCTCCCGGGGTGCCGATCAGGGCTCAGACATCGAGTTCATAGTTGCCGACGTCCTGGATTGGGACACCGAGCATCGGTTCGACCTGGTGCTCATCGCCTACCTCCATTTGATGCCTGGCGACTTTGAGAAGGTGGTCCGCCGCAGCCGGGACTGGCTGACCCCGGGCGGCGAGCTGTTCATGATCGGCCACGAGGTGTCCAACATCGAGCACGGCCATGGGGGACCTCAGGTACCCGAGATCCTTTGGGACGTCGACGACATCCGCGATTGGTTGGACGGAATGACCATCATCGAAGCCCAGGTGGTGCGACGCCCGGTGGACACCGAGGAAGGGCGGCAGTTCGCCCGGGATGCTCTGGTCAGGGCGCGCCCGGCCGTTGCAGTCTGATCAGATCCGGTCCAGCCCCGAGCTGAGATCCTCGATCAGGTCTTCGACGTCCTCGAGGCCCACGGAGAGCCGAACCAGGCCTTCGGTGATCCCCACTGCCTCCCGGTCCGCCTGGGGGACCGAGGCATGGGTCATGGTCACGGGATGCGTGATCAGTGACTCCACGGAGCCCAGGTTCTCGGCCAGGCTCCACAACTCGACGGCGTCCATGAGCTTCTTGCCGGTCTCCAGGCCGCCCACCACTTCGAAGCAGACCATTGCTCCGTAGCCGCTGGCCTGGGTGCTCGCCAGACGGTGTTGGGGATGACTGGGGAGCCCGGGGTAGTTCACGTAGTCCACCTTGGGATGCCTGGCGAGCCACTCGGCGATCGCCAGAGCGTTGGCCGATTGCCGATCCATTCGCTCGCTGAGCGTCTTCACCCCTTGCAGTGTGAGCCAGGCCACCATCGGCGACATCACCAACCCGGCGGCGATGCGGGCGAACCCGATCTTCTGCTGCAGTCCGGCATCGTTGACCACCACCGCCCCGCCAAGGGTGGCGTTGTGCCCGTCGAGGAATTTCGTCGTGGAGTGGATGATGATGTCGGCGCCCAGCTCGAATGGCCGTTGGAAGTAGGGGGTGAGGAAGGTGTTGTCCGTGACGTGGAGGGCACCGGCTTCGCGGGCGATGTCCGAGATCATTCTCAGGTCGGTGAGCTTGAGGGTGGGGTTGGCCGGGGTCTCGGTGAACACCAGCTTGGTGGCGGGTGTCATCGCGGCTCGCACCGCGTCAGGGTCGGTGGCGTCGACGAAGGTGACCTCCACCCCGAACTTGGTTAGGAACTGGTCGGCGAAGCGATAGGTGCCTCCATAGACCACATCACCGATGACCACATGGTCACCAGCCTGGAGAAGGCCGAGGAACACCGCCACGGTCGCCGCCATGCCCGTTGAGTATGCGGTGGCATCGAGGCCACCCTCGAGCGCTGTCAGCTTCTCCTCGAGAGCCCGCACCGTCGGATTTCCGCCACGGCTGTATGAGTAGCCCCGGGACATGTACTCATCCACCGACTCCTGGACGAAGGTGGTCGACTGGTGGATCGGGGTCAGGATCGCCCCGGTTGTCGGGTCCGGAGTAACCCCGGCGTGGATCTGCTTGGTGCGAAAGCCCATTGCCGGTGACTTTAGGTTCGACTGCGGAACCGGCCCATCCTCACCCGAAGCGGTATCCCACCGATCGCACCGTGGTTATCCAGGAAGATCGCTCCTCGCCGAGCTTGGCCCGGAGCCGCCGGACATGGACGTCGACGGTGCGGGCTCCGCCGTAGTAGTCGTAGCCCCAGACCTTGGACAGCAACTGCTCCCGGGACCAGACCCGCACCGGGTTCTCCACGAGGAAGCGGAGCAACTCGTATTCCATGAAGGTCATGTCCAGTGGCTCGGCGGCGAGCGTGGCCTGGTAATTGAGCGGATTCAATTCCAGGTCCTTGAAGGTGATCAGCCCGTCTTCCTGGTCCTCCGCGGCCAGACGTTGCAGGCGGAGCTTCATCTCCAGGGGGTCGACCGGGGCAAGAATGAAGTCGGTGATCCCGGCGCCGCTCTCGATCAGGGCCAGCTGCTCCACCGAGACCACCACGAGTACCGGGAGGCCGATCGCGTCGACGATTCGTGACAACTCCCGCAGTCTGCGCAGCGGCTGATCGGACAGCTCGACACAGAGGATGTCAGCGTCATTGATCCTGCGGTCCTCGGGGACCAGCTCCGGAGCGGAGACGACGGTGGCTCCGGCGAGGCCCAGACCATCGACTACGCCTTCGGAGCAGTGTTCCGGATGGAGGGCGACGTTCACAGCACCGGGAGATAGGTCTCGAGCTCGAATCGGGAGACGTGATGCTGGAAGCGGTCCCACTCCTCCCGCTTGTTGCGGAGGAACCAGTCGAAGACATGCTCACCCAGGGCCCCGGCAACGAGCTCCGAGCGCTCCATGATGTCAAGGGCCTCGGCCAGCGTCTCCGGGAGGCGCCGGACCCCGGCTGCTGCGCGCTCGGCAGGGGTCAACCGGTGGATGTCGGCCGCCACCTCCGGGGGAAGCTCGTATCCCTCTTTGACCCCGGCCAGGCCGGCGGCCAGGATCACGGAAAGGGCGAGATAGGGGTTGCACGCGGTGTCTGCAGCTCGATATTCCACCCGCACACTCGAGGGCTTGCCCTTCTTCACCGAGGGAACCCGGACCAGGGCCGACTGGTTGTTCCGGGCCCAGGACACATAGATAGGCGCATCGAACCCGGCGACCAGGCGCTTGTAGGAGTTGACCCACTGGTTGGTGACTGCGGTGAGTTCGGCGGCGTGCTTCAACAATCCGGCGATGAACGCCTGCCCGACCTTGGACAGCCCGCCCGGGGTCCCCGGCTCGTGGAAGGCGTTGACGTCTCCCTCGAAAAGCGACAGGTGGAGGTGCATGCCCGACCCGTCGTAGTCCTCGAGGGGCTTGGGCATGAAGGTGGCGTAGATCCCGTGCTGGAGGGCGACCTCTTTGACGGTGAGTCGTGAGGTCATGATGTTGTCCGCCATCGTGAGCGCGTCCGTGTAACGGACGATGATCTCGTGCTGGCTGGGTGCAACCTCGTGGTGGGAGTGCTCCACCGGGATCCCCATGTGCTCCAGGGCGTTGATGGTGTTACGCCGATACTCCTGGGCGACGTCGAGCGGTGTCAGGTCGAAGTATCCGCCGCGATCGAGCACCTCCGGTTCCGGACCGGAGTCTCTGAAATAGAAGAACTCCAGCTCTGGGGCGGCGTAGAAGATGTATCCCATCTCGGCCGCCTTCTCCAGATTCCTCTTGAGGACGATGCGGGGGTCACCGGAGAAGGGCTCGCCGTCAGGGGTGTAGATGTCGCAGAACATTCGTGCCACTTGCTCCTCCGTCCGCCAGGGCAGCACCTGGAAGGTCGAAGGGTCCGGCTTGGCCAGCATGTCGGCTTCCTGGATTCGGGCATACCCGTCGATGGAGGAACCGTCGAAGGTCATGCCCTCCTCGAACGCCACCTCGAGCTCGGCGGGCCCGATGGAGACCGACTTGAGGAAGCCCTGAACATCGGTGAACCACAGTCGGACGAAGCGGATCCGACGCTCCTCGACGGTCCGCAACACGTATTCGGCCTGTTTGTTCATCGACTGGCTCCCGACGTCGGGCAACACATTATGAATCCACGGTCCCGGGAAGGGAATCGGCTGCCTTCTCTGGCGTCGACAGTGTCAGCCTCAGGGCGAGGACCGTGGAGACCGCAGCCACCGACACCACCCAGGCCAGGGCGGAAGGCAACCCGATCTCATCGGCGAGCAGGCCGATGAGGGCGGGGGCCGTCATGAACCCAAGGCGGGTTCCAACCGTCAGGGCGGCGAGGCCCACGCCTTCGCCGAACGAGGGATGGGAGCCGGCCAGCTTGTAGAGGACCGGCAGGGCCACCGAGACGCCGAGACCCCACAGCCCGAATCCCACCTGGGCCGGCAGTGGACCCCCCGCGGTGACAACGAGGAACATCGATGCCACCGAAAGGCCGATTCCAGCCATGAGCGTCGGATATCCGCCGAAGCGGTCCACGACGTGATCGCCGCCCATCCTCCCGGCGAGCATCCCCGCGGTGAAGGCGAGCACGCCGGCGCCACCGGTCGGTAATCCGATCTCGTCGACCAGGAAAATGGCACTCCAATCAAATGGGGCTCCCTCGATCATGACCGCCGTCGCCCCGGCCAGCATCAGCCCGAACGCGACCCGCCCCGACCGGTCGCCGACACCGGCCCGCACCGGCGCGGCCGGTACCAACCGGGCGGCAAAGCCAACGACGACGAGGCCGGCTAGGGCCACGAAAACGAGTTGAGGCCCGAAGCCGATCCCGGCGGTGACCGCCAGAGCGCTGATCCCGGCGCCGAGGAAGGTGCCCAGGCTCCAGAGACCATGGAGCCTGGTCATTATCGACCTGCCCACCTGTTCCTCGACTCTCACCCCTACCGCGTTCATGCCGACATCGGTCTGGGCGTCCACGAAACCGAGGACCGCCAAGATCAGGGCCAACCATGCGGCAGTGGGCACCACCGCGATCAGGGGAAGCAAGGCATAGAGCACTATGGACCCCACCACCGCTGACCTCTTCGACCCGATTCGCCCCAGGATCACCCCACTCAGGGAAGACCCGGCCAAGGCGCCGAGCCCGCCGAGCGCGATAGCGATCCCAAGGGCACCGAGGTCGACACCGAGCCGATCCCTGATCTCAGGGAGTCGTGGAAGCCAACTGCCGACCACGGCACCGTTGGCCAGGAAGATCAGTGCCACCCCGACGGTGGCTCGTCTCGTGGGGCTCAGACTGTTTCTCCCCGGCGGCTCAGCTCAGCGCCGTCGGGCGGCTAGCCACTTGCGGCGAAGTGACTTGCGCTCCTCCTCGGTGGTCCCACCCCAGATCCCGGTTCGCTCATTGGTCTCCAGGGCGAACTCGAGGCATTCGTCGATCACATGGCAAGCGGCGCAGATCTCACGGGCCCGCTCCACGACCGCATCGACCTCATCTCCGGTCGGGAAGAACAAGGAGTGGGGATGGCCGGCACAGGCGGCACGATCCCTCCAGTCGGCAACGAGACCGGTGCCGAGGTGAGTCGAACCATGAGTCACTTATCCGAGTTTGGCACGAGCGCGAGCGATTTCCAAGACGGATTTAATCGGATGTCGAAGCCTCACGTCGTCGGTGGGAAGTCCTCGTCCTTCTCATCCGGTGCGGCGATCGGCCCTGATTCCCCGCCTCCCGACGCATCGGGGGCGGGCTCTACCGGCTCCTCCACTCCCACCGGAGGCGGAACACTCGCTGCAGCGACCCCCGATGCCGCCGCTTGGTCTTCAATCTCGGGGACGACATCCGCCACTCTGGTGCGTCGTGATGCGAGCACGATGAGGGAGATCAAGGCGATGAGGCCGAGCACAGCCGCGATTCTCGACGGCAGCGTCGACACCGGGTCGGCGGTCAGTGTGACGAAGGCGAACCCATCACACTCCCCACCCTCGCCCGAGATCTCGCCGCCAACCTCGAACACGCCACGGATCTGCTGACCGGAGACTGCGGTGACTTCTTCGACGTACGCCGTGACGTCGGGGACATCACCCTGGTTCTCCTGATCGCCTGCGGTGTTGGGCTCCCCGCCATCGGCGATCACGATATGGAAGCCTCCGAAGTCGACCCATATCTCCCAGGTGTGGTTCATGATCGGCGCCGGGGAGGTGGCCACCCAGGAGAGGCCGCCCTCGGGATCGACCTCGAAGGGGTCGCCGCGGCTGGTGTCGGTGATGATGGTGCTGTCGACGTCAGACTGTGCCTCCACGGTGCAACCGCCGTTGAGCTCCCCACTCTCATCGAGGTCGGCGATGCCAGTGGCGCCCCAAGCGATCATCCCGACGGCAAGCAGGAGAGGGAGGATGATCGACATCGCAGACACCCGCTCCCGTCCCCAACCGGCGAGCAGGATCCCGATCAGCCCGAAGAGACCGGCCAGGCCGAAGACCAGGAGTCGGTCGAGTGGCCACACTCCTGCCTGCTGGAGGATCACGGCGATCGAGAGCCCGAGGAGCACTCCCAGCAAGAGCCCGCTCCAGGGCCGAGCCCGGGTCTGGACTCGCACCTGTTGGCTCTCGCCCGTTTGGCCCGCGCTGTCCTGGCCGTTCGGCATCGACACCTCCTCGATCGCGACGAATCTAGGGCGGGCACCGAGACCAGCGTTGGCAAGCCGGCCATGGCCCTTTGCTCCACGGCGGGATAGCCTTTGCCCTCCATGCCGCGCATCAGGGCAGCCTCGATAGACGAGCACAAGGCGCTCACCAGGAGTGCCCTGCTCGACGCGGCCAAGCGGTTGATCGAGGAGGCGGGAACCGCAGACCTTCCACTGGGTGAGATCGCGATGGGGGCGGGTGTCGGTCGCACCACTCTCTATGACTACTTCACCGACCGTGACGACCTGATCGCCACCTTGGTCGAGCAAGAACTACCGGGCGTGGTGGAAGGCTTGCTGGACTCCGTCCCGCCGAGTGGGGGCCCAGCAGACCGCCTGGGAACCTTGGCATCGCGGACGGTCGAATTCGTGGTCAATGACCCGGTCCTCGGCGTGATCCTCCACCGTGAGGTGGGCCGAATGGGCCAGGAGGCCGAGGTCCGGATTCGGTCGGCGCATGCCACTCTCGCCGAGGCGATGATTGGGCTCTATCAGGCCGGCGTCGCGGCAGGGGACTTCCGCCTGATGCCTCCCGATCTCGCCGGCAGGTGGATCCAGGACACGATCATGTCAGCTGCCAAGTCGGTCATTTCTTCTCCCGATCCCGAGGATCGGGTCGAGCTCGTGACCAAACACCTTCGTCTGTTCCTGCTCGGTGGCCTGGCCGCCGGCGGGAGTTAACCGATCGGTAACCGCATCGTGGTACTCATGGCCTCCGAGATGGAACATTTCGACCCAGAGCATTTCCTCAATCGCGAGCTCTCCTGGCTGGAATTCAACAAGCGGGTGCTTTCCCTGACTCAACGCCCCGACTTTCCCCTCTTGGAACGTGCGAAATTCCTCGCCATTTGGGCCGCGAACCAGGACGAGTTCTTCCAGGTGAGGGTGGCCGGCCTCAAAGAGCAGGTGGCCCATGGTGTGGGCGCGACGCCTGAGGACGGGATGACCCCGAGCCAGCAGCTGGCGGCGATCAGGGCAGAGGTCTTGGTCCATTACGAGGCGGTCTCCAAGCAGTTCCTGTCCGAGGTTGCCCCGGCCCTGGCCACGGAGGGAATCGTGTTCAGCGACTACCCGACCCTCGATGCCGAAGACCGCGAGTTCCTCGATGAGCAGTTCCGCGAACTGGTGTTCCCGGTGGTGACCCCGCTCGCCGTCGATCCCTCTCACCCCTTCCCCTACATCTCGAACCTCTCCCTGAACATGGCCGTTTTCGTCCGCAATCCCGACACCGGCCTCGCCCGATTCGCCAGGGTCAAGGTCCCTCCGATCCTTCCTCGTTTCGTGGTGCTCCCCGACGGGGAGCGCTTCGTGCCCCTGGAACAGGTGATCGCGGCGCATCTCCCCGCGCTGTTCCCCGGCATGGAAGTCCTCGCCCACCATGTCTTCCGGGTCACCCGCAACGCCGATATCGACGTCGAGGAGGACGAGGGAGGCGACCTTCTGATGGCGATCGAGTCCGAACTCACCCAACGTCGCTTTGGGCGGGTGGTCCGGCTCGAGATCCACCCCGACATGCCCGACGAGGTCCTCGACCTGCTGCTCCGGGAGATGGGTGCCACCGAGGAAGATGTGTTCCGGGTCGAAGGCCCGCTCGACCTGGCAGGCTTGTGGGGCCTATACGACCTCGACCGAGCCGAGCTGAAGTTCGAGACCTTCACCGGCGTCACTCCAGCCCGGCTGGCCGGCTCCGCCGGTGAGCAGTTCGACATCTTCGAGGTGATCCGGCAGGGTGACCTCCTCGTTCATCACCCCTACGACTCGTTCACCCCAACGGTCGAGGCCTTCATCGACCGGGCTGCCCGTGACCCCCGGGTCCTGGCCATCAAGATGACTCTCTATCGAACCTCGAGCGATAGCCCGATCATGGCTTCCCTGATCAAGGCGGCCGAGTCCGGGAAGCAGGTGGTTGCCCTCGTCGAGTTGAAGGCTCGCTTCGACGAGGAGCGAAACATCGAATGGGCGCAACGCCTCGAGGACGTGGGGGTCCACGTCACGTACGGGGTGGTCGGACTGAAGACCCATACCAAGCTCACCCTGGTCGTGCGTCGCGAGGGCGCCCGGGTCGCCCGCTACGCCCACGTCGGCACCGGCAACTACAACGAGAAGACCGCCCGCACCTATGAAGACGTCGCGGTGTTCACCGGCGACCCGGACATCGGGTCGGATCTCTCGGACATCTTCAATTACCTCACCGGATATTCACGCCAGACCAACTACCGCAAGTTGGTCGTCTCACCCCATGGAATCAGAAGCCGGATCACCGAGCTCATCGACGACGAGGCTTCCCGCCCCGATGGCCACATCGTGATGAAGATGAACTCGCTGGTCGACGCCCGGATCATCGAATCGCTGTACGCAGCCTCCAACGCCGGGACCCGGGTCGATCTGGTGATCCGGGGCATCTGCTGCCTTCGACCGGGCATTCCCGGGCTCTCGGAGAACATCGCGGTCAGGTCGATCGTCGGCCGCTACCTGGAGCACGCCCGGATCTACCGATTCGGCTCGAGGGGCCGCTCGCGCCACTACTACATCGGCTCGGCCGACCTGATGCCGAGGAACCTCGATCGCAGGGTCGAGGCGCTGGCACCGATCCTGGATCCCGACCTGCAATTCAGGGTGGACGAGATCCTCGACGTGCTGCTCGCAGATGACCAACTGGCATTCGAGCTGGCGGGTGACGGGACCTGGACGCGGGTGCCTTCCGCGAAGGGGATCGACGCTCATCTCGCTCTCCAGGAGCTGGCTCGGGCCCGCTCCAGCGCCCACCTTTGAATCGGCGACCAGCGGGAGGGGACTTGCGCCTAGGCGGCGGCCATAGAGGCCTGGCGTGCAGCCAGCCAGGTGGTGATTGGAACCGCAGCCACCAGACCGATGGAACCGACCAAGGTGCGCACGATCTCGACGGCCACAACTTCGGAGCTCGCCGCGGCGAGCAAGGGTTGATTGGAGAGGCTGAAGAGAATGAGGAGGGGCATCGACGCCCCGGCATAGGCCAGGAGGAGCGTGTTGACACTTGATGCCACATGGTCACGGCCCACCCGGAGGCCCGCATCGAACAGCTCCCCACCGGACAAGGCCTCATTTGCCGACCGTACTTCCCAAACCGCCGAGGCCTGGGTGACCGTCACGTCGTCGAGTGCACCGATCGCCCCAAGGACGATGCCGGCGAGAAGAAGCCCTGAGACGTCGAACCCCGGTATCAGCAGCAGATAGAACGAATCCTCGGTGGCCAGCCCGCTGAACTGAGCGAGGGTGACTACGAGCCAGGAGAGCCCAGTAGTCAGAGCGAGCGCGGTGAATGCTCCTATCGCGGCGACATGGGTCAGAGGGTTGTAACCGTGGGCCAGATACAGCGCAACGAGGACGATGGCGCCCCCGCCGAACACAGCGACGAGCACGGCATCCTCCCCGGCGATGATCGCGGGGATGATGAACCCGAGGAGCACGATCAAGCTGATCACGAGGCCGGCGAGTGCGGCAACCCCTCGCATCCGGCCTAGAGCGACAACCGACGCCGCAAAGAGGAGCGCAACCGCGCCGAGGAGGATGGTCCGGTCGCGATCGGCATACTGATAGCCGGCCCCTTCGATCACCGACAGGAACACGGGATCGCCGACCTCGAATGTCGGCTGCCCCGGCTGTTGTGGGAAAGCCTGGTTGTGGATGACCTCGCCCCCATCGCCACGATCGGAGAATGACACCGTCTGGCATTCCAGATCGGGGATGTCGGGGCACGCTCCGACGTCCACGGCAGAGACCTCGGCCGGCACCACGTCGTCGGCAAATCCGAACTCAGCGAGGTCGATCGGAGGAGGGTCTGTCGGATACAACACGACGAGACCGACAACGATCACCGCGGCAATGATCAGGACCGCTAGTGGCAACCCGCCGGGCGTCGGGAAGCGCCTGCGGTCGGGCCCGATCAGCCGGTCGAGATCCGATTGATCGTCGGACACAATCAGATCGTACGGTGTGCCGGCCTCGCCCCAGGGCAGATCGAAACGTTCACCTTCCGTTCATCTGACCTTCGGATCTCGTTCAAGGCCCCTCCTTAGCTTGCCGGTGACCGTGGGGGCGAGACCTTCCATGGTTCGTTGAGAAACCGTTTCCCTATCAAGGAGCAAGCAGGGATGAAGGTCCGAATGATTCGCCTCATCGGCATCGTGGCGGTGTTGGCGCTGGTCCTCGCCGCATGCGGCGACGGGGGCGCCGATGACAGCACGACGACTGCGGCGCCTTCCGATACCACCACCCCCGGGGATGGAGGCGGTGAGCTGTCGGGCAGCATCGTCGTATCTGGTTCGTCCACGGTGGAGCCGATCACAGCTCGCGTCGGCGAGGCCTTCGACGAGGCCAACCCCGGTGTCGCCACCTCGGTCGAGGGACCTGGAACCGGCGACGGTTTTGCCAGATTCTGTGCCGGGGAGATCGACATCTCCGACGCCTCTCGCCCGATCTCGGACGAAGAGATCGCTCTTTGTGAAGAGGGTGGGATCGAGTACGTCGAGCTCCATGTCGCCACCGACGGGATCACGGCCATCACCAATCCTGCGAACGACGCCGTGACCTGCCTCGCCTTCACCGACCTCT
Organism: uncultured Acidobacteriota bacterium; assembly: GCA_963749415.1. Classification (GTDB taxonomy): domain Bacteria; phylum Actinomycetota; class Acidimicrobiia; order Spongiisociales; family ZC4RG35; genus JALYNX01. The sequence goes on from CAVVMG010000001.1 coordinate 1,032,050, forward strand.
ATGCGTTGCTGGGCCCGGAGTCCGAAGGGTTCGCCAACTGGTCGGACGCCAATGACCTGGCGGCCGAGTTGAGCGCCCCCAACGCGCCGTATGCCGATGAGCCCCTGGTGATCACCGCTCCCGGTGAGGAGTCGGGGACTTACGACACGTTCGTAGAGTTCGTGATCGCCGACATCTCAGAGGAGCGGTTGGGCCCGGACAACGACTTCCTTCGTGCCGACTACAACGCCTCGCCTAACGACAACGTCATTGTGGACGGAGCCACCGAGAACCCATCATCGTTGGGGTTTGTCGGCTTCGCCTTCTACGAGGCAAATGCCGATGCGCTGAAGGCAATCGAGCTGGACAACGGTGAGTCGGGGTGCATTGCGCCGTCGGCTGAGACCATCGCCAGCTTCGAGTACCCGCTCTCGCGGCCGTTGTTCATCTACGTGAAGACCAATGACCTGGCCAATCGCGCCGACCTGACGGCGTTCGTGGACTATTACCTGTCGGACGATGGGCTGGCTGCTGTCACCGACGCCGGCTACGTCCAGTTGCCGGCCGAAGACCTAGAGGCCACCCGGGCCGCCTGGACCGGGGCGACGGGCTAGGTCCGATCTGACGATTGGGGCCGGACCGGCTCCGGCCCCCAATCCCTATATTTCAGGACACAGTTCATGGTTCTCGCCCAAACAGAACAGCAGCCTGCGATCGATCTGACTGGTGATCGAGGCCGCCGCCGTCGGGAGCGGCTGGTCAAGGCAGTGTTCTTTGGAGCAGCCACGATTTCGATTTTGATCTCTTTGGCGATCGTCCTCGCGCTGGTAGGAAAAGCGTGGTCGTTCCTGACCTCCATCGAGCTCGATCAGCTCTTTGACAGCGGTTGGTTCCCACGAAGGGGTCGGTTCCAGCTCTCGGCTCTGCTGGCCCACACCCTGTTGGTGACCGGGATCGCGATGTTGGTCGCCGTTCCCTTCGGGCTCGGCTCGGCGATCTACCTCTCGGAGTACGCCCGCTCGGGTGTGCGCCGGGTTCTGAAGCCCACTCTGGAGATCCTCGCCGGGATCCCGTCGGTCGTGCTCGGCTTCTTCGCCCTGCAGTTCCTGACCCCAACCGTGGTGCGCGGGTTGTTCCCGGGCGCAGAGAGCGCAAACTTCCTCGCAGCGGGGATCGCGGTAGGAATCCTGACGGTGCCTCTCATCGCCTCGGTTTCCGAGGACGCGATGCGCGCCGTTCCCCTGTCATTGAGGGAGGCTTCGTACGGCCTTGGGGCAAAATCGTGGCATACCGCCCTCCGAGTCGTGTTCCCGGCAGCGATCTCCGGGATCATTGCGGCGATCATCCTCGGCATGTCGAGGGCCGTCGGCGAGACCATGGTCGTCGCTCTCGCCGCAGGTCTCAATGGGATCATGAACCTGAATCCGACCGGAGGAGGGCTGACCATGACCGGAGCAATGGCCAACCTGGCGGTCGGGTCAGACCAGGTGGCCGGCAACAACGCAGCGTTCCAGTCGCTCTTCTTCGTCGGGCTGGTCTTGTTCGCCCTGACCCTTGGCCTGAATGTCATGAGTGAGCGGCTGGTTCGTCGTTACCGGCAGAGGTACTGAGATGACTGCGCACGCTGAGGCATTGTCAACTACGGAGCTGGTTCGTCAGTCGATCGAGGGGCGTCGCTTCAGCCCGGTCGACACTTTGGTGGCCCTGAGCCTTCTGCTTGCGCTGCTGTCCTCGGTGGTGATCCTGATCACACTGCTTGCGGACACCATCGCCGCCGCGATGCCTGTGTTCCAAGCAAGAGGGCTTGGCTTCGTCACCGACTCCTTGTCACCGACCGCCGAGTCAGCGGGTATCTGGCAGGGGATCATGGGCTCCTTGGCCCTCATCGGATTCGTGGTGGTGATCGCGTTCCCACTGGGAGTCGCGGCGGCGGTGTACCTCGAGGAGTACGCCTCCGACAACCGTGTCACCAGGTTCATCGGAGCAAACATCCGAAATCTGGCCGGCGTGCCTTCAATCGTCTACGGGATCCTCGGTCTGTTTCTCTTCGTCGAGATATTCATGGGCGGCATATTTGGTGCCGAGGGAGGCATCGGCGGTCGGAATGTGATAGCCGGCGGGCTGACTTTGGCCGTCCTTGTGCTCCCAATCATGATCATCACAACCGCAGAGGCATTGCGAGCGGTGCCCGGAGGGCTAAGGGAGGCATCACTGGCAGTTGGGGCCACACGTTGGGAGACGATCCGCCATCACGTCCTCCCTGTCGCCTTCCCCGCGATCCTCACCGGTTCGGTGCTCACCATTGCCCGGGCGTTCGGTGAATCGGCGGCTTTGCTTCTGGCCGGGGCCCAACTTTCGCTTTTCTTCAGCACTTCAGCCGATGCTTCGTTCTTCGACCTGGTGTCCAATCAGCCCTACACGGCATTGCCGATCATCATCTTCAACTTTGCCCGACAACCGCAGGCCGAGTTTGTCGCGTTGACCGCGGCCGCCATCGTGGTCTTGTTGGTGATGCTGCTGTCGGTCAACGCAGTGGCAGTGATCACCCGTGACCGCTTTGAGCGGAGATATCGATGAATCACGAGGAAGGCGATGACGTGACCACCAACACCGACATGACAAGCGTCGAAACGGCCACCGAAGCCGCCCTCGCCGAACAGGCGGCCCGGGTCGAGAAAGCGGCCCAAGCCGCACCGATCCCCCGCGGCGAACAGCCGCTGATCTTCGATGTCGACCAGCTGACCGTCTATTACGGATCCTTCCGGGCTGTACGCGACGTGGGGATGGACATCCGACAGAACCAGATAACTGCGCTGATCGGGCCCTCCGGATGCGGCAAGTCGACTGTGCTTCGTTGTTTCAACCGGATGAACGACCTCATCGAAACCGCCCGCGTCGAAGGCAAGGTGCAGTACCACGGCGTCGACCTCTATGGGGAGAAGGTGGACCCGGTGGAGGTGCGGCGGCGCATCGGAATGGTGTTCCAAAAGCCGAACCCGTTCCCGAAGAGCATCTATGAGAACATCGTCTATGGGCCGAGGGTCGCTGGTTGGAAGGGCAACTACGACGATCTGGTCGAGGAGTCATTGATCAAGGCCGCTCTCTGGGATGAGGTCAAGGACAAACTCAAGGAATCGGGCATGGCCCTGTCCGGTGGCCAGCAGCAGCGGCTGTGCATAGCCCGGGCCATCGCCACCAGCCCCGATGTGGTGCTCATGGACGAGCCCTGCTCCGCCCTCGACCCCATCGCCACCCTCAAGATCGAGGAGTTGATGCTCGATCTGAAGAAGGACTACACCATCGTCATCGTCACCCACAACATGCAGCAGGCAGCCCGGGTGTCGGACCAGACGGCCTTCTTCTCGGTGAGTGTCGACGACCAGGGGCAACGCACCGGATACCTCGTCGAATACAACCCGACCGAGCAGATCTTCACCTCCCCGACCGAGAAGCAGACCGAGGACTACATAACAGGACGGTTCGGATGACCGACGTCACAGACACCAATCTCCACTTTCACCAAGAGTTAGAGGCCCTCGAGCACACGGTGCTCGGCATGGTCGATCGGGCAGAGCAGATGGTCGAGATGGCGGTCGAAGGGGTGTGCACCGGAAACCTCGAACTGGCGGAGCGGGTCATATCCCTCGACGACGGCATGGACGAGACCTATTTATGGGTCCACAACCAATGGACCACGCTGATGGCCCGGTTCCAACCGCTCGGCTCCGATCTGAGGCGGATGACCGTCCTCCTCCAGCTCAATCAGACCTTCGAGCGCATGGGCGACCAATGCGTCAACATCGCCAAGATCACGAAGCTGAACCAGGGCCTCCCCCCGGTGGAGCGGATCGTCGGCCAGATCCAGGAGATGGGCGACCTGGTCCGACCCATGATCAGGTCGGCGATAGAGGCCTACCTCCGCCAGGACCTTGACGAAGCCAGGCTCCTCCCGGCGATGGACCAACCCGTGGACCGGCTCAATGCCAACATGTACAAGGAGATCGTGGCTGTCGGCGACCGGCCCCAGATGCTGGAGTGGGCATCGAAGATGCTGATGGTTGCTCGCGCTTTGGAGCGAATCGGGGATCAGGCGGTCGACTTTGCCGAGCAGACCGCCTACCTGATCACGGGGGAGCGCGCCGAATTCGTCAAGGCAGGACTCGACAGATCGGCCGATGACGACACAGGTTGACCGCAGGGCACATCGCATCCTGCTGGTAGAGGATGAGCCGGGGCTCGCCGAGTCGGTTCGCTACGCCCTTGGGAGCGAGGGGTTCGATGTGATCGTCGCCGACACCGGGGTCAGCGGCCTGGAGTCGGCACGGGCCAACCAGCCGGACCTGATACTCCTCGATCTGATGCTTCCCGGCATGTCCGGGCTCGATGTCTGCCGCCAGATACGGACCTCATCCGACGTCCCGATCATCATGCTCACGGCCAAGGACGCGGAGTCGGACAAAGTCGCCGGGCTCGAGCTCGGGGCCGACGACTACATGACCAAGCCGTTCTCGATGCGCGAACTGGTCGCCCGGGTTCGAGCGCAGCTCCGTCGAGCTGCCAAGAGCGGGCTCCTCTCGGAGTCGAACGAGGTGCTGCGGGGCGGCGCCATCGAGCTCGACATCGACGCTCACCAGGCGAGGTTCAATGGGGAGGGGGTGGATCTGCGCCCCAAGGAGTTCGAGCTGCTCGAGTCGTTGATGAGGAGGAAGAACCGGCTGGCCGCAAGGCACACCCTGATCGACGAGGTTTGGGGACCGAGCTACTTCGGGGACACCAAGACCCTCGACGTCCACATCAAGCGCCTCCGCCAGAAGCTGGAGCCTGACCCCTCGGAACCGGTCCACATCGTCACCGTGCGCGGCCTCGGCTACAAATTCGTGGATGAGTAGCCGGAACGTCCCGGGTCGGGCATCCCTCCCGGTTCGCTTCCTGGCATATTTCGCGGTGGCTTTCCTGGTCCTGGTCGGGCTTGCCGCGTGGCTGGTGGCCGACCGGGTGCAAGGGGAGGCGATCGAGCAGGCGCTGTCCGAATTGGAGACCGAAGCCCGTCTCGCGTCGCAGTCGTTGCCGGCGGAAGATCTCGATGCCTGGGTGGAGCAGATGTTCCTGGTGAGCGGGCTGCGGTACACGGTGATCGCCACCGATGGCGAGGTCATCGCCGACTCGCACAGCGAGGCGGCGGAGATGGAGAACCATGGCGACCGCCCCGAGGTCGTCGCCGCGAACGCCGGCGAGGTGGGGACGGATGCCCGGGAAAGTGAGACCACCGGCTTCGACCAGCATTACCTCGCGCTGCCCCCCGAGGACGGGCTGATCGTCAGGGTGTCGATCTCGGATCGCGACCTCATCGCACGCGTCTCACCATTGACCAACGGCATCTGGCTCATCGCGGGCGTGTCCGGGCTGATCGGGCTCCTGATCGTCTGGGCTCTCGGCTCGCGTCTTTCGGCAACGATCAACAAACTGACGGACGAGACATTGGCCATGGCCGCCGGCGGGGAGGCGTTCCCGTCCCGTTCCCCGATCGGCGAGCTCGACCGGCTGGGAGGAGCGATCGGGCAGCTCGAGGGGAGCCAGAAGGCCAGGGTTGTCGATGCACAGGAGGCGAGTGAGACTTTGGAGAGGGTCCTCGGCGCATTGCCCCAGGGGACGATCCTCTTTTCCGAAGCCGACGAGGTGTTGTACGCCAACCCATCCGCCTACGAGCTGCTGGGCTCCGTGCCCAACGCACTGGCGGCACTCGCCCCGTTCCCGTTCCAGGATGCAGTCCACGAGTGCCGGGAGGCACGACAGCCGGTGGAGCGGCTCGTAGAACACGGCAAGCCGCCGCGGCACCTCCGTGGCGTTGCCACCCCGTTCACCGCCGACGATCGAATCCTGCTGGTGGTGATGGATGTCACCGAACGGGATCGGGTTGCCTCGGTGCGCCGGGATTTCGTGGCCAATGCCTCCCACGAGCTGAAGACCCCGGTCTCGTCGATCATCGCCTCCTCCGAGGCACTCCAGATCGCGGTCGAGAGGGGGGACGAGTCGGCGGCCGGTTTCGCACGCCAGATCGAGCTCTCGGCCCGCCAGCTCGACAGGTTGGTGGGCGACCTCCTCGATCTCTCGCGGCTGGAGCGAGACCAGCCGGAGCTCGACCCGCTGAGCCTCGACCTCTTGGTGCGGGAGGAGTTGGAGCGCCTACGCCCGGTTGCCGAGGAGAAGGGGATAACGATCGGTTTCGAGCTCGATCCGGTGCAGATCTCGGGAAGCCGGCGTGACGTGGCAATCGCGGTCCGCAACCTGCTCGACAATGCCATCCGATACACCGGCCCGGACGGCCTGGTCAGCGCCAATCTGCACAGTGTCGACGGCCGGGCAGTCCTGCAGATAGCCGACACCGGAGAGGGAATCCCCACCAGGGATCTGAGCCGGGTGTTCGAGCGCTTCTACCGGGTGGACAATGCTCGGGCTCGGGCCACCGGTGGCACCGGGCTCGGGCTGGCGATCGTCAAACACGTCGTGGAAAGTCACGGCGGCGACGTGGACGTCGAGAGTGAGCTGGGGCGAGGCGCGATGTTCACCGTCAGGCTCCCCGTTCTGAATGGGGAACCATCGGGGCCTGGCTAGCCTGACATCGGCTTTCGCCAAATCCCATGTCGATTCTGGACACCATTTCTAGCCCGGCCGACCTGCGCCGATTGAGCCCCGAGGAGCTGACGGTGCTCGGTGAGGAGATCCGGGCGTTCATCCTGGAGAAGGTCTCGGAACACGGCGGGCACCTGTCTCCCAACCTGGGCGTGGTCGAGCTGACGCTTGCTCTGCATCGGGTCTTCGACTCCCCAAACGACAGGATCATCTGGGACGTCGGGCACCAGGCCTACGTTCACAAACTGGTGACGGGCCGCATGGCGGGATTCGACCGGCTCCGAGCCACGGGGGGCTCTCCGGCTACCCGAGCCGGGAAGAGTCAGAGCACGATTTCGTCGAGAACAGCCACGCCTCGACGTCGCTGTCCTACGCGCTGGGTCATGCCCTGGCCGGGTATCCGGGGTACACGATTGCGGTGATCGGCGATGGCGCGCTCACCGGGGGAATGGCCCTCGAGGCGCTCAACCACATCGCAGTCGCCCGTCCTGCCCGGCTCATCATCGTCCTCAACGACAACGGCCGCTCTTATGCACCGACCGTGGGTGGAATCGCCGCGCTGGCGACCCTGGCCCACTACCGATTCGATCCCCGCTACGAGCGCACCAAGCAGACCCTGAGCCGGATGCTGCGGGGGCTCCCCCTGGTGGGGGAGACCGCAGACGAGCTTGCCGGGCGCCTCAAGGACGCCATCAAGCAGATGCTGGAGCCGGCGACCGTGTTCGACGCTCTCGACCTCAAGTACACCGGGAGGATCGACGGACACGACCTGGCCCTACTCGAAGAGACGCTCGAAGTGGCAAAGTCCTATGACCGGCCGGTAGTCGTCCATGTGGTCACCGAGAAGGGAAGCGGCTATCAGCCGGCGATCGAGGACGAGTTGGAAAAGCTGCACGGTGTCGCCAGCTTCGACTTGGCGACCGGAAAGGCATTGAAGAGCGAGCTCAAGCTGACCGAGGTCGCAGGCAAGGCGATCGCAGCCGCAGCCGCCACCCGGCCCGATGTAATCGGGATCTCGCCTGCCATGGTGAGCACGGCCGGCCTCCTCGACATGGCCCAGCTCTTCCCGGATCGGGTTCACGACACCGCCATCGCCGAGCAACATGCCGTGACCCTGGCCGCGGGGATGGCGATGGCCGGGAAGAAGCCGGTGGTTGCGGTGTACTCCGCCTTCCTGCAGCGGGCATTCGACCAGATAGTTGCCGACGTGGCACTCCACGACCTTCCTGTGGTGTTCCTGGTCGACCGGGCCGGGATCACCGGCCCCGACGGGCCATCACACCATGGTGTGTTCGACCTCTCCTATCTCCGGATGATCCCGAACATGGTGGTCGGCGCCCCCGCGGATGCCGCCGAGTTGTGCGCCATGATCGAGACCGCAGTGGACCACGATGGCCCGATCGCCATCCGCTACCCCAAGGGTGCGGCGGTGTCGATCCCATCGATCCCGGTGGCTCCAATCCCGGTCGGCGAGGCGCAGCTTCTGAGCCCCGGATCAGACGTTCTGCTCGTCGCAGTGGGCCGGATGGTCGAGGTGGCGGAGAAGGCTGCCCTCGACCTGCAGGGAAGAGGAGTATCCACCGGCGTGGTCAACGCCCGTTGGGTGAAGCCGCTCGACCCACGAATCCTGGAGTGGGCAGGCCCGGCGGCGCATGTGGTGACCCTCGAGGACAATGTCCTGGCCGGTGGGTTCGGCTCGGCGGTCATGGAGGCGTTCTCATCGGCCGGGGTCACCAAGGAGATCAGCTGTATCGGGGTCCCCGATCACTTCCTTCCCTTCGGCTCGCCGTCAGATCTCCACGAGTCCCTGGGGATGGACGCGGTGGGCGTGGTCGACCGGGTGCTGGCCCTGCTTCGCTGACGGCTCAGGCCGGGATTGCGATCCTGCGCTCGTACCAGCGCAGCAGCAGGCTCAGGCTCAGAGTCAGGACTACGTAGATCACGACCAGGATGAAGAACGATTCCCGGAAGCGGAAGCTGGATCCCGAGTAGAGCCGAGCCATTTGAGTCAATTCCCGGACGGCGAGGATGCTGACCAGGGAAGTGTCTTTCATCAGAGAGATCAAGTCGTTTCCCAGCGCAGGGAGCATGTTGCGCACCGCCTGGGGGAGAACGATCCTCCTGGTGATCTGGCGCTCGGTAAGGCCAACTGACCGCCCGGCCTCAGATTGGGTCCGTGGCACGGACTGGATACCGGCCCGGAACACCTCGGCGATAAAGGCCGCATAGAACAAGGTCAAGGCAGCGCCGGCCCGTATCGCCTGTGGTATCGCCCTGCTCTCCATTCCGATCAAGGAGGCGAAGTCGGGCACCACTACCAGGGCAATGGCAAAGATGAAGACGAGGACGGGGATCCCGCGGACGAATTCGATGTAGAGGGCGGCGAGATTGCTTATCCATGTAACTTTGCTCAGCCGTGCCAAGCCGAGAAAGAGCCCGAGCACCGTCGCAACGAGAAAAGACCCGACTGTCAGATACAGGGTTAATGCCAGCCCTTGGGCGAAATTGGCGGGCAGCGGGACGATGGCCTTGAAAGCCTCCCGATAGGCGTCACTGAGCACGACGGCCGCGGCCATGAGGCCGATGAGCCCGAGCATCCCGACCAGCCACCATGGGAACTCACGGGCATCGAAGCTGTAGGCGCTGGCCCCCGGTCCGGGGGCGATCTCTGTCTCTGGGTGCTCAGTCATCGTTGGACCTGACGTGAGCGCACCGGACCGGGTCGGTCCGGTGCGCTCTGCCCGCTGTGAAGCCGGATGGTGGGATCAGCCGACTTCCTCGATGTCGTCGTAGGTGATGGTGAAACCGACCCCGAAGAACTTCTCCCCGAGCTCGTCCATCGTGCCGTCGTCCTTCATCGCCTGCAGGGCCTGGTTGACCGGTTCGACCAGGTCCGACCCTTTGGGGAAGATGAACCCGAGGGGGTCGGACTGCAGTCCGTCATCGATGGATTTGATCGACTCGGCGTTCACACCGACATAGCCGAGCCCGGCGTAGTCGTCGATGATCACCGCATCGACGTCCCCGGCGATCAGGGCCTCGATGGCAAGGCCGAACTGGTCAAAGGCCTGGATCCGGTCTTCGCCGATCAACTCCACCGCCAACTCGTAGTTGGTGGTGCCGATCTGGGTGGCCACCGTCGCCTCGGGGTCATCGATCAGAGCCTGTGCGGTGTCATATCGATCGTCCTCCAGCAGAACTATGAACTCCTGCTGGACAACCAGGTAGGGGTCGGAGTAGTCGACGATCTCTTTGCGCTCGTCAGTGATCGAGATCCCGTCTGCCGCCGCGTCGAGCTCTCCAGCCGCCACCTGGTCGATCACCGCCGGCCATGCCGACTCCACGAATTCGGCGACGCAATTGAGCAGACCGCAGATGTGGTTCCAGGCGTCGTAATCCCAGCCCTCAGGCTCGGTCTCGCCGACAGGTATGTAGTTGAAGGGGATATAGGCGTTCTCCACGCCAATGGTGACGGTGCGCCCTTCGAGGTCGGGGAACTCTGTCTCCTCCCCGGCAGTGGTCGTTCCTGTGCCATCGGCGGTGGTCGCCGTGCCTCCGTCGTCACCACAGGCGGCGAGGACGAAGGCGAGAACCACTCCGAGGATCAATAGTGTGTGTCTCTTCATGAATGTGATTCCTTTCATGCTCTTCGAGCGGCCTGAAGCGTATCAAGATCGGCGACTCCGGCCATACGTCGGGCGAGGGCAGCGATGACGACTGAGTCGAGTCCCAAGAGTTACGCCGACGCCACCCGGATCAAGGGCGAGCTCTTCATCGAATGCGTCGGGGTCGACAAGTTCTTTGGCGACTTCCAGGCGTTGAACAACGTCGACATCAATGTTGGGTTCCGCGAGGTGGTGGTGGTCATCGGTCCCTCGGGGTCCGGCAAGTCGACCCTGATCCGATGCATCAATCGGCTGGAAAAGCACGACCGGGGACGAATCGTCGTCGACGGCATCGAGCTCTCCGATGATGTTCGCGCCATCCAGGAAGTGCGCAGGGAGACGGGAATGGTCTTCCAACAGTTCAACCTGTTCCCGCATCTCACCGTGCTCGACAACATCACCCTGGCGCCCCGGCATGTCCGCCAGGAGCCGAAGGCGGAAGCCGAGGCCAAGGGAATGGAGCTTCTGAAGCGGGTCGGGATACCCGAGCAGGCCCGGAAGTACCCGGGTCAGCTCTCCGGAGGACAACAGCAGCGGGTGGCCATCGCCCGCTCGCTGGCGATGCGACCCAAGGTGATGATGTTCGACGAGCCCACCTCCGCCCTCGATCCGGAGATGATCAAGGAGGTCCTGGACGTCATGATCGAATTGGCCGAAGGAGGGATGACCATGATCGTGATCACCCACGAGATGGGGTTCGCCAGGGCGGTGGCCGATCGGGTGGTGTTCATGGCTGAGGGTCAGATCGTCGAGGTGGGCACCCCGGAGCATTTCTTCACCGACCCGGTCGAAGACCGCACCAAGCTCTTTCTCAGCCAGATCCTCTGAAGGCGCCCGCACCTGGTTCGAATCCGCCCGCCAAGGGTAGGTTTCGCCTCGTGCACCGGGGACTCTTGAAACTCTGAAGCAATAGGAGGAGATCATGAGATCAGGCAAACTGTTGGCGTTGTTGGCTGTCCTGACGTTGGTGCTCGCCGCCTGTACGGAGGCGGTCGACACCACCACGACGGCTGGAGGGACACCTGAGACCACCGAGGGCGGGGACGGCTCAACTACCACCTCCGGCGGTGGGGATACCAGCACCACCGCAGCGGAAGGCCCCGCAGCCGGCGGCCTCTTGGCAGAGGTGCAGAGCCGGGGCAGCCTTCTCTGTGGAGTGAACAATGCGGTACCCGGGTTTGGGTTCGTCGAAGCCGATGGGAGCCATTCCGGATTCGACATCGACTTTTGCCGCGCCATCGCAGCCGGGGTCCTTGGCGACGCCGAGGCCGTCGAGTTCTTCGACCTCACCGCCGAACAACGATTCCCGGCCCTCCAATCCGGCGAGGTCGACGTCCTGGTGCGGAACACGACTTACACCGCCGGCCGCGATGGCGGTGACGGGGCGACCTTCCTCACGACCACCTTCTATGACGGGCAGGGGATGATGGTGTCTGCCGACAGCGGTTTCACCTCGATAGATGACATGACCAACACCAGCATCTGCGTGCTGTCGGGGACGACGACAGAGCTGAACCTGGCAACCAGGATGGCCGGCATTGAACACACCCCGCTCACGTTCGACGAGAACCCGCTCATTCAGGCGGCGTTCATCGAGGGCCAATGCGATGGATGGACCTCGGACAAGTCCCAGCTCGCCGGCGTGCGCTCCGCATGGCCCGATGACCAGGGAGGCCCCGAGGCCCTAGTCATCCTCGAGGAGACCTTCTCCAAGGAGCCACTGGGGCCGGCAGTGCTCGACGGCGATCCGCAGTGGGCGCAGGCAGTCGACTGGATCATCCTGGCCACCATCCAGGCCGAGGAGTTCGGGATCGACTCCACCAATGTCGACACCTTCGCCGACACCGAGGATGCCTCGATCCGGCGATTCCTGGGGCTCGAGGTGACCACCGACGACGGGACCGCTCCCTTCGACCCCGGTTTGGGGCTGCCAGTCGACTTTGCGGCTCAAGTGATCTCTGCCGTTGGCAACTACGCCGAGATCTATGACCGCAATGTGGGCCCGGGCACACCCCTCGACCTCCCTCGTGAGCTCAACGCTCTGTGGACCGAAGGCGGACTGCTCTACGCGCCGCCTTATCGCTGATTTGAAAAAGCACGGGAGGTGCCCTCCGTCTTGGAGATGGGGGGCACCCTCCTGGGCTCTGTCAGGGATCCAATGACGGCTTTGGAGGCGACCCAACAGAGCCGCCCACCATGGTGGCGCAACCTGCGCGTTTGGCGGGTCGTGGCTCAGGTTCTGGCAATAGCAGTGGTGGCGATCGTGGCCTATGTGCTGTGGTTCAACCTGACTAACAACCTGCGCGCCGCCGGTCTCCCCACGGACTTCGAATTCCTCAACCAACCTCTCGGGGTGGACATCGCGGGCTCCGACCTGAGCTCATCGGCCCCGATCTGGCGGGGTCTACTGGTGGGGGTCAAGAACACCCTGGCACTGGTCGTGGTCGGGATCCCCGCTCTCACCCTCATCGGCATCGTGGTGGGAATCGCCCGCCTCTCGACCAACTGGCTGGTGGCCAGAGCCGCCGCGCTCTATGTGGAACTACTGCGAAACATTCCACCCTTGCTCATCATCTTCTTTGCTGCCAATGCGGTGATTCTGCGTTTCCCGGTCCTGCAGGAGTCGATCAACATCGGCGACTTCATCATCATCAACAACCGCTACCTCGCGGTGGTCGGATTCACCGCTCAGCCCAACTCCGGGCCCTTTCTTGCGATTCTGGTAGTCGCCTTTCTCCTCGCCGCCGGCGTCTGGTGGTGGCGAACTCGACGTTTCGACCGAACCGGCGAGCCGCACCACAGGCTGCTCTGGTCCAGTGGTGTCTTCGTGGTGTTCGCCCTCGTCGGGTTCTTCGCCCTGGGAGGGCCGATCGGGCTCTCCCGCCCCGTGCTCGACGGTCGCTCGCTCGAGGGCGGCTACACCGGTCTGGCGGCCTACTTCGGCGTGCTCGTCGCTCTCGTCCTCTACACCGCCTCCCATGTCGCCGAGATCGTTCGGGGGAGCATCCTCGCCGTACCCAACGGCCAGACCGAGGCGTCCAATGCGCTTGCTCTCACCTCCTACCAACGGCTCCGTCACGTGGTGCTGCCGCAAGCGATGCGGATCGCTATCCCGCCGGTGATCAATCAATACCTGAACTTCACCAAGAACACGTCACTCGGGATCGCCATCGGATACGCCGAGATGACGAGGATCACATTCCAGTCGATCGGGAACGGCCAACCGGCGCCGCAAATGATCGCGATCCTCATGCTGCTCTATCTGGCGTTCTCCCTAACCATCTCGCTCGTCGTCAACCTGGTCAATCGCCGACTTCAGCTGGTGACGAGATGACGACTGAGACACCGATCGTCGTCGAGGAACCACGGGTGGTGGAGCCGGCCCGCGGCCCGGTGGACTGGGCCCGGAAGAACCTGTTCAACAACTGGTACAACACGTTGTTCACCCTGGTTTTCGGGGTGATCTTCGTCTGGGCAGTGATGGCCTTCGTACGGGGACTCCTGAGTGCCGATTTCGAGATCATCCGGGTCAATCTCCGGCTGTTCATTATCGGTGACTTCCCGCCCGACCAGCTGTGGCGGCCGTGGCTGGCGACATATCTGATCGCGGTTCTCATCGGACTCGTTGCCGGCTCGGCTAACGCCGGAGCCCGGGACCGGGCCGTCGAAGCCGGTCTTCCCTACTCCCGAACCACATTTCGCCAGATCATCCTCCGCTTCTGGCCCTTGATCGCACTGGTGATCATCATCCTCGCCTTCACCACCACCGTCACCCCGATCGTCCTCACCATCGGAGCCGCGGGTGTCGGCGTGGGGTCGTACTACCTGGGGCGGGTGCTTCCCCGTGGAGTTCGGCGCTGGACCTGGTTGTGGGTCATCCTCTTCCTCGTCGCCGTCTATCTGGCCCTCGCCGGATTCGGGGGTGTGGGCTGGGAGGAATGGGGAGGGCTTCAGCTCAACCTGTTTCTCACCACCGCCGGCATCGTGTTCGCCTTTCCCTTCGGTCTTCTCTTGGCGATGGGCCGTAGGTCGTCTTTGCCGGTGGTGAGGACCCTTTCCGTGACCTACATCGAATTCGTGCGAGGAGTGCCCCTGATCACCGTTCTCCTCGCCGGATATCTGGCGCTCGGATTCCTGCTCCCCAGGGACCTGAGACCCGGCTTCGTCACCAGGATGCTGATCGCCATCGTCCTCTTCGAAGCGGCTTACATCGCCGAGGTGGTCCGTGGTGGCCTGCAGGCAGTTCCCCGGGGGCAGGTCGAGGCGGCACAGGCGGTGGGATTGTCGGCGTTGACGACCACGCGGCGGATCGTATTGCCCCAGGCTCTCCGGGCCACGATCCCGGCCATGGTGGGTCAGTTCATCAGCCTGTTCAAAGACACCACGCTGATCGCAATCCTCGGTTTCGCCGAGCTCCTGGATGCCGCGTTCATCGTGAACTCACAGCCGGAGTACCTGGGCCAGGGCCTGTTCGTGGTGACACTTGCCTTTGCCGGGCTCGTCTTCTGGGTCGGCTCGTACACGATGTCTCGCGAATCTCGCAGGCTGGAGAAGAAGCTGGGCGTCGGAGAGCGTTAGCGAACCGGCGGCCTTAGCCTTCCCCAGGCATTGCTCCGCACCCCCCTTGCCCTGGTTCTCCTCGTCGGCCTTTGTGCTTGTGATGCGGCGAGCATCCCCGAGGACACCTCAACCACGGTCATTCCTGCGTCCACCGTGACCACAACGACTTCGTTCCCTCCCACGACTACCTCGACGGTCGCGACTATGACCTCACGAGGGTCGCTGGTCATCCAGGGGACGGGCGATGTCAATCTCGACCCGGCCTATATCCCCGCCCTCGCAACTGAAGGCTGGGACCACGCCTGGTCCGGGCTCGAGGGGATGTTCCTGGAGGATGATCTCACCGTGATCAATCTGGAGTGTGCCCCGTCGGCCCTGGGAGCTCCGGAGCCGAAGGACTACGTCTTCCGCTGCCCACCGGAATCCCTGCCATCGCTGCTGGCAAACGGCATCGAGGTGGCCAACCTCGGCAACAACCACTCCGGCGACTTTGGCAAGGAAGCGCTGGTCGATGGGAGGGACAACCTGATCGATGCCGGGGTGGCGCCGGTGGGGGCGGGCCGCGATGCCGCCGAAGCAGGTGCCCCCGCCATCCTCGACATCGCGGGTTGGAAGGTTGCAGTGCTCGGGTTCGGCGGCATCTTCCCCAACGACTCCTGGGTGGCCACCGAGGACTTGGCGGGCATGCGTGACGGCGACGACATCGAATCGATGGTGGCTGCTGTCGAAGAAGCAGCGGACCTGGCCGACCTCGTTGTGGTCGCGGCCCACTGGGGCGTCGAGCTCGACACCACCCCCCGGCCCGACGACGTGGAGCGGGCAGTGGCAATGATTGGCGCCGGCGCGGATATCATCTTTGGCCATCACCCTCATCGGCTGCAGCCGCTCGACGTCGTCGACGGCAAGCCGGTGTTCTGGTCTCTGGGGAACTTCGTATGGCCCAACTTCTCTTCAGCCGGCTCCACCACCGCGGTTGCTCGTGTAATGGTGGCTCCCGATGGGACAATCGAGGCATGCCTCATCCCGGCCGTGATCGAGAGCCACGGTCATCCCGTCCTCACCGAGGGACCATCATGTCAGCCAACGGCATGAGAGGGCCGGAGTCATGAACGACCGGTTCGGGCGGGTCCTCGTGATCCTGGTCGCAGGGCTCTCGCTTGGTGTCGGGGTGTTTCTCGTGACCCGTGGCGAGGCGGCCACCCCTCCGGGCGACGGGACAGTCCCAGAGGCCGGAGCCGCGACCACCGTCCCCGGATCGGTGCCCGGGACCACCGGGAGCGGAGACACCACGACGACTACCGCCGCTCCGGGCACCACTCCGCCCGGAGAGCGCCCCGCCGACACTGTGCCCGCGTGGACCGTCGGCCAACCGTGGGGGACAACAGTTGGCCTGACCATGTTCCGGGGCAACCCGACGCGGAGCTTCTTCGGCACCGGCCCGGTGAGCGAATCGCCATCCGTGGACTGGACTTATCCCAGCAGCGCGATGTGCAGCACATCGACCAACCTCGGGGAAACCACCACCTGGTGCGGGATGGGCTGGACCGGTCAGCCGGCGGTGTGGGAGCGCCCCGACGGAATCACCGAACTGATCTTCGGCGCCTATGACGGCGCGGTCCACTTCGTCGATGCGGCGACCGGCGAGGACCTGCGCCCCAAGTTCCAGACCGGCGACTTGATCAAGGGATCCGTCACCCTCGATCCCGACGGCTATCCGCTCCTCTACTTCGGATCCCGGGACAACGAGTACCGGATCCTGGCCCTGGATCAGGATGAGCCGGTCGAGATGTGGTCGATGAATGCCACCGATGTCAATGGGACCTGGAACGACGACTGGGACTCCAACGGGGCCGTCGTGGACGACATCCTGTATGTCGGCGGCGAAAACAGCTGGTTCTTCGCGGTCGCGCTGAACCGCGGCTATGACGAGGCGGGGAAGGTCACGGTCGCGCCCGAGGTCCTGGTCGAGATGCCCAGCTACGACGACGAATTCGTGGCGACCTCCGGCGGCAATGTCTCGATCGAGAACTCACCCGTCGTGTTCGAGCAGCGGGTCTACTTCGCCAACTCCGCAGGACGGATCATGGGCCTCGATGTGAGCCGGATCCGCGAGGGCGAGGCACCCGTGGTGTTCGATTACTGGGCCGGGGGAGACATCGACGCGTCATTGGTGGTGGACGCCGAGGGGATGCTCTACGCAGCAGTGAACGTCAAGCCCGACCAGGTAGGCCCCGGCTATCGGACCCAGGCGAATATCGATCGCACAAGGGAAGTCGGCCAGCTGCTCAAGCTCGACCCTTACGCCGAGGGCGATCCACGCTTATGGGGGGTCGATCTCACGGCGGGAAGCGAGCAATCGGGAACGTGGAGCACGCCAGCCGTATATCAAGGGGTCGTCTACAACAACACCATGCAGGGCAGCCTGATCGCCGTGGATGCGGCCAATGGGGAGACCTTGTGGTCCGACCAGGTGGGGTGGCACTCCTGGTCCTCGCCGACGGTGGTCGACGGGATGCTGGTCACGGCGACGTGTGAAGGTGATGTCCGCGGCTACTCCCTCGCCGACCCCCGGGCCCCGGTGCAGCAGTGGTCGGTGAGTCTTGGCGAGACCTGCCTCGAATCGACACCTGCGGTCTGGAACGGGGTGGTCTACATCGGATCCCGCGATGGCTACCTGCGCGCCCTGAGCTGATGAGGCCGATACTCGCGGTTCTGCTTTTCGCCATCGGCGCCTGCGGCGACGCAGGTGAGGCCACCACGACCCAAGCCCCGACCACGACGTTCGAGGCCACGACCACCACCGAGCCTCCGGTGGAATGCCCGGCGGCGCCGTACGAATTGTCCTTCCTTCCCACCGGTGTGGGGACCGCGGCACTCGACCCTGACACCATCGAGCTCGATGTCTGGACGTCGGAGGGAGGTACCAACACCACCTTTTACGGTCGGAGCGACGGTTCGGTCGCGATCGCCCTGGTCCGGGGCACCCTGCCGAATGTGGAATGGCCCGCGGAGAAGGGCGAGATCTTCGTCGATGGCACCCGCGGGGTGGTCGGGCCTCACCCCGACGGAACCTGGGTCGCCGGGTGGTACGAGGCGCCCGGCGAGCGGTGCGACGAGTATTCCATGGTCTTCTATCCGCCGGTGGCCCCTGCCGATGTCGAGGCCGTCCTCGACGGCATGAATCGGGTCGGGGGCTGACGCTCCGCCAAATTTGAGATGTAAAGGTCTCGCGGAGCGCCCTTTTGGTACCAGTTTTGGGGGCGGTCTTGACGGCTCGGCTTGCTCTGCGTAGCGTTCGGCGGGCAATGACCCGACCCGGCACTCCGACGACGACCGCCTGGTGGTGGCGCTGGCACGCGCCGGAGGTGGCTTCGGTCGGATAGCCAAGAGGCTGCTGATCACACCAGGACCCACCTCCGGAGACGGAAGGTGGGTTTCTCTTTCAGGAAGCTCATCTCCCACCGGCGAGAGGAGCAATTCTTGAATCACCCATTCGACATCCCGGCCGACCTCGATACTCCGACCTCGGTGTATTTGAAGCTGGGGCCGCTGCGGCCTCGCTTCCTGCTCGAGAGCGTGGAGCATGGCGACCGGATCGGGCGCTTCTCTTTCATCGGCTTCGGCGAGGGTCTCGAGGTGACGAGTGACGGTCACAGCATCGATGCCGGCAACATCCGAATCGAGACCGACGGCACGGTCAATGGTCTGATGGATGGGTTGCGCAAGGCCCTGGCTGCGACACCGACTCCAGGGCCGATCTCCGGGGCGATTCCTTTTGCCGGCGGGCTGGTGGGAGCGGTGGGCTTCGATGTGTCGCACCGCCTCGCCCGGCCGATCCCGCCTTCGTCGACAACCGGTCCCGAGATCCTCCTCTACGGCCCGCCCAGCGTCATCGTGTTCGACCACCTGAGTCGGCGGGCGGCGCTGCTCCACGACGGACCGGAGGACGAGCGTTTGGCGCTGCGCCAGGAGGTGATCTCCCTGCTGGCTGCCGGAGTGAAGAGGTCGGAGATCACGTCCGGATTCGAGGAGCCGACACCGTCGATGGCACAGGGCGAATACATGGCTGCAGTGGAGAGTGCCCGGGAGCACATCGCCGCCGGAGACGTCTACCAACTTGTGCTCTCCGTCTGCTTCTCCGGGGAATCCGACCTCGAGCCTTTCGACGTGTACCGGGGATTGAGGCTGCTCAACCCGTCTCCTTACATGTACTACTGCGAGTTGGGCGACACTCGGGTCATCGGGTCCTCTCCGGAGGCTTTGGTCCGACTTCGGGGCACCGGCGCCGAGCTCCGCCCCATCGCAGGCACCCGTCCCCGGTACAACGACGACGAGTCCGATCGCCGCGCCGAGTCCGAGCTGCTCGATGACACCAAGGAAGCTGCGGAGCACGTGATGCTGGTCGACCTCGCCCGAAACGACCTGGGCCGCGTGGCGGTCCCGGGATCGATCAGGGTCGACCCCTATCGGGTGATCGAGCGGTACAGCCATGTGATGCACCTGGTGAGCGGGGTTACCGGAGTGTTGGAGCCAGGTGCGGACGCTTTCGATCTCTTCTCGGCCGCCTTCCCGGCAGGGACTGTGGTCGGGGCTCCCAAGGTGCGGGCTCTCGAGCTCCTCGCCGACTTGGAGCCGGTTCCCCGGGGCATCTACGCCGGAACCGTCGGCTACTTCGGGCACGGAGGGAGCATGGATCAAGCGATCGCGATCCGGACCATCGTCATGGGCGACGGCAGGTACTCATATCAGGCCGGTGCGGGCATCGTGGCCGACAGCGTGCCCGCTGCGGAGTGGGAGGAAGTCCGGTCCAAGGCCGGCGCCATGCGGGGCGCCCTGGAAAGCGCGGCGGGTGGGTTGTGAGTCGTGTCCTCCTCGTCGACAACTACGACTCGTTCACCTACAACGTCGTCCAGGCCTTGCGCATCCTCGGGGCCGAGGTCGTGGTTCGGACCAACGACGACATCGATCTCGAGGCGGCGCGCCAGCTCGATCCCACCCACCTCGTGGTCTCTCCGGGACCGGGGCGCCCCGAGTCGGCAGGTGAGTCGATGAACGTGATCGAAGGGCTGATGGATGAAGTCCCGATCCTCGGCGTGTGCCTGGGGCACCAGGCCTTGGCCGCCGTGCTCGGCGGGCGAGTGGAACGCGCAGCCGAGCTCCGCCACGGCAAGTCGTCCCCGGTGTATCACGACTCGGCGACGATCTATGCCGGGCTCCCCAATCCATTCGAGGCCGGCCGGTATCACTCGCTGGCGGTGAAGGAGGAAGACCTCCCCGACGAGCTGGTCGTCACATCCTTCACATCCGATGGCGAGATCATGGGGATCAGACACCGCGAATACCCGGTGGAAGGCGTTCAGTTCCATCCGGAGAGCCTGCTCACACCTCACGGAGACCTGCTGCTCCGCAACTTCCTCGACATGGCCGGGAACGGATCATGAAGCAGGTCCTCGACGACCTCCTGGCAGGCATCGACCTCTCCACAGAGGCCGCCGACGAGCTTCTGGTCAGTCTGACCAGGGGCGATGTGGAGCCGGCGATGGCCGGCGCCCTCCTCACCGCCTTGCGGGCCAAGGGTGAGACGCCGGACGAGGTGCGGGGATTCGCCCGCGCCATGAGGCGCCTCTCAACGGATCCCGGCATCGACGCATCGCAGGCAGTAGATGTGGTGGGAACCGGAGGGGATCGGTCCGGCTCGCTGAACCTTTCCACGGGTGCCGCCCTGCTCACCGCCGCCACCGGGCTCCCAGTGGTCAAACACGGGAACCGCTCGATGACCAGCCAGAGTGGAAGCGCTGACGTTCTCGAGGCCCTGGGCCTCCCCATCCCCCTCGATGCCGAGCAGGCGCGTCGTTGCTTCGATGCGCTCGGGTTCAGCTATCTGTTCGCTCCCCATTACCACCCGGCGATGGCAGCAGTCGGCCCCATCCGGAGGGCCCTCGGGGTGCGCACCGTCTTCAACATGCTGGGCCCGCTCACCAACCCGGCCGGGCCCCGGCACCTCGTCATCGGAGCTTTCGACGATCGGGCGGCGGAGTTGATGGCGGGTGCCCTCTCCGGCCTCGACATCGAGCGGGCATTCGTCATTCATGGGGCGGCGGGATGGGACGAGCCGAGCCCGATCGGCGAGTTTCTGCTGTTCGACGTTCGGCCCGGGGAGGTCAGCCGCTCGATGCGAGACCCTGCCGACTTGGGGCTGAGCAGATGCGACCCGGCCGATCTCGCCGGCGGTGACCCGGCCCACAATGCCGACCGTCTCAAATCGGTGTTCGGAGGTGAGCCTGGGCCGCATCGGGACGCGGTGCTGCTCGGCGCCGCGCTCGCCCTCGAGGTCACCGGGCGGGCCCCCGATCCCGAGTCGGCGCTGGGAGGGGCCGGCGCCGCCCTCGATGACGGTCGGGCTCTGGCTCTGCTCGATGGCCTAATTGCGTTTGGCGAAGCGGAGCGGGGATGAGCGGCTTCCTCGAGCAGATGAAGGAGAGCTCGATGCGGCGCCTCCAGGAAGCTCGGGCCCTCCGATCGCTGGAATCGATCACCAAGAGCGCCGCCGACATGCCACCGCCCCGAAGTCTGGGCTCGTTTGGGGACGTGTTCGACGTCATCGCCGAGGTGAAGCCCAGGTCGCCCGCCGAGGGTCAACTGGGGGGGAGCGACCTGGTCGAGCGCACTGCTGAGTACGAGCGCGGTGGAGCGGGCATGATCTCGGTGCTCACCGAGCCTGACGCATTCTCCGGATCGATCGAGTTGCTGAGGGCTGTGACTCGGCAGGCCACCGTGCCTGTATTGCGCAAAGACTTCCTGATCGATCCCTACCAGGTGTTCGAAGCGCGCGCCGCGGGCGCCGATGGGGTCCTTCTAATCGTCCGCATCCTGGACCATGGCACCCTGGAGGCGATGCTGGCTGCGGTGGCGGCGACTCGAATGTTTGCCATTGTCGAGGCGTTCGATCGCCGCGATCTGATTCGAGCTATCGGGGTCCTTGCCGCCGGTGCCGACCTTCTGATCGGGGTCAATGGTCGGGACCTGGACACCCTGGAAGTCGATCCGTCCATCCATGGCGATCTCGCTGATCTGATCGCAGCTTCAGTGCCGGCCGTCGCGGAGAGCGGGATTCGCGGGCCGGACGGCATCAGGGCTGTGGCCCGGCACGGCTATCGAGGAGCCCTTGTGGGGTCGGCTCTGATGAGATCCGATGACCCAAGTAGTGCAGTGGCGGAGATGATTTCTGCGGGCCGAGCAACGATCGCGGCGGGCACCAAGTGAGCCTTTTCATCAAGCTGTGCGGTCTCTCCACTCCCCGTGACGTCGAGGTCGCGGTCGAAGCCGGGGCCGATGCCATCGGGCTGGTGATGACCGAGTCGCCACGTCAGCTGAGTCTTTCCCAGGCAGCGAAACTACGAGCCACGATCCCACCTGGCGTGCTCGCCGTAGCCGTGTTCCATTCGCCGTCCCCCTCCCTGGTTCTGAACGTGCGCGACGAGGTGGGCCCTGACCTGTTTCAGGCCACGTCTGGTGCTCTTGGCGATCTCGAGGGAGCGCTCACCCTGCCGGTCGTCGTCGACGGGCCCGGAGTCGAATCGCGCGCCGTCTCGGCACTCGACCGGGGGTCGGCCAGGTTCCTGCTCGATAGCGCCCCCAAGGGAGGCACCGGACGCCCGGCCGACTGGGCCCGGCTGGCCGGCATGAGCGTGTTGTCCCGCATGGTTCTCGCCGGCGGGCTGCGGCCGGGCAACGTCGCTGACGTGCTCCGGCTTCTCCGGCCAGGCGGCGTCGATGTCAGTTCCGGCGTCGAGCGTGAGCCGGGCGTCAAAGATCATGATCTGATGAGGGAGTTTGTCCAGGCCGCCCGCTCGGTCGATGTCGAAGGCGAGGTGACGGTGTGAGCAGCGCAATCGTTGGTGTGCTTCCCGACGAGCGCGGTCGGTTCGGGCCCTTCGGGGGCCGGTACGTTCCCGAGATCCTGGTCCCGGCACTCGACCGGCTGGAATCGGCTGCATCCCGCCTGCTCGACGATCCCGGATTCGTGGCCTCCCTCGATGATGAGATGTCGACGTGGGTGGGCCGCCCTACGCCGCTGACCAGAGCGCCCAGCCTTGGAGAGGCCTGGGGAGGCGAGATCTGGCTGAAGCGTGAGGATTTGGCACATACCGGTGCCCACAAGATCAACAACGCCATCGGGCAGGCCCTGCTGGCGCGAGAGATGGGAGCACGTCGGGTCATCGCCGAGACCGGCGCCGGCCAGCACGGGGTTGCCAGCGCCGCGGCGTGCGCCCGCGTGGGACTGGACTGCACCGTCTATATGGGAACCGTCGACATCGAGCGCCAGGCGCCCAATGTGGAGCGGATGAGGTTGCTCGGGGCGCGGGTGGAGCCGGTGACCAGCGGAGACGCCACCCTCCGGGCCGCGATCAACGAAGCACTTCGGGACTGGGTCAACGACCCCGAAGGCACCTATTACCTGCTCGGCTCGGCAGTTGGCCCCCATCCCTATCCCTGGCTGGTCCGACGCTTGCAAGCGGTGATCGGGACCGAGGCGAGGCGTCAGATCTTGGAGGCCATCGGTCACCTCCCCGATGTCGCCTTCGCCTGTGTCGGCGGCGGTTCGAATGCCATAGGGCTGTTCCATCCCTTCCTCGACGATCCAGTGCAGTTGATCGGCGTCGAGGCCGGTGGCCGCGGGCCGGGCCTGGGGATGAATGCAGCCACCATCGGGCACGGTTCGCCGGGGGTGCTTCACGGCAGCTTCTCGTTCCTGCTTCAGGATGAGCACGGCCAGGTGCAGGAGACCCACTCGGTCTCTGCCGGCCTCGACTACCCCGGAGTGGGACCCGAGCACTCATGGTTGGCCGAATCAGGGCGCGCCGCGTATCAGGAGGCGTCCGACGACGAGGCACTTGCAGCTCTCGATGTGCTGGGACGGCATGAGGGCATCCTCGCCGCGCTGGAGTCGAGCCACGCACTCGCCGGAACCCGTCGCTGGCTGGTCGAAAACCCGGGCTCGACGGTCCTGGTCGGCCTCTCCGGGCGGGGAGACAAGGACATCGACATCCTGCGGGGGTTGAGGCGATGACCACGGTGAGCACCGGGTGGGCCCGCCTGGAGGAGCGCTTGAGGCCCGGAGGGGCCATCGTCCCCTATCTCACCGCCGGATATCCGAGCATGTCCCGCTTCGTCGAGGCTCTAGGACAGGTGGCCGGGATCTCGGAGGCAGTCGAGATCGGGATCCCTTTCAGTGATCCGATGGCGGATGGGGCAACGATCCAGGACTCGAGCCGGGTCGCCCTCGAGGAGGGGGCGACGCTGGAGTCGATCGTCGCCGCATTGGAGGGAGTGGGCCCTGTCCCCGCACCGGTGGTTGTGATGAGCTACTTGAATCCCCTAATGGCATTCGGGTTCCAGCGCTTGTTCCCCAGACTCTCCGCCGCAGGGGTTTCCGCGCTCGTCGTGCCCGACCTTCCTCTCGAGGAGGGAGATCAGGTCCGTGAGGAGGCGAATCGCTCGGGCATAGGCTTGGTCCAATTGGTCACACCGGTGACCGAGCCCGAACGACTCCGCCGGCTCGGTGCATCGTCTCAGGGCTTCACATACGCGGTCACCATGACCGGCACCACCGGAGGACGAGCCGAGGTGGGCAGCACCACTCGGGGCTATCTGGATCGGGTGCGGCCGGCGTCGGGTCCGCCGGTGCTCGCCGGGTTCGGTGTGAGGAGCTCGGATCAGGTCGCCGCCCTTGCCGGCCACTGCGACGGTGTCATCGTCGGCAGTGCCCTGGTCGAGGTGCTGGCAGCCGACGGCGACCCGATCGAATTCCTACTGGGGCTCCGCCCATGATCGCAACACTCACAGAAGACTGCACCCTTGCCCAAAAGGCGGCCATCCTCCGCTTCGTCGAGGGTTACGGGCTCCGGGTCCACGTTGGTGAGGCCGGGTCTACGACCGTGGTCAGCATCATCGGCGATCCGGAGCCGGGGATGGCCGAGGAGATCGCCGCCCTGATCGGAGTGGCTTCGGTCAGCACCGAGGCTCCGCGTTATCCGTTCGTGGCCCGCGAAGCTCGAAACTCGCCGACGACGGTCAGAGTCGGCGACGTCCTCATCGGCGGCCCGGAGCTGGTGGTCATCGCCGGGCCCTGCTCGGTGGAGTCAGGAGAGCAGATCGCCAGGATCGCCAGAGGGGTCGCCGACGCAGGGGCGGTGCTCCTCCGCGGCGGCGCCTTCAAGCCGCGGACCTCTCCCTATTCGTTTCAGGGACTGGGGGAGGAGGGGCTGCAGTTTCTGGCGGAGGCTCGGGAGGAAACCGGGCTCGCGGTCGTGTCGGAGTGCGTGGCCCCAGAGGACGTCGAGTTGATGACCCAGTATGTCGACATGCTCCAGGTCGGAAGTCGGAACATGCAGAACTTCCGACTCCTCTCGGCGGTGGGGGAGCAGCCGAATCCGGTGCTTCTGAAGAGAGGATTGATGTCGACAATCGAGGAGCTCCTGCTCGCCGCCGAGTACATCGTCGGCTCGGGGAACCCGAGAGTGGTCCTCTGTGAGCGAGGCATCCGATCGTTCGACCCCTCGACCCGGGGGACGCTCGACATCAGCGCCGTTCCCGTGCTCGAGGAGAAGACCCATCTGCCGGTGTTGGTCGACCCGAGCCATGCCGCGGGGAGGCGCTCCCTGGTCCCCAGCCTCGCCACGGCCGGAGTGGCGGCCGGCGCCGACGGCCTCATCATCGAGGTGCACGACCGTCCCGAGGAAGCGCTGAGTGACGGCCCGCAGAGCCTGACCCTGGAAGGCTTTGCGGAGACGATGTCGACTCTGCGCCGGGTGGCCGACGCCCTGGACAGGCCCCTGGCCGCGCTGCGCCCGGCCCCCACCGGCTGAGGATCGCGGTGGCTGCCGGGCCGGTACTCGACACCCAACGACTCCGGCTGCGGCGCTGGGCCGATCGAGATCGGGCTCCGTTTGCGACGATCAATGCCGATCCGGTGGTCATGGAGCATTTCCCCTCGCCGCTGACGACGGACGCATCGGACCTATTGATCGACCGAATCGAACAACACTTCGAGGATCACGGATTCGGGCTGTGGGCAGTCGAAACCAGGGACGACCACCGCCTCATCGGTTTCTGCGGGCTGGCGATTCCGAAATTCGTAACCGAATTCACCCCGGCAGTCGAGATCGGCTGGCGGCTCGCTCGTCAGCAATGGGGCCGCGGCTATGCAACTGAAAGCGCCAGGGCCGTGCTCGCCTTCGGTTTCGACACCGCGGGTTTGGACCGAATCCTGAGTTGGGCCCTGCCGGCCAATCGGCGATCGATCCAGGTGATGCAGCGGATCGGGCTCAGGCCGGCTCCAGAGCTCGATTTCGATCATCCCCGGTTCATGGAGGACGACCGGCTGCGAAGACACGTCGTCTATCGCATCACACGGGAGGACTGGGTTCGTCTCGGGAGGACTCCCTGAACATCTCGCCAATGGCAGCAATGCTCCCCAGGACTCCCGATGTCTCCAGAGGCAGGAAGATCTTGGTCGCCTGACCATCGGCGACGCGCTGCAGAGTCTCCAGGTAGCGGATCGCGATCAGGTCAGGTGTCGGGTCTCCGGTGTGGATGGCGGCGAACACCCGCTCCACGGCCTGGCCCTCACCCTCGGCCACGGTCAACAGCTGGTACTGCTCGGCGTCGGCCACCCGTTTGATCGCCTCCGCCTGGCCCTCGGCCTCGAGTACCTGGCTCTCCTTGAGCCCCTCTGCCTTGAGAATGGCTGCCCGCTTCAGCCCCTCGGCCTCGGTGACTGCGGCGCGACGGTCACGTTCCGCCTTCATCTGGCGATGCATGGCGTCGGTGACGTCGACGGGTGGTTCGATGCGCTGGATCTCGACCCGGACCACACGCACTCCCCACTTGTCGGTGGCGTCGTCGAGGATCTGGCGCAGCTTGGCATTGATCACCTCGCGAGAGGTCAGGGCGGAGTCGAGGTCCAGGTCGCCTACCACGTTCCTCAGGTTGGTCTGGGCGAGCTTGGTGACGGCCAGGATGAAGTTGCCGACGTTGTATTCCAGCTTCACCGGGTCGGTGGCCTCGAAGTAGATCACCGCGTCGACGGTCACCACCACGTTGTCCTTAGTGATCACTTCCTGCGGCGGTACGTCGATGACGCGCTCCCGCATGTCCACCTTGGTCAGCCTCTTCACGAAGGGGAGCACCCAGCGCAGACCGGAGTCCACCGTCCTCTGATATCGACCGAGGAACTCGATGAGCCCTTTCTCATATGGCCTCACCACCTTGAACCCGGCCGCTGCGACGAGGATCAGCACCAGTGCCAGGACGGCGAACAGGATTACGACTGCCTCCACCATGTCTCCTTTGTTTTCTTCGAAGCCTCAGCCCATCACAACTGGCTCGACCATGAACCGAGTGCCCTGTACCTCGGTGACGACGATTTGGGTGTTCTTGGGTATCGGCACGACCGCAGTGGCCCGCCATTCCTCGGTCGCGACTCTCACCATCCCTGCGCCGCTCTGGGGATCGATGTCCTCGAGGACGACGCCCTGGACGCCGACCCAACGGTTGGCGCCGACCCTGGGCTGCTCTCCTTCGTCCTGGCGGCCTATGAAACGGCGGAGGAAGACGAGGGAGAGGATGGAGACACCGAAGAACACGAGCCATTGTGCGAGCAGGGCAACATTGGCCCAGGCCAGCAGGGCGGCGACAGCGGCACCGATGGCAAATGGGAGCAGGAAGAAGCCCGCGGTGAAGATCTCCCCGATCCCCATCACGATGGCGAAGATGGTCCACAGCCAGCGCCAGACCTCGTTGTCCACCTGCTACCTCCTAGAGAGCCTCGTCACTTGGGCCCGCGGCCATCAGCGTTGCACCAGCGCATCCCGGATCTCAGTCAACAGGGCGACTTCCTCGCTTGGCCCCGCCGCCTCGCTCTCTGCCCGGAATCGGTTGTAGGCCTTGACCACGAAGAAGAGGAAGACGCCGATGATTAGGAAATTGACCACGGATCCCAGGAATGCCCCCAGACTACCGTTGTCGCCGAACGTCCCCAGAGAGCTCAGATCGCCGCGCCCGAAGATGAGACCGATGGCCGGGTAGATGATCCTCTCGGTGAAGGTGGTGACCACCGCGGTGAAGGCAACACCGAGGGCGAACCCGACCGCGATGTCGATTAGGTTCCCGCGCTCGATGAATTCCTTGAATTCCTTGATCATCTCGCCTCCGTTCTACGCCGGTCGCGACTTTAAGCAGCACCGGGTTGGGGTATCTGGCTGAAGAACTGAAATGGATCCCGAGAAGCTCACCGCCAAGAGTCGCGAAGCCCTTCTCAGTGCCACCCAGGCAGCCAGGGAGCACAACCACGGTCAGGTCCAGCCCGCTCATCTCGCTCTCGCCTTGCTCGCCCAGCAGGAGGGCATCGTCTACCCGGTGCTCGATCGCCTCGAGGCCCGGCCGGTGGATTTGCGGCGCTCGATCGAGGAGATACTGGATCGTGAGCCCCGGGTGTTTGGGGGTAACGAGGCGGCAGCCTCTCCCGACCTGAACCGGGTCCTCACCGCCGCCGATCGTCATCGGGATGCACTCCGCGACGACTATCTCTCTGTCGAGCACTTGCTGCTGGCATTGGCCGAGGATTCCGGCGCGACCGGCGACGCCCTACGCGCTCAGGATCTGACAGCAACCGCCATCCTCGAGGCCCTCCAGGTGCTGCGGGGAAACCGCAGGGTCACCAGCGACGACCCCGAAGCCACGTCCAACGCCCTCGAGCAGTACGGGCGCGATCTCACCGCCGATGCCCGCCAGGGAAAGCTCGACCCGGTCATCGGTCGTGATGAGGAGATCCGGCGCGTGATCCAGGTGCTCTCCCGGCGCACCAAGAACAACCCGGTCCTGATCGGAGAGCCCGGAGTGGGGAAGACCGCCATTGTCGAGGGGCTGGCGAGGCGCATCGCCGACGGCGACGTGCCCGAGGGCCTGCGCACCAAGCGCATCATCTCGCTCGACCTGGCCTCGATGGTCGCCGGGGCCAAGTACCGGGGCGAATTCGAGGAGCGGCTCAAGGCTGTCCTGGAGGAAATCCGGGCCGGAGAAGGTGAGATCATCACCTTCCTCGACGAGTTGCACACCCTGGTCGGGGCGGGCGCCGCCGAAGGGGCGATGGACGCATCCAACATGCTGAAGCCGATGCTGGCCCGGGGAGAGCTGCGCCTGATCGGCGCAACCACCCTCGACGAGTACCGCAAGCACATCGAGAAGGACGCTGCCCTGGAGCGTCGCTTTCAACCGGTGGTCGTGGAACCTCCCTCGGTGGAGGACACCATCGGCATCCTCCGCGGCCTCAAAGAGCGCTACGAGATCCATCACGGGGTGCGGATCACCGACTCGGCCCTGGTGGCTGCGGCTGTGCTCTCTGATCGCTACATCACTGCTCGCTTCCTCCCGGACAAGGCGATCGACCTCATCGACGAGTCCGCGAGCCGGCTCCGGATCGAAATCGACTCCATGCCCGAGGAGATCGATGACCTGACCCGGCGCCGAATCCAACTCGAGATCGAGCGGGAGGCGCTCAAGAAGGAGACTGATGCGGCACCAGTCGAACGCCTGGAGAGTGTGGAGCAACAGATCGCGGACCTGAACGAGGAGATCGATGGGCTGACCGCCCGCTGGAATCTGGAGAAAGAGGTGATCACCTCGATCCAGGACCTCAAGGAACAAATCGAAGGGGCACGCACGGAGGCAGAGCGGGCTGAGCGCGACGCGGACCTGGCCCGTGCCGCCGAGCTCCGCTATGGCACGGTGGCCACTCTCCAGGCCCAACTCGAGGAGCAGGAGGCCGAGCTGGAGCGCATCCACCAGGAGGGCCGGATGCTCTCCGAGGAGGTGACCGAGCAGGACGTAGCTGAGGTCGTCGCCCGCTGGACCGGGATCCCGGTGACAAAGCTCATGGAAGGCGAGACCCAGAAGCTGATCCGGCTGGAGGAGGAGCTCCATCGCCGGGTGGTGGGCCAGAACCACGCAGTGACCGCGGTGGCCAACTCCGTGCGTCGGAGCCGCGCCGGGCTCTCGGACCCTCATCGCCCATCAGGCTCCTTCCTGTTCCTTGGCCCCACCGGTGTCGGCAAGACCGAGCTCGCCCGCGCCCTGGCCGAGTTCCTCTTCGACGACGAAAGGGCGATGGTCCGAATCGACATGTCCGAGTACATGGAGAAGTTCTCGGTCAGTCGATTGATCGGCGCCCCACCCGGCTATGTCGGATATGACGAAGGCGGCCAGCTCACCGAGGCTGTGCGGCGCCGGCCCTATTCGGTGGTGCTCCTCGACGAAATCGAGAAGGCGCATTCCGACGTGTTCAACGTCCTCCTCCAGCTCCTCGACGACGGGCGGCTCACCGACGGCCAGGGTCGAACGGTGGACTTCAGCAATGTCGTGCTGATCATGACCTCCAATCTCGGGTCGGAGTCGATCCAACCGGACCTCGACTTCGAAATGGTCGAGGAGCGGGTGATGGCCGCGGTCCAGGCCCACTTCCGGCCCGAGTTTCTCAACCGGATCGATGAGATCATCGTGTTCGACCGACTCACCAGGGAAGACCTGCGCCAGATCGTGGAGATCCAGCTGCAATCTCTGCGAAATCGCCTCGCCGACCGTCGGATCGAGCTCATGGTCAGCGACGAGGCGCTCGACCTTCTGGCCGAGGCCGGATTCGACCCGGTCTATGGAGCCCGCCCCCTGAAGCGCACGATCCAGCGCGAGCTCGCCGACCCGCTGGCAATGCGGATCCTGTCCGGCGAGTTCAGCGAGGGGAGCACCGTGAAGATCACGGCGGAGGGCGACGAGCTCGTCATCAACTGACCCGGTTCGACGCGAGTGCCCACCAGGCGATGGCGACGGCAGCGGAGACATGCCACAAACCGTGGGGCTGGAGCACGGATTCGGGATTGCAGAGCGGTCCTCCGGTGGCTCCCAGACGACCGACGACTGCCGAGACCGTCAACAGGCTCAACGCTCCGACCGTGACCGTCGAGCGGTCCTGACGCAGCACCGAGGCGATGGCGATTGCGGCCAGGACCACCGCCACCGGGTCGGCCACGGCCGGGACTGCGGCGAATAGAGCACCCAGCACCGCGAGGCCGATCAGAGCCCAACGGCTGCGATCAGGTCGTGCGTCCACGGCGACGACGAGCAGCAGCCAGGCCAGGGTCACATCGTGAGCCCATTCGGCACCCGGCGGCATCGGTCCGTGGAACAGGAACGATCCGATCCCGGTGGCGATTGCGGCCACCCCGATCCAACCTCGCTCCGGGCGCCGGGTCAGGATCAATGCCCCGGCGATGACGAAGGCGAACGCGGTCAGCGAGTTGACCGGCTGGCCGAGAATCCCGGGCCCGATCAGCTCACAGTCAGCAGCTGCGCCCACCGCGTCAACGGTATGCGTGTTCCTCGGCCCAGGAGCCGGGTATGTAACACCGATCATGGAAACAATTCCCTCGGACGCGAGCTCTATGCCCGACGCCCAGAAGACCTCGCTGTGGATGAGTGATCCCGAATGGCCGGTCTTCGCCCCGCTCCAGGCCGATATCGAGGTACAGGCACTGGTGGTCGGTTCAGGTATCACCGGCCTCACCGCGGCCCGTCTCCTTGCCGATGAAGGGATGACGGTTGCGCTGATCGACTCGAGCCGGCTGTGCTCGGGTGTCACCGGGTACACCACGGCCAAGCTCACCGCTCTCCAGTCCACGATCTACACGGACATAGTTCGGACCTGGGGCCAGGAGGTCTCCGCTGGCTATGCCGAGGCGAATCTGGCGGGAATTGACAGAGTTCGCCGCCGGGTCGCCGAGGACGGGATCGAGTGCGAGCTCGAGAGCCGTCCGGCATTCACCTATGCCGAGTTTCAAGAGAATCTCCCGGCAATCGAGGCCGAGGTCGTCGCCGCCCAGCAGGCCGGCCTGGATGTCTCCTTTACAACCAAGTGCGATCTGCCCTATCCGATCCAGGGGGCAGCCCGCCTCGATGATCAAGCCCAGTTTCACCCCCGCCTCTATTGCCGAGGGCTCCTCGATGCTGTGGTCGAGAAGGGTGGTCTGGTCTATGAGGGAACCAGGGCGTTGGACCTGGATTCCCGTGATGGGGTGGTGACCACCGACCACGGCAACATCCGGGCCGATGTGATCATCGTCGCCACCCACATTCCCTTCACCAACCGCGGTGGCTACTTCGCCCGGATGACTCCCTCACGGTCCTACGCCGTGGCATTGAGCCCGGGCCCGACGCCGGTGGAGGGGATGTACATCAGTGTCGACGAGCCGCTCCGATCGATCCGATCAACGAGCGACGGCCACATCATCGTCGGTGGTGAGAGTCATCCCGCTGGAGGGGATTCCGACACCCGGCGCCGTTATCGGGCGCTGGAGACATGGTCCGCGGCGCGTTTCCCCCAAGGGAGGGTGGCGTTCCAATGGTCGGCTCACGACTATCGGAGCGTGGACCGGTTGCCCTACATCGGTCGACTCGGCGGCTCGGGCCGGGTGTTCACCTCCACCGGTTATGCGAAATGGGGCCTGGCCAACGGCACGATCGGGGCCGAGATCATGGTCGACATGGCGATGGGGAGGCCCAACCCCTTTGCCCCCATTTTCGACTCGAGCCGGCTCGCGGTGGGCAAGGGTCTGCGCGGGTTCGCCGAGGCGTCGGTGAGAACGGTGAAAAGCCTGGTGGTGGATCGATTTCGCCGCTCAGACCCCAAAGACATCGACGAGATGCTGCCGGGATCAGGCGGGGTGCTGTGGCGGGACGGAAAGAGGGTGGGCGCCTTCCGGACCGAGGACGGGCTGGTTCACCTGGTATCGACCACCTGCACCCACCTCGGCTGCCAACTGAGCCTCAACACGGCGGAGCGGACCTGGGACTGCCCGTGTCACGGTTCTCGATTCGACATCGACGGCCTCGTGGTACACGGCCCGGCTGTCGAGGATCT
Organism: uncultured Acidobacteriota bacterium; assembly: GCA_963749415.1. Classification (GTDB taxonomy): domain Bacteria; phylum Actinomycetota; class Acidimicrobiia; order Spongiisociales; family ZC4RG35; genus JALYNX01. The sequence goes on from CAVVMG010000001.1 coordinate 1,064,852, forward strand.
CGAGCGCAAGGAGCGCTGAGCTCTCAGAACGGCTGGGGTCCGAGCCCGACCACCGCCGACACCGACATCTCGCCGTTCTCGCCGATCGGGGTCAGCTGGGCCCTTCCCTTGCCCGCATCCGGGATCGCCAACTCCACCACCAACGCTTTGCCGGCGACAGCCGTGCCTCGCAGGGTTTGCAATTGGCCCTCCCAAGTGCCCTGCTCTTCGTCATGCTCCAGGGACGCCGACCCTGTGGTGAGCAGGATCCCGTCGTCGCCTCCAAGGACCTTGACCGGGCCCTGATAGGAGTCGGCCAAGGCGATCAGCGCTCCCTATCGAAGAGCTGGCGCACGTCGCTGCGCAGCATGAGATCACCTCGCTGCTGGCGACGGTTCATCTCGATCCGTCTCTCCATCTCGTCCTCGAGGTCGTCGAGCTTGTCTCGCAGCTTGTCCAGCTTCTTCTTCAGCACCCGATTCTCCTCCTGGAGGGCGAGCACCCGGCGCACCCCTTCCAGGTTGAGGCCCTGGCTCGTCAGCTCCTGGATCAGTTGCAGCCTCTCGATGTCTTCGCGTGAATAGCGACGGGTGCCCCCTGGAGTTCGGAACGGATCGATCAGGCCCTTGCGCTCGTAGATGCGAAGGGTCTGCGGGTGCATCCCGGCGAGCTCGGCCGCCACCGAGATCACGAACACGGCTCTCGTCGACTCGTTCATGCGCCGACCATCATCTCAGATGAGCCCGGACGTCATCGGTCTCATACTGGGCCAGGCCCTCGAGGAGCTCCTTCTCCTCCTTGCCGACTTTGGAGGGCACCGCAACCTGAACCGTCACCAACAGATCCCCGGACCGCCCGCGCTCCGGATCGATGCCCTTGCCTCGCACCCGGAACGTCTTGCCCGAAGGGGTCCCCGGCGGGACCTTGAGCTTCACCATGCCGTTCAGGGTTGGCACTTCGAGCTTGGTGCCCAGCACCGCCTCGGTGTAGGTGATGGGGACGGTGAGAGTCAGGTCGTTCCCTTTGCGCCCGAACGTGCGGCTGGAGGCGACTCTCACCTTCACCAGGAGGTCGCCGGCGGGGCCGCCATTGCGGCCCGGGCCGCCCTTTCCCGGGATACGGAGTGCGTTCCCATCCTGGACGCCGGCAGGCACCCTGACCTTGACCTCACGTGCCTTGGTCTCGGTGCCGGTGCCCCGGCACACCGTGCAGGGGGTCTCGATAATCCGCCCCGAGCCGCGACATTGTGGGCAGGGCTGGGAGAAGGAGAAGAAGCCCTGGTTCTGGGCGACGACACCCCTGCCTCCACAAGTCGGGCAGGTTGTGACCGGGGTGCCCGGCTCGGCTCCGGAACCAGCGCAGTGAGAGCACGTGGCAGCGCCACGCACCGTGATCGATGTCGTGACCCCCGCAGCGGCGTCCTCGAAGCCGATGGTCAGGTCGGCCTGAAGGTCAGCCCCCCTGGTGGGCCCGGTGCGGCCTCCGGAGCCGAACCCGAACAGGTCGCCGAGCCCGCCGAATCCGCCGAGGAGGTCGGAAAGGTCTTCGACCCTGACCTGTTGTCCCTGGAACCCGCCGTAGCCGCCGCCCCGGCCCCCGTAGCCGGAGAAACCTCCGGACGCCACCATGCGACGCACCTGGTCGTACTCCTTGCGTTGCTCGGCATTGGACAGGGTGGCGTAGGCCTCCGAGATCTCTTTGAATTTCTCTTCAGACTCGGCGTTGTCCGGGTTGGCGTCCGGGTGGTGGGTCTGAGCCAGCTTGCGATATGCCTTCTTGATCTCCTCGGCGCTCGCTGATTCCCCGACACCGAGGATCTGATAGAAGTCCTTGTCGACCCAGTCCCGGTTCACGGTCGCGCTTCCAGGACCACCAGCGCCGGGCGCAGCACCCGGTCCCCGAGCCGGTATCCGCGGCGGAGCTCGTCGGAGACCACGAGGTCGTTGCTCCCCGATGGGGCCCCGACCGGCTCGTGGATCTCGGGATCGAAGGGCTCACCGATGGTGGGGATCACCTCCAGGCCCTCCTGCTCCAAGCCTTTCAGCAGCTGCTCCCTGGTGTTGATCATCCCGGAGAGGAGCTGGCGCTCGCCATCGGTGGTGGGTTTGGCGTTGAGTGCGGCATCGAACGAGTCGAGCACCGGCAGCAACTCGCGCACCACGCGCTCGGCGGCGCGGTCGAGCACCATCGCCTGCTCCCTGGTGGTGCGCTTTCGGTAGTTGTCGAAGTCGGCGGCCACCCGCCGCAGGTCGTCGAGATAGGAGGCCGCTTCCTCACGGGACTCGACGAGCTTTTCGACGAGGAGTGCTATCGCTTCGTCTTTGTCCTCGGGCAGGTCGATCCCCAGCGTTGCCGGGTCGATGGCGCCTATCGGCTCCTCGATCTCACCTTCGACGATGTCGCTTTCGAACCCAGTCATTTTCGTATTGCGTATCGGCGTATCAGGGAACTCAGGCGTCCTCATCGTCCTCGATGATCTCGGCTTCGACCACGTCATCATCTTCGGGGATGGTGTGGTCGTCGCCACCGGTGTCGGCGGCCCCCGCCTGCTGGTAGAGACGTGTGGCCATCGCCTGGCTGGCCTGGATCAGTGCATCCATCCCGGAGCGGATCTCGGAAGACTCGGCGTCCTCGTTGGCAATCGTCGCCTTGAGTGAGGAAAGAGCGGACTCCACCGCCGACTTCTCGTCGTCGGTCATGTTCTCACCCTGCTCCTCGAGGAGCTTGTCGGTCTGATGGACCAGCTGGTCGGCCTGGTTGCGGGTCTCGATGGCTTCCCGTCGCTTGGCATCCTCCTCGGCGTACGCCTCGGCATCCTTGACCATTCGATCGATGTCATCTTGAGCCAGTGCAGACCCGCCGGTGATGGTCATCGCTTGTTCCTTGCCGGTGGCCAGGTCCTTGGCGTTCACGTTGACGATCCCATTGGCGTCGATATCGAACGCGACTTCGATCTGAGGCATGCCCATCGGCGCCGGTGGGATCCCGGTGAGGCGGAACTTGCCCAGGCTCTTGTTGTCGTTGGCCATGGTGCGCTCGCCCTGGAGAACGTTGATCTCGACCTCAGGCTGGTTGTTCTCCGCGGTGGTGAAGATCTCGGACCTCTTGGTGGGGATGGTCGTATTGCGCTCGATCATCCGGGTCATCACCCCGCCCTTGGTCTCGATACCCAGGGTGAGAGGTGTGACGTCGAGGAGCAGGATGTCCTTGACGTCTCCCTTGAGCACTCCGGCCTGGATCGCGGCGCCGGCGGCGACCACCTCGTCGGGGTTGACGCCGCGGTGCGGGTCCTTGTTGGTCTGGCTCTTCACCAGCTCCTGCACCGCGGGCATCCGGGTCGAGCCCCCGACCAGAACGATGTGGTCGATGTCCCCGACTGCGATGTTGGCGTCCTTGATCGCCTGCTGGAACGGTCGCTTCGTCCGCTCCAGCAGATCTTCGGTGAGCTTCTGGAACTCGGAACGGGTCAGCTTGCGCTGGAGATGGAGCGGGCCTTCCGAGGTGGCGGTGATGAAGGGGAGGTTGATCTCGGTCTCGGAGACGGTAGAGAGCTCGATCTTGGCCTTCTCGGCAGCCTCCTTGAGGCGCTGCAGGGCCATGCGGTCCTTGCCCAGGTCGACGCCATGATCGTTCTTGAAGCCCTCGACCAGCCAGTCGATCACCTTCTGATCCCAGTCGTCGCCTCCGAGCTTGGTGTCACCCGAGGTGGCCTTGACCTCGAAGACCCCTTCCCCGATCTCGAGGACGGAGACGTCGAAGGTGCCGCCACCGAGGTCGAACACCAGGATGGTCTGGTCGGTGCCCTCCTTGTCCAGGCCATAGGCCAGGGCGGCCGCGGTGGGCTCGTTGATGATTCGGAGCACGTTGAGCCCGGCGATCTGGCCGGCCTCTGTAGTCGCCTGTCGCTGGGCGTCATTGAAATACGCTGGAACGGTGATCACCGCGTCGGTGACCTTGTCGCCGAGATAGGACTCGGCGTCCCTCTTCAGCTTCATCAGAATGCGGGCCGAGATCTCCTGTGCCGTGTAGCCCTTGCCGTCGACGTCGATGGACCAGTCGGTCCCCATGTTGCGCTTGATGGAGCGGACGGTGTGGTCGGGGTTGGTGATGGCCTGTCGTTTGGCGACTTCGCCAACCAGGACCTCACCATCCTTGAAGGACACCACCGAGGGCGTGGTCCGTCCCCCCTCTGCGTTGGGGATCACGGTGGGCTCGCCGCCGTCGAGGACGGCGATCACGCTGTTGGTGGTGCCGAGGTCGATGCCTACTGCGCGTGCCATTTGCTTGGTTTCCTCCGTTGAAGTCTGAGCGTATGTGGAGAGTACAACCTGAGCGTACCTATGTCACATTCCCCATTTCTCCCCCCAGCGAACGTAGTGAGCATTTCCTCCCCCAGGAGCGAAGCGACGTTGGGGGAGGTGCCCGAAGGGCGGAGGGGGCTTCTGGGGGGGAGTACCGCCGCAGGCGGGGAGGGGCTGGCGGGCGGCACATTACCCTTCGACCAATGGGCCGATTTCGGTGGTCGATAGTGATGTTGGTTGTCCTTGTCTCTTGCGTCTCACCGGAGGGTGGCGGGAACCCGTCGGTTTCTCTGTTGACTCACAACCTGACCCCCGAGGATGGGCTTCCCGCCGCGGAGATCAGCGCTGATTTGATCACCGACGCCGGGTGCGTCGTCCTTCGGGCTCAGAGTCGTACTACGTATTTGGCTGTCTGGCCGCCGGGAAGCACCCGGACCACGGACGGTGTGCAAACGCCCACTGGAGAGATGTCATTCGGGGACCGGGTCACCCTTGGTGGAGGTGAAGTCCCTGCCGATGTTCCTGCGCTCGAGGACACTGAGATACCTGAGGCGTGTATCTACGACACGATCTGGCTGGTCTCGGAGGTGGTCGAAGGGCCGAGCGGTTAGCGGTATGCGGTCAGCGGGATTCGGTCCGCGGGCTTCTACCCCAGCGAATTGATGTACTCCACCAGGTCGTTGATGTCCTGTTCGCTGAGCTGATCGGAGTAGGTGGTCGGCATGACCGCCTCGAATCCGGCCACCACCTGTGACGTCGGGTCGACGATCGAGTTGAAGAGGTAGGCGTTGTCTGCGACCACCGTTTCCCCCGAGGCCAAGGGACGACTGGCCCCGACGAGGCCCTTCCACGTGGGCCCGGTGCTCGCAGTGCCATCGATGGAGTGGCAGTTGAGACAGCCGGTGTCCTGGGCCAGGACCTGGCCGCGCGCCGCGGCCTCGGTGTCGACCACCGCCGGAGTCGTGCTGTCCGTGGTGGTGGCGTCGCCGAAGGGCTCCCCGGTGAACAGCCAGAGCGCCGCCCCGAGGACCAGGGTCACGCCGAGGGCGAGGGCAGCCTCACCCCATGTCTTCATCGGGGCACCACAATCGACGGAACCGTAACAATCGGGCGCCCCGATTCGTCGAATCGACTTGACTCGCGTCCTGCCGGTGTCGGGTCATCATGAGGAGGAAGAATGACCGAGTTGGACGTCGTATCGGCGCTGCTCCGCCTCTGGGCGGGGATCGTCATGATCGCCCACGGCCTGAATCACGCGCGTACCCAGGAGGGGACGGCGAAGTGGTTTGCCTCGAAGGGCTTCAGGTCGCCGGAGCTCAACGCCAAGCTCTCCGCCGGGAGCGAGATCCTGATCGGCCTCGGCCTGATCGCGGGCTTGCTCACCTCGGCAGCCGCCGCCGGCCTGGCGGCGACGATGTTCGTCGCGTTCTGGACCATCCATCGCTTTGCCGGCTTCTTCGTGTTCTACCGTCCCGACGAGGGCTACGAATATGTGACCACGATGGCTCTAGTCGCTCTGACACTCGGCATCATCGGCCCCGGAGCGGCATCGGTCGACGCGGTGATCGGGATCGCCGACGATCTCGACGGCTGGACCGGCGCTGCCATCGTTGGCGCCGGCTTTCTCGTGGCTGCCCTGCAACTGGCCGCGATGTGGCGCAAGCCAGCCGTTGGAGGAACCACGACTTGACCCTTCATCGAGTTCCTCCGGGTCTTTCCGCTACCCGTGATCGCCTGCATCAGCTCGCCTACTTCGTGCTCGCCCCGGCGCGCTATCGGGCCATCGAGCGAATGGGCCTCCGCGCCACTCCCGGGGGTTTCGGCACCCCCGAGTTCGACGGCCGTGTCGTCCGGGTGGAAGGCGTGTCCTTGGTGAACGAAGTCGACGAAGAAGTGTGGACCGAGCCCATCACCTCGATCAGCCGCGCCACCGAGTTCGTGGGCATTCCCTACGAGGTGGATTGGTTCACCGGGTTTGGTGACCCATTGCCACCAATCGACTCTGATCTCGACCTGGCGCTGGATCCGGTCGGAGCAGGATTCGTGGCCAATTGGTTCGATTTCGGATTCGAGGCCCTCACCAACTTGAGAGGCCAGGCAGGCCCCGATGACGACGCCTCCGAGCCCCAGCTCTGGCCAGAGCACTTCGACCCCGCGATCGAGATGGGATCTGAAGACCGTGGGCTGCGGGCGAGTTACGGGGCCTCACCCGGTGACCACTCCCACGACGAGCCATACGTCTACGTCTCGTCCTGGGGAACGATCGATCGATCCAATCCGTACTGGAACGACCTCGCCTTCAACGGGGCTAGCCTCGACTACCAGACCTTGTTGACGAGTGATGATCCAGTGGCGCTCGCGATCGACTTCATGCTCCGCGGACACAGCATCATTCACTCCAGCTGAGCCCTGACCAACAGGTCGTCCACCAGGCCCTTGGCCGCGGCCCGCACCATCCGGATCGTCTCTTCGTACCCCTCGGTGGGCCCACCCCAGGGATCGGGGATCTCGTCCTCATCGGAGTCGGGGTCATAGGTCCTGAAGAGCCTCAGCTTGGCCCGCAGGGCTTTCGACGGAGCCATGTCGGCCAGGTCACGCAGGTTGGACCGGTCCATGGCGAGGATCACGTCGTATCGCTCGAAGTCCGACGATGTCACCCGGCGGGCGCGTCCATCGATGCGCAGGCCCGCCCTCGCTCCCGCGGCCACGGACTCCGGGTGCGGCGGCTGCCCGATGTGCCATGAGCCGGTGCCCGCCGAGTCGACATCGACCTCGACGCCGGCCTCGTGTGCTGCTTCCTTGATGGCGGCCGCCGCCGCGGGGGAACGACAAATGTTCCCCAGGCAGACCGTGAGGATTCTCAACCAGTCACTCCCCGTGCGGCGGCCACCCGCGCCTCGGCGATCGCCAGATAGCTGGCGTCGGTGTCGAACCCGACATAGTGGCGCGTGGTTTCCACGGCCGCCACGGCAGTGCTCCCCGAGCCGATGAACGGGTCCATGACCAGATCGTCGGCGTAGGTGTAGAGCTCGATCAGTCGTCGGGGCAGGGCCACCGGGAACGGAGCAGGATGGCCCACCCGCGTGGCACGCTCCGAGGGGATCTCCCAGACATCGAGTGTGGCTTCCAAGAACTCATCGGTATCGATCGTGGAGCGGTGGGGCAACCCGAGCTCCTCGCGCTTCGACCTCTTGATGGCCCGGTCGAATCGGCCTTTGGAGGCCACGACGACCCGTTCTGTGACGTCCCTGAGCACGGGGTTCTGGGGTGATCGATACGAGCCCCAGGCACAGCTGCCTCCGGCGCCGCGCGCCTTCTGCCAGATGACCTCTCCCCGAAGCAGCATGCCGAGCCGGTCTTGGAGGATGGCCATGACGTCGGCCGACAGCGACCGATAGGGCTTGCGACCGAGGTTGGCGACATTCACCGCCATCCGACCGCCTGGCTCGAGCTTGCGCAGACTGACTGCGAGCACCTCCTCCAGCGTTTCCAAATACTCGACATAGCTGGCGGGGACGTGGCCATCGGATATCTCGGTCTCGTATTCCTTCCCGGCGAAGTACGGCGGAGAGGTGACCACCAAGGCCACGGAGCGGTCCGCGACGTCACTCTCGGACATGTGGCGAGCGTCCTTGTGAAAGAACGCGTCGACAGCCGTGGGCGCGGTGATCGTCTCGTCGGTGGAGATCACCGGCGCGTTGAACCGCTCGTAGAAAGGCGTGGAGTCATGAGACTCCCTCTTTCCCGACCCGAATTGCGACGTGACCGTCGCCAAGCGCTGCCTGGCCATCGGCGATGAAGTTACAGGAACGACACGCCTGCTCGCGGTATGCTTGCTATAGCAAGCACTTGAGATGGCAGTTATCCCGGACCAACTTCCCACCCTGAGCATCACCCTCCGCGATGGCTCGATCGCCGAGCTGCGACCGATCCTGCCCGACGATCGGCTGCTCCTTGTCGAAGGCTTGAGCCAGATGACGGTGGAGAGCCGGTTCGCCCGGTTCGGCACCGGGGTTGCCCGCCTCACGGACTCCGAGCTGGATTACCTGACCGTTGTCGACCAGGTCAACCACGTGGCGTGGGGAGGGACGATCGACGGATCACCGGCGGGTGTTGGCCGGTATATCCGGCTCCCCGACCAGTCCTGCGCCGAGGTCGCGGTCACGATCGTCGACGAATACCAGGGTCGAGGGCTCGGGCGGCTGCTCTTCGATGCCGTGGTGGCTTCGGCTCGGGAGAATCGGATCCCTGAGATCTGCTTCGCGGTGCAACCGTTCAACGAGGCGGTGCGGGTCATCATGAGCAACGCCGATATCGAGCTCGACGACATCGATGGTTTGGTCGAGGCCCGGGTGCAGGTCGAAACCATTCCCGCGAGCACCCACGACGCCGACTTCGCCTCCCTGCTCTCCGCCTATCGGGGATGACCCGGTCAATCCTCCTGCTCGAGGTCGAGGGCGGCTGAGTTGATGCAGTAGCGGAGCCCGGTCGGGTTGGGCCCGTCGTCGAAGACATGCCCGAGATGGCCCCCGCAGTTGGAACACTTCACCTCGGTGCGGACCATCCCGTAGGCCTTGTCCTGCTCCTCATCGATGGACCCCAGCTGAATCGGCTGATAGAAGCTCGGCCAGCCGGAACTGGAGTCGAACTTGGTATCACTCGAGAAGAGCTCGGCGCCACATCCCGCACAGCGATAGGTGCCAGCCTGCTTCGAGTCCCAGTATTTCCCGGTGAAAGGTCGCTCGGTAGCAGCTTCGCGGAGCACCCGGTACTGCTCGGGATCGAGCTTTTCTCTCCACTCGGCTTCGGTCTCTGGTTTCATGCTGCTCCCAACCTCACCTACCAAGGTGTTGTTCCAGTCGATCGATCAAGGGGCTCAATGCCGGGTTCAACTTGACCCGGGCCAGGTCCGGTGCCATCCACTGCACCCGATCGATCTCGGGAAAACGATGGCCGCCCATCGTGAACATCCCCGGGTCGAGCGTGTTGACATCGAAGTCGGTCTCCACCGCCCAAGCAACCACCACCTTCCTCGACTTCAGGGTGACCTCGCCCAATGGAACCCAGGGCTTTGGCGGTGGCGGCCAACCCGTCTCTTCCTCGAATTCTCGAGCCGCGGTGTCCTCGTCATGCTCGTCGACCTCGACAATTCCCTTGACGATCGACCACCAGCCGTTGTCGCGACGTGAGAAATACGGCCCCCCGGGATGGGCGACCAGGACCTCCAAATCGGCAGTCCGTCGGTAGGGGAGAAGACCCGCGGATCTCAAGCACCCCGACATTACGCTGGCCTGGTGACCCTTCCCGCGGCGCAGGACCGGTCGACCGACTCGGTAGTGCTCCGGCTGCCCCGCTTCCGCCTCTATCCAGGCGAGCCGTTGGCCCAGGGGCTGCAACGGCTTTGCCTCACCGAATTGGAGACCGCGGTCTCCGGTTTCTACGACGGCGAGGAAGCGTTCGGTGACGCGGTGCACAGTGCCCGCAAGTCGACGAAGCGGATTCGCGCCTTGCTCCGACTTGTCCGGTCGGAGATCGGGCAAAAGGTCTACCGGTTCGAGAATGTGGCGATGCGGGACGCTGCCCGGCTCCTCTCCGGGGTGAGGGGGGCTGCCGTGATGGTCGAGTCCCTGGATCACGTCGAGATGCTCTACAAGCCGCTCCTTGCCGAGGGCACCTTCCATGAGGCGCGGGAGCGGCTGATCGTCAACCGGGACCGGGTGGAGGCCCGCGCCATGGAGGACGCGGAGTTGGTGAACCGTGTGGTCGCCTCGTTGGAGCGGGCTCATGCCCGTTACTCGTCTTGGCCCACCGATCCGATCGCCCGCGGTGTATACGGAACCGGGATTCGAGACCGGTACGCCACGATCGGCCCCGGGCTCGGCACCACTTACCGGCGCGGGCGGCGGGAGATGGTGATGGCGTATCGCTCGCCGGCGCCGATGACATTCCATACCTGGCGCAAGCGGGTCAAATACTTGATGCACCAGATGGAGATCCTGACCCCGCTGTGGCCCGAGGTGATCCTGGGGATGGTGATCACCCTCGACCGAATGGCGGAGCTGCTGGGGGAGGACCACGACCTCGCCGAACTCCTCGACACTCTGGCCGGCCGGCCGGAGCTCTGTCCCAACCCATTGGAGAGGTCGTTGATCCGCGCCCTAGCCGAGCAGCGGAGGTCCGACGTGGAGACCGCGGCTCGGATCCTCGGGCGCCGGATCTATGCCGAGCGCCCGGACTCCGTGCAGAGCCGATTCGGTGCCTATTGGGAGTCGATGGAGGAGGCCCGCGCCCCAGCGCTCTCCCTTGTGCTTGGCTCTGCCTGATGCCGATCGAGCAGAGGTCGAACCGGGTCCGGGTGGAAGTCGACGGGGTGACCGTCGCCGACTCCGAGCGCCCAACGTTTCTTTTCGAAGCCGGCTTGCCCGTCCGCTACTACCTCCCCAAGTCCGATGTCCACATGGAGTTGTTGACGCCGACGGATCGCTCATCGGCCTGTCACTGGAAGGGCGAGGCCCGCTACTGGTCGGTGACGGTGGATGGCATCACACACGAGAACATCGTCTGGGGATACGAATCTCCTCTTCCCGAAGCCGAGGAGATCGCCGGGCTGGTCGCCTTCTACAACGAGAAGGTCGAGATCTTTGTCGACGAAGAGGCGACGACCCCTTGACTCGGTCGTAGCACTAGTACTACATTCCGTATTTAGGTGAGTACGGAAGGTCCGACAGCAATGACCGGTCGTAGCAATCAGACAGTGATCGCAGTCCGCGACCTGAGGATGCGCTACGGGGACACCGACGTGCTCGATGGCGTGAGCTTCGAAGTCAGACGTGGCGAGGTGGTCACGTTGCTCGGCCCCAACGGCGCGGGGAAGACCACAACGATCGAGACCCTCGAAGGCTTCCGGTTTCCTTCGGCCGGCGAGATCACGGTGCTCGGAGAAGACCCGATGTCAGCCGGCGAAGACTGGCGGGCGAGGGTCGGCGTGGTCCTCCAGTCATGGCGGGACCATGCCCGATGGAGCCCTCGCGTGCTCCTCGGGTATCTGGGCCGTTACTACGCGCCCTATTCGAGTCCGCAACGGCCGAGGCCGTTCGATGTCGAGGAGCTGATAGACCTCGTTGGGCTGGGTGAGATCGCCGATCACAAGATCCGCACTCTCTCCGGTGGGGAGCGGCGACGGCTCGATCTCGCGGTCGGGATCATCGGGCGGCCCGAGCTGTTGTTCCTCGACGAGCCCACCGCCGGATTCGATCCCCAGGCGAGAAGAGACTTCCACGACCTGGTGCACCGGCTGTCCGACCTCGAGGACACCACCATTCTCCTCACCACCCACGATCTCGATGAGGCTGACAAGCTCGCCGATCGCATCTTGATCCTGGCCGGGGGCCGGATCGTGGCCGATGGGAGTGCCGACGAGCTTGCGCGCCGGGTGACCCGGGAGGCGCAAGTCCGCTGGAGCCAGAACGGGGAGCAGTTTGTCCACGCCACGCCGGACGCAACGTCCTTCGTTCGCGAGCTCCTGGCGCAACACGATGACATCGGCGACCTCGAAGTCCGGCGGGCCACCCTGGAGGACACCTATATCGCCATGGTCCAGCAGTACGAGAGCGGGGCCGGGGAGGACGTGGCTTCGACCCTCGAGGAGGCGACGCGATGACTCCGGCCAGGAACGCCGTGCGGTCAGGGATCTATCGAGGCTGGACCGAGTTCAAACAGAGCCTGAGCAGCCCGCAGGACCAAGGCTTCTTCCTGGTCATGGCATTGGTCATCCTCGGCTATCTGTTCCTCAACCGGAATGACACGGTCGACTTCGCCGGCTCTTCCCTCTCCTTCCCCACCGTGGCTCTTCCCAGCATCCTCGGCGGCCTCATCGCCTTCGGGATGATCATCGGCCCCGCCTACACACTGGCGATGGAGCGGGAGGACGGCACGCTGCTCCGGGCGAAGGCGGTTCCTTACGGTGTGGTCGGGCATGTCAGCGGCCAGGTGGTCTCCAACACCCTGGGCCTCATCCCCAGCTTCGCAGTGATCCTGATCCCCGGGTTCCTCATGTTCGACGGGCTGATGCCACCTGATGCCGGAGGGTGGGGGATGGTGCTCTGGGTCACACTTCTCGGGACACTCGCCACGCTGCCCATCGGGATGGTCATCGGGTCGCTCGTCCCCGGTGTCCAGAAGGTGGGGACCTGGGGGATGTTGCCGTTCATCGTGCTGGTGGCGATCTCGGGGATCTTCGCCCCCATCCAGGGCCTTTGGGGCTGGGTGCAGCCCATCGCTCAGATCTTCCCCGTCTATTGGCTCGGGTTGGGGATGCGGGCCGCCTTCCTCCCGGCGGCCGCCGCGGCGCTCGAGGTCGGTGGTTCCTGGCGGACGCTCGAGACCGCCCTGGTCCTTGGCGCTTGGGCGATCGCCGGCCTGGTGGTCGCCCCGATCGTCCTGCGCCGGATGGCACGCCGCCAGTCAGGGTCCCAGGTCGAAGCGGCCCGGGAGCAAGCCCTGCAGTGGGTCAGATGACCGACACGGTTCACAACCGCATCGCCATGCTTCGTGCGGAGCGGGGAATCTCGAGGAGGGCGTTGGCTGATGAGCTCGGGGTGCACTACCAGACCATTGGCTATCTGGAGCGCGGCGAGTACAGCCCGAGCCTCCACCTGGCGCTCAAGATCGCCGAATATTTCGAGGTCCCGCTGGAGTTTGTCTTCTCCACCGAGCCCTTCGCCCGGCTCGGGAGCCCCGTGGTCAGCGGCTGACCAAGCTCGAAGGGTCAGGCAGCCAGGATGAGGTGGCTGTCTCCGAACTCGTGCCACAGATAGCCGTTCGCCAGGGCACTCTCATAGCTCTTTGTGAGCAGTTCGCGCCCAGCGACCGCCTCGAGCAGATCGAGATGGGACGAGTCCGGCTCGTGCCAACCGGTGATCAAGCCGTCGGTCACTGACAAACTGTGATCGGAGCCGATCACGAGATCCGTCCAAGAGCGGCCGGGATGGGAGTAGCCACGCGAGTCGGCGGTGGTTTCGAGGGCGCGCACAACCGTGGTCCCCACCGCCACCACCCGGCCCTCCCGAGCACGGGTGTGGTTGACCAGGGCCGCCGTCGTCTCCGGCACGTCGAACCACTCGGGGTATGGGTCCTCCCCCGACTCGAGCGAGGAAACTCCGGTGTGCAGGGTCAACGGGGCTATTGAGATTCCCGCGGTGAGTAGCGACGTGATCAAAGCCGAGCTGAAGGGTCTGCCCGCACTCGGCATCTCGGCGGAGCCCGGGTGCCTTGCGAACACGGTTTGATAGGCGTCAAGGGGGAACGCGCCGGCCACGTGTCGGTATCGGATCGGCCGCCCCCAGTTGGCGAGGTAGTCGGCCAGCGGCCGACCCAGGTCGACATGGGCCACCCACAACCGTCGGCTGTGCGAGCCCGAAGGGTACGGCGTGAGCAGGTCCACGAAGGCTCCTCCAGGCAGCGACAACCGACCCGGCTGCGTGTCCTCGTGTCGATGGGATGACGATCCGGACAACTTGCGAAGCTCGACGATGTGGAGGCCGCCAGGGAGGACCGTCGAGAAGTGGAGGACGAGGTCCTGGTCGATGACGACCGACGCCGGGAGCGTGGCCGAGCTGTTGACGACCAGAAGGTCTCCTCTTCGCAATTCGCCGTCTAGGTCGCGGAAACGATGGTGACGGATCCCACGATCGTCGGACACCATGAGGCGTACCTCGTCTCGCATCAATCCGCGCTGCTCCGGCGGAAGGGTTGCTGCCAGCTCGGTCGGCACGGTGAATCCGTCGAGTACGTCGACGGAGCGGATCAAACCAGGTGCGCTCACCTCAGCACCGTTTCGGTCAGGAGATCCTCAGCCAGGTAGCGGCCACTCGGGTAGTCGCCCACGATGAGCCGGAGCAAACCGGGCACTCGATCCTCTGGTAGTGGGCGATCCGAGATGTCCTCCCCAGGAAAAGCCTCCTGATGCATCTTGGTTCTCATGTCTCCCGGGTCAAACCAGTAGACACCGATCCCGGGCTCCTCGGCGGCGAGAATGCTGGACAACTGCTCGAGGCCCGCCTTCGAGGCCCCGTATCCGCCCCATCCCTCGTAGGCCTTGACCGCGGCATCTGAAGTGACATTCACGACCTTTCCCCGAGCCTCTCGCAGATGGGGCAACGAAATCTGGATGAGCCCAAGCGGAGCGATCAGATTGGCCGTTAGTACCTCGGCGAAAGTCTCCGTCGGATAATCGGCGAGTCGGGGTTGAGGGCTGGGACCGAGAAGACTCGCATTGTTGACCAGCAGGAAGAAATGTCCCAGACCTGAGGCCGCATCCACCAGCTGCGCGGCGTGGGCGGGGTCGGTTACGTCACCCGCTAGCGCAATGAGTCGGCCGTCCTCCCGAATGGACGCCGCAGCCGATTCAAGCTCTGATCCAGCGCGGGCGTCGATTACCAGGTTCCACCCTGCCTTGGCGAGCTCTGTGGCCAAGGCCAGCCCGAATCCTCGTGATGCGCCGGTGATGATTGCTGTGCTCGTGACCTGCCCCTTGCTGTACCGCGAAGGTAAGGCCGCAAAAGGCCAGAGTCATGGGTCTCAGGTCGGAAACGGGATCGGTCTCGAGACCGATCACACGTCCACGATGCCGCTCTTGACGGCGAACAGCGCAGCCTGCGTCCGATCGTTGAGGCTCAGTTTCCTGAGCACCGCGGACACGTGGGATTTGATGGTCTTCTCCGACACGTAGAGCTCTTCGGCGAGCCGAGCATTGGTCCATCCCCGGCCGAGTCCGGAGAGGACTTCACGTTCGCGGGCGGTCAGGCCGGACAGGGCTTCGCGCGGATCGCCACCTGAGACATATGCGGAGAGGGCGGCTGCGGCTTCCTGCGCATACACAGTCCGGCCCAAGGCCACCTCTCTGACCGCGTCGGCGAGTTGATCAGGGTCGGTGTCCTTGAGTAGATAGCCGTCTGCACCCGCCTGAATCGCAGGCACAACCTCGCTCCGACCGGCGAACCCGGTCAAGATCAGCACCTTGACCGAGGGATCCCACTTCTTCATCGCGGGAATCAACTCGGAGCCGGACGCATCGGGGAGGTGCAGGTCGAGAAGAACCACGTCGGGCTCTCCGGTCGCCGCGACCCGCAGAGCCTCCTGGCCGTTGGAGGCCTCACCAACGACCTCGATCCCCGGCTGAGTTTCGAGAAAGGAGCGCAGACCTCGGCGGACGACTGGATGGTCGTCCACGATCATCACCCGCACCGGATCGCTCAAACCGGCACCACGAGGTGCACTTTCGCCCCCTCGCCGGGTGATGAGTCGATGGTCAACCACCCTCCCATCGCGGAGGCCCGCTCTCGCATCGAGGTGAGACCCAGCCGACGGCCACGATTGCTGCGCGCCGCTGGATCGAATCCCTGTCCATCATCCTCCACTGTCACATCGACACCGTCGCCATTGAGAAGGGTCACGGTGACCCTCTTCGCCTCGCCATGGCGGACCGCGTTGGTGAGCGCTTCCTGAATGATCCGGAACACCTCGTGCTCGGCCGCGCCTTCGAGATCGAGCTCGGTATCAGCGACGACATCGATCTGGATGTGGTGCACCCTGGTGAGCAACGACGCAAGGTTTCTGACGGCCGGTACAAGCCCATCCCGTTCGACGTCGGGAGTCCGCAGACCTTCAACCACGGCTCGCAGCTCCTCCATCGCCTGCCGGCTGAGCTCGGCGATCTCCTTCAGCTCTTCTGCGACACGACCCGGATCGGTGTCCAGGTGCCGCGCCGCCGTCCGAGCCGTGAGTGAGAGGCTGAACAGCGACTGGTTGAGGGCATCATGGAGCTCCCGCGCCATCCGCTCCCGCTCCTCCGTGAGCGCCAAGGCCCTCGAGTCTTCGAACATCCCGGCGGCCTCGATCGCGGCAGCTGCGTGCGACGCGAGGAGCGAGATGTTGTGCTCGTCTTCTCTCGTGAATTCCGATGCGCCGATCTTGTCGGTCAGGTAGAACGCCCCGATCACCTCACCTGCGCTGACGATGGGCACACCGAGAAAGGAGCGCATCACAGGATGGGCGCTAGGCCACCAGCCGCGGAATCGAGGTGCCTTGGTCACATCGGGAAGGCGCAGGGGCTGAGGGTCGCGGAGCATGGCGTCGAGCATCCCGTGGGTCCGGGGCAATGGGCCCATTTCCGCTACGAGCTCATCGCTCATCCCTACATGGATGAAAGCCGAAAAGGCGTCGCCCTCGGGCTCGGGGATGCCAATAGCCGCGTACGAAGCCTCGGCGATCTCCTTCGCGGCGTGAGCGAGACCGGATAGGGCATCCACGAGCGACTTGCCCGCGCCAACAGCCTCGGTGATCGCGGCAAGGATCTTCTCAGCAGCGTCACCTTTTTCTGCCACTCGCCAAGGCTACCGGTAGCCCTTCCGGAGCTAGAGCGGCTAGGTCAGCGCTTGTTGGCCCGCTTGTACTGACGCACCGACAGCGGGGCGAAGATTCCGATCAGGATCACCACCCAGATCAGGGTGTAGAGGATCGGGTTCTGCAATGGCCATGCCGTGGGCTCGGGAGTGCCCGCGGGGATGTTGCCGAACAATTCCCTGGTTGCCTGGGTGACCGCCGAGACCGGGTTCCACTCGGCGAAGGTCTGCAATACCGGGGGAAGCGTTTCCACCGGGACGAAGGCGTTGGACACGAAGGTGAGGGGGAAGATCACCATGAACGAGGCGTTGTTGATCACCTCCACGCTCGGTACCAGCAGCCCGACATAGGCCATGACCCAGGAGAAGGAATAGGCGAAGAGGAGCAACAGCGCGTACCCCAGCGCCGCTTCCGGAACAGAGGTGGTGATCGCCCATCCAACGAGCAGCCCGGTCAGCGACATGATCGTGATCGAGATCAGGTTGTAGGCGATGTCGCTCCCGGTCCTCCCCACGACTACGGCCGAGCGCGACATGGGCAGGGAGCGGAAGCGGTCGATGATCCCCTTCTGCATGTCGTCGGCCAGACCCACCCCGGTGAAGGTCGACCCGAAGACCACCGTCTGGGCAAGGATTCCGGCGATCAGGAACTCCTTGTAGTCGCCAGGGACGTTCATGGCTCCGGCGAAGACGTAGGCGAAGAGCAACACGAACATGATCGGGGAGAGCAAAACAAAGACCAGGATGTCGGGCACCCGCTTGATCTTGATCAAGTTCCTCTTGGCTACGACGACGCCATCGCCCAGTGCGGTCATCACCTGGCTCATCGACTTGCCTCCTCGAGCTCCGAATCTTCCTTCTTGGCTCTGCGGCCCTTGGTCTCCTCGCTGCCGTTCGAGGCGAGCTCCTCCTCGGCGACATGCCCGGTGAGGGTGAGGAACACGTCATCGAGTGTCGGCCGGCGCAAACCGACGTCCTGGACGGCGACACCACGGGCATCGAGCTCGCGCAATGCCTGGGTCAGCGTGGCCGCCCCTCCCGACACCGGTGCGGTGAGCCCACGGTTGTGCTCGTCGATCCGAATCTCGCCGACCGAGATTCGTGAAAGGACCTCCTGAGCCTGGGTCATCTGGGTGATCTCGGCGATGGTCACCTCGATGCGCTCCCCACCGACCTGAGTCTTCAGTTGGTCTGCAGTCCCGTGGGCGATCTCCCGCCCATGGTCGATGACGATGATGTCGTGAGCCAGGCGGTCCGCCTCCTCAAGGTACTGGGTGGTCAGGAGCAGCGTCGTGCCCTTGGCCACGAGATCGCGAATGACGTCCCAGAGGTCGACCCGGCTCCGGGGGTCGAGGCCCGAGGTCGGCTCGTCGAGGAACAGCACCGGGGGTGCCGCCACCAGAGCGCCGGCGAGGTCGAGGCGGCGACGCATCCCACCCGAGTAGGTCTTCACCGGCCGATCGCCGGCATCCACCAGGTCGAATATCTCCAGCAGCTCCCGTGATCGCTCCCGTGACCGCTCCTTGCCCAGGTGGTAGAGACGGCCGATCATGTCCAGGTTCTCGAACCCGGTGAGATACTCGTCGACGGCGGCAAACTGGCCGGAGAGGCCGATCTGCTTCCTGACTGCTTTGGGGTTCTTGAGGACGTCGGCGCCGGCTACGACGGCCGTGCCCTCATCCGGCTCGAGCAGTGTGGTGAGGATGTTCACCGCCGTGGTCTTCCCCGCTCCGTTCGGCCCCAGCAGCCCGAGGACGATTCCCTCGGGGACCACCAGGTCGAGCCCGGCGAGGGCGGTCACTTCCTTGTAACGCTTGACGAGGCCGTGTGCCTCGATCATGTTCGGCATTTTGGTCTTCTCCTGTCGCAACCCACGCCCCAACTCGTCGCGGATCGATGTCATTCCCGATCAGAGATGAACAATACGTGTCAATGCGGACAGGTTCTGTCCGCATAATCAATGAATAGGGTTGCGCACCTTGGTCAATCTGAACGGAGCGGTCAAGTCGATTAGCGGTGATGGATCAGTCGGCCCGCCAGAGGTCGACCTGGGGCAGCTCGTGAATCCCCAGCGTCAATGACAGCTCACCACAGTGGTACGCATCGTGACTGAAGATCCGCTGCAGGATCGAGGTACGGGTGTGGACCACGGTTGCGCCGAGCCAGGTGCGTGGGAACTCGTCGGACATCATCTCCGGCGTCCACCGGTCGAGGCAGTTGTCGATGAGACGGAATGTGCTGTCCAACGCGGCGATGAGCTCAGCGGCGGTCCGAGGATGATCCGGATCGTCCTCCCAGCCACCATTCGCGACGTCGGGAAATGGGGTCGTGTCGGCGCCGGGCTCGCCGATGACGTCGCAGAGCCAGTAGACCCGCATTCCCGCGGTATGGCCCACCGTCGCCCAGATCGGCCATCCATCGGGCGCAGGCCGGACAGCCAACTGATCGTCGGTCATGACCGCAACGACCTCCCGAAGACGCCCGTTGTACTGCGGCCACTTGTCATAGAAGGGTCGAATCGACATGCCTCTTCCTCCTGTTGCCTGTGGCGGACAGGAACAAGGGTATGGAATCCGTCCCCGGCCCGACACGGCCAGAGTTTCGTGGCCGCCGTCCTCGGGTAGCTTCCCACCGCGATGTGTTACGACGGCGACTCCAGCCCTCCGATCACTCCGAATCCCGATGGGGCCAACGGTCACCGGGATCTCACGCTGACTACCTCCGACGGCACTCAGTTCGCCGCCTTCCAGGCCACCAGTTCCGAGCCCAAGGGTCCCGGTGTCGTGATCCTCCCCGATGTGCGCGGTCTCCATCATTTCTACGAGGAATTGGCGCTGCGATTCGCCGAGCAAGGTTACGACAGTGTGGCCATCGACTATTTCGGGCGGACCGCCGGCGTCGAGAAGCGAGACGAGTCCTTTCCCTACGCCGATCACGTGCCGCTCACCACCATCGAGGGGGTGACCGCAGACACCGCAGCCGCGGTGGCTGTGCTTCGGGAGGCCGACGCGGGCCGCGCCATGTTCACGGTCGGCTTCTGCTACGGAGGGAGCAATTCCTGGCTCCAGGCCGCCGCCGGTCATGGCCTCAGCGGGGCGATCGGCTTCTACGGGAATCCGAAACGACCCCCCGTGGGGCCGATCGAAAGGGTGGCCGAATACGACTGCCCGATTCTGGCGCTCATGGGCGGGGACGATCCCGGGATCCCTCCCGAGGTCGTCGACGAGTTCCGTGCTGCACTCGACGGAGCCGGGGTGAGGAACGAGGTAGTGGTCTACCCGGGGGCGCCCCACTCGTTCTTCGACCGGAAGCAGGAACAGTTCGCCGAGGCGTCGGCCGACGCCTGGGGCCGGGTACTCGCATTCATCGCATCGCACACGTAGGACAGACGAAGGAGGAAGGCAATGTTCAAGGACACCAAGGCATTCAGTGGGTTCTCGGTCGACGACATCGACCAGGCCAAGGACTTCTATGGAGGAACCCTCGGCATCGATCTCACCGACGAGAACGGGATGGTCGGGCTCCACATCGCCGACGGCGGGGAGATCATGATCTATCCCAAGGAGGACCACACCCCTGCCAGCTTCACGATCCTCAACTTCCCGGTGGACGACGTCGACCAGGCAGTGGACGAGTTGACCGAACGGGGAGTGAGCTTCGAGCGCTACGAGGAGTTCCAACAGGACGAGAAGGGGATCTCCAGAGATGACATGGGAGCCATTGCCTGGTTCAAGGATCCCGCGGGCAACGTCCTCTCGGTGCTCCAGATGCCCGGGCCTGAGTCCTAGAGCTGCCCCGAGCGCCCGGCGACTTCGACAGCGGTCAGGTACTCGGGATCGTCGTACCGGCTGAGCAGGAAGGCGTCCGAGTACTCGGGTAACGCGGCGCCGACGACGTGTTGCGCCACCAGGTCGCCGAGGCCGGCGGCGACCATGACTCCGAACCCGGAGAGGCCCGCCGCGAGGTGAAATCCGGCCGGCCCGGCAGGCCCGGCCAGCGGGCGGTTTTCCTTTGTCTTCGTGTAATACCCGCCGTCGACCACGGAGTGGGGCAAGCGGTCCAGATACGGGGAGAGCCCGGGTGCCATCTTGGTCAGCCCTCGCATCACCACCTCGGGATACAGGGGATCCTCGGGCAAGGGCCACACCGGGTCCCTGATGTCGCCGTGGTACTCCCAGAGCCCGAGTAGATAGGGCGACTCCGCCCCTCCTTCGGGGCGGGCATGGCAGAAGATCGGCATCTCAGCCAACAACTCGGGCCGACCCTGAGCCTTCAACTCCTCGCGCTCTTCATCGCTCCAGCCGATGCGTTGAGTGTCGCTCCAGATGAACATCGGAGCCTCCCGCGGTATCACCCCCAGATGCTCGCGATAGGCGACTTTGATGTGCAGCTCGGAGAACAACGGCAGCTCGACCCCCACCATCTCGGCGACCCGTCCCGCCAACGGCCCGGCGGCATCGACGACCATCGGTGCGGCGATCGCGCTCCCATCGTCCAGCACCACCCCCGCCACCCGTCCGCCATCGAGGTCGATCCCGACGACCTCCCCAGCGGTGAGCGACGCGCCCTTCTCCCGTGCCCGGTCCAGCATCCAGGAGCCCAGCTGCTGAGCGCTGAACCAACCGGCGCGGCGGATGTGCAGCGCACCCAGAGCGTTCTCGGTGATGTAGGGGAAATGCTCGCGGATGGTGTCGGCGCCGATCAGGAGGTCAGCTCCCTCCGGTGCGCCCGGCCACCCTTCGGCCGCTGCGGGCCGGTACGGGATCGGCCCCGGATGGATCCGAACCGGCCCGGCCCCGAGCGTCGAGGTGTGATGCGCTTCCTCGGTCATGCGCTGCAGCGTGTCCTCCTCGCCGGTGACGAACAGATACCCACGCCGATTCATCCCGAAGATGTTCCCGGTCTCGGCCGCCATGTGCTCTAGGAGGTCGATGGAGTGGTTCATCAGCTGGACCATTGGGAGGTTGGGCCACCAGTTGCGATAACACTCGGTGGACTTGTCCGATGTGAGGGTCAGAGGGGGGCGGGGATCGACGATGGCGACATCTCTCAGGCCCTGGACCACTGAAAGGTGGTAGGCGACGGAGATCCCGGCGATGCCCGCTCCGATCACCACCACGTCCGCGGTGTCGGCCATCAGCGGTTGAGGAAACCCCGGACTCTGTCGGCGATGGTGGCGGCGGTGAATCCGAGCTGCTCGGCGATCACGGTGTCCGGGGCAGAGGCGCCGAACCGGTCGAGCCCGATCTTCAGCCCTTCGTCGCCAACGATCCGCTCCCAGCCGAAGGTGGCGGCGGCCTCGATCGAAACTCGGGGGCCGGATCCCAGCACGGCTGTCCGGTAGGCCTCGTCCTGGGCGAAGAACAACTCCCAGCACGGGAGGCTCACCACTCCCGCCTCCACACCCCCGTCCGAGAGGATGTCGGCAGCGCCGAGGGCGGGGGCGACCTCAGAGCCGGTGGCGATCAAGGTCACCGCATCTCCTTCCCGGACCCGGTAACCACCGCGGGCCACGCCTCCGGCGACCGGCTCCAGGGTCGGCAGATTCTGGCGAGTGAGTACCAATGCCACCGGCCCGTCTTGCCGGTTCAGGGCTAGCTCCCAGGCCTGGATCGTCTCGTTGGCGTCTGCCGGGCGGATCACCCAGATCCCGGGCATCGCCCGCAGGGATGCAAGGTGCTCGATTGGCTGGTGGGTCGGCCCGTCTTCCCCGAGAAACACCGAGTCGTGGGTGTAGACCCAAACCGACGGCGCCCCCATGATCGAGGAGAGCCTCACCGCGGGCCGTTGGTAATCGCTGAAGACGAAGAAGGTTGCGGAATAGGGCTTGAGGCCTCCGTGCACCGCCAACCCATTGGTCGCCCCACCCATCGCGTGCTCCCTCACCCCGAACGGGATGTCCCGCGCTTCGCGGTCGCGGGCCGAGAACAAGCGCCCCTTTTCGATCACGGTTTTCGTGGAGCCGGCGAGATCCGCCGAGCCACCGATGAAACCGGGCAATTTCTCCGCAATCTCGCCGAACAGCGCCGCCGACGAGGAACGGGTGGCGATCTTCTCCCCGATGGCGAAACCGGGACCGGTGAGCTCCACGGGCTTGGGATTGTGGAAGGCATCCCACAACGCCTTCTGATCCTCCCCGGCATCGGCGAAACGCTGGGCCCAACTCGCCCGAGCCGCCCGGCCCCGGCCCATGGCGTCTGCGAAGAAGGCGTAGACCAGGTCGTCCACGAAGAACGTCTGCTCCGTCGGATAGCCCATGCCCTCCTTGGCGAGGCGGACCTCCTCTTCACCAAGTGGCGCACCATGGGCCGCGGCGGTGTCCTGGGCATTGGGCGCGCCATGCGCGATGTGAGTGCGACACGAGATCAAGGACGGTCGCTCCTCCTCTGCGATGGCAGCTTCCGTCGCCTCGGAGATCGCCTCCCGATCGTGGCCGTCCACCTCGGCGGTGTGCCAGCCGACAGCATCGAAGCGAGCGAGGACGTCCTCGCTGAACGTGATGTCGGTGCTGCCGTCGATGGAGATGTTGTTGTTGTCATAGAGATAGACGAGGCGACCCAGGCCGAGATGGCCGGCAAGCGAGGCGGCCTCGCTGCTCACTCCCTCCATCAGGTCGCCGTCGGACACGAAGGCGAAGGTGCGATGGTCGACGAGGTCGGGGCCGAGGCGGGCCCGCAGGTGGCTTTCCGCGATGCCCATCCCCACTGCGGTCGCGAAGCCCTGGCCGAGGGGGCCGGTCGTCATCTCGATGCCGAGTCGATGGTCGATCTCGGGATGGCCCGCAGTGTGGCTGCCCCACTGCCGGAAGTTGCGAAGGTCGTCGAGGGTCAGCGGAAACCCGCTGAGGTGGAGCAGGGAATAGAGGAGCATCGATCCATGGCCGTTGGAAAGAACGAAGCGGTCACGATCAGGCCACTCGGGCTCGTCGGGGTCAACGAGCAGATAGCGGCCCCAAAGCACCACTGCGATGTCCGCCATGCCCATCGGCATCCCAGGGTGACCGCTGTCCGCCTTCTGCACGGCGTCCATGGCCAACGCCTTGATGGTGTCGACCGCTGATTGCTCGGCCTGGCGCGCCTCCATGGGCGGCGAGAGTACCCCGCATGGCCCGCTCTCCCGATGGCTCTCAGGGCCGGCACACCTCGCATGCCCGGAACCCGGCTCTCGCCGCCTCCCCTGCAGACCTGAAGTCGACCACGTTCTCTTCCTTCGAACGGCGGAGCGCCCGGCAGGTCGGGTTGCAGTAGATCCCGGTGGAGCTGTTTCCCTGGACCCGGATGTGATGACCGGCGAGGTCTTCCAGGTGGGCCGGATCCGCGCCTTCGTGAGTGAGAAGGTCCCACTTCACCTCGGGGCCACCGAGGGAGTAGGCGCCGATGGTCCCGTCGGACCGCACCACCCGGTGGCAAGGGATGATCAGGGGAATCGGGTTGCGCGCCATAGTCGAGCCCACCGCTCGAGCGGCCCCCGGGGCATCCGCCTCCCGGGCCAGCCACCCGTAGGGCCGGACCTCACCTCGCGGGATGGTGGTGGCGATGCGGAGGATCCTTTGCTGGAACGGGGTCACCGACGTCAGGTCGACCGGCAGCTTCCCGGGAGTACCGGCCTCGATAGCACCGGGGATCCGGTTCGACCAGGCCGACGGTGCCTCCGCCCGAATCAGTGGGCGGCCGTGTCGCATGGCGTGATAGACCTGCCAATCCTCCGAGGTCAGAGTCAGGGAGGAGACGCCGTTGGGATTGAACGTGATCGCCACCTCACCCACCGGCGACTCGTAGAAGTCGTAGCCATCCGCGAGCCCGGTGCCCAGAGCCACCCCCTCGCTGATGCCGGGGGGAAGGGGGCCGCTCAGCAGTCGCAGGTCGTGTTCGATGGTCATCGTTCTTGCTCCATGATCTCTCGTAGCTTCTCCAATCCGCGATGGATGTCGGCTTTGACCGTTCCCTCCGGGCGGCCAGTGGACTCAGATATCTCGACGATCCCCAAGCCGACAACATGTCGGAGCACGACCGCCGTGCGTTGATTTCGGTTGAGAGCGGCGAACCGGCCATCCCAAGCCCCGGCGTCCGGAGGATCGGGGTCTTCACGTGGTTGCTCGTGGCCGTGCATCTCTACATACCTGGGGCGCCGGGACCGGGTCCGCAGATGATTTCTTCCCAGGTTCAACGCGATGGTCCATATCCACGGTCCGAGGCGGAGGTCGTCGAACCGTTGTCGGTCGAAGTCGCCGAGCGAGCGGTACGCCCGGATGAATGTCTCCTGGGTCAGGTCCTCGGCCTCCCCGTGATCACCACAAAGCCGGCGTAGGCCCCAATAGAGACCGGGGCCCATCTCCTCGACCAGTCGGGGAAACGCCCGGTCGAGGTCGGAGGCGAGCGCAGTGGTCAGCTCATCCATCGCTATCAGAACACCTACAGAACGCATCCGGTTGCAGGCCGCGCACCGTACTTAGATATGGGTGTGGACGACGCGGAGATCACAGAGACCCTGCGACGAGCGGAGTCCGCGGTCCGATCCGGGGAGTCCCCGGGTCCCGGCTTCTGGAATGCCGTCGCGGCGGTGAAGGCCGACCCTGCCCTGATCGAGGCGCACGCCGATCGAATCGGGGTGATCGACTCCACCGCGTTCCGGAACTGGGCGCTGATGACGGTGCCTCTGTGGATCGGGAATCTGGTGACGATCGGGGGTGCCCTCCTTGGCCTGGCCCTGATCGCCTGGTCCTATTCGCTCGACGGGAACGCCGCCGGCCTGGTATTCATCCTCGGCTTCGGCGCAATCCTGGTGGCCACCCACAGTCTCGCCCATCTCGTCGTCGGGACGATTTTCGGGATTCGGTTCACCCGATGGTTCGTCGGTTCGATCCGGCGACCTACCCCGGGGGTCAAGGTCGACTATGCCTCCTATCTGCGGGCACCGGCCGCATCGAGAGCATGGATGCATGCTTCCGGGGCGATAGTCACCAAGTTGGTCCCCTTTGCCCTGATCGGGGCGGCGTTCGCCGCCGAGGTGCCGGCATGGTCCGTCTGGCTCCTGGTGTTGGTCGGGATCGGCCAGCTGGTGACCGACTACTTGTGGTCGACCAAGGGGTCCGACTGGATGAAGTTCAAACGCGAAATGCGTTTCGCGGAACGCGGGGAAGACGCCTCATCGCCTCAGTCCTCCTGATCGACCATCGTCGGAATCGATCCGTCGGTCTGATGCATCCGTTCGTGAGTGAGGAGCAACTGGTCGAAGTTCGGCGGATTCTCGACATCGATGGCGATCAGGTGACGGGTCACAGGCCCATCGTCACGATCGAATGCCCGCGCCCTGGCGATTAGGGCAGCCGAGGCGTCATCGATTCTCCGATGTTGGGCCAGGTGCTCCTCCCACGAGCCGGTGGTGAACAACTCGGTGAGGCGGGTTGGAGACGAGGCGTTCCGGAACAGGGCCCATCGGTAGGCGCCGGTGCGGAGACGGACCATCCTCACCTCGTTCATGACTTCGGTGAATTCGGCGAGGTCTCCCTCGTCGATGGTCCAGGTGTTGAGGATGAACACCGGGCCACCCTCCATTGTCTCGTCGTGTGGCGGCGGCTCGCGTTCCAGCGAAAACTCCGGTGACTCGACCTCGTCCAGGCTGGGGAGGTGAAAGGCAGGCGAAGCAATCCCCAAGGCCACCGTTCCCATGGAGAGGATCACCATGGCCTCGCCGGTGCCGACGGCGTCGGCGACGATTCCGCCCAGGATCGCGCCCAGAGGAAGCACGCCACCGAAAGCGAGGGAGTAGAACGACATCGCCCGGCCCCTTATCCATTCCGGCGCCATCAGCTGGGCCGTGGCGTTCAGATTGGTCAGGGTGAGGACCCAAAAGGCACCGGATATGAACATGAATACCCAGGCCCAGGCGATGTTGGGTGACAACCCGACTCCGATCCCGGAGACCCCGAAAAGCGTGATGGTCATCATCGGAGCCCGGTTCCCCAGGCGGCCGACGATGCGAGAACGGACCGCGGCGCCGACCAATGCACCGAGCCCCATTGCCCCCAGCAACAAGCCGAGGGCGCCGGCACCGCCTCCCAGGGTCTCGGTGTGGCCGGGGAGGACCGATTGCACCACCGCAGAGGTCACCGCGAACAACGACACCAGGAGGAGCAATCTCCGGAAGACCGGGGTGAACCGGGCATAGCGAACACCCAGGCCGATCGCTGCGCCGAACGAAGTGCTCTCGCGTGTCGGGCTCACCACGCTCTTTCCCACCAGCAGCAGCGCAGCCACAACGGCGGTATAGGTGATGGCGTTGATGCCGAAGCCCCACGCCGGGCCGAAGGCCACGATCACCACGCCGCCCAGCGCGGGCCCGACGGCTCGGGCGACGTTGAAAGCCGCCGACTGCAGGGCGACTGCCGAGGGGATCATCACCCTCGGGACCAGGTCGGGGAGCAGCGCTTGCCAGGTCGGGAGGTTCAGCGCAACCCCTGTCCCCAGCAGCAGTCCGAGGCCGAGCAGGAGGGCCGGGGTGATCAGATCGGTCGCGGTGAAGAAGGTCATCGCCAGGGCGGAGAGAGCCATGATCGCCTGGGCAGTGATCATCAGCTTGGTCCGGTCGAACATGTCGGCGAGAGTCCCGGCGGCGAGGGCAAAGAAGAGCAGGGGGAGGGTGCTGGAGGCGACCATGAAACCGACCCAGGTGTTGGATCGGGTCATCTCGAACATGAGCCAGGAGCCGGCAACCGTTTGAATGAAGCTTCCGACCGCTGACAGTGCCGAGGCGATCCAGAGCGTGCGGAACGAGCCGATGCGGAGTGGGGCGACCGCCGAGGTCATCGAGGCAAGGGTAGGGGGGTAGGTTGCCAGGGTGGTTCGCGACCTCGCCTACTTCATCCAGGGCGATCAGGGCCCCGGGCCAGGCGTCCTCCTCCTCCACTCGTTCTGGGGCCTCACGTCCTCGGTGAAGAGCCTGGCCGACGAGATGGCAGACCACGGCTTCACCGTGCTCGCACCCGACATCAACTTCGGCGAGTACCCCGAATCCGAGCAGGACGCCCTCGACCACCTGGGAAAGGCGGACCCGAACCGACTGGCGTCACTCGTCCTGTCGTCGGCAAAGCTCCTCCACGAGAAGTCCGCCGAGGGCCCGATCGGGATCGTCGGGTTCGGCATGGGCGGCTCGCTGGCGTTGTGGGCGTCGGTCAGGCTGGCCTCATTGGTCGGGGCCGTCGTGTCGTTCTATGGCAGCCAACAGATCGACTTCGCAGGGGCCCGGGCGGCCTATCTGATCCATCTCGCAGATGACGACGAGTTCATCACGGACGACGAGGCGGTGTTCATGGAGGCGACGATGAGGCTGGAAGACCTCGACGTCCGGGTAGAGCGTCATCCCGGCACCCGGCACGGCTTTGGGGAGCCCGACGGCGACACCTTCGACCCGGCGGCCTTCGACTCTGCATGGCAAGGCGCGCTCACCTTCCTCCGAGGGCACCTCAGGGCGAATTCGAAGGCCGGCTAGCCGGCGGCGACCCGGTCGTCGCGGATGTAGCCCTCGTGCGCCATTCGGTGCCCCATCGCGTCGTACATCTTTTCATCAGTGGGGGTCCATGTGGCCAGCCCGTCCACGTACCGATTGAACATGGAAAACGCGGCGGCAATGAGCACCGAGTCGTGGATCTCCTGGTCGCTTGCACCCTCGGCGCGGGCCACGTCGATGTCCGCCGAAGTCACCTTCAGACCACTCACGGCAACTTTGGCTGCGATGTCGAGCAACGACCTGAGCTTGGGGCTGATCCCGGCCGTGGCCGGGTCGTTGCAGACGGCGTCCACCAATTCGTAGTCGCCCTCCAGATTGTGGGCGGCAGCGGCGCGATGGCTGGAGTGGCAGAACTCGCAGTCGTTCTGAGAGGAGACGAAGGCGGCGATCATCTCCCGTTCACCGCTGGTCAGGGTGTTTGGCCCCCGAAGCAAGACCTCGGCCAGCTCCCGCATGGGCTTTGCGGTCTCGGGGCGAAATGCGAAGGCGCTGGTGATCCCGGGCAGCTCGGGGGGCAGGGAAATGTGGGGCATGACCTCGGACTTTCTTCTATTCGGGCCGGGGAGTGTATGTACCGTGGCTCATGGTGGAAGACCAGATGCTCACTCCACGCGTCGACTCCAGCCTGCTCCGGGGACTGGAGGCCAGGATCGACGTCCCGATGGAGGGCCGGGAGACGATCGAGGTCGACACCCCGTTCACCCTGGAGGTGATCGGGCGGATTCCCCAGGCCACCTACCAGGACGTGGGTGTGGCGGTGGCACGGGCCCGGGCAGCCCAGCCGGAATGGGCGGCGATGGGTGCCCGTCGCCGCGCCGATGTCCTGCTCCGTTTCCATGACCTACTGCTCCGGCAGGTCGACACCGCCGTGGACATCATCCAGGTGGAGGGTGGTAAGACTCGAGTCGGAGCTTGGGAAGAGGTCGTGGACGTGATCGGGACCGCCCGCTACTACGCAAACATGGGCCCCTGGCTCACCAAGCGGCGCAGGCGGCAGGGGGCGATGCCGGTGCTCACCCGGACCTACGAGTACCGCCACCCCAAGGGCGTCTGCGGGTTCATCTCGCCATGGAACTTTCCGTTCAACCTCTCGATCGGAGATGCCCTGGCCGCGCTGGTTGCCGGCAACGCCGTGGTCCTCAAGCCGGATGAAAAGACTCCTTACTCACTGCTCTTCTCCGCCCGGCTCCTCGGTGTGGCCGGGGTCCCCGACGGGGTGATCCAGGTGTTGACCGGGAAAGGGGAGATCTGCGGCCCGGCGATGATCGACGAGGTCGACTACGTCATGTTCACCGGGTCGACCGCGGTCGGGTCCAGGGTCGCCGAGCAGGCGGGGCGCAACCTGATCGGTGCCTCGATGGAGCTCGGGGGCAAGAACGCGGCGATCGTGCTCGCCGACGCCGACCTGGACCGCACGATCCCCGAGATGGTCCGCGCCACCTTCGGCCACGCCGGGCAGATGTGTGTCCATATGGAGCGGATCTACGTCGAGCAGCCCCTGGTCGAGGAGTTCACCCGTCGTTTCGTAGAGCACACCGAGCATCTGGAGGTGTCGCCGTCATACGAGTTCGGCCCCGTGGTCAGCTCGCTGATCACACGGGAGCATCTCGCCGCAGTCGAGTCCCATGTGGACGATGCGGTGGCGAAAGGAGCCAACGTCCTGACCGGGGGCAAGCCCCGACCGGATGCCGGGCCTCTTTTCTACTCGCCGACGGTTCTCACCGGTGTCGACGAGACGATGACCGTGTGCCGGTCGGAGACCTTCGGCCCGGTTGTCTCCATCTACCCGGTTGGCTCCAGTGAGGAGGCGATCGTGCTGGCCAACGACAGCGATCTCGGGCTCAGCTTCAGCGTGTGGTCGGCCGACACCCGGCGGGCGGTGAAGATCGCTACCAGGCTCCAGGCAGGCACCGTGGCCGTCAACGACGGCTACGCGTCGACATGGGCCTCCCACGATGCTCCGATGGGTGGGTTCAAGCGCTCTGGAGTGGGAAGGCGCCATGGCCGCGAGGGACTGCTCAAGTTCACCGAGCCTCAGACGGTCGCCGTGCAACGGGTGCTTCCTGCCTATGCCCCAGGGCTCGGCCTCTCCTATGAGACCTATCGCCGACTGGTGGAGAAGCTGACGGTCCTGTTCCGCCATCTCCCGTTCTACAAATAGCCCTCTACTGCTATTTGCCGACCGGGACCGTCGTCGACAGGGGTGGCCCCGTCGCCGACCTCGACCTCCGGACCACCAGCTGGTTGCTCATCTACGACGTGATACACGAAATTCAGGGTCGCCCGCAGAACCTCGATGAACGATTCGAGGCGGTCAGCGCTCAACACACTGCCGGCCACTGGGAGTTGGCTGACCAACCCCAATACTGCAGGAGGAACCTCATCATCAGTTCCCCTCGGCATCGCTGAGGCAGTCGGTCTCGGGCGTGCAGTCAGTCCGCTCCGCTTCTGGGTGGTGACGGGATTCCGAGTGGTCACCCGGGATGGAGAGTCGTCGGTCACAATGCCTGCGCGTTCACACATGCCGAGGAAGAGGGTCACCATTCGAGAGCGTTGTCCTGTCGGATAGAAACCACGGAACGCGTCTTCGATGCGTTCCAGTGGATCAGTTCCGGGATCCACGAATGCGAATATGTCCTGATAGACATCCCGGAGATGGTCGCCAAGCAGGCCCTCGAAGTCACCAGAAGCACTTTCTCTCAGACGAACGAATGCCGGTGTCGGGTGGCCTCCATCGTCGACCAGCTCGAGAAGTCGCAAAGACTGCAGCGTCCTCGGTGCGAGACTCTCCGGCACTCCTGCAGTGATGATCACATCGACGTCGAATGGCGTCGCCATGGTGAAGTTCCGAAAACGGTCGACAACGTCGAGAACCGTCGCCGGAGGGGCGTAAGGGGCTCGATCTCCCTTGGTCAGCGACACGGCTCTCCGTTCATGCGCAACCGGAGAGTAACAGCTGTACGGAACATGGTCACGGCGATGCATTTGACGCCGGTGCTACGTCCTGCAGCTCGTAGAACTGGGCTTTCAACAGGTTGAAACCCCGTTTTTACTTGAACCAGTCTTCCGCGCTTCGTTTACGAGGCCGGTGCGACAGGTCGGTCAGGGCTCGGACATCTCGATCAGGTCGGCGGACAGGATGTCCCGGTCCTCGGGGTCCTCGATATCAGGGAGCAGGGCCTTGGCCAGCTCGAGGTGCTCGGTGTAGGTCTCGACGTCGTCCACTTCGGCCGCAGCCCGGGCAATGGCCTCGTGGGCAAATCCACGGACGAAGGGGTCGAGGTCGTGTTCCTCACAAACGGCGAGCGATCGCTCTCCGAACCACTCGGCGAGATCGGCATAACCCAGCACCACCGCGACCCGCGACACTTGCCAGTCGGCGATGGCACGGCTTCGGGCGTCCCCGACGCGGTACCAGTGGTAGCGCTGGGCAAAGGTGGAGGCGAGCATGTCCTCGTCCTGATCCCGGGTCCGCTCCGCGAGGTCGAGCAATTCCCAGGTGTGGTTGAAGGCCTGGGGGGCGAAGGTGCGATGCCAGGCTTCAACCTGCTCCGGGGTGGGATCCTTGACCGGTTCGGCCATGTGCGTTCCCTCCACAGGGTCGGTTCCGGCGTACCTTAGGTAGGCGATGAGCGACTACACCACCGTCGAAGCGGGCGGCGAGCAGGTCCGGGTCTCCAGCCCGGACCGGGTGATTTTCCCCAAGCAGGGCTGGACCAAGCTCGATGTCGTCGAGCACTTCGTAGTGGTATCGGAGGGCGCGCTCCGCGGCATCGCGGGGCGCCCCACGATGCTCAAGCGGTACATGGGCACGATCGACGAGGACCCGATCTATCACAAGCGGGCGGCCAACAACACACCGTTCGAAACGGCGGCGATCCGCTTTCCCTCACAGCGTCCGGGTCGGATGAACGTGCCCCGGGTGGAAGCCGACGTGATCCGCCTCGCCCAACTGGGGTGCCTCGACTTTCATCCCTGGCCGGTCCGCGCCGAGGACACCGATCATCCCGACGAGCTGCGATTCGACTTCGATCCCACCCCGGGCGTGACCTTCGATCAGGTTCGTCGAGCCGCCGTGTCCTCGCAGCCGCTGCTCGAAGAAGTAGGCCTCGTCGGCTGGCCCAAGACCTCGGGCAGCCGCGGCATACACGTGTACGTCCGGATTGAGCCCCTTTGGGACTTCTTCCAGACCCGACGGGCAGTGCTGGCGTTTGCGCGTGAGCTGGAGCGCCGGATGCCCGGGGAGGTGACCACCAAGTGGTGGAAGGAGGAGCGGCAAGGGGTCTTCATCGACTACAACCAGAACGCCCGGGACAAGAGTGTGTCCTCGGCATACGGCGTCCGGCCAACAGGGTTCGTCTCGACGCCGATCACATGGGACGAGCTGGAAACGATCGAGATCCAGGACTTCCCGTTGGACCGGTTCCGCGACCGATACCAGGAGAGGGGCGACCTCTCCGCGGGGATCGACGAGGCCGCAGGGCGGATCGACACCTTGTTGGACTGGATGCAGCGCGACGAGGACAACGGTATCGGCGATGCCCCCTGGCCGCCGCATTACCCGAAGATGCCCGGGGAGCCGCCTCGGGTCCAGCCTTCACGCCAGCGCCGTGCGGACGACGAGTACTGACTTGCTGGCTAGAGGGCGTCGCGTCGCTTCAGCGCCCAGGTGAGGACCAACACGCCGACTGCGACCACCACCGCGATCTTGGCGACCCCGCCGCCAACGCCGGGTTTCACCGGGCCGAGGGTGGCGATTGCCCCTTCCCCGAATTCGTCCTCGAGGCCCGCATAGATGGAGAGGGCAACGTGCCAGATCGAGAACTGGGCGAGCCCGGTCACCGCGTTGGACAGGATCGTCTCCCAGACCACGATGTACCCGAGCCCGATGAGCAGGGCGCGGGGCGCCAGATAACCGAGAGGCACGAACACCGCGGCGTATCCGATCCCGGCGGCCAGGAAAAGGGAGAGCCCGGCCAAAGTGTGACCCACCCCATTGCCGACTGCCAGAGAGGCGAGGACCGTTGCCAGCCATCCCAGCACGCCTATCAGCAGCGCCGCGACCGCGCCCGCGATTATCGATTGGGTCGCGAACGAGAACCGGGAGAGCGGCCGAAGGTAGAGGTATGGGAGCGTGCCGGCATCTTTCTCCTCCCGCAGGGTGGCTGCAGTCAGGATTAGTGCAGCGACGACATAGGTGTATCCCACCGTGGCCAGGATGTCGGTGTACAAGGGTGTGAGCTCGTCGGGATTGGTATCGAAGCCAACCAGCCAGTACACCAGGGCAGGCACCGACGCCAGGGCCGTAAGGGCGATGACACGGCCTCGGCGCATCAAGCGCCGGTAGAAATGGATGGCCAGGGTCATCAATGACCCTCGACCAGGTAGCGAAACACCGATTCCAGGGATTCGTCGACGGGCTCGACCCTGGTGAGGCCGATGCCGGCGTCGAAAGCGATCTTCGGGAGGCGCCGTGCCAGGTCTCCCGCATCGGCGGCCTCTATGTGCACCATGTCCCCGTCGAGGCCGACGCCGACCACACCGGGGACCGACATCAGCAAGCCGGCGAGTCGTCTCGGGTCGTTGGCCTCGACGAAGACCCGCCTCGGCTTGTCGGTCATAGCCGCCCGGATGGTCCCCACGTCACCAACGGCGGCCAGGCGCCCGTCGACCATCGCCACCACGCGATCGGTCATCCTCTCGACTTCGGCGAGAACATGGGACGACACGATCACTGTTCTCCCTTCACTGCCCAGCCGGCGGAACAGCCCGATCAGATGAGCCCGTTGCACGGGGTCGGCACCGTTGAGCGGCTCGTCCAGGAGCAGGACCTCGGGATCCGAGACCAGGGCTTGGGCCACCTTGGCTCGTTGCCTCATCCCCTTGGAGAACCCGCCGAGGGCGCGATCAGCGGCCTCGGTGAGTCCAACGGTCTCGATGGCCGCGTCGACACGCGCCGGCACCTCACCAACCCGGGCCAGCCGGGCGGCGAGAGTGATGAACTGGCGGCCAGTGAGCCGGTCGTACACGCTCTCGTCCTCGGGAACCAGAGCGATCCTGCGATATATCGAAGGGTGGGCCCTCGGGTCCTCTCCCAGAATCCGCACCTGGCCCTGTGAGGCGCGTTGCAGCCCGGTGAGCACTCGCAACAGAGTGGTCTTACCGGCCCCGTTGGGCCCGAGGAGCCCGGTGACGCCGGGCCTGAAGCTGATCGTCAGCTCGCTCACCGCCACCTTGAGCCCGAACCACTTGGAGAGCCCGGTGACCTCGATTGTGTCGCTCAAGCCAGCCTCCGGTAGCGAAAACGCACGAACCAGGCTGCGGCGACCACGAGGGCCACGATCACGACCACCGAGACCCAAACCTCGAATCCGGCGATCTCCGCCGGGTAGTCAACGGTGTTTTGGAACAGGTAGTCACGAATGATCCGTGGGTGATGATCTAGGGCGAGCAACGCCGCGAACCGGGCTCCGGGAAAGGTGGCCTCGGCCACCCGGCCGGCGACCGCACCCCCGGCGACCAGGATCCCGAGGAACGCCGCGGCGGCGATCCCGGTCCGGTCGATCATGGAGGAGAGGGTGATCACCAACGCCCCGTGGAGGGCGATGAAACAGAGTGTCGTCACCGGGACCTTCCACAGGATGTCGCTGTTGTCAGCCAGATATGGAAGGAACCCGTCGTCTGAGATCAGGGCGAGCCCGAGGTGGAGCAGCACCTGGGGGACGATGTAGATGGCCCCCACCACGGTGGCAAAGGCGAGGCTCTTGAAAGCCAAGTAGCCGTCGACCGTGAGTGGGCGGGAGAAGTAGACCGACAGCACCCCCCTGGTCCGGTCGGGGATCAAGAGCTGGGGTCCGGCGAGGGCGATGAAGAGCAAGGCGATCCACGAGTAGAAGTCGAACAGCTCGCCATAGCTGGGGACCTCGGCGGGGGTGTCACGGGCGAACCAAGCGGCACCGATGAGCACGGCGGCCAGGACTACCGCGATCGAGATCAGGCTCCAGGGGAAGATCTTCTCCCTCGCCTTGCGTCCGAGGCCGAGAACCCGGCGAACTCCGTCCTTGAACACCGCCTTTCGCGCTCCCCGCGGGCCGAGCCGGGGACCTTCATACGTGCGATAACCGCGATCGAAGATGACCTGGTCGGTCACGGCGCCACCTCCCGGACCATGAAGAGGTCCTCGAGCGAGGAAGAGCCACGGATCATGCGCACCAGCCCCGAGTCTGCGGCGGCGGCTGCTTGCAGGATCGCCGCCTCCAGTGTCTCGTCCCCAGGCCCGGCGATGAGGCGAAGGCCATCGACCGTCGCCTCGAACCCACGCTCCCTGAGCGTCTGTGCCACCCGTTCCGGGTTCTCCAGCACCTCGACCAGGACGGTCCCCAGCTTCTCGAATCCGTGGAGCGGGCCGGAACGCAGCAGGTCACCCGCGTCGAGCATCACCACCCAGTCGCAGGTCTGCTCGATGTCGCTGAGGACATGGGAGGACATGATCACGCTGATGTCGAACTCGGCAAGGCGTTTGATCAAGGCCAACATCTGCGAGCGCCCCTCGGGATCGAGGCCTGAAGCCGGCTCGTCGAGGAGCAGGAGGTCCGGATCGTGGACGATCGCCTGGGCCAACTTCACCCGTTGCTGCATGCCGGTCGAGAAGTCGCCCAGGAATCGAAATCGCTCCTCCGCGAGGCCTACCAGGAACAGCGTCTCCGACGCGCGGCGCCGCGCCTCGCGCGGCGGGATGCCTGCCAACTGGGCGGTGTAGGAGACAAAGTCGGCGGCGGTCTGGTCCTTGGGGAGGCAATCACCCTCGGGCATGTATCCGATCCGGGTTCGGACCTCGAGCGGCTCGCGTTGCGGGTCGTGCCCCAACACCTGCATCGAGCCCGCTGTGGGGTGGAGGAGGCCGAGCATCAAACGGAGCATCGTGGTCTTGCCCGCGCCGTTGGCGCCGACCAGTCCGGTGACCCCCGCCGGTACCTCCAGGGTCAGATCGCGGAGGGCAACCACCTCGCCGTAGTCGTGGGTGAGCCCGGTGATCTCGAGAATGGCCTCACTCATCGAACGACGACGTCCCGGAATCCCGGTCCCTCGGGGCGCTCCAGTTGTTCCATCGTGCAGGCCGAGGCATCTTTGTCGGGACGCCAGCGGTGGAACCGGGTTGCGTGACGAAAGCGGTCGCCCTCGAGCTGGTCGTAACTGACCTCGACCACGACTCCGGGTTGCACCGGAGTCCATGAGCCGTCCTTGTCACCGCTCCACCTGCTCTGGGCGCCGGGGGCCCGAGCCTCGTGCCCGAAGCTGTCGTCGGCGACGAGCTCGAGGAAGCGCTCGAAGATCTCTACCCGCTGGCCGTCGGGAAAACCCGAGCAGTGACCGATGAAGTGGAGTTGGCGCGTGTCGTCGTAGAGCCCGAGGAGAAGCGACCCGATCTTGCCTCCGTCCTTGTGCTCCCGGAATCCGCCCACGACGCAATCGATCGTGCGGCGGTGCTTGATCTTGATCATGGCTCGCTTGCCGTGTTGGTATGCGAGGTCAGGCACTTTGGCGATGATGCCATCGCAGCCCGCCGATTCGAATTCGTCGAACCATCGCTCCGCAATCTCCTCGGATTCGGTCTGCGGGGTCAGATGCCAGGGAGCGCCGAGTCCTTCAGCCAGGACTTCGAGGCGGCCACGGCGCGATTGAAACGGCTCGTTGCGAAGGTCGTCACCTCGATCAGAGAGCAGGTCGAAGGCCACGAGCTCGGCGGGAGTGGCCTCGGAAAGCATGTTCACCCTCGACTCGGCGGGGTGGATGCGTTGCTGGAGGGCGTCGAAATCGGTGACCCCGTCGAGCACCACCACGATCTCACCATCGACGACCGTTCCCGGGGGGAGTTGCTCGAGAGCCGCCAGCAACTCCGGGAAATAGCGGAGGAGCGGCCTCTGGTTGCGAGAGTCGAGGCGGACCTCCGGTTGCGACCACGAGATCGAGCGAAATCCGTCCCATTTCGGCTCGTAGAGATACAGCCCCTTCGGCCATCGCTCGGAGACCTTGGCCTCCATCGTCTCGATGGGGGGCGGGAAGGGGTGACTCATTCGGCGGGAGTTTATGCCAGGGGCGACAGACCACTAGATAGCCTGAGCCCATGATCGAGGGAATCATCGATCGACTTCCCCGTTGGGCGAAGGCCCCGGCCGAGATCCTCTACGGCGCGTCCAGGAGCTATGGAAGGGACCGTGCCGGCCGGATGTCGGCGGCCATCGCCTACCGCACCGTCTTCGCCCTGGCCCCGATCCTGATCATCGCCATCTCCGTGTCCGGATGGGTTCTCGGGAGCTCGGAGCTGGCCCAGGCCGAGCTCCTCGAGGGAATCGAGTCCATCGCTGGGCCCGAGGTCGCGGACGCCATGGCGTCGTTCCTGGCGAGCGCGATCAACTCGGCCGA
Organism: uncultured Acidobacteriota bacterium; assembly: GCA_963749415.1. Lineage (GTDB taxonomy): Bacteria > Actinomycetota > Acidimicrobiia > Spongiisociales > ZC4RG35 > JALYNX01. The sequence continues at coordinate 1,102,461 of CAVVMG010000001.1, forward strand.
CGCCGCTGCGATCATCGGCTTCGTGCTCCTGCTGTGGACTGCCTCCAGTCTCTTCATAGAGCTCCAACACGATCTCAACGACATCTTCGGGGTGCCCTACGAGAAGATCAGAGGTCTGGTGTCCTTGGTGCGGAAGCGAGGGGTGGGCTTCCTCTGGGTCTTCGGGCTCGGGCTGCTGATGATCGCCATCCTCCTGGTCAACACCGTTTGGGGGATCATCGATACGCTTCTCCCCGCCAATCTCGAGGGGCTGGATGGAGTGGTGAACGTCCTGGCCCCGGTCATTTCGCTGACATTGCTCCCCTTCGTCTTCGGTTTGATCTTCAAGACCCTGACCGTGGCCCCACTCCCCTGGAAGGCGGCGTGGGGTGGTGGTCTGTTCACCGCGGTCGTGTTCACGATCGCGGCTTGGGGCATCGGCCTTTACTTCGAGATCGTCGGCCCGACCACCGCTCTCGGGTTCGCAGGATCGCTGGTAGTGGTTCTCTTCCTCGCCTACATGTTGTCTGCTGTGTTCCTCTTCGGGGCGGAGGTGACCAACATCGCCACCGAGCGGATGGAGGTGGCAGAACAGGAGGCGAAAAGGGCGAGGTCGGCAGCGCGGCTCCAGATTCCTGTCGACCCACTGGTCGTGGTGGCCGAGCCGCCCCGCGCCCTGCCCGCAGCTGCACTCTTCGCCTTCATCGGTGGAGTGCTCGTGGGCTGGAGGAGAAAGAGCCGTTGAGCCCTCTTAGCTTTCGCGCTCCGCTCCAATAACCTCAGGGACCATATGTCTGTTGACATCGCCGGGTTTGTGACAGACCTCAAGGAGCATGCCACCGAGCACGGGTTCCACGTCCATGACGAGCGGCACTTCGTCGAGACGTACTCGCTGCGCCAGTCGTGGGAGGTGGACCTGCACCCCGAAGCGGGATGCGGAGGGCCGATCGACCTCCACCTCGCTCTCGATGTCGACCCCAAGGTGATCCTGTCGCTGCGGGAGCGCCTCGACGAGATGGACTCCGACTTCGAGGAGCCAGAGGACGTCTACCACCTCGACCTGTTCTTCAACTGGGCGGTGCCCCCGTTGCACAGGCCCCCCGACCTTTTGGTCCTCGCCACCGACCTGGCCGGCATTGGGCGACTGTCCTTGGCGGTCGAGGTATCGGCGATCGACTCCTACGGAGCAGTCACAGATGCCCCGGAGCGGCGGCTGACCCTCACCGGGAAATCATCGGTGAGCCTTGTCGACGTGTTGATGGGCCGCGAGCAACTGTGCGACGTCCTCGACCGCTCCCATGAAGTCAGTGAATACCTGCTGGACCGGGTCGATGGCTGGATGGAGCTTCCGAGCTGATCAGAGCACGACGTTGATGAATGCCCACACTCCCATGGCCACTGTGCCCGCGGCCAGGGCGTAGAACCCGGCGACCGTAAGCGGTCGGGGCCGAGGGCCATCGAGAACGACGATGCCGATTTCGGCTTCGGGCGACGCCGGCTGGACATCGAGCTGGACGGCCAGTCCCTCCTCGAACTGCCGAGGATCGTCGGGCTGGAAGTACACGGAGCCGTCGTCGGCTTCGATGACCCAGGTCCCGTCCCCGTTCCCGACAAAGTTGCAGTCCTCGGAGGGCCACTTTCCGATCTCAACCCGCCCGGAGACCAGGGTCACCTCGTCGCGGTCGAGACCGATGGTCACCGGTACCCGGTCGTCCTCGAGGGTCACCACGCCGGCGAACGTGATCACTGTTTCGAATCCCCTGCTGTCTGCTACCTCCAACATACACCTGGCCCAAAACAGCGAGGCGTCATCAATAGGGGAGGCCGATGGCGGCACAGAGGAAGGCGGTGAATCCGGCGGCCTTGCGGTACCTGGCCTCGAGGGCGGCGTCGAACCCTGGGGACGCGATCGCATTGTCGGCAATTCGGGCGCCGGCGACAAAGCTCTTCATCCTCAGGTCGTCGGCATAGGTGTGCGCGGGGTCGAACTCCCGGGGCACCTGCTTCAGGTACTCGTCAGGATCCGGCTCGATGGACCAGGAGTCGAGAAACGCCTTGCCTTTGGTCGCCTTGCGCCAGCCGGGGATGTCGTCATGGATCGCCTGCCTGATCTGACGGGCCACCGGGGTCTCCGGGTGCCACATCCCGACCCCAACGAAGCTGGCACCGGGCTCGATGTGGACGTAGAAGCCGGGAGCATGGATATCACGGCCGGTGGTGTGCCGGAACTGGATCCCGACATTCGTCTTGTATGGCGTTTTGTCCTTTGAAAACCGGATGTCGCGAAAGGGCCGCATCAGGGACCCGCCCACCGTGCGGGAGTCAGCACTGAAATGCGGAGAGAGCTTCGCCAGCCTCGGCCTGAAGTCGTCGATGAAGTCGAGGGCGGGCTCGCGGACCGACTCGACATAGCGGTCCTTGTTTCGCTCCCACCACCCCTTCTCGTTGTTGGCTGCCAACTCCGTCAGGAAGTCGAACGTCGCCTGCGTGAAATGCTGCTTGGCCGTGGTTCCCCCCTTTCGCCTCCTTCGAACCTACAACGGTCGCCGGGTGGGTGACAGAGGGGGATCTCTGGCGGCTCAGTCCTCGACCAGCCGGTCCCAAGGGGTGCGGAGGCCGTCGCGAATGACCCGGCCCAGAGTGCGGACGTCCTTGCGCAGCACCCATACTGCGGCGAGGAGGAACACGATTCCCACTCCGATCCTGGCCTGGGCCGAGGCCTCCTCCGAGATGTGCCCGAGCTCGGTGAGCCCCGACTCGAGCAGTTGTAGAAAGAACAGCGAGAGCATCACCCAGGCCTCCTTGGTGGAGACCGACCGGCTGGCGACGATGGCGACCGCGAACACCGACTGCGCCGCGGTGACCATCAGCTCCACCCGCTGCACGGTGTCCAGGGGGAGGCCATGCAGGGTCCCCGAGAAGATGGAGAACACGATGGGCAGGGTCCCGACGAGCAATGTCCACTGGTTGACCTTCGATGAGATCAAAGCCGCGAACCCGGTGCGCGCCGCCAGCCGCCAGGCGAAGAGGGCGGCCACCAGGAGCTCCGGCGCCTCCGAAGCCAGAGGAGCGATCCACTTGACGAGGAGGAACTCACTGACGCCCAGGGCCTCTCCCATCTCGACGATCGATTCGGCGAAGGGCTCGGCGCAGAGGAGGATCACGAACGCCGCCACGACGAAACCGGAGTAGTTGATGATCCGTCGCGTGGTCTTGGGCAGGGACCCGATGTATGCCGATGGCCCGACCAGATGGGGAGCGCTCGGCGGTGCCCCGGAGAGGCGCCGCAGATAGAAGACATAGATCCCGATCAGGATCGCCGCGTCCCAGAGGGTGAGGTGATCCTTGAGGAAGAGGGTCAGCCCGTAGATGGATGCGATCGCCAGATAGGCGATCTCCACCGACTGGGACCGGTCGAGATGGATCGTGGTGGCTGTGGTGTTCTCGGCGTCCTCCGGCGGCGCCTGGATCCGTCGTACCCTCCAAGTTCCGAGCAGGATCACCAGCGGCCAACCGAACCCGATCAACAGCTGGTTGCCCCCGGTCATGTTGGCCAGCGCCAGCGGCCCGTACTGAGTCGCCGCCCCGGTTTCGGCGAACTCCTGCCCAGCTTTCATGGTGAACACGAAGTCGACTGCGTATTCGGGAAGGATGGCGATGAGGGCGAGCAGGGCCAGCGCCAGACCGGCGGCGATGTCGAGCTGGATCACCTCAGCTGCCCAGGAGAGGATGAAGGCTGCGCCCACGATCGCCATTCCGAAGAGGAAGGCGCCGAGAACGGGCTCGGGATGAGCGCCGGTGATCCTGAGAACCACCCCGGGGATGGTCACTGCCGCGGCTAGGGCGATATAGAGGATCTGGCGGGATGGATTGAGGGTTACGTAGTCCATCGGGCGGGGGATTGTAAGAAGGGGTTCCTGCTCCCCCCGAAATCGCTCGCTCCGGGTGTCAGTTCAAGACCCGCCGGCACGACCAGGGCTTCCAGAAGCCCTGCCCCAGTGCCTCATATCGTTTGCCCAGCCACGCTGCGGTGCCGATGTTGGCCACCGGATCGAACGCCTCGGCGCCGGCGAACCCGGCTTTCGGCGACGTGGCCGCCCAGGTCGAGGGGAGGAACTGGAACAGGCCCGCCGCCCCGGAGTAGGGGTTGTACGCGTCCGGGTCGCCCAGGCTCTCACATTGGAGTACGGCGAGCGCCTCGTCGACCCGAGAAGCCGGGAAATACGCACTGACCTCGTCACGCCACCGCTCGACTGCCGCCGGGAAATCCCAGGTCTGACCGCCGCCACCGCCGCCGTCTTCGGTAGTCGTCGGGTCCGGCCGGGTGGTGGTGGTTGATTCTTCGGCAGGCTCGGGCGTTGTCGTGTCCGGTGGGGGCCGCTCCTCCTGTCTCTGCTGTTCGGCTTCGCGGGCGCGAGCGGCGTCGACGGCGCTCAGCGCCTCGCCGTAGGCGGCCGCCGATCGGTCTGCCTCGCGGATCGCCTCCGCGACGGCGGCGTCGGCCTCCTCATAGAGGGCTGCGAGATTCTCCACCTCAGCGTCCACCTCGGCCTGGAGCTCGCTGACCCGGTCCTCTTCGGCCCGGAACGTGGCGATCAAACCCTCGAGATCCTCGCGCTTGATGATGAGCTGGTCGACTTCCTGTCGCCCGGTATCGATCAGGTCTTCGACGAAGAGACCGGTCACCATCACATCTTCGACATCGTTCGAGTTGACGAAGTTCACCCCGGGGGCGCCGAGTGCGGTCATGTAGGCACTCACTGCCCCGGTTTCGATGTCCTCCTGGATGCCCAATAGTTCGGCGTCCGCGAAGCCCACCTGCTCCCGGAGGCGGTCGACTCCGGCGGATACCCGGGAGAGCTCGTCAGCGAGCACGCTGATCCTGGCCATGCTCTCTGCCAGTGCGGCCTCGATCCCGGAGCGCTCGGCCATCGCGCTGTCGACCAGGCCCGCAGCCACCTCGGCCTCCTGTTCGGCGTCGGTGACTGCATCCTCGGCCTCGTCGACACTTTGGGCATGGGCCGGGCGGACTCCGCCACTCAGGACAGAGACAGCCAGGGTCAATGCCATGGCGAAGGGAAGGCTGCGACGGAGGCGCATCGGTGGCTGGTGAGGGTAACCAACGCCCAAAGTTCACGTGAAAGTGAGGCAAGCCGCCTCGGGGTAGGGTTGCCCGATGACCCGGGTCAACATCTCTTCGGGCTCACCGTACGAGCCCGTGATCGGCTTCAGTCGAGCGGTGCGCGTCGGTGATCGGGTCCTGGTGTCGGGAACGGCTCCGATCTGGCCCGATGGCGATGTCGACCCCGACCCTGCGGCTCAGGCTCGCCGCTGCCTCGAGATCATCCTTGATGCCCTCTATCAGGCCGGGGCGAGACCTTCAGACGTGGTCCGAACCCGGGTCTACATCTCCGATCGCTCGATTGCCGACGAGGTGGGACGTGCAATGGGTGAAGTGTTCGGGACGGTCCTGCCGGCATCGACAATGATCGTGGTCAGCGGGTTCCTCGACGAGAGATGGGTCGTCGAGATCGAGGCTGAAGCTGAGTTGAGCGCACCCTCAGGCTGAAGCGAAGGTGTCACAGGAGGACGGCTGACCGGTCTCGTATCCGGTCATGGTCCACTGCGCACGATCCTCGGCGGAACCGTGGGTCCAGGTCTCGGGGTTGATTTGGCCCGTGGCCTGACTCTGGATGCGATCATCGCCGACGGCGGCGGCGGCCTCGATGGCCTCCTGGATCTCCCCCGGGTCGAGTTCGACGTTCTCACCGCTGCCTTGGGCCACTCGCAGGGTGCCCGCCCAGACACCAGCGAAGCAGTCTGCCTGCAGCTCCATGGCGACCGAGAGCTCATTCGCCTGGTCCGGGTTCTGTTGCTGCAGGCCACGAACCTCTTCGGCCACACCGAGCACGGTCTGGATGTGATGCCCGAACTCATGAGCCATCACATAGGCGGGTGCGAAGTCACCTTGTGCCCCGAAGTCGTCGCGGAGTTGTGTGAAGAAGTCGAAGTCGAGATAGATGTTCCCGTCGAGTGGGCAGTAGTGGGGCCCGACCGCTTCGTCTGCTCCGCCACACGCCGAGTTGGTGAACCCCTCGAAGAAAACCAACCCGGGGGCCTGGTAGTCCTCCCTGCCTGCTTCGGCGAATATCTCGGACCACATGAGGTCGAGATCGATATAGACCGTGTTCATGTACTCCCGCATCTCCGCGTAGGGATCTGTCGCAGGGTCGAGGGTGCCTTCGTTCGCGGGAGCGGACGGAGACAGAGCGCCGGTGAGATCTTCGAGTTGCTCGACGGAAGGCCCGCCACCGAGGAAGATCACTACCAGGGCGACGATGATCCCGACCACGCCGGCGCCGCCGCCAAGGGCCACGCCCCTTCTCGGCATGGTCTGACCGCGCCGGTCTTCGACGCCCTTGGCCTGGGCTTGTTTCTTGTACCTGACCATGCTGGAGAACTCCGATGAAACCTACCCCGGGCCGGGAACGCGGAACCACCTGATCCGGTTGAATGAGGCCAGGAGGTCACCACATGTTCGGATCGAGGAAAACAGATGTCCCGGAGGCGGCCCAGGCTCTGCCCGGGCGCGACGAGCCTGTGCCCGTGCCGACGGCGCATTTCGTCAACGGGAATCCGCTGACGCCACCGTTCCCTAAGGACACCGAGCTCGCCGTGTTCGGCATGGGTTGCTTCTGGGGAGCGGAGCGACGGTTCTGGCAGATGCCGGGAGTGCACACCACCGCCGTCGGCTATGCCGGTGGCTTCACTCCGAACCCTTCATACGAGGAGGTGTGCACCGGGCGCACCGGGCATTCCGAGGTAGTGGCGGTCGTCTACCGACCCGCCGAGGTCTCCTATGAGGACCTGTTGAGGGTGTTCTGGGAGACCCACGATCCGACCCAAGGGATGCGCCAGGGCAACGACATCGGTTCCCAATACCGTTCGGCCATTTACACAACCACCGACGAGCAACTAGAGGTGGCGAAACGGTCGTTGGACAAGTACCAGGCCGAGTTGACCCCGCTCGGATTTGGGGACATCACAACCGAGATCGCTGCCCTCGGCGACTTCTACTACGCCGAGGACTATCACCAGCAGTATCTGGGGAAGAACCCGCATGGCTACGACTGCCATGCCAACACCGGCATCGCCTACCCGCTAGAGGCCTGACGGGGAGTTTCGATCAGCCGGATCGGCCGCCGCTGACGGCAAGCGACGCGGTGAGGGCCTCGTCGACGACCCTTTCCACCGACAGCTCCGGCTCGAGCTGCTTTTGCACGTCAGGAGTGACCCCGACACCTCCGAAGTCGAGCCCGCCGGGCGTCACCCATCGGGCGATCGTCAGCTTCAGGGCGCCGCCGTTGGCCAACCCGAATCGCTGCTGAACGGTGTTCTTTCCAAACGTGCTCTCACCCACGACGGTCGCCCGCCCTCTCTCCTGGAGCACGGCGGAGACGACCTCCGAGGCCGAGGCGCTCCCCTTGTTGACAACGAACACCACCTCGAGGTCGGATGGGACGATCGGCTCGCCGGAGACCTCGTAGGAAGTGTTTGATTCCGGTCCTTCGGTGACAACCACGTCCCCATCGGCGAGAAATACCGATGCCACCTCGATAGCGGTGTCGAGTAGGCCCCCTGGGTTGTCGCGAAGGTCGACCACCAACGACTCGACGCCTTGCCCCAGCAGGCGGGAGACCGCCTCTTCGAATTGTTCGTCCGCTCCGTCGGTGAACAGGTTGAGCCTCACATAGCCCGTTTCCCCGACGGTCTCGCTCTCCACCACCGGGATCACCACATCAGCCCTGGTAATGGTCACGGTGAGGCGCTCTTCGTGCCTCAGCACATCCAGTGCAACCTCGGTGCCGGCCGGGCCTCGGACTGTGGCGGTGACCTCGTCGACCGTCCACCCCGAGACGTCGCTGCCGTCGACCCCGACGATGACGTCGCCGGAGCGCAAGCCGGCCTGAGCCGCGGGGCTGTCGGTGATCGTGGAGATGATCGTCAGCCGACAGGTCTCCGAGACGATGGCGCATTGACCCGGTTCCTCGTCCGTGGCGTCTTCGGCGCCGACCAGGGCGCCGATCCCCTGGATCTCGCCGTCCTGTTCCTCGTCGAGCAGGTCGAGAGCATCCCGATCGAGATACACCGAGTTGGGGTCGAGTGCGTACTTGGCTACTCCGGCGACCATGGCCTCGGCCGCCTCAGTGGCACTGTCTGCCTCGTCGAGTGCCAGCCGGCACGTTGCGTCGAACTCATCCGTCGGGGCGGCACACACCAGATCACCTTGGTTCCCTGCGCCGTCGAGGTCGGACACGCCCCGGGCTGCGGCTTCAGCGAGCTCGGAGTCGGACACCTGGTCGACATAGTTGCGTTGGATCAGGTCGTAGGCCTGGCAGACGATCTCGATGTCGTCTACCGGGGAGTCGCAACCCGAGATTTGCAGGTCACGTTCAGCCTCGGAGGAGGGCCTGGGCGCGGCTGCGATCTCGGGGGAGTCGATGCTTGCGTCCCGCGCTCCGCTGCAGGCGGCGAAAACCAGGGCGAAGGCGGCAGCGATGCCGAGCCGCTTGGCCCATCGATTCATCGTGCCACCTCGAGAGCCTGCTCGACCACCTGATCGGGGGTCAGGCTCGCCGAGAGCGTGAGAGGATGGTCCGGGATGATCCCACCGTCGGAAACCGAGTCCCCGGATGGGCTCGTCCAATGGGCGACGGCCACGTAGAGCTCTCCACCGTTGCGAAGGGTGAAGGGTATCTGCACTGCATCCTTACCGAAGGTGGGTTGTCCCACGATCACGGCGCCCAGGCGGTCTCGTAGTGCGGCAGCGGTGATCTCCGCCGCCGATGCCGTCCCCTCGTTGACCACCACGATCACATCCAATCCCGTTGCCACTCCGTCTCCCACCGACATGAGAGGCGCGTCACCGTCTGGGGCGGTGGTCTGGGCGAGCACACCATCGTCGATGAACTCCGACATGACGAGGATCGAGACGTCGACAAAGCCTCCCGGGTTGTCTCGCAGGTCCACCACCAGGGTGTCGATCCCACCATCGAGGAGATCCAGCAGGCCGTCCCGCACCAGATCGGCGATGTCCTCTTCGAAGTCCGGGATCCGGATCCAACCCACTCCGTCCCGTGGGATGGCGACCTCGACGGTCGGCACCACCAGCGCCGCCCTCGTCATCGAGACGTCCTGGGCGCTTCCCCCACGATCGATTGTGACTTCAACGGTTCCGGTCTCATCGCCCGCCAGTCGGCCTGCAGCTTCGACGAAGCCGAGCCCGTCCACGGGCTCACCATCGATCGCGGTGATCACATCTCCAGCGGCCAGCCCGGCCGCCGCTGCCGGGTTGTCCTCGACGACGAACACGATGCGGAGCGGGCAGGAAGCCGTGACCCGGACGCATCGGGAGCCGACCGCGTCGGTGGCGTCGAGGAGAACTCCGATCCCGCCGACCACCCCGTTGGCCCTGAAGGAGCCGACCTGGTCGGGCGGCACGTAATACGAGAAGGGGTCGAGCGCCAGGTCGATCATCGAGGTCACTGCCGCCCCGATGACCGGGGCCAGCGGAACCGACGCTGCGCCGACCCTGGCTCCGAGCAGATCGCACATCGGGGTAAAGGCCGCGTCCGGAATCGCGCAGATCAGTGCCCGGGGCGGGGGCTCGGTCGTCTCGGTCTCGAATCCCTCGATCCCGACGATCGCCGCCTCGGCGAGACTCACGGCGTCGAAGGGCCGGTCGACGTGCCACTCCTGGATCAGCTCATATGACTCACAAAGGGGGGAAAAGGGCACGGACGGCGCCGAGCAGTCCTGAATCTCGACAGGAAGGGCGACCGTGGTCGATGTCGTTGTGGCTCTCGTTGTTGAGGCCTCCGGGCGAACGGTGGTGGTGGTCGACGTGGCAACTGACGGCGAGGAACAGGCTGCGAGCAAGAGGGCCACGGCGACGATCGGCTTCAGCATCCCGATCATTATCGGCAACCGAGGCCGGTTACCGTCGCAGTTGTGAGCCTGCGTTTCTCACTCCGGCAACCCGGTTCGGAACCGGTCGTCCTTGATGTCGCCGGAGAGAGCTGGGCGGAGCCCGAGGGGCACCCCGAAGAGCACATCGGGCAGGAGTTGTGGGCCCTCCCCGGCCTGGTCGATGCTCATGCTCACTTCGCCGCGGCCGAGGGTGCCAGTTGGGTTTCGGCGGGCGTCGACGGTGCAGCACACAACGCGAGGCGCGCGCTGGAGGCCGGAGTGATGCTCGCCCTCGACAAGGGATGGAGCGATCTGACAGTGATCGAGATGTTGGCGCTGGTCGCTCCTGGCGATCGCCCCGATGTCGATGCCGCTGGGGTGGTCCTGGCAGTCGACGGGGGGTATCTGAGGGAATTCGCCAACGAGATCGACCCCGCGGATATCGCGAATGCGGTCGCTCTTGCGTCGAAGGAAGGCAATGGCTGGGTGAAGTTGATCGGCGACTGGCCTCGACAGGGCCTGGGGCCGGTTGCCAACTTCAGCGAAGAGGAATTGGCGACCGCGGTCGAAGTCGCCCACGGCCTGGGGGCCAGGGTGGCGATCCACACCATGGCCCGTGAAGTCCCCTCGTGGGCGGTGCATGCCGGAGTCCAATCCATCGAGCATGGCTTGTTCCTGAGCTCGTCGGATCTGGCCTTGCTGGGGGAGCGGGGCGGGACGTGGGTCCCGACGGCGCTCCAGGTCGATGCGGTGATAGCCCAACTGGGCGCCGAGTCCTCGGGCGGGCGGCTGTTGCAGGAAGGCCTCGAGAACATGACCAGCCTTCTCCAAGTCGCCGTCGAAGCGGGGGTCCACGTTCTCACCGGCACCGATCTCGCGGTCGGGCCTCGTCGGGTCGCCGAAGAAGCGGTTCGGCTCTGGGAGCTGGGCCTTCCATCGCCGAAGGTGGTCGCGGCTGTCTCGAACGCCGGGTTGGCCGCCAACGACCGGGTGTCGTCATTCGAGCCCGGCGCAAATGCCAACGCGGTCTTCTTCGACTCCGACCCGCTCTCAGATCCGAGGATTCTGCTCGATCCCATCCATGTCGTCCGGCTGGGCCGGGTGATCAGATGAGACTGGTGCTGGCATCGGGCTCGCCCCGCCGCCGGCAGATGCTGGCCACACTCGGGCTCGAGTTCGATGTCATCCCTTCGAACGTGGACGAGACCCGTCGCCCGGACGAGCCGCCGGCGATCTATGTCGACCGGGTCGCTCGGGCCAAGGCTGAAGCGGTCGCTGACGATGGCCTTGTGGTCATCGCGGCCGACACAGCAGTGGTCTTCGACGGCAAGTTGTTTGGCAAACCGGCACACCCAGAGGAAGCCCGCGCCATGCTTCGCCGGCTCCAAGGCGAATCCCACGAGGTTTTCACGGCCCTGGCTGTCGCGACCCGGGACGGAACCACGGCAGTCACCTCGATCGTTGATGTCACCGAGGTAGAGATGCTTCCGATGACCGAAGACGAGATCGCGGACTACGTGGCGAGTGGAGAGCCCATGGACAAAGCGGGCGCCTATGCCTTGCAGGGCTGGGGCGGGCTCTACGTGAAGAGGGTGATCGGGAGCCCGTTCACTGTCGTTGGACTTCCCATTCACCTCCTGGAGCGACTCATCAGCTCGACCGGAGCTCGCCTGTCCCAGTTCCGCTCGCGGGGGGGTGGTTAGGTTGACCGCCATGCGTGGTTGGGCCATCGCCGGGGGCGTCGCACTCGTGGTCCTGGTGATCATCCTCTTCGCCGTGTGCAGTGACGAGGAGCCCGAGACCAGCACCACCACCTCCGAGGTCTCGTCCACCACGGTCCCCGACGTCACGACTACCTCCCCAGGGGCCACCACAACATCCATCGCGGAGGAAACCACGACCAGTGTTGCCCAGACCACGACCACCGTCGACGACGGGCTGCTCGAAGGGAACTGGGCGACGGATCCACTCGTAGCCGCCAGCTTCGGGGCCCTCGGGTGGTGGGACGGCGCGGGATGGGTACAGGCCACCGAAGCAACTCCACTCCCGGTGGCCGGTGGCGAGGACTACCAGGTCGCCCTCTTCGGGGTGGAGGCGACAACCACTGGAGGGGCCGAGGAGCTGGTATGTGACCCGTTGCTCAACCCCGGAGTCGTGCTCGAAGACCCGGAGCTGTTGGGAGGGGACGGCGAACCGTACGGGGTCGCGATCTCGGCGCCCTGGACACTGACCCCCCATCTGGTCGAGCCAGCGGTCGACGATGGGACCTATGCCGCGGTGGCCGCGGGCTTGCTGGCGGAACGCGGGTTGACTGTCGAAGACCCCGTGATCAAACAGGTTTTCAGAACAGACCTGGAAGGTGACGGGGTGAACGAGGTGATCGTGGTCGCCGAAGATGTTCCACCGAGCCTCATCGGAGAGCCCGGCGACTACTCGATCGCCTTCATGCAACGAGCTATCGACGCCGACATCACCACCATCGTGTTTGGCGAGTCCGTACTGCTCGAGACCGAGGAGGGCGAGACCCCATTCATCCTCTCCTTCGCGGTTGCCGCGGTCGCCGATTTGAACGGGGACGCGCGGATGGAGATCGTCCTCGATTCCACGTACTACGAGGGGAGTGCAGTGGAGATCTGGGAGTACGTCGGCGACGACCTCGGCCTGCAACAGCAGATCGGATCCGGGTGCGGGGTCTGATGGAGAACCCGTTCACCGACCGCCCCACCTATGTCGCCCACACCGGGATCGAGCTGACCGACGCCTCCGCTGATATTGCCAAGGGCAGGATCGAGATCAACGAGAACCATCATCAGCCATACGGCGTGGTCCATGGCGGGGTCTACTGCACCCTGATCGAGACGCTGGCGTCCACCGGCGCCGCCCTGTGGGCGATGGAGAACGGGATGGCGGGGGCGGTCGGGGTGAGCAATCAGACCGACTTCATTCGGGCCACGGCCGACGGGGCGCTCCTCGGGGAGGCCACGCCGATCCACCGGGGTCGTACCCAGCAGCTGTGGCAGGTCACGGTGACCCGAGAGGGAGACGGCAAGTTGGCGGCGCGGGGCCAGGTCCGGCTCCAGAATGTGAGCACCACGGATGTAGCCCGGTAGGAAGGGCCGCGTCCTTAGCCTGGTCCCGACATGCTCCATATCGGTCCACTCCAAGTCGATCCACCCGTTGTACTCGCCCCGATGGCGGGCGTGACCAACGCCCCGTTCCGCAGACTGTGCCGGGAATTCGGAGCGGGGCTGTATGTGTCGGAGATGATCGGCGCCCGTGGCCTGGTCGAGAGAAATGAGAAATCGTTGGCGCTCGCCGCCTTCGACCCCGACGAGAGCCCTCGTTCCATCCAGCTCTACGGCACCGACCCGGGCACTCTGGGCGCCGCGGTCGCCTACTTGGTGGAAGTGGAGCGAGTCGACCACATCGACATGAACTTCGGCTGTCCGATGGGAAAGGTCACCCGTCACGGTGGCGGGGCAGCACTTCCCTGGAAGCGGGACCTGTTCCGGTCGATCGTGCGCGCCGCAGTGGCCAATGCCGGGTCGGTCCCGGTCACTGTCAAGTTCCGCAAGGGCATCGATGACCAGCATCTCACCTACCTGGAGGCCGGGCTCACCGCGGAGGACGAGGGAGCCGCGGCGGTCGCCCTTCATGCCAGAACGGCACGTCAGCTCTACTCGGGCCGTGCCGACTGGAACGCAATCCGGGCGCTGAAGGCCGCCGTCACCACCATCCCGGTCCTGGGCAACGGTGACATCTGGGTCGCCGAGGACGCGGTGGCGATGATGTCGAGCACCGGGTGCGATGGGGTGATCGTGGGCCGGGGTTGTCTGGGCCGCCCGTGGTTGTTCCGCGATCTCGCCGATGTGATGAGCGGCCGCACCCCGCAGCCGGCTCCGGCGCTCGGGGTGGTGGCTTCGATCATGATTGCCCACGCCCAATTGCTCGCCGACAAATTCGGCGAGGAGATTGGGATCAGCCTGTTCAGGAAGCATGCCGCCTGGTATCTGAAGGGATTCCCGGTGGGCCCCCAGCTCCGCGACGGCTTCGCCAGAGTTGCGTCGCTCGACGAGTTGGTGGCACTGACCTTCGCCCTCGATCCGGACACTCCATTTCCCGAAGGGGCCGACCGCATGGTGCGCGGACATTCCGCCGGGCCGAGGCCGGTGCGCCTGCCGCATGGCTTTCTCGAGCACCGTGACGGCCTCATGGTTGGCCGCGCCGCCGAAGAGGTGATCAGCGGAGGCTGATGCTCATCGTTCGGCGTACCCGGCCACCGCGGCCAGGAAGAGATGGGCCATCACGTCCAGGGTGACACCACCGGGGTCGGCCTCGGCATCGACCTCGACGAAGTCGACCCATTTCACCATTGGATGGCGGGCGGTGCTCCTGACACCCTCGGCAAGGTCTCGTGGCGTCATCCCCCCCGGCCTCGACCCGGGGCAAGCGGGAGCGAAAGCGCTGTCCAGCACATCGACATCGACATCGACATAGATGGCATCGCAACGTTCGGCGAGGCGGTCCAGGGCGCTGGAGACGACGGCGGTGATCCCCGATCGCTCGATGTCTGCGATCGTCACCACACCGATCCCGCTCTCGTCGCAGTAGGAGCGGTACTGGGATGAGTTGGCGAAGCTGTGGATCCCGATCTGGGTCACGTTCTCCCCGGGGAGGCCGTCCTCATCGACCAGGCCCCTGATCGGATTGCCGTTGGTCGGGCCCAAATCGAGGGTGCGAACGTCGTGATGGGCGTCGAAGGTGAGAACCCCCACCCTGCTGAGATTGGAAGCGGCCGAGCGTACGAGTGGCCTGGTGATGGCATTGTCCCCGCCGAGGAAGATCGTGAGGTCGACGGGCGGGAGACCCTCGGCCAACTCCTGGATCAGGTCGATCAGCCGGTGCCGGTCGGCCTCCGATACCGGCCAGTTCCCCAGATCACGAACCGCGATCTGCCCGAAGTCGACGCCCCACTCTCCGTGGAACGTGGAGAAGCGGGCCAGGCGGTCCCGCATCGCCAGTGGCGCCAGATCCGCTCGGCTCGGGGACAACGAGGCTTGAGATGAGGGCACACCGACGACCGCGATGTCCGGGTCCGGATGGTCTTGGGCCAGCCATACGTCGGCACGCGGCCAATAAGGGTCGGAGATGGGCATCGCGGGTCAGGGTAAACCCGGGTCGGGCTCTTTCCGCAGTCGGGGTCAGGGGTCAGCCGAGCATGGGGAGATCCAGCCCCCGGTCCCGAGCGACCCGTTGCGCGCTTCTCGTAGCCGGCGTCAGCATGTCGCATCACCCCGGTGCCCGGGTCATTTGTCAAGACCCGTTCCAACCGAAGGGCAGCCTCAGCCGTGCCATCGGCGACCACCTGGGCTCCAGCGTGGATCGAGTTCCCGATGCCCACCCCGCCGCCGTGATGCACTGCCACCCAGGCCGCCCCCGACGCCACGTTGAGCATCGCGTTGAGGATGGGCCAGTCGGCCACCGCGTCCGAACCGTCGGCCATGGACTCGGTCTCCCGGTAGGGGGAGGCCACCGACCCGGAGTCGAGGTGGTCCCTACCGATCACGATCGGTGCCTCCACCTCGCCCGAGCCGACCAACTCGTTGAAGCGGAGCCCGGCGAGGTGACGCTCCCCGTATGACAACCAGCAGATGCGGGCGGGCAAGCCCTGGAACTCGACCCTGTCCTCCGCCAGGCGCAGCCAGCGAAGCAGGGGCTCGTTGTCCGGAAACAGCCGGGTCAGGGCTCGATCGGTGGCGGCGATGTCCGCAGGGTTGCCGCTGAGCGCCACCCAGCGGAACGGCCCCGACCCCTCGCAGAACAAGGGCCGGATATAGGCGGGGACGAAGCCGGGATAGGCGAATGCGTCGGTATAACCGGCACCATGGGCTTCGCCCCGAAGGTTGTTCCCGTAGTCGAAGGTCTCGGCTCCTGCGGACTGGAACCCGACCATGGCCTCACACTGGGCCGCCATCGACTCCCGTGCCGACTTGATGTAGGTGTCCGGATCGTCGCGTCGCAACGCGTCGGCCTCTTCCAGGCTGTGGCCTGCAGGGACGTAGCCATATAGCGGGTCGTGGGCCGAGGTCTGGTCGGTGACGATGTCAGCGTCGAACCCCATCTCGAGCAGGGTGGGAAACACCTCGGCGGCGTTTCCCAGGAGGCCAATGGACACTGCTTCTCGGGCTGCCTTCGCCTCCAGGGCTCGTTTCACCGCCGCGTCGAGGTCCTCGTAGCTCTCGTCGAGGTATCTGGTCTCCAGCCGGCGCTCGATGCGATGGGGATCGATCTCCACACATAGGGCGACGCCACCATTCATCGTGACTGCCAAGGGCTGGGCCCCGCCCATACCGCCCAGTCCCGCCGTGAGGGTGATGGTCCCTGCCAGCGATCCGCCGAACCGCTGCTCCGCGATGGTGGCAAAGGTCTGAAAGGTGCCTTGAAGGATTCCCTGGGTCCCGATGTAGATCCAGGACCCGGCCGTCATCTGCCCGTACATCATCAGGCCCTCGGCTTCGAGCTTCCAGAAGTGCTCCAGGGTGGCCCATTTTGGAACGAGGAGGCTGTTGGCGATGAGGACGCGGGGTGCCATCTCGTGGGTGCGGAACACGCCTACGGGCTTTCCGGACTGGACGAGGAGGGTCTCATCGTTGTCGAGGCGCTCCAGGGTGCGGACGATGGCATGCAGGCTCTCCAGGTTTCGTGCCGCCTTGCCCCTCCCTCCGTAGACGATCAGGTTCTCCGGATCCTCGGCGACTGCTGGATCCAGGTTGTTGAGCAGGCATCGCAGTGCCGCCTCCTGGAGCCAGCCTTTGGTGTTGAGATCCGGCCCGTGGGGGGCGTGGAGTGGGAAGGAGAGGTCGAGCATCGGGCTATTCGAGCCTATCCGCGAGGAACCGGAATCGATCTCGCATCGTTGACGCGACGTGCCAACTCGCATCCTGGGACTCGCTGGAGTGGTGCTAATCGCTGGTTGTACTGCCACGACCTCGGTATCGATCAGTACTACATCGGCCGCGCAGGCGACCACCACTGCGGTGACGACCCCTCCGACCACTTTCGCTGCGATCACACCAGAGCGGGCGGCCTGCCCTCCTGCCCTCGTGGGTTACGACGGAGCGGTGCGAATGGTCGCCGGAGCCTGTTCGGTGTCGCCCACCTCTCTGACAATCCCTGAGGGTTGGGGCGACCTCGGTGACTGGCTCATCGACGATCTGGAGGGTGGCGTCCTCCAGCAGGCGGACGACACGGTCATCTGGCACCGGGTGGCCGGCGCTCAGGTCCCGGCGGAGTTGGTCGTTGCCCTCGATGGCGAGCAGGTCTGGCTCCAGGACGTCTCCGTTCTCGATGGGATCACACAGGCCTGGTTCACCCGCAGCAGGGGCAGCACGATCGAAGACGTGTTGCAGACTTTGGAGCGGGTGCCGATCGGTGGCCCGACCCCTGTGGTCGTCAACGAAGTAGGTGCTTGGGAGTCGGCGAGCACGGCCACCGTCGGGGGAGAGGTCGTCGCCTATCAGACCTGGGCTGAGGGCTTTTACACCTTCGGAATCGGGGCTGTGGACGGAAGCGATCTGGAACAGCCCTGGAATCCTTACCGCGAAATATCCGAGCCGTACCTTGGCTGCGAGGGGTGTCCCACTGACCTGATCGTGAGCGATGATGGGGCGCGTGTCGCCTACCTCCATCCAGAGACCGAAGCCTTCACACCTCTATTGGTGATTCTCGACCCGTTGACCGGTAACGACGTGATTCGGGAGCGATTCCATGGGATGTCTTGCTGTCAAGGG
Source organism: uncultured Acidobacteriota bacterium (assembly GCA_963749415.1). GTDB lineage: Bacteria > Actinomycetota > Acidimicrobiia > Spongiisociales > ZC4RG35 > JALYNX01. Next base: position 1,120,199 of record CAVVMG010000001.1, read on the forward strand.
GGAGATTCAGAACGCAGGATTTCCGATGTCGACCTGTTCGGCGACGTCGTCCTCCTAAATGTCTCCGAAGGAGATTTTCCCTCATTCGCGATGTGGAAGGACATATCCGATCCCGAGGCGGAGTGGCAGGAGTTTCGGGTACGGGGCAGTGCTCGACTCCTCCGTTCCGAGTTGCAGGTCGGGTTGCCCGGGAGTTAATCCGCCGCCTCGAAGTCGCTCACGAAGAACGTCAACTCGTCGTCGATGGCGTTGGTGATGCTGTCGATCCGTATTTCCACCGGGTAGCCGAGCTCAGGATCGAAGGCGGCGAGCATGTTGTCGGCTGTCTGGCCGCCCCAGTCGTCGACTAGGGCGAAGAGGCCCTCGACGTCGTAGGTCATGAAGTTGTCCGGCGACTCCAAGTCGACCGCGCCGGTGTCAGCGGAGCTCACCTCGACCACCTCTGCGTCGGCCACCGTCACCTGGAACCGCCCCGAGATGGTGCAGAAGCAGATCACGTCCAAGGTGTAGGTGTAATCGTCGATCCCGCCGGCGTTCCAGGTGGACGACGCCGTCTCCGCCGCAGCCATCGAGAGCTCGGTCCCGAGGACGGCCTCGGTGACCCCGGGTTGGAACATCTCCACATAGGCACTGACCTCGACGCTGCGGTCACTGGCATAGAAGGAACGGATGAATCCCAGATCGTCGTCGTACTCCACCGGTTCGGTGATCGCCCCTGCGGAGGCCAATGCGGCTGCGAACACCCTGTCGATCGTGGGCGCGGTCGATAGGTCATCGACCACGCAGAACTGCATGACGTCGAAGGCCTGGGTCACCACCCCGTCCACGACCGTCACCCGGATCGCGCTGTTCGATCCGCAGGAATCGGTGAACCCCGAGCCTTCATAAAGGCTGATCACTGCGGTGTAATCATCGATGCCGGCGGCCAGCCACTCCGCCTGGTGCTCTTCGATCTCGGCTGTCAATGACGGGTCGGGCTCGGACTCGGGGACACCCGCGCCTGCCGGCACCGGAGAGCCATATCGATCGGCCCACGCTTCTCGCGCGCCGTCCGAAGCCAACTCCGACACACAGGGAAACACCTCGCCCGATTGTTGGCCCATGCTTCCGTAGAGGGCGCCACCGATCAGCCAGGTCTCCCCCACCGCACCTTCGAAATTCGGCGCCCACATCGAGAACTCGGTGCCGAAGTCGGTGGTGTACCAGGAGGAAACTTCGAAGCTGACCCACTGCCAGGTCTCTTCACCGAGAGTCGCCCCGGTCTCCTCGGCGACTACCTGTCGGTCCGGGTTGTCCCGGGGCTCGATTGCAGTGACGGTCCCTTCGAACGCGGTCTCCACCATGGTCCAGGGGTCGCTCTGTTTGCAGGCGGTCACCGAGATGATCTCCATGACAGGGTCCTCCGGTGCAGCCAGCGGGACGGTGGTGGAAGTTCCGTTGCCGGCGTCGATGGGAACACCGCATCCGGCAACGAGGAGCAGTGCGCCGAGAACAGAGATGCGCGCCGCATTCCTCATGGCCCTTTGACGCCTGTCGACGGCATCCGGTTCCGTCAGCGTGCTATTTGCGGAGCATCCCGTCGAGACGACGGGAGGCGATGGCCGCGCCAATGAGCCCGAACCCGACCAGGAAACCGATGTGGATCGCCAGAAGTCCAGTCGAAGATCCCAAAGGAAAAGGCCCTCATCATCTCCGTGCCGTGATACAGAGGGGAAAGCTGGGCGAGCCTCTGGATCCATGGCGGGTATACGTCGATCGGGTAGAACGTGGCGGAGAACAGGAAGAGGGGGATGGTGACCAGTGACACCAGGTCGAGGTCCTGCCAGGACCGCATGAGCGTGGCGGCGGCCAGTCCGGCGGCTCCAAAGGCAAACCCGATGAGGACCGCACCCGGAATCATCATCACCGCCCACCACGACTCGGTCAGGCCCATCAGGGCCATGACCACCAGGAACACGACGGCATAGGCAAAGCCGCGGAGCAGAGACCAGCCAAGCTCGCCGATGGCGATGTCCCGGGTCACCAGGGGCGTGGTGAGCATTCCCTCGTAGACGTTCTCGAATTTGAGCCGGAAGAAGATGTTGAAGGTGGTCTCCAGCACCGCACCGTTCATCGCCGAAGTGGCCATCAGGGCTGGGGCTACGAACGCCGCGTAAGGAATCGTTTGCCCGTTGGTGAGGGTGACATCGCCGACGAGGACGCCGATCCCGATCCCAATCGAGAACAAGTAGAGAACCGGCTCGAAGAATCCGGTGAAGATGATCTTCCACAACCGGCGGTAGACGAGGACGTTGCGCTCCCAGATCCTCTGCGCCCGGAACGGGGTCATCCGCCGGGGAGGTGTGAGGCGAGTCGGGGCGGAGAGGCTCACGGCCGGATCCTCCGGTCCAGCCAACGGGTGGCCAGAACCATCCCGATCGCGGTCATCGCCACCAAGTACGCCACGTTGACCCAGATCGGGATCGAGGTCACCACCGGTTCTCCAACCCCGGGTATGGACACCTTTCGCACCAACTCGACGCCATGGAAGAGCGGGGTGGCATAGGCGATCGGCTTCAGGTACCCCGGCAGCTGAGTGATCGGGAAGAAGGTCCCGGAGAACAGGAATAGCGGCGTGATCCCGAAGCGGAACAGGGTCGACAGGCTGGTCTCGTTTTTCCTGGTGACCGTGAACGCGGTCGTGGTGGTGAGGAAGGCGAGCCCGGTCAGCACCCCCGGGGGAATCGCGAGGAAGGCGGTCTGCGGCTCCAGGGCTCCGAAGAGCACGGAAATCAGCACGAAGACCGTCAGGATGAAGGTGAGCCGGATCGCCGCCCACAGGAATCGCCCGTAGACGATGTCTGCCGGGCCCAACGGCGTGGTGATGGTGGCCAAGAAGCCCTTCTGCCATTTGATCCCGGCCATGACGGGGAAGCTGCCGTCGGAGGCGCCCCCCTGCATTGCGCTGGCGGCGACGAGGCCGGTCGCCACGAACGTCAGGTAGGGCACTCCGAGATCGGCAGAACTGGCGTCCACGAACGTGCCGAGCCCGATCCCGAGCGAGGAGAGGAAGAGCACCGGGTTGACGAAGCTGGAGATGACCGTCCCCCGCCACGTGCGCCGGTAGTTGACCAGTTCGGCTTCGACGACCCGCACCGATCGGGTGAGAACGGTCATCAGTCGATCAGGCTCCGGCCTGTGAGCTTGAGGAACACGTCTTCGAGCGTTGAGCGTCGTACCAGCACCTGCTCGGGGTGGATCCCGCGCACACCCATCTCGTGTTGGGTGCCTTCCGCGTCCTGGGTGTAGAGAAGGACGCGGTCGGCGAGCACCTCGCAGCGATCGGCGAGTTCCTCGAGGACCCCCACGGCCTGTTCCTGCTGGCCATCCTGGAAGCGGAGCTCGACCACCTCGCGGGTGGCGTGCTCGTCGATGAGTGTCCGGGGTGAGCCTTCAGCCACGATCTCACCCTTGTCCATGACCACCAGTCGATCGCAGAGCTGCTCGGCCTCGTCCATGTAATGAGTGGTGATGATCAGGGTCGCCCCCTGTTGCTTCAACCGGTAGAGGCGGTCCCACAGAACGTGGCGTGCCTGAGGGTCGAGTCCCGTGGTCGGCTCGTCGAGCACCACGAGCTCCGGGTCGTTGATCAGGGCCCGGGCGATGGTCAGCCTGCGCTTCATGCCACCGGACAACGGGTCAACCAGCGACTTCGCCCGGTCAGAAAGCTGGGCGAATTCCAGGAGCTCGGTCGTGCGCTTGCGGATGTCGGCCCGATTCATGTCGTGGTAGCGCCCAAAGACATAGAGGTTCTCGGCGACGGTGAGCTCGAGGTCGAGGTTGTCCTCCTGTGGGACCACTCCGATGCGGCTCCGGATCTGACGGCCCTGGGTAGTCGGGTCGAGGCCGAAAACGGTGAGCTTCCCCTCGGTGATCGGGCTCACCGTGGTGATCATCTTCATGGTGGAGGTCTTGCCTGCGCCGTTGGGCCCGAGAAACCCGAAAGCCTCGCCCTTTGCGATGTCGAAATCGACGGCGTCAACCGCGGTGAAGTCACCGAACTTCTTGGTGAGGCCCCGCGCTTGGACAATGGGTTCCGGCATAGATCAGGAGACGGTAGTGCTGCCCCGGGATGACGAACTCAGGGTTTGGAGCCGATCAATAGCTCTGCCGATGGACGATCGACTGTTCCGACTTGCGCCCTCCGTGTTGACGGGCTTGGGCTCCAGGCGCCGGGTAACCGAGAGCCACCGCGTACCTGGTGACCCGATCGTCGGGCACCCCGAGGAAGGCCCGCGTCTGCGCCTCACGGTGAAGAGTGATGGGGCACGACGCCACCCCGATGGAGTCGGCCGCGAGCATGATGTTCTGAGCGGCACGCCCGATATCGAACATGTTCCCGCCGGGCTCCTGGACGAGCACCACCGTTGCGGCAGAGTCCCGCACCGGCTGCGTGAAGTCACCGCTCTCGGCGAGCCCCTGCAGCCTGTCATGATCGGTCACAACGATGAAGGACCAGTCCTGTCGGTTCTTCGAGCTCCCGGTCCAACGGCCCGCCTCGAGGATCGCCGACAGGTCCGCATCACTCAACGGGTCGGGCAGGTAATCCCTGATCGCCCGCAGTTTGAGGATCGATTGATACCGGTCGGTCATCTGCCTCCCTTCGCTCGTCATTGTGGATAGAGGAGGAACTGGGTGCAGCGAAAGAGCGCCAATTGCTTCCCGGTGCCCTCGTCACTCACCGTCACGTCCCACACCTGCGTGCTGCGCCCGCCATGCGCCATCTTGCCCGAAGAGAACATCACTCCTTCGGTCAGCGTTGCGAGATGATTCGATTTGAGCTCAACGGTGGTGAACCCGTAGGCACCGTCAGGAAGGTTGCCCACGCACCCATACCCGGCCGTGGTATCGGCGAGGGCGACCACGGAGGCGGCGTGCAGGTAGCCGTTGGAGGCAAGGTGCTTCTCGTGGATGGCGCAGCGCATGGCCGAAGTCCCGTCGCCGAGCTCGATGAGCTCGAGGCCGAGGATGCCCGGCAGGCGCTCGGCGCCGAGGCTCTCGAGGGTCCTCGCGAGCTCGTCCCGGTCCTTGGGGAAATGGGGCACCTCCGGCATGCCCCGGCGACCCTACCGGTAACGTCGCGAGAGTGAATGGCACGGTGACCCTCGCCGGCGACCGCTGGTCGGTGGGCCCGCGCCGGTTCTCCGATCCGATCCAGGTCATCAGTGCGAGCGGGATCGACGAGGTGGCGGGCACCCTGCGGGCGGCCGAGGCTGCCGCCGTCGGGGGCGCCTGGGTGGTCGGCTTCGTCTCGTACCAGGCGGCACCAGCCTTCGGTGCGAAGCTGTCGGTTCCGGAGCGCCACCGCGCTCCTGATCTCCCCCTTGCCTGGTTCGGTGTGTACGAGCGAGAGATCGCGCCGATGTCCGATGCGCCCCGGTCGTTCCAATTGGGTGGATGGGAGCCAGCCTTGACCGCAGCCGAGCATGCCGGTCTGGTCGCTCGGATCCGGGAGGCGATTGCCTCCGGAGACAGCTATCAGGTGAATCTCACGTTCCCGATGTGGGCCCACCTCACGGGTGACCCGGGCGGCTTGTTCGCAGCGATGATCGCCGCCCAACCCGACAGTCATGGGGCGTGGCTGAACCTCGGTGAGTCACAAATCCTCTCGGTCTCCCCCGAGCTCTTCTTCACTCGAGCCGGACGACAGGTGACTGCCCGGCCGATGAAGGGCACCGCACCGAGGGGGCGCTCCAGCATCGAGGACCTGGCGCGTGCCGATGAGTTGCGCATCTCGGAGAAGGAGCGGGCCGGGAACATGATGATCGTCGACATGCTGCGCAACGATCTCGGACGGGTGGCCGAGGTCGGCTCCGTCAAGGTCCCATCCCTGTTCGAGGTGGAGCGCCATCCCACCGTGTGGCAGATGACCTCAACGGTCACCGCCCGCCTCCTCGAGGGTGTGGGCCTGGAAGCCCTGTTCGCTGCGATGTTCCCCTCGGGATCGGTCACGGGGGCGCCAAAGGTGTCGACCATGGGCCTGATCGCCGATCTCGAGCCGGACGCTCGTGGACCCTATTGCGGGGCGATCGGATATCTGGAGCCGGGCGGGAGCTCGTCCGAGTTCTCAGTTGCGATCCGGACCGGTGTGGTCCGTGACGGATTGTTCGGCTACCACGTTGGAGGTGGCATCACCTACGACTCCGAACCGGCCGTCGAATACGAGGAATGCCTCTGGAAGGCGCTGGTCGTCACTCAGAGCAAGGAGGTTCCCTCCCTGCTGGAGACCATGGGTTACGACCCTGAGGCCGGGATCTCCATGCTGGACAGGCACATTGCCCGACTGGCGGCTTCCGCCGCCTACTGGGGGATATCGTTCGATCCCGCTTCCATAGGCGATGCCCTTTCCGCGGTCGGGGGATCGGGTCCTCTCAAAGTGAGGCTCATACTTTCCGCGTCGGGCGAGATTGAGGTGGGAATCGAGCCGATGCCGGTGTGGGACGAGCCTGTGGGGCTCAGGATCTGGGAGGGTCGTGTCGACCAGGGCGAGCCGCGCTGGGCTCACAAGATCGCCGATCGATCTCGCTACCCGACGCCCCAAGACGAGGGGGTGGAGATGGTGATGGTCAACCTCGATGGCGAGGTCACCGAAACCGAGCGCTCCAACCTCATGTTGCGCATCGACGGAAACTGGCTCACCCCGGCTCTCGTTTCTGGCTGCCTACCCGGGGTCTATCGCGAGCGCCTGCTCGAAAATGGGGAGGTCGAGGAGGCGTCATTGGACCTCGATGACCTGCACGGGGCGGAGGAGATTGCGGTGACCAACGCGGTGCGCGGATGGAGGAAGGCAGTCCTCATCGAATAAGTTGGCGGGGCACACCCAGGTCCAGGAGCCAAACGTTCATGCCCACTCCCCACATCGCCGCCGAAAGAGGGGACTTCGCACCCTCGATCCTCCTCCCCGGCGACCCGCTTCGCGCCAAGCACATCGCGGAGAACTTCCTGGACGGGGCGCACGAGGTGAATGCGGTGCGCAACATGCTGGGGTACACCGGCACCTACCAGGGCCTCGACGTGTCGGTGATGGGCACCGGGATGGGCATCCCCTCGGCTTCGATCTATGCCTCGGAACTGATCACTGAATTTGGAGTCGAGCGCCTGATCAGGGTTGGGTCCTGCGGCGGCCTGCTCCCTTCGGTGAAGATCCGGGATGTGATCCTCGCCATCGGCGCCTGTACCGACTCGGGGACCAACCGGGCGCGATATGCCGGGCTCGATTTCGCAGCAACCGCAGACTTCGACCTTCTTCGAGCGGCTGCCGACGCCGCCGCGGCGCGGGGCGCCGAGGTCAAGGTGGGCAATGTGCACTCAGCTGATTCCTTTTACAACCCCAATCCGGATGTGTTCGACGTCATGGTGTCGATGGGAGTGCTCGCGGTTGAGATGGAGGCGGCCGGCCTGTACGGCGTTGCAGCCGAGCGGGGTGCCCGGGCCCTGACCATCGCCACCGTGTCCGACCACATCAAGACAGGGGAGTCGACCACCGCGCAGGAGCGGCAAGACACTTTCGACGAGATGGTCGAAATCGCCCTCGACGCCTTGGTTCGCGACTCGGCCCGATAAGGCGTATCTCGCCGAGATGCTTTATCTTCTCTAAACCTCGGGTAAGCGAGATTCCGCGAGTTTGGTCACATTTACGGAGATGAAACAGTGAAGAGAGTTTCCCATGCGCTTGTCGTGGCCGCTTTGACGGTCACCGCGCTCGCCGCTCCGGCGGCCGCCCAAGAGACGCCGCCTTCGATCCCGACACCGACCACTGTGTCGATCACCTCACCCTTCGTCGGCGTCGCGGTGAAGCCTGGCGACAGCGCCACCTTCGATGTGACGGTGGCCGCACCGCCCGGTGACCGTGTCGGGCTTGCCATCGAGGGCTTGCCCGAAGGTTGGGAAGGCGAGCTCAGAGGTGGTGGTTTCGTCGTCGATTCGGTTCAGGTCGATGCCACCGGGCAGGTGGCTCTCCAGCTCCAAGTCGATGTCCCCGCAGACGCCGCCGAGGGCGACTACCCGATCTCTGTTGCCGCCACCGGCGGTTCGGGCAACGACCAGTTGAGTCTGGGGATCAGGGTCGCCGCCACGGTGGGCGGCAGCGTCTCGATGAGCACCGAATTCCCGGCGCTGGAAGGCCCGGCCGACTCCACCTTCAGCTTCGACCTCTCATTGGTGAACAACACCCCGTCCGAGGTCCAGTTCGGCCTCTCCGCATCCGGCCCCGAGGGCTGGCTGACCGAGATCAGGCCGTCGGGTGAGGCTCAGGCCTCGACCGTGACCGTGGCCGCGGGCGAGACTGCGACGGTCACAGTGTCCGTCGACCCGGCGGACGCCGCTCCGGCGGGCGACTACGTGATAACAGCGAGAGCGGAGGGTGGCGGCCAGTCGGCCGAATCCGAGCTCGGAGTTCAGATCACTGGTTCATTTGCAGTCGACATCAACACGGTCAATGAGGCGCTGAACGTGACCGTGCGCGGCGAGGAGGCAACCGACCTCCCCCTGGTGGTGACCAACGCCGGCACCGCCCCCCTCGTGGGCGTGACCATGACCGCCACCCCGCCGCAGGGTTGGGATGTCGCCTTCGATCAGGAAGTGCTGGAGGGCCTGGAGCCGGGTCAGTCGGCCCAGGTCACCGCAACCATCACCCCATCTGGTGATGCCATCAACGGCGATTACGTGATCACATTCAGTGCTGGTGTTGCCGAGGCGACGGACCAGGTGGACGTGCGGGCAACCGTGGAGACCTCGGCTATCTGGGGCCTGGTCGGGATCGCGGTGATCGTCGTCGCGCTTGTCGGGCTCACCATGGTGTTCCGCCGTTACGGCCGGAGGTGACCTTGGAGGAAAGAGTCATCGAGGTCGAGGGCCTGGTCAAGCACTATGGCGACCGGGTCGCGGTCGACGGGATCGACTTCACTCTGTCGCACGGGGAGATCTATGGCGTGCTCGGCCCCAACGGGGCGGGGAAAACGACGACGATCCTGATGCTCCTCGGCCTCACCGAGCCGACCGCGGGGACGATCCGGGTCTGCGGTCTGGACCCGGCATACGACGCCATCGGGGTCAAGCGTCGTGTCGGCTATCTGCCGGACTCTGTCGGCTTCTATGACGACCTGACCGGCAGGCAGAATCTTCGCTATACGGCGAGACTCAACGAGCTCGAGCCCGAGGAGGCGGAAGAGCGGATCACGCAACTGCTGATCGACGTCGGCCTCGATTACGCCGGCGACTACGAGGTGGGGACCTATTCCCGGGGTATGCGCCAGCGACTGGGTGTCGCCGACACCCTGGTCAAAGACCCCGACGTGGTGATCCTCGACGAGCCGACCACCGCCATCGACCCCGAGGGCGTAGTCGAGATCCTGGCTCTGATCTCCCGTCTCGCCCACACCGATGGCCGGGCAGTGCTCATATCCAGCCACCTGTTGAATCAGGTGCAGCAGGTCTGCGACCGGGTCGGGATCTTCGTCGAAGGCAGGATCGTGGCACAGGGGACTCCCGACGAGCTCGCCGCCTCGCTGTCCGACGGGGGCTCGGTATACGAGTTCGTGGTCGAGGCCACCGAGGAACAGATCAGGCAGGCGGTCCGAGCTGGATTCCCTCAGGCCGGTGAGGACGCGATCGGAATCACCGAGACCGGGCCGTCGAGGTGGCGGGTCGCCTTGCCCGAGCGAGACATCTCCGGGGTGGTCCGAGCCTTGGTGGAGGCCGACCTCGAGGTGAAGCAAGTCCGCGACCTTGGGTCGAATCTCGACGAGATCTACCGCCGCTATTTCCGTGAGCACGAGCAGGAGGCGGTGAGCGCTTGACCGCGGTAGCCGCTCCGGCGGAGACCACCTGGTCTCGACAGCGGCCTGGTTGGGTCGAGGTGGCCCGAAAGGAGTTCACCGACCACCTGTTGTCGGTCCGGTTCTTCATCTTGCTCTTCATCCTCGGCCTGGTCGCCGTGGGCACCGTCTACGGCGCGGCCACGGCGCTGCGCGAGGTGGCGCAGGACGCCTCCGAGGCTCCGATCAGCGTGTTCATGAGGCTGTTCACAGTGAACACCGACCCGATCCCGTTCTCGTTCCTGACGATCCTCGGGTTCTTGCTCCCGGTGTTCGGAATCGCCTACGGGTTCGACGCCATCAGTGGGGAACGGTCACGGGGCACCCTGCCCCGGCTGGTTTCCCAGCCCATCCACCGCGACGACGTGATCAATGGCAAGTTCGTCGCCGGGCTGGCGGTCATCGGGCTCACCCTCACCGTGGTCACGCTGATCGTGGCCGGGGTCGGGATCTTCGCACTGGGGGTGGTGCCTGAGGTCAGCGACATCTTCCGGCTCATCACCTGGCTTCTGGCGTCCTTCGTCTACGTGGCGGTGTGGCTGGCGCTGTCGATGCTGTGTTCGGTGGTCTTTCGCAACGCCGCGACCTCGGCGATTGTCACCATCGGAATCTGGCTCGCCCTGTCCTTCTTCGGGTATCTCCTCTTCGGCCTGCTCGCCGACATCATCAACCCCGTGGACCCCTCTGACCCCATCAGCGAGATCAACAATGTGCGCATCGAGACCAATGTGTCGCGGCTCTCGCCAGTAGTCCTCTACAACGAGGCCTCCACCGCTCTCCTCCAGCCGGAGGTTCGAACACTGGGGTTGGTGACCATGGTCCAGCTCGATCGGGCGGTCGCGGCCGAGCTCTCCTTCCCCCAGAGCCTGCTCCTGGTCTGGCCGCAGCTGGTGGCGATGGTCGCGATGACCGTGGTGTTGTTCGCTATCGCCTACGTCAAGTTCATGCGTCAGGAGGTGAGGGCCTGAGGGCCCTCACCCCAGCCGGTACTGGACCCGGGTCATCGACTCCAGGATCGGTGTGATTCGCTCGGCGACCATCGCCATGTGCGCAGGGTGCGCCAGATAGGTCCTCCAGTCCTCCACTGAGTCGAAATCGGCGACCAGGGCGATCTCCGGGTTGCCCTCCATGATCCCGAGGTCTCGCCCGAACTCGTAGCGCCGAATGAGATCTATCTCCCCGGGCATGGTGGCCAGGCCGTCGAGCGCCGACTGGATCTGCGCCTCACTGGTTCCTTCCTTGAAGCGGAGCAGCACGGTGTGTCTCATCGGGCTCACCACCAGAAGTCAACCAGACACGTGAACCGGGCGTCTACCCACCGCATATCGTTGCACCGCTCATGTCTGTGGACCGTGCCTTGGCGCGTCGTGCCTTCATCGACGCAGTTCCGCTGTTCATCCCGGCCATCCCGTTCGCCTTGGTGCTGGGGCTGGCGATAACGGAGACCGGGATGAACCCGGTGGTGGGATGGTCGAGCTCTCCGATCATCTTCGGCGGCGCGGGGCAGCTCACCCTCATCTCCTTGCTCGGTAGCGGCGCAGCGGCGGTAGCAGCCATCACCGCCGGGCTCGTTGTTAACGCCCGACATCTCATGTATTCGGCGGCCCTGGCGCCGGTGTTCCAGCCCCAACCCCGCTGGTTCCGCTGGTTCGGCCCCTATCTGCTGATCGACCAGCTCTTCGCTTTGTCGACGTTCCGCTCCAGCGACAGCCCTGAGGACTTCCGGACCTATTACCTGGTGGCGGGAATGACCTTTTGGGTCACCTGGCTGGCGACCACGGCGCTCGGGCTGCTTCTGGGGCCGGTCGTTCCCGAGGCCTGGCAACTGGAGTTCGCCGTCCCCATCCTGTTCATCGGCCTCCTCGTCCTCGGCATCGACAACCGGCCCAAGGTGGTGGCGGCCGTGGTCGGGGCCGGAGTGACCTGGCTCGCCGCCGGGGTGCCCAATCGCGGCGGGCTCCTGATCGGATCCCTCGCTGGGATCCTGGCAGGGACGGTGGCAGCGAGGCTGAGTCGTGAGTGACCTCGCAGCCATCGTCGTCGTCGGAATCGGGACCTACATCAGCCGGGCGCTGTTCATCGTGGGCCTCTCCGGCCGGAAGATCCCCGCCGGCGTGCTGGTCGCCCTGCAGTTCGTAGCGCCGGCCGTTCTTGCCGCTCTCGTGGTCGCGCTGCTCACCGATTCCTCCGGACAGGTCGAGATCGGGCTAGCCGAGTGGTCAGGGCTCGTCGTCGGGGCGGTGGTGGCCTTCAAGACCCGGAGTCACGTCTGGACCCTGGTGGCGGGGATGTCGGCCTTCTGGCTGGTGGACCTGCTGGCCTGACCGCGAATCATCGACCCTGATTCCGGGGGCAGGGCGTAACCCCGCGTTGTTACGTTGGGTCGAACGATGGATGTCGACGGGCGACATCCTGCAATTGGGAGGAGACATGACCGACACGGTCGATCAAAAGCAGTCGAGCTCGGGCGGATCCGGTCTCGATTCCTTCTTCAAGCTCACCGAGCGGGGAACGTCGGTTAGCACCGAGGTTCGCGCCGGATTCACCACGTTCCTGGTGATGGCCTACATCATCTTCGTCAACCCCAGCATCCTCAACTCCGACTTCGGCTTCGGCGATGCGGCAGCTGTGGCCGCGGCAACCGCATTGGTAGCCGGCCTGCTCTGCATCCTGATGGGGGTGGTGGCAAACGTCCCGATCGCGTTGGCGGCCGGCCTCGGGATCAACGGGGTGGTTGCGTTCGGTCTGGTCCTGGGTCAGGGGCTTACCCCCGCCGGGGCGATGGGGGTGATCGTGATCGAGGGCCTGGTAGTGCTCGCCCTGGTCTTGGTCGGCCTCCGAGAAGCGATCATGAACGCGGTCCCGATGTCGTTGAAGCGGGCCATCGGAGTCGGAATCGGCCTCTTCATCCTCTTCATAGGGTTCGTCGACGGGGGCCTCATCGGGCATGGTGACCCTGCGGGGCCGGTGCCCGTGGCGTTCATCTTCCCCAACACCATGGGAGCTTGGCTCACGCTGATCGGACTCCTGATCACACTTATTCTCTATGTGCGCAAAGTGCGTGGAGCTCTGGTGATCAGCATCCTCCTGACGGCAATAGTGAGCCTGATCATCGGGTTCACCGTGGTGCCGGACACGTTCACCGCCACACCCAGCTTCGCCACACTCGGCGACTTCGACCTGAGCAATGTCTTCGACCAACTCGGTCTGGTCGCCGCTTTGTTGACGATCTTCAGCCTGATGCTGACGGACTTCTTCGACACCATGGGCACTGCGACTGCGATCGCGGAGCAAGCCGACCTCATCGACGAGGACGGGAAGGTCCCTGCGGTCGGCAGGTTGCTGTTCGTCGACTCACTGGGGGCCGCAGCTGGCGGCGCCGCCGGTGTCAGCTCGAACACGAGCTACATCGAGAGCTCTGCAGGGGTCGCCGAAGGAGGCCGCACCGGTCTCACCGCGATCGTCGTTGGATTGTTGTTCTTGGTGGCGATCTTCTTCACGCCGTTGGCTCCGTTGATACCGCTACAGGCGACGGCTCCCGTCCTCATCCTGATCGGGTTTCTCATGGCGGGGCTGATCAAGGGGATCGACTTCGATGACATCGAAGAGGGCTTCCCGGCCCTGCTCACCATGATCCTGATGCCGTTGACGTTCAGCATCACCGTCGGCATCGGTGCCGGGTTCGTGATGTTTGTCCTGATCAAGGTGATCAAAGGCAAGTTCCGCGAGGTCCACCCCTTGATGTGGGTGGTGGCGATCGCATTCCTGATCTACTTCGGGCAGGCGGTGCTGGGGCAGGCGATCTCAGCCTGAACGGGGCTAACGGGGAGGGCGGCGCCGATGGCGCCGCCCTCGTCGCGTTTCGGCGAATCTCGTGCGGTTAACTTCGGTGCCAGTCATGGCTGAACTGTCTGCCAGTGCCCGCGCCAAGCTCCCCAACAGCGCGTTCGCTTACGTCGACTCGCAGGGAAACCGACGGCTCCCGATCAACGACGAGGCTCACGTCCGCAACGCACTGTCCCGGTTCAATCAGGTCAAGTTCGAGAACGATGCAGCGCGGGAGCGGGCGTTTCGCAAAGTGCTCACGGCCGCCACCCGTTACGGGATCGCACCAGTGGGGTTCGTGGCCCGACGGCTCAAGGAGGCCGCCGCCCGGGAAGGCTCGACCGAGCTCCCCGCCGGGCCGGTGACTTTCCTCTTCAGCGACATCGAGAGCTCCACGGCGCTCGTGCAACGGTTGGGAGATGGCTACCTGGCAATCCTCTCCACGGTGCAAGGCCTGATCGGCTCGGCGGTCGAGGCCAACGGTGGTTACGAGGTCGACGCCCGTGCCGACGAGTTCTTTGCGGCGTTTGCCGAAGCCGGGTCGGCTTTGCAGGCCGCTATCGATGTTCAGCGGTCGATGAGGGATCACGACTGGCAGGGCGGCGCCGAAGTCCGGGTTCGGATCGGGTTGCACAGCGGAGAGCCGGCCCGCACCGAGACCGGCTACGTCGGATTGCCGGTGAACACCGGGGCCCGAGTGTGTGATGCCGGCCACGGGGGCCAGGTCCTGCTCTCTGCAGCGACCAGGGAAGTCCTGGGGCAGATCACAGGAGAGATTCAGGTAGTAGACCTCGGAAAATTCGAGTTGAGGGGGCTCTCGGAGCCGGTGGCTCTCTATCAGGCGACGGTGTCCGATCTCCAAGCCGAGTTTCCCGGGTTGCGGGTCTGATGCGGGGAGGGCGCGGATGATCACTCCCGTGAGGCTGAAGCCGTCACTCGCAGTCCTCATCGTCGCCGTGATCGGATTGGTAGGCATCGCCATACCTGCCGACGCCGCCACCCCGGTGCCGGGTCGCTTCGTCGACGACGACGGTCATCCCGGCGAGGTCTACCTGGAATGGCTCGCCGACCTCGGTGTCGTCGAAGGGTGCAATCCGCCCGCCAACAACCGGATCTGCCCCGACCGCACACTCAATCGGGCAGAGGCAGCCAAGATCCTGATCGGGACCGGGCAACGCACCGGGGTCCTGCCCGCCATCCCGGCCGGCCTACCCGACCGCTTCGTGGACGACAACGAGATCTGGGAGGGCAGCGCATCGAGGCTGGCGAACTTCCTCGCCCATCTCGGGGTCGTTTCCGGCTGTGACCCCCCGGCCAACAGGAGGTTCTGCCCGACCCAGTCCCTGACCCGCGGTCAGGTGGCAAAGATGATCGTGAATGTCTTCGACCTGACCGCCCCGGACTCATACGACTCGCCGTGGACCGACACGACGGGCCGGTTCTACGACGAGTCGGTCCGGGTCGCCGCCTATCACCGACTATGGGACTCGAGCTCGGGTCGATTCCTCGGTGCGGAGGTCATCGACCGCTCCGAGTTCGCCAGGACTGTCGTGATCGCGGCCACCGGAGATGACCCCTGCCCACCCACACCGTTCTCCGCGGCCCGGGTCGGCTCTCTGCGCCGCAGGTTCCCCAACCAGTCGTTCACCGCATACGCGTACGACACCCGCACCGGCTGCGCCTACTGGATGCATCCCGACAATCGGCTGCGCACCGCTTCGGTGTTCAAGGTCATGGTCATGGCCGGGACGCTGCTCGAGGCTCAGAGCGATGGCCGTGGGGCCTCGTCGTGGGAGTGGGGGCAACTGGTGCCGATGATCACCGAATCGGCCAACAATCCGGTGCGGGCCCTCTGGAGCCATTTTGGTGGCTCGCCCTGGTTCCGCCGACAGGCCCGGTTGTACGGTCTGACCGAGACCAGCCCGGTCGGGGACACCGGGAGGGTTTGGGGTCGAACCACGACTTCGGCCAAGGATCAGGCCGACCTGTTGCGTCAGGTGCTGAGAGGAGAGTGGGGCCCGCTGGAAGAACCGTATCGGTCCCGGGCCTGGGACCTGATGACCTCGGTGGTCCCGTCGCAGACATGGGGTGTCACGGAGGGTGTGCCGGCGGGCTGGGTCGTTGCCCAGAAGAACGGGTTCGCGGGGCATATCGCCAACTCGGTTGGTTTCGTGCGCGAACCCGGTGGCGAGGAGGGTTATGTGATCGCCGTGCTCAGCAACCTATGGTCTGACTGGCACAGGGGGGTCCCCGTCGTAGACGAGATCTCCGGGTGGGTCTCTGGTCGGCTCGCTCGATGAGCCAACAGATCGAAGCGTATGCCTGACGTCGACGCCCACCTCTTCGTGATCTTTGGCGGCACTGGTGACCTCGCCGAGAGCAAGCTGATCCCTTCCCTGTACCGGCTCGTGGCTGGTCAGGGCGTGGCCCACAGGTCGGTGGTCGTGGGCGTGTCCAGGCACGACATCGGCGACGAGGCCTATCGGAAATGGACGCTCGAAGCTCTGGCGGCCAGTGGCCTGTCCGGTGAGGCCGTGGCTCGATGGTGCGAGTCGAGTGTCTATCAGCAGCAGATCTCGGATCGACCCGAGGACTATCTCGCCCTCAGAGAGCGTGTCGAGGCGATCGAGGCGGAGCGTGGCCTTCCCGGAAACCGCATCTTCTACCTGGCGACACCACCCCGGGCATTCCCATCGACAATCGAGGGGCTGGGGGAAGCGGGCCTGCAACAGAGTGCGGGCTGGACCCGGGTGGTCGTCGAGAAGCCATTTGGCACCGACTTGGAGACGGCTCGTGAGCTGAACCAGATCCTGCTCTCGCGTTTCGACGAGTCACAGATCTTCCGCATCGATCACTACCTGGGAAAGGCGACGGTTCAGAACCTCCTGGCTTTCCGCTTCACCAACCCCATGTTCGAGCGGCTGTGGAATCGGGATCAGGTCGACCACATCGAGATCACGGTCGCCGAGGAGGGGGGCATTGGTGATAGGGCGGGCTACTACGAGCATGCCGGAGTGGTACGGGACATGGTGCAGAACCATCTCACCCAGCTCCTTGCCCTCGTCGCGATGGAGCCACCGAATGTCTTCGATGCCGATCGGATCCGTGACGAGAAGGTCAAGGTCATCAAGGCGATCGCACCGATCGAAGCCCATGATGTGGTGTATGGCCAGTACAGCGCGGGAGACTCTCGCGGGCCGGTTCCTGGCTACATCGAAGAGAGCGGAGTCGCCGCCGATTCGATGACCCCGACATTCGTCGGAATCAGGCTGTACGTCGACTCCTGGCGCTGGCAGGGTGTCCCGTTCCTGCTTCGCACCGGGAAGCGGCTGCCTGACCGGTTCACCCAGATCGCGGTCACCTTTCGCGAGCCGGCTCTGTGCGTGCTCCATGGGCGGAGAGACGATTGCGCCTATCCCGACGTGCTCCTGATCATCCTCGAGCCCGACGAGGGATTCTCACTGAGGTTCAATGTCCGCTCACCCCAGGACGAGGGCAGGGTTGACGCCCAGGCGCTGCATTTTCGCTACTCGGATGTGTACGACGAGCTGCCTCCCGCCTACCTGACCCTGATTCTCGACATCCTCGAAGGTGACCAGACGCTGTTCGTCAGAGCAGACGAGGTCGAGGCCTCGTGGCGGGTATACGACCCGGTTCTGGCTCACCTGCCGACACCGATCCAGTACGCGGCCGGCACCTGGGGCCCGGTCGACATGGACCAGGGAGTGCCCATCGGCGGCGAGGATTGGCGGCACCGACGCTGACAGAACGCTTGGCCTTGCAACGCAGACATGGGACACTCGCCACGATGTTTCGCCGGTTGACGAGCCTGCTTGCTTTGGTGGTGGTCGCATTCTCGGTTTTCGCGGCCTCTCCCGCCTCCGCCGCCCTCCCGCCGGGCGGCACCTTCATCGACGACGACGGTGACGTTCACGAGGGGTCGATCGAGGCCATCTTCGCTGCCGGCCTCACGGTCGGATGTGACGAGCGTGGCATCCGTTACTGCCCGGACCTTCGGGTCACCAGGGGCCAGATGGCGGCGTTTCTCGCACGCGCTCTGAACCTGCCGGCATCCTCGAACGATCGGTTCTCCGACGACGACCGCTCGGAGTTCGAAGGAGCGATCAACAAGGTCGCTGCTGCCGGGATCACCGTCGGCTGCAACCCTCCGGCCAACACCCGTTTCTGCCCCGATCGGCGAGTGACCAGGGCGGAGATGGCGACCTTCATCGTGCGGAGCTTCCCCAACCGGGTGCCCGCCTCCGGCCCCGACGCCTTCGTCGACGACAATGCCGATGTTCATCAGGGAAACATCAACCGCATCGCCGCGGCCGCGATCACCCTGGGATGCAACCCGCCGACCAACAATCGCTACTGCCCCGGGGACCATGTCACCCGAGGCCAGATGGCCACCTTCCTGACCCGGGCCCTCGGACTTCAATCGGACAAGCCCCCGCCCCAGCTGCCGATCGAGCGGGTGTCCAGCTTCACGACGTTCTACAACTGTTGTGAGGATCGGGTCATCAACATCAGGGCCATGGCCCGCCAGATCAATGGGTACGTGGTGATGCCCGGTGAGACCTTCTCGGTGGACCGCGTGGCTGGTCCCCGCACCACTGCGAAGGGATACGTGCCCGCTCCCTATATGGTCGGCGGCCAGGGCCAGTGCTGCGCGGTGGGAGGCGGGGTGAGCCAATTCGGGACGACGATCCACAACGCGGTGTTCTGGGGCGGCTACCGGGTAGTGGATCATCAACCGCATAGCGGCTGGATCTCTCGCTACCCGCTGGGGATCGAGGCCACGCTGGTGTATTCGTCGATCGATTACAGGTTCACCAACGACACGGTGACACCGGTGACTATCCGGACCCGAGCCACCTCGACCTCACTCACCATCGAGCTGTGGGGGAACCAGGGCGGATGGCGGGTCCGGGGCTCACATCCCACCGGGTCGCGCAGCTCGTCGATCACGGTCCTCGATCGCGGAGGGTCGAACGCGAAGCGGGTAACGGCGCGGGTGACCGGATCGGCGCCGGGATCGGTGAAGGTGGTTCGGACTCTGACCCAGGGCGGGGACGCCGACTCGCAGACCTGGAATTGGTTCTATGTGAGCTGAGCCGTTTTCCGGCTCGGACCAGACCATCGCGTAACCTGCCCGCATGATCGTCGACGCCGCCATCTACAGGCACGGACAGCGTGAGCCCGGGCCCTTCGACTTCGAGGAGGCCGGCCGACTGCGCGGTGACCCGGCGACCTCGGTGTGGGTCGGTCTCTACGAGCCCACCGAAGAGGAGTTCGAAGCGGCGCGGAAAGCTTTCGATCTCCACCCCCTGGCGGTGGAAGACGCCGTCAATGCGCACCAGCGCCCCAAGCTGGAGACGTACGGCCAGACTCTGTTCGGCGTCGTCAAGCCGGCCCGGTACGTCGACCCAATCGAAATCATCGAGTTCGGCGAGATCCTGCTCTTCATTGACCCTGACTTCGTGGTCGCCGTCCGGCACCGGGAGGCGAGCCAACTTGTCCAGGTCCGTCAGGAGTTGGAGGCCGATCCCGAGCGCCTCATCCTCGGCCCGGGAGCGGTGCTCCACGCAATCCTCAACCGAGTGGTCAGGGACTACAACAACGTCCTCGACGCGTTGGGCGACGACGTGGCCGAGGAGGAGGAGCAGGTCTTCTCTGCCGGTGGCGACCTGGAGCGGATCTACCGGCTCAAGCAGGAGGTGATGACCTTCCAGATCGCAACGGAACCCCTGGCGGAGCCTCTGCTTCGGCTGGCCACCGAGGACTTCGAGGCCATCGACGCCAGCCTGAAGCCTTACTTCCGCGACGTCCACGACCATCTCTTGCGAGTCATCGACCGGATCCATGGCTATCGGGACATGCTGACTTCGATGCTGGCCGCCAACCTCACCCAGGTCAGCCTCCGTCAAAACGAGGACATGCGCAAGATCTCGGCGTATGTGGCGATAGCGGCGGTGCCGACGTTTCTCGCCGGAATCTGGGGAATGAACTTCACCTTCATGCCCGAGATCGACGAGGTCTGGGGCTATCCTCTGGCGCTGCTGATCATGGCCGGGGCCTGCACCTTCCTCTACACCCGTTTCAAGAAGTCGGGCTGGCTCTGAGGCTCTTGGTATGGCGATCATCTCGAGGGGCTTCCTCGGCAAGCGCCCGGAGCTAGAAGACAGCACGCGCCTCCCACCCGGGCAATACATCACCGCCGACTTTCCCGTCCTTTCTGCGGGTCCCACCCCCCGCACCAGGCTCGACGAGTGGACGTTCGAGATCCGGGGCCTCCCCGGGGCGCATCGGTCATGGTCGTGGGAGGAGTTCACCGCCCTCCCGACCGACACGGTCACCGTTGACATCCACTGCGTGACCAAGTGGTCGAAGTTCGACACGGTCTGGACCGGGGTCTCGGTGGACCATCTGCTCGAGGGGGCCGACCTCGGCGGGGCGAGATTCGTCAGTGCCTTCTGCGACGGGGGCTATACCACCAACCTCCCGTTGCCCGAAGTGATGGGTGGCAAGGCATGGGTGGCCTACCAATTTGGTGGCGAGTCACTGGAGCCGGCTCACGGAGGCCCGGCACGGCTGCTGGTGCCCCATCTCTACTTCTGGAAGAGCGCCAAATGGGTCCGCGGCCTCGAACTGCTCGTCGAGGACCGGCGGGGGTTCTGGGAGACCTACGGCTACCACAATCACGGAGACCCATGGCGGGAACAGAGGTACTGGGGAGACTGAACTGGCTGGCGGCTTCGGTGACCGAGGTCCGCCCCGAGACCCACCGGGTTCGGAGCATCGTGTTCGAATGCCCGGGCTGGGACGGGCACCAGCCGGGCCAGCACGTCGATGTCCGGCTCACCGCCGAGGACGGCTACCAGGCCCAACGCAGCTATTCGATCGCCTCGGCCCCGGAGGACGATCATCTGATCCTGACAATCGAGCGATTGCAGGATGGCGAGGTCTCCCCATACCTGGTCGATGTCGTTGAGCCCGGTGACCAGCTCGAGATGCGAGGCCCGATCGGTGGCTACTTCGTCTGGGACGGCGAGGAGCCGCTCATGATGATCGCCGGCGGCTCCGGCGTGGTGCCGTTTCGGGCCATGCTCCGCCACCGGCGGGCCATGGGCTCGCTCGGCCCGGCCAAGCTCCTCTACTCATCGAGATCACGGGAAGACGTGATCTATGGGGATGAGCTCACCGACCCGGGACCGGGAGCCGAGGTCGTCCATACGCTGACCCGATCCCAACCCGAGGGATGGGACGGCTACCGGCGACGTGTCGACGCGGAGATGCTCGCCGAGGTCGCCTTCTCGCCCTCCTCCCGACCCTGGACCTACATATGCGGCCCGACGGCGTTCGTGGAAACGGCAGCCGGGGCCTTGGTGGACCTGGGTCACGATGCGGCGATGATCAGGACTGAGCGATTCGGGCCAACCGGCTGACGCGCCCAGCGACAGACCACTAGAAATCCTTGCGGCCACTGAAGTGGGCAAGCACTTCGGGCCGGGTGGGCTCGTATACCGCCACCCGATGGCCTCCGCTGGTGCGAAACGAGCAGCACGGTCCCTGCGGGATCTCGAACACTGCTTCCCGCTCCCAGCCTTCGCCTTCCAGGTGAGCGAGCGTGGCCCCGAGGTCAGGTACGCGGTAGATGAGGATGGGGCGCTCGCCTTCGACGTGGTCGGCGAACAGGAGATCCGGCGGGACGGGGGACATCCGGACCATAGCGACCCGGGTGTTCCCATCATGGATGGCGAAAATCAACTCCCCACCGAGCACACCGGTGAAGTAGGAGGCGTCGGCGGGCACATCCCGGCTCGGAATGTACAGAAAGTCCAGAGAGTCGAAAGGGGTGGTCGTGCCTATCCGAGGATTATCGCCGCGACGAGCTGGCGACGCTCAGAGACCAAGCCCACGGGCCAGGAAGGCGGCCATCATCCCCCTGGTCACGTATTGATTGGGGCAGAAGCGGTCGTTCTGGGGTGGGTTGCATCCCTGCGTGATCCCCGCGGCGGCCAGCTTCTCGATCGCCGACTCGAATTGTGAGCCGTTGTCATCGATGAAGTCGGCACTGCCCTGGCTCGTGAGACCGAGCCCGCGCACCAGGAAGGCGGCCATCATCCCCCTGGTCACGTACTGGTTGGGGCAGAACCGGTCGTTGCGGGGTGGGTTGCATCCCTGGGTGATCTCGGCAGCGGCCAGCTTCTCGATCGCCCCTTCGAAAGTCGACCCGTTGTCGTCGATGAAGTCGAGACTGCCTTGGCTCGTGAGACCGAGGCCGCGCACCAGGAAGGCGGCCATCATCCCCCTGGTCACATAGTCGTCGGGGCAGAACCGGTTGTTACGCGGTGGGTTGCATCCCTGGGTGATACCGGCGGCGGCGAACCGTTCGATCGCGCCCTCGAAGATCGAGTCGTCGTCGTCCCAGAACTCGCCTGTGACCGACGGGGTGTACGAAGGTGCTTGGAAGAAGAGCTGGGTCACCCAGGACCCACTGCTGTCGATGTAGACACCGAGGGCAGCAAAGCGGTATGCGGGGTTCAGGATGTTGGCTCGATGTCCAGGAGAGCCCATCAACATCTGATGGACCAGCGAGCAATCGGCGTCGGGGTTACCCGACATCGCGATGTTCTCACCCCATGTGTGGGCGCCGGTGGGGAGGATGTTGTCTCGTGCCGAAGTGGACATGTGGCGGAAGTCGTTGTTCCGCATCCAGCGGGAGTGGTCCCGGGTCCCCGGGAAGACGTCGGAGGCCATGGTCAGTGGTGCCAGGCCTGCAGCGGAGCGGGACGCATTGACCGCCGCCTCCAGACACACCTCGTAGGCGCCTGGGCCCTGGGCGGCGAGGGCGGGGAGGGCCAGAGCCGGGGCGAAGGACGACGCGACGAAAACGACGACCAAGGCCGATCGCCGAAGGCTGATTCGGAGTCCGCTTTTGATGGTCACTTACCCTTGGAAAGGAGGCTGTGCCCCTTTCATCGGTATCCCAAACCAGGGGCTTTAGGCGGTCGCGGGTAACCTCGGTTCCGAAAGCTTTGCTCGGATCCCCAAGGTCCGACCGATCTGGGGCCTGGAGGTCCGAATGAGAACGTCGCGTTTCGCCTTGTTGGCCCTGATGCTCCTCGTCGTTCTCGCCGCGTGCGGTGGGGACGCTTCGACCGATACCACCAGTCCCGCCGACGACGGCGGAGACACAACGACCACGCCGGCCGCGGTTTCCACCACGGAGGGGTCTGGGGAACAGGTGTCGAGCCTCGCCGATATGCCGGAGGAGTGCCTGGACGCTTTCAGGACGTTTCTCCAGGAGCTGGAGCCGCTGGTCGAGGGTCGCGATTTCAACCAGATGACTCAAGCGGACATGGAGGCCTTTCTCGCCGAGATCGAGCCGATCAGCGCCCCGTTGGAGGAACAGACCGCCGACTGTCCTGACGTCGACCTGAGTGCCGAGGAGAGCCTGGCCGCGATGCGGGAGTTTGCCGAGGCCGAGGCGCCGGGAACGGTCGCCTATTTCATCTGGCTCGAGGAGTTCATCGGCAGCTTTGGCGAAGGGGGCAGCGGCGTCGAGGCGAGCGGAGATTGCGAGACCGATCTCGCGTCTCTCGATGAGTACGTGGCCCAGGGCGGGACGATGAGCGATCTCCCGGTGGGCGAGCTCGCCGGGGTTGGGGCTCTGCTCACGGCAGCGAGCTCCGAGTGCCCTCCGGAGCGGTTCCAGGAATGGGTGACCGAGGAGGCCAACGCCACCTGGATGTCCGGGTAGGCGGCTACAGCGGGGCGAACAGGTCGACGGCGTTGCCGTCGTGGTCGTGGAGCGTGGCGTAGCGCTGGCCCCAAGGCGCATCGAACGGCGGAATGTGGCCGTGGCCTCCAGCACCGACCAGCTCCTCGAAGAAGAGGTCCACTTCGGCCGGGCTGTCACAGAGGAATGCCAGTGCAGTCCGAGGGCCGCCGCCGGTCGGGGCTTGCCAATCGGAGAAGGACATCACGCTGGCCTCGCTGTCGAGCATCACCCGTAGCCCACCGGGCCCGGTGGCCTCGGCGTGAACCCAATCTGTTGCCCCTTCGCCGAATTCCAGGCCGAGCCGACCGTAGAAGTCGACGGCCCGTGACATGTCGGAGACGATGATCCCGATGGCGTCGAGACGGGGCATCCTTCGAGTCTATGTCGGATGGGAAACGCGGCGGTGTGGAGTGCATTCGGCGAGAACGGCGACAAGGGCGACGCATGCCGTTTTCACGGCGGCAATGTACTTTGGCGGGATGAAGGTGGCGGAACGGGCCGAGAAGCTCCTCGACGAGGGTGTTGACCTGGAAGGGGCTGTGGAGCGGCTGATTGCCGAGGCGCCAGTGGAGGAGAAAGTGGAGTGGTTCGACCAGGCGGCCGCCAAGTACTTGGTCTATCAACTCCAGCTCCAGCGCCAAAGGAACAAGGACTGAGCTCTCCACCAATCGATGCCGATGGGGTCGCCTTCGAGTGGAAGGGTGGCTTTGACAACGACGAGGCCAACACTCTCCACGCCGAGGCCTTCGAGACCCGGGTATTCGACGACGACTGGCTGGCACTCGTCCAGCAACACTCGTTGGGATGGGCGGTAGCCAGGGACGGTTCACAACTGGTCGGGTTCGTCAACGTGATCTGGGACGGTCAGGTCCACGCCTGGATCCAGGACTTGATGGTGGCGACTGATTCTCGAGGCCGGGGGATCGGGACCCGATTGGTGGAGGTCGCCCGTGAGGAGGCGAAGCGGGCGGGGTGCGAGTGGCTTCATGTCGACTTCGACGACCACCTTCGCTCGTTCTACTACAACGCGTGCGGGTTCACCCCCACCAATGCCGGGCTCATCGACCTCACCTGAGGTCATGCATGCTCAGGCTTGGCTCGCCTTCCAGACCTCGACCTGACGGAGCACAGCAGCCGAGTCGAACCAGGTGTTCTCGTACTCGATCAGGTCTTCGCGGAGACGGAAGAGATGGAGGATCCTGATCTCCACAGGGGCCCCGCCGCCGTCGATCCCGGCCCACCGACCCTGGACATGCCCGGTCACGTTGGACTCGTCCACCACCCAGCGGCCGTCCTCGGAGGTGAAGCGGCGCACCGAGACGAAATTGACATCGGGGATGGCATCGATGATGTCCGAGTACACCGCACCCACGGCATCCTTTCCGTGGACCGGGCTCAGAGGATGGGTCACGTCGTCCCAGACGATGTCGTCGGTGTAAGTGGCCAGGGTTCCCGGCACGTCGTGGGCGTTCTCTGCGGCAAAGTGGCGGGCGATGATGTCCATCGGCCATTTCTAGTGGGCTACTGCCGAGGTCGTGGGGTTCTAGCCCGTGGTCGAAGAAAGGTGGCGCAGCTTGTCGGGGTTGACCACCGCGCGCACGGTCTGGACCACCCGATCAACGATGTCGAGGGAAAGCACCGCGACGGTTTCTCCGGACTGGTCGAGGACCACCGCTCCTGGCTGTCCGTTGACGTCCATCAGCGTCAGCTTCCAGATGCCCGGCCCGGCACGACGAGCGAAGCTGGCCAGCAGTCGTGCTGACTCCAGGCCACCCCGGACCGGGGACCTCCGCGCCGGCGCCTTGCCCCCGCCGTCTCCGTACATGACGGCGTCATCGGCGAGCAGACGCACCAGGCCGTCGGTGTCACCGTCTTCAACCGCGGCGAAGAACTTCTCCGCAAGCGCCCAGCGCTTCTCGACGGAAGACTCGAATCGGGGCTTGCCCTGCTGGACCTTCTCCCTCGATCGCACGGCCAACTGACGGCAATTGGTTTCGTTCTTTCCGATGATCTCGGCGATCTCGTCGTATCCGTACCCGAAGACATCCCGGAGCAGGAGCACCGCCCGCTCCGGCGGAGTGAGCCGCTCGAGGAGGACCAGAAATGCCATCGAAAGGCTGTCGGAGAGCTCAGCATGCTCCTGGGGATCGAGAGTCGGCTCGGTGACGATGGGCTCGGGGAGCCATTCCCCCACGTACTCCTCGCGGCGGACCCGGGCCGAACGCAGATGGTCGATCGAAAGGCGGGTCACCACTGCGCAGGCGTAGGCACGACGGGATTGGATCTCGGTCCCGCGCTGCACCGCGTCGTGGACCCGCAGAAGCGTCTCCTGGATCAAGTCCTCGGCATCGTTCACGCTCCCGGTCATCCGGTAGGCAATCGAAAAGAGCAGCGGCCGGAGCGAGGCATCGGTCTCGTCGCGCTCCGGTTCAGGGGAGGTGGCAGCGGGCATATGTCCTCTAGGACGAGATGACACCCCGGATTGTGACACTCGATGCTGGTTGTCACAGGGCCGGGACCTGTCTCGTCTCAGGTTGGTAGAACGGAAGGAGAAACTGATGAGAGTTTTCATAGCCGGAGCCACCGGCGCCATCGGACAGCGGCTGGTGCCGTTGCTGGTCGACGCCGGCCACCAGGTAACGGGGACCACCCGGACCCCGGAGAAGATGGATGGCTTGCAACTGGTGGGAGCCACCCCACTCCTGCTCGACGGTCGCGACGGCCCGGCCGTGCGGCGCGCGGTGCTCGATTCGACACCTGAAGTCGTGATCCATCAGATGACTGCGCTATCGGGTGACCTCGACTTCCGCCATTTTGCGAAGACCTTTGCCGAGACCAACCGCTTGCGCACCGAGACCACCGATCGGCTTATCGAGGCCGCGGTCGAGGCCGGCGCCCGGCGCTTCATCGCCCAGAGCTTCACCGGTTGGCCAAACGAGCAGAGCGGGAGCCCGGTGAAGACCGAAGAGGATCCGCTCCTCGCCAATCCCGCGGGGCCGGTCAAGGAGACGGTCGAGGCCATCCTTCATCTCGAGGGTGTGACCACGGGCTCGGCTGGGATCGAGGGTCTCGCCCTTCGATACGGCGGCTTCTACGGCCCGGGAAACGCCCTCGGTAAGGGCGGGGCGATGCTCGACGCGGTGGCCAAGGGTCAAGTGCCCGTCGTGGGCGGGGGGTCTGGGATCTGGTCGTTCATCCATATCGAGGACGCCGCTGGCGCAACCGCCCTCGCTGTGGATCGGGGGGCGCCCGGCGTCTACAACATCGTCGACGACGAGCCGGCCCCGGTCTCGGAGTGGCTCCCCTACTTGGCAGATGTGATCGGCGCCAGGCCACCACGACGGGTCCCGGCATGGTTGGCCCGGCTCATCGTCGGAGGCCCGATGGTGACGATGATGACCAAGATCCGCGGCTCATCAAACGCCAAGGCCAAGCGAGAATTGGGTTGGGACCTGCGTTACCCGAGTTGGAGGGTGGGCTTCCGCGAAGGGCTGTGACGCCTCCGGTGATTCGGTCCGGTCAGGCGGCCGCCGAGAACGCCGCACTCCGGCCAGGGGTTGGGATTCGCGCCCGAGCGAACCCCAACCGATCAGCTACAGCCCGTGGTGTCCCCGCACGTGAGACAGACGTAGCAACTGCCGTTGCGGATCGTCATGTGCCCGCAGTTGGAGCACACCGGGGCGTCGCCCATGTTCTCCTTGAGGGCAGAGTCGACTGCAGCGGCCGAGCCGGCAAGGGCGACAGGGCCCCCCTCGACGGTCACAGCGTGCCCCCCTCCCCCCTTCGGGGTACTCCCCCCAACGTCGCTGCCGCTCCTGGGGGGAGAAACAGGTTCCACATCGGGGGAGTCCACGAACGCCGCCGCGGCCTTGATCGCATCCATGTCGTCCTCGGCGACAGCATCGGTCAGGTCGAGTTGGACACCCGCCTCCACCGCCATCCCCTTGGCCGGCCCGGACAGCTCCCCAACCCCGCGGTCCGGTGGCACCTGGGCGAGCTCGTCACGTTCCAGGTACTCCACGCCCAAGGCACGGAACACGTAGTCCACGATCGAGTTCGCCATCTTGATGTTGGGATGACCCTCGACCATGCCCCTGGGCTCGAAGGTCTGGAAGGTGAAGGTGTCGACGAACTCCTCGAGCGGCACTCCGTACTGGAGCCCCTTGGAGACCGCGATGGCAAAGCAGGAGAGGATCCCCTTGAGAGTCGCACCCTCCTTGGCCAGGTCGATGAAGATCTCACCGAGGGTCCCATCGTCGTATTCGCCGGTGCGGAGATAGACCTTGTGCCCGCCGATACGGGCCTCCTGGTTGTACCCGCTGCGGCGCGCCGGGAGCATGAACCGGGGTGGCTTCATCCCCTGGGCGTAGGCCTGCGCCGGTGAGATCCCCACCGGGAGGTTGCCCCAATGGATCGCCTTCTCGGTCTCCACCGCGGCGGTGATCGCGGCCGCCTCTTCATCTTGCGACTCGCCCTCGTCCGACGTCGAGTT
Organism: uncultured Acidobacteriota bacterium; assembly: GCA_963749415.1. GTDB lineage: Bacteria > Actinomycetota > Acidimicrobiia > Spongiisociales > ZC4RG35 > JALYNX01. The sequence continues at coordinate 1,148,157 of CAVVMG010000001.1, forward strand.
CAAAGGCTGAGCCGCCTTGGAACCGTCCCGGTAGAGGGCCATTGCCTTCAGACCCCACTCCCACGACATCCGGTAGGCGTCTTCGATGTCTTCGATCGTGACCTCTTGAGGCATGTTGATCGTCTTCGAGATCGCCCCCGAGATGAAGGGCTGGGCCGCGGCCATCATCTTGATGTGCCCGTAGTGATGAATGAACCGCTCTCCGTACTTGCCGTTCCTGTTGGCGGTGTCGAAGACGGAGAGATGCTCCTCCTTGATGTGAGGCGCGCCCTCGATGGTCTGACGACCGCATATGTGGTCGTTGGCCTCGTTGATCTCCTTGGAGGTGAAGCCGAGCGCCCGAAGCAGGTTGAAATCCCACCCGGTGTATTCGTCGACCTCGAACCCGAGCCGCTGCAACGTCGGCTCACCAAAGGTGAAGACGTTGAAAGCGTGGCGGAGCTCGAACACCGCGGGTAGCGCCTTCTCCAGCTTGGCCAGATCCTCGTCGTCGAAGCCCTTGGCGGTCAGCGACTCCCGATTGATGTGGGGCGCGCCGTCGATGGAGCTGGTGCCGACGATGTACTCGACGACGTCCTTGATCTGTTCGTCGTCGTACCCGAGGTGATCGAGGGCGGGAGCCACCGACTGGTTGGCGATCTTGAAGTAACCGCCGCCGGCCAGCTTCTTGAACTTGACCAGGGCGAAGTCGGGCTCGACACCGGTGGTGTCACAGTCCATGAGAAGTCCGATGGTCCCGGTAGGGGCCAACACACTGGCCTGGGCGTTGCGGTATCCGTTGGCCTCGCCCCACTCCAGGGCGAGATCCCATGAGCTGCGGGCCGCGGCAAGCAGGTCCTCGGGGCACGACGAGGGGTCGATGGCCATCACCTTGTGACTGACGCTCTCGAACTCGGGGTCGTTGTGCGCGGCGCGGCGATGGTTGCGGATGACCCGCAGCATGGCCTCCCGGTTCTCGGCGAATCGGGGAAACGGCCCGACCACCCCGGCGATGTCCGCCGAGGTGGCATAGGAGTAGCCGGTGAGAATTGCGGTTAGAGCCCCGGCGATGGCACGGCCCTCCTCGGAGTCGTAGGCGATTCCCTGGCGCATCAGCAACGAGCCGAGGTTGGCGTATCCCAGTCCGAGAGTCCGGTAGTCGTAGGAGCCCTGGGCGATGTCCTTGGAGGGGAAGTGGGCCATGGCCACCGAAATCTCGAGCACGATCGTCCACAAGCGGATGGCGTGCTGGTAGGCCTCGATGTCGAAGACGCCGCTCTCGTCGTCATAGAACCGGACCAAGTTGATCGACGCCAGGTTGCACGCGGTGTCGTCGAGGAACATGTACTCCGAGCACGGGTTGGACGCCCGGATCCGGCCGCCGGCGGGGCTGGTATGCCACTCGTTGACGGTGGTATCGAACTGGAGGCCGGGGTCGGCGCAGGCCCAGGCGGCCTCGGCGATCTGCGACCAGAGGTCGCGCGCCTTGACCGTCTTTCGCACCGATCCGTCGGTGCGGTTGACCAAGTCCCAGTCACCGTCGTCGTTGACCGCCTGGATGAAGTCGTTGCTGAGCCGGACCGAGTTGTTCGAGTTCTGCCCGGAGACAGTGGCGTAGGCATCGCCGTTGAAGTCGGCTGGGAGCCCGCCGTGGCTGATCAGGACCCTGGCCTTATCTTCCTCGACCTTCTTCCAGTCGATGAACTTCTCGATATCGGGGTGGTCGACGTCGAGGATCACCATCTTGGCGGCGCGCCTGGTGGTGCCGCCCGACTTGATCGCCCCGGCGGCGCGGTCCCCGATCTTGAGGAACGACATCACTCCTGAGGACTTGCCTCCACCGGAGAGCCGCTCGTTCTCACCCCGGATCTGGGAGAAGTTGGAGCCGGCGCCGGAGCCGAACTTGAAGATCCGCGCCTCCCGTACCCAGAGGTCCATGATCCCGCCCGGGTTCACCAGGTCGTCCTTGACCGAAAGTATGAAGCAGGCGTGCGGTGACGGCCGGCTGTAGGAGTCCGGGGAGGCCTTCATCTCCCCGTCGCTGCCATCGACGTACCAAAAGCCCTGGGCGGGCCCGGTCAACCCGTAGGCGTGGTTGAGCCCGGTGTTGAACCATTGCGGCGAGTTGGGGGCGGCCATCTGGTTGGCGAGCATGTATTCGAGCTCGTCTTCGAATGCATCGGCGTCTTCGGTCGAGGCGAAGTAGCCCTCCTTCTCGCCCCAGTGGCGCCAGGTGCCGGCGAGGCGGTCGAACACCTGCTTGGCCGATCGCTCGGGCCCGAGCACCGGCTGGCCGGCATCGTCGAAGACCTGGTTGCCATCGTCGTCGAACTGAGGGACTCCCGCCTTGCGGAAATACTTGGACACCATGATGTCCGCGGCGACCTGGCTCCAACTCGAAGGGATCTCGGCATCGGTCATCTCGAACACGATCGAGCCATCGGGGTTGGTGATCCGCGAGTCGCGCCGGGACCATGCGATCAGGTCGTAGGCGGCCTTGCCGGCCTCGGTGAAGCGACGGTTGATCCGCAGGCCTCTGCTCATGAAATGTGCCTCCTCACAGGCTCTTCCGTCCTGATTCATGGTATCGAGGGACGGGTCCAAGTTGTGCTCCGACCACAAGATGTAGTGGTGTCTTGGGAAGTGACCACGACATCTGGTATGGACTTCACCACTGTAATTACAGGGCTGGCATTGTCAAACACTCTGGCCGAAAAACCCGGTCAATCCGCCGAGAGCGCGAAAATCAACGTTCGGTGAGGGGAAGTTGGACGCCCCGGTTCGCCCGACGGCACCCTAGCCAGAGCCGTCGCAATCGCCCTGCGCAAGTCGCTGACGAGATTTCGCGTTCAGATCCCGGACTGGTCCCACCAGTAGCGGAGCATCAGTGCCGACTCCGGGCCGGCGTCGTCCTGCCAGTAGTGGCCGGCGTGTCTCAGGATGTAGGTGCGCCGGTTGGAGAGGAGACTCTCCCAGCGTCGCTTCTCGGCGCCCCGGAACACAGGGTCCTGGTCGGCCCAGAACAGGAGCGAGGGCTTGTCGGCGATCTTGCCCAGGTCTTTCTCGATCGAGGCCAACCACTCGGCAGAGCCGATGAGCTCCCTGGCGAGCACCCGCAACGGAAGACGTGAGGGCTGGGAAGGGAAGGGGCCCCGCCACATCGCCATCTCGCTCCCGGTCGGGCTCCGCCTCCGCATCGCCCGGCGCACGATCAGGTTGACGAACACGTTGGCCCGGTCGACGAGGAACTCCCCGGTCCGACCCTCCCCGAGCGCGGCCGAGAACCGCTCGGCCGCGGCGTCGGTTCGAGGCCAGGCCCAGGTGTTGCCCAGGACCAGCGCTCGCACCCGCTCAGCTCTCTCGACGGCGACCGAAAGGCCGATCGGCCCTCCCCAGTCCTGTAGCACGGGAGTAAACCCGTCGAGGCCGAGGGCGTCGACAAATCCACCGACCGTGCTCGCATGCTCCGCCGGGGTGAAGCCGTAGCCGTCGGGAGCGGTCGACAGGCCGAAACCCGGATAGTCGAGGGCGATGCACCGGAACCGGTCCCTGAGGTATGGGACCATCCTCCGGTACAGGAACGACCAGGTCGGGTTGCCGTGGAGCATCAGGAGCGGTGGGCCTTCGCCCTCGTCCAGGTAGTGCACCTGTGAGCCGGCCACCTCCTGCCAATGGCTTTCGAACGGGTACAGCTCCTCGTCGAACCAGGCAGGGCGTTCCACGAGTCTCAACCTACCCACCGAGGGGATCGGGCCGCCCCTGGTCGCTTTCCGATAGTCGATTGCCGCAGCCGGGGAACGGGTAGATATCGGGACCATGGATTTCGCCACATTCGACCTGCGCGCGCCGGCCGCGCTGATGGCCACGGCCGTCCACGCCGGACACGAGCTGAGACCGGCTCTGGCTCTCAAGGTAAAGGTCGATGAATCCGTTCGGCTCCGCGAGGAAGACCCTTATTCCGGCTCGCTCGCAGCCCGGGTTGGCCCGAATCTCGTCGTCAATCGGTCCCGTTTCGAGGTCGACCTCAATCGGGAGCGGGATCGGGCCGTGTATGTGTCGCCTGCGGACGCTTGGGGCATCGAGGTGTGGGGGGAGCCGCTCACCGACGATGAGATCGAAGAGTCGTTGGCGCTGTACGACCGGTTCTACGACGATCTGGCCCAGATCCTCGACGGGCTGGTCGACGACCATGGAGGTTTCGTCCTCTACGACATCCACTCTTACAACCACCGGCGATCAGGGCCCGACGTCGAGCCCGAGCCCGCGGCAGACAACCCCGTCGTGAATCTCGGCACCGGGTCTCTTCCCGACCGCTGGAAGCCCGTGGCAGACGCATTCATCGAGGCGATGAGCGCGGCGCGAGTCGGCGGCGAGCTCGTGGATGCACGACCGAACATTCGGTTCGAAGGCCGTCAGGTCGCAAGGTGGGTCCATGACAGGTATGGCGACCGGGCATGTGCCCTCGCCATCGAGTTCAAGAAGGTGTTCATGGACGAGTGGACCGGCGAGGTCGACGATCCATTCCTCCTCGAGTTGGGGGATGCGCTGGCGGAGACGGTGGAGCCGGTGGTCGCGGCCTGGGCCGCGATATGAGCGTCGACGAGGTCGATCTCGCCATCGACCGCGCCCTCACCGAGATCGCGGGTCGGCTCCCGATCTTGTTGCTGGTGACCCCGATCAATGTCCCCGCGGCGAGGAAGGCGTTCTTCGATTCGCCGGGCTCGGAACCCGACTTCGCTTATGCCCCTCTTCCCGACCTGGATGCGATCGAACAGGAGTTGAAGGCGATCAACCCCGAGCAGGCGACCGACCCCGTGCTGATCCACATGGCTCGCGACCTGCATCGGGAGTTGGAGCGCCGCATCGACCTGCTCCGGATCAGGGGGACTGCCCGATTCCTGGTGGCCGCGATCGAGGAATACGGCCACGTCGAGCGACCTCTGCTCGACCTGGCCAACACCATCCTGGAGGCCTTTCCGAGGCGGCGACGGACTCAGGAACGGGTGGCTGCTCACGGGGTGGCCGCCCTGATGCGCCAGGAGATCGACCACTACCGACGTCAGTATCCCGAGATCGCGACCCGGGTCGAAGTGCGAGAGACAGCAGTCGGGGTCCTCGTGGAGAACGGGGATGTGTTCATCGGCGCCGACACGACGATCGATGCCGACCGGGTGGAGCAACTGGTGCAGCACGAGATCGGAGTCCATGTCCTCACATACGTGAACGGCGGGGTACAGCCGATTCGGATGCTGTCGTTGGGTCTTGCCGGCTATGAGGAGACCCAGGAGGCCCTTGGAGTCATGGCCGAGCACCTCACCGGAGGGCTCATGCCACGTCGACTCCGGATTCTTGCCTTGCGGGTGATCGCAGCGCAGTCGGTCACTGACGGAAACTCGTTCCGGCAGACCTTCGACATCCTCAAGGGTCGGGGCTCGGACCGCCAGTTGGCCTTCACCACTGCTCTTCGCGCTCATCGCTCCGGCGGGATGACGAAGGACGCCCTCTATCTCGGTGGCTTCGACCGCCTTCTCACCTACCTACGGGAGGGGGGCGGGCTCGACGCCCTGTTCATCGGAAAGATGTCCCTGGAGTACGAGCCACTGGTGCTCGATCTCCTCGATCGGGGAGTCCTCGTGGAGCCACCGCTTCGGCCCCGGTTCCTGGAGTCGGCCGGGGCGCAACGCAGGCTCGCCGAGATACGTGCCGGGGCAAGTGTGATCGAGCTTGGAAGAATGGCTGCATGAAGGTCGGCTTCGTAGTCAACGATGTGCTCACCGAGGAGCACTTCTACAGCACTACCCGGCTGGCCTTGGCCGCCAAGCGCCGCGGTCACCAGGTTCGGTTGATGGGAGTCGGAGATCTGGCGCACACCTCAACGGGCGAGGTGACCGCCCACGCCCGGCGACCCTTGGACAAGGCATACCGGTCCCTCGCCAGCTTCATGACCGACATCAAAGCGTTGGAGCCGGAGATCACCTCTGTCAGCGAGCTCGACGTTCTCATGCTGCGCAACGACCCGGCGGCCGACGCGATCGACCGCCCGTGGGCCCAAGCGTCCGGATTCCTGTTCGGGCAGCTCGCTGCAGCCTCGGGGGTGCTCGTGTTGAACGACCCGGCGCACCTTGCCGACGCGATCAACAAGTCTTACTTCCAACACTTTCCTGAGGAGATCCGGCCCCGAACCATGATCTCCCGCGCCGTGGAGGAGATCCGATCGTTCGTCGAGGATCTGGGCGGCCGGGCGGTCCTCAAGCCACTGCAAGGCTCGGGTGGCCAGGGTGTGTTCCTCATCGACGGCCGAAAGCGGCAGAACCTCAACCAGATCGTGGAGACCATCACCCGGGACGGGTATGTCGTCGTCCAGGAGTACCTGCGTGATGCGGAGAAGGGCGATGTGCGGCTCTTCGTGATGAACGGCAAGCCGCTGGAAGTCAACGGGAAGGTCGCCGCCTTCCGGCGGGTGAACGCCGGCGATGATGTCCGCTCCAACATGCACGTGGGCGGACGGGCGAAGCCGGCGCGAATCACCGAAGGCATGATGCAAGTGGTGAATCGCGCCCGGCCCAAGCTGGTCCAGGACGGGATGTTTCTCGTCGGGCTCGACCTGGTGGGCGACAAGCTGATGGAAGCCAACGTGTTCAGCCCCGGTGGCCTGGGCAGCGCGAGCGACCTCCACGGGGAGGACTTCGCCTCGGCGGTGATCGAGGCCCTGGAGCAGAAGGTGGCGATCCGCCCCGGTTACGGCGCCTCTCTGCCCAACGCCGCCCTCGCCACCATGTGATCTGTACCAAGATCCGACGCAGAGGTGGTGATTCGCACGCTATATATCGGCGGTCGCATGAGTAACGCCTTGATCCTGGACGATCCCGATGACCGTCGATAGCACTGAGAGAGCCGCGTCGGGGGTCATCCTCCTCACCCTCGCCACCGGGCAGTTCCTGATGACCCTCGACAGCTCGGTGATGAATGTCTCCATCTCCCAGGTCGCCGAGGACGTGGGCACCACGGTCACCGGCATCCAGACTGCGATCACGCTCTACACGCTGGTGATGGCGACTCTGATGATCACCGGAGGGAAGATCGGCAGCCTGATCGGTCGCAAGCGCGCTTTCGCCATCGGGTGCGTCATCTATGGCATCGGCACGTTGACCACGGCATTCGCTCCCAACCTCGCGATCCTCATCCTCGGATGGTCGGTTCTGGAGGGGATAGGGGCCGCCCTGATCATGCCCGCCACCGTCGGTCTGGTCGCATCCAACTTCTCGGCCCAGGAACGGCCCCGTGCCTACGGTCTCGTTGCTTCGGCCGGGGCCATCGCGGTCGCCGCCGGGCCCTTGATCGGCGGGTTGGTTACCACCTATTGGACCTGGCGCTACGTCTTCGCCGGGGAGGCCGTCCTGGTGGTCGTGATCCTGTTCATGGTTCGAAGGATGGTCGATTCCCCTCCCGAGGCCAGATTCAAGATGGACTACGTCGGAATCGTCCTCTCTGCCCTCGGGCTCGGTCTGGCGGTCTTCGGCGTCCTCAAGTCCGGAGAGTGGGGTTGGGTCCAGGCCAAACCTGAGGGCCCGGCGTGGATCGGGATCTCCCCGACCTTCTGGCTGATAGTCGTGGGACTGGTGCTGGTACGGCTCTTCTTTGCCTGGGAGTTGAGGATGCTGGAGCGGGGGAAGGAGCCCTTGGTCCGACCCGAGATGTTGCGCAACGCCCAGCTGGCCGGTGGGCTCACGATGTTCTTCTTCCAGTACATGATCCAGGCCGGGCTTTTCTTCACCGTGCCCCTGTTCCTGTCGGTGGCACTCGGGCTCTCCGCCCTGGCAACGGGGGTACGCCTGCTTCCACTCTCGATCACCTTGCTCCTGGCTGCGGTGGGGATCCCGAAGTTCTTTCCCAAGGCTTCCCCAAGGAGCGTCGTGCGAATTGGGCTGTGGGCGCTCCTGGCCGGGACCATCTCGCTGATCGCAGCGTTGGAGGTGGGGGTCGGGCCGGAGATCGTCTTTGTCCCGATGCTGCTCGCCGGGCTCGGTGTTGGGGCCCTCGCCTCTCAGTTGGGAGCGGTGACCGTGTCTGCAGTGCCCGATGAGGAGAGCGGCGAGGTAGGTGGGCTCCAGAACACGATGACCAACTTGGGCGCGTCGCTGGGGACCGCACTCGCAGGTTCGATATTGATTGCCAGCCTCTCGACCTCGTTCATCACCGGGATCCTGGAGAACCCCGACGTGCCGCCTGAGATCGCGGCCTCGGCCGAGGTCCAACTCGCCAGCGGCATCCCGTTCGTGTCCGACGCCCAGTTGGCGACCGGGTTGGCCGATGCCGGCGTCGAACCGGCGCTCGCCGACGCCATCATCGAGGAGAACGAGTCCGCCCGGATTGACGGTCTGCGGGCAGGGTTATCGGTGCTGGCGGTCACCGCGATCGTCGCCCTTTTCTTGACCCGGCTGGTGCCGACGGTGCCGGTTGGGGTTGAGACCACGCCGCAGCCCGCCTGAGGGCTTCTAGCTCAACCGCCTCCGAGCGCCTGCAACGTGAGCACCTGGGCCACGATTAACCGCTCGATCTCGCTCAAGTCGACACTCTCGTTCGATGCATGGATCTTCGCCTCGGCGACGTCTTCTGCACCCCAGAGGATGACCTCGGCATTTGGGCTGATCCCCTGGAGTCGGGCGACAAGCGGGATCGAGCCGCCACTGCCCATGAAGCCGGCATCGGTCTCGTAGGCGGCGCCCATGGCCTCCATTGCGGCCTTGACCGCTGGCCCGTCCATCTTCGCCGCAAACGGATAACCGACCCGCACCTTCTCCACCTCGACCTCCACGCCCCATGGCGCGGCTTTCTTCAGGTGTTCCATGAGCAGGCCGACCTCGTGTTCGGAGTCGGCGCCGGGAGGGATCCGCATCGAGATCTTGGCCGCGGCCTCTGGTATCACCACGTTGGCGGCGTCCTTGACCGTGGGGGCGTCGATCCCGATGACCGACGCGGCGGGGCGGGACCAGAGGCGGGCGCCGACCGTGCCGGAGCCGATCAATTGCGCCCCGTCGACCATCCCCGCAGCCTCACGAAACGCATCAGGATCCATCTCACTGCCCGACCACTCGAACTTGGCCAGACCGGGGACGATGGTGTCGCCGGAGTCGTCGTGGAGGCTGGCGAGGATCCGGATGAGGGCAAGGAGGGCATCGGGGGCGGCTCCGCCGAATAGACCGGAGTGCGCCGGGTGGTGGAGAGACCTCACTCTGACCACAACGAGCACATTGCCGCGCAGGGTGGTAGTCACCGCCGGCACCCCAGCAGCCGGGTTACCCATGTCGGCGATCACATAGGTGTCGGCCTGAAAGAGCTCCGGGTGGGCGTCGACATAGGGACCGATGTGGCTGACTGTTTCCTCCTCGCCTTCGATGAGGATGCGGAGATTGACCGGGATCTCGCCCTGGAAGACGCCGAGGGTCCCGGCGTGGATGATCACGCCGCTCTTGTCGTCCGCCGCTCCTCGTCCGTACAGCCGACCTTCCTTGATCTCCGCCTGCCATGGGTCCGTGTCCCAACCGGCCTCCACCGGTGCCGGCTGAACGTCGTAGTGGGCGTAGAGGAGGACGGTGGGCGACCCTTCGGGGCCGGGCATGTCGCCGTAGATCGCGGGCTTGCCCTCGCCGAGGTCGAGCTCTCGGATGTCGGCCCCATGCCGCTCGAGCAGCTCCATGGACGCTCGGCGCATCTCGTGCACCGGTTCTTCCGGGTAACCGGGGAATGAGCACGAGGCATGACTCACCAGCTCGGCCAGGTCTTCGATGAGTTGAGGCATCAGGGCCTTTGCCCGGGATTGCACTTCTTGGGTCGTCAGCACACTTGCCTCCTCAGCTGGTAGTCGAGGTCTGGCGACCGCGTCGCACGGCGCTCCAAATGAGCTCGAGTGCCACGGCGAGGACGAGGACGACAACCATTGCGACGAAAGTCTCTGGGGCGTCCTGCCAGGTTTGTATCCCGAACACCACGAGCACGATGGCGGTCGAGGCGATTGCTACGCCGATGATCGCCAGGCTCGACCCTGTCTCGGCTCGAAGCCGCAATCCGGCGAGAGCCACCATGAGGAAAATCACCAGGGCCACCACGCTCCCCAGTGACGCGATTGCGGTGAGGTCGACCAGAAGGGCGAGGAGTAGGACGAAAATCGCCGAGACACCCATGCCCACGGTGCTTCCCAGTCTTCCCGGCTGGCCGAACTTGGGGGGAAACTGGCCATTGCGGGCGAGGGCCGAGGTCAGCCCGACCACGCCATAGACGTTTGCGTTCACCGAGGTGAAAGTAGCGAGGAGGGCGGCGACCGCCATCATCGCGAACCCGGCATCTCCGAGCACGGGACGCGCTGCCTCTGCGAGCGCGGTGTCCCCGTAGCCGATGACCTGCTCCACCGTGAGGGTTCCGAAGACTCCGATCGAGATCAGGATGTAGAGAGCTGTGGTGATCCCGAGGGCGATGTATGTCGCCTTGGGCAGGTCGCGGGCCGGGTTCGGGAGGTCCTCCCCGGCGTAACTGATGACTGCGAACCCCAAGTAGGCGAAGAAGGTGAGGGCGATGCTGGACACGATGTCGAAAGCCGGCGGGTACAGGGAAGGGGAGAGCAACTCGGCATCCATCTGGCCCAGGGTCACCACGATGAACACGGCGAAGACCGCCATGAGGATCACGACGATCAGAGACTGGACCTTGGCGATGGCGTCGGCGCCCAGAATCTGTACGGCGGCAACCACGATGATGACTCCGGCAGTGAACAGATCACCGGAGATCGCGCTCGCGCCCTCCCCGATGAATAGGGCAGTCGCATAACTCCCGAAGGAGACGGCGACCATCGCAGTGATGATGATCGCCGCGAAATAGAGGAGCCAGGCGAAGGTCCCGACCAGGTGCCCGACCCCGAATCCTTCGGTGAGGAAAGTGACCAGGCCCCCTGACGACGGGTAGCGGGCCCCGAGCTTGGCCACCACATATCCGAGGAGTGTCGCCACCACCCCTCCGAGGAGGAAGGAGAGCCAGGTGGCGGCGCCCGCCACCGCGCCTGCCTGGCCGAGCAGCGCGAAGATGCCGGCGCCGACCATGGCCCCGATGCCGAGCGACGCCGCCCCGCGAACGCTCATGCCACCCGAGGCCTGTTGTTCTGGAGCAGTCATCTCCGACCCACGATCAATAGAAGATCACCCCGATCAGGGCGCCCACGACCACCGAGACAACCGTCATGATCAGCATCGGGACGAAGAAACTGTGGTCGAGCAGCTTCGTTCCGAGCTTCGTCGACCCGGTGAGGTCGAAGTTGGCGGCCGCGATCTGAGTGCCGTTGGCGGGCAGGGTGTAAACGCCACCCAGGGAACCGCCCCACATCCCGGTAACCAGGCCCGGTGCGAGCCCGGCGGCGAGGCCGATGGGGACGATGGTCCTGGTTGCCGTCGATTGGCTCGTTGTTAGGGCGGCGACCAGGAACACCGCGAGAGCGAAGATCCACACCGCTTGGTTCACCCATCCACCGATGGTGGTGACGATGAACTCTTCGTGGGCGGCGATGAAGGTGGCGGTGAGCCAGGCGATCCCGAACAGGGCGATGGCTGAGACCATTCCAGCCTTGAACACCGAAGCCCCGGGCACCTCGCTCACGTCGGGCTTGCCAACCAGGATGATGAGTACACCCACGGTGAACATGACCAATTCGATGGTGGTGGTCATGTCGATGGTGACCGCCTCCCCTTCGACCTCGAATGCCGGGCGGAGGTCAGGAAACAGACCCAGGATCACGATGGCGAGGACCCCGAGTAGGAAGATGATCCCCGACCGACGGCCCTCCTTGGTTGCGGTCAGCTCGACGGTTCCGACTGTGGAGCCCGGGGCGGGCAGAGCACCGGAGGCGATCTTTTCTTGAATTTCCGGGTCTTCGTCGATGTCCTTCCCCATCCTTCCCACGACCAGGGCGGTGACCACGATGCCGACGATGCCGGCGGGGATGGTGATCGACAGGATCTGTGCCAGGTCGAAGTTGTAGGGCTCGACCGCGGTCAGGGTCAACATCGCGGCCATGGCCGCCGAGACCGGTGATGCAGCGAGTGACATCCCGGACTGGACCACCGTGACCGTCAGCGGTCGCGAAGGCCTGATGTTGTTCTGATAGGAGACGTCATAGATCACCGGCAGGAGCGGGTAGAGGATGTTGCTGGTTCCTGCGCCCACCGTGAACGCGAACGCGGTGAGCGGAGCGATCACCGTGATCTGCTTCGGGTGGGCCTGAATCACGCCCGCTGCGACTTTCACCATCCAGTCGACCCCGCCGGCCACCTGCATCAGAGATGCAGCCGTGACCACCGCGAGGATGATGAGCATCGCCGAGATCGGGGCCTCACCTGGTGCTTCTCCGAATACGAAAACCAGGATGAAGACGCCGAGGCCACCCCAAACCCCGATCCCTACTCCTCCGGCACGGGTACCCATGACGATGGCGCCGAGGACCACCACCGCCTCGAGGATGAATGTGATATCCATTTGCTTCCTTTCGGGGTCAGTCCGTGCCGCAGACGACGTCGAGTCGCTGTTGGAGTTGGTCGTATGCGGTGACCGAGGTGGCCAACGACTCTTCCATCAGTGGCCTCGCCGCTTCGAGACCCTCCTCACCGAGGTCGAATGTCACTTGCCTCAGATCGAGGAGCGCGAGGTTCAAGTTGGTGACCGCCTGGTCGTACACACCATCGGAGGCGGCCTGGAACTGCTCCAACTGGACGATGACGTCTTCGACGATCGCCAGTGCGTCGGAAGCGGTCGCGGTTTCCGGGTCGAGATCTTCGACCTGCGCCACTGCCTGTTGCAGATCCTCGTACTGGCGGCAAAGGTCGCGCTCCTCGGCGTTGCCGCAGGCGGTGAGCATGAGAGTGAGCGCGATCAATGCGATCACCCACCTTCTACGCCCGAGATGGGTCATCGTGGCGCTCCCTTCACTCCAGGGCTTGGGTGACAATTGTTACCAGGATCTTGCACGCCGTGACCATGTCTTCGACGGCAATGTGCTCGGTCGTGGCGTGCTCATCGACCATCCCTGTGGCCATGGCGACACAGGGGATGCCCTTGGCGTTGAAGAAGTTGCCGTCGGTTCCGCCACCACTCTTCCGGGGGACCACCTCGAGCCCCAACGAGCGAATGGCGCGGGCCGCCTCCCGGTAGGGGCGCTCTGACTCCTCGATGTGATAGGTGCGGTAGATCTCTTCAGCCTCGAAGTCCACGGTCGCACCGTGGCGCACTGCCGCCTCGTCGAGCGCAGCTCGCATCGCAGCAAGCTGCGCGTCCAGCTTCACCTGGTCATGACTACGCGCCATGCCCTCCAACACCACTTCGCCGGGGACGATGTTCCGGGCCTCGCCGCCGGTAATGGTGCCGATGTTGGCGACCGTCTCCTCGTCGATTCGCCCCAAGGGCATGGCTGCGATCGCCTCGGCGGCCACCTTCACGGCGTTGATCCCTTTTTCCGGCTCGACCCCGGCGTGGACCTTCTTTCCATGAACCGTGGCCGTGATGTATACAGATGTTGGCGCCCAGTAGGTGATGGCGCTGATGGCGCCCGCGGTGTCGAAGACAAAGCCGTACGTCGCCTTCAACTTGCTGACATCCATCTGGCGGGAGCCGACGAGCCCGCTCTCCTCACCCACCGAAACTACGAACTCGATGCTCGGATGCTCGGCATCGCGATGCTCGCCGAGCAACGTCAGCAGCTCCAAACAGCCGGCGATCCCCGACTTGTCGTCGGCGCCGAGGATGGTGGTTCCGTCGGTCCTGATCACCCCATCCTCGATGATCGGCCGGATTCCGACATCGGTGCCGGCGGTGTCCATGTGCGTGGAGATGAGCACCGTGTCCGGCCGGGATCCGGAAAAGGTCGCCACCAGGTTCCCGATGTCGTCGATGCTCACCTGGCAGCCGAGGTCGGAGAATCTCCGCGAGAGCTCGCGTCCGATCTCCTTTTCATGACCGGTCGGACTGTCGATGGCAACCAGCTGGAGGAAGGTTTCCACCAGCCGGTCCCGGTCGACCCCATCCGCGATCATCACCATTCCATCGATTCCTTGGCCGGCGTCGATCAGCCGAGCAGAGCCGCCTTCTGTGAGTTGAACTCGGCTTCTGTGAGTACCCCTCGCTCTTTCAACTCGGCGAGCTTGGCGACCTCGTCGGCGACAGACCCCGATGACGAGACCTCCTGGATGTATTGGCGGGTCGCCTTCTCTCGCCTCGCGGCCTCGTCCACGGCCCGCTCGTGCATCGAGGAGCCGCGGGCGATCAGGTACACGAGCACACCGAGCCAGGGGAGGAACACGACGAAGACGGTCCAGAGCCCCTTGCCCCAACCCGAGAGGTCCGGGCTCCGGAAGATGTCCCCGAAGACCGTGATCAGGACCCAGATCCACGCGAAGAACAAGAAAAACCAGAGCATCGACCAGAACACATCCATCAAAGGCATACGAATCGCTCCTTACGCGAAATGACTCATCCGACTCTCAGATCAGATTCGGGTGAAAGCTATCAAATCGACGATGCAGTGATGGGCGAAAACGGTGAACAAATCGAAGGTGTGAGGCGCAGCCCAAGATCAGTTGGGGATGTGCTCCTCGGCCTCGGTGAGGTCGATGCGCGGGTCGATGGTCCACCGAGGAAGGAAGAAGTGGACCAACGGTCCGATGAAGAGGGCGAAGGCCAGGGTGCCCCACCCCACGGTCCCTCCCAGGGCCCATCCGATGGCGAGGACAATTATTTCGATGATCGTGCGGGTGAGCCGGATCGAGTAGCCGCGCTTGGCGATCCCAGTCATCAGGCCGTCTCGGGGACCGGGCCCGAAGCTGGCCCCGATGTACAGGCCCGAGGCGAGGCCGATCAAGGCGACCCCACCTAGGAGCATGAGCCATGCCATTGCCACGCCATCGGCAGCAGGGATGACGACGGTGGAAAGGTCGATCATCACCCCGATGATGATCACATTGGCCACGGTCCCCAGACCCACTCGCTCCCCGAGCGGGATCCACGCCAGGAGCACGATCCCGGAGACGATTATCGACCAGATTCCCACGGTGAGCCCGAAGCGGACCGCGAGGCCCTGATGGAGAACGTCCCATGGCGGGACTCCGAGGCCCGACTCCAGCATCAGGCCGATGCCGAACCCGAAGAGGGCAAGGCCGATCGCCAGCTGGGTCAGTCGGCGCGCCAATCGGCGTCGTTGGTCTCGGGGGGCAGGCTCGGTCATTGGGTGACAGGATGGTCGGTAGGACCTCACAACCCGAGCCCGCTCCGGGTTCATTCCCGGTTACTGGGCCCGGGACGACCAATATGGTGACAATGAGGGGACCACGATGACGTCGTTGCGCCCGCCGCCGAAAGCAGAGTCGCCCTCCCGTGTCGTTGGGCGTGTCATCGGCCTGATCCTGCTGGTGATCCTCGCCGGCTCCGCGATCTGGGCTGTAGTCACCAACCAACGCATCGATCTCACCGAAACAACCACCACAGACGAGTTGAACCGGACGGAGTTCATGACGTCAGCGGGCGTCGGCCTCAACGTCGAACGTGCCGGGAGCGGTGACATGGTCGTCGTTCTCCTCCACGACGTGGACGTCGCAGGCGGGGTGCTCTGGGACGGAGTGGCGTCCGCACTGGGCGCCGAGGCGACCACGGTGCGGGTCGATCTTCCCGGGTTCGGGCTGAGCGATCGGGTCCCCTCCGAGGGCAGCAGCCACACGGTGGCGATGATGGCCGAGATGGTGGCGGAGATGGTCCAAGCCGACCTCGGCGGGCCGGTGGTTTTCGCAGGCGTCGGCCTCGGTGGCGAGGTGGCAGCCGAGATCGCCGTCTCCAACCCCAACCTGGTGGCAGGCCTGGTGATGGTCGACGTCGACTACTGGCTGGAGAACGGATGGGTGGAGTTCATCGAGCGACTTCCCCTCTACGGGAGGCCCGCAGTTTTCGCATTCGAGACCGGGGGGCCGTTCGCCGCCCAGCGATGGGCACCCAACTGTGAGGGCGGCGGGTGGTGCCCGACTCTCTCCCAGGTCGAGGCGCGAGATCTGGCCGAATCCATCGTCAACACCTCGGACTCGATCCGATCATTCCGCCGAACGCCTCCTGCCTCCCTCGTTCCTTCCAAGCTCGGGGACATCGTCGCCCCGACGCGTTACGTATGGAGTCAGGAGGGGAGTGTTCCCCGTGAGTCTGTGGACCGCGTGCTCGAGGCCCTCCCCGAGATGGAGGTGGAAAGCAGACCAGTGTGGAAGGCGCACCTCGAGGAGCCGGCGGTTGTGGCGGAGGCAATCCGCTCAGTCAGTTCCTGACAGAGACCCGGTCCTGAGGACCACCTTGCCGGTGGTGGATCGGCTTTCGAGGGCGCGTTGGGCCTCGGCTGCCTGACTCAGCTCGAACTCGGCCCCGATGTGGACGGTGAGCTGTCCGTGTTCGATCATCGAGAACAGGTCGGCGGCCCGACCGAGCAGCTCGCCTCGCGTCGCCAGATAGTGGCGCATGGTTGGTCGGGTCAGATAGATGGAGCCCTTGGATGCCAGGATCAGCGGGGAGATCTCGCGAGGCGGGCCCGATGCGTTGCCGAAGCTGACCATCAGCCCCCGAGGGCGAATCACGTCCAGGCTCGAGTCGAAGGTGGCGGCGCCGACACCGTCATAGACCACATCCATGGCATTGGGGCCGGCTATCTCCTCGACCGCTGCCTTGAAGTCGACCGTGTCATAGAGGATCACGTGGTCGGAGCCCGCCTCTCGACTGAGTTCCGCCTTCTGCTCGGTGCCCACGGTGGTGAACACCTCGGCGCCTTTGGACTTGGCGATCTGGGTCAGCAGGAGCCCGACTCCTCCCGCACCGGCGTGGATCAGGCAGCGGTCACCTGCGCTCAATTGGAAGGTGTCGTTGGCCAGGAAGTGTGCGGTCAGCCCCTGGAGGAGGACGGCAGCGGCGGTGGGGGCATCGATACCTTTGGGAAGGGGCACTGCCCGGCTCGCCGGGACCACCACACGCTCGGAATAGGAGCCGAGGACATCCGTCCAGCCCACCCGGTCGCCGGGGAGGAACTCGTCGACTTCCTCACCAACAGCAAGAACCGAGCCGGCGCCTTCCTGGCCCGGTATCAGGGGGAGCTCCAGGTGGTACAGACCCCGACGGTGGTAGATGTCGATGAAGTTGACCCCGGCCGCCTCGACCGAGACCAGGAGGTCGCCGGGGCCTGGCTCCGGCTCCGGTACCTCCTCCCACCGCAGGACCTCGGGCCCCCCGTTCTCCGGGACGACGATGGCCCTCACTCTCGCTCCACCTTCCAGCCGCGGGCCTGCAACTCTCCGGCGAGGATCTCGTCGCTCAGATAGGAGAGGTCGATCGGCTCCGGCTCCCTGCCCAGCACCCGCTCGACATGGTCGCGAATCGTGCGTGCCCAGGCCTTGCCTTTCACCTCTGCTTCGAGGCTGATCGTGGCATCGGGGTTGACCGTGAAAAGGCGGGCCAGGATCTGGGGATTGGCACGGGAGCCGCGCTCGCCGTAGACAAGCAACGCCGATCCAGAGGGAAGGTCCTGGACCCCACCGGTGGCGACGAAGGGGCCATCGAAAGCCCATCCCGATGTCTTGCTGGTGTCGACCGACTCCACGATCTTCGCCCAGTTCTTCTGGCGCTCGTCGCCGAGAAGCGGGACGTCGACCGCCACCAGCACCTTTTCCGCCATGGAGCGAGAGTACGCGGGACTCGCCTTGCCCGCCTACCCCGCTCACAACCCTTTACCCTTGTGGCATGGCCCGGCTTCGCCTCTTCGCCAACCTGAGGGAGATCGCCGGCGCATCCCGCGTCGAGGTGGGGTCCAACACGGTTGGTGCCGTGATCGAGGAGGCTTCGCAGCGATACGGGCCCGACTTCCGCCGCACTGTCGAGACCTCCCGGGTCTGGGTGAACGGGGAGAGTGCTTCGTTGGAAGACCCGGTCGGTGAGGCCGACGAAGTTGTCATCCTGCCCCCGGTCTCCGGCGGTGGGCGCTCGATGACTGCTCCGGCGACCCTCGACCTGCAGGCCCTGCTCCCAATCGGCGTGCTGGTGCTGGCGGTGGCGGCCAACACCCAGGACCAGGCGATTTGGGCCAGCGCCCTGGTCGCCATCGTCGCGGTATGGGCCATGGACCTCGGTTCGGTCTTCGAATCCCGGAGTAGGTCCTTCGCCCCGTTGGCGGTGACCGTGACTGCCGCGCTGGCTGCGATGGCCTCCCACGTGCTTGGAGGCGCCGGGTACGCGTTGTCCTTGGTCGCGGCGGTGGTGGTCGCCCTGGGTTGGGCGGCCGCATTTCCCACCTACCGTCGGGTGGAGGCCTTCAGCCCGATGGTCCTCGTCTCGCTGTTCGCCGGAATGGGCACCGCATCGTTGATCCTCGCCCGTTCGGCATACAGTCCCGACCCGCGGGGAGTCGACGTCTTCCTCGTCTCGGTCATTGCCGGTTTGCTGCTGGGAGCGGTGGCGACCCGTGTCCCCACGCTCCCGTTGGTCGACCCGTTCTCCATGACCGCCCTGGGCGCGATCCTCGGCGCGGTCGGCGCCGCATGGCTTTGGGACCTCGACATCGTCGGCTATCTCCTGGTTGGGCTCGGGATCGCCGTTGCCCTGGTGGCAGGACGCGGGTTCTCCTCGATGTTGCGCACCGGCAGGGTGGCACTGACCGAGCACCCCCCCGGAGCGCTGCCCTCGCTCGATGGTGTCGCCCTGGCGGCCACCATCTATTTCCCATTGCTTTCCATCATTCTCTGACCCTTCAGATGAACTAGAGCAAGCGCCGGAGTGTGGTTAGCCTTGCGCCACATGGCTGCCGCGAGGACGCCGGGCCGCGTCATCCTTCTCGTCACAGTGATCGCCCTGGTGGCCTCGACTCTCCCTCTCACCACACTGGCGGTCACCCAATCACAGGTCGATGCGGCCTGTAGAGACTCGCGCCAGCAGCTCGAGGAGTACCGCGAGGCCCAGGGCGAATTCGAGGAAGCGGCGTTGGAATACGAGGGAATCCTCAATGAGGTGGAGAAGGTCGAGCGCAAGCAGGACAGCGTGGCGGGCTCGGTCGAGGTCCACACCGACGAACTGGCCGTCATCCAGGATCAGATCGAGCAGCAGGCTGTTGAGCTCTACATGCGTGGCGGCCTGGCCACCCCGGGGATCATCTTCTCTGCCTCCACCGTCGACCAGTTCATGACCACCTCCGAGTTCCTCACCGAGGCGGCGAGCGGCGGACAGGCCTCGATCGACGAGCTGATCGCGACCCGGAGCGAGCTCAATCGATTCCGGGACGACCTCACCGATACTCGGGGCGAGCTGAAGGTGGTCGAGTCGGACAAGCTCGATGCCATGGACCGCCAGGAAGAGGCAATGGAGGCCGAGCAGGCCGCCTACGCCAAGCTCACCGAGCGCTGCAAGACGCTGACCTCCAAGTACGACGCAGAGCGAAGGGCGGCCGCGGCCGCGGCCAAGGCCCGGGCGAGCGGCTCGGTCCAGGTCGGCTCGTTCATCTGCCCCTTCACCCCGGGACGCAGCTCCTTCATCGACTCCTGGGGGTTCCCGCGGTCGGGCGGACGCCGGCACAAGGGAACCGACATGATGGCGGCCTACGGCGAGCCGATGTATGCGGTGACCTCGGGCACGGTCCGCGTCTCTCACAGCTCTTTGGGAGGGAACTCGATCTGGCTAAGAGGTAGCAACGGGCACACGTTCTATTACGCCCATCTCTCCGAGTTCAACGTTTCGTCGGGCCAGAGAGTGAGTCAGGGTCAGACCATCGGATTCAATGGTTCCAGCGGCAACGCCGCAGGAGGCGCCCCGCACCTCCACTTCGAGATCCACCCCGGCGGAGGGGCCGCGGTCAATCCGTATCCAACCCTCGCCGCGGCCTGCAGGTAATCTCTGTCCTGTGAGCGGAAAGCGCCGGATCGACACCGTCCTCGAGCCCGAATACCTCGCCGATCTGGGTGAGATCGAACTCGATGAGTTGAGGGCGCGGCGGGACACGGCCGAAGACGTCGAGAGCCAGATCTCGTACTACCGGCGGCTGCTTCACGGCCGAATGGACCTGCTCAACTTCGAGTTGCGCCGCCGCTCGGGAGAAGAGGAGCGATCGTTGCTCGACGCCCTCCCCGAGATCCTCGCATCGGGAATGGTGCTCGGCGGTGAGCCCAACCTGCGCCATATCGAGACCATGCCCCCGCTTCCGACCACGACCGGGCGCCGGCTGATCGACCGAATCATGGACGACGGGGTGCTCACCCAACTCCCCGAGCTCTCCGACGAAGAGGTCAACGAGGCTCTGGAGCGGCTCAGTGAAGTGGAAGGTGAGCTATCCGCGCAGCGGAAGCAACTGCACGGCGTGATCGACGCCCTGCAGAACGAGATCGTCGCTCGCTACCGGAGCCAGCAGGGCCAGGCACAGGTCTCTGGCTGACCATTGCTCGCGGCAAGGACCCGTTCGGGTCTGGTCGAGACCACACATGAAGGCGCAGTGGCGGTGGCGTCCGCCTATGGTGAGCTCCTGGCGTGGTCCGGTGACATCGACCGGCCGTTCTTCCTGAGGTCGGCGGCGAAGCCCTTCCAGTCGGCCGTGGCCCAGGAACACGGGGCGTTGCTCCGACCGATCGAACTGGCACTGGCCACGGCTTCCCACGACGGCCATCCGGTGCACGTCGCCGTCGTGGAGGCCATGCTCGAGACGATGGGACTGAACCCGGGGAGTCTGCAGTGCCCTCCGGCGTGGCCGATGGACGCCGCGGCGATGCGCCGTCTCGCCCGGGACGGGCATCACGAGCCGCGCCCGATCTGGAACAACTGCTCGGGGAAGCATGCCGCCTGGCTTCGAGCCTGCCAGACCAATGGGTGGTCGACTGATGACTACCTATCGCCCGCGCACCCTCTGCAGAAACAGATTGTCGAGCTCGTCTGCGATCTCGGAGGACTGGATGCCACCCCGGTAGGGGTCGACGGCTGTGGGGCACCGGTGCCCCGGACAACGACCCGGGCCATGGCGATGCTCTATGCGCGACTGTCCAACGTCGTGTCGCTCCGCCCGGTCTTCGTGGCAATGCATCGATATCCGGCCCTGGTCTCGGGCTCGAACAACGGTGACGCCGCGCTGGCCATCGCCACCAATTCGGCAGCGAAACGCGGCGCCGAAGGCTGTATCGGAGTCGCGGTCGAGAGGCAGTTCGGGGTGGCCGTCAAGTCCTGGGATGGGCTGCAGCCCGTCGCCGAGGTGGCGATGGTGGCGACGCTGGACTCGGTCGGTCTCGTCTCCGGCCATATCGCCGAGCAACTCGCCGATGTCGGCCGCCCGGCAGTCCATGGCGGTGGGAGGCCGGTGGGGACGCTGGAACCGAGAGTCGACCTGCAATGGGCGTGAGCTCCAGCGAAGCCGACTCGATGAGGGCCACCCTCCTGGGTCAGATCCAGGCATGGCTCGACGATCCGGAATCGAGCGTCGAGTACAGCGAGGAGTTGGAAGGAAGATGGGCGGTGCGGATGCGTCAACAGATACGCGAGGCCACAACGGTCTGGTTCACGGTCGGGGAACGGAGCCTCGAGTACGAGGCCTTCGTGTTGCCGATACCACCCGAAGCTGGGTCGGCTTCGAACCAGGCTCTGATCCGCAACCAGCGGGCATGGCGGGCCTTCTTTGCCATCGACCGCGAGGGCGATCTGGTCTTGCGAGGCCGGCTCCCGGCGACCCAGGTGACCACCTCTGAGTTGGAGCTGGCCCTCGGCGAGATCTACGACACCATCGAGGTCTCGTTCCGGCCTCTGCTGGCGGCACTGAGCCAAGGGCGCGAAAAAACCGGTTAGAAACTTGTGAACACTCCCTTGTTGAGAAGCCCTGTGCAAATCCCCGAATCCTGTTGATAACCACCCCGTCGCCTCGGATCTGCGATCGATGACGGGTGATGACGATGATTGGCGTTCAGTTCGGGGTAATTGATCGGGGCGCCGCGATTTCGTAGATTCGGCCTTGCGAACGCCCGAGAGGCAGTTCGGAGTAGCGTCCGTTCGGGGAAGTGCGGAGGAGGCTCCGAAAGGTCACTCGGGCGTTTCGCCGTTTCTCCCCCCAGGCCGTCACTCGTGGCAGAGATGCCCGAAGCGATCCGCGTCGAGACACGACATCCCGGGGGTCACCTCTTTGTCCGGCCCCACGATCAACGTGGTGGTGGTGGTCGGAGGCAAGGTGGTCGTTGTCGTCGATGTGGTGGTGGCGGGCTCGGCCGGATCCGGCTTGGGTGCCTTGGTATCCGGTGTCTCTTCGGAGGGCGCCGTGGTGGTGGTTGTCGTCGGAGCCGAGCCGCCTGTGTCGCCCTTCTTCATGAAGACAACGGTCACGTAGAGAAAGCCGTCTTGGCTGCCGGTCCCGATCCCCACGTAGTTGTAATCACCGAGGATGTTCTTCTTGTGGCCCGAGGAGGCCATGAACGCATCGTGGAGGCTGCTCGGGGTCTGCCCTTTTCCAACGTTCTCTCCCATCTTGTCCCAACCGCTGCCGCCTGCCGCGGCCAGCTCGCCGCTGGAGGAGTGGAAGATCTCACCGGCGTCCATCATCTCTGCGGTGTGGGAGTCGGCGTAGGACGCGAGATTGCCCTTGGACGTGAGCGGTGCGAGGCCGGCGTCGGCCCGGGAAGCGTTGATCTTGGCCAGGAATTCGCCCTCAGTGGCGGAGTCGGCGCCCGCGGCGAGGCCGACCCCGATCGTGACCGAGACCACCAACAAGAGCTGGAGCCATCGCCGTTTCCCCATGGAGGGGCTTATCGGAGATTTCGCGGATTCCCTTGAGCGGGCACCCGCAGGTCAGATGCCGAACATCACCTCGCGGAGGCTGATGACATTCGAGGCCAGAGTTTCCGGATCGAGACGCATGGAGCCGAGCCGAAGCCCCTTCATGCCTTCCCCGACGTTGGTCATCACCCGCAGCGAATCGTCCTCGTGGATCAGGATCCCGAGACCGAGACAACCACCGCCTTCGTCCTGGACACCCACCAGCACATGGTGGAGGCGGCCCAGGTTGAGGCCCACCGGAAGGGTTGGGGCGAACACGGTCGGTCTCACCTTCCACCGCTCGAGTGGTGGCGCCAGAGCGTCTGCGAAGAGCGCCGTGCGCCGCCGCGCCCGTTCGTCGGGGGAGACCGGGTTGAGGTTGGGGTCGCTGGGGGCCACGGTCACATCGAGACCCAGGAATCGGCGCAGCATCCCCACCACTGGCTCCATCTCGCCGCCCCTCTGCAAGGCCACCACCTTGTCCGGCCGGCACAACTCTGCCTTGTGGTATTTGAGCGTCTCCCCGGCGACACCCGAAACCACTGCCGTGGTATCGAGGATGACGAGGTCGGCGACTGCCCTCGCCTCATCGACCATCGCCGCCGTCGCTACCACCTGCTGCAGGACGAGGCGCGCCGGTGTGATGGTGCCCACGAAGTGGAGAGCATCGGGAGTGGCCACCATGTCGAAGTCCGCATTGCTGCGAAAGACCTTGAGCCCCACACACGCCGGAGGGCCAACTGTGGAGTTTCCGACGTCGGCATCGACAAGGGCCACCGACCTTCCTGCGGCGAGCGCGAGGCGGGCGGCCTGGAGGGCGAGCGTGGTCTTGCCGGTGTCCACCCCACCCATCAGCATCGCGACCTTTGCCCTGGAGACCTCGCGGGCGAGTGCCTCGATGCTCGGCTCAGCCATGCCGCAATATACGCACGTCCCGCCTCCAGCCTCCGGTCACCGCGGCGTGGGAATGTCGGTCTAGCGTCCGCATTCACCGATGTCACTCCCGATCAGCTTCCTATCCGACTACGGCCGCAGCGATGAGTTCGTGGGCGTCGTCCACGGGGTCCTGGCCAAATTGGCGCCGGAGTCGAGGGTGATCGACATCACCCACGACACGCCTCGCGGCGACATTCGAAGCGCGGCGCTCCGCATGACGCGCGCCATCCAGTACCTGCCCGAGGGGGTGGCACTTGTCGTCGTGGACCCCGAGGTGGGCTCGTCACGCAAGGCCCTTGCCGTCGCCACCCAGTGGGGATTCTTCGTCGGGCCCGACAACGGTGTGCTCTCCCCGGCGGTCGCCATGGTCGGAGGGGCCGAGGTGATGGTCTCCATCGAGAACCCGGAGGCGATGATCCCCTCGCCTGGGGAGACCTTTCATGGCCGCGACGTCTTCGCCCCGGCAGCCGCACTGCTCGCCTCTGGCGAGGCGGCGATCGAGGACCTGGGCCCATTGCTGGCTCCCGACCAGGTGCGCCCGCTGTTGCTCCCGCTCCCCAAGGTCGAGGGCTCGACGGTCTCCGGTGAGGTCTGGTGGGTCGATCATTTCGGGAATGCGCAGACCAACATCGGCCCGGAGGAGTTGGCGGCGGTCGGCCTCTCGGCGGGGGACACTGTGACGCTCAAGGTCGGGGCCACCCTGCACAGCATTCCGTGGGTGGCGGTCTATGCGGACGTGGCCGCCGGTGAGCCGCTGATCCATGTCGACTCGGCGGGCATGGTGGCCATCGCGGTGCGGGAGGGTCGTGCCGACAATGAGCTCAACCTCGCCGACGGCGTCTCGGTCACCCTGGCGGGAAGAGGATCTCCCAGAGCTGGATGAGGGCCGCCCCCGTGATCAGCATGAGGAGGATCACGATCACGATGGCGGTGAGAGGGCGCACTGGGACGGCGATCTTATGTTTGGTGAGTGTCATCTCTGCTGGGGTGATGGCCAAAATCGCACCAAAAATGCCGAGGCCCCCACGGCGAAGTGGGGGCCCCGGCTACATGAAGGAGAGCTCCGTTACCGTGGGGCGGGCTGGGAGGCTATCCGTTCACACCTTGGACGAACGTGCCCATGGCATGAGGGGAACGGGTCACCCTCCTTCCTGCATGCCTTTACATTATCGACCACGGAGAGTGGTGTCTTGAATCTTTCGGTGGTGAAATTTCTCACCAGGGAGGGATGTCATCTCTGCGAGGAGGCCCGGCCCCTGGTCCAGGCTGTCGCCACTCGGCACCAAATCGACGTCATCGAGGTAGATATCGACGGTGATGACACGCTGATTCGCGACTATGGGCTCCGGGTCCCGGTGGTGCTCGGACCCGACGATGAGGTCATCGCCGAAGGCCAAATAGACCCCAGAGCCCTGGCTCGCAATCTCCGCAAACTCTGACGTACTGCGGACCGCGGACTGCGGATGGGCGGGTCAACCGGCCACCGTCGTGGTCACCGACTCCTCTTCCCCGGGGACCGTGGTCCCACCCTCGCCCTCGCCGGGGACCGTGGTCCCACCCTCGTCCTCGGCGGCGACGAGCCCACAATCGGTCAGTACCTCGGCCGGGTCGGCGCCGCCGAAGCTGACCCTCTCGAACGCAACCACAGATGCCAGCTGCTCTTCGCTCAGCGAGGGATGTGCCGGCATGGTCCCACCCCCGCCCACGGTCTTGTCGGTGTCGCCATAGGTGTCCCGCCCCTCGGCCTGGAACCCTTCGGTACCCAGGCGCACCCACTCCAGATGGTCGACACAGACCGAGAAGGTGGTGAGGACGCCGGTCAGCGCCGGCCCAACGCCACCGCCCCCCTGCGCTCCATGGCACCCGGCGCAGGTGGCGCCCTCTCCGTTGTAGATGCGCTCGCCGAGAGCGATGAAGTCGGTACCCCCGCCGCCGACCCCCGATCCGGTGAACTCCGATCCATCACAGTTGACGATCTCCCCGCTGATGACATCGGTCTGCAGCTCGGTGGCCTCGCCACAGGTCCCGGTTGCGGCGCCACCCAGGGCGAAGAGGGCGAAGAGGGGGATGATCAGCATCACCCAGGCCAGCCAGCGTGGAAGCACGAAGTTGGTCCGCTCACGGATGCCGGCGGTGGGCACTGTCACCACCTCGTCCAGGGACGCTGCCTGGGCTGGGGTGACCTCGGCGGGCGCCGGAGCGCGGGTGGTGACACCGGTCGCAGTTGCCGCTGCCACAGGCGAGGAAATGTCCTCCTGCTCCACGGGGGGACCGGCCGGTGCTTCGTCGGCCGAGGAGGGTGCCGCCTCCTCCTCGTCCTCCTGCACCGCAGGTGCCTCGGCAGCCGGCGGCGGTGTGCTCCCGGCAACGGTGCTCCCTCCCGCCCAGGCAGTGAGCACGTCGTCGACGCTCATCCCGGTTTCGGCAGCCCGCGCCGCCGCCGATCGCATCACGATCGCTTCCGGCACTCCCAGGGCGGCCGCTGCCGCCGCGCTCAGGTCGCTCACGAGCCACTCCCTGCTGCCGCCTCTGCTCCCTCATCCGGAGTTTCCTCGTCCGGTGCGGGCTCCTCTTCGGGTTCGGTCTCCTCGTCGCCGGGGACGGTGGTCACGGACTCCACGAGATAGGTCACCAGGTCGTCGAGGTCATCTCCGGAGAGACTGGTCCCCGGGTGGCCGGCGTCGCCGAGGATGGTCGCCTCGATCTGGGTGCCTGACATCCGGGACCCAATGTCGGAGAGATCAGGCCCGAAGCGCCGACTGCCCAGCACCTGGTTGGAGTCGTCGAGCGAAACTGCGCCCAGGCCAACATCGGCGACTATCGGCCGGACCATCTGGGTGTGACAAGAGGCGCATCCCAGGTTGCGGTACAGGTCCCGCCCTCGGAGGCCGGCCTCGCTGTGGGGCAGGTCGGTGCTCCTGGCACCTGGATTCTCGGTGGGAATCGCGGGCCCGACCAAGCCGACGAGGAGGATGGCGATGAAGAGCCCCACCGCGGCAACGAGAACCCTCATCGGATTGTCCGGCTCGCCGATGAGGACCGGTGGCTTGCCAGGAGGTGCGGGCGCCGGTGACGCAGTTTCGGGAATCGGCGTGGCGGCGGCCGGAACCTCGATCACGACTTCGGGCGCCGCCTGAGGCGGCGCCGGCTCTGCCGCCGGCTCGGCCGGCTGCGATGCGGCGTCTTCGGGAGGCGCGGGTGCCGCTGGGGCATCGATCGACCCCCCGCCCGCCCAGGCACCGAGCACTTCGTCGACGCTCATCCCGGTCTCGGCAGCTCGAGCGGCGGCGGATCGCATCACGATCGCCTCAGGAATCCCCAGAGCCGCCGCGGCCGCCGCGCTCAGGTCACTCATTGGGCCCTCCGCCCACGGTCACGGTCCAGGTCCCCTGGGAGCCATCGTCCCCATAGACCAGGAGCTCTTGGGGAACGGGCCGGCCCACGGTGATGGTGCCGATCACGGTGGCGACATAGGCGAGCTGGCCGATGAAGGCGATGATGCCGAACACGAAGGCGATCAGCAGGAGCGGCTCCGCGGCCCCGGCCCCGGCTGCCCATCCATCACCGACGTCGATGTAGGCCGCGCTGTTGGACCCGGCCACCCAGGAGTACCCGCTGATGATTCCGGCGGCACCCATGGTCAACAGCACGCCGCCGACACCGATCACCGTCAGGCGGACGAAGGAGCGGGCGCGGTCCACCGATGGCAGGGCCCTCCCCACCAGTCGGGGCAGGGCATCGAAAGCGATTCCCGCCGCGAGGAGCGGCCCCACCCCGAGGATCGCCGCGTACTCGATTGCCTCCCAAAACCCGGTGAGAGCGGCAACCGACCCGATGGCGCGGAATGAGGCCAGACCGGCCATTGCCGCCACCGCCACTCCCATGAACGTCCCGACCACTCCGGCCACCACGCCTGGTCTCGGGGGGAGGCGCTCCCAGTGGCCCTGAAGGGTCATGGAGACATTCGTGGCATTGGCCAGCGCCCCGATCGGGAACGCGAGCCCGAGGGCGGCGGCCACGGCGTCCACCCAGCCCGGGCCCGGGCCGAACACCAACTGTGCGACGCCCCACCAGACGGAGGCGAAACCGAGCGACCACAGCCCGACCACGGCGAGCTGTCTCGAGGCGAGGGGGATGTCCATCTCCTTCACCAGCGTGTAGTAGAAGAGGCCGGTCCCCACCGCCAGCACCCACATGGTCACGAAGCCGGCCCCGAAGAAGAGCCCGGCGTACTCCTTCGCCAATGATCCGATGAAGGGAAGGGTGGCGACCGTATGGCTGAGATAGAGGAGGGGCAGCCAGACGGTGCCTGCGATCACGAACCAGAGGGTGACGTACGACCGGGTCTCGGTCCGCTGCGCGATGGTCCCCATGACGTTGAGCAAGGGGACGAAGAGGACGAGGGCGAGCGGCACGTCGAGCCACCACGGGAGCCCGAACGGCTGACTCCCATCTCCGAGACCGATCGCGATGACAACGACTCCAGCCGCCACCAGGGTTATGAGGCCGAGCAAGCCGAGGCGAGCCAGCGCCGCGCTGCGCAACCGGGCTCCGGTCAGGCGAGGGAGCACGTAGTAGATGCCACCGACCAGGGTGAGCACCAGGAAGCCGACCATCAGGACGAGGTTCGCCATCGGCTCGAGGCGGCCGAAGCTCACCGGGGAGAGGTCGTCGAAGCGGAGGGCGAACAGGGCGAGCACCTCGAGCAGGCCACCCAAGGCCAGGAATCCGGCTCCGACCAGGATGTGGGTTGCTGCGACGCGGTCCTCGTCGGCGGCACCCCCGAGGAGGGCTCGAATGTCTGCAGATTGGCTCGTCGCCACCAGATCCTCGTTCAGGAACAGGACGGCGGGAGCATAACGACTCAACTCGATCTGTCCGCCCCCACCGGAGGGCGGACAGGCGCCGGAACGGGTTCTGTGCCGGGACCCCGGTTATGGTAGAAACGGGTCGACAGGCACTACGCGCGCCCGAAGCAAAAACCAGATGTACCGACTCGCAGAACTGAGTGACAGCACCCGAAAAAAGGCCGGTTGGGGGCTGTTGCTGATCGGCACCCTGTTGCTGGTCGCAGGTGTCATCTGGCTCCACTACTCGAGCCTCCCCCAAACCACAGTCGTCAACGGCGAAGCGGTGCCGGTGGTCGTCGACTACTTCAACTGGATCCCCCGGGGTGCGATCTGGAAGGGCCTCGCCTATCTGGCGATATTCGGGGCGACGCAGATGATGGTCATCGGCGGGGTATTCCTCTGGATCCTCAACCAGCGGATGACCTGGTCCCGGGCCCTGTTCGCCGCCTTCGTCACCTGGCTGGAGCTGGTGATCATCTTCGGCATGGTGCCCTCCGAGTGGCTCAGCTACGCCCAGACCGACCTCGATTGGTCATCGCAGCGGATCGCGCTGACCATCCCACCGATCCTGGTGCTGGGAAACACCGTCGAGATCTCCTACGCGGTGATCAAGGACTCGATCTCGATGGGCTATCACCTCGTCATGCTCGGGGCCGCTGCGGTGTTCACCCTCGAACTCCAGAAGATGAAGCAGGGCCGGCCCGCATCCGCGGCGCAGCCGGAGAAGAAGTCTCCATACGGCCGGCCGCTGGTCCGGGGAGAGACCTGATGCCCAAGGGAGTCGTCGACGAGACGCCACCGATCAGGGACGACTATCAGCTCGCGGTGGTCGACGGCGACTACTTCACCGACAAGCTCCGACCCAAGCAGTTCCTTCACATCGACCAGGCGGAATGCATCATCTGCGAAGGGTGCGTCGACATCTGCCCTTGGAAATGCATCCACTACCTGTCCCTGGACGCCATCTCCGAAGGGGTCAACGTCGACCATCCGGCAGAGGACCCGCAGAACCTCGGCTTCTTCATCGTCGACGAGGACGAGTGCACCCGCTGCGCACTCTGCGTCGACCGCTGCCCGACCAATGTCATATCCCTGGGCAAGTTCGAAGGGTCGCTCGCGGACCAGGCAGCAGAGCTCGGTCTCGATCGCCGGCCCTGGGACTTCGATACCGGCCAGCGAGACTTCAAGAATGGTTACGCCTACGGGATGCGCTGGTAGGAGGCGTCTTGGCTAACGGCAACGGAAAGATCGGGATCACCGACAGGGTGAAGGAGGCGAACCAGAAGCTATGGAGCTCACAGGTCGCCGAGTCCATCCTTCGTCCCGGCTCCCCCTTCAAGAAGGGTTACTCGGACAGCCCGAGAAACCGCTCCTATGTGGTGATGAACAACGTGCTCTATCACCTGCACCCGGTGAAGGTGAAGCGGCACGGCGTGAAGCTCTCCTACACCCTGTGCCTCGGTGGGCTCAGCTTCTTCCTCTTCATCCTGCTCACCATCACCGGGATCTTCCTGATGTTCTATTACACGCCGTCGGCCGAGACCGCGTATGCCGACATCGAGGCGCTGTCGACCAGCGTCGCGTTTGGGTCACTGGTGAGGAACATGCACCGGTGGGGCGCCCATCTCATGGTGCTCTCCGTGTTCCTCCACATGAGCCGGGTCTTCTATCACGGCGCCTACAAGCCGCCGAGAGAGTTCAACTGGGTCGTGGGTGTGATCCTTCTCCTCACTACCTTGCTCCTCTCCTTCTCCGGGTACCTCTTGCCCTGGGACCAACTGGCCTTTTGGGCGGTCACCGTCGGGAGCAACATGGCAGGGTTCGTGCCGGTGGTGGGCGCGCAGGTCAAGTTCGCCCTGCTCGCCGGGGTCGAGGTGTCGGCGGCCACCCTGCTTCGCTTCTACGTGCTCCATGTCCTCGCCCTGCCCTTCATCCTGATCCTCTTCCTCGCGGTGCATTTCTGGAGGGTTCGCAAAGATGGCGGGATATCGGGCCCGCTATGAGGTCGCCACATGACTGAGATACCTGAAAGCCTGCTCAGGAGGTCCGCCGAGGCCAAAGCCAAGGCGCTAGGGCTGCCCGTGGAACAGGTTCTCGCCGAGATGAAGGGCGAGGCCCCGCCCGCCCCACCACCCCAGGAGCCTCCCCCCGAGCCGACGTCCGACGAAGAGAGTGCTGCCGAGGCGCCGGCAGAGCCCGCGGCCGAGGAAGTGCCTTCCGCTGAGGCCGCGGTCGCCGAGGAGCCGGAGGTGGAGGTCACCTCCGAACCGGAGGTCGCGCCCGAGGCTCCGCACGAGGCTTCTCCGGAGGCTTCCGAGCCCCCACCGCCTCAACCCGACCCGGTGGCCGACGCCGAGCCGGAGCCCCCCGCCGAGGCCGTCGAGTCTGAGGAAGACGGCGAGCCCGACCCCGTGGACGCCGAGACGGAGCCCCCTGCCGAGGCCGGGGACGCGGCGGCACCCGTCGAGCCCGACGTCGCCGCCGCAGAGGCGGAGCCAGAAGAGGCCACGGCCGCAGTCGCCACCTTGGTCGAAGAGGAACCACCCCCCGCTCCGGCAGGGGACGGGAGTGGCAATGGCGCCGGCAACGGGAAGGTGGCCGCCATGGTCAGCCCTCGCCCGGCGGTCCCTCCGACCGGGACCCCGGAGGGTGTCCGCACCCAGCGCCTGCTCACCGTGGTCAAGGCCCGGGCCATCCAGAACGTCAAGGCCGAGCCCACCGACAAGGTGAATAC
The DNA here is from genome assembly GCA_963749415.1 of uncultured Acidobacteriota bacterium. Classification (GTDB taxonomy): domain Bacteria; phylum Actinomycetota; class Acidimicrobiia; order Spongiisociales; family ZC4RG35; genus JALYNX01. The sequence continues at coordinate 1,179,465 of CAVVMG010000001.1, forward strand.
CTGGCCCCACCTGATGCTCATGGAATTCGGGGCACTGCTCGCGATCACCGGTTTCCTGGTGATCCTGGCGGTGATCATCCATTCCCCATTGCTGGATCCGGCCAACTTCAACGCCACCCCCAACCCGTCGAAGGCACCGTGGTACTTCCTCGGTCTCCAGGAGTTGCTCTCCTACTTCGATCCCCAGATCGCAGGCGTGACCGTGCCCACGATCACCGGGCTGATCGGGTTCATGATGGTGCCCTATGTGGACAAGAACCCCTCCACGAGGCCCAGTGATCGCAAGTTCGCCATCGCCCTCTACTCGGTGTTCCTGGCAGGGGCCGCCACCCTCACCATCATTGGCGTCCTGTTCCGGGGCCAGGGGTTCAACTTCTCGTATCCCTGGAAAGACGGGGTGTTCTTCGACGACCTGAAGGACTGGGTGCAGTTCGAATGAGTGCGGCCAACATCGCCCTGATCGGCGTTGCCGTGGTCGCGATATTTGGCGCTATCGGAGCATTCACCGTCGCCTTCCGCCGCTCCCAAGAGGACACCGGGAAGCAGAAGGACCCCACTGCCGGCGTCTCGGAGGAGACCCGGGTCGCCGACCGCTCGATGGCCGGCGTGGTCGTCGAGGTCCCGACCGCAGAGGTCGAGCCCGAGGTGGAGGCCGACGTCGAGACCCCCGAGGAGGCCGAACCGGAGCCGACCGCGGTTCACATCGTGTCCACCCAGCGGGTGGTCGAGGTCTCCCCGGAGGAAGGCGGGGTGACCCGCCGCCAGTTCTTCAACCGGGCGATTACTGCGACCTTCGGGTCGGTGCTCGCGGTCCAGGGTCTCGCCTATCTGGCGTTCTTCTGGCCAAAGCTCACCGGCGGCTTCGGGGCCGACATCGACGCCGGTCCGATCACCGATCTCGAGGTCCAGGTGTTCACGTCAGATGGGTCTGTCCTCCCTCTCTTCATTCCCGAGGCCCGGGCGTACCTGGTCCCGGCGCCGGACACTCTCTCCGCACAGTTCGAAGGCAAGAGCGTGGAGGCAGGCGGTCTCATGGCCCTCTTCCAGCGTTGCGTCCACCTCGGATGTCGGGTTCCTTGGTGCTCGCCTTCCCAGGGGTTCGAGTGCCCCTGCCACGGCTCCAAGTACAACGCGGTGGGCGAATATTTCGGCGGCCCGGCGCCCCGGAATCTCGACCGATTTGTCGTGGAATTGGTAGGCAACAACTTCATCATCAAAACCGGATCCGTCATCCAGACCCCGAGGGCTCCGACCCTCTCCGCCAAATACCCCCAGGGCCCCAGTTGCATCGCGGCAACCACCGCCGCTGAGCCCGAGGCATGACCGCAAATCTGATAACGGTCTTCGCCGTAGTGGTCGGCATTGTTTGGCTCGGCGTCCTCTTCGTCTCGGCGATCAGGAACCGGGGTGGAGAGGAGGTCTCCCCCAACCTCAAGCCCGGGATCACCGACCAGGAGATGGAGACCAAGCGCCTCGAAGGGGGCCAGAAGGCCGCAATCGCCTTCTCGGCATTTCTCGCCATCGCAGTGCCCCTGTATTTCCTCGGGGAAACCGGTCGACAGGAGAACTTCGTCACGGAGTTCGACGAGGCCGCCGTCGAGCGGGGAGCACACATCGTCGAGGAGTTCGCCTGTTTCAGCTGTCACGGCCCGGAGGGGTCGGGTGGGACCGCGCGCTATGTCGAGAAAAGGTCCGGGGTAACCGTGCAGTGGGCCGTCCCGTCGCTAAATGACGTGCTGTTCCGTTACGACGAGGACGAGGTCAACTTCTGGGTCACCTACGGACGGGGCAACACCCCGATGCCGGCGTGGGGCCTTCCCGGTGGCGGCCCGCTCAACGAGCAGCAGGTCGAATCGGTGGTGGAGTACTTGAAGTCGATCCAGATCAGCCAGAACGAGGCACTGGCCGAGGTGGAGCCCGGAATCGACGCACAACTCGACCGTTTGGCCACTGCCGACGCGGCGGTGAGGGTCGCGGTGGTCAACCAGACCCAGGTGGTGGCTGACATCGTGGCGGCACCGGCGCGGCTGGAGATCGTGGCTCCTCTTGCGCTGCGAGCCACAGAAGTCCTCGAGGGGGCGGCCGAAGGGCTGGACACCGACGCCGACGGAGTGTCCGATTCTGCCGAAGCCGAGCTGTCGGCGATATCGGTCGACGCCGTGGAGCAACTGACAGTTGTCGAGCCGATCGCAATGGATCCAGAAGTCGCCGACGCCGAGTTGGCGGACGAGGCAATCCTCAGTCTGGAGGCGGTTCTGGAGACCGCCCCCATCGTGGAGCTGAACCTCACTGCCATCCAGGCCGCAATCGAAATCGGCACCGTCGAGCCCAACGTTGGCCTGGGGAGCGGTTCTCTGGTCTTGCTCGATGAGATCGCGGCCCAGGCCTCGGATCTGGGTATCGATGTCCCGACCTCCATAGAGAACGCCGACGATGCCGCCGAGTTGGTGGCGGCGCTCGATGAAGCGGCAGCTGCGGAGACTCCACCGGAAGGGGTGGCCGATCTGGCCTCAGCCGCCACAACCGCCGTCACAGATGGCTCCGATCCCGACGGAGATGGGCTCTCCACCGCCGCCGAGGGAGTGGTGACCAATCAGATGACCGAGGCCAACCTGGCCACGATGCCCGGCGACCCCCCGCTGCAGACGATCACCCTCGACCCGGCGAATCCGGCTTCCGTGGGCGGCGAGCCCGACCTGGAGACCGCTGCGGCGTTCGTGGGCAGCCTGGAGTCGTTGCATACTCAGCTCCAGGTTGCAACCGACAACCAAAACAACCTTCTCGACCAGGAACAGGGAGGAGTCGACTATCTCCTCGAAGCCGAAGAGTCCAGAACCTGGGAGATCGACTTCGAAGGGGTCGCCGAGTCGATGGGATTGAGTGTCGAGGAGGCGCAGCGGGCCGTGGGGCTGTTCAACTCCAATTGTGCTCGTTGTCACACCGCGGGTTTCAGCGCAGGCGTGCCTTATACCCAGGAAGCCGGTTCCGGTGGATTCGGACCCGCGCTCTGGGACGGGCGCCCGGTCGTTCAGTTCGGAGATGCAACTCCAGAGCCAATCGATGATCTGCTGGTCCAATTCCTGATCCGGGGCTCCGAGGCGCAGACCCCCTACGGGCTCAACGGATTCGGATCAGGCCGGATGCCATCCTTTGGCGCCCTCCTCAGCCAGGAGGACATCGAGCTTCTCGCGGCCTATCTTCGCGGTGGCAACATGGACGGGAAGGCCCAACCATGACGGTCGTCGTGGCGCAGGGAGACTTCTTCCGGGAGTTCTTCAGGTCGCTGTTCTCCGCCAACCTGTTCGTGACCGGTGTGCTGCTCACCATCGGCGCGGTCTTGCTGTTCTACGGGTCGATCTACCTGTTCAACCTGACCAACCTCGGGAAACGGCTCGGTTTCCTGGTCACCGGGGCGGCGCTCTTCGGCTGGCTCACCATCACTTCCATGCTCTTCGTGGTCTACGCACCACGCGGGCCCAAGCCGGACAACATCGAGGGGCTCAGCCCTCTGGAGATCCGGATCATCCCGATCACATATCTGCTGGTGTCACTGGTCCTCTTCCTGGTGTTCCTCGTCGCCCTCCACCAGTACGAGGAGCTCCAGGAGAAGAGCTCGGCGTAGCCCGTTTCTCCCCCCAGTGAACGAAGTGAGCGAGGGGAGTACCCCGAAAGGGGGAGAGGGGCCTATCCCCGCCCGTAGTAGCTCAGCACCTGGAGCTCCATCGATAGGTCGACCTGCCGCACGGTGACATTCGTCGGGACGTTGACCCGGACCGGTGCGAAATTGAGGATCGACCTCACCCCGAGGCCCACGAGCCGGTCTGTCACCTGCTGGGCGGCCACCGCGGGCACGGCCAGGATCGCCATGTCGAAGCAGCCTCCCCGGCAATCGGTGTCCATCTGATCCAGGTTCCTCACCTCCACCCGACCAGCCATCGAGCCCACCTTGCGAGTGTCACTGTCGTAGACGGCGGTCACGTCGAAGCCCCGACGACTCAGGCCGCCATATGCGGCGAGAGCACGGCCCAGGTTGCCGGCGCCGATGATCGCCACGTTGCGCCGGTCGGCTATGCCCAGTTCCTGTCGGATCCGCTGGCGCAACTCCGGGACCGAGTAGCCGACGCCACGAACACCATGAAAGTCGAGGTGGGAGAGGTCCCGACGCACATTGGCGGCGTTGGCACCAGCGGCCTCGGCGAGCTCCTCGGAGCTGACGGTGTCCCTGGCCTGCAAGTCCTCGAGCAATCGCAGATAGCGCGGCAGGCGGACCACGGTTGCCTTGGGAAGCCCTGACATGTCGGTCACGATAAACGGGGAGCCAGGGGCCGAATGACGGCTCGCGGCCCTGGCTATCTAACCTCCGAGGCGATGGACGCACCTTCGGTGCTCGTGATCGGCGGCGGTCCCGCCGGGTCGGCCGCCGCATACTGGCTAGCCCGCGACGGGCACGATGTCACCCTGGTCGAGAAGAAGGAGTATCCGCGGGACAAGACCTGCGGCGACGGTCTGACTCCGCGGGCGATTCTGCAATTGCAGGACATGGGATTCGACTTCGATGTCCCCCAGTTCCACACCATCACCGGCCTTCGCTCATACGCGGGTGACGACCTGATGCTGGAGCTTCCCTGGCCCGAGCACTCACGGTTTCCCAACTGGGGCGGGGTGATGCGCCGGCGCGACCTCGATGCGCAGGTGGCCACTCTGGCCGCCAAACAAGGGGTGACGATTCTGGAGAAGACCGAGGCCACCCCCGTGATCGAGGATGGCTTTCTCGATGGCGTGACGCTGGGCCACAACGGGAGCAGTGTCACCGTGAAGCCCCGGATCACGGTGATCGCCGACGGCTCGATGAACCGGTTCGGCCGGGAACTGGGCACCGAGCGGCGACGGGACTACCCGATGGGGCTGGCTGCCCGTGGCTATTACTCGTCGCCTCGCTCCACCGACCCGTTTCTGGAGAGCCAGCTCGACCTTCGCGACTCATCAGGAGCCACTCTTCCCGGATACGGCTGGGTGTTCCCATTGGGCGATGGGACGGTGAACGTCGGAGTCGGGCTGCTCACCACCTTCAAGCGATGGAAGCACGTCAACACCACCCACATGATGGCTGACTACGCGGCGACCGCCCCGGCGTATTGGGAGCTGAGTGAAGAGTCCAAGCTCACCAACCCGGTGGGTGGCAAGCTCACCATGTCGTTCTCCAAGGGACCACTGGTCGGTTCCAACTGGATCACGATCGGCGATGCCGCAGGGGCGATCAATCCCTGGAACGGGGAGGGGATCTCGTACGCGTATGAGACGGGCAGGATCGCAGCAGAGCACGTCAGCGAAGCATTGGGGACCGAAGACCTCGGCTTGCTCCGCCGCTACCCACAGCACCTGGAAGACGAATACGGCCTCTATTACAAGACGGCCCGGGTCTTCGTGAAGCTGATCGGACATCCCTCGGTGATGCGGACCCTGGCCCACACCGGGCTCCACAACAAGACCCTGATGGAGTGGACTCTCAAAGTGATGGCAAACCTGCTCGACGAGGACGACAAGCATGTCGGGGAGCGGGTCTACGACTCCCTGGCGGCGATGGTGCGCACGCTTCCCACCTCTTGAAGTCAAAGGTGGGGGGCAACCTCCTCGGCGAGTTGCTGCATCAACTCCACCTGGTCCGGGTACTCGAGCATGGCGAAGTGGCTTCGGGCGGCGAATTCCACCGGCAGCCCGGCCCGTTCCCTGAGATCGAGCAGGGTGGAGACCATCTCCTCGGTGGGGCCGGCCAAGGTGAACCGGTTGGTCAGGGCACTCCGCCGTTCGTCGGTGAGCTCCGGTGGCGGTGGCGGCGGCCCGGGACGGCTCGCCGACGCCTCCATGTCGCTGTACTTCCAAGTCATGTGCCAGAGCGCGTCGGTGTAACGAGACCAGGCCTCCTCCGCGGTCGCGCCGGGAAGCATCACCGAATAGTGGACGATGCGGAGCTCGGAGGGGTCGCGATTGACCCGCTCGCACTCGTCGCGGATCCATGCCAGCTGCTGCATGAATTTGTCGGGGCCGACGTTGGAGAAAATCCCGTCGGCGACACGGGCCGCCCGGCGAATCGCGGGCTCGGCGCCACCACCGATCAGGATCTGGATCGGGGCGGACGGCCGGGGCCGGACTGCGAGCTCGGGGAACCGATAGACGGTGCCCTCGTGGAGAAAAGGCTCACCGGACCAGGCCTGGCGAAGGATGGTCACGGTCTCCCGCATCGCCATTCCCCGTTTCGTCATATCGGCGCCGAGACCCTGGAACTCGATCTCACTCCAGCCCAATCCCAGGCCCAGGGTGAACCGCCCTCCGCTGATCAGGCTCACGGTGGCCGCGTCCTCCGCAAGGCGCAGCGGGTGGTGCAATGGGGCCAGGATGACCCCCGTTGCGATCTCGATACGTGAGGTGACAGCGGCGATGGCGGCGCTGACCACGGCCAGGGATGGCATATAGCCGTCGTCGACGAAATGATGCTCGGTCGTCCAGATCGAGGAGAACCCGAGTCGCTCGGCATCGACCGCGAGCCGGATCGCCTCGTCGTACGCCCGTGACCAGTCGGTTTCGCCGGGGCGGAGTTGGGCGCTGAGCAAACCGAATCCAAGGCTCAATTGACTTCCTTCATCGGGCGCAGACTATGAGAGTCCGAGGCGGCCCAGCGCGGCCGAAGGCTCCGTCGGCCCGGGTGAGCCGCTGATTACCCGCACCCCAACGCCGGTTCTAAGCTCAGATTCGTGACCCTGGCCGACTACCTGCCGATCGGCATCATGTTCCTGCTGGCCGCCGGGTTCGTGGCCGTGTCGCTGCTCGTGTCCCGGATGTTCAGCCCGAACAACCCCACCGAGGCCAAGCTCGACCCCTACGAGTCCGGGATAGTCCCCGAAGTCGAACCGGCGCAGCGGTTCCCCGTGAAGTTCTATCTGGTTGCGATGCTCTTCGTCGTTTTCGATGTCGAGATCATCTTCCTCTTCGCGTGGGGGTCGATCTGGACCCGCTTGGGCTGGTACGGGGTCGGTGCCGTGCTCATCTTCACATTCTTCGTGGCCGAGACCCTCGCCTATGTCTGGAAGCGGGGGGCGCTCGACTGGTACGTCCACCGGCGCTCCCGGTACTTCGCATCGGACGTCGACGAGGCAGCCTGATGGCGACCACCGCCCCGGGAAACCTGATGATGACCACCATCGACAAGGCGGCCCGCTGGGCGCGCACCCGCTCGATGTTCCCCGCCACGTTCGGCCTCGCCTGTTGCGCCATCGAGATGATGACCACCGGTGCCGCCCACTACGACCTCGCCCGCTTCGGCATGGAGGTGTTTCGGGCCTCACCCCGGCAGGCTGACCTGATGATCGTGGCGGGAAGGGTCAGTCAGAAGATGGCCCCGGTGCTCCGCCAGGTCTACGACCAGATGCCCGATCCGAAATGGGTGATCTCGATGGGCGCATGCGCCTCCACCGGGGGGATGTTCAACAACTATGCCCTGGTCCAGGGCGTCGACCAGGTGGTCCCGGTCGACATCTACGTGCCAGGGTGCCCTCCCGGGCCGCAGAGCCTGATGCACGGCATCCTCACCCTCCACGACAAGATCATGGCCGGCGCAATCGTCAGATGAGCGAAGCGAACCTGACCGAAGAGACGTCGGCCGGGGAGCCGGAGCGCTCGCTCCCTGAACACCCCGTCCTCCGGGAGCTGTTCGAGGGATTCGAGTCTGTGATTTGGGAGAGCTCGTTCGGAGAGGACGTGGCCAAAGTCCCCAATGGGGAGTGGGCCGATTTCGCCACGGCGGCCCGGGAGGCCGGGTTCGAGGTGTGTGTCGACGTCACGGTCGTCGACTGGTTGCGTGCCCGTCCGGAGCGCTTCGAGATCGTTGCCAACCTGCTCTCGATGAGCCACCGGCAGCGGCTGAGGATGACGACCAGCGCCCCCAGGGAGGAGCCGTCGGTCGCCTCCTTGGTGCCGGTATGGCCCGGCGCCAATTTCGCCGAGCGGGAGGCGTACGACATGTTCGGGGTCAGTTTCGAAGGCCACCCCGACCTGACACGGATCCTGATGCCCGACGACTGGGAGGGCTACCCCCTGCGCAAGGACTTCGGCGTGGGCAGCGTCCCGGTCCAATTCAAGGACAGCTACCAGGTCAATTGAGATGAGCGACGGCATCGACACCGAAGAGGGCGCCAAGACTGTCGACCTCTGGGTTGCGGGGACCGAGGAGCCCGAGTTCAGCCCAACCGACGAAGGGGAGCAGGAGATCTCGGACCACGAGTCCACCGCCCGGCTCGACGAGCAGTTCGGGCGGGTCGTCGAGGACGACTACGTCTTCGACGACGGCATCGACGAAGACGAGCGGATGATCCTTAACATGGGGCCACAGCATCCGTCGACCCACGGCGTGCTCCGGCTCCAGATCGAGCTCGAGGGTGAGATCATCCGGCGAACCAAGCCGATCATCGGCTACCTCCATACCGGGATGGAGAAGACCGGCGAGCAGCTCACCTTCTCCCAGGGCGGGACCAATGTCACACGGATGGACTACCTGGCGCCATTCCACAACGAGCTCGCCTTTTCCATGGCCGTGGAGAGGCTGCTCGGGATCGAGGTCCCGGAACGGGCGGCTGCGATCCGAATCCTGCTCACCGAGTTGAACCGTTGCTCCTCACACCTGGTGGCGCTGGCCACCAACGGAATGGACATCGGTGCGATCTCGATGATGATCTACGGCTTCCGGGAGCGGGAGCTGATCCTCCGCTTCTTCGAAAAGACGACCGGGCTCCGGATGAACCACAACTTCATCCGGCCCGGGGGAGTGGCAGCCGACCTTGCGCCGGGGTGGAAGGACGACGTCGCCGCCATTCTCGAGGAGCTGCCGCGACGGCTCAAGCAGTATGACGACCTCCTGGAGAACAACCCGATCTGGGTTTCGAGGACGAGGGGGATCGGGGTGATCTCCTCCGAAGAGGCCATCGCCTACGGGATCACCGGGCCCGCACTCCGGGCTGCGGGGGTGGAGTGGGACCTGCGGAAGGCATTCCCCTACAGCGGCATCGAGCAATACGAGTTCGACGTGCCGACCGGGGAGCACGGTGATGTCTATGACCGCTACCGGGTGCGGGTGGAGGAGATCCACCAGTCACTGCGCATAGTGGAGCAGGCAATGGACTCGATGCCGAAAGGGGACTATCGGGTCGACGATCGCAAGGTCACCCCCCCGCCGAGAGCGCGGATCGACGAATCGATGGAGGCCTTGATCCATCACTTCAAGCTGTTCACCGAGGGCTTCAAGGTGCCGCCGGGTGAGACCTACGTGGCGGTGGAGTCACCCCGTGGGGAGCTCGGGTGCTACCTGGTATCGGACGGGGAGGCCCGGCCCTACCGGATCCACGTGAGGGGCCCGTCGTTCGCCAACCTGCAGGGTCTGCCCATCGCCATGGCCGACTCCCTGATGGCGGACACGGTGGCCACCATCGCCTCCATGGACCCGGTGATGGGGGACGTCGACCGCTAGGAGCTCACGGCCAACCCTGGTGGTGGAGCCGGAACTCCCTGACCTCGGCAGTCGTCGATGGTCCCCACGTCATGGTGGGGACCGGATGCTCCGCCGCGGGCCATCGCCAACTCATCGACACTGAATCCGACCGGGTGCGTGATCGGCTCGATCTCATAGAGGTTGGCTGCGTTCCAACCCAGGATCTTGGCCTTCACCCCCCCGGTCAGCTCCGGATAGCCATGCCGCTCCCTGAGCTCTGCAGGGATCTGAAAGGACTTGAAGGCGTCGATCTGTCCCTGGGGGGAGCCGTAGAAGATGGAGTCGGTCCCCCAGAGCACGTTGTTCTCCCCGAACGCCAGGAGCAGCTTTCCCAGCACATGCGCCGCCTCGTCGGGCCTCCGCAGCAGATGCCACCAGGTGGAGCCGATCTCGGCGTAGACGTTCTCCCCGGGGCCGATCCCCGCTCTGCGCACCGAGTCGATGAGCCGGTTGACGCCGCGCCCCGCGGTCTCCTCCGTGTACGGGCCTTCCCGCTGTGCCACTTCGAAACCGCTGTGGTAGATGACGAACTTGACGTCAGGGTGTGATCTCGCTGCGGGGCCGACGTCCTCAGGTGACCCGTAACGGGCCTGGTCGGAGAGTCCCTTGTGAATGAAAAGGATGGGGACCCCGAGGTGCTCCAACTCGGCGAGGAACCGGTCTCCCACCTGGGGAAGGTCGGGGTCATGGTCGTCGAGCCACCAGTGGAGGTCGGTGGGAAAGTGGGTGAAGGTCTTCCACCCCGCGATGCGGTTCTCGGCAACGGTGCGCTCCATCTCGTCGATCACCGATTCGATGGGTGCGACCTGGGGGAGGGCGAGAGCGTTGATCACCACCCTCTCGTCGCCGGAGAGTGCCTGCACCATCTGACGGGTGTCTTCCATCACCTCGGGGGAGAGCGGGCTGCCCTCGGGGAGGATGGGGAGACCGGAGAGAGCAACCATCGTGGTGTCGGATCGGATGAAAATCTCTTCGAGGAAGTGGTTGGTCGCGAAGCAGGCCCGGGGATCGTCTTCGTCCTCACACTGCGCCTGGGGAAACTGGCGGCCCCAGAACCAGTCGCCACGGGTCGAGGGGTCGAGGTCGTATTCGAGAAGGTGGCCTTGCACGTCGAAGACGAACTGAGGCGGCCCGATGATGGCCTCGGCGGCTGCCGTGTCGTGGCGACTCGTCGGATCGAAGGGGTACCAGAGGCCCGCAGGGAGGCCGGTCGCCCGAGCCACCGCGCCGTCGATGGCAGCGAGAGACACTGCCAGCGCACACGCCGAGCGGAGAAACTCACGGCGGCTCATCCCGGTCGCCTGGATCGCTTCGTCGATCCCGGAGCGCGCCAGGTGCTCCGCCTCACGCCGCGTCGGGGTGATCGGCTCCGGTTCGTATTCCCCGTTGGAGCACTGCCCGAATGCGATGGGCATTCCGGGGTCCTCGTCGCGCCACCGGGTGGCCATGAATCGACTCTATCCAGGGGTAGCCGATGCGCTCGATGGTTTCGCCCGCCAATGACCGCCTACCTAATCTCCACAGCCGATGAGTCACTGGTCGGAGTCCACTCAGGAACGGGCCCGGGACATCATTTCGCGTTACCCCGAGAAGCGCTCTGCGGTCATGCCCCTCCTCTATCTGGCCATGGCGGAGGAAGGCCACCTCACAGACGCCGGAATGGAAGAGGTGGCCGAATGGGTGGGTGTCACACCGGCCCAGGTCCTCGCAGTCGCCAGCTTCTACACCATGTACAAACGGGAGCGGACCGGCCGATACCTCATCTCGTGCTGCACCTCGATCTCCTGCATGTTGCTCGGTGGCGATGAGGTGCTGCACGCCGTGGAAGACGAGTCCGGAGTCCCACACGGGGAGACCGACGAGAGGGGCCTGATCTCGGTAGAGCACGTCGAGTGCATCGGGGCCTGCGGTGGCGCCCCGGCGGTCCAGGTCAACTACGAGTTGATCGAAGGGGTCAACCCGGAGCGGGCCCGTGACCTCGTGCGCTGGCTGAGCGGGGCCCGTCCCGAGGTGGTCACCAGCGAGGAGATGCAGGAGTTGTTCGGTGGGGTGAGGAGCTTCGACTGGGCGATCAAAGACGCGGACGGTGCAGTTGGGCCCTATCCCGCGTTCCAGCCGCTGGGAACGGTGGGGAACGAGGATCGGTCTTGACCTTCCCAGTCCTCGTGACCAGGCGGATGCTCGACCACCCCGCTGACTCGCACACCATCGACCGATATGAATCCACCGGCGGGTATGAGCAATCCCGCCAGGCGCTGACGATGTCCCGGGACCAGCTCGTGGAGACGGTGAAATCGTCGGGCCTGCTCGGCCGTGGTGGGGCAGCGTTCCCCGCGGGGATGAAGTGGAGCTTCCTGGCGCCGGCACGGCCGTCCTACCTCGTGGTCAACGCGGACGAGTCCGAGCCCGGGACCTTCAAGGACCGACAGCTGATGGAGCGCGATCCCCACCAGATGCTGGACGGGATCATCATCACCTCGATTGCCAACGAGGTGCACCACGCCTTCATCTACATCCGAGGCGAGTACCCCAAGTCGGCGCGAAGAGTCCAGACCGCAGTGGACGAGGCCTATGCCCGCGGCTTTCTGGGCAAGGGGATCTTCGGCACCGAATACGACCTGGAGGTGACCGTCCACCTCGGAGGTGGCGCCTATATCTGCGGTGAGGAGACGGCCCTGATCAACAGTCTCGAAGGGCTCCGGGGTGAGCCCCGCCTCAAGCCACCATATTTCCCGGCGGCCAAGGGCCTCTACATGAAGCCCACCATCGTCAACAACGTCGAGACGATGTCGAACATCCCCCATGTGCTGGCGATGGGCTCCGAGGAGTTCACCCGGATCGGCCATCCGATGGACACCGGGACCTTCATGACCTCGATCTCCGGTCACGTCCGCAAGCCAGGGAACTACGAACTGCCGCACGGCATCAGCTGGCGGGAGCTGATCTTCGAAGTGGCGGGCGGCATGAGGGAGGACCGCGAGCTGAAGACCTGGATTCCGGGTGGGGCCTCAGCACCATGGTTCGTCCCCGGGCTCCATCTCGACGACCAGATCACCAAGGACGTGTGCGCCGAGGCCGGCTCCATGCTGGGGTCCGGAGCAGTGATCGTCATGGACGACACCACATGCACGGTCCGAGCCGCCGAGCGCCTGGTGCGTTTCTTTGCACACGAGTCATGTGGCCAGTGCACCCCGTGCCGGGAAGGCACGACCTGGTTGGAGATGGTTCTGCATCGCATCGAGCACGGCGAGGGGCGTCCCATCGATCTCGACCTGATGCTCGACGTCTCGGACGGGATCAGCGTCGGCCTGGCATGGCCCCCGAAGATGACCACCATCTGCCCATTGGGACCGTCGGCGGTATCGCCGATCATCGCTCTTCGCGACTTCTTCCGCGACGAGGTCATGGAGCACGTCACGCTCGGCAGGTGCCCCCTGGCACCGGTGGAGGCCGTGGCATGACGGACACGGTGAAGGTCACCGTCGACGGCAAGGAGATCGAGGCCCGGGCCGGGTCTCTGATCATCCAGGCCGCCCAGGACGGTGGCACCTACATTCCCCGCTTCTGCTGGCACGAGCGGATGAATCCAGTGGGAATGTGCCGGATGTGCCTGGTCGAGATCGACACCCCTCGGGGGCGAGCGATGATCACCGCCTGCACCAATCCGGTTGCCGACGGGATGGTCGTGGACACCCAAGGCCCCACGGTCAAGAAGGCGCAAGAGGCAGTCCTCGAGTTCCTCCTGGCCAATCATCCTCTCGACTGCCCGATCTGCGACAAAGGTGGGGAGTGCCCGCTTCAGGATCAGGCAATGTCCCACGGCCCGGGTGAGAGCCGCTTTGTCGAGATCAAGCGCAACTTCGAGAAGCCGATACCGGTCTCCGACCTGGTCCTCCTCGACAGGGAGCGCTGCATCCTCTGTGCCCGGTGCACCCGGTTCTCCGAGGAAGTCAGTGGCGACCCGTTGATCGAGTTCATGGAGCGGGGCAACGTCACCGAGGTCAACACATTTCCCGATCTGCCGTTCTCGTCCTATTTCTCAGGGAACACGGTCCAAATCTGTCCCGTGGGCGCCCTCACGGCCAAGCCCTATCGGTTCCGGGCCCGCCCCTGGGATCTGACCCGGGTCGAATCATCTGGGATGTTCGACACCGCCCATCCCCGAATCTCGATCCATGCCAGCCAGAACCAGATCCTGCGCTACGTGGGGGTGGACAACGACGCCACCAACCACGGTTGGATCTCCGACAAGGACCGGTTCGGGTTCCAGCATCTCGAGTCCGAGGCTCGGCTCACCGCCCCGCTGGTGAATCGCGGCGGGGAGCTGCAGGAAATCACATGGACCGAAGCGCTCGACATCCTGGCCAACCGCATCGACCTGATCCGGGCGGAAGACGACGGGGGAGCCTTTGGGGTGATCGGTGGGGCTCAGGGCACCAACGAGGACGCATACGCCCTCTCCAAGTTCGCCCGGGTCGTGCTCGGCACCAACAACATCGACTGTCGGCTCGACGACTCTCCGTCATCTCACTTCCTGGCGGCGACCGTGGATCGGGCTGTCATCTCCGATCTCGACGACGCCGGAACCATCATCGTCTGGGGCCCTGACCTCAAGGAGGAGCATCCCACGCTCTACCTCAGGGCCCGGCGTGCGGCGCAGGAGCTGGGCGTGACCTTGATAGTGGTCCATCCTCGGGCCACCGGCCTCGATGACCGAGCCAGCTACAAGCTCACCTACCGCCCTGGTGGGGGCTTCGCTCTCCTCGATGAGATCGCCAACGGAGAGCACCCCGACGTGAGCCGTGCGCTCGCCGCAGAGAAGGTGGTGGCCCTGGTGGGCGAAGCTTGTCACGCCGACGGGGCCAAGCTGGCCGAGTCGGTCGCCGCCCTGGTACGGAACAAGGCCGGGGCGGGGCGAATCCTCCCTCTCGGGCGGCGGGCCAATCTCTTTGGCGCACTGGACATGGGTCTCGCGCCTGACCTCCTGCCGGGTCGGGTGGGATTGGATCCCGCCGGCATCGACGCCCTCTCCCGGCACTGGGGAGACCTGCCATCCAAACCCGGGCGGGACACGAGACGGATCCTCGAGGAAGTGGATTCCGGTGGCATCCGCTGCCTCTTCCTGGTCGGCGCCGACCCGGTTCGTGACATGCCAGACCCCAGGCTGGCGGTGCAAGCGCTGGACTCCGCCGAATACGTGGTGTCGATCGACCTCTTTGTCAACGACTCGAACCGTGAGGCCGACCTGATACTCCCCGCTTCGGGCTTCGCCGAGAAGGAGGGTACCGTCACCAATGTCGAGGGCAGGGTGCAGAAGCTCAACGGCATCCGGCCCGGCCCTGGTCAGAGCCGGTCCGACTGGTCGGTGCTCTCTGACATCGCGGATCGTCTCGGCGTTCCCCTCGGTCTCTCCTCTCCCGAGACCATCGCCAAGGAGATCGCAGAAGTGGCGCCGGCCTACCAGGGCGTCACCTGGGACCTCCTGGAGTGGGAGGCAAGGGATGGGGCGGTGGTCCCAATCGCCGGGGCCCAGGTGATCAACCACATCCCGGTGGCCGTCTCCGGCCCCAAGGCCCCCCGGGCTGCCCTCACCCTCCTCGTGGCCCGGACGCTGTACGACGACGGTGTCGCGATGCGCCATTCGCCATCTCTTCGGGGCCTGGCCCCGGGCGTAGTCGCCCATCTCAATCCCGAGGATGCACGCAAGCTCGGAGCCCAAGCCGGCCATGCCGTGCGCGCCGTGACCAAGCATGGCGAAGGGGAGTTCGCCGTGGTCCTCGATGAGGGCACACCTGCTGGTGTCGTCTTCGTCCCCTTCAACCAGGCGGGCGGTGCATCCTTGGGCACCGATCCGGTGGTTCGGGTGACGGCGGTGCACTCGTGAGCTGGCCCGAGTTCGGGATCGTCGTGCTCCGAGTGGTCCTCACCTTCGTGCTGCTCCTGGTGCTCACGATCCTCAACGTGTGGGCAGAGCGCAAGGTCCTGGCCGACATGCAGAACCGGATCGGTCCAAGCCGTGCCGGGCCGTGGGGGATCCTGCAAACCGTGGCCGACGGCTTGAAGCTCTTCTTCAAGGAGTCGATCACGCCCCGCAAAGTGGAGTTGGGGATGTACCTGCTCGCCCCGTTCTTGGCGGTGATCCCTGCGTTTCTGATCTTCATGGTGGTCCCATGGGGAAAGCCGTTCATGATCGGTGACTACGAAGTCGCGCTCCAAGGCGCCGATCTCAACGTCGGCCTGCTCTTCATCCTGGCCATGTCCTCGCTGGCGGTGTACGCCGTGGTGCTCGCCGGCTGGTCATCGGGCTCCAAGTACCCCCTTATCGGCGGGGTGCGAGCCACTGCCCAGGCCATCTCCTATGAGGCGGCGATGGGCCTGGCGATGGTGGCGGTCGTTGTGTTCAGCGCCACCCAGGGCGAGGGGGGCACCCTTTCCCTCTCCGAGATCGTGGCCCGGCAACAGGGGACGTGGGGAGACGCGGTCCCGGCTCTGGAGCCGGTCCTCCAGTTCGTGCCCCGTTGGAACATCGTGCCCCAGATCGTGGCCTTCCTGATCTTTTTCGTCGCCATCGTGGCCGAGACCAACCGCGCTCCGTTCGATCTGGTCGAGGCGGAACAGGAGATCGTTGGTGGCTTCCACACCGAGTACTCGGGCATGAGATTCGCCATGTTCTTCCTGGCCGAGTACGTGAACATCTTCTCGATGTCGGCGATCGCCGTCACGCTGTTCCTCGGAGGCTGGAACGGGCCTACGTTCGACGACACGCTTCCCGGCCTGGTCTCCGCGGTCCTGCCCACGATCTACTTTCTGGCCAAGACCTACTTCCTCGTGTTCCTCTTCTTCTGGGTGCGGGCCACCCTCCCCAGACTCCGGTACGACCAGTTGATGCAGCTTGGTTGGAAACGGCTGATCCCCGGGGCGCTCGGCTGGCTGGTCGTGTCGACCGTGTTCCTCGCGGTTCGCCAATTCGGAGCCCCTTGGGGTTAGCCATGGGAGTGATCAGAGAGTTTCTCAAGGGATTGCGGGTGACCGGGGGAACCATGCTTCGCACCATCAGCGGGGAGGAGCTGGTCACCAGCCGCTATCCGGAGGAGATGCGGGAGAAACCGCAGCGGTTTCACGGGCGCCACGTCCTCAACCGCTACCCGGACGGGATGGAGAAATGCATCGGCTGCGAGCTCTGTGCCGGCGCCTGCCCGGCCAAATGCATCTACGTGCGGGGGGTCGACAACGACCCGGAGCATCCGACATCGCCGGGGGAGAGGTTCGGCTACGTCTACGAGATCAACATGCTCCGCTGCATCTTCTGCGGCCTGTGTGTCGAGGCCTGCCCGACTGAAGCGATCACGATGACGCACCTGTTCGAGTTCTCCACGACCAATCGCGATGACGCCATCTACACCAGGGAAACCCTGCTCATGGACGAGCGGGGTGTCGTGCCCCACATGTTCCCCGACGACCCGCTGGCCGACATGGACGAGCTCAACGCGGCCGACGGCTGGCTTCGGGCCACGGCGCCGGCCGGAGTCGCCGCGTACGAGGGGGTGCGGATGTGGCAGGCGACCCCGGGCCCGGCGGATTGGCCCCCCGAACCAACGCAGGAGGAGCGCGACCGCAGCATCAGCCAGGAACCAGCCGATGGTTGAGATCGTGCTGTTTGCCCTGATGGCCGCGGGCGCCCTGGCCGGTGCGGCGACCGTCGTCCTTGCCCGCAACCCGGTCCATTCGGCGATGGGCCTCCTCGGAACCCTGTTCTCGGTGGGAGTCCTCTACGTCGTGCAACTGGCGCATCTGGTCGCGGCGGTGCAGGTGATCGTTTACGCGGGAGCGGTGATGACCCTGTTCCTGTTCGTGATCATGCTCATCGGCGTCGACAAGAGCGAGACCCGTGAAGAGTCGCTGCCGGGGCAGCGTTTGCTGGTTGGTGGGCTGGCGGCCGTGATCGTGGTCCTTGCCGCCGTGGTGACCCTCTCCGGGGACTTCGTTTGGGTGCCTGCCGCGGCAGAGTCCCCGATCGCCGCAAGCACGAATGGCACGGTCGAAGCGGTCGCCGAACCCCTGTTCACAACATGGGTGCTCGCATTCGAGGCAACAGCCCTCCTGCTCACGATCGCTGCGGCCGGGGCCATCGCCCTCGCCCAGTTCCGCAGGGTGAGGGTCTGATGGTCGCGGCCGGCTGGTACATGGGCCTGGCCGCTGCGCTCTTCATGATTGGAGCACTAGGCATCCTCCTCAGGCGCAATGCCCTCGTGATGTTCATGTGCATCGAGCTGATGCTCAACGCGGTGAACCTGACCCTGGTCTCGGCGGGTCGTGCGATGAACGACCTCAACGGCCAGGTGGCCGTGTTCTTCATCCTCGTGGTTGCGGCTGCCGAGGTGGTGGTCGGCCTGGCCATCATCGTCGCCATCTTCCGCCGGCGAGCAACGGCTTCCGTCGACGAGTTGAGCGAGCTGAGGGGTTGATGACCGAGCTCATCTGGCTCGTGATCGCCCTTCCCCTCGCCGGGGCGGTGGTGCTCCACTTCTTCGGGCGCTACTTAGGAGAGCCCCTCTCCGGCTGGCTGGCATCGGCGGCGATCGGGGGCGCCTTCGTGATCGCGTTGGTTGCGGCGCTCCCATTCTTCGAGGGCGGGGAGCACGGGACCATCCTCCTTCTCTGGGACTGGATGCCGGCTGTCGGGGCCCGTTTCGAGCTGTTCTGGGACCCGCTTGCTGCCCTGATGACCTTGATCATCACCGGGGTCGGCACCCTGATCCATGTCTTCGCGGTCGGTTACATGCATGGGGATGAGCGGTTCCCGCGCTTCTTCACCTATCTCAACCTGTTCGCGGCATCGATGCTCACCCTGGTGCTCGCCGGGAACTACGCGATGCTCTTCCTCGGCTGGGAGCTGGTCGGGCTCTGCTCCTATCTGCTGATCGGGTTCTGGTACACCAGGACGACTGCGGCGGCTGCCGCCAAGAAGGCGTTCATCGTCAACCGGATCGGCGACGTCGGGTTCATGGTCGGACTGATGCTGGTGTTCACCACCTTCGGCACCCTCTCCTTCGCCGGGGTGTTCGAAAATGTCGGGTCGCAGTTGAGCACGGGGATGGCGACTGCCATTGGTCTCCTATTCCTGGTGGGGGCAGCAGGCAAGTCGGC
The DNA here is from genome assembly GCA_963749415.1 of uncultured Acidobacteriota bacterium. Taxonomy (GTDB): domain Bacteria; phylum Actinomycetota; class Acidimicrobiia; order Spongiisociales; family ZC4RG35; genus JALYNX01. The sequence goes on from CAVVMG010000001.1 coordinate 1,198,147, forward strand.
GCAGATTCCGCTCTACGTCTGGCTCCCCGACGCAATGGAGGGCCCGACCCCGGTCTCCGCCCTCATCCACGCGGCAACGATGGTCACCGCCGGGGTCTATGTCATCGCCCGGTCGGCGCCGATCTACGACCTGTCACTGGTGGCCCAGACCACCGTGGCCACGGTCGGCGCCCTGACCGCGATCTGGGCGGCGTCCATCGCGCTTGCGCAGCGCGACATCAAGCGGGTGCTCGCCTATTCGACGATCTCCCAGCTCGGGTTCATGTTCCTGGCGGTAGGCACTACGGCGTACATCGCGGGGGTCTTCCATCTCATGACCCATGCGTTCTTCAAGGCACTGCTCTTCCTTGGCGCCGGCTCGGTGATCCATGGGCTGAGCGGCGAACAGGACATGCACCGCATGGGTGGCCTGTTGCGGAAGATGCCGGTGACCGCGCTCACAATGGCGGTGGGTGCCATCGCCCTCGCCGGGCTCCCTCCGCTCGCCGGGTTCTGGTCGAAAGACGAGATCCTCGCCGCCGGGTTCAATCATGGTGGGTGGTACTACGCCTTGTGGTTGATCGGGCTGATAACCGCTCTGATCACGGCGTTCTATATCGCCCGGCTCTGGGTGTTGGTCTTTATCGGAGAGCCGCGGTGGGAGGAGGGCAAGCACCCTCACGAGTCACCACGGGTCATGACCATCCCCTTGATCATCCTCGCCGTGCTCTCGTTCGTTGGCGGCCTGGTCAACACCCCGTTCCGGTTGACCCTGGAGCAGTTCCTGGAGCCGAGTTTCGAGGGGGTGTCCCTCGAGCATCCGCCGGAGGACACCACCATGCTCCTCATCCTCGCCGGCTTGTCGGTGTTGGCCGCATTCGGTGGAGCCGCGGCAGGCTATCTGGCATACAACCGGCCCGTAGATCGCTGGCGTCGCTTCGAGGAGGGTTTCGAGCCGCTGTGGGGAACCTGGGAAGCGGCGTACCGCGTCGACGACCTCTATGGGGCAGCCCTGGTCGCCCCCGGGAGGAAGGGTGCGGAAATGGCCGCCTTTGCGATCGATCTCCCGGTGATCGACGGGGCGGTCAACGGCGTGGGCCGCGTGGTCAGAACGATCGGAGACCGGACCCGCACGCTGCAGACCGGTTTCGTTCGCAACTATGGAGTCCTGTTCCTCGGCGGCGCCCTCATCGTGGTGTTGTGGATGGTCTGGGGATCATGATCCGCCGGCCGAACCACTCTCGCCGTCGCTGCGCTCCGACGGTCCCCCAATTGAAGGGGGGACAAAATTGCTGACCGCCCTGGTCCTGATCCCGGTGGGCGCGGCCCTGGTGGTGGGCCTCATCCCGTCGCGACGTCGGGAGATCCACCTTCCGGTTGGGGTCGCCCTCTCGGTGATCCCCCTGACCCTGGCCGGCTACCTGTTCTCGGTCTTCGAGGCGTCACCCGACTACCAGTTCGTGGAGCGGGTGGTGTGGTACGAGCCGTGGGGCATCAGTTGGTACCTCGGCGTCGACGGGATCTCGCTCCCGATGGTGCTCCTAAGCGCATTGATGGTTCCGATCGCGCTCGGAGCATCCACGGCGATCACGGTTCGGACCAAGGAATTCGTGGTCTACACCTTGCTGCTCGAGGCAGGGCTGATCGGTGCTTTTCTCGCCCTCGATCTCTTCCTGTTCTTCGTCTTCTTCGAGGTGATCCTCATCCCGATGTATTTCATCATCGGGATCTGGGGTGGCGAGCGCAGGGTCTACGCCGCGGTCAAGTTCTTCATCTACACCGCCTTCGGGTCGGCGCTGATGCTGGCCGCGATCATCGCCTTGGCCTTCAACCACGACTCACAATTCGGGACGCCCTCGTTCGCCCTGCCCGACCTGATGAGTCTCGACCTCGGGCCGACCGCGGAGATCTGGCTGTTCGCAGCCTTTGCCCTTGCCTTCGCCATCAAAGTGCCGCTGTTCCCGCTGCACACCTGGCTGCCCGACGCCCATGTCGAGGCTCCAACCGCAGGCTCGGTGCTCCTCGCCGCTGTCCTTTTGAAGCTGGGCACCTATGGCCTGCTCCGCTTCAATCTGGCTCTGTTTCCCGAGGCCTCGGTCGACGCGGTGCAGATCATGGCCATCCTCGCGGTGATCGGGATCATCTACGGGGCAGTGGTCGCCATCGTCCAACCCGACCTGAAGAAACTCGTCGCCTACTCCTCGGTGAGCCACCTGGGTTTCATCGTCCTCGGCACCTTCGCTCTCACCTCGGGCGGCCTACAGGGGGCTGTGATCCAGAACGTGAACCACGGGCTCACCACGGGCGCTCTCTTCCTCCTGGTGGGGATGATCTATGAGCGACGGCACACCAAGGCGATCGCCGACTTCGGTGGGTTGCAGAAGGTGATGCCCCTATTCGCCGGGTTCTTCCTGTTCATGACCTTCGCTTCGATCGGGCTTCCCGGTCTCAACGGGTTCGTCGGCGAGTTTCTGGTCTTGATCGGCAGTTACGTGACATTGCCTGCGTTGGCTGTGATCGCCGCATTCGGGGTGCTCCTCGCTGCCATCTACCTGCTCTGGGCTTATGAGCGGGTGTTCACCGGAGTCCCCGACAAGCCGGAGAATCTGGCCCTCACCGATCTGTCGGTTCGGGAGATCTCATTGCTCGCACCTCTCGCCGTCCTGGTGCTGGTCATCGGCCTCTATCCGAGCATCCTCCTCGACAAGATCAGCCCATCGACCGAAGCGGTGCTCGACCGAATCCAGGCCTCCACCGGGTTCGACGCCCCTCCACCGGGTCGGATCGGCGACGTCGTGGTCGTTGAGGCTGAAGATTGATCACCGCACCAGAGATCTCGTGGATCGCGATCGCCCCCGAGCTGACCCTCGCCCTCGCTGCAGCGCTGGTGCTGCTGGTCGAAGTGCAGTGGAAGCCGAGGGCACGGGTGCTGGGGATGGTGGCTGGGGTCGGTCTCACCACCGCCGTGGCGTTCACTTTCCTGCAATGGGTTCAGCAAGAAGGGGGGGATGTCGGCGGCCAGCTCGCCTTCTCCGACATGATCGCAGTGGACGGCTTTGCCATCTTTGCCCGCTTCGTGCTCCTGGCGGCGACCGGTCTCGGCTTGCTCGCCGGATGGCGCTTCGTCGTGGGTTTGGGACGGCGCGGCGCTGAAGCCCTTGCCCTCGTCCTTTTGGCTACCGCAGGGTTCTCGATCATGGTCGCCTCCAACAACCTGGTGATGATGTTCCTCGGGCTGGAGGTTGGATCGATCGCCCTATACGTCCTCGCCGGGCTCACCAGAGAGAACCCTGAGTCCGATGAGGCTGCGCTCAAGTACTTCCTGCTCGGATCCTTCGCCTCGGCGGTCTTCGTCTACGGGGTTGCCCTCCTCTACGCCGGGACCGGGACCTTCTCGATCGTCGACATCCGCTCTCTCTTGGACGGCACGACCATTGCCAGTCCGGCGGTGATCTACATCGGGATCGGGCTGGTGATTGCCGGGCTCGGGTTCAAAGTGTCTGCGGCGCCCTTCCACACCTGGGCCCCCGACGTCTACCAGGGGGCGCCGGCGGGGATCGTGGGCTACATGGCGGCGGTGGCCAAGATCGCGGGTTTCGCCGCCTTGACCCGGGTCCTCCTCGCCGGTGTTCAGTCCCTCGAAGTCACCTGGCTCCCGGTGATCGCCGCCATCGCGACTCTCTCCATGGTGGTGGGATCGGTGGTGGCGCTGGTCCAAGGGGATGTGCGCCGGTTGCTCGCCTATTCGGGCGTGGCCCATGCCGGGTTCATCATGACCGGGGTGGTGGGCGGCGCCAGCGACGGGGTCCTCTTCTACCTGGCGGTGTACGCAATCCAGTTGGTCGGCGCCTTCGCGGTCGTCGCCGCGGTGAGCGGTCCCGACGGAGCCAGGTCCTCAATCGACGAGTATCGGGGCCTGGCCCGCCGCAGCCCGCTCCTCGCCGCCTCGTTCACGGTGCTCCTGCTCGGCATGGGGGGGATACCCCTCACCTCTGGCTTCGTCGCCAAGTTCGGCGTGCTCTCCGATGCCTGGGCGGGCGGCTACCAGTGGCTGGTCGTGGTCGCGGTCCTGGCATCAGTGATCGCCCTTGCCTTCTACATCCGGGTGATCGTGGTGATGTACATGGACGATTCGGAGGGCGCTTCTTTGTCGGTGGTGGCCCCCGTCCGCCTGGTCCTGGGCACCGCCGTGGGGGTGACCCTGCTCTTTGGGGTGTTCCCGGGGTCGCTGCTCAACGCCGCCGCCAATGCCCTCCTCCTCTAGAAAATTCGCGCTAGGGGCCCTGGCTGCCGTGTTCCTCTTCGCTCTCGGGGGCGAAGCCGAGGCTGCCGAAACCGCCACCTCAGATCTGGTGATCATCTCCGAGGATGACATCGTCGAGGACGACCTCTATGCCGCCGGCCTCAAGGTCGTGATCGAAGGCGTGGTGGAGGGGGACCTGTTCGCCTTTGCCGCCGAAGAGGTGATCATCAGCGGAGAGGTGAGGGGCAGCGTCACGGCATTGACCCCGTCGGTCACAATCTCGGGAGATGTCGGAGGCTCGGTGCGAGCGATCGGGTCGACACTCGATGTCACGGGCTCGGTAGGCAAGGACTTGATCGCGACCGTGGTCAACGCCTCCCTGGGTGGCGAGTCCACGGTTGGCGGCGACGTGTTGATCTGGGCGTTCTCGGTGACCGCAGCCGGCTCGGTGGGAGGGGACTTCGAGGGCACCCAGCGCACCCTTCGGATCGAGGGTGAAGTCGACGGCGATGTCGATGTCACGGTGAACCGGATGCTGATCACCGGCCCGCTCACCGTGGATGGGGATCTCGGGTATCGCTCACCGGTAGAGGCCGAGGGAATCGATCAGGCGAGCGTTGGCGGGGCGGTGGTGCACAAGACCCCTCTCCCTCCGAACATCAGGGTGCGCGCCCTGGGCCTCCTTGCCCGGTTCCTGGTTGTGATCGGCCTGACTGCCGCTGCGCTGCTCGTCGCCTGGGGATGGCCGGAGCGGACGGCGCACGCCGCCGCCCAAGGAAGGGCCAGGCCCCTGGGCTCTTATTGGCGCGGCGCACTGGTGACCTTCATGCCGCTGCTCATCGCAGGTGTTGCCATTCTCGTAGTCGTGCTTGCCCCGGCGACCGCCAGCCTCCCACTGCTTGCGATCTTCGCCCCCTTGGTGTTGCTGACCGCATCCATCGTCCTCGTGCTCAGCCTGGTGGCAGGGGCGCCGGCCGTCCTGGCCCTGGGAAGACTGTTGCCGGGGCGCCGCGGGATTCATGGGGCGATCGTGGTCGGCTCCATCCTGGCCGGCGCGACCTGGATGCTCCCGTTGGTCGGATGGATCGTCCCCCTCCTGGTGCTTCCCTTCGGCCTCGGATCGTGGATCCTGGGCTGGCGGGGCGGGGAGATGGCTGACGAACCTGTAAGTCTTGACTTACCGTAAGTAGAGGCTTACGATAGGCTCATGCTCGGCGATGAACAATTCGACGCACTCGGCGATCCCACTCGGCGTGAGGTGCTCTCGATCGTCCTCGAGCAGCCACGGTCGGTCGGCGAGATCGCCGACCGACTCCCCGTGAGCCGACCTGCCGTGTCTCAACACCTGAGGGTGCTGGAGAGCTCGGGCCTGGTCGACCATCGAGCCCAAGGGACCCGCCGGATCTACTCGGCCGCGCCGTCAGGACTCGGCGAGTTGCGGAAGGCGATCGAGGAGATGTGGGACGAAACGTTGGCACGCTTTGCTGCCGCCACAGAAGAGGAGGAAACATGACCACAGAGACGATTCCCGCAGTGGTTCGGGCCGTTGAGGTGACGGTCGGGCCGGAGCGCGCCTTCGAAGTGTTCACCCGCGGCATGGGCGACTGGTGGCCCATGCAGATGTATTCGATATCAGAGGAGAGGGCGGTGGGGATTCGGTTCGAAGAGTCTGCCGGCGGCAAGGTGTACGAGGTCGTGGAGGAAGGCATGGAGTGGGAGTGGGCGGAGATCCTGGTCTGGGAGCCACCCCACCGATTGGTCCTTGCCTGGCATCCCACCAAGGAGCCCACCGTATCGACGGAGGTCGAGGTCCGGTTCACGAAAGTCGATGGCGGCACCCGGGTCGAATTGGAGCATCGGGGCTGGGAGCGTCTTGGGGATCAGGCTTCCGACGCCCGTTCCGACTACGACCAGGGTTGGGCGCCGGTGCTAGGCCTGTTTCAGGCTGCCGCCGGCGCCTGAAACCACACGCGACAGCAAGGCCCACTGGAAGGCGAGCCCTGCTGTTTGGTCTCTGATTCAGAAGATGTAGATGAGTAGGGCGACGATGAGCAGGATGCCCACGATCGTCCAGATCAGTCCGCTTCTCATGACCAGTCCTTTCTCACGTTTCCGGCGAATTGAGTACCCGTCCGACGGCTACCGAAACCGGTATTGCCCAAGGGGACTTGTGCAGGGGGAGCTAGCGTCAGGCTGGTGCGCGCACTCGTCTGGCACGGACCGCGTGAGATGTCGCTGGACGACATTGCCGACATCACGCCCGCGGCGGGCGAGGTGCTCCTCGAGCCCGAGGCTGTGGGGATCTGCGGCTCCGAGCTCGAGGGATACCTGGGCCACCAGGCCAATCGCACTCCACCGCTGGTGATGGGCCACGAGTTCGCAGGCCGCGTCGTCGCCGTCGGCGACGAGGTCGACGAAGGCTGGCGCGGCCGCCGCGCCGCGGTCAATCCCTTGATCGCCGGCGGCACGGTCCATGCCGGGATCGAGCATCTCTCCGACCGCCGCGAGGTGATAGGCGTAGACCGGCCTGGGGCGTTCGCGGCCGCGGTGCCGGTACCGGCCCACCGGCTGCGTGCACTGCCCGACGACGCTGACGCACGACTCGGAGCGCTCGCCGAGCCCTTGGCCAACGGTGTGCACGCCGCACGCATCGGGCGGGCGGGCGTCGAGGGCGGGCCGACGGAGCGGATCGTCGTGTTGGGCGCCGGCACCATCGGGCTGATGACGCTGCAAGCCGCGCTGGTCGGCGGCGCCACCTGGGCCGGCGTGCTCGATACCCACCCGGCTCGGCGTGCCGCTGCTGGAGCGCTCGGCGCTCACGCGACCTTTGGCGACCCCAAGAAGTTGCCGGAGGGGGCCGACATCGTGTTCGATGCGGTCGGCAGCGAGAGCACGCGCCTGCTGGCCCTCGACTTGCTACGCCCGGGCGGGTGCGTGGTGATGATCGGATTGGCGGCGGAAAGCACGACGGTCCAATTCCACGAGATGATCCGCCACGGGCTGACCGTGCGCGGCGCCTATGCCTACTCCGATGTCGATTACGACGAGGCGCTTCGCTGGCTGCTCGATGGTCGCGCCGGCCTCGGTGACCTCGAACCGGTGCAGCCACTCGACACCGGGCCAGAGGCGTTTGCCGAGCTGGCGGCCGGGCCGTCGCATCGGCTGAAGGTGTTCCTTGCATGATCGTCGCCGACGGCGCTCTCGCCGGGAAGACCGTGGTCGTCAGTGGAGCCTCGAGTGGCATCGGGCTCGCCGCCGCCCGCCGAATGCATGACCTCGGGGCGGTCGTAACTGCGCTTTCCCGTCGCCGCGATGCGATGGAGCAGGGTCTCGGCGATCTCGAGATCGACATCCGGCCCGTCGACGTCGGCGATTTCGAGGCAGTGAAGTCGGTGCTCGACCACGAGTCGCTCGACGCGCTCGTCCTGTCCGCGGGCACCAATGTCAAGGAGCGCAGGCTCGCCGATCTCTCCCCCGAGAGCTGGGACTTGCTGATGCGCACCAACCTCGACGGCGTATATCACTGTGTTCGCGCAGCGCTGCCTGCGTTGCGGAGGGCCATGGGCGTCGTGGTCATCGTCGGCTCGGTGTCCGGCTCGTGGCCCGACTTCTCCGGCCCTGGCTACCAGGCCACGAAGGCGGGCGTGCTCGCATTCGCCCGCGGCGCCTCCCTGGAGGAGTTCGATGCCAGGACCGGTGTGCGCTTCTCGGTAGTTGCCCCTGGCGTAGTCGATACGCCGCTGTTGGACTACCGGCCAATCCCGCCCCCACCTGAGGACCTCGCCAAGGCGCTCAAGAGCGAGGACGTCGCCGAGGTCTGCGCCTTCCTGTGCGCGCTGCCGCCGGGTGTGCATGTGCCGGAGCTCACCGTCCTCCCCACCCGTCTGCAGACGCTCGGCCGCACCACCTAAGGGCTCGCAAGGGAGTCGGCTGAATCAGCTCTTGCCGGAGAACGGCCGCGTGATCAGTGATTGCGAAGCGCGGAGATCAGCTCACCTTTGCTCATGGCGGAACGGCCGTCGATCCCAACTCTCCTCGCCTTGTCGTAGAGCCGGTCTCGGGTCCACTCCTCATAGGGCTCGGCTTTTCCTCCGCGGCGGCCGGCGATATTGGCCGGGGTGTTGGCGATCCGGGCGGCCTTCTCCTTGCTCGCCCCATCGCGGCGCAACGCTTCGTACCTCTCGTCGTCTCTGATCGTTGGCCCGTGCTTCTTGCCCATGAGAACTCCTCAGCTCGTCGTTTCCTCGTCGACGGTGCCCTTGGCCGCCTCCGGTGCCTGCTCGGGCTCCTCCTCCTCGGAGAGATCTCCAACGCGGTTGAAGCTCCACTCCCCGAATCGCCAGACATAGGTTCCCCCGTGGTCCTCCATGATGCGTGCAGCGTCCGGCGCTCGGGCATCGTCTGCATCCACCGAGATCACCGACTTTCCCTGCTCCAGCGCGGCGTCGAGGGCGCCCACGATCCGTGTCTCGTCGCCGAACGATCTGGCCAGCTTCTTAAGTCCCGCGATGAGCCCTCCATCGGCCGTGGCATCGAGATGTGACCTCCCGGACTCGCCGATCAGAACCTCCGCGTCGAAGCCGGCGGCTGAGAGGTCACGGATCACCAACTCTGTGTGGTCGGCCTCGAAGACCGCGATCACCGAATTCGAGAAGTCGTGCGTTTGCTCCGGATCGGCTTGCACCATGATCCGGGATACCCGGAGGCCCAGAACCGCAAACGGGTTTCGGCAGGGCTGCCTGCGGGTATTTCTCCTGGTCGATGCGTATAGAGGAGCAGTCGATGGTCTGCGATCACGAGCCCTGCACATGTCACGTCAGCGACGGTGGCCTGTACTGCAGCGAGAACTGCAGGGACGGGTCAGAGTTGGGGGCGTTCTGTGGGTGCGGGCACCCCGAGTGTGAGGCGAGCCCGGTCGGCTAGAACCAGGTCGGCTCCCTCGTCATTCGACAAAGACCGACCCCTCGAAGACCTTGGACGGGGGAAGGCCCGATCCGGCAGGCACGACCGTGATCTCACCGGCCGCGATCAGGTTCCGGGACGATGTTCCCAGGAACAGCTGGACCTCTCCAGGCTCGACCACAAAGTCGAGTTTGCGGTCGTAGAAGCCCAATTGGCCAACCGGGACCTGGAATCTCACATTGCGTGACTCTCCGGGTGGGACCGTGATCCGGGTGAACGCCTTCAGCTCGAGCACGGGGCGGGTGACGCTTGCCACCGGGTCCCTGACATAGAGCTGGACCACCTCATCGCCTTCGACCTCACCGGTGTTGGTCAAACGACCAGCAACCTCGAATTGGTCCTCCCAGGAGACTTCACCAAGACTCGAGGGGAGGACTTCCAGTTGAAACGTCGTGTAGCTCAGGCCGTGACCAAAGGGGTAGAGCGGGCTCACGCCCCCATCGACGTAGTCGCCTTTCCAGTGTGACCTCCCGCCCGAGACTTTGTGCCCGTAGTACACCGGGATCTGGCCCACCGACCTTGGGTGGGAGACCGGGAGCTTTCCACCAGGGTTGAAGTCCCCCAGAAGCACATCGACGATCGCGGCCGCACCCTCTTCGCCTGGGAGCCACGCGGTGAGCACCGCGGCGGCGTTCTCATGAGCCCAGACGCTCCCGGTGGGACGACCGGCGACCAGAACCAGCACCACCGGGGTGCCGGTTGCGATCACGGCTCGAACCAGTTCCTCCTGAACGCCGGGGAGGTCGAGGGACATCCGGTCCCTGCCCTCCCCGCTGGTGCAGTCCTCGGTGAGGCCGGCCTTGTCACCCATCACCATGATCGTCAGGTCGGACAGCGCCGCCAGCGCCACGGCCTCGGCGAATCCGTCCTTCGAGGTGCCGATCACCTCGCAACCCTTGGCATACCCCACATCGGAAGATGACCTCTGGCTGATCTCCTCGAACACGGTTTGGATCTCACGGGTCCAGGGGCGTAGCCGTCCCACGTCCGCCACCGGTATCGAGAACACGTTCTCGGCGCTCCGCATCTCGATCAGCGATTCGATGTGAGCCGGGTAGGTGTAGTCCCCGAGCAGATTGCGGGCGTCGTCGGCATTGGGCCCGATGACCGCAATCGACGCGGGGTGGGATCGGAGGGGGAGGATGCCGTCGTTCTTGAGCAGGATGATGCTCTTGCGGGCGATCTCGCGGGCCAGCTCTCGGGCAACGATGGTGTCGCCAATCCCCGGAACTGCTACCGGGTCCACGAGTGGCTGTTCGAAGAGGCCGAGTTGGAATTTCGAGCGCAACACTCGTCGCACCGCCTCGTCGATCAGATCGCGGTCGACAAGTCCGGACTCGGCGGCGTCGAGGAGCGGTCTCCCGTAGCAATCCGTGCTCGGCAACTCGACGTCGATGCCGGCAGATAGCGCGAGCGCGGCCGCGGCCATCGCATCATCGGCGAGGTGGTGGTAGCTCTCGAGCTGGCGAACCGAGAAGTAGTCGGATACCACTGATCCCTGGAAGCCCCATGTCTCCCTGAGGAGCCCGGTGAGCAGGTCCCGGTCGGCCGCGCACGGAACGCCGTCCAGCTCGAGGTAGGCGTTCATCACCGAGTGGAGCCCTGCTCTCACCGCACCTTCGAAGGGGTGGAGGTAAACCTCCCGCAGCTCGCGTTCGGGGATCTTGGCCGGCGCCCAGTTCAGCCCCCCTTCCGAGGCGCTGTAGCCGACGAAATGCTTCGCCGTGGCGATCACTCCTTGCTTCGGATCGGGTCCCTGGAGGCCGCGCACGAAGGCCATTCCCATACTGGCCACCAGATGCGGATCCTCGCCGAAGGTCTCCTCGAGGCGGCCCCACCGTGGGTCGCGACCGATGTCGAGCACCGGGGAGAGGCCTTGATGGGCCCCCATGGCTCGCATCTGGACGCGAACCGAGTCGGCCATGGCCTCGGCGAGGGCAGGCTCCCAGGTGCTGGCGACACCGAGTGCTTGGGGGAACACCGTCGACTCGCGGGCCATGAGGCCGGAGCAGATCTCCTCGTGGACGATGGCGGGGATCCCGAGCCGGGTCTCGTTGGCCAGGAAGGCCTGGATCGAATTGGCGACTTCGGCAGCTTCCATCGAATCGAGGTTGCTGGCACCGGACACCCGGGTGATGTGGCCGATCCCACTTCGTAGATGCTCCGCCGCCTTGCCCGGGGCAAAGGCATCCGACTCCAGCAGTTGGAACACCCAAACGCTCCCCAGCTGCGATGCCTTCTCGTCCCAGGTCATCCTGGCCAGAAGGTCCTCCACCCGCTCTTCGAGGGGCAGCGTCGGGTCCCGGTAGGGCGCCATTCCTTCCGCGGTGAGAGCGGTCATCCCTTGACTCCTCCCGCGGTGAGCCCGCTCACGATCTGTCGCTGCGCGATGAAGTAGAAGATCAGGGCAGGGATCATGGCCACCGTCGTATAGGCGAGGATGGCCGCGGTGTCGGTCACGTACTGGGCCGAGATGTTGTTGATGCCGAGCGGCAAGCTCCACTGTCCGGGATCGATCAACACCAGGAGCGGGAGGAGGAAGGCGTTCCAGCTACCGACGATCGTGAGCACCGCAATCGTGCTCAGCACAGGCCGGGATAGCGGGAGCATCACCGACCAATAGAACCGGAGCGGGCCACAGCCGTCGATCGAGGCGGCGTCTTCCAGGTCCCGCGGGATGCTGCGGAAGAAGGGGCGGAGGATCACGATGGAGAGGGGGAGGCCGAAGGCGGCCTGGGGGAGGGCGATACCGAGCGGGCTGTTGAGCAGCCCGGTCTGTCGCAACGTGATGAACAATGGGAGGATCGCCACCGCGACGGGGAACAGAAGACCCAGGGTGAACAGGGCGAAGAAGAACTCACGGCCCCGGAAGCGGTAGCGGGCGATCACGAACGCGGCCAATGAGGCCGCGGGGAGCACGAGGGCAGTGGTGATCAGGGCGATCAACACGCTGTTCTTCACCCACTGGTAGAAGTTCGGGTCGGTGAGGGTGGTCTGATAGTTCGTGAACACCCAGGGGTCGGGCAGCCCCACGGGGTCCGCCGCCAGCTGGGCGTTGCTTCGGAAACCACCGAGGATCGAGAAACTGAGGGGAACCACTATCACCAAAAGGACCACGACGGCGATCACGTAGAGCAGGCCGCGGCCGAAGTCGAACCTTCCGGTGGGGTTGGAAGCGGTAGCCGTGGTCGACGTCATGCCGTCAGTGCTCCTTCGAGATCCCGGCGCAGCACGAACCTCTGATAGAAGAGGGCGACGATCAGCGAGAGCCCGAAGACGATCACAGATATGGCGCTGGCATAGCCGAACTGGGTCCTCCGAAAGCCCCAGTCGACGAGATAGGTGGCCATGGTGGCGGTCGCGTTCACCGGTCCTCCCTTGGTCGTCACCCACACCAGGTCGAAGAGCTGCAGGGCGCCGATGATGGAGAGGAACATGGACACCCGAATCGTGGGGCCCAGGAGTGGGAGGGTCACGAAGCGAAAGCCCTTCCACCAGGAGGCGCCATCGATGGCCGCGGCCTCCTCGAGCTCGGTGGGGATCAGTTGCAACCCGGCGAGGATGAGGACCATGTGGAACCCGAAGTACTTCCACGAGATCACGAAGAACAGGCTGTAGAGGGCGATCTCGGGGTCGGCCAGCCACTCGCGGCTCAGGTCGGCGGCCCCTACGGACCCGAGGAGCTGGTCGAAGAGGCCCGCCGGCCGGTAGATCTGGCGCCACACGACCCCGGTCACCACTTCGGAGAGGATGAAGGGGGCGAAGTACATGGTCCGGAACACACCACGGCCCTTCAGGTTGCGACTCAGCAGGACAGCCAGGGCGACGGCGAATGGGATCTGCAACAACAGGGACAACCCGATGATGATCCCGTTGTGGGTGATGGCCTCGATGAAGAGCGGGTCGTTGAATGCGTCTTTGAAGTTCTGGAGTCCTACCCAATCCGTGAGGGGCTCGAGCCCGTTCCAGTCGTACCCGCTGTAGCGGATGCTTTGGGTGATGGGATAGAGCACGAACACCGTGTAGAGGAGGAGGGCGGGCAGCAGAAAACCCACCACCACGGGCCAGGGCGCAGTGCCCGCCACGCGTCGCTGGGGTCGCTTGGGGCGCGGGATCTCCATTGGTGTCTGCCTGGTCACGATCGGCTCGGCGGGTGGAGGGCCACCGCTAAGGCGGCCCTCCACAACTTTGCTCACACTACGGCCGGGCGGATCAGCTCGCCGCGGATGTGATTGCCTCGGTCACCTCTTCGGGTGTGGCCGTTCCCGCGAACAGCGTCGCCACCGCATCGTTGACCGCAGCACCGAGCTCCGGGCTGAAGTACTGGTCGAGGTAGAGCTGGACGAAGCTCGCCTGACTCAGTCCCGCGAGCACCGCTTGCTGCAGCGGATCGGTGACGGACACCTCGGCGCCGGCGGTGACCGGAAGGATGGTCCCCGTCTCGCCGAGCCGAATTGCCTGGTCGACACTGGTGATGTACTCCAGGAACTGGACTGCCTCCGGTGGTGCGTCCTTGCCCACCGCGAATCCATCGCCGCCACCGAATCCATCGGTCGCTACCCCGGCCCCGCCTTCGACCGCCGGGAACGGGAACCAACCGAACTCAGCGGGGAGACGGTCGGCGATCGGGTCCTCGGGTGTTCCGATGCCGGACTGGTTGGCGTAGGCCCCTGGGCCCCACTGGCCCATCAGGCTGATCGCGGCCTGTCCGGTCCCGATCGTCCCCGACTCGCCATCGGGTGCATCCCAGGGCGCGGCCAGGAAGCCGGCCTGGAAGGGCTCCATGTCAATCAGGCGCTGCAACTGATTGCCGGCCTCCACGAACTCGGGTGTGTTGAAGTCGAGGGTCTCGGTGACCTCGGCCATCGCCGCCTCACCACCCTCCCTGATCATCAGGTAGGAGTAGTAGAAGTGGGCGGGCCATTTGTCGCCGGCGCCGACCGCGATCGGTGTGATCCCGGCGTCTTTGAGGGCCTGGACATCGTCGAGGAACTCGTCCCAGGTGGCTGGTGGGGCGTCGATCCCGGCCTCGGCGAACAGGTCCATGTTGTACCAGAACCCGACCATGCCCAGGTTGAACGGGACTCCGTATTGGACCTCGTCGACGTTGTACAGGCCGACTGCGCCCTCGTTGAGGTTGCCGATGAAACCGGACGAGGCATCAGTGATGTCCTGAACCAAGTCGGCGCTCACCTGCTCCCGGAGACCTCCGCCGCCCCAGGACTGGAACAAGTCAGGGACATCTCCGGCCTGCAGGTTGGTCTGCAGCGCGGCCTTGAACGCCTCGTTCTCCATCACGGTGATGTTGATCGTCACGTTGGGGTTGGCCGCCATGAACTCATCGGCCATTTCCTGCCAGACGGTCATCATGGGGTCGGTGTTCTGTATGTGCCACCACTCGATGGTCACCGGCTCTGCCGCCGCCGCGGTCGTCGACTCTCCGGGGGCCGGGGCCGCGGTTGTGCTCGCTCCTGTGTCCGGTGCCGCAGTCGTGGTGGCGGCATCACCGCCGCCACCACAGGCGGCAACCACAAACGCCAGCACGGCGAGTAACACCAGTGATCTCTTCATTCTCCGATACATGTGCCTCCTCCTTGCCGCGCCATCGCGCGGGCCATCCGGTTCAGTCCGGGACGGTTGAAATCGTTTTCAACCGCTCGATGGTCATCTGGGCATGTGATTGGTTGATTCCTCCTCGGTTTTCTCTAGTCGGTGAGGGCTTGACACGACTGCCGGATCACCAACTCGGTGGGCAGCGTGAGGTGGGCTGGTTCTGTTTCGGGATCGTCGATGAGGGCCAGGAGCAAGTTCGCTGCCTCGTAACCCATCTGCTGGATCGACTGGTCGATGGTGGTCAGCGGAGGCGTCGACAAAGCCGACTCCGGGATGTTGTCGAAGCCGATCACCGAGAGATCCTCGGGGATCGAGAGCCCGAGCTCACCCGCTACCTCCATCGTCTCGATCGCCGAGACGTCGTTGGCGGCGAAGACGGCGGTCGGTGGGTTGGCCAACTCGAGGAGCTCATGGGCCGGGGCCTCGGTGGCCTCCTTCGTGTAGGAGCCCACCCGGACCAGTTCCGGGTCGAAGGGGATCCCCGCCTGCTCCAAGGCGAGGCGATAGCCCCGTTCCCGTGACCGCGCAGATTCCAGGTCGGGGCGACCGGCGATGAACCCGATTCGCCGGTGGCCGAGCCCGATCAGGTACTCGGTGGCCTTGACCGCCCCTTCCAGGTTCTGGGAGGCGACAGTAGGCAGGCCCGACATCCCCGCGTGAGGGTCCACGGCCACCACTGGAGCGCTGGTTGCCACCTCGGTCACGGTGGGCGTCACGAGGATGGTGCCGTCGGTGAGGGTCCCGTTGAGTCGCGAGAGGTACCGGCGCTCCCAGCCGACCTGATCGCGGACATGGCCTCCTCCCGAGTACACGATCAGTTCCAGCCCCGTCCAGTGAATTGCCCGTGCCGCCCCCTTGAGCAACTCGGCGCTGAAGGGCTCCAGGTCGGGGACGATGATCCCGAGCACGTTGGTGCGTCGGCTGCGCAGGCTCCTCGCCACCAGGCTCGACTCGTAACCCAAGTCGTCGATCACCGACTGCACTCGGCCCTGGGTCTCGACTGCCACCCCGTAGCGACCGTTGACCACACGGGAAACGGTGGCGATCGAAACCCCGGCCTGCTCGGCGACGTCGCCGATTGTCACCCTTGCCATCTCACGCATCCATCCTGATAACGATGTCGATAACGATGTCGATAACGATTACAAAACCTACCCATGGGTTGGGGGCCGATGTCGCCGAAACCCGGGATTTCTTCGGTCAGACCGGTTTCGGGGTCCCGGCTCTCGGGTATCAGTGAGCCAAGGAGGAATTCATGCCAGAGACCATTAACGATGTGATGACGGCCAACCCCTGGACCGTCACCGATAGCGCCACCATCGAGGAGGCCGCCCGTGTCATGCGAGATGCCGACATCGGGGATGTGATCGTTCTCGACCCCGATGGGGAGATCCAGGGGATCGTCACCGACCGTGACGTCGTGGTTCGCGCAGTGGCCAAGGGCGTGGACACCAATTCCGAGCCGGTGGGCTCGATCCTCGAGGGTGACATCGTGACCATCGCGTCCGGGGACACGATCGAAGCCGCACTCGACCTCATGCGCGATCACAAGGTGCGGAGGCTCCCTGTGGTCGACGATCGGCGCCTCGTGGGGATCGTGACCCTCGGCGACCTCGCAGTGGACCTCCAACCGAGCTCCACTCTGGCCGACATCAGCCAGGCCCCGCCCAACAACTGATCTCCACCAACCCGTAGCCGGGCTACGCGCTACGACGCCGACTTCAATATCGTTGGCGCCTGATGCCCCCTTTGACCGATGTCTACCGGCGCCCGATCCACGATCTACGGATCTCGGTCACTGATCGCTGCAACTTCCGCTGCACCTATTGCATGCCCAAGGAGATGTTCGGGAAGGACTACGAGTTCCTGTCCCGCGATCACCTGCTCGGCTTCGACGAGATAACGGAGCTGGTGCGGGCATTCGTGGATCGCGGGGTGGAGAAGGTGAGGATCACCGGGGGCGAGCCCTTGCTTCGCAAGGGGATCGAGAAGATGATCGGCATGATCCGCTCGGTCGAGGGGGTGCAAGACCTGACCCTGACCACCAACGCCTCCCTCCTGGCGAGAAAGGCGCAGGGCCTCGCCGGCGCCGGCCTCGACAGGGTCACAGTCAGCCTCGACGCCCTCGACGACCCGACTTTCCAATCGATGAATGACGTCGGGTTCCCCGTCGCTGCGGTGCTGGAGGGGATCGAGGCCGCTGCCGAGGCGGGGCTGGGCCCGATCAAGGTCAATGCAGTGGTGCAACGGGGAGTGAACGACCATGCCGTGCTCGACCTCGCCCGGCACTTTCGGGGGACGGGCCACATCCCGAGGTTCATCGAGTACATGGACGTGGGTAACACCAACGGCTGGCGGCTCGACGACGTCGTCCCCGCTGAGGAGATGGTCTCGGCCATCGACGCGGTTTTCCCCTTGGAGCCGTTGGCGCCGAATTATCCGGGGGAGGTGGCCAACCGCTTCCGCTACCTCGACGGGCGAGGTGAGGTCGGCGTCATTGCTTCCGTGACCCAGCCATTCTGCGGTTCCTGCACCCGGGCCCGGATCTCGGCGGAGGGCACCCTGTACACCTGCTTGTTCGCCACCTCGGGGACCAGTCTCCGCGACATCCTGCGACGGGGCGAGGACCCGGGCCCGGCCATCGACGCCGTGTGGTCGAAGCGGACCGATCGCTATTCGGAGATGCGGTCGGCGCAGACGGTGAGCATCGGCACCCGAGTGGAGATGAGCTACATCGGGGGGTGATTTTCGGCACCCGCGGGCATCGCAGCCCGGTCCCGCGCCACCGGCCGGGCACCGGACGCCACCCGGTAGCCCGCCCAGATCAAGGTCACCGCCGCCAGGAGCGAGATGGCGAATGCGCTGCTCTCACCGAGTGCGAGCCCGGTGCCGCCGGAGGCCGCGGCAAAGGTCCCGCCCACGATCAGCAGGTTCCCCCACACGATCCGGCGGTTCGATCTCCAGAACCGGAATATCGAGACCACGGCGAGGGCGATGAGGATGGTGGACCCGGCCGCGCCGCCGATGATTGCGAACAACCGCGGCCCGAACCCGGACGCAAATATGTCGTGAGGGACCCCGGACTCGGGCAACGGATTGGCGAAGGGGACCGTTGCCGTCAGGGTGGTGGCGATCGCGGTGAACGCCCCCAGGACGATGGTCATCACGTGCCCTGAGCGCCGGCCGACGACGAGGAACATCGATCCCAATGCGAGGAAGGGGATGTTGAGGATCGCCCCGAACAGGTAGAAGGCTCGGTAGACGGGCCCACTCCACCCGAATGTGAGCCCGATGAAGAACGCCCAGGTCGCGATGGCGAACATCGTCATTCCCACCCCATAGGCGGCGATATGTGGCCGTGGCCGCTTCCGGTAGTCGAGCCATAGATCGGCGGCAAACACGGTGGCGGCGATGGCGGCGAGCAGCGCCAGCGTGGAGTCCATTGCTTCAGGCTACGTGGGCCCGGGCCCGCCCCGCCCCGCTGCCACACGAGCGAAGACCCTGGCGTCGGTCGCCCGTGCCCGGCATGGCTCCCCGGGCTCGAACAGGGGTCGGGGGCCGATCCGGGCTCTCACCCGGACTCCGCCATGGAGAGCGAGGGTCACCAGCTGGTCGTGGCCGTAGAACTCGCTGTCCGCAACGACCGCGTTCGGGGTTTCGCCGAGCGAGATCTGGATGTTCTCCGGCCTGATGATCACCGAAACCTCGCCTTCGAGGTCCGTGGCAAATCCGCCGAGGACAGTCTCCACCCGGCCGTTCCGTGCTGTGGCGAACAGGACGTCGGCGTCACCGAGAAACTCGGCGATCCAGGGATCGGCCGGATTGGAGTAGAGATGGGCGGGGGTGTCGGCCTGAAGCACCCGGCCCTCACGCATGACGGCGACGATGTCCGAGGTGGCCAGTGCCTCCTCCTGGTCATGGGTCACGAAGACGGCCGTAGTCCTGGCTTCGGTGAGGATCACCCGGAGCTCTCGTCGTACCCGATCGCGGAGGCTGGCATCCAGATTGGAGAAAGGCTCGTCGAGCAGGATCACCTCGGGCTCGGGGGCAAGAGCTCGAGCTAAAGCGACCCGCTGTTGTTGGCCACCCGAAAGCTCATTCGGCATCCGGTCCTCGAAGCCGGTGAGACCGACCAACTCCAACACCGAGGAAACCCTCTTGCCCTTGTCGCCCCTGGGAAGCCCGTAGCCGACGTTGCCGGCCACCGTCATGTGGGGGAACAGGGCATAGTCCTGGAACACCATCCCCACCCGGCGCTTCTCGGGGGGCACGGAAATTCCGTCCCCGAGCACCGTCCGGCCGTGGATCTCCACCGAGCCCCCGGCGGTCTCGAAACCGGCGATCACCCGCAGCGCCGTGGTCTTGCCGCAGCCTGAGGGTCCGAGCAGGGTGACCACCCCGCCTTCCCAGACGTCGAGGCTGAATCGGTCGAGGGCGATTGTGTCGCCATACGACCTGGTGAGCGCCCGGGCCCGGATAGCAAGACGATCAGTCGCGGAGGTCATGTGTCATCACGAGGAAGAGTGGCACGATGGAGACCAGTAGCAGGACGAGGCCGGCCGCCGACGCCCGGGTGAGAAAGCCCTCCGCGGTGGAGCTCCAGATCCGGATCGCCAATGTCTCGAAGCCGTTCGGCCTCAGGAGCAGCGTTGCCGGAAGCTCCTTCATCGCGCTCAGGAAGACCAGGGCCGCGCCCGCTACCAGCCCGGGCATGGCCAGTGGCAGGGTGATCCTGAAGAGTGTGGGCAGAGGCCCCCTGCCCAGGCCGCGCGAGGCGTCCTCGAGGTCGGGGCTGGCCCGACGCAGAGAGTCCTGGATCGAGCCCACCGACTGAGGGAGAAAGATTGCCAGGTAGATGAGCAGGAGGAAGACGAGGGTCTGATAGAGCGGCCTCGCCCAATGCAGGGCGAAGCCGACCGCTGCCACCCCAACGGTGATGTGGGGGAGCGAATAGGTGCCCCAGACGACCGATTCCACGCCCGCCGCCAACCGGCCGGGGCGTCGGACGATCACCATCGCCACCGGAAGGGCGGCTATTGCCGTGATCAGTCCGGCAGCGAGAGCCACCATCAACGTTCGGCCGGCCTCCGCCCACAGGGTCGTACCGAGTGATTGACCCAGGCCGAGGCCCCGTGTCAACGAGACCGCCATGACTATCACCGGCACCCCGAGAGTCAGCAACGCGTAGACCACGAGAAAGGACATCGAGAGCAGACGCCTCCACCCGGCGAGATGAACGAGGGAGCGGGGGCGGGCGGGCCGCTTCGAATACAGCTGGGCACGGCTCCGGGTAGACCGCTCCACGGCCACGATCAAGAGGGCAAGGACCATGAGCATGAGGGAGAGGGTTGCCGAGGGGCGCCTGTCGATCTGACCCCGGTACAGCGTGTAGATCGCCCGCGTGAATGTGTCGTAGCGGAGGAGCGAGACTGCCCCGAAGTCGGCGATCGTGTACAGCCCGACCAGCAGCGAGGCCGACACGATCGCAGGCCGGAGCTGGGGAAGCGTCACCGTCCGAAACACCTTCCATCGCCCGGCTCCGAGCCCGGTCGCCGCCTCCTCGGTTGCGGGGTCGATCCGGCGCAGGCCGGGGATGACGGTGAGGTGGACGAGCGGGGCGGTGAACAGGGAGAGAACAAGCCACGCACCGAGGAACCCATAAGGGGTCGGCACCTCGACCAGCACGCCGTTGGGCCCGGTGGCTGCGATCAGGCTGAGCGCAGCGACATACGAGGGAACCACCAGGGGGAGGGCGGCCAGGGTCATCCAGGTTCTGCGATACCCGAGGTCGGCTCTGGTCGTCAACCAGGCCGTGACCACGCCGATGGCGACCGCGGTAACGGTCACCGCGACTGTCAGCAGGACCGTGCTCGCCAAGAGCGAGAGCAGGCGTCCTGCGGGAATGACCAGAGCCGAGCCGTCGCCCAGGACCTGAAAAAGCAAGCTGATCGGTGGGATCAGGGCCGGAAGCAGAGCGACCAATGCCGCGATCGGCCAGCCCCAACCTGACCGACCCCGTGAACGTGGGGCCTGCGGGCGCGGGACCGCGAGGGAAACAGTCAATTTCAGACCAGGCCGGCTTCAGCCACCAAACGCGTCGCGTCGTCGAGCACCCCGGCCAGGTCGCTCAGTTCGATGTCGGGTGCCTGGATTTCGGACAGTGGCGGCGTACCGGCCGGTCCTCCGACTCCATCGATGAGCGGGTATTCGAAGGTGTCAGTGGCAAAGAAGGCTTGTGCCTCCTCGGCGAGCAGGAAGTCGACGAACTGCTGGGCTGGATCAGACTGGTCGGTCGCGGAGAGGACACCGACTCCCGCCGGCATCACCAGAGAGCCGGCGTCTCCCGCCGGAATGAAATGGTTCTCGGCTGTCTGCCCCAATCCCTCGGCACGGAGTTGCAGCAGGTAGTAATGGTTGACCAGACCCCCATCCAGCTCGCCGCTGTCTGTGGCCTCGACGATCGGGGCGTTCCCTTCGAAGTCGATTGGTTCGTTGGCGGCCAGCGCCTCCAACCACGCCCGGGTGCCATCCTCTCCTCGCTCCAGGATCATGGCGGCAACGAAGGCCAGAAAGGATGCATTGGTCGGTGCGATCCCAAGATGACCCGCCCACTGGGGAGCGGTCATGTCATCGATCGTCTCGGGCAACTGCATCCCGGCCTCGGTGTTGTAGACCACGACTCGGGCGCGTCCCGAGGTCCCCACCCAGAGCCCTTCCCGGTCGCGGAACTTGGGGTCGACGCGGTCCAGCGTCGTCTGGGGAAGTGGTGCGAATAGCGAGGCCACCGTCCCCAGCGATGCCGGGTCCTGGGCAAAGAACACATCGGCGTCGGTGCTTTCCCCCTCCGCGAGAAGGGTGGCGGCGAGCTCACTGGAACCGGCGTAACGGACATCGAGCTCGACCCCGGTCTCCTCCATGAAATCGTCGAGAAGCGGTCCCACCAACTCCTCGCTGCGCCCGGAGTAGACAACAAGCGGGCCTTCGGTGTCGGCCTGGTCGGTCCCGCACGAGAGCAGTAGAACCGCGATGAGGGCCGAGATCAACGCACGGGGCACGCCAGGTCTCCTCGAATTCGTTAGCTACCGAACGATTTCCAAAAGGTATTAGCACTACCGCGGTAGTGCAAATGATTCAGCCCTTGTAGCCAGACGCTCGGGCGGCCCTCCCCTGACGCTCGGCCTTGCCGCGGGCGCGCTTTCGGCTCTCGGCATCCCCGGCTGTGTAGTGGTACTTCTTGCCCGATTTACCCCACTGGTAGTAGGGACCGGACCGGTTAGAGCCCCGATGCACCGGCATCGCCGTCCTCCTGGTGAGTCTTCCCGCTGTTACCCGAGCCGGAACCAGGTGAAACGAGGCAAGCCGGCCACGAGTCAGGCCCCGGTGGCAAACGAGAGCCGCACCCCTGGTTGGCTCGTCAACTCGAACTCGTCGGAAACCGACTGGAGGACCGCGTGTTCCAAAGACTCCACCCATCCCCGAGGGGGCCATGGTTCGGGCCCCGGACTTGCGACCAATGTGATGTCGAGCCGTTGTGTGCCCGAGAGCTCACATGTGAGGATCGAGGCGCCTCCGCTCTGGATGAGGATGGCTGCGGCCTCGTTCACCGCCAGCCGGGCTTCCTCCACCCGGTCGTAACCGAGCCCACGGTTGCTTGCAGCTCCACCGGTTACCGCGCGCACCACCCCCAACGCCTCACGGCGCGCGGGAACCACCAGTCTGATCTCGTAGGAAGGCACACCTCTATGATATGAGCTCCCCCGCCCCTTCCCTTGTCAGGAAACCACACCATCAAGGACTTTGGCTTGACCTCGCCACCAGGACCGACCGAGGGCAGTTATCAGCTGACCGTTCAGGCCGAGGCGGACCAGATCGCCACCGTTCGGCTCTTCGTCGGAGCCGTGGCCCGGCTCTCCGACCTGGACGAGAACACCATCGAGGACGCAAAGCTCGCAGCCTCAGAGTTGGCGTCTGCGATCGTGGCCGCGGGAGAGGATCCCACGATGACCGTGACCGCCACGCCAAGTCCCGGTTTGGTCTCCCTCGTGGTCGAGCCCTGGCGGGACGGCATGGGGCAGGAGGAGGACTTTGGCGCCCTGGAAATCGTCTGCGCCCTGTTCTCGGCCACCACCGCGGACGACTCGGTGGTCATCGAGATAGCTCCCTCGGGCGAAGATGCCTGACCTTCCCGGCGATCTCGAGAGCCTGTTCGCGAACAGAGACGATCCGGAGGTCAAACGTGAGCTCGTGGAGGCATTCGATGGGCTGGCACAACGGCTGGCGCGGCGTTTTCGTGGCCGGGGCGTGGCGTTGGACGATCTCGTTCAGGTCGCCCGCTACGGGCTGCTCAAGTCGATCGATCGCTTCGACCCCGAGCGCGAGGTCCTGTTCACCACATATGCCGGGCGCACAATCGTGGGCGAGATCAAGCATTACTTCCGCGACCAGGCATGGTCGGTGCGGGTTCCGAGGTCGTTGCAGAACCTATGGCTGGAGGTGTCCAGGGTTGTCGAGGACTTGACACACACCCTCGGAAGATCTCCGACCATCACCGAGATCGCGGCCCAGCTCGAAGTTGACGCCGAGTCGGTCCTCGAGGCCCTGGATGCCGGGGCGGCGTACACCGCGACCTCCCTGGATCGGCCGATCGATGATGCCGGTGACGTCGCGGTGGTGGATCAGATCGGAGAGCCCGATCCGGGCTTCGACAGCGCAGCTAGCCGAGGGGAGATGGAGTTACATCTCAAGGACCTCCCCGATCGGGAACGCAGGATCCTCTACCTGCGGTTCTTCGAGGGGAGGACGCAAGCAGAGATCGCCGATGACATCGGGGTTTCGCAGGTCCACGTGTCCCGGATCCTGACTCGCACCCTCACCCAGCTCCGGGGGGCATTGGAGAGCGATCCCCAGCCAGGGGATGGCGAGGTCGAGAGGTGAGTGCGTGAGAGCGTTACGTGCTTTGGCGGCGGGGTTGAGCGGGTAACCACAAGGAGTAACGCGAAATTGCAGAGACTGCTATGGCTGTTGGCGACCTCATGAACCGCCCGCTTCACGACCAACCTGATATGAGAATCGACCTCACGGTCCCGGGAGCGGACTCACATCTAGGTGTCATTCGCACCGTGGTTGGCCGAGCGGCGATGATTGCAGGGTTCACTTTCGATGGGATCGAGGACTTCTCCCTTGCCATCCACGAAGCCTCTGCCCTCCTTCTGACCGGCACCCCATCCCGGGTCTTGATGAGCCTGTGGAGCGAGGGGGAGGTCTTGATGGTGGAGGTGCGTGCCGAAGGCAGCGATGGCACCTGGCCGGCCGGGGAACTTGGCGAGGACATCCGCTGGAATCTGCTCAACGCCCTGTGCGATCGCGTCTGGGTGCTCGACGGTCAGGTCGGAATCGGCCTCTCCCAGTCGAAGCGATGACAGGTCTGGTCGCGCCTCGTCAGGCGGTGAGGATGCAGCGCATCTTCTCCAGCGTGCTGGAGAGAATTCGGGATACGTTCATCTGCGACATCCCAACCACCTCAGCGATCTCCCGCTGGTTCATCTCGCAATAGAAGCGCAGATAGAGGATTTGTCGCTCCCGGGGCGAGCGATCTGCAAGCACAGGCGCAAGGGCATCGATCTCGTGGAACAGGTCGACCTCGTCGTCATAAGTGCCGAGACGGTCGATCGGTCCCAGCCCGTCATCGACGCCGTCCAGACTCTCGGCCCGAAATGCCGAGCCCAGCGAGGCCGCCTCCGACACGTCTTCAGGCGTGCATCCGATGCGCTCGCCGATCTCCTCGACGGTCGGTGATCGGCCCAGCGTCTGCGCCAGTTCTTCGTTGGCTTGACGGCTGAGGACCCACAGGTCCTTCAGGCGCCTGGGCACACCGACTCCCCACGCTGCGTCACGGAAGTATCGCTTCAACTCTCCGAGGATGGTGGGCACGGCAAAGCTCGTGAAACGTTTTCCCATTTCGGGGTCGAATCGATCGATGGCATGCAGCAAGGCCAGCAGGGCAACCTGGTTCAGGTCGTCGAAGTCCTGTCCTCGATTGGCATACCGCCGTGCGAGGCTGTGGGCCAGAGGTAGGTAGAGCTTGACCAGCTCCTCCCTGGCGTCGGGATCGGGGAGCCTGCTGAACAACTCGGTGTTCTCAGTGAACTGTTGGTTCTCTTGAAACATCGGGGTGCCTCCTGTAACTGTCAGCGACTCCTTTACCCGCGCCGGGCCCATTTCATTCCCGGCGGCCCGAACCGAAACCTCACCTGAGGACGACCAGGGCATCCTCGATCTGGTCCACACCCTCGATGTTGCTCACCAGCTCACGCAGACGGTCACGGTCGTTTGGACTAGCCACGCGTCCTTCGATCGTCACCTTCTCCGCGTCGACTTCGACGTGGACGTCATGTGGTTCCGTGGCGTCGATCTTCCACGGCCCAACCGCCTCGCTCCGGATCTTCTGGAGCAGGGTCTCATCGTCGAACCTTCGCTCGCTGCGCCTGGCAGCCATCGCATCGTGGACGAGCCCGCGGGCTCTACCCCCCTGGAACTTCGCCTGGTTGGCGACTGTGGACAGGCCGAGGCGGGCTCTTGCGCCCATCTGGTCCCGAATGCGCGCCCGCCGCGAGCGACCCTGGTCGGGGTCGAAGAGGTAGGCGATCGTGGCCCCGATCCCGCCTCCGATCACCAGTGGGATCTTTCTCACCATTTCTCCTCTCGTCGGACGCGGATAAATACCCCCGGTCCGTCTGTTCAAACGAGCGCCCCCGGCCGATTCGGCCTTGCAAGCGCCGGGTACGAAGCACCGTGTCACCGCCAGCCGGCAGTTCCGATCCGAGCATCGACCTCTTGCAACCGAGGCAGAGGCTGGCGCGCGCCCTTTGGGATCTCGCCGATCTGGAAAGAGCCGCCTCATCGCGTCGCTCGTTTCGTGCGCTTGCCTATAGGCGCGCGGTGTGGTCCTTGGACGATCTGTCCGGGCAACTCACCGAATCACCGGCCGAGATGCGAGCTGTGCCCGGCATCGGGCCCGGCATCGCAGCTCTGATCGACGAATTCAGGTCATCCGGGAGAATTCGAGCGCTGGATCGGCTACGCGACTCGTATCCGGCGGATTCCGGTCTCTTCCGGCGCCTGCCCCGGATGACACCCACGCTTCTCCGCCGGCTCTCCGAAGAGGGAATCGAGACCATCGACGATCTCCGAGCAGCGATCCGTGGCGAGAGCCTCGACCTGCAAGGCGTCGGCGACAAGACACTCCTGCTTTGGTCGGAAAGGCTCGGCGAAGGCGGGGAAGGCACGCCGATCTTCGATTCGGCCCTGTATGCCTCGATGTTGGGGCGCCACATAGCCCGGCATACGAATTCGGATGTGCAGGTGACGGGCTCGATCCGCCGCTTCGACGAGCTGGTCGATGTCGTGGAGTTGCTCGTTGTTGGAGGAGATGACGTCCCGAACTTTCTGGCGCGATCAGCCCTGGTCCAGGGAGCGATCGGCGAGGGATCTCGGATCAACCTGCAAACCCTTGGGGGGGATGTGGTGGCACACGTCGCGGGGCCAGAGGAGGCGGGGACCGCTCTCGTCGAGACCACCGGGCCCGCAGACCACATACGCGCCTTGCGAACTCTGACCGGGACCATTGATTGGCCAAGGACTGCAACCGAGCACGACTTCTACCAGGGACTCGGCCTCGAGCTCATTCCGGCGCCGGCGCGCGCCGGAGAGGTTCCGCCGGCAGAAGCGCTTGTCGACGTCCGTGACGTAATCGGGGATCTTCATCTGCACAGCAACTGGTCACCGGACGGTCGCCAGTCCCTCGAAGATCTCGTTTCGCAGGCGAGATTCAATGGGTTGCGGTACATCGCGGTCACCGACCATGCCATGAATCTGAGGTTCGGCGGCCTGAGAGAGGAAGATCTCCGACGTCAGGCCGATGTGATCCAGGAGTTGCGAGGCTCCAATCCTGACCTCCTGATATTCCATGGCTCGGAGCTGAATATCGGGCCGGATGGAGCACTGGACTACGAGGACGACCTGTTGCAACTTCTCGACTTCCGCTTGGCCGCGGTTCACTCGCACTTCGATCTCGATCAGGCGCAGCAGACCGATCGGATGCTCACCGCCATCCGCAATCCCCTCGTCCACGTCGTCGCGCATCCGACCGGTCGCAGGATCGGAAGGCGTCCCCCGCTTCGACTCGACTTTCCCACATTGGTCGAGGCTGCGGTCGATGCCCGCACGGCCCTGGAGGTGAACGGCCACCTGGATCGGCTCGATCTCGGACATCGGCTCGTTGCCGCGGCCGCAAGTCAGGGTGCTCTGTTTGCGGCTGATAGTGATGCCCATCGGCCGGGGGAGATGGCCAATGTCGGCAATGCGGTCGCAATCCTGCAAAAGGCGAGAGTCGATCCTTCGCTCATCGTCAACACCTGGCAGCCCGAGCAGATACGTCGGTGGCTCGAATCCAAGACAGCCGGGTAATGAAAAGGTGTCAAGGTTCGCAAACCGCCCCTTCCTAAACTCAACGATCGGACCCCCATGGTCGACTCGACACCCGGATTTCGACACGAGGCCCTTCTCTATCGAGGCGAGGAGGCTTTCGTCGACGTCGTGTTGCCCTATCTGGAGACGGGTCTCGAAAATGGGGAGCCGGTGTTGGTGGTGACCTCGTCGACAAGGACTGAGTCCCTTCGGCGGGCGCTCGGCTCCCGCGCTCGGGCGGTCGATTTCGAAGACATGTGCCGGGTTGGCGCCAACCCGGCGCGAATCCTCCCGCTGTGGCGGAGGTTCCTCGACGAGCATAAGGGTCGACTGTCAGGGATCCGCGGGGTTGGTGAGCCGATCACGCCCACTCGGTCTCCTGCAGAGCTGGTCGAGTGCCAAATTCACGAAGCGCTGCTCAATGTCGCCTTCGCCGGGGATCCAGGGTTTCTCCTCGCCTGCCCCTACGACACCACGGCGTTGTCGCCCGATGTCATCGCAGAGGCAGGCCGCAGCCATCCACACCTCACGCGAGATGGCGCCACCGCAGCCAGCCCTGACTACGCCCCCGGAGTGAGCGCCTTCCGCACCCCGCTTCCATCTCCACCTGCCGGTGCAGCCACGATGTCGTTCGGAGCCGGTGACCACCGTGCAGTGCGCAGATGGCTGTCGAGACGGCTGTCGGAACAGGGAATGGCGACGACCCGCGGCGACGAGATGGTGCTCGCGGCACACGAAGTAGTCGTCAACAGCGTGATGCATGGAGCGGGAAATGGGCTGGTTCGACTCTGGCGGGAAGAGGACACCATGATTTGCGACGTCGAGGATCTCGGCTGGGTCGCAGATGCGATGATCGGACGCAGGGAGCCCCCGGTGACGGCCACCAATGGGCGAGGGCTCTGGCTTGCCAACCATCTCTGCGACCTGGTGCAGATCCGGTCCCAGCGCAGCGGAACTGTGGTTCGGCTTCACAAGTCCCTGGCCTGACCGAACGAAGACATCTGTCCCGCGACCCAACCTCCCGAAGTCGGAGGTCACAGATGTTTTCCAGATGCCCCTGATGGGTATCCAGCGGTCATGGAGCCGAAATACGGCCTGACACTCTCCAGCGAAGAGCATCCGCCCACTCGCTTGGTTGAACTTGCGGTGGCTGCAGAGGAGGCCGGATTCGACTTCGTGTCGATCTCCGATCACTTCCACCCGTGGCTCACCACCCAGGGCCACAGCGCGTTCGTGTGGTCGGTCCTCGGTGCCATCGCCCAGGCGACTTCGACGATCGAGGTCGGAGTAGGGGTGAGCTGCCCGATCGTCAGAGTTCACCCCGTCGTTCATGCCCAGGCGGTGGCGACTACCGCAATTCTCCTCGAGGGGCGCATGACGTGGGGCGTCGGCTCCGGGGAAGCGCTGAACGAGCATGTGACAGGTTCCCCGTGGCCGACTGCAGACGTTCGATTGGAGATGCTCGAAGAGGCGGTCCACGTGATCCGCCGTCTCTGGTCCGAGGAGAGCGTGACCCACAGGGGCCGGCACTTTGTCGTCGAGGATGCTCGGATCTTCGATGGGCCGGAGACTCCGCCGCCGATCGTCGTCTCCGCGTTCGGTCCGGAGGCGGCCGGGGTCGCGGCACGGATCGGCGATGGATTGTGGACGACGGGAATCCCTGAAATTGCCGACGAATATCACGCGGCAGGGGGAGAGGGGTCGGTGTGGACCCAACTCTCGCTCTGTTGGGATGAGAGTCGCGAGACCGCGGTCGACCGTGCCCACCGGATCTGGGCCAATACCGCTCTCCCCGGGCAACTCGCACAAGACCTGCGCACCGTGACCGACTTCGAAGACGCGGTCACCCTGGTCACTCCTTCGATGATCGAAGATCAACTGCCTTGCGGCCCGGACACCGAGCCGATCATTTCCGGGATCAAGGAGGCGGTTGCCGGTGGCGCCGACTACATCTATCTCCATCAAATCGGGAACCCGCTTCAGGGGTTCCTCGATGTGTGGCGTAATGAGATCGAGCCTGCTCTCTGATGTCTGGGAGGGGCGCACCGCTGATGGCGAGAGCCGACGCCACGCATCGCGGCAGTAGCGCGATCTCGGAGCGGGATTTTCCCCCGGAGCCTTCCTCGGCTCCTGCCGCCAGGCACTTCGTCATCGAGGCGTCCCGTATCGAGGACGCCGAGACCCTGTTTCGACTGTCGGCGCTGACCTCGGAGCTGGTGAGCAATGCGATCCTTCACGCCGGGACTGCGTTCCGGGTCAGTGTTTCGCCTCGGGGAAGGGGAATCCGCGTTTCGGTCACTGACGGGAGCACCTTTCCACCCGTACCACAGTCCCTTGGGCCTGAGCACCCGACGGGGCGCGGGTTGCGCATCGTCGAGGCCCTTGCGGACCAATGGGGGTTCTCACCGGATACAGGGGGAAAGTCAGTTTGGTTCGAGTTGAGGCGGCCTGTCGCCTGACCTAGCGCCGCGGTGCCATTACCATCCTGCGCGGCCCCAGACTCCGGCCCGTGCACACACCGACCCGGTCCCGTCGGCAGCTGTCGTCAAGGGAATGACGCTGAATTATGAGTCGGTCGTGTCCGAAACCATGCTCGATCTGGAGTCGCTAGTGATCGTTGGCGGTCTACGCATCGCCATTGCGGGCGATCCTCCGGCCAAGGTGACCCTCTCCGGCGAGCTCGACCTCGCCTCGGTGGAGCGCCTGCGAGAAGCCGTCTCCGGCATCGACCTTCTCTCCGGCCAGCTCACCATTGACATGAGCGGGGTGGTGTTCATCGATCTCGCGGGGCTACAGGCGGTCGCCGAGGTCGTAGCCCGTATTCGGTCCACCGGCGGGGTGGTGGATCTCATCGTCTCCGATTCCGTGGCGTGGCTGCTCTCACGGCTCGACGCCGCGGGGTGCCCGATTTCTCTCGCCGGCAACGGCAATCAGCCGACGCCCTCGCCCCAGTAGATTCCGGGGACCTCAGGGGGTGGCTATTGGAGTCTCGTGAACAAAGTCTGGTCCGGGCTTTCGTCGAGTTGTCCGACATGCTGGTCGGAGACTTCGACGTCTCAGATCTGCTCTACACACTGGTCGAGCACTGTCTCCAACTGTTCGACGTCGAGGCCGTCGGCCTCCTTCTCGTCGACGATGCGGGCGAACTGGAGGCAGTAGCCCATTCTGCCCCCGAGGTTCGCTTCATCGAGTTGTTGGAGGCGAACCGGGGAGAAGGGCCGTGTTTCGACGCTTTCAAGTCGGGCGAGCAGGTGATCAGCGCCGACCTCGAGGGTGACATCGATCGGTGGCCGGTGGTCGCACCGGAGTGCCTGCGCGTCGGATATCGGGCCGCCCACGGAGTTCCCTTGCAGATCAGAGAGCAACGAATCGGCGCCATGAATCTCTTCAAGACCGATCCTGGACTGCTCCCCGAGGAAGATCATGACACGTTGCGGGCTCTGGCCGAGATCGCAACGATCTCGGTCCTGCACGATCGGGAGCTCAACGACGCCCGCCGGGTCGCCGATCAGCTCCAAATGGCTCTCAGCACCCGGGTGGTCATCGAACAAGCCAAGGGAATGGTTGCCGCAGGCGGGGCGCTCGACATGGACGAATCATTCCGCAGGCTGCGCCGATATGCCCGAAATCACGGTTACCGCCTGGACGAGGTCGCCCGCCGCGTGGTGGCCGGGGAGTTGAGCGCCGAAGCGCTATGAACCCATAGCGAAGAGGGCAGGGAATTCCCTGCCCTCTTCACATGACCGGCTGAGACTCATCCTCCACTCGATGAGGTCGTGCCTGCTGCTGATGTCGTGGTCTCTGCCGGCACCGTCGTCGACGGGAGATCGGTGCCGAGTGTCGTCGAAGTCCCATCGTTGTCGTCGGTGCATGCCGACAACGAGAGGCCGAGGGCCAACGCTGCGATGCTCGCTGCGAGCTTGCGCCTGTTGCTGACCTGGCTCATGCCGCCATCTTTCGGATCGCGTCACGGACCACTTCGCCGGCTTCTCCGGTCTTGCGCTTGATCGTTCCGATCAGCTCCTCGAGATTCCCCCTGCCTTGGTCCAACTCGTCGTCGGTCAAGTCCCCCCATTTGGACTTCAAAGAGCCTTTGAACTCCTGCCAAGCGCCCTCGTCTTGCATCCTCTGGCTCCAGTCGGACATCGCCCGATCGAGATCCGTGGGGCTCTGGTCGTACTGGTCGGGGTCGGCGTATTGCCGACCCAGGTCATTGGTATCTGTCATCAGATGCCTCCTTCGGAGATGTTCTGCCACCGTTGTCAGCGGCGTAAGGAGCGTTCCCGCTTCGGCGGAGGCCGAAACGCCCGAATCCGCCTGCGATCTCGGGCGGATCAACCGCCCGAGATCGATGGCGACAGCCGCCGCTACTATCTGCGCCCCTCTAGGGATCGGCTCAGGGCTACATGACAGCGTTTGCGTACACCGTTGACCGCCGTGACTCCCATGTCACGCTCCATCTCACGGGAGAAGTGGATCTCGCGGCTGCACCCGGGTTGGAAAGCGCCCTCGACACGGTATTGGCGGACTCCGACGACGTGGTGCTCGATATCGCCGACGTGACTTTTCTGGACTCCAGCGGGCTCAGGGTCCTGGTCGCCGCTCACAATCAATGCTCCGAATCGGGCAAGACGCTGACGCTGGTCAACCCCTCAGCGGCTGTGTCCCGAATCCTGGAGATCACCGGTCTGGGTAAGACTCTCCTCCCGGACGCCTAGCGCACCGGTTTCGGTGACCCGAATCAACAGTATGGAAGCGTCGTCGGCGCGCGCCCTGTCGGGCTGGGTGGCGAGCAGCCTGTCGGCGAGCAAGTCCAGCTCGCCACGGTGGGTGGTCACTCTCGCCGCAAGCTCGTCGATCGATTCGTAGAGATCCCGACCCGGCTCTTCGATCAGCCCGTCGGTGTACATGACCAGGATGTCCCCCTCGGCGAGGGAAACCGAGGCTTCGCTACGCATGCCATCGGGGGAGATGCCGATCGGCGTGTCCGAACCGTGATCGAGCAGCTCAGTAGTGCCGTCGGCCTTACTCAGGATCGCGGGGATGTGCCCCGCCCGGCTGTAGCGCATCTCTCCTGTCGCGGCCGAGACCAGGCCATAGAAGATGGTGGTGAGCTCGGTGGTGTGGATGGTCTCGTCGATGATCTCGAGCTGGCGGGCTGGTCCACCGGTGCCGGCGTGGGCCAGCCCACGCAGCATGTTCCGCATCTCGGCCATGTGGGCGACGGTCTGCGATCCGTGACCGGCCACATCTCCGATCACGAAAGCGAGATCACCATTCCCATCGAAGAATGCGTCGTACCAGTCGCCCCCGGCTCCGGCTCGAGTCGCTGCAGGTGCATAGCGGACCTCGATCTCCAGGCCTTCCACCGATGGCAATGAGTCCTGGCCGAACCAGCGAAGGAGCCCGTCCACAAGGTCGCGGTGCTCGCTCAACGCCCGGGCCCTCTCCCGGCTCGCCGTGATCGCGCTCCAGGCGGCGAGGATGGACAGGGCGAACAGCGATCCGACGAGGGCCATCGTCGCGGTCACCGCCCGCCTCGCGTCGGCGATGCCGGCTACCGCCCTGTCTCTCACCTGGTCGTTGAGCGCCATGGCGGAATCGAGCACCAGATCGATTTCGGCCGTGGCTACTGCAAACCAGGATTGGGGCGTCGCCTCCGGGTCGCCGCCGCCGATGATCCGTTCCAGCATCCCGTCGACGGCCCGGGACTCGGCAGACCCGGCCAGGTCGGCCACCTGGCTCCGCTCTTCCCCGGTGAGGAGGGCCTGAGCCGCCCTCAGGTTGACGTCCGCCTCCCGGGCCAGGATGGAGAGCTGAATGTCTTGCTGACGGGATATCTCTTCAGAGGAGGCGAGGAGACGGGCAACGACGGCGCGCCGGGTAGCCAGCGAGGACGAGGTGTCGAGGAGCGCAAGCACCGCCCGCCGCATTCGCACATCCTCGGCATCGGTGATCAGCAGTGCAACTTCGGAGAGCGTCTGACGAATGGGCTCCACCAACTCCGAGTACAGGTCCACGGGCGCTTCGGCTTGCGGAGCCGGTCACGGCCGCCCTGATCTCAGCGAGAGGAGCGAGAGTTGCAGCCACTCCGGTCAGTGCTCCCTGCTCCTCCTGCCGCAACGCCCCGCCACTCTCGAGCCACGTGGACGAGAACTCATCCACCGTTTCATCCGTTGCGGGAAAGGTGGCCTCGTAGTCGGCTTGGTCACTGGGATCGCCGCTTGCCAAGAAGAGCTCGCCGAGCCCCCGTTCCCGTTGCAGTGCCGCGAGCAGGGCGATCGAGGAGTCCGAGATCCTCGTTATCTCCACCGATCGACGTGAGTCCCGAGCCTCGGCTAGGGACCCCCGAACGAGGACCACGAGTGTGATCCCCAGACCGATCACGACGAGGATGGCGAGCGCAGCCACGGTCGCCGGCGAACCGATCCGCTCGGCGAGACGCGGCGTCCTTGGTGCGGGGGCGCCCGTGCTCACGGGTTCATGGAAGCCAGGATCCCGCCATGTTGGCAGCGGTTCTCCCCAAGGGGAAGGGGAGGCGAGCCAGCTCAGGCCGCCGGGCGACGCTCCTCGTTGAAGGTCACAAGCGGCACGTAGAACCACGCCCAACCGAGGATCAACCCGACCAGGACCGTCGCCACGACGCCCGCAGCGGTCTCGAGGAGGATCGATGACACCAGGTAGACCGCGGCGACCAAGGCGATCGCGAACACAACCGTCCCCACGATGGTGATCCGAACCGTCATTTGCAGGTGCTGCAGCGAGTGGCGACGGACCCCGCTCTGTGGTGCCCGGACCCGCTGGTGTGCGCTGGGGGCAATGAGCAGGATCGAGGCCACTGCCGACCCGAAGAAGGCGACGAAGTAGGCGATTTCCTCCGGTCCGCTCAGCTGCTGGAAGGATTGCTGGAAGGGGAGGATCAGGAGGAAGGCAAAGAGGACCTGTATCCCGGGCAGGGTGGTGCGCAAGCCCTCCATGAACGCTCGAAACGCGTCATCGACCTCGTTTTCGGCTATCTCCTGGCGGCTGTTGGTCATCCTTCTCGCCTTTTGCCCGCCGCAACAGTAGGCGTCGTGTGAACCCGGGACCCGAGGCGTTTCGGTAACCATTCTGGACCAGTCGGATCAACTGATTCCTCGGAATGTCTTCGGCCTTGCCGTCCATCTGTCGCTCCGCCCCTTGCGAGCTACATACCCGGGGTCTTCTTCTCCTGAAACCCATTCCCACCGGCTCTGTGCCAAATCTCGGTGGCCTCCCCCGCCGGGAACGCCGCCGGCTCGATCGACGAGATCGGAGTCACCGTGACGTAGCCCTGTGAGCAGAGAAACGTGTCCGAAGCCGGGTCGAGGCCCGATGTTGGGGCGCCGACCACGAACTGGAGCCTCTGGCTCTCCAGGGCGGCGTTGGCCACCCGGAAATATCCAAACTCGTCGAGATCCGCCCAATGGATTCCGGCGACCTCGTCGAGTGGCAACCCCGGGACGTTCACGTTGATGACCGCGGAGACTTCACGGTCGAGAATCCATCTGGTGGCGGAGATCGACACCTCCACCGCCGTATCCCACTGCCAGGGCTCGGATTGGGCGAGGCTAACGGCCAGTCCGCGGCTCTTGAACGTGCGGGCAGTGAGCACGGCTCCGACCGTCCCCGAGTGGAGAATCGAGTGCCCGGTGTTCATCCCTGCGTTTATCCCGGACACGACGAGATCCGGTAGCGGTCCGAAAGCTCCGAGTGAGGCGGCGAGCACCGCGAGCCCGGGTGGACCGTCGACCGTGTACGCCGAAACCCCGTCGAAGTCGGCCCGTCCCAGCTCGACGCCAACCGTCGGGTCGAAACGCCCGATCCCCGTCCCGCTCCCCGACCGATCGCTGTCCGGCGCGGCGACCACTACGTTGAAGCTCTCGCTCAGGGCGACCGCCAGCTTGCGCAGACCAGGGGATTCGATGCCGTCGTCGTTGGTGACCAGGATCATCGGCGCATCGGTCATGAGGGCGCATCCATGAGATCGACCTCTACCTTCTCGGCGAGCTTGGTGATCAGATCCTTTGAGGCGCTGCCCAAGCCATGGCGGGTGACGTTGGCTGCACCGGCCGCGGCGGCCAGGCGCATCGCGCCCTCCGGGCCTGCCGAGTGGACCAATGACGCAGTCAGCGCCGCCGTCATCGAGTCTCCGGCACCTCGATGGTCCGCCGGCTCCAGGGTGGGCCCGGCGATGCGATACAACCGACCGGAGAAGGAGGCGATCGCCGGATCCTGGCCACGGGACACGATGACGTCGACGGCACCCCTCTCTTGAAGGCGTCCGATCGCCTCTGCGACCTCGGCTTCCCCATCGCCGTCGAGGGCGCCGTCGTCTCGAAGGTCTTCGTGGCTGACCTTGAGCACCTGGATCTGACCTCCGTCGAGGAAGGCGTCCAGCGCCTCACCGTGGAGGTCGCCGACGACTCGCACGTCGGCCGACTGGAGGTCGGTCCCGAGCCTCCGGTAGGCATCGAGGGTGATGATCTCCCCGGTCCGGCCAGTGATCACGCAAACGCCGGCGGTCATGGCATGGTCCAGGAAACGCCCGTAGAGGTCATCCTCCTCATGACGGCCCAATGTCGGCGGGGGCGTCTCTGCGATGATGACGCGCTCCCCACTGCGGCGATCGTGGACGTATGAGGGTGATCGAGACTCGATCTGGACCGGGCTGAGGTCGATTCCCCACTCTCCGACGAGGCCCCTCAGCGCCCTCCCCGTCTCGCCTCCGACCGGGGCACAGAGCAGTGGCCGTTCGTCGAGATGGCGAAGCATGCGGGCAATCCAGAATCCCTGCCCACCGGGGTGGATGTGGATGTCATCAGGACCCCCCTCGCCGCCGCGCTCCACCGTGATCGTCAGGTTGAGCAGAGGAGCGAGAACGGCGACCGTGTGCCGGTCTTTGGGCACGGCGCAGGGTCAGCTGGGGAGGCTCGGCGGCGTGAGCGTAGATTCGGTGGTCGACTGGGGATCGCCGAACATGACGAAGAGGAGGACGATGACGGCGATCACCGTCATGACGATGATCCAGGTCTTCCACGAAGACCCCATGCGCCGCTCTTCGATCTCCTCGGCGTGGATGTGGTCGACTTCCTGAACAGGGTCGATGCCTCCTGGATACATGATCTCCTCCGATTGCGGTAGGAATTGATTGACCCCTACCCGCCATCGCGGCCTATGAAACGTGGCCGGCGTAGCTCTCAGCGCACGAGGAGCGGGATTTCGATCTCGTCGGGCGAGGGACCGCCGTGATAGCAGCGAAGCCGCTTGTCGAAGCCAGGCGGGAGGATCACCTTTCCCTCAGGTGGCAGGATTAGGTTGACCCCGAGACGCCGTTGGGCGACGTCGGTCAGCCCGGGGCCGACCAGTCTTCGGGGATCGGTGAGCGTGGCTCCTGTGATACCGCACAGGTCATCGATCAGGCCCGGCGGCCCCCAGGCGAGCACGCCTCGGGGATCACCGGCGAAGCGCAGCTCGTCGTATCGGGAGTCGCGGATCAACAACTTGTCCTCTTCCCGATACTCCACCAACCCATGGTCGGAAGTGCCGATCAGGGTGACGGTGGCAGGCAGCCGCCTGGCCAGCTCCTCCCACACTCCGGTCGCCAGTGCCACGGCGGTGGAGAACTCCGGCGACTCCAGCCCATGAACATGACCGGCGTAGTCGACCTGCCAGAGATAGGTGAATATGAGCCGACGCGGGGTGCGGGAGAGCTGCACCGTGGCCTCGACCAGGTCGGCATCGTCCCATGCGCTCTCGAACCGCGAGCCCCGATAGAGCAGGCGCGACAGGGGGCTCTGCTCGAAAGACCCGGGCTGCACCGTGATCGGCTCCACTCCGGCCGAGCGAAGGCGCTCCCAGAGATTGGGCCCCGGGAGGACCGCCGCAAAGTCATGGCTCACGGGAAGTCCGGCGAGATCGACCCACTTCAGGGTGTTGACCACACCGCCTGCTTCTTCGATCCAGGCCAGGTGGGACACCAGCCCATGGGCGGCCGGGGGAGTCCCGGTCGCAACTGTCGCCAGGGAAACGCTGGTGGTGCTCGGGAAAGGGGAGTGCAGGGTGCCCTTGGTCGCCCGGACGAACGTGCCCGCCCCGGGATGGGACAGCTGGGCGATCCCCAAGCCATCGATCAGCAGCAGCACATAGGTCTCGGCCTCGGGGATCGCTGACGCGAGATCGGGGCGGAGACCTGGCACCAGGCGCTCTCCGGTGAGTCGGCCCTCCAACTCTGCGATGAGGTTGACCAGGCCTCCGCCGGTGTAGTCCGGGCTGTCGATCACCGCAGGCAGGCTATTGCCTGGCTCCATTTCCGGCGCCGAACACCGGTTTCCTCCGTGGCTTCGGGCTTCAACCGGCCCTGCGTATACTCGGATCCAGGGTCGTACCCCCGACAGAAAAAGGCATGACTCCCTACTTCGAGAGCTATCTGACGGTCGGCGCCTTCGCAGCGCTGGGAGCGATCCTGGTGATGGTGATGCTCGGCGTGGCATCCGTGCTCCGCCCGACCAACCCGACCACGGCCAAGGAGCTCACGTATGAGTGCGGGGTCGATCCAGTCGGCTCGGGATGGAATCAGACCTACATCCGCTATTACGTCTACGGGCTCCTCTTCGTCATCTTCGACGTGGAGGCCGTGTTCATCTTCCCCTGGGCCGTGGTGTTGGAGCGTCTCGGCATCTTCGGCCTCGTGGAGATGTTCATCTTCATCGCCATATTGATCCTGGGACTGGTGTACGCCATCCGCAAGGGAGTCATGCGGTGGGAGTAGCCCAGAAGTTCGGCATGCCGAAGCCGGTTACCTGGCTGCTGAACTGGTCGAGGAGCTACTCGCTCTGGCTCTTCCAGTTCGGTTTGGCGTGTTGCGCCATCGAGCTGATGGCGGCCTCGGGGCCCCGCTATGACTTCATGCGCTTTGGCATCATCCCGCTCCCCGCATCGCCGAGACAGGCCGACCTGATGGTGGTCGCGGGGACGGTCACCGACAAGATGGCTCCCTCCGTCAGGCGTCTCTACGACCAGATGCCAGATCCCAAATACGTCATCTCGATGGGCTCGTGCGCCAACTGCGGCGGCCCTTATTGGGACTCGTACTCGGTCACCAAGGGCGTCGACCAGTTGATCCCGGTCGATGTCTACGTCCCGGGGTGCCCACCGCGTCCCGAGGCCTTGATGGATGGGATCGTGCTCCTTCAGAAGAAGATCCGGGGCGAGGAGATCAAAGCGAAGTGGAATCAGCGTGACCTCGAGCCCGTCTGAGACCGAGACCACCATCCATCCGCTCCAGGAGTACGCCGACCAGGTGGCTCAGGCCGTCGGTGGCGACGCGGAGATCACTTTCGACACCATCAAGGTGAGGGTTCCGGCCGCGGAATGGTCGGCTGCACACCAGCGAGCGAGGGACGATCTCGGCCTGATCTTCTTCTCATGGCTGTCGGCGGTGGACTGGGCCG
Organism: uncultured Acidobacteriota bacterium; assembly: GCA_963749415.1. Classification (GTDB taxonomy): domain Bacteria; phylum Actinomycetota; class Acidimicrobiia; order Spongiisociales; family ZC4RG35; genus JALYNX01. Next base: position 1,236,880 of record CAVVMG010000001.1, read on the forward strand.
CTGAGGTCGCGGTTGGCGATCCCCCGGGTGGCGACGTGGCGGACCATCTCGAGGTCCTCAGCACGTTGGGAGACATCAGCGAAGGTCGCCGCGTGACCTTCAGCACCGAGATCGACTCCGACGACCCGTCCATAGCGAGCCTGGTAGAGGTGTTCCCCGGTGCCAACTGGCACGAGAGGGAGGCGGCGGAGATGTTCGGGATCAGGTTCGACGGCCATCCCGACCTATCCCACCTCTACCTCCCGGATTCCTTCATCGGCAATCCGCTGCGCAAGAGCTATCCGTTGCTGAGCAGGGAAGTGAAACCATGGCCGGGCACTGTCGATGTCGAGGGCATGCCGGGTAGCGGGGCCGAGCCCACAGAGCCGTCTGAAGAGAATCCGGAGGCCTGAATTGGTGATCGACCAGGACCTGGTTCGACATCTCTCCGAGGCGGCCGTTTCGGTGGAGCTGGAGACGCCGGACATGACGCTCAACATCGGCCCCCAGCATCCATCCACCCATGGTGTGCTCCGTCTGGTGGCCAGGGTCGACGGCGAGCGGGCCTACGACGTCAAGCCGGTCATCGGCTACATGCACCGGGGATACGAGAAGCTCTCCGAAGTGCGGACCTACCCGCAGATCACCACGCTGGTCAACCGGATCGACTGGGTCTCCGGCTATGCCAATGAAGTCCCCTTCGTGATCGCGGCCGAAAAACTATTGGGTCTCGAGGTGCCGGAACGCGCGCAATACATCCGGCTGATCCTCACCGAGATGGCCCGGATCTCGTCGCATCTCATCTTCATGGCGTCCTATCCGCTGGAACTGGGGGCTGCCACTCCACTCTTCTTCGCCCTAAGGGAGCGGGAGCGGATGCTCGACTTGCTGGAGAGCGTCACCGGGGGCCGCTTCCACCCGAACTTCAACCGAATCGGGGGAGTGAAGCCTGCCTATGGGTCGGGATCACAGACCAAGAAGCTCCCACAGGACCTTCCCGCCGGTTTCTTCTCTGAGACCAGGGATGCGGTGGGCCAGGTGCTGAATGTCGCCGACGAGATCGAGGACCTGGTCGCCGGAAACGAGATCATCCTGGCGAGAACCAAGGGTGTCGGGGTGCTTCCACCGGAAGTGGCGGCCGCATACGGTGTCTCCGGGCCGAATCTCAGGGCGTCGGGTATTTCCTTCGACCTGCGCCGGGTCGAGAGCTATCTGCCATATGACCGGTTCGACTTCGAGATCCCGGTGGGGGTGAATGGAGACTGCTGGGACCGTTGGTCGGTGCGCCACTCCGAGATCCGCCAGTCGGCACGAATCATCCAGCAGGCCATCGACGGGATCCCCTCCGGTCCATTGCAGGCCAAGGTCCCGAAGGTGATCAAGGTCCCCAAAGGGGAGACTTACGTGCGCGCCGAGAACCCGAAGGGTGAGATGGGGTATTACCTGATCTCTGAGGGGGGTCAGGGCCCGTACCGGCTCAAGATTCGCTCTGCGAGCTTCTCCAACCTCTCGATCCTGCCCTGGATCCTGGAAGGGGTCCTGGTGCCGGACATCATCGCGATCATGGGCTCTTTGGACTTCGTGCTCGGGGACGTTGACAGATGATCGAATTCGTCACCGATCTCTTCTCGAACTTCTGGTTCTCCCTGATCGGGAAGTTGCTCCTGGTCGCCCTGATGATTCCGCTGGTGGGGATGGTGATCGGGTTCGCCGAGATGAAACTCTCGGCCAAGATGCAGGCCCGGGTCGGGCCCTATTTCGCGGGCGGCCGTTGGGGTTGGGCCCAGCTCATCGCCGACGGGGTCAAGTTCTTCCAGAAGGAAGACCTGATTCCCGAAGAAGCGGACCGGCCCGTGTTCAAGGTGGCCCCGGTCCTGGTGTTGGTGGGGACGGTGGCACTGCTGGTGGTGATCCCCTTTGGCCCCGGGCTGATCTTCCGTGACCTCTCGGTTGGGGTCTTCTACGCCCTTGCGATCTCCTCGTTGAGCACGATCGGGATCCTGATGGCGGGGTGGTCCTCGGCCAACAAGTACTCACTCATGGGCGGGCTGCGGGCCGCCGGCCAGCTCATCGCTTACGAGCTGCCCCTGGTTCTGGCGGTCATCGGCTCCGTGATGCTGGCGGGCACGATGAGCATGTCAGGGATCGTCGAGGCCCAGATCGAGGCCGGCTACCCCTTCGTCGTCTTCCAGTTCATCGGGTTCACCATCTTCATGATCGCTGCCCTCGCCGAACTGACCCGCATCCCCTTCGACATGCCGATCGCCGAGTCGGAGCTGGTCATGGGCTATCTGACCGAATACTCGGGATTCCGCTTCCTCTTCTTCTTCCTGGCCGAGTTCGCCAACATGTTCAGCCTCTCCGCGATCGCGGTCACCCTCTTCCTCGGCGGCTATTGGCTGCCGGGTGTTCCCGAGGACATGCTCGCCTACGCCGGCCCCGTGATCGTCCTCGGGAAGACGTTCATCCTCGTCTTCATCATGATCTGGTTCCGCTGGACCTTCCCTCGATTCCGTGAAGATCAATTGCAGGGGCTGGCCTGGAAGTGGCTGGTGCCGATCGCCCTGGCCAACATCCTGCTCACCGGCGCATTCATGGTGTTCCTGTGACCGATACCGCGACCCGCCGTGTCCCCGGGATCGGGATGGCCAAAGGGCTCTGGGTGACCATCTACACCATGTTCCGGACCATCTTCCGGCCCGGGAAGTACCTGGCAACCGTCAACTATCCGGTGGTCAAGGAGACCCTGGTGCCCCGCGCCCGAGGGGTGATCGCCTTGGACCAGGAAGCGTGCACCGTGTGCATGCTCTGCGCCCGCAACTGTCCCGACTGGTGCATATACATCGAAGGCCACAAGGAGGAGCAGGCGCCGGCGACGCCGGGAGGCAGGATCAAGGTCCGGGCCACCCTCGACCGCTTCGACATCGACTACGCGCTCTGCATGTACTGCGGGATCTGTGTCGAGGTGTGCCCATTCGATGCTCTGTTCTGGTCACCCGAGTACGAGTACTCGGAGGTCCGGATGGGGGAGATGATGCACGACATGGACCGGCTCCAGGATTGGATGAAGACGGTCCCCGACGCCCCCGAACTGGAGAAGTGAGGGGCGATGACATTCGGTGACTGGATCGCGGAGCCGGTCAACTGGGTGTTCACGATCGTTGGCCTCGCTGTGCTGATCTCGGCCTGGCGTGTGGTGACCTCGAAGAACATCGTCCACGCGGCTCTGTTCCTGGTGGCGACCCTGGCGGGGACGGCAGCCCTCTTCCTGATCCTTTCCGCCGAATTCGTGGCCTGGGTCCTGGTGCTGGTCTACATCGGAGCTGTGATCGTGCTGTTCCTATTCGGGATCATGATCACCAGGGCGCCGACTGGGCGGGACCAGGGCCTGGACAGCGACCAGAAAATCTGGCCCGCTCTGCTCTCCATCGGCACCTTCGCCATCCTCTCCTGGGGCTCCCTGGAGGCGTTTGGGACGCAGACGATCATCGATCCCGGCCAGGCGACCCCGACCGAGGTCATCGGGGAGGCCCTGCTCGGCCGGTTCGTGATCCCCTTCGAGGTGGTTTCCTTCGTCCTCCTGGCAGCTCTGATCGGGGGGATCACCATCGCGAGACGTGACTTGACCCCCCTCGAGGAAGAGCAGAGAAGCGCGACATGAGGGCTCACTCGCTGCGCTCGCTCGCGATCGGAGGTGAACGATGCTTCTGAACCAGTTCCTCATCCTGGCTGCAGCGCTGTTCGCTCTCGGGATCTACGGCCTCCTGGTGAGGCGCAACCTGGTATTGATCCTGCTCTCGGTCGAATTGATGCTGACCGCGGTCAACATCAACCTCATCGCCTTCGAGTCGGTGCTTCGCTCCTCTCAGGCGGTCGGCCAGGTGTTCGCGGTCTTTGTGATCACGGTCGCGGCTGCCGAGGTCGGGATCGGCCTCGCGATCGTGCTCATGGTGTTCCGCAATCGGAAGTCCGCCAACGTCGATGAGCTCAGTTTGATGAGGTGGTGATGAGGCAGCTTGAATCGCCAGCCGACTTCGCCCGGGGCCTACCTCACCACCCCACCCGGTCGTCGCGTTCCTTGCGCGGCGCCTCGGGCGAACAGGCGCCGGTCGGCCGGGGCTTCCGCCTGGCTGAGGGCCACTGATGAGTGACCTTGTGATGCTCGCTACCGAATCGGAGCACGTGGTCGAGGCCGGGATCACCGGGGGGTTCTGGGTGGACACCGCCGGGATCATGCTGGTCCTGCCCTTCGTCGCCTTTCTCCTGATCATGGCCTTTGGCAAGCGACTCAAGCACCAGGGCGGTGAGATCGCGGTCGCGGCCCTGGCCATCAACAGTGTCTGGGCCACGGTCTTGTTCGTCTTGAACATGACGCAGGGCGTGCTCGCCCAAACCACCTTCGAGGTCGGCAGGATCGGAAGCGGCCTGGTCTTCGAGCTGGGGTGGGTCGTCGACGGGCTTTCCATCATGATGTACTTCCTCGTCAGCGTGGTGGGGCTGATCGTCTTCATCTACGCGGTCGGGTACATGCACGGGGACGTCAGGGTGGACTGGTTCTTTGCCGCCTTTTCCCTGTTTGCCGGGTCGATGCTGGTCCTCGTCGGCGCACCCAACCTGATCCAGCTCATCATTGGCTGGGAGGGAGTCGGTCTCGCCTCATATCTCCTGATCGGCTTCTACTGGGAGGACATGGCGAACGTCAACGCCGGCAACAAAGCCTTCATGACCAACAAGGTCGCAGATGTGGGTCTGATCCTCGGTGCCGTCATCCTCGCGGTGACAATGGGCACGTTCGACTTCCTCGAGATCAACACCGCCGCGGTCGAGCACTCCGAGGCTTTGGGTGCGGTGGCAGTCGTCGCCGCGGCGCTCCTTTTCTTCGGGGCGATGGGGAAGAGCGCCCAATTCCCGCTACACATCTGGCTTCCGGATGCGATGGCAGGGCCCACGCCGGTGTCGGCCCTGATGCACGCGGCGACCATGGTCACCGCCGGCATCTACCTCATGGCGAGGATGTTCCCCCTATTCGAGAATCTGGCTACCGATCTCCGGCCATGGATGGTGGCGATCGGGACCATCACCCTGTTCGCCCTTGGCTTCCTGGCGCTGGTGACCGACGACATCAAGAGAGTCCTCGCCTATTCGACGGTCTCCCAGCTCGGGTACATGATGACTGCGATCGCCGCCGGGGGGTACACCGCCGGGTTGTTCCACCTCTTCACACACGCCTTCTTCAAGGCATTGCTCTTCCTTGGCGCCGGATCGGTGATCCATGCCGTCCACTCCAACAACATGAGTGACATGGGGGGTCTCCGCAAGGTCATGCCCAGGACCTACTGGACATTCCTCATCGGCTCGCTCTCCCTTGCCGGGATCATCCCCCTCGCCGGGTTCTGGTCGAAAGACGAGATCCTGGTCACGCTGGGCTTCGAGGGATACACCGCGGTGATGTGGATCGCCATCGCCGGGGCCTTCGTCACCGCCTTCTACATGACCAGGGCTGTGTCCCTGACCTTCTTCGGGGAGTACAAGGGTGATGGCCATCCTCACGAGTCGCCGCGGATCATGACCGGGGCACTGGTGGCCCTTGCTGTGCCCTCGGCCTTGTTCGGGCTGCTCAACATCCCCGGCGTCGAGATCCCCGTCATCGGCAACTTCAGCGAGTGGCTTGCGGTGCGGGCGGTCCCGATGGGCGATCACCACCCGGAGGCGATCGATTTCGCTCTCGTCGGGAGCGGGCTGTTTGCCGCGCTGGCCGGGATCTTCGTGGGCTGGCGGGTTTGGGGACGTGACCGGGAGACGCAGGCCGAGCGGGACCGCTTCGATATCCCCGTCCTCTATCCGCTGCTGCGTCACAAGTACTACATCGACGACGCGGCGGACGGGGTGGTGACGGTCACCATGGGCCCGGTTGCTCGGCTCGTCAACTGGGTCAACGACTACGTGATCGACGGCATCGTGAACGGGGTCGCCTTTGCGACCAGGGCGCTCGGGTCGTTCGTGTACGGCGTGGTCGACCAACGGGGTGTGGACGGGGTGGTGCACGGGCTGTCGGCGGGCGTCGACGGGGCGGGGTCGGCCGTGCGGCGGTGGCAGACCGGCCGGGTTCAGCAATACGCGGCGTCCTTCGTTGGAGGCGCGCTGGTGTTGATCATCCTTTTCGTTTTCGTCATATAGGGGAGGCTGAGGCAAATGGAACTATTCGAAACCTGGGCACTCACCTTGATTGTGTTCTTGCCCCTTGGCGGGGCCTTGCTGCTCGGACTGGTGCCCAAGGAGAACGAGTTGGCTCTCAAGGGAGTCGCCCTCCTGGTGACGGTGCTGGCCTTCATCGCCTCTCTCGTCGTGATCGGCCAGTTCGATTTCACCGGGGCCACCTACAACACCTATCAGTTCGAGGTGAACACGCCGTGGATCAGTGCGATCAACGCCAACTATCACCTGGGTATCGACGGGATCAGCCTGCCCCTGCTCGTTCTCTCGACGTTCGTGATGGTGCTGGCGGTGATCTACAGCTGGAACCACTGGGAGGAGCCGAAGAACCCCAAGCTCTTCCTCATCCTCATGTTGATCCTGGGCACCGGGCTCAACGGGACATTCGTCGCACTAGACCTGGTGCTGTTCTTCATCTTCTTCGAAGTGGTCCTGGTCCCCATGTATTTCATGATCGGGATCTGGGGCGACCGCTCGATGCGGAGAATCCCCGGCTTCGGACGTGAAGTGCAGACCAGGCTCTACGCCTCGATCAAGTTCTTCCTGTTCACGCTGTTCGGCTCGGCGTTCATGCTGCTCGGCTTCCTCGCTCTCTACTTCCAATCGGGGGACTCGGGAGAGCGCACCTTCGACATTCCGCAACTGACCGAACTGGGCGCGGCGGGCGCCTTCAGCGGCGGCTTTGCTTTCTGGGTTTTCGGGGCGATATTCCTCGGCTTCGCGGTCAAGGTCCCGATGTGGCCGTTCCACACCTGGCTTCCCGACGCCCATACCGCCGCCCCCACCGTGGGGTCGGTGTTGCTGGCGGCGATCATGTTGAAGCTCGGCTCCTACGGGTTCATCAGGATCTCACTCCCGATCCTCCCCGAGGAAGCTGCGAACTGGGCCCCGGCCATCGCGATCCTGGCCGTGATCGGCATCATCTACGGGTCGCTGGCCTGTCTCGCCCAGACCGACATGAAACGGCTGATCGCTTTCTCGTCGGTCGGGCACATGGGATTCGTCATGCTCGGGATCGCCACCATGACCGAGGTCGGGATCAACGCCTCGATCATCGGGATGGTGGCCCACGGGTTGATCACCGGTCTCCTGTTCTTCCTCGCCGGCTCGATGTCACACCGCTACCACACCAGGGAGATGTCCCGTCTCGGGGGCAACATGAAACTGATGCCGGTGATGGGCGGGATCCTCGCCTTCACCGCTATGGCCTCGCTGGGCCTGCCCGGCCTCGCCGGGTTCTGGGGCGAGTTCATGTCCCTGGTCGGGTCCTACAACCCGCTGCCCGGCCTCTCCTTGGGTGTGTTTCGCACGGCGATGGTGATCGCGGCGATCGGCACTGTGCTCACGGCCGGGTACATGCTCTATCTCCTGCAGCAGGTCAACCTCGGGGAGCCCAAAGCGGAGTGGCAGGACCATGAGTTCCACGATGTCGACCGGTTCGAGCTGACGGCGTGGGTGCCTCTGATCGTGCTCATCGTGGTGATCGGCTTCTTCCCCAAGCTGATCTTCGATTCGACCACCGATGCGGTCGTCTCCCTCGTGGACACAGTGTTCAACTCGGAGACCGTCGCCTCGTTGGGCTCCGGCGGCTGACCTGATGCCCTACGAGATCGACTATCTGGCTCTGGCCCCGGAGGTGGTCGTGATCGCGACCATGCTCGCCGTGTTCACCCTCGATCTCATCCTGCCGCGCTCTCAGAAGTTCTGGGCGGCGACCGTGGCGGTGGCCGGGACCGCGCTGGCGGCCGTCCCCCTCGTCATGCTGGCCGCCGACGGCACCACGGTTTCGATGTTCGACGGGTCCTATGTGGTGGACGACTTCGCCATCATCCTCAAGGCGCTGTTCATCGTCTCGGCCTACATCGTGATGTTGATGTCCCATCACTACATCGAGTCCGACCGTTATTACCAGGGTGAGTACTACTTCCTGCTCCTCGCCTCGGTGCTCGGCTCCCTGGTGATGGCGTCGGCCCGGGACCTGATCATCCTCTTCATCGGGCTCGAGCTGACGACCGGGCCCCTCTATCTCCTGACCGGGTGGAGGAAGGGAGACGCCAAGTCGAACGAGGCCTCGATGAAGTATTTCATCCTCGGGGTCCTCTCCACGGCGATCCTGCTCTACGGGATGTCGATGCTCTACGGGTTGACCGGTGAGGTGACATTTGCCGGTCTGGCGGCGACGACCGGGAGCCTGGTCGACGAGCCAATGATGGTGATCTCGGTCCTCGCCCTGATCGTCGGCTTCGGATTCAAGACCTCGGCGGTCCCGTTCCACTTGTGGGCCCCCGACACCTACGAGGGGGCGCCGACCCCGATCACCGCCTATCTGTCGGTCAACTCCAAGGCTGCGGGGTTCGTTGCCTTCCTCGTCGTCATGTACCAGGCGCTTCCTGACCTCTCCGAGATCTGGGCTCCTGCCCTCTGGCTGATTGCTGCTGCTTCGATGACCGTCGGCAACCTGGGCGCACTCCGTCAGACCAACATCGTCCGCCTGCTGGCCTATTCGTCGATCGCCCAGGCGGGGTTCATGTTGGTTCCGTTCGCCGCGGCTGCAGTGGCGGGCGCCGATCTCGCGGAGGCATTCTCCGCCACCCTCGTCTACCTCGTGATCTATGCGGTGATGAACCTGGGCGCGTTCGCCGTGGTCATCGCCGCCGCCCGAAAGACACGGTCGGGGGAGATAGCAGCCTGGTCGGGTTTGTCTCAGGTGGACATCCGGCTCGGCGTCCTGGTCACCGTTTTCTTCTTCAGCCTGGCAGGGATACCCCCACTTGCCGGCTGGTTCGCCAAATTCGCGATGTTCCGCTCGGTGATCATCGTCGGAGGCACCTCGACAGTGGTGCTGGCCGCGATTGCTGCCGTCAACTCGGTGATTGCCCTCTACTACTACGCCCGGGTGGTGAAAGCGGTCTGGCTGGACGATCCGATCGGCGAGTTCGCCCCAGACGTCGAGGCCGCCCCGGCAGGCTCGTTGCGGCTCGCCCTGTTGATCTCCCTGGGGGTGACCGTCCTCGTCGGGCTGTTCCCTGCGATCGCCACCTTCGTCGGGGATGCCAGTCGGGTCATCGCCAGCGGCGGTTAGGCCCGGGCACCTGCGTCAGGCCTGCGACCTAAGACCCGAGGCTCCACCGCCTATTCGCGTGGATCCTCCAAACCGAGCGCTCGCTCCAACTCCTGGATCACCGCCCACGAGCCCCGGTCGTGGTTGCAGAGAACGACGATCGAGATGTTCTCCTCGACGAAATGAGCCAGCATCGTCGAGACTCCGGGATCGGCGCCCCCGTGGCCGATGATGGTCACCCGGTCCTCGACCACCACCAGCTCCATTCCATACCCATAGGCCTCGGGGGAGTCTTCCTCCGACCCGTGAGGGGTGAGCATCAGGGTCAGCGAATCCGGGCTCACGATCTCTCCCCCGGTCAGAGCGCCGATGAACCTCACGATGTCACCGCAGGTGGTGATCATCCCTCCGTCGGGCATTGCCCCCGCCGGGACGCTGTAGATGTTGGAGTGCCATGCCTCCGGTGGATCGTCGTCGACGAGATATGAGGATGCGAGATCGCCCGGCTCGAGGTCGAGTTGGGAGAAGGCCGTAGATGACAGATCGGTGGGGCCCAGGACCTCCTCGGTGGCGACGACGCCGAAGTCCCGGCCGGTCACCCACTCGATGAGCACCCCGATCAAGATGTAATTGGAATCGCAATACGAGTAGCGAGACCCGGGCTCGAACTCTGCCGGAAGGTCGGCGAACAGGGGGAGTATGTCTTTGGGACCTCGTGCCCGCGACGCCGGTACCCGATCCAGGGCGCCCACGAAAGACTCCCATGTCTCGTCGTCGTGGTCGTGGTATCCGGGAACCCCGGACGTGTGGGAGAGAAGGTGGTGCAGGGTGTGCCGCCCGTCGATCGCGACCGGCCTCAATTCCGGCGGGAGGAAGTCGATGAGAGGGCGGTCGAGCCTCAACGCTCCCCTCTCCACGAGTCTCATCGCGGTGGCTGCAGTCACCATCTTGGTCATCGACGCCACCTGGAAGCGTGTCGACGGGGTCACCGGGACCCGGTGCCCGCGATGGGCCCAACCCGCTGCGTGCTGGAACACGGTCTCACCTCGGGAGGACACGAGGGCCACCCCGGAGAACTGGTCTTGGCCGGCCCGCTCGTCGAGCCAGGTGTGAAGCGACTCCAGGTCGGTCATCTGCTGCCGCGCATCTCACCCCGGCGCAACGTCTTGAACTCCCTGTCGAGCAACGACCAGAGCGAGTGGTCCACCCAATTGCCGCGGATCAGCAACTCCTCGCGGAGCACACCCTCGCGGGTGAAGCCGAGCTTCTCGGCGACTCGATCCGAGGCGTCGTTGCCGATGGCGATTCGCAAGGTCACCTTGTGATACCCGAGGGACGCGAAGGCCTCGGTCAACAGTCGGTCCACCGCCTCGGTGCAGTAGCCCTTGGAGTGCTCATCGGTGCGCACCCAGTAGCCGAACTCGGCGATCTTGCCCAGCTTGGAGACGGTCCACAGTGATACGTTCCCGAGATGGCGGTCGGGCTGTTCCTTCAGCCGGATCGAGTAATCCCAGGCCCGTTCCTCTTTCCAGGCCTGGATCGACTCCCGGATGAAGGCGGTTGTGTCGCCGTGCTCGTAGTCGAGGCGAGCCCAGGGAAGCCACTGGTTCAATTCCGGCAAGGAAGAGCGGATGGCGTCGTCGAGCGTCGACTGATCGCGGCGCGTGAAGCGTTGCAGCATCAGACGGTCTGTCTCGAGGATGGGCCTGGGCACCGGTTCAGGTTATCGGCGCCCTTAACCTGATATCTGAATGTGGGATCGACTTCAGCTGAGCGCCGACGAGCCTGAGCTCGGCGGGGCGCCACTGGCTGCCGTGCTCGCTGCCCTCTATGAGGACGAGGCCGGAGAGGTGCGCGTCGTGCTCACCAAGCGCCCGGAAACCATGCCCACCCACGCCGGGCACATCTCCTTTCCCGGGGGGCGCACCCACCCCTCCGATCGAGGGCCGGTAGACACCGCATTGCGCGAAGCGCACGAGGAAGTCGGGATCGAACCTGACTCGGTGGAAGTCCTCGGGTTCCTCCCTGCGATCGACACCGTCGAGTTCAGGCCGATGGTGGTACCGGTGGTTGGGCGCCTGGCGCCTCCGGTGTTGCTGATCCCCAGCGAGCGCGAGGTCGCCAAGATCTACACCCCTCTCCTCTCCGACCTGGCCGACGAGGATCGGTGGTGGAGCATCCCCTGGAACGACCACGAGGTCTGGTACTACGACCTCGGAGGCGACACCTTGTGGGGGGCGACGGGACGCATGGTGAGGTCGTTGGTGGGCCTCTCCTAGGGGCGTCAGTTCAAGAAATCGAGCCGATTCTGCCGATCAATACGAGGTGAGCTCGCGCGCTCCGATAGAAATGCAACAGCGTTTCCACAGGTATGTGGCGGTGCTGTTTGCCGTGACCTTCCCCGCGCTGGCGGTGATCGAGATCGCCCGCATGGATATGGGATCTCCACTGGCCCCGATCAGGTGGGCCAGCTATCTGGTGCTCGCGATCTGGGCAGTCTGGCTCTCCCAGCGCCCCGCAGCCAACGCCATGACGCTGGTGCTCACCACCACCTGGTTCTTCGGGTCACTGACCGTCATCGAAGCGCTGTTCGGGGTGCAGATTTCGGCATTCGACTTCACCACGACATTCGGGCTGGTCATGATGCTTGGAGTCCTGGCCGGGACACTGAGCGCCGGAAGCCGCCTGGCCTGGTCGGGAGCGGTTGGTCTGACCATCGCCGCGTGGGCCATCACGATGGGACTTCTCCTCGGCGACCCGTTGCAGACGGTTGCCGTGAGATCCGTGACGTCCGTAGCCGGAGTCATTTTCACCACCGCACTGGTCTCCAAGCTCTACGACCAGCTCTCGGAGTCGATCAGCCGTTACCACAAGGCCACCCGGCTCCAGGAGGCGATTGCCACCTGCTCCGAGGCACTCCTCGTCCAAACCGACGTGTTCGCCATCTACGAGGCGGTCAAGGCGCTGATGAAGGCCACCGATGCCGACTACTCCTATGTCGACAAGACGGTGGAAATGGACGGTGTGCCGGGTTGGGAGATCATCGCCGATGCCCGCCGCAGCTCGAGCCTTCGCATGGGTGGCTGGAAGAGCGGCTCCTACTCATCCGACTCGCCGATCTATCGGGCCCTCTCCGAGGGTCGCTCGATCGCAGTCCACACCGCGCGCCTCAGCGGTGAGGAGAGAGCCGCGTACGAGAGGGATGGCATCGTCTCGGAGGTGTCGGTTCCCATCTTCGTCGAGGGCGTCTTTCGCGGATCCATCGGTTTCGTGGCCTGCATCGAGGATCGCTCCTGGAGCGAGGCAGAGGTAGAGACGCTGTGGCGCGCATCACACATGATCGGCGCCTACTGGCGTCGACAGGACGACCAGGAGGAGCTGAAGGCATCGAACGAGTCAAAGGACCGCCTGCTTGCCTCCGTCAGCCACGAGATCAGGACGCCTCTGACCGCGATCGTCGGCCTCGCCGAGGAGATCGCCAGCAGCCGGTCCGCGCTCGGCACCGACGAGCTCGTCGAGCTGAACGGGATCATCGCCGTTCAGAGCCGGGAGCTGGCCGAGCTGGTGGAGGACCTGCTCATCGCTTCGAGGGCAGAAGCGGGAAACCTCTCGATCAAGCCCGACCGCATTGACCTTCGAGGGGAAGTGGAGAGCGTGGTGCGCGGGGTCAGGGAATCGCACCCCAGCGACAAGTCGTTGGTCGTGGAAGGTGACCGGGTCGTAGCCTGGGCAGATGCGCTGCGATGCCGGCAAATCATCCGCAATCTGCTCACCAATGCGGTCAAATACGGTGGGGAGAGGATCGCGGTGATGGTGCGAACGCTCGACGACCGGGCTCAGATTCTGGTGGCGGACAATGGCGGGGGTGTCCCCGCCGACGAGCAGGAGTTGATCTTCGAGAGGTACTACCGGGGCCGCCAGTCCCCGACCCAACCCGGGTCCGTGGGCATCGGGCTGGCAGTGTCGCGGCAACTCGCCGAGCTGATGGGTGGGACCCTCAGATATGTCGACGCCTACGGGGAATCGCGCTTCGAGCTGACCCTTCCCACCCTCCCCATCGAGACTGCGCGTTCTGCCCCGATGTCCGCCGAGCCCATCGCCCGGATCGTCGCCGGCGTGGTCTGAACAAATCGGGCCGGATTGTCCCCAGGTCCCGATTCGACCGTTCAAAATCGGGCATACAATGTCAAGCTCACCGGGGGCTTGAACAAGGGTGGACGTCCTGAAGAAGCGATTGTTGATCGGTGGCGCGTTGGTCACCCTCGCACTCCTTGCCGGAGCTGCGTATCTTGCCGCGTCCACATGGGGTGAAGTCAACCGGGTCACGATCGATCGCCCGACAGCGTCGCAGATCGCAGAGCCCACAGAGAACCAGCCGGATGCGGAGAATCAGGAAGGCGCCGAGATCTCGGTTCCTCCGAGCGGCGACGGCCTCGATGTCTTTCTCCTCGTCGGATCCGACTCCCGGGACGCGCTCAACGACACCGATGGTTTCGGCAGCTTCGAGGGTCATCGCGCCGACGTGGTCATGGTCCTTCTCCGCCCTCGCGAGGGCGAGGACGCCGCGGTCCTCTCCCTGCCCCGGGATCTCTGGGTGGAGGATCGATGCACGGGCGCCCAACATCGGCTCAACGACGCCCTGGAGGGCTGTGGTCTCTTGATGAATGGGGCCACGGCGCTCACCGTGACCGTCGAGGATCTGATCGGGGTGCCGATCGACCACTTCGCCCTCGTCGACCTCGCCGGATTCCAGGAAGCAGTCGACGCGATGGGTGGCTATGAGATCTGCCTTCAGCGCGCGGTGCGCGACTCCAAGTCGCACCTCGAACTGCCCGCTGGATGCACTCTCGCCTCGGGCGCCCAGACCCTGGCCTGGCTCCGGTCCCGGAACACCGAGGAGCTCACCGCCGAGGGGTGGAGTGTGGTCCCTGGCGTCAACGATCTGACCCGCAACGAGCGCCAGCGCGAGTTCCTGCTCTCCATGATGAGCAGCCTCGGCGACTTCGGCAGTCCTCAGGACATTGCCTCGGTGGCGCAGGTGGTTGCCCCCTACGTGACCGTCGACTCCAACCTGAGCCTGCTCGACGCAGTGGGCCTGGCATGGACCATGCGAGATCTCGGCTCCGGGTCGGTAGAAGAGCTCGACATCCCGGTCAGCGATGTCACCACAGACGCCGGAGCTGAGGTGCTGGTCCCTGCGGTGGAGATCGCAGACGTGGTGGCCTCGTATCTCTCGCCGGAGTTCGCCGAAGAGCCCGGCTCCGCTGTCGCCGGTTGAGCGTGTCCGACAGGAAACGGGTGTTCTCCGGGATGCAGCCCACGGGCGAGCCCCATCTCGGGAACCTGGTTGGTGCCCTCCGCAACTGGGTGCGCATGCAGGACGATTACGACACGATCTACTGCGTCGTCGACCTCCATGCGATGACGACCCCTTACAACCCGTCCGATCTGGCGCGGGACCGCCACGAGCTGGCCCGAATGATCCTCGCCTCAGGAGTGGACCCCGAGCGCTCCTTGCTCTACTACCAATCGGAGGTGCCCCAGCACGTCGAGCTGGCCTGGATCCTGGGCACGATCGCCGGGCTCGGGCAGCTGGAGCGGATGACCCAGTTCAAGGAGAAGTCAGACCGCTCGGGTCAGAACCTCGGCATCCTCGCCTATCCGGTGCTCCAGGCTGCGGACATCCTCATCCACAAGGTCCATGCGGTGCCCGTGGGCGACGACCAAGCGCAGCACCTGGAGCTGACCCGGGATCTCGCCGATCGGTTCAATGCCCGCTTCGGCGAGGAGTTCCCGGTCCCGGAGACGGATCACGCCCGAGATCGGCGCACGGGTCATGTCCCTTACGGATCCCACGGCCAAGATGTCGAAGTCCGACCCTTCGCCCAAGTCGAGGATCCTGCTCAACGACCGGCCCGATGAGATCATGAAGAAGGTGCGGGCGGCGGTGACCGACACCGGCAGCGAGGTCGCCTTCGACTGGGAGCAGAAACCCGGGATTTCCAACCTCCTCGAGCTCTTCAGCTTCTTCAGCGAGCGAGCGGTATCCGACCTGGTCGACGAATACCGGGCGTCCGGCTACGGGCGTTTCAAGGAGGCCGTCGGTGAGGCCATCGTGGCCGGACTGCGCCCCATTCAGGAGGCCTACGCCGACCTGGGCGACAGCGAGGTGCGGGCCGTGATGGAGAAGAGCGCGGCCACGGCCCGGGACAAGGCCGAGGAGTCGATGAAGACGATCCGGGCGAAAACCGGTCTTGCCACTTGATGGCCCACTAGGGAATCGATTCCAACATCTCCGGGGGCAGCAGCAGGACCAGAGCTGCCAACAGGTTGAACCCGGAGTGGATGAAGATCGCGGGCCCCAGCCTCCCGTGGCGCAGGGTCACCAACGCCAGGACGCATCCGACGATGAACAGCTGGGGGAGGACCAAGAGCCCGGCTTCCAGCATCCGGCTCGGGTCGAGCCCGAGCACATGGAAAGAAGCGAACACCAGGGCGGTGACGACAATGATCACCCGCCGGCTTCGATTCTGCATCGCCTTGAGCAGGACACCACGGAAGGTCAGCTCTTCGGTGATCGGGGCGAGCACGACCGCCACCGCCACTGCGGCCATCCGGGCGGCCGGGGACTCCAGCCCCGCCAGGGCATTGCCCACCTGCTGCGCGGAATCTCCGTCGGGGAACAGGTAGCGGGAGAGCGGGAGGAAGAGCAGCGCGAGGGCGAGCTGGAGGAGGAGGCCGATCCCCAGGAACAGGGAGTCACGTCCCTGGACGCTGAACCCGAGGTCGGGGTGGTCCTTGCGGCGGGAAATCCACCAGAGGACGCCGAGGTGGCCGATGTATTGGCCGGCAAGGCCGAGCACCAGGAGAAGCTCATCCTCCCCGCCGGTGGCCATGGTGAGCCAGAAGAAGATGGCTGCTCCGAGGAATCCGCCCAGGACCACGAGGATGAAGTCGACTACTGACCAGGCCTTGGGCACGGGCGCGCAGCCTACTGACTGGGCTCCAACCGCCACTGTTACCCTGGCAAGGGAGCGTCGTCGGAGGTTGACCAATTGGAAATCGACATCGGGATCGGCAAAGCGGGGAGACAGGCGTTTGGCTTCGACGACATAGCGATCGTCCCCTCGCGGCGGACACGGGACCCCGACGACGTCGACATCTCCTGGCAGCTCGATGCCTTCCGGTTCCCGCTCCCCATGATGGGTTCCGCCATGGACAGCGCGATCAGCCCAGCGACCGCCGTCACCATCGGCAAGCTGGGCGGTCTGGCGGTCCTCAACCTCGAAGGCCTGTGGACTCGCTACCCCGACCCACAGCCATATTTCGATGAGATCGCCGAATTGCCGAAGGAGAAGGCGACGCTCCGCATGCAGGAGATCTACCTGGAGCCGGTCAATCCCGACCTGATCGGTCAGAGGATCTCGGAGGTCAAGGCCGCCGGTGTGGTCACCGCGGCGAGCCTCACCCCGCAACGGGTCCGTGCCTGGGCACCGCATGCATTGGCCGCAGGCCTCGACGTCCTGGTCATCCAGGGCACCGTGGTGTCGGCCGAGCACGTCTCGAGCAAGGAAGAGCCGCTGAACCTCAAGGAGTACATCGCCAAGTGCGAGGCGCCGGTGATAGTCGGCGGCTGCGCCAGCTACTCGACGGCACTGCATCTGATGCGAACCGGCGCGGTGGGGATACTGGTTGGCGTCGGACCGGGGGCGGCCTGCACCACACGTGCGGTACTGGGTGTCGGCGTTCCCCAGGCGACTGCGATCGCCGACGCCGCCGGAGCCAGAATTCGATACCTCGACGAGACCGGGCGCTATGTCCAGGTGATCGCCGATGGCGGGATGCGCACCGGTGGTGACGTCGCCAAGGCGATCGCATGCGGTGCCGATGCGGTGATGATCGGCTCGCCGCTGGCATCGGCCACCGAGGCGCCCGGCCGGGGGTACCACTGGGGGATGGCGACCTTCCACCCCACGCTTCCCCGCGGGGCCCGGGTCGAAGTAGGAGATCGGGGGACGCTTGCCGAGATAATGGTGGGCCCGGCTCATGAGAACGACGGCCGGCTCAATCTGTTCGGGGGGCTGGCGATGTCGATGGCGACCACCGGCTATTCCGACGTCAAGGAGTTTCAGAAGGCCGAAGTGATGATCGCCCCCTCGCTGCAGACCGAGGGCAAGTCCCTGCAACGGTCCCAGCGGGTCGGGATGGGGTGAGCAGTCCGCTGCCGCCCACCGAGGATGGGCCGAGGGCAAAGTCGGCCGGTAGTGACACAGTCCTCGTCCTCGACTTCGGGGCCCAATACGCCCAATTGATCGCACGTCGGGTCCGAGAGGCACACGTCCATTCCGAGGTCGTTCCCCGGGATATCTCGGTGGCGGAGATCCGCGAGCGGCGGCCGGCAGGCCTCATCCTCTCCGGGGGCCCGGCGTCGGTGTACGCCGGCGACGCCTATCGGATCGACCCCGACGTTTTCCAACTGGGGATCCCCGTGCTCGGGCTTTGTTACGGGCATCAGCTGCTGGCTGACATTGCGGGCGGGGAGGTGGCCAACACCGGGAGCGGCGAGTACGGGAGCACGACACTCGAGGTCACCTCCAGCTCGGTCCTCTTCAAGGGGCTACCCACCACACAGACGGTGTGGATGTCACACCAGGATCAGGTGATAGCGGCGCCGGAGGGCTTCCGGGTGGTCGCCACCACCGCGGGCTCCGCCGTGGCGGCCATGGAGGATCCCGAAAACCGCTTGTATGGAGTTCAGTTTCACCCGGAGGTGGCTCACACCCAGAGAGGCAATGAGATCCTCAAGGCTTTCCTCTACGAGGTCTGCGAGGCATCGCCGACCTGGACCTCGCATTCGATCATCGAGTCCCAGATCGCCGCGGTCCGCTCCCAGGTGGGATCGTCCAAGGTGGTCTGCGGGCTCTCCGGCGGTGTCGACTCGGCGGTGGCAGCGGCGCTGGTGCATGCGGCGGTCGGCGACCAGCTGACATGCATCTTCGTCGACCACGGTTTGCTTCGAGCCGGTGAGGCAGAGCAGGTGGAGTCGACCTTCAGGTCGCATTTCGCAGTCGAGTTGATCCACGTCAAGGCCGAGGACCGATTCCTCGAAGCCCTGGCCGGGGTCACCGATCCCGAGGAGAAGAGACGCATCATCGGCGAGACCTTCATCCGGGTTTTCGAGGACGCTGCTGCCTCGGTGGGTGATGCCCGTTTTCTGGTGCAGGGCACCCTCTACCCGGATGTGGTGGAATCGGGATCGGCCTCGGCGGCGACCATCAAGACTCATCACAACGTGGGTGGCCTCCCCGACGACATGACCTTCGAGCTCGTCGAGCCGCTGCGTGACCTGTTCAAGGACGAGGTGCGAGCTGTGGGCGAGGAGCTCGGCCTTCCCGAGGAGATCGTCTGGCGTCAGCCTTTCCCCGGCCCCGGCCTCGCGGTCCGCGTCATCGGAGAGGTGACCCGGGAGCGCTTGGACCTGCTCCGCGCCGCGGACTTCATCGTGCTGGAGGAGATTCGTCGTGCCGGCCTCTATCGCGAGATCTGGCAGGCCTTCGGGGTGCTCCCGGCGATACGGACTGTGGGAGTGCAGGGAGACGGCCGCACTTATGCCTACCCCTTGATCCTGCGCGCGGTGACTTCGGACGACGCGATGACAGCCGACTGGGCGCGGCTTCCGTATGAATTGCTGGAGCGAATCTCGAGTCGGGTGATCAACGAGGTTCCGGGGATCAATCGGGTGGCATACGACATCTCTTCGAAGCCGCCCGCCACCATCGAGTGGGAGTGAATTCGGGCCCGAGGGTTCATTCAGGGGCCCAGCGGGCATGCCGATAAGACCGTATCGGCAAGAGAACGTGTAGTTGGACCTCAACACCCCCGAGCTGACGCGCATCTTCCGCGAGGAACTGGATGAGAGGTCTGGTCGCCTCGTTGCTGGCGCGCGCGCCCTGGCCGATGAGACGCTGGACCCGGCGTTGGTGCCAGACCTGGTTCGGGATGCCCACACCATCAAGGGCTCGGCTGGGCTCCTCGGCTATCAGTCGATCCGCGACGTCGCTTCTCGCCTCGAGCAACTATGGCGCCTCGTCGCCGACGGCCACGAGCACGACCCGGAGGTGCTCTCGGCGATGGAGTCGGCTGCAGGCTCGCTGCTCGCCTCCACCTCCCAAGACCTCGAGTTGGAGCTGAGTGACCTGGCCAATCGGCTCACCGGGGGAATCGAGGCTACGAAGAGCGTCCCCGATGCGATCCCGATCCGAAAGCCCGAGCCCGGAAGCCTGGGTGGGCTTCTCACTGGTGTGTCGGAGACCCTCCTCGGCGGCGCGACCCGAGTCGACACCGGCGACCTGTATCGGCTGATCAACCGCATCGTCGAGGTCGCACTCGACACCGAGGCGCTCGCCGACCTCGCCCTCGTCTCCATCGAAGGCTCCGACCCCTCGGTGATCCGCAAGTCGTGGCGGGGCCAGCTGGAGCGATTGAGCAGCTCGATTGGCGACATCCAGGACCAGGCAGTGGCGCTGGCCAACGTCTCGTTCCGCGAGGCAGTAGCCACCTTCCCTCAGTTCGTCCGATACCTGGGCCGGCGCATGGGCAAAGACGTCCGTTTCGAGATCATCGGCGACGACGTCCAGCTCGACCGCCAGATCGTCGACCTCTTGCGTGAGCCCCTGCGCCATCTGCTGGTCAACGCCGTCGACCACGGGATCGAGGAGGCGTCGGATCGTGTCGCAGTCGGCAAGACAGCGACCGGGGTGGTCAGGATCGCGGCCCGGGAGGTCGCCGAGGGAATCGAGGTCTCGGTGTCGGACGATGGCGCCGGGATCGACTGGGACCTGGTGGCATCGATCGCCGTCCGCAACGAGCTTCCCTTCGACCTGTCACCGCTCCTCTTCCAGCCCGGATTCTCGACCAACGACACCGTCACCGATTTCTCCGGAACCGGAGAGGGCCTGGCCGCGGCGCGGGATTCGGTGGAGCGGGTGCACGGTGTGGTTCACATCGAGTCGGTCCGCGGTCAGGGGACCACCGTGACCATGACCCTCCCCATGTCGATGGTGCTCCAGAACGTGGTCGTCGTGGCCGCCGGTGACCTGTTTTGGGGGTTCCCCGAGACCTCGGTGGAGGCGGCAATGCCCCTTGCTCAGGCCGAGATCAAGAAGACCAAGGGGGGCAGGGAGCTGCACTTCGAGAGTGGGGCGATCCCCTGTGTCTCGCTGTCACAGGCGGTGGGCTCCGGGGACGACACCGACGAGTCAGAGCTTCTGATCATGAACACCCGGCTGGGCCTGGTCGCGGTCACGGTTAGCGAGTTGATCGACCGCCGCCGGGTGGCGGTGAAGAACCTGGGCCCGATCCTCGAAGGCCCGGGACACGTCACAGGGGCGGCCCTGCTCGGCGCCGGCGAGGTGCTGGTGGTGCTCGATCCCAACTTTCTCGGCCTGCTCGCCCGAAGGCGCCCTCGTGTGGTGGGACGACGGCCCAGGATCCTGGTCGTCGACGACTCTGCAGGGGTGCGCCAGCTGCTCTCCGCGACCCTCAACGGCGCCGGATTCGAGGTCAAGGTGGCCGGCGGGGCACGTGATGCGCTCATCGCGATGGCCGATGGCGAATTCGACGCCATGGTCGTCGACTACTCGATGCCCCGGTCCAACGGGGTCGAGCTGGTGCGTGCGATGCGCGCGGCCGAAGTCAGGGTCCCAATCGTGATGGTCTCGGGTGTCGCCACCCAAGAGGAGAAGCGCGCCGCATGGGAGGTCGGGGTCAACGCCTATCTCGACAAATTCGACTTACGTCAGGGAGTCCTCACCAGCACCCTGCGCCGGTTGATCGGCCTCGAGGACGTGGATACCGCCTGAACCGGTCGGTGGTCGCAGGCGTAATCTCAGACGAATGCCATGACATCGCCCTCGACTTCAGGCACCATCAGGATCACCCGATAAACAATGAAGGATGTTTGACCAGATCACTGTTACTCAGGTGCTGGCCTACCTCCTCCCGGCGGTGGGCGTGGCATGTGTCATCTGGGCTCTTGCCATCACGAGGCACGGTCGTCAGCGGGAGCGCGAGGTAGTCCGGCTCTCCGAGGAGGCACACAGGATCAAGGATGACTTCGTGGCGATGGTCAGCCACGAGCTGCGCACGCCGTTGACGTCGATCGCGGGGTTCGCCGACACCCTCGTCGACTCCTGGCACGAGCTGCCGGACGAGGAGGTGGACGAATTCCTCTCCATCATCAATCGCCAGGCGATCTACCTTGGCGACCTGGTCGAGGATGTTCTGGTCATCCCTCGTCTCGAAGCCGACCGTCTCAGGTTCCAGCCCGAGCTCTTCGACCTGGGCGACCTGATCGAAGACGTGGCCAAGATGGTGTTCCCCAACGGGGGCAAGAAGACCTCCCTCGTCTCCCTCCCAGATGGGGTGCGCGTCAAGGCGGACCGTCGCCGGGTGCAGCAGGTGATCCGCAACCTGATGGAGAACGCCCGCAAGTACGGCGGCGATCAGATCATGGTCGAGGGGTTCGTGATGGGAGATCAGTACCTGATCATCATCTCCGACAACGGGCCCGGGGTCCCCGACGAAGAGACCCAGAAGGTCTTCGAGAACTTCGAGCAGCTTTCCAAAGGCGACGCTCGAGAAGCGACAGGAATCGGGCTCGGCCTGCCCATCGCGCGCCGACTGGCCCGGGCCATGGGTGGGGAGGTTTGGTACGAGCGGCGGTTCCCCACGGGGGCCCGCTTCTGTTACAGCCTGCCGTTGCGCCGGCGAACGGTTGTCGGTGAAGACGGGCGTCCCGAGATCGTCGACGATGATCCGAGCCAGGCCGAGGTCGATATCGGCGAGCCGGTGTTCCCGTCGATCTGATCACATCGTTGTGATTCAGTCGGGTCGGGCCGGTACCATCGCCTCCAGATGCAGGCTGAGTGGTTTCTCGATGACGTCCCGGCCGAGTCCCCCCTCTTTGCCGATCTGAACCCCACCCAGAGAGAAGCGGTAGCGGCGAGCGAGGGCCCGGTTCTCGTTGTCGCCGGCGCCGGCTCGGGGAAGACCCGGGTTCTCACCTATCGCATCGCCCACCTCATCCGCGACCTCCGGGTCCCTCCCGACTCGATCCTGGCTATCACCTTCACCAACAAGGCGGCCAACGAGATGCGGAGCCGGGTGGGAGCCCTGGTGGGAGGTGCCGTCCGCGCGATGTGGGTCTCCACCTTCCACTCGGCGTGTGTTCGCATCCTCCGTCGCGAGGCTTCGCGCCTCGGGTACCGATCCGGATTCTCCATCTACGACGAGGCCGACTCGGTGCGGCTGATCAACCTGGTGCTCAAAGACCTCGAGCTGGACTCCAAACGTTTCCCGCCAAGGGCGATGAAAGCCGTCATCTCCAAGGCGAAGAACGAGCTGGTCGACTACGAGTCGTTCGCCGACCAGGGTGAGGGCTTCTATCACGAGCAGGTCGCCGACGTCTACCGCCTGTACCAGCAACGCCTCCTCGAGGCGTCGGCGATGGACTTCGACGATCTGTTGATGGTCACTGTCGAGCTCTTCGGCGCTTTCCCCGACGTCTTGGCCCAGTACCAGCAGCGGTTCCGCTACGTCCTGGTCGACGAGTACCAGGACACCAACCGCGCCCAGTACGTGCTGGTCAAGCAGCTCACCGCCGCTCATCGCAACATCTGTGTCGTGGGTGACTCCGACCAATCGATCTACCGGTTCCGGGGCGCGGACATCCGCAATATCACCGACTTCGAGAAGGACTACCCCGACGCCCGGGTGATCGTTCTCGACCAGAACTATCGATCTACCGAGACCATCCTCGACGCCGCCAACTCGATCATCTCCAACAACACCAAGCGCACGCCCAAGAACCTGTGGTCGGACAAGGGGCGCGGTGTCCCTATCACCCGCTTCGAGGCCGAAGATGAGCACGACGAAGCCGGGTTCGTGGTCGACGAGATCGAGCGTCTGAAGACCGGAGGGCACAACCTCTCCGACGTCGCGGTCTTCTATCGAACCAACGCGATGTCGCGGGTGATCGAGGATGTGTTCGTCCGCCGTGGGATGCCCTACACCGTCGTCGGCTCGGTGAAGTTCTACGACCGCAAGGAGATCAAGGATGCGGTCGCCTATCTACGGACGGTGGTGAATCCCCAGGACGAGGTGTCGGTGAAGCGGATCATCAACGAGCCGCGCCGGGGGATCGGCGATACGACGATCGCCCATGTCGACCGGTTCAGCCAGGCCCAGGGAATCCCTTTCTTCGAGGGGCTCCGGCGAGCCGGGGAGATCAACCAGCTCAACGGGCGGGCGCAGGCGGCCATCGGTGAGTTCATGGCGGTCATCGCGCGCATCACCGACGAGGCGAGGGCTGGCGGCGTGGCTGACGCAGTGCAGTCGGTTCTCGACGACACCGGCATGCTGGCCACTCTGGAGGCCGAGAAGACCGTGGAGGCCATGGGGAGGGTCGAGAACCTCAAGGAGCTGGTCGGCGTCGCCGCGGAGTTCGAGGGCGCCAACGAGGGAGCGGTGATAGGTGACGAGGAGTTCGACTCGCTTCCCAACCTGCGTCGGCTCGAGATCTTCCTGGAATCGACGGCCCTGGTCGCCGACATCGACGAGTGGGACGAGGGCGCCGGGGCCGTGACCCTGATGACGCTGCATACCGCCAAGGGCCTGGAATTCCCCGCAGTGTTCATCGTGGGCATGGAGGACGGCGTTTTTCCCCATATGCGCTCGTTGGGCGATCCCTCGGAGCTCGAGGAGGAGCGCCGACTCGCCTACGTGGGGATCACGAGAGCCCAGGAGAGCCTGTATCTGACCTCGGCGTGGAGTCGTCTGCTCTTCGGCGGCTCCAATTACAACCCGCCCTCCCGATTCTTGACCGAGATCCCCGATGAGCTGATGGCAAAGGCCGGCAAGCGGGAGCGACGCACGTCTTCTGAGCGAGCCGCGGCTGTCGGGCCTCGGGCCACGGTGGCTTCCGATGAGATCGGCCCCGGGGATCGGGTGCGTCACGACCGTTGGGGCTTGGGCACGGTGCGAGAGGTGGTGGGCTCCGGAGATCGGGCGGAAGCCGAGGTGATGTTCGACACCCAGGGCAAGAAGCGGTTGCTTCTGGCCTGGGCCCCTCTGGAAAGGGCGTGAGCCGGTTCTCCGCCCCGATCGAGGGGGCGCCGCGGGGTGGTGCCTATGTCACCGTCCCCCTGGAGGTAATCGAGGAACTCGGTGGAAGTGGCCGGATCCCGGTGACGGCCAGCTTCGATGGAGTGGCCTATCGGGGGAGCATCGTTCGCATGGGAGGGTCGTCGGTCTTGGGTGTGCTCAAGGGGATCCGAGAGGGCGTTGGCAAGGAAGTCGGTGACATCATCGAAGTGACTGTCGATCTGGATGTCGGGGCTCGTGAGGTCGACCTCCCGCCTGAGCTCGCGGTGGCGCTTGAAGCCAACCCGGCGGCGTGGCGGGCGTTCGATGCTCTCAGCTTCAGCCACCGGCGAGAACATGCGATGCATGTGGCGGAGGCCAAGAAGCCAGAGACCCGGGAGCGGCGGGCCCGGAAAACGATCGAGCTGCTGCTCACATGACGACGGTCGTTCGATCCTCAGATATCGTCTAGGCCGTGTTCAGAGAGCTATTCAAGACCTTCCGGCACATGTGGAAAGAACCCGAGGGTCGGGGCCTGATCCTGGGCTTCATCGGCATCATCGGAGCTGGCACCACCTTCTATGCGATCTTCGAGGATTGGTCGGTGATCAGCGCTCTCTATTTCACAGTGGTGATGCTGACGACGGTGGGCTTCGGCGATCTGCACCCCACGACCGACTTCACGAGGATGGTCACCGTCGTCTTCATCATCGTCGGCGTGGCGTTCATCCTCGGATTTCTCAACTTC
Organism: uncultured Acidobacteriota bacterium; assembly: GCA_963749415.1. Classification (GTDB taxonomy): domain Bacteria; phylum Actinomycetota; class Acidimicrobiia; order Spongiisociales; family ZC4RG35; genus JALYNX01. The sequence goes on from CAVVMG010000001.1 coordinate 1,262,022, forward strand.
ATCATGAGTCGCACCGTTCAGCGCCGGGCAGAGGACAAATACAACAAGGAGATCAGTCTCGGCATAGTGCCCGTGGTGGAGGTGAAGCCGATCGAGAAAAATCCGGAGACGGGCTCAGAAACCGCTGACGATCCAGGCTGACGTGGCGTCGCAGGTGTTCCCTTCGAGATGACCTACGCCGACATTTCCCCCACCCAGCTCGAGCTGATCACCCTCTACCGCGATCGGCGCCCCGTCGAAGTCGTGGATGGTCAAGGGTTCGCTGGTCGCTGAGTATCCGAACGGCCAGACGGGGACGATGCGCTCCGTCGAGTTCGCCTCACCGAAGTAGACGCAGTTGAGGTCGGGGTCATAGCTGAGGGTGAAGTGGCCGAGGGCGGCCATCCCGCCTGCGTTCCGCGTGTTGTTGGTGAGGATGTCGACGTCACCCTCGACGACGGGCACAGGGGCCGGCATTGCGGACAGGTCGCCGTCGAGCATCTCGATGAAGGGATAGATCACGACCCGGTCTCCAACGAGATCCGTTAGGGCGACGCGGGTCGCGGAGTCGATCTCCTCGACTGACAGGTTGATCCGGTTGTCGAGGCCCCCGACGGCATAGCCGGCGGTGGCGAGGGGCTCGCCTCGGCTGTCACGAAAGTCCTGGATCAGGTCTGATGCTTCCATGAGCTCCACTTGTGAGAATTGCGCCCCGCCGGCAACACATACCGGCTCGCCGTTCGCGAGCGTCTCGATTGCTGTCTGATGAGACGCGACGTCCTCTCCCTTGAACCAGACGGTGAGGATTGCGGACTCTCGATCCCACCACATCTCGGCGAAGTCCGATTGCCGTTCGATGTAGCCGGCAATCGCCGTTTGCATGTCCTCGTCTGGATTGACCGACGAGGTTCCTCGCAGGCCCGGGCAGAGGCTGGAGAAATCGGGGTCGGCCAGAAGGGGGTAGGCGAGGACCTCGGGATCGGCTGATGGGGTGACGGTCCGTCCGTCATAGGTGCCGGTCACTCTGACGACTGTCGCTCTCTCGGCAGCCGAGACCAGCCCTGGGTCGAGGTCGCCGATGTGCAGAATTCCGGGGCAGGCTCCGGTGGTCCCCGGCGGACAGAGCTCGATCGAGCCATCCGGTTGTGCGACCGGCGTGGCGGTAATGGTGACAGCGACACCCGCGGCCTTGGGAGGCGTGGTCGGGGGCGTGGTTAGACCGTTGTCTAGGGAGGACACAGTGGGCTCCGAGGAGTCAGAGGTGAGCGGCAGCCCGGCACCACAGGCGGAGAGAATCAGGGCCGCTGCGAGTAGCGACGATCGGCGGGTCACGAAGGTTGGACGATACGGAGTCGGACGTCGGTTCCAGCGAGATCAGCCCGAGAGTCAGAGGAGGGGCCCTGCCTGGTGGTGCGTTTCGGAATCAGATGCCCCGCCCGGCCAATTAGTGTGGGGTAGTGGGTCAGGACTCCGTTCGCCTCTAAGTGATTCAATGCGACAACTGACGAGTTTCATCATCTATCGCGTGCCTTTCGTAATGCCCGCGATTTTGTTTGTATTGAGTCGCGTTCAATTCGCACTGCTGTCGTTCTACAAGAGTCCAGATGACGTTCGTCTGATCCGCGAGGTGGCTCGCGAACGCAAGGTTGATTTGCAGCCGCAGGAGGCCCACACGCTGATGTCATTGGCACGCATGCAATCGGCGATCGACGGGGATATGGCTGAAGTGGGCTTGTATCGCGGAGGCAGTGCAAAGCTGATTTGCTCCGTCAAAGGCCCGCGGACGTTTTGGGGCTTTGATACGTTTGCCGGACTGAAAGACGTGTCCGAAGCGGACAAGCACTGGGGCGTATCTTTCTTCAAGACAGGCGACTATTTGGCAAGCCAGCAAGAGGTCGCGGCCTACCTGGCCGGCTTCCAGGAGGTTCATCTCATTGAAGGATATTTTCCGGACTCCGCGACGCCGATCGTGAATCGGTCATTCAGCTTCGTACATTTGGATGTAGACACTTACGCCAGCACACTCGCCAGCTTGCAGTTTTTCTGGCCGCGAATGGTGCCGGGTGGAATCCTCATTACGCATGATTCACACGCCGAAGGCGTGAGCAAGGCCGTTGCGGAATTCGCCGCCGAATCAAGCGCTCGATACTTTCCTTCTACTTTGAGCCAACTGGCGTTCATCAAGTAACTATTTGATGAGTTCTCGCCAAGGGTGTTTGGCGGGGAGGTGCGCCAACAGGAAGTCCCTCTGCGACGCGTTCAGTTCCGGGATCACTCGCGTCGCATCGTCGTCGTCCTTGGAGCGATGGTCCTTGCTCTTGAACAGGAGTTGCAGATCGGGCGCCAGATAGGGGATACCCGTCTCGGTACTGAGCACTGCGTTCTCCCAGGGACGGGTCACGGTCGGATCTCGACGGAAAACCCATCGTTCGGCATTCCCCTCGCCGATAGTCAGATCCATCGCCCATGCTGCGTTAGGGGAGCGACGTGCCCAGACGTTGTTCGGGGCTACTTTGATATCCCAGCCGGCGAGCCTCTCCAACGCGGTGTCGACATCGCGCCGGCAGATCCCGATGTCGAGGTCGTCGTGCTTCCGCCAGGACCGACCGAGATGGAGCACGAGAGCATGCCCACCGGAGATCCACCATCGGAACGGTGCCTCCATGAACAGGGCAGCGGCTTCGTCGACGGAGAGGGGTGCCCAGTCAGGCCCGGCGCTCAGGCCTGCTCCACGCTCTCCAACAACTCGTGCCAGCTCTTGGTGAACTTCTCCACGCCCTCATCCTCGAGCACCCGCACCACGTCGTCGTAATCCACCCCGATCTCCCCGAGGCGATCCAGATCGCGGCGAGCGGTTTCGATGTCGTCAGTGCCGAACTGGATCGGCGAAGGGTCGCCGTGGTCCTGATAGGCGTCGATGGTGGGCAGAGGCATGGTGTTCACCGTGTCCCGAGCCACCAGCTTCTCGACATAGATCAGGTCCGGATAGTCGGGGTTTTTGGTGGAGGTCGATGCCCAGAGTGGCTTCTGCACCCTGGCGCCGGCGGCAGCCAGATCCCGAAATCGGTCCGACCCGAAGCTGTCGAGGAACATCCCATAGGCGACGCGGGCGTTGGCCACCGCAGTCATCCCACGGAGGGCCAGCGCCTGTTCGGTGTCGATCGCCTCGAGCCGGGGGTCGACCTCGGAGTCGAAACGGGATACGAAGAAGGAGGCAACGGATGCGATGACCCCCACATCGCCACCGGCCTCTTTGTAGTCCTCGAGCCCGTCGAGATAGGCGTTAATCACTTCGCCGTATCGGTCCAGGGAGAAGATCAGGGTCACGTTGACCGATATGCCCTCCCCGATCAGAGCCCTGATCGCAGGGACTCCCTCGGCGGTGGCCGGCACCTTGACCAGCAAGTTGGGTCGACTGATCTGCTTCACCCAGTCCCGAGCCTCGGCGACTGTGGCATCGGTCTCACCGGCCAGAGTTGGCGACACCTCCACAGAGACGAACCCATCGCTTCCCCCGGTCGCCTCGTGGACCCCGGCCAGGACATCGCACCCGCGCTGGATGTCGGTTGTCATCAGACTCCGAGCCACGTCCTCGGTGGACAAACCGGAGGACTTCAGATCGCGCAGTTGCGCCTCATAGTCGGACGAGCCGACGATGGCGCCGGCAAAGATCGTGGGGTTGGAGGTGACTCCGGTGACAGCGTCTCGCTCCACTCGCAAGGCCAGCTCGCCGGAGTCGAGCATGGCGCGGGATATCTGATCCGACCACACCGAAACCCCCGCCGCGGCGAGGCCATGGATCCTCGAAGTCGCCATGACCCAAGGGTAGAGCGATTCGAGGATTGCCATCCCAACTAGCCTCACCGCCCGCGCATGCCCCGCCGCATCCTCATCGCCAAACCGGGCCTCGACGGCCACGACCGCGGCGCCAAGGTGATTGCCAGGGCCCTCCGGGACGCCGGATTCGAGGTCATCTACTCCGGCCTTCATCAGACCCCGGCACAGATCGCGGAGACTGCGGTGCAGGAGGACGTGGATGCGGTCGGCCTCTCTTCGCTCTCCGGGGCCCACCGCACACTCTTTCCCCAGGTGGTCGAGGAGTTGGCATCACGGGATGCCTCGGACATCATCGTGTTCGGCGGCGGCGTCATCCCCGATGGGGACATCCCGGCTCTCGTCGCCGGCGGCCTGTCCGCGGTCTTCACGCCGGGGGCGCCCCTGGATGAGATCGCGGCGTGGGTCGACCAGAACGTCCCATCTCGGTTCGAGAAAGGAACCAATTGAAGATCCACGAGCACCAGGCCAAGGAGCTGATGTCCGCCCACGGCATACCGGTGCCCCTGGGCAAGGTCGTGACCACTCCCGAAGAGGCGGCAGCAGGTGTCGGCCCACTCATCGAGGAGTCCGGTAACCCGGTGGTGGTCCTCAAGTCTCAGATCCATGCCGGGGGCCGGGGCAAGGGCACCTTCGTCGAGCATTCCGGGACTCGTGGTGTGAACGTGGTGGCCGATGCCATCGAAGGCGGTCCGGAGGCGGCTGCGGCGAAGGTCCGTGACCTGGCTTCGCAGATGCTGGGCTCGACGCTGGTAACGGTCCAGACCGGTCCTGAGGGGAAGCTGGTCAACCGCCTCTACCTGGAGCAGGGGATCGACATCGACCGCGAGCTCTACCTCGCAGTCCTGCTCGACCGCGGCGTGGGGCGGAACATCGTCATGGCGTCGACTCAGGGCGGCATGGAGATCGAAAGGGTCGCTGAGGAGAGCCCGGACCTGATCCTCAAGGAGGAGGTGGACCCCGCAATCGGCCTCGCCCAATTCCAGGCGAACGAACTAGCTCACGGGCTCGGGCTCACGGGGGAGATCGCAGACAAGTTCGAGACCTTCGTGCGTGACCTGGCCCGGCTGGCCGGCGAGCTCGACACCGACCTAATCGAGATCAACCCGCTGGTCATCACCAAATCGGGAGAGGTGATGGCACTCGACGGGAAGATGGCTTTCGACGACAACGCCTTGTTCCGGCATCCCGAGGTGGCGGCAATGCGCGACGAGTCGGAGGAAGACCCGGCCGAGGTGGCGGCCAAGAATGCAGGCCTCAACTACATAAAGCTCGATGGCACCATCGGTTGTCTGGTCAACGGCGCCGGCTTGGCAATGGCCACCATGGACACCATCAAGCACGTCGGGGGCGAGCCGGCCAACTTCCTCGACGTCGGGGGAGGCGCCGATGCCGACCAGGTGGCGACGGGGTTCCAGATCATCACCAGCGACCCAAATGTCAAGGGGATATTCGTCAACATCTTCGGCGGGATCATGCGCTGTGATGTCATCGCCACCGGGATAGTGGAAGCGGTGGAAAGGGTGGGTCTCTCGGTCCCTCTGGTGGTCCGCCTGGAGGGCACCAACGTCGAACAGGGTCGGCAGATCCTCGAGGACTCGGGGTTGGACGTCGTGGCGGCCGAGGATCTCAGGGATGGGGCGGAGAAGATCCTGGAGCTGACCCGATGAGCATCCTGGTCGACAAGAGCACCAGGGTCCTGGTCCAAGGGCTGGGAAAGACCGGACAATTCCACACCGACAAGGCGATCGCCTATGGAACCCAGGTGGTGGCCGCGGTCCATCCCTCGAGGGCGGGAACCACGGCCCGGTTCGAGGGTGAAACCGACCATTCCGGGGTGCCGGGGCGCGACGACCGGTACTCGGTCGAAGTGCCGGTGTTTGCCACGGTCCAGGAAGCGGTTGCCCGGACCGGAGCCACCGCGTCTTCGATATACGTCCCGCCTGCCTTCGCCGCCGACGCGATCATGGAGGCGGCGGCGAACGGCCTGGCTCTCGCGGTGGCGATCACCGAGGGGATCCCGGTGGCCGACATGATCGTGGCCAAGCGGTACCTGTCAGACAAGCCCACCCGGCTCGTGGGGCCCAACTGCCCGGGGGTGATCACCCCTGGCGAGTGCAAGATCGGGATCATGCCCGGATACATCCACCAGCGGGGACGAATCGGTGTCGTCTCCCGGTCGGGGACCTTGACTTATGAGGCGGTGCACCAGCTCACCAGGCTCGGTCTGGGGCAGACCACTGCCGTCGGGATCGGCGGCGACCCGGTGAACGGGACCAACTTCGTCGATGTTCTCACCATGTTCCAGGACGATCCCGAGACCGAAGGGGTGGTGATGATCGGGGAGATCGGCGGGGTCGCCGAGGAGGACGCCGCCGGGTTCGTGGCGGCCGCGATGACCAAGCCGGTCGCCGGGTTCATCGCGGGAACCACGGCTCCCACCGGGAAGCGGATGGGCCATGCCGGAGCGATCGTCTCTGGGGGGAGGGGGACTGCAGCGGCCAAGATCGAAGCAATGCAGGCCGCCGGGATCGTGATCGCCGAGACCCCATCCGATATCGGCGAGGCAATGGTCCGTGCCCTCGGCTGAGCGGGATCTGATCCGCTCCGAGGCCGAGCACATCCTCGACGTCGGGCGCCGCGACCTGTCGAGGCCCGTTCCCCAATACCCGGGCTGGACCATGTTCGACCTGCTCTCGCATGTGGCATCGGTCCATGGCCGGACGATGATCACCGTCAGCGAACTACCCCAGGAGAGGATCCACGGCCCACGTCTGCCGGACCATGGAGATGTGGTGCGCTGGTTTGCGGAAACCTTGGAGTCGATGCTCGCCGCGTTTGAGGGCGCCGATCCCGATGCCGCGGTGTGGGGGTTCACCTCCAAGCCGACCGTCCGTGGATGGGAGACCCGGATGGTGATCGAAACCGGGCTCCATCGCTGGGATGCCGACCAGGCGATCGGTGAGATCGAGCCCCTCCACGACGTTGTCGCCGGCCTCGGCCTCGATGAGTACGGCGATCTCTACCTGACCCGACTCGCCCCGGTGCCAACCATCGAGTTGGTGGCGACCGATCTCGGCCGCTCTTGGCTGATCGGGGACGGTGACCCCGAGATGCGGACCGAGGCCAGGGCCTCGGACCTCTATCTACGGCTCATGTCCCGGCCCGGTGCCGAGCTGCCAGACGTGTGGGCCGAAGCTGTCGATGCCCTGGAGCCGCCACCCAGACGTTGAGCTGGGTCAGGAGAACCGAGCCAGGTCGGCCTCGGCGTATCCACTGACCTGTTCGTCGGCACGACATACGTCCCTCAGGCCGGCAATCAACTCCGCCAAGCGAGGCCCGGGCACGGCCACGGTGAGTTCGTCGTCACCCATGCCGGTTCGGGCTCGGGAGAGGGCACATCCCATCGAGGCGGCGATAACCCCCTTATCGGCGGCGCGGGGCAGGATCTGGCATTGCGGCTTGCCCGACCACTCGACCTCCACCGCGTCGTTGATCTCCATCATCTGACGAGGCGAGACCCGAAGCATGACCACGTCGGGCTCGACCTTGGAATCCGAGAGCGGCCCATAGCGCACCCCTTTGGGACGCCGGGAGAGCGAGGAGACGCCGGAGAAAGCCTCCATGGTGACCCATCCCACGTCGAGAAGGGCGCTCACATCCGCCTTGTCGAGGATGTCCTCCGCGTCGACGAAGCCGTGGGTGAAAGCTCCCACGGAGCAATTTCCGTGGTCTTCGGGCATCGTGACGAATGTGCTGGTGTGGGCATGCATCCAGAAGACACATGGTGCAGCAACCCGGCCGGAACGGCCGTCTGCGGTGGGCGCGGACATCGGTTCGGCGAACCTGGGCACGTCGTCGGCCGGCACCTTCTCCAGGAAGGTCACCGCAATCGGCGGGTGCTCCAAACCAACGAGGGTGGTCAGAGCGGCTGACATGTCGGAGAAGCTCATGGGTGTTGTCTCTCTTTCTGGCCCTCCGAACATAGTGGACCCCGCGACATCTCCAGGCGAGGTCGCGTGACACTTAGACTCGCCCTATGGAGTGGATTCTCATCGCGGTCGCCGTCGTGCTCGTCATCGGCGTCCTCATCTACAACCGCCTGGTCCAGGCCCGTAATCGGGTCGACAACTCATGGGCCCAGGTGGAGGTGCAGCTCAAGCGGCGCTACGACCTGATCCCCAACCTGGTGGAAACGGTGAAGGGTTACGCCACCCATGAGCAGCAGACATTCGAGCGGGTGACCCAGGCGCGCAGCGCGGCGCAGTCGGCGTCGGGCCCGGCTGAGCAGGCCCAGGCCGAGGGGATCCTCACCCAGGCGCTTCGCCAACTGTTCGCGGTCGCGGAGGCCTACCCCGAGTTGAGGGCTTCGGAGAACTTCCAAGGGCTGCAGGCTGAGCTCGCGGAGACCGAGAACAAGATCGCAGTCTCCCGCCAGATCTACAACGACACGGTCCTCACCTACAACAACGCGGTGCAGCAAGTGCCCACCAACCTGGTGGCCAGCATGACCGGTTTCGAGACTCGCGAATTCTTCGAGGCGGGCACCGAGGCCCAAGAGGCCCCGACAGTCGACTTTTGAGATTGAGGCGAGCGGCTTGGCTCCTGCTGCTCCTGGCGCTGGTCGTCGGCCCGGCGACGACGGCCCTGGCCGAGTCGTTCTGGCTCTCCAATGCCGAAGTGATGGTGGTGGTCAACGATGACGGTTCGTTGTCGGTCACCGAGGCGTTGACGTTCGATTTCTCCGGTGATTTCTCTGGCGCCTACCGGGACATCCCGCTGGAGCGCGGCCAAGAGGTGACATCGATCACGGTGAGAGACGAGCGGGTCACCTACGAGCCCGGCGGGTGCACCGAGCTCGGTTGTTCCTCCCCGGCCGGCACGTTCGGTATTGAAGACCTGGGGGACGCGGTGCGAATCGTGTGGCACCACTCTTCGTCGGACGAACCACGCATTTTCACCATCTCCTACGAGATGACAGGGTTGGCTGTCGCCTATACCGACGTGGTCGACGTCAACCTCAAGGTGTGGGGTGACCAGTGGGCCGTCGGCCTCGACCGACTCCACGCGACGATGGATCTCCCCGGGGTCCCTGTCCCCGGCGATGTCAGAGTCTGGGGTCACCCTTTCGACGTCGATGGCTCGACCTCCTTGGGCGACGACCAGGTCTCGCCCAGCCTGGAGGCGAGCAACGTTCCCGCCGAGCAGTGGGTGGAGATGCGGGTGGTGTTCCCCAAGAGCCTTCTCGCCTCCACGGCCGGCGCTACCGCGGTGGCGGGGGACGGGCTGGAGTCGATCCTCGCCGAGGAGGCCACCTTTGCCGACGATGCCGAGCAGGCCGCCCAAGCCGGGCGGACCGGGCTGATCTGGGGCGGCGTTCTGGCATTGCTCACGGCCATCGGACTCGGTGGTTGGGTCTTCTTCCGGTACGGCAGGGAGCCCAGGGTCGCCTACGACCGGGAGTACGAGCAGGAGCCGCCCTCCGACCTGACTCCTGCGGAGGTGGGGGCCCTGGTCAGCCAGGGAAACGTCAGCGAACGCGAGTTCACCGCGACCATGTTCGACCTCATCCGTCAGGGCTCCATCGCCGCCGCCCCGATGCAGGTCGAGCGTTCCACATGGGCCGGGCTCCGCAACGAGACCATCACCGACTTGAGTCTCTCGATTACGGACAAAGACACCGGGCTCCGTGACTTCGAGCAGTCGGTGATGACGGTCGTCGGCCGTGTGCTCGAGCTTGGCCCGCGCCCGCTGCACGAATTTCGGGACGGGATAAGGGAAGACGCCTCGGCCAATGCCGAGACTTACCAATCGTTCCGCAGTCGGGCTCTGTCGGCGCTGCGCCGAAGCGGGATGCTCGATGACGCCGGATACGGGGTTTCCTGGGCGGTGCGCCTGCTGATGGCGGGAGTCACGATCGCCTCGTTCTTCTTCCTGCCCAGGATGCTGTCCAACGTCCCCGGAGGCGACGTCATCGCCGTCTTGATCTCGATCGGGCTGGTCATCGGCACCGTCTTCCTCTGGATTCTGCTCGGGTTCCGAAAGGTGAGGGTTCGCAGGTCGAAAGAGGGGGCGTTGGAGTCGGCGCGCTGGAATGCGTTCCGTCGGTATCTCTCCGACTTCTCCCGGCTGGAGGAGGCACCTCCGATCTCCCTGGAGCTCTGGGACCGCTTTCTGATCTACGCCATTGTCTTCGGGGTGGCCGAGGAAGTGCTCGCCCAGGCCCGACTCCATGCTCCGCCGGAGCTGGCCACCACCTCATCGATCTACTGGTACGGCACCTACGGATACTCGGGGGGACACAGCGAGAACGCTTTTGCCGGCATCCAATCCGCACTCGCCGGGGCCTTCACCCCGCCGGCGTCTTCGGGTGGCGGCGGAGGCTTTTCCGGTGGCGGAGGCGGCGGTGGCGGCGGTGGCGGCGGCGGGGCCTGGTGATGGTCAGGGGGCGAGCAGGTAGAAGACGGAGAAGCGGTTGCTGATCTCCTCGAGCACCTGGAACCCGCTGAAGCCGGACTCCCGGGCGTAGCTCTCTGCCCGTTGCCGCCCCCAGGCGGCACCGAGGCCTTCGCCACCCACGGCCAGCGACTGGGTCATGCAATGGAGTGTCGAGATCCCGTAGAGCATCGCCCCCCTCGGGTTGAGATTGCCTTCGAGGTTCGAGTCGGCCTCCGGTTCCATCATCAGATAGGCCCCGTCCTCGTTCAAGGATTCCCGGATGCGACGCAGACCGGCTTTGGGGTCGGCCAGGTCGTGGATGACATCGAAACTGGTGACCAGGTCGAATCGGGGCTCGAGCGGGATCTCCTCGACCGTGGCTGCCTGGAAGTCGACGTTGTTCAAGTCACCCGAGCGCTCGCGTGCGAGCTGCAGCGAGGACTCGGCGATGTCGAATCCGACGACCTCGCTGTCGGGGAATGTCTCGGCGATGAGGATCGCCGCGGTGCCGGAGCCGCATCCGATGTCAGCGACACGGATCCCCGCTTCCAACCTCTCTATGAGTCCCGGGACGGCCGGCAGCCACTTCTTGATCAGAAAGGCCCGTTGCGACGGGGCATTCCCCCGGTCCAGCCCGCGGATCAAGTCGAGACCGAAGCTCTCGAACCGGACGCCGCCACCGTTCTTCGTGGCATCGACGATGCCGTCGATCTGTGTCATGACGGCAGGCACCATGTCGAACCAACCCCCCATGAAATAGGGGCTGTCGGTGTCGCTGAGGAACAGTGCGTGCTCGGGAGCGAGGGCGAACACCTCCGAGCCCGGGTCGTAATCGACGACACCGGCGGCGGCCAGTCCGGAGAGGATCTCCCTGACATATCGGGCATCGAGGCCAGCTTGGCCGGCTATTTGCTCTGCGGTGCCGGTGTTTCCTGCCCCGAGGAACCCGAGCAGACCGCTGCGGTCGGCCACTGCGAGCAGCCCGATCGTGGTCGCTCCGGAAGCCATGTCGACGAAGTGCTCCAGGAAATCCTCGATCTTGGAACGGTCCAAGTCCAGGCCTCAGGCACCAAGCTTGGTGATCATCACCCAGACCACCACGAACAGGACCACGAGCGTCCCACATCGTGACCCGGCTGCCAGGCCGAGATAGCGCCGGGGAAGATTCGACCCGGTGTTGCCCGCTTCCACGAGGCGCTCGTTGGCCTTCCTCCCAACGGTGGACTGGACGATCCCCGACAAGAGGAAGGCGCCGAGGCCGATCAGGACGAACGTGTCGCCCCACCCGTAGGCGTCGGAGGTGAGGACCAAGCCCGATGCCGGACAAGCAAGACCACCCGGCGATGACAGCCCGAAATACAGCGCTTCCCCGCTTCTCGAAGGCTGCGAGGACCGTTCCCGACGTGCAGGGGGCCCAATACGGGCCGCCGACGAGTAGGCATACATCCCGAACAGCCCTCCCCCGATCCAGGCTGAGGCTCCGAGGATGTGGAGGAAGAGAAGGCCATCACGCATCGACGTCGCTCCTTTCGGGTCGCGGCGCGATGCTACGGCTTGAGCCCGGAGAGCGAGGTCCGGCTCAGGCGACGACGGAGCCCGCCTTGATCGTCTTCCAAACCAACGGGGTGGCCGGGCGATAGGCGAGATGGCTCTCCGAGGGAGCGTCCAGTACCACGAGGTCGGCCACCGCCCCCGCCCGCACGATCCCATGGTCGTCGAGCCCCAGCGACAAGGCTCCGCCCCGGGTGGCGGCATAGACCGCCTCATCTACACCAAGGCCCATTTGGACACATGCCAGTGAGATCACCAACCCCATCGACTCCAAGTAGGAAGTTCCAGGGTTGCAATCGCTGGCCAAGGCGACGTTGAGGCCACTGTCGAGGAGCATCCTCCCGGGTGCTTGCGGCGAGCGGAGCGAATACGAAGCCCCCGGGGCGAGGACGGCGCTGACACCGGCAGCCAGGAGGGCCTCGGCGCCTTCAGCGGTGATGTGATCGAGGTGGTCTGCGGATACGGCGCCGATCTCGGCCGCCAGTGCCGCCCCAACCCCGGGGCGAAGCTGCTCGGCATGGACCCTGGCCTGGAGCCCGTGCCCGGCAGCCGCCTCGAACACCCGACGGGCTTCTATTTCGGAGAACGCCGAGTCCTCGACGAAGACATCGCAATAGTCGGCGAGCGGCGCTACTGCGGGCAGCATCTCCTCGACGATCAAGTCGACATAGCCGGTGCGGTCGCCCTCGTATTCGGGTGGGACCGCATGGGCCCCGAGAAACGTCGTCTTCACGGTCAAGGGGAGCTCGTCGGCGATTCGTCGCGCTACTCCGAGCAGCCTGAGCTCCGTGTCGAGGTCGAGGCCATACCCGCTCTTGATCTCGAGCGTGGTGGTCCCCGCCGCGATCATCCGCCGCGCCCGGGCCGCGGTCACCTCGAACAGGTCCTGCTCGGTCGCCGCTCTGGTGGCGGCGACGGTGGAGAGAATGCCGCCCCCTGAGGCGGCGATCTCCTCATATCCGGCGCCGGCGAGTCGGGCAGCGAACTCCTCTGAACGGTCCCCGGCGAAGACGAGGTGGGTATGGGCGTCGACGAATCCGGGGATCACGGCCCGGCCCTCACAGTCGATCCGCCGCCCACCTCCCTGGTCAGGAGAGTCGGCCGCAACCCCGGCATATTCGATCAGATCTCCGTCGATGGCGATCGCTGCATCGGTGACCGCGGGGCCGGCATTGGTCACCAGCCGGCCGATACCGGTGAGCAGGAGGTCCGTCATTCGCTCCCGAGGCCCGCCGCGATCGAGATCGAACCGTCGGCGATCAACATGGCGACCTGTTCGATCTCGGCGGCAAGCGGCCGGTCGGCGGTGAGGGGCGGGATGTGCTGACGGATCAGGGCGGTGACCGCCCCTGTCCCCGGCGCCGGTGACAACGGCTTTCGATACTCCAATCCCTGGGTGGCGCAGAGCAGTTCGATGGCGAGCACCCGCCGGGTGTTGTCGAGGATGGATGCCAGTTTTCGCCCCGCGCCCCATCCCATCGAGACATGGTCTTCCTGCATCCCCGAGGTCGGAATCGACTCGACCGATGCCGGGTGGGCCAGCACCCGGTTCTCGGCGACGAGGGCCGCCTGGGTGTACTGGCTGATCATGTACCCGGAGTGGACGCCGGGATCGGGGGAGAGGAAGGCGGGGAGACCGGCAGAGCGGGCGGGATCGAGCATGCGGTCGGTCCGTCGCTCGGAGATCGATCCCAGCTCGGTGACCGCGATCGAGCAGAAATCGAGTACGAAGGCCAGGGGCTGCCCATGGAAGTTGCCGCCGGACACCACCTCGCCGCTATCGGCGAACACCAGCGGGTTGTCGACCACCGACCCCATCTCGATGTCCAGCACCCTCGCCATGTGGTCCAGGGTGTCGGCGACTGCGCCATGCACCTGGGGGGCACAGCGCAGCGAATAGGCGTCCTGCACCGCGTGGTCGAAGTCGTCGGCGTGGCTCGCCCCGATGCCGCTGCCGGCGAGCAGGGAGGCGATCCGGGCCGCTGAGGCCGATTGTCCGGGATGAGGGCGGAGGGCATGGACCTCGGGGCGGAATGGGCGAGCACTGCCCATCACTGCCTCCACGGTGAGGGCACACGCGATGTCCGCAGTCTCCAGAAGGCGGGTGGCGCTGTCATGACCCAGGGCCCCCATCGCGGTCATGCCCTCCGTGCCGTTGAGCAGGGATAGGCCCTCCTTGGTCTCGAGGTGGACCGGCTCCAGGCCCGCTTCGCGCAGGACGTCTCCCGCCGGCCTGACTTCGCCGTTCCAGGTGACTTCTCCTTCACCGATCAGGGGCAGCGCGAGATGGGCGAAGGGGGCGAGGTCGCCGGACGCGCCCACCGACCCTTGCGAGGGGACAACGGGCAGGATTCCCCGGTCGAGCATCTCGAGCAGGCGCTCCACGATGAGCGGCCGAACCCCGGAGTGGCCCTGGGCAAGGGTGCGGGCCCGGAGCAAGAGCATGGCGCGAACCATTTCCTCCGGCAGTGGATCGCCTACACCGGCGGCATGAGAGCGCACCAGGTTGAGCTGTAGCGCTTCGGTCTGGTCCCGGCCGATCGGGGTCGATGCCAGAGCACCGAATCCGGTGGTGATGCCGTAGACGACCTCACCCGAGTCGACGGCGGACTGCACCACGGACCGTGCCGGGCCCATCCGAGCTGCCAAATCCGCCCCGGGCTCGGCACTGGCCTGGCCCCGGGCGACAGCCAACACCTGGGCTCGGGTCAGGGGACTGCCGTCCACGATCACGGTGTTCACGGCCACTCACGGTAATGAGTGGATTAATGGAAACGCCGCCGGCGCCGATACCGTGACCACAACGAAATGACCGACCTCACACCACTTCTTGCCGAGCCGGGGGCCTCGATCGCAGTGATCGGAGCCACCGACCACCCCGCCAAGTACGGGGGAATCATCTACCGCGACCTCAAGGCCAAGGGCTACAAGGTCTTTGCCGTGAACCCCAATCGGGAGACGGTCGACGGCGATCCCTGCTGGCCCTCGGTCAAGGACCTCCCCGAGAAGCCGACGATTGCAAACTTCGTGATCCCCGCGGCTCGCGGTCTCCAGGTGCTCGACCAATGTGAGGAAGCCGGCATCTTCAACATCTGGGTCCAGCCCGGGGCGGAGTCGCCGGAGCTCGAGGAACGCTTGAGGAATGGCCCTTTCACCTGGCTCACCCGGGCCTGTGTCATGGTGCGCGCCTCTTGAATTGCCGGCGGATTGGCCGAGACCCCCCTCGGCCCTTCGGGCCACTCCCCCAGAACCCCCTTCGGCCCCTTCGGGCCACTCCCCCCAACGGCGCTTCGCTTCTGGGGGAGAAATGTCGCTTCGCTCCTGGGGGGAGAGCCTAGATCTTCCCCGAGAACAGCTCCCGGGCGATGATGTTGCGCTGGATCTCGGAGGTGCCCTCGTAGATCCGCGGGGCCCGCACCTCGACGTAGAGATGGGCCAGGGTCGAGCCCGCCTCCAGACCCCTCGCCCCGAGGACCTGGATGGCGACATCCACCGCCCGCTGCGCGGTCTCGGTCGCATAGAGCTTGGCCATCGCCGCCTTCCCGGTTAGTGACTCCCGGTCGCCGGAGTCGTGTGCCTCGGCTGCGGCGTAGATGAGGTGCTGGGAGGCTTCGATCGCAACCCTGACATCGGCCAATTGGTGGGAGACGCCCTGGAAGTCGGAGATCGGTGTCCCGAAGGCGGTCCGGGTTCTGGCGTGGTCGACCGCGATGCCGAGCGCCGCCTCGGCCATCCCGAGAGCGAAAGCGCCGACGCTTGGGCGGAACAGGTCGAGAGTCTGCATCGCCACCCTGAACCCGTGATCAACCTCCCCGAGGACCTGGTCATCGGCGACGAACACCCCGTCGAATGTGATCCTGCCCAGAGGGTGTGGTGACAGCATCGGGATTGGAGCCCCGGCGAGGCCATCAGCGTCACCCGGAACGGCGAAGGCGGTAACCCCTCTCGCCCCGGCGCCTTCGGTGGTCCTGGCGAAAACCGTGTACACGTCGGCGCCCGGCGCGTTGGAGATGAACGCCTTCTCCCCGGTGATTCGAAAGCCGTCGCCGTCGGCCTCGGCTCGGGTGATGAGGGCGGCGGCGTCGGAGCCGGCGCCGGGCTCGGTCAGGGCGAATGCAGCCACCGCCGCTCCGGAGCGAATTTGTGGGATCCATCGGTCCTTGGCCGGTGCCGTGGCAGCGAGGTGGATCGGGATCGCACCCAATCCCTGGACGGCAAAGGCGGTCTCGGCATGTGTCGACACCCTGGCCAGGCCCTGCCGCATGGCGCACAACTCGGTTGCGGTCACCTGTTCGGCTGCGAACAGACGGTCGAACAGGCCGTGCCCGGCCAGCGCCGCGACCAATTCCCGGTTGACGGAGCCGGGTTTACCGCCTTCGGCGATATCGAGCATGGAGCGGGCGATGCGCTCGCACTCCTCGACCAGTGGCATCGGCGCGCGCATCGGCTCAAGTTAACGGGGCGGTGCCCGCCGCGGTCCCGTCAGCGGCGAGCCCGAAAAGCCATAATTGCCCCATCCCGAGAAAGTGAGATTCTGATGGGTGCTGCCCCGCCCGGGGTTCGCAATCTTTTCCGCGCTGCCCTGATCATCTTCGTGATCACGGTCGTGATCGGCATCCTCAATGGGACGGATCTGTGGGACCCGCCCCGCAACACCCTGCTCACTCACGTTCACGCCGGGACTCTGGGCTGGATCACCCTGTCGATCTTCGGCGGTGCGATGTGGATGTTCGGCTCCCCGGACGACCGCTCGTCGAGCACTCTGGCGAACTTCTCGATCGTGGCGCTGGCCCTGTATGTCCTCGCCTTCTGGTCTGGCGACCTGCTCGGCACCGAAGAGTCGGTCCAGCGTCCCATCGGGGGAACGCTCGCCTTCATCGCGATGGTCTGGATGTTCGTCTGGGTGCTGCGGAAGAAACGGGGCCAGTCATGGAACGTGGCGGAGCTCGGACTGAGTCTGGCGCTCTTCTTCCTGGTCATCGGGGCGGTGCTCGGCGTCCTCCTCGGGCTGCAACTGTCCGGAACGGAGGTGGTGCCCGCAGAAAGCGCCGATCGTCTTGGCGAAGCCCATCCCGCAGCGATGGTGATCGGCTACGTGATCTTGGCCGCGGTGGCACTCGTCGAATGGCTGATCCGCAAGGGCGAGGTGCCCTCGATCTCAGCTTCGCGGGCCGGCATGGTCCAGATGCTCCTGATCTTCCTCGCCGGGTTGCTGGGGATGGTCGGATTCCTCATGGACAATGACGCCCTGATCCAGGCGAATGTGCCGCTCGAGGTCGTGGGTCTGATCATCCTCCTGGTGAGGCTGCGCACATTCCTGGCACCATCGCAGTGGAGGGGCGGCTCGATCGTCGAGGTCATGCCCCGGGTATCTGTGATTGGGCTCGTCGCCGGGATCGTGCTCCTTGCCTATGTGGTCTCCCTGTTCGTCGGCGGAGCTGAAATCGAGGAGGTCCTTCCGTGGCTCCTCGCCCTCGATCACACCAACTTCATCCTGGTGGTGACCAATTTGATCTTCGCGATGATGGCGATCAGCTCCGATGTCTCGGAGCGCGCCAACCGCGTGATTTTCTGGGGGACCAACGTCGGTGCCATCGGTTTCGTGATCGGGTTGATGACCGAGAATGCCACCCTGAAGCGGATCTTCACCCCCATTCTCGGAATCGCCCTCCTGTTCGGCATCTACACCTACCTGACCGCGAAGGAAGCTCGAAGAGTGGAAGCCGCGGTCTAGGAGTTGAGCCCACACCGCTCGTCCGCCCCGTTCACCACCGATTGGGACAATTTTCGCTTCACGGTGGACGACGGTGTGGCCACGGTCACCTTCGATCGCCCCGACCGGCTCAATGCCCTCACCTTCGAGGCCTATGCCGACCTGAGGGATCTGCTCGCGGAGATCGAGCATCGTGAAGATGTCGCAGTCCTCGTGATCACCGGAGAGGGCAGGGGGTTCTGCTCAGGCGGCGATGTCGATGAGATCATCGGGCGGCTCCAGGAAGCGGACGCCAGGGGTTTGCTGGAGTTCACCCGGATGACCGGTGCCGTCGTGGAGCGGATCAGGCGGCTTCCAATCCCGGTGATCGCTGCTGTGAACGGAGTCGCAGCCGGGGCCGGTGCCGTGATCGCTCTCGCCTCTGACATCCGCATTCTCAGCGAGTTGGCAACATTCAGGTTCCTGTTCACCAAAGTCGGGCTCGCCGGTGCCGACATGGGCTCCGCCTACCTCCTGCCCCGGGTCATCGGGCTGGGCAGGGCCACCGAGGTGCTCCTGCTTGGTGAAGAGGTGGACGCCGCCACCGCAGTGGCCTGGGGCCTGGCCGCGAAGACGGTTCCGGATTCGGTGTTGAGCGAGGAAGCAGCGGCCCTGGCCAGGCGCCTGGCCGAGGGGCCCAGGCTCGCCTTTTCCGCAACCAAGGTGCTGATCGGCAGGGAGCTCGACATGGACCTGGGGTCGGCGATCGAGCTCGAGGCCTTCACTCAGGCGCTATTGATGACCTCGAAGGACCACGCCGAGTTCTACGAGGCATTCACCGGCAAACGCCCACCGGTGTGGGAGGGGAGATGACGCGCCACCATCTGTTCGATCCGGAGGGCATGGCACCTGCAGTCGGGTTCTCTCATGGCGCGCTCGGAGCCGGCGGGCGCCTCCTCCGCATCGCAGGACAGACCGGCCACCACAGCGACGGGACCATCGCCCCGGTACTCGTCGATCAGTTCGCACAGGCCTGCCGCTCGGTGGCCAGGGTCATCGAGGAGGCCGGAGGGACACCGGAGGACCTGCTCTCGCTCATGATCTACACCACCGACGTCGGCGGATATCGGGAGAACCTGGGCCCGATCGGTGCCGCCTATCGGGAAGTCTTCGGCCGCCATTTTCCGGCAATGGCGTTGATCGGGATCAGCGAGCTCTTCGATCCCGAGGCGCTCGTCGAGCTGGTGGCGGTGGCCCAGATCGAGCCGTAACCCCGGTCAGACGTCGCCCAGCTCCCCGACCAGCCGGTCGACATCGCCTTCGTCCTGATAGATGCCGAACCCGATGCGCAACCGGTCTCCCCTGTGGTCCGTGATCACCCCGCGGTCGTGGAGAGCGGCATAGAGCTCTTCGGCTCGAGGTGTGCGAAAGGTGAGGAAGTTCCCCCGTTCATGGGGAAGCGCAGGGATCAGGTCCCCCGGATGCTTCCCCCCGGCGAGGAATCGCTCCTGGAGCCCGAGGACGTGACTGCGGATGTCGGCAACGGCGACGCCCCGGTCCTGGAGCCAGGTGAGCACGGCGCGCATCCGGTAGACACCGGAGACGTCGAAGGTGGCGCCGGAGAAGCGAGTCCCATCCTCGGAGTAGGGGACCTTCTCCGACACCCCGGACTCCAGCTGGCCGAAGCCGGCGAACCATCCGGTATCGACCGGGCGGGGACCGTAACCCGATGGGGAATGCATGAAGCAGACCCCCTCACCCGACATCGCGTACTTGTAGCCCCCGGCGATGTAGAACACCCGGTCCTGGATCGAGCCCACGTTCGTGGGCAGGGCCATGAACCCGTGATAGCCGTCGACGACGACGAACGCTTTCTCTTCTGACACCGAGGACACGACGCGGTCGATGTCGGGAACCAAGAAACCCGAGTCGAAGAAAACCTGGCTGATGTAGATCAGGTCATGGACTCCGGCTCTTGCCTCGCGGGTGAACCTCTTGGCGAATGTCTCGAAGGGCTCGGCGGGGATGCGGTCGACGATCGCCAGCCCCGCCTCCTCCCACCGCCGTGATTGGCGGTTGAGGGAATGAAACTCGGCGTCGGTGGTCAGCATCCGAACCGGAGGCTCCAAGCAGGAGAAGAGCCGGTTCAGGAGCTCGTGGGTGTTGGGGGCAAAAGTGATGGTCCCGGGGTCGGACAGGCCAAGCGTGGTGGCCACCAGTGACCTGGTCTCTGGGATCACGGTCCCGAAGACCATGTCCCACTTGTCATCGGCGCTGGTCGCGGCATCCAACCAGGCCTGCTGGTGGGCCTCGAACGACACGTCCGGCCATGGGTGATGGGAGTGGGCGGCGAAATGGAGCCGATCCGGCGCGGCGGCCAGGAACCGGGAGAAGTCCTGCTTCAGGCTCATCCCTGGTAGCGGAACCGCATCGCCTCGACGATCTCCTGAGGCAGAGGAGGCCTTCGATCTCTGGGGATCAGGAAGGTGGACAGGTCGAAGAGGTCTCCGAAGACGCGGCTTCTCTCCGCAGACTTCTCCAGGTACTTGGCGCCCGCCGATCCCCCGGTGCCGACGCGGCGGCCGATCAGGCGCAGCGTCATCTGGGCATGGCGGTAACGCCAAGCAGTGAAGCCCTCGTCGATGTCCATGAGCGACGCCAGGATCTGATACGGCTCGTGGAGCGCTGGTTGGTCCCGATACATGTTGATGAAGAGTGCAGCCTGGAATGCGCGATGACTCAGCCGCCGCCGGCCGGCCCTCTGTTGCTCGCGATGCTTGTCCTCGTCGAATAGAGCCTCGTACTGCTCCATGGTCTGTGTGAAGTCCTCGAGTTGCGCAGTCCGCTCGCCCTCGGTCAGGTTGGGGTTGGTGGCGACCACATCGCGGTCGGCCTCGAGCCGGGAGCGGACCGCCTCCTGAAACGCCTCGCGGAATTGGAATCCCCCGCTCTCCAGGAAGGGGGTCCGCTCCAGCCAGCGCTCAACCATGTCGAACAGAGACGGGAGCGCCTCTGTCTCCTCGACCGTCTCCAGGTCGGATGTGGAGAAGCGGGCGGTATAGGGCGCTCCGGCCAGGAGGAGCCGGTCCTCGCGCCGCATGCCCAGCTTGTTCTCGACCACCCGGAACTGGGCCGACTGGAACCCTGACGCCGGGAAGAGCAGGTCGCGAAAATCGAGAAAGTCCAGAGGGGTCATCGTCTCCAGGACGTCCACCTGCTGGATCAAGATCCCCTCGATTTCGACGATCCGTTGCAGTCGGCCGAGAGCGGTCCCCATGTCGGTTTCGTCTACCTGGTCTTTGCCGAAGATCCGCAGCAGATCGTCGAGCTCCCAGAGGATCTGCTTGAACCACAACTCGTAGGCCTGATGGACCACGATGAAGAGCATCTCGTCATGGACCGGCTGGCCCTTCTTCTCACTTTCCAGCTGCTGTGCGGAGAGAAGCCGTTCCAATTGCAGGTATTCGCCGTAGTAGAGGGGCGCCTCGGCCATGGCCGCCGACGCTAGTTGACCCAGGCTTCCGATCTCTCCCACAGCTCGGCCGCGAGATCGGCGTCGGCGGCCAGCGGAGATGGGGTGTGGACCTGGCGATCGGCGTAGTAGAGGCCGCTCTGCCCGCCCACTTCGTCGGATGTGGCACACCAGACCACGGTGTCTGCCCCCTCTTCCGGGGTCTTGAGACCGGGTCCGAGGAACGGTTTTGACCAGAAAGGGAAGATCCCGGTGTCGACCAGGCCGGGATGCACCGCATAGCACCCGAGGTCGGGGCGTCGCCTGGCCAACTCCGATGTGAACAGGATGTTGGCGGCCTTGGTCGTGGCGTAGAACCCGAGGCCGAACGGTACCCACGACCGCGACCGAACCCGATCGAGATGCAGGTCGCGGGCCTGGTAATGCCAGTCACTGGCCACGGTCACCACCCGGGCGCCGGGTGCGAATGCCGGGCCAAGCTCACGGGTGAGCAGGAAGGGGCCGAGGTGGTTCACACCCCAATGGATCTCGAAGCCGTCGCCGGTCATCCCCATGCCCATGCCGATCCCGGCGTTGTTGACCAGGACATCGAGTGTCGAGCCCGACTGCCGAACTTGCGACGCCGCCGTCCGCACACCCGCAAGAGAGCCCATGTCGAAAACGAGCCCCTCCGCCGAGCCGCCATGCTCAAGCATGGAGGCGGTGGCCCGGTCCACCTTCTGCTGGCTTCGGCCGGCCGCGATGACGTGGAAGCCGGACCTGGCGAGGGCCGTAGCAGTGGCCTGCCCGATTCCCGAGGTGGCACCAGTGACCAGGGCGTTTCTCAACTGACTCGACCGTAATCCCGGCCAGACCACTAGCGTCGAGTGGCGTGACGGAGTGGCCCGAGCGTCTCAACATCGACCGGTTCCTGCTTCGCGATCGGCTCGATGAGGGGCTCGGCGATGA
Organism: uncultured Acidobacteriota bacterium; assembly: GCA_963749415.1. Lineage (GTDB taxonomy): Bacteria > Actinomycetota > Acidimicrobiia > Spongiisociales > ZC4RG35 > JALYNX01. Next base: position 1,283,936 of record CAVVMG010000001.1, read on the forward strand.
GGTCGCGATCCACCTCGACGGCGGGTCGGTGACCTACGCCGAGGCCGACGCTGCGGCTTCGGCGGTCGCCCGACTCTTGATTGGCCGCGGGGTGAGTCACGGGGATCGAGTGCTCATCGTCCTTCCCGATGGCCTTGCCTTCGTCGCAGCCCTGTTCGGGACCTTTCGTATCGGGGCGGTTGCCATCATGATCAATCCCGGGCTGACCGCGGATGCGATGGCCGGGGCCGTCGCACAGGCCAGGGCAGCAGCAGCACTGGTCCACCCTCAGCATCGGGCGGTCGTCGTGGCCGCCGTCGAGCGTGTCGGCGCCGACCTTCCCGAATTGGTGGTGGACGACGACATCCCCCGAAACGGCGAAGCGATGGAATCGGCCGATACCGGGGCATCCGACCCGGCACTATGGCTGTTCTCCGGTGGCACCACCGGGCTACCCAAGGCGGTCCCACAGAGTCATCGCAGCCTGGCCAACACCACCCGGCTCTACGGGCAGGGAACGCTGGGATTGACCAACCGTGATGTCACCATCGCCGTTCCCAAGCTGTACTTCGGCTACGCCACCGGCTCCAATCTCTTCTTCCCCTTCTCGGTCGGGGCGTCGACTGTTCTCTTTCCCGACCCCGCGACGCCGCTCGCCATCGCCGAGCGGGTCGAGCGATATCGAGCAACGGTCCTGGTGACCGTCCCCTCGGCCATCAACCAGATGCTCGCCGACCCCGAGGCAGGGCGACAGGACCTCTCCTCATTGCGACTGGCGACGTCCGCAGGGGAGGCACTGCCGGAGAGCCTCTATCACCGCTGGAAACAGCAAATCGGGGTCGAGCTGCTCGACGGGCTGGGGACCGCCGAGATGTGGCACATCTTCATCAGCAACCGGCTGGGCGACGTGAAACCGGGGACCCTGGGGCGGGTCGTGCCCGGATTCGAGATCAGGGCCTGCGACGAGGAGGGCAACGAAGTCGCACCGGATGAGGTGGGGAGGCTCTGGGTGCGCGGGCAATCGCTGGGGACTGGCTACTGGGAGGACGAGGCGAAGACCGAAGAGGCTTTCCGTGGCGAGTGGTTCGTGGGCGGGGACCTGATCTCGATCGACGTGGACGGGTATGTCACCCACCGGGGTCGTGCCGACGACGCGCTCAAGGTCAAGGGGAAGTGGTTTCGCCCTCAAGAGTTGGAGTCGACCTTGCTCGAGCACGACTCGGTTCGCGAATGTGCCGTGGTTGCGGTGAACGACGAAGACGGCCTGACCAAGCCGGTCGCGTTCGTGGTTGCCGACGACGTCGAGGAACAGGAGCTCATCGATTGGGCGCTGTCCCGTCTCGAGGCTTACAAGCACCCGCGACATGTTTACTTCGTGGACGTGTTGCCCCAGACCCACCTGGGAAAGGTCGACCGGGCCGCACTCAAGAGAATGGCCGGCTGAGGGGAATCATCCCGCCTCGAGCTCCTCTCTCACAGCCACCGGGCCCTTGTTCTCCTCGTGCAGGCCCACCTTGTCGGCATAGAACTCCCGGCATCGATCCATGAAGTCGGAGATGTCGCCGTCGAATTCGATCAGCGGCCCCATACCGGCTCTCTTCGACGGGTAGTCGATGTAGGCGAGAAGGATCGGGACACCAGCGCGGGCCGCGATGTTGAGAAATCCCGACTTCCAGAAGGGAGCAGGGCCCCGAGTGCCTTCCGGCGCGATCACCAGCACCATCCGCTCCGAGCGGTCGAGGGCATCGACCACCTGCTGGATCAGGCCTCCGGGCTCTGACCTGTCCACCGGGATTCCCCCGAGCCTGCGGAACAGATATCCGAATGGCCAACGGAACAGGGTGTGCTTTCCGATGTAGGAGGCGTCCAGCCTGTAGTGGCGGAGGGCGCCCAAGTAGACGACAAAGTCCCAGTTCGTGGTGTGTGGGGCGCCGATGATGATCAGCTTCGGCAGGTCGGGCACGACGCCGGTGAACTCCCATCCCACCAGCTTGAGGATCCTCTCGGCGAGCCAGGTCACTGAACGATGCTCCCAGACCGTGGCCGGGCGTGGGAGTCAGGTGGCGCGGACAGGTGCTACCCGGAACCCGTCCTGGTCGACCCAAACGAGCGAAGGGTGGCCGTCGACGGCGGCCACGATGTGCTGCGCCATCTCCTCATCGACGACTCCGGCCTCGTCGTTTCTATAAATGACGTGCAGCAGGGCTTCCTTGGGGAAGGAGGTGGCGAGGGGGCCGGGATGGGAGCAGATGACGGTGACCGGGAACGGCGTGCCTGGGGCCCGGGTGTCCGCCGGTCCGTCGGCGCGGATCACGGTGAACAAATGCCAGGTCGCGATGCCGGCGAGCACGGTCAGGGTCACCGGGATCGGCATGGACTCGAGGTCGGCGCCACCCTCGGCCAACGCCGCCTGGAAGGCGATGACCAGTACCGCGATCAAGGCCCCGGCTGTGGTGAGGCCGAGGATCACAGCCATCCCCACCAGGTAGAAGCGCCTCTGTGGAGACCTCCTCTCCTCCACCCGCAGCCGCTGGACGTTCCGCCAGAAGTAGTGCCACACGGCACCGGCGATGAGCACGGTAAGCCCGGCTCCGATCAGGCCGGACTGGCTGGGATCTCCGGCAAGGGGGGTCTCCCAGACCATTGCCACCAGGGCGGTGCCGGCGCCGACCAGAGCCCCGAGGGCGCCGGCGGCCATGGCGTACTCGTATCCCCTGATCGCCCCATTGCGCTCTTGGCCCATTCTCCGCCGGTGGTGGGCCCACAAGGCATAGGCCACGATCAACACCGAGAGTTGGACAGGCAGGCTTGCGAAATGGGTGCTGGCCTCGACTGTGACCAGCCAATAGGAGATGACCGTGGTGACGATCACGATCCCCGCGCCGAAGGCAGTGGCAAGGCCGACGACTGCGGCGGTGCCCAGATACAGGTGCCGGAGCGGGCCCGATTCCGTCTTCCAAGAAGCGAGCCAGCGCCAGGCCCAGATCGGGGCGGCGGCGATCAGGAGGCCCAGGGGCGCGGCCACATCGTCGCCCTGGCCCGGGAATGTGGTGTCGCCGGGACTCCCGAGAGTCGCTCCGTAGGCCCCCTCCAGGAGCCACTGGAGGACACCCTGGAGACCGACTGCGAGGGCGATCAGGGCCACTCCGGAGCCGATGAGGCGGGGCAGCTCTGCGGCCTCTCCTTGGGGACGGTCGCGGAGGCCGGCCCACCAATGGAAGGCAACCAGGCTCCCGTAGACGATGAGATCGGTCCATGGGCTGGGGTCAGCGATCCCGGCAATTCCGTTGGCCACTTGTCCAACGGCGGCAAAGAAGGCGGTGAGGAACACGATCTCGATCAGGGACAGGTAGACGGGCCACCCCGGGGCGCGGGGATGAGCGCCCCGGCGCCGCTTTTGCCGGCGCCAGAGCAGATAGGCGATCGGGGCCGAGACCACCAGGCCGGCCAGGGCGACGGCGATCTCAGATTCGGGTTCCCCGGCCAGCTGGTTCCAGGTGAGGGCCACCCTTGCCAGACGGGCGAACGAGAAGCCGGCGACGCCGACCGCCAGCCCCAGTATCAAATAGGGGAGGATCTCGGCGCTCTCCTGCTCCTGCTGTCCAGGCCGTCGATTCCAGGACTTGGCGATCAGGAAGGCGACCGCGGCAATCACCGCGACCACGATCACAAGGGCGACCACTCCGCTCATCGGCTCAGCAAGTCGCGTAGTACGGCCACACCGGCTCCTGTATCAGCCAGACGCCCTCCCTGTTGACCAGGTTGAACCATTCCTGCCACTCGCTGAGGCCGATGAATGGGTCGTTTGACGTCTGGGACAGTTGGACGATCACTGTCGTCTGTTGGTCGTCGCCCTCGACACTGACCAGGCTCGCCGAGACCCCCTGAGTGGGGCTTCCAGGCCCGAGATTCGGGTCGCACTCGCCCTCGGTGTATTGAGAGGCCGCCTCCTCATCACCGGCGAAGACCGCTTTCAGGTAGGCCTGGACCGTCCCCTCGGGTGTCGTCGGGTCCAGTTCGGGGGTCTCCCGGAGGAGCCCGGCGGCGACCAGGGCGACAACAGCGAGCACTCCCAGACCGGGAAGCACCCACGCGGGGAGCTTTCGGTCCTCTTCCATGGGCTGATTGTCGCAGATGGGCGGTCGGAGCCATGACCAATCACCGCGATCTGCTCGGCACTCAGTCCTGCATCCCCAGTGCCTTCATCCCCCCGGCCATATTGGCCACATCGTCAAAGCCGTTCATCGACAAGAAAGCCGCCACCCGGTCACTTCGGGCCCCTGATCGGCAGACCACCAGGATTCCCCCGTCACCAGGCAGGTCGTCGAGATGATTCGGAACCTCTCCCATGCTGACCAGGATTGCTCCGGGGAGGGTCCCGAGGGCCCATTCGTGGGGCTCACGGACGTCGAGGATGGTGCCTTCCCGATCACCGATCCACGTCTCCCAATCCTGGGCCGGTACCTGTTCGATGGTCGACATGCCGTCGATCATTCTACGAGCGTGCTCCGAAACTCCGGGCCTGTGCTCGCTCTACGATCTGGCCACCACAAGGAAGCAGGGCATCATCGACATCGCAGTCTTGGTCTCGGGATCGGGCTCCAACCTGCAGGCGCTCATCGACGCACCGGACCTGGGAGCCAGGATCGGGATCGTGATCTCCGACCGTCCCGGGATCAGGGGGCTGGAGCGGGCCGAGGCGGCCGGCCTGGAGACCCTGGTGCTCTCTTGGGACCGATTCGCATCACGCCAGGAGTTCTCGCGGGCCGTTGCCGACGCAGTGGAGGCGGCTGGAGCCAAGGTGATGGTTCTCGCCGGCTTCATGCGGGTCCTCTCGGCAGAAGCCGTTGCCCGATTTCCGAACCGGATCCTCAACATCCACCCATCTTTGCTCCCGGCCTTTCCGGGTGCTCACGCCGTGGCGCAGGCTCTCGCTCACGGGGTGAAGGTCACCGGTGTGACCGTGCACCTTGTGGATGAACAGGTGGACCACGGGCCGATCGTCGCGCAACGGGCGGTCCCGATCATGGACGGGGACGACATCGAGACACTGCACTCCCGAATCCAGGTCGAGGAACACGATCTCTACCCCTTGGTGGTCCGTGCCCTGACGGCAGGCGAGATCATCGTCGATGGTGACCGGGTGATCTGGACTTGACCACCGTCCCGGTGCGGAGGGCACTGATCAGCGTCTACGACAAGGAGGGCCTTGTCGACTTTGCATCCCGGCTCGTCGCGGCCGGCGTGGCGATCGTCTCGTCCGGGGGCACGGCAACAGCCCTCGAAGCCGAGGGACTCGAGGTGTCCCGGGTGGAAGATGTCACCGGTGCGCCCGAGATGCTCGGCGGGCGAGTGAAGACTCTCCATCCCCGCATCCACGGGGGGATCCTGGCCCGGGCAGACCGCGAGTCGGACCTCGCCGACCTGGCAGCCAATGGCATCGAGGCCTTCCAGCTGGTGGTGGTCAACCTCTACCCGTTTCGAGAGACGGTGGCCTCGGGAGCGGGCGTCGACGAAATCATCGAGAAAATCGACATCGGGGGCCCGGCCATGGTGCGGGCCGCCGCCAAGAATCATGCCCATGTTGGTGTGGTCACCTCACCATCGCAGTACGAAGCCGTGGCGGAGGCTGTCGAGTCCGGCGGCCTCGACGACGACTTGCGGCGGGCCCTGGCTGCCGAGGCGTTCTTCAACACCGCTTCCTACGACTCGGCGATCGTCAACTGGCTCGGAGAGGCCCGGATGATCCCGCTGCGCCGGGTCTCCGGGCTTCGCTATGGGGAGAACCCGCATCAGGAGGCCGGGCTCTATGTGGAGGACGGGGCCCGACCCTGGTGGCTGAGCGCAATCTTCCATCAGGGCAAGGAGATGTCCTTCAACAATTATCAGGACGCCGAAGCTGCGTGGTTGCTCGCCGGCTCCCACCCCGGGACAGTCGCGATCATCAAGCACACCAACCCCTGTGGTGTTGCGCATGGTGAGAACGTGGCTGACGCCTTCGAACAGGCCTGGGCCTGCGATCCGCTTTCGGCCTTTGGCGGGGTGGTGGCGATCAACGGTGTCCTCGATGAGAAGACCGCCAAGTCGATCGCCGACAAGTTCATCGAGGTAGTGATTTGCGCGGGCGCCACTCCCGAGGCACTTGCTGTCCTTGAGGGAAAGCAGGCCCTGCGCGTCCTGGAAGCCGCAGCCCCTGACCTCACCGGCCCGGATCTCACCCGGCTCGACAGCGGGTTCCTGATCCAGGAAAGAGACCGTGACGACGGAGCGGTTTGGGAAGTAGTCAGCCGGCGGGCACCAAACGACCAGGAGCGCGCCGACCTGGAGTTCGCCTGGAAGGTCGCAGCCCAGACCAAGTCGAATGCGATCGTCATCGTCAGGAACGGCGCCGCGATCGGAGTGGGGGCCGGCGACCAGTCGCGGATCGGAGCTGCGGAGCGGGCGGTGCTCAAGGCCGGGGACCGGGCGGTCGGGGCGGTGGCTGCCTCTGATGCCTTCTTCCCCTTCCGGGACGGGCTCGACACCCTGGCCAACGCAGGAGTCACCGCGGTCATCGAGCCCGGAGGGTCGCGCAAGGACGAAGAGCTCATCACAGCTGCCGATGAACACGAGATGGCGCTGGTGTTCACCGGAGTCCGGCATTTCCTCCATTGACATGAGCGCCACGATCCTCGACGGGAAGCTCGTGGCGGCCGCGGTCAAGGCCGAAGTCGCCGCCGCGGTCGAAGGTTTGGGCTACACCCCAGGCCTGGCCACGGTTCTGGTCGGCGACGACCCGGCGTCGCACTCCTATGTCCGCGGCAAGCGGGCCGATGCGGCGGAGGTCGGAATCCGCTCAGTTCACCATGAGCTGGCCGCCGACGTCACCCAGGCCGAGCTCGAGGATCTGGTCGAGACGCTCAACGCGGACGAGTCGGTTGACGGGATCCTGGTCCAGCTCCCCCTTCCAGGAGCCCTCGATGCGGAGCGCACCGTGGAGAGGATCTCGCCGGCCAAGGACGTCGACGGGTTGCATCCCCACAACCTTGGACTCCTGGTGTTGGGCCGACCCGGCCTCCGCCCCTGCACCCCGAGCGGGGTCATGCGGATCCTGGATCACTACCGAATTCCCACCTCAGGGGCACGGGCAGTGGTCATAGGCCGCTCATTCCTGGTGGGCCGGCCCCTGGCATTGATGCTCTCCAGCAAGGGCGTGGACGCCACGGTGACGGTGGCCCACTCCCGGACCCCGCAGCTCTCCGAGCTGGCCGGCGACGCAGACATTCTGGTGGCGGCGGTGGGGGTGGCCGGCCTGGTGACGTCGGACTTCGTGATGCCGGGGGCAACGGTGATCGACGTCGGGGTCAACCGGACCGAGGCCGGGCTGGTGGGTGATGTCGACTTCGATGGGGTGGTGGGTGTGGCCGGCGCCCTGACCCCGGTCCCTGGGGGAGTGGGGCCGATGACCCGGGCCATGCTCCTGGCGAACACCCTGACTGCAGCTGCCAACCGGCGGGGCTGAAGGCGCCGGTCAGTCGGTGGGGGCGTACCGCCATGCGTCGAGGGTGTAGCAGCAACCGCCCCCCCAATTGAGCAGTTCGGTCCCGGTCCACACGGTGTAGCGGGCAGTCGGGTAGCCGCCCACGACAGCCGTGGTCCACGAATCGGTCGCCGGATCGTAGGTGGCGAGACTGGGCCCGCACCAACCGGGGGCAACCACGCGATCACCGGCCGGAATCGGCTCCCCCTGGCCTTCGCAGGATGGAATCGGTATCGGGTCGGTCTCGGTCCAAGCTCCCTCGGCGGGGAGGTAGGCCATCGTCTTTCCTTCGAGACCGGAGTCAGTCCAGGCGAGGAAACGGTCTCCGACCCATGCTGTCATTCGCGAGCTTGCCCCGATGATCAGATCGTCGGTGGAGAACTCCACAGGGGAGATCACCTCCCACCCGCCTTCCTGGTTGAGGCGTGCGGCCTCGAGCGGGGCACCCGGTACAGGTTGCGAGTACGCCCGGTCGGCGAAGGCATAGAGGTCGGCACCAGTCCATCTCAGGACACCAGCGTCACCAGCAAGGTCGACGGTGGGCAAGATCCTCCAGGTGTCAGAGTTCGGTGCGTAGGCGGCGATCTCGTTCGTCGCGATGCTCCAGACCACCAGTTCCTGACCGGTCCACGCTGATCCCACCGCCGAGTCGTAGACGCTCGTCGAGTCGAGCGGGATCGGAGACGCCTCGATGCCTCTCCATGAGTCAGTCGCTGGGTCGTAGGCCGCGCCATCGACCTCACCACGCCCTCCCACGACCAGCATCTCTTCACCGGTCCATGCAGCCACGTGATAGATACGCGGAGTGATAGGTGCGGCTGCGATCACCCGCCAAGTCCCGGAAACCAGGTCGAAGGCCGCGCCGTCGGACATGGGGGTCCCACCGTCGCTGACCTCGCCACCCCAGACGATCATCTCCTCGCCGGTCCAGATCACCGAGTGGCCACCCCGTGTCGTCAGGGGTCCGGGATCGATCGCAATCGAGTCGGTGGGGACTGTCGTGGTCGGTGCGACAGTCGTGGTCGGGGGGAGTGTGGTCGCCGGTATTGAGGTCGCGGGCGAAGAGGTGGCGGGCGATGAGGTGACCACGGGCGTGGTGGGGGAGATGCCCGGGCTCGCGTCGCAGGCACAGATCACAAGTGACAGGCATGCGGCCAGAAATCGGATACTCACGGTTCCAAGAAAACGACCACGGGACCGAATTGGTTCGGCTCGCTTCTCTGCCCTGCGCGAAGGGCTCGCCGGCTTGAGTATCCGTCCCGATCGTCCGATAGATCTCATTGACTGCTACACATTCGAGGTCGGTCTCACCGCAAACGGTTGATGAAGCTTTTCCCCAAGACGCTCACCATCCTGACGGCGCTCCTGCTGCTCACGATCCTGCCTGCTCCGGAACGGGCCGGCGCCGCACAGCCGCCGTGGCTGGAGGAGGACTTCGAGAACGGGGTCAATGGCGTCTTCGACACGACTTTCGGGCTGAAGCCGACCTCATCGGGACATCAGGGCGACGGGCTCTACACCGACATTTTCAAGGGTGACCACTGGGGGGGAAGCGCCCACTGGTACACGAAGACCAACATCGGCTCCGAGCCACAAGAGATGTGGATGCGGTATTGGCTCCGGTTCCCGATCGGCTTCAAGGTCAACCCGCCCTATAGGGGAAAGCTGCCTGGATTCGGCGGGCTCTACACCTACAACTGCCTTGGCAACAGGCCGTCGACCGCGGCAGCCCCCTGCTGGTCGGCGCGCATGGCCTTCCAGCCGGTCTATGCGTCGGATGGCCTTCCCTCATATCCGTACAACCCGGCCCAGGTGACCCGGATCTCCTTCTACTCCTATCTCCTCAACTCCAGCGGGACGGGACAGAACGGCAGGATCCTCAACTGGAACCCCGACCTGTCGACCCTGCAACACGGGCGCTGGTACTGCATCGAGGCCCGGGTCAAGGTCAACTCGCTGGGCCAATCCAATGGCGTCCTCGAGGGCTACGTCGACGGAGACCGCGCCTACGCCGCGAGCAATTTGACCTTCCGGAGGCCATCGGAGAGCCAACTCAAGGTGAAGTCTCTCTGGTTCGACGTCTACTACGGGGGCGACGGCACCTCCCCGATCAACAACAAGATCTTCTTCGACTCGCTGGCGGCGGGCCCGGAGCGAATCGGCTGCAACGACCGGCCTCAGGCGTCGGGGCGATTCTTCGACGACGACGACTCGGTCTTCGAGGCGGCCATCGAGCGGCTTGCAGCCTCGGGGATCACCGAGGGGTGCAACCCGCCGGTCAACGATCGGTTCTGCCCTGAAGACTCGGTGACCCGGGGACAGATGGCAGCATTCCTCAAGCGTGCGCTCGGGGACCAGTATCAGGTGGCGGTCCCTCCGGAGCCGCCCTCGCCTCCCGACTTCTGGGGAGGGCGGTCCCATCTCGCTTATAAGACGGCACTCGCGGTGTATGGGGCGGGCGGGGCCGGCTTCGACACTTTCGGGGTCAGTTACTGGGTCGACGAAACCGGCGGCGACAAGAACTGGCTGGCCACCGGGAGTTCGGGAAACCCCAACATCTGGGTCCCCACCCAGTTGGGTCACATTTGGGACGCTGGAGCCACCCCTTACATCCGGATCATCGCCAAGGACCTCGACGGCCTCGCATCCGGAAAGCACGACAAGCGCCTCAACAACATGCTCGCCGCTTTCGCCAAATTCACCGACCTGGGCGGTGGCCGCCGGGTGATCCTCGACATCCTCCCCGAGCCCAATCTGCGCAGCAACCCGTGGGGGGACGATGCGCCGGCGTTCAAGACCGCGTTCCGCAGAATCGCGGACAGGGCAAACACGGTCATCGGCTCCTCTCATGTCCGCACCGCATTCACCGCCCATCGCTCGATGTCGAGCAGTCGATATTCGGCTGCGCAATGGGGGACCGGCGGGTTCCGCCTCTATTGGCCGGGTGCGAACTATGTCGACATCGCCGGTGTCGGCGGGTACCCCACATCGGGGGGGACCAACGTCGGATACCACGAGGCGGCGGTCAACGAGATGTCGAACGCCGCCGGCCCCGGGATTCCGATCATCATCGCTGCGGGCGGTGCTCCCAACCGCCCGAGCGAGGCCGCGCAGATCCAATATGCCGGCGCCCTGGCCCAGTTGGCGGCGCGTCACCCCCAGGTCGTTGGCGTGCAATGGGACGACTGGGTGAAAGGCGGGCTCGACCTCCGGGTGAGCAGCGCCTCGGGCCTCCAATCCGGGTTCGCGACGGCCGCGCATTCGGCTCAGGACGGTGGGGTGGACTGGCTGTTCTCGTCGAACGTCGCCTCCTGGGCTTCCGCCCGGAGTGCCGCCAATCCTTTCGACGACTCCACCTCGTCGATCTTCTCGGAGTCGATCAAGTGGTTGAACGCCACCGGCATCACCGAGGGTTGCGGGCCCCGGAGGTTCTGCCCGGACGCCCGTGTGACCAGGGGCCAAATGGCGGCGTTCCTGGTGCGCGCCCTCCATCTGCCTGCTCCGGCGAGGCCAAAGGCCTTCGTCGACACCAGGGGACATCTTTTCGAAGGCGCGATCGCCAGGCTGGCCCATGCCGGGATCACGGTGGGCTGCAATCCGCCTTCCAACAACCGCTTCTGTCCGAACAGCGACGTGACCCGGGGCGAGATGGCGGCGTTCCTGGTCAGGGCCGGCCTCACCGACTGACCACTGCGGCTGTTCCCGGCTGCCTCACTAGTCTCCCCGGTTCCGGCGACCTTCCAGGAGCTCTCTGATATGGCCTCATCCATCACCATGGGACCCGAGGGGCTCATGGTCCCCGACGATCCAATCATCCCTTTCATCGAGGGGGACGGGACCGGCCCCGATATCTGGGCAGCGTCGGTCCGCGTGTTCGAGGCCGCGGTCAAGAAAGCGTACGGGGACTCGAGGAAGATCGAATGGTCAGAGGTCCTTGCCGGGGAGAAGGCGCATAACGAGACCGGCTCCTGGCTTCCCGAGGAGACAGTCGATGCCTTCTCGCGCCAGCTGATTGGGATCAAGGGGCCCCTCACCACACCGGTAGGAGGCGGGATTCGATCCTTGAACGTCGCCTTGCGCCAGATCCTCGACCTTTACGCATGCGTCCGGCCGATCAGATGGTTCGAGGGCGTGCCCTCCCCCGTGAAGGAGCCGGGGCTCGTCGACATGATCATCTTCAGGGAGAACACCGAGGACGTATATGCCGGGCTCGAGCTCGAGCAAGGGAGCGACGAGACTGTCCGCCTCATCGGCTTTCTCGAGTCGGAGTACGGGTGGAAGATCCGCCACGACTCGGGGATTGGGATCAAACCGGTTTCGGTGACCGGATCCAAGCGCCTGATCCGGGCGGCGATCAGCCACGCGCTGGCCAACGACCGGCGATCGGTGACCCTGGTCCATAAGGGCAACATCATGAAGTACACCGAGGGCGCCTTCCGGCTGTGGGGATATGAGCTCGTGCGGGAGGAGTTCTCCGATGTCGCGGTTTCCTGGGAGGACTGCGGCGGCGAGCCGGGGGACAAGCTGCTGGTCCAGGACGTCATTGCCGACGCCATGCTGCAACAGGTGCTCACCCGTCCTGCCAACTATGAGGTGATCGCCACTACCAACCTCAACGGCGACTATCTGTCCGACGCCCTGGCCGCCCAGGTTGGCGGAATCGGGATCGCGCCCGGCGGGAACATCAATTACGTCACCGGTCACGCGGTCTTCGAGGCGACCCACGGCACGGCGCCGAAGTATGCGGGACTGGACAAGGTGAACCCCGGGTCGGTGATCCTCTCCGGGGAGATGATGTTCCGCTACATGGGCTGGGTCGAGGCCGCGGACGCCATCGTCACCGGTCTCCAAGGGGCGATCGCGGCCCGCACCGTGACCTACGACTTCGCCCGGCTCACCACCGGGGCCACCGAGGTCAAGACCTCGGAGTTCGGCGACGCCATCATCGCCCACATGTAGGTGCCCCAGGGGATAGCTCCCGGCCGGCTATTACGATCCCCGGCTGACCATTCCAAGGAGTGACTCGTGTCCAAGTTCCTCAGCGAAGAGTGGGCAGCCGATGTGACCGCGGCCCTGGGCCAGCACCAGGGTTTCAAGAACGCCATCGGCACTGCCGACCTCAAGATCCAGTTCGTCGTCAATGACGGCCCGGATGGCGACATGGAGTATTTCCTCGACTCCGGCGCCGGCCGCTCGACGATGGGCGTGGGCTCCATCGAAGACCCGGATGTCACGGTGCGGCAGAGCTATGAGACCGCGACCGCGATCTCCAAAGGGGAGTTGAACACTCAGACCGCCTTCATGACGGGCAAGGTGAAGGTGTCGGGGAACCTGGCGAAGTTGATGATGCACCAGTCGGCGATCCAGCAGTGGGGGGCGGCAGTCGTCGATCTCGACGTCGAGTACTGAGCCAGACCCGGCCTCTGGCGCAGTCGACTAGTCACATTGCGTAAAACCGCATGATCCCTGGTTACCAGGGTGACGGGGTCGGATAATGTACGCAGGTGTTACCGGTGGGGCCGGGAGCACGTCAGGGGCAAATCATGGGCAAGGGAGCAAATCAAAGGGGGGCAACCTTGGTTGAGGCCGCCCTGGTGCTCCCGATCATGATCATGCTGATGATCAGCCTCCTCGAGTTGGGGATGTTGTTTCGCGACTTGTTGACCGTCTCCTACACGGCCCGGGAGGCGGCCCGGGTCGGGTCGCTGGCGGGGAACGACCCCGAGGCCGACTGTGACCTCGTGCAGAGCGTGGTCACCGCGTTTGGTCCCACCGACGTTGTCGGCATCGACATCCTCATTTTCAAGGCCAGCGAGAGCACCGGAAACCCGGAGATCGGGAAGACCAACACCTGGAGATTGACCACGGGAGACCCCACCGACTGTGGCGACTGGACGGTGTTGGAGCAGTGGCCGAGCACCACGCGCCAGGTCAACGTCAGTGACACTCTCGAGCTCGACATCCTGGGGGTGTCCATCGTCACCGAGCACGACTGGCTGACCGGCCTCCCACCGTGGCGGGGTACCATGGACCTGACCCGAACCGCTTTGCAGCGCCTCGAGCCCGAGGCGTTCGAATGAGGTTCTGGAAGCGGGAACAGGGAATCTCGCTGGTCTGGCTGGCGCTGATGCTGGTGGTCCTGATCGGGATGGCCGGGTTCGGTCTCGACCTGGGTTGGATGTACCTGAGCACCACCCGGGCGCAGAAGGCCGTGGACGCCGCCGCCCTCGCCGGAGTGGTCAATCTTCCCGGGTTCATCGCTCAAGCCAATCAGGACGCCGCCGACGCGGCCCGGGCCAATGGCTACGACCCGGGCGGGGCCGACACCCTCACCGTCACCCCACTCGCCGACAACAAGCTCCATGCCGAGCTGCGCACCTCGATCGAGCCCTTCTTCCTCAAGGTGCTCGGGTTCGACCAGTTCAACATCACCAGACAGGCCACGTCGGAGTACATCAAACCGGTGCCCCTGGGCAACCCGAACAATTGCTTCGGGTGCCCGATCGTCGGCGACTCTTGGGCCGCGGTGTCCTCCGAGTTCATCCACAAGGAGCACGGTGACCCTTATTCCACCCAGTGCCGGGTGCCTGCCGGTCCCGGTTCCTGCTCGTCGGGGAACAGCGATTACAACCGGGGCGGGGCCTACTCCGGGTACTACTACGGGATCGAGGTGATGTCGGGGTCGAGCGGGCTCCTGGTCGAACTGTTCGACGCCGGATTCCATGCCCGGCCCCAGGACGAGGGGACCGGCGACTTCGCATTGAGCGGCGACGCGGGCCCGACCACCAACTACACCCTGCACATGGTGGACACCACCCCGCTCGATCCCACGGACAACCCGGCGATCTCCGGCTGCTCCTCGTCTTATGCACCGGCCACCGGGCCTCAGGACCAATGGGAGACCCTGTGCTCGCTGAGCGGGTCGATCACCCCCGGCATCTACGTCCTTCATGTCGACACCTCCGGGTCGGGACGGGCCAGCAACCATTATTCGGTCCGGGCCAACTCTTCGATTCAACCTCGGGTCTTCGGGATCAACGACATGTCGATCTGGTCCAACGACCTGGTATCGAGCTCCCAGCTCTACCTGGCGGAGATCGAGGACATCCACGCCGGCAAGAAACTGGAGCTCCAGTTCTACGACCCCGGTGACGCCGACGCCGACTCCTGGATGTCGGTGATCTCACCCACCGGGGGCATCCCCAACTGCAGCTGGACGGTGTGGAACCACAACCTGACCTCCCAGACCAAACCCCCAGGGTCGGGGCCCTGCACCTGGAAAACCACCGACACCAGCGACCCAGACGGAGACGGCGATCCGCGGGTCTACAACGAGCAGTGGATCGTGGCCACCATCGACCTCCCCGACGACCCGGCCGACATGTGCGGCGCCGACTGCTTCTGGAAGATGGACCTCGACCTCAGCCTTCCGACGGAACGCACCACCTGGCGGGCCCGGGTGATCGGGAACCCGGTCCGGCTCGTCCCTCCTGAGACTGTTCCATGAGAGCCGAGCGGGGCACTGCCGCCATCGAGATGGCGATGGCGCTGATGATCCTGTTGCTACTTGCGTTGGGCACATACGAGTGGGGGGTCGGGTTCTCGGACCGGGTCTCCATGTCCTCGGCGGTCAGGGAGGGAGCCCGGGTGGGCAGTGCAGCCGGTGACAACCCGGACGCCGACTGCCGGGTCATCGAGGCTTCGGCTGGAGCGCTCAACGGCGTCTCCGGCAATCAGGTGAAACAGCTTTGGATCTATGAGTCAGACGTCAACGGGTCGGTCTCCCTCAATCGCCAGATCTATCGCCCCGCCGACCCGTCCGAGCCTGGTCTGGGATGCGCCGGCGCCTCCTGGTTCGTCGTGAGCAACGGCTGGCCCTCCTCGTCGCGGCAGAACCTCGGTGTCAATCGCGACTGGCTCGGGGTCAAGGTGATCGCCGATCACGAGTGGCGGACCGGGTTTCTGTTTTGGAAGGGCACCGTCGAATGGGAAGAGGACGCGGTGTTCCGCCTCGAGCCAGGAATAGAGGATGGGACTCCGTGACTCAGCCGAGCAGGCCGAGCCCGGCCACGGCGTCGCGCTCCTCGACGAGCTCGGCGACCGAAAGATCGATGCGGCCGCGTGAGTAGTCGTCGATGTCGAGCCCTTGAACGATCTGCCATCCACCGTCATGGCAGACGCAGGGAAATGACGAAATCAGGCCCGTGGGAACACCGTATGAGCCGTCGGAGGGGACGCCCATCGAGACCCAGTCTCCTTGGGGAGTTCCCGACACCCAATCCCTGACGTGGGAGATGGCGGCGTTGGCCGCCGACCCCGCAGACGACGCGCCCCGTGCCGAGATGATGGCTGCCCCCCTCCCGGCGACCTTGGGGATGTAGACATCCTCGACCCAGGTCGGGTCGCCGACCAGGCGGTACGCCTGCTCCCCGTCGACTTCGCAGTGGAATAGGTCTGGGTATTGGGTCGAGGAGTGGTTTCCCCAGATCGTCATCTTCTTGATCGAGGACACCGGGCGATTGAGGCGCGCCGCCAACTGGCTCACGGCCCGGTTGTGATCCAGGCGGGTCATCGCGGTGAAGCTCGCGGGATCGAGACCCGAAGCGTTGCTCATGGCGATCAGGGCGTTGGTGTTGGCGGGGTTGCCAACCACCAGCACCTTGACCCCGTGGGTAGCGGCGCCGGCTAGGGCCCTGCCCTGTGTCGTGAAGATCGCGCCGTTGGCCGAGAGCAGGTCCGATCGCTCCATCCCCGCCTTGCGCGGCATCGCTCCGACGAGGAGGGCGATGTTGGCGCCGGCAAACGCCGTCTCTGGATCGTCCGTTGTCACCATGCCGGTGAGCAAGGGAAAGGCGCCGTCCTCGAGCTCCATGGCCACCCCCTCCAATGCAGGGAGAGCCGGGTTGATCTCCAGCATTTGAAGCACGATTGGCTGGTCGGTGCCCAGCATCTCGCCCGATGCGATCCGGAACACCAGGCTGTATCCAATCTGTCCGGCCGCCCCGGTCACCGCAA
This sequence comes from uncultured Acidobacteriota bacterium, assembly GCA_963749415.1. GTDB lineage: Bacteria > Actinomycetota > Acidimicrobiia > Spongiisociales > ZC4RG35 > JALYNX01. The sequence continues at coordinate 1,300,449 of CAVVMG010000001.1, forward strand.
CTCGAACTGGCTGCTTGTCCATCACCGTCAAAGCTATTCAGCTGGCTGCTCGCCGACGAAATCCAGCGCGAAGTCGAGTTGAGGCGGCGAATGGGTGATCCAGCCCACCGAGATGAAGTCGACCCCGGTCTCCGCGATGGAACGCGCGTTGTCCAGCGTCACCCCTCCCGAGGCCTCGGTCGATATGCGCCCTCCCACGAGCTGGACTGCCGTGCGCAGCTCCTCCGGGCTCATATTGTCGAGAAGCACCCGGTCGGCATCGGTCTCGAGCAGTTCCTCGAGTTGACTGATCTGATCCACTTCGACTTCGATCACGGTCCCGGTGCCGACTTTGTCCCGAGCGGTCCGCACTGCGGCCTCGATCCCGCCAACGGCGGCGAGGTGGTTGTCCTTGATCAGCACCGCGTCGTAGAGCCCGAAGCGGTGGTTGACACCACCTCCCACCTGCACCGCGTGCTTGTCCAGCAGACGCATGCCGGGCATCGTCTTGCGGGTGTCGGTGATCCGCGCCCCGGTCCCCGCCACCGCATCCACCAAGGCCGCGGTAGCCGTGGCCACACCCGACATCCGCCCCAGGAAGTTGAGGGCCGTTCGCTCCGATTTGAGAAGGGACCGCGCCCTCCCCGAGACCTCGGCGACGGTCTGGCCCGTCGTGACCCGGCCGCCGTCCTCGACCATGGCGGCGAAGTTCACATCTGGATCGACGACGGCGAAGACATGAGCGGCGACCTCGATGCCGGCCAGGACCCCTTCGGCTCGAGCCACGAGATGCGCCCTGGATTCCGTGCTCTCGGGCACGCAGGCATCACTGGTGATGTCGCCCGCCCCGTCGAGGTCCTCGGCCAAGGCGCGGGCGACCATGTCGACGTAAGCCTCAGGTGGGATCACGTCACTGCGACCAGGTCGGCCCGGGTGGGGTCGATGAGGGTCCGGTGCTCCTGCATGGGGTCGGGCTCGGGGTAGTCCGCCCGGTAGTGGCCCCCGCGTGACTCGCTGCGGCGCAGCGCGGCGAGGACGACCATGATCGCCAGGTCGGCGGCGACCCGGCCCGCGATCGTCCGCCTGAGGACCCCGTCCATCTCGAGAAGGCTGTTTCGGGCTTCCCAGAGCCCGGCACCGGTCCGCACCAGCCCGACCCGGTCCCACATCACCTGCCTCAAGTCCTCGAGGACGGGGCCGGCGACCAGAGGAAGGTCGAACGCCTCCTTGGGGGCGCGGGGCTCGCCTTCGATGTCGGCGAGGTTGCGCCGGACATCGACGGAGACGCGTGCGCCGAACACCAGCCCTTCGAGAAGGGAGTTGGAGGCGAGGCGGTTGGCGCCGTGCACTCCGGACGAGCTGCACTCGCCAACGGCCCACAGTCCCTCGATAGACGTTCGTCCGTTGGTGTCGGTATCGACACCACCCATGTAGTAGTGGGCGGCCGGGGAGACCGGCAACAGGTCCTGTTCCGGGTCGAGCCCGACGGAATGGGCATGGGCGTTCACGGTCGGGAATCTGTCGGCGAAGTTGATCAAGGAGCGTGCGTCGAGGTAGGCACCGACTCCCTTGTCGTATTGCCAGAAGATGGCCCGGGCGACGATATCCCGAGGGGCCAACTCCGCCATCGGGTGGTACTGGTCCATGAAACGGCGCCCGTGGGCGTCGACGAGGATGGCCCCTTCACCACGGAGGGCCTCGGTGAGCAAAGGCATCGGGTCTTTCCCGGCGAGCAGGGCCGTGGGATGGAACTGCATGAATTCGAGGTCCGCCAACCTGACGCCCACCCGGCCTGCCATAGCGATCCCATCGCCGGTGACCCCTGGCGGGTTGGTGGTTCGGGCGTACAACCTCCCCGCGCCTCCGGTGGCCAGGACGATCGCCGGCGCCAGGAGCACCTCCCTGGCCTTGCCGTCTGCTGTGACCACCCCGGTCACCCGGTTCTCGGTCATGACCAGATCGACCACTCTGGCCTCGATGACGTGAGCCCGGTCCGAGGCTGTAACCGCTTCGGTGAGGGCTCGCATCACCTCGGCGCCGGTGGCGTCGCCATCGGCGTGGACGACCCTCCGGGTTCGGTGCCCACCTTCCTGGCCAAGGGAGAGCAACCCATCGGAGTCACGATCGAACTCTGCGCCGAGTGCGATGAGATGGTCGATGGCGGCAGGCCCGCCCCCGGTGAGTATCTCGACTGCATGCTGCACGGCGAGCCCTCCGGCTACGTCCAACGTGTCGGCAGCGTGTAGTTGCGGGGAGTCGGTCGACGAGAGCGCTGCTGCGATGCCTCCCTGTGCCCACCACGTGGATCCCATCTCGGGAGCGCTGACCACATAGGACCGGGGCAGGCCAAGCGCCACGGTGAGACCGGCGACCCCGGCGCCGACGACGAGAGGGGCGTCGAGCCGTTGGATCTCGGTCATGGGGAGCTTCTAGTCCTGACGCCCGACCTTGAGCATGCGGGTGACTGCCGCCCGTGCCCGGTCGGCGATCGTCGGGTCGATTTCCACCTGATGGGTGAGGGTGGCGAGTGAGTCCCTGATGTTGGAGAGGGTGATCCTCTTCATGTAGGGACAAAGGTTGCACGGTCGGATGTACTCGGTGTTCGGGGTCTGGGCGGCGACGTTGTCCGCCATCGAGCACTCCGTGATCATCATCACCCGATCGGGCTGGTGAGAGGTGACCCACTGGATCATCCCGTGGGTCGAGCCCACGTAGTCCGCCTCGGCGAGGACGTCGGGAGGGCATTCCGGGTGGGCGATGACCTGAATCGGGCCCGCGTCCTTGCGGAACTCTGCGATCTCTTCCCCGGTGAAGCGCTCATGGACGATGCAGGAGCCTTCCCAGAGGATGACCTCGACATTGGTCTGGGAGGCGACCCATCGACCCAGATATTGGTCGGGGGTGAAAATCACCTTGTTCACGCCCAACGACTCGACGACGGCCACCGCGTTGCTCGAGGTGCAGGTGATGTCCGATTCCGCCTTGACCTCGGCCGAGGTGTTGACGTAGGTGACCACCGGGACCCCGGGGTGCTCCTCCTTCAACCTGCGGACGTCGGCGCCGGTGATGCCATCGGCCAGCGAGCAGCCGGCAAGGAGGTCAGGGATGAGGACGGTCTTCTCCGGGTTGATGATCTTGGCGGTCTCGGCCATGAAGTGGACACCCGCGAGCACGATGACCTGGGCTTCCGTCTCCAACGCCGTCTGCGCAAGTGCCAGCGAGTCACCTTTGATGTCGGCGGCCAGGTGATAGATGTCCGGCGTCATGTAGTTGTGGGCGGCGACGATCGCGTTTCGCTCCCGCTTCAACTCGTCGATCTCGTCGATCAGCGGTTGGAGGGCGGTGATCTCCTCCTCAGGGAGTACGTCGCGAGGACGCGTGATCTGCAGGGTGGTCATGGGCTCCCGGACCGATGATTTGAGTCTAGGAGGGGTCGGGTTCCAGCCGATCGGGCGCCCGAGCACTCAGATCAGCTTGGCGATCGAGGTCTCCGCCCCTTTGGAGAGCCTGGTCAGTGGCTCACGCGGGTATCCGGGGTCGAGCCCGGCGGCCTTGGCCGCGGCTTTGACCCCGGGTATGCCGTGGACTTCGACATCGGCGGTGACCGCGCTCAACCGCTTCTGGAGCCGACGGGCCTTCTCCGGGCTCTCTTTCGCCGCGTCCATGGTCTCCAAGACCAGCCGGGGGAGGTAATTGCCCGACCCGGTTATCGCACCATGGCAACCAACGGCGATTGCCGCGGTCAGGGCCCGGGACGACCCTGAATAGACGATGAAGTCGAGCGGGGCGGCGTCGATGATCGACTGGAGGCGCACGACATCCCCGCTCGAGTCTTTCATCCCGATGACCTTTTCGTGCCGCGAGATCCTCCACACCAGCTCGATGGGGAGGCTGTACCCGGTGACACTCGGCACCGAGTAGATGAACAGCGGGAGCGCCGACATGTCGGCAACGGTCCGATAGAAGCGGAGAATGGCCTCGTCTCGACCCCGGGCCAAAGTGGTGGGCGTCATCAACAGGACACTGTCGGCCCCAGAATCGACGGCTTCGTCGACCTGGCGGAGCGCGACCCGGGTGGACTCGGCACTGATTCCCACCATGAAGTGGGCGTTCCGCCTCCTCCCCGCCTTGACCAGGCGGCCTCGTTCCCCGGGCTCCAGGTATGGCCCCTCACCGTTCGACCCGCCGATGACAAATCCGGTGATCCCGGCCTCGGCGAGGACACGAAGGTTGTGGGTATGGGCCTTGGTGTCGATCTCGCCGCCCCGCGTGAAAGGGGTGATCAGGGCAGGCATGTATTCGGGGGCCGTTCGCATCGCGTCAGGCTAGGAGGCCTAAACCCCCGTCGACATCAGTCGATCAGGTGAATCGGGTTGCCGATCATGTAGGCGCGCCAAGTGGTCGTGTCGTTCACCGCCGACGGGTAGGCATAACCCATCCTCCACCAACACGTGGAACACGAGTAGGTGGGGGGCAGGTCCATCTCGAACTTCAGCCACCGCCCGTTGTACTCACCGGGCGCCACGGTCTCCTGACAGTTCGATCCCGATGCGAAGGTCTGTTGCAGGCTCCATGCGGCCGACGGGTTGTTGCGGCTGTAGATACGACACTCACCGTCGTTGAACGTGGCACCCGTTGGGTCCTTTACCGCCAGGGTCCCGTTGTTCGCCGATTCGCCGGCATCGTAGAGCTCGATCACGAAAGTCTTGCCGTGGTAGTAAGTGGGCACTTCGGCCAAATAGAAGGAGGTGGTGGTGCCGCTGGCGTTGTTGTAGATCGAGAAGTCACCCAGGGCGAAGAGTTTGGCCCCGGTCCCGTTCGCCCGGATCGAATACCGATTCAATCCGGCCCGATCAAGCGTGGTCCCCGGATCCTGGTGTCTGATCTGAAGGATGTAAATGCCTGCGCCGGACTGCGTCCAGCATGTGTTGCCGTTAGGTGTGGCCCAGGTGTACGACGCCGACGTGAGGACCTGCCCGGACGGGGACAGCGTTGCGGAGCAGAGCAGGGTGTTGTCGGAGATGTCCAGCGGCGTTGGGTCCGGGGCATAGAGGCGAACAAGCATGGTCGGCCCACAGCTCGAGGAGGTGCTGGGCGTCCAATCCTCACAGCCGCGGTCGCCGGTGCGAATGGTGTCACTGGTCGGGTTGCCGGAAGAGGTGTTGAAGAAGCGGAGGTCCAGCCCTTGCACGGTGAAGCCACCCGATCCCCTCTCGATTCCGTAGAGGTAGCCGCCAGTCCTAGCTATTGGATTCTGTGTGCATGACGGATTGTCCGAGCTGCCCACGCAGTACGACGAGTATGCATCACCCATCGTCGTGTCCGTCCACTTCCCGTGGATGTTGGCCCAGAAGTTGGCTTGGCCAGTGCATCCCGTCTGCGTCGGATCGCAACTGTTTCCGAACTGGTTTGCCGGACTACCCAGTTTCAGCGGAGGGATGTACTCGGCCACTGCTGTGCGTTCGATCGCCATCGTCTCGAAGCCGAAGATCTGGGCGAAGAAGGTCGGGACGACGTCGCGAACCGACACTTGGAGTTGGTTGGCTTCTCCGGCCACGGCTCCGGAGGTCACCGTCACATCGAGATCGGTGTCGTCATAGCCGTTCTGCTTGGCAACGGAAAGGGCGGTGGTGTTCGCTGTTCCGGTTTGCCCCGGAAGCCAAACCACACCGGCGAGCGCGCCGGCGTCCGCTGCTCGCTGGACACGGCTTGCGTTGAGGTAGAACCAGGCAAGGTCAGTGCCAAATGCAGCCATGCCCAGTAACACGACCATGGCCATGGCGATGAGGACCATTGCGGCACCGCCTTCGTCCCGACCTCTCTTTGCCAAGGCTTTTAGGAGCCTCATTGGGTTCCCCTGGTGTCAGGTTCGATTTGCATGATCGCCGTCTCTTTCCAGTCGACCGTTGGGAAGGGGAAGAGCCCGGTGACGTCGGTGTGGGAGAAGGTGACCTCCACGCCGATCGTGTCGAGCGTGGGGGGCACTCGATCCCGGCTCGAGGCGAGCCAGGGACAGCCGTTGTCGCATCCGAGGTTGGTCACCGAGGAATCACAGGCTGGTGCTGCGGTTGGGGAGTAGACGTTGATCGACCCCAGGATCGGGTCACCGTTGGCGTCGGCCTTGAAGATTCGAACCTCCTCGAGATCGCCAAACGTGAGGTTGCACGCTGACTCCTCCACGGCTGACAGGATCAGGTCGTCGGCGTCGATGCCACCCTGGTTGAAGTTGGCCGCCGCGCCACCGGTCCTGGCCCCTTCACGAGCAGAGTTGCTCACGGTCAGATAATCCACGACCAGGAAAGCGACCTCGGAAAGCCCGATCGCCAGGACGAGTAGTAGCGGGAGAAGCAGACCCACCTCCACCAGGCTTGCCCCGTGCTCTGTCCGCCTTCTCATGATGTCCCGAACACCTGAGGCTCGATTTGGAAGTCTGTCGACTTTGTGAAGTCCGCCGCGGGCGTGAAGAAGCCGGTCATCCAGTTGTGGGTGAAGTGAACCTCAACGGCGATGCGGTCCGTTGTCGGAGCCTCGATGTCGCGATCCGCCGGGTCCCATACTGGGACCACGTAGTTGAGACGGTATGGCTCGGGACATGGCGACCAGTCGCAGCATCCGGGGAGAGCGGGGTCCCCCGGTGGGGGACTACTCCCACACCCGGTGCCCGGGGCGTAGGTGTAATTGGTCGACTCGCCGCTCGGAGGCTCGTAGATGCGCGCGGTCATTCCACTCGAGATCCCAGCGGGATTCAGCGTGCGCTCGATATCACGCAGGATCTGGATGTCTGCTCGAGGATCGTCACCGTAGGTGGCCCCGGCGCGAGCGCCCTCCCGGGCAGCATGACTGACCGACAGCCAGTCCTTTGCCGCGAGTCCGAACTCGACAATTGCAAACATCACCAGGAACAGGAGCCCATAGACGATCGCCGCCTCGACAATCGTCGCTCCACTTTCCTTGTCTGTTCGAACGTTCATCACCCGGAATACCCCTGGAATGCTGTGGTATCGGCCTGAACGCCCAAATGCTGAAGAACCATTCGCAGGAGGCTTCAGAACTATGACGGCGGACTCGACCAGTCCTGCAGGCTATGAACGAGGCGACGCTTGCCGTAGGGGCCGATCGACCCATTAGACGCGCCCGAGGGCTCGGCGAGCGCGTCCTAGGTGTTGGGCACGAGGTGGATCGGGTTCCCGATCATGTACGCCCGCCAAGTGGTGGTGTCATTGACCGGAGAGGTGTAGACGTAGTTCATCTTCCACCAGCAGGTGGTGCAGCTGTACTCCGGGGGGAGGTCGATCTCGAACTTGAGCCATCGCCGGTGATACTCCTGGGGAGTGACCAGCTCCTGACACGAGCTGCCGGTGCTGATCGTCTGCTGCAGGCTCCAGGGCGCGGTGGGGCTGCTCCGGTCATAGATCCGGCATTCCCCGTCGTTGAAGACAGAGCCATCGGCTCCGACCACCTGCAGGGTGCCGTTGGCCGTGGACTCGCCCGGGTCATAGAGCTCGATGACGAAGGTCTTCCCGTGGTAGTAGGTCGGAACTTCGGCGAGATAGAACGAGGTCACCGACCCGCTGAAGTTGTTGTAAATCGAGAAATCACCGAGGGCGTAGAGGTTCCCCGAACTGGACCGCACCGAGTACCGGTTGAGGCCGGCCCGATCGACGGTCCCCCCGGGATCCAGATGTCGCACCTCGAGGACATAGATCCCCGATCCTGATTGCGTCCAGCACGACTGGCCGTCGGGTGCCGTGAAACCGTAGGGGTTGGGGTCCGGGACCTGAGGCTGGGGCGGGATCGTCGACTGGCAGAGGAGGGCGTTGTCGGAGACATCGAGCGGCGTGGGATCGGGGGCGTACAACGAGACCACCATGGTCGGCCCACAGGTGGCGGTAGCGTTACCCCATGCCCCGGGCTCGCATCCCCGGTCACCGGTTCGGATGTTGTCGCTCGTCGGGTTGCCACCGGAGATGTTGTGGAAGGCCAGGTCGTTGAACTGGACTGTGAACGAACCGCTCGATTCGATCCCGTAGAGGTAGCCACCGGTTCGTGCCAGGGCATTCTGGGCGCACCCCGGGTTGTCGTTGGCGTTGTCACACCACGAGGAGTAGGCGTCACCCATCCCCCGATCGGTCCACTTGCCGTGGATGTTGGCCCAGAAGTTGGCCTGTCCGGTGCATCCTGGCTGGTCGGGGTCGCAGGTGTTGCCGAACTGGTTGTCGGGGCTTCCCAACTTCAATGGCGGTATGAACTCGGCGGTGGCGGTGCGTGATATCGCCATGGTGTCGAAGCCGAAGATCTTGGCGAAGAAAGTGGGGACCACGTCGCGAATCGTCACCGCGAGGCGGTTCGGCTCGCCGGGGACCACGCCCGGGGTGACATCCACATCGACGAGGCTGTCGTCGTAACCGTTTCTCAAAGCGGCATCGACTGCCGTTGCGTTGGCGGTGCCCACCTGACCGGGGAGCCACACCACCCCGGCGAGAGCCGACGCATCTGCGGCGCGTTGGATCCGGCTCGCATTGAGGTAGAACCAGGCGAGGTCGGAGCCGAAGGCCGCCATCCCCATCAGCACGACCAACGAGGCCGCCACCAGCGCCAGGGCGGCCCCGCGATCGTTGTCTCTCGCCCGGTGATACCACTTCCTCATTGCGTCCCCCTGGTGTCCGGTTCGATCTGCATCACCGCGGTCTCACCCCAGTCCACGGTGGGGAACGGGAAGAACCCGGTGATACTGGTATGGGAGAAGGTGACCTCAATGCCGAGGAAGTCGAAGGTGGGAGGAACCCGGTCTCTCGAGGAGGCCGCCCATGGGCAGCCATTGTCGCAACCGAGGGCGTTGAGTGGTGAGTTGCAATGGAGGCTGCCGGTGGGGGAGTACTCGTTGATCGATCCCACGATTGGGTCGCCTGCGCCGTCGGCCTTGAAGATCCGCACCGTCTCCAGGGAGCCAAATCTCAGATTGCAAGCCGCCTCCTCAATAGCCTCGAGGATGAGGTCGTCGGCGTCGACAGAGCCATTGTCGAAGTCGGCAGCGGCTGCCCCGGTGCGGGCGCCCTCTCGGGCGGCATTGGTGACGGTGAGGTAGTCGACGACCAGGAACCCGACCTCGGAAAGCCCGATCGCGAGCAGGATCAGGACGGGCAGGATCAGGCCGACCTCGACCAACGACGCGCCGCGGTCGCGAATCCTCACGACTCGAACACCTGGGGCTCGATCTGGAAGTCGGTGGCGGTGGTGAAGTCGGTCGAGGGGACGAAATATCCGGTCAGCCAATCGTGGGTGAAGGCGACCTCGACTCCGATCCGGTCGAGTGTCGGCGCCTCCACATCGCGATCGGCCGGGTCCCAGTTGGGAACGGTGTAGGTGTCGCGGAATGGCTCGGGACAGGGGCTCCAATCGCAGCAACCCACCAGGATGTTGCCGGGTGAGTTGTCACTGCAGTCCGAGCCCGGGGCGTAGGTGTAGCTCTGGGACTCTCCGCCTAGCGAAGCCTCGAAAACCCGAATTCGCATCCCGTTGGCGATCCCGGCCGGGGACAAGGTGCGCTCGATGTCGCGCAGGATCTGGATATCGGCCGTCGGGTCGTCACCGTAGGTGGCCCCGGCGCGGGCCCCTTCACGAGCTGCATGGCTCACGGACAGCCAGTCCTTGAAGGCGAGGCCCAATTCGACGACGGCGAACAGCGAAAGGAAGAGCAGTCCGTAGACCAGCGCCGCCTCCACCAGGGTGGCGCCGCGCTCCCCGTTGTCCGACTTCTTCATCTCGCCCTTTTTCGAACTGACAACCACACTATGCGACGTAAAACTACAGAGAGTGGTCGCTATGCGCCGCACGACCCGATTCAAGCGGTCAGGCTAGAGCGGGACGGAAAGACGGCAAGGGGCCGCTTGCATGAATTCCAACCGGTCTAGTCAGCGGTCACCTGAGCGTCTTGGAGGCGTCGGTTCTTCACCTTGGCCCTCAGGTAGTCGGCGTTGAGGGTGGCGATGAAGTCGATCGAGATGGACTTGGGGCATGCCTTCTCGCACTCGCCATGGTTGGTGCAGGAGCCGAAGTATCCCTCCATCACCTCGACCATGCGCTCCACGCGTGACCACCGTTCGGCTTGACCCTGGGGGAGCAGGCCGAGGTGGCTCACTTTGGCCGCGGTGAACAGGTTGGCAGCGCCGTTGGGGCAGGCGGCGACACATGCCCCGCAGCCGATGCAGGCCGCGGCGTCGAAGGCGAGATCTGCCACCCCCTTCGGAATCGGGGTCTGATTGGCTTCAGGGGCCGATCCGGTGTCGACCGAGATGAAGCCGCCGGCCTCGATGATGTGATCGAAGGAGGACCGATCTACGACCAGGTCCCTGATCAGGGGGAATCCTGCTGCGCGCCAGGGCTCGACGGTGATCGTCGACCCGTTTTCGAACTTGCGCATGTGGAGCTGACAGGTGGCGGTTCCAGGCTGAGGGCCGTGGGCCTGCCCGTCGATCATCACCCCGCAGCTGCCGCAAATCCCCTCCCGGCAGTCGTGGTCGAAGGCCACCGGCTCATCACCCTGGGTCAGCAGCCTTTCGTTGAGCACGTCGAGCATCTCGAGGAACGACATCTCCTCGGAGATCCCATCGACTTGATAGGTCTTGAACCCACCTCGGACATCGGGGCCGGCCTGACGCCAGATCTGGAGGGTGATGTTCACTTGTAGCTCCGGGCGGCCGGTGAAACGGCCTCGAATTCGAGCTCCTCGAGCTGCACCTCCGGCTGGGCCGGGTCCCCGGTCCAATTCCACGCGGCGACATGGGAGAAGTTGGCATCGTCACGCAGTGCCTCGCCGTCCTCGGTCTGGTACTCCTCCCGAAAGTGGCCTCCACAGGATTCCTCACGACGCAGGGCATCGAGACACATCATCTGGGCCAGCTCGAAGAAATCGTCTACCCGTCCGGCACGCTCCAGGCTCTGGTTCAGCGACACTGCGTCACCGAGCACCCTCACCCCACTTCGGAACTCGTCGTGGAGCGCCGGAATGTCCGACAGCGCCTTCTGCAGGCCGGGCTCATTGCGCGACATCCCGCATTGGTCGAACATGATCTTCCCCAGCTGGCGGTGGTACCAGTCGACCGAGCGGGTCCCGTCCCCTGACAGGTACCCGGCTACCCGCTCGCCGACCCCGGCTTCGATCTCGGTGAACGCCTGGTCGTCTTCGGGCACCGGATTCGTGTTGAGCCATTCCGAGAGGTAGTCGCCGATGGTGTAGGGCAAGACGAAGTATCCATCGGCCAGACCCTGCATCAGGGCAGAGGCGCCGAGACGGTTCGCCCCGTGATCGGAGAAGTTGGCCTCACCGATCGCATAGAGGCCGGGAACGGACGTCATCAGGTTGTAGTCGACCCAGAGGCCGCCCATCGTGTAGTGCGGGGCGGGGTAGATCCGCATCGGGACCCGATAGGGGTCTTCGTCCGTGATCCGCTGATACATCTCGAAGAGATTCCCGTAGCGCTCCTCGATGACGTTGCGGCCGAGTCGCGCGACGGCTTGTTCGAAGTCGAGGTAGACCCCGTTGTGCATCGGGCCAATACCAACGCCGCCATCGACAATCCGTTTCGCCACCCGGGAGGCAACGTCGCGAGGGACCAGGTTTCCGAAGGCGGGGTAGAGCCGCTCCAGGAAGTAGTCGCGCTCGGTCTCCGGGATGGAATCCGGGGATCTGGCCTCGCCGGGGCTCTTGGGGACCCAGATCCGGCCGTCGTTGCGCAGCGATTCCGACATCAGGGTCAGCTTCGACTGGAACTCGTCGGACGCCGGGATGCAGGTGGGGTGGATCTGGGTGAAACAGGGGTTGGCGAAGGCGGCGCCGCGGCGGTGGGCTCGCCAGATGGCGGTGACGTTGGACGCCTTGGCGTTGGTGGAGAGAAAGAAGACGTTGGAGTAACCACCGGTGGCGAGGACCACCGCATGTGCCGAGTGGCTGGCCACCTCCCCGGTGACCAGGTCGCGAACCACGATGCCGACGGCACGGCCCTCCTTGACCACCACGTCCAGCATCTCGGACCGGGTGTGCAGCTTCACCAGCCCGGCGTCGACCTGGCGCATCAGGGCCTGATAGGCGCCAAGGAGCAACTGCTGGCCGGTCTGGCCCCGGGCGTAGAAGGTGCGCGCCACCTGGGTGCCGCCGAAGGAGCGGGTGTCGAGCAGTCCGCCGTATTCCCGGGCGAACGGGACCCCTTGTGCCGTGGCCTGGTCGATGATGTTCACGGACAGCTCGGCCAGGCGATAGACGTTGGCCTCCCGGCTCCGGTAGTCCCCGCCCTTGATCGTGTCGTAGAACAAGCGGTGCACCGAGTCCCCGTCGTTGCGGTAGTTCTTCGCGGCGTTGATCCCGCCCTGGGCTGCGATGGAATGTGCTCGGCGCGGGCTGTCGTGGAAGGTGAAGACCTCGACGTCATACCCGAGCTCGGCGAGGCTGGCCGCTGCCGACGCGCCGGCGAGCCCGCTGCCCACGATCAGGATCTTGAACTTCCGCTTGTTCGCGGGGTTGACCAGCTTGACCGAGAACTTGTGGTTCTCCCATTTGTCCTCGATTGGGCCCGATGGCACCTGGGACTCGAGTTGCGGGCTCATCGGCTCACTCCACGAACCCGAACAGGACTGCGAGCGGCATGATCGCGTTGCCCACCGTCACCAGCACAGCGAGGCCGACCGCGAAATACCTCCTCGCCGTGTTGTAACTGGGGTGGTTGAGCCCGAGGCTCTGGAACATCGACCAGGCGCCGTGATAGAGGTGGATCCCCAGGAGCACCATCGATACCACGTAGAAGATCGTGACCGGCGCCCTGCTGAAGGAGGCCACGAAGTTGGCGTAGACCTCGCCCCGGGCCCAGGTCTCGGGTGCGACGGGTTGGATTCCCCAGGTGAGATCGGCGAGATGGAACAGGAGGAAGGCGAGGAAGATCACTCCACTCCACCTCATCGTGCGGCTCGCGTAATTGGCGGCGACGTAGTGACGGGGGCCCTCGTAGCCGTCGGGCCGGGCCCGTCGGTTCATCAGGGTCAGGGAGTACGCAGCGTGGATGTGGAGGAGGAAGGCCACGATCAGCCCGGTTCGCAGGATCCAGAGCACCACGTGGGGTGGGGCGAAGGGGACCAGCAACTCACGGAGCGCCTCGGCGTAGACGTCGATGTCCGGGACTCCGTCGACATCGGGGAGGAAGATCTTCCAGTTGCCCAGCATGTGGGCGATGACGAAGCCGATGATGGCGATCCCGGTGATGGCCATGACCCACTTCTTGCCGATCGCCGATCGATAGAAAGCGATCGGCCAGGGGAGTCTTCTCTTCTCGAGCGTGGTCGCCACGGCTAGGCCCATTATGGCAACCCGACCGTCCTCCTCCGTTCTCGCGCGCCGGGACCCAGCCCTGGGTCGGTGACGGCGCGCGAAAAAATGGGTTGCACGACCCCCGTGGTGCCCTTGACGGCGCGCGGCCGCGGTCGTAATCTCACGCGTGTAATTACACAGTTGTGAGGAGTTCCTGATGAAGAGTAAGCTCATCCAAGCGCTAGCGATAGGTGAGCTCTCCTGGCAGGACTACGCCAACTGTCGTGGCGCCGATGCCGACCTGTTCTTTCCGGAGCGTGGCGCCTCCACCCGCAAGGCGAAGGCGATCTGCGCCGCCTGTGAGGTGAAAGTGGAATGCCTGGACTACGCGGTCGACATGGGTGAGAAGTTCGGCATCTGGGGTGGTCTCAGCGAGCGGGAACGCCGGCGTGTGCGCCGCGAGCGGGCAGTCCGCGAGCGCAAAGTTGGCTAGTCAGAGATAGAGCCCGGACGGGTCCTCGGGTGTTCCAGCGGGCCCGATTTGGGCACTCCTCTGCACCTCCGCCAGCTGGCTCTGGGCAGCCATCTGCTGGGACCACAACGACGCCTGGATCCCGTGGAACAGCCCTTCCAACCAACCGATCAGCTGGGCCTGGGCGATTCGGATCTCGGCTTCGGTGACCGTCTCGTCGAGGGGGACCATGATCTCGTCGAACTCGTCGAGCAGGTCCTTGGAGAGCACCTCGCGCAGCTCGTCGAGGGAGCGCTCATGGACTTGGGCCAATCGCTTTCGCCCATCATCGTCGAGCGGCGCCTGTCGGACCTCCTCGAGCATCGCCCGGGTCATGGAGGCGATCCGGATCAGCTTGGTCGGTTGGGAGACCGGAGGCTCCTCCTTTGCCTCGGTTGGAGCTGCTTCGACCTGGTCGGGCTTTACTGGTTGTTCCATCGGTGCCCAGCCTATTAGTCGGGCCATGCCAGCCTGACTGGATGCGTGCGGCTCTCTTCTTCACTGCGGCCTACACCGTTGCCCTCTTCGTGTACGGGCAAGCAGTCGACAGCCCGCTGACCAACGTCTACACCGGGATCAACCTGCTGCTGCTCGCCTTTTTCTGGCTGATTCACCGTTGGGCTCGGTTTTCTGCCTCGATCTGGTGGGGCATCGCCCTGGTGGGCTTGGGCAACATGCTCGGTGGAGTGCTCCTCGTCGATGGGGAGCCTCTCTACATGGCCCAGGTCCTGGGCCCGCTTCGTTACGACAAGCTCTTCCACGCTTTGGCCGCATTTGTCTGCTTCTTCGTCGCCTGGGTGGCTGTCCGGCGTTGGGCGGGTGAGGGAGGAAACCGCGGTGGCCTGTTGTTCATCGCCGTCCTCGCCACCATGGGAGGCGGGGCCGCGGTCGAGATCGCCGAGCTCATCGGCGCCTCGGTGAGCGACGTCAACGTCGGCGACTACGCCAACAACGCTCTCGATTTGGTGGCCAACACGGTGGGGGCACTGCTGGCCGCGGCCGTGGTGGTGGTCAGCTGGAGGAAGGCGACCGTTCAGGAAATGGTCACCGAGGGTTGACCATTGAGGGGTAGGTTCGCGCTCGACCCCAATAGGAGGGATGCACACATGCGCAGATCTGCGTTACTCGCCCTGCTCGTAGCGGGAGTGATCCTGGTCCCGGCAGCCGTATATGCCTCGCACCAATTCACCGATGTTCCGAACAGCCACACGTTCCACAATTCGATCGACTGGATGAAGGACAACGGAATCACGGTGGGATGTAACCCGCCGGCCAACACCAGGTACTGCCCCGATGACAACGTGACCCGCGGTCAGATGGCAGCGTTCATGAAGCGCCTCGCCGAGAACAATGTGGTCGACGCCGCGACTCTCGACGGAGCGGACTCCGTGGCTTACACCAACCCTGCGGCCGGCGCTCGGAGCGCCAGCGTCGCGCTGCCGCTCAACACCGTGGTCGAACTCGCCGAACTTCCATCGCGGCTCCGGCGGCTGGTGGGCTGGTGATCAACGCCACTCTCTACAACAACAGCACGAGCACCACCGGGCAGGCAACCTTCTGGCTCCAAGCGGACAATGGCACGTGCACGTTCGACGTGGCCAACTTCTACTCGATTGACGCCGGGCGTTACGAAGTGGTCAACCCTGGCTTCGGAACCAGCCCCGGTGTAGTTGGAACGGCGGCGGTGACGGCAGGTGCGCATACGGTGACCCTTTGCGCCCGCACCTTCGTCGGCGGACCCCTGAACACATCGTCGAGTCTGACTGCTCAGTTCGTCACCGGCCTGACGAGGGCTGGGAGTCTGCTAGCGACGCCCAGCGGCAACTCGGCAGCGGGCGAGCCCACGAGCTGATCGATAGGCCCAACCTCGGTTCGGTCGGGCGTACACCGCCCGACCGAACCCAGGCCGGGCAGCCCTCACCCGGGCTTGCGGTGTGGTGTGCGCAAGGTTTTCCCGCGTAAGAGTGAAATACGGAATCGGTCAGGTTCCAACCGTTTGTGCAGTGCCGTACTCTCCAAGCCAGTGGATGAGCCACGCCAGGTGAACAGCGAGGACCTGCCCCAGATCCTGGATGCCGCCCAGGTGGCGGAGTTGCTTGGGATGAACGTGCAGATGGTGAGACGCTACGCCCGCGAAGGCCGGCTTCCCGCCTACAAGCTTCCCGGGGGACGGACCTTCAAGTTCTTCCGTGACGAGATCCTCGAATTCGTCCGCGCCCACCCTGTGATCGTCGACGTCGAATAACCGGTCAGGCCTCGATGGCCATCGGCTGCTTGAACCGTCCCTCCGGTATCGGCGAACCGGTTCGGATCAGCGCCAATTGCCAGGACGGTGAGGAGGAGAGCGCCCAGCGCAATGCGGCGATCTCGGCCCGGGCCGCGACGACCGCTCCAGGGAGTCTTGTGAGCCCGAGGATCGAACGCAGGCGAGCCGGCAGGGTGGCGACCGCCGCCTCCAGAAGCAGCTTGTACCCGAGCTTGAGCCCGGGCTCCAGCGGCGGGTCGCCTAGGAACGAGACGGCATCGGCCATCCCCGGGGAGGGAGCGACGTCGGGATGACCCTCGATCCAGGCAGCCAGCTCCGTAGCCGACTCCGGCATCGGATCCGCGCCCAGCAGCCGCCCGATCCGGGTCTGTTCCAGGACGAATTGGTCGAGCTCTGCCGGTCCGAGGCGAACCGCCCCGAAGGTTTGATGGGCGACCAGGAGCGAGTCGGTGAGCGCGTTGTGTACCCAAGCCGAGAACCCGGGGTCGGCGGCGTCATAAGGCCGCCCACGGCTCGACGTCCCGGCAACTGGGCGGTGGATCCGTCGCACCTGGGCCACCGCGGCCTCGACTTCGGGCATCGCCCCGTATGTGGTTGCAGTGACGTAGGCCGAGGTGCGGGAGAGGCGACCCAAGGGGTCCTCCCGGTAACGGGAGTGGTCGCCAACACCGGCCACCACCTCGGGGTGGGCCGACTGGAGGAGCAGGGCCCGGATTCCTCCGATGAAGGTCGCAACATCGCCGATGACCAGCCACGAGACCGATCCCGGCCCGAGGAGGCCCGGGTCGCCCCGGTAGTCGAGTGAGTGGGCCAGGGGATAGGGGGCGTGCCCGAAGGGAGCTGTTGCCGAGGCGGCCATCCGCTCCCTCACTCCTACGATCAACCTTCGTGCCGAGCCGACGGCCTCGGCGGCAAGGGGGCTCAAAACGACCCTCTTAACCCCTCGTCTGTGGGCACGTACTGTCGTCGTGTGGGCTTTGACGCTTCATCTGGCAGCGCTCGGTGTGACCACTGCGGCTATCAGGTCGACGGGCACCATCACCCTGAGGTGGTCCTGGCGGACTTCGATCTGGTCGCTGGCCACGACCGCCACCGATCCAACCAGCGCACGGCCGTCACCCACCAGCACCCGGATCGTCTCGCCGGTGGCCTCGAGCTCGGAGAGTCGGGCCTTGAGGCTGGTGGCCCCGGCCAGTTGCTCGGCGCCGGCGGTCCCATCGGGCTCCAAGGTCCAGGTGGCGCGTTGGAGAGGAATCGCAACCTGGTCCTCGGATCGCTCCAGGGTCAAGTAGTCGGTCCCGGCGTAGACCACCTGCCCGGTGAAGGTCTGAGCCCCGAGCTCGGCGCGGACCCGTTGCCCACGGTGCACCCACTCCAGGGCGAGCTCGGAGAGCGTCTGGCGCCGTCTCCGGAGCAACTCAGTCAGCCGTTCGTCCTCGGCGGCCTCGGCGATCATCTCCCGACCCGCCTCGCGCAGCACCGACTCCAGCTCGGGATCGGGATTGCTTTGTTCATCCATGTCTTTTCGCGCTCTCGACATCGCATGGCATTCCGAAGTTAGGTTGCGCTGCCGTGGTATCGGGTCCCTCAGTCTTGTCGAGGGAAGCGGGCACCTCGTTACCGGCGAAGCCGGTGCGTCGACGACCGTCCATGTCGCACATTCTTATCGCAGTCACGGTCATCCTTGCCTTCGGCCTCAACTTTCTCGCTCTTCAGGGCCGGGACGCAACGGTTCTCGTGGCCGTGGCCAACCGGGCGATCCCGGAGGGGTCGGCGATCGCCCCCGACGCGGTGCGCATGGTCCCTGTGTCCGCCGACTTCGACGCCCTGTCCAGCCTGGTCACCGAAGCCGAGTTGCCTGTCTTGGAGGGACGGATCGTAAGTCGGTCGTTCGAGGACGGCGCCCTAATCGATGAGTCCGCCATGATCTCGGGTGGGGTCGAGGACGGGCTGCGCACGATGAGCATCCCGGTCCCGGTAGAGCACGCAGCCGGCGCCCGAATCGTCGTCGGCGACCGAGTCGACGTGATCACCGTGAGCGATGGCGCCGCCCGATACGTCGCCTCCGACTTGCTCGTCGTGTCTCATGCCGAAACGGAGACAACTGGTCTCGCAGGCGGGACCTATCACGTCACCGTGGCGGTCGACGCGGATCAAGCATTGGCGCTGGCCGAGGCGATCGGGGGCGAGTCGCTGGAATTGGTCCGCTCGACCGGAGCCAGGCCAGTAGCTGGCGAGGAGGGCTGACTTGGGCCCTGCTCTCGCTCTTGCGGCATCGGCACACGATTGGCCAGACCGACTCCACCGCTTCCTCCTCGACCACGGCGGGGGCAGGGTGATGGCCAGGGTCATGGGACCCGAGCAAGCGGTCCATGACGAGTACGAAGTGCTTTTGATTGACGACGTGTGCTCGTTTCTCACGCCTCGATTAGTGCAAAGGCTGAGAGAGAGCGGACGTGAGATCGTTGGCGTATTTAGCCCTGGGGACGGGCCGGACGCCAAGCGCCGCCTTCTCGAGTGCGGAATCACGGATGTCATAGAGGCCGATGCATCGCCTGACGAGTTCCTTACAGCCACGATTGCCACCCTGGCCCATAGCCAGGTATCGACGCCAATCCTCCAGCATCGGTCGGAGGGATACCGAATCGGAGTCGTTGGGTCGGGGCCCGGTACCGGTGTCACCGAGTTGTCGATCTCGCTGGCCAGCCACCTGGCGCATCATCGAGTAACGGTGCTCATGGACTTGAACCAGTCGTGGCCTGCCGTGGCGCAAAGACTGGATCTGCCCGTGCATCCCAATCTGCGCACGGCCGTCGACTTGGCGCACCACGCTCCCGCTCGCCTTCGCGAGTCGCTTCACGACGTAGGTCCCTTGACCGTCGTCGGAGGGCTTGCCAACCCCGGAGCCGGTCAGATGGTCTCGCCCCACGAGATTCAAGACCTTCTCGACGATTTGGGCTCGGGGCAGGGCTTCCTGGTTGCCGACCTCGGCTCGGTGGCGGACAACGGTGTCACCACCACGCTCCACAGGTTCGACGTCTTGCTTCTGGTCGGCGTCGGAACTCCGGTGGGGCTCACCCGTCTCATCAGGTGCGCCGGAGCGCTTTCGCCGACGCAAGGGCGCGAAGTAGTGGTCGTGGTCAATCGGGTATCGGGGAGCGGCCATCGCCGGGATGACATCAGGGTGGAGCTGGGGCACTCGCTTGCAGGAGCCCCGCTGATTTTCCTGCCTGAGGACGGGCGTCTGGAGCGCGCGGCGTGGGACGGCGTGATATCCGATCGGGGGATCTTTCATCGCTCTGTCAGGAACGTCGCTCGGATCATCGATGCGAGTTATCAATCATGACCGTTGACGCCTATCAAGAGATCCGGCGACGAGCTCTGGAGCGAATTGATGGTGCCGGGCTCGACCCAGCCGAGGACAGCAGCTCTCTTCTCGCGCTTCTCGAGGAGACAGTGGAGGATTATCAGCGGATGGCACACCTCGGGGAGGGTCGTTCCCTGGCCAGCCCCGAAGAGACAGTGCGGAGGCTTTACCAATCAATGTCGGCCCACGGCCCGCTAGGTGGCCTCCTCGCCAGGGACGACGTCGAGGAGGTCTTCATCGAAGGGGACCGCGTCAGCTACTTGGAGGCCGGCGGCTGGCTCCGTGGACTCGAGTCACCGACCACGGAGGATGAGAACCGTCAGGTTGTGGAGCGGCTCTTGGCTGAGACAGATCGCCGCCTTGATCGCTCCAATCCGATAGCCCAGGCCCGAGTCCTGGGCGATAGCGCCCGGCTCTCGGTTGTGATCCCACCGATCTCTGACCGACTGTCGGCCACGATTCGCCGTTACGCCCTTCGCCGCGAGACGTTGAGCTCGCTCGTGGCGCTGGGGTCGCTGTCCTCGGCGGCAGCGTCGTTCCTCGCCGCCGCGATGCGAGTGTCGGCATCGGTGATCGTGAGCGGCCCGCCCGGAGCTGGCAAGACCTCCTTCCTTTCGGCATTGATCGCCGCGGCGCCCGTCGACCACTGCGTTCGGTCTTGCGAGGAAGTACGTGAGCTCCACGTCCCGCTGGTTCATGGCTCGTACTACGAGGCCCGGCCTCCATCGCTCGACGGGAAGGGCGAGATCACATTGCGTGACCTCGTCAAGGTGACGCTGGCCATGCGCCCGGACCTCATCGTTGTCGGTGAGGTCCGCGGTGCCGAGGCCTTCGAGCTCACGAGGGCGGTCAACGCTGGTTGCGGGATGGTGTGCACCATTCATGCCAACTCGGCCAGGGACGCCCTGGACGCTTTGGTGAACGCAGCATTGATGGCCGGAGAGAACGTGCCTGACAGGGTGGTGCGAAAGGTGTTCGCTTCTTCGATCGACGTCGTTGTCCATCTCGACCGCGATCTGGACCCGGGAGACGGGCGCATACGACGGCAGACAGCGGAGATCAGGGCGCTGGTGCCGTCGTTACACGAGGACTTCTCCACGCAACCACTCTTTGCCAGAGAGCGGCTCGGCGCCCCGCTGGAGTGGTCCGGCGCCCTCCCCTCGGAGTCACTGACCCGCCGTATCCATGGTGGGCTGCCTCCGGACGTGTCCCTCGCCGATCTGATGGAGGGGGCGGAGGTCGCATGGTGATCTTCCTCGCTTCGCTGGCCACAGCGGTCACTGCGGGGCTCGTCGCGGCCGGCGTGTCGGCCAAGGTGCGTCGCGTTGGACGCCCGAGTCTTCGGTCGGTCCCATGGCACGCGCAGGCCGGCCTCGACGTGACAACCACGCAGTTCTGGCTTGCTTCGATCGCGGCCGGCGCTGGGACATACCTCGTGGTTTTGGCTGTCACCTCCCTGCCGATCGTCGCCTTGATGCCCGCCCTCGTCGTCGCAACACTGCCCAGGGCTTATTTCGGCCGCAAGCGCGCACTGCGGCTGGCGCAGGTCCAGGAGGCGTGGCCTGACGGTCTCCGCGACCTGATTGCGTCCGTTCGGTCCGGCGCCTCGCTCCCTAACGCGATCGAGAGTCTCGCCGCTTTTGGGCCGGCGCCCCTTCGCCATGCGTTTCAAGGGTTCGCTGTCTACTCGAGAAGCCTTGGAGTCGCTCCTGCCCTGGAGATGATCAGGGCCGACCTCGCCGACCCCACTTCGGATCGAGTGATCGAGGTGCTGATTCTCGCCTATGAGCGAGGGGGATCGGTGGTACCGGAGATCCTGTCCGATCTCGCCGAAGCGACGACTCGTGACATCTGGACCATGGAACAGATCAGGTCTGAGGCCCTGGAGCAGAAGATCAATGCTCGGGTGGTGTTCGTGTTGCCCTGGTTCGTACTGGTGGCGATCACAGCCAAGCAGGGCCCGTTTCGTGATTTCTATTCGTCCAGGGCAGGCGTCATGGTTGCCGTCATCGGTGGCCTGATGAGTCTCTTGGGGATTGCGATCGCTGCGCGGCTAGGCAGCCAGCCGGCAGAGCCGAGGGTTTTCGTCGCTGGGAAGGGAAGTTGATGGTCTCTCCGATCTCGCTTCTTGCGGCCGCGGTCTCCGCCCTTGCCCTCGGGCTCCTTGTGCGCGAGCTGGTCCCTCCGCCCCGCTCACTCGCATCACGCATGCACCCCTACCTGGCGCCTACGACTCCGGGCACGAGGCCGGATGGCCGGGGCGGTTCGATGACGAAGGTGTTCGGTCCGATGATCCGCCATCTTGCCGATGGGGTGGGGAACCTGCTCGAGAGATCGGGTGACGGTGTGACCATCCTCAAACTCCGCCAGGCCGGGTGGTATCGGGAGATACCGGAGGAGGAAATGGTGGCGGCCTACCGGGTGGCCCAACTCCATTCCATAGCCGTTGGATGCTTTGCCGGTGTAGGTCTCGGATGGGCGATCGGGGCGTCCCCCACCCTTTTCTGGATCATGGCGGGGCTCGGTCTGCTCGTGGGCGCAACCAGGCAGAAGGGGCGCCTCGTGAAGGCGATCGACACCCGTCGAGAGCTGATGAGAATCGAGGTCTACACGGTGAATCAGCTCCTCGCCATGCGGGTCAGGGCCGGTGGCGGGGTGGTCCAGGCGGTGAGCGCGACGGTGGAAAGGGGCGCCGGTGAGGTGGTCTCCGAGCTTGCCGACGCCCTTCGGCTCCACCGCGCCGGGTGGCGTGCCGGCGATGCATTTCGCCGAATCGCGGAGTTGACCCCGGAGCCGTTCTGCGGCCGCACCTATCGACTGTTGGCCTCGGCGGAGGAGCGAGGAGCCGACCTGGCTGGAGCCCTCCTCGATCTGGCAGAGGATGTGAGAGAGACGAGGCGTGAGTCGATCAAGCGGTCTGCCACGCGACGGCGAGCAGCGATGCTGGTGCCCACGATCGCGATTCTGGCGCCTGTGCTCATGTTGTTTGTCGCGGCGCCACTTCCCAGTTTGATCACGGGCTGGCGATGAAAGGAGGAGGACCATGCCCGATTTGAGACAGCTGATGCGCGAGATGCGCGAGGACGAGAGGGGACTGAATACCGCTGAGCTAATGGGCAACGCCGCCCTGGCCATCGCCGCACTGGTGGTGATCTGGGGGGCGTTGTCGGCTCTCGGCGTGGACATCGTCGATTGGATCCGGACCTCACTGCTCGGAGGCTGAGGGACGAGCGAGGGGTCACCTCAGTTCAGTTCGTCCTCGTTGGGGCGCTCACCCTCGTCCTGTTCCTGGCCCTGGCCAACCTGGTTGTGGTCCAGTACGGGCGCGGAGCCATGAGGTCGGCCCTCGATCAGGGCGTGCGCGTCGGAGCGGTCACCGGGTCGATCGTGGGCTGTGAGCAACGGGTGGCATCGGTTCTCGGCCAACTCCTCGGAGGGGAGATGGGAAAGAGCGCCATCACCTCCTGCGAAATCGAGGGAGCATTGGTCACCGCACGGGGTATTGCCCACTTTGAGTCGTGGACTCCATTCACCCCGGACCTTCCGATTGAGATCACGGCCCATGCCACGTTGGAGCCTTACCGTGAATGACAGCGGGCACGGCGCCGTGGAATTCGCGCTCGGTGTCGGCCTACTCCTGATCCCGGTCGCGATCGTTGTGCTCGGCTTTGGCCCCTGGTCGGAGCGCAGGGTGGTTGCGGAGGCGGCCGCTGCCGAGGGTGCCCGCACCGCGGTGGTGACCCTGGATGTGGCGGCCGGAGCCCAGGTGGTCGCCGAGATCGCGGCCAATCACGGGCTGGACGCCGAGCAAGTTCTCCTCGGTTGGTGTGGGTCTCCGCCCGGGCCGCCAGCAAGCGCAGATGGTGGCTGTCCGCTGACGCGGTCGACGATGGTCGAAGCCGAGGTCCGGATCTGGACCCCGGTGGTGGAGACTCCATGGGGAGCGATCGGAGGGGTCTGGGTGATCGGTCGCCATGTCGAGCCGATCGACTTGTACCGGAGCATGGAATGAGCTCGGAGCGAGGATCGGCGCTGATCTGGATCGTCGGCCTGACAGCTCTGCTGCTTCTGTTTGGCGGCCTGGCTGTGGACTTCTGGCGAGCCCTTGCCCTGCAGCGGGAGCTAGCCGCTGTTGCCGACTCGGCGGCACTCGCGGCCGCGTCGGGCATCGACGAGGAGCATTACCGGGACACCGGGGAGGTAGTCCTCGATTCGACGCGGGCTACTGCACTCGGACTCGCATCGATCGAAGACCAGGATGTCGAGCTGATGACCGGGGATGTTGAGACATCGCCCGATGGTTTGCAGGTGAATGTGGTGCTGATTGATGTCCTGGAGCTGGGCCTGCTCGGGATTCTCGTCGACCAAACGGAGCCGCTGACGGTGCGAGCGGAGGCGACTGCTGTGCCCCGGCGACTGCCATGAGGCAACTTCTCACTGCCGGGGTGATCGGGTAACCTCCCGTCTACCCGTGAACACCCTCTGGGTGGGCGCGTTCGGGGGTGGTGTAATAGGTAACACGACAGGTTCTGGCCCTGTTATTGAGGGTTCGAGTCCTTCCCCCCGAGCGACGGCCGGCGTCGTCGGTCGACAAAATGGTCCCGTCGTCTAGGGGTCTAGGACGCCGGCCTCTCAAGCCGGAAACGGCGGTTCAAATCCGCTCGGGACTGCGTCACCTCTTGAGAGGTATTCGTCCTACCGAACCTCGGTGGCGACCAGATCCCCTCCATCGCCGAGAAAGTACAGACGGTGGATGGCAGCCTCGGCCTAGTAGGGCCGTTCCTACACTCCCGGCACGCTGCCCCTCCTGAGGTCCTGAATGTCCGACCTGATCGTGGTTCTGGCGTTGGTCGCCGCCGTGGCTGCCCTCCTCCTGGCGATGTACTACGCCCGCTCGGTCCTGGCCCATCCCCGGGGGAACGATCGGATGATCGAGATCTCCGACGCCATACGCGAGGGCGCTATGGCATTCCTCCGCCGGGAGTACACCTGGATCCTGATGTTCGTGGTAGTGATGGCCGGGCTCATCGCCGCCCTGCTCGACTGGGGGCGTCCCTGGGGTGCGGTCGCCTTCGTCTTCGGAGCCGTTCTCTCCGGGGCGGCCGGCTACGTCGGGATGCGGATCGCGACCCAGGCAAACTCCCGGACTACCGAGGCAGCCCGGACCGGTGGCATTTCCGAGGCGTTGCGCGTCGCCTTCCGCGGTGGAGCGGTGATGGGTTTCACTGTCGCCGGTCTCGGCCTGCTCGGCGTCGCCGCCGGGTTCCTTCTGTTCGAGCGCCTGCTCGACCTCGACTCCTGGGCCGAGATCGTCACCGCCATCGGGCTCGGCGGCTCCTCGATCGCCCTCTTCGCCAGGGTCGGAGGCGGGATCTTCACCAAGTCCGCCGACGTGGGCGCCGACATGGTGGGGAAGGTGGAGATCGGCATTCCCGAGGACGACCCGCGCAACCCAGCGGTGATCGCCGACAACGTGGGTGACAACGTCGGTGACGTGGCAGGAATGGGAGCCGACCTCTTCGAGTCGTATGTCGGTGCGCTGGTCGCCCCCGTCGCCTACGCCGCGATCGTCTTCGCCGACTCCGAGTTCGTCGCGGAGGCGATCGTCTTCCCTTTGGCTGTGGCCGCCCTCGGCATGCTCGCCGCGATCGTCGGGTCCTTCCTGGTGCGCACCGGTGACGAGGGTGGCCTCGCCGCCGCCCTCCATCGTGGCTCCAACTTCGCACTGGTCGCCACCGCCCTCGGAGTCATCGGATTGGTGTATTGGATCTTTGGCGACGTTGCCGATCACCCGATGGGCCTCTGGGGCGCGGTGGCGGTCGGGCTGGTCGTCGGATGGCTGGTGGGCAGGATTTCGGAGTGGTTCACCTCCGACAACCACAAGACAGTCAAGGAGATAGCCCGCCAGGCGCAGGCCGGCCCGGCCACGGTGATCATCACCGGGATCGCCGAAGGGATGCGCTCCGCCGCCTTCTCGGTGATCGTTGTCGCCTTCGGCATCGGTGCCGCCTTTTACTCCGGAGAGTGGGCCCTGGGTGCGGGCGGCGGGATCTATGGGGTGGCGGTGGCTGCGATCGGGGTCCTTGCCACTCTTGGGATCGTGGTCTCCGTCGATGCCTACGGCCCGATCGCCGACAACGCCGGCGGGATCGCGGAGATGGCCGGGCTCCCTCCCGAGGTCCGTCATGCCACCGATGCGCTGGACGCTCTGGGGAACACCACGGCGGCGGTGGCCAAGGGATTCGCCATCGCTTCGGCGGCAGTGACCGCCCTCGCCCTGTTCGCGGCGTTCACCACGGCGACCAACCTCAGCTCCATCGACCTGACCCGGGCACCAACCACCATCGGGCTGTTCCTCGGGGGCATGTTTCCCTTCCTCTTCGCCGCGCTGACGATGAGTGCCGTCGGGCGGGGAGCAAGCCGGATGATCGACGAGGTGAGACGCCAGTTCCGTGAAATCCCCGGTCTTCGGGAGGGTGTTCCCGGGGTGAGGGCGGATTACGCCGAATGTGTCGACATCGCCACCACCGCCGCCCTCCGGGAGATGGCCCTCCCCGCAGCCCTCACCATCGCCCTGCCCCTGGTCATCGGGTTCATCGATGTCGAGGCGCTGGGCGGGTTCCTGGCCGGAGCCTTGATCACCGGATTCCTGCTTGCGATTTTCATGGCCAACGCAGGTGGCTCATGGGACAACGCCAAGAAGTTCGTGGAGACCGGCGCCTATGGGGGCAAGGGATCCGATGCCCACAAGGCCGCGCTGATCGGGGACACCGTGGGAGACCCGTTCAAGGACACCTCGGGACCGGCGATGAACATCGTGATCAAGGTGATGACCATCGTCTCTCTCATCTTCGCCTCCGCCTTCGTCGGCTGAAGCCGTTCGTCCTAACACCCATTACTTTGTGGCCCGCCGCAGAAATACTGGTGGGGTCTCTCCGGCCCTCGACGCCGCTGGCTGTGTCGAAGTGCTCGCCGCAGCTCCCCGGCTGCGACTGCGCGCTTCTCCTTGCCAGACTACGTCGATGGCTCGGAGACACCCTCACCCTATTTCTCCGACAGACCACTGATACCAACCAGCTCTCATGCCTGAGATCCTCCTCATCCGACATGCCGAGTCCGAGACCAATCGGGCCGGCATCTGGAACGGCCGCTCCGAGGCCGCGCTGAGCGCCGAGGGTGAAGCCAGCCTGGAGAGGCTCGCCAAGCGCTTCTCCACACAGACCTTCGATCTGGTCCTCAGCTCCCCCTTGCAGCGGGCGATGCTGACGGCGGAGGCCCTGTCACCGAACATCGAAATTGACGAGGACCTCATCGAGATCGACCTCGGGGAGTGGGAGGGGATGACCCACGACCAGGTGGTCAGCGACCACCGTGAGCTGCTCGCCGAGGCGGTCACCGGCCGAGACGTGCGCATGGGGTTCACCGGCGAGAGCCTCTCCGACGTTGCCTCGAGGTCCCGTGCGACCATCGACCGACTGGCGGCCCGGCTCGGCCCCCATGGTCGGGCGGCCGTGGTGACCCATGGCGGTGTCCTACAGAGCCTTCTCGACCCTTTTCTCCGAGGGCGCCGGAGGCGGACCCACACCTTCGTCGCCAACACCTCCATCACGAGGCTGGTATGGGGCGGCGATCGACAGAGGCTGGGGTCGTTCAACGATCTCGGCCATCTTGGGCCCCGCTCCGCTCTGGTCGATGGGCATCTCGCCGCGGGGCGCCCGGTTCTCGCACTAATCCGCCACGGTCAGACCACGGCCAACATCGAGGGGAGATGGCAAGGCCAGGCGGACTCCGAGCTCAATGAGCTGGGTCAGAGCCAGGCCTCAGCATTGCGGGACTGGTATGGCACTTGGGACACCGTGTACTCGTCACCGTTGGGGAGGGCGCAGAGCACGGCCGGCTATCTGGCCAAGAACGAGATCGTCACGGTGGATGGGCTGATGGAGCTGGCGATGGGCCAATGGGAGGGCCTCACCTCTCCTGAGATCGGCGAGCGGGCGCCACAGCTCATGGACAGCATCTTCCGGGACGGGTTGGACCTGAGGCGCGGTCAGGACGGAGAGAGCTGGGGTGAGATGACCCACCGTTTCGCCAACACAGTCCATTCCCTGACACCGGCGCGTTCAGGGCCCACGCTTGTGGTTGCCCACGGCGGGGCGATCCGGGCCTATGTGGGATCACTCACCGCGACCCACGACTCCCACGCCGAGTCCCTGTACACCCCACCCAACACCTCGGTGACCCATGTCGCCATGACCGAGGAAGGCCCGCTCCTCCTCGACTACGCGGTCGCCGCCCACCTCGAGGGGCTCTCGCTGCCTACTTGACGCCGGAGCAGCGTGGATCAGGCCGTGGTGTGGCCAGGTGTCAGCAGACCGCGTTCGAAGGCGGCTCCCACCGCACCTGCCCGATCGTTGACCCCGAGCTTGGCGTAGATGTGGAGCAGGTGGGTCTTCACTGTGGCCTCACTGATGAAGAGCCGCTCGGCGATCTCACGGTTGGGAGAGCCCGCAGCCACCAGTTGCAGCACCTCCAGCTCACGCTGACTGACCGCCTCCTTCGACGGCTGTCGCACCTGGCCGAGGATTCGCGAGCCGATGGTTGGTGAGAGCACCGCCTCACCTCGAGCCGCGGCCCGGATTGCACGGAGCAACTCCTCCCGGGGAGCGTCCTTGAGCAGGTACCCGGTGGCGCCGGCCTCGACGGCGGGAAGCACGTCCGAGTCGGTGTCGAATGTGGTCAGCACCAAGACCCGCGATTCGACTCCCTTGTCGGCGAGTTCCTTGATGGCATTGACCCCGTTCATCCCGGGCATGCGGAGATCCATGAGGATGACATCGGGTTGGAATGCCAGAGCGCGGGCAACGGCTTCCTGGCCGTCAGCAGCTTCGCCCACGACCTCGAAACCTTCTTCGTGGTCGAGCATGCCCCTGAGGCCATCGCGCACCACCGGATGATCGTCGACGATCAGGACCCTGACGATGGCTTCAGTCATCTGCCCGGTCCACCGCGATCGCAGGGAGCAATGCGGACACCGCAGTTCCACCGCCCTGCTCTGACTCCACTTCCAACGTGCCGGAAAGCCCTTCGACCCGTTGTCGCATGGCAGTGAGACCAAAGCTCGAGCCGGCCGATCCGCCGTTGAGAGTCGCAGAGCGGTCGATGCCCACTCCGTCGTCGCGCACGTCGACCGAGACCGTGTCCCCCATGTAGGACAAGGTGACGCCAACCCGTGACGCCTTGGCGTGCTTGGCGACATTCGCCAGGGCCTCCTGGGTTACCCGAAGCACCGTGACCTCGACTTCGGGGTGGAGACGGCGCACTGTCCCGGTCGTGGTCAGCTCCGCGGGGACATGGCTCAGGTTCGACCACCGTTCCGTCACCTCCTGGAGGGCCGAAGCGAGCCCTGCCTCCTCCAAAGGGGCCGGAAGGAGGTCACGCACGGCACGTCGCGCCTCGGTCAGGCTGTCGCGGGCGAGATGTATGGCATTGTCGATTCGGCGCTGCAACTCCGCCGGGTCGCCCTTGACCTGTCCGGCCGCTTCGAGCTGCGTGATGACACCGGTGAGCCCCTGGGCGATCGTGTCGTGGATCTCCCTCGCCATCCGCTGTCGTTCCTCGTCGACTCCCGCCTCACGTGCCTGCACCACGAGCTGCTCCTGGAGCAGCTCGTTCTCCTCGATGGCCTTCTTCAGCTCACGGACGGCAATGCGTCTTTGCTCACTCAGCTCAGAGATCTTCTCGCCACCGAGGATCCCGAACCCGACCGCCACGGTCTGGATCACCACGATCACCACGTAGGTGCTCCAGCCGTCCGGCACGCCCACGGGGTAGACGATCCGCATGTTGATGATCATCGAGGACAGGGCGACGGCCGCGAAGGCGTAAGGGGCCGGCTTGAGTAGGAAGGCATGGACGAATCCGGTGATGACGAAGACGAAATACGCAGGCCGGTAGACCATCATCACCGCGCCGATGGCGAGGAGGCCGGCCATGTAGGCCCTCATCCAGGCCTGACTCCGTCTTCGGTCTCCGGCGAGGGTGTACATGAACAGGACCCATACGAACGCGACCGCAGCCAGGGCAAGCGTCAGGGCGGCACCGGACGGCGAATCGCCGAGCAGCCCAAGGGTCAGACCGATGAGGAGCGTGACATAGGGCGTCCAGGTCTCGATGTGTTCGAATGACCGCTCCCACCCCGTGCGCGCTTCGAGCGGCTCGCTCGGCGAGTCGGACATCATTCCCATCGAAAGAAGAGGATTGCGAGCAAGGTGAAGCCGAGGGCGTAGGCGGCCATCACGAGGAGACTAGAACCCGACGGTGCCAGCCCCGCCCAGGTGTCCTGGAACGCCTGCGCGGCAGCTCCGGCAGGGGTCAGATCGCTCACCTGGCGCAGCCCCTCGGGCATCACGTCCCGGGGAAAGTAGACAC
Source organism: uncultured Acidobacteriota bacterium (assembly GCA_963749415.1). Taxonomy (GTDB): domain Bacteria; phylum Actinomycetota; class Acidimicrobiia; order Spongiisociales; family ZC4RG35; genus JALYNX01. The sequence continues at coordinate 1,330,294 of CAVVMG010000001.1, forward strand.
CGGCGAAGAACAGCATCGGGAAGTAGACGGCCATCCCCAATCCTTGGCCGGCCGAGGCCGTTGGAGCCACCGCCCCGATGAAGAGGCCGATTGCGAGCATCGACACCGCAGCCAGGAAGAAGGAGAACACGAATCCGGCTGCATTGGCCGGCATTGGGATGTCGAAGACGAGCCCCGCGACAATCAGGCCGAGCGCTCCCGCCACCACTGCCACTGCGACCTGCACCACAAGTTGGGCGGATACCAGCCTCCCCGGCCCAACGGGAGTGGTGGAAAGTCTGCGAAACAAACCAATTTCGCGATATCCGCCCAATGTTGGGGGGAGCGTGGCGAACGCCACCGTGGCCAAGGCCAGAACCAGCACGATTGGTGCATAGAGATCGACAAGGCGGTATCCGCCCAGGTCGTCACTCGGCTCATTTCCCCCCGGGAAAGCAAACCCGAGGATCAGAAGCAGGAGCGCAGGAAACGCCAGGCCCCAGAAAACGGACATCGGCTCCCTGGTGAACAGCCTCGCTTCGACGGCGGTCATCTTGGTCAATGCAGACATGTCACACCTCCTCGGTGTCGGTATGGAGAGATCGGCCGGTCAGGGCGATAAAGGCGTCGTCGAGAGTCGCCTGCTCCAGTCGCAACTCGAGGGCTATGACGTCCGCTGCCACCAGGGCCGAGGTGATCGCATGCAGGACGTTGCCGGTGCCGGTGACGACCATCTGCTCACCGTTGCGCTTCACCTCGGTCACCTCGTCGAGCCGTGTGAACATCGACTCCTCCACCGCCCGGGAGGGTCGGAACCGGATGACCTGCTCGCCGCCGGTGGCCGCGATCAGGCCCGCCGGCGTATCGAGGGCGACCAGCTCTCCGTTGTCGATGAGGGCTAGTCGGTCGGCCAGGCGCTCAGCCTCCTCCATGAAATGGGTCACCAGGATCACGGTGACCCCTTTTTCTCTCAGTTGTTCCACGACGGCCCACGCGTCACGTCGGCCCTGTGGGTCGAGCCCGGTGGTCAGCTCGTCGAGGATCACCACCTCGGGGTCGCCCACGAGGGCGAGTGCCACGGAGAGGCGTTGCTTCTGGCCACCGGACAGCTTTCCGAACCTGGCGTCCCGCTTTTCTTCGAGCCCGAGTTGGCCGAGCAGGCCTTCCCAGGCGATCGGGTTCTCATAGAAGGAGCTGTAGAGATCGAGGGCCTCGGCGACCTGGATCCGGTCGGGCAGCCGGCTCTCCTGGAGTTGGACTCCAAGACGCCGGCGAAGCTCATGGCGATAGTCGTGGGGATCGAGCCCGAGGACCCGGATCGTTCCGCTGTCTGGCCTCCGAAGTCCCGCGATCGACTCGACGGTGGTTGTCTTCCCGGCTCCGTTTGGGCCGAGAATCCCGAAGATCTCGCCTTTCTCGACGGTGAAACTGACTCCGTCCACGGCCGCGACGTCGTCATATCGCTTGGTGAGACCTTCGACTTCGATGGCAGGCATAGCTGATCCTCGATTGGTTGACACTGGCAACTATCGGGGACCACACGGCACGGCACATCGTCCGGGCGGCCATGATTCGGGCTCTGCAAGGATGAGTCAGGGGATCAACCGAATGGTGGATGCGGACAACCCACCGACTACGAAGGCTGCCTCTCCTAACCTCCGCCCCCGATGACCGTCTACGACTCGCAACGCTACGCCCTGGTCAACCGCTGGGATCCCCAGCACCTGAAGACCCTGGATCGTCTGTTCCCGATGGCAGCCGGAGAACGGGTAATCGAGGTGGGTTGTGGGAGCGGCCATCTGACGAAGAGGCTGGCGGAACGAGGCATCGACATCGTCGGGATCGACCCCAACCCCAACGCCGGCGTGGTTGGCGGTACCGATCGCATCCTTTGCATGAGCGCCGAGGCTCTCGACTTCCCTGATGGGGAGTTCGACGCCCTTGTCTCGGTGCACGCCATCGAGCACATCCCACCGCTCGAAGCGGCGATGGCGGAGATGGCCCGTGTCCTCAAGCCGGACGGGCGGGCCCTGTTCATTTACCCCGCCGAGCCGATCCAGGGCCTCTTTGCCATACCCACCTCCGTGATCCTCTACAGAACGCCCTTCAAGGCCCGGGAGGTCCACTGCCACAAGCTTTCCCCGGCCAAACTGCGGCGCATTGCTGAGCCGTTGGGGCTGATTGAGACTCACCACGAGTTCAACCTCTGGAAGTCGCCGCAGTTCGTGTCAGTGTTCGCAAAGCAATAGGCGTGTTCACCTGTGAGACCTGTGGCCAGGAGTTCGAGGTCCGGGCGGAGGTCCTGGAACGCTACCCGGGCTGGACACCGAGACAGTGCCTCGACTGCAAGAACCGGTCGGGCAACGGCTCGCCGAAAACGGCCAGACCCGGGGTGAGCGCGAGCAAGAGGCGCGACCTGACGACGGTGGAAGTCCTCGCCTCTTTCCATGGGGGTCCCGACAGCGGGGTTTTCACCGACGGCGCGTCGGAGGGCAATCCCGGCCCCGGAGGTTGGGGGGCGGTCCACGTCGAGGACGGTGGCATCATCGACCAGGCGTTTGGTTCGGAGCCGCACACCACCAACAACCGGATGGAATTGACCGCCCTCATCGCAGGGCTGCGCATGCTTCCGGCCGATGCCAGGGCCATCGTGTACACCGATTCCCAGCTGGTGGTCAACATCGTCACCAACTGGGCGAAGGGTTGGCAGGCGAAGGGGTGGACCAAGAAGAGCAGCGGCCCGATCGCCAACCTGGAGTTGGTGAAAGAGGCCTACGCCCTCTTTACCGAGCGGCCCGGTGTCGATCTGCAATGGATCCGGGCTCACGACGGCAACCGGTGGAACGAATACGCCGACGCCCTCGCCACTGCCTATCGCCGTCAGGTGTTCTGAGGTGATCACCCCCGACCAGGTCCGGTCGTGGGGCAAGCACGCCCATGGGTCCCCGCTGTACGCCCACCTCGTGGAGGTGATCGCGGCGGACGCCGCCCTGATGGGGGTCATCAACCAGATCCAGCATCTGCCCCAGGTCAACCTGCTCCTCGGCGCGGTGCACTACCTGTTGCTCGACGGCGCCAACGCCGAGTTGGCCGGCTATTACCGATCGCTGACGCCCCGCCCTTTCCCCTCGGATCAAGTCGACGGTGCATTCCGGCGATTCGTTCTCGACAACGAGCCGGAGATCGTGGAGATCGGCAACATTCGTTACACCCAGACCAACGAAACCCGGCGCTGTGTGGCGCTGCTCCCCTTGGTGATGTCGGCCCCGTTCCACCGCTTCCATCTCATCGACATCGGGGCCAGCGCCGGGCTCAACCTCGCACTCGACCACTATCACTACCGGTGGGGTGATCTGGCGTGGGGCCCGGAGTCCGCGGTGAACCTGACGGGTGAGAACCGAGGGGCGGACTTCCCCCTCCACGAGATCGAGGTGCTGAGCCGCATCGGGCTCGACCTCGCCCCGATCGATCCGGGTGACATCGACTCCCGGATCTGGCTCGATGCGCTGATCTGGCCGGAGCAGGTGGAGCGCCGGCATCGGTTGCGAGCCGCCCTGGACCTGGTCGCAGGCATCGAGATCCACCTGAGGCAGGGTGACGCCCTCGAGACGCTGCCCCGCGTGCTGTCCGGGCTACCCGATGGAGAGCCGGCGGTGGTCATGGACGCCTTCTCGCTCAACCAGCTGTCTCCTTCGGGAAGGGCGCAGATCGAGCAGATCGCGGAGGATGCCCGCTCCAGCCGAAGTGTCTTTCGGGTCTCCATGGAGCTCCTCGACGCCGACGACGAGTGGGCAAAACTGGCGATCGCCGACGGAATTCAGCTGAACCCGGTCGGCCGCGCCCACCCTCATGGGGAGTGGGTCGAGATCTGGGGACCGGGGGACTGAAGTCAGGCCCGCCCGTACACCGGGATCGCGGCGCCATTCATCACCCCGGAGTCGTCGCTGAGGAGGAAGTGGGCAACCGCAGCGATCTCATCAGGAGTCGGCCAGTTGACGTAGTCGGCATAGGGGAGCGACTGCCTGGTGGCGGGGGTGTCGATCACCGATGGCATGAGCACGTTTGCCGTGACCCCGGTCCCGTCGAGCTCCTGCGCCAGTGACTTGGTCAGTGCCACTACTCCTGCCTTGGCGATGTTGAACGCGGCCTGGCCGGTCGGGTAATCGACGGCGGCCCTACTCCCAACGAGCACGATTCGGCCCCAACCGGCCTCCCTGAGATGGGGCACCGCGGCCCGGACAGAGTAGAAGGCGGACCTGAGGTTGAGATCGATCATCCGCTCAAAGCGGACGTCGTCGGTCTCCTCGACATCACGCCCACCAGCCCACCCTCCGACGAGGGACACCAGGCCGTGCATCGAGCCCCACTGGTCGACCACACCCTTGATCAGGCTGTTAACCGCCTCGGCGTTGGTGGCGTCGACACGGAGCAAAAGCAGCTGGTCCTCGTCGAAATCGAACTGTTCTTCGAACCGGGCCGCCTCCTCCGGAAGCAGGTACGTGACCACGAGTCGGTAGTCCTCGAAGATCAGACGGCGGACCAGGGCAGTCCCCAGACCTCCGGTGCCTCCTGTGATGACGACGGTCTTCTCCAAGGTCTTCCTCTTTGCCTGTCGAGATGTCACTCTACGTTGCGTCCGCTGGGTAGCCAGGCCCGGTGAGGACCCTGTCGATCCATTCCCCCAGCGCGTGACGCCGCGCAGACTCCAGGTCCGCCGGCGTGTCCAGGTCATGGAGCAGCCCGCGCCGAATCACCACCCGGGCATCGGGGACTCTCTTCAGATGACGATGGAAGCTGCCCGGGCCATATGAGAACAGGACGCCACGCCCCTTGCTGCCGAGTGCGGAAGTCCCTCCGTCGGAAGAGGGGGCAATGACCGCGTCGGCCCCTTCGAGAGCGCCGATGACGGCGTCGAGGTCGCCCCGTTGGAGGAGGGGGAGATCGGCATGGATGACGACCCACTCCATCGATCGATCGCGGCACCAACCGACCCCGGCCTCGGCTGCACCGTTCAGCCCCTCGTCGGGGTCAGAGATCACGGCGAGCGATTGTGCCTCGGCCCAGGCCATCACCTCGTCGTCACCAGCCACGATCAGGGGAGTCATCCCGGCGTCGAGGGCCTGCCCGGCGGTCCGGGCCGCGAGCGCAGTTCCCAAAGCCCCTCTCGCCACATCGTTCAAGGCCCCGCTGAGCCGGCCCTTGCCCATGGAGAACTGCTTCACCGGGATGACGGCGACGACTGACACCGTGTCAGGTGATCAGGGAACTACCAGGACCGGAACCGGAGATTGATGTGAGACCCGGTCGGCGACCGACCCCAGCATGACCCTTTCCGCGAGTCCGGCGCCGCGCCTCCCGATGACTATCAATCCCGCCTGGTTGGCCTCGGCCACCGCGATCAACCGAGCGTGAGGGTCGCCCAACTCCTCGACCGTCTCGTAGTCGACACCATCGAGATCGAGCTCGCCCTCGAGCTCATTGAGGATCTGGGCTTGACCTTCAGCGAGGGCGGTGGAAAGCGCTTCGGGGGATGGGGGCGCCCCTCCGAGGCCCCACCATCCTTCGGGTGTTCTGACGACGGTCACCAGATAGACCTTCACCTTCCATACCCGCGCCAGGGACACCGCGTGCTCCGCGGCGGCCCGGCTGGTATCCGAACCATCGACTCCGACCACGATCGACTTGGGCTGCCAGTTCATCGATGTACCTCCGAAGCACAAGTTAGGGGAACCACGAAACGTCGAGCCGGGGTCACTGGATCGCGAGCCTCACGATGTGGCCCGCGGCGAGGCCATAGAGCCCGGCCAGCAGGTCGTCGGCGGTGATCCCCCAGGCACCGGGCATTCCCTCGGCCTGGAGGACCCCGGTGAACCGGCTCTTCGCGATGTCCGCCACCCTGAAGACGATGAAGGCAACGACCGCCGGCCATCCGAGGAGCCCCAATGTTGCGAGGAACGTGCCTGCCGCCTCATCGACAACGATCCAGGATGCGTCACCGACCTCCCCGGCCAAGGACCAGGTCGACCATACGGCGGCGGTGATGACGATGGCGGTAGCCGCCAGCTGACCCGGCAATCCGAAGTTGCTTCCAATCCACAGTGAGAGCAACAGCGCGACCAGCGACCCCACCGTCCCGGATCCTGCGTCCGAGCGTCTGACCCGGCCCAAGAGCAAGCCCGATCCGAAGAAGGAAGCGACCAGGCGATGCATGTGAGGCGAGGTTAGATCGGGGTGTGATTCCCGAATCGAGATTTCGCTCCGAGCCTCAGCAGTTAGCCTTTGGAGATGGAACCGGCATCCAAGATATGGGTGGACGGCGAATTCGTCGATTGGGACGATGCCAACGTCCACTTCCTATCCCACGCGCTCCACTACGGCACGGGAGTCTTCGAGGGAATCCGCGCCTACAAGACACCGGAGGGCACCGCCGTATTCCGCCTTCACGACCACATGATCCGGATGCTCGCCTCGGCCCGGGCCTACGCGATCCCCATGAAATGGTCGGTCGACGAGCTCGATGAAGCCACCATCGAGCTGCTCCGGGTCAACGACCTGGATTCGGGTTACATCCGCCCGCTGTCCTTCTACGGAGCGGGGTCGTTCGGGATCAACCCGGCTTCCCTCCCGGTCCACACCTTCATGGCTGCCTTCTACCTGGGCAGTTACCTCGGAGAGGAGGGGGTCCAAAACGGCATCACCGCGATGGTCTCCAGCTGGCGCCGGATCTCCCACACCAGCTTCATTCCCACTGCAAAGGGAAGCGGGCAGTACCTCAACTCGGTGCTGGCCAAGCAGGAGGCGGTCCAAAGCGGCTTTGACGAGGCGATCATGCTCAACGATGGCGGATCCCTCTCGGAAGGCAGCGGGATGAACCTGTTCACGGTCAGCCAGGGTGTGGTCTACACGCCGCCCGTCTCGGCCGGGATCCTCGAAGGCATCACCAGGAACTCCGTCATCGACCTTCTACGCGGAGAAGGCGTCGAGGTCCGGGAGATGGAGCTGGCACGGGGAAGCCTGTACACGGCAGATGAGGTCTTTCTCACCGGGACCGCGGCCGAAGTCACCCCGATCAGGGAGATCGACCGCCGGGTTGTCGGCTCGGGCGAGCCCGGCCCCATTACCCGCCGGGCCCAGGAGTTGTTCTCCGACGCCGTGGCCGGCAAGTTGTCCGATTACCGGGACTGGTTGACCTTCATCTGATGGGTCAGCAACCCAACCTGGAGCTCAGCGAAGCCCAGCTGCCCAGGCCCACCCCCGAGCCGCCTCCCGCCCGGCGTTGGAGGCCGACCAAGCCCGGGGTGATCACCAGACCCGACGAGGTGCCCCAGGGCGGGTCCTTCGGCTCGACGGGGCCCGACGCAGGGTGGGCATTGCGCCTGCTCTCTCGGGCCAAGCTGCCCGATGAGGACCCGGATCTCAAGGCCGTTCTCGCCGCGTTGATGACAGCTCGCGCCGCGGCTTTGGGCCGGGGTCCGATCATGGAGGACCTCGAGGTGGCACTGGTCCTATGCGGCTACGGCTTCGAAGCCAACCCTGAGGTCATCGAGAGGCGTGAGCGTTGGAAGGGTGCGGTGCCGCATGAGACGAGGCCCGGTCACACCGCGGTCGCCGAGACCGACCTCGACCTGATCGTCAACAAGCCAGAACAGGTCCGCTGGGCTCTCAGCCATTCCGACTGAGTCCGGGGCCGATCACAGACCACTAGCGTCCGCGCCCCATGAAGATCGTTCGGGTCAAAGCCGGAGACGACATCGCGTACGGCATCGCGGATAGTGAAGGCGTCCTGATCTATCGGGGCACCCCTTTTGTGGCATGGGAGCCGACCGAGACCGTCGTTCCCTGGGAAAACGCCCACCTGCTGGCCCCGGTTCTCCCCACCAAGGTGGTGTGCGTCGGCCGCAACTACGTCGACCACGCAAGCGAGTTGGGGAATGACGTCCCCAAAGAGCCCTTGATCTTCCTCAAGCCCGCGACCTCGGTGATCGGCCCCAACGCGGCCGTTGTCCATCCCAGCATCAGCAACGAAGTCCACCATGAAGCAGAGCTGGCGGCGATAGTGGGAAGGGTCGCTCGCAACGTGAAGGCCGAAGACGCATCCCAATACTTGTTGGGGTACACCGCGGCCAACGATGTCACTGCCCGTGACCTGCAAAACCGGGACGGTCAGTGGACCAGGGCGAAGGGATTCGACACCTTTTGCCCACTTGGGCCCGGTGATCGAGACCGAGCTCGACCCACTGGAGCGCCTTGCCGTGATCTGCAGGGTCAATGGCGAGGTGCGCCAGGCCGGTTTCACCTCAGACATGGTCTTCGGCGTGGCCGAGATCATCGAATTCATCACCACGGTGATGACCCTCCTCCCCGGTGACGTGGTTCTCACCGGCACTCCTTCGGGCGTGAGCAAGGTCGAGTCGGGGGACAGCATGGAAGTCGAGATCGACGGGATCGGCACCTTGGCCAACCCGGTCGTCAGCAGGTGAGCGTCCGGGTAAGGATCGCCCCCTCACCCACGGGCTACCTCCACGTAGGCACCGCCAGGGCCGCGCTATTCAATTGGCTCTACGCCCGCCACAACGACGGGGTGTTCATCGTCCGTGTCGACGACACCGATCGGGAACGGTCGACTCCCGAGTTCGAGGAAGACATCCTGACCTCGTTGCGATGGCTGGGGCTCGACTGGGACGAGGGAGTGGCTGTAGGCGGTCCCCATGGGAGCTATCGACAGTCGGACCGTTATGAGCGGTATCGACAGGCGGCGGAGCAGTTGGTGGAGTCGGGGGCGGCCTATTACGACGATCGCTCCGCGGAGGACCTGGAGGCTCTCCGCAAGCGGGCCCACGGGGAGGGACTGCATCCCGGTCACTACATACGCCGCCCGGACCCGGGCGCCGATTCCGGGGCGATCAGGCTCTCGATCCCTCAAGACACTCCGGTCTCTTTCGATGACCTGGTGCGGGGAACGGTGAGCTTCGAGCCGCGGGACCTCGATGACTTCGTGATCCTTCGCTCGGACGGAACTCCCACCTATCACCTGGCCTCGACCGTGGACGACGTCGACTACCAGATATCCCATGTCGCTCGTGGCGAGGACCTGCTCCCGTCGACCCCGAAGCACATCCTGCTGGCACGTGCTCTCGGGGCCGACGAGGCGACGTACGCCCATCTCCCGCTTCTATTCGGCACCGACGGGAAAAAGCTCTCCAAACGGTTCTCCGCCACCTCGCTCTCGGTCTACCGGGATGAGGGATATCTGCCTGATGCGGTGTTCAACTACCTCTCGTTGCTGGGGTGGTCCCTGGATGCCGAGACCACGGTCTTCAGCCGGGAGCAGGCGGTGGCTGCCTTCGACCTCCGTGATGTCTCCAAGAACCCTGCGGTATTCGATCCGGAGAAGCTCTCCTGGATGAATGGGGAGTACATCAGGGCCCTCTCGCCGGATCGCTTCGCCGAGCGCACCCGGGAGCACGTGGAGGCGGCGGCCGGCCGTGTGCTCGCGCCTGAGGAGTGGGATCGCTACCTGAGGATCGCCCCGCTGGTCCAAGAGCGCTCGAAGCTGCTCACCGAAGCGGGCGATCAGGTGCGCTTCCTCTTCGGAGAGGTCGAATACGACTCAGGCTCATGGGAGAAGGTGATGACCCGGGAGGGGGTCCCGGGAATCCTGGAGTCGGCCATCGGACGCCTCGACGCCCTGCCCGGCTGGGGCTCGGGCGAGATCGAGCAAGCTCTGCGTGCGATGCTCGAGGAGCTCGGGTTGGGGGCGGCCAAGGGCCTGCAACCGATTCGGGTGGCGATCACCGGCTCATCGGTGAGCCCTCCGCTCTTCGAGTCCATCGCGGTGCTGGGCAAGGAGGCGTCGCTCGATCGGTTGCGTCGGGCTGTGGGGATGCTGACCGGGTGAAGGGCGGCTCTGGTATCGGGCGGCGCTCCGTTAACCTCATCGCCTCGGGGTCCCGTCGTCCAGAGGCCTAGGACGCCGGCCTTTCAAGCCGGAAACGCCGGTTCGAATCCGGTCGGGACTGCCCAGGAGCCATGTCCAACGAATCCGTGCTCGTCCTCAGCAACTTCTTCGCCATCCTGGCCTTGGTCTGCCTCGTCGCCTCCGCGGGCCTGCTCATCTACCGGATGGTCAAGGGGCCGGAGGCGGCCTCTCTCTTTGGCGGGAACTCGATCTGGCTCGCCTGGGCGGTGGCCCTGGTGGCGACGGTGGGCTCCCTGATCTACTCCGAGGTGATCCACTTCGTCCCCTGTCGGCTCTGCTGGTTCCAGCGGATCGCGATGTATCCCCTTTCGGTGATTCTGCTGGTGGGGGCGATCCGCCGGGAGGCCGTGGTCAGGTTCTACGCATTGCCCCTGGCCCTGATCGGGCTGGCTGTATCGATCTATCACAACCTGGTGCAATTCTTCCCGAGCATGGAGGGCGGTTCCTGCGACCCACTGAATCCGTGCTCGGCACGAAGCGTTGCCGTCTTCGGATTCATCGACCTGCCCTTTATGGCCGGCGCCGGGTTTATCGTTATCTCCGTCTTGCTCGCCTTCTACACGAAAGCAACCGAATGACGCAAAAGACCAAGAAGCCGGCTTCCGGGGCCCAGGCTCCACGAAGCCGCTCAGTCCTCTGGTGGAGCCTCGGCGGGCTCATCGGGCTCGGGTTGATCGTCGCCCTTGCCTGGTCGATCGCCAACGAGCAGGCGCCCGACCCCGGTGTCGCATTCGGCACTCCCAACGTGGAGGGCGAGAACCTGCCGGTCTATGCCTCCGGAACGGACGACGTCGCCGCGGGCATCACCGCGCCCAGCGCCCAGGGTGCCAACTGGGACGGGGTCCCGGTGACCATCGAGCCCGATGGCACGCCGAAGATCGTGGTGTTCCTCGCTCACTGGTGCCCTCATTGCCAGGCCGAGGTCCCCGTCATCCAGCAGTGGATCAACGAGGGCAACCTCCCCGATGACGTCGAGATGATCTCTATTTCGACCCTGGCCAACGAGGTGCGGGACAACTTCCCCCCGAATGAGTGGCTCGAGGAAGAGGGATGGACTCCGCCCGTGATGCTGGACAGCGAGGAGGGGACCCTGGCGCTCGCCTACGGACTGGGCTCGACCCCGCAGTTCATGGTTCTCGACGGTGACAACACCAACCTGCTCCGGGTCAGCGGCGAGCTGACAACCGAGCAGTTGGATCTCCTGGTCGACGTGGCGCAGGAGTCGATCACAGGCTGATCAGGCCTCGAGTGACCTGACCTTCTCCAACCGGCGCACGTGGCGCTCGTCACGGCTGAACTTGGCGTCGAGGAACGTGCTGACCAGGTCTTCGGCGAGCGATTCGCCGATGACCCGCGACCCGAGGCAGATCACGTTGACGTCGTCGTGCTCGACCATCTGATGGGCGGTGTAGGTGTCATGGGCCACAGCGGCCCTGATCCCGTTCAGCTTGTTGGCGGCCACGGAGGCGCCGGCGCCTGACCCGCAGATGATCACGCCACGGTCGGCCCGCCCGTCGAGCACTGCCTGCCCCACCGCCGCCGCGTAGTCGGGGTAGTCCACGGGCTCGGGCGAGTGGGTCCCAAGGTCGTACACCGCGTGCCCCGCTTCGGCGAGCCAGGATGCAAGATGCTCCTTCATTTCGAAACCGGCATGGTCGGAGCCGAGTGCGATTCTCATGGCGCGAGGCAGAGTAGCCACCACGCCTTGACCGGCTCTGCTCAACCCGAGGTTGCCCATTGGGCCTGGTTACATGCGAGCCAATGTCTGCGATCGTGGTCGAGGGTGGAGCGCGCCTCCAGGGCACCGTCGGAGTCCGCGGCGCCAAGAACGCGGTCCTCAAGGAGATGATGTCGGCGTTGCTCGCGCCCGGGCGTCATCGTCTCACCAACGTGCCGACGATCCTCGATGTCGAGCTGATGTGCCAGGTCCTCGAGCACATCGGATGCCGGGTCGAGCAGGGCGACCACGAGCTGTGGGTCGTGGTGCCCGATGAGATCAACCCGGAGGCCCCGATCGAGCTGGTGCGGCAGATGAGGGCTTCGATCGTGGTGCTCGGACCGCTCCTGGCTCGGGCGGGCGAGGCGCGGGTGGCTTTGCCCGGTGGCGATGACCTCGGGGCCCGCCCCATCGACATGCACCTGAGCGGCCTGGAGGCGATGGGGGCCTACTTCGAGCTGGTGCACGGAGAGCTGATGGGAAGAGTCGATGGCCGGCTGAAGGGCACCGAGATCGAACTGCCCTTCCCCTCGGTAGGCGCCACCGAGAACCTGCTCTTCGCCGGAGCAACCGCCGAAGGCGAGACGGTGATCGTGAACGCGGCCCGAGAGCCGGAGATCCAGGATCTGATAGTGCAACTGGCGGCGATGGGGGCCGACATCGAGGGTGGGGGCACCTCCCTGGTCACCGTGACCGGGGTGGAGGAGCTGAGCCCTGTCGAGCACAAGGTGATTCCGGACCGATTGGAAGCGGGAACCTTTGCGGTCGGGGCGGCCATAACCGGTGGTGACGTGACGGTCACCGGATGCTCCACCGCCGACCTGCGCATGGAGCTCAAGAAGCTCGAGGAGGCGGGTTGCGAGGTGGAGCGTGGCGATGGCTGGCTCCGGGTGAGAGGTCCGGACCGACCGGAGCCCGTTGACTTCGCCACGCTGCCCTTTCCTGGGTTCCACACCGATATGCACCCGCAAATGGTGGCCTTGCTATCCATCGCCTCCGGGACCTCGGTGATCACCGAGAACCTCTACGACTCCCGCTTCCGCTACGTGGGTGAGCTGGCGCGGATGGGGGCGGACATAACCACCGAGTCGCAGCACGCCATCGTCCGCGGAGTGGAGACACTCTCGGGTTGCCCCGTCCTCGCACCCGACATTCGAGCCGGCGCGGCATTGGTACTCGCCGGGCTCCGTGCCGAGGGGACGACGACGGTGGGCGATGCCGAGCACATCGATCGCGGTTACGAGGACTTCACCGGGCGCCTCACCGCACTCGGCGCCGGGATCGAGCGGGGCTGACCGGCAAAGCCCGTACACTTCGGGAACAGTTGACGACCGCAACCGGTTCAAACAGACGATGAATCCAGCCACACCTGTCACCATTTCGACGACGCCGCAGGCGAGTGAGAACGGAATCGACCACGAGAAGCTGGCCGAGACGCTCGACTACATCCGGCCTGCGGTTCAGGCCGACGGTGGCGACCTGGTGCTGCTCGGCACCGACGGCGGGACCGTGAGCCTGCAGATGGTCGGGGCCTGCGGTGGCTGTCCGCTGTCGATGATGACTCTCAAGGCGGGGATCGAGCGGATCCTGATCGACCGGGTCCCCGGTGTCACTGAAGTGAACGCCAGCGCCGACGCCCCAGCCCTCGAGGAAGACCTGATCTCACATCACGGCGGCATCGACCTGCCCGGGCACCTGATGCCATCCCCGGACCCGGCCTGATCCCGGCATAGTCTCTCGGCGATGAGCTCAAACGAGCTGGTCGAGCGCGTCATGGCCGGCGACCGCGCCTCGTTGGCACGCCTCATCTCGGCTGTTGAGTCATCCGATCCGGAGGCGATCGAGGCGGTGGCGCGATTGGATCGATCGACTGGATCGCTCCGTATCGGTGTCACCGGCCCCCCGGGCGCCGGGAAGTCCACGCTGGTTGGCGGGATCATCACCGAGCTCCGGTCCAGGGGCGACACGGTGGCGGTCCTCGCCGTCGACCCATCGAGCCCGGTCACCGGCGGCGCCCTGCTCGGTGACCGGATCCGAATGCAGCAGCACGTCGATGATCCCGGGGTCTATATCCGATCGATGGCAACCCGCGGGCATCTCGGCGGCCTTGCCCTGGCTGCGGGGGGCGTTGTCGCTGCGTTGTCCCACGCCGGATTCGATCACGTTCTGGTGGAGACGGTTGGCATCGGCCAGTCCGAGGTGGAGGTGATGGAGATCGTGGACCTGGTGATCCTGGTCGTGGCGCCGGGGTGGGGCGATCAGGTCCAGGCAGACAAAGCCGGTGTCATCGAGATCGCCGACCTGGTCGTGGTCAACAAGGGTGACCTCCCCGGTGTCGATGAGTTGCGGCAGGCCCTAGAGGCCTCGACCTCCGGCGGCCAGCAGGTCCTGGTCACCACTGCCACCACCAGCCAGGGCGTTCCGGACCTCGTCGATGCCGCCTTGGAGGAGATCAGTCGACCGTCTCCTCGCTGAGGACTGCCTGGGCCGCTGCCAGGCGGGCGCCCTCGATGCGGGGAGGGCTGCAAGAGACGTAGTCGAGGCCCAGCTCCTCGACGAAGGCAATCGATTTCGGGTCCCCGCCGTGCTCCCCGCAGACCCCAACCACGAGTTTCGGGTTGGCCTCCAGCCCTTCACGCGCGGCAACGCTCACCAACCTCCCGACGCCTGCGCGATCCAGGGTCTGGAACGGGTCGCTGGAGAAGATCCCTTGCTCCAAGTAGTCGCGGAGGAAGAGCCCCTCGGCGTCGTCCCGGCTCAGGCCGTAGGTCATCTGGGTCAGGTCGTTGGTGCCGAAGGAGAAGAAGTCGGCGACGCGTGCGATCGCCCCGGCGGTGAGAGCCGCCCTCGGGAGCTCGATCATCGTGCCGATGGGCACTTCGAGCGCGATTCCCGAATCCCCGGCGGCCCGGGCTAGTTCTTCCTCGATGACCTCGCGCATCCGGATCAACTCTTCGACATCGGCTACCAGGGGGATCATGATCTCGAGGTGGGGCTCGCCCTTTGCCTCGTGCCGCCGGACCAGGGCCTTGGCGGCAGCCCGTGCCTGCATCCGGTACAAGTCGTCCACCATCAGCCCGAGCCTGACCCCCCGCAGGCCCAGCATCGGGTTGTCCTCCTCCCATTTTGCAACCTGGTCCGACATCGATTGCAGGTCGTCGATCGGGTGACCTTCCTTGGCCCGATTCCGCATCTCGTGCTCCAGTTCGAGACGGGACGGCAAGAACTCATGGAGAGGCGGGTCGAGCAGCCTGATCACCACCGGCAGCCCGTCCATCGCCTCGAGCAGCCCTTCGAAATCACTGATTTGGAGGCGTTCCAACTCGTCGAGCGCGCTCGCCCGCTTGTCCATGTCGTCGGTGAGGATGATCTCCTGGACCACCGCGATCCGATCACCGAGGAACATGTGCTCGGTCCGGGCCAGGCCGATCCCCTCGGCTCCGCGTTCCCGGGCATCACGCGCGTCATCGGCGATGTCGGCATTGGCGCGGATCCCCAGCTTGCGGATCTCGTCGGCCCACGACAACAACTCCTTGAGCTCTGGAATCGGCTCCGGCTCGACGAGGTCGACAGGTCCGAGGAAGAGGGCGCCGGTCGTGCCGTCGATGGTCACCACCTCGCCGGTGTGGAACTCATGGCCGGCGACGGTTGCTTTCCCGGCGCCGGCGTCGACGGTGAGCGCGGCGACCCCGGTGACAGCGGGTTTGCCCATGCCCCTCGCCACCACCGCGGCGTGTGACGTCTTCCCTCCCTGACTGGTGAGGATGCCGATCGCGGCGATCATCCCATGGATGTCGTCCGGGGTGGTCTCCGACCGCACCAGGATCACAGATTCACCCTCTCTTGCACGCTCCACTGCATCATCGGAGGAGAAGACGGCGGCGCCGGTGGCTGCCCCCGGGGAGGCGGCGACGCCCCGGGCGATCGCAGCTGCCCGGGAGACGTGGTCGGCGATACGGGGCCGGTAGAGCTGCTCCAGCGATGCCGGGTCTACGCGGCCCACCGCCGTTGGCCGATCGATCAGCCCTTCCGCCACCATCCCCACCGCCATCCGCACCGCCGCCGGAGCGGTCCGCTTTCCAGCTCGTGTCTGCAGGATGTAGAGGGTGTCCCTTTCGATGGTGAACTCGATGTCGCACATGTCCCGGTAGTGCTCCTCGAGGCCCTCCATGATCTGGAGCAGTTGGGCGTGGCATCGGGGGTGGAGCCCGGCGAGGTCGTCGAGCCTGAGGGTGTTCCTGACGCCGGCAACCACGTCTTCGCCCTGGGCGCGGGGGAGGTAGTCGCCATAGATCGCCCGAGCGCCGGTGGACGGGTCTCGGGTGAAGCAGACCCCGGTGCCGGAGTCCTCACCCAGGTCGCCGAACACCATCATCTGGACATTGGCCGCTGTTCCCAGATCGTCAGGTATCGCGTTGATGCGCCGGTACTCGATGGCTCGTTTGGTGTTCCAGGAATGGAACACCGCCTCGATCGCCCCTTTCAGTTGCTGGACTGGGTCTTGGGGGAGCTCACCAGGGCGGTGCTCCTCGACGATGGACTGGAACCGCCTGGTGGCCTCCTCCAGATCACCGGCGCTGAGCTCGGAATCGTCGACGACGCCCGCCGCTTCCCGCAGCTCGGTCAGAACATCCTGGAACTCCGCTGCATCGACCCCGAGGACGACGTCGCCATACATCTGGACGAAGCGCCGGTAGACATCCCAGGCGAAATGCGTGTCGCCTGACCAGACCGCCAGGATCTCCACCACCTCGTCGTTGATGCCGAGGTTGAGGATGGTGTCCATCATCCCCGGCATCGAAAATTTGGCGCCGGAGCGGACCGACAGCAGCAGCGGAGCCGGCCCACCCCCGAATGAGCGGCCGGTCATCTCTTCGAGCCGGGAGACGGCGGATCGCACCTCGTCCCAGAGGTCTGCCGGCACCTCACCGGCGTCCATGGCGAGCCTGCAAACCTCGGTGGTGATCGTGAACCCGGGTGGGACCGGGAGGCCGAGGAAGGTCATCCGGGCAAGCCCGGCTCCCTTTCCCCCGAGCAGGTCCCGGTCCGACCCGTCTGTGTCAGCGAAATCGTGGAGATGTGGCAAGTCCCGGCTCCGATGGGCGAAACATCGCCAAGCTAACCAGTCGCCCTCGGTGCGGGCAGGTGCCCGTGACGAAACAATGTCGGGTCTTTGCGACGCTGGGGGGCGACGGAATGAGATTTGGCGGCAGGCGGGGCTGGAAGCAAGATCAGCTGATGGCCACGCTGATCGATCGGGTTGATGGAGCCGTCATCCCATTCCTCCGTCGGTGGGGGGTTCCCACCCTTCGCGTCTCGCTCGCCATCGTCTTCATCTGGTTCGGGGCGCTGAAGATCCTCGGAGTCTCGCCGGTGGTCGACCTGGTGGCGTCGACGATCTACTGGGTGGACCCCGACTGGTTCGTTCCAGTCTTGGGAGTCGTCGAAGTGGCGGTCGGTGTCGGGCTCGCCGGCCGGTGGGGCCTGCGGCTGGTGCTGCTGGTGCTCGCCGCCCAGATGCTCGGCACCTTCCTCGTCTTCTTCCTACTCCCCGGGATCGCCTTTCAGGACGGCAACCCGCTCAAGCTCACTGTGGAGGGCGAGTTTGTGATCAAGAACCTGGTCCTGTTGGCGGCGGCGATGGTCGTCGGCGCCAACATCGGCTCGGACGAGGAGATCTAGTGGGCCACTAGGCGGCGTCGTCGACGACGAAGTTGAGCTCCACACCCTCACCGGTCAATGTCAGGCTCTCCTCGCTGGCGCTGAATTGGTCGACCAGTGCCATGGCTTCGAGGTATATGGCTTCCGAGTCCATGGCCTCGGCAGGCTCACAGGCCATCATCGTCGACCCCATGTCGGTGAAGCTGATCTCGGTCCCGTTGATGGCGTAACCGCCGAAGTAGCTGTTGCAGCCACCGCTACCGCCCACCTGGTCGCCATCGAAGACCAGGGTGATGGGATGGTCTTCGACGATTGGGATCTCTGCGTCGTTCACAGTGCCCGACTCCAGGCTCCACGCCGACTCGGTGGGGTCGACGGAGGCCTCTTCCGAAGGCTCGGCACAGGCAGCGAGCAGCAGTCCCAGGACGGCGACGAGGACCAGGGCTTTTCTCATGGTGCTTCGACGCTACACCTGCCGTTAGGAGTTCCGATCAAAGGGCAGCGCCGACCGCGAGCAGCACACCGGTCCAGAGGTGCAATTTCCCGTTCATGACCAAGGCCCGGATCAGAGAGGGCGCGTCGCTGCTCGTGCGCACGATCTGGATTGGTCGGATCGCGTAGGGGACCAGCAACGCGGCGGCGATCGTTGCCATCGGAGTCCAGCCGACAGCGGCAAAAATCACGATCAGGGCATAGGTGCCTGCGACCAATGTCGTGTAGAGCATCCTGGTCCTCTCCATGCCCAAGATGACCGCCAGGGTCCGCTTCCCGCTCGCCCGGTCGGTGTCCAGGTCCCGGATGTTGTTGACCACCAGGAGGGCGCTCGCCAGCAGCCCGATCGGTATTGCGAGCAGCCATGAGTCGAGCGGGGCGGACATGTCGTAGACGTAGCGGCTCCCCACGGTCGCCACCAGGCCGAAGAAGATGAACACGAAGACCTCACCGAGGCCCCGATACCCATACGGGTAAGGCCCGCCAACGTATCCGAGCATCGCCAGAAGGGACACGATGCCGATGATCAACACCACCGGCCCGGCGATGAGAGCGAGCCCGATCCCGGCGAGAGCGGCCACCGCCACCGAGGTGGACACCCCCCACCACATCTGACGTGGGGTGATCCGGCCCAGAGCAACCATCCGCGCCGGGCCGACCCGGTCCGGGCTGTCTGCGCCCCGTTGGGCGTCCGAGACGTCGTTGGCGAAATTGGCGGCCACCTGGATCGCCAGCGCCGCGATGAGGGTGAGGGCGAACGCATCCCAGCGGAACACCCCGTCCCCTTGCGCCAGGCCTCCACCCACTGCCACCGGAACCACGGCGGCAGGCAGGGTATGGATCCTCGCCGCCGCCCTCCAGTCCTGGGCAGTGGTCACCGGGTCAGAAGTGCCAGGGAAAGCGGCGAAAGTCGGGCTCGCGCTGTTCCAGGAATGCGTCCCGACCCTCACTGGCCTCGTCTGTCATGTAGCCGAGCCTGGTGGCCTCCCCGGCGAAGATCTGCTGGCCCACCAAGCCATCGTCGATCATGTTGAACGCGAACTTCAGCATGCGCTGCGCGGTCGGGCTCTTCTTCGTGATCTCCACCCCCCATTCCAGGGCGACCTTTTCCAGATCGACATGAGGGACCACGGCATTCACCATCCCCATCGCATGAGCCTCTTCCGCCGTGTAGGTCCTGCCCAGAAAGAAGATCTCGCGGCGCTCGTTTCTGACCCACCTGCCGCGCGAGGTAAGCCGACCCGTAGCCGGCGTCGAATGAGGCGACATCTGCGTCGGTCTGCTTGAAAGCTGCGTGCTCGGCCGAGGCGATCGTCAGGTCGCAGACGACATGAAGGCTGTGCCCGCCACCAACCGCCCAACCGGGGACCACAGCGATGACGACCTTGGGCATGAAACGGATCAGCCGTTGCACCTCGAGGATGTGAAGGCGGCCCAAGCGCGCCGGATCCACCGATTCCGGGTCGTCCCCCTCGGCGTACTTGTACCCGTCGCGGCCCCGAATCCGCTGGTCGCCTCCTGAGGAGAACGCCCAGCCCCCATCCTTGGGCGAGGGCCCATTACCTGTGAGCAGCACACACCCGACGTCGGGGGACTGGCGGGCATGGTCGAGGGCGGCGAACAACTCGTCGACGGTGCGTGGCCGGAAGGCGTTTCGCACCTCGGGGCGGTCGATGGCGACCCGCACGACTCCCGACTCGGCGCGGTGATAGGTGACATCGCTGAAGTCGAAACCCGGTACCTGGGACCAGGCCGATGGATCGAACAACTCGGAGACCACGGGTCATGAGGATAAGAGGCACAATCCCGCTGTGATCGATTGGCTCTCGATGCATGGGCCGGGTGGGGTGTTCCTGGAGACTCCCACCGGTTCCTACACCTTCGGTGACGTCATCGAGTCGATCCATCACCGGCCGGTGAGCGGTGTGGAACTGCTCCGCCCACGACCCGATGCCGGGTCGGTCGTCGACATCCTTGCGGTGATGGCGGGAGGCTCGGCGGTCCTGGCCGGGGCCGACACCGAGGTACCGGACGACATCGATCCCCGCGGTGCCCTGACTGTCATATTCACATCGGGCACCACCGGCGGCCCGAAGGGTGTTCGCCTGACTCGTGCCAATTGGGAGGCAGCGGTGCGTGCATCTCAGCAGCACCTCGACAACACTTCCGAGGATGTCTGGCTCCTGACGATGGGGTTGCACCGGGTCGGCGGGCTTGCTGTCGTCCTCCGCTCCGCGTTGTCCGGGGGTCGGGTGCGGATGCTGCCCAGATTCGATCCCAGGGAGTTCTCCGCGGCCCTCCGCAGCGGAGTCACCTTCGCCTCGGTGGTGCCCACGATGCTCCATCGCATCCTGCACGTTCATCCCGGGCCCTATCCCCGGGTGAAGGTGCTGGTGGGTGGAGGCCCGATCCCCGACGGCCTACTGGAACGTGCCGAGCGGGGAGGGCTCAAAGCCCTTCCCAGCTACGGGATGACCGAGACTTCTGGTCAGGTTGCCACCCTGAGGCCGGGCGCCAATCTCGAGGCCAAGGCCCACCCACTACCCGGGGTGGAGCTCCGGATCGAAGCCGACGGGCGGATTGCGGTCCGGGGCTCGATGGTTTCGCCCGGCTATGTGGGTGAGCCCGACCGCGATCGCGGTTCTTGGTTCGTGACCGGCGACCTGGGTGAGCTCGACTCCGATGGCGCTCTCCGGGTGACGGGCAGGGCAGACGACATCATCGTGAGCGGTGGGGAGAACATCGACCCCGCACCGATCGAGGAGGCCATCGCCTCGATCCCGGGTGTCGAGGGGGCCCTGGTGCTCGGTGTTCCCAGCGACGAGTGGGGCATGGAGGTGGCGTGCGTCTTCGAGGGTGCTCTCGACGCGGCCGATGTCGAGGCCAGGCTCCGGGAACGGCTGAGTGGTGCCCTCATCCCCAAACGGTGGCTGCGCGTGGCGCAGATCCCCACCACTGATCTGGGCAAGCCCGACCGGGGCCAGGCAATCCGTCTCCTCAGCCGACGCGGCGGGCGATGAGCACGCCCTGACGGAGCGGCACTGCGACAGCCGCGAAGTCAGAGTCCTCGGCAATGAGCCGGTTGAAGGCGTCGGTGCCGTGGCCTTCGTCGATCCAGCCGGCCCCTGTCCCGTAGACGTTGTCCGCCAGAACCAGGCCCCCGACCGCGATCAGCGGTTTGGCGATGGTGAAGTACTGGGGGTACTCGTGCTTGACGGCGTCGATGAAGAGGACGTCGACACTCCCCGGCTCCAGTTCGGAAGCCAGGGCTTCCAGGACTTCGATCCCGGCGCCGAGCCTGACCTCGACCCGATCGCTCACGCCGGCTCTTTCGAATTGGTGGCGGGCAAACTCGGCGTGTCGCTCCTCGATCTCGATGGTGATGAGGCGCCCATCGGGCCTGAGCCCGCGTGCTATCCATATCGCCGAGTACCCGGCCAGGGTCCCCACTTCCAGTGCGAGCCTGCCCGCGGTCATCGAGGTGAGGATCTGGAGCAGCCTTCCGACGTCGGCACTGACCGCGATGTCCGGAAGGCCGGCGACGACCGCCTCGTCCATCAGCCCGGCCAGGTGCTCGTCTTCGGCGCCGAAGACTTCGAGGGAGTAGTGCTCCAAGAACTCCCAGCGTTGGGGGGTCATGGTCATGCGACGACCCTACGTCAACGCAACGATGGGCAAATCCGTCTGGGTGAAGTCATCCCCGACTGCCAGGATCGCCGCCCCCGTGGATGCTGCAAGCCCGTAGACGAAGCAATCGCCGTAATTGAGCCCTGCCGGATGCCGCCCTTTCCCAAATCGCCGCCAGCCATCCAGAGCCAGGTCGGCGATGTCCCGGTCGACATCATGGATCTCGACACGGCCCGCGCGTAGGAATCGTTCGACGACTGCCGTCCCGACCGGGCCGAGGCGCGCTTCGAGGACAATTCCGAGCTCGACGAGGGTCGCGGCGGACATCATGAGGCGATCGGATTCGTCGATCGCATGAGCGACCTTTCCTCCGGCAGGCTCCCCGGTCAGCATTGCAAAGACGGCGGAGGTGTCGATCACCACGTCGGTCATCGCGGGAGCCCCGATTCGTCGAACCCGAGAATCAGGTCTGGACTTCGGTCGTCGAGAACCGGATAGCCGCCGACCTCGGCGACCAGCTCGCGGAGTTTTCGGCTCTTGCTCTGCTGATTGCGAACCCTCACCAATCGTTCACGCAATGATTCGACGATGGCATCGGTGATCGACTCACCGGTCGCACGCGCCAGCTCTCGAGCCAGGCGATCGGCCTCATCATTCTTGATACTCAACGCCATGAGGAACCAGTATAGACAAACGTCTACCCAGGTAGAAAGGTGCGTCAATCCGGGTCGGGCCGACGCCGTCCCTTCTTCACATCGCTCCGCGCTTTCTTCTCCGAGAGTCGCTCCTCACGAGCCTTCTTCGTGGGTTTGGTCTTCTTGCGAGGCTTGGCATCGACCAGGGCGGCCTCCAACCGCTCGGCCAGGCGATCCCTCGCGATCTCACGATTGCGCCATTGCGATCGGGTTTCTGCGGCAATGACCTCGACCTTGTCTCCGAAACGCCGGGTCAGCTTCTCTTGCACCGAGACAGGCAATGACGACCCTCCGATCTGGAAACGGAGGGTGACTGCGGTCTCGTTGCGGTTGGCGTGTTGACCGCCGGGGCCACCGGACGTGTCGAAGCGCTCCTCGAGCTCGGACTCTGGAATCACCCAATCGCCGAAGGCGACCCCCTCGCCGATCACATCTCGGCGTAGTACTCGGTGCCGAGGTGGGTGATCAGATCCTCACCCATCATGTGGCGCAGGTTGTTCTTCAGCTTGGTGTGCTGGATGAACAGGTCGTTCTCCGGGTACAGGCCTTCGCCGTGCTGCGGGCTCTTGAAATAGAAGGAGAGCCACTCCTGTACGCCGCTGCGATCGGCACGTGCCGCCAGGTCCATGAACAGTGCGAGGTCGAGGACGATCGGGGCGGCGAGGATCGAGTCCTTGCACAGGAAGTCGATCTTGATCTGCATCGGGTACCCGAGCCAGCCGAAGATGTCGATGCTGTCCCAGCCCTCCTTGTCGTCGCCTTTCGGTGGGTAGTAGTTGATGCGGACTTTGTGATAGAGGTCGCCGTAGAGCTCGGGATAGATATCCGGCTGCAAGATCTGTTCCAGGACCCCGAGCTTTGAGACCTCCTTGGAACGGAAGCTCTCGGGGTCATCGAGCACCTCGCCATCCCGGTTCCCCAGGATGTTGGTGGAGAACCATCCCCTGATCCCCAACATCCGCGCCTTGAGCCCAGGAGCCACCATCGTCTTCATCAAGGTCTGTCCGGTCTTGAAATCCTTGCCTGCGATCGGGATGCCCTCCTCGGCGGCGAGCTGGACGATGGCCGGGACGTCCAATGTGAGGTTGGGGGCCCCGTTGGCGAAGGGCACGCCCATCTTCAACGCCGCGTAGGCGTAGATCTGTGAGGGAGTGATCGTTGCATCGCTCTCTTTGAGCCCCTTGACGAACGAATCGAGGTCGGTGTGTACCTCCGATGGCTCCCGATAGGCCTCGGTCGAGCCGCACCACACCATGACGAGGCGATCCAGCGACTTCTCCGCCCGAAAGCGATCGATGTCTTCCATCAACTTCTCGGCGAGGTCCATGTAGTTGGTCCCCTTCTTCACCTGATCGACACCGTCGAGGTTCTTCACCCAATCTTCGGAGAAGACCGCGCTGTAGGGCTTGACCGAGCGCAATTCCTCTCCGATCGCCTCGATGTGACGGGAGTCGAGCACTCCGGCCTTCATCGCCGAGGTATAGGCATCGTCGGAGTAGGGGTCCCATCCGCCGAATTCGAGGTCGTCCAGGCCCGCGAGGGGGACAAAGTCTTTGATCAGGGGGTTGCGCTGGTGGGTGCGTCGCCCGAGTCGGATGTGTGACATCTGGGTGAGTGAGCCGAACGGCTGCGCGAATCCCTTGCGCGCCGAGAGCACCCCGGCGATGAAAGTCGTTGCGACCGCACCCATGCCGGGAGTGAGCACGCCGAGCTTGCCGCTGGCTGGCGCGATCTGGGGTTTGTCTGTCATCGATCCTCCTCAGCGGGAACCATAGGAGCCGTGAGGGGGCACCAGGAACCCGGGCCTAGGCTCGGAACCGTGGCCAACACGCCGGATTCGCTGGGTCCCACGGTCGATGTCGCCTTGCTCGCCGACGCGGTCCAGGCGGTCCGCGGAAAGCTCTACGTCCTCGGTGGGGGCTGGGACACACTCTGGGTCAGGTCGTTTCCGGCCCGTCATCCCAGTCTCGCCATCGGCCTCCGGATCCGGGTGCCCTCGTCTTGGGGAGAAGAGGTGCTCAAGGTGGCCGTCGAGCTCCAGAACGCCGACGGCGCGCCGGTTCTGCCGCAGCCGCTGGCGCACACCGTGCGGCTGCCCACCTCGAGCGGCGGTACGACCGACTTCGGACTGATCCGATCCTTCACGTTCAACAATCTCCTGTTCGAGGGGGAGGGCTCGTACTCCTTCGTCATATCGGTGGACGACGAGCCCCTGTCACGCCTCCGCTTCGCGGTCCGGTCCCGCCCCACCGGTTCCGGGCCTGCTGCCTCGAGCTAGCTCGTGTTTGCATAGCGCGAACGGCTTCGTAGCCTGACGCCCTCCCCAGGGACACCAGGTACGTCCCGTTCGCTGCTGCTCACAATCGGAGGGATTCCTTGCTCTTGACACAACGTAGGTTGCCGCGCTTTGGGTTGGTCGCAGCATTGGCTGTGCTGGCGGTCACCAGCCTCATGCCGGCGTCTCCCGCGCACGCGGCCGCAGAACCGCCATTCGAGATTCGCTTCCCACAGGAAACCCAGGTGACGGTGTTCGCCTCTACCTTTGGCGCTCGCCGTTCGGGGGGTCGCCGTCATCATGGCGTCGACCTGATGGCGCCGAAGATGACCCAGGTCTATGCCGCCGCTGACGGCATTGTGGTGAAGATGGAGACCAACCACCTCTCCGGGCGCTACATCGAAGTGGAGCACGTCGATGGGTGGTCCACCCGCTACCTGCACCTGAACAACGACACCCCGGGCACCGATGACGGTGACGCGGGATGGGACTTGACCGTCGCACCCGGGATCGATGTGGGCAACCGTGTTGCCGCCGGCCAGCTGATCGCCTGGGTGGGTGACTCGGGGAACGCCGAGTGGACAGGCTCGCACACCCATTTCGAAATCGCGTACGAGGGCCGGGCTCTCGACCCCTATCCCCTCGTCAAGGAGGCTTGGGAGCGCGACGAGGCGCGATACGAGGCAGACCTCTGGGATCTCCTCCATCCCCTTGAGCTGGACCGAATGGTCTAAGGACCAGATTCAGTCGATCACAAGGGCGTCGTCGAGGGCAAAAACCTTCAGAGCGAGATCCTCATCGCCGGGAACGACCCGTGCCACCTCTGGGATGTCCACCGGTGGAGGGTCGCTCTCATATACCCAGATCACACGGCGAACTGCAGCAGCAGTCACGGCTCGGGCCCATCCCCGCAGGACGTCGAACTCGTTGTCCGCAAACGAGCGCTCCCGTTCGTCACGGGCGGCCTCAGCAACCAGCACCGCCGTGAAGCAATTGAGAGCGGCCGCTTCGACATGGCTGTCATCCGAGACATCACCCAGGGCGACCTTCACCCCGCGCTCCCTGAGGAAAGCTGCGGCCTCGGGATCGGAGACGAAGGCCCGGATCTCCCGGCTTGGAGCGGCCAGGGTGTCGACGATCGCCGCCCCTGGCGCGGTATCGGCACCGATCACGATCACCGGCATGGGTCGAATTTAATGCGGTGCGAGGAACATCCTCGACCGGGCCGCTGTTGCGCGAGGTGTGACTGCAGCCTTTTGCCCAGACCGGCTCGTCCGGTACAATTCCACTATCGGGATAGTGCAAATTAATTCGACAGGATCAGGTGATACCCGATGGCAACCGTAGATCTCGATCTAGGCGCCTACCGGCTCGGGTGGCGTGATGACGTCGAGTACGCCTTCACCCCGCGCAAGGGCCTCGACGAAGG
Organism: uncultured Acidobacteriota bacterium; assembly: GCA_963749415.1. Lineage (GTDB taxonomy): Bacteria > Actinomycetota > Acidimicrobiia > Spongiisociales > ZC4RG35 > JALYNX01. The sequence goes on from CAVVMG010000001.1 coordinate 1,356,148, forward strand.
CGTGATCCGCGAGATATCGGCTCTCAAAGGGGAGCCGGAGTGGATGCTCAAGTTCCGCCTCAAGGCCTATGACCGGTTCCTGAAGAAGCCGATCCCGCAGTGGGGTGGCGGCGGCGCGCTCAACACCATCGATTTCGACGACATCTATTACTACATCAAGCCCGCCGGTGAGCAGCAGAAAGACTGGGACATGGTCCCCGAGTCGATCAAGACCACCTACGAGCGCTTGGGCATCCCCGAGGCGGAGCGCAAGTACCTGGCCGGGGTCACCGCGCAGTACGAGTCAGAAGTCGTCTACCACCGCAACCGCGAGGACCTGGCTCAGCTCGGTGTCCTGTTCACCGACATGGATACCGCCCTGCGTGAGTACCCGGAGATCGTCAAGGAGTACTTCGGGACGATCATCCCGCCCAACGACAACAAGTTCGCAGCGCTCAACTCGGCGGTGTGGTCTGGTGGGTCGTTCATCTACGTGCCGCCCGGCGTCCATGTCGACCAGCCGCTCCAGGCCTATTTCCGGATCAACTCCGAGAACATGGGCCAATTCGAGCGCACCCTGATCATCGTGGACGAGGGCGCGTACGTCCACTATGTCGAGGGCTGCTCGGCACCGGTGTACACCACCGACTCGCTCCATGCCGCGGTTGTCGAGATCATCGTCAAGGAGGGCGGACGCTGCCGGTACACCACGATCCAGAACTGGTCGAACAACGTGTTCAATTTGGTGACCAAGCGAGCAGCCGCATATCGCAACGCGACGATGGAATGGGTCGACGGCAACCTGGGCTCGCGTCTCACCATGAAGTACCCGTCTGTGTGGCTCATGGAGCCCGGCGCACACGGTGAGGTGCTTTCGATCGCCTTCGCCGGCGAGGGCCAGCATCAGGACGCCGGCGCGAAGATGGTCCATGTCGCTCCCGACACCACCTCGACGATCGTGTCCAAGTCGATCGCCAAGGGTGGTGGACGGTCCGGTTATCGGGGCCTGGTCCGGGTTGAGCCCGGAGCCGAGAACGCCAAGAGCTTTGTTCGCTGTGACGCCCTGATCCTCGACGAGAACAGCCGCTCCGACACCTATCCCTACATGGAGATCGAGGAGAACGACGCCGAGATCGGGCACGAGGCAACCGTGTCCAAGGTGGGTGAGGAGCAGCTCTTCTACCTGATGAGCCGCGGGCTCACCGAGGACCAGGCGACCTCGATGATCGTCGCCGGGTTCATCGAGCCCATCGTCAAAGAGCTTCCGATGGAGTACGCGGTCGAGATGAACCGCCTCATCGAGCTCAACATGGTGGAGGCGGGCGCCGTAGGTTGACGGCCCCCTGCCGACGGGTGGGTGGTGGGAAATTATCGCGGCGGGCGCCGGAGGTTAGGGCTGGCGAGTCGCGCTATCTCTTAGAGTTCTGACTTCCGTGACACCCGGAGTCAACGCATAAGCACCTTTCTCGGGCTGGCCTCCGCCGTGGTGCTCGTCCTGCTCACCGGGTTCTTCGTCGCCGGTGAGTTCTCGATCGTCGCCGTTGACCGCAGCAACGTCGAGCGCAAGGCGGGCGACGGGGACCGGATGGCGAAGCGGGTCCTCGGTTCTCTGAAGAACCTGTCATTCGAGCTATCGGGGGCTCAACTCGGGATCACCGTCACCTCGCTGGCGCTCGGCGCCATTGCCGAACCCGCCATCGGGAGCATCATCGAGCCCTGGGTTTCCGGGATCTCGGTCTTCTCGGCAACGACGGCGCGGGCGATCTCGATCACGGCGGCGCTGGTGCTGGCCACCGGGCTCAACATGGTGTTCGGCGAGCTGGTCCCCAAGAACCTGGCGATTGCCCGCCCCTATCGGTCGGCCGTGCTCTTTGCGATCCCGATGCAGGTGATCAACCGCGTGCTCCGTCCTCTAATCCTCTTCCTCAACAACTCGGCGAACTGGACTGTGCGCCGGCTGGGCATCGAGCCACGGGAAGAGCTGGCCGGAGTTCGCTCGATGGAAGAGCTGGAGCTGATGATCCGCTCATCGGGGGAGGAGGGGAGGCTCGACGACGACGAGCTCGAGCTGCTGACCCGGGCGATCACCTTCACCGAGAAGATGGCCGCCGACGCCATGGTGCCCAGAGTCTCCGTTGTCGGCCTCAGCCGCTACGACTCGGTGGCCGAGCTGCGGCGGGCTTCGGTGGCGACCGGGCATTCCAGGTTCCCGGTCTTCGGCGAGGACCTGGATGACATCGTGGGAGTCGTCCACGTCAAGGACAGCATTGCCGTGCCCGAGGCAAGGGTGCCGATGACGCCGGTCGGGGAGATCATGAAGCCGGTTCTGAAGGTCCCGGAGACCAGCACGCTGGAGTTCCTCCTGGGAGAGCTGCAAGCGGAGGGCCGGGGCATGACGGTGGTCGTCGATGAGTACGGGGGCACCGCCGGCATCGTCACCATCGAGGACCTGCTCGAAGAGATCTTTGGCGAGATCGAGGACGAGTACGACCGCGAGCCGCGTTTGGAGCCCATCGTCGAGCAGCCTGATCTGCTGTCCGGGCTCCTTCATCGCCACGAGGTCGAGGAGCTGATCGGGTTCGAATGGCCAGAAGGCCGCTATGAGACTCTCGGCGGCTTCCTCGTCGCGCAGCTGGGGCGCTTTCCTCGGGTCGGTGAGGTGATCAGGGTCGGGGACACGACCTTCGAAGTGCTCTCCATGGACGGCAATCGTGTCGATCAGGTGCGGGTGCGTGGAGGCGAGGGGAGCGAGGAAGAGTGAACTGGAGCGCCTTCCTCTGGATGATCTTGTTCTTGCTGGCCAACGGCTTCTTCGTCGCCGCCGAGTTCGCCTACATCACCGCCCGCCGCAACCTGATCGAGGCGTCGGCAAATCGCAGCGCCCGCACCGCGGTCCGGCTGAACAAGGAGCTGTCCCTGAGCCTGGCCGCGGCGCAACTAGGTATCACCATCGCCTCATTGCTCCTCGGCGCGGTCGCCGAGCCGGCCCTGGCCCACATGCTGGAGAATGTGATCGGCCTGGCACCGCTGTCTGACGGGGTCGTCCGCGGAATTGCCCTCGCCATCGCCCTCCTCATTGTGGTGTTCCTGCACATGGTGATCGGGGAGATGGCACCGAAGAACATTGCGATCAGCAACCCGGAACGGGCTGCCACTGCCCTCGCTCTCCCGTTTCGGGGGTTCATCGTCGTGTTCCGGCCGCTGATCGGGCTCCTCAATGCCATTGCCAACGGGGTTCTCAGGTTGTCCGGGGTTGAGCCCGCCGATGCCCTGGAAGTGGGACATTCCGCCGAGGACCTGGCGGTGATCATCGGCACCGGGCGCAAGGAGGGTGTGATCGAGGACTTCGCCCATCGCTTGCTGAGTGGGGCGATCGTGTTCGGCGATCTCGATGCTTCGGCGGTGATGGTCCCGCGCCCCGACGTGAAGGTTGCCCCGGCCACGGCCTCGGTTGCCGAGGTCCGAGAATTGATGCTGGTCACCGGACACTCCAGGATCCCGATCATCACCGAGGACATCGACGATGTCCTCGGATTCGTGCACGTGAAAGACCTGATCGCGGTCGACGACGAGGCGCTGGGACAGCCGATCCCGCGCCCTTCGATACGGGAGGCCCTCGGCGTGCCCGAGACGGCTCCCCTGCGCAGCGTCCTCTCCGAGATGCGAAGAGTGCGGAGCCACCTCGCGGTCGTGGTCGACGAGCATGGTGGCACCGCCGGGATCATCACCCTCGAGGACATCGCAGAGGAGCTGGTGGGCGAGATTGCCGATGAGCACGACACCCGCGAAGAGAGGCTTTCTTTCGACAATGCGGGCCGGTTGGTGGCCGCGGGCACAGTCCGTCCCGACGAGCTGAGCCGCCTTGGCATACGGCTGCCCGAGGGGGAGTACGACACGATAGGTGGCCTGGTGATGGATCGCCTCGGTCGTCTCCCTCAACGAGGGGACGTCATCGAAGACGGGAACTGGCGGGTCGAGGTTCTGAGCACAGAGGGCCGCCGGGTCGGCGAGGTGGAGATCACTCAACGAGAGCCGGGTGAGGAGGACGGCTAGACGTTGCTCCTGCCGACGACGTAGCCGAGGATCAGGCCACCGACAGCGCCCCAGACGACGGAGAACCCGTCACCAACTACATAGATCCCCGGTGCTCCGGCCATCCGCATGACCGTGGCGACGGCTATGCCCCCGATGATTCCCATGAGCAGCGCACCGAACAAGTTATCCGCACTGGCGATGAACCCGCCGATGAGTCCGCCGATGGCCCCGACACCACCAATTACTGCAAGGGCTTGCCAGGTAGATGCTTCCAGGAACATGAGATCAGACTAGGCAGAGGAGGCTCGCCGTCGATGAGTTTGATTTCTCAGGCCGAGATCAGTTTTTCCTCGATCACGGCAGTCATCGGGAACTGGACCGAGCGCCCGGCATGGCTGAAGGGCTCGGTGAGCAGCACCACGATCGTGGATGGGCCCCGGCACACGACGTGACCGGTGTAGGTGTGGAACCCGTCGTGTTCCTCGGTGATGAATGTGACAACCATCTCAATAGACTCCGACCCTCTCAATCGGCATTTGGTTGCAAAATCCGAAGCGCGGATCGGGATTTCCTGCCGCCGGCATTTATCCGACCCTTAACCAACCGCCCATAGCTTTGGAGTGAAGTGCGCCTGCTCGTAGTCGAGGATGAACCAGATCTGGCCAATGCCATCGCCAGGGGGCTGCGTCGTGACGGCCATGCCGTCGACCTCGCTCTGACCGCAGGTGACGCCAACCTCAAGCTGCGCACAGGTGGCTACGACCTGGTCTGCCTCGACTGGAATCTGCCCGACGGGTCGGGGCTCGGGTTGTGCCGGGCTCTGGTGAGCGGTGAGCTGCCGACGTTCGAAGGCGCTCAACCCCGGATACTGATGCTCACCGCCCGGGATGCGGTCGAGGACCGCGTCGCCGGGCTCGACTCCGGGGCGGACGACTACCTGGTCAAGCCGTTCGCGTTTGCCGAGTTGTCGGCGAGGGTGCGGGCGCTGCTCCGCCGTGACGACGACCTGGGACCGGTGATCGAGGTCGGCTCGCTCCGCCTGGACCCGGCTCGGTTCGAGGCGAGCCGGGCCGACACGCCACTCGAGCTGACCGCCAAGGAGTTCTCGCTGCTCCATTACTTCATGGCCCACGCCGGGGCGGTGCTCAGCCAAGAGCACTTGTTGGAGCACGTTTGGGATGAGATGGCCGACCCTCTGACCAACGTCGTGCGGGTCACCGTCAGCAACCTCCGCAAGAAGCTCGGTGCCCCATCCATCATCAGCACGGTCTCGGGCCGCGGCTATCGGCTGGACGACTGATGGCCGGCTGGCGCTCGATCCGCTTCCGCCTCTCGGTGCAGTACTCCGCCGTGGTCTTCGGCCTGGGAGGTGCCCTGCTCGGCCTGGTCTACCTCGCGGCGCGGCGGGCATTGAGCGCCCAGACGATCACCCAATTCGTCATTCGCGGCGAGCCGGTGGTCATCGATGGCGTCCGCAGGGTGATGCCGACCCTCGAGGAGCGTGAATGGCGCACCCTGGAGTCGCTGTTCAACGAGCACGTGCTGAACCAGCTTGCCCGCTACACCATCGTCTCTCTCATCATCCTCTTCCTGCTCAGCATCGTGGTGGGCTGGGTGATGTCCGGCCGGGTGCTGCGGCCGGTCGAGGAGATAACCGATGTGGCCCGGGAAATCCAGGCGTCGGACCTCTCCCGTCGCATCGCATGGCAGGGCCCCGACGACGAGCTGACCCGACTGGCGAACACATTCGACGGGATGCTCGAGCGGTTGGATCTGGCGTTTTCCAGCCAACGGCGGTTCCTGGCCGATACCTCTCACGACCTGCGCACCCCGCTTGCCGTGATTCGGTCCAACGTCGAGGTGGTCGCGGACGACGAGGAATCGACGATTGAGGAATGGCGAGAGGTCGGCGGCGTGATCCAGCGCAACGTCGACAAGATGTCGGCCATGATCGAAGGGCTGCTTGCCACAGCCCGCCTCCAGACAGGCAAAGCACAGGCGGTGACCCTCGACCTCGCGCACCTCGTGGCCAGCAAGGCCGCAGAATTCGAGCCCGTGGTGGCCGCCCACGGAGTCACTCTGGAGTCGCACGTCGGGCCTGCGGTGGTCGATGGCGTCGAAGTGCCGCTGGACCGTGCCATCTCCAACCTCCTCGACAACGCGCTCAGCGCGTCGAGTCAGGGCTCGGTGATCCGGCTCGGATCGGGGGTCGATGCTGGTTGGGCGTGGATGGCGGTCCAGGACCAGGGACCGGGGTTCCCCGAACTGCCGGAAAGTGGCCGGATCGGCCTCGGGCTCTCCATCGTCACTCAGATTGCCGAGGCACATGGCGGTCATCTGGCGCCATTCGCGGGCCGTGGCGGAATCGGGACGACAATGGTCGTGTGGCTGCCTACGGACCAGGCGACGGGGCCGGCACCCGGCCACTCTCCTTTACCGGACGTTTAGCCCGCGTTTAGAGGACATTTAGCGCTTGGGGGATACCGTGGACAGCTACAGGAGATCTACAGGGAAATGAGCGAACAAGAAACCCAGCAGTTGCCAACCGTCGAGGCGCCCGCCGGCGTGCACCCGGTTGAGCCGGAGCCTCACGCTGAGTCTTCAGCCCCCGATCGGCCGGAGACACCGGCCCCCGAACATGAAGTCAAGGCTTCGAAGTCGAACAGGACATGGGCCACGGCCCTCGTCGCGTTCCTGTTGGTGATCGCTTCCTCGGGCATCACCTATTTCGTGATGGCTCAGGACACAAATGACGAAGTCCAAGCGCCGACCGCGGAGAGTTCGGAGGATGCGGGGAGTCAGACGCCGATCGTCCCCGGTGACGAGCCAGTCGCGGATGCCGCCGCCGTGATCCTTCCCTCGGTGGTGCAGATCCAGAGCGGCGGCGGGGTGGGCTCGGGTGTCATCTACGACGCTGAGGGGCTGATCCTCACCGCGGCTCATGTCGTGGCCGGAGCCGAAACGGTGACCGTCCGGTTCGAGGACGGCGAGGAGATCACGGGCACTGTTCTCGGAGGAACGTCCGGCGCAGACGTCGCCGTCATCCAGGTCGATCGCACCGGTCTCCCGGCAGCCGAGCTCGCTCTAGGCGAGGACCCCAGAGTCGGCCAGCTGGCAATCGCCGTGGGCAGCCCATGGGGCCTTCAGGGAACCGTCACCTCGGGCATCATCTCGGCGGTCGACCAACCGGTGGACGGCAACGCTCTCCTTCAGACCGATGCTGCGATCAACCCTGGCAACTCCGGGGGCGCCCTCGTCGATCGCGAGGGAAGGGTGATCGGCATCAACGTGTCGATCTTCTCGATGTCCGGAGCCAACGACGGTGTGGGTTTTGCGGTGCCGATCGATGTTGCCGCCGACCTCGCCGATCGCGTGGTCAATGGTGAGAGCCTCGGCTTCGCGATGCTCGGTGTCACCGGAAGCGACGTGGAGTCGGGTCAGGCCGGCGCACTCATCACCGAGGTGACCTCTGGCAGCGCCGCCGACGAAGCCAATGTCGAGGTCGATGACCTGGTGATCTCTATCGATGGTGTGTCGGTCCAAGGCATCGAAGACCTGGCCGCCCAGGTCCGGTCGCATCGACCGGGGACCACGGTCGACCTCGTGGTGGTCCGGGACGGCGAGCAGCTCACGCTGACCGTCACCCTCGACGAGCGCCCAGCAGATCTCGGCTGACCCTTCCGGCAACAGCCAGCGGTATCGGGCCCGGCTATCATCGCCGGGCCCGCTGCTATGGCGGATGCCCTGGGGGCAGCGAAAGCCGGTTGGATCCCGGTGCTGTCCCGCAACTGTCAAGCCCCGCGAGGGGACGAGCCAGGTCGCCTGACCCCGGGGCCACGTAGAAAGTCTCGGATGAAGACGACTCGTGTGCTCAGGGAAGCCACCGGCCTCTTCATCCTCCGAAATCGGAGGATGTTTTATGCGCAGGACTTCGCTCCTGATTGCCGTGCTGCTCGCGCTGGCGGGCTGCGGCACCGGGGAAGGCGGAGGGACCACCACGGGTGGGCCCACCGATACCACGCTCCCGGCCACTACCACCTCGGCACCCGCCGAAACCACGACCAGCGAGTCAGACGGGTTTCCGGTGACAGTGGCCGACGGGAACGGGGAGGTGACCATCGACGAGCAGCCCCAGAGCATCGTGTCCCTTTCCTCGACAGCCACTGAGATGCTCTTTGCGATCGGGGCGGGCGATCAGGTGGTCGCAGTGGACGAGTTCTCGGTTTATCCCGAGGAAGCACCGGTGACCGACCTCTCTGGCTTCACCCCCAATATCGAGGCGATCCTCGAGTACGAGCCCGATCTGGTGGTGATTTCCTTCGATCCAGGGGAGCTGGTGACCGGATTGTCGGCGGTCGGGGTTCCCAGCCTGCTGTTGGGCACTGCGGCGAGCCTCGACGACTCCTACGCCCAGCTCGAGACGCTGGGAGCGGCCACCGGACACATCGGAGAGGCTGCCGAAGCGGTTAGCGAGATGCAGGTCGGGATCGATGCGGTCCTTGCCGGTGCTGACGTCCCTCAGGGAACGAGCTTCTATCACGAGGTGGATCCGACCCTGTTCTCGGCGTCGTCGTCCAGCTTCATCGGCCAGATCTACGTCCTCCTCGGCATGGAGAACATCGCCGACGAGGCCGACCCCGACGGCACCGGGTTCCCTCAGCTGGCCGCGGAGTATGTGGTTTCCTCCGACCCGGACCTCATCTTCCTCGCCGACGGCAGCATGGGGGTCACCCCGGAGAGCCTGGCCGAGCGACCAGGGTGGGCCGAGATGACAGCCGTAGAGGGCGGCGCGATCGCGGTGCTCGACGAGTATCTGGCATCGAACTGGGGCCCTCGAGTCGTGGAGCTGTTGCAGTCGATCGCAGACGCAGCAATGGAGTTGGTCCCCGCCGCTTGAACGGCACGAGCCCAGCGCGCTCGGTGGTGCCCGCCCGAATTGGGGCACGGCGGTGGCTGGTTGCCATCGCCGTCCTGGTCCTCGTGGCGGGCGCCGCGATCCTGATCGGCTCGGTCCGCATCGCTCCCGGCGCGTCAGTGCTCGCTTTGTTCGATCGCCTTCCGTTCGTCGATATCGACCACGGGCTGACCGAGGTCGAGGAGCGTCTTCTGTTCGAGCTCCGACTGCCCCGCGTTGTGATGGGAGGCATCGTGGGCGCGGTCCTCGCCGTGGCCGGCGCCGGTTACCAAGGAGTCTTCCGGAACCCTCTCGCCGACCCATATCTCCTGGGTGTCGCGGCCGGGGCTGGTCTGGGGGCGACTTTCGTCATTGGCGCAGGCGGCGGATCGGCGCTGATTCCACCAGTCGCGTTCGTAGGAGGCCTTGCCGCAGTATTGGTGACCTATGCGGTGGGGAGAACCGCTGGGGGGAGGAGCGTCACCTCGTTGATCCTCGCCGGCGTTGCGGTGGCTGCCTTCGCCACTGCGATCCAAACCTTCGTACTCCAGAAGAACTACGAGACCTTGCGCGAGGTTTACTCCTGGATACTCGGTCGTCTGGTCACCGTGGGTTGGGGTGAAGTGGCTGTTCTCCTGCCCTACGCCGTGTTGTCTGCAGTGGTCCTGATCCTGTTCAGACGGATGCTCGACGTGTTGGGGGTCGGTGACGAGGAGGCCACGGGACTCGGGGTCGACGTCGAGCGGGTGCGGATCGTCGTGGTGATTGCGGCGACTCTGGCCACTGCGGCGGCGGTTTCGGTGAGCGGGTTGATCGGATTCGTCGGAATCATCGTGCCCCACACCATCAGGCTGATGACTGGCTGGAGCTATCGGGTCATCATCCCGCTCTCACTTGTGTATGGGGCATCCTTCCTCATCCTCGCCGACCTCGGGGCGCGCACCCTGATCGCTCCGGGGGAGCTCCCGATCGGAGTGCTCACCGCGTTCCTCGGAGCCCCTTTCTTCGTATTCGTGCTGCGGACGGTACGGGGGGCTGAATGATTGGTTGGCGTGAGGTGTCGGTGTCTTTCGGGGCCAGCCCGGTCGTGGGGCCGCTCTCCTTGATCGTGGGGGATGGGGAGTGGCTGGGTTTGATCGGTCCCAACGGGGCAGGCAAGTCAACGCTCCTCAAGGCGGCAGTGGGAATCGTCGAACATCGGGGTGCCGTCGATTTTGGCGATAGGGCGTCGCGGGCTGGCCTCGACATCGCGTGGATGCCGCAGCGCCCTCGCCTCCCCGAGGAGATGACCGTCGCCGACTACGTGCTGCTCGGCAGGACCCCTCATTTGGGCAGTTTCGGGTCGGAGCGTCCCCGAGACATCGATTCGGTCGAGGCCGCGCTCGACCGACTTGAGTTGGTCGCACTCGCCGAACGGCCGCTGGGTACTCTCTCCGGGGGCGAGGCGCAGCGTGCGGTCCTGGCCCGGGCGCTGGCCCAGGAGGCGCCGGTGTTGCTACTCGATGAGCCGACTTCCAATCTCGACATCGGGCACTCCCTCGACGTGCTGGAGATCATCGATGCCCTGCGCAAGAGCGACCGATTGACCGTGGTCACAGCTCTCCATGATCTGACTCTGGCGGGCCGGTTCGCCGATCGGCTGGTGCTGTTGTCGTCGGGGCGGGTGGTCGCCGATGGCTCGCCGGCGGCGGTGCTGACCGAGGACAATCTTCGAGAGCACTACGGAGAGGGGATCCGGGTGGTCATCGATGGAGACGGGCCGACCGTGATCCCCACGAGGAGCCGGGGTGGCTGATCCGGCAGTCCCACCGACAGAGCCGCCGCCAAGGGGGACAGTGCGCGAGGCATCCCTGGTCATCGTCAACACTGGCGACGGCAAGGGGAAGTCGACCGCAGCCTTTGGCACCGCCCTTCGTGCGGTCGCCCGGGGATGGAACGTCGGCGTCGTCCAGTTTCTGAAGTCCGGGGAATGGCATGTCGGCGAGGAGCAGATCGGACGTCGCTTGGGGATGGACTGGTGGGCGTTGGGCGACGGCTTCACTTGGGACTCGGAGGACATCGAAGAGTCGGAGGCGATCGCCAGAGAGGCGTGGGGGGTGGCCCGAGAGCGGATCCAGTCCGGGGAGTACGACCTCCTCATCCTCGACGAGATCACGTATCCCCTGAATTGGGAGTGGATCGATATCGGAGAGGTGATCGAGGTCATCAAAGCCCGACCCCAACGAGTCAACCTGGTGCTGACCGGGCGGGATGCGTCGGAGCGGTTGGTAGAGGTTGCCGACACCGTCACCGAGATGAAGAAGGTCAAGCACGCTTTTGATCGGGGAGTGATGGCCAGACGCGGGATCGACTATTGAACAGCCGCCTTGGCGCGGACCAGGTCGAGTGCCGATTCCACGCTCAGTGATTCGCCTTCCAGCGTGGCCCGTGCGAATCCGGCGCCCAGATCCTCCCGGACCGCAGCAACCTTGAGCGCGTAGTCGTACTCCTCTGGAGGCGGCCAAATCACGACCCTGTTGTCACTCGACACCCATTCCGCCATGCCGAAGAGCCTGGCCGCTGTCTCATTGTCACCGAGGTCATGCGCGCATACCGCGAGCCCGGCCACTGCGATCGCGACGCCGCGCATGTCGCCGGCGCTCCCACTGAGCTCCAGGCTCTCGGCGAGCGCGTCGCGGGACCGTTCGACGTGATCGTGGCGGTAGGCGGTCTTGCCGATGTGATACAGGTACTCCGCGAGGGCTGCCCGCTCGCCTGCCTGACCATCGATCATCCCCGCCCGACCCCGGTTGGCCTCGACGATGGACTGGAGCTCGGCCGTGGACGGGTTGCCCTGGATCATCGTCTTCAACTCGAAGAGGTTATTGGAGGCCTCCTCGGAGAGACTGAACCCCTCGAGCACCGATCGGTAGAGGTCGAGAGCATGCTCGGAGTCGCCACCCAGCCATGCCATCGCCCCGAGCCCGGCGTCGGCATGTGCCAGGCCGAGGCTGTCCCCTGCGTTGAACAGCAGGCTTCGGCCCGCCGCGTAGCGCTCCTCGGCTTCCGCGTAGCGACCCTCGTCTCGGGCCAGGGCCCCGAGTCTGAGCAGGGACCAACCAATGTCGAGAGCCCCCATGGCGTCGAGGAATATCTGGTGGCTCTCCATCAGGCTGCGTCGTGCGTCAGGGAGATCTCCCCGGAGGCGGGCCATCGTGCCCTGGACCGCGAGGGACCAGGCGAGGGCCCAGTATTCGTCGTTCTCCCGGCTGAGGGTCTGGGCATGGAGGATCAGGCGCTTGGCCTCGTCCAGGTCGTCTTCGAACCAAGCGAGCACCCCTAGGAGATAGGTCTGCCTCGCCTCACCGCGGCGGTCACCAAGTTGCTGGTAGATATCGAGCCCTTCGAGAATGGCGCTCCTTGCCCGGGACAGGTCGAGGCGCCTGATGGCGAGGAGACCGGCACCGTTCAGTGCCCTGGCGACGAACTCTGGCCGCAGTCCCTCTCGTTTCGTCAGTGTCCGCTCCACCCACTCGGTTCCCTCGGAAACGTCCCGCCTGATCACCCAGAACCAGCACAGCGCCCCGGCCAAGGCGAGAGCACCTTCGAAGTTCCCCGATTGGAACAACCACTCGAGGGCACTCCGCATGTTGTAGTGCTCGAGCTCGAGTCGCTCGGTGGCAGATATCTGCTCCCTTCCGAGGAGCTGCGGGGCCGCCGTCTCCGCCATTTCCGTGTAGAAGTGGGCATGGAGGTCGCGCAGGGCATCATCCCGGCCTTCGGCCTCCAAGCGCATCTTGGCGTAGTGCGAGATCGGCTCCAGAAGCCGGTATCGCTCCTTCTCGCCGGCGGTCGCCATCACCAGCGAGGTCTCCACGAGTCGGCCCAGGAGATTTACGACGTGATCTCGCACCACGAGGTCGCCGGAGCAAACAAGCTCTGCTGCCTCCAGGGTGAAGCCTCCGGAGAAGATGGAGAGCCTCTTGAACAGAAGACGCTCGGGGCCGGAAAGGAAGTCGTAGCTCCAGTCGAGCGTGGTCTCCAGGGTCTGCTGATGAGGCGGCATGTCCCGCAAGGTGCCGGAGAGGAGAGCGAACTGCTGGTCGAGGCGCTGCACCAGCTGGGCCACGGAAAGCACTTTGAGCCGGGCGGCAGCCAGCTCGATAGCGAGTGGAATCCCGTCCAACCTTCGGCACACTTCGGCGACCAACGGGGCGTTTTGCGCGTCCAGCTCGAAGCCGGGCACCACGAGGCGCGCCCTGACCACGAACAGCGCGACAGCGTCCGAGGCTGCGATATCGGCAACCGACCTCGTCCCCGGGCCCGGAATGGGAAGTGGCCCGACGTGAACCAGGTGCTCGTCCCGAATCGAGAGGAGCTCCCGGCTCGTGGCGAGGATGCGGAGCTCGGTGGTCTCACCCAACAGGTGGTCGGTGAGTTTGGCCACCGCGTCGATGAGGTGCTCGCAGCCATCGAGAACCAGCAGCGAGCGCGCCCGGGACAGTCTCGAAGCCAGTGTGTCGGTCAGGGCCTGATGCGGGCTTTCGGTGATTTGGAGCTGGCGGGCGATGCTTGCCGCGAGCATGCCCTCGTCGGCCACCCGGGAGACCTCGACGAACCAGACCCCGTCCGCGAAACGGTCGGACAGGTCGGTGGCCACCTTCAGCGCCAGGCTCGTCTTCCCAACGCCACCGGGACCGGTGATCGTGACCAGGCGGTGCTCATCGAGGGCACCTGTCACGACCCGTAGCTCCTCGACCCTGCCGATCAGCTCGAGCTCGCGGCGCGGCAGGTTGCCCCGCATGCCCGACATGGTGCGCAGGGGCGGGAACTCCGCCTGCAGGCCCTCGATCGATAGTTGGTAGAGGTGCTCCTCGTGGGTGAGGTCCTTGAGCCGGTGGTTGCCGAGGTTCTCGATGCTGCTCCCTCCTGGCAGCGCGTACTCCGTGAGTCGGGTCGTGGTCTCCGAGAGGAGGATCTGACCTCCGTGCCCGCATTCGCCGATACGCGCTGCACGATGAACATCGATGCCGACGTAGTCCGATCCCCCGAGCCGAGCCTCTCCGGTGTGGATCCCGATCCTCACCCTGACCGGTCTCGGGCTCGGCCAGGGCTCCGCGGTCAGGGCCCGTTGGATTTCGACTGCGGCGAGAACCGAATCGACGGCCGACTGGAAGGAGATGAAGAAGCCGTCTCCTTCGTTCTTCACCATGACCCCTCGGTGGGTCGCGGAGATGTCGAGAATGATCTGATTGTGACGTTCCAGGACGGGGCGGAAGTCCTCACCCATGTCCTGGAGGAGACGGGTCGAGCCCTCGATGTCGGTGAACATGAAACTGACGGTTCCGACAGGGAGGGCACGGGAGGCCATTACTGGCCACAAAGTACCGTGCCAAGTCAGTTGGGAGTCTTGATGTCGAAGTGGTGTTCGAGCCCGGGGCCGAGGGCCTCGAGCAAACCGGCGGCCTCCTCGGCGACCTCCGACTCGGCCCGGCTGCCCAATGCCTGGAATGGGCTAACCGAGATCCGGGGGCCGGCCTTCGAGGTGGCCAGCTTCCAACTACCCACGAGAAAGCCGTCGTAGAGGACGTTTCCCGCCCAGCCCGGCGGTCTGGCATCGGGGCCGATCACTCGGGATCGGTCGGAGTGCCCGAGGAGGACGTTGTCGTATTCGGGGAGGAAGCGGGGTGGCGCCGGGGTGTCCGGGTCGGGGCGCGGCGCATCGGGCAGATCCAACAGCTCCCTGCCCTGGTCGTCCCGCAGAACCTGGAGATCGGGCCTGATTTGCTCCACGACGGCGGCGAGCCCGGTGATGCCAGACCAGGTCCGCATGTCGGCGACGGTTGCCGGCCCGAAGGCGGCCAAATAGCGCAGGGCCAGGCGCTCGGGGGCAGGCCTGGCGTCGATTGGGGTACCGAGCCAGCTTTCCACCGTGGCCCAGGTCGCATTCCCCTTCTTGCCCCAGATGCCACGGGGCGGGATCTGCACCAAAGGAAGGTTGTAGGTGACTGCCTGGGCCAGCGACTGTGCATCGCGATCGGGCCAAATGGCGGCGAGCAGCTTCGCCAGGTCGGCGCGGGACCTCGGTTTCTCCTCCAGCAGAGAACGACCGGTGTGGAGAAGCTCCTCGAAGTCGATGCCTTCGATAGCGCGAGCGAAGGTGGTCGAGGCAAAGACCCTGACCGCTACCGGGCGGACGGTTGGGTCGATTCTCAACAGGTCCCTGGAGGTGACGAGGTGGATCGTCGCCCGGAGGAAGGCGGTCCTCACCGCCTGGCGTTCCTCGATCATCCCGGAGAGATCGAATGGATCGAAGTCGGAAATCCGCGCCCACAGCCCGAAATAGGGGTCGAGCGGGTTCTGCGCCTGCATCCCCACAAGGTGGTCGATCATGTCGGGGATAGGGATCGAGCTGCGCTCGAGCAGGTGCTGGCGCGCCAAAGTGGCCCGGTTCAGCGCTCGATTGCTGAGGATGTCGGTCACGCGTCGGATGATTGTGGCTGGTGTTGCCGCCTGTCCGATCGACGACCGGAGCGGCATCGCGTCACCCCTACGCTGACCCCTCATATCGTCGATCAGCGCTCTGCCTCGGGCAGAGCGGACCTCAGGAGGAGATGAATGCGGATCGGGATCTTGACCGGTGGAGGAGACGTTCCCGGGCTCAACGCCTGCATCAAGGCGGTGGTCAACCGGGTGACCGGGGAGGGGCACGAGGTCGTGGGGATCCGCCGCGGCTGGGGCGGTCTGGCTGAGACCAACCCCGATGACCCGGCATCGGGCCAGGCGAACTTGCTTCCCCTCGACCCGGGGTCGGTGCGCACCATCGATCGCACCGGGGGCACCTTCCTCCACAGCTCACGGACCAACCCGGCCAAGGTGAGGGCGTCGGAGATGCCGGCATACCTGGCAGCGAGCTTCGACGGGCCCGGGCCCCATGACATAACTCCCTATGTGCTTCGGGCGCTGGAGACCCACCGCATCGACGTCCTGATCCCGATCGGTGGCGACGACACCCTGTCTTATGGCCTCCGCCTCCACGAGGAGGGAGTGCCGGTGATCGCAATCCCCAAGACGATGGACAACGACGTCCACGGCACCGACTACTGCATCGGCTTCTCCACCGCGGTCAGCCGCGGGGTCCAATTCATCCACAGCCTGCGCACCGCGGCCGGGTCCCACGAGCGGGTCGCGGTAGTCGAGTTGTTCGGCCGGTACAGCGGTGAGACCTCCCTGATCACGGCATACCTATCAGGCGTGGACCGGGCGATCATCTCCGAGGTTCCCTTCGATGTCGACAAGCTCGCCGGGTACCTCATGGCGGACCAGGCGGCCAACCCTTCCAACTACGCGATGATGACCATCTCCGAGGGGGCTCATCCAATGGAGGGCGAGATCCTGCTCACCGGGGATGAAGACGCCTACGGCCACCGCAAGCTCGGCGGCATCGGTGCCCTGACTGGTGAGCTGCTCAAGGAGCGCACCGGAGAGGGCATCCTCTACCAACAGGTGGGGTATCTGATGCGGTCGGGCGCTCCCGATTCCTTGGATCTGATGGTCGCCACGAACTACGCGGTGATGGCTTCGGATCTGGCCATGGAAGGGAGCCACGGCCGGATGGTCGCCCTCCGCGGGGGCACCTATACCGATGTCCCGATCGCGGTCACCAGGGAGGGCGTGAAGCGGGTCGACGTCGACGAGCTGTACGACGTCGATGCCTATCGCCCCAAGGTGCGCCACGTGCTCGGCAAGCCGATGTTCCTCTACTAGTAGCGGCGCTACACCTTCAACGGCGACGTCGGGATGCCAGCCGAAACAAGGCGCGCGCCCCATCGCCAAGCGGTTCGAACCGGGCATCCTTGGTCTGGCCTCGGAGCCAGCGGATGTAGATCTGTTGGAGCACGATTGCCAGCTTCCAGGTCCCAAAGACGACATACCAATCGACCTCGGTCAGGTCGCGCCCGGAGCGGGCACCGTAGGCCGCGATCGCCTCATCCCTGCTCAGCCATCCGGGGGCATCGGTGGGCATCGGGCTGAGAGCCGTGGGCTCCTCGTCGGCGTCGTACCAGGAGGCCATGAGAGTGCCGAGGTCCGCCAGCGGATCACCACGGGTCGCCATGTCCCAGTCGAACACAGCCGTCGCGGTCCCGGGATCTCCCGGCGACACGGCCATGTTGTCCAGCCGCCAGTCGTTGTGGAGCAGGGTGACCGCTCCTGACCGCGGGAGGTTGGACGCGAGCCAAGCACCGACCTCGTCGGCGATCGGGTTCTCCTCGTGACGGGAGGTGTTCCAGCGTTCCCCCCAACCATCCACTTGTCGCCCCAGGAAGTCATCGGGGTGCCCCAGGTCGCCGAGGTCGCATTCATCCGGATCCACAGCATGAAACTCGGCGAGTGTGATCACCACCACCTCGGACAGCGCCCGATTGCTTCCCGGATCCTCTCCGCTCCCGAACCCGGCTGGGATCCGGTCGCGGACGACGATCCCTTCCCGCTTTTCCATTAGGAAGAACTGCGAGCCGATCACCCTCGGATCATCGGAGAACGCGTACGCCCGTGGCGCCTTGGGGAAGGAGCGCCAGAGACGGGAAAGGACCTTGTGCTCCCGCCTCATGTCGTGCGAACGGGGAGCGATCGGTCCCAGGGGAGGGCGTCTCAACACCAGCTCTTCGCCACCCGGGAAGGTGAGGAGGTAGGTCAGGTTGGCCTTGCCCCCGGCGTACTGCTCGACACGAGGGAGGCCGCTCGGCAGGCCCTCTTGCCCTTCGATCCACTCGGCGAGCCGGTCGACGTCGAACGCCTCGTCCTCGCGGACCGGGATCAGGTCACCCACGAGCCGAGGGTATCCGACGGGGTGTCTACCCTCGGCCCTCGTTTTGCAGAGGAGCAGATGAGCACACCGTTCGAGATCTCAGACAAGTTCACCGACGAGTGGTCGGACCTGACGCCGATTGACGCCACCCGGGTCGGGATCGCGGGAAGGGACCATCTGTGGGACGACCTCTCGCCGGACGGCGAGGCCGCCCGCACGGACCTGCTTCGGGTTACTCACGCCGAACTGACTCCCCATTTCGACCATCCAGAGGAGCACGAGGCCATCGCAGCCAAGGTGCTCTCGGCATGGATGGACCGCAGGATCGCGGACCATGAGCGGGGCAAGTGGAAATACGACATCAACCACGTCTACAGCCCGTTCCAGCGCCTCCGTGATGACTTCGACGTGATGTCGAAGGAAGGAGCGGAGGCCTGGGCCAACATCGCAACCCGTCTCGAGACCTTCGACCAGCCGCTTGCCGGCTACCGGGCCAGCCTCGAGGTGGGCCTGGACGAGGACCTGACCGCGGCCCGGCGGCAAGTGGAGTCCGTGATCGAGCAGGTCCGCGCCGCGGCCGCCACTGATTCCCGGTTCACCGAGTTCCCGGAGCTAGGCTGCTTCGAGTGGTGGAGACCCGGAGCGGCTTCGGA
This sequence comes from uncultured Acidobacteriota bacterium, assembly GCA_963749415.1. Classification (GTDB taxonomy): domain Bacteria; phylum Actinomycetota; class Acidimicrobiia; order Spongiisociales; family ZC4RG35; genus JALYNX01. The sequence goes on from CAVVMG010000001.1 coordinate 1,374,497, forward strand.
CCGCGGTAGACAAGGCTCGAGCGGCCTGTGCCGAATTCGCGGACTGGCTCGAATCCGGGTATCTACCCCGGGCAACGCCCCAGGACGCAGTCGGCGAAGAGCGCTACGTCGAAGCCGCCGACGACTACCTGGGATTGATCATCGACCCCCATGAGACCTACCAGTGGGGCTGGTCCGAGGTCCACCGGCTGCGCGACGAGATGACCACGACCGCGGAGGCAATCGACCCCGACAAGAGCATCGAAGAGGTGATCGAGCTCCTCGACAACGACCCGCAGCGTTCTGCGCCCGACCATGACGCCTTTGCCCGGTTCGTGCAAGAGATCCAGGACACGGCCGTCAACCAGTTGGATGGGACCCACTTCCATGTCCCCGACGAGCTCAGGACCGTCACTGTCAACATCGCGCCGCCGGGTGGCAGCCTCGGAGCGTGGTACCACGGGCCGTCCGAGGACTTCTCACGGCCCGGGTCGATTTGGTATGCACCCGGGGAGCGGGAGCGAATCCCCTACTGGGGTGAGGTTTCCACCGCGTATCACGAAGGGTTTCCCGGTCATCACCTGCAGGTGGGGACCGCGGTGATCAACCGCGAGCGACTCTCCCGGTTCCATCGCATGTTCATCTGGTACTCCGGCGCGGGAGAGGGTTGGGCCCTGTACGCCGAGCGGCTCATGGACGAGCTCGGCTATTTCGAGAAACCCGAGTATCGGCTGGGGCTGATCGCCAGCCAGCTGTTCCGGGCGGTGCGGGTGGTCCTCGACATCGGTGTCCAACTCGGTTTGAGGATCCCCGATGACGCACCATTGCATGCCGGGGAGATCTGGGCGTACGACCCGGCGGTCGACTACATCGAGCAGGTGGGATACCAGCCCCGTGACATGGCGGAGTCCGAGGTCAAGCGGTACCTCGGCTGGTACGGGCAAGCGATCTCCTACAAGGTGGGGGAGCGCGAGATCCTCGACATTCGGGAGGACGCGATGTCCCGTCTCGGAACCGGGTTCGATCGGAAAGACTTCCACCGGCGGATGCTGGACGCCGGCGCGATCCGGCTCGACCACCTTCGCGAGGCGATGGCTTGAACAAGCGGTCCTTCGACCTCGCCTCTGCGGACTCGAACGATCGCTACAAGCTGCTGTCCGGGCTGGTGATCCCGAGACCGATCGGATGGATCGGCACCCGCAGTGCAGATGGGAGCTTCAACCTGGCTCCATTCTCGTTCTTCAATGTGGTCTCTAGTGACCCGCCGGTCGTCCTCTTCTCCGCTGGGCGGCAAATGGACCGCACCAAGGACTCGGCGACCAACGCCGAGCAGTCCGGCGTGTTCACCGTCAACATCGTCTCCGAGGAGCTGGCCCTCGCAATGAGTCAGACTTCAGCCAGTCTTGGCACCGGCGACGACAAGTTCGCCGCTGCCGGGGTGACAGCGATCATGGGCACGATGGCCGATGCCCCGATGGTTGCCGAATCGCCGGCCAACCTCGAGTGCCGTGTGCTGGAGGTGGTGACCGTTGGGGGAGCGGATGGAAACAGACTGGTGCTTGGGGAGGTGGTGATGATCCACGTCCGAGAGGACGCTCTGGACGGGACCCGCGTCGACCCAGATGCCATTCGGGCGGTGGGCAGGCTCGCCGGCAGCTCCTATGTGACGACCCGGGACCGGTTCGAGCTCGATCGACCCCGTTGACTTAGTTGCAGCCGTGTGCGACCAGGGTGGGGTAGGGGTTGACCACCAGCCCGCCGACAACCATTCCGAAGTGGAGATGGGGATGCGTCCCCTCGGCATTGCCGGTGCTCCCCACATATCCGATGACATCCCCGGCGGACACCTTCCCGCTCTTCCCTGTCGAGTCGAGGTGGGTACCGACGTACTCCACCCCATCACTGCCGAGCAGGTTGAACTGGGTGCCGCCGCGGGGCCCGGTCTTGAACTGCACTGTGCCCGATACCGGGGCCCTCACCTCGGCTCCTTTCTGGGCGAACAGATCATTGCCCTCGTGGAACCTGGTGCCTCCATCTCGGGGAAAGCCCCAGTCGTTGAGATAGCTGGAGTTCTCGACGGGACACACCCAGGAGCTGCCACCAGGCACGGTCAATTTCTGGCCAGCCCGGATCTGGTTGATGTCGCTGATCCCGTTGTTCGATGCCAGCTTCGACATGGAGATCCCGAAGTGAGCGGCGATGTCACCCAGGCGGTCGCCACTTTGCACTGTATAGCTGCCGGACCCACCGGAGCCGCTGGCTGTGAACGCGGGGCCGTCGAGGAAGAGCCTGGTCCCGGTGTACACCCGGCCGTTGGTGATTCCGTTGGCGGCGGCTATGTCGTCGGCACCTACCCCCTCATAGAGGTCTGCGATCGATTCGAGTGTCTGCCCGCGTTCGACGACGTGGTACTTGCCGGACCTCGTGTACTTGCCGCTCCCTTGGCTGGTGGGCTCTTCAGCGGTGGAGGCCGCTTCAGCAGGCGATGATCGGGAGCCCGCGCCAGGGATCACCAGCTTCTGGTCCGGGAAGATGAGATCCGGGTTGGAGAGCTTGTTCGCCTTGGCCAGGGCCAGGGCACCGGTGCCGTACTTGGCGGCTATTCGATAGAGAGCTTCGCCTTCGACGACCACGTGGATCTTGTCCTTGGCCGGGATGATTAGAACCTGTCCGGGACGAATGAGATCTGGATTGGGAAGGTCGTTGGCGGCGACGATCTTGGCAACGCTTATGTCCTGATCACGAGCGATCTCGCCCAGTGTGTCGCCAGCTTTTACCGTGTAATCAACAGAGAAAACGGCTATCGCGAGGGAGAGACCCGTGGCAATTGCGAGAGCGCGGGCTCGACGATCGACCGGCATGAAGGTTCAGCTCCTTCAGCCCCTGACACCACTCCGCGAAAATCAAGCCTAACCACGAAGCTCGGGTTTGCCAGGAAAAACTCCGAATTCCCCGCCGACGGCGATTTCAGAGCCCGCCGGGTCAGTCGATGGCTCGTGCCTGTTCGATCCAGGAGCGAGCCCGCGCCCCGCTCACACCGGCCGCCTCGGCGACCCGGTCGGGAGAGGCGGCAGCCAGCTTGGCAGGGGTGTCGATCCCGGCACCCCTGAGACGCCCGGCGAACACCGGGCCGATCCCCCCGATCACATCGATTCCGTTGACGGCCGATGCGGCGTCTGACGACCGGAACGAGGGAGGCTCGGGCTCGCGAGAGGTTGCCACCGAGATGAAGCGGTCACGCATCGCCCAGACGATCGCGGCCAACCCGCCCACGACCCCAACGATCTTGGCCAATCGCTTCATGAGCCCAGGGTAACCAAAGGGCCCGGTGTCTACGCTGGCGGGAGATGAAGGTCGACTTCTACTTTCCTCCCGGCCCTCCGGAAAGCGCCGGCGAGGCGGCCCGGGAGGCAGTGGAGGCCGGGTACAACGGCCTCTTCAGCGCAGAGACGCAATACGACCCTTTCCTGCCACTGATGCTGGCAGCCACCACGGCCCCGGCCCTGGAACTGGGAACGGCTATCGCGGTGGCATTCGCCCGCTCGCCCATGGTGACCGCCATGATGTCCTGGGACCTGGCCCGGGCCTCCGGGGGGAGGTTCATCCTCGGGCTCGGGACCCAGGTCCGGGCCCACATCGTCCGCAGGTTCGCTGCGGTCTGGGACCATCCTGGCCCCCGACTCCAGGATTACATCGCGGCTTTGCGCGCGATCTGGGGCTCCTGGCAGACCTCGACGCCCCTCCGACATGAGGGCGAGTTCTACGAGCTGACGCTGATGACCCCGTTTTTCGATCCCGGCCCGATTCCCCATCCGGAGATCCCGATCTACATCGCCGGTGTCGGGCCGTTTCTCAGCCGCCTCGCGGGCGAGACTTGCGATGGCTTCCACATCCACCCCTTCCACACCGTTCGTTATCTCGACCAGGTGGTGTTGCCCGGGATCGCAATCGGGGCGAGTCGGGCCGGGCGTCAGCCGGCCGATGTGGAAAGGGCGACCAGCGTGTTCGTGATGACCGGCGAGAACGATTCCGAGATCGAGCAGTCAATGGAGCCGGTCCGCCAGCAGATCGCCTTCTATGCGTCCACGCCCTCCTACCGGCCGGTGCTCGAAGCCAACGACTGGGACTTCGGAGATCAACTGACGGCTATGTCGAAGCGTGGCCAGTGGGCGGAGATGGCCGCCCTGGTTCCCGACGAAGTCGTACTCGCCGTGGGAGTGGCCGCGCATCTGGACCACATCGGTGAGGCCATTCGTGAGCGTTATGGCGACCGGATCCAACGGGTTGGCTTCTACACCATCGGCTCCACGGTGGGAACGGATCGCGAGGCCACAGCGAAAGTGATCCGCCAGATCAAGGGCTGACCATGATGGCGCTCGTGGTGTCGACCCGGGGATCCCGTGACGTTGCCCGGCGCTCGCCGTCGACCTCGATGATCGACACCGGGCCCCACCCCGGCTGTGGCCCAGCCTGGACCTCGATCTGATGACCCCGGGCGCCGAGGTCTTCGAGGAGGGTCGATGACGGGCCTGGCTCGAGCCGCAGCCGCGCTTCCGAGTACGGGCCGAACTCTTCGATGGTCCACCGAGGAGCGGCCTGGGCTTCCTCCAGGTCCTGGCCTACCAGCACCGCGCGGGCCGCGACCTGGGCCACCAGCTGCGGCTGAACCGAGCCGCCCCGGGTCCCGATCACCCAGCGTGCCCCCGTCGCCGAGGTCCAGAGAGTTGGAGAGAGCGTGTGCAATGGCCTCTTGCCGGGGAGGAGCTCGTTGGGGTGCCCGGGGGTGAGTGTGAAGCCGCCCCCACGATTTTGGAGGAGGAATCCGCTGCGCCGGGCTCCGAACGCGGAGCCGGTCCCGTAGTAGTTGGACTGGATCATCGAGACCGCCATCCCCGCATCGTCGACCACACACAGGTAGGCGGTCCCCGAGGCTCGCCCCATCCCCCGAGGCCAGGTTCCGGCCCTCCTGAGGTCGATAGTCGCCGCGGCCCGCCCCAGCCTCTCGTCCTCGAGAAGGAGCTCTACCGGCAGCGGGGCGTACCTGGGGTCGGCCACGAGGTCGTCTCGCTCCCAGGCCACCGCACGAAACGACTCGATCAACAGGTGCCACCAGCTCGGGTCCTCGGGGTCGGAGGGAGGCTCCAGCATCTCGAACACGGCAAGCGTTGCCGGGCCCAGATAGCCCTGAGAATTCGGGGGAATGGTCCACGCCGCGAGGCCGGCGATCGGAGCGGAGACCGGCTGCACCCAGTCGGCGTGAGGGGCGGCCAGATCCTGATGGGTGATGATCCCGCCCAATTCGTCGACGATGTCGGATGCGGGAACGCCGAGGTAGAAGCCGTCCCGGCCCTCGCCAGCGACGCTCTCCAGTGTCCGCGCCAGGTCGGGTCTTCGCACCATGTCTCCGACCTCGACCGGCCGTCCGTCGGGATAGAACTCCTTCACCGCCGGATGGCCCAAATACATGCCTCCTGTCGCCCGGAAAGCCCCCGCCTGCTCGGTCGACACCTGGAACCCTTCACGGGCATGTTCGATCGCGGGGGCCAGGCACTCGGCCAAGCCCAGGATTCCGAGCTCCGAGGAGAGGAGCACCCACCCGTCGACACAGCCGGGCACGGTCACGGAGAGAGGGTGGTCGCGGGGGATCTCCCCGAGACCCTCCTCGCGCAGCTCTCCGGCGTCGGCATTCGAACCTGCCGGACCCGATGCGTTTACCGCCCTCGGGACGACCCAGCCCGGACGGTGGACGAGGGCGAAGAGGTCGCCTCCGACGCCGCAGGTCTCCGGGGCCACGACTCCCTGAGTGGCGATGGCGGCGATAGCAGCGTCCACCGCATTGCCGCCTGCTCGCAGGACGCCAACGGCCGCTTGGGTCGACAGGTGATGCGGGGTGGAGACGGCGTGGGTCAGGAGAGCTTGAGGTCGGGCAGGAACCGATTCAGGGCATCGAGAACGGCTCTAACCACGGCACGAGCTTCCTCGTCCTCGACGTACGCGCACCCGATGAGCATCCGCTCGGTGGCCTCGGTGACCACCACCACCTGGGCGATGGCGACCTTCTTGTTGCCGAGGAGGGGAACGTCCATCGACGACACCGCGAGCGCCGCCTCCCGGTGGATCCCCTGACGGACGGCTTCCAGGGTCGCCTCCGCGATCTGCCGGGCACACGTCGAGGAGGCAGCCGCGCCTCGAGCAGAGCCGGTGAGGATCTCGTCCTGCCAGCGAAGGCTGACCGAGACCTCGGCCCGCGACCCGTCGAGGGTCTCGGCGACGTCGATCAGCGCGGGGCGGAGCCCGCCTTCGAGGTCGCTGTCGGAGAGCTGAACCACCGACACCACTCGGCGATCGATCTCCTCACCGAACAGGGCCTGGCCCAGAGACTGGACGTCACGGACCACCTGCTTCGGCGCTTTGGTCCGCCTCGCCAGCACGTGGATCTCGGAGATCTGCCCGTTCCCCGTCACCACTCGTGCCGCTTCCACGCCCTCGATCCGTCCGATCTTCTCCTGGAATGCGACAGCGTCCATGACCAGATCAGCGTACAACTGGGGTGCAAGCCTCGCTGGTACTTTGGCTCTTCCCCTTGTTCAGCCATCGGACCAGGTCTAGATTGCGGCCCGCTGGAGCCATTCGTGGGAGACGTGGGGCAGCCGAGGTCTTTTGACCTACCTGCCTCGGCCCGTGGCGGGCGAAGTCAGGGGCCTTTTGCTTGACATGTAAAGAGTTCCCGTACTTGTACGGGAACCGGGTGAGACCGGCGTCGAACGTCGGCCTTTCACAGCAAATTGGACGCCATCTACCCCAGCGGAGCGGAACGTATGAGCCGGCACACAAGGCCGGCCAAATACAAAACCGAAGGTGAGCGTCTCAGCATGAAGGCCCGTTTGGTCCGCATTCTCGCTGCTGCCGCCAGCCTTGCAGCCGTGATAGCCGCAGGCTCGGCTTCATCCCGAATCGGCTGATAGTCGGCGCCGGCTCACCGCGCACATCGGGCGTCAAGTCATTAGGGAACCCATGAAACTGAGAAGGAACAGAACGCTTAGGGGCTGGTTCGGCCGTCTCCGTCCAACGGTGCAGCGACGTCTGTTGATCGCTGTGCCGTATTCCCTGATGGGTGTGGTCACCCTGGTCGTCACCTACACCGTCGCGGAGCCTCCGAACTGGCTCGTTTGGCTCCCCTTCACTGCCCTCTTCGTCCTTCTCGAGTTCTTTGCGGTCGAGGTCAACGACCGCCTTCTCCAGTCGTCGTCGGTCATGGTGGCGATGACCGCCGGGGTCATCATGGCCATCGAACCGGGCTCCGACGCCATGTTCGGCATGGCCCTCATGGGCGGCATGGCGATGTTCACCCCCCTCGACTTCAAAGAGAAGCGCTGGTTCCAACCACTGGCCAATTTCGGCCAGTTCGTGGTCGCCGGGGCGGTGGCCGGCTTCCTCCTCGATGCCAATCTCGGCCACCTCGGGGAGCTGGAAACAGAGAATCTGCTCCGGGTGGCGGTCGCCTCCTCCCTGGCCGCCCTGGCTTACGCCACGGTGCAGACCGTGCTGATCCGCAAAGCGGTGAAAACGGTGTTTGGGGCCGACAACCTCCAGCCCTGGTCCCAGATGCACGTCCTGTTCCTGGGCCAGTTCGCCATGGGCCTGCTCGGCGGGTTGATCGGCGGCGCCTATCTCATCGCCAACCGTCAGGCGGTCCTGGTCCTGGTCGTCGGGGTCTATGCGATCGGGCACATGTCCCTCTATGCCTTCTCCCAGCTCCGGGAGTCGCATATCGGATCGATCCGGGGCTTCGTCAAGACCCTCGAGGCCAAGGACATGTACACCCGTGGCCACACCGAACGCGTTGCCTTCTTCGCCCAGATGATCGGGGAGGAGCTCGGCTTCACCGGCACCCAGCAGGAGAAAGTGCGCTGGGCCGCCCTGATCCATGATCTGGGCAAGCTGGCCGTCCCCACCGAGTTGATACGGAAGCGGGGCCGTCTCGACGAGGAGGAGTACGCCGAGATGCAGACCCATGCCCATCTCGTCGAGGAGATCCTTGCCGAGGTCGACTTCCTCCAGCCCATGGTGGAGATCGCCTCCGGACATCACAGCAACTACGACGGATCGGGTTACGGGGGCCGGGGACACACCACCGGTCAGACGCCAAGCCTGGAGGCATGCATCGTCGCCGTCGCCGACGCCTTCGATGCGATGACATCGGCGCGCTCCTACCGCATGGCTCTCTCCCAGCAATACGCCCTCCAGGAGCTGCGCCGCCATTCCGGAGGCCAGTTCCATCCCGACGTGGTGGATGCCTTTGAGAAAGCGCTCAACAAGGCCGGGCACAAGTACGGCGCGCCGCATGTCAACGACGAGGAGATGGCCCGTCGCCTCGCCGAGGAGCCGGAGCTGACTCTTCGTGGCTAACTGGCACCCCCGCGCCCTCGCCGTTGTCTCCGTCCTGTTTCCGCTCATCTCGGGTGGGCTGGGCCTGTATTGCGCAGCCAGGGCGACGACCTCGCCATTCGATCTCGCGGTAGCCGTCACTGTTCTGGTCATCGGATCCATGGTCGGGGTCGCCACCTCGAACTCGGGAAACAAGTTCACCACCGGGCTCGCGGTCGCAGCCGCGATCCCGTTCGTGCTCAGTGGCAGCCATGGGGTCGACCTTGCCGGGTCCATCGCCACCTACGGCATCGGGCTCGCCATCGTGTGGGCGCTCGGTTTTGCCCGAGGTGAGCCCCACGCCGAGCTGCTGCCCACACTGGTGCGCCGGCTCGCCGGGTATGTGACCTATGCCACGGTGTACTCGGCGATGCGATTCGGCGTGTTTGCCGACCTCACCGGCGGATGGCAGGACCTTCTCCCGTTCGGGATCGCCCTCGCGGCCTGGATCGCGGTAGAGGTCCTGCTGAGGGCGGCCTTCGTCCTCGGGCCCTCTGAGCTCTCCCGTACCTATCTGGCCCGATCGTTGATCTACGACCTCAACGTGTTCCTCGGCCTGACCCTCACCGGAGCTCTGTTCGGCGAGTTGTTCCCTGCCCTCGGCTGGTGGGCGCTCCCCATCGCCCTCCTTCCCTACTCATTCGCTCACTCCGCCTTCAGCCGGTTTCAGAAGACCAAGGCGACCTACAAGCAGACCATCAGGGCGCTGGCTCGAATCCCCGAGGTCTCCGGTCTCGGAGTCGACGGGCACGCCGATCGCACCACGGACCTCGCCTCCGCGGTGGCCAAGGAGATTGGGATGGGCCCCTCTCAGGTGGAAGACGTCGAGTATGCGGGGTTGATGCACGACATCGGAAGGGTCAGCCTGAACGAGCCTCAGATCATCAGGATGGGTTACACCGACGCCGATATCGCCAACTGGAGCGCCGAGATCATCGCCGAGTCGCCGTACCTCGATCGGATCGCCGACCACGTCCGCCGCCAGTACGAGTCATATCGCAAGCCCGGGGAGCAGACCGACCCCGATGTCTCGATCGTGAGCCGAATCATCAAGGTCGCCGCGGCATATGACTGGCAGGTCCATCAGCAGGGTCTGTCGCCGCTGCAGGCCCTGGAGAACCTTCACGCCGGGGCCGCTTATGAATACGACCCGGAGGTGGTGGCATCGGTGCGACGCATCTTGGAGAACCGGGGAGTCCTCGCCTACTCCAGAGCCTGACCCACCTGAGGCCAGAGCTTCCATGCGGGTTCAGGTCTTTGTTGCCGACCCTGCCTGCGCGCGGGCCCCACGCTTGAACCAGCGCCGCGGGCGCCGCAACTCGTGCTCCAGGAACCAGCCGAGCCCAACGGCGAGGAACACGTCACCGAGGCTTATCACCTGCCCGATTCCCGCGATCCGCAGCGGGATGACATCGGCGAAGAAGGTCAGGTTGCTCGACTCGTTGAGGACCACATGCTTGAAGGATCCGGAGAAATCCGGCACTGACACCGTGAACCCGCTGGCCACTTCGGCGGCGCCGGCGAGCACCGGCATCCCACCGTTCAAGGCGATCACCGTGAAGTTCATCAGGACCCCGATCCCGGCAAGCCACATCCCGGGTTTGGAGCGGTTGAGGACAACGAGGACCATGAGCAGCCCGAACGAGGTGAGCACCATGGCGAGCGCAAGGCCCTCGGACCAACTGGTGTTGGGGAGCCAGGCCGTTGCCGCCTGGAGCAGGAACCCCACGATGAGCAGCCACCACGCCTTGAGCTCGATGTCCCCGAGGTTGCTCAGCCGACCGCCCCTGAGGACGGCGATCGCTAGGGAAAGAAAGAGGACGATCGCCAGCCATAACATGAGAAGCCGACGGTAATACGCGGGTCGAAATTGACAAGAAAGGGAAACTCGATGGTGCTCTACGAGGTGGCCGACGGCCGGGCGACGATCACGATCGATGACCCGGAGCGCCGGAATCCGATGTCTGTCGAAGCGATGGCTGGTCTGCTCGACGCCACGAGGCGCGCGTCGGCCGACCCAGGGGTCCGGGTTCTGGTCTACACGGGCGCCGGCGACCGGGCGTTCAGCGCAGGCGGCGATCTGTCGGGCTCGTTCGTCGATGACCCGATCGGCCTGCACCGGGCGCGGGGCACGCTTGCCGACCTGTTCCGCCTGATGTGGCGCGGCGGCAAGCCCACGGTGGCACGGGTGAACGGCGACGCCCTCGCCGGCGGGTTCGGGCTGGCGGTTGCCTGTGACATCACGATCTGCGTCGAAGAGGCCAGGTTGGGGACTCCCGAGGTCGGAGTCGGGCTATGGCCGATGATGATCGGCGCCGTGCTTTCCCGTGCGATGCCCAGGAAGGCCCTCCTCGAGATGATGATCACGGGCCGGTTGCTCGATCCGCAGGAAGCGCATCGGCTGGGAGCGGTCTCCAGAGTGGTCTCCAAGGGTGAGCTGGATCGGGTGATCGACGAGACCGTGGCAGCCCTCGAGTCGTCGAGCGCTACCGCGCTGCTGCTGGGACGTGACGCCTTCAATGGCAGCGGCGACCTCGACTTCGACACCGCCCTCGACCGCCTGCAAACCGGGCTCACCAAGATCGCGATGTCTGAGGATGCCGGAGAGGGGATCGCCGCCTTCATCGAGAAACGGGCCCCCCATTGGAAAGGCCCATGACTTACTGATTGGAGCTTCCTCCCCTTAGCCTCTCCCGGTGCGGCGAAACATCCAGATCCTCGGCTGGACCCTGATATGGAGCGGAGTGCTCATCTTCGGCTACCTGGGGTGGCAGCTGTTGGGTACCGACCTGCTCAATGCCAGGATCCAGGCTGCCGCCGAGACCGAGCTCGGTGGGTTCTTCGAGACCGAACGCGCCGACCTTCCGGAGGTGCAAGACGTCGAAGGGTTGGAGGATGTCATCCTCCAATACCATCCGGAGGACACTCCAGCCGAAGGCTCCGAATTCGCCCGGATGGTCGTGCCTCGCCTCGGTCTCGACGTGATCATCTTCGAAGGTGTCGCCCGCGACACGCTCACGATGGGACCAGGGCATATGCCGGGGACCCCGATACCGGGCCAGCCGGGGAACTCGGTGATCTCAGGCCACCGAACTACGTACGGCCGCCCGTTCTTCGACTTCGACCTACTGAATCCCGGGGACAGGATCACGGTGGAGACCACGATCGGGACCCACACCTACGAGGTCCGAGAACGGTTCCTCGTGGCCCCCGACGAGGTTTGGGTCACGGACGATCGGGCGGGGGGTTGGCTCACGCTCACCACGTGCCATCCCAAGTTCTCGGCCAGGGAGAGGCTCATCATCACCGCCGAGCTGGTCGAGGGCCCGAACCTGGCGTACATCGAAGACCTCGAGGTGCGGCTCGAAGGGGTCTCCTGAGGCGCCACTAGCTCCCGAGCCCGACGAGTGCCTCCTCGTCGACGATGCCATTGATCATCTCGACCACCGATCCGTCGCTGTCGAGGTAGTAGGTGGCGGGAAGCCCGAAGCTGGGATATGAGGCCCGGAAGTCTTCGTTGCCGAGTCCGAGCGGGTAGGAGATGTCGAGCCCGCCGGCGAAGGCCTCGGAGTCGGCAGCGGCATCCTCCACGCTCACACCGAGCACCGCAACCTCCGGGTGCTCGCCGGCAAATGCCGAGAGTGCCGGCATCTCCTCGCGGCAGGGCAGGCACCACGACGCCCAGAGGTTGAGGATCAGCGGCCGGCCATCCTCGGCGAGATGGCGGGAGAGGCTGAACGTGCCGCCGCCGATCAGGTCGACGGTGAAGTTGGGGGCGGTGTTCCCGACAGTTGCTACATCGGCGTCGTCGTCGAGGGCCCAGGCGACCGACAGACCGATTGCGACGAGCCCGATGAACACCCCGGTCAGAAGGAGTCTGCGCTGGGGAAGCGGCCCGGGAGCCGGCGTCGGTTCAGGCAGATGCCATCCCCCGCAGGACGTAATGGAGGATGCCCCCGTTGCGGAGGTACTCGACTTCGATGGGGGTGTCGACCCGGGCGACCATCGGGAACCGCTTCGCCGATCCGTCCCCGGCGGTCGCCGTGACCTCGATGATCTGCCTCGGCTGGAGGTCGTCACCGATCGGGATGTCGAATACCTCGGTCCCGTCGAGGCCCAACGAGGCCGCGTGGTCGTCCCCGATGAACACCATGGGAAGGACACCCATCATCACCAGGTTGGAGCGATGGATGCGCTCGAAGGAGCGGGCGAGGACCGCCCTCACCCCGAGCAGGAAGGGCCCCTTGGCTGCCCAGTCCCGCGACGAGCCCATTCCGTAGTCCGCGCCCCCGATCACCACCAGTGGGACTCCCTGTTCCTGGTAGTGCATCGATGCTTCATAAATCGACTTCAGCTGCCCGTCCAGGAAGTCGGTCGTCCATCCCCCTTCGGTGCCCGGGGCCAATTGATTGCGAACCCTGATGTTGGCCAACGTCCCCCTGGTCATGATTCTGTCGTTTCCCCGCCGCGAGCCGTAGGAGTTGAACATCGCAGGTTGCACGCCCTGTGCGATCAGATAAGCCCCGGCCGGCGAGTCGACGGCGATCGACCCCGCGGGGCTGATGTGGTCGGTGGTCACCGAGTCGCCGAGCATTGCCAGCGCCCGGGCACCGACGACGGGTGAGATCGGCGGCACCTGCTCCGAGAGCCCGGTGAAGAATGGTGGCTCCTGGATGTACGTGGATCCCTCCTCCCAGCGGTACAGGTCGGAGTCCGTAGTGCTGATCGCGCGCCACTCATCCGACCCGGTGAAGACATCTGCGTATTCCTCGACGAACTGGCCGTGGGTGACATACGTCCCGACCAGGGCGACGATCTCCTCCTGGCTGGGCCAGATGTCGCGGAGGAAGACGTCCTTCCCGTCCTGGTCCTGTCCGAGAGGGTCGTTCACCGGGTCCCAGTCCACAGTCCCGGCGAGGGCGTAGGCCACGACCAGGGGCGGCGAGGCCAGATAGTTGGCCCTCACATCGGGAGAGATCCGGCCTTCGAAGTTCCGGTTCCCCGAGAGCACGGACACCCCGACCAGGCCGTTCTCGTTGATCGCCCGAGAGATCGGTTCCGGCAAAGGGCCCGAGTTTCCGATGCAAGTGGTGCACCCGTAGCCGACGATGTGAAAGCCCAGTGCTTCGAGATCTTCCATGAGCCCGGAGGCGGTCAGGTAGTCGGTCACCACCTTCGATCCCGGGGCAAGAGATGTCTTCACCCAGGGTTTCCGGTTGAGCCCCTTTTCTCTCGCCTTTCGGGCCACCAGGCCGGCCCCGACCATCACATCGGGGTTGGAGGTGTTGGTGCAGGAGGTGATGGCGGCGATGACTACGTCGCCGTCGGTGAGGACGAACCTCGACCCCTCGTACTCCACGTCGACCCCGGTCTTCAGTTCGAGGGTGCCCGCCTCGACAGGCAGGCCGCCCTCGTCCTCCCAGCTGACCACGGTGGACGCAGTCGAGCCACCATTCTTCCCGAAGAGGTTGGTCAGGTCGGATCGCCATTGCGTGCCCATCGCGGAAAGGGCGATCCGGTCCTGGGGCCGACGGGGTCCGGCGAGTGCGGGCTCGACCGTCGTCATGTCCAGTTCCAAGGAGGAGGAGTAGGTGATCTGACGAGAGTCGTCTCGCCATAGCCCCTGCTCCCGGTAGTAGTGCTCAACGGTGTCGATGAGCTTGTCGTCGCGCCCGGTGAGCCGCATGTACCTGATGACTTGATCATCGACGGGGAAGAAGCCGATGGTTGCCCCATATTCGGGTGCCATGTTGGCGATTGTCGCTCGATTGGCAACGGGCATGTCCTCGAGGCCCGGCCCGTGGAACTCGACGAACTTGTCGACCACTCCGTGCTCCCGAAGCATCTCGGTCACCCGGAGTACGAGGTCGGTAGCTGTCGAGCCCTCGGGGAGCTTGCCGGTGAGCCGGAACCCCACCACTTCGGGCAGCAGCATGTAGATGGGCTGACCGACCATGGCCGCCTCGGCTTCGATGCCACCAACACCCCATCCCACGACGCCAAGGCCGTTGATCATGGTGGTGTGACTGTCGGTCCCGACCAGGCTGTCCGGGTACAGCCATTCCCCATCGTCCCAGACCACCTTGGCCAGGTACTCGAGGTTCACCTGGTGAACGATGCCGGTCGCCGGCGGCACCACCCGGAAGTTGGCGAAGGCCGACTGTCCCCATTTCAAGAATTCGTAGCGCTCCTGGTTGCGCTCGAATTCCTTGCTCGAGTTGATGATCAGTGCATCCGCTCTGGCGAAGGCGTCGACCTGCACCGAGTGGTCGACCACGAGATCGGCCGGGATGAGGGGGTTCACTTTTTGCGCCGCACCCTCGTCACCGGTCATGCGGACGATGGCGGATCGCATGGCGGCGAGGTCGACGATCGCGGGGACGCCCGTGAAGTCCTGGAGCACCACCCGACCTGGAGCGAAGGGGATCTCGCCCTCGCTGATCCTGAGGGCGTCGTATTCAGCAACCCTCCGGATGTCGTCGGCCGTGACCGTGAGGCCGTCGTGGTGGCGGAGCACCGACTCCAAGAGCACCTTTATCGAATAGGGAAGCCGATCGGCCTCCGGCAGTGAGTCGAGCCTGGCGATCAGCCGGGTGCCGAGTGGGGTGTCGAGTGTCGCTCTCGACCCGAAGGGGTCAGGGCTCATGACCCGAGGATACCGACAGTGTGCCCTTCCACATTTGCTCCGACAGCCGTAATAACCAGAGGTACTTACGTATGTGCGTAAATGCGCATGTGCGTATCAGCGAATCGTCACCGGAACCTTGGTGACGCAGTCTTCGTCGAGCACCTTGTGCGGGATGATCACCGGGTTGCAGCTGTAGGAGAGGGCTCCGAACATCCCGGCCACTATTCCCCGGTCCAAGGAGCAGATGACCTCGGGATGACTGGTCGCGGCCTCGCCGAACGGACAATGGGTGGTCAGCAACCGTTGCCCGGGGACATCGGGGTCGACCGAGAAGCCGAGCCCGGTCATCGCGCTCGCGACCGCCTGAACGGCGCCGTCGTATCCCGGCTCATCGGGAACCCCGATCTCCTCGGCGAGCTCGCGGCCATAGGCCCGGCCAACATCCTCTGCCACCTTGGCCAGGTCGCCCGGCGCGACTTCGTCGATGACCCTGATGAGCAGGTCGACCAGCATCTCGAAGCGGCGGGGAGCGAAATGCACCGACACTTCCTTGGCGGTGGCGGCGTAGGACTTGGCGGGTCTTCCGGCACCCGGGCCCTTGCTCCCACTTGGTCGACGGTGACTCACCTCCAGATACCCGTCCTCGGCCAAACGGTCGAGATGATGTCGGGCGACGTTGGGATGGAGCCCGAAGAGCTCGGCCACTTCCGATGTGGTCATCGGCTCCGGCGATTCCCGCGCCGCGATGTAGATAGCCCGCCTCGTCGGGTCGCCCAGAGCAGAGGTCAGGTCCGAGATACGGCTCTCGAAGGTCGCGGTGTCCATATTGGGTACCAGGGGGTCAAAACTATAGTTTCCAGGGCCTTCTATCCACTGTCGGCGTAGGGGAAATCCATGTCCTCCGACAATCAGATCTTTGACGCGGTCGCGTCCATCGAGTCCCCCACGTTCGTCGGTCGGACCCTGGGTGAGCTCGAGGTAGTCAAGCGGGTCGACCGCACCCTGACCGGGAAGATCGACGTCGAGCTCCTGCTTCCGACGGCGCAGGCCGCCGACGTCCTGGACCAAAGGCTGAAGCTCGCCCTGGAACCGCATGGCCGCAGCGCCGACATCCGCGTCGACGTGATGGACGATGAAACGGCCACCTCCTGGATGGCGGAACTTCGCAAGAAGGCGGGCTCCCCGCTGGGAGAGCCCGGGTCGTCGACGCGGGTGGTCGCGGTCGCCTCCGGCAAAGGCGGTGTTGGCAAGTCGTCGGTCAGCTGCAACCTGGCCGTGGCACTGGTCCGCTCCGGCCAGAAAGTCGGGATCGTCGATGGCGACATCTGGGGGTTCTCGATCCCGCGGATGCTCGGGGTCTCCGAGCCGCCGGTGATGGTGGGCGAGTCGATCGTCCCACCGGTGGCCTACGGGGTGAAGGTGATGTCGATGGATTACTTCGTCGGTGACGACAAGGCTGTGATCTGGCGGGGGCCGATGCTCCACAAGGCGATCGAGCAGTTTCTCAAAGACGTCTTCTGGGACAACCTCGATTTCCTCATCGTGGACATGCCTCCCGGCACCGGCGACATCGCGATCTCCATGTCGCAATTCCTGCCACACGCCCAGGTCCTGTTGGTGACCACCCCACAGCCCACCGCGCAACGGGTTGCGAGAAGGGCCGCGCTCATGGCAGCAGAGGTCGACCAGCAGGTGATCGGGATCGTGGAGAACATGGCCTGGTTCACCGCCGACGACGGCCAGCGTTACGAACTGTTCGGCTCGGGTGGCGGCCAGGCTCTCGCAGAAGAGGTCGGTGTCGACCTCATGGCCCGCATCCCACTGCTCCCGGCCATGGGCCGGGGTGCTGACGAGGGACACCCGGTTTCGGTGGTCGCCCCCGGCTCGGAAGCCGAGCAGGCGTTCGAAGACTTGGCCAAAGCCGTGATGGAGAAGCGGCCCCGGATCCGGACCAACCCCGCCCTGGTCATCGGCTGATGGCCTCCGCACGGCGCACAGCCAGGGGAATCGCCGGGTTTCTGTTCGGCTTCGCCTCGACCGTCCTCCTCGTGGGGATCTGGGGGCGGGCCGTCGTCGTGGACACCGACGAGCTGGCTGCGTCGTTGTCGCCGATGGCAGCCAGTGACGCGGTCGTGGACAGGTTCACGACCTGGATGGTCGACGAGCTGGGGGAGCTCGGTCTGGACCCGGTGACCGCCGAATCCGCCACCGAGCACGTTCTGGAGAGCCCGGAGGTGTCAGCAGCGCTCTCCGGGCTCCTGTCCGAGGTCGTCGAGGCGGCGGCTTCCTCTGATCCCGGCGGCTCAACTGTCGACGCCGCCGCAGTCTTCGCGCCGGCGGTGCCCGGCATCACGGAGAGCCTCAATGAGGTCGGAGTCCCCGCCACCGAAGAGCAGGTGTCGGCGGCTGTGGCCGACCTCGACCCGATCGTCGTCCGTCAGCCTCAGGAGGCGGCCCTGGTCGGGCCGGACTCGGAGGTGGCCTCGAGACTGGGAACTGCCGCCGCCCTCGGGGTGATCGCGATGCTGATCTCCGGCGTGGCCTATGTCTCGGTTTCCCTCGACCGGAGGAAGGCCTTTCGCAGCCTGCTCAACCGGTTCGCCCTGGGGGCATTGTCATTCGCACTGTTCCTCCGAATCGGAAGCTGGATTTTGGACCCCGGTGGCGGCCGGGCACCGCTCATGGAGTCATTGGGCCTGCTCGCCGCATCCAAATGGCTGGTTCCTCTGGCCATCGGGTTGGTGACTGGTGCCGTGGCCCTCGTCTTCTTGGTTTTCCGGCGGCGTCGGCGAGTCAGACCGGTGGCAGTGACCCATTCGCCCAGCGCAGAGCCCACACCACGATCAGGATGATCCCGGTTCCGATGAGCAACGCGTTGAGAACGCGGGGCGACATAGGGCCGACCTTTCCGCTGCGGCGGAGCATGAACCAGACCCATCCCACAGCCAGCTGAACCGCGATCAAGAGGACAAGCGGGTGGAAGGTGAGGGCGCCATCGATGTCACCTCTTATGAGCAGGGATGCCGCTCTGGTCATCCCGCACCCGGGGCAGGCCATCCCCGTGGCGAGGGCAAAGGGGCACAGGGTCATCCCGCCGGCGCCCGGGCGGACGAGCAACAGAAATCCCCCCAGCAATACCGGCGAGGCGACCAGCAGGCGGTCCCGCCAGGAGTGGCCGGCGGCCGCGCCGGGTGAGTGCGCGCTAGCGGCCAACGCAGTCCAAGGAGAAGGCCGGAACCGCTGACGGCAAATGGTGCTCGGAGCCGGAAATCACGTGTCGATCAATAGTAAGGATCGTCGAACCAATCCAACGCGAAGCCGATCACGAGCAGGACAGCGGCGATGAAGAACGTGACCACGCCCACCCATCCGAGGACAATGCCCGCGGTGGCCATTCCGTCCCCTGATTGAGATCCGTTGGAATCCCTGATCTCACGTCTCGCCCGGTATCCAAATACCAGTGCCAGGATCGAGCCGATCCAATACAGCCACAAGATTCCCAGGATCATCGACGTCAACGCCATTCCGTTCATCGATGGGGCGCTGGCGCGAACAGCTCGACTTCCAGTGCGAAAGTCGTAGCCGCAGTAGCGACAAACCAACGCTTCGCCTGCGATTTGCTCGGCACATTCCGGACATTTCTTGGTCGAGTCCGTGGTCACGATGGCAGCCGACCCTAATGACCGATGCGGTCGAGGGCCCGGTACAGGATCGACGCCGGAGTGAGGAACCAGGGCTCGCCCCGGTAATAGAAACGGGTCGGCGGCGGGACTGTGGTGAAGACGCTCGGCGGCTCCTCGCCAAGGAGCATCCCGCCCAACTCCGTGCCCATCAGTGTGGAGAGACCGACTCCGTGGCCGGCGTAGCCCATGGCGTACCAGACGCCGCCGATCTGGCCCATGTGAGGTATCAGGTCGAACGGGACGGCGAGCTTCCCACCCCACACATTCGTGATCTCGACGTCGGCGAGATCGGGGAAGTAGCCGAGCAGCTGGTGATGGAGGTCAGCGGCCGACTCGTCGAGATCGAGCCCGGGGTGCAGGTTGCGGCGGCCACCGATCAGGATCCGCTCGTCAGGGGTTCGCCTCATGTAGTTGAGCAGGCGTCTCTTGGTGTAGGTCATCGAGCCCATGGGGAAGATCTTCTCCGACCGCTCCCCAAGTGGCTCGGTGACGATGATGTATGAACCGACTGGGACCACCTGTCTCGCGAGATCGGGTAGCGGCTCGGCGGTGGTGTAGCCATTGGTGGCCACCACTACCTGACCGGCCTTGACGGTTCCCAGTGAGGTTCCAACCTTGAACCCCGGCCCATCGGCGCTGATCTCGAGCGCCGCGCATTCGTCGACCAGAGCCGCGCCTGCCTCGGCCACCCGGGACGCGATGCCGAAGGTGAAACAGGCGGGCTGGATCCCAAGCCCTTCCGGTTCGTACAGCGCGGCCGTGAAGCCTTCCCCCGACACCACCTCCGAGACTCGGTCCGGACCGAGCACCTCCCAGTCGACCCCCACCGCCTCCCGATACCAGGCCACCGACTTCTCGAACTTCTCCTTGGAGTCGGCCCGGGTGCCCAAGGCGGCCATCCCTCCGCGCACGATCCCGGCGTCGATCTCCTCCCGGGCAGCAATCTCGGGGATGATCTCCACGGAGCGCACGGTCGCGTCCCACATCCGTCGCCCCACTTCGGGGCCGTAACGGTCGAAGATCACCTGGATGCCTGCCTTGATGTCCGGCGACACCATTCCCCCGTTGATCGACGAGGCACCTCCGGCGATTCGCCCCCGGTCGACGACGGCGACGCTCTTCCCGCCCCGGGCGAGCCGGAGCGCGGCGTTGAGCCCGGTGAGCCCCGATCCCACGATGAGGACATCGGCTTCGGAGGGGAGCTCCGAGGTCAGGCCGTCAGGGCGGGGGCAGTCCTCCCACCACAGAGGTGCTTGCTTCACACGGCCTCGAGGCCGGCCCGGAACAGCGACGCCATCTCGGCGACCTGCTCGGGGGTCATGATCAACGGTGGGGACACTTGCAGCCCCCCACCTCCGACGGCGCGGGTGAGGACCCCCGCCGCGCGGCATGCCGCCGCTGCTCGGTAGGGCAGCGTCTCGTCGTCGCCGATCTCCAACTGGACCGCGGCCAGCGCCCCCACACCCCGCCGGATGCTGGAGACAACAGGCAGCTCCTCGAGCGGGAGAAGGGCCTGATAGAGCTCGTCTTCGAGTTCGGCGGCTCGCACCAGAAGACCTTCTCGCTCGAGTATGTCCATGACCACCAGACCGGCGACACAGGCGGTGCTGTGCCCGGAGTAGGTGTACCCATGGCGGAACATGAGGCCCGGGGTGTCGAAGAATGGGGCGGCGACCCGAGGGCTGGCGATCACGCCACCCAGCGGGGCGTAGCCGCAGGTCACCCCTTTGGCGAAAGTGATGATGTCGGGCTGGAGGTCATAGAGGTTGGCTGCGAACCAATCGCCGCAGCGCCCGAAACCGGTGATCACCTCGTCGGAGATATAGAGGCCGCCGGAGGCACGCATCGCTTCGCGGACCCTGGTCAGGTATTCGGCCGACACCGGGCGGATCCCGCCGGCGCCGATCACCGGCTCGACGAAGATGCCGGCGATCCTCTCGGCGCCGACATGGTCGATGGCCTTCTCCACCGCTTCGGCGTCGTCATAGGGCACCAGGACGACGTCTGCCACCAGGTCGCCGCTGTAGCCGATCCGGTTCGGTTCCATTCCGCCGAGCGTGGTCCCGTATGTGTGCATCCCGTGGTAGGCCCATTCCCGGGAGATGAACACCGTCCGCTCAGGGTCGCCCACGGCGTTGAAGTAGCGGCGGGCCAGCTTGGCTGCAGTGTCGACCGCGTCCGAGCCTCCCGATCCGAAGAACACTTTGGATCCGGGGTCGGGGGACACCGCGGCGATGCGGCCCGCGAGCTCGATCGGCGGCCGGCTCGCGTAATCGATGAAGGCATGGAAGGCGGGAAGCTTGCGGGCTTGTTCCGCCATGGCATCGACGATCTCGTCCCTGCCGTAGCCGACGTTCATGTACCACAACGAGGCGGCAGCATCGAGGTAACGGTTCCCCTCCTCGTCGTAGACATACACGCCTTCTCCGCGGTCGACCACGAACGGGGCGTGCTGCACCTTGTTCATCTCGCCAAAGGGATGCCAGAACGAAGACATCTCCCGAGATTACCTGAGCGGCCCCTGGCTACCCTCGCCGTCCATGCCCGCCGACCTCGTGTTTCACAACGGTCCGGTGTTCACCAGTGACGGTGCACGGACGTTTTCCAGGGGCGTGGGTGTCATCGGGGACCGGATATCGGCCGTGGTGGCGGATTCGGGGATCGGAGACCTGATCGGCTCGGAGACCCGCGTGGTCGATCTCGATGGCCGGCTGCTCACACCAGGGTTCCAGGACTCCCATGTCCATCCCTCGAGCACCGGTCTCGACCTGCTTCGCTGCAACTTCGAAGGCTGCACCAGCGCACCAGATGCCCTCGACTATCTGGCTCGGTACGTACAGACCCACCCGAACGACGAATGGGTGCTCGGCTCCGGGTGGCATCAGACCTGGTTCCCCAGGGGTTGCCCTCCAAAGGACGTACTGGACTCGGTGATTCACGACCGTCCCGTGCTCGTATGGAACGCCGACGGCCATGGGGCCTGGGTGAACAGCCGGGCGCTCGACCTCGCCGGTATCGACGCGGCCACCCCCGACCCCAGTGATGGCCGCATCGAGCGCAATCCCGACGGGACACCCCAGGGGACACTCCACGAGGGGGCGGCATCCCTGGTAGAGAGGGTTTCCCCTCCCGACACGATGGACGACTTCGTCGCAGGGATCCTCGCCGGGCAGGACTACCTGGTCTCAAAAGGGGTCACCGCCTGGCTCGATGCCCACGTCGACTCCGCGGTGCACGGCGCCTACCGGTCCCTTGCCGAACAGGATCGCTTGCAGGGCTGGGCACGCGGGGCCATCTGGTGGGACCGGCACCTGGGGTTGGAGCAGTTGGACGACATAGAGCGAATGTCGAACGAGGGAGTGGGTCGATATCAGCCGGTCTCGGTGAAACTCATGACCGACGGTGTGGTGGAGACCAACACCGCGGCGATGTTGGAGCCGTATCTCGACCGCGGCGGGGCGAGCACCGGGAACCGGGGGATCGATTTCATCGATCCCGAGCATCTCGCCGAGGTCGTGGTCGCACTCGATGGGCGCGGCCTCTCCTGTCATTTCCATGCAATCGGCGATGCCGCGGTTCGTAACTCCCTCGATGCGGTGCAAGCAGCGCGCGCGGCCAACGGCTGGTCTGATGCGCGGCACGTCATCTGTCACGTCCAGGTGGTGCACCCCGATGACCACGCCCGGTTCAGGAGCCTCGGTGTCGCCGCCAGCGCTCAACCACTCTGGGCATCGGACGGACAGGACCAGCGCGAATTGACCAAGCCCTTCCTCGGCGAGGAGCGCTCGTCGTGGCAATACCCCTTCGCCAGCCTGCTGCGAGCGGGGGCCACCCTGGCCATGGGGTCCGACTGGGGGGTGTCGACGGCGGATGTCATGGACCAGATCGATATCGCAGTCAACCGGCTCAACCCCGACGAGCCAGACCTGCCCCCGCTCAACGCCGCCGAGAGGATCGGCCTCGCCGACGCACTCGCTGCCTTCACCACCGGCTCGGCCTACGTAAACCATCGTGAGGGCGACTCCGGGACCATCGCCCCCGGTATGCTCGCCGACCTGGTGGTTCTCGATCGGGACCCCTTTTCCGGCGGCCCGATCCACGACACCGGGGTCGACTTGACCATCGTTGGCGGACAGGTGGTTTACGAGGAGGGCTGATGTCCAAGACGGCAGTGGAGCTGAGCGGCGTCGTCAAGCGATTCGGTGACGATGTCGTCGCCGTCGACGGAATCGAGTTGAGCATCGACGACGGAGAGTTCTTCTCTCTCCTCGGGCCGTCCGGCTGTGGCAAGACCACCACTCTGCGCATGATCGCCGGGTTCGAATTCCCCACCGAGGGCAGCATCCGGGTCCACGGTGCCGAGATGGGGCTGAAACCGCCCAACGACCGCCCGATCAACACCGTGTTCCAGTCCTATGCCCTGTTCCCCCACATGACGGTGGCGGAGAACGTCGCATTCGGCCTGCAGATGAAGAAAGTCGAGAAGTCAGAGATCGCCGATCGTGTGAAGAGAGTCCTCGACCAGGTGCAACTGGGGAAGCGGGCCGATGCCAAGCCCAGCCAGCTCTCCGGTGGCATGCAGCAGCGTGTCGCCCTGGCCAGAGCCCTGGTCAACGAACCGGAGGTGCTCCTGCTCGACGAGCCCCTGGGCGCCCTCGACCTCAAGCTGCGACAGGCGATGCAGGTCGAGTTGAAAGACCTCCAGTCGCGGGTGGGTATCACCTTCATCTATGTCACCCATGACCAGGAGGAAGCCCTCACCATGTCGGACCGGATCGGGGTGATGAGCGAAGGCAGGCTGCTCCAGGTAGGGCGGTCGGAGGAGATCTACGAAGCTCCAACCTCCCGTTTCGTCGCCGACTTCATCGGCGACATCAACCTCGTCGATGCCACCGTCGTCGACCCCGACACCGCCCGGTTCTCCAGTGGTGCGGAGGTCGGGGTGCCCTGTGGAGCTCTCGAGCCCGGATCGGAGGTGACCCTGGCTCTCCGCCCGGAGCGCCTGGCCCTCTACGACCTCGACGAAGACCTGCCCGCGGGGCACAACCGGCTCCGGGTGCGGGTCACAAGACGTATGTACTTCGGGGATGTCTTCTTCTACGACGTCGATGCCGGGATCGGCACCGAGATCGAGGTCAAAGAGGAGAACCGGCCCGGTGTCGAGCTCTACGAGTTGGGCGAAGAGGCGTATCTCGTCTGGAGCCCGCAGGCCGGGGTGCTCGTCACCGCATGACCACGGTCAAAGAGCCTTCGGTCGAACAGGCCAATCCCGAATTGGAGCAGGCATCGATCAAGGCCGAGTCGCGGCGCGGCTTCCTCATCGGCCTCCCCGCCTTCGCCTATCTGGTGATCTTCTTTGCCATCCCCCTGGTCCTGGTCTTCGTCTACTCCTTCGCTAGCCGGTCATCGACCGGTCTCACGGTCCTGGAGAACTGGAACCTCGATTCCTACAAGCGCCTGTTCACCGCCGACGTCCTTCAGATCTTTCTCCGCTCCCTGCTTCTGGCGACGACAACCACGGCCATCTGCCTCCTGTTCTCCTACCCCTTCGCCTTCTACATCGCCACCAGGTCGGCACGGGCCCGGAACTTCCTGCTCATCCTGGTGATGATCCCGTTCTGGTCGAACTTCCTGGTCAGGACATACGCCTGGCGGGTGCTCCTCTCAACTGATGGCCCCCTCTCCCAATTGAGCCAAACCTTGGGCGGCGAGCCGATTCGCCTGCTGTTCACCAACACCGCGGTCCTCATCGGACTCGTATATGGGTTCCTGCCATTCATGGTTTTGCCGCTCTACGCGGCTCTGGAGCGCATGGACTGGCGATTGGTGGAGGCGGCCCGGGACCTCTATGCCGACGGGTGGACCGCTTTTCGCAAGGTCACGTTCCCGCTCTCGCTGCCCGGAGTGGTCGCCGGCTCGATCCTGGTCTTCATCCCCTCACTTGGCGCCTATGTGACCCCGGCCCTCCTCGGGGGCGCCAATACGGTGCTGATGGGCGACTACATAGTCAGCCAGTTCCTGTCGGCCCGGAACTGGCCGTTCGGGTCTGCGTTGTCGTTCGCGGTGATGTTCGTGATGCTCTTGGCCACCCTCTACTACTTCCGGGCGGGGGCGAAAACACTGTGAACGAGGGCACAGCTCCCAAGGGCCTGGTCGATCGGTTGCTGGCCATCAACGCCATCGTGGTCTACCTCTTCCTCTATGCCCCGATCCTCGTCTTGATCGTCTTCTCGTTCAACGACAACAACAACGTTTCGATCTGGACCGAGCCCTCGCTTCGCTGGTACGGGGAGGTCTTCCAGAACGCCACGGTGATGTCGGCGCTGCGCAACTCGCTGATTGTTGCCTTCTTCTCCACCATCGTGGCGACCGCGATCGGCACCATGCTCGCGATCTCCCTGGAGCGCTATCGCTACCGGGGACGGGGGACCCTCGACGGCCTGGCTTATCTGCCCATCATCATCCCCGACGTGACCATGGCGGTGATGCTCCTCATCTTCTTCTTCCAGGCCTTCGGGATCATCGACAACCTGTTCGGGATCCGAATGACCACCGGCCTGCTCACCATCACCTTGGCCCACATCGCCTTCTGTATCTCGTTCGTGGCGATCGTGGTCCGGGCCCGCCTTGCCCAACTCGACGACTCCCTCGAAGAGGCCGCCGCCGATCTCTATGCGTCCCGCTGGCAGGCTTTCCGCCGGGTGACGCTTCCCCTGATCGCGCCCGGGGTGGCGGGTGGGGCCCTTCTCGCCCTGACTCTCTCGTTGGACGACGTGGTGGTGACTCAGTTCGTGTCCGGCGCCGGCTCCACCACGCTCCCGGTGTACGTGTTCGGCCTGGTTCGACGGGGTGTCACCCCGTTGATCAACGCGGTGAGCACCCTGATGCTGGTGGCGTCGATGATCCTGGTCGGGATCTCTCTGGGATTCCAGCGCGGGGCGGAAGCGCGGGGCCAGCGCCTTGCTGACCCCGAGGCCCTGAAAGCCGAGATCACCGCCGGTTGAGCGGGTGCGCCGACGGTCCGGCTCGACGCGGGATATCCTGCTCGGGTCTCAGGGCTGTGGTTGCTGACTAGATCGGGAGGACAGGAGATGCCGAGATTGGCGAGAACCGTGGTCACGCTGGTCGTGCTCGCCTTGGTGATGGTCGGATGCGGCAGCAGTGGGGAGAGCACCGCCGACCCGACCGCATGCACCGAAGGGCAGGTCGACGGCGACCTCCAGCTCTACAACTGGTCGGAGTACATCGACCCCGCGCTGCTCACCGGCTTCGAGGAGGAATTCGGGGTCACTCTCACCGAGACCACATTTGACTCCAACGAGGCGATGCTCGCCTCCCTGCAGGCGGGTGTGGTTTACGACGTGATCGTCCCCTCCGACTACATGGTGGGGATCATGATCCAGCAGGGTCTGCTCAGCGAGATCAACACCACCGCGGTCCCCAACATGGCCAACCTGGCGGAGAGATTCACCGAGCTCCCCTACGACCCGGGACCTGTCTATTCGGCGGCCTACCAATACGGCACCACCGGGCTGGGCGTGAACACGGCACTGGTTGGCGCCGACTTCCCCCAGAGCTGGAGCCTGATCTTCGACCCGGCAGTGACATCTGCTTTCCCGGGTGGGGTTTCGGTGCTCAACGATCCCCGGGAGACGATGGGAGCCGCCCTCGAGTATCTGGGCTATTCGCTGAATGACACCGACCTGGAGCATCTCCAGGAGGCCGCCGACGTCATCACCGCAGCGAAGGATGGGATCGCAGCGTTCGATTCTGACCAATACGACGAGCAGCTGGCCAACGGTGAGGTTGCTGTGTCCCATGGCTATTCGGGGAACATGATCACTGGCTTCGCCGACGCCACAAACCCCGACGACTTCGTCTACGTCCTCCCCGAGGAAGGCGCCACGCTCTGGATCGACAACATGGTGGTCCCCACCACGGCAGAGCATCCCTGCAGCGCATTCGCCTTCATCAACTACATCCTCGATGCGGAGAACGGGGCGACGCTGACCAACTTCAACTACTACGGGAGCCCCAACGCGGCAGCCGCCGAGTTCATCGAGCCTGAAGTGGTGGAGTTCTACGCGGCCGCCGAAGACGCAAAGCTCGAGGTCATCGCAGACCAGGGCGACTACGAGATCAACTACACCGACTACTTCGCCATCGCCAAGGGTTGATTCAGCGATTGGGGCTCCACCGAGGAGCCCCAATCGTCATTTGTCGCTGCCCGGAAGCACCGGTGGGATCGGCTCCGGAGCCGGTCTCGGCTCGCTCCGCGGATGGCGCTTCCGCCACCAGCGGTAGATCAGGAAGATCACCAGGATGGGGAGGCCCAGGGTGAGGATCAACAGGGGCAGGGTGTAGATCACGAAGTTGATCGCCCAGTCGGCGAAGTCCTGAAGGCCGCTCACCAGGTTGCGCAACGATTCCCGCGCCACCTCGAGGGGCACCCATTCCTCTTCGACGATGGGCACGGCCTCGGCGGTGGGGGCGAGATGGACGTCGAGTGTGGCCAGGGAGACCACGTCTTGCAGGTAGTTGAGCTGGCCCTGAAGCAACTCGATCTCCCCACGGACCCTCGCCACCTCGTTGAACACCGTGAGCAACTTGGCCGGGTCGGCGTCGGGCTGTTCCCTGACCTCGGCGAGCAAGGCGACCAACTCAACTTCCAGAGCTTGGAGGTTGGTGAGCCTCGCCTCGAGATCGACGAACTGCTCGGTGACGTCCTGCGCATCCTGGGACTCGGTCACCACCTCGTCCACGGAATCCTTGATGGTGGTCATCACCGAGTTGAGCTCGTCGGAGGGCACCCGGAGTGTCATCGTCACCTCTGGCTGGTCGTCCTCGTTGCTCACCGGATGGACCGTGGCGTTGGACACGAAGCCACCGACACCCTCCACCAAAGCCACGATCTCCTCGAAGGTGGCCCGGGTGTCTGCGTCCTCCAGCACGAGGCTGGCAGCGCGGATCACCTGTCGGTCGGCTGTCCGGGAATTCACCGGGCGCCGGCGCCTCTGCGGCACCGGCCACCGTGGTGACCGCGGCGGAGTCGTCGCCCCCGCCGAGGCCGTCTGAGACCTCGGAGAACGACTCCGAGACCGCGTCCCCGGAGTCTCCGGCGCAGGCACCCAGAATCAGGCCCAGGGCCAGGATCAGTGTCAATCGTTTCATCGTTGTCCTCTCTTGATCAGCCTTGCGGCTTGGCGGTTGGACGCAAGCGGAAAGAAGATCAGTTCCCGGGTAGCGTTTCGGCATGACCGTCGGGCCGCTTCGCGTCCTCGAGATCTACGGCGATCCCGGCGACTTCGGGCGCACCCACGGTGAGACATGCGCCGATCTCATCGAGTCCTACCTCGGCGACCGGCTCGGGCTCTCCGCCGATGCGACCTGGTCCGGCCGGTCAACAGACCCCGACCTGGTGCTCTCGCTGGCCGAGGCCACCCTCCCCTTCCATCTCTCCTATTCGCCGAGCCTCTACGAAGAGATGGAGACGCTCGCCGATGCCGCGGGAATCAGCCCCGCCCAGGCCGTGGTCGTCGGGGGGTTCACCGATCTGGTCGATGTGGTGCGAGCCCGCACCGGTGACGCCCCCGTTGAAGACGACTGCACGGCGGTGCTCAACCCGGCGCAGCGGGTGCTGGCCCAGACCTGGGACATGCACGCTTCGGCGGTCGCCTACGTCCTGTTCCTCAAGTTGGACCCGATCATCGGCCCCGCGGTCCTGGTCCAGACGACGGCCGGATGCCTCGGTCAGATCGGGATGAACGAGGCCGGGATCGCTATCGGGATCAACAACCTCACTGCCCATGGCAAACCCGGGGTCACCTGGCCGTTCGTGGTTCGCAAAGCGCTGCAGCAGACCGACCTCGATGCTGCCATCGAAGCCGTCCTCGAGGCCAACCTCGCCGGCGGCCACAACTTCCTATTGATGGGACCCGATGGTGACGGAGCCAACATCGAGGCGATGCCCGGCTCCAGCAAGGTGACAAGGGTGAGCCATGAGCCCTTCGTCCACACCAATCATTGTCTCGACGACTCCACCAAGAGCGAGGAGTCGGAGCGAGCTCCCGAACTGGTGGCGAGCAGCCAAACCCGGCTGGAGCGAGGACTGGACCTGGCTTTCGATCTCGACGGGTTCTTTGCCGAGCCTGCCATCGCCCGACGCGCCACCGAGCCCCACGGCGTGGCCACCTGCGGGGCGGTGACCATGTACCCAGCGGAGCGCCGCATGGAGACCGTATGGGGGGTGCCCGGGGACCGACCCTGGGAGACCTTCCAGCTGTGAACGAGGTCACGATCGTCAACCTCGAGGCGGGGATGGCTCCGGAGTTGGAGCAGATCGAGCTCACATGCTTCCCGATGGCAAATCCCGACGACCTTCTGTCCGAGGCCGACATCAGGGCATATGCGGAGACTTTTCCCGAGGGCTACTTCGTGGCCATGGTCGATGGCAAGCCGGTGGGGATGGGGGCCGGCATCTACCTCGACTTCGACTTCTCCCATCCCCAGCACACGATCGCCGAGGTCACCGGAGACCATCAGTGTCAGAACCATGATCCGGATGGCGAGTGGTACTACGGGACCGACATGACGGTCCTGCCCGAGTACCGGGGGCGGGGCATCGGCAAGATGCTCTACGAGGTGCGCAAGGCTCTGGTCAGGGACGCGGGGAAGCGGGGGATCATCGCCGGCGGCGCCCTGCCCGGCTACTTCGACCACAAGGGGGAGATGTCGATTCACGAGTACGTCGCCAAGGTGATTTCCGGGGAGTTGACCGACCCCACGCTCACCTTTCAGATGTCTCAGGGATTCGAAGTCCGGGGAATGCTGGAGAACTACATCGAGGACGAGTCGGACGACGGGTGGGCAGCCCTCATCGTGTGGGAGAACCCGGATTTCTCCCCCCAGCGAACGCAGTGAGCGTTGGGGGGAGTACCCCGAAGGGGGGAGGGGGGCATGCTTGCAACCTTCAGGCCTCGCCTGAAGTCTTCCTTTCTGCCATCCCGTTGAGCACCTCCAGTACCACCCGGTTCGCCAGGTAGGCAGTCTGCTCCCCGGGTCCGTCGTACGGCGGCGAAACCTCGACGATGTCGGCACCGAGAACGTTCAGGTCTCTCGCCAGGCGGCGAACTGTGTCGAGCAACTCGCGGGAGTTGAGACCCCCGGGCTCAGGAGTCCCGGTCCCCGGCGCCAACCCTGGGTCGACCACGTCGATGTCGACTGAGATGAAGACTCCCTTTGCCCCACCTTCGAGGGAATAGGCGACGGCTTCATCCACGACCTCGGTCAGGCCCCGATCCACGATCTCGTTCATCAGGTAGGAGCGCATCTTCTGCTCCTTCATCCATTGCATGACCTCGGGCTCGGGCCAATACCCGCGGAGGCCGATCTGCACGAACCTGTGACCGGGAACCGCGCCCGACTCGATGAGCCTTCGCATGGGCGTCCCATGCCCGTAAAGCGATCCGTTCTGGATGAAGCCGGTGTCGGCGTGGGCGTCGAAGTGGATCAGAGCCACCTCCCCGAACCCATGGACTCTGGCCACGCCCAGAGCGTCCGGCCAGGTGATCGTGTGGTCGCCCCCGAGGACGATCGGGACCTTGTCCGCCGCCGAGACGGTCTCCACGACATCGGCGATCCTCTCGATCGACAGGTCGAGGTCGCCGGGCCTGACATAGACGTCCCCGATGTCGACCACGCCGAGCACCTCGAAAGGGTCGAGCCCGGTGGGCAGGTGTGGCCGATAGCCGTCCATGGCTCCGTAGTCCGCCTCCCTGATGGCTCGAGGGCCGAACCTGGCCCCGGGCCGGTAGGTGGTGCCCCAGTCGAAGGGCGCCCCGAGGATCACCACCCGAGCGTCGCCCATGTCCTCCATCGTCACGGCCGGGATTCCCAAAAACGATGTCCTCGAGGCAAAGGAGAGATACTCGGCGGAGGCGAATGGGATCTCGGTTCTCCGCTGCTCGTAGGGGGTGTACATCGGGATCGTTACGCTAACTGGGTGGCCGTCCCAGGGTTAGACATGACGCCCGAGCGTGTGGTGCGGACCTACATCGTCCTCACCATCCTGCAAACTCTTGCCGCTTCCCTGATCTGGGGTGTCAACACCCTGTTCCTGCTCGACGCCGGGTCTGAGCCTCACCGAAGCTTTCGTCGCCAACGCCGCGTTCACCGCCGGGATGGTGATCTTCGAAGTGCCAACCGGGGTCGTGGCCGACACTTTCGGCCGCCGAATCTCGTTCATCCTTGGTGCCGCCACCCTGCTCGTGACCACGGCGGCCTATTTGGGGCTCTGGTACATCGAGGCCGGTATCTGGTGGTGGGTCCTGGTCTCCGCCCTCATCGGCCTCGGATTCACTTTCTTCTCGGGCGCCACCGAGGCCTGGCTGGTCGATGCCTTGGATGCGACCGGGTTCCAGGGGAACAAGGAGACGGTTTTCGGGAGAGGGCAGACGGTGACCGGGGCCGCGATGCTGGTCGGCACCATCGCGGGCGGCTTCTTGGGACAGGTCAGCCTCGGCCTTCCCTACATCGCTCGCTCGCTGCTCCTGGGCGCGGTGATCGTTGCGGCCTGGTTGTGGATGCACGATCTCGGCTACGAGCCGGTCCGGGGAGTGGCGGTGGGAAAGCAGGTGCGGAGCCTGCTCCGGGCATCGGTGCGCCATGGCTTCGGCAACCCGCCAGTGAGGATGTTCATGCTGGCGGCCCCGTTCGCGGCTGGAGTCGGGATTTGGGTGTTCTATGCGTTCCAGCCGTATCTGTTGGAGTTGTTCGGTGATCCCAACGCCACGTATCTCTCGGGAATCGCCGCCGCAGTCTTCGCGCTGGCTCAGATCGTCGGGGGATCGTCGGTTGGCCTCGCCCGCAAGGTATTCGCCACCCGGACCGGGGTCATGACCGTCTCGGTGGTGATCGGATCGCTGGCACTGGTTGGGGTCGGGCTTGCCGAGATGCTGGAGATCCCAATTGGATTCTGGGTGGCCATCGCCCTCCTCACGGTTACCTCCCTCGTCACCGCCGTCGCCTTCCCGATGCAACAGGCGTACATGAACGACTGCATCCCCTCCGAGCAACGGGCCACTGTCCTCTCCTTCGCCTCTCTGATGGGAAGCGCCGGTGGCGTCGTCGCCCAACCCGCGTTGGGCCGTGTGGCCGACGTCTACTCGCTGGGCACCGCCTACGTGGTGGCGGGAGTGGTGTCTGCGATCAGATTCCCATTCATCCTCGCGGTGCGTCGGATGCACCTTCCCGCCGACAATGTCGCCCGGCCCACCCCGACCGTCGCCGGCTGACCTGGCATGATGGAACGACCGTGAAGGAACACCACAGCGAGCTCATGGGGAAGGCGATCATCAAAGGGGTCATCATCGGGCTGCCCGTGGTGCTGGTCTTCCTCACCATTTCCATCTGGCTGATCACAGATCTCGACTGGTTCGACTCCTTCGCCACTGCGCTGTTGCCCGGAATCCTGCTCGGGGCATTCGGCGGCGGCTTTGCCGGGATGTCGATGACGATGGAGGAGTAGGGGAGTTTCCTCCCCCATCGCCTGCGGCGCCCCCCTCCCCGGCTCCGCCGGCACTCCCCCCAACGCTCTCTCCGTTCGCTGGGGGGAGAAACGGCTACTCCTCCCGGAGCACGAACACCACTGTCTGCAGGTCGGTGAACTCCTCGATTCGCTGCCGCCCCCAACCGGTGTCGGTGCCGGCGGCGCCGCCGAACGGCTGGAAGGTCTCCCAGAGGTCGGTCGAGTCGTTGACGATGACAGTTCCGGAGCGAATCCGGTCGGCGTACCAGAACGCCTTGCTCAGGTCGTTGGTGAAGACCGCTGCCTGCAGCCCGAGGTGGGTCCGGTTGGCGACACCGACTGCGTCGTCGTCATCCTTGGCGCTGAGGATGGGGAGCACCGGGCCGAACGACTCCTCCTGGGACACCTCCGAGCTCTCGGGGACCTTGTCGAGGACCGTGAACTGGTAGTAGAGGTCGGTGGGAAAACCCGCTGCCCGACCTCCACCCATCAACAGCTCGGCACCCTTTTCCACCGCGTCGGCGATGTGACGGTCCATCTTGGCGGCGGTCGGCTCGTTGTTGAGCGGGCCCATGTTGGTGCCGGAATCGAACGGGTCGCCCAACCGCACTTCCTGGGCAGCCTTCAGGGACGCCTCGACGAACTCGTCGTGCACATCGTCGACCACGATCACCCGCTCGGTAGCGACACAGACCTGGCCGGCGTTGTAGTAGGCGCCATATACCGCGGCCTGGGCGGCCTTGGTGATGTCGGCGTCGGAGGTGACGACCGTCGGCCCGTTGCCCGACATCTCCATGATCGAGCGTTTCAGGCCCATGGCGGCCACGATCTTCTTCCCGGTTGCCGACGAGCCGGTGAACCCGATCGCGTCGACGCCGTCGTGGGTCACCAGGCGGGTCCCGATGTCACCGTCACCGGGGATCACCGAGATCGCCCCCTTGGGTACACCCGCCTCCTCGAAGACCTTGGCCATCTCCAGCAGCGCCCAGGACGTGAACTCGGGCGGCTTGACGATCACCGCGTTCCCGGTGGCGAGCCCGGGCCCCACGTATTCCATTGGGATCATCACCGGGAAGTTCCACGGGGTGATGGCCACCCACACTCCCACGGGGCGGCGCACCGTGAACATGCGGCGGTGTCGGGCGGTGGTCGGGATCAGCTCGCCCTTGAGCCTCTTCACGTCCTCGGCCGCGATTTGGAAGTAGTCGCCGGACTCGGCGATGTCGTCGATCGCCTCCGCCTCGTATGGCTTTCCCTGCTCGGTGCTGAGTATCCGGGCCACCTCTTCGACCTGGTCCTGCCACAGGTCGTAGATCCGGAGACACAGCTCCGCCCTCTCGAATGCGGTCCAGTGCCGCATCTCTTCGGTGGCTTCGCGGGCGCCGGCGACTGCGCGATCGATGTCGGTGGGGGAAGCCTTGGGCACGTTGTAGATGTGCTCACCAGTCGACGGGGAGCGCACTTCGTAATGCTCGTCGCCCGTGCCCTCGGTCCACTCACCGGCGACGAACAGCTTGAGATCGGTGGCCATGGCGAGGACGGTAGTCCCCCACCAGAGTCCTCACATTTGAGACTTCGAGACCATGAATAGGTACCGTCAAGGGTCGAAGAGGAGTGAGAGATGAGCCTCCAGGGCGACAAGACGAGAGAGTGGTACCAGCGGGCCTCGGCAGTCCTGGTTAATGGGGTGTCGAGCCAATTCCGGTACTGGGGCCCTGACGACACCATCGTGATCGACCATGGCGAGGGCGGCCATCTCATCGACATGGATGGCAAGCGCTACATCGACTACCAGTGCGGTTTCGGGCCCATCATCCTCGGCCATGGCGAGCCCTCGGTGGTGGCCGCGGTCCGTGATGCCGCCGGGGAGGCGACCAGTTTCGCGATGACCCAGCGCCGTGAGGTGGAGGCCGCAGAAAAGGTAATCGACACCCTGGGCTGGCCGGACCTGATGAGATTCACGAACACGGGGACCGAAGCCACGATGCACGCGGTGCGATTGGCCCGAGGGGTCACCGGACGGGATGTCGTCCTCAAGTTCGAAGGCCAGTACCACGGCATGCACGACTACGTGCTGTTCTCGACCGCGGGCGTGCCGGTGGATGGGCTGGGGTCGAGGCTGCGACCGATCCCACTCCAATCGAGCTCGGGGATCCCGGAGACCATCCGCAGCTATGTGCGCACTCTTCCCTTCAACGACGTCGAGATGGCGGAGCGCCTGTTCAAGGACGAGGGCCACCGGATCGCCGCGGTGATCGTCGAGCCCATGCTGGGCAACGCATTCGGAATCCTCCCCCAACCGGGGTTTCTCGAGGGGCTGCGCCGCCTGTGCAACGAGTACCGGACTGTCCTCATCTTCGACGAGGTCAAGACCGGGTTCCGGGTCGCCCTGGGCGGCGCCAGGGAGCGTTTTGGGGTGACCCCGGACATGGGCACCTACGCCAAGGCCATGGGCAACGGATACCCGGTGGCCGCCATCGCCTTCCGCGACTGGGTGGCAGAAGGATGGAAGCGGGGAGGGATCGCCCAGGCCGGCACCTACTCCGGGAACGGGATTGCTGCCGCCGCCGCAGAGGCGACACTCGACCTGCTCCGCACCGGGGAGCCATTGGCCAAGGTGCAGCGGACCGGTCAGGCGCTCATGGAAGGGCTGGAGAAGATCCTCGCCGACCAGGGTGTCGAGGGGAAAGCAACCGGAGACCCCTCGATGTTCTCCTTGCTGTTCGGCCCCGGCGATCTGGACGAATTCCGCGACGTGAGCAAACACGATGATGAGCGATACGACGACATCATGTTCCGCATGATCAAGAAAGGCGTCATGCCCTGCCCGGATGCCCTCGAGCCATGGTTCGTCTGCGCCGCCCACACCGACGAGGATGTCGCCACCACGCTCCAGGTGTTCGAGGAGTCGCTGGCGGAGTCACTGGCCGGAGATTGATCCGCCGCGCCGGCCGCGCCGACCTTCCCGTTGTCCTCGAGCTCTCCAAGGAGTTTTGCGTGCTCGACGGCCATGCCTTCGACGCGGCCCGCGTCGAACCGGCACTCCGTCCCCTGCTGGACGGCGACGAGCTCGGCGTTGTCCACCTGGTCGAGGAGGAGGGTTGGGCCCTCGGCTATGCCGTCGTCACCTGGGGTTACAGCCTCGAATCCGGGGGTCGGGATGCCCTCATCGACGAGATCTACGTGCGGGACCGGGGTGAGGGGGTCGGATCCTCGTTGCTGGCAGCAATTCTCGAAGACGTGAAGGCCCGCGGGCTCAATCGGTTGACACTGGAGACGGAGAATGACAACGAGGGTGCTCGCCGTTTCTACACCCGTCACGGCTTCATGGCCGAGGATTCGCTGTGGATGAGCCTGGACCTGAATTGACCCGGGTGGCGATATCCGGAGCGGGAGGGAAGCTCGCCACCCCGATCGCAGCGGCGGTCATCGAGTCCGATGACCTCGAGCTGTCGGCCCTGTTCAACCCGAATCGAGCCGGCAGCGATCTACACGGTGTCATCGTCGTGGGTGACCCATCTCAGGTCTCAGCCGATGTGATGGTGGAGACCGCCCACCCCGATGTCGTATTCGCCAACCTCGAGGCGTGGAGCTCGGCACGGATTGCAACGGTGGTCGGGACCTCGGGGTTCACCGCGGAGCGCCTCTCCCGGCTCGAGGAGATGTGGGGCGGGGACGGGCCCGCCTGCCTGGTGGTGCCCAACTTCTCGATCGGTGCCGTTCTGATGATGCGCTTCGCCGCGTCGGCCGCTCCTCACTTCGAAGCCGTCGAGATCATCGAGCGCCACCACTCGGACAAGCCCGATGCCCCCTCAGGTACCGCCCTGGCGTCGGCGATGGGGATCGCAGGTGCGGGTGGAACTTCGTCCGACACGTCGAAGGAGCTCAGCCCGGGAGCGCGGGGGGCAGCCGTGGAGGGGGTGCGGGTTCATTCCCTTAGGCTCCCAGGGCTCATCTCACAACAGGAGGTTGCCCTCTCCAACGCCGGGGAGATGCTCTCCATCGAGCACCTGTCGACGAGCTATGAGTCATTCGCCTCGGGGGCGCTCATTGCGATCCGCGGGGTGCGAGGCTTATCCCCCGGGGTTCATCTGGGTCTGGACGCCGTCCTCTAGCGCTGGGAAAAACGAATAGATGCGCTCCCCGGTGAAGAGCTTCTGCTCCGGGTCCCAGGGGAAGAAGATCACGTTGCGCCACACGAGGTGTTGTCCAGATGGCTCGGTCCCCAGCCATGGCCCCTCGTGGGTCCCGTCGACCACTGCTTCTTCGCAGACACCCTGAGGGCCGACCACGATGCTGGTCAAGGCGAACTGGATGTCGGGGAACGCCGAGAGCAGCTCCAGATAGAACTTGGTCGCCCCGCTGTGGCCCGCCCAGCGGTGGCCGGTCTGCACCAACTCGTAGACGCAATCCTCGGTCAGCGTCGCCATCAGGCCGGCGATGTCACGGGCGTCCTCAGCCTTCGAGTGGGCCTTCCAGAGATCGCGAACCCCCTCGTAGTCGGCAGGCGCGCGTGACAGGAGCTCTCTGACCCGGTGTCGCTTGTCGATCGACTCCTGAAGCAGCGGATCGGTCATGTCTCGACCCTAACCCGGCGAGTATCGATCAGAACACGATGACGGTGAGGGCTCCGATTGCAACGCAGTAGATGGAGAATGGGAGGAGGCCCGTCCTCTTGAGCACCGACATCAGCCAGCCGATCGCCAGGTATCCGGTGATCCCGGCGACCACCATTCCGAGGATCAGGGAAGGCTCGAACTCTCCGCTGTCGGATAGCTCATAGAGCTGGAGAAACCCGGCGCCGGTCACCGCCGGGATCCCCAGCAGGAACGAGTACCTGGCAGCTTCCAGTGGGTCGAAGCTCCTCGCGTTGCCAACCGAGATCGTGGTCCCGGAACGTGAGATCCCGGGGATCAGGGCCAGGGCCTGGGCGAGCCCGATCAGCACCGAGTCGAACACCTGCATGTCGAGGATACGGCGATGCCCCTTGGCGAGGAGGCTGCCCAGGTACAGGATGATGCCGTTGCCGATCAGCGCCCAGCCGACGTTGGAGATCGTGGTCTGAAAGCGATCGAGATCGTCGGCGAGGGGGAGCCCGAATATGACGGCGGGAATGGTGCCGATGGCAACCATGATCGCGATCTTGCGCCCTTCGGGGTCGCTCCGGAGATGAATGACCTTGGCCAGGTCGTGCCGGAAATAGATGAACATCGCCGCCAGAGTTCCCAGGTGGAGCACTGCGCTGGTGGCGAGGCTCGGGGGCTCGACGTCGAACCCGAGCTCGGCGAGAAGAGCCGGTATCACCACCAGATGGCCATCGGAGGAGACAGGCAGGAACTCGGTGATTCCTTGGATGAGTCCCCAGATGACGGCGGCGAGCACGGCGGCACGGTAATGGTCAGGGGGTCACAACCATGATCGCCACCCTGCCCTCGCTGGCAGCCGCCGCCACCGCGGCGGCGTGCTCCGATGGGACGGCGACACTTCCGGTCCCCGAGCCCAGCGGGTCATCACTGGCCCCGGCGGCGACCACCGCCGCCACGCTCTCTCCGCTGTCGACCAGGACCACGCGAGCCTCGTCGCCTCGCTCGGCACCCTGGGGCAGGGGCGTGTCGAACTGCCACCAACCGCTGGGGATGCCGGCGTCCTCGACCTCGACCAGGGACTCGAGGATCGGCTCGCCCTCCGGGATGTCGACGAGTGCGATCCCTGTAGCCGCCACCTGATCGAAGAGCCCCCGTGGGACATCCCGGTTCTGGCTGTTCCACCCGCCAATCTCCTCACCGGCCGCGATATCGACTATGGCGAACGGGTGGGGTACGAGAGGGTCGGGTCTCAGCTCAACCCACAACGCGCCGGCAGCGATGAGGGCGGCAGCGATCCATCGACCCCAAGGCGGAGTCTGCAACCAGAGCACGTGTCGACCGTACGGAGCCTCCCCAACAGGGGGAAGGGGTTCAGTCGCTGGATGACGATGTGGTGGTCGACGATGCCGGGGTCTTGTCCGGGGAGGAGTCCGATGACTCCTTCTTCTTCTTTGGTGCCGGCTCGCTGGGAGCCTTTGCGGCCCGGGCGTCTGTGCTGTAGAAGCCGGAGCCTTTGAAGACCACCCCGCGGGCGTGGAACACCTTCTGCAGGTCGCCGCCGCACGCGTCGTGGCGGCGCAGCGGTTTGTCGGAGAAGGACTGGAACACCTCGACGGTGTCGCCGCACGACTTGCACACGTATTCGTAGGTAGGCATGGAGATCTGACCGCCGGAAGGAGTGGGGGAATCGTACAACCGGGGCATGCTCACTTCCATTCCGATCACGCCAATATCATCGGCGCCGATGTCCAGCACTCTGGCCATACCGCTTGCCCTGATCGGGGCCTACATCGTGGGCAGCATCGACTTCGCCGTGATCGTGGCCCGGATGCACGGAGTGGACATCCATGAGGAGGGGAGCGGCAACCCCGGCACCTCGAACGTCCTGAGGACGCTGGGCCGGGTCCCGGCGGCGATGGTCTTCATCGGTGATCTGTTGAAGGGGACGATCGGAGCCGCCCTGGGCTGGCTTGCCTCGGACATCCCGGACCCGACTCAGTCCCATTGGGCGTACGCCGCAGGGCTCTGCGCGGTGATCGGGCATTGCTACCCGGTTTTCCATCGGTTCAAGGGAGGCAAGGGGGTGGCCACAGGTGCCGGGGTGCTGCTATTCACAGTCCCGTTGGCCGCGGTGATCGAGATCGCGATCTGGGGGATCGTGGTCAAGCTGACCAAGACCGCATCGATCGGGTCGATGGTCATCGTGGTCATCACCATCCCGATCCTCATCTGGCAGGGTGTCTCCGGGATGTCTCTGGTGTGGGTGGCCCTGATCATCGCCCTCGTCGTTTGGCGTCACCGGGGCAACATCAAGCGAATGGCGTCGGGCGGTGAGCAGAAGGTGAGCGCATGAGCATCGACGTGGCAGTGATTCCCGCGGCGGGCCGGGGGACCAGGATGCGGCCGGCGACCCGGGTGGTCCCCAAAGCGCTTCTCACGGTCGTGGACCGCCCTGCGATCCAATATGCAGTCGAAGAGGCTGCCCGGGCCGGTGCCCAAGAGGCCGTGGTGGTCGTGGATCTCGACGTCGGCCATCTTGTTGCCCAGCACTTCAGCCTCGAAGGGGCTCTTCCCGGCCTGGAGTCGATCAAGATCCGCCCTGTGGTCCAGGAGGAGCCCCTGGGTCTCGGTCACGCGGTGAAGGAGGCAGCTGATGTGGTCGGCGACCGGCCCTTCTTCTGCCTGCTTGCCGACAACATCGTCCGACCCGGGGGAGACGTACTCGAGTCTCTCGCCGGCGGGAGCAACGACGGATCGACGTCGGTGATGTGCCTTCGTGAGCTCGATGACGACCTCCTCTCGGCATACGGTGTCGTGGTGCCCACCTCGGCTGTCGAGGAGGGGTACCTGGTCCTGGGGGGCGCGGTCGAGAAACCGGGAGTCGACGCAGCTCCGTCCCGGTTCGGGCTGGTCGGCCGCTATCTGTTCACTCCTGAGGTCTTCGGCATCCTGGAGAAGACCGCTCCCGGGAGCGGGGGAGAGATCCAGCTCACCGACGCCATCGATGAGCTGGGGAAGCGGGGCCGGCTGCGCGGGTATGTGGCCGAGGTCGGCCTGCTCGACGTGGGCACCCCGCTCGGCCTACTCGAAGCCTCGGTAGCCCTCGGGGAGCACCAGTTCGGTGCGGAGTTCACCGACTGGCTGGACGGTCGCCCCCGCTCATGAAGACCCTGGAGGAGGCGCGGGCGGAGGTCCTGGAAGGCGTGAAGGCCCTCGAGCCCGAGTCGGTGTCGATCTGGGATGCCCTGGGCCGGGTCCTCGCCGAAGACGTGGTCGCGGCGAGCGACGTGCCGCCGTTCCCCAACTCTGCGATGGACGGCTACGCGGTGCGCGGTTCCGATGTCGCCCAGCCGGGCTCGGTGTTGACACTGATCGGAGAGCTCGCCGCAGGCCAGGTTGCCTTGTCCGTAGTTGGCCCGGGGCAGGCGTTGAAGATCATGACCGGGGCCCCGATGCCCGAGGGTGCCGACACCGTGGTCAAGATCGAGGACACCGAGGCGCGAGGAGACCAGGTCTCGATCCGCGCGGTGGTCGCGGTGGGCACCTCGGTGAGGCCGGCCGGTGGTGACGTGGCCAAAGGGACAGCCCTCTTCGAGGCGGGGACCCGGTTGACCCCGATGCACGTCGGCGTCCTGGCGACGATCGATGTTCACGAAGTGATGGTTCATCGCCGCCCGACTGTGGCCTTCATGTCCACGGGTGATGAGCTGGTGCCACCTGGTGGGGGCCCGCTCGGTCCGGGGATGATCCGGGACTCCAACCGTCCGATGGTCAAGGCCCTGCTCACCGAGGCCGGAGTCGAGTTGATCGATCTCGGCATCGTCCCCGACGATCCCGAGGTTTTGCGCGCGGTTCTCGACGAGGGCGGCGCTTCGGCCGATGTCATCGTGTCCACCGGTGGTGTGTCGATGGGTGACCGCGACGTGACCAAGATGGTTTTGGAGGGAGGCTCCGAGGTCGGATTCTGGAGGGTGGCGATACAGCCGGCCAAGCCCTTCGCCTTCGGCCGGGTCGGAGGCGCTCTCTTCTTCGGCCTGCCCGGGAATCCGGTGTCGGTCCTGGTCTCCTTCGAGCAGTTCCTCCGCCCCGCCCTCCTCAGGCTGCAGGGCGCCACCCGGATCCTGCGTCCCCGGATGTCGGCCATCGCCGGGGAGAGAATGGTCACCGATACCGAGAAGACCGTGTTCGCCAGGGTGAGGATCACCGGCGAGACCGATGGGCGGCCCCAGGTCGTCAGCTCGGGCGGGCAGTCGTCCAACGTCTTATCCGCAGCTGCTGCCGCCGACGCCTTTGCCGTGGTCCCCCGCGGGGTGGGGGTGGTCGAGGCCGGCGAGCACGTGGACATCGAGCTGTTCAAGGCCCCCGCGACGAGGGAGTGGGTTGATGGAATCTGAGAAGGAGATGACCCATCTCAACGAAGCCGGAGAGGTGCGGATGGTCGACATCGGCGACAAGGAGGTGACCGATCGGGTGGCGGTTGCCGAAGCGATGGTGGTGATGTCTTCGGACCTGGTGGATCGGTTCTTCGCAGGTGACTTGCCCAAAGGTGACGCCGCTGCGGTGGCTCGCATCGCCGGGATAGCCGCTGCCAAGAAGACACCTGAATTGATCCCTCTGTGCCACCCGCTTCCTCTCAACGCCGTGGAGATCGGCCTCACGCGGAGTGGGCATGGAATTCGGGTGCTTGCTACGGTTTCGACCACCGGCCGCACTGGTGTCGAGATGGAAGCCATGACTGCGGTCTCGGTGGCGTCGCTTGCCATCTACGACATGGTGAAGAGCGTCGAGCGAGGGGTGAGCATCGAGTCGGTGCGACTCCTCGAGAAGTCCGGTGGGAAGTCCGGGACGTGGGAGAGAGATTGAGTCGTTGAATGAGCGGGGGTGCCGGCGCTACGCTCGCACCTTGGACGGAGTCGATCGTAGGGAATGTCAACTAGCGTCATCGTCGGCCTGCTGCTGATAGCCGCAATCTGGAGTGTCTATCTCCTCCCCTCTCTCTTCGGTGACCGCCAAAACGCCCCGCTCAACTCCACAGAGGAGTTCGACCGCTGGACCCACCTCATCGCTGATGTCCAGAAGCGCCCCTACACCAAGGGCGAAGTCGGACAGCGTGATGTGATCCGGCTCCGGCAACGCCGGACCATGGCCGTGCTCATAATCCTGGCTCTGGGCACTGCGGCGCTCGCCTGGATTCAGAACTCCATGGCCCTGCTCCTGGTGCACCTGTTCGTCGACTCGTTGATCGCCCTCTACGCCGCGGCCCTGGCTCAGATGAAGCAGCGCCGCCAGTGGCGTCTCAAGGTGACCCACGTCTCCGAGCGTCCCACCGAGTGGGACGAGCCCCAGGTCAAGGTCATCGCCAACTGACGGCGATGGACTTCGATTTCGCCGCCGACGCAAGGGCGGTTCTCGACGCCCGGTTCTCAGCCCGTGAGGCCGGATTCTCCGGATCCCGACTTGTTATCAGGGCATCGGCCAACGCCATTCGCGCCCTGCACCGCAAGGAGTGGGAGGGCGCCGCATCGCTGATCGAGGAGGCGGGGGGGCAGTACTCGGCCATCGCAGAAAGGCTGCAGGACCATCCGGACCTGCTCCACTCGGGGTTCGTGGCCGACGCTGCCAAGGAGTACACCGAGGCCCGCATAACCGAGGCGCTGTTCAAGGGCGAGCCGATTCCCGGGTTCCTGGAGCTCGGCGTCGACCCGGTGCCTTTCCTCCACGGCCTCGGCGAGGCAGTCGGCGAGATGCGACGGCGGATGCTGGACCTGCTCCGTGACGGCGATGTGACCACTGCAGAGTCCACGCTTGTGGCGATGGACGGAATCGTCGACCTTCTCGCCGAGATCGACTACCCGGACGGGATGACCAACGGGCTGCGGCGGACCACCGACGTGGCGCGAGCGCTGGTGGAGCGCTCCCGATCCGATCTCACCGCCACCGTGATCCAGGAGCGCCTTCGTCAGGATCTCGCTCGGCCCTGAAGCCGAACCATTTCTCCCCCCAGGAGCGAAGCGACGTTGGGGGGAGTGCCGGCGAAGCCGGGAGGGGGGCTTTCGGCCCAGGCGCCACCCACCGATACAATTCCTCCCCCGCAAGGGGCTGTAGCTCAGCCTGGCAGAGCACCTCGTTCGCAACGAGGGGGTCACGGGTTCAAATCCCGTCAGCTCCACTGGCTTTTCTCGGTATCGGCGCCGGCCAGGGTGCCAATCAAGATGCCAACTTCCAGCCAGGTGGGACATCAAATCCGTTTCCGCGGCGTCTCGTTTGCGTTTCGTTACGGCAGACGTTTGCCAGCGTCAAATTCCGCGACCAGCTCATCAAGCGTTCGCTCACGCACCCCGGACGGACTCACCGTCATAAGTATTGGCAAGGGAGCCTTGCGAGTCTTACTTTTGATCGCCTCGTAGTTCCGCATCAGCAGTGAAGTCTGGATGGGACCGTTGAATTTCCCCGGACCTGGCCTGAGAACTGCCACGTGGACACCCGAACCAAGCAACTCTTCGAATAGGAACTTCTTCGCTCCGAAGTCGCGCACGTTCGCAGTGATCAGACAGTCGCAGCCGTGTTCGCTGGCAAGGGCCGGGATTTTCGGGTCCTTGATCCCGAGAGCACCCAGGTCCTCGATGTGGACGAAAGTATCTCCATCCTGGTTGAACATCGCCGTCGCTGCTCTGGCGACTCGCAGCTCAAGATTCTCATCTAGGAGGAACTTCACGCAGCACGTCCGACGCCCTCAAACGTCAGAGCGTCAACAACGGCGTCAGTGGTCAGCGCGGGATAGGACTTCATGACCTCCTCGACTGTCATGATGTCGTAGCCGCCATCGTCCACGTAGCGGGCGATCATCGCGGTTTCAATCCGCGTGCCGGCCACAATCGGCGACCCACCGTGGATCAAGGCATCGGTGATGAGGAAGCGATATCCGGGGATCTCAAAGGACTTGTTCAACCAGTCACGCCGAGCCACTGCAATCCGCTCATTCAATTCAGGAATGGTGCCTTCGATAACGCCTTGACCCCCTGGGACCACCATCTGCGTGCCACCACTTCGAGCGATCAAGTTTCCGTCGACGCCCTTCGCGAACTCCAGGTCCTCGTCGACAAAGAGGTGGTCGAGTATCCAGGCGAAAGCCCGCCGCACGCTCCTCAGAGAAAAATCGAGGTCGTCACGAAGGTGCTGGACGGTGCGAATCTCGAGAACCTGCCGGTAGGACAGGATGGTTGGATAGCCGCGTCTCCCACGACGGACCGGCATGGACAGAAGGTCGGTATTCAGCCAATAGTGAACCTTCCGCGGGGTCATGCCTGGGAGGATGCGGCAGACTTCGGCAACGGTGTAGACACCTGTTGCCAAGTCGAACAGGCGTCGTCGGGGAGGATCAGTCACGCCGGCACCAGACTACCGATGGGGTTTCTACCGTTTGTGGCATCTCCCCCCTCATCATCCTCGCCGGATTCGCCTTTCGATCTGGCCCATGGTGATCTCGTGGAAGGCCTGCTTGTTCTCTCGCGGGATTCCTCGCGTCGCTCCTGGGCTTCTTCGGCGACGGCCGTGGTTTGGGCCTACGTCACCACATAGGAACCGTAAGGACACCGCCGTCTCATGACCTGGCCTGGCCGCTACACCCCGGCGGACGAAAAACGCACATGAGATGGCATTGAGGGGGCCGTTAACCTCGCGATTCCCTAGGTGGATCGTGAGCGTGTCGATGGCCGGTCCCGGTGAGTTCTCCGCTCTCCATCACCCATCCCCAGGCTCGGGCCTGAATCCACTCAGGAGTCCGGCGCAAGTGGACCATGTCTTCCTCGGGAAGCGACAGGGTGAGGCATTTGAGGAGGATCGTCATCCGGTCTGAAATTTCAATGTAAGCCATTGACCGAGTGTGTCGGCAGGGTGGGACAGATCCTTCATGGTGCGCGAGACCCCTACGCCTTGACGTGTAGGTTTCAGGATTCCACGGTTCGCTGACCGGACAGTCGGGGGTTTGAGATGGCGTCGACATTCAAGGTTC
Source organism: uncultured Acidobacteriota bacterium (assembly GCA_963749415.1). Taxonomy (GTDB): domain Bacteria; phylum Actinomycetota; class Acidimicrobiia; order Spongiisociales; family ZC4RG35; genus JALYNX01. The sequence continues at coordinate 1,419,336 of CAVVMG010000001.1, forward strand.
GGAATCAGTGGGCTCCTTACCGCTGCATCTTCTCGAGTGAGGAGCCGAAGATCCAGGCTGTCCTTTGGGGGAAGAATCGAGGGCAAACTCCGAAGGGTCTTCAGCCGGCGTGGACCGCGCTGCAGACCGCGCTCACCGACAGCGGTTACGGCACCCCTAAGAAGGTCAGTTTCAGAAGGGACTGCCCACCAGGAATCAAACCCCACAACTGCGAGAAGAACGGCACGAACTGTTCACTCCACAACTATGGGCTGGCAGTAGACATCGACCCGTTTGCTGCCGGCAACGACTACTTCGTCGACCAACCGTTCGGCTCTACGTGGGATTTCGGTGATACGACGATCAAGCGAGTGCATGTGACCGCGGTGGAGAACCTTGAGACGGTGAGCGGGGCTCAGTTGTTCAGGTGGAAGGGCTGGGATATTGGCGACAGCATGCATTTCCAGATCGACTGTCGCCCCTCGGACATAGCGAGCGGAATCGCAGGACAGACCGGCGAGGTTGAGGTAGAGAACCGACTAGCAGTCGAAGGAGAAGTGGATATGGCTTTTACACCCGAGGAGGAGGCGTTCCTCAAGAAGCTCTTCAAAGTGGTGGTGAAGGACATGGGGTCCAACGCCACGTTTGCAAGGTTCGCTATCGAAAACCTCAGACAGGACATCATCACGAGAGCCGAACTAGTCGAGGCCCTGCGAGATCTGCCATCGAGCGATGTCGACGAATTAGTGACCCGCTTGAACCAGTAGCTGGTTGGCCCGGGGGAGAAATCCCACTCCAACGAAGTTTCGCGACCCTGTAGCCACTCACATCTATGGGATTACGTTCGAACTGTGTGGGACCGATGTCACGTCGAACCCACAGTTAAAATAAGGCCAGGGCGGGGGCTTCGATCGCGTCGACTCCTCGAAGGCACCCTCAAACGGTCGAGCCCTTCACCCGTCCGTCCCGATGACACTTTCGATCTCGTCCCACTCGACGAGGAATGGCACTCCCGTCTCGGGACTAGCGAAAGTCAACGGCGTGTCGATCCAGGGCGTTTCAGACTGCGGCCACACCAGTCCAGCCTCTCCCCCATAGACGCCGACCCGTTCTTCGCCAGCCGTCACGATCCGGTACCGCTTGCCGGGATGAAACTCCACCTCTGCCACGTCCTCGAACCTACTCGGCTACCTGCAGGGTTCTCTTGTGAGCTATCACCGACCTGAGCCACGGTCTCTGATCGTCGGGTCCTTCGACATCTTCATGACACGCACCGCTCAAGCGACCAACGACGTGATGAGACGATTGACAATCGTCTCCGTCTTATTGCTTCCTGCGGTTGTGATCGCCGGGATCATGGGAATGAACTTCAAGGTCGGCCTCTTCGAGCAGGCATGGATGTTCTGGGTGACCCTCGGCATCATGGCCACCCTCGCCGCCGCCACGCTGTGGATCGCCAAACGCAACAAGTGGCTATGAGCCTGGCTCATCGAAGACAGCACAACACCCGAACACCCAGCCCGAAACATTGTTAGCCCAAAGCAACGACGGGTAGTCAGCAACTTGCTGGGAGACTGTCGGAGCCCTGCGGACCTCCCCTGGAATGGTTCACAAAACCCTGGGCGGGGCTCCGACCTCCTAGCGGTCGGGCAAGATTCCCCGAGGATGATCGTTGGTCGCATGACGAGAGCCGGTCCCGGTGAGCTCGCCGGAGTCCATCACCCAACCCCAACCCCGACCCCGCCTTCGGCGGCATAGGACGCGACACAAATCGACGCTTTCGAAGTGAGCTTCCTGGGTAACCCGGAGAATCGATCGTCACAGGAGGACGATATGAACGAAGGTACCGGAACCAAGTGGGAAGGCCGTTGGGATCAACTCAAGGGCAAGACCAAGCAACTCTGGGGCAACATCACGGACGATGACCTCGATGTCGCGGAAGGCGAGTACGACGAGTTGGTCGGACGCATCAAGGAGAAGACCGGCGAGACCGAGGAGTCCATCAGAGAGCGTCTCGACCAGGACTGACGACCCACCCTCTAAACGCCCTACTTTCGGGCCAAGAATCTTCTCCCGCTGACCGGGGAGCGTGGCGCGAAGTAGGATTCGCCTTCGATCCGAGGCGACCCGAACGGTCGCCCGTTGGCACAGAAAGGGAGCCGCTATGGGGCGTGGTGGAATCATTTGGACGGTCGTGGGCATCCTGCTCATCATCGCCCTACTTATCTGGATCCTCTGAGAGGGGCATGCGCTTAGGGCGGCTCACAGCCTTGGGCGGGTTCAATGATGGGCTGCGTGGACATCAGCCCGCTTGATCCTGTCAACGTCGATCGTGATTTCGCCGACGCCTACGTACGTCGGCGTGATCGGCCCTTGTCTGAGCGCGGCGACCAACCTGTCCGCTTCGGGAGTTCTCTCGACCAGGAACTTCTGCAGTCTCGGAAGTGAGAAGTGAGCGAAATCGGCGACAACCTCTGGCCGCTTCCTGGAGTGATAGCGGGCGTTGCTCGACACCAACACGCGACCGATCGGCTTCTCACCTGGCAACGGGGCCGAATCCCGCCACACGCTGATGATTGTCGGAGATTCAGAATCGAGAGTCACCCTCACTGCAGGTCCTTCCGCATTTGATCTCGGAGTCGGTTCTTCTCCGCCGCCGCGTTCTCCGCCTCCTCACGTTGAAGCCTCTGACCTTCGGCGAGCGCATCTTCGAGGAAGTTCGGCTTGGGCGGGCCGAACTCGTCGCGTGGCGTCACGTAATCGGCTTCCATCATCATGGATTCGATGCCGGAGCCCGCGCCTTCCACTGCCGGCCTCCCGACGGGAACCGGGGTCCTCCTCGCCTCCTGTGCCATCTCCGCGGCGGCCAGCGCCGCCCGCTCGGATTGGAGTTTCCGCATGGACGCCTCCTCTCTCACCATCGATGCGAACACTGACCGGGTAATCGCGGGCCTCCCACAATCATCGACCAACACGACGATGCCCTGCTCGGCCAGATATATTTCCCAGCCTTGGATCGGTTCGGAAAGGTCGAGGGACAGGTGAGCGACGGGGACCAGCCGACAACAATCACTGACTGTCCGCGTTTCCTCGGGGGTGGATTCGTTTCTCATGGTGTGAACCTCCTGGTTCAGTCGTTTGGTTTCAGTCATGTCTCTCTTTCCTTTCTGTTTCCAGGTCGGCCAGCAGCCGTCGGACCGATTCGGGGAGCCGCCCTTTCCGTCGGGCCGGGAGCCGCGGCGGCAGTCCGGCCAACCTCCGACGTTCCGCCAGGTGGGCAGGGACCCACTCGAAGTAGTACTGGCCGCTGAGGTCGTTAGCGTCGAGCCACTCGTCGAGAAGCACCCGCTTCCGTTCCTCCTCCGGGCTGCCCCAGTGGTCGAAGTCGGGGATGAGATGCGCCGGCATTTCCATCGGCGGCACCTTCGGGCTTCGTTTCCTAGCCATCCGCCGTCCTCGCCTTGTCCCCGACGCTCTTCGCTGGCACCGGAAGCGCCAGGTCGAGGAAAAGCTGTACCTGGGGGACCGCTGGCCGCTCCAATGGCAATCCCTGGTGTTCGTGACCACCAACGGGACACCGGTGAGCCCGTCCAACATGCGGCGGATGATCTCGATGATGGCCAGGGACGCGGACATCTCGGGAAAGGTGACGCCCTACGACTTGAGACACAGCGCCACGTCGCTTCTTAGCGCGTCGGGGGTGCCCCCTGAGTTGTTGGCCGATCTTCTCGGCCACACCTCCACGAGGATGGTGGAGCGGTTCTACCGGCATCCGGTGACGCCAACGATCTCGGTTGCCGCTGACAACATCGACCAGGCCCTCGGACTCTGACCAGGGGCCAATAAAGGTGCCTATCGGCGCTGATCGTGGCCATTTGGAATCGTGAATGGCCATCGGGCGAATCGGCGAGCAGAGCCGATAACGCCAGCTGGTAGCAGGAGAAAACGTGACAGGGGTGGACACCGGGCGACAGCGGTGGTCAAGGCCCTATCTCGTTCGCAACGAGGGGGTCACGGGTTCAAATCCCGTCAGCTCCACCGATTTCGCCTTGGTCAGGGCAAGGGGCTAGGTACTTCGTAGGAGATGGCCACGGCGGCGGCCGTAACGGAGGAGTGAGCCGGACAACGCGGCGAGCCTGGGTCAGCGCCCCCGGTTCTGTCGAAACCCGCCCAGGTCCGCGCCCGCCGAACGTCCTGCGAGCCGGCGGTGCGCCTGCACCTCTTCGACGAACGCCCGCCGAACCTCGGGGTCGGTGATGCGCGCCGAGGTCTTCTCGACATAGGCCCTTGCCAGGTCGATCAGCTCGGCGGCGGTGACTTCGTCGGCAGCACCGACCGCCGTGTGGCAGGACAGCAAGGCTGCCACCGGCTCCTCGATGCCGTCGGCGCCGTAGCTGCGAAAGTGGTCTAGGACCTCGTCGACCAGCTTGCGCGCCTCGTCGTCCCGGCCCTGCCCGGCCACTACCTCGGCGAGACCGGCACGGGCCTCGACCAGCCTTCCCCTGCTCCCCAGCTCCTCGTGCAACTCGAGAGCGCGACGGTAGTTGCTCTCGGCTTCGGCCAGGTTGCCGGCGCCGCCGTCGAGCCGGGCGAGCATGGTCAGCGAGGCGGCGAGTTCGTGGCTCAGGCCTGCCGCAGAAGCCATCGCAACGGCCTGTTCGGCGAACGCCCGAGCGGATGCGGTTTCGCCGTGCGCAGCCACCGCCTGGGCGAGCTGCTCGATGGTCTGCGACTCGCCTTGCTGGTCCCCCTCCTCCACGAATAGGCGTCGCGACTCCGTGAGATATTCGGCCGCCAGCTCCACGCGTCCGGTGCGGAGGGCGATGTAGCCGAGGCCCTGGAACGAGGCGGCTTCACCCTCGAGGTCTTCGATCTGGCGGGCGATCTCCATTGTGCGCTGGTAGGCCGCCCACGCGGTGTCGTAGTCGTGCTGGGCGAGGGCGACCAGCGCCAGGTTGTTGAGTACCCGGTTCTCGCCGACCCGATCTCCCATCGCCTTCTTGGCGGCCAGTGCCTGTTCCAGGGACGATCGTGCCACCTCGTATTCCTCACGGTCGTACGCCAGGATGCCCATGCTGTTGAGCACCCGACTCAAGCCGGCGCGGCCTCCGACTCGTCGCCAGGCTCGCGCGCTCTCTCGGTAATCGGCTTCGGCGTCGTCGTATCGGCCGAGGTAGTGCTGGGCGACACCCCGGTTGTGCTGGACGTCAGCGGCGATGGAGTCGATCCCGGCGCGACCGGCCAGGTCCAGCGCTTGGGTGAGGACAGGTACCGCCTCGGCGGGGCTGCCTTGGCCCCAGAGGGCGGTACCAAGTGCCAGGAGCGCCTGGGCCGCCGCCTCGTCATCGCCGATGCTGAGGGTCATCTCGACGGCTCTGCGGGCGTGGGCCTCGGCGTCACCCTGGCGGCCCATGTCGGTCGCCTGACGAGAGCGACGCAGCTCGACATCGATCCGTTTCAGGGGGTCATCCAGCACGTCGGCCAGCTCGGCGAGCGTGTCCAGGTCGCCGGTCTCGGCGGCACGGTCACCGATGATGTGGTGGATCTCCTGGAGGGCGCTTACCACCTCGAATCGGAGCTCGACGTCGGAATCGTCGGCTAGGTCGGCGGAGCGGTCGAGTTGTGCCAGGGCCTCGGCGTTGGCGTACCTCGAGGCCGCGGCCCGACCCGCCCGCAGGTACCAGAGGGCGGCCGAGCTTCCGTCCTCGGCGGCCTCGTAGTGGGCGGCGATCAAGGTGGCGAACTCCTCGGCGCGCTTGGTGGACTCGACCACTGAGGCAAGCCAGGTAGCCGCCCGCGCGTGGTAGTCCCTTCGGTAACGGCGCAGCACCGACTGGTAGGCGACGTCGCGGAGCACGGCATGCTTGAAGACGTATTCGGCGGCGTCTGCAATGCTCGACGCCTCCCGGCCGTACACCAGTTCTCGTACTCGCAACGCGTTCAGCGACTCCTCGATCCCGCTGCCGTCGGCGTCCTCTCCGAGTGCGACCACTGCCCGGTCCCAGAAGCTTCGCCCGATCACGGCGGCGCGGTGAAGCACGGACTTCTCCTCGGGCGTTAGGGAGTCGATCCTCGCCTGGAGGACGCCGACCAGGGTTTCGGGCACCCGTACCGTGGGTAGGCGGTCCTGGGCGACGGTCCAGGCGTGGGGGCTCTTCACGATCACGCCGTCCTCGATGAGCATCTTGACCAGCTCCTCGACGTGGAAAGGGTTTCCCTCGGCAGCGCTCACCACCGTGTCGCGCAGATCGCGGGGGAGATCGGGGATCTTGGCCAGGATGTCGGTGACCAGTCGACGGCTTTCCAGAGTCCTGAGAGGGCGCAGGTCGATCCGCTGGTGTCGGGGCTCACCCGCCTGCCACTGCGGACGGCGGACCTGGAACGCTGGACGGGCGCCGCACACGAGAAGCATCCGCCGGCTCCCCGGCTCGGCGACCAACCGGGCCGCGAGGTCGAGTGAGGGGTCGTCGGCCCAGTGGATGTCGTCGAGGACCACCACTACCGGGTCCGCGGAAGCCAGCCCGGCGGCCCACTCGAGGAATGCGGCGGTGCCCAGCTCGTGAACGGCGTGAGCCTCCAGGTCGGTGGGAAGGGACTTGGCGCCCACCTCGAACCCGAGTAGGTAGCCGATCAAGGCGGCGCGGTCCTCGTCGAGCCCGAGCGTGGCCGAGGCGGGAGCGGCGACTCCGAGCCCGGTAGACAGCTTTTTTCCGACCACGCCCGGAGGATCGGTGTCGAGGATCTCGAACCGGCCGGCGACGGTGTCGCGGATCAGCGAGAAGGCGTCGTGTTCCGTGCCCTGGCGGGCCCGTCCCTGGATGAAGACGATCTCGTCAGGGAGCAGGTCGAGCCAGGTTGCGAACTCGTCGAGCAGGCGTGACTTCCCCATACCGGCCTCGCCGACGATCGTGACCAAGCAAGGGTCTCCTTCGGAGGCGGCAAGGTAGGCGTCGCGGAGCCGCTCTAGCTCGGCCTCCCGCCCCACCATCGGGTTTTCCACCCCCTCGACGCCGCGGGTCGGGGCACGAAACGCTCGGGGCCTGGCCCGTTCCACCACATAGGCGCGGACGGGCTCCTTCTTTCCCTTCAGGGCGAGTGGCGCCACCTCGCGGACATCGAAGACCCCGCGGACATGCCGAAAGGTGGAGTGGGCTATGAGGATACCGTTGACTGGCGCCTCCGCCTGCAGTCGGGACGCCACGTTGATCGGGTCGCCGACGGCGATCCACTCCTCTTGGGGACGGTCGCCCACCGCGCCGATGACGACCTCACCGGTGTTGATCCCCACACGCATCTCAAGCGTCGGTCCTCCCTCGTCGGCGAGCGCGTCGTTGAGCACGTCCAACGATGCCACCATGTCGAGAGCAGCGAGGATGGCCCGCTCCGGGTCGTCCTCCTGTGCCTGCCTCATCCCGAACACGGCCATTACCGCGTCGCCGATGAACTTCGCGACGACACCGCCTCGTCCCTCGATGGTCGCCGTCCAGGCGGCGAAGTAGCGGTCGACGACGGTGCGCACGTCCTCGGGGTCCAACCGCTCTGACATGGCGGTGAAGCCGACGAGATCGGCGAAGAGCGTGGTCACAAGCTTGCGCTCCTCGGTCACGGGGGACTGGAGCTGGGCTATGCGCTCCACCAGCGGTCGGAGCCCGGCATCGACAACCTCGTCTCCCAGCTTCGCGCGCTGAGCCTCCAGGGCGGCGACGGCGGCGCGGAGGCGGTCGCGCTCCTCGGCGGACCCAGTCAAAGGGTGGGATCCACCATGTAGGGGATCAAGGCGACGAAAAAACGGCGCGGCGCCGAGTTGGGTGCACGGGCGAAACATACTCGTGTGTCGAAACACGCAGCCCAGCGAATGCACGGTCGAAAGTCACTGCCAGCCAGACCGAATAGGACGTAGGCTGACTTTGGCTGAGACAGGCCGCCAGGTCTCACTACGTCTCGCGTCGCTCGTACCACAGACGTACCACAGAACCGCTAGCCCATGCCGTTTCCCCTGGTCAACGGGTTTTGACCGCATGTTTCGCAACGAGGAAGTCACGGGTTCAAATCCCGTCAGCTCCACAAGTTCACCCGAGACTGCACAGCCCTCCTTAGCGAGCTGCTTACAGGGCTTCTATCGTTTGGTGGTCGTCTTCTGTCAGGCTTTTGCCGTTTCTTCCACCGCCCCTACGGGGGGCTTTCGCCGTACCTGTGACCTCTGTGTTTTGATTGCCGGCCTGTGCCGCCCAGCCAGATTGTGGTCTCGGACCTGGACATCCTTGAGATGTCACCGGTGACACTGGGTGAGCACGCCGTCGGTGCTGTGAGCGCGCTGGGCTACGTCTGATAGTGAGGGAGGACTTTGCCGTCCTTTACGTAGGTCGGCGCTTCGGTGACCTCGTATGCGTGGAGGGCGGAGACGAACTCGGACAGCTTGCCTGAGAGCGTCGCGATCTCTCCACTACCGAAGAACGCCCTCAGGACGTTGGTATCGGTGAAGCCGAGGATCAGTGAGGCGTCGAACTGCTGTTCGGTCGGGTTGTCATGCGCGACGTTCGGCGTGTCCCAGAGCTTTTCGATCCAGGGCATGAAGACCTGGGTTCGGAGTTCTGATAGCGCCCTTGTGTTGACGAGAGCGGGAACTAGCTCGTTCCTGATGTGTGTCCGGAAAGCACCGGTTTTGACGTCTCCCCGCCTGCGGAGATAGATGAGGCTGCGCGCTCCGACCGTCCCCCTGGGCTCGGCCATGCCGAACCAGCGGGCCGAGTACGGTGGCCCCACGTAGAGGAGGGTGCGCCGGAACACGTTGACTTCATCCTTGTACGCGAGCCTGGTCTGTTTGCGGCCTCGCAGCGGGGAGAGAATGGACGTGAACGTGACCTCGGCTACCCCGTCGATCCGGCGCTCGGCTGGGATGACGGTCTCGACGCCGTTGATGGCCGGCCACAGCCCGGGATTGTTCTCCGCTATATGGATCTGGCGGTACTCCTCGAGCCCCGGAGACGCGGAGATGATCTTCGAGTGCGGGCCTTTCCAGTAGTCCATGCCTTGCTGACGGGGCTGATCGGTACGCATCCACAGCAGGATCGATGAGACGAGGGGCTTTTTCGCAGAGGGACGTGTAGTAGCCACTTTCTTGGCTTCCTTCGCAGGGTGCGGTCAGCTGTCGAGGAAGTTGACGGCGACGGGGGCGAACTTGTCGTGGAACTGGAAAATGGCACCGTGGCCGGAGTCGGGGTAGATGATGAGCTCGGAGCCGGGGATGCGGCGATGCATATCCTCGGAGAGCACGGAGGGCACCATCCGGTCGTTGTCGCCGTTGGCGATCAAGGTGGGCTGGCTGATCTTCGACAGGTCAGCGGGGACCGACCGACCCCACTTCTTGATCGCTTTGAGCTGTGTCTGGAAGGCCTTCACCGAGATCGGGGCATCGCGGTCGACGGTGCGCTCCTTGAGCCGGTTGACGAACGCGCGGGCGGCGGGTTTGCCGGTGGCGTTGCGGTTGAAGAACAGGAACTCCTTCGGGTCCGACCGCGTCAGGGCTGCGCGCAGCATGTCCCAGTAGGTGACCCCGGCGACCTTGTCGATGTCCTTCCCTCCGGCAGGTCCGGTGCCGGTGAGGATCAGCTTGCGCACGAGGTCGGGGTACTTGAGCACGAGGGCCTGGGCGACCATGCCGCCGAGAGAGAAGGAGAAGATGTCGACCTTGTGGAAGCCGAGCGCCTTGATGAAAGGCACGGCGTCGTCGGCCATCGCCTCGATGCTCTCGGGAACCTGGCCAGTGGAGGCGCCGATGCCGCGGTGGTCGAAGGTAATGACGTGGTGGTCCTTGGCAATCGGGTCGATGATGCGGGGATCCCAGTTGTCGAGGGTCGCGGCGAGGTGGACAAAGAAGATGACGGGGATGCCGCCTTTGGGCCCGAGCTCGCGGTAGGCGTAGGTCACGCCGCCGGCGGTGATAGTGCGGGCCGGTGCCTCCGCGTAGGAGGTGATGACGGGGTTGTTGTCGATGGTCGTCATGGGGGGTTCTCCTTATGTGTCTGAGGTGCCCGTCACGAGCGTCGTCGGCTCGGTTGTCATCTTGGACTCATAGTTATTGTCTTACAACCATAATATTACGAGTGTACTATGATAATGTCAAGCGGAAGGCAGGGAGTTTTTCCAGCTTCGGAGGCGTTCATGGCACGGTACGGAACAGAGCACAAGCAGGCGACGAGGCGGCGGATCATCGAAACGGCTGGTCGTCGGCTCAAGCGCGACGGGATCGACGGCTCGGGGATCGCCACCCTGATGGCGGACGCCGGGCTGACCAACGGCGCCTTCTACGCCCACTTCGACTCCAAACAGGACCTCGTCTCGACCACGGTCGTGGACCAGCTCCGTGAGCAGCGCGAGACTTACAGCGCGCAGTCGCTCGAGGAGATCGTTCGCGGGTATCTCTCGACCGGGCACCGCGACGACACGGAAGGCGGCTGTCCATCGGCGGCGCTCCTCGACGAGATCGCGCGCTCAGCGGACGCCGTGAAGCGCGCTTACACCGATGGCCAGATGGCAATCATCGATGACGCTGCCGCCCGACTGGCGCCGGACGATCCCCAGTCAGCGCGCGTGAAGGCGCTCGGCGTCTTCGCCCTGATGGTCGGCACGCTCCAGGTCTCCCGCGCACTAGCCGACCGGCGGCTCTCCGACGACGTCCTCGAGCAGGGCATCCAGAACGCACTCGAACTGCTGGGTGCCGAGGATCCAGGCTGACCGCTGCACCCCTACCTGGCCGAACCTGACGGGACCGCCAACCAGGCCTTCGTCGAACACTGGACAGATCAGCCAGACCCGGGTCGGCGTGAGGAGCCCGACTCCAGTCTCACGACGTCTCACGTCGTTCGCTCCACAGCCGCCCCACAAGACCCTGAAGGTGCACCGTTTCCCCTGGTCAGAGGGTTTTGACCGCATCTTTCGCAACGAGGGGTCACGGGTTCAAATCCCGTCAGCTCCACCGATTTCACCTTGTACCAGTTGATAAAATGCCCCAGCCGGGTTCAGGCCCGAGGAGGGGTTTTCGGTCATACGTGCTACACCCCCCTTCTTCGGTGCAAAATTGACACAGGCTTGGGCGACCGCACAAGGTCGCTCGCCCGACCCCAAGGACCGAGGTGCCATGGCGAAACAACTCAAGCCAAATGCTGCCAAGAAGCCGCCTCTGCCCTCGGACAGTCATGCTGATATCGAGGACTGGATCCGGCGGGTGATGCCGGACCTTCAGCCCATCGTCAAGCGTTTGGACGAACTGATCCGTGAGACCATTCCCGAACTTCAGTACGCCGTGAAGTGGAAGAAGGCGTATTACGGGCTGGGAGAGCTTGGATGGATCATCGAGATGGTCGCCTACGACGTTTCCGTCAACATCGTCTTCTTCGGCGGCGCTGAATTCGACAATCCGCCGCCGCTTGGAAGCACCGGACGATCCCGTTACGTCAAGGTGAAGTCATTGGAGAAGGCAGAGGAACTGGAGCTTCAGAAATGGATCGAACAGGCAGGGCGGGTGCCGGGCTGGACCTGAGCCTTGGCGGATGGCGAGCAGGGTTTGGCAGCCGTCGCAGAGCATGAGCCGGACATCCTTCTCACCGACATCGAAATGCCTGGAACGACGGGAATCGAACTGGCTTCTCGCCTCAAGGCCCATCCGACGGTCCGAGTCGTGACGGAGCGAGAAACCGTACCGAGGCCCACGCCGACGCCCAGGAAATGGGTTACTTGTAGCCAAGGGCGGGCTCGTGGAATGAAGATGAGCGTCTACCCAGCGGCATCCGTGCACTCCACGGCAACGAGCACGTGTCAGTCGTAGGTGTCGGTCCAGGACGCGATGTCCACGCCGTGGTTGTCGGGCGACGCGAGCGACCACCAAGCGGGAGCGTGCGAATCGTCGACGAGTCTCCCTCCGGCGGCGAGTGCGGCATCCACCCGCGCCCGAGCCTGGTCGGCCGGCACGAAGACATCGAAATGCGTCCGGCCTCTCGCCGGGGAGTCGCCGCTGATCGGGTTGAAGGCGAGCTGCGGTCCGCAGCGCAGCGGATCGACGGCATCCGTGTCGCCGAACGCCTCGTAGCCCAGTGCGGCCGTGAAGAACGGTCGCGCGTCGGCCTGGGAGTGCTGGGCGACGTAGATGCCGATCGACTGCGCGAGCGCCGGAGCGGGCGTCAGCAGTAGCTCGGCGGCTGCCCGGGACACGGCGGCAGCGAACTCCGCGGCGGCCGAAGGGATTCCCTCCGGGCTGCGGTACGGGATGCGCACGACCACTCCCTCGGGTCGCACGTCAAAGTCGGGCAGTATGCCGAATTGCTCTGCGGCGGCGACGATCGGGGCGGTGAGGTCTGCCGCGTGGGAGAGAGAGGTTGCGGTGAAGACGGTCTGCGGGCCTGTGCCTGTGACACGCCAGTCGGAGACGCCCGGCGCTCGGTGGAACTCGGCCGCGGAGATCCATTCCGATCCGTTCGTCGACTCGCCCATGGGGAACTCCTTCGCAAGCTGTCAGAGTCCCAAGCCGCTGACGAGCGAGGACCCGCGCGGACTCCACGGTACTCCGAGGTCGCGGTGCGTTGTCCAGCGCTCGGGGAGTCGAGTCGAAAAGATGATCGGCGGCTACACGGGCTAAGACTTGGTCGCGCCGACCGTGCTGTCGCGAATGATTAGCTCAGCGCCATGGGGGCTGGAGACGGGCGCGGTCGCGCGGCCTCTTGGTTCAGGACCGATCACCGTTGGGTTGGAGCCATTCGGGACCTCGACGAAGTCGGGGATCGTCTTGAGCACGTCCTCCGCTCCGGCCGGAGCGTAGATGGCGAGAATCACCATCGTCTCGTAGCTGGTATTAAGAGTCGAGTGGAAGATGCCTTTGGGGATCCAGACTGCGTCCCCAGGCACGACTGGAAACGGCTCACCATCGTCGACCATCTGGTTTCCCCGGCCGGAGAGTATGTAGAGGATCTCGTCTGACTCGGGGTGGTTGTGCCGATCGTGGCCCTTGTCGGGGAACAGGATGACGTGCATCAAGCTGCAATCGCCATCGTCGGTGTTGTCCGTGGCGATCAGAGGTTTGATGATTCCCCAGTCGAATGTCCAGGTCGGGATCGAGTTGCGGTCTACGAGCTTGGCGGTCATGTCCTTCCTTGCTGTCTAGATGGTCAATGCCTTGAAGCGCTGCATGTTCTCGGTCATGGCGACTTCGGTAGGAAGACGCTCCATTGATGAGGCTCCAAAGAAGCCGAGGATGCCTTCCGTTCGGTCGAGGACGTATTGGGCGTCTTCGGGTTCGGCAAGCGGGCCCCCATGGCAGAGAACCGTGATGTCGGCGTTCACCTTGATGGCCTCGTCACGCATCGCCTGGATCTCTTCGACACAGTCGTCGAGCGTCTTCGCGGTTTGAGCGCCGATGGTGCCTTTCGTCGTGAGACCCATGTGGGGCACCAGCACGTCGGCTCCGGCCTGGGCCATGGCGGCCGCATCGTCCGGATCGAACACATAGGGCGCCGTGACCAGTCCAAGTTCCGCAGCTTCTCTGATCATGTCGACCTCGAGCCCGTATCCCATCCCGGTTTCCTCGAGATTGGCGCGAAATGTCCCATCGATCAGGCCGACGGTCGGGAAGTTCTGCACGCCTGCGAACCCGGCATCGATGACCTGGCGGAGGAATCGGCCCATTATCCGAAAGGGGTCGGTCCCACACACGCCGGCCAGCACCGGGGTGTTCTTGACGATGGGCAGCACCTCCTGGCCCATCTCCATCACGATCGCGTTTGCGTCCCCATAAGGGAGCAAACCGGCCAGCGATCCCCGGCCCGCCATGCGATAGCGCCCTGAGTTGTAGATGATGATGAGGTCGGCTCCACCGGCCTCGGCGCACTTCGCCGAGAGGCCGGTGCCGGCGCCGGCACCGATGATTGGGTCGCCGGCGGCGATGGTCTCCCTGAGTTTGGCGCGGGCTTCGTCACCGTTCATCGCGAGGCCCTGATGTAGCCGTCCAAGGTGTCCGCCATCGCTTTGGCGAACTCAGGGTCGTTGATATCGCAGTCCATCTCGACCAGGTCCACCGAATCGGGAAGGTGGTCCCGGATGGCTTCGAAGAGAGCGGCGTCAGCCTCTGGGTCGTAGAAGGGTTGACCCTCCACGGCGATCATCGAGACCCCTTTCAGCGGGATGAAGAGGGTGGTAGGGCCGGTCGCCACCGAGAGTTTCTCAGCGATCTGACGCCCCAACTGGGCCGACTCCTCCGGGGTTGTTCGCATCAGGGTGACCGAGGGATTGTGCTCGTACATGGTTCGGCCTTCGAACTTGTCAGGCACGGTGTCGGGTGCTCCGAAGTTCACCATGTCGAGCGCACCCAGTGATACCACCTGGGGAATCCCGGAGCGTGCCGCTGCCCCCATCCGGTCGGGCCCGGCCGAGAGGACGCCGCCGACCAATTCGTCACACAGCTCGGTCGTGGTCAGGTCGAGGACGCCATCGAAAAAGCCCGCCTCGACCAGGTTCTCCATCGCCCTTCCGCCTGTGCCCGTGCAGTGGAAGACCAACACCTCATAGCCACGGTCCTCCAGATCCGTCCGGGCCGCAGTCACAGCGGGCGTGGTGACCCCGAACATCGTGGCTGCCACCAAGGGGCGGGCGCTGTCGAGGGCGACTGGAGATGCCTTGACCATTCCAGCCATTGCTGCCGCGGCATTGGCGAGGATCTGTGCGGAGATCGAGTTGACCCCGGCGATGTCAGTGATCGAGGCCATCATCGTGACGTCACTGCTCCCCACGTAGCTGGAAGTGTTCCCCGAAGCCATGGTCGAGAGCATCAGTTTGGGGACGCCAACCGGCAGAGCCTGCATGGCACGGGTCGCGATCGGCGGTTCCTCCAGAGCCGCCTGCAGCCAGGACTCCGTCGAAATGTCCCTCCCGATACAACACGGGGACGAATTCTGCGGCGGCCTCTGTCATCGTTGCTACAGCCTGCCCCCGATCCGAGGCGGTGGAGAGCGCATCGGCATCGGCCCCGACCGAAGCCGCGACCTCGTGACGGGAGATGTCTGGAGAGATTCCGTCGGGATCGTTGATCCCGACGTCGACCACCAGGACGTCGACTCCATCGGCCAGGAGGCGGTCGCGCAGGTAGGCGTACTCGTGGCCTTTGGTGTCGAGCGTGCCTATCAGCAGCACCGTGGGCGTGTCGGGCACGGGTTCTCCTCTCGTCGTCGGGCCCGTCGCAACGGGCAGAAGGGCTCTGGTTATGGTGACCGGATGTCGGCCGTCGCCATCAACGATCGATGAACGACATGTTCAGTCTCGGTGGCCGCACGGCCCTGGTGACCGGCGCTGGTAGAGGTCTGGGAAAGGCCATGGCAGGGGCGCTGGGTCGAGCCGGGGCCAAGGTCGTCCTTGTCAGCCGGAGCGTCGATGAGCTTTCCCAGGTTGCCGAGGAGCTGTCCGCCGCGGCTTGCGACGTGGTGGCCAGGCCGTTCGACTTGTCGAGCATCGACGCAATCGAACAGTGGGTTGCCGAAACTTGCTCCGAGGTGGGGGTCGTGGACATCGTGCTCCATTCTGCGGGCCATCAGCGCCGGGCCGCCGCCATCGACGTAGACCTCGCCGACTGGGAGCAAGTCATGGCCGTGAATCTGACAGGGCCCTTCTTCCTCTCGCGGGAGATTGGAAAACGCCAGATCGAAGCCGGTTCCGGCGGATCGCACATTTTTGTGGGTTCGTTGACGACCAGCATCGGGATCGCCAACACCGCGGCATACTCTGCCTCTAAGGCAGGAGTGGCCGGAGTGGTCCGAACTCTGGCGGTCGAATGGGCGAGGTCGGGCATCAGGGTCAACGCCATTGCCCCCGGCTATTTCCGGACCCAGCTCACCGAAGGCCTCTTCCAGGACCCGGAGCGCAGCGCGTGGATTCAATCACGGATCCCGATGGACCGGATAGGAGCCCCGGAGGATCTCGAAGGCGCCGCTGTCTTTCTTGCCTCCGATGCCTCGTCCTACATGACAGGCGTGGTTCTCAACGTCGACGGTGGCTGGCTCGCCGGCTGACGTATCGAGCCTGCTCATCGGGGCGGGCCAAAACCCAGCTTGCCGGGATTGAGGATGCCATCGGGGTCGATGGCGTCCTTGATCCCCTGCAGATACGACCACCAGGGCCCATATTGCTCGCGCATGAATCGACCCAGCTTGACCCCAACCCCGTGGTGCTCGTTGATAACGCCACCATGGGCGAGAGACGTGCGAACAGCCGAGTCCCACAAGCGGTCGTGGAGATCGAGAGCCTCCATTGGGTCTTTGGGGGAGTTGTGTACATAGAACCGGTCGTAGACCATGACGCCCCAGGGGAACCAATGGGAGAAATGCGCCGTGTATTGCGCCCCGTACTCTGCAAAACCCTCCTCGATGTTCTTCCGCTTCGCCCGATAGAGGTCGGGCATGTCGTCGAAGGTGCAGACGGTGTCGGTGGTGCCGAAAATCGTCGGAGGTGCGGGTGCCTTTCCTTCGGCGTAGGGCTCATACTTGCCGTCCCACCAGGTCCTGGCGCCGCCAGGTCCCAGAAAGGTTCCCCCGACCTCGCTGCAGATCGATGTGATTGCCTCTGATTCGAGGTCGACGAGACGCTGGTCCCCATCGCAAACCACGATGAGCAGGCTCCCAGTAAGTTCGAGCCCGAGGATGTCGTTGAGCTTGTTGCGGTCGGCTTCGTCATAGAGGCGCATCACCGCGGGGCGCCAACGCTGAGTCATGATCCGTCGACCCGCTTCGAGCCCGTCGAACACCGTCGCAAACTCGTAGGTGAGGAATGATTGCGCCTCGGGCAGAGGGTCCATGCGGAGGGTCGCCGAGGTGATCACGCCCATGGTGCCCTCGGAGCCGACAAGGAGTTGGAGAAGCCCGGGGCCGGCAGCATGATTGGGAACCGAGGGTGTCGAAGCCAGCTGACCGGGGGGGAGGGCAACTTCTACCTGAAGAACCATGTCTTCTGGCTTGCCGTACTTGGTGGATCGGACTCCGGACCCTCGAGCAGCCAACCACCCACCGACGGTGGCGCCAAAGTGAAATGAGCCCGGCTCGTGGGCCACGGCAAGGCCCAGAGGGCTGAGTGCCTCCTCGAGTTGGGGCCCGGTCACTCCGACTTCGACGTTGACCACCAAGCTCGTCTCGTCGACCTCCAGGATGCGGTCCATCCGGGTCAGGTCGAGGGCGATTCCCCCATACAAGGCAAACGTTCCACCTTGAGTGCCCGATCCACCTCCGCGCGGCACGATCGGGACTCGGTGGTCGCTCGCAATCCGGACCACATCTGCCACTTCTTGAGGGCTCGCGGGTTGCACCATCACATCGGCCATGGGCAAGTCGATGCCGTGGAGTCTGTAGAGCTGGGACATCCACGACCAGTCGGCCGCCTGGGCAGCCAGCTCTCCGGGGTCGACCGAGACGTGCTTGGCGCCGACCACATCCGCGAGCTGATGAAGGAGCATCCGAATTCGATAGTCGGCGCGGGGATCAGACATGGTCGAGAGCTGACCCGTTGGTGGATATGAAGGGACGTGCCATCTCGAGATTGCGGATCATGCTTTCTTCCATGTGGTCTATGTGCTCGTTCACCAGTCTTCGAATGCCGTCGTGATCCGAGGCGGCGATCGATTTTGCGATCGAGGAGTGCTCGTCCGCGCATTTGGCCAGACGTTCCAGACGGCCGGCACCCGACATCCAAAACCTGTGGAGCCGGCGCCGCTGTTTCTCAGCGATATCGGAGAAGAGCGTGTGGTCCGACGCGCCCTGAAGAAGCTCGTGGAACCGCGCGTCGGCCGTCGACCACATCTCGAGGTCTCGTTTGGAAGCGGCTGTCGCCATTCTCTCGACGCACTCCTGGAGGTTGGCACTCTGCTCGTCGGTGAGGTTCTCCGACGCACGGATGAAGAGGGCGGTGTCGAGGAGGCGGAGGACATCGCAGATCTCGTGGACGTCACCCGACGTCAGCCCAGCCACCGAGTAGCCGCTGTTGTGGTTGCGACGCACGAGTTGATCCAACTCGAGCCGTTGGAGGGCGGCCCGCACAGGCGTGCGGCTGATGCCTAGCCACTCGGCCACGGCGACCTCTCCCAGGTGGTCGCCTGGCCGGACGTTCTCGCTCGTCAACAGCTCGAGCAACTGGACGTACGCCCTGTCGGTGACGGTCGTGGGATCGGGCTCTGCCATCACAAAACTCGGTCGACGAACTCTCGGTTTTCGACCTTGACGGGCACCTTCATCAGCTCCAGCACACCCCGAGCGACGTGCTCGGAATACCTTCGGAACGATTCCTCGCCCTTCTCCTTGGTCGCGCGCATCGGGTTGCCGATCACGCCCGTCTCGGTGAACTCGTGGTGGTCCATCGGAAAGTTGAAGTAGGTGTAGCCCTCGAACTCGACATCGGGGGCACCGTCGTACTTCCTAAACGACTCGGGCAGGAAGTCGGGGATCGAGGTTGGGGTGTGCTTCGCCCTATCCATGCGAACCAGCTTCTCGTCCCAGGCGAGACATTGCGATGTCTCCCACTCACTGGAGTGCCACCCCGGTGTCTCCTCCGGAGGATTCTCGAACACACCCTCCACCACACCGACGTAACGCTCCATGTAGGGCTTCACCAAGCCGATCAGCGCCCCGGTCTCATAGCGAAGTTTGCGCAACACAGGGTCGACCACCTTGATATTGGAGCCGTGCCCGTTGATGAAGATGATCCGGTTGAACCCGTGATGAATGAGACTCCGGGCAACGTCCTCCATGAGGGCAAGCAGGGTTGACGAGCGGACAGTGATCGTGCCTCGACCCTCTCCGGGGCGATGCATGTGTTGCGGCGAGTAGCCGGTCCAGATCGGTGGGGTGTGGAGAACTCCGATCAGACGTGAGACCCGGGCCGATATCTCGATTGCGGTGATGGTGTCGCAGTAGAGGGGCAGATGTGGTCCGTGCTGTTCGGTGCTCGCCATCGGCACCAGGACCACGTCCTTGTCTTCGAGGTACGCCTGGATGTCCACATACGACAATTCGGCCAGGTTCCACGAGACGAATTGCTCCCGAAACGCTCGCTCGGCCTCTGTGACGTCCGTCAAGGTGTCAGTGGTCATGTTGCTTTCTCCAGTCGTGTCGTGATGCCGCCCACTTCGAGTAGGTCGGCGAATAGGTCGGCGACGATCTCTCCGAATCGAGGATCGTTGACGTGATGGTCGAACTCGTGGATCGTGATGTCAGGGCGGAGACCGCTCCTGAGGCTCGCTGACAAACGCGGCGTCTGCGTCGGGATCCCAGAAGACACCGTCGGGCACGTTTGGTATCGACAGCCCCTTGGTAGGGATCGCGACGGCTAACGGCCCTGTCGCTCGGTTGAGTCGCTCGGCAAATAGCTCCCCGATCTGGGCCATCTGGCTGGCCGGTGTGCGGACCAGGGTGTACTCCGGGTTGTGGTCGTAGACAGGGCGGCCGGCAAGCTCCGCGGGGACCTGGCCACTCGCAAAGACGCTGAAGTCGATGCACCCGGGGACCACGATTTGTGGGATTCCGAGCTCGGCGACCGTCGACAGCCGACGGGGCCCGCCGTCGTGGATGCCACCGACCATGGGGTCAGTCACCTCATTGGTGGTGAAGTCGATCACCCCTATGAACAGACCGGCCTCGGCCAACTCCTCCATGGCCGGCCCACCCACGCCGTTGGAGTGGAAGACAACTGCCTCATAGCCGTGCTCGGCCAATCGGTCGCGGAGGGCCATGACCGCCTTGGTGGTATTGCCCAGCATCGTCACACCGACCAGACGGCTGTCGGAGCCGTGCGACTCGAGCCGACTGCTGTCGAGGGCCATCGCCGCCACCGCGGCGGCGACATTGTCAAACACGGTCGTGGCGACCGGGTTCAGCCCCATGATGTCGACGACCGTGTGCACCACCATCATGTCCGAGGTCCCGACCAGGGGCCCGAACTCGTGGCGGCCGGAGGCGATCGGGCTGAGGACGACTTTGGGGACACCGATCGGCAGCATCATCAGGGCCGCAGCGCCCATCACTGCTCCCTCGGCTCCGCCGAGACCGATCGCGGCGTCGACCCTGCCTCGCTGATGGAGGTCGGTCATGAGCGACCGCACCGCCTGGCGCATCAAGGCGACGGCACGTCCCCGGGTTCCCGCCTGCCGAATCTCCTCGATGGTGACGCCTGCGTATGCGGCGACCTCGATGTGATCGATATCGGGGACGATGCCAAGCGGCTCGCCGAGGATCCCCACGTCGACCACCGTCGTCGCGCATCCGCGATCGATCAACCGATCGCGGATGTACGCAACTTCCGGCCCCTTGGTGTCGAGGGTGCCGACAATGACGACGTTGGGGACCATCCTCAGTCTTGGATCAATGGCAGCACGTGTTCGCTGGCCTTCATGACCATCCAGTCGTAGAACTCTTCACTGAGCGTCGAGCTCCCGTGATCTTGGATGAACTTGAGTTGCTCGGGGGAGATGCCTTGGGGGTTGTGGTCGATGGCGTTGGGGTAGTGGTTGGCCGGTGTCCGGTCAATGGGAGCTACAAACTCCATCGTCATCGCGCCGTCGTATCCGACTTCCCTCAGGATCGACACGACTTCTTTCCAGTCGTAGTCGCCCATGCCCGGAGGCATCCGGTTGTTCTCAGCAACATGGAAGTCGGTGAGCCGGTCCCCAACATCGCGAATTGCCTGGCGCCAGTCGGCTTCTTCGATGTTGATGTGGAAGGCATCCATGCACACCCCGCAGTCGGGACCGGTGGCTTCGGCGAGCGCCATTGCCTGTTCGCCTCGGTTGATGAAGTAGGTCTCGAAGCGGTTGAGCGGCTCGATCGCCGGGCGGATGCCCTCGATGCGGGCGTGAGCCATGATTTCGGACATCCCATCGACCGCCCACTTCCATTCTTCCTCTGGGGAGGCGTCAGGGACGATCTTGCCGACGGTGGCCGGCACGATGGTGATCTCGTAGCCCTCGAGCTCCTTGACCATCGTGATGCAGTCCTTCACGTACTTGACCGAAGCCGCCCGTTGTGCCTCGTCTTTGGCGATCAGATTCCGTTCGCCGAGCATCAGCGTGACCGCCCCCCAGCACTTGAGACCGGCGTCTTCGAGCAGCCCGCTGACGTGCTTGGTGTCGTAGATGTCGGGCTCTCCGCTGATCTCGATACTGGAGTATCCGAACTTCGCCAGTCGGGCAATCGTTACCTCGATCGGCTCGGCTCGCATCCAGTTGTGCATCGACAGGTGCATTCGGTGGTCCTCCTCGGAATAGGGAGCAGACATGGGTTCCGCTCGCCCGAAAATTGTATACATGTCTGTACACACATGGTCCGCCGACCCGTGGTATTTTCCTCGCCGGTGACTACATGAATCTGGCGAGTGCTGCCGGATCCGACACATCGACCAGTGCCCGCAGCCGACCGCAGCTGCGGCGCCGATTGGTGTTGGGTGTAGTGCTCGTGCCGGTGGTGTTGGTGCTTGCCTGGGTCCTTTTCCTGGCGACTGGAACCTCGGCCGGCCCGGCGATCCGTGAGCCCGGCGAGTTCCTGGTCACCCTTCTCGATGGGATCACGGTGGCCGGGCTGTTCTTCGTGGTGGCTTCGGGATTCACCCTCATATTCGGGCTGATGCGCACTGTGAACATGGCTCACGGGTCGCTGTTCGCGATGGCCGCCTACATCGGCATCACAGTGCAGCAAACGATGGTCGGCAAGACTCGCAACATCGAGTCGGCCGATGTGAGCATGGCGGCCTGGTTTGTTCCCCTCCTGGTTGGTGCTCTGGTGGCCGCCTTGATCGGCATCACGATCCAACAGGTGCTGTTGCGCTGGAACGAAGGCCAGGAGCTCCGACAGGCCCTGATCACGCTTGCCGTCGCGGTGATACTCGCCGACCAAATGCTGGCATGGTTCGGCGGGCTGGCCCAGCGGATGGTGTGGCCAGGTGCGGTGACCCACTTCACCGAGATCCTCGGCGAGCGCTATGCCACATCTCGCCTCTTCATGCTCGGGATGGCGATAGTGGTCGGTTTGGGGTTATGGCTCTGGCTCGGCCGAACACGCATGGGAATGGTCATCCGCGCCGGTGTCGATGACCGAGAAATGGTCCGGGCCCTTGGCATCAACATCATGGCGGTGTTCGCCATCACCTTCTTTGTGGGGGCGTTCCTGGCGGGAGTCGGGGGGATAATGGGCGCCTCGTTCGCCGGAGTCGCTCCGGGCGCGGACGGCCAATGGCTGCTCAACTCGCTGGTGGTGGTGATCATCGGCGGGTTGGGCTCTTTGAAAGGGGCGGTTGCCGGTTCGCTGCTGTTTGGGCTTGTGGTGTCGTTCTCGCCTGCCTACCTGCCCGCAGAGTTCACCTTCTACAGCATCATTCTCACGTTCGTGCTGCTGGCTGTTGTCCTGGCCGTCCGACCATATGGCCTGTTCGGGAGACCGGCAGCTTGACCACGACGAGATCCCGGATCGCCCTGGGGGCCGTCATTTTGGGTGCGGTGGCTTTGCCGCTCGTCGGATCTGAGTTCTTCATCTCATTCCTGATGACCAGGGTGCTGATCCTTGCCATTGCGGCAGCCTCGATCGTGTTCCTGTTCCGCTATGGCGGGATGACCTCGCTGGCCCAGTTCCTGATATTCGGTGTTGCCGGATTCATGGTGGGCAACGCTGTGGGTGATTCGGGCTCGAAGGGGCTCAAGTTGGGTTGGGGGCCATGGGTTGCCGTGGCCTTCGCACTGGGAATCTGCTTGGTCGTCGCTCTGATTCTCGGGGGGCTTGCGAGCAGGACCAGCGGGATCTATTTCCTGATGTTGACCCTCACCTATGCGGTGATCGGCTACTACTTCTTCGGTCAGGTGACGACTTTGTCTGGATTCGGGGGCATCACCGGCATCGCGCCGCCTCCACTGTTCGCGAACCATCCGTGGCGTCTCTACTACGCAGCGGTAGGCGTGTCGATAGTGGCCTACGTCGGGTTCAAGGCGATCGCCAGGACCCCATTCGGACTTGCATTACAGGGGACGCGTGACGATCCGGTGAGGATGGCCTCGCTGGGGTTCAACGTGCCTTTGCATCGGACCCTCGCATTCGTCATCGCCGGCTTCGTCACGGCGTGCGCGGGGATCCTGTACATATGGTGGAACGGCCAGATCGACCCTACTTCGATATCGATCGGGCCCACACTCGACCTACTCATCATCGCCGTTATCGGTGGCATCTCCTACCTCGAAGGTGCTTGGCTAGGTGCCTTGGTGTACGTGTTGGCCAACAACTATTTGCGAAACGTCCCGCTGCTCGATCAGATCGGCATCACGGAGGCCCGATTCAACACAGTGATCGGACTGCTGGTGCTCCTGATCATGGTTCTCTCACCTGAGGGGATCATGGGCATCGTCGATCGACTTCGTCGTGGTGGGAGGGAGGCTAAGCCCTCGGTGCCTGCCATCGCGAAAGTCGAAACAAACTGATGCCAGGGTTGGCGGGCGAAACAATGACAAAGGCGAGAAGCACCGGCTACTCGCCGCGATGAGGAGGAAAGATGAGAGCAACCAATACGGGACGGTGGAGGCCAGCATGGTGGCTGGTGATTCTCACCGTTC
This sequence comes from uncultured Acidobacteriota bacterium, assembly GCA_963749415.1. Taxonomy (GTDB): domain Bacteria; phylum Actinomycetota; class Acidimicrobiia; order Spongiisociales; family ZC4RG35; genus JALYNX01. The sequence continues at coordinate 1,442,917 of CAVVMG010000001.1, forward strand.
TCGCGTTGACGCTGGCGGCCTGTGGCGACGATGCAACGGACGGGAGCACAACGTCGACTGAGGGGACCGGAACGACGGAGGCCCCGACGGGCAGCACCGACGCTCCAGGCACCACGGCCGCGGGGGGCGGCGAAGCGATCAAGCTCGGGATCCTCGCTGAGTGTGAAGGGGCCTTCGGTGCCTTCAATGAGGACGTGGTAGCCGGAGTCGTGCTCGCCCTCGTCAACGGTGCCGGGGCCACCAGCAACTCGCCGACAACGGCACTTGACGGCTTCAGCGGCGCAAACGCCGGTGGACGCGATATCGAACTGGTTGGAATTGGTTGTGGTGACGACACCGCCGACAAGATCATCCAGGAAGTTCGCGTGCTCGTAGAGCAGAACGGCGCCGAGGTCGTGATCGGCCCGCTCTCCGGTGACGAGTCGATCGCCATCGCCAACTATGCGCTTGACCACCCCGAGGTGACCTTCTTGAGTGGGATTGGCGGCGCCCAGGAGACCACCCTCCAAGTGCAGGCTCCCAACTTCTTCCGGTTCCACGGCGACGGCGCTCAGTGGAATGCAGGTTTGGGTGACCTCCTGCACAACACGGCCGGTTGGGACACGGCCGCCGTGATCGCAGACGACTACAGCTTTGGCTGGACGTCATCTGCGGGGTTCATCGCCGACTTCTGTGCAGTTGGTGGAACGATCGCGCCCGAGGCTCGGATCTACCCGCCATTGGGGACGACGGACTACTCGTCGTTCATCCAGCAGCTCCCCGACCCCGACGAGGTCGACGGCTACTTCTGGGTCGTCGGTGGAACCGGTACCCAGGCAGCACTCGAGGCATTCGTCAATGCCAAGGGTGAGCTGACAGGAGCCCAGCATGCCGGGAACCTGTTCTTCAACCCTGGTCTGGCAGCAGCTCTCGGTCCCAACATCGCGGGTGCCTATGTGGGTGGATTCGCGACGCCTCCCGGCGACGTGGTGACGCCTGAGATAACCGCGTACTTGGACAGTGCCAACGCGGCCTGGGACACCTTGGCTGGAGCCTTGACCGGCAACGAGCCAGGTGACCCCTCGATCGCGGCAGGGTTCGGGTTCTTCTACGGGTTCTACAGCGGCACTACCGCGTTGATCAATGCGCTCAACGCCGTCGATGGGGACCTGTCGAACAATCATGAGGCACTCCGTGCGGAGCTGTCCGGTATGACTCTCGAGCTTCCGTATGGCCCGGTGAGTCTTGACGAGAACCGTCAGGGAATCGTCGATGTCTATCTCTCCCAGCTAGCCCTCGATGGTGAGGACGTGGTCCAGGAGACCGTTGCCCTCATCCCCGGTGTCGACCAGACATTCGGAGGGACGTTCAGCAGCGACACCCCCGGGCCGTCGCGAGACTTCCCCGGGTGTGAGACCGCGGATCTTCCGTGGGCCGGGAATGCGATTCCCGTCGTCGACGGTGTTCCCCAAGGGTAAGTAGAGGCGCTTTCGTGGGGCCTAGTCCCGATTCACCGACCGAGACTTCTCAGGGCCTGGCCCTCGGGCTTCGGTCGGTGACGAAGGCGTTCGGAGGCCTCGTGGCCGTGGACGGCATCGATCTCGATGTCGTCCACGGCCAACGCCTTGGCCTTCTAGGCCCGAACGGCGCCGGGAAAACGACATTGTTCAATCTGATCGCAGGGGACATGCGCCCAACGTCGGGCGTGATTCAGATTGGAGGCGTCGATTGCACGATGTTGGCGTCGCGGCACAGGGCAAGCCTTGGCGTCGCCCGTACCTACCAAAGGACCCGTCTCTTTGGTGGCCTGAGCGTGGCCGACAATCTCTATCTGGCCCAGACCGGCAAGAGCGGGCGCCATCGGGCACTGTGGCGGTCCGCGGTGGACAGTGTCTACGAGGAACGAGCTCGCGATGCTGCGGGCAGGGTGTGGCTCGGCAAGCGAATGGATGACCTGGTTGACGACCTGTCCCACGGCGAAAAGCGACAACTCGAGGTGGCCATGGCTCTTGTCACAGAGCCGACGATCCTGATGCTCGACGAGCCCGCTTCGGGTCTGTCGCAAGGAGAACGAGAGAATCTCACGCAGCTCTTGCTCTCGTTGCCCGAGGGGCTCACTCTGATCTTGATCGAGCACGACATGGATGTCGCGCTCAAGGCTGCCGAGCAAATCGTCGTCATGTCCGATGGCAAGGTGATTGTGTCGGGGACCACCGAAGAGATCCGTCACGACCCTGTGGTCCACGAGATCTATCTGGGGGAAGCGGAGCGACGCCACCGATGACCGAACACCTCTTGGAGGTTGATGGATTGCAGGCCGGGTACGGCCAGTCCCGGGTTCTCGACGGCATCACCTTCTCGATGGGCACGGAGTCTGTGGCCATCATCGGGCGCAACGGCATGGGGAAGACCACGCTCTGCAAGGCACTGATGGGTCTCATCCGACCCAGCGCAGGGTTGGTGAGGTTCGACGGGGTGGTGCTCAACGGTCTGACGCCCGAGAAGATTTCGAAGGCCGGAATCGGCTATGTGCCGCAAGGTCGACGTCTCTTTCCCTCGCTCACCGTTGACGAGCACCTTCGGATGCTGGCCAACGGGACCAAAGGGAAACGATGGACGCCAGAGGCTGTATACGAGCTGTTTCCGCGGCTCGCTCAGAGACGCCAGAACCGCGGAGGCGAGCTGTCCGGGGGAGAGCAGCAAATGCTCGCCGTGGGCCGGGCACTCATGCTGAACAGCAAGTTGCTCCTTATGGACGAGCCGTCCGAAGGCCTGGCACCGACGATCGTCGATACGCTCATCTCCGCGGTGATCTCCCTCGTCGCGGAAGGAGTCGCCGTGCTCGCGGTCGAACAGAACATTCATGCCGCAACGGCGATGGCAGATCGGCAACTGGCGATGGTGTCAGGGCGAATCGAGGCCGAATTCGGAGCCGACGAGCTACGGAACAATGCGAATTTGCAACGCAGGTATCTCGGTGTGGATGCATAGGCCGGCGTTCCAAGGAGAAGGACTGTCATGACCATCACCAACATCGCATTGCTGGGCTCCAAGTTCATGGGACGTGCCCATTCCAACGCCTGGATGAGTGTTGGCAAGTTCTTCCCGGAGGCGGGTGCAGCCGCCCTGCACACCGTGGCCGCGCGCAATGCCCAGGATCTCGAGACCTTCGCGGCCACCTGGGGATGGTCATCCTGGACCACCGACTGGCGCGCTGCGGCAACGGATCCTGCCGTCGACCTCGTCGACATCGCAACCCCCAATGATGTCCACGCCGAACAGGCGATTGCCGCGCTCGAGGCTGGGAAACACGTCGCCTGTGAGAAGCCGATGGCAGCCACCCTCGAAGGCGCGAAAGCGATGACCGCGGCGGCAGCTGGGGCCGAAGGCAAGGCGTTCGTTTGGTACATGTATCGAAGAGTGCCTGCACTTGCGCTGGCATATCGCCTGGTCCGCGGTGGGGCCCTGGGTCGGATCTATCACAGTCGAGCCGCCTATCTCCAGAGCTGGGGCGGGCCGAACACGCCACTCCTGTGGCGATTTCAGGGCGAGGTCGCCGGCTCGGGCGCTCACGGTGACCTCAATGCTCACATCATCGACGCCGTGCGGTTCCTGACCGGCGAGGAGATCGTTACCGTCGACGGGGCGATCGAGCACACTTTCATCGAGGAGCGGGCACTCCTCGAAGGAGGGGCGGGAGGGGAGATCGCCGGCGCTGGAGCGGCAATGTCAGAAGGCCTCGGGAAGAGCACAGTCGACGATGCCGTTCTCTTCATCGGTCGCCTGTCCGGAGGGGGGTTGGCGAGTTTCGAAGCGACCCGTTTGGCGACGGGCTACCACAACGCCAACCGAATCGAGATCCACGGCGAAAGAGGCGCCATTCGGTTCGACTTCGAGCGTATGAACGAGCTCGGGTTCTACGACGCGAGTGGAGACGGGGGCAATTCGGGCTGGACGACCATCGACGTGACACGCGGAGGTGACGGCCACCCTTATGCCGACGCCTGGTGGCCCGATAGCCACGGCCTCGGGTACGAGAACACCTTTGTCAATCAGGCTGCGGACATGCTCAGTGTGATCGCCGGTGGTGAGCCGGTTGTCCCGCTTCCGGATTTCGCCGACGCTCTAGAGACTCAGAAGGTGCTCACCGCAGCGATCTTGTCGGCGCGAGAGCATGCCCCAATCGATGTCGATCAACTGTGACACATGAGAGGAACCCAATGAGCACGGCAGCACCCTTCGAACCAACCTTCATGCCCGTCGGCGTCCTGACCGCCGCCCTCCAGGAGCTCACGCCTCGAGAGAAACGGGACCCTGATCCCGATCTCGCCATCGAAGAGTGGCTCGAGTTTGCATCCGAACTGGGCGCCGATTGCATCGAGCTTTCAGCTGCTGTCCATCCCGACTTCGCCGACATCCCCCCCGAGGCGATGCTCGATCCGGTGGCCAACACACTCGACCTGCGCCAGCCTTTCGACAAGGACCGGGCTCGGAGGGTCCAAGGGGCAGTAGACGCCACCGGGGTCCGGATCGTTGACGTGGCCTATTTCGACAACCTCCTGCATCAGGACCCGGACATCCGGCGTCAAAAGCACGAGTTCATGTTGCGTGTCATGGACACCGCGGTCCTGTTGGGGGCCCCGGCGGTGGCCGGGTTCGTGGGCCGTGATCAGACGAAGTCGATGGATCAGAACCTCATCGAGTACGAGGAAAGCTTCATACCCCTGCTTCAGGCAGCCAAGGATCGCGGTCTCATGTACCGCGTGGAGCAATGCCCGATGCCTGGATGGACGCCCAGCGACAACTATCACAACAACATCGGCTACACGCCTGCGATGTGGATCGCCCTTCATCAGATTGCCGAGAAGCACGGCTTGGGGGATCAGTTCAGGATTCACTACGACCCGTCGCACTCGGTGCTCATGGGCCAGGACACCCGGTCCATGTTCCAGTATCTCGCCGACGAGGGATATGGCTTCTTGATCGGTGGGCTACATGTCAAGGGCCAGGTGATCGACAGCCGTGGAGTGTCTGCATGGGGCTACGGCGGTCAGACCGTCCAGCGCGGCGACTGGATCGATGGCGAGATCTCGCCGAACCCGGCAGATCACGCCAAAGCGTGGCTCATCCAAACGGTGCTGGCCGAGCACGAGCTGCCAGGCACCGCGAAACATGACCCGCTTGCTTATCTCCAGAACAGGACGGTCGACTGGCTGGATCATCAGCTCGCACTTCGCGAACTGCTCGACATCGACGTGGCCACAACGCCGCTGATAGTCGAGCACGAGTATCCACTAGCTCGGGTTCAGGACAGGGACAACCTCCGGCCGATTCTGACCGGGTCGATTGCGTTCACTCGCTACATCGACCAGGCGGCGGCGGCTATGTATTCGCTGCAGAACGACGTGCTTGCTTCTCAGGGTATTCCGGTCCAGGGAATCGGGCGCGAGGCATACCGAAGCTGATCGGCTCGCCAATGATCTTGGTACATGTGGCTACAAGCGGTTCGGTTTCTCAACTGAATCGCCGGGCGATCATCACTCCCTGACGAAGCGGAACGGCCACGGCGTCAAAGTCGGGGTCGTCGGCGATCATCCGGTTGAATGGATCGGTCCCGTATCCCTGATCCACCCATCCCTCGGCGGTGCCGAGGACGTTGTCGGCAAGCACCAGCCCACCCACCGCGATCAGAGGGCGGGCTGCCCGGAAGTACTCGGAGTACTCCGTCTTCACAGCGTCGACAAATAGGACGTCAACCGATCCTGGCCCCAGCTCTCCGACAAGGTCGGTCAAGACGTCGATGCCGTACCCGAGTCGAATCTCAACCTGGTCGCCGACGCCGGCTCGGACGAACTGGTCATGAGCGAAGGAGGCGTGTTTCGGGTTGAGCTCGATTGTGATCAGCTTTCCGATCGGTTGAAGGCCCCGAGCGATCCAGATCCCCGAGTAGCCGGCCAGCGTTCCGACCTCGACGGCCAAGAGGCCCCTTGTGGTGGAGGTGAGAATTTGGAGGAGTCGTCCGACATCTGCCGTCACTGCGATATCTGGCAAGCCGGCAGCCACCGCTTCATCCATCAGCCCAGAGAGGTGATCGTCTTCGGCTCCAAAGACTTCCCGGGAGTAGTCGCTCAGAAAGTCCCAGCGTTCGGGTGTCATTGTCATTGGCCGCACCTAGATCCAATCGACGACGGCAGATTCATATTCGAACCTAATGCCGGTTTCGAGGAGACCCAGAACACCAGAGCAAACCAGAGGAAGTTATTGGTGGTGACTGCGATCAGCGTGTTGGCACCAGCAGATGAAAGGTTCGGATGCTTCTTGAGAAGGACATCCACGAGACCAGCGGAAACCCCAGAGTCGGCAATGATCCGGCTACTTCAGGCGGGCATTCCCGAGATTGCCTACTCGTTGTAGTCCTGCCGGGGTTGTGCCAGGTTCCCCGCCTGCTTCTGCAGCTGAATGAGCTCCATCATGTTCTCTTTGGCCTTCGTGATCCCAGCCTTTTCGATGGTGTCTGTCTCCCCGGCCTGCTTCAGATCGTCCTCGACGATGTTGGCCGGGTCCCCATGATCCTCAAACGGCAATTTGCATCCACAGGTGTAACACATGACGGCTCCCGAATACCCGTCTCTGAGGACGGTCAAACTCGGACTCGGTCGTACGGCCCCCCACCTCCTGCAGCAGGTTCGGTCATCCGTGCTCGGTGGGCAGCAACGAGGAAGGCAAGACCCCCTCGCGACCATTGGCTCCATGCGGAGCCAGCTTCGGCCAGGTCCAGGCGCAGTAGAGAATTGCTGCCAACAACGCGACTTCGATGACGCTGCCGAGGATGTAGTAGTTCCATTCGCCGATTGCGGTGGCGACGATCGTTAGCGCGTAGATGATGCTCAATGCGATGTTGGCGATTCGGCTGACGCTTGCCCGCAAGGCGAGGGATCCGAAAATCATGAGGATCGGGATCGCCACATAAGCGGTGGTCGCCAGTAGGAACGTCTGGCCTATGGAGAACCCGCCGACCTCTCCGGCCTCGATGCCTGCCCGGACGTCGGGACGGAACAGGCCGAAGATGTCGATGTAGGCAAAGACGAACAGCATCGCCGTCCAGAGCGCCGAGATCATGATCCGGACGTTCACACTCGACGGTTCAAGCCGCCCCTCGGCGCTGTTCGGTACCTTCTCGCTTCTCAGGGTCATGGGCGCTCCTATCGACTCGACTGGCTTACTAAGTAACCGTACGATTACTTAGTAAGCTTGTCAAGCATGACATCGAGTGAGAGCCATTCCACCCGGCCACGGCTCACGAAGGAACGTGTCCTCCAGGCTGCGGTTGGCCTGGCAGACGAGCACGGGCTCAGCGTGTTGACAATGCGTCGCCTCGGCGCGGAGCTCGGTGTCGAGGCGATGTCCCTCTACAAGCATGTCGCCAGCAAGGACGAAATCCTGGAGGGGATGGTCGAGCTCGTCGTCGGCGAGATCGAGATTCCGCAGGAGGGAAGCGATTGGAAAGAGGCCATGGGGCGGCGGGCAATATCTGCTCGTGAAGTGCTGGGCCGTCACTCATGGGCAATCGGCTTGTTCGAGTCTCGTGGCTCGATGGGGCCAAACCTCATGCGCTATGTGGACGCGATCCTGGGCAACCTGCGCTCGGCGGGATTCTCCATCCAAAGCGCGGTTCACGCCTTCTGGCTGCTCGATTGCTACGTGTACGGGCATGTCGTTCAGGAGGCGAACCTGCCCTTCGGCACTTCAGCGGAGACAGTCGTGTCGGAGGATCGCCTCCCCCAGCCCATCACGCCCAGCGAATTTCCACATCTCATCGAGGTAGGAGAGCACGCGCTCCGGTCCGACTACAGCGTCGACTCCGAGTTCGAGTTCGGCCTCGACCTCATCCTCGACGCATTGGAGCGGTCCGCATTCCCGTAGCCTTGCGCTGTGATCAGCATTCGCAATCAGGCGCGAGTCGAGAATCGGATCGAATTTGCCCCGCGGCCGTTCGAGCTGATTGCGACGGAGACGAAGGTCTGGATCGGGGCAAGACGGTTTGGCTTCGAGATCAGATATCGCCGACCATCGTCGCTCAGATTCGAGTCACCTGGATCGAGCGTTTCGATCCGCGACCATGTGATGATCGTCAGATTGATCGTGGTCGCCGTTCCCCTTCTCTTGATTGCCCGGAGGTTCACCAATGACTGACATCGGAAGTGATCAACACGTCCAGCACATGACCGAAGGGCTGTCCAAGGTCTTCGGCGATACCACGATGTCGTCGGTGTTCTCGACTCCGAAGCAGGTCGGGGATTCATTGGTCATCACAGCTGCCGCATGGGAGCGTGCCGGCGGGTTCGGGTTCGGCGCCGGCAAGGGCACGGAGCAAACCTCAGGTGATGGCGAAGGATCTGGAGGCGGAGGCGGCGGCACAGCTCAGATGCGACCCGTAGCTGTCATCACCGTCCGCCCTGATGGCGTTGACGTGCGGCCGGTCATCGACTTCACCAAGATCGGAGTGACGGTGCTCCTGGCCGGTGTTGGTGTTTGGCGCATGATGCGCCGATAGCCACCACCCGACACATTCATCCGAATGCGTCAGTCCTCCGCCAGGACCTCCCTGAGCTTGGCTCCGAACGCGTCCGGCTCGCCCATCTGGCCGTACTCGCCTCCCAGGAAGCCGCCGTGGTTACTGGGGAAGACAACCGGCTCGGTGCCCAGGCGCTCGGCCACCGCGTAAGCGCCGCGGTTCGCCATCTCGCCCTCCGACTCGACGCCGGCGGCCATGACGAGCCGGGTCGATGCCGCGCGCAGAGCTTCGATGTCGGGTTCGTACCCGATGGACCCGACGAGGGCCAGGCCCAGGAGCGGGTCGGTCCGCGACCCGTCATCCTCGGTGGGGAGGCCGAACATCTCGGGGTCGGGCGCTGGCTGCTGCGAGTAGTCGGCCGGGAACTCGCCGCGGTGGCTGACCACGGCAATGAAATGAGCCATCCCGGCGCCCCATCCACTCTGTCGGTACGTCTCGTTGACCGCACGAGAGGCTGCGAGCGCCGCATCGCGATCGGGGAGGAGGGTCGGGAGAGGGGGCTCGTGGACCACGACCGTACGCAGGTCCTCAGGATGCCTGGCGACGAGCGCCAACGCGTTCACCGCGCCTCCGCTGCTCGCGAACAGGTCGACCGGCCCGCCTTCGAGCTCCTGAATGATCCGATGGAGGTCGTCGGCGTGCTGCTCCGGAGTCGGCGGGTTTGTCGGGTCGGAAAGCTGGCTGCGCTCGCTTCCGCGCGGGTCGTAGGTGACCACGGTGCGATCGGTGAAGTGGCCGGCGAGGGTGTCGAAGCCGGCGGCGGCCATCGGCGAGCCGATCAGGAACAGGGGAGTGGCGTCCGGCGAGCCGCCGGGCCGGACGTCGTAGGTCAGGGTCGCCCCCGGTACCTCCAGGGTGCGGGTAGCTTCTTCGGTCAGGGTCATCGTTGTGCTCTCCTTTGGTCGTGGTCCTGCGGTAGGTAATCGGGAAGTCGAGTTCCCACGCGGTGCCATCGGGCGAGAATTCCCACCGGCCGTCGATCGTCCGCCCGTTGTCGCGGAACTCGCCGACGAACCGCTGGTGGAAGTCGGGGGCCGCCCGCTCCAGACGCCACTCGGCGTCGGTCAGGGTGCCGCGGTAGATCCTCGATACCCCTCGATCGTCCGTGTAGAGCTGGGTGACCTCGAACGTCGTGTCGTCGAAGCCGAGGACCGACTCCGTGGTCTTGGGGGCGTTCTCCACCCATCCCGGGTCGGTCCACTCCCCGACGGAGCGCACGAGAAGGAACGAGCCGCCCTCGATCCACTCGAAGGTCGCACGTCCCTTGCCGGCGGACCGGCCTTCGACGAAGGGCTCGAACTCCCAAGATGCCGGCGAGCCGTCCCGAGCGGTGAGTCCGCCATCGATCAGCCTTGTGACAGCTGCCGAGGGCCGGTCCCCGGCATCCTCGGCGAGGATGGCGTCGATCTGGCCGGCGGCCTGGGTCATGCCCTCTTCCTGGCCCATTGCGAGGAGCTGTTCCATGGCTTCGGTGCTCGGGAAGATGCTCATGATCGACATCCGGGTGCGGCCTGCGCCTATCTCCTCGATCGTCACCCGCATCTCGCCCGTCCGGCATCTCCGTGTTCGGCGAGCCATCATCGTTGGCGAAGCCGTCGCGGACGACGAGGGAGTGCGGGGGATCGACCTCCTGGACCTCCCAGTACGCCCCGGGCGTATCTCCCTCGGGCCCGGTCATGTGGTACTCGACCCGGCCGCCTGGTTGCAGGTCGTGCTTGGTGAAGGTCGCCGGGTAGGTCGGCGGGCCCCACCACCGCTCGAATTGGCGCGGGTCCGACCAGAGCTGCCATACCCGCTCGGGTGAGGCGTCGAACTCGGCGTCGAGGGTCATGGTGAGGGTATGCGGGTCCTTGTGGACGGCGGTCACGGTCATTGGTCTGTCTCCCTGCTGTATTCGTTGACGAGCTGGGACATGCGGTCGATCCGGCCCCGCCACAGCTCCTCGTACTGGTCGAGCAGCCGGCGCGCCCGGCGGAGGCCCTCGACGTTGGTGCGGACGACCTTGCGTCGCCCGATGCGCTGCTTGGTGACCAGGCCTGCCCGCTCGAGGATGGCGACGTGCTTCTGCACCGCCGCAAAGCTCATCGGGTAGTGGCTCGCCAACTCGGCGACGCCCTCCTCGGAGTCGATCGCGCGGCGCACGATGTCGCGGCGGGTGTGGTCCGCCAGCGCACCGAACATGCGGTCGAAGTCGGGAGGGGCGATCTGCATTAGTACAACCATACGGTTGTATGACGGATCCTGTCAAGCCGTGAGTCCAGTCCCGCGATGCGGCGGTCCCGTTACGGTTGCCCACGTCGTTCGAAAACGAATTGGCATATGGGTTTCTCGTTCCATCTCTACTGGGAGCTCGTCTCACCGGCCCGTGAGGTGGCGGTGACACTCGAAGTCCTCGAGCCTCCATCAGTGGACCGCCTCTACTTCTGGGCCTTGCAGGCATCCTTCCTGGACGCTTCCGGCTCGCAGGGTGCAGGGCATCTCGGCCTGCAGTGGAATCCCGCGCTTCCCGGACCACAGAGCGGTCAATTGGGGAGGCTATGACACCAAGGGGAGTGTCCTCCCCGGTTCCGGCTCCTCTCTCCCCAGCACTCCGGCAGATTCGAATACCCGGGACTTTCATTGGCTCCCCCAGCGCAGGTACATGTTGCGCATCTTCCCCTCACCGGAGAACGGCTGGAGGGGGGAAGTCACAGATGTCGAGACAGATGTGGTGACCGTCGTCCGCGATCTCCACGTCGGCGGTGACCGTCTCGGTCGCGTCGTCGTCTGGTCCGAGCTCTTCTGTCAGTGCTCTGATCCCCGAAGCGTGGTCGGCTGGTCTGAGCCTGCGGCGATCGGGCTCCGCGGAGAGCCCTTGGTCCCCACCGCCTTCCGGGTCAACTACAAGGCCGACGGTTGCTCCAATACCAACATCTACTCCGATGGTCATCGGATTTGCCAGGCCACTGCCAGCGAGCGGACCACGAGGCAGGGCTCGCTGATGAGACCCTGACAACGCCAGCCCGCCAACTCTTTCACGGGATGGTGCGCGGATTCCCAGGCGAAGGGGATTCCAGAAGCGCCTCACGATGCTTCACGGCGAGGAGCTGCATCTTCTTCACGAGGTCGAGCATGGTTTCCAGCTCGGCGCGGGTGAACCGCTCGAACAGACTTGCGCCCTCCTCGACCAAGGGGCCATAGAGGCGCCAGACTCGGGCGCTGCCCTCCTCGGTCATTTCAACAAGGACCTGGCGCCGGTCGTCCGTTTCCCGCACCCTGCGCACGAACCCCTTGCGTTCGAGCCGATCGATCATCGAGGTGGTGGCAGCGGAGGAGAGCCCGGTCGCACGGCTCAGCTCGCCGGCAGACAATCGCCCCCCGATGAGCCAGTCCAGGCATCGCATGTCGGTCGGGTTGACGTCGAGTAGCCGACCGACCTCATCGTCGAACTCGGCGTTGCTTCGCTGATACGCCTGCATGGCGGTACCCAGCTCCGCAACCAGGGCTTGACGAGGACGTGCCATGGTCATATCCTTCCAAAATCGAAAGATTCGATAATCACGATATTCTAAAGTCGTGGGAAAGGGTATCAACATGAAGGTCCTTATTGTCGGAGGAGGCATTGCGGGCCCGGTCGTCGCCATGGCGCTGCAACAGGTGGGCATAGAGGCCCGGGTGACCGAGGCGTATCCACGAGGGAATGGTGAGATCGGTTCCTATTTCACCATCACTCCCAACGGCCTCGATGCGCTCGCCTCGGTCTCCGCCTTGCACTGTGCTGTGGAATCGGGCTTTGCCACCCGGCGCAACGTGATGTGCAACGGGGCGGGCAAGGTGCTCGGTGAACTGCCACTGGGAATGCCATTGGCTGACGGCACACCGGCGCTCACTATGAAGCGGTCACGACTGGCGGCGCGTCTCGTCGAAGAGGCCGAGCGCCGTGGTATCGCCGTCGATCACGGCCGTCGCCTGACCGGCGCGTCCAGGGCCGGCAGACAGATCGAGGCGATCTACGCCGACGGAGCGACCGAAATGACAGACGTGCTCGTTGGTGCCGATGGTGTGCACAGCGTCGTCAGGCGGCTCATCGACAATGCTGCACCTAAGGGACGGTACGTCGGACTCACAAATTTCGGGGGGACCACCTCCGGCGGATTGGTCCCCGTCGAGTTGGACGCAGAGGCTTGGCGCTTCTGGTTTGGGAGGCACGCATTCTTCGGCGCGCATCCGACGCCGAGCGGCGACGTGGTGTGGTTCGTCAATGCTCCGGGTCCCGAGATCTCGGCGAAGGAGCGCGCTACCACTACCAATGAACAGTGGCAGGAGAAGCTCGCAGCCCTGTTCGAGACCGACGACTCACCGGCGGCTGCCCTGATCCGGGCTGGCCGGCTCGAGCTGGCCGCAGATAACACTTACGACCTTGGGCACGTTCCCATGTGGTTTCGAGATGGGATGATCGTGATCGGCGACGCCGCCCATGCACCAGCCCCGAGCTCAGGGCAGGGGGCGTCCATGGCTCTCGAGGACGCCGTCCTCCTCGGCCGATTCCTCGGGGACGCGGAGCGAACTGCGAGTTCGACGGACTCCGCATTCGCCGCTTTCGAGGCGTCCCGGCGCAACCGGGTCGAGCGCATCGTTGCCCAGGGAGCCCGAAGCAGCAGTTCCAAGACCCCAGGGCCTGTCGGCAGCACGGTCCGAGACGTCATGCTGCGTCTGGTGTTTCGCTACGCGGTGACCGAGAAGTCGCTCTCGTGGATGTACGACTACCGGGTCGACGACGAGCGGATCGGAGAACCGGCACACCGGGTCGAATAGCTTGCTCCCGTGTCTGTCTCTGTCGACGAGGCTCGATCCCTCGCTCTGTCGCTACCGGAAGCCGTCGAGCTGGACCATCACGGGCGGCCGTCGTTTCGCGTCGACGGCAAGATCTTTGCGACTTTGTGGAACGAGGAACGGATGAATGTGATGGTCGACGAGGCGGGAATCCTGACCGCAGTTGAGAGTGACCCGGATGCGTGCGAGAACGTCTGGTGGGGAAAGCGCCTAGCTGCCGTCGGTGTGACCCTCTCGCGAGCAGATAGCGACCTTTTGTCGAATCTGCTCGGCGATGCGTGGGAGCAAAAGGCTCCGAGGCGGCTTCTCAGTAACGGATAGCTAGCGACCGGACCGTTACCTCGCCTCTCCGTGCGGCTCGGGGGGTCCCAGCTCGGCTTTTCTCGTCGAGGGCGTCAGCTGAAGTCGAATAGCGGTGGAAGGACGAACACGACTGTGGCGGCCCAGAGCGCAAAGACCGGAAGGTAGGTGGTCTGCCAGCGCTCGAGCCGGTGGAATGTGCTCCTCCCGGTGAGGAACCGTGCGGACAGCCAAGCGGTCCCGGCGAGGCTCCCGAGGAGCAGGACGTTGAGGCCGAGCGCCGCTGTTCGATTCGGGGTGAACCCGAGCTCGCCGATCCGGGCGATCATCGCGCCGAGGGCGATCACGTCGAGGACAACGGCGCTGACGACGGCAAACAGTTGGATGCGGTCCATCCACCCCGGCGGCGTCGACGGGTCCCGGGCGGAGATCCCGTAGAGGACGAGCCCGAGGACCACGACCAGCAAGGCGTCGAAGACGCTGAGAAGCTCGCGATCGAAGGCGCTGCCGAGCCCGCTCACCACATAGACGACCGCGGCGCCGGCCATCATCACCGCGAACAGTGGCGTGAAGACCATGGTGAGCACCGGAGCCATGTTCTCCACGACCCGTTGTTTCGACTCGACGAGCCATGCGGCCACGATGACGGCACCTGCTGCTCCCGGGGGCAAGACCGAGTCGATTACCCGTTCTGCGTCCACACCTGTCGGTTCCAGGATGAACGCGGTGAGGGTCAGGAGCACCCCGCCCCCGAGCGCGATCAGCACGTAGTAGATGAACCACTCGCCGGTGAACCGGACGAAATCCATGCGCCGCTCGTGGGAGCGGATGACACCGCCCATGTACGGGTAGGCGATCACGAACCAGAGCATGACTGGCAGGTGAGCAGCGACAAGCACTTCGGTGGCCGAGCCCGCTGTGTACGGGTAGAGGTTGATCACCACGGCGGCGATGACGAACGGGACGGCCGTCAGCAGGGACGCAGGGATGGAGAGTTGCCGTCGCCGGGCGAAATAGCCGGCCAGGAACGGCAGCACGAACAGGCTGGCGTTTCGCTGAAACCACAAGGCCTGCTCGGTGGGGAACCCGGCGGCCAGGCGTGCAACCTGGATCGAGACGGCCGCCGCGGCGGCAAAGACCAGCGCCTCTGTCCAGCCATGCTCAGGCTGTGCCTGGTCGGAGACCAGAAGCTGCCTCCACAGCCGGCCGCGGTGCTCGCGGGCGAACTCCTGAGATAGTTCGTCGACTGCTCCCATGCGCTTCACGGCGACCAGGAAGGCCTCGTCGGCAGCGAGACCGGTTGTGATCAGATCAGCGATCTGATCGCGCAGATGGGCCTCGAGCTCATCGACATCATGGCCATCGACCCCCGGGCGTTGCCCGACGAAAGCCCGCCATTCTGCGATCTCCGACTCCAACTGCTCCACCGTTCAGGCCCTCGCGAGCGCGAAGGGCAGCATTTCGCCGCCCCACAGCGTCACCCAATGCCCGCGTGACTGTCAGCCACTGCCGCTTGTGCTTCGCCAGGGCAGCGCGCCCCTCATCGGTGATCGCGTAGTACCGACGGCGCCGACCCTCGGGAGGCTTTCGCCAGTCCGTGACCACATACCCGAGCCGGTGTAGACGGTGGAGGAGTGGGTACAGCATCCCATCAGTCCAGTCGAGCTCCCCTTCCGAGAGATCCCGAACTCTTTTCAGGATGGCGTACCCATAATTCTCGCCCTCGACGAGGATCGCCAACACGAGTGGCGTCGCCGACGCCGCGACGAGGTCCTTGTCGATTTGCAAATCAACACCTCCAATACCTCGATCCAACATGCATAGAAGCACTAGGTATTGTATCAGGGCAGGACTGACAAGGTCAACACTGTCGCGAGCCTGCAGAGCGTCTCGCGAACTGGACAAATACGGCAAGGAGACTCCCGATGCGCAAGATCAAGTCGTACTTCTTCATCTCTCTCGACGGTGTCGTCGAATCCCCCGACCAGTGGCACTTCCCATATTTCGATGACGACATGGGAGCTGCGGTCTCCGCTGGATTTGCGACCGCCGACGCCATGCTTATGGGACGCGTCTTGTACGAGGAGTGGGCCGCGTACTGGCCGGAGCATGGCGACGACCCGTTCGGCGAGGTCATGAACTCGATGAAGAAGTACGTGGTCTCCAACAGCCTTCAATCGGCCGAGTGGCAGAACTCGGAGCTCATCCGCGGCGATGTGGCCAGGAGCCTGACCGACATCAAGGCCCAGGATGGCGGCGACATCACGATGTCAGGCAGTGCCACGACCGTTCGCTCACTGCTGCAGCAGGGCCTCCTCGACGAGCTCAACCTGCTCGTACACCCGATCGTCGTCGGTGGTGGACTGGCTCGGCTCTTTCCACCGGACGAGGCGAGGATTCCCCTGCAGCTGACGGGCGCAGAGACGTTGAAGAGCGGTGTGCTGAACCTCAGCTACGCCCCGGCCCAGGACTGAGGGCGACCTAGGCCGTCGCCATGGAGCCCTCGGTCACCTCGCCCTTGTGGGCGGCGAAGGCGGCCAGGACCTCGTCCTTCTCCTGTGTCGGCACATCGAAGGAGTCGAGAGTGCGTGCCAGTTCAGCAGCGACTTCGTCGAACTCCGCTGATGAGATCCTGAACTCGCGGTGGGCCTCTTCGAGCCCCAGTGGCGTGCTCCCCGGCTCGGTCCCCACGTATTCGAAAGGCCCGCCCGAGATGTTGCACACCCACAGGGTTCGCATGAACTTCAGACCAGGGAGCCTGGCCAGATTGTTGGTGTGCCAATCGCGAAGCGCCGGATTGCTGGAACTCTGACCCACGATGGGGTTGGCGATCAGCGCATCGCTGAATCGGTCGATCACCGCCGCGATGGCGAAAACCCCACCCACCCTCTCATACAGACTCGAATCCGCCATGACCTGTCCTTTCTATTGCCAATCAGTTTGACTTTTACATCACGGGACGTGTGGAGTCAACGTTGCATCCAGAATGAGGGCCCGTGAGCACCAGGTCCCAACCCCACGCCTCCCTCACATGGAGCGGCGTCACCGCCCGTCGAATGGCGCGTCATGCGTTGGCGAGCCCGGCCAGCGACCTGGACCCTGCCGACATCGCCCGCGTGTTGTGCGGAGCACATGCCCAGGTCCTCAGCGCGGCGGAGTTCTCGATCGGGCGTCGAATAGCTGGGGCCACCCGGACTGATGTCCAGCGCGCCCTCTGGGATGACCGCACGCTGGTCAAGACCTTCGGACCACGGGGCACGGTGCATCTGCTGCCCACTGCCGACCTCCCGATGTGGACGGGTGCCTTGTCGGCGCTGCCCTCGTCGGTAGCCATGCATCCCGAACCGGTCCGATTCACCCCCGAACAGGTCGAGGAAGTCATCGTCGCCATCGGCGACGCGCTCGCGGACGACGCGCTGACCGTCGACGAGCTCACCGAGGCGATCGTTGCTCGAACCGGCCCCTGGGCCGGCGAGCGGACCATGGACGCCTTCCAGGACAAATGGCCGCGTTGGCGACAGCTGACGAGCACGGCCGCGAACCGCGGCGTGCTCTGCTTCGGCCCGAACCGGAGCCGACACGTGACCTATGCCAACCCCCACCGCTGGCTGCCGGGGTTCCGCCCGCAGGAAGCCGATGTTGCCCTGCGCACGCTGGTCACGGGCTACCTCTACGCCTACGGCCCGGCCACGCCCCAGCATCTCGCCAGGTGGCTCAACATCCCGCCGCGGCGCGCCATCGGTCTGTTCGACACCCTGGCCGACGAACTGGAAGCGGTCGAAATGGAGGGCGGGCCGGCCTGGGTGGTCGCTGGTGACACCGAAACGCCCCAGGAGCCACATCGCGGGATCCGCCTACTTCCCTACTTCGACGCGTATGTCGTCGCCGGTCAGCCTCGAGAGAAGCTGTACCCGGGCGCGGCTGCGGCTCGTGCCCTCTCCCCAACCGGCCAGGCCGGGAACTACCCGGCCCTGCTCGTCGATGGCGTTGTCGGGGGCGTTTGGCACCAACGGCGCTCGGGTCGACAACTTGCGGTAACCGTCGAACCACTGCGTGAGCTGACGACGACGCAACGTCGGAAGCTCGGCGACGAGGTCGAGCTCCTGGGATCGGTCATGGAAGCGACCCCGACTCTGACGATTGGCACCGTGACGGTGGGTGCCCATGCCTGACTCGTCGGCGGCGTCGAGCCTCCGCCTCACGTAACTTCTCCAAGAACGCCGGCTCGGCTCATCCCGGGAGGACAGGATCAACTCAATCACGCAGCATCGGGCGGCCTACTTCGTCGCATCCGAGGGTCAGCCCCGGGTGCGGAGAACGAGTGACATCTTCAAATCCGTATTCGGTCTGCTCCTGGTCGGCTGGGCCTTGTTCATCGCGGACAACGCAGCGGCCTGGGACCAGGCATTCGCCGCCCTCGTGCTGTCCGGCCCGGCCTGGGTCAATGCGCTATTCGAGATCGGATACGCATTGAGCCTCATCACCTTGCTGGTCGTCCTCGGGGCGCTCATCCTCGGGGGAAAGGAGCGACGACCGGCGCTCCGCGACCTGGTCATCGTGGCGTTGCTCGCCACGGTGATCACGGTTCTTCTTTCGTTCATCGTCAACGGGGCGTGGCCGTACGTCCTGCCCGAAGTCGGTCTCGAAAACCCGGTGCCCCGGTTCCCGGTGCTCCGAGTTGCCCTGGTGACGGCGGTCCTCGTGGTTGTCGGCCCCCATGTCACCCGACCCTTGCGCCGGTTCGGATGGTTTGCGATCGCTACGACTGCGGTCGCCTCGGTTGGTCTCAGCTACGCCACACCTTCACAGACGATTGGCTCCTTCGGAGTCGGCCTGCTGTGTGCAGGAGCCCTGTTGTGGATCGAGGGGTCTCCCCGGGGATACCCGGACCCGAACATGGTGACCTCAGCCATGAGAAGTCTCGGTGTGCCAATGCGATCGCTCGAGATGGCCCCCTACCAGACCTGGGGGGTGATCCGCTTCACGGGCCGCGACGAGGAAGGGGATCAGGTCGAGATCAAGGTGCACGGGCGCGACTCATTCGATTCGCAGCTGGCCGCCAAGCTGTGGCACACGCTCTGGTATCGCGAGACGGGACGCGCTGTCAGCTACACGAGGCTCCAGGCGGTAGAGCACGAGGCCCTGATGGCGGTGATGGCCGATCGGGCGGGGGTTCGGGTGCCCGAACTGGCTGCCGTTGGGAGCGCAACCGCCGAGCTCGCCCTGATCTCATTCCGGTCCACGGGAACCGCTTTCACTGAGCTGGGCCCCGAGGAACTCACCGACGAACTGCTGACTAGCGCTTGGTCTGAAGTTCGCAAGCTGCACGAGGAATCGATGAGCCACGGCTCACTGGATGCATCGGCCCTGCAGACGGGTCGGGGCGGAGTCTCGATCACCGACTTCGCTCTCGGCTCCCTGACCCCCGAGGAGGCCGACCAGGCGAGCGATGTCGTCGAGCTCCTGTTCTCTCTCACTGTCCTGGTCGGAGAGGACCGGGCAGTGAGGGCAGCCGTGCAAGGACTGGGCCGGGATCGGCTCGTCGCCGTCCTGCCCTTCGTCCAGGTCCCGGCGGTGAGCCCGGCAACGCGACGTCTGGTTGAAAAGCCCAAGGACACCATCTCCTCATTGACGACGAAGCTCGCTGAGGCGACCGGAGTCGAGATGCCGGAGCCAGTGAAGCTGCGCCGGCTCACGCTCCGGAGTGTCGTGATGGGGGCGCTGTTGCTCCTGATCGCATCAGTGCTGATCCCCTTGTTCACCGAGGTGGACTATGCAGAGATCTGGGCTGTCCTGGAGACCGCAAACTGGCCGTTGTTGCTCGTGGCACTGGTATTCGGGCACAGTCAATTCTTTCCCCTGGCAACGGCCACCATGTTCGCGGTATCGGTAAAGCTCCCCTTCTGGCCGGTGCTGGTGTTGCAGACCGCGAGCCAATTCATCAGCCTGGCCATTCCCAGCGCGGCGGGGCGGGTGGCGATGAACACCGCGTTCCTGCACAAGTTCGGCCTCTCGGTGACGGCGGCGGTCGTTCAGGGGTCGATCGACGGCTTCACCGGGTTCCTCGTGCAGGCGGCGCTCCTCATCCTCATATTGTTGGTCGGAGACCTCAACCTCGGTCTCAACATCGACCCTGCCGACGTGCCCTGGTTGTTGTTGCTCGGTGTCGTGACCCTCGTCGCCGTGGGAGTCGTGGTTGCCATTCTCCGGATCAAGAAGCTTCGGGAGCGAGTCGTCCCCGTGGTCACCGAGGCATGGCATGCGTTGGTCGTCGTCCTCCGCCAGCCCTCGAAGGCGTTTGGGCTGTTGGGGAGCAACTTCGTCTATTGGAACGTGCTCGGGATCACCCTTTGGCTGATCCTCGAGGCAGTCGGCGCCGACTTGAGCTACGGATCGGCCCTGTTTGTCGCCGCCGGCACCAGTCTTCTGGCCGGATTCATGCCCATTCCCGGCGGTATCGGCGTCGCCGAGGCGACGATGACCGCGCTCTTGGTGACTCTGGGGGTCGACAACTCTGTTGCGTTCGCGGCCACGTCGGTCTTCCGCCTGATCACGTTCTACCTACCCGCGCTGGAAGGATTCTTCGGGGTGCGTTGGTTGGAGCACCGCGGATACCTGTGACCGGACTGTCGATTTCAGCACGTGCCGTTCGTAGATGTGGGACACCAGAAATCGGCGTGTCATAGAGCAAGGAGGCCGACATGAAGCTGACCGTCACCACATTCACCACCCTCGATGGAGTCATGCAGGGGCCCGGCGGTCCCGAAGAGGATCGGAGCAACGGGTTTGCGCTCGGGGGTTGGTTGGTGCCCTTCGTCGACGACGATTTCGGCAGTTTGATCACTGACATCTTCCGCCGGGCCGACGAGATCCTCCTCGGCCGGAACACCTACGACATGATGTATCCGTACTGGTCCCAGATCACCGATCAGGACGACCCGGTTGCCGTCGGTCTCAACACCCTGCCCAAGCACGTCGCGACCAGCCGACCCGACACTCTCGAGTGGGAGAACTCACATCCCATCAACGGAGATGTTGTAGCCGCGGTCCGTGAGCTGAAGGAGAAGCCGGGTCGGGAGCTGCAGGTGCACGGGAGCCATGGACTCGTCCAGACCCTCCTCGCCGCCGAGCTCGTCGACGAGTTCAACCTGTGGACCTTTCCCGTGGTCCTCGGTGAGGGAAAGCGCCTCTTTGGTGAGGGCACCGTCCCCACCTCGATGCAGATCAGCTCGACGAACGTCACCGGGGCCGGCGTCGTTGTTGCCGTCTACAAGCCCACCGGAGCACCCGTGCTGCAAACGATCGCCGTGCAGAACGGAGAACAGGTCATCGGCTAGGCGGACCAGTCGCAGGCGCTCAATTCAAAGCGTTCGCATCCCGATAATCTGACGTCATGGCCCGTCCTTCCACTGTTGCAGTCGCGCTCGTCCTGCTGCTCGCGGCATGCACCAGCGAGGGTGGTTCGACCACCACAACACTTCCCGATGTCAGCTCGACCCCGACCGCAGGTGAGACGACCACCACCGTCCCATCGACGACAACCACGGTTGAGGACATCCCCAACGGCCCCCTGCCGGGGACCGAAAACCTCCCGCCCGAGGTGACGGAGGAGCTAGTCGAGTTGGTGGCCATCACCGAGGAGACGAGGGGCCTGCAGTTTCTCGAGATGCCGTTGATCACAGTCGTGAGCAATGAGGAGCTGGCTACCCGGGTCCAGGCCCAGATCGCCGACGAGGCAGATGACTTCCCCGCCGACGAGGCCCTCTATCAGCTACTGGGGCTGCTCCCCGATGATGCCAACTTGGAGGCGATGCTCACCGAGCTCTATGGGGAACAGGTCGGCGGGCTTCTACGACGGCGAAGTCGGCGAGCTGGTGGTCCCGATGCGGGAGGACGGCTTCACGGTCGTTCAGCGCGCCACGCTCGTCCATGAGCTGACCCATGCCCTCACCGACCAGCACTTTGACTTCCATGTGACATTTGATGCCATGGTCGAGGAGGAACGCCTCGACGAGGCCACGGCATTCCAGGCTCTCATCGAAGGTGATGCGTCGCTGGCCGAGCTCCATTTTCTCCAGACTCTGACCCAAGCCGAGCTCGGGGAGTTCTTTGCCGAGGCGCTCGACATCGACACCAGCGCTCTCGACGCTGCTCCTGCGTTCATCCAGGACTCGTTGATCTTCCCGTACGACTCTGGTCTGGCCTTCACCCAGCAGCTTTACGACGATGAGGGCTGGAGCTCGGTGAACGACGCCTACGTCACCATGCCCGGGCTTCCCGGAACGACCGAGCAGGTGATCACACCTGCGGACTTCGGACGTGACCTCCCCTCCCTGGTGCCTGCTTCCGGGGTGACGGTCCCAAACTACGAATTGGAGAGGACCTCGGTGTGGGGTGAGCTCGGGCTCCGGCTCATGATCGACCAGGTGCTGGGGGAGGACATCGGCGTCAACGCCGCCGATGGCTGGGGGGGCGACGCCTATCAGCAGTGGTTCGACGGCACCAACGCGGCGATGCTGCTCGTTTACGGAGGCGACACCGATCGGGACACCGAGGAGCTGCGCGAGGCCCTGGTGTCCTACGCAGACACCGCGATCGACGACGAGGACTTCGTCTCGGTCCAGATCATCGACGGACGCCTGGTCTTCATCGTTGCCGACGAGACCACCGTTGGAGAGTTGATCCAGGCCACCGTGGCCGGCTGACCTCCTTCCAGCTCCAAAGGTCATCCTCTAGCGTCGGCGTCATGAAGAGGGTTCGCGTGACCGCCGCCGACTGGTCGTCGGAAGCGGACCAGGCCACGACTTTCATCGAGAGATTTCGCGGCGTTCGGGGAGGGCCGCCGAGGGCCAGTCTCCTTCTCGAGACGAGAAGCATTCACACCATCGGGCTGGGCCGTTCAATCGGAGTCGTTGTGATAGATCGTGGATTCCGGGTGGTCGAGGTGAAGACCCTGGCCAGGAACCGGATCCTCTATCGCCTGGCCGCCAGATTCATGCTCGAGCTCCCCGCGGGATCGGATTCCCCGCCCTTGCATTCGAGGATGGAGATCATCGATGCCTGAGGAGGGCCGGCTCATCATCTGCGCCACTCCGATCGGGAATCTCGGCGATGTCTCGCCGCGGCTGGCGGAGGCCCTCTCGGGCGTCGACCTGATCTATGCCGAAGACACCCGGCGCACCCGCGTGCTCCTCGAACATCTCGGCATCACCACCACGACGAGGTCCTTGTTCGTGGGCAACGAGGCCGGGCGTACCAGCGAGCTGCTCCGGTCCCTGGCCGCTGGGAAATCGGTGGCCTTGGTGACCGACGCCGGGATGCCCGGGATTTCAGATCCCGGCTCCGAGGTTGTGAAGCAGGCTCGACAGCATGGCTATCAGGTGACCTCGGTGCCGGGTCCGAGCGCAGTGACGACGGCCCTGGCCCTATCCGGCTTCAGCGGTGACAGGTTTTCCTTCGAGGGCTTCCTCCCTCGCAAGGGTGCTGAGCGAACCTCGCGCCTGGGGAGAATCGCCGCTGACGACCGGGCAACTGTGCTGTTCGTGAGCCCGCACCGTTTCGCCTCGGACCTCCGTGACCTGGCAGAGCACACGGGGCCGACGCGCCGCATAGCCGTGGCGCGCGAGTTGACGAAGCTTCACGAAGAGATCTGGGTCGGGTCTGTAGCCGATGCGCTAACCGAGTGGAATCAGCGCTCACCGAAGGGGGAGTTCACGATTGTGATCGCGCCCGGCGCCTCGAAGCCGATATCGATCGAGGATGCAAGAGTCGAGGCGGCGGCCCTGGTCGCCGGCGGGATGACCTCCTCAGACGCGGCGCGTCAGGTGGCGCGGGACAGCGGGCTCAACCGGCGGGACATCTACCAGGCGCTGCTCCGTCAGGACCGCAGCTGAGACCGACATGAGGAGCAAACCCCCCGGCCCTTGAACTGGGTGATCCGGGTCTCCGACCCGCAGAAGGTGCAGGTATCGGTCATCTTGCGCAAGACGATCGAGCTCCCCTCAACCGAGATGAAGAGATGGTCACCCTCCCTGATATTGAACAGGCGACGGGTCTCGGCCGGGATCACGATGCGTCCCAGATCGTCGATCTTGCGGGCGATGCCAGTTTCCATGTTGGGTCCGATCTCAGTCGGTGGTCGAGCCTACCCACAGGCCTCTGGAAGGTGCCGGGTACCGTCAAAGCGATGGGATGGGTCGACACTCACTGTCATCTCCAGCTCGACGGGCGCGACCCTGCCGCTCTGCTGGCGCGGGCCACGGAGGTGGACTGGGTAGTGATACCGGGGGTCGACGCCGCGAGCTCGGCTGCTGCGCGGGATCTGGCACACGAGCTGGGAGAGCCCGCCCTCTCCAGCGCAGGGCTCCATCCCCATGACGCAACGCTCTGGCCCGAGCAGGGCGACGCGATCGCGGGAATGGTTGGCGATGTGGATGCGGTGGGGGAGACCGGCCTCGACTTCTATCGCAATCTTGCTCCCCGGGAGGCTCAGATCAGGTCGTTCCGTGAGCAGATCGACCTCGCCCTCGCCCTGGTCAAGCCGATCATCGTCCATTGCCGGGACGCATTCGCCGAGGTCCACGGGCTCATCGAGGGGAGCGGTGTCGGCCCGCAGGCCGTGCTCCACTGCTGGACCGGCGGGCCCAAGTGGACGCGGCGGTTCCTCGACCTCGGGGTGATGTTCTCCTTTGCGGGGCCGGTGGCGTTCGAAACCGGGGAGACCGTCCGTCTCGGCGCCGCCGAGGTCCCACCGGATCGGGCGATGGTGGAGACCGACACCCCCTACCTCGCTCCGCCGCCCCATCGCGGCGAGGCCAACGAGCCCGCCCATGTCGCATTGGTGGGGGCCGCCTTGGCCCGGGTCTGGGAAATGGCTCCCCAAGATGTGGCCGTTATGACCTCGGCGAATGCGACCAGGGTGTTCAAACCATGACCGCGCAGACCCGATCGGAGATCGCGGATCTCCTCTCCCGTCACGGCGTCTCCCCTTCGCGCCGGTTGGGCCAGCACTTCCTCGCCGACGCCAACATCACCCGGAAGATCGTGGATCTCGCCGCCCTCGGCCCGGGGGACCAGGTGGTCGAGGTCGGGGCGGGCACCGGGACGCTGACCCGGGCACTGGGCTCCACCGGAGCCCATGTCGTGGCTTACGAGATAGACCCTGGCCTGTTCCCGTTGCTCGGTGAGGTGACGACCGGCCTCGACGTCGAGTTGCGGTTCCTCGATGCGACCGGCGCCGACCTGGCTCTGGACCTCGGCGTGGGGGATTGGGTGATGGTCGCCAACCTCCCCTACAACGTGGGAACCCAGTTGGTGTTGGACGCCTTACGCCACGCACCAGCAGTAGTCAGGTTCGTGGTGATGATCCAGCGGGAGGTTGCCGAGCGACTGGTTGCCGCCCCGGGGAGCAAGGCATACGGCCTTCCGTCGGTGGTCGTGGGGCTCAACGCACGGGGCAAGCTCGCATTCCGGGTCCCGCCCCAAGTGTTCTACCCGCCACCGAATGTCGAGTCGGCAGTGGTGGTGCTCGAACGCACCCCGGCGGCGGAGGATGCGGACCGGGCAATAGGAATCGCAACCGTCGCCTTCCAGCAGCGCCGAAAGATGCTCCGCCGGTCGCTCGCCACGGTGTTCGACGATCCGGTGTCCGCCCTCGAAGCAGTAGGGGTGGACCCCACGGCTCGCGCCGAGGACCTCTCGCCAATGGACTACCTGACGCTGGCCCGGGCATGAGCGTCTTCCAGGCTCCGGCGAAAGTCAACCTCTCACTCCTTGTGGGCCAGCCTGGCGCCGACGGCTTTCATCGGATCGACTCGCTCGTGCAGACTGTGGAGTTGTGCGACCTCGTGATGGTGGAGGAAGCCGACGAGGACAGCCTGCGAGTCGTGGGAGCGGAGCTCGACGAGGGCGAAAACCTGGTGCGCAAGGCGCTGGAGGTGGTGCGCGAGCGGGTGTTCGTGCCTCCAATGGCAGTCGAGCTCGTCAAGGAGATACCGGTTGGCACCGGCCTTGGCGGGGGGAGCTCCGACGCCGCGGCAATGCTTCTCATCGCGAGCAGCTCGGCTCGTCAACCTCGCTCGCTTGCCGAGGAGCTGGCGCCGACCCTGGGGGCCGATGTGCCCCTGTTCCTCGTGGGTGGGACTCTCCAGATCTCTGGCTTCGGTGAAAAGGTCGAGCCCCAGCCACCGCTGGATGGATTCGCCCTTGCAGTCGTGGTCCCTGACTTCGAGCTCTCCACGGTCGAGGTGTACCGGCAATGGGACCGGCTGCAGGGACCGGTCGGAGATCCAACGCCCTCCCACGCTCTGCCCGCAGCACTTCGCGAGGGAATGCCGATCCGAAACGATCTCACGCCGGCTGCAATCGATCTGGAGCCGGCCCTCGGTGACTTCCTTGCCGACCTCAGGGGGGCGTGGGAGACGGCAGCGCTGATGACCGGGTCGGGATCTGCCTGCTTCGGCTTCTTCCCCGACTTGGAGGAGGCGACCGATGCGGCCAGAGCGGCGTCGGGCGGGACCAGGCTGGCAGTGGGTGTGAGGCTGCGGAGGCAGGGAGCAGCGGAAGTCGAGACCTGAGCTCAGACCCCGAGGTCGCGTCGACGCAGGCCGACCACGCCGGCGGCGCTCAGGAGGAAGGCGATAAGGGTCAGGATCACCAATGGCGTGAAGTCGAGCTCCGCGACCGGAAGCGCCGGGACATGGCTGAACGGGGAGAGGTTCAGGGCCCATTGCGGGAATTGCAGGATCCTCCCCAGCTGGCCGAGGAGCAATGACACGACCAGCACCGCCCAGGCGAGGACTGTCAGTCGCGGCGCGATGCCGAACAGGAGGATGGTGATCCCAACGACCACCCAGACCGCGGGGATTTGGATGATGGCGGCCTCGAGGACGGTGGTGAGCTCGCCCGCCAGGTCGCCGGTGATGGCCCCGAAGGTCGCTCCGGAAACCGTCCCGGCAACTGCGAGCATCAGCACCGGGCCGAGGACGGCGAACAGCCAATGGCCCCCGGCCCAGTTGAGCCTGGTGGTCACGGTGGCCAAAACCATGTCGCCCCGACCCGATTCCTCCTCGAGCTTGGGACGGAGGGCGGAGCGAACGGCATAGGCGGTGGCCACCAGGGCGAGGATTCCCATGGCGGTCGCGAAGAAGGCCGCGGTGATTCCTGCTTCGCCCCCGAGCTGTTCGAAGATTTCTGCAAGTTGCGGGCTCTCGCCGATCAGGTCCCCGATGCTGTTGGCAACGCTCCCGTAGACCAGGCCCAGGAACGAGATCCCGATCGTCCACCCGATCAGCGACGGTCGATGGAGGCGCCAGGCAAGGCCGAGCGGAGATCCCAGGAGCCGGGACGCTCCAGCCGGCCCGGGACGCGGTGCCACCACCCCGGCGTCGACATCACGACGCCCGGCGAGCCAAAACGCGGCTGCGGTCGAGACAACGGCCAATGTGAATGGAAGCAGGAGGACCGCCAACCGCTCATCGGAGAAAGGCCGGAGTTGGGTGAACCATCCGATCGGGGAGAGCCAGGAGAGCCAGCCCAGCCCGTCCGCCGAGCTCCCATCGCCGACCATCCGCACCAGGAAAAACACCCCGAGGGCCCCCATGGCGATGCCCCGCGCCGCCCCTGCACCCTGAGTGAGTTGAGCGGCAACACCGGCGAGGGCGGCGAACACCACGGCGATCGCGGCGAATCCGGCACCGAAGGCGATCGATCCCGCCGTCTCCAGGCCCATGCCGATCATGCCAGCAGCACATATCACGCCCACCAACAGCCCCACGCCCGAAGTGACCAATAGGGCGGCGGTGAGCGGGGCGTTCCGGCCCACCACGGTTGCACCAAGGAGGTCTCGCCGGCCGGACTCTTCCTCCTCCCGCGTATGCCTGATCATGGTCAAGATGGCCATGATCGCCACGAACACCGACCCTATGACCCCAACCCGCCAGGTGGTCAGCGCACCGATGGACGATCCGTAGATCGGTCCCAGAAACGCGACCAGGGCCGGATTGGAGCCCACGGTGCCCACCAGGAGCTGGCGTTCGACCTCGGTGGGGTAGAGGCCGGTGAAGGCACTGGCCGTGCTCACCGGGATCAGGGCGAGGACTGCGATCCACACCAGGAGCCGGGCACGATCCCGCCTCAGGATGAGCCGGATCAGGCTCCCGGTGCCGACGAGGGTCTTCATGCCTCGATCTCGTCCCGGTAGTGCCGCATGAACAGCTCTTCCAGAGTCGGCGGATGGCTGGTCAGGTTGACCACTCCCAGCTCGCTGATCCTGGTCAGGACCGCTCCGATTTGCACCGAGTCGACCTCGAGCTCGACCCGATGATCCGAGATCTGGAGATCGTGGACTCCGGGGAGCGATTGCAAGCTCGACGGATCACCGATCACCTGGGCGGAGATGGTGGTCCTGGTGAGGTGGCGGAGCTCATCGAGCGTGCCGCTCTCGACGTTCTTGCCGGCGCGCACGATGCTCACCCGATCGCACAGCGCTTCGACCTCAGAGAGAATGTGACTGGCGAGGAGGACGGTCCGTCCCTGGTGACGATCCTCGTCGACGCAGGCTCGGAACTCGGCCTCCATCAGGGGGTCGAGGCCGGCCGTCGGCTCGTCGAGGATCAGCAACTCGACGTTCGAGGCGAGCGCCGCTACCAGCGCCACTTTCTGCCGGTTTCCCTTGGAATATGTGCGCCCCTTCTTTCGGGGGTCGAGGTCGAATCGCTCCAGCAGCGCAGCGCGTCTTGCGGTGTCCAGCCCTCCTCTCATCCGGCCCAGGAGGTCGATGACTTCACCACCGGTGAGATTCGGCCACAGGTTGACGTCACCCGGCACGTAAGCGAGCCGACGATGGAGGTCGGTGGCCTCCCTCCACGGGTCCTGCCCGAAGAGGGTGACCTGCCCTCCATCGGCCCGGATCAGGCCGAGGAGGATGCGAATCGTGGTGGTCTTACCCGCCCCATTGGGGCCGAGAAAGCCGTGGACTTCGCCCTCAGCAACCTCGAGGTCGAGGCCGTCGAGAGCTCTGGTCTGGCCGTACCTCTTGGTCAGACCCGAGGTGAGGATTACTGAGGGCATGGAGGGAGGCTAGGAGTCGATTGCAGCTTGCGTTTGCGGTCTGCGGATTGCGGCTCACACCTGGTTTGATCAACCCGCCAGGTAATGTCCATCCTCCCGATTGGGGGGTGGTGTAACCGGTAGCACCGTTGGGTGCGGGGTCCTGCCGGAGGGGGTTGGTGGGCGTCGAGCGGTAACCTGCGTGAACCCTTGGGGGGTGGTGTAACCGGTAGCACAGCAGGTTTTGGTCCTGCCGGAGCGGGTTCGAGCCCTGCCCCCCCAGCGTCGACCTATCGAGAGGTAACCGCTTGGCAACACACGTCATCGTCCTCGCCGCCGGCGAGGGGAAGCGGATGAAGTCGAGCCTTCCCAAGGTGGCCCACGTCGCGGCGGGCCGCAGCATGATCGAGTGGGTGCTTCGCACCGTCGAACCGCTCCAACCGACCAATGTGGTGGTGGTCGTGGGCCACGGTGGCGACCAGGTGAGCGGCCTCATCCCCGAGGGGGCGTCGACCTCGGTCCAGGAGGAGCAGCTGGGCACCGGTCATGCGACCTCGATCGGCCTTGGCGGCCTGCCGGCCCCTGATCCGGAAGACACCATCGTGGTCCTCTACGGTGATCTACCGCTCCTCACCCCCGAACTGCTCGCGAATCTCGCCACCCGCAGCCCGGAGGCGGCGGCACGAATGGTTACGGTCGAGTTCGATGACCCCACCGGCTACGGCAGGGTCATCCTGGATGACGCCGGCTTCGTGACCGGGATCGTCGAGGAGCGTGACACCAACGAGGAGCAGCGGGCGATCCGCCTCATCAATGCCGGGGTCTATTCGTTCCGGGCCGGCGATTTGATCGATGCTCTGGGCCAGGTCACGAACCAGAATGCCCAGAGCGAGTACTACTTGACCGACGTCATAGGGATCCTCGCCGCTCGCGGCGGGCGGATCGAAGCGGTAAAGGCCATCCCCGAGGAGGTGGTGGGCATCAACTCTCAAGACCAGTTGGCAGACGCAAGGCGCCTGCTCCAAGCCAGGATCAACCAACGGCTCATGGAGTCGGGCGTTTGGATGCTCGATCCCGAGCGCACCTACATCGATGACACAGCGACTGTCGAGCCGGGTGCCCGGATCTACCCCGGTGTCCATCTCGAGGGAAACACCACGGTCAAAGCCGGGGCCCGTGTAGGTCCTGATGTCTTCGCAGTCGACTCGACCATCGGCGCGGACTCGACCGTCTGGTACTCGGTGCTTCGCGGCGCGGTGGTGGGCGTCGATTGTGAGGTGGGCCCTTATGCCTCGTTGCGCCCGGGAAGCATTTTGGAGCGGGGCTCGAAGGTCGGCACCTTCGTCGAGACCAAGAACACGGTGCTCAGGGAACAGGCGAAAGCGCCGCATCTCAGCTACCTGGGGGACGCCACGGTCGGGTCTCGAAGCAACATCGGGGCCGGCACGATCACTTGCAATTACGACGGGTACGAGAAGCACCACACCGAGATCGGCGAGGACGTGTTCGTCGGCTCGGACACGATGCTGGTGGCGCCGGTGACCATCGGGGACGGGGCGGTGATCGGTGCCGGTTCGGTGATAACCAACGATGTTGCGGAGGGCGCGCTCGCCATCGAGCGCAACGAGCAGCAAGAGATCCCCGGCTACTCTCGACGCCGCGCCGAGAGGCACCAAGAGCCGAAGGACTGAGTTTGGACATCGTCTCCCGCAAGCGGATGCTGCTCTTCACAGGAGGGGCCAACGAATCCCTTGCCGAGGAAGTCGCCGAGGTCATGGGGGTCTCGCTCGGCAGCATCGAGCGATCCAGGTTCGCCAACGGCGAGATCTACGTCCGCCCCAACGAGAGTGTGCGCGGCGCCGACTGCTTCGTGATGCAGAGCCATTGCGAGCCGATGAACGACAACATCATGGAGCAGCTGATCACCATCGATGCACTGAACCGTGCCTCGGCACGTCGCATCACTGCGGTGATGCCCTTTTTCGGATATTCACGCCAGGATAAGAAAGCGCTGCCGCGGGAGCCGATCACCGCAAGGTTGGTCGGTGACCTGTTCATGACGGCCGGCGCCGACCGCCTGGTATCGGTGGACCTGCACACGGGTCAGCTCCAAGGTTTCATCCACAAGCCGTTCGATCATCTGACAGCGCTCCCGATCATCACCGACTACCTGAGTACCCGGGTCCAAGGCCCGATCACTGTTCTCTCTCCTGACGCCGGCGGTGTGAAGAGGGCGGAGCGTTACGCCCGCTTCCTCGACGCCTCGGTTGCCTTCGTCTACAAACGCCGCGACCCCGTGCATCACAACGTCTCGGAGGCCCTGGAGATGGCGGGGTCGGTGGAGGGCCGGCACGTGGTCATCGTGGACGACATCATCGACACCGCCGGCACAGTGACCAACGCGGCCGAATTGGTGAAAGACCAGGGGGCGATCAGCGTCCGGATCGCTGCCACCCATGGTGTCTTCTCCGAGCCGGCCCTGGACCGGCTGAAGAACGCACCGATCGAAGAGGTGATCGTCTCCAACACCCTTCCGGTGTCCCCCGAGGTCCTGGAGTTGGACAAGGTCCAGGTGCTCTCGATCGCCCCGATTCTCGCCGAGGCACTGCAGGCGATCTTCATGGACACGTCGGTGTCCGACATCTTCCTCGGCGAGAACGCCTAGTTGGCATCCGGGTAGTGATTCCTACACTCCCGCGCCCGTGACCTCCCCACGCAGCGAATCCCCAGGTCAACCCCAGAGCCGACTTCGCGGCTTGATCGTCGGGCTCGTGGTCGTGTTCCTGATTGCATTTCTGGTGTCCAGGGTCTTTGGCGGGGAAGGAGAGCCCGGCGCAACGACCACGCCGGTGGCCGGCGGCAGCTCGACGACTCAACCGGCCTCGGGCTCCACGCCGACGTCCAGTGATGGTGGCAGCAGCGTCACGACGGCACCGGCCGGCGGCTCGACGTCGACTACGAGCGACCTGGCTCCCCTCCAAGGAGTCACCCTGGAGACGATCTTCGACGAGATGCGTCAGCCAACCGTCGTCACCGCCCCGGCCGGAGACGACCGGCTCTTCGTGGTGCAGCGGGTCGGGGTGATCCGCATCCTCGATGCCAAC
Source organism: uncultured Acidobacteriota bacterium (assembly GCA_963749415.1). Taxonomy (GTDB): domain Bacteria; phylum Actinomycetota; class Acidimicrobiia; order Spongiisociales; family ZC4RG35; genus JALYNX01. The sequence goes on from CAVVMG010000001.1 coordinate 1,474,735, forward strand.
CGGGAGATGGTGGACCCCGCGTACCTCGACATCAGCGACCGGGTGCTGGCGGGCGGCATCGAGCAAGGTCTTCTCGGGCTCGCCTTCCACCCCGACTACGCGAGCAATGGCCGATTCTTCGTCTACTACACCGACCGCGACGGAAGAAGGCAGCTTTCGGAGTTCTCGGTTACCACCTCCGACCCCAATCGGGCCCTCGCCGACTCCGAGAAGGTCCTCCTCGAGCTCGACCAACCTCCGGACGCCACCGACATCCGCCACTACGCCGGCCAACTGGGGTTCGACCCCGAGGGCTACCTGATGCTGTCGATGGGTGACGGGGCCGATTCCAGGGCCCAGGCGCAGAACCCGGAGACTTTCTTCGGCAAGGTGATCCGGATCGACGTCAACTCAGGCGACCCCTACGGGATACCCGCGGACAACCCGTTTGTCGACAGCGAGCGGCCGGAGATCTGGGCCTATGGGCTTCGCAACCCGTGGCGCTGGTCGATCGATCCCGTCGATCGATTGATGTACCTCGCCGATGTCGGGCACGCCGACCAGGAAGAGGTGAACGTCCTCTCTATCGACGAGGGCGGGTACAACCTCGGGTGGTCCGACATGGAGGGGACGCGGTGCTTCCACCTTCAGGACTGCAACCCCGATGATTACACGTCACCGGTGATCACCTACAGCCACGAGGAGGGGTGCTCCGTGACCGGAGGCTGGGTGTATCGCGGAAATGAGATCCCCGAGCTCCGGGGGACCTACTTCTACAGCGACTGGTGCTCGCAGTGGATCAAGTCGTTCAAATATGTGGACGGCCAGGTCACCGAGGAGCGGGACTGGACCAGCGACCTAGGTGCCCCGATCGGGCAGATCAACAGCTTCGGGCAGGGTGGCGACGGTGAGCTCTACTTGGTGACTCACGAAGGGATAGTCGCCAAGTTCACCGCGGTCCGCTAGCCGGTCGGGGGCAGCACGACGGTCTCACCGGGGTAGATCAGATCCGGGTCACCGGATCGGAGGCGGGCACGATTGGCCTCGATCACCTCGACCCAAACGGGTGTGATCTCGGCAACTGATGGCACCTTCCCGGTTGACGCTTCGAGGTGATCAGCCGAGATGCTCCACAGGTGGTCGCCCTTCTCCACCACGACGGTCGTTGCAGGGCTGGTCGCGATGGCAATCGGTACGTAGTCAGGCGTCCCGACCGGCTGAGCCATTGCGATCGATCCGGCCATGGTCGCAATGGTCGCTGCCCCGACGACTGTCAGGCGACGCCAGCCGCTCCCCATGCAGCCAACGTATGGCGTCGAGAGGGTCAGGGGAAGGGGGTTACGATGCCAGCGATGAAGGTTCGAATCGGCATCGCCGAGACCGACAAGATGATCGAGATCGAGATCGAGGACGTGGCGTCGTTCAAAGTGGAGTTGGAGCGCGCCGTGGCCGGCGGCGAGCTGGCATGGTTCACCGACAGCAAGGGGCGGACGGTCGGCATACCGACTCGCCAGGTCGCATTCGTCGAAGTAGAGGACAACGCGAGCGGGCCGTCGGTGGGGTTCGCTCCCGCGGTTTGATCAGCTAGCGATCGAGGGGCAATTCACATGGCGCGCCGGCGGCGCTCGGCGAGCCAGCGCTTGCGCAGACGACGGCGGTCGTCCTCGGCGTATCCACCCCAGACCCCGGACTCCTGATTGGTCTCGAGGGCGTACTGAAGACAGTCCTCCTGGACGCTGCAGGTGGAGCAGATGGCGATGGCGGCGTCGATCTGGTCGACCGCGGGGCCGGTGGTGCCTATGGGGAAGAACAGGCTGGGCTCAGAGTCCCGGCACGCGGCAAGGTCCCGCCAATCGGTGGTAATGGTGGTGAGGGCGAGATTTTCCTTAAGCACGAGGTTTTCCTTCACTTTGTGATCTTTTTCACAAGAGCCTCCGCTCTTCAAGGCGGCGACTGGGGGTTTCCGGGGCGAAGGGTAATGTCGCCCGCTCTTCTTGTAAACGACTTTCTTGCCATGTGCGCCGATGAGTAGAACCTTTTCAGTGGTCGGTCACCGGGGATGGCCGTCCCGATACCCGGATAACACCTTGGCCGGCTTTGCCGCCGCGGCGACCGTCGCCGACGCCGTGGAGACCGACATTCGACGCAGTTCCGACGGCAAGCTCGTCCTGTCCCACGACCCGGAGGTCGGGGGCCACCGGGTCGACTCCAGCCCCTGGGCCGCCCTCGCCGAGGTCGACCTTGGCGGCGGCCACCATCCCGTCCTCCTCGACGAGTGCCTGGCATCGCTACCCGGGTTCCCGGTCATGCTGGAGGTGAAGAACATGCCTCATGAGCCGGGATTCGAGCCCGATCACCGTCTCGGCCTGGAGACAGCCTCCAGGGCACGTGACGGCGACATGGTCACGTCCTTCCACTGGCCCACGGTGGATGCCGTCCACCGCCAGTTTCCCGAAGTCCTCACCGGTGTCGTGGTTGACGCAGGTGCGAGCCTCAGTGACGCCATCCAGCATTGCTTGGACGTTGGCCACCGGCTCCTGGTTCCCAAGTGGAGCCTGTTGACCACAGGCTCCGCGGGCGATCTGGCCGTCTCCGGTCTCGAGGTCTACGTGTGGACGGTCAACGACGTGGATCAGGCAACAGACTTGGTCGGCCGAGGGGCGACGGGCATCATTACCGACGATCCGGGTTTGATCACCACAGGCCGGGAGGCCTCATGACCATCAAGGAAGAGCTGACCGCCGAGCTGCGCGACGCAATGCGAGCCCAGGATGCCCCTCGTCGGGATGTGATCCGCCAGATCGAGACCGAGGTCTCAGTAGCCCGCAGCCAGCCCGGATTCGAAGGCGAAGCGGACGACGAGCTCTACCGCCAGGTGATCGGGTCCTATGTGAAGAAGATGGACAAGGCCCGGTCCGAGTACCTCGAGATGGGGGAGCGAGGGGAGGCATTGGCATCGAAGCTCGGCTTCGAGGTGGAGTATCTGTCTCGATGGCTCCCACAGAAGCTCGACGAAGAGTCGACGCGGGAGCTGGTTCGGTCGGCCATCGCCGACCTCGGCGTCGCCGGTGAGGAGAAGGCAGCCGGGCGGGTCACCGGGGAGCTGATGAAATCCCGGGGCGCCGACCTCGATGGCGGGTTGGTGAATCGGCTGGTCCGTGAGGAGTTGGCAGCGGGTTGACGATCCCGGACTTCGAGCCGATGCTGGCCACCAACTGGCCAAAGGCCTTCGACGACCCGGGCTGGTGGTTCGAAGTCAAATGGGACGGCTATCGCGCGGTGGTCTCGGCCGAAGAGGGAAAAGTCAGGGCGCGTTCACGCCGCGGGCTCGACCTGCTCGGCCCTTTCCCTGAGCTCAGGTCCCTACCGATCCCCGACGGCGTCGCTCTCGACGGTGAAGTCGTGGCTTTCGACGACCAAGGAAGGCCATCTTTCTCCAATCTGCAGAGGCGGACCGGTTTCGGGGGCCGGGGGACCATGGCCAGCGTTGGGATCAATCTGGTGGTCTTCGACGTCCTGTACGCCGGGGAGAGGGTCACCTTGCGGCCCTACGAAGATCGGAGGGCGATTCTCGACGGTCTCGAGTTGGCGAGCCCGATCGTGGTCCCCGAGCCCACTGAGGGGACGGGACTCTCGCTCATGGCCGCGGCGGAGGCCCGGGGCCTGGAGGGAATCGTCGCCAAGCGCCTCGGATCTCCCTACCAGCCGGGTCGGCGCTCGCCTGACTGGCGGAAGGTGTCGATCCGGCATCGGCTCCGGTCGGTCGTTGGCGGCTATCTACCGGGGGAAGGCGGCCGCTCGAGCACCTTCGGATCGTTGCTGGTCGGGCTCCACGATGACGCTGGCCTGCGATGGATCGGTGCTGTCGGCTCCGGTTTCGACGACCCCAGCCTTGCGGCGTTCTCGGACACACTTCGCCAGATCGAGCGCCCGAACAGCCCATTTCACAACGATGTGGTGGTCCCCGGCCGCAACCACCCGGTGTGGGTCGAGCCCCGCATCGTGGTCGACGTCGAATTCAAGGAATGGACTCATGACGATCACCTGCGAGCACCTGTGTACAAGGGCGTGGTGATGATCGAGCCCGAGCTGGTGACCTGGGCCGAGGAAGGCCCCAGCTAACCGGCTTTCGCCGCCTTGGCTGGTGTCTTGGTGGCTTCGACCGACGCCTTGAGCGCCTCGAGGAGGTCGACGACCTTGGTCGGCTCCGGTGAGGCGACGGCGACGATCTCCTCCCCGGCGACCTTCTTCGACGCCAGCTCCTCGACGGCTTCCCGGGTCCGATCCACGTAGGAGGAGGCCTCGAACGGCTTGGTGAGGTTGTCGATCAGCGACGCCGCCATCTTCACTTCCTCAGGGCGGATCTCGATGTTGTCGGCATCGAGATCCTCGAACTCGGCGTTGCGCAGCTCGTCGGGCCAGTACATGGTCTCCATGACGATCACACCGTCCTTGGAGCGCAAGGTGGCCAATTGCTGCTTCTCCCTTATGGAGACCTTGGCGATGCCCACCCGGCCCTTGTCACTGAGCGCCTGTTCCAATATGCGGTAGGCCTTGACCCCCGTCTTCTCCGGAGCCAGGTAGTAGGACGACTTGTAGAACATGGGGTCGATCTCTTGCTCATCCACGAACTGGACGACGTCTACGAGTTTGTTCCCCTCGGTGTGGACCGATTCCAGCTCATCGTCGGTGAAGACCACATAACGGTCCTTCTCGAACTCGTAGCCCTTGACGATGTCGTCCCACTCCACTTCCTTGCCATCCGCCTCGGCGACCCGCTTGTAGCGGATCGGCGAGTGGTCGGTCTTCCGCAGCTGCTTGAACTTGGGTGTCTTGTTGTCCGTGGCCGTGTAGAGGCCGACCGGGATCGTGACCAGCCCGAAGTTGATGGCGCCCTTCCAGATTGCTCGTGGCATGTTCGGGATTCTATTTACCCGTGGTGACAGGAATCACACTCGGAGCTTTGTGGTGGCTCTCATTACGCTTTGCAACCAGAATGCTGAAGCCCGGGCCCGATGAGGAAGGCCGCGGATGAGCACATTCGTGCTGATCCACGGCGCCGGCGACGTTGGCTGGTACTGGCACCTCGTCGAGGCCGAGCTCCGGGCGCGGGGACACGATGCCATTGCGCCGGATCTTCCGTGTGACGATGAATCGGCGGGGCTCCCTGAATACGCCGATGCCGTCGTCGAGGCAATCGGGGAGCGGACCGATCTCGTCGTAGTGGCTCAGTCGCTGGGTGCCTTCACCGCCCCGCTCGTGTGCGACCGGGTGCCGGCCAAGCTCATGGTCCTGGTCGCGCCAATGATTCCGGCGCCGGGAGAGGCCCCGTCCGACTATTGGGCGAACACCAGGTACGGGGACGAGGCACACGGGCAGTTTGAGGACGACATCGCCCTCTTCTACCAGGACGTGCCCCAGGAGCTCGCGTCCGAGGCACTGACGCGGGCCCGGAGGCAGTCCGAGGCCCGGATGGGCGAGCCAACGCCCTTGGCGGCATGGCCCGACGTTCCCACCCGCGTGCTGGCCTGCCGCGACGACCGCCTGTTCCCCGTTGCCTTCGTCCGCCGCGTTGCTCGGGAGCGTCTCGGTGTCGTTCCGGATGAGATCGACGGCGGGCACACACCGGCGCTGAGCCGTCCAAAGGAGTTGGCCGAGCGCCTCGAGGCGTACGCCGCCGAGGCGAGCGCGGGATGAACAGCGTGGGCGCTCCCGGCAGGATTCGAACCTGCGCACCCGGCTCCGGAGGCCGGTGCTCTATCCCCTGAGCTACGGGAGCGTGACGTGAGGATTCTATTAGAGGCAGTCCTCCTACCCTCCTCGCGTGCTCTACGTCTCTACCCAGGGAAATGTCGAACCGGTCGACTTTCAGCACGCTCTGCTCGAAGGTTTGGCACCCGACGGCGGGCTTTACGTGCCTCAGGAGATCCCCCGCCTCCCCCCGGGCTGGGACGCCTGGAACTATCAGCAGGCGTTGACTGCGACCCTCACCCTCTTCGGCGCCGAGCAGGTGGGCCCGCTGGTCAACGAGGCGGCGTCCCGATTCGCCCATCCGGAGGTGGCGCCGTTGGTGAACGTGGGGGAGAGGGCGGTCTTCGAGTTGTTCTGGGGCCCGACCCTCTCGTTCAAGGACCATGCGCTCCAGGTTCTCGGCCGCCTCTTCGACCAGCACGTCGAGTCTCCAGCGACCATCCTCGGAGCCACCTCCGGTGACACCGGGTCGGCGGCGATCGAAGCCGTGCGTGGTCGGAGCAACCTACGGATCGTCATCCTGTTTCCGGACGGGATGGTGTCGGACTTCCAGCGGCGTCAGATGACCACCATCCCCGACGAGAACGTGCTGGCGATTGCAGTTCGCGGCAACTTCGACGATTGCCAGCGCATGGTGAAAGAGGCCTTCCGCACCATCGATGGCTTGCTCGCGATCAATTCGATCAATTGGGCCCGGATCGCAGCCCAGGTGGGCTACTACGTCTATCTGGCGGCCGAGGTGGGGGAGCCGTTCGATGTCGTAGTGCCCACAGGAAACTTCGGCAACGTCTACTCGTGCTGGTTGGCAAAGCAAATGGGAGCCACGATCGAGCAGATCACGATCGCCAACAACGCGAATCACGCCCTCACCGACCTGGTCGACACGGGCTCGATCGGTGAGGAACCGGTGGTAGCGACGGTGGCGCCGGCGATGGACATCGCGGTCCCATCGAACCTGGAGCGGTTCACCGGTGACCCCGGGCGCGAGTTCAACGCCGGCTACGCCACGGACGAAGAGATCGGGGTGGCCATGAAGCAGGCATACGAGGCGGACGGTTATGTCCTCGACCCGCATACCGCTGCCGCTTGGTCGGTGGGCTCCCGACACCTGACAAACCGCCCTCAGGTGGTGGTCGGCACGGCACACCCCGCCAAGTTCCCCGAGACCGTGATTGCTCATCTGGGCACGGCGCCACCGCTGCCTGCAGGGTTCGACGATCTGTCGGTCGGGGAGGAGCGGGTGTTGACGATCGATGCCGATCTTTCAGACCTGGAGGCAGTTATTCGATGATCGGCTCGGCTTGCTTTGCGCAAACCCGCCGATTGGCTACGATGTGATTCGTTGCCGGCGCCAAGGGACCCGGCGGCGACCCACCCACATACCTCATTCGAGGCATTGCCCCATAGCTATGCGATGGTGCGTATCCCGGTCCAAGTGAGCCCGCAAGGGACGAATCGCGAAGGATCCAATGACCACACGAGCTCAACTCCAGAGCAAGCCGATCGATGAACTGCGTGTTATCGCAGAAGCGGTCGGGATCGAGACCGACGGTCTCCAGAAATCAAAACTGATCAGCGCTCTAGTCGACGCCGGTCAGGTCGCCGAGGACGGCTCACCGTCCGATGTCGTCGAGCTGCCCCAGGTCACGACGCGCCCCGAGCGTCAGGCCGACGGTGATTCCGACGACGGCGAAGGCGACTCCAGTGTGACCATCGAGGTCGTTCCCGGCTCCCGCCAGGACGACCGCGGAGAGTTCTCCGACGAGTTCCGTGGCAACCGCCAACGGCGACGCCGCCGCGGGGGAGGTCAGCGGGACGACGAGTACATCCCCGAGGAAGATCTCGAAGTCCGCGAAGGCCTTCTCGACATCCTCCCGGAGGGCTACGGCTTCCTTCGTGTCACCGGATATCTCCCCGGCGACAAGGACGTCTACGTGTCGGCCAACCAGGTCCGCAAATTCCGGCTGCGCAAGGGTGACATCGTCTCCGGCCCGATACGACCTCCTCGCTCCAAGGAGAAATTCCCCGCCGTGGTCCGGATCGACAAGGTCAACGGGATGACCGCTGACGAGGCCATGGGTCGGCCCAGGTTCGAGTCGCTGACGCCTCTCTTCCCCGATCAGCGGCTGCGCCTCGAGGTCGAGAACAAGTCCAACGGGATCCTGACCAGGATCGTCGACCTGATCGCGCCGATCGGGAAGGGCCAGAGGGGCTTGATCGTGTCACCGCCCAAGGCGGGCAAGACCACGGTCCTCCAGGAGATCGCCCATGCGATCACCACCAACAACCCCGAGTGCTATCTGATGGTGGTGCTGGTCGACGAGCGGCCCGAAGAAGTCACCGACATGCAGCGCTCGGTGAAAGGCGAGGTCATCTACTCCACCTTCGACCGCCCTGCCGAAGAGCACACCCAGATCTCCGAGCTCGCCTTGGAACGGGCCAAGCGCCTCGTGGAGATGGGCACCGACGTCGTGATCCTGCTCGACTCGATCACCCGTCTCGCCCGGGCGCACAACCTGGCGACTCCGGCTTCGGGCCGGATCCTCTCCGGTGGTGTCGATTCCCAGGCCCTTTATCCGCCGAAGCGCTTCTTCGGCGCCGCCCGGAACATCGAGGAGGGCGGATCGCTGACCATCCTCGGGACCGCTCTCGTCGAGACCGGCTCCAAGATGGACGAGGTCATCTTCGAGGAGTTCAAGGGCACCGGGAACATGGAGCTCCGCCTCGACCGCAAGCTGGCCGACAAGCGCATCTACCCAGCCATCGACATCGAGGCATCGGGAACAAGGAAGGAAGAGCTCCTGTTCGATCAGGAGGAGCTCACCCAGGTGTGGAAGCTGCGCCGGGTGCTGCTCGCACTCGAGCCCGGAGCCGCGCTCGAGCTGCTGATCGATCGCCTGAAAACCACCAAGTCCAATCCCGAGTTCCTGGCCGAGGTCGCCAAGAGCAGCGGGAGCTGAGACAGGAGCCAGCCGTGAAGACCGATATCCATCCCACATATGCCGAAACCCACGTGACCTGCTCTTGTGGCAACACGTTCACCACCAAGAGCACCAAGCCGGGGGAGATGCATGTCGAGCTCTGCAACGAATGCCATCCGTTCTTCACCGGCAAACAGAAGCTGGTGGACACCGGCGGTCGTGTGGAGCGCTTCCAGAAGCGTTACGGTAAGACCACCTTCACCAAGGGCTCGGAGCCGGCACCGGTTGAGGAAATCGCCGAGGCCGTCGCCTCCGAGTGAATTTGCCGGGTATCCCCGCCCGTGATTGGGAGGATGAGGCCCACATATGACCTCTGAGTCTCCCAATTTCGAGAGTGTGGAGCGATCGGCGCCCATCGATCCGGCCAAGACCGTCGGCGGGCAGGCAGTCATCGAAGGTGTGATGATGCGCGCCCCCGGGGCGTGGGCGGTGGCAGTCCGCCAACCCGACCAATCAGTTGTTGCCCGACGCGACGAGTTGGCCCGCCTCTCCGAGCGCAACGAGTGGGCTCGGATCCCGTTCCTACGAGGCATTCTCGTGCTCTGGGAATCGTTGAGCCTCGGGTTCCGTGCCCTCTCCTGGTCGGCGGAAAAGGCCGCCGGGGAGGAGGAGGAGCCGCTCACCTCCTCCCAGATCGGGTGGACCATGGCGGTGGCGGTTCTGATCTTCGCCGGGCTCTTCATCGTTCTCCCCGCCCTTGTCGCCGGGTTCCTCTCTGGAGATTCCGGGCTGCTTTTCAACGTGGTGGAGGGCATCCTCCGCCTTGCCCTGTTCGTCGGCTACATCTGGGCGATCGGGCGCTCCGACGAGATCGGCCGGGTCTTCGAATATCACGGCGCGGAGCACATGTCGATCCACGCCTACGAGGCCGGCGAACCTCTCAGCATCGAGTCGGTGCGCCGCTACCCGCCCGAGCACCCCCGGTGCGGGACCTCGTTCCTCCTCATCGTCGTCCTGGGCTCGATCGTCTTTTTCTCGGTGTTCGGCCGGCCCGGATGGGTCTTCTTGATCACCTCGCGGCTCGTCGGGATCCCGATCATCGCCGGAATCGCCTACGAGTTGCTTCGCTGGTCCGGCACCCGAAGCTCGGGCTGGCTGGCCAGGGCGCTCTCCGCTCCGGGCATCTGGCTGCAGAAGCTGACCACCCGGATCCCCGATGAGGCCCAGGTGGAGGTAGCCATCTCCAGCCTGCTCGTGGCCCTCGACGATCAGACCGCAGACGAAGTGGTGAACCGGGGCGGTGTGCCCCAGATCGCAATGGCGGTCCGCGCCTCGACGCTGGTCGCCTCCACCCAGACGGACAGTTGATGGACCAGAGCCTGGTAGCCAGGCTCGAGGACATCGAGTCGACTTTCGCCGAGACCGAGGCGTCCCTGGGCGACCCTGAGGCCCACACCGACCCGGCCCGGCTCGCCGAGCTCGGAAAGCGCCACTGCCGACCTGAGAGACCTGGTGGCCGAGATCCGGCGGTGGCGGGAGGCCTCACAGGATCTCCGTGACGCCGAGGACCTCTCTGACGACCCGGACATGGCGCGCCTCGCCGAGGACCTGGCCGAGGAGGTTGAGGCGTTGGAGCAACGGATCAAGACTGCCCTCACTCAGACCGACCCGAACGACTCGAAGGACGTGATCGTCGAGATCCGGTCGGCAGCGGGCGGGGACGAGGCGGCAATCTGGGCCGGCGACCTGCTCCGCATGTATGAGCGTTATGCCGATCGTCACGGGTTTCGCATCGAGGCCATGGACTCCTCGCCCTCCGAAGCCGGCGGGTTCGACAAGGTCACGGTTGCGGTCAAGGGCCGCGGCGCCTACTCACGCATGAAATACGAGGCCGGCGTGCATCGGGTGCAACGCGTTCCCCGGACCGAGTCGCAGGGAAGAATTCACACCTCGACCGCCACCGTGGCGGTGCTCCCCGAGGTGGAGGCGATCGAGGTCGAGATCGACCCCAACGACGTGAAGGTCGACGTGTACCGCTCGACCGGCCCTGGCGGGCAATCCGTGAACACGACGGACTCCGCGGTGCGCCTCACCCACGTTCCGACAGGTTTGGTGGTCACCTGCCAGGACGAGAAGAGCCAGCTTCAGAACAAGGAGAAGGCGATGCGGATCCTCCGGGCCCGCCTCTATCAGATGGAGGCGGAGCGCCGGCAATCGGAGGTGGCCGGCGCCAGACGCTCCCAGGTGGGCAGTGGTGAGCGGTCGGAGAAGATCCGGACCTACAACTACAAGGACAATCGGGTCACCGACCACCGAATCGGGCTCACCCTGCGCCGTCTCGACCAGGTGCTCGAGGGGGACCTCGACGATCTCGTGGATGCGATGGCTGCCGAGGAGCAGGCGGCCCAGCTGACGGGTTAATGCCCGGCCGACTTTGGCCGAGGCCTCAACCCTTGACGCCGAGGTTGGCCACGCCCTTTCGCTCCATGTTGCCCCAGGCCTTGGTGGCACCGCCTCCGAGAAACGCCCGGATTCGCCAGGCCACAGTCACCTGTCGCATCCCGAAGTTCTCGATCAGAGCCATGACGATGAGCCGGGCGGTATCCGCCGGCGAGTTGAAGTAGCCATAAGACTCGTCGAGCAGCAAGGCGACGAGTGAGTTGAGCAGCCCGACTCCAAAGGCGAGGGCCAGGAGGATTGCCAATGAGGTGACGTTGAGAGCTCCCAGCAGGAGAGCGATCGGGATCGTGATCCATCCCACGAACTCGACGATGGGGGCCACGAACTCGAAGAGGAACATGGCTGCCCAGGTGACCATCCCTACCTTGCCGTACCTCGGGTTGAACGTCATCGGCATGAAATCCCTCACTGCGGTCATGAGCCCGCGGTGCCAGCGGACTCTCTGTCGCTTCAGGACCCGCATGCTGTGGGGGACCTCGGTCCAGATCACCGCCGACGGCTCATACACGATGCGGTAGGGAATCTCGTTGTCGATGTGATGACGGTGCAGTCTCATCGTGAGGTCCATGTCCTCACCCATGTGCCCGCTGCTGAAGCCACCGACCTCGATCACGGCCGATCGCTTCCAGATCCCGAACGCTCCCGAGACCAGAGGAAGGGCTTCCATTCTCGACCACGCCGGGCGGGTGGCGAGGAAGGTCCGCAGATACTCGAGAATCTGCATTCGCGGCACCAGCTTCTTGGGCACTTCCGCCTTGATGAGGTGCCCAAGTTGCACGTTGCTCCCGTTGAGCGGCCGGATGTTTCCGCCCACCGCCACGGTGCGCTGGCGATCCTCGACCACCCTGCGCATGGCGCCGACCAAGCAATTGGCGTCCAGGATCACGTCGGCGTCGGTGCACAGCGCATAGGGGTACCGGGCTGCGTTGATCCCGGCGTTCAGCGCATCGGCGCGACCTCCGTTTTCCTTGTCTATGACTGTGATGTCGACACTGCCATGACCCCGGTAGATGCCGCGCACCGCGGCCGTGGAGATGTCCGGCCGGTACGGGATCCGGACACGCTCCAGGTGAAAAGCGTCTATCAATGCTTGAAGCGTGTCATCGGTCGATCCGTCGTTGGTTATCACGATTTCGAAGCGGGGATATCCGACGATGGACATCGACCGCACCGAGTCGACGATCCCGGTGGCTTCGTTGTAGGCCGGGATGACGATCGAGACCGGAGGCGAGGTCTGGCTGGACAACATGTCCGAAACCCTGCCGAATCGGTCGATGTGATGCACCCGTCTCATCACGGCCGCCGACCTCAGGCCCAGCCACACCATGTACGACTGCATCAATATGAAGTAGATCAAGGTGAGGTAGCCGACCCAGCGCAAGATGTCGAAGATCATGCGGGGACCGTCATCCGAACCGAGACATAGTCGACGAGTGCCCGGTCGTTGTCAGTCCCGGCTCCGCTCTCGACACGTTCCCTGGCCTCGGCCAGCACTCCGGAGTGGGCGAGCGCCTCGGCGGCAGCATCACGAGCGAACTCGTCCTCCGCCCCGATGGCCTCCATCAACAAGATCACCCCGCCTGGCAACTCGGTGAGTGCTGCGGCGGAGTTGCGCCGAACCCACCAGTTGGCGTCTTCGAGCCCGGCGGCAAGCTCAGAATTGACGGATGGGTCCCCGATCTCCCCGAGCGCGCTCGCGGATTTGGCTCGCAATCGCCAATCGGCCGAGCGGTAAGTCTCCGCGAGCGGAGGCACCGCCATGGGCCCCCCGACCGATCCCAGGGCTTCGATCAGCGCCAATTTCGTCTCGTGATCGCTCGCCACGCCAAGGACCGCGGCCAGCGTCGGGCCGGCCTCCCGATCTCCGATGGTCCCCAACACCCGGATCGCCTCTATGACTCCCTGGTTGTCGCCGTGGCCCAAGTTGACCCGGATATAGGCGGCGAGCGGCCAGGTCGCCTTGGCCCCGAAGCCGACCAGCGTGTCGGCGAAGCGTGCCCGAACCCACGCATCCTCGAGTCCGAATCGCTCCAGGATCGAGTCGATCGCCGGCGTGTGCTGGATTCGGCCCAGACCCCGGGCGCATTGGATCCGCACCTCCGGCTCGCGGTCTGACAGATGTTCGATCAGGACCGGCGCCGTCGACTCTTCGCCCATCTCCGCCAGCGCCACCGCTGCTCGCAATCTCCGCCCCAGGGGGAACCGGCTTCGGAGTCGTGATTCCTGTCGCTTGGCAAGGCCAACCCGATCCACGATCCCGGCGAGGGTGTCGATCTCAGTCCCGGTCACCACATTGCGCAAGTCGATGATCGCATCGAGAAAGGCGTCGTCATCGCCTGCTTTGGCTCCAATCGGATCGGTGTGATGTTCGAAGGCGAGATGGCGGCTCAGCACCAGCCTGTAATGAGCCCGTCGCTGGTCATGTCGCTCCATGCGACGTCGGTGCACGGCCTTCAGCACGACCAAACCCAGGAGCAGGATGATGTCGGCGCTGAAGACAACCGCGACCGCAGTCAGTCCGATCGTTGTTGCATCCATTGAGATCTCGATGTTGTCATCGGCGGGCGTGGCGCCCGCATTGAGGGAACGCCCGACTCAGAGCGGAAGTCGTTGCCGAACCCGCGCCAACAATTCCGGAAGCCGGAACGGCTTTCGGATGAAGTCGACCGCCCCCATGTCGAGACTGCTGACCACCGTGCGGTCATCGTCGACACCGGAAAGCATCATCACTGGGACGATGTGCCCTTCCCGGTGCCAGCGATCGATGATCTCGAGCCCGAGGAGACCCGGCATCAGCTGATCGAGGATCACCAGATCGAAGGCATCGGTGGCACCTAGCTCGTAGGCCTCGACCCCGTTCTTGGCGGTGGTCACCTGATAGCCCTCGAGCTCCAAGGCGGTGACGAGCAGGGTGGTGACGGTTTCCGAGTCGTCTGCCACCAAAACTCGATTGGGGTTGCTCATCAGCTCGTTGCTCTCCACGTGTGTGCACCGGCTCCCGGCACACCCCTCACCTGCGCGCCGCTGCCTGCCCCCTGGTGAGCAATGTACCCAGACCCGATTGTGCCCGCTGGCAATCCCACGTGGGATTGACTGGGGTGTAAGACTCTTCGCCGCCATGGGAGCGATCCCGGAACACGAGAGGAAGAGACTCGAGGCCGTCGCCGGCGTCGGCCAATCGATCGATGACTTGGTGGCGCGTCGGCTCGCCGGCGAGCCCCTCCAATACATCGAAGGGACCGCGGCATTCGCGTCACTCGACCTGACTGTCGACGAGAGGGTCTTGATCCCTCGCCCGGAGACCGAAGGCATCTTCGACCTGGCGGTACGCATGGTGCGGGCACCCGAGGTGATAGTCGACCTGTGCACCGGCTCCGGGGCCTTGGCTCTTGCTTTGAAGAATGCCTTTCCAGCTGCGGCGGTGTTCGCAACCGAGATCTCGTCTGAGGCGATGGAGGTCGCGACGATCAATCGTCACAAGACAGGGCTCCAGGTCTACCTGGCCGAAGGTGACCTCTTCGACCCGCTCCCGGCATCCATCCTGGGCTTGGTAGATCTCATCGTCGCCAACCCGCCGTATGTCGCGGAAGTCGACTTTCCCGGGTTGCCACGAGATGTCCAGCTGGAACCGAGGATTGCTTTGGTGGCCGGGCCCTCCGGCCTCGAGGTGATCCAGAGGATCGGTGACGCCGCCGGGCAGTGGCTCCGGCCCGGCGGAGTGCTCATCTGTGAGATCGGGGAGAACCAGGGTGTGTCCGCTTCCAGCTCGTTCCCTGATCTCCCGGTGGTGGTGCGCCAGGATCTGACCGGGCGCGACCGCTACGTGGTGGCCGTGAAGCCTTGAGCCTGGAGGCCGCGACGGTCGCGGTTCGTGCCGGCGAGGTGGTCGGAATCCCAACCGACACGGTCTATGGGATCGGCGCTGATCCGCTGAACGAGGATGCGGTCGCCCGGCTCTTCGAGCTCAAAGGGCGCCCGGAGCACAAGCCGGTCGGCTTGCTTGTGGCATCGGTCGAGCAGGCGGCTGAGATCGGCGAGATCGAAGGGTTTGCCGCGGAGCTCGCAACGCGGCACTGGCCGGGTGCATTGACGCTGGTCGTAACCCCCAAGGTGATCCTGGCCAATTGGGTTGGCGACGCCCAGCGGTTCACCGTTGGCCTCCGAGTCCCCGACCACCCGGTTGCGATCGAGTTGCTGGCCATCGTCGGTCCGTTGGCGGTGACCTCGGCCAACGTAAGTGGCGGCGAAGAGGCGATGAGTGACGTCGAGGCCAAAGAGGTGTTCGGGGACCAGGTCGCGGTGTATGTCGAAGGCCGGGCCCCGGGTCGCGAGGCCTCGACAGTGGTCGATGCCACCGGCATCGCGCCCGTTGTCCTTCGTCAGGGCCCGGTGCGCCTTTGAATACCCCCGTTACGCTTTTCCCATGATCTCGATGGACTCACTGGAAAGGGTCGACCCGGCGATCGCCGGACTGATCCGCAAGGACCTGGAGAGGCAGAACTCGCACATCCACCTCATCGCCTCGGAGAACTTCGCCTCGCCTGCGGTGATGGCGGCATCGGGCTCGGTGTTCACCAACAAGTACGCCGAGGGCTACCCGGGCCGCCGCTACTACGAGGGCTGTCAGGTGGTCGACGAAATGGAACAGCTGGCTATAGATCGGGCCAAGGAGCTCTTCGGCGCCGAGCACGCCAATGTGCAGTCCCACTCCGGGGCCCAGGCGAACATGGGTGTCTACTTCTCGCTGCTCGAGCCCGGGGACAAAGTCCTCGGGATGCGACTCGATCAGGGTGGGCATCTCACCCACGGGTCTCCGGTCAACTTCTCCGGGCTCTACTACGAGTTCGTGGCCTACGGGGTCGACCCGGATACCGAGCTGATCGACATGGACGAGGTCCGCTCTCTGGCGCTGGAGCACAAGCCCAAGATCGTCCTCGCCGGGTACTCCGCCTATTCGCGCACCCTCGACTACGAGGGCTTCCGATCGATCGCCGACGAGATCGGCGCCATTTTCATGGTCGATGCCGCCCATTTCATCGGGCTGGTGGCGGGCAAGTCCCATCCCTCGCCGGTGCCCCAAGCCGATATCGTCACCGGCACCACCCACAAGGCCCTCAGGGGGCCGCGGGGCGGGCTGATCCTGAGTCGTGAGCCCTGGGCCGCAGCCATCGACAAGGCGGTGTTTCCCAATGTGCAGGGGGGCCCGATCGAGTCCCAGATCGCGGCCAAGGCTGTCTGTTTCCACGAGGCGCTGCAACCAGAGTTCAAGACCTACACCGATCAGATCGTGGCCAACGCGTCGGCGATGGCTTCGTCGATCCAGGGCGAGGGCGTGCGTGTTGTCTCCGGGGGCACCGACAATCATCTCTTCCTGGTCGACCTCCGCTCGGTCGACGAGGACCTGACCGGAAAGGACGCCGCCCGGTTGCTCGACGGGGTCGGCGTCACACTCAACTTCAACACCATCCCCTTCGACCCCCGACCTCCTTACCGCGCTTCGGGGTTGCGGATCGGGACTCCGGCGATGACCACGCAGGGGATGAAGGAGGGGGAGGCAACCGAGGTGGCGGCGTTGATTGCCCGGGCGCTGCACAACCGTGACGATTCGGCGGCCCTCGGCGAAGTAGCAAGCCAGGTCGCGGAATTGGCCGCGGCCTTCCCTCCGTACCCCGCGGACTTTGCCGGCCATGTGTGATCCTGCCGAACGGCGTCTGCCCCGGCCCGCCGGCAATCCAACTTGCTAGCGTCGATTTTGCCTTGAAATCAGGCTCTTCCTACACTTTGTGAACACATTCACAAGCTCTCCCAGTTAGCCATGGAGCAAGAGACAGCCCACCAACAGATCGGACGCGCCATGAGCGAAGGCTGGTCGCAGGCCGGCTCGTTCCTCGGTTCGATCCTCTCCGGGATGTTGCTCGGGTTGCTCGCCGACTACTGGCTGGGAACCGAGCCCTGGCTGGTGGTCATCGGGAGCCTGGTCGGCATCTACTCCGGTTTCGTCAACGTATGGCGCTACACCAAGCAGATCGAGGACGGGCCGCGGCAATGAGCTTGGAGCACGGCCCACCGATCGAGTCCAACCTCGCCCGCGACACCGTGGCCCGCGGCATCTATGTAGGGCCGGTGCTCATCCTGGTGTTCGGCCTCCTCCGTGGGTGGGACGGGGCGTGGAGCGCGGCGCTCGGCGTGTTGGTGGTGATCGCCAACTTCCTGCTGGCGGGGGCCATCCTCTCGATTTCGGCAAGGATCAGCCTCCAGGCTTATCATGCCGCCGCTCTGATCGGATTCTTCCTGCGTCTCGGCTTGTTCGTCGGCGCGGTCTACCTCATCGCCACCCTGGTCGAGGTCGACAGGATCGCCTTCGGGATCTCGGCGGTGGTGGCGTACTTCGCCCTCCTGACGTGGGAAGCGGTTTCGATCTCGAGAGGCAGAGAAAAGGAGCTCAGTTGGCCACGATGATCCTCGCCACGGAATGCGACGTCGCAAGCGAGGTGATCTGCGCTCCGGCGAACGTCAACGAGCTCTTCGAATTCCCGACGCTCTTCACCATCGGCGGGTACGAGTTCTCACGCGTAGAGGTCCTGATGTTCGTTGCCGCCTTCGTGGTGCTCGCCCTCTTCTACTTCGGGCTCCGCCAGCAGAGGCTGGTCCCGTCCAAGTTCGGTGTGGCGATGGAGGGAATGGTCGGGTTCGTTCGAGACGGCATCGGACGTGACGTGATCGGCCCGGAATCGACCAAGTACCTGCCCTACCTGCTGGCGATGTTCTCCTTCCTCCTGGTGGCCAACTTGTTCTCGATCACCCCGCTCGTCAACTTCCCGGTGACCTCCCGGATGGCGATACCGGCGTTCCTCTCCCTGGTCACCTATTGGATCTTCGTGATCGTCGGGTTCAAGAAGAATCATTTCCGGTACCTGATCGACACCGCGTGGCCCAAGGCGGTCCCCATTGGCCTCCGCTGGTTGGTGGGGCTCATCGAGCTGGTCTCGATCTTCTTGCTCCGTCCGATCACGCTGGCCGTCCGGCTCTTCGCCAACATGGTTGCCGGGCACCTCATGCTCACGCTGCTGCTCGGGTCCGGGGTCATCTTCTTGGCCGCGATTCCAGAGATCGGGTTCAAGGGCGCCATCGGGATCTTCTGGTTCGCCCTCGGCCTCTTCATGTACCTCCTGGAGATCCTGATTGCAGTGCTCCAGGCTTACATCTTCACCTTGCTGACCGCGATCTACATCGAATCGTCCATCCACTTCGAGCACTAAGGAGAAAGAGAGAATGGAAGGCAACATCGAGGCCCTTACGGGTGCACTTGCCCTGATCGGCTACGGCTTGGGCGCCATTGGCCCCGGTATCGGCATCGGCATCGTGGCCGGGAATGCCATCACGGCCATGGCCCGCCAGCCGGAGATGCAGGGAACGATCCGGACCACCATGTTCCTGGGAATCGCCCTCACAGAGGCGCTGGCGCTCATCGGTTTCGTCCTCTTCTTCATCGCCTCGGCGGGATAGGGAAAGCTCATGCAATTCCTGAGTGCCCTGGCCGTACTGGCCACCGAGGAAGGCGAGGAGACGTCCGGCGGCCTCAGCTTGGTGCTGCCCCACCCCGAGGAGCTGATCGCCGGCATCCTGGCGTTCCTGATCGTCTTCTTCTTCGTGTGGAAGTGGGCGCTCCCCACCATCAACAAGACATTGGAGGCCCGCCAGCAGGCGATCACCGGGCAGCTGACCGAAGCCGAGACCGCGAAGCGGGAGGCAGAGAGCCTTCTCGCCGACTACCGGGCCCAGCTCGCCGAGGCCAAGACCGAGGGCAATCGGATCATCGAAGAGGCCCGCCAGGCCGGCGAGCAGCTCAAGGCCGACATCGCGGCCCGCGCCGAGGAGGAGGCTGCGCAGACCCTGGCCAAGGCCCGGGAAGAGGCGCAGTCCGAGAAGTCGCGCGCCCTGGCCGACGCCAAGCGCGAGGTGGGTGAGATCTCGGTGGGGCTCGCAGAGAAAATCGTTGGCGGGTCCCTCGACGACAAGATGCAGCAGGACCTCATCGATCGCTACCTGGCCGACCTGGAGCGCCTCTAGATGGACGATCGGGTCAGCGGATACGCCAGCGCGGTCTTCGACCTCGCTCAGGCCGAAGGCGAGTTGGAACGCGTCGAGAGCGAATTCCTCGCCATCGGTCAGGCTCTGGAGAAGTCTCCCGAGCTCAGGTCCACGCTGACCGATCCCCAAGTCCCGTTGGAGAGGAAGCAGGCGGTGGTCGACGAGCTCATCGGGAGCCAGGCATCCAAGCTCACGGTTGGCCTGGTCCAATTCATCGTGAGCCAGGGCCGGTCCGGTGACATCCCAGCCGTTGCCAGGGCCTTCGTGGAGAAGGCAGTCGCGTCGCGGGACCGGGCGGTGGCCGAGGTCCGCTCTGCTGTGCCCCTCGACGATGCCACCGTGGAGCGTTTGGCCGCCGCGCTCGGCAAGGCCACCGGCAAGCGCGTCGAAGTCAAGGTGATCGTCGATGAGTCCGTCGTTGGCGGGATCGTGGCCCGTGTGGGTGATGTGGTCATCGACGGGAGCCTCGCCCACGCCATGAGCCAGGTCCGCCAGGCCGTGTTGAGCCGCTGAGGAGAGTCATGTCAGAGTTGACGATTACCGCCGATCAGATCACCAAGTCGCTACGCGACCAGCTCGCAGGTTGGGAGCCTGAGCTGGACAAGGAGACCGTCGGCTATGTCACCGCGGTTGCCGATGGCGTGGCCCGGGTCGAGGGCCTGCCCAATGTCATGGCCTCCGAGCTGCTCGAATTCCCAGGCGGCCTGATCGGGGTGGCCCTCAACATCGACGAGGATGACCTCGGCGTGGTGCTCCTCGGCGAGGCGAGCCACATCCAGGAGAGGGACCCGGTGAAGCAGACCGGCACCGTGCTCTCGGTCCCCGTGGGCGACGCCTTGTTGGGACGGGTCATCGACCCCCTGGGCAACCCGGTGGACGGCAAGGGGCCGATCAACTCCACCGAGAGCCGCCTCCTGGAGACGCAGGCGCCCTCTGTGGTCCAGCGCCAGCCGGTGAACCAGCCGTTGCAGACCGGGATCAAGGCCATCGATTCGATGACTCCGATCGGCCGGGGCCAACGCCAGCTGATCATCGGTGATCGCCAGACCGGCAAGACCGCGATCCTGGTGGACACCATCCTCAACCAGAAGGTGAACCAGGGGACCAAGGACGAGGTCAAGTGCATCTATGTGGCCATCGGACAGAAGGCGTCGACCGTGGCCGAGATCGTCTCCACCCTCGAAGCCAACGGCGCCCTGGAGTACACGGTGGTGGTCAACGCACCGGCATCCGCCGCTCCTGCCCTCCAGATGTATGCACCGTATGCCGGCTCGGCCATAGGCCAGCACTGGATGTACGACGGGCAACACGTGCTGATCATGTTCGACGACCTCTCCAAGCAGGCGGTTGCCTACCGCGAGATCTCCCTGCTGCTGCGCCGGCCTCCGGGCCGTGAGGCCTACCCCGGAGACGTCTTCTACCTTCACAGCCGCCTCCTCGAGCGATGCGCCAAGCTCTCCGACGAGCTGGGGGCGGGCTCGATGACCGGCCTTCCCGTGATCGAGACCAAGGCCAACGACATCTCGGCCTATATCCCGACCAACGTGATCTCGATCACCGACGGGCAATGCTTCCTCGAGACCGATCTCTTCTATCAGGGGATTCGTCCGGCTTTGAACGCAGGCACCTCGGTGTCCCGCGTCGGTGGAGCGGCCCAGGTCGGGGCGATGCGCAAGATCGCAGGCCCCCTCCGCCTCAACCTCGCCCAGTTTCGGGAGCTGGCGGCATTCGCCGAGTTCGGGTCCGAGCTGGACGCCACCTCACTCGCCCAGCTGGAACGGGGTCGCCGTGTGGTCGAGGTGCTCAAGCAGCCCCAGTTCGCACCGGTCCCTGTCGAGGAGCAGGTGGTCGTCATCTATGCGGTCACCGAGGGCCTTATGGATGACATCGACATCCCCGACGTCCGTCGCTTCGAGAACGGGCTGCGCGAGTTCTTCGCCAGCCGCCACCCGGGCCTGCTCACTGAGATCAGGGACACCGGCAAGCTGCCGGAAGCGGAGACCGTGGACGCCGCGATCAACGAGTTCAAGGAGACCTTCGAAGGCTCCGGGGCCGAGGAGTAAGGCCGAAGCATGGCCTCGGCCCAGCTACGGGACACGCGACGCCGGATAAGGAGCGTCGAGGCGATCAAGAAGATCACCCGCGCCATGGAGCTGATCGCCACCAGTCGCATCCCCAAAGCCCAGGCAAGGGTCAATGCCTCCAAGCCCTACACCGCCAAGCTGATCGAGGTGATCGAGAACGTGGCCGCCGCCGGGGCGGGGCACAAGCATCGCCTCCTGGAGCGACGGGAGCCGAAGACCGTTGGGATCGTCATCGTGTCCTCGGATCGCGGCCTAGCCGGCGCCTACGCCTCGAACGTGATCCGTCTTGCCGAAAGCCGGATCCGGGAGTTGAACCGGGAGGGGAAGGACGTGGCCCTCTACGCCGTGGGGAAGAAGGCCCAGGCCTATTTCCGATACCGGGGCTATCGGATCGAAAACACCTACCTCGGCGTCACCGACACCCCGGGATACGGCGACGCCCGGGCCGTGGCCGCCTCAGTCGTGTCTGCCTTTGCCACCGGGCACATCGACGCGGTGGAGGTGTTTTTCACCCGGTACCAGTCGGCCATGACCCAGGTCCCGACCCGGCTCGACCTGCTCCCGATCACGCCGCCGGAGGCAACTGAAGGAGCAGAGCGGGTGTCCTACGAGTTCGAGCCCTCTCCCGAAGAGATCCTCGACCGCCTCCTGCCCCGCTACGTCGAAGGAACCATCTTCAACGTCCTCCTCGAGGCCTCGGCCTCGGAGCACAGTGCCCGGCGCCGGGCGATGAAGGCAGCCACGGATAACGCGGAGGACCTGATCAGGGTGCTCAGCGTCCAGGCGAACCGGGCCCGTCAGGCGGAGATCACCACTGCCATCTCCGAGATCGTGGGTGGCGCCGAGGCCCTGGCCGGGCAGTCGCGATGAGCAGAGATTCGAAACCAAGTGATGGAGACAGCAGATGAGTGACGCAAAGAGCGTGGGCCGGATCGTCAAGGTGGCAGGCCCGGTGGTGGACGTCGAGTTCCCGCCGGAAGGGATGCCCGAGATCCTCCATGCGATCACGGTCGAGTTCAGCCTCGGCACCGACAAGCGGAGAGTGATTGCCGAGGTGGCGCAGCACCTCGGCGACAACAAGGTCCGTGCGATAGCACTGGCACCGACCGACGGGCTGACCAGGGGCGCCGAGGTCCACAACACGGGTGGGCCGATCACCGTCCCCGTTGGAGACCAGACCCTGGGCCACATCTTCAACGTCTGGGGTGACTCATTGGACGCGCCCGACGAGGACTTCTCGGATCCCCGTTGGCCGATCCACCGGACCCCGCCCGCCTTCGAAGAGGTGGAGCCCCAGAAGACCGTGTTCGAAACCGGGATCAAGGTCCTCGACCTGATCAGCCCTTACCTCCAGGGAGGCAAGATCGGCCTGTTCGGTGGGGCCGGTGTGGGCAAGACCGTCCTCATCCAGGAGATGATCAATCGGGTCGCCACCCAGCACGGTGGAGTCTCGGTGTTCGCCGGAGTCGGGGAACGGACCCGCGAGGGGAACGACCTCTATCTCGAGATGCAAGAGTCGGGCGTGATCGAAAAGGCCGCCCTGGTCTTCGGCCAGATGGACGAGCCGCCCGGAGTGCGCCTTCGGGTAGCTCTCTCCGCCCTGACCATGGCCGAGTACTTCCGCGATGTGCTGCGTCAGGACGTGCTGCTGTTCATCGACAACATCTTCCGTTTCACCCAGGCCGGCTCCGAGGTCTCGACCCTGCTCGGGCGCATGCCCTCCGAGGTCGGTTACCAGCCGACACTCGCCGACGAGATGGGCTTCCTCCAGGAGCGGATCACCTCGCTCAAGGGTCGTTCGATCACCTCACTGCAGGCGATCTACGTCCCTGCCGACGACATCACCGACCCCGCGCCGCACACTGCGTTCGCCCATCTCGATGCAACCACGGTGTTGTCCAGGCCGCTGACTGCCCTCGGCATCTACCCGGCAGTCGACCCTCTCGACTCCTCGAGCCGGGCTCTCGACCCCCTCGTCGTCGGCAACGACCACTACTCGGTGGCCATCGAGGTGCAGCGGGTCCTGCAGCGGTACAAGGACCTTCAGGACATCATCGCCATCCTCGGGATCGACGAGCTGTCCGAAGAGGACAAGCTGGTGGTGGGCCGAGCGCGGCGCATCCAGCGCTTCTTCGCCCAGCCCATGTTCGTCGCCGAGCAATTCACCGGGCAGGCCGGGATCTACACCCCGGTCGAGGAGACCATCGCTTCGTTCAAGGCGGTACTCGATGGAGAGTTGGACCAGCATCCTGAGCAGGCCTTCTACATGGTCGGTGGCCGCGAGGACGTGGAGCGGAAGTCAGCCGAGCTCACCAAGGGAGCGGCGGCTTGAACACTTTCCAGGTCGATGTGGTCTCGCCCGAGGCCACCGTCTGGAGCGGTGAGGCGGTGTTCGTGCTGGCCAAGACCCCGGATGGCGAGTTGGGGATCATGGCCAACCACGAGCCCCTGATGGGAGCGCTGTCCACCGGCGCCGTGATCGTGGAGGATGTGAGCGGCAACCGGACCACCATCGGGGTCCACGGCGGGTTCCTCCAGGTCCTGAACAATCAGGTGACCCTGATCACCGACCGGGCCGAGATCGCCGAGGGTGGTCGAGAAGAGGCCCAGGACGTCGCAGAGAGGCTGGCAGCCGAAGACGGCTCATGACCCGGCGAGGGTCCTGGCGAACTCCTCGACGGCCTCAGGGAAACCCTCGCCGATTGCAGAGGCGATGACAGGGAAGAACACCGCAGAGAGCATCCCAACGCTCTCGGCGCGAAGAGTGACGTGAACCCTGGTTTCCCCTTCCCGTGGCGCCAGGCTGACCATCACCCGCCCTCGCATCTCCGAGGTCTCTATGTCCCAGGCCATCATCTTTTGCGGCTCGCGACCGGCGGGCGTGGCCCGACCCTCGTATTTCTTCCCGGCGGCAACGCTCTCGAATGAGAAGCCCTTGAGGTGGCCTTCTGCGTCCGTGACAGGGTTCTTGACCCGGTCGACGCCGGAGATCGCCTCCCAGCTCCTGGGGTCGTCGAGCGCCGCCCACACCCTGGCTTGCGGGGCGGCCGCGATCGACGAGTGCTGAAAGGTCTGGCTGGGCACGGCGGGAAGTTAACCGTGCCCGGCCTCGCCGTGGCCTGAACATCAGATTTACCCCAATCGACCTACGGTCGCGTCGGTCCGATGTGAATTGGAGGCATGATGGACACCGACCACGATCACGTCGAAGAGCCGAGCAATGAGGAGCTCCGGCTCCTCAGCCGTCGCTCTGCCCTCAAGCTCCTCGGCGGAGCGAGTCTGGCGCTGATCGCAGGATGTGCCACCGGCTCGTTGGCAAGCACTACAACCGCTGCAGCGTCGGCCTCGTCGAGCACGGGTGGGGGCACGTCCACCACGGCGGCAGCGACGGGCTCCAGCAGCACGGTCTTCGGTGGCGACGGCGCCTGCGTCCTCATCCCCGAGGAGACCGCCGGGCCATACCCGCTCGACCTCTCCGGCGACGAGGTCTTCTTCAGGACCGACATCACCGAGGGCCGGACCGGCATTCCTCTCGCCCTGACTCTGGCCTTGGTCAATGCATCTGCCGAGTGCGCGCCGATTGCGGACGCCCGCGTCGATCTCTGGCACTGCGATGCGGATGGGGTTTACTCCGGCTACAGCCAGCCCGGCTCGGACACCACCGGCGAGACGTTCTGTCGGGGGATCCAGGTCTCGGACTCCAACGGGCTGGTCACCTTCCAGACCGTCTATCCCGGTTGGTATCAGGGGCGGATCACCCACATCCACTTCCAGGTCTTTCTCGGCAACGGGCTGACCGCCACCTCGCAGATCGCGTTTCCCGCGGAGACCACCGATGCGGTCTACGCGGTCGAGCCCTATTCGGCAAAGGGGCCCAACACCTCGGTGACAGACATCTCTCAGGACAATGTCTTCAGCGACGGGAGCCAGTACCAGTTGGCCTCGGTGACAGGAGACCCCGCGAGTGCGCTCGAGGCCTCTCTGCTCGTTGGCGTCGCCGCGTAGGGCCCCGGCTACCTTGGGCTCGTGACGAACGGCCAGTCGGGATAGGTGTGCATAGGGTGGCCGAGATCACGACCTTGAGTGGGGCCGTCGCCGAACTGGTGCGAGACGGGTCGATGGTCGCCATGGAGGGGTTCACCCATCTGATCCCCTTTGCCGCCGGGCACGAAGTCATCCGGCAGGGGCGGCGGGACCTCACCCTGGTGCGAATGACCCCGGACGTCATATATGACCAATTGATCGGTATGGGTTGTGCCTCCCGGCTCATCTTCTCCTGGGGGGGCAATCCCGGTGTCGGGTCGCTTCATCGATTCCGGGACGCGGTGGAGAACGGCTTCCCGGTGCCTCTCGGCATCGAGGAGCACAGTCACGCGGCGATGGCTGCTCGTTACACGGCAGGCGCGTCCGGGTTGCCCTTTGCCGTGCTCCGGGGGTACCAGGGCTCCGACCTGATGGGGAAGACCGCGGTGGCCACCATCCAGAGCCCGTTCACCGACGAGCAACTCGCCGCGGTCCCCGCCCTGAACCCGGATGTCGCGATCATCCATGCCCAACAAGCCGACCGCCGGGGGAATGTCGGGCTCTGGGGGATCACCGGGGTCCAGAAGGAGGCCGTTCTCGCCGCCCGGGCTTCGATCGTCACCGTGGAGGAGATCGTCGACACCCTCGTGCCCCGTTCCCCAAACTGGGTGGTGCTCCCGTCGTGGGTGGTGACCGCGGTCTCCCTCAGCCCCGGTGGGTCGCATCCCTCCTATGCCATGGGTTACTCCACCCGAGACAATGCTTTCTACAAGGCGTGGGACGCGATCTCGAGGGATCGCGACGCCTTTCGAGACTGGATGGGCTCCAATGTCCTCGACGTTCCGAGGGGAGTCTGACCATCGACGGCTACACCACCGACGAGATGATGACGGTCACCGCCGCCAGGTTCCTCCGCAACGGCCAGGTGTGCTTCGTCGGCATCGGGCTCCCCAGCGAGGCGGCCAACCTCGCCCGTCTCTCTCATGCGCCGGACCTGGTCCTCATCTACGAGTCGGGGACGATCGGCACCCGCCCCGAAGTCCTGCCCCTTTCCATCGGCGATGGGGAACTGGCGGAGAAGGCAGACACCGTGGTGTCGGTGCCGGAGATCTTCGGGTATTGGCTCCAGGGTGGGCGGGTCGACGTCGGTTTTCTCTCCGCGGCGCAAATCGACCGCTTCGGGAACCTGAACAGCACCGTGATCGGGCCCTACGACCAGCCGATCGTTCGTCTGCCCGGAGCGGGCGGTGCTCCCGAGATCGCCACCAATGCCCGCGAGGTGCTAGTCATGCTTCGCCAATCGACCCGCAGCTTCGTTGAGTCCGTCGACTTCGTGACCAGCCTCGGGTTCGGCAGGACCGGAGAGGGCAGGCCTCCCGGCGCCGGTGGCGGCCCCACCGTGGTGATCACTGACCTCGGGGTGTTGCGGCCCGACCCCGATGACCACGAGCTGACCCTGGTGGCAACACATCCCGGGGTGGAAGCCGGGGGCGTGGTGGCCAGCACCGGCTGGGAGCTCCGCATTGCCGACGACCTGGAGGTCAGCGTGCCCCCGACCGGGGACGAGCTCGGCATCCTGCGTGAACTGCTGGCGAAGACAGAGCGAGCACATTCGGGGCTCGGGCCGGCCTGATCGCCGTCAGTGAGAGCCGGCGACTGCCAGCAGGTGCCACTCGCCCTCGATCCCCTTGAGGTTATGGACGCCTCGATCCTCGAAGGCGAGGTCGGAGCCGATCACCAGATCCTTGACCGTGCGGGAGACCAGGATCTCATCGGCATGGGCCTCGGCCATGATCCGGGCCGCAAGGTGCACGGTCATACCGCCCACGTCTTCCCCCCTGACCTCGATCTCGCCGGTATGGAGCCCGGAGCGGATGGTCAACTCGTAGGGATGCAACCCCTCCCGGAAGCCGGTGGCGAACCGAATCCCCCGACCCGGCCCGTCGAATGTGGCGAGCAAGCCGTCTCCGGTGCTCTTCACGTATCGACCCCCGTTGGCGGCGAGGAGGCGCCCGGCCAGGGCATCGTGCTCGTCCAGGACCTCTTTCCAGCGGGCATCGCCCCTCTCGGAGAGAAGGCGGGTGGAATCCACGATGTCGGTGTAGAGGACCGTGGCCAGGACCCGATCGGCGGGTGCGGTCGGCCTCACCCCGGTGACGAACTCCTCGATGGCGTCGAGTGCCTCCTCGGCATGATCCCAATACAGTGGCCCGTCCGAGCCAGGCAGCTCCACCATCCGGGCGCCGTCGATGTGCTCGGCGATGTAGCGCCCTTGTTCGATCGGCATGAACCGGTACGAGGTCCGGTGCAAGACCAGTGTCGGCACGTGGATCGCGGGCAGCAGCGATCGGGCATCTGCGGTGAACATGGCGCGGAAGTACGCCGATGCGGCGGCCGGCCCCGCGATGGAGCGGGTCTTCTTGGCGTACCAATCCCGGAAACGAGTGTCGGTCGCCCGGCTCGGGACCTGCAGGATCACGTGCTGATCGGTGCCCCACCGGTCGGACATCGTCTCGCTCAGCTCCAGAGCGGCCTCCGGGCTCATCCCTTCCGGATAGTCCTCGGATGCCGTGTACTTGCTGCTGGTGTTGACCAACACCAGCGCTGCGGTCTGTTCGGGCCGGGTCGCCGCGAACAGCATCCCCATGGGACCCGCGTCGTAAGTGGCCACGATGGCGGCCTTCTTGCTTCCCACCGCATGCATCACGCAATCGAGCTCCTCCACGAACGACTCCCATGGAGGGAGGGCGTCGAGCGCTAGCGGATCTGAGGCACCGGTGCCCCGCCGGTCGAAGCGGATGACCCTGGCGAATGATGCGAGTCTCCGCAGGAACATCGCCGCCTGCGGGTCCTCCCAATCGGTGTCGAAGGCCCCGAAGCTGCCCGCGCTCAAGACCAGGTCTATGGATGATCCGTTGTCGGAGTCGAGGACTTCGTATGCGACCCGGTCCGCCCCCAACCGTGCATAACCGGTGCTGCGCTCCACTGCTTCGAGGATAGCCCCGCGCCCTTGTCCTGCCTCAGGGCCCGTCGACCCACGAAAGAAGTTCGGGGCGACGCTGTCGTCGCCCCGAGGTTGCCCCTGGGAGGAGGGATCTGTTGTAGTCGACGGGCTATGACCGTGACACCTTCTTTGTAACCGACGCAGGTGACAGCCGGGTTAACGGGCGCTGTCGATCGGCGGAACCTTGGTCCGGGCCTGGATCGATAATTCGACGCTGGTAGCTGCCTGTCCCTCTCTAACCTCGCCCTCACCGGTCCTCCAATGCTGATCGCACGCGACCTCCGCATCGAAGCCGGCCCCCGCACATTGATCGAGGGGGCCTCCTTCAGCGTGCAATCAGGCGATCGCATCGGGCTGGTTGGGCGCAACGGGGCGGGGAAGACGACGCTGATGAAGACCCTGACCGGGGACGTGACGCCGGCAGAGGGGTCGGTGCTCCGCTCCGGCACCATCGGCTACTTCTCGCAGGAGGCGGCGCTCCCCGAACTGGAGCACCCTGACGCAACCGCGCTGGAGCGCATCCTCATGGCCCGGGACATCGGTGCCATGCAGCGCCGTATCGAGGAAGCCCGTCGGCGTCTCCACGACCTCACCGGTGAGGAGAGGGACCGTGGAATCGCCCGCTTCGGTCGCCTGCATGACGAATTCGAGGCGAAAGGTGGATTCGTCGCCGAAGCCAGGGCGAAGCGAATGGCGGCTTCCCTGGGGATCGGCCATCAGGAGCTCGATCAGCCGGTGGTCACCATGTCAGGAGGCCAGCGGAGGCGGGTCGAGCTGGCACGGATCCTGTTCGCCGAGACCGATGTCCTGCTGCTCGACGAGCCCACCAACCACCTCGACCTCGACGCCAAGGCCTGGCTCATCGAGTGGCTCACCACATATCGCGGGGGGATGCTGGTGATCTCCCATGACCTGCCTCTCCTCGACGAGGCGATCACTTCGGTCCTGGCGCTGGAGCACGGGGAGGTCGAGGCGTATCGGGGGAACTACTCCCACTATCTCGTGGAGCGCGATCGGCGCCGCGAGCGCAAGGAGCGGGAGCGCAAACACCAGGACGAGGCGATCGCGCGACTCGAGGAGAACATCCGGCGCTTCAAGGGAACAACCGAGAAGATGGCCAAGGTGGCACGGGCCTGGGAGACCCGGGTCGACAGGATGAAACGGGACCTGGTCCAGGTCCAGAAGTCAGGGAGGTCGGTGAGGGTCGCCTTCCCCCAGCCGGAGAAGTCAGGCCGTGTCCCGCTCTCCGCCATGGGCCTGGCCAAGTCGTTCGGCGACAACCTGGTCTTCGTCGATATCGAGTTCGCCGTCGAGCGAGGAGAGCGCATGCTCTTGATCGGCCTCAACGGGGCGGGCAAAACCACACTTCTCAGGATCCTGGCCGGAGTCGAGACCGCGGACCTGGGTCAGGTGGACCATGGCCACAACACGACCCTCGGCTATTACGCCCAGGAGCACGAGCAAATCTCGAGCGGGGTGCCGGTGATCGACCACATGCGCCGGGTGGCCGACCTCCCCGATCAGACGGTGCGCTCATTGCTCGGACATTTCTTGCTCGCCGACAAGGTGGATCAGGACGCGGCGTCGCTCTCCGGCGGGGAGAAGACCAAGCTGGCGCTGGCGATGCTGGTCGCTTCGCGGCCCAATGTCCTGCTCCTCGACGAGCCGACCAACAACCTCGATCCCCAGGCCAAGGAGGCACTGCTGGACGCGCTCAGCCTCTACGAGGGCACCATCGTCCTGGTGAGCCATGACACCGACTTCGTGGCACAGCTCCTCCCGGACCGGGCGGTGCTGATGCCGGATGGGGAGATGCGATTCTTCGATGAGGCGTTGCTCGACCTGGTGGCCCTGGCCTGAGCGCTCGCACACCGGAACCGTTGGGCCACTCGCGTCATCTAACCGGCATGAAGAAGATGCTCTCGCTCTTGGTGTTGTTGGCCTTGATCGCCGCCTGCGGCGGCGCCGATCTCGGTGCCGGGGGCGCCGATCCCACTTCGACCTCCTCCACGCCGACCACGGCCAGCCCGGACGAGCCGGTCGATTCCGGCGGCGACGAGCCGATCTCCGAACCGCTGCCTCCCGGACAGGTCCCCAACCCGA
This sequence comes from uncultured Acidobacteriota bacterium, assembly GCA_963749415.1. Classification (GTDB taxonomy): domain Bacteria; phylum Actinomycetota; class Acidimicrobiia; order Spongiisociales; family ZC4RG35; genus JALYNX01. The sequence goes on from CAVVMG010000001.1 coordinate 1,505,151, forward strand.
GACCACCAATCGATGGCAGCACCGACGGCGAGGTGTGGATCACCAAGACCGACCTTCTCATCATGGAGAGCTTCCCGATCCAGGTCAGCCTCCAGGTGGAAGGGGAGAAGCCGACACCGTGTCACGAGATCTTCTGGACGGCCGAGGACACCGGTGACGCAATCGAGATCACCATGATCTCCCAGGTCAACAGTGACCAGGCCTGCGCCCAGGTCATCGAGCCCTTCATGATCTCGGTGCCCTTGGGGAGTTGGGCCGACGAGTCTCGTGATGTGATCCTCAACGGCGAACCGGCGGGCTCCTTCGACAGCTGATCTGATCGGCGAGCTCAGGCACTGATTCGGGGGCCCGGCCGCTGCACGCCGGATCGAAGCCCTCCCCTGACAAACGAACGTTCGTTTGTTAAGATCCTGATCATGACCCCGGAGCAACGGTTCGATGCATTGGTCGGCGACGAGGAGAAGATCGAGCCCGCCGACTGGATGCCGGATGGATACCGGAGCACCCTGATCCGTCAGATCGCTCAACACGCCCATTCCGAGATCATCGGGATGCAGCCCGAGGGCAACTGGATCAGCCGGGCTCCAACGCTCCACCGAAAGGCGATCCTGATGGCCAAGGTCCAGGACGAGGCCGGCCACGGGCTCTACCTGTACTCCGCGGCCGAGACCCTCGGGGTGCGCAGGGATGACCTCCAGCAGCTACTCCACCAGGGCAAGCACAAATACTCCTCGATCTTCAACTACCCCACGCTGAGCTGGGCCGACATGGGAACCATCGGCTGGCTGGTAGACGGCGCCACGATCACCAACCAGGTGATGCTCACCCGGTGCTCCTACGGCCCTTACGCCCGAGGGATGGTCCGGATCTGCAAGGAAGAGTCGTTCCATCAGCGCCAGGGTTACGAGTCACTGATCCGGCTGTGTTCGGGAAGCGCGGAGCAGAAGGCGATGGCCCAGGACGCCCTGAACCGCTGGTGGTGGCCATCGTTGATGATGTTCGGCCCTCACGACACCGATTCGACGCACACCGAGCAGTCGATGCAATGGAAGATAAAGCGGGTGTCCAACGACGACCTCCGACAGCAATTCGTCGACATGACTGTCCCCCAGGCCGACTACCTCGGGCTCGAGATCCCGGACCCTGAGCTGCGATGGAACGAACCGAGGGGCCACTACGACTTCGGTGAGATCGACTGGGACGAGTTCTGGGCGGTGGTCAAAGGTGACGGCCCGATGAGTCGAGAGCGGATCGCGCACAAGGTGGCGGCATGGGACGAGGGAGCCTGGGTCCGGGAGGCGGCCTCGGCCTACGCCGCGAAGAGACCACAGCGAGGTGCAGCGTGAGGAGGATGCCATGACCTACGAAGTCCCGGTCGCCCCGGGTGAGAGCGCCGAGTTGGAGACCGAAATCCAAGGCGGTTCCGAAGGCTGGCAGCTGTGGGAGGTGTTCGTGCGGGCGAGGCGGGGGATCTCCCACGTTCATATCGGGAGCCTCCATGCCCCGGACCCGGAGACCGCCTTGCAGAACGCCCGAGACGTCTACACCCGGCGTGGGGAAGGGGTGAGCCTCTGGGTGGTTCCCAGCTCCGAGATCAATGCCTTCGAGCCCGACGATGCCGTCGAGTACGTGGAGGCCAATGAAAAGGGCTATCGGCTGGCGACCAGTTACGACATCCCCGACGAAGTGGGGCACATGTGACGGGATCGGCTCCCACCGGGACACCTGTGGTCGACCTCGGCGACCGGTTCACGATGCTTCTCGCCCATGCCGACGACAACCTGGTCATCGCCCAGCGCCTCGGGGAGTGGATCTCGAGGGCACCCGAGCTCGAGGAGGACATCGCCCTGGGCAACATCGCCCTCGACCATCTCGGGGTGGCCCGCGCCCTGTACACGCTGGCCGGCGGGGTCGAAGGGCGCGGCCGCAATGAAGACGACCTGGCGATGCTCCGCGACGAGCGTCAGTTCCTCAATCTCCTGCTCGTGGAGCAGCCAAACGGGGACTTTGCCCACACCATCGTGCGCCAGCTCCTCTTCGATGGATACCAACTCCTGCTCTGGGACACGATCGCCGGCGACTCCGACGCAGATCTGGCGGGGATCGCCGCCAGAGCCCTGAAGGAGGCTCGCTATCACTTCCGGCACTCCTCGTCCTGGGTGATCAGGCTCGGTGACGGGACCGAGGAATCACATAGCCGGGCCCAGACCGCCCTCGACGAGCTCTGGAGATACACCGATGAGCTGTTCCTCGACGGCGCGGTCGCCGATCGCAAGCCGTGGGACACCATGATCGGGGAAGTCCTCGCCGAGGCAGGGCTGGCGGCTCCCGACGAGCGGTTCCAACGGGACGGCGGCCGGCTCGGCTTCCACAGCGAGCATCTCGGTTTTCTCCTCGCCGAGATGCAATGGATGCAGCGGTCCTACCCGGGGCTGGAATGGTGATGGTCGCCTCGCTCGAGGTGGACCACGCGATCGCCGCGGTCGGTGCCGTGGTCGATCCCGAGATCCCGGTGCTCACCATCGCCGACCTCGGGATCCTCCGCGACGTCGTCCTGGATGATGGCCGATTGCTGGTGACGATCACACCGACCTACTCGGGATGTCCTGCAATGCGCCAGATCGAGTCGGACGTGAAGGAGGCCGCTCGAGCCGCGGGCTTTGATGACGTGGAAGTCCGCGTGGTCCACAACCCGCCGTGGACCACCGATTGGATCTCACCCAAGGCAAGGCGTGCCCTCGCCGGGTTCGGGATCACACCCCCCACTCCGCTCGCCGAGGTGACCTGCCCCCGCTGCGCAGGCTCGTCGCGCGTCGTCTCCCGCTTCGGGTCGACGGCATGCAAGGCACTGATGGTGTGCACCGGCTGTGGCGAGCCGTTCGACCATTTCAAGGAGCATTGACGTGTCGGCCCCTGTCGAGTTCCACGACCTCGAGGTCCTCGAGGTGGAGCCGCTGACCGACGAGGCGGTCGCTGTGACCTTGGCCGTCCCAGCCCGACTCCGCACCGATTTCGAATACCTGCCCGGGCAGCATGTGACCTTGCGGGCGATCGTGGAAGGGGAGGATCTGCGTCGCTCCTACTCGATCTGCGCCAACGCCAACCAGGGTGGCCTCCGGGTCGGGATCAAGAGGCTCCCCGGAGGAGCGTTCTCCACGTGGGCCACCACCCGGCTCCGGGCGGGGGATGTGCTCGGGGTGATGCCGCCGGTGGGGGAGTTCACCATCGAGCCCGATCCGACGAGCTCCAAGCACCGGGTCGCGATCGTCGCCGGGTCCGGGATCACGCCGGTTCTCTCCCTGCTGGCGACAACTCTCGAAGCCGAGCCGGCAGCGCGCTGGACGGTGATCTTCGGGAACAGGACTGCCGGGAGTGTGATGTTCCTCGACGAGCTGGAGGGCCTCAAGGACCGCTATCCCGACCGTCTCCAGCTGTTCCACCTGATGAGCCGTGAAGGCTCCGACCTCCCGCTGCTCTCGGGCCGGATCGACGAGGAGAAAATCAGCCAGATTCACCACCGACTATTGGGCAAGGGCGCGATCGACGAGTGGTTCCTTTGTGGGCCCTACGAGATGGTGACGATGGCCCGGGCCACCCTCACCGGACTCGGTGTCGATGACGAGCGGATGCACGATGAGCTGTTTTTCGCCGGTCCGTTGGACACGGCCGATCTACCGCCTGAGCCGCCCCCGGGAGAGGGAACAGTCCAGCTCACGGTGATCCTCGATGGCAGGGCCGTCGAGACCCGGATGAGGCCGGAGACCTCCGTCCTGGACGCCGCGTTGAGGGTCCGCCCCGAGCTGCCCTTCTCCTGCAAAGGGGGAATGTGCGCAAGCTGCAAAGGGCGGATCGAGGTTGGCGAGGTCGCGATGGACAAGAACTATGCGCTGGTGGCCGCCGAGGTCGAAGCCGGATATGTGCTCACCTGCCAGTCCCACCCCGTCACCGACCAAGTCGTCGTCCGTTACGACCACCGCTGATGGTCACCACCCGCAACAGCCGTGTCGACGTAGTCACCGCCGCCGGGCGCCTCTTCGCGGAGCGCGGCTATCAGGGGACGTCGATGCGGGACCTGGGCCGGGAGCTCGGGCTACTCGGGTCGTCCCTCTATGCCCATGTCGAGTCGAAGCAGGATCTGCTGGTCGAGGTGGTCGAAGAGGGATCCCGGCTGTTTCGCGCCTCTGCCGAGAGCGCGATGGCCGAGGGCGGGTCTCCTTCCGTCCGGCTGGCGCGGCTCATCGCCGGCCACGTGGGTGTGGTGCTGGCGAATCCCGATGTGGTGCGGACCTTCCTCAACGAGGCAAGGATGCTGGATGACGCCCACCGCCGTCGGGTGATCGCAGCCCGCGACTCCTACGAGGCCGTTTTTCGACAGGTGGTCGGCGCCGGTGTGTCCGACGGCTCGTTCCGTCCCGATGCGGACCCCAAGTTGAGCTCGATCTTCGTCCTCTCGGTTCTGAACGCGATCGAGCGCTGGTACCGGTCCGACGGGGATGTCGGGCCCGACGACCTGGTCGCTCGCCTGACCGGGTTCCTCCTGGCCGCGCTCAGACGCTGACGGTTTCGCTCTCGGGCACGGGGGCCCGCTGCCGTATCTCGGAGGCCAGCCAGAGGTAGAGCGCCAGGAGGGCGCCAACCACCAACATCAAGATCAGGCTCAGATCGGGGACGTACAGCGCAACCACAGCGATGACCACGCCGACCACCCGGACCAGGTCGTAGTGGTTCGATACCCAGCTGCTGAAACCACCACCTTGTCCGGGCTCCATCTGCGCATCCCACCACGCCTTCAATCTCATCGCCCACGCCGGGCGCCCCGTGAGGTAGACGGCGAATCCGATGACCGCGGCCCCGAGCGCGAGCCACAGCATCACCTGCCGCAGGCCAGAGGCAACGTCATACAGCAGACCGATTGCGATCCGATCACCTGCGGGGTTGGTCACCGCTGCGACCACTTGCTGTTCGATCCAGCGCAACAGGGCCTCCGTGATCGGCACTCCGATGATGATCCCGATCGCGAGCTGGATTGCCGTTCTGCGCCTGGTTCTGGATACCCAAAGCGTCACCACGATGAGGAGCAGCGAGAAGATCGCAAGTGCCCAGACCGCCCGGTCGAGCATGACGACCCCGTTCTGGAGCTCGCTGAGCCGATCCTCGGACATGATGGTCACCTGGCCGAAGTCCTCCGGAAGGCTGGCACCGATCGCTGTCTCCAGTTGTGCCCGCGCTTCCTCGACGCGCTCCGACACCGCGCTCGGGGAGGGTGATATCGGGGCCGATCCCGCTGAGGTCGGGGAGCACTCGTCTGATCGCCTCGACGATGATCGGGATCGTGTTGAGGCTTACTTCTCCGTTCTCGACAGAGACGTTGGGGACCTCGGAGAGCTCGTTTCGCAGCAATGCCACGATCCTCTGATGGGCTGCGCGGACCAGCGGGGGGATCCGCTCCTGGAAGTCGGCTGATTGCACGAACCCGTCGATGCGAGCGGTGATCCTTTCTTCGAGCCCGGAGCTCAGGGTGGGAGCGAGGTTCTCCAGGGAGGGACGGTCGAAGGAATCGAGGATTTGCTGTCCCCGGTCGCCGATCTCCAGCGCGTCGACCAAAGCGGTGAACAGGAAGTCATCGAGTTGGGTCAGTGCGGCGCTGATTCGGGTCTCGAGGTCCAGGGCATCGAGCACCTCGGTGGTGACGCGATCTCCAAGTGCGACATACAGGTCCGGGTCCTCGAGTGTCGGCCCGACTGCCTGCATGAATGCATCCGTGTCCAACAGCGTGTCCTCGACCCAGAATGCGATCGATGTCAGCACGATGCTGAGGGAGGTGATGACCACCAGCAGGAAGGTCAGGATCCTCCGAGCCCGCCCGGGCGACTCCGATGCGTTCACGTCGGCCGGCGAACCGGGCTCGGGAGCCTGGGGCTCTTCGCTGTTTGTCATCGGCACTCGCTTTCAGATCTCTGGGTAGCGACTCTACGTGCCGGTGTGCTCGGGTGATTCACACAAAGCGAGTGATGCCGGGTTCGTCACATGTCCCGACAATCGATAGAAGAGGAGCCAATTTGTGTAGGTTGATCCCTTCGGACATCGGACAGGAAAGGATCAGCAATGTCGCATTCATCGGGTGGCAGTTACGACAGCCCTCCCGGGTTGGCGATCGGGGCGATCATGTTCGCCGGGATCATGATGGCGATGAGCGGGATCTTCTCCGCCATCTCCGGCCTCTTCGCCCTGGTCAAGGACGATTTCTATGTGGCCTTGCCCAACTACATAGTCGAGATCGACCCCACCACCTGGGGGTATATCCATCTCGGCCTGGGGATCCTGGTCGCCTTCGCCGGGTTCGCGGTGATCAGTGGTGCGACCTGGGCCCGCGTGATCGGGATCATCCTCGCCGTGGTCAGCGCCATCGCCAACTTCGGGTTCATCCCCTACTACCCCATATGGTCGATCATCGTGATCGCCATCGACGTCATCGTGATCTGGGCCCTGGCCGTCCATGGCCGGGCCATGTCGACCGCCTGACTCTCTGAGAAATCGATCAGGGGGCGCCTCGGCGCCCCCTGATTCATGCGCCGGCTTCCCCGCCGTTGGCAGCGGCTTTTCCGCCATTGGCGGATGCGTCTTTCACGCTCCAGGTGCCATGACTGGCGATCAGCTTGGCCAGGTCTCCTTCGCCGAACTTCTCCTTGGCCATCGCCAGCTGCTGATCCATCTGCTCCTCGTAGGTGGGGCGCTTCACGCTGCGGAAGATCCCCAGAGGTGTGGGGCCGTAGGGCCCGTGTGAGATCCGGCTCAGGCTGAATGCGATCGATGGATCGGGTCGCGTTGGGTCGTGGACCAGGATGGCGCCCGGGTCGACCGTGGAGCTGTCGACCACCGTCGCCTGCCCGTCGCGCATGACCACCGCCTTGGCGCCCTCGTCGAAGACGATCGGCTTTCCCGGCTCCAGGTCGATCCGGTTGTGGACCCGCTCTTCCTTGCCGGTCAACTGGATGAAGGCCTTGTCGTTGAAGACGTTGCAGTTCTGGTAGATCTCGATGAAAGCCGAGCCCTCGTGCTCGTAGGCCGCCTCCAGGATCCCATTGGTGTGGGTGCGGTCCATGTCGAGGGTGCGGGCGACGAAGGTCGCCTCCGCACCCAGAGCCAGCGACACCGGGTTGAACGGGTAATCGATCGACCCGAACGGAGTCGACTTGGTGTTCTTCCCCGGCTCCGAGGTCGGTGAGTACTGGCCCTTGGTCAGCCCGTAGATCTGGTTGTTGAACAAGAGGATCTTGAAGTTGATGTTTCGGCGAAGAGCGTGGATCAGATGGTTGCCGCCGATCGAGAGGCCGTCACCATCACCGGTGATCACCCACACCGAGAGGTCGGGGCGGGTGGTGGCCACCCCGGAGGCGATGGCCGGCGCCCGGCCGTGGATCGAGTGCATCCCGTAGGTGTTCATGTAGTAAGGGAATCTCGAGGCGCATCCGATCCCCGAGATGAAGACGAACTCCTCACGGGGGCGGCCGAGCCCGGCAAGGAACTGCTGGACCGATGCCAGGATCGTGTAGTCACCGCAGCCGGGGCACCAACGGACCTCCTGGTCTGTCTGAAAGTCGGAGCGGGTGTAGGTCGGGGCGGTCACTTGATCATCTCCAGGATCTTCTCTTCTATCTCCGACACCTTGAATGGCTCGCCGGCCACCTTGTTCAGGCCCTTGACGTCGATCAGGAACTCGGCGCGGATCACCCTTCGCAGCTGGCCGGTGTTGAGCTCGGGGATCAGGACCTGCTCGTAGGCACGAAGCACGTCACCCAGGTTCGTGGGCAGGGGGTTGAGGTATTTCAAGTGCGCGGTGGCGACCTTCTTCCCTGCGAGCCGGACCCGTCGCGCCGCTGCCCGGATCGAGCCGTACGTCGATCCCCAGCCCAGCACCAGGATGGAGGCGTCCTCCTCCCCATTGACCTCCACCAATGGGATGTCGTTGGCGATGTTGGCCACCTTCCATGCCCGGGTGTCGGTCATCAACTGGTGGTTTGCCGGTTCATAGGAAACGTTGCCGGTGATCGCCTCCTTCTCCAGCCCGCCGATCCGATGCTCGAGACCGGCGGTCCCGGGCACCGCCCAGGGGCGGGCGAAGGTGTCGATGTCCCTCATGTAGGGGAGGAATGTCCCGTCGGGCCCGTTGGGGTACTTGGCGAACTCAACGGGGATCGGGGCCAGACTGTCGACATCGGGGATCTTCCATGGCTCCGAGCCGTTGGCGATCTGGTTGTCACTGAGCAGCAATACCGGCGTCATGTACTTGAGGGCGATCCGGGCGGCCTCCAGCGCCATCTCGAAGGCGTCGCTCGGCGAGGCGGCGGCGATCACCGGGATCGGAGACTCCCCATGCCGGCCGTATAGCGAGAAGAGCAGGTCGGACTGCTCCGGCTTGGTGGGGAGCCCGGTCGATGGGCCGCCCCGTTGGACGTTGATCACGATCAACGGGAGCTCGATCATGAACGCCAGTGAGATCGACTCGCTCTTGAGGGCGATTCCCGGGCCAGAGGATCCCGTGACCGCCAGATTGCCGGCGAAGGCGGCCCCGATGGCGGTGCCGACCCCCGCGATCTCGTCTTCCGCCTGGAATGTCCGAACTCCGAAGTTCTTGTGGCGCGCCAGCTCGTGCAGGATGTCCGACGCCGGAGTGATCGGGTAGGTCCCGTAGAACAGGGGCAGCCCGGAGAGCTTCGATGCCGCGATCAGGCCCCAGGCCAGTGCCGAGTTCCCGTTGATGTTGGTGTAGGTCCCGGGCTCGAGTTTCGCCGGCTTCACCACGAATGTGGTCTTGGCTGCTTCTGTCGCCTCGCCGAGCGTGTATCCGGCCTGGAAGGCGGCAATGTTGGCGTTGGCCACCTCGGGCGTCTTCGCGAACTTCTTCCGCGCCCATTCGATGGTGGGCTCGGTGGGCCGGTGGAAGAGCCAGGCGAGGAGCCCAAGGGCAAGGAAGTTCTTGGAGCGGAGGACGCTCCGCCCGCTGACACCGGTGTCCTTGACGGCTTCCTTGGTCAGCTCGTCCATGGGGACCTTGATCACCCGGAATCCGTCCAGCGCCCCGTCTTCCAGGGGGTTGGAGTCGTAGCCGGCCTTGTCGAGATTGCGCTCGTCGAAGGCGTCGGTGTTGACGATCAGAGTTCCGCCCTGACGCAGGTCCTTCAGGTTCTTCTTGAGCGCCGCCGGGTTCATCGCCACCAGGCAGTCCGGTTGGTCCCCGGCAGTCAGGATGTCGAAGTCGGCGATCTGGACCTGGAAACTCGAAACTCCGGGAAGGGTCCCGGCGGGGGCCCGGATCTCGGCAGGGAACGACGGCAGAGTCGCCAGGTCGTTCCCGAACAGGGCACTGGCGTCCGTGAATCTGGATCCGGCTACTTGCATTCCATCGCCGGAGTCTCCGGCGAATCTGATGACTAATTTGTCGAAGGTTTCGGTTGGGTTGGGTTCAGTGTCTGTTGTGGCAGTGACCTCGGCCACTTTCACTTCCTTGTTGGTTGTTAGAGCGCGCCTGCGCGCTTGTCATTCAACACCAAGCTCGGTTGAGAACGACCGCATGTCGGTGGCTCGCTGGACCTATTTTATCGGCCGTCAGGGCTACCCCGATCGCACGGTCGCGGGGGCGAACCCCACGAGGCCGCGCGACTCGAGTTCCCGGCCGAAGCCGATCAGTTCCACCTCGGATCCCAGCTTTCCGATCGCCTGGAGGGAGGGTGCAGGCCCGGGCTCACCGCCGAGCGGCATGGCGATGGCGGGGTGCAGCGCGTGGTTCACGATCGATGTGAACCAGGAGAGGACTGTGCGGTAGTGGTGGCCCTCGATCATGTCCTCGCCGATCACTTTCCGAAGGGCGGGGACGGTCGGTGTGAGCAGGAGGTCCACGGTCTCGAAGGCGTCCGCGAACCGGTCCCGGATCATCAGCTGCCATTCCCGCCCCAGCGCCATCTGGTCGGGCGTCACCGCGCCGCAATCGAGGAGCCGGGCCCTGACCTCTTCGCCATAGGGCAGGCCCGCCCCGAGATACCCCGCATGGACCGCGTTCACCTCCTCGGCGATGGCGAAGATCACCTCCCGCCCGGGGACCACGTCGGGCATGGTGATCGGGTGTAGCACGTGGCCTAGGTCCGCCAGCTCGGCGATGACCCCGGTGAATGCCGCGTCCACGCCTCCATCCAGCGGCGCCTCGTCGTACCACGGCTGCGGTATGCCGATTCGGAGCCGGCCGGGGGCGGGCTCGGGCGTGAGATCACCTGACATCGCCCGATACGCGAGGTCGATCCCCTCCACGGAGTGGGCCAGAGGCCCCACGGTGTCGATCGAGGCGACGAGCGGGAAGACCCCCTCCAGAGGAATGCGACCCCAGGTGACCTTCAGGCCGTAGCAACCGCAAAGAGCCGCCGGCACCCGGACCGATCCACCGGTGTCGGTTCCGATCGCAATTGGCGTGAGCCCTGCACCAACCGCCGCCCCCGAGCCACCGGACGACCCGCCCGGGGAGGTCGCGGTGTCCCATGGGTTGAGGACCGGCCCGAAATGCGGGTTCTCGCTGGAGAACCCGAAGGCGAACTCGTGGAGCCCGGTGCGGCCCACGATGACTGCCCCCGCGTCCTCGAGTCGCTGCACCACAGGGGCCGACCCTGTAGCCATCACCCGGTAGAACGCCGACCCGCAGGTCGTGACCCGGTCTTCGTGGTCGACGAGGTCCTTGAGGCCGATCGGAGTCCCGGCAAGCGGGCCGGCGTAGCTGCCGCCCTCGATGACCCGATCAATGGCGCCGGCGCGGGCCAGTGCCCGCTCGTCATCGATCAGGATGAAGGCGTTGAGCTCGGCCTGTGAATCGTGGGCGAGCCTCAATGACTCGCCGACTCGATCTACGGCGGACACTCCGAACACCACGTGAACTTAACGCCGGGGGTCCGAGCCCGGCCCTATTCGTAGCTGAGGCCTCCGGTGTCGGGCACCAATGAGATCCACACCTGTCCCGGCGGCACCGCGATCGTGTTGCCGTCGGCGTCGGTGAGGGTGTACCACTCAGTCTCCGCCTCCCGGGTCCACGTCCCCTCGACGACCTTGCCGTCGGCGAAGACCCAGGCGAGGCCGGAGCCGGTGGTGTGTGAGCTGGGCAACCCGTTGTTCGAGTACTGCTCGGACTCGAGCCCGATCAGCACCGGGAACCCGATGCGGCCCTCGGTGCCGTCCTCGTCTCGCCAACCCGACTCCCGCCCGTCCGCGGTGCGTAGCCAGGTCCGGGTGGTCGGATCCCATGTCCAGTCGACGTCGGTTCCCCGGAAATCGATGTGAACCGCGCTCACCGGCGCGGCGGTGGCGGGCATCCCCCCGAACTCCCAGATCGGGCCGGTGGGGGGCAGGTCCTGGAACTCCCTGGCGTCGGCATCGGCCCTGAGGCCGTCCGTCGTGGTGTACAGGTTGTGCGGTGCCCGCCGGAACCCGACCCGGAATGCCGCCGGGGTGGTTTCGGTGAGCAGGTTGATGTCCATGGACCGGATCATGTTCTGCACCCAGCCCTGGGCCCCGGAGATGGCGAAGGTCGGCTGGTTGAGGGCGGTGAGCAGCGTGGCGTCCGTCGGCCGGCCGGAGCGCATCGGTCCCAGGAACTCGGCGTCGGACTGCATCCACAATGTGAGGAACCTGGTGATCCCCTCGACCCGGATCTCGAAGACCGCGTCGGCCTTGTTGACCCCGGAGTGGGGCCGGGCGTTCGGATGGTTGTCCAGCTTGACCGCGAGCAGTCGACGATTGAGGAGCGCGGGGTCGGTCACCGGGAGCCCGTTGATCGGTGAAAGCGCCGACGCCGTGGTGGTGGTGGTCCCCTGTTCGGTGGTCGTCGTCGCCAGGGTGGTGGTCGTTTCCGGTGTCGAAGTGGTCGTCGTGGTCCCGGTTCCCACCGCCGGAGAGCAGGCGGCCAGAGCCAGCGCGAGCACGATGAACCTATTGAGGGTTGAACGCATTGGCGGCAGGGTATCCCCGATCCCGCCTAAACCGTTAGCACTCCCCCGGTGACTGCGAGGCTGGGCAGAGTCTCGTCGTGCTCGTCGAGCACCACCGCGAGCTCGATCCCATCCGAGTTGGAGCGAAGTACATAGAGGGCATCGATGTTCACACCGGCATCGGCGATTGCCCTCGTCAGGCGGGCCAACTCCCCGGGACGATGGGGGAGATGGGCGGTGAGCACCATGTGCTCCTCGGATTGGAGTGCGGCCTCCTCGAGGACCCTTCTTGTCGTGGGCGCGTCATCGACGATCAATCGGACCGTGCCTTCCCCATTCGTGCCGTAGGCGGCGAGAGCCTCGATGTTGACACCGAACCCGGCGAGCGCCTCGGTGAGGGTGGCCAGGCGCCCGGGCCGATTCTCCATCTGGACCTCGAATTCGGTCATGCTTCCGACTCTACGCCCCGTCGCGGGTCACGTGACCGGGAGCGCAGGCTCGGAGCGACCGCGCCTCGAGAGATACAGATGCCAGACCAGGCGCGCCGCCACCGCCCGCACCGGTCGCCAGGGGGCGGAGACAATCTCCAGCTCTTCGGGCCCGGGGATCTGCTGAAGGCCAAGCGCTTCAGCGACTCCGACTTGGAGGGCACGATCGCCGACGGGAAACGCGTCAGGGAGGAGCAAGGCGGAGAGCAGGTAGGCGTCGGCGGTCCAGGACCCGATCCCCCTCATCGCCAGCAACCGGGCCCGCGCCTCTTCCTCGTCCAGGCCCTGGAGGGCGGCGAGGTCGAGGGTGCCGGCCTCGACCGCCTCGCGCGAGCGAGACGAGGTATCCCGCCTTCTGCCTGGTGACCCCGATCGCGGTCAGCCCGGTCTCGCCGACCCGGAGCACGGAGCCGGGGGTCACCGCGCCCAGGAGCTCGATGAGCCGCCGGTACATGGCCGCTCCCGACTCGAGGGAGACCTGCTGCTCGAGGATGAGGAGCACCAGGGTGGGGAAACCCTGCGCTCGCTGCCAGAAGACCGGCAGCCCCCAGTCTTCGATGATCGAGTGCAAACCCGGGTCCTCGTCGCCCAGCATCCGCGCCGCTTCGACAAATGTGATGGCATCCAGGTGAGTCACCCGCCGCCACAGATCCCGGATCGCCACCGGCCCCAGGGTGCGGGAGTCGGCTGTGGTGACTGAGGCATTGTCCGAAAGCACCCACGCCTCGTCCGGGCCCAACCGCCGCTCGCCGATCGCCTCCCCGGGCCCGGCCGCCATCCGCTTCACCAGCCAGAAGTCCCCGCGCTCGGGATGAGGCAATGTCACAACCTCGCCGGCCTGGGGCTGGATGGAGTCGGTCGCGACGAACTCGTCGCCCGGTAGGAGGGTCGGCAGCATCGAGGATTCGGCTACGCGAAACCGGCGCATGGGCATGGCCCCCCGAGGGTATGGTCGAAAACACAGACCGGACAACCAAGGAGTGTCAATGCGCCGGGTAACCGTTGCCCATGCACACTGTGACCTGTTCTGCGGGGTCTATGACCCGGCCCAGGCCAAGATCGAGGCGATGTCGGTGCTCAAGATCGCCGAGAAGTACGCCGAGTCGAGCGACGATGTGTTCAAGGCTCGCGCCATCGCTCTCAAGGAAGAGCGAGCGGAGGACGTCAAGCACCATCTGATGGTTCTCTGGGTCGACTTCTTCACCGCCGACCACCGCAAGGAGTTTCCCGACCTCGATGATCTCTTCTGGAGGGCGATCCATCAGGCCGGCGACGCCAAGAAGTCGGTTGATCCCGAAGACGGGAGGAAGCTGATCGAGCTCATCGATGAGATCGCCGACATCTTCTGGCAGACCGAGAAGGCGAAGGGGATGGGGGTCTACCCGCCCGCTTGATCGCTTTCTGGCTTCGACGCCGAATGGATGACCGAATCGACCCGTGTCTTCACCTTGCCCATGGCGTTCGCCGCCCATTCGTATTCAGGGGCGAGCAGGGCCAGGCCTCCCAGGATGGTGACGATCCCGGGCCCAGGTAGCACCAGCATCGCGGTGCCGGCTCCGAGGAGGGTGAAGCCTCCAGCAACACGCATTACCCGTGTCATGAGATCAAACCTACCCGCGGCCGGGGTTTGTGTGGATCGGGATTCACCCTCATTCGACCCCGACGCCCGGACCGGCGTTTCAGTCAGTCGAGGGCGTCTGGCTCCAGCTTGGCGAACAGCGGCCGGACCTCCCCCAACGGTGCCCCGGCCTCGATCGGCGGGCGACGCCAGCCGTCGACCTCCACCGGGCCGCCCAGCATCGCCCCCACCACCGGGGTGGTGAACGGGAGATAAGGGGAAAGGGCGACCCTGATCCCCGAAATTGCCTGGATGGCCGTCCATAGGATCGTCTCGGCACGTTCCCGGTCTTCCTTGACCAACTTCCATGGGGCGTTTGCGTTGAGGTAGACGTTCACTTCGGACGCCGCATCCATCGCTGCCCGCAGGCCGGCGCGAAGCTCCACCTTTTCGATGTGAGAGCCGACGGCATTCAGCGCCGCATCGACCTTCACCAGCAGCTCGTCGTCGTCGGGCCGGAGCGCCGAAGGCGAGGGAACCTTGCCGTCGAAATTGGCCGCCGTCAATGACAGGACCCGGTTCACGAGGTTGCCCCAGGTGGCCACCAGCTCGTCGTTCACCCTTCGGATGATCTCCTCGTCGCTGAGGTCGGTGTCGTTCTGCTCGGGGAGAATCGAGGCGATGGCGTAGCGCAGAGGGTCGGGTTCCATGCGCTCGGCGTACCACCCCATCGATCGCCCCACCCCACGACTGGCCGAGGCTTTCTCCGTGCCAAAGGTCACGTATTGGTTGGCAGGGACATCCGTGGGGAGATCGAGCCCCCCATAGCCCATGAGCATGCCGGGCCAGATCACCGTGTGAAACGGGATGTTGTCCTTGCCCACGAAGTAGTAGGACTCGGCGTCGGGATCTTCCCACCAGCGCCGCCATGCTTCGGGGTCGTCACCGAGTTGGGCCCACTCCTTGGCCGCCGACAGATAGCCGATCACCGCGTCGAACCAAACGTAGATCCGCTTCCCGGGACCCAGGTCGTCGACGGGGACCTCGACTCCCCATTCGATGTCACGGGTGATGGCACGATCAGGCAGGCCCTCGTTGACCATCCCCAACGCCCAATTCTTGACATGCCGGCGCCAGCCGGTTCGGGACTCCAGCCACTCGCGGAGCGGTTCTTGGAGCTTGGACAACAGCAGGAAGAAGTGCTCGGTGTCTCGAAGCACAGGAGCTGCGCCGCTGAGTCGGGAGCGGGGCTCGATGAGGTCGGTGGCGTCCAAAGTGCGCCCGCAGTTCTCGCACTGGTCGCCTCGGGCTTCCGGGTAGCCGCAGTGGGGGCAGGTGCCCTCCACGTAGCGATCGGGAAGGAATCGCTCGGCTTCCGGGTCAAAGAACTGGGCAGTGGTCCGCTTGGCGAGGTAGCCATGCTCGAGGAGGCGCAGGAAGACATCTTGGGTCACCGCGTGGTGGTTGGGGGTGCCGGTCGAGGTGTACAGGTCCCATGAGATCCCGAGGAGGTCCCAGTTCTCGAGGAATTCGGCGTGGTACCGATCCACGATCACCTGGGGCTCGACCCCCTCGTTGTCGGCGCGGACTGTGATCGGCGTCCCGTGCACATCTGATCCGGACACCATCAGCACCTGGTTGCCGGCGAGGCGGTGGTAACGGGCGAAGATGTCAGCAGGCAGATAGGCGCCGGCCAGGTGCCCGAGGTGTCGGGGTCCCGAGGCATACGGCCATGCGACGGCAACGAGGATGTGACGGGGCATCGTGGTTGAGGGTAACGAGGGGGTGCCCACACCGATTCCTATTGGGCGGTCACGATCCCAGGCTCGGGAACGTGCTTGGTCGCCCGCTCGGTGAGGATCACGCCGCCCACGATCAGCGCCGCACCGGCCAGGACGGTGAGGGTGATGGTCTCGCCGAGGAAGATCACTGCCAGAGTCACCGCGACCACGGGCACCAAGTAGCCGGAGACTCCGAGCCGAGACGCGGGATTGATTTCCGCCGCGATCAAGAAGGCGGTGAACGGCACTGCGGTGCCGAACGACCCGAGGATGGCGATCAGCGCCCACTGCGAGGGTTCGATCGACGAGACGGCGGTCTCCCCGAGAATGGGAAGGGCGACGAGGTAGACGAGCGTTGCGGTCGCGAACTGCGGTATGACCAGGCCCTCACCGCCCACCTCCAGCGCGAACTTGCGAGTCAGGGCCGACCCCACTCCGGCGAGGACGACTCCGATCAGTGCGACGCTCACTCCGCGGGCCAGGTTGTCGACGCCAGCCATGCTGGTGCCTCCGATGCCGACCAGGATCGCGGTCCCGAGGACCGAAACCAGCAGGCCGGGAGTCGACTTCGGGTTGAAGCGCTCGCCGGGGACGATGAAATGGGCGGAGACAATGGTGGTGAGGGGGATGAGGCCGATGAGCAGCCCGCCCAGGCTGACCGGGATGTCTTCGAGTGCCAGGGTCAGCAACGAGTTGGGGATGGTCATGGCGACGACCCCGAGGATGATCCCCCGGCGCCAGTGCTCCCCGTCCAGGTCCCGAAGCTGCGCCCGGAATATCGCAACCACCAGGATTATGGAGAGGGCGATCCCGATCCGGAAGGGGAGCAGAGTGAAAGTGGAGATGCCGCTCTCGAGGATCGCTCTGGTGAGAACCGCCGAGGAGCCCCAGCCGAGAGTCGCCAGCACAAGGGGGGTCCATGGATTCATGAGCCGGGCACGCTAACCGTGACCAGAGATGGGCTAAAAGATAAGTCCCGGCCCGCCGATAACCTGATCACCATGAACAAGCGTCTTCTCGCTCTCGTTGCAGTGTGCACCCTGGCGGTCGCCGCCTGCGGCGACCCCGATCAGTCCGGTCCCACGACCCCGTTGGATGCTCCCGACGCCGCCCTCCTCGCCTACTCGCTTGAGGCCGGTGACGAGTACCAATACGAGGTCGGGATCGACCAGCACATCGATGTCGAGGCCACCGGCGACTCGTCCGCGATGGGCGAAGAGCTTCCAGGCGCGGCCTCGGTCGACATCTCCGGAACGGGGACCTTCACTCACGCAGTGGCCGCGGGTCCGACGGAGGGGACCTACGAGATCCACATCACAGGTGACTTCCAGGACCTCTCTGTGACCGGCACCGTTGACGGAGAGCCCGTGGACAGCAGCGAGGTCCCGGACTTCGCAGCTATGGAGCCGATCGACGCGACCGTCGTGGTCGACCAGCAGGGAAACATCGTCAGCGTCGACGGGGAGGAAGTCGAAGACCCGATGGCAGGCCTCTTTGGAGACCTTGGTTCGATGTCGACCCCATCGGCACCCGGCCTCAATCCGGGCCAGTTCTTCGGCCCGTTGTTCTCCGATGAGGAGGTGACGGTGGGGGACACCTGGTCCGACGAAATCGAAACGCCGGGCCTCGTCGACGAGCCGATAGTCACCAGCGTCACCAACACGATCACCGGGGTGGAAGAGGTCGACGGCGCACAGGTCTACGTGATCGACACCGCCACCAGCACCTCCCTCATCGAGATCGATCTCGCCGAATTCTTCCGCGGCATGTTCGGTGCGTTTGCACCCGAGGGCGCTACCGAGGAGCAGTCTGCCGAGTTCGAGGAGACCATGAGCCAGCTCCGATTCATGATGACCATCGACGACACCAGCTCCGAGGGCACGTCTCGATTCGACCCCGAAGCAGGCCTGGTCCGCTCCACCGACATGGACTCAGGGTCACACATCACGATGGACATCCTGATTCCCGATGAGACGACCAACGAGATGGCCGGGTTCCAGATGGACATGACGCTCGATCAGCAGTTGACCTACCAGCTGCTCTCCGGGCCCAGCTCTTAAGAGGAGTCTCTCCCGGCTGTACCATCCCAGGGTGACCCTGGCGCCTGCCCGTACCTCGATTCTGCCCGATCGGATCACCACTCCGACGCTGCGGTCGTTCCTCCGCTCCGTGCCCTCAGTCGATGAGGTAGGGGCCCAGGAGCGGGTCGCGGCCCTCTCCACGCGTTCGATCAAGAAGGAGTCGAAGCGGGTTGCCCTCGACTTGATCATCCGGATGATGGACCTGACCACCCTCGAGGGTAAGGACACCGCAGGGAAGGTCGCACAGATGTCGGCAAAGGCAATCCGGCCCGATCCCACCGACCCCACGGTCCCGTCGGTGGCGGCGGTCTGCGTCTATCCGGCGATGGTCAAGTTCGCCTTGGAGGCCACCGAGGGCTCGACGGTGAAGGTGGCCAGCGTCGCCACCTACTTCCCCTCCGGGCTGGTCGACACCGACCTCAAGGTGGAGGAAGCCTCCCGGGTGGTGCGGTTGGGGGCCCATGAGGTGGACATGGTCATCGATCGTGGCGCTTTCCTCTCCGGCGAGTACTTCAAGGTCTTCGACGAGATCCGGAGGGTGAAGGACGCGTGTGGTGATGCCCATCTCAAGGTGATCCTGGAGACCGGGGAGCTGGTGGCCCTGGACAACGTCCGCCAGGCGTCGCTGCTGGCGATGGCTGCGGGAGCCGACTTCATAAAGACCTCGACCGGAAAGGTGCAGCCCGCGGCCACCCTGCCGGTGACTCTGGTCATGTTGGAGGCGATCCGGGACTTCATGGACGCCACCGGTGTCATGGTCGGGATGAAGCCGGCCGGTGGCATCAGAACGGCGAAGGACGCCATTCGCTATCTGGTGCTCCTCAATGAGACCCTCGGTGAGGACTGGATGACCCCGGACTGGTTCCGGCTCGGAGCCTCGACCCTGCTCAACGACGTCTTGATGCAGATCCGCTGGCTGGAAACCGGCCGCTACTCGTCACCCGACTATTTCACCAAGGACTGATAGTGGCATCTGAGATCGCAACCACCCCTCCCTTGCGTTGGGAGTATGCCGGGTCCCGGGAGTCGGCCGATATTGCAACCATCGATGACCGCTACGGGCTCTTCATCGACGGCGAGTTCGTCGCACCCAAGTCGGGAAGGCATTTCCCGACAATCAACCCGGCGACCGAGGAGCCGTTGGCCGAAGTGGCCGAGGCGGGTGCGGAGGACGTCGATGACGCGGTCACTGCTGCCCGTCGGGCCTTCACCCAGGTATGGGAGCCGATGGAGCCTTCGGAACGAGCCAAGTACGTCTTCCGCATCGCTCGCATGATCCAGGAGCGCTCCCGGGAGCTGGCAGTGGTGGAGACCCTGGACGGGGGCAAGCCGATCAAGGAGGCCCGGGACGTCGACCTGCCCCTGGTGGCGGGCCACTTCTTCTACTACGCCGGTTGGGCCGACAAGTTGGAGTACGCCTTCCCCGGGATCCGGCCCCGACCACTCGGCGTGGCCGGCCAGGTGATCCCCTGGAACTTCCCGTTGCTGATGCTCGCCTGGAAGGTGGCGCCGGCGCTGGCTGCCGGGAACACCGTCGTCCTCAAACCGGCGGAGACCACCCCGCTGACCGCTCTGATCGTCGCCCAGATCGCCGCCGAGGCCGGGTTGCCACCCGGTGTGCTCAATGTGGTCACCGGAGCCGGAGGCACCGGGGCGGCGGTGGTGGGGCATCCCGATGTCGACAAGGTCGCCTTCACCGGATCCACCGCGGTGGGCAAATCGATCCAGAGCCAGCTCGCCGGCAGCCACAAGAAGCTGACATTGGAATTGGGGGGCAAGGCGGCGCATGTGATCTTCGACGACGCCCCCCTCGATCAGGCGATCGAGGGTGTAATCAACGGGATTTTCTTCAACCAGGGCCACGTCTGTTGCGCCGGGAGCCGACTTCTCGTCCAGGAAAGCATTCACGACCGTTTCGTGGACAAGCTCAAGCGCCGATTGTCCACGCTGCGGGTCGGCGACCCGATGGACAAGAACACCGACGTCGGAGCGATAAACAGCCGGGCCCAGCTGGAGAAGATCAACGAGCTGGTCGAGTCGGGGCTGGATGAGGGGGCCGAGATGTTCCAGCCCGACTGCGTCCTCCCCGACCGCGGGTTCTTCTTCAAGCCGACGCTGTTCACCAATGTCGCCCAATCCCACCGGATAGCCCAGGAGGAGATCTTCGGCCCGGTGCTCTCGATCCTCTCCTTCCGCACCCCCGAGGAGGCGGTGGAGAAGGCGAACAACACCCCATATGGTCTCTCGGCCGGGGTCTGGACGTCGAAGGGCTCACGGATCCTGTGGATGGCCGACCGCCTCCAGGCCGGCGTGGTCTGGGCCAACACCTACAACAAGTTCGATCCCGCCTCGCCGTTCGGGGGATACAAGGAGTCGGGCTTTGGCCGTGAGGGCGGGCGCCACGGCCTGCTCGCCTATCTCGACTGGGACGAGTCGTGAGCCGGCTCGATGTTCGCAAGACCTACAAGCTGTACATAGGCGGCAAGTTCCCCCGCTCCGAGTCGGGACGCTCCTATCCGGCGCTCGCCGCCGACGGTGAGGTGCTGGCCCGGGTCGCACAGGGGAGTCGCAAGGACCTCCGCGACGCGGTGCGGGTGGCACGGGAAGCCGGCCCGGGCTGGGCCGGGACCAGCGGGTACAACCGGGGCCAGGTCCTGTACCGGGTCGCAGAGACGCTGGAGGACCGGGGTGGGACCTTCGTCGAGCAGCTCCAGGCGGTGGGAGTCGGCAAGAGGGCGGCTGCTGCAGAGGTTGGAGCTGCCGTCGATCGCATGGTCTGGTACGCAGGATGGGCCGACAAATTCGCCCAGATCTACGGCAACCTCAACCCGGTGGCCGGTCCCTTCTTCAACATCTCGGCGCCCGAGCCCACGGGGGTGGTCGGTGTGATCGCTCCCGAAGAGCCTTCCCTGCTCGGCCTGGTCTCGGAGTTGGCGCCGGTGCTGGTGCCGGGAAACACGGCTGTGGTCCTCGCCTCGGAGCGCATCCCGATGCCGGCGATCACGTTCACCGAGGTTCTCAACAGCTCGGACGTCCCCGGTGGAGTCGTCAACGTGCTCACCGGCCATAAGGACGAGTTGATCCCCTGGCTCGCCGACCACATGGATGTCAACGCCATCGCCGCCGGAGGGGCCACATCCGAGCAGGCGATGAGGGTCCAGGAAGGAGCGGTGCACAACGTGAAGCGGGTGGTGATGCCTTCCGGGAACGGCTCCACCCAGAGCCCGTATCGCATCGCTGCGTTCACCGAGACCAAGACGGTCTGGCACCCAAAGGGTCTGTGACCCGGCTCGACTCCCTGAAGTTCAGCTATCCGGAGGTGGGCGCCACTCGGTCCCTCGACGTCTCCGGTCCGCCCATGGAGAGCGATCACTATCGAGTTTTCGATGAGACCTGGGTCGTGGGCGCCGACCGTTCCCAATTCGAAGCAGCCTCGGAGTGCTTGATGACCCTCGACATGCATCGGGCCGCCGGGCTGGCGGTGAGGATGGGGCCTGACCTGGTGGAGGAGGGCTCCGCCTTCACACTTGGCATCGGGATTGGCCCATTTCGGATCGACGCTCCGTGCCGGGTGGTGTACACACTCGATGACACTGCGGATCGCTCAGGGTTCGCATACGGCACGCTGGTGGGGCACCCGGAGCGCGGCGAGGCGCGCTTCGAGCTGACGCACGACGAAGGGCAGCGGCAGGTCCGCTTCAGGATCGCAACGTTTTCCCGACCTGCCTCCCTGTTGGCTCGACTCGGGGGAGCGGTGACCCGTTTCGCGCAGCGACAGGCCAACAAGAGATATCTGGCCGCGATCGACGCCGCGTGCTCCCCGGACGACGCGGCAGAGCTCGATCGGCATTTCGCTCTCCCACGGCTTCTGGTCGGATTGGCCTTGACGGTCGCGAGCCTGTCCATCGTTGTCTGGGACATTTCCCGACTGTCGGGTCATCCGGGCGCGCTCGGGATCGCAGCCTTCCTGTCGCTGGCGGTTGTCCCCTTGGCCACCCTGGCGAGGATCGTGCCTTCCAGCCGCGCCGAGCTCGCCCGCAGCCGCATCGGGCCCAAACCAACCCTGAAGGTCTGGTTGCTGGCCGCGGCATGGGTGGTCGCGTTCCTCGCCCTCATCTATTCGGTCCCTCTCGCCTTGCGCGTGATGGCAGTTCCGGCTGCCGTGTCGGTCCTGGTGATCGGGATCCGGTTCGCGTGGCGTGGGGCGAGAACGCTCTTGGCTCAGAAGGGCATCTAGCCACTGCTGACCCCCGGGTCGGTTCGGTTCGTTAGCCTGCCCGCCCTGTCAGGACCGATGCGTTGACTGCAAACTCAAACGACAAGACTGCCCCTTCGCCGGTCACCTGGGGCGTGCTCGGCGTTGCCGGGATCGCCGTGCACAAGGTCATACCGGCGATGCAGGCGACGGGCACCACTCCGGTCACGGCGATTGCCTCGCGCTCCTCGGGCAAGGCGGAGGAGGCGGCGGTGGCCCTCGGCATCGACAGGGCTTATGGCTCCTACGAGGAGTTGCTCGCCGATGAGGACATCGAGGCGGTGTACATCCCGCTCCCCAACCATCTCCACTCCGAGTGGACGGAGAAGGCGGCGGTGGCGGGCAAACACGTCCTCTGCGAGAAGCCGCTCGCGATGGGCAGCGCCCAGGCCAGGCAGATGATCGACATATGCGACCGCGCCGGCGTGAAGCTCATGGAGGCCTTCATGTATCGGCTCCATCCGATGTGGGTGGAGGCGCGACGCCTCATCGATTCGGGAGCGATCGGCGAGCTCCTCGCCGTGCAGTCGTTCTTCTCGTACCGCAACATCGACCCCGACAACATCCGCAACATCGCCGACTTCGGAGGTGGTGCCCTGATGGACATCGGTTGTTACCCGGTGAATGTCTCCCGAATGCTCTTCGGTTCCGAGCCGACCGGTGTGAAGGCGTTCATTCGCCGCGATCCCGATTTCGGGACCGATGTCGTCACCTCAGCCGTACTCGACTTCGGCGGTCGGCAGGCGACGTTCACCTGCTCCACACAGATCGAAGACAACCAGAGCGTGGAGATCGTGGGTACCAGCGGCCGGCTCGAGATCGAGATTCCGTTCAACATTCCTCCCGACCGGCCCACCAGGCTGTTCCAATTCGGCGGTGGAAATCCGCCGGCAGCCCCGAATGTCGAGGTCCACGAATTCGCCGCGGCGGACCAGTACGGCATCCAGGCCGAAGCCTTCTCCCGGGCCATTCGCGGCGACATCCCGGTACCGACCGATCCCGCCGATGCTGTCGCCAACCTGGTGGTGATGGAGCGCATCGTCGCCGACTCGCTGGTCGCCTGATGGCCCTGTCCGGCCTCGTCGCTGGCGTGGACTGCTCCACCCAGTCGACCAAGGTTCTCCTGGTCGACCTGGAGACGGGTCAGGTGGTGGCGAAGGGCAGGTCGGAGCACGAGGTCACCGGGATAGGCGGAACCCGGGAGACCGACCCGGCCGTGTGGTGGACGGCACTGCGGGCCGCGTTCGAGGAGACCGGGAGGGCGGGTGACGTCAGCGCCCTGTCGATCGCAGGGCAGCAGCACGGCCTCGTCACACTCGACTCGGAGGATCAGCCACTTCGCCCGGCGATGCTGTGGAACGACACACGCTCCGCCGGCCAGGCGCAACGGCTCACCGCGGCGTGGGGCGCCGATGAGTGGGCAGACCGAATCGGAATCGTCCCGGTCGCCTCGTTCACCATCACCAAATGGCAATGGTTGATCGACAACGAGCCGGACATAGCCCAGGCGACGAGGAAGGTCCTCCTTCCCCACGACTATCTGACGTTTCGCATCACCGGCGAGCATGCCACCGACCGGGGCGATGCGTCCGGGACCGGCTGGTGGTCCTCGAATACCGAGGGCTACTCGTCCGAGGCGTTGGACCTGGTCGGGCTCGATCACCGGCTCCTCCCTTCGTTGACCGCCCCGGGTGCCCCTTCCGGAGAGGTGACAGCTCAGGCCGCAGAGGCCATCGGGTTGCGGGCCGGGACCCCGGTCGCCGGGGGCACGGGTGACAACATGGGAGCAGCCTTAGGGCTCGGACTGCGTCCCGGCCGGCCCGTGGTGAGCTTGGGAACGTCGGGGACGATCTATGCGGTCTCCGAGTCCCGCATCGTCGACCCGAGCGGGGTGGTGGCCGGGTTCGCCACCGCTGATCGCGGCTTCCTTCCGCTTGCCGCGACGCTCAATTGCACGCTCGCGGTCGATCGGTTCGCCGGCTGGCTCGGCCTCGACCGGGAACAGGTCTCGGATTCGACCGAGGTCGTCGTGCTTCCCTATCTGGATGGGGAGCGAACGCCGAACCTCCCAACAGCTGCCGGAAGTATCCACGGCCTGCGACATCACACCCCGCCTGAGGAGATCCTGCTCGCGGCATATCAGGGAGCTGCCGCTTCGTTGCTGGAGGCGATGTCTGCCATCTCAGATGCCGGCTCCGGGATACCCGACAATGCGCCGCTGGTTCTCATCGGGGGCGGGGCGAGGGGCAAAGCCTGGCAACGAGTCATCGCCGACCTCGCACAACGCAGGCTCGTGGTACCCGAATTGGATGAGCCGGTGGCGATGGGAGCCGCCATCCAGGCGGCGGCGATGTTCACCGGCACGGGGTGCTCGGACATCGCAGAGGCATGGTCGACGATCGACGGGCCGATGGTCGAGCCCTCTCGTCCTGCGGACGACACCATGAGCCGGATCAGGGAGGTCAGAAGCACAGTTGCCCCATGATGCGATGGAGTCTGATGTCATCCCGGTCACTGTTCCGCTCGACCTGAGGCGGGCCCTGCGGCCGCTCCACGGCTGGTTCGCAAAGGACGGCTGGTGGAAGACCGCGAGGACACCTGAGGGCAGCGGCTCCCTTCGCATCTCCCGCACCACCCAGGGGTTGGTGGGGCACGCCTGGGGCGACGGCAGCAATTGGCTGCTCGCCCGGCTTGGTTCGTTTGCCGGCCTCGACGACGACCCGACCCGGTTCGAGACCGATCATCCATTGGTCGGTGAGCTTCATCGCCTCCACCCCGGAATGCGCTTCGGAAAGAACGGCCTCGTCTTCGACGCCCTGGTCACTGCAATCACGGGCCAGAAGGTCACCGGCGCCGAGGCCGCTGCGGCGGGTGCCGGGCTGCGACGAGTTTTTGCCGACGATGCGCCGGGGCCCAATTCCGGGCTCCGCCTACCACCCGACCCCGACCGCATGGCGGCGGCCCCATATTGGGCCTACCACGAGCTGCACCTGGAGCGGCGCCGGGCCGAGACGTTGCGCCGGGTCGCCGACCGACCATGCCGCCATCGGGATGCTGGGCGAGTTGCCGGTTGGCGAGGCCGCCGCCCGTCTCGCCGCGTATCCCGGAGTCGGGCCGTGGACGGTGGCCAAGACCCTGGTGGTGTCGCACGGCGATCCGGATCAGGTCGAGGTCGGCGACTTCCACGTCAAGCACATCGTGGTCCACCATCTGACGGGCCGGCCCCGTGGCTCCGACGAGGAGATGCTCGCACTTCTCGAGCCATTCCGCCCCCATCGGGGCCGGGTCATCCGCCTGCTCCACACCCTCGGTCACGAGCCGAAGTTCGGTCCGAAGGTTCGGGCCCGGGACTTCACCCGAAGCTGATGATCGATCCGGCCAGCATCACCCTTACCGAACTCGAGGACGACCCTCATCCCATCCTCGCCGACCTGCTCCGTCACTATCCGGTGTGCCACATACCGAGCATGGACATGTGGCTAGTCACCCGCTGGGATGACGTGGTCTACGTCTGCGAGCACCCCGAACTGTTCTCGGCCAACACCGACCCGAGTTGGCTGCGCGACTGTCTCGGGGAGAACATGCTCACCCTCGACGGCGAGAGGCACGACCGGCTTGCCAACGGGATGCGTCCTTCCTTCTCCGGGACCGAAGCGGGAAAGGCGGTGAGGGAGTCGCTGCCGGCGATGCTCGACGGTCTCATCGACGAGTTTGTGGCATCCGGCTCCACCGACCTCATGGTCTCCTATGCCGAGCCGCTGGCCAACCTGACATTGCTCAATGCATTGGGGATGACCTCGGTGGCGTGGCAGGAGCTTGCCGGGTGGTGCCGCGGGGTGATCACCGGCATCTCCAACTTCGAGAACGACCAGGAGAAGGCAGACCTCGCCGCGCTGGCCCACCGAGAGCTCGGGGAAGCCCTGGATCGGGAGCTGGGCCGACTGTCAGAGGAACCCGACGAAAGCGGCCTGTCCCATTTCCTGCGCGCCGGGTTCGCCCGGGACGAGATAGTCAACAACGTACGGCTCATGATCTCCGGAGGGATCAATGAGCCACGCGACGGTGTTGGCCTCGTCATGTATGTCCTCCTCAGCGATCCGGCGCTGTTGAGCCAGGTCGGTGAGGACCGAGCAGTCCTGCGCAAGGTGATCGAGGAGACTCTTCGACTCCACACACCGGTGGGGACGGCTACCCGCCAGGCGACGCGTGAACTGAAGCTGTCTGGGGTGTCTATCCCCGAAGGGTCGGTGGTCGCCGCCGTGCTCACTGCGGCCAACCGAGACCCGTCGCGTTGGTCGGAGCCGAACCGGTTCCGACTTGATCGTGGTGAGGGCTCTCACATCGCTTTCTCGCTCGGTGAGCATCGCTGCCTCGGCGAATGGCTGGCCCGCCAGCAGGTGAGGATCGGGGTGGAACGGCTCCTCGACCGACTGCCGGGGATCCGGCTAACCGGCGAGGTGAAGCTCCACGGTTTTGAGTTTCGGGGCCCGGTCGCCCTGGAGGTCGCTTGGGGTTGACGGTCAGTAGTAAGGGAGGTACTCCCGGATCTCCCAGTCGGTGGTGTGAGTGGAGAAGCGCTCCCATTCGGCCCGCTTGACGGCGAGGAAACCCTCGACATACGCAGGGGAGAAGGCCTCCACGAATTCCTTGTCACGCTCCAGCGCATCGAGCGCCGCCCCCAGGTCGGGCGGGCAACAGGTGTCGGTGTCGGCCCCGGTGATGCAGTCCTGGCTCTCGGCGGGCGGGCACTCCATCTCGAGGCGCACCCCGCGCAGTGCGGACACCAGGGTGGCAGCCGCAGCCAGGTGCAAGGAGGCGGCACCGTCGGCGAGCCGATGCTCGAGCCGGATGCCGGAGTCGGTGGCCGGGGGTACGCGAAGCGCCACACCGCGATGGTCGTAGCCCCAGTTGGCGTAATAGCCGTTGAGTGAGGCTGGTTGGAGCCGCTTGTACGCGTTGACCGTCGGTGCCACCAGGGCGGTCATCGAAACGTGGTCATTGACGATCCCGGCGATGCATTGCCGGGCCAGCTCGCTGAGTCGATCAGGGGCGGAGTCGTCGATGAGCGCATTGCGGCCCTGATCGTCGATGAGGGAGACGTTGACATGGATGCCACTCCCTCCGCGCTCGGTGATCGGCTTGCCCATGAATGCCAGGAGGAGTCCGCGCTTGGCCGCGATCTCCTTGGCCATCACCTTGAACAGAAAGGCGTCGTCGCACGCCTCGAGGGCCTCTCCGTAACGAAGTGTCAGTTCGAACTGCCCGTCGTCATACTCGGAATTGACCGACTCCAGCTCCAGGCCGACCTCCCGGGCGGTCTCCATGATCTCCTGGATCGTGCCCGTGGGGTCGACCGCGGTGCCGGTGCCGTAGACGTAGGAGCCGGGGGTATATATCGGCTGCCATCCCCGGTCACCGTCTGGCTCGAAGAGGAAGGCTTCGAGCTCGAAGCCGACCATGGGATTCAACCCCAGCTCTCGCCACTCGCCGACGACACGCTCCAGGATCGAGCGGGGGGCGAGCTCGACCGGTGCCCCGTTCTTGGAGATCGAAGCCACCACGACACCGGTGCCCGGCTCCCACCCGGGCCGGACATCGTCCATGGAGAAGCGCGCCTCGACATCGGGGAAGCTCTCATGGTGGGCACCGGGATGGGGGATCATCACCCGGTTGAGCTGGAGGGAGAACAGAGCCACGCAGTGATTGCTGCCCTCCGCAGCTCTTGCGCCGGAGAGATACTTCCCTCGAGCCAATCCGAGATGATCCGGCCAGAGGAACCGAACCCGGTCGTAACTCGCCTCGCTCAGAACCTTCTCCTGTGGGACTCGATGGTTAGTGGCCCGCCGCAGAAATACTGGTGGCGTCTCTCCGGCCCTCGACGCCCCTGGCCGTGTCGAAGTGCTCGCCGCAGCTCCCCGGCTGCGACTGCGCGCTTCTCCTTGCCAGATGACGCCGATGGCTCGGAGACACCCTCACCCTATTTCTCCGACAGACCACTCAGAAACAGTATCAACCCCTTGATATTCTCGCCCGATGCGGGCACTGGTCATCGAACACGACCCGCTGTCCACCCCGGAGCGGGTCGGGGAGCACTTGGAGCGACGAGGGTTCAGCCTCGAGCATTTCGTCGTGGTCGAGGACATCGACCACCCGGATGTCAGCGCAACCTTTCCCGAGAACGGAAGCCACGACCTGGTGGTGCTGATGGGCGCCCCCTGGTCGGTTTACGACCCGGTGATGAAGGGCTGGGTGGGCCCGGAGCTCGACTTCATTCGGCACAATCAGGAACGCGGGGTCCCCGTGCTCGGAATCTGCTTTGGGGGCCAAGCCCTCTCCGCCGCACTCGGCGGCTCCGTCAGACATGCCGGCCGCCCGGAATACGGGTGGGGGAGCATCGAGCCCACTGTCGACCAGATCGCCGGCGGCCCCTGGTTCCAGTACCACCACGACGAGTTCACACTCCCTCCGGGCGCAACCGAGCTCGCCCGCAACCAGTCGGGAGTCCAGGCGTTTCGCTCGGCCCGGGCTCTTGGCGTCCAATTCCATCCCGAGATGACCGCCGGCCTGTTGGGATCCTGGTGCGAGGTCGACGGCTGTTCGGAGATGGTGGAAGCCGGGTTGGACGTTGACCAGGTCATCGAGCAGAGCCGCACCCTCGAGGTCGACACCCAGCCCGACCTGGAGCGGATGCTCGACTGGTTCCTCGACGACTTTGCAAGCTGAGGATGACCGGTCCGCCCCCGGGAGTCGGCATCGACCTCACCGACCCCGATCTCTGGGAACGCGGGGTTCCGCACGCCGAGCTTCACAGGCTTCGTGACCAAGCTCCCGTTGCCTGGGCAGAGCATCCGGGCCCGCACCGCGGTTTCTGGGTGGTGACCCGCCACGAGGATGTCTTGTCGGTGTCACGCGATGCGGAGACCTTCTCGTCCCGGGATGGTGTGATCTCTTTGGAAGACCTCGACCCCGATCAGATCGATGCGCGGCGGTCGATGCTCGAAGAGGACCCCCCGCGCCACCGCGAGCTCCGTGCACTCACCTCCGCACACTTCACTCCGAGGGCGGTCCGGGTCCACGAGGGCTACATCCGCCAGCTCGCGGTGGATGCGATCGAGTCGGCGCTGGAGAAGGGGGACTGTGACCTGGTGTCGACACTCAGCGAGCGGGTGCCGATCCGGGTGCTGGGGCGCATCCTCGGAGTCCCAGACCAGGACGTGGACGAGCTGGTCCGCCTCGGCAATCAGATGATCGGTGCGGACGATCCGGAATACGGGAATCCGGGCGACCCACCAATCCCGGCCGGCGACATGAGACTGCTCCCGTTCGGACATCCTGCCGCGCTGGAGGCCTTTGAGATGGCCTGGCGGATCACCAGGGACCGGGGCCCAGCAGACGGCACCGACGTTCTGGGAGCTCTGGCCCGGGGCCAGGTGGACGGCGTGCCGCTTACCGATCGCGAGCTCGGCACCTACTTCGTGCTCCTGGTGATCGCCGGGAATGAAACGACCCGGCACAGCATCTCCGCCGGAGTGGCCGCCCTCGCTGCCAATCCTGAGGAGTGGAGGCGCCTCCGCACGCGGTCCGTCGACCCGACTCGGGCCGCCGACGAGATTCTGAGATGGGCGACGGCGATCCACTTCCACCGTCGGATCGCCACCAGGGACACGAGCCTTCGCGGCGTGGAGATTGCAGCCGGTGACAAGGTGGCGGTGTACTTCGCATCGGCGAACTTCGACGAACGGGCGTTCTACGAGCCGTTCCGGTTCGATGTCGGCCGGTCACCCAATGAGCACGTCGCGTTCGGGCGCGGCGGCCCTCATTACTGCCTGGGAGCGCATCTCGCCAGGCTCGAAGTGCGGGTGGTCCTCGAGGAGCTCGCAGCTCGGGTCGCCTCGATCGAATTGACCGGAGAGCCGAGCCGGCTCCGTTCCAACCACATCAACGGCATCAAGCACCTTCCCGCCCGTCTCACGGCAGCCTGAGATCCTCTGCACCATGTGATCGTTAGGACGCCAACGATCGCGTTCGATTGCTACTTTTCCGGCGACCGGACCAGAGGAGGATCCATGTCGGACGGCCCCACTCCGAGCGAAGTTGGTTTCGAGCGGGCGGCGATCGGCTTTCCCACTGCCTTGGCGGCTGCGGTCGGATTGATCATCGCCGGGTCGGTCCTGCTCACCGCACAGACCGGCTACGGAGCCGGGGGATACATCTTCGCCTGGGCCATCCTCATCGCCTACGTCTTGATGCTGGCGCAATCGGCGAGCTTCTCCGAGGCCGCCGGGATCCTGCCCACCGCAGGGTCGGTCTACGACTACATCGCCGCCGGCATGGGGCGGTTCTTCGCCATAGCCGGGACCCTTGCCGCCTATCTGGTGGTCCACGTGTTCGCCGGCACCGCGGAGACCGCGACCGCGGGCGTTTTCGCCTCGTTCAACTTCACCTTCCTCGAGCAATACCAGGCCGGGGGCTCCTGGTGGATCGGGGTCGCGCTGATGGTGATCTTCGCGGTGGTCAACATGCTCGGGATCCGGCCTTTCGCAAAGGCGGAGATCGCGATGACCGCGGTCATGTGGGTCACCTTGGTCGTCTTCGGGCTGCTGGGGACCTTGCAGCCCAAGTCGACCGATATCAGTGGGATGTTCGGCGAGTCGGCAGTCGGGACCGACCTGACCGCCATCTTGAGCATGACCGGCCTCGCCCTGTTCCTTTTCGTCGGGGTCGAGTACGTGACACCGCTCGCCGCAGAGCTCAAGGAGCCGGCTCGCACCATCCCCCGCGCGATGTATGTCGGCCTGACCGCGGTGGCGGTAGCGATGTTCCTCTATGGCACGGGTGTCGCCCGCCAGGTCGAGAACGTCGACCTGGGCGACGGGACGTTGATCCTCGATACCCCGCTCGCCATCCCGGCCTATGCCGAGGCGGTGCTCGGCGACTTCGGAAGGATCTGGTTCGGGATCGCGGTCCTCCTCGCCTCGGCAACCACCCTCAATACCCTGCTCGCCGGAGTGCCTCGCATCTTCTACGGGATGGCCAAGGACGGCACGCTGCCCAAGGTCTTCGCCTATCTCCATCCCCGCTACAAGGAGCCCTGGGTCGGAATCATCCTGGTGGCTCTCATTGGGATCGTGGGGGCGATCTGGATCGACGGTGACGTTCCTTCGATCATCAGCCTGATCCTGGCCGCGGTTCTGGCCTGGATCTTCAGCTACGTCCTGGTCGATATCTCGGTGATGGTGCTGAGGGCCCGGCGACCCGACCTGGCCAGGCCCTACCGGAGCCCTCTGTATCCACTACCCCAATTGCTGGCGATTGCCGGGATGCTGGTGGCCGGGTGGTACGTCACACCTCCCTACCTCACCCGGTCGGACATATACACCCCGTTCGGGATCATGCTCGGAGCATGCGCCCTGTATGCCCTGATCTGGACATACGGCGTACAGAGGATCAATCCGTG
This sequence comes from uncultured Acidobacteriota bacterium, assembly GCA_963749415.1. Lineage (GTDB taxonomy): Bacteria > Actinomycetota > Acidimicrobiia > Spongiisociales > ZC4RG35 > JALYNX01. The sequence continues at coordinate 1,536,734 of CAVVMG010000001.1, forward strand.
GAAGCCGGTCGAGCCCGAGACACTGCTCGCGGAGGAGGGTGTCTCAGGTTCGTGACCGGGGCGAGCCGGGTCGGCCGCCTTCCCCGCTCCTACCGATCGGGGAGGCTGCTCGGACTCCTGGCCAATGATTTTCCGGGGCACGGCCTCGAGCGCCTCGGGCCCGGACGAGGGCGCTTCGTTCCCGTCGGGGAGGGCCCGGTGATCGAGGTTCGGGAACGGGTCGACCGGCGCTTTCTGGGCCACACCGAGATCGCCCAATTCCTGCTCAGCGTCGATGTGGCACCCGGCTCGCCGGCACGGATCGAGGTGGTCCACACCGGGAGGCTCAAGAGGCAGGGCGTCGAGCTGGCGGTAGTCGTCGGCGACGAACAGGTCCGGGGTCTGGCCGGGCGGATCTCCAACGATGGTGCTTTCTCCGCCCCGGGTCTGGCGCTCGACTTCACCAGGTTCGACCTGGACCGCTCGGCAAGCCAATGGTCGGTGACCGTCGAGCTCATGGGTGCCAGCTTCGTGTCGCTCGCCCTGCCGCCGATGCGGAGCTACATCCGCCTCCACCAGGACCAGATGGAGGCACTGGTCGAAGTTCTCACCGCCCTCGAGGGCCACCTGGCCCGCAATTGACCACAGGTAGCCTGCCTCGATGATCGAGTATCGGGTGGGCAGCGACGTCGACCTCGACGAGGTGATCGACCTCTATGTCGATTCCACTCTTGGTGAGCGACGCCCGGTGGGGGAGAGGGATCGGATGGCCACGATGCTGGCCGAGGCCGATCTGGTGGTGTCCGCCTGGGACGGGGATCAATTGGTCGGCATCTCGCGGTCGGTGACCGACTGGGTATACGCCACGTACCTCTCGGATCTGGCGGTGCGGCTGGACTACCAGAAGATGGGCATCGGCCGCGAGCTGGTGCGGCGCACCCGTCAGGAGACGCCTCGAGCGACCGTGATCCTCCTCGCCGCCCCGAAGGCGGTCGACTACTACCCGAAGATCGGGATGACCCAGCACCACAGCGCCTGGGTCCTCCTTCCCGGCGAAGAGCCGGCCTGAGCCGGCCGGGTCACTCCTCGAGCCAGGCCACGATCAGGTCGCCAACGAACTGGGGCAGATACATCTCGTTGTGATGGGCGCCCTCTACCGCCTCGACCAGGGCTTCGGAACCCGAGTCGTTGAGCGCATCTGCGAAGTCGATGGTGAAGGAAGGAGCGATGAAGCCGTCTTCCTCGCCGTACATCAGCAACGAGCTCAAGCCGGGGTTGAGGCCGATGAGGTTCATCGGGTTCCCCGCCTCCCAGGCTTCGGGAACCTGAGCCGGCCCGCCGCCGAAGAAGGGGTACATCAGGACCCCGAGTCGCGTCACGTCATAGGGCCCGGCCAGGCCCACCAGGCGGTCGGGAATCCAGGGCCCGGGCAGAGTGCACGACCCGCTGTGACTGCCGCCGTCGAGCGCTGCGACCGCCGCCAGATGAGCACCGGCAGAGTGCCCGAGGACAGCCACCGACCCATCTGCGTCCGGATGGGTGATGGCGAACCCGATGGCACAGGTGACATCGTCCACCGCAGCCGGGTAGCCGGGCGTCTCGCCGGCGAGTTGGTAGGCAGTGTTCACCGTCAGGTAGCCGCGGTCGGTGAGGAACCGAGCCAAGGGCCTCATGAGCGAAGGGTCACCCGCTACCCAGCCGCCACCGTGGACCAGCACCACGGCCGGAAACGGGGGAACTCCGTCGGGGATCATCACCTCAGCGTCTATCTCGAAATCCGGAGCGACCGAGGTGGTGGTGGTTGCAAACGTGCTCGTGGTGGTCGCAGCGGTTGTCGTTGCAACCATGGAGGTGGTCCCGCCCTCCGTGGTCGAGGTGGCCGCCGGCGGCAGGGAGGTCGTGCTGGTCGGCCCGGACCCGACGCCGCCGGCGCAGGACACCAGCGCCAGCGCCGCGAGCGACGAGATCAGGCGAGCAGTGATGCCGCTTCCCGATCCACGTACCACTCGACCACGCCTTCGCCCTCGGCGAGCCCCCCCGCCGGGTTCCGGCCATCGAAGGCCGCCTCGAGGGCATCGGCCTTCTCGCCGCCGTAGGCCACCACGACGGTGAGCCGGGCTCGCCACAACAGGGGGAAGGTGGCGGTCAGCCGAACCTCGTCGATGCTCGGCACCTCGTTGGCCACGAACCACCGGCTCGACTCATCGAGGCCGGCGGTGCCCGGGAACAGAGAAGCGGTGTGCCCGTCACTCCCCATGCCGAGGATGACCAGGCTGGGCGGGCCTGATCCGTGCAATGAGCGGAGGTGAGCCTCGTAGTGGGCTGCGACATCGCCGGGCTCGAGGTATTCGCTCCACCGGGGACGGGCGAACCGTGCCCCAACGTGATCGAGGAGCGTCTCCGACACCATTCGCCCGTTGGAGCGCTCATGGTCCGGAGGTACCCAACGCTCGTCGGAAAGCCATGCGTCGACCCGGTCCCATCCGCTTGCTCGCCCCCGAAGCGCCCGGTACGCGGCCTCGGCCGCCGACCCTCCCGCCATTCCGATGGACAGGCGATCGTCCGCTGTCGAGATCAGGGCCGCGACCCTGGCTGCTGCCCCCTCGGCGGCAGCTTCGGCAGTGTCGTGGACGAGCAGCTCCATCTGTCAACCGTACCCCTCATATACATTGGTGAACGTGGCGAAACAGGTGCGGATCGCATGGTCCGGGGGCGAAGTCGGCGGGATGATGACGGGCAGCGGGGGCGTGGGGATCCTGCTCGCCCATGGGGCCGGAACCGACCAAACCCATCGCTTCGTGGTCGGGTTGAGGGACGGGCTGGCGGAGCGCGGGCATCGCGTGCTGACCTTCAACTATCCATACACGGAGCGCGGGTCGAAGAGCCCGGACCGGCCGGAGCGGCTGTTGGCCTGCCATCGGGCGGCCGCCGACTTCCTGGATGCACAAGTCGAAACTCTGATACTCGCCGGGAGATCGATGGGAGGCCGGATGGGCACGCTCCTGGTCGCCGACGGCTATGAGGCGTCGGGTCTCGTCCTCTATTCCTACCCTCTTCACCCGGCAGGCAAGCCGGATGACCTTCGGATCGCCCACCTTCCCCGGATCACTGCCCCGATGCTGTTCTTTCAGGGGACCCGCGATGCCTTGAGCCGCATGGACCTTTTCGAGCGTCACATCTCGCCCCTCCCCAACGCGACCGTGGAGTTGCTAGAAGGTGCGAGCCACTCCTTCTCTGGTGGAGGCTGGACGGAGCAGGCACTCCTGGAGAAACTCGTGGATGGCACCACAGCATGGGTGGCCCGCCTCTCGTCTGGCAGAACCAGCCGCAGAGGGGCATAATTGGGCCTCACCTCTCGCTTCTCCAAGGAGTTTTTCGATGCCCGAAGTCAGTCTGCGCGCCCACACGGGGAGAGCCACGGGCTCTCGTGAGTCGCGGCGCCTCCGTCGTACCGGGAACGTTCCGGCGATCGTCTACGGCAAGGGCACCGACCCGGTCTCGATAGCTGTCGACGCCCATGACCTGCACGTCGTGCTTCACACCGCCGCCGGTGCCAATGCCCTGATCAACCTCGAGATCGAGGGTGGGGCAACCCTGCTCACCATGGCCCGCGTCATCGAGCGCCATCCCTACCGCAACGAGTACCGGCACATCGACTTCGTGACCGTGTCGCTGGATGAGGTGGTCACCGCCGAGGTGGCGATCCATTTCGAGGGCACTCCGGCCGGGGTGCTGGAAGGTGGTGTTTTCTCCCCGCAGCGGACACACGTGATCATCGAGGCCCTGCCCACGGCAATCCCGTCGCATATCGAGCTCGACGTTTCTTCGATCGAGATCGGCGGCTCTCTGCGGATCGACGACCTGCCCCTCATCGAAGGAGTCACCTACACCGAAGACCCCGAGGCGGTGGTGATGAGTGTCACCACGCCCGCTGCCGAGATCGTCGAGGAGCCCGAAGAGGAGCTCGAGGGCGAGGAAGCCGGTGAGGAAGGCGAGGTGGCCGAGGGTGAGGAGCCTGCTTCGGCAGAAGAACAAGGCGAAGACGCCGAATAGCCAGATCCACATGGTCGTCGGCCTGCGCAATCCGGGGGCCGACTACGACGGAACGAGGCACAACGCCGGCTATGAGGTTGTCGAGCGCGCGTTGTCCCGCCATGGGGCGAACTTGAAGCGAGGGCCATCACGGGTCCGGGCCCAGCTCGCAACCATCGGGGCCGGGGACTCCCGCGTGATCTATGTGGTCCCGTCCACGTTCATGAACGATTCCGGGGCCGCCGTGCGGGCGGCGGTGGAATATCACGGCGTGGACCTCTCCCGCCTCCTGGTGGTCCATGACGACATCGATCTGGCGTTCGGCCGGCTCCGCCTCCAGGTCGGCGGTGGCAGCGGGGGACACAACGGGATCCGCTCGGTGGAAAGGGCTTTGGGGACCCCGGAGTTCAACAGGTTGAAGCTGGGTGTCGGCCGCCCTCCGGGGTCGACGGACCCTGCTGCTTTCGTGCTCCGCCCCTTCACCAAGGAGGAGAGGCCCCAGGTCGACGTCATAGTCGAGGAGGCGGCGGACATACTCGAGCAGTGGCCCGCTGATCCGGCACGAGCCCAGGAGATGGCAGCACTCAGGGGCCGGGACCAGACCTCATGACTCCTTCCGCATAACGTCCCGAGATGGCCGAACACGTAGGCGCCCTCGATCAGGGCACGACCTCCACGAGGTTCATGATCTTCGACGCGTCGGGCGCGGTCGTGGCCACCGACCAGCGAGAGCACAGCCAGATCTTTCCGAAGCCCGGGTGGGTGGAGCACGATCCGTTCGAGATCTGGGAGAACGCCACCTCGTGCATCGAAGCGGCATTGGCGAAGGGCGGGCTGACTGCGAGCGATCTGGCAGGGATCGGCGTCACCAATCAACGAGAGACCACTGTGGTCTGGGAACGGTCCACGGGCCGGCCCGTTGCCAACGCAGTGGTATGGCAGGACACCCGTACCGCTGACCTCTGCACCCGCCTTGCCGGAGCCGATGGCCCCGACCGGTTCCGGGGGCTGACCGGCCTCCCGCTCGCCACCTATTTCTCCGGCCCCAAGATCCGGTGGTTGCTCGATGAGCTCGACCTCCACGATGCCGCGGGCAGGGGCGAGCTCGCCTTCGGGACCATCGACTCCTGGCTGACCTGGAATCTCACCGGAGGGCCGCGGCACGGGGACCACATCACCGATGTCACCAATGCATCACGAACTCTGCTCATGGACCTCGGCACCGCCACCTGGGATGCCGACCTGGCTCGGGAGATCGGCGTCCCCACCGCGATGCTCCCCGGGATCGTGCCCTCGATTGGTGTCGACGCGGTGTGTGTCGCGCCTCTGGAAGAGGTTCCTCTGGCTGCGATCCTCGGCGATCAACACGCCGCGATGGTCGGCCAGGTCTGCTTTCGGCCGGGTGAGGCCAAGAACACCTACGGCACGGGAAACTTCATGCTGCTCAATACCGGTTCCCAGCCGGTCGCCTCGACCTCTGGCCTGCTCACGACCGTTGCCTATCAGCGAGCTGGTGAGCGGCCGGTCTATGCACTCGAGGGCTCGATCGCGGTCACCGGCGCAGTGGTGCAGTGGCTCCGTGACAATCTGGGCATTCTCACCGAGGCACGGGAAGTCGAGGAGCTTGCCGCCACCGTCGAGGACAACGGCGACGTCTATCTGGTCCCGGCTTTCTCCGGACTGTTCGCCCCTTACTGGCGGCCCGACGCCAGGGGCGTGGTCACCGGCCTCACCAGGTTTGCCAACAAGGGGCACCTCGCCCGGGCGGCTCTCGAGGCGAGCGCGTACCAGACCAGGGACGTCCTCGATGCGATGGTCACCGACTCCGGGGCCCCGCTCAGCGAGCTCAGGGTCGATGGGGGCATGACGGCCAACTCCCTCCTCATGCAGTTCCAGGCGGACATCCTGGGTGTCGACGTGGTCCGGCCCCGGGTCGCGGAGACCACCGCGTTGGGAGCGGCCTTCGCTGCGGGGCTTGCGGTCGGGCTCTGGGGGAGCACCGAGGAGATCGCAGGCCTCTGGGCAGAGGACGCCAGGTGGTCGCCGGAGATGGGGATCGACGATCGGGAGCGTCTCTACGGCCGCTGGAAACAGGCGGTCGAGCGCTCTTTGGGATGGGTTTGACCCCGGACTTGCCTCGTTCTGCCCGTAAGATCGGCGGTGAGTCGAGGAGGACCCATCTCTCTGCCTGACATGCTCGCGCTGTCGAGGATCGTCCTGGTACCCGTGATCATGGCGTTCACCCGAAGCGAGCAAATCGAAAACAACCTGGTGATCGCGGCCCTGTTGTTCGGATTCGCCTCGATCACCGACTATTTCGACGGCTACTTCGCGCGGAGGAGCACGGGCGGGACCACCCTCGGGGCCTTTCTCGACACCACCGCCGACAAGATCCTGGTGACCGGCACGCTTCTGGCGTTGGTTTCTGTCGACCTGGTGTCGATCTGGCCGGCGGCGATCATCATCTTCCGGGAGTTCCTGGTTATGGCCCTGCGCGGTGTAGTCGCGGCACAGGGCGGCCTGATCCGCCCCTCCACCTGGGGGAAGATCAAGACCATCACCCAGTTCGTGGCGATCTTCCTCGCTTTCTTCAGGCTGCCCGAGCCCTGGGGACCCTGGTATCTCGACCAGTGGGCGATGCTGATCGCGGTCATCGCCACCATCGGGTCGGCCTGGGGCTACCTCACGGCCTTCTGGCACACCGTCCGCTCGGAGCCCACCGGCGCCAGGACGTGAAGGTCGCCGTCACCGGCGGGTCCGGCGTGGTTGGCGCCGCCGTGCTTCACCGGGTCGTTGCCGCGGGCCACGAGGTGAAGGCACTGGCACGGTCTCCCGAGTCTGCCGGGAAGGTGGAGACGTTTGGAGCCGAGCCCGTTGCTGGTGACGTGCTCGACGTCGAGAGCCTGCGTCGCCTGGTGTCCGGTGCCGACTGGGTGTTCAACATCGCCGGCGTCAATGAGATGTGCCCCCGAGATCCGGATCTGATGGACCGGGTCAACGTGGTCGGCACCCGCAACGTCGTCGATGCCTGCCGTGCAGGCGGTGCGAGGAGGTTGGTGCACACCTCGAGTGCAGTCGCCATCGGTGAAAGCGAGGGATCCATCGGGTCGGAGGAGAGCCATCATCGAGGGTGGTACCTCTCCCGGTACGAGCGCTCCAAGCACCTCTCGGAGAAGGTCGCCCTCGAAGCAGCGCAGGGGCTCGAGGTGGTCGTAGTCAACCCATCATCGGTCCAGGGCCCGGGAAGGGCCACCGGTACCGGAAAGCTGATTCTCGACCTCCTCCGGGGCAAGGTTCCGTTCCTGGTGGATACCTCCGTGTCCATCGTGGACATCGACGACTGCGCCGCCGGGCATTTGTTGGCTGCCGAACGGGGCGTGCCGGGGCGGCGCTATTTGCTCAATGGGATGTCGCTCCGCCTTGCGCAGGCCATCGACGTCATCGCCAGGGTCGACGGCGCCCGGGTGGCCCAGCGGTACCTTCCCGGAGCCGTCGCCTCGGCCATGGCCGGCATCGTGGAAGGTGGTGCGCGCATGGCCGGGCGGACTCCGCCGGTGTGCCGGGAGATGGCACGGGTACTCCGCCATGGCCACCGCTACGACGGATCGCTGGCAACTCGCGAGTTGGGTCTCACCTACCGGCCCATCGAAGACACTGTGCGCCGCACGATCGAGTGGTTCCGCTCCGAAGGGCTTCTCACCGCACCCCGGTAGGATCGACCGGGCCAGTGCCCGCTCCTCTCGCCCCCCTCCTATCGGCATGGCGCTCCGCTCCGCTTCCCGCGTTGGATGGGATATGGGCCATGGCGCCGGGTGGCCGCGCGTTTGCCCTTGCCGGCCTCGCCGAGCAGCTCGACGATCTGCTTCTGGTCTTGGTCCCGGGAGAGCGAGACGCCGAGGACCTCGCCGACGACCTGCGCCTTTTTCTCGAGGACGTGACTCTTGCCCCGGCCTGGGAGACGCTTCCCTTCGAGCACGTCTCGCCCAACCTCACGACCATGGCCCAGCGGGCGCGGGCCCGGCATCGCCTCGCTGCCGGCGGGGGCCACGGCGTGGTGGTCGCCAGTGTTCGCAGCGCAATCCAGCGACTCAGCCCCTCGCCTCCGGATCCTTTGACGGTGGCCCGCGGCGACGAGTGGGGGCTGGACGACCTGGCTCGATCTCTCGCCGGCATCGGGTACTCGCGCACCGATCGCGTGGAAGGGCGTGGTGAGTTCGCGGTGCGCGGGGGCATCGTCGATGTGTTTCCCGCGCACGCCGACGATCCGGTCCGGATCGACTTTTGGGGCGACGCGGTCGACGACATCCGGGTCTTCTCGGTCGGCTCTCAACGCTCCGAAGACCCTGTCGAGGAGATGATGGCCTTTCCGGCTCGCGAATTCAGGCCCGACCCGGGGGTGAGAGAGCGAGCGAGCCGCCTTACGAGCGACGAACCGTGGGCGGCCTCCACTTGGGATCGCATCGCAGAGGGCCAGATCTTCTCAGGCATCGAGTCCTGGCTTCCCTGGCTCGCCGAGCCCACATCACTCATCGATCTCGCTCCGCGAAGTCGCCTGGTGGTGATCGAGCCTTCACGCGCCCTGGATCGGGCCCGCGACCTGATCAAGGAAGAGACCGACCTCGCCGAGGCGCTGGCGCCGACCTGGGGCGACCATGCGCCCGAGGCCGGTGAGCACCCTGCTCTGTTCCTCGACCTGGAAGAAAGGCTTGCTGACGCTTCCCATCTCCGTGTGCCCACCGCCCCGATCGGCCCCGGGGACCTGGTCCTGATGACGACAGGGCTCGACGCCACCGCCGGCGATCCCGAGTCGGTGACAGCCGCACTTCGCCGCCTCGTCGAAGCCAAAACAACCGTGGTGGTGGCCATGGACGGTGAGGCTGCCGCCGATCGGGTAGGCAGGGCGTTGGCCGAGCAAGGATTGTCCCTGGATCGGGTGGGCAGGCTCGACAACCGGAGGTCGGCGATCGTCCCGGTTGGGATTCATCACGGCCTGATCGCTCCCGAACTGGGAATCGCGGTTCTGGGTGAACAGGAGATCGCCGGCCGGCGGCGGGCTCATCGCCGGGTGGGCAGGAGTCGCGCCGCCCTCACCCACCAGTACCGTGACCTCGCCGAGGGCGACTACGTGGTTCACCATCAGCACGGGATCGGGCGATTCGAGGGGCTGGTGTCGAGGACCATGGTCGGCACCGAGCGTGACTACCTCATCATCGCCTATGCGGGGGAGGACCGTTTGTACGTGCCCGTCGACCAACTGGCGGCGGTGACCAGATACACGGGCGGTGAGGCGCCCCGGGTATCCCGGATGGGGGGCAGGGATTGGTCCGACCAGAAGGCGAGGGTGCGCATGGCCGTGGCTGCCGTTGCCCAACGTGTGGTCGAGTTGCACCGGATGCGGGCGGCAGCGGTCGGCTTTCCCTTCGGGCCCGATACACCGTGGCAGGGCGAGCTGGAGGGCTCCTTCCCCTTCGAGGAGACCCCTGACCAGATGCGGGCGATCACCGAGGTGAAGAAGGACATGGAGCAGGCCGAGCCCATGGACCGGCTGGTGTTCGGGGATGTCGGCTTTGGGAAGACGGAAGTTGCGATCCGGGCGGCCTTCAAGGCGGTGCAGGCAGGAAAGCAGGTCGCAGTCCTCTGCCCGACAACGCTTCTCGTCCAGCAGCACCACCAGACATTCGGCGACCGTTTCGCCCCCTATCCAGTCCGGGTCGAGGCCCTTTCCCGGTTCCTCACCGCCAAACAGCAAGACCGGGTCGTGGCCGGTCTGGGCACTGGTGAAGTCGACGTCGTCCTCGGAACACACCGCCTCCTGTCCGAAGACGTCGACTTCAAGGAGCTCGGTCTGCTCGTCATCGACGAGGAGCAGCGGTTCGGGGTGGCCGCAAAGGACGCCTTGAAGCAGCTGAAGATCGGAGTGGACGTGCTCACACTGACCGCGACCCCGATCCCGAGGACCCTGGAGATGGCACTGACCGGGATCCGCGACGTGTCGCACATCCGGACTCCTCCCGAGGACCGTCATCCGATCCTGACCTACGTGGGGCCTTACGACGAACAAGCCGTCTCGGCGGCCATTCGGCGTGAGTTGCTGCGCGAGGGACAGGTGTTCTACGTCCACAACCGGGTGCAGTCGATCGATCGGGCGGTTGCCCATCTACGCGAGCTCGTGCCCGACGCCCGTTTCGTGGTGGCGCACGGCCAGATGTCGGAGGGGAGGCTCGAGCAGGTGATGATCGACTTCTGGAACCGCGAGTACGACGTGATGGTCGCCACCACCATCATCGAATCCGGGCTCGACCTGCCCCAGGTCAACACCCTCATCGTGGAGCGCGCCGATCTCCTCGGCCTTGCCCAGCTCTATCAGCTCCGGGGCCGGGTGGGACGGTCCAGCCAGCGGGCCTATGCCTACCTGTTCCATCCCCCGGAGCGGAGCCTCAGCGAGGAGGCGCATCGCAGGTTGGAGGCTATCGGGGAGGCGACCGATCTCGGCTCAGGCTTCCTCCTCGCCCTCAAGGACCTCGAGATCAGGGGCGCCGGCTCGATCCTCGGCGAGGTGCAGAGTGGTCACATCGCAGCGGTGGGTTTCGATCTGTATGCCGAGCTGGTGGCGGAGGCGGTGTCCGAGCTCGAGGGAACCGGGGTGGTGAAGGAGGCGCCTGCGGAGATACGGATCGACCTCCCGGTTGACGCCCACCTGCCGGAGTCATACATCGCCGACCAGGAGTTGCGGCTCGAGGCGTATCGCCGGCTCGCGGCGACCGCGACGCCTGCGGAAGTCGATGACGTGGCGAGGGAATGGGAGGACCGTTTCGGACCCCGGCCTCCGGCCGCCGAGGCCCTCCTCGACCTGGCCCGGCTTCGGGTGGAGGCGATGCGGGTCGGTCTCGAGGAGATGGTCAAATTGCGCCACGAGATACGAATGGGCCCGGTCGACCTGAAACCCTCCCAGGAGGTCCGCCTCAAGCGGCTTCAACCGCGATCGGTGCTTCGGGCCGCGGAGGGGTTGATCTTCATCCCCGCCCCTAATCCGCTGGTTCCCGGGCTCTCCCGGTTCATCGCCGAGATGTGGCCGGAGGACGGTTCCTGACTCGATTTCCGAGTGATGATTGCCCGCCCGATTCTCTACCATTCCGCCCACCTCCCTTCTTTCGCAAAAGGAACCTGTCTTGAAGAAACTCGCAATCCCAGTCTTGGCGGTCGCGCTCGCTCTCGGCGCATGTGGCGGAGGCGATGAAGTCGCCGCAACTGTTGATGGCGACGATGTGACCGTCGTCGACGTCGAAAGCCTCATCGACAACGGCGAGGAGCCGGTCGAGCCCGGCGCCCTGTTCGCCGAGGTGCTCACGTTCAGCGTGATTCACAGCATCGTCGTCCGGGCCGCCGAGGAAGACTTCGGCATCACCTTCACCGAGGACGAGATCGCGGCCGAGGCTGACGAGATAGTCGAGGGTGAGCTAGCCGAGGGTCAGACCCGGGAAGCCTTCCTCCAGGAGCGAGGGGCCACCGAGCTGTATCTCCAGCAGGCCGCCGAACAATCGTTGGTCGCCACCGCAGTCGTCGAGGCGATCAAGGGCGACCTGGACCCCCCGACCCAAGAAGAGATCGACACCCAGATGGAGCAGAACACCAAGAACCTGACCGAGGTCTGTGCCTCGCACATCCTGGTGGCGACCGAGGAGGAGGCCCAAGAGGTCACGGATCGGCTGGCGGCGGGCGAGGAGTTCGCCAACCTGGCGGCCGAGCTCTCCACTGATGGCAGCGCTGAGCAGGGCGGCGATCTCGGGTGCCAGCAGGCCGGCGGCTACGTGCCGGAGTTCGCCACCGCAGCGCTGGAGGCCGAGCTAAACGTGCCTACGGATCCGGTCCTGTCCGAGTTCGGCTATCACATCCTGCTGGTCACGGAGCGGACCGAGGCACAACCCGCAGACCTGCCGACCGAGGACGAGGTCATCGACACCCTCCAGACCCAGGCCGCAGGCCCGGGCGCTCAGGAGTGGTTCGACGGCAGGATGGCCGATGCCGAAGTGGTGGTCACCGAGCAGTTCGGCACCTGGCAGTTGGAGCCCAACCCAGAGGTTGTGCCTCCCACCGAGTGATCCTGGTCATAGGTCTCGGCCCCGGCGACCTCGACCGGGTCCCGGAGACCGTTCGAACCATCCTCCTCGACTCTGACAATCGGGTGATCGCGCGGACCCGCCACCATCCGGCGGCGGAACAGCTGGCTCAGCTGAGGGAAGTCACCTTCTGTGATGACCTCTACGAGGCTTCCGACAGCTTCGACGACGTATACGCCGCCATCGCCGATCGGGTGATGGCGTCATCCGCGGAGGGAGCGGTGGTGTACGCAGTCCCCGGGAGCCCGATGGTTGGGGAGTTCGCGGTGCGCAAGCTCATGGAGTCCGGGGCCGGGATCGAGGTCATCCCCGCCGAGTCGTTCATCGACGCCATCCTCGCAACTGTCGCCTACGACCCGCTGGACAGGGGCCTACAGATCCTCAATGGGCATGGGCTACCGGTGCCCCTGGTCCTGGACAAGCCGACGATCATCGCCCACCTCGACCGCCCGGAAGTCCTCGCGGATGTGGCGGCGGCGGTGGACCGTGTCCTCCCCGAGGGAGCGCCGGTGTTCTTGCTCACTGAGCTCGGGTCGGCGGACGGCAGAATCGTCGAGTCCACCGCCAACACCGTGGATCCGGCGCGAGCCGGCTTTCGCACTTCGATGTACATCGATGCCGAGCCCGGCGGCTTGATCGGTGCGGTGCAGACCATGGCCCGGCTCCGCGAGGAGTGTCCCTGGGATCGGGAGCAGACCCACCAGAGCCTGATGAAGAACCTGGTCGAGGAGAGCTACGAGCTGATCGACGCCGTTTCCCGGCTCCCCGAAGGCGAGCCCGACTGGGTGGCGTATTCCGAGGTCGAGGACGAGCTGGGTGACGTTCTGCTCCAGGTGTTGTTCCATGCCGCCATCGCCCGCCAAGCGGGTGCGTTCGACATCGACGATGTCGCAGAGGTCCTGCGCCAGAAGCTGGTGAGGCGCCATCCCCACGTCTTTGGTGACGTCGAAGTGGCCTCGGCGGCCGAGGTCAAGTCGAACTGGGACCGGATCAAGGAAGAGGAACGGGGCGAGGTGGCGGAGTCCGCCCTGGACGATGTCTCCGAGGGGATTCCGGCCTTGCAGCGGGCGTCCAAAGTGCAGAACCGCGCCGCCAAGGTGGGTTTCGATTGGGAGGAGGCGGCCCAGGTCGTGCCCAAGGTCCGCGAGGAGATCGATGAGCTGGAGGCGGTGCTCGACGATCCCGATCGGGCGGGGAGCGAGTTGGGGGATGTCTTGTTCTCGGTGGTCAATCTGGCCCGCCACCTCGGGCTCGATCCTGAGATAGCACTGCGCCAGGCGACCGATCGCTTCGAGACGAGGTTCCGGCGCATGGAGTCCGAGGGAACACTCGAGGGTCTCGATCTCGGCGGGCTCAATGAACGGTGGGACCGGGCGAAGGAAATGGAGCGGGATTAGCCCGCCGCTCAGGGAGGGTCGGGCCCGCTGGTGTAGGTGTGGCCGAGGGGGCTGGTCCACTGGTAGTTACCAGGCTTGGTCCGTTTCAGCCGCCATCCGGCGTGCTTGAGCCGGTGATCGTGGCGGCAAAGTGGGGAGAGGTTGTCGGTGGTGGTGGGTCCGCCTTCGACCCAGGCTCGAGTGTGGTCGAGGTCACAGTCGGTGGCGGGCATCCGACATCCCGGGAAAACACAGGTCGGCGTCTGGGTTTCGACCTGGCGGGTCTGGTGGGTGGTGGGTCTTCTCCGGGTGGTCCCGGTCCATACCGGCTCCCCGTTCTCGGTGACGGTGACCCGGTGAGTGGAGGTGGTCTGCTCGTCGGGCGACCTGGCGGGCGATGTCGGCGATCACCGGTCCGTACCCGTTGAGCTCACCCGGCGCCTCTGACAGTCCGGCGAGAACTTGGAGATCAACGGTGATGTCCACCGTTCCCCGATCGCGCCCGTGATCCTGGCTCGTCCCGTGGAGTAGGTCCAAGAAGACATCGGCTCGGAGCTGGTCGATGGATCGGAACTCGCTCTTGCTCCGCAAACCCCGGGCCAGCCGGTTGATCCGACGCATTGCGGCCTGGGTCTCCGCGGCGGGTAGTTGCAGACCGTAGAGGTTGGCGGTCCCATCCGGATTGGCCTCCATGCTCACCCGCCGCTCAGCGACACCCTGCTCGTATTGCTTCTGAGCCGAATCAGGGTCTACCGTGATCACCAGTCGGGCCAGCCGGGCTCGAAGTTGTCCTGTCGTCTGGTGCATAGCGCTGGTCATCGCCTCGCTCACTACCTTGTCCCGCACCTCAGCCTCGAGATGGCAGGTCTGATCGACGATCACCATGGCCCGGGGAACATCCAGCTCACCAGTTCTCAATCCGGACCAGACCTCGGGGTAATCGGTCACCAACTGCCAGGCGAAACCCAACTGATCGGACGCTGCACGGCGGGTGAGAGTCAACGCGGCCCGGATCTCAGAGGCGGCCAGATCCTCCACCGACTCCGGTGGCAGGTCATCAGGCAGTTCCGCGGCAGTGGATTCGGCCACTGACACCATGGTGGCGTAGGCCTCGGCCTGATAGTGATCCGCCTGACGTCGCTGCGCCCGCAACAACAGCACCCGGTCACGGCCCGACAACGAATCCCGGTCGATCGAAGCCAGAAACCCGGCAAGCCTTGGGCCCGGAGCCATGTCCGCTAACCCTTTCGGAATCCCCCCAGCACCACCATCGAACATATGTTCGTAGCGTAACTACGCCTACCGACAGAATCCAGACCCTTGTTGCCGACAAATCAGGAAAACCGCGAAAATCGAGGGTCATCCGAACAAGAACGGGCTGCTGGTAGTTTGGCTCACCAGTCCTACCGGGGAACCTGTCGCTGCATGACTCTGAACAACATCGAGCGGATTCACGCCCGTCAGGTCCTCGACTCACGGGGTAATCCCACTGTCGAAGCAGAAGTGACCACCGTGGGTGGTGGATGGGGTCGGGCCATCGTCCCCTCCGGTGCATCCACCGGCGCCATGGAGGCGGTGGAGCTCCGCGATGGGGGGGAGCGCTGGAGCGGGAGAGGGGTCGCCAG
Organism: uncultured Acidobacteriota bacterium; assembly: GCA_963749415.1. Classification (GTDB taxonomy): domain Bacteria; phylum Actinomycetota; class Acidimicrobiia; order Spongiisociales; family ZC4RG35; genus JALYNX01. Next base: position 1,551,863 of record CAVVMG010000001.1, read on the forward strand.
GGCGGTCTCCAACGTCACCGGTGTCATCGCCCCGGCACTGAACGGGACCGATGTCACCCGTCAGGAGCACATCGACCAGGTGATGCTCGACCTGGATGCCACCCCCAACAAGGGGAACCTGGGCGCCAATGCCATCCTCGCCGTTTCCTTGGCGGTGGCCCGGGCTGCCGCGGCCAGCCTCGGCGTCCCTCTGTTCCGCTATCTGGGGGGAGCCTCGGCCCGAGAGCTCCCCGTGCCCTGTCTCAACGTGCTCAATGGCGGGGCGCACGCCGCCAACTCGGTCGACATCCAGGAGTTCATGATCGTGCCCGCCGGGCTCCCGTCCTATGGGGAGGCGCTGCGCGCGGGAGCGGAGGTCTATCAGGCACTGAAGAAGGTGATCGGGGGCCGGGGGCTGGGGACGAATGTTGGTGACGAGGGAGGTTTCGCCCCCGATCTCCCGACCAACGAATCCGCATTGGAGCTACTCGTAGAGGCAATCGAGGTCGCCGGATACGAATTGGGGGTGGAGATCGCGCTCGCCCTGGACGTTGCCGCCACCGAGCTCCACCGCGAGGGCCGCTATCACCTCGAGGGCAAGGGCCTCGATTCGGAGGAGATGGTCGGCTACCTCGTCGACTTGATCGACCGTTTCCCCCTCGTCTCCGTCGAGGACGGCATGGCGGAGGACGACTGGGAGGGTTGGAAGGCCCTCACCGCTCAGGTCGGCCATCGCGTGCAATTGGTGGGTGATGACCTCTTCGTCACCAACGAAGAGTTCTTGCGCAGGGGCATCTCGGAAGAGGCGGCCAACGCCATCCTGATCAAGGTGAACCAGATCGGGTCGGTCTCGGAGACCCTGCACACGATGAGCATGGCCCGGGGCGCCTCGTACGGCACCATGGTGAGTCATCGCTCCGGGGAGACCGAAGACACTTTCATCTCCCATCTCGCTGTGGCGACCAACGCCGGTCAGATCAAGTCCGGTGCGCCGGCCCGCGGCGAGCGGACTGCAAAGTACAACGAGCTGCTCCGGATCGAAGAGGACCTCGACGAGGAGGCTCGCTTCGCCGGCTGGGCCACGTTCCGGAGGCCGCGATGAGAGTGCGCGGCCGCTCGGGTGTCGTCCTGGTGACCGTTCTCTTCATCCTGACGGGCGCGGCGTTCCTCACCCAGGTCGTCCCTTATCGTCAGATCCTGGACTCACGGAACCAGGTGCAAGCGGCCCAGGAGCAACTGGTCGACCTCGAGGCCGAGAACGAGGTGCTGTCGGCAGAGGTTTCCGCACTGAACACCCCCGAGGAGATCGAAAGGCTGGCCCGGGACAAGCTGGGTTACGTCCGTGAGGGAGAGGTCGCCTACGTGGTGCTCGACCCCCCAGGCGCTGATGAGCCGGCATCGTCTTCTCCCGCGGCTTCCGGAGAGCAAGAGAAGACCTGGGTCGACGCGATCTGGGACTTCATCTCGGGAGGCGACCTAGATTCGCCGGAGTGATCGGCATGGATGACTACACGGTCATCGAGGCTCAGATCGGAAGGGCGCCCCGCGCCCCATCTCAAGTCGTCGCCAGGTGCCATCTCGCCCTGCCCGTCGTGATCGAGGTCCCGCCCCTGCTCGACGACGGCACCCCGTTCCCAACCCTGTATTGGCTGACCTGCCCCCTGGCGAGGGCGCGTGTGGGCCGGCTGGAGAGCACCGGTGGTGTGGGGCGCATGGAGCAGAAGGCGGCAGCCGACCCCGAGTTCGGTGCAGCGTTGGAGAAGGCACACCGCACATACGCCGAGCAACGCGATGCCATGATTCCACCCGGTGCCGCGCCGGTTCCGAGCGGCGGTGTCGGCGGTGCCCGAGCTGGTGTCAAGTGCCTCCATGCCCACTACGCCCATCACAAGGCTGGAGGCTCGAATCCGGTCGGCGAGATCGTCGCCTCCTGGATCGAGCCGCTGGACTGTGAGGTCGAGTGTGTGATCGCCGGGGTGGCAAACCCCGGGTGGGTGGGCAAGCCATGAGGGTCGGGGTGGTCGACATCGGGACCAACTCGATGCGCCTACTGATCACGGATGGGGAGATCGACCTCCAGCGTCTCGAGGAGGTGACCGGGTTGGGTCGCGGGGTGGACAGCACAGGCGTCCTCTCCGAGCCTCGGATCGTGGAGACGGTCGCCGTGCTCGAGCGCTACGGGAATTTGATGAACGAGGCTGCGGTGGCGAAACGGAAGGTGATCGCGACTTCGGCCTCCCGTGATGCCGGCAACCGCGAAGTTTTCTTCGACAGGGCGGAGGAGGCAATCGGCGTGCGACCGACGCTGATCAGCGGTGAAGAGGAAGCCCGTTTGGCCTACCAGGGAGCGGTGAGCGGGTTCGATGGGTCCTCGCCGATAGTCGTCTCCGACATCGGCGGCGGGAGCACCGAGTTCGTCACTGAGGGCAGCGGTGTATCCGTGGACATCGGGTCGGTGCGGGTCACGGAGCGGGCGGTCCCCTTCCGGCCGGCCGCCAAAGGCGAGGTGGAAGCCGCGCGGTCCGAGATCCGCGATGCCTTTGCCGGGCTCTCCGCATTTGTCTACGGGTCGTTGATCGGTGTTGCCGGGACCTGGACCAGCCTGGCCTCGGTCGCCAGGGCTACGCCCGCGGGCACCTCGGTGCATGGGCGGGAGGTGACCCTGTCCGAGGTCAAGACGATGATCGACGTCATGGCCGAGCTCGATTTGGAGGAGACTGCACACCTCCCCGGGCTCGCGCCCAAGCGAGCTGAGGTGATACTCGGAGGCATCCTGGTCGCCGAAGGGGTGATGGAGGCCATCGGGGCGGAAACGGCAACGGTTTCCGAGCACGACAGTCTCGATGGTGTCGCCAGGTCTCTGCTCGCTTTACCCTGACCTGCCTGCCCGGGTGGCGAAATGCAGACGCGAGGGGCTTAAACCCCCTTGAGCCGATCCGGCTCGTGTGGGTTCGAATCCCACCCCGGGCACTCCATCGAGGTCAACCAGTTGGCGTCTGCTACGAAGTTCCTCCGCTCGTCCGGCCCGCGAAGACGAGGGTCTGTCTGTCGGGTTCGAAGCCGGCACTGAGGTAGAGACTTCCTGATGCCGGGTTGTCCTGTTCAAAGCAGATCTTGATCCGCGCTGCGCCGGCCGTGACCAGCAGATCGATGCCGGTGGTGAGGATGTGGCGGGCAAGACCTTTTCGTTGATGGTCATCTTCGGTGCGCATGGGTTCGATGAGACCCGTAGCGGTCACGGGGTCGTACCAGAACAACCCATACGCCGCCACGCTTTCTCGGCTGTCGTGCACCACCAGGTCGAGATCGGGGCGGTAGAGCGAAGTCTGACGAAGACGAGGCTCGGGGTCGGGGCGGTTCCGTTCTGTGCTGATCATGTGATGCGGACGCTGCATCGTGTCGAGGCGGCTGGACAACCGATAGCCCTCGTGCTGGGGGCTGATCGGAGGACGAGTGTCTGCGGCCAGCCATGTCTCGACCAGCCCGTCTTCCTCGATCGCAAAGCCATGGCCGACCAACACCTCACGCAGGACGTCATCAGCGCGGTCGACCTCCAGGCCGACGGCTTCCAGTCCTGACTCATGGGCGTGAGCGAGCCCGCGTTTGACGACATGCGCAACCCAGTCGGGACTTGCATCGGGCATGACCATTGGGTCGAGCTGGGTCCGAAGCGGCGTCTCGGTTGCGATCATCGCAGCTTCCGGGCGACCGAGATCATCGAACCAGAAGAGCTGAGGAAGGTTGTCGGTCGAGCGCGGCCTCTGCGACCACCACCACTGCAGATCGGCGGCTTCGTACAGCCCTGCGGTGGGGTGAGCAATGCGGATTCGCTGCAGGAGCTCCGTCACGGCTTCCAGGTAATGGAGGCCGACCCGATGCTCTTCTCGCAGTGGGCTCATTTCTGGAACCTACGAGATCGGGATCACTAGCCAGTCCTGGCGTGCGTCTCATGTTCGCCCAAATGCCCCGGTCGTTGAACTCACCTCTCTTCCGGTTCGGGTGTCGCCCCGGCGGGTACTCGGTGCCAACGCCAAACGCTGGAGGAAGCGTGGAACAGAAAAGTGATCGCCCCATGGAGACCTGGTCCGACGACCAACTGATCGAGGAATACCGCTACTTGACCAACGATCTCTCAGACAGCAGCGATCAGGACAGGCCTGACGTTTCTGCGATTGCTGAGGAGATGCAGCGGCGGGGTCTGTCGTTTCCTGCCGTGCCTACCGAGTTCCCGAAATCGGAATCCGTGGAGTGGGACGGCGATGATGCGACAGGCGATCCCAGCTCCGGCGCCATCCCTCCTGTGTGAGAAGGCGTCTCACACACCTTGTCAGGCCCTCGTAAACCCTCGATGGCCCTGGTGAGGAAAGTGAGTCGGGCCACCCCGGTCCACGGAGTAGTGGATGGACTGAAGAACGATTTTTCCTTGCTCCACTCGGAATGACTCGGATCCATCGAAGACGAACCTCTCATCGGTGTAGCCAACCCACTCGAGGAATGCGTTGGGACCATCCACCTGGTAGGTGCCGATCTCGAAGTCCGCTTTGTCCCCGAGATAGAAGGCCAGGTCGGCCGCCGACTGTCGAACCCCGGGATGCCCTGTATAGAGCGCGCTGTGTGTGAACAGCACCACATCTGGGTGGTAGTTCTCGGTGATGTCCAACTCGATATCGCCGCGGGCCCGTAGTTCGAGATGACGATCGATCACCGCTCGCGTGTCCGTACCGAATGTGTGGCTGCGAGGATCTTCGACGGCGCCAGGGTTAGGTCGCATTGAAGGCTTCGGTCAAGGGTACCCGCCGTAGTTTCCTACCGATCCGACGCCTCTGAGGTGAGCCCTGTTATCACGACGTAGCGAGCCACACCGTTCGTCATCGCTGGAGGTCAGGCCGGAGTAGGTCGTGGGACCCGGGCCGGTGGGTGGGGGAGGGGAGAGGAACCGGGCCCGGGCCCCACGATGCGCGAGGCAAGATCATTCTCCAAGGACACCACCTTCCCACACAGATCAACCCCGTCGCGGTGGAGTGTAATCCGACGACCTGTCGACAAGGGGATGGCCGCCCAAGGGGAGATCGGAGACGGTTAGCTTGGCCGCTGGAGATCAGAAATGGCTGAGTACCCATCCGAATTCGAACTCGACGTGGTGCTGCGCGATGGTGGCGGCGCCCGGGTGCGCCCGATCAAGCCGGAGGACGCCGGCCTGATCCGGGACTTCTTCGAGACCCTGGGGCCCGAGTCGCGCTACTTCCGGTTCTTCCGGATCAAGGAGAACCTGGAGCCGAAGGAAGTCGAGTACTTCACCAGGGTCGACTACGCCGACCGAATGGCTCTGATCGCCCTGCTCGAGGGAAAGATGATCGCGGTGGCCCGATACGACCGAGAGGGCCACGACGGGACATCTGCCGAGGTCGCCTTCGCGGTCGCCGACAAACACCAGGGTCGGGGCCTGGGCACTCAGCTCTTGCAGCTTCTCACCAACCACGCTCGCTCGCACGGGATCGGGAGTTTCCATGCCTACGTCCTCCCGGAGAACCGCCAGATGATGAGGCTCTTTCGCAACTCGGGGTATGAGCTGTCCCGGACCATCGACGACGGGGTGTACACGGTCGACTTCCCGGTGGCCACCACCGAGGGCATGCTGGAGGCGGAGGCAGAGCACGAAAAGCGGGCAGTGGCCGCCTCGCTGCTCCCCCTTTTCTTCCCGCGCTCCGTTGCGGTGATCGGCGCGTCCAGCGACCGGTCATCCATCGGAGGCAAGCTGTTCCACAACATCCTGTCCACCGGGTTCACCGGCCCCCTGTACCCGGTGAATCCCAAGGCCAAGGTGATCAACTCGGTGCTGGCCTACCCCAGCATCCTCGAGGTGCCGGACGAGGTCGACCTGGCCTACATCGTGGTACCGCAAAAGGCCGTGCTCGAGGTGGCCCGCCAATGCGCCAAGGCGGGGGTGCGGGGGATAGTGGTCATCTCCGCCGGCTTCTCCGAGGTAGGCCCGGAAGGTATGTCGGCGGAGCACGAGCTGTTGACCATTGTCCGCGACTCAGGGATGCGGATGGTCGGGCCCAACTGCATGGGACTGCTCAACACCGTTTCCTCGGTCCACCTCAACGGCACCTTCGCCCCGGTCTATCCCCCCGCAGGCAACGTGGCGATGTCCAGCCAGTCCGGCGCCCTGGGCATCGCCATCCTCGACTACGCCACCCGGAACAACATCGGGATCTCTCAGTTCGTGTCCGTGGGCAACAAGGCCGACGTCAGCGGCAACGACCTCCTCCTGGCTTGGGAAGACGATCCCCAGACCGATGTCATCACCCTCTACCTGGAGTCTTTCGGCAACCCCAAGAAGTTCTCCCGCATCGCCAGGAGAATCGGAAGGACCAAGCCCATCATCGCGGTCAAGTCGGGGAGGACAACGGCGGGGAGCCAGGCAGCGTCGTCACACACCGGGGCTCTCGCCTCTTCGGATGTGGCGGTGCAAGCCCTGTTTCGCCAGGCGGGTGTGATTCGGGTGGACACGATCGAGGAGCTGTTCGCTGCAGCCAGCCTCCTCGCCAACCAGCCGATTCCCGGAGGCTCCCGGGTGGGGATCGTCACCAACGCCGGAGGGCCGGGCATCCTGGCCGCCGACGCCCTGGAGGCCAATGGTCTGTCCCTACCCGAGCTCTCGCCCGGCTCTGCGCGCCGAGATCGCCGCTCTGCTTCCCGAGGAGGCCTCCACTCGCAACCCCGTGGACCTGATCGCATCGGGCGGCCCCTCGGAATACGAACATTCGGTGAGCCTGCTCCTGGAGTCGGGCGAGGTGGATTCCGTGATGGTGATCTACGTGCCCACCTCACTGGAAGGGGCGAATGACGTGGCCCGGGCCCTCGCCCGCTGCCAGGAGCGTTATGAGGGTGAGGTGGCGCTGCTCACGGTGTTCATGCACACGGGTGACACGGCCCGCCAGTTGGCGGGCGGTGAAGGGACGAGGGCGATCCCCACTTATCAATTCCCGGAGGCCGCTGCGCTGGCGCTGGCCCGGGCGGTGGGCCATGGGGTCTGGCGACAGCGTGATCCAGGGGTCGAAGCCGGCCTCTCCGACCGGACCGAGGCCGAGTTGCGAGCGATCGTGGATTCGGCGATCACCTCGATCCCCGCCACCGGCGCGTGGTTGGAGCCGGACCAGGTCGACAGCCTGCTCACTGCGGCCGGTCTCCGGGTCCCGAGATCGGTGGTCGCAACCTCGGCCGACGAGGCGGTGGCGGCCGCAGATTCGATCGGGGGCCCGGTGGTGGTCAAGGTCGTGTCCGAGACCGCCCTTCACAAGTCGGACGTTGGAGGGGTGTTACTCGGGGTGGAGGGAGCGGACGAGATCAAGGATGCCTACGAGTCCGTGACCGGGTCGGTGTTCGATGCGGCCGGCGCCCTCATCCAGGAGTTCATCCCCGGAGGCCACGAGGTGCTCGTTGGCATGACCCAGGACCCGAATTTCGGGCCCCTCGTCGGGTTCGGGCTCGGTGGCATCTATGTGGAGCTGCTCCAGGACGTGGTGTTCCGGATCCATCCCCTGACCGACGTCGACGCCGCCGAGATGATCCGCGAGACCAAGGGCTTTCGCCTCCTGCAGGGATATCGCAACACCGCCGAGGGTGACGTCCCCGCCCTGGAGCAGGCCCTGCTCCGGGTCTCCGGCCTGATCGCAGCTGTCCCCGAGCTGGTCGAGATGGATCTCAATCCGGTGAAGGTGCTCGGCCCGGGAGAGGGAGTGGTCGTCGTCGATGCCCGGATGCGTCTGCAGCCGGTGCCACCCACCAGCCATCCCCGGATGCGTGACCTCCCCGGGGTGACCGGCCGGCCCGGGGGAACCGCGTCCTAGGAACGCCTCAGATGGCGCGCATCCGGTTGTTGCGGGCGTTGTGCTCCACCTCGGCGAGGCCCATGGCCTCCAGCACCGGCGGCACGTAGTTGCCAACCCGGCCTCGCAGGCCCTTCTTCAACCCGTACCACCCACCGATCGGGTTGTCCGGGGACCGGGCCCAGGCCTCGACGGTGCCCTCGGCGGCCGGCTTCTGCTCGTCGGCGTTGCCCAGGGGCACCCAGTCCCCCTCATCCTTGAGCATCTGATAGAGGTCATCGATGATCCGCAGGTCGTAGTGGAGGATGGTGCTTCCAACCGTGCACACCAGGACCGGCGGGTCCTGATCCTCGTCCTTGTGCATGAGGATCTCCGAGCCCAGGCTCGGTGTCTTCAAGACCCAGGGATCGTCTGCGGTCCCGGTGCCCGAGAATGGTGCTGCCGTCATACGCGGAACCATACGCCCCGCGGCCCTCCCGGGCCTAGCCTCGGGCCATGGATCACGTTGAGATCACGATCGATGGCGCGGTGGCCCTGGTCCGCCTCGACCGGCCCCCGGTGAACGCCCTTTCCGAGCAGGTGGCCCTGGAGCTCAAGGAGGCCTTCGGCGGGCTGACCGACCCCGCGGTGCGGGCTGTCGTCGTCACCGGGCAGCCCCACTTCGCCGCCGGTGCCGACATCAAGGGCTTCAAGGCTGCCTTCGACGCCGGCGTCACGGAGCGGAGCGCGTGGAGCCTCCAGGAGGCGATCGCACTCCTCGAGTCCCTGGAGAAGCCGACCATCGCCGCGGTCCACGGCTATGCCCTGGGAGGCGGCCTGGAGCTGGCCATGGGCGCCGACTTCCGCTATCTGGCCGAGGACGCCCTGGTCGGACAGCCGGAGATCCTCCTCGGGATCATCCCCGGCGCCGGAGGCACCCAGCGCCTGCCGCGATTGGTCGGGTTCCAACGAGCCAAGGAGATGATCCTGAGCGGCCGGCAGGTAGGGGCGGAGGAAGCCCTGGCCATGGGCCTGGCCGACAAGGTCCTTCCCTCGGAGGCGGTGCTCGACGTTGCCCTTGCGGATGCCGCCGAGATGGCCACCAGGGCGACGCTGGCGGCGGCAGCGGCCAAGCAGGCTCTCAACCGCGGGTTCGGTCTGCCGGTTTCGTCCGGGCTCGACGTGGAGCGGGAAGCCTTTCAACGGGCGTTCGGCAGCGAGGATGCCCGGGAGGGCGTGAACGCTTTCGTCGAGAAGCGCCCTCCGCAGTTCAAGGGGAACTGAGCACGCGTTCGGCGAACCGGGCGAGGTTCGAGCGCCAGATCCGCTTCAACACCGGCCTCGCCAGCCATGCCCCGAACCGCCCGCCGAGCCACCAGGGGAAAGTCAGCTCTTCGGTCCATGTGAGCCGGGATCCGCCAGGGACGTTTTCGAGATCGAAGCGTCCTGTGCCCGACACCGCGCCCAGGTGATCGACGCCTATCGAAGCGCCCTCGACCCACTTCACAACCACCATCTGGTCGGTCATGCGAAAGGGCCCGATCCGGGTAGCTACCTGCATCCTGGTTCCGGGCCCGGATCGCGGCCCACCCCTGAAGTCGATCTCGGCAGCGTCCGCCATCCACTCGGCATGGGATCCCAGGTCGGCGAGCTCGGCCCAGACCCGCTCCTGGGGTGCCGGGATCGTCACCTCGAGTCGGATCAACCGCGCTCCATCGAGCCGCTGAGCTCGGGCTCGATCGAGCCCATCTTTCCCGAGCGATAGTCATCGAAGGCCTGCTCGATCTCTTCGCGGGTGTTCATGACGAACGGCCCGTAGCGGGCCACCGGCTCATCGAGGGGCTCAGCCGACCCGACCATGCCCTCGAGTCCCTCGTCGCCTCCCACGATCTTGAGGCTGCCATCGCCCCGCTCGAAGACGGCCATCTGCCCGGCGGTTATGGCCTCCCTGCCGCCCCCGAGCTTCCCGTCGCCGCGAAACACGTAGACGAACGCCTGGTGCCCGGGCTCGATCTCGAGGCTGACCTCCTCCTCGGGGTAGACCTTGAGGTGGAGGTAGTTGGCGGGGAGGAAGGTGTCGGCCGCACCATCGACACCATGAGTGTGTCCCGAGATGACCACGGCCGAGCCGCCGGGGAATTCGACGATCGGCATCTCGGCAGCGGCGAGGTCCTGATACCGAGGCCGGTGCCATTTGGCTTTCTGCGGGAGGTTGACCCACAACTGAAAGCCATGAGCCCGGCCGCCCTGGCTCATGATCCGGCTGGAGGGCATCTCGGAATGCACGATCCCGGCGCCTGCGGTCATCCACTGCACGTCCCCGGGTGTGATCAAGCCCCGGTTGCCCTGAGAGTCCTTGTGCTCGATCTCGCCGGCGAGGACATAGGTGACGGTCTCGAAGCCGCGGTGGGGATGATCCGGGGCGCCTTTCGCCTCACCGGGTGCGTTGTCCGAGGGGCCCATCTCGTCGAGAAGGAGAAATGGGCCGATGTGGTCGAGTCGAGCGGTGGGAAACGGGCGATGCACCAGGAACCCGCCACCTTCGAGGGTGGTGATCGCATCGATGGTCCCGAGGGCGGATCGCTCTTCGAGGAGGCTCATGGCAATGGCAACCAGCCTGGCCTTCGGGTATTCCTGGTTCCAAACAGCAGTGGCGGCCTGCGACAATCCGTGGAGATGATCTATCTGGACCACGCCGCGACCACGCCGATGCGCCCCGGGGTCTTCGAGTCGATGCGACCGTTTGCCGACATCGAGTTCGGGAACTCCTCCGGGATCCATCGTGTGTCTCGCCGCGCCAAGAACGCTCTCGAGGAGGCCCGGGAGAAGATCGCGGGGTCGATTGGGGCAGGCACCCTGGAGATCGTCATCACCTCCGGCGGCACCGAGTCGGACAACCTGGCTTTACAAGGGGCGGTTTTCGCCCCGGGAACCCGCAAAGGGGTTGTCACGGTGGCGACCGAGCACGAGGCGGTCCTGGAGACCGCCGATTTCCTGGGTCGAACCGGGTCTCCGATCACCCTCGTCGGTGTCGACGCCGACGGCGGGGTCGACCTCGAGAAGCTGGTCGCGGCCGTCGACGACACGACGGCCGTGGTCTCGGTGATGCTGGTCAACAACGAAACCGGTGTCATCCAGGATCTGGCCCTGATCACCGATGCCGTCAAGAAGGCCGACCCCGAGGTGCTGGTCCACACCGACGCCGTTCAGGCCTTCGCCTCGGAGTACCTCGATGTCGATGCATTGGGGATCGACCTCATGACCATCGCTGGGCACAAATTCGGAGGCCCCAAGGGTGTGGGCATCCTCTACGTCCGGGAGGGCACCAACCTGGAGCCACTCGTGCACGGTGGGGGCCAGGAACTCGGCCGCCGTTCGGGCACCCATGACGTCGGCCGTGCCGTCGGGATGGCGATGGCCATGGACCTGGCCGGCGCCGGCCGTGAGCAGTTTCGAAGTGTGATCGGCCAGGTCAGGGATGATTTCGAGAAGCGGCTGACCGCAGGGCTCGGCGACCTCGTGATCAACACCCCGGAGCGGGGCCGCTCACCGCATCACCTCAACGTCAGATTTCCCGGAGTGCGCAACGAGACCTTGCTCCTTCGCCTGGACCTCGCCGGGGTGGCAGCATCAGCCGGCTCGGCGTGCCAGTCGGGGGCGGCTGAGGTGTCCCACGTGCTGGAAGCCATGGGGCTGAGCCCGTCCCAAGCCCGAGAGAGCATCCGCTTCTCCTTCGGGTGGCCGAGCACGCTTGACGAGTCCGATGAGGCAGCTGCCATCGTCATCGACCTGGTGGAGAAGTTGCGATGAGGGCCCTGGTCGCGATGTCCGGCGGGGTGGACTCGTCGGTCGCCGCTGCCTTGATGCGGGATGCCGGCCACGACGTGGTCGGGGTAACCCTCAAGATGTGGGCCGGGCCCAATGGCGAGGCCCCGACAGCAGGGTGTTGCACGGTCTCCGATGCCGAAGACGCTCGCCGGGTCGCGGGACAGCTCGACATCCCCTATTACGTCCTGGACTACACCGAGGAGTTCAGGGACGGTGTCGTCTCCCGGTTCGTGAACGACTACGCCGCGGGGAGGACGCCGAACCCCTGCATCGAGTGCAACCGGACCGTGAAGTTCGACCGGCTCCTGCGCCGCCTCGACGACTTCGAGAGCGATGTCCTGGTCACCGGGCACCATGCCCGGAGCCGGTTTGCCGACGGGATGTGGTCCCTCCTGCGGGGCGCGGACCTCGCCAAGGACCAGTCCTACGTCCTCTCCATGCTGGGCCAGAGCGCGCTCTCCCGGATCAGGTTCCCGGTCGGGGAGCTGACCAAGCCCGAAGTGCGCTCCATCGCCGGATCTCTGGGGCTGCGCACCGCGGCCAAGCCCGAGTCGATGGACATCTGCTTCGTTGGGCGCCGCGACTATCGGGCCTTCGTCGCCGATGTCGCCCCGGAGTCGTTCACCCCCGGCCTGGTGGTAGACACGACGGGCAACGAGCTGGCGAGGCATGACGGCGTGGCCGGCTTCACCATCGGCCAGCGCAGGGGCCTGGGAGTCGCCGTGGGTGAGCCCAGATATGTCGTCCGCATCGAGCCCTCGACTTCGACCGTGGTGCTCGGGCGACGGGAGGAGCTCGGGGTCACGACTCTCCAGATCCGCAAGATGACCTGGGTCGACGGCGGGCCGCGGTCCGGGCAGATCCTGGCCCAGTACCGGGCCCATGGGCCCGCGGTTCCAGGCTTCGTCGATGGCAACCGAATGTGGTTCGACGAGCCCCAGGAGGCCGTCGCTCCCGGTCAGACCGTCGCCTTCTATGACGCCTTCGAGGAGCGTGACCGGGTGCTGGGCGGCGCTCTGATCGAGCGGGTCCTCGCCTGAAACGCGCCCGGTAAGGTCGGGATCGATGCCCTCAGCTGCCAGCCGCATCGATCAGCTCCGGGCCGAGATCCGGGAGCACGGGCATCGCTACTACATCCTCGACGACCCTTCGGTCTCCGACGCCCAGTACGACGCATTGGTCAAGGAGCTGCAGGACCTGGAGGCCAAGCATCCCGAGTTGGTGACCCCGGACAGCCCGACGCAGCGGGTGGGCACCGTGGTCGGGGACCTGTTCGCCCCGGTCCGCCACCTCCGCCCCATGTTCTCATTGGACAACGCGACCACTCCTGCCGATCTCGAGACCTGGGAGCAGCGGATGGAGCGCCAGCTGGGGGCGCCTCCCAAGGGCTACGTGTGTGAGCTCAAGATCGATGGCCTGGCGGTGGTCCTCACCTACCGCGATGGGGCGCTGGTCACCGGTGCCACCAGGGGTGACGGGATCACCGGCGAGGACATCACCCCCAACCTGCGCACCATCGAATCCGTGCCGCTCCGCCTCCGAGGGGGGAGCCCGCCCTCCCTGATCGAAGTCCGCGGCGAGGTGTACATGCCGGCATCGGCCTTCGAAGAGCTCAACCGGCGCCAGGCGGAGAAGGGGGAGCGCCTGTTCGCCAACCCCCGCAACGCCGCTGCCGGGTCGGTGCGCCAGAAGGATCCCAAGATCTCCGCATCGCGCAAGGTCGACATCTGGGTCTACCAGGTCGGGCTGCTGGAAGGAGGCCCGGATCTGGAGACCCATGCCGACACCCTGAGCTACATCCGGGAGTTGGGCTTTCGCACCAATCCGCTGACCCGGGTGGTGTCCACACTCGACGATGTGCTGGCGTATGTGAGCGAGGCCCAGGAGACGCGCCACGAGACCGTCTATCAGACCGACGGCGTTGTGATCAAGGCCAACTCGCTGGCCGAACAGGAGGTTCTGGGGTTCACCTCCCGGGCCCCCCGCTGGGCCATCGCCTACAAGTTCCCTGCCGAGGAGCAGGTCACCATCCTCAAGGACATCGCCATCAACATCGGGCGCACCGGGGCGGCCACGCCGTTCGCAGTGCTGGAGCCGGTGTTCGTCGGGGGCGCCACCGTGGGACTGGCAACACTCCACAACGAAGACCAGGTTCGGCTCAAGGACGTTCGCATCGGCGATCAGGTGATCGTGCGCCGGGCTGGAGATGTCATCCCCGAAGTGGTGGGCCCCGTGGTGTCAGTCCGCACCGGGCGGGAGAAGAAATGGAAGATGCCGTCGCGGTGCCCGTTCTGCGGGAACCCGATCGTGCGGGTAGAAGGAGAGGCGGTTGCCAGGTGCACCGGCGGCTTCTCCTGTCCCTCCCGGGTCCGGGAGTGGTTGTTCCATTTCGCCTCTCGCGGGGGAATGGACATCGAGCACCTTGGATACAAGACCATCGACATGCTCCTCAGCGACGGGCTGATCCAGGATCCGGCTGACATCTTCCTGTTCGATCCCGGTCGCCCTCGCCGGGCGGGAGGGATGGAAAGAGACCTCGATCGACAACCTGAGGAGGGCGATCGATCGCGCCCGAGACCGCCCGATCTCACGGCTGCTGAACGCTCTCGGCATCCGGCACGTGGGCGGCACCGTCGCTCGGACACTGGCCCGGCACTTCGGAGGGCTCCCCGCATTGATGGCCGCCAGTGAGGTCGAGATCGCAGAAGTCGAGGGAATCGGGCCGGTGATCGCCAGGGGCGTCGCGGCGTGGGCCGCGGACCCCGACAACCAGGCTCTCGTTGCCAAGCTGGGCCGGGCCGGGGTGCGCCTCGAGGACGAGGTGGTGCGTGGCGAGGGCTCGGACTTGCTCGCCGGGGCGACCTTCGTGATCTCGGGGACCGTGCCCGGCTTCACCCGCGAGGAAGCGCAGGCCGCTATCGAGATGCGCGGCGGAAAGGCAGCGGGATCCGTGTCCGGGAAGACGACAGCGCTCATCATGGGAGAGTCCCCTGGCGCTTCGAAGACCCGGAAGGCCGAAGAGCTCGGGGTGCCGATCCTCGACGAGGCCGGCTTCACGCGTTTGCTGGAGAAGGGCCTCTCTGCTCTCGACGGGGCCGGTCGATGACGGACGAGGTCTATGACAGCCCGACGGGCTGGGTGAACCGCCATATCCGGCAATATGTGGAAACCGATGGCCGCAAGGGCCACCGCTGGCACGGGGTGTCGACACTTCTGTTGACCACCAAGGGGAGAAAAACCGGGAAGCTGCGCCGAACTGCGCTCATCTATGGCGAAGACGACGGTCGCTACCTGGTCGTGGCGTCGACCGGAGGGGGCGATCGGCACCCGGCCTGGTATCTCAACCTGGTTGCAGAGCCCGAGGTGGAGATCCAGGTCGAGGCGAAGAAACTGCAGGCCAGGGCCAGGACCGCCGACGACGATGAGAAGCCGGTGCTTTGGGAGAAGATGGCGGAGATCTGGCCCGACTACGACAAATACCAGGCGCGCACCGACCGCACCATCCCGGTGGTGATCCTCGACCCGTTGTGACCTGGCGGGGTCAACCTATCCGGAACGACCAGGAGAACTCGCCCGGATCGGGCAAACCGGTGGCGGTGTCATAGACCACGCGGACCGTGTGCTCTCCGGCGGACCATTCGGTGATCGACGGGTTGTTGGCGCTGGGCCCCCAGCGGTAGACCCCGGTTCCTTCCACGAATGTGGCGTCTTCCATGAGCCAGCCGTCGACGAAGATCTCCGCCGTGTAACCGGGCTCGAGGTCGATTTCGATGAAGGTCTGGGGAGGCACCAGGTCGCCAGGTTCGGGTGAGACCGCCTCGATGGGCCCGGGAAGGACGATCTCCTCACCTTCGGTGTAGAGAAGGATCCCGAATGCGATGGCAGCCACCGCCACGAGGCCAAGCCCGAGATAGATGAGGCGATAGGTCATGCCACGGGCACCGTAGCGATGCCCCGTTACTCTGCCGCCGGGCCGAAACAAGGAATCTGGTGTGACCAACCAAGACCGAATCAGGGCCGCATTCGCCGGTGAGGGCGAGGTCGAAAGCGTCCGAGATGCCGTGGAATGGGCGATCGATGCGCTGGACCGGGGGGAAGTGCGGGTCGCAGAGAAGACCACAGACGGCTGGGTGGTCAACGAATGGCTGAAGGAGGCGATCCTCCTCTACTTCCAGCTCCGCGACATGGAGACGGTCGAGGTCGGCGCCTACGAGTACCACGACAAGATCCCCCTCAAGCATGGCCTCGCGGAGCAAGGGGTGAGGGTGGTGCCGCCGGGGACCGTTCGCTACGGAGCGCACTGCGAGCCCGGAGTGATCGTCATGCCCGGCTATGTGAACATTGGGGCGTATGTCGGCTCGGGCACCATGGTCGATACCTGGGCCACGGTGGGGTCCTGCGCCCAGATCGGGCGCAACGTGCATCTGTCGGGAGGAGTCGGGATCGGGGGGGTTCTCGAGCCGTCGGGAGCCCGACCGGTGATCATCGAGGACGGGGCTTTCATCGGCAGCAGATCGATCGTCGTGGAAGGGCTTCTGGTCGAAGAAGGGGCGGTCCTCGGTGCCAATACGGTGCTCACCGCCTCCACCCCGATCATCGACGTCACCGGGCCCGAACCGGTTGAGCATCGGGGACGGGTCCCAGCTGGGTCGGTTGTGGTGCCCGGTACCAGGCCCAAGGACTTCCCAAGTGGGACCTACGACCTGGTGTGTGCCCTGATCATCGGGAAGCGCACCGAGCAGACGAGCGAGAAGACCGCCTTGAACGCCTATCTGCGTGACCTTGGCGTCCAACTGTGACGACCTGGTCGACACGCTGCGCGCGCTGGTCGACATCCCTTCGGTCACCGGAGAGGAGGCTGCCCTCCGCGACGCCATCGCGGACCGGCTCTCGGCGTTTCCAAATCAGGTGGTAGCTGATTCGCTGGTCGTCGGGGAACCGGACAGAAATGCCACATTGCTGGTCGGGCATCTCGACACCGTCCCGCTCCAGGGCCACGTGGGTGCCACGGTGCACGAGGACCGGGTCCACGGCCTCGGCGCCACCGACATGAAGGCCGGCCTGGCGGTGATGATCCACCTCGTCGAGGATCTGGGACCGGGCAGGATCCGGTGCGTCTTCTACGCCGGCGAGGAGGGCCCTTTGACCGGGAACCAGCTGGCGATGGTGCTCGAAGCCGCTCCCTGGCTGCGCGAGGCAGAGGCCGCCCTGGTCCTGGAGCCGACCGATCGCAACCTGGAGGCCGGGTGTCAGGGCGTGGTCAACGCCGATGTGGCCTTCGAGGGAGTGGCCGCCCATTCGGCTCGGCCCTGGCTCGGCAACAACGCGGTCACCAAGGCGGGGGAGTTCCTGACCATGATGCGCGGGCTGGAGCCGGACCTCCATGTCGTCGAGGGTCTCGAGTTCAAAGAGGTGATCTCGGTGACCATGGCGAGGGGTGGGGTCGCCAGGAACGTGATCCCCTCGGAGTTCGTGCTCAACGTCAACTATCGGTTTGCCCCGGACCGGGGAAGGGAGGCTGCGGTCGCCCATCTCGAGGAGGTGTGCTCGGCAGCCGACCGATTCGTGGTCACCGATGTCGCTCCGGCGGGTGCGGTCCACACCGGCCATCCACTTTTCCAGGATCTCGCTCGAGCCTCAGGGGCGGCGTTCAGTGGCAAGCAAGGCTGGACGGATGTCGCCCAGCTCTCCGAGGCGGGAGTCCCCGCGGTCAACTTCGGGCCCGGTGAGCCGGCGCTGGCCCACAAGCCGGGGGAGTCGGTCCGCGTCGACGACCTGACCTGGGCTTACGACTCGATCGCTGCGGTCGTAGCTGGATAACTGTCAGGAAGCTCGCGACCACTGCTTCCTACACTCCCCGGGCCATGCCCATCGAAATCGACATCGCCCATGTGGCCCGCCTCGCCCGCCTCGACCTGAGCGCGGAGGAGCTCGAGGGCTACAAGCATCAGCTCGGGTTGATCCTGGAGCATGCCGCCCGCGTGCAGTCACTCGATGCCGACCCCCGCATCGAGAATGCCCATCCCCTGAGCCTGGTCAACAGTTTCCGCGACGACGTGACCCGCCCCTCCCTGGACCGGGATGAAGTGCTGGCTTCTGCCCCCGACACCGCAGACGGCTTCTTCGTGGTGCCCCCGGCGTTGGAGTCGCCATGACCGCGCCCCCGGGCGTGGCCGATGCCGGGCGCCTGCTCCGTGCAGGTGAGGTGTCGTCGGTTGGCCTTCTCGAGAGCGTGCTGGATCGGGCCGCGAGCACCGAGGCTCAGATCCATGCCTACCTCACCCTGGACCGGGAGCGCGCCCTGGAGTCGGCGGGGAAAGCCGATGCCGACCTGGAGCAAGGCATCGATCACGGCCCGCTCCATGGGATCCCGATCGCGGTCAAGGACAACATGTGCACCCGGGGGGTGGAGACCACGGCGGCCTCTCAGATCCTGGCCGGCTACCGCCCGCCCTACGACGCCACAGTGGTGACCAGGCTTCGAGACGGGGGCGCCGTCGTCGTCGGCAAGACCAACCTCGACGAGTTCGCCATGGGATCGTCGACCGAGAACTCCGCCTATGGGCCCACCTTCAACCCATGGGACACGTCGAGAGTGGCCGGGGGCTCCTCCGGTGGATCGGCCGCCGCGGTCTCCATCGGGTCTGCCCTCGCCGCCCTGGGCTCGGACACCGGGGGATCGATCCGCCAGCCCGCGTCCCTGTGTGGCGTGGTCGGCATGAAGCCGACATATGGCACGGTGAGCAGGTACGGGCTCATCGCATTTGCCTCCTCGCTCGATCAGATCGGACCTCTGAGCAGGAGCGTGGAAGACGCGGCACTGACCCTGGCCGCAGTCTGGGGTCACGATCCTCTCGATGCCACCTCCTACTCAGGCGCGTACCCGGAGCCGGGAGCGGGCCTGGATCGGGGAGTGGCCGGGCTTCGAGCCGGCGTCGTCGATGAGCTCTCAGGCGAGGGCTACGAGCCGGGTGTCGAATCGGCGACCTCGGAGATGGTCTCCCTCCTGGAACAGGCGGGCATGGAGGTGGTACGGGTCTCCTTGCCCTCGTTCGACATCGCGCTCTCCGCCTACTACCTGATCGCCCCTGCCGAGTGCTCTGCCAACCTGGCCCGCTTCGACGGGGTGCGGTACGGGTTGCGCGGGGAGGGCTCCACCACCGAGCAGATGATGGGGTCGACCCGGGCCGAGGGCTTCGGCCCCGAGGTGACGAGACGGATCCTGCTCGGCACCTACGCCCTTTCCGCCGGCTACTACGACGCCTTCTACGGGCAGGCGCAGCGGGTGCGCGCCGCGATCCAGGAAGACTTCGCCCGGGCCTATGAGAAGGTGGACGTCCTGGTTTCTCCGACCAGCCCGACGTCGGCATTCGAGGCGGGAGCCCGGGTGGCTGACCCCATTGCGATGTACCTCTCCGACATCTGCACCATCCCATCCAACCTGGCGGGCCATCCCGCGATCTCCGTCCCGGTCGGCCTCGACGACCATGGCCTGCCCATTGGCTTCCAGGTGATGGCCCCTGCCCTGGGTGAGGAGGTCATGTTCCAGGTGGCCGCCGAGGTGGAGAGGCTCGCCGCGTTCGACGCGGCCCCCGCATTGGCAGAGGTGGCGTCATGACCTGGGAGCCGGTGATCGGGATCGAGGTCCACGTCGAGCTGCGCACTGATTCGAAGATGTTCTGCGGGTGCGCGGTGAGCTTCGGTGCCGAGCCCAACACCAATGTCTGCCCCACCTGCCTCGGCCTGCCCGGGGCACTCCCTGTGACCAACAAGGCCGCGATCGAGTCGATCATGGCGATCGGCCTCGCTCTCGACTGTGAGATCTCGGAGCGCTCGGTGTTCCACAGGAAGAACTACTTCTACGCCGACTTGCCCAAGAACTATCAGATCTCCCAGTTCGACGTCCCCGTGTGCCGGGACGGCCACCTCGACATCACGGTCGAAGGGGAGGCCCGCAGTGTCGGCATCGAACGGGCGCACATGGAGGAAGACACCGGGAAATCGACCCATGTCGGAGCGGGGGGAGGATCCATGCCGCGGAGTCGACTCTTCTCGACTTCAACCGCTCCGGTGTCCCGCTGGTCGAGATCGTCTCCCGCCCCGACCTGCGCAGCGCGGTCGAGGCCCGGGTGTACGCACAGGAGCTGAGGGCGTTGGTGGCCGAGCTCGGGGTGTCCGACGCCCGACTCGAGGAGGGCTCGGTCCGCTTCGACGCCAATGTCTCGATCCGCCCTGCCGGCAATGAGGAGTTGGGGACCAAGGTCGAGATCAAGAACATGAACTCGTTTCGCTCGCTGGAGCGAGCCGTGGAGCACGAGATCGAGCGCCAGGTCGAACTGGCCGATTCCGGTGGCCAGGTGGTCCAGGAGACCCGGCATTGGGACGAGGAGGCCGGAGTCACTCATTCCATGCGAACCAAGGAAGGCTCCTCCGACTATCGATACTTCGTGGAGCCCGACCTGGTGCCGATGGTTATCGACGAAGAATGGGTCGCCCGGGTCAGGGCATCCCTCCCCGAGCTGCCGGCGTTGCGCCGCGACCGGTACCGGGAGCAGGGCCTCAGCGACGCCACCGCCGGGGTCCTCTCGGCAACGGCCCCTCTGCTCCGCGAATTGCACGCGAGCGCGGTGCAAGCCGGTGCAGACCCGAGGGCGTCGGCGAACTGGGTCACCGGCGAGGTGACCGCATGGCTGCGGCGCCAGGAACAGGACACCGAGGTCCTCCCGGTCGATGGGCCGGCGCTCGCCGAGCTCATCGGGCTCGTCGAGGACGGGCACCTCTCCAGCTCGGCGGCAAAGGAGGTCCTCGAAGGCGTCCTTTCTGGCGAGGGCTCCCCGGCTGCCGTCGCTGAAGCTCGGAACCTCATCCAGATCAGCGACACCGGTGCGCTGGAGTCGGAGATCGCCGGGGTGATCGAGGCCAACCCGCAAGCGGTCGAAGCCTTCCGCAATGGCGAGGAGAAGGTGGTCGGCTTCCTCGTGGGGCAGGTGATGAAGGCCACGCAGGGGCGGGCCGATCCCCGGTTGGTCGACCAGCTGCTCAGAGCACGCCTCAGCGGCTGAACGGGCACCGCCCACGTCGTCGGTTACCGTCTGGCCTGATGCAGCGCCATACCAAGATCATCGCCACGCTGGGCCCTGCAGTGTCCGACGAGGCCTCCATCCGGGCCCTGGTGGAGGCGGGTATGGATGTGGCACGGCTCAACTTCTCACACGGAGAGCACGAGCTCCACGCCGCGATGCTGAAATGGGTTCGGGCCGCAGCCGTCGATGCCGGGCGCGCCGTCGCAGTTCTGCAGGACATCCAGGGCCCGAAGCTGAGGGTCGGGGAGTTCCCTTCAGGGTCCATCCGCCTCAAGAAGGGCGACGAAGTCAGGCTGGTCCCCGATAAGGGGATGGGTGACCGCGACCTCATTCCCGTCGGATACGAGCAGTTGCTCGACGACGTGCGCCCCGGCGACCGTGTCCTCCTCTCCGACGGGCTCATCCGTCTCGAGGTGATCGGGATGTCGGACACCGGCCTCATGGCCGATGTGAAAATCGGCGGCGACCTGTCGGACCACAAAGGAGTCGCCTTCCCCGACAGCCGGCTGTCGACAGAGTGCGTGACCGTGAAGGACGAGGTCGACCTGGCGTTCGGCAAGAAGATCGGCGTCGACTACGTCGCCGCCTCGTTCGTGCGCAGTGGGGACGACGTGAGGAAGGTCGTTGACCTGGCCGGGGACACCCCGGTGATCTCGAAGATCGAGCTGGCTCAGGCATACGAGAACCTCGATGACATCCTCGAGCCCTCGTTTGGGGTGATGGTCGCCCGAGGAGATCTCGGGGTCCAGCTTCCTCTGGAGCGGATCCCTCTGATCCAGACCGAGATCCTGAACCGAACCAACGCCGCCGGCCGGATCTCGATCACGGCCACCGAGATGCTGGAGTCGATGACCAAGAGCCCGCGGCCCACCCGGGCCGAGGTGACCGACGTCGCCACCGCGGTAATCGGCGGCACCGATGCAGTGATGCTGTCTGGTGAGACCGCCGTTGGTGATTATCCGGCCCAGACAGTGGCCGCGATGGCAGAGATCTGCCGTGTTGTCGAAGAGGACACTCTCTCCAACCGCGGTGACCATCCTGTCCCCTTCGTCGGGGATGGGAATACGGTGGCCTCGGCGGTCGCCCAGGCCGCGACCGAGGTCGCGATCAACCTCGAGGCCAAGGCGATCGTTGCTTTCACCGAGTCCGGCAACACCGCACGACTCATTTCCAAGTACCGCCCCGAGGGGCGGATCGTCGCCTTCAGTCCGAACGAGTCCACCCTGAGCCGGATGGCGCTCTTCTGGGGGGTTTCTCCCCACGAGTTCGAACGTCGCGAGTACACCGACGACGAGATGGCGGCAGCCTCCACCATCCTGGAGAAGGACGGCCTGGCCAAGGTGGGTGACACCGTGGTCATGGTCGCCGGGGTACCGCCCAACGTCCAGGCATCGACGAACCTGCTCAAGGTGCAGGTAATCGGCGAGGTCCCGGGCGGCTTTGGATCCTGATCGTGGGTCAGACCGTGTTCATCCGCGACCACGTGGTGATGGGAGAGGTACTCCTCGTGACCACCGACCGCAGCTTCACAGGCCAGGACGGGCAGGCCATCACCACTGATTCACCAGGGAACGCGGTCCCCGCGCTTCTCGGCGCCGGACTCTTCGACCTCGACCTCGGGATCGACCATGTCTACGTGCTCCAGAACACGGTCACCATCCGGCGACCCGATCCCTGGGACGACGAGGCAGTTACCCGGGCGCGGGACGTGATCTCAGACTTCCTGCGCCACTACGAGGGCTCCGCGGGGGAGTAGGCCCAAACTCAGGACGGAGGCGTCGTGGTGGTCGTAGTCGTGGTGGGAATAGTGGTTGTCGTCGTGGTGGTCGTGGTCGTGGTGGTCGTAGGACAGGCAACCGCGGTGTCGGGGACCTTGCACGGATGGACCTCGACGACGGCGAACCGGGGGGCATAGCGAACCACCCACTCCTGTGTCTCCATCACGTCATCGCCCCTTCTGATCTCACGGGTGACCATGACGCTCCAGCCCCCTTCCTCGGTCTGGATCTGGTCCTCCTCATCGATACCGAGCTCGGGATTGCCCACATATCGGGTCTCCGAGGGCTCGGTGAGGGCGTAACGGTCCGAGACCTCACCGCTCACATGGAGGGCGTTGGCGCCGCCCTCGGCATCGAGCCAGATGTGCGTCTCCCCACCGCTCTGCTCACCCTTGAGCACCCGGCCGTCGTTGCTCCCGAAGATGCGCACGGTGATCGATGTGTCCGTCCAGCGGGTGTCGATCAGGACCGCGTGGTCTCTGTTGTTCTTGAACCTGAGGTCGGGGCTGGTCCAGCTCAGGGTGGCCTCGATGCCCTCGGGATAGCGGGAGAAGTAGTAGGAGTGCGGCTTGTGCTCCACGTCCTGATATCCACCCCAGAAGACTGCGTTGTACATCGTCGTCGTGAATTGGCTGACTCCGCCACCGATCGACTCCTGGAGCACCCCTTCGAAGATCCCGGGGGCGGGGAGATACCCGCCCTCCTCGGTGCGTTGCCCCACCGTGTCGTTGAGGCTGAAAGTCTCGCCGGGGACAACTATCACTCCATCCACCGTGGCGGCCATGGTCTGGATGTTGGTGACCCGCGGCTGGCAGCAATCGTGATAGGTGGTGAATTGCGAGACCAGGTGCTCGATGCCCAGCCCTTCCAGGTATTCGGTGGTGACCTCCGGGTCGGCCCCTTCGACCAGGGGCAACTCTCCGGTCCGCTCCTCGGTCAGGCCGGCCGCCTCGAGTCGCCTCGCGGTCTCGGTGGCGTCGATCTCGGTCCCTTTTTGCCCGGGCACTATCGAGATCGAGTCGCCTTCGATCACGAACTCGGCGTCGACCGGCTCATCCTCGAACTCTCCGCGAACCGGCTCCAGCAGGCCGTTGATGATCTCCGGGTCGAAGCTGTTGACGATGAGGGCCGGACTCTGCTGGATGGTCTCCGATCGAAACGCTTCCTCCAGCTCTGAGGTGGTGAACACCACCTCAGTCCCGTCGTGCGTGAGCTCGATCGAATCAGACAGCATCTGCTGCGCTTCGGCGAGTGATGCGTCCACATCGGCGTCGGTGAGGCTGGGCTCGATGGTGACCACCGGGATCGTGAGCTCTTGTGCTTCGGTGGAGAGGAGGGAGGACTCGACGATGGCCAATCCCGCCGGGCGATCCACGCCACTTCCGATTGCCGGATACACCGCCTGGAGCTCTCCCTCGACGAGCTCGATGCCACCCTGGTTGGCGGGGCGAGCGATCACCTCTGTGTCCCAGGTGTCGAAGATCGCGTTGACCGAATCGGCATCGATCGCGCCGCTGACCGGGATATGCACCGTGGAGAAGATGTGGCCCAGCCACCACGTGAACTGGGAGAGCGGGCTTCCCTCCCGTCCCACCAGCATCGCCTCGTCGACGATGGTGTCTTCGTCGACGTCGAGCCCGGCTTCGGGTGGGATCAGGCTGACCACCTTCCCGTCGAGATTGAAGATCGCTGGCCGCGCCAGGTACTCGTCTTCGACCGCGACCATCGCGGTTAATGCCTGTTCCTCGTCGAGACCCCCTAACTGCGTGCCGGACACTTCGACGCGGCCGATCACCTCGCCTCTGGACGTGGCCCTGGTGAGGCCGTAGAGACCAAAGAGGAGAGCGAGGACGGCTCCCAGGCCGAGGGCAGCCGCGAGCCATATGTTGTTGGGAGGGGAGAGGTGTTTGTTCATTCAGAAGGCCGCCCCAAACGACCTAGTGGATGGCCCGGGGATGGTAACGCCGACGCGATTCCTATTTGCAGTCGTGTCCCAGGCGCGCCCTACGCTTTTCCCGTGGTAGTCGCCTTTCCCGATGTGGTCGATGGAGACGCCATCCGAGTCTCCGCGACCACATACGTCACCTACAAGAAGTGCCCGGGGCAGGCCAACGCCAGGCTGCAGGGCGTTTTCGGCCCGGATTCGCGTGCCTCATTCCTGGGAAGCCTCGCCCACCGCATGTTCAGCCGGCATCTCACCGCAGGCCCCATCGCCTCCGAGGAGTTCGTGCAGGCGTGCCGCGAGGAGATCGGAGGGTCGGCCCTCAACCACAAGCTGGGGCCCCTCGAGCTCAAGCCCTCCATCCTGGCCTCGATGATCGAAGAGGTCCGCGGGCTCTACGAGCGCTTCACCCGACTACCAACTGAGGGCTTCGAAGGGTCGGAGGTGTCGATCTCGCGGGAGCCGGTCTCCGGTGTCGAGCTGGTCGGCTCGGTGGACGCCGTGTATCGGGAGGACCTCGGAGGCCATCGGCTCGTCGACTGGAAGACCGGGGACCTGGGCGAGCCCGAAGATCAGCTTCTCTTCTACGCCCTGCTCTGGGCGCTGGAGAAGGACGAGCTACCGGCCTACGTGGAGGCGGTGTCGGTCCGCACCGGGGAGCGCTACCGGACTGTTCCCAGCACCGCAGATGTGAATCGGGTGGCCACGGAGGTGGGAGGCCTGGTCGATGACCTGCGCCGGGCATGGGCCAGCGGGAACGAGCCTGTGCGCCACGGTGGCCCATGGTGCCGGTATTGCCCGTTGCTCGAGGATTGTGTCGAGGGAAAGGCCGCCGGGGCGCTGCTCGATTGAGCAGCGCCCCGGCAGGATCCATCCGTCAGCAGCAACAGCTCCCGCCGCCGCAACATCCGGATATGTCGACGGAAATCATCTGAGGCTCCTTCCTATCGATGATCTTCGATGTATCGATCTTGGTCGATGGATAGATATGTGTCAATATGTGGGCCATGGAATTCTGTTGCACGCCGATCTTCGAGGGCGTCATCGATGAGGACGGTGCTGAGGACACCGCCCGGGCGCTTGCTGCCCTGGGCGACCCGGTGCGGCTCAGGATCGTCTCCTTGCTCGCCGCGGCGCCGGAGGGGACGGCCTGCGGCTGTGAGCTCGAGTCACCGCTCGGGTTGAGCCAGCCCACCGTGTCGCACCATCTTCGGATACTCCGTGAGGCGGGTCTGGTCAGCGGACGCAGGGAGGGCCGGTGGGTTCACTATCAGGTGGTGCCCGGTCGTCTCGAGGAGTTGCGTGAAGCTCTGACCCCTCCTGTGCTCGCCGGCGTCTAGCCGAAGCGAAGCAGCCTCCTGGCTGACCTAGGCTCTGCGCCAGTCGACAGGACAGGAGTTCCATGCAGAGCCGCGCCACCGCAACCTGGGAAGGTGACCTACCCACCGGTTCCGGGACCACGACATTGGCCACCGGCGTCGCCCCACCTCTGCCCGTGAGCTGGCCGAGCCGCACCGAGGAAGCCGCGGGAAAGACCAGCCCCGAGGAGTTGATCGCCGCCGCTCACGCCGCCTGCTATTCGATGGCGTTTGCCAACGGGCTCTCCGGCCGCGGCTTCGTCCCCGATCGCCTGGAGACCTCTGCGGAAGCCACCTTCGAGAAGATGGAGCCCGGATGGCGCCTGACCACCATGGCTTTGAGGGTCACCGGGAATGTTCCCGGCATCGGGGAGGACGAGTTCCAGGAGGCGGCCGTCGCCGCCAAGGATGGATGCCCGGTGTCCAACGCGCTGAAGGGGAACGTGAACATCAGCATCGAGGCGTCGCTGGCCTGAACGGTCAGCCCTGGGTCATCTCGGCGAGCCGGGTGACCGTGTTCCAGTTGCGCATGGTCCCCCGGATCCCGAGCGTCTTCTCGAAGTAGCCGAGGCCCAACTTCGAACGCCCCTGCCCGTTGGGAAACTCCACGTAGATCTCCTGTCCGGCGACTTCGAAGCGATCCGCCTGGAATCGGTCCGGCTCCAGTTCCGCGACCGCGGCCGCTTTCGGTCGGTCTTCGAGAAACACCACGTGGAGTTGGATCGCATTGGATTTATCGGTGCCAAGGGGGTGAGCTCGGGAAATCGCCGCCAGTTGCCGCCCGCTCCTGGTGATCACGGTTATGTCCAGGCCGAAGCGCTCGGAGATCACGTCGGCCACGACCCGCGCATCATCCCGACCCTTGGGCCCGGCGGCGAACACGACATTCCCGCTCTGGACATAGGTGGCCACGTCCTCGAGGCCGGCCTCGTCGAGCGCCACCTTGAGCTCAGCCATCGGGATCCGGGCTCTGCCCCCCAAATTCACCCCACGCAGCAGGGCAGCAACCCGACTCACCTCGGAGGCCTGACTCCCCTGAATTCCCAATCGCCGCCGAGCGCCGTGGAAACGACCTCTTCGGACTCGGTGGGTTGGGCGCCCAGTTCGTCTGCGATCGGAACTTGCCCCTCGACGATGGTGTTGGTGAGCGCCCCCAGACCTTCCACCTCCACGGTCACCACATCACCGGGCACGACCGGTCGTGACCCTGCCGGCGTCCCGCTCAGGATCACGTCACCGGGGAACAATGTGATCGTGCGAGCGAGATCGGCCACCAGATACGCCATGTCCCATTCCATCTCCGAGGTGGTGGCCTCCTGGCGAACCTCCCCGTTTACCAGAGTCCGTATCGACTTTTCGTGGAAGTTCCAATCGTCGATGAGCCCCGGTCCCAGGGGGCAGAGTGTGTCGGAGCCCTTGACCCGCAGCATCGAGCCGGCATCGGTGTCCCTGAAGTCATGGAGGCCGAAGTCGTTGGCGATGGTGTAGCCGGCGACGAAGTCGAGCGCCTGGTCCCGCCCGACCCCCTTGCACTCCCTGCCGATGACGATCGCGATCTCTCCCTCGAAGTTCAGGAACCGGCATCTCGGGGGGCGCACCACATCGCCGCCGTGGGCGTTCAATGCGCTGGTCGGCTTTTGAAAGTAGGTGGGAGCGGAAGGGAGTCGGGTCATGAACTCGTCCACCCGGCTCCGGTAGTTGAGGTGCACCGCCAAGACCTTCGTCGGCTCCACCGGTGGAAGGTGTATGGCGGTCGCCAAATCGAAGCGGCGTCCTTCCTCGCCGATCAGATCGTCTCCGTCGCGCACCACCGTGTGCGGGATCGCTCCCACCAGGATTCGGCGGACCTCGGCCATGACGCCACGGTACCCATGGGGAGTGCCCGATTAAGTTTGGCCGCATACCAGAGATGCCCGCGAACACCCTGCACCAGGACCTCGGCGAAGTCGATGCCGACATCTTCTCCCATGACACCTACGTCAGGTGCGTTCCTCACGCCGCCTTCGAGCGGATGAGGCGCGAGGAACCGGTGGCTTGGGTCGAGGAGGGCGATGGCACCGGTTTCTGGGCGGTGACCAGGCACACCGACGTCGAGATCGTCAGCCGCGACTACGGGCTTTTCACTGCGTCCCGTGGGATTCGGGTGGAGCAGATGGCTCCAGATGCCCTCGAGGCGCGGAGGACCATGATGGAGTTCGATCCGCCGGAGCACGCTCGGCTGCGGAGGCTGGTCCAGCCCGGGTTCACGCCCAGAGTCGTTGCCAGCTACGAGGAGGCGTTCCGGGCGCTGGCCGGATACGTTCTCGACAGGGTGCTGCCTCTGGGCGACTTCGACTTCGTCACCGAGATCTCCCGCGAGCTGCCGATCCGCCTGCTGTGCCGACTGCTCGGCGTCCCCGAGTCCGACGCCTCGAAGCTCGTGGCCTGGGGGGACCAGATGATCTCCAATGCGGACCCGGAATACACCCCTGTGGTGATCGATCGTGACGACACCGAGGAGTACCGGTTGCTTCCATTCCGCTCCCCGGCTGCGATCGAGGTGTTTCGATATGCCGAGGAGATGGCGGTCGAGCGGCGGGCACACCCCCAGGACGACATCATCACGACGCTGCTCCGTGCCGAGCCCGACGGCGAGCCCCTGACCGATCTCGAGTTCAAGAACTTCTTCACGCTGATGATGGTGGCCGGCAACGAGACCACCAGGCACACGATCAGCCACGGGCTCATCTATCTCACCCACCATCCCGATCAGATGGAGGAGCTGCGTGCGGATCCGGCTGGTCTGTCGGTATCCGCCACGGAGGAGATCCTGAGGGCGTCCTCGGTCACCATGCATTTCCGGCGCACTGCCACAGAAGACACGGAGTTGGGGGGCGAGCACATCGCGCGAGGCGATCGCGTGGTCATGTGGTATTCGTCGGCGAACTACGACGAGGATGTGTTCGACGACCCATACCGGTTCGACATCCGGCGCTCCCCGAACGACCACCTGACCTTCGGCGCCGGGCGCCACGTCTGCCTCGGGGCATCACTGGCTCGGCTCGAGGTCCGGGTCGTGTTCGAGGAGTTGCTGAAGCGTGTCGACAGCATCGAGGTCGTTGGTGACCCGATCCGGCTCCGCTCGAACTTCATCAACGGCATCAAGCACCTTCCGGTGAGGGTCGTCGCCTGACCCGGCCCTTCCACACCACGATGCAGCCTCGGTCTCCCGAGGAGGAGCATCGGGTAGCGACCCCGCTGGAGCTCCTGTTCGACCTGGTGTTCGTGGTGGCGGTGGCCTCCGCCTCCTCCCAGCTCCACCATGGGGTTGCCGATGGGCACGTGATCGACTCGTTGCGTGGGTACGCCATGGTGTTCTTCGGGATCTGGTGGGCATGGATGAACTTCACCTGGTTCGCCTCGGCCTACGACACCGACGATGTCGCCTACCGGCTCGCAGTGTTCGTGCAGATCATCGGGGCCCTGATCTTCGCCGCGGGAATATCCCGGCTGTTTGTCGGCGAGTTGCTCCTCGGGGTGATCGGCTACGTCGTCATGCGTCTTGCCCTCGTTTTTCAATGGACCAGGGCAGCCAGGTCCGACCCGGTCCACCGCGCGTCGTGTCTTCGCTTTGCCATCGGAATCGGGTTGCTCCAGGTGGCATGGATCGGCCTCCTTTTCATCCCTGACCAATGGGTCCCCTGGGGATTCCTGGTGCTCGCTGCAGGGGAGCTCGCGGTGCCGGTATGGGCGGAGCGGGCCGCGGGAACGACCTGGCACCCCGAGCACATTGCCGAGCGCTACGGCCTGTTCACGATCATCGTCCTCGGCGAGTCCATCCTCGCCGGGTCCCTGGCCATCGAGGCCGTGGCCAGTGCCGGGCTGTTCACGGTCGATCTGGTCTCAACGATCGTCGGAGGCCTTGTGATCGTCCTCGCCATGTGGTGGATCTACTTCGAGCGACCCTTCCAGTGGCGGTTGGACACTCAGGTCCGGGCCTTCACCTGGGGCTACGGGCACCTCCCCATCTGGGCAGCCGCCGCCGCGGTCGGGGCCGGCCTCGCGGTCGTCGTCGATCAGGAGATCGGCGAATCCGTCATAGGCTCGTTCGGCGCCGATGCCGCGGTAGCGACCCCGGTTGCGGTGTACCTGCTCGGGCTGTGGACCCTTCACTTTCCTCTGAGCAAAGCTCCTGCCGACCGCTACCTGGCTCCGGTGGCGGCGGTGCTGATCCTGGTCACTCCGTTCGCTGCCGAGGCGACCGTGCTCACCGCACTGGTGCTGGTTGGGTTGGTCGTCGTCAAGGCGGCACTCAACCGGCGAGTGACTTCTCGATGATGTCGGTTGCGTGGTCGATGTGCTCCATCGTGGTCCTCCGGTTGAGGATGGCGTAACGGAGAACGAACCGACCGTCTACCAGCGTCGAGGACACGTGGACGATGCGGTCCCGGTTGATCGCCTCCATCGCCGCCCGCCCTTGATCGTCATCGTCGAATCCAAAGGCCACGATCGAGAGATCAGGAGCCCACAGGGCCCGCACCCCGCGAATCGCCGAGATGCGCTCGTGAGCCTTGTGGGCGAGGTCGAGGGCCAGGTCCAGTGCCTCCCGGAATGGGGCGATCCCATGGAGGTGGAGCGGAAGCCAGACCTGGAGGGCTCGAAACGGCCGGCTCAGCTCCGGTCCCAATGAGGCGATGTCGCGCTGCCCGAAATGGAGGTCGCTGCTGAGCAGGTAGGCACCCCGTCCCCGGTTGGTGTCGATCAGGTGCGCCTCGTCCCGCACCAGGAGCGCCCCCACGCCGAATGGGATCGACAGCCCCTTGTGTGGGTCGAGGGCGATGGAGTCGGCGCGCTCGATCCCGGCAAGGGTGCGGAGGCCCCTCGAAGTGAGCTGGAAGAAGCCCCCGTAGGCGCCGTCGACATGCATCCAGAGCTCATGCTTCGAGACTTCGTCGGCGATTGGGCCGAACGGGTCGACGGTCCCTGTGTCGGTCGTGCCCGCCGATGCCACCACCAGGAACGGCTGCAACCCAGCGCCTCGGTCTGACGCCACCATGTCGGCTAGTGCCTGGGGCTCCATGCGCAGGTCTCGGTCGACCGGGACGACCCGAATCTGGTCATTGCGGAAACCGGCGAGACGGGCGGCTTTGGCCACCGAGTGGTGGGTGTGCCCGCTCACGTAGAGGACACCCTTCCCCAGCTCGTCACCAAGCTTGGCGGTCCTCGCCGCCACGATGGCAGTGAAGTTCGCCATCGAGCCGCCTGAGAGCAGTAACCCGGAGGCCGATGGTCCCAGGTCGAACAGCGACGTCATCCAATCGACCGTGGCGTGCTCGATGGCGGTCATCCCGGGTGCGGCGCTGGCTACCCCGGTGTAGCGGTTGAGGCCTGCGGCCAGAAACTCGGCGAGAGCGGCCGTGTACATCCCGCTGTTGGGGATATACGAGAGGTGCCCCCCCGAGAGGTGGATGTGCCCCGCCTTCCCGGCCAGCTCCACATCGGCGAGGATCGACTCCAGTGAGCGCCCCTCCTCTGATGGGGGGGTCATCAGGCTGGCGATCTCCTCAGCGCTGAGGTCGGTGCCCGAGCCGGGCATGGTCGCGGCCCTCTCCATCCAGTCATCGAGGAAGGCCGCGATCTGGTTGGCGAGCAGGGCGCGTTCGGCCCGATCGGGCTCGAGGCTTGACGACATGGAGGGTCAAGGTAGCCATCCGGCGGCGGGTAGTAGGCACCCGCAGGCCTACGATGATCGGCGCCCACGATGCCCGGTTTCCTCTTCCCACGCACCCCCGAAGGTAGAGCGTCTCTCTTGCCCTCGCCGCCCTGGCATTACTCCGGGGAGATGCTGACTGTCGAATACCGGGCCGATCCGAAGAGGGTGGCCGGGCTCCTGCCCGAGGGCATGGCGCTCGCCGACGATGACCCGGGGGCGGTGGCGGTGATCTGGGCGGACTGGCAGAGCTGCAGTGACGGTTTCGAGGAGATCCTCGACCCGGTCCGGGCTCAGTACAAGGAGTGCTTCGTGGTGGTTCGCTGCCAGTGGGAGGGCACTAC
Source organism: uncultured Acidobacteriota bacterium (assembly GCA_963749415.1). GTDB lineage: Bacteria > Actinomycetota > Acidimicrobiia > Spongiisociales > ZC4RG35 > JALYNX01. The sequence continues at coordinate 1,583,675 of CAVVMG010000001.1, forward strand.
CTGGAGTCGATGTCCCTACATCTGGGTGGACAAGGACTTCGCCATGGTCCGCGGATACCACCAGGGATATCCCAAGAAGCTGGGAGAGATCTGGATGACGCGGCCGGTGGTAGTCGGTCGCGCCGGGCCCCGACTCGAGCCCGGTGGGCGCTTCGGAGCCACGCTGTCGGCCTCGGGTAGGCGGATCGCCGAGGCGGTGGTCACGCTCGAGGCCCAGGCTGACCGCCCGGGCTTCGTCAACGGACATCAGATGCTGCACAACCGCTGGTGGCCGACGATCGAGTCCGATGGCGTCGACTCCCTGGACGAGCTGGTGACGATGAGAGGTGAAGACGGGGAGACAACGGATGTCTGGGGCGGGTCGGCAACGCTCGAACTGTTCGATTCGCCCACCGAGGAGTTGGCCGGCCTGGAGCCGATCGAGATGATCGGTGGCTACTACCACCGGGTCGGCGTCACCTGGAGACAGGGGACCACCCTCCGGCGTACCGTTCCCGTGGAGGTGGAAAGCGGATGACGGCGATCCTGGATGAGCTGAGGGCCGGGGGCAAGACCGGCCTGTACATCGGTGGAAAGTGGGTCGAGGGCTCCGGTGAGATGCCCGTTGTCGATCCTGCCACGGAAGAAGTGCTGGTGGATGTGGGGCTGGCCGAGGCAGCGCACGGTGAAGAGGCGGTGACGGCCGCACACGAAGCAGCCAAGCCATGGGCGGCTACGGCTCCCCGGGAGCGTGGTGAGATCCTGAGGCGGACCTTCGACCTGATGCGGGCCCGTGAGGAGGACCTGGCGGAGCTGATCGTGCTCGAGAACGGGAAGGCGTTTGCCGATGCCCTCGCCGAGGTCCGATATGCCGCCGAGTTCTTCCGGTGGTTCTCCGAAGAGGCCGCTCGGGTCGGTGGAGAGGTGCGGACGGCGCCGGCCGGCGACAAGCGGATCATGACTCTCCGCCAGCCAGTCGGGGTGTCGGTGATGGTCACCCCGTGGAACTTTCCCGCGGCGATGGCGACCAGGAAGCTCGGCCCGGCGCTCGCTTCCGGCTGCACCGCGATCGTCAAACCCGCGTCCGATGCCCCTCTCACCACGCTTGCCGTGGTCCATCTGATGGAGGAGGCCGGTCTGCCCCCCGGTGTGGTCAACGTGATCGTGGCCAAAGGCTCGTCGGGAGTCATCGAGACGGTCCTTCGAGACCCACGGGTGAGGAAGCTGTCGTTCACCGGCTCGACCGAGGTTGGCCAGACCCTGCTCCAGGTGGCCTCCGATCAGGTTCTCCGGGTGTCGATGGAGCTCGGGGGCAACGCGCCGTTTCTCGTCTTCGACGACGCCGACCTCGACGCCGCTCTGGAGGGAGCCATGGTCGCCAAGATGCGCAATGCCGGTGAGGCCTGCACTTCGGCCAATCGGTTCTTGGTCCACGAAGCCGTTGCCCAAGAGTTCACCAGCATGCTTGCCGGTGCGATGAGCGCTCTGAAGGTGGGGCCCGGGATCGATCGCTCCAACCAGGTGGGCCCGATGATCAATGGGCGGGCCCGGGATGACATCTCGTCATTGGTGCAATCGGCGGTGGACGACGGGGCCGAAGTGGTCACCGGGGCCACGGTGCCCGACCGTGTCGGTTACTACTACACGCCAACGGTGCTCGGTGGGGTGCCGGCCGACGCCGACATCCTGCAACAGGAGATCTTCGGCCCGGTGGCGCCGGTGGTGACCTTCGAGAACGACGAGGAGGCGATCGCTCTCGCCAACGACACCCCGTACGGGTTGGCCTCCTATCTCTACAGCGGCGACCTCGCCCGGGGGCTGAGAGTGGCCGAGGCCATCGAATCGGGGATGGTGGGCGTCAATCGCGGCCTGGTCTCCGACCCGGCAGCCCCTTTTGGTGGGGTCAAGCACTCCGGAATCGGCCGTGAGGGCTCCCACGAGGGGATGGACGAATACCTGGAGACCAAGTACATCGCGGTCAACTGGTAGCGGTCAAGCGTCGGGCGCAGGCTCCAGGATCACGACGGCGGTCTCACCGGACCGGAGTGCGGCATATCCGTCCAGGTTCTTGTCGATCTCTTGCCACCTGGTCCAAAGACGCGACCGTTCCTCCCCGTCCGCGGCCCGCCCCGTTACCTGGCGTCGACTGTCGGAGACTTCGACCGTTGCTTGGGGATGAGCCTGGAGGTTGAGCCACCAAGCAGGCTCGGGGTCGGCCCATCCGTTCATCGCCATGGTGACCAGGTTGGGGCCATCCTCGAAATAGCCAAGGATCACGCTCCGTTCCTGGCCGCTGCGACGCCCGGTCGTGGTGAGGCGCATCATCCCGTACTGGTTGGCCTTGGGAGGACGCAATCCGAATCGGCCGCCAGTCGCGCGGTACAAGCCCCGATGTACGGCCCATGCGAGACGAACGAACCAACGGGGGGGAAGCCGCACCGGTTTGTGGTCGTCTGCCATCGAGTGCCCCTCCGAGATGCTGGTTGACCAGGGTAGTTGGGGCCGGATCGAGCCCGATTGAGGGCCGGAAGGGTGTCTACATCGACAGGAAGGGCGTGAAGAGTCGGACCTCGCTGCCTGCCATCTTCTCTCTGAGCTCTGCGCTCGGCTCACCGAGGAGTTCGCCGGAGACTGATCCCGTCGCAAGGACTGCATCGACGAGGTCGCCGAGGTTCGCGGTGTGCTCGATGAGCGCCTCGGAGTCCCTGAATCGTTCGTGGACGATTGCCTCGGACTGGTCCTCGTTGAAGTAGGTGTCGTACTGCAAGGTTCCGGTGTCCTTGGTCCGCACGATCTCCATGCATTGTGCGGACAAGCGCTTGAACTCGTCGAGCTTGCCCTCGTGAAACTTGAACCGAGCGATGCCGTGAAGTTCACTCATTGCGCCGACCTCCGGTCTTTTGCGGATTGCGTACCGCGTCAGGGTTCTGGTGCTCGGGTAACGCCATGTCTCCCGTTCATTCCTCAATGTCTCACAACGAAGCCGCGTGCTGGCCGCGAACAGCGAAGCATTGCACGCTGTCGCTGTTCGGAATGCTCCCGGAGAAAAAAGGGACGAGCACGCGCCCGCCCTCGGGGCGGCCCTTTCGCGTCACGGTCGGGTTGCCTTACAGACCTGTCTTGTCCACTCCATAGGTGGCCTGCTCGGTGGTGAACCCCTCGTACTCCAATTGGTCGATCAGACCAGATCGCGAGAACGACGAGAACTCCAGGTATTGCTCGGCTGATTTCCAAGCCTGCTCGTTCCAATCGACGTCGAGATAGTCGACGGCCAAGGCTGCCTCGGCGTTGCTAAACCCCTCGTACTCCAACTGTCCGATCAACCCCGAACGAGAGAAAGCGGAGAAGTTGAGATAACTCTCGGCCGACTCAATCGCATTCTGCTCCGACAGGGTGAACTCAGCAGTCGTCGTCGTCGAAGCCTGGGTGGTTGTGGTCGTGGCTCTGGTGGTTGTGGTCGTGGCTCTGGTGGTGGTGGTCGTGGGCCTGGTGGTGGTGGTCGTGGGCCTGGTGGTTGTGGTCGTGGCCGGAGCCTGTGTGGTGGTCGGAGCCGCGGCCACGGTGGTGGCTGGAGCCGCGGCCACGGTCGTCACCGTGGGGTCCTCAGAGCCGGTGGCGGAGCCGATTCCGAAGCCGACCACTAAAGCGGCGGCAGCGATGGCGAAAGTACGGCCCATGCCACTCTTAGGCTTGGGGCTAGCTCCATCCGGTAATACGGGCGGCGTGGGTTCAGGTGGGAGTTGTGTCACTGTCTGTCTTTCTGTCTCAGGCGGGGCGTTCTGCTACCGGCTCGGTGGGCGCGTTGATCTAGGCGCTTGGTGAAGGGTTCACAATTGGAGAGTACGAGAATCTCCAACTACTTCAACGCGAAACCGTGGGCCGATCGACCCTATTGGAGGCGCAGCATCCGCGAGGGCACAGGCACCCGGAACACGCTCCGTTGAGACTTGACTGTCGACCTAGCTCTCCGTCTCCCAATCTCGGGTGGGGAGCCATGGCAGGTCGTTGAAGGTCTGTGGGTCGGGCCGGACCTCAGGTGCCGCTTCGGGTTCGGGAACGAGGGCGGGCTTAGCGAGCTTGGGGGCGGGCGGTTGCCACGGCGAAACGTCTTGGACGACCTGGCCGTAGAAGCTCGTGATTAGGCCGAGGACCGAGGTGATGAACCCGAGGCTCTTCTTGCCCGCGGCTCGGCCCATGCCCATCTCGGCGCGGGCCACGACTCGGAAGCGGTGCGGTTCCCTCTTCTCATCATCGAGAGGGGCGAAACGATCCTCTCGGGTTTGATCGAGCGTCGCCGAGGTCGGGGTCCGGGCGTTGCGGGCGTAGACCTCGATCACGGTATGCCCCGGTGCCTCCCCGAGTTGGTTGACCAACCAGGAGACTCGACCCCGGGCCCCGAGGTCTTGGGGGGCCAGGACATCGAGAGACGTGGTAAGACGCCGGGACCGCAGGTTGGCCTCGACCATGAGGTCACCCGCCGTGTTGGGTATACGCAGTGCCCCGGCGAGACGCCCAGTCGAAATCAGGGAATCGACCAGGGCAGCGGCTCTCTGGCGGTGTTCGGTCTGACCCCGTGGGAACACCGGGTCAACATCCTCACCAATCTCGGCGCTGAGTTGGAGGGCGGCGAAGCGAAGCAACTGATCCCAGCGCCCGACCACATCCTCGATCCCCCCGAGCGCCGGGTTAGCGGGCCTCTTCCCGAGCGCCGTCCCGAATCCCGACCCAAGCCTGACCCATATCCGCAAAGTCGAGGGCACCCGATGCCGGGTGCTGTAGGTAACGGATCAATTCATCGAGCAACCAAGCTTGCTCGGAGTCAGCGATTCCTTTGTGCCTCTTGATCCTTATCGCGGCGCTGACGATGGCGCTCCACGAAAGGTGAGAAACGGTGACTCTGGCGTTGGCCCGGACTTTGAGCCCTTGCGTCGGGTGGATGCCCTCTTGGGGTCCGAGTTCATTGGAGATGGTGAGGACATGATTGACCCCATACTCCCGAGCCAAGTCCCAATATGCGTTGATCTGATCAGCGGTGAGCACATTGCTCCCGGTCTTGACTTCGACAAAGGCCGACCACATCGACTTGCCGAAGCCGACTTGGATCAGGCCATCGGGCCGGACCCTTTTTCCGGGAGTGTTGACCTCGATAAAGGTCTCCACCGTGGCCTTCTGCGCCTTCGATGCTCCCAAAGGGGAGAGGAGGTCGATAGAGAGGTCACGGACCACGCTGAGGACCGCAAGCAGCGCCGAGGTCGCCCTTTGCTCCGCCTCCTGAACGGAGCCAATCCCCGAAACCGGGATCAGACGCGCCTTGGTTCGGACAGGATCGGTCGGCATAAGCCCGAAGCTACTCAACCGCCTTTGTTGGGCGGCGTTGGCTCTTCTTGCCACATGAATGGGCCGCCAACCAGCACCCTCACCGAAATCGCTAGGGCGGGTCAGGCCCGGTCGTGTAGGTGTGGCCGAGGGGGCTGGTCCACTGGTAGATGCCAGGCTTGGTTCGTTTCATCTTCCATCCGGCATGTTTGAGCCGGTGGTCGTGTCGACAGAGTGGGGAGAGGTTGTCGGTGGTGGTGGGTCCGCCTTCGACCCAGGCTCTGGTGTGGTCGAGGTCACATTCGGTGGCGGGCATCCGACATCCCGGGAAGACACAGGTCGGCGTCTGGGTTTGGACTTGGCGGGTCTGGTGAATGGTGGGTCGTCTCCTGGTGGTCCCGGTCCATACCGGCTCCCCGTTCTCGGTGACGGTGACCCGATGGGTGGAACTGGTCTGCTCCCGGGCTACCTGGCGGGCGATGTCGGCGATCACCGGTCCGTACCCGTTGAGCTCACCAGGAGCCTCGGGGAGTCCGGCGAGGAGTGGTCAGATCGACGGTGATGTCCACCGTCCCCCGGTCGGCTCCTGAGCCGGCCGTACGACCATGGAGCAGGTCCAAGAAGACATCGGCTCGGAGCTGGTCGATGGATCGGGACTCGCCCTTGGCGGCAAGCCTCGGGCCAGCCGGTTGATCCGACGCATCACCGCCTGGGTTTCCGCGGCGGGTAATTGGAGACCGTAGAGGTTGGCGGTCCCATCCGGGTTGGCCTCCGATGCTCACCCGCCGCTCTGTGACACCCTGCTGTAACGCTTCTTGAGCCGAATCAGGGTCGACGGTGATCACCAGACGGGCGAGACGGGCCCGCAAGCTGTCCGCTGTCGTCTGACCCGACGCCCGTTCCATCGCCTCGCCTACGACCCGGTTCCGGACCTCGGATTCGAGATGGGAGGTCTGATCCACGATCACCATCGCCCTGGGCACATCCAACAGACCGGACTGCAGCGCCTCCCACACCTGCGGGTAGTCGACCACAAGTCGCCGGGCGAAACCCAACTGGAATTCCGCCGAACGACGGGTCAGATGCAATGCGGCACGGATCTCATCCGCGGCGGCATCGGTAGCCAACTCCAGATCCAATTCTTCGGTGGACTCGGCCACTGCGTTCATCGTGGCGTAGACCCGAGCCTGATAGTGATCCGCTTGCCGACGCTCCGCCCGCAACAACAGCACCCGGTCATGACCCGACAAGGAATCCCGGTCGATCGAAGCCAGAAACCCGGCCAACGCTGGCCCCGGCTCCATCTCGGCGAGGCCCTTCGGTATACCCGAGCTATCGAACATATGTTCGTAGCGTACCGACCCCCACCGACAGAATTCCATACCCCCGTTGGCGAAATTAGAAGAATTCTCCGGCGAGTTGGTCCTAACCCACCGTCCCCTGACTTATCTGGACCGTCTTCACCTCGGAGTGGAAATCGAGGGCATAGTCGCCGCCCTCCCGGCCGATGCCCGAAATCCGGCAACCACCGAAGGGGGCGGTCAGATCCCTGACCAGGAAGGTGTTGACCCAAATGGTCCCGGCCCGGATACCTCGCCCAACCCGCTGTGCCCGCTCCTCGGACCCGGTGTAGACGATCCCCGAGAGGCCGTACTGGGTGGAGTTGGCGAGGTCGATGGCTTCTTCCTCGTCACCGAACGTCTGGTAGGTCAGCACCGGCCCGAACACCTCACGCTGCACGACCTCGGAGTCGTTGGACTTGGGCTCGATCAGAGTCGGCTCGTACCAGAGACCGTCCTGTTTCCAGCGCTCCCCACCGCGCACGATGCGATCGCCGGCAGCCCGGGCCCGTTCCACGAAGCCCTCGACCCGCGCAAGATGTTCGGGGTGGATCAGTGGGCTGATCGTGGTCTGCGGGCTCCGGCTGTCACCGAGGACGTGTTCGTCCGTAAAACGGTGGAACATCTCCAGGAACTCGCTCGACACCGATCCCTCGACGAGGAGCCGGGTCCCGGCGAGGCAGACCTGGCCGGCGTCGTCGTACTGGAGGGCAGCTTTGCGGGCGGCCGCTTCGAGATCAGAGTCGGCGAACACGATGAACGGCCCTTTTCCTCCCAACTCTGCGGTGAAGGGGACGATGTTGCGCGCCGCGGCGACTCCGATGTGACGGGCGGTCTCCGGTGATCCGGTGAAGGAGATGCGCCGGACCCGGCGATCGGAGACCAGTGCCGCTCCTACTTCCTCACCGATTCCCTGGACCAGGTTGAACACTCCGTGGGGAATCCCCGCCTCCTCGGCCAGGTCGGCGAGAACTGAAGCGGATAGAGGGGCCCACTCTGCCGGTTTGAGGATCACCGGGTTCCCGGCGGCCAGAGCCGGGGCCAGCTTCCACGTGGAGAGGATCCACGGTGCGTTCCACGGGGTGATGATCACCGCGGGCCCGGCAGGCATCCTCTGCACCTGGTTGTCGGTGCCCTTGGAAGACCAGGTCCGCCCTTGGTAGTCGGCTGCCAATGCTGCGTAATTGCGAAAATTCTCCGCACCGCGATGGATCCCCCGAGCGCGCAGGCTCTCGAGGAGCATGGCCATGTCGACACACTCGACTTGGGCGATTGCTTCGATGCTCTGGTCGATGAGGTCGGCGAGGCGATTGAGGAGCTCACCTCTCTCGTCGGCCGACCGGCCGGACCAATCGGGGAAGGCGTCGACTGCGGCGCTGATCGCGGCGTCGGCGGTGAGCGCGTCGCCACGGGCGACATCGGCGAGCTTCCAGTCCCAATCGAGGGGGGAGCGAGACTCGAATGTCGCCTCTGACGACACCCGCTTCCCGCCGATGTAGTGATCAGGGGAGACCGCGAGGTCGGAGATGTCGACGCGTGCGCTGGGCAGGGTGTTGGTCAACAGGTCAAATATAGACTTCCGCCCCTCAGTGAACTCATGCCCGGGCCCCTAAGAGACCGCGATCCGGAAGTAGTGCTGGAGGCCGAACGGGACATCAGGGCCCGGCTCGGCGACCGGCCCCTCGACTTCGAGGCGATGCTTGCGGTGTCCAACATCTATCGGGCAGCAAACGCGGTCCGCAACCGGATGGAGCGCGAGGTCCTTGCGCCCGAGGGTCTGTCCTGGGGCGGATTCACCATCCTCTTCGTCCTTTGGGTCTGGGGAGAGAGTGAAACCGCCCAACTCGCCGAGGACTGCGGTCTGGCCAAAGGAACCCTGAGCGGGATGCTGGGCACTCTGGAGAAAGGCGGCCTCGTGGAGCGGAAGCGACATCCCGAAGACGGGCGCCGGGTCACAGTTCATCTCCTCGACCCGGGTTTGGACTTGATCGAGACGGTGTTTCCACAATTCAACCGGTACGAGGCCAAGTTCACTGCGGCGCTCGATCCAGAGGAGCGCCTCGAGCTCGCCCGTTTGCTGCGTCAGGTCACCGCCACCGCCGACGGTGTGCCGCTCGTGGCCGGCCCACCGCCCGCCGGGTAGGATTTCATTCGCTGCCTAACGAATCCGAGGAGGACCTGCCATGGGTGAGGTCGTCGGCGCAGGGCTGATCAGCCATGCTCCCACCATCATGTTCGACGAGGCGACCCGCCTCGAGATCAACGAGGGCAAGGAGATCAGCCTCGTCCCCGGTCTCAAGCGCCTGCGCACCGAGGTCTTCGATCGGCTGCAGCCCGACACCATCGTGATCGTCGACTCACATTGGTTCTCCACCGTCGAGCACATACTGTCCGCTCACGAGAGGCGCGAGGGGGTCTTCACCTCCTCGGAGCTCCCTCGTGGCATGGCCCGGATCCCCTACGACTACACCGGTGACCCCGAGCTGGCCAAGCTCGCCGCCGACCTGGGTTCCGAATTGGGCACTCCCACCCACGCCTCGGAGGACGACTACCTCCCTGTCTACTACGCCACGATCAACCTGCTCCACTACCTGCGAAAGGACGAGAACGTGGTCTCGGTGTCGGTGGTGCAGACCGGTGACACCGATGACTTCATGACGATGGGTGAGGCAATCGGCGAAGCGATCGCACGACTCGACCGCCGCGCCGTGATCCTGGCGTCGGGCGGGATGAGCCACACCTTCTGGCCGCTCAAGGACCTTCCCAAGCACGAGGCATCGGACCCGGTCCACATCATCACCCCCGAGGCCCGGGCCGCCGACGAGGAGAGGCTGGAGATGATGCGCGCCGGAGACCACGCCCGGCTCGTCGACACGATGGGCGACTATTTCGATCATGCGCCCGAGGGGAATTTCGGCCATTACCTGATGATGCTGGGGGCGATCGGGGGTCGGGACTGCGCCGCGATCGGCGAGATGTACTCCGAATACGAGAACGCCACCGGGACGGGTCAGGTCCACGTCTGGTTCGAGAAGCCCGCCGGAGGCTGGACCGGCTGAAATCTCCCAGCCTGCTTGCCGTGATCTGCCCCGGCGTCATGCCACAATTTCACGGAGATGGTGGCGATCAATGCACCCGCTGACCTGAGCACCGACCTGGAGCGGCTGGCTCGTTCGTTGGAGAAACTGTCCTTTCCCGAAATCCCGGGTGAAGTCGGTGTAGGTGCCACCAGAGACCGCCTGGTGAGGGCGATCCGCTCCTACCTCCTGCCCCGAATCGAGGGCCCGCCCGGGCCGCTGCTGGTCGTCTTCGCAGGCCCGACCGGAGCCGGCAAGTCGACCCTGCTCAACTCACTCTCGGGGATCGAGGTCAGCGAGACCGGGCCCCTGCGGCCAACCACCCGTGAGCCCGTCGTCCTCGCCGCCGACCCGATTCGATACGCAACCGTTGGTGGCGTCGACTGTGTGGCTGTCGGCGGAGCGGCCCCGATCCTGAACTCGATGACTTTCGTCGACACCCCAGACATCGACTCCACGTCGTCTCGACACCGCGCGGTTTCGGAGATCATGATCGACCACGCCGACATCGTGGTATTCGTCAGCTCTGCCATGCGATACGGCGACCTGGTGCCCTGGGAGGTCTTGAGGCGGGCGAGATCACGGGGCGCCCCCTTGCTCGTGGTTCTGAATCGGGTGAGCACCGGGTCCGGTGCAGCCGTCGCCGACTTCCGAAAGCTGCTGGAACAGGAGAGCGTCGACGGAGAGGTGCTCGTGGTCCATGAGCATCATCTGGGCGCGGGCGCCGCAATCGTCCCGTCGGTCGCGGTGCGATCCCTCCGGCGCAGGTTGATGGCCGAGGTGGCGAAGCACAGAGAGCATCACGACGAGATCATGAAGTCGGTGCTCTGGTCGACCCTCGGCGAAGCCGGGGATCTGATCACCCAGGCCGATCTGGCGGTGGCGGACCGCGAGCTCATGTCCGGGATCATCGATGACCGGTTCACGCCGGACCTCGAACGCCTGATCTTCGAATTGCCCGACCTCGGCGATCACCGTATTGACCTCCATGCGATCACCGCTCTGCGCCGGTTCTCCACCCGTCGGGTTCGGCGGAGATTGCGGCGTCTCGCGCCATCACAACAAAAGGTTGCGGCAACGAGGCGATGGCTCGACGCCGCCCTGACCGCCGCCCTCGAGGTCGATCTCCGGGCAGCGGTCGAAGAAAGCCTGCGCGCAATGGGTGAACCCGATGATCGACGGGCGGGCCCCGCGGCCCGAGAATCGACCGACTTCGCGATCACCTCCTGGTCGGGCGGCTTGGATGCTCTGGCTGGCGGCGAAAACCCGGGTTTCACGGCGCTGCTGATCGAGATGACGGTCCTCGGGGTCGGCGGCGCTCGGGAGGCACTCCAGGCTGTGGTGGGCGACGACTGCGAACGGTTGTTGGACAGCGCAAAGACGGCGCTGACCGATGCGCTGCAGCCGGCGTATGGGGCGATACATGATTGGCTGACCTCCGAAGTGGCTGTCGAAGTCACGGCGCGGTCGGTCGTGGACGAGGCGCGTGCCACGCTCTCCGAGGCGGTTGCCCTCTCGGCATTCGCCAATGCATGACTCGATCGCGGACCTCCTCCCCATCCTCGACCAAGCTCTGGCCGACTGCGTCGGCGTCGTCGATGAGCCGGATCTCGAGCCGATAGCCCAGGCGCGGAACCGGATCGAAGCCCGCCTTCGGCGCCCCGACGACGTCCTCCTGGTGGCTTTGGCCGGGGGCACCGGCTCCGGGAAGTCCAGCCTCTTCAACGCAATCGCCGGGGACGAGCTCGCGGTGACGGGCGGCACCCGCCCCACCACCTCCCAGCCCCTGGCGCTGGTGCCCGAGGCCCGCGCCCGGGAGATGGCCGGCTATCTGGCGGATGCGGGTGTCGACAACCGGGTTGTGGTCCCCGGCCCGCCCTGGCTGTGCCTGATCGACCTGCCGGACACCGACAGCGTCGTGGTCGACCACAGGCTGCGGGTCGAAGCCCTCCTCCCCAAAGTCGACGTTGTCGTGTGGGTGGTCGATCCCGAGAAATACCGGGACGCCGCCTTGCACCACGGTCTGATCACCCCACTCGCCGCATACGGGCGCCAGTTCGTGTTCGCCCTCAATCAGGTCGATCGGCTCTCTTCGGGAGATGCGGGCCGCGTCATCGACGATCTGGGCATCGCTCTTGCCGCCGACGGGGTCGCCGATCCCTCGATGTTCCCGACCGCGGCGCAGCCTCCGGCAGGCCCTGCGCTCGGTGTGGATTCACTGCTTTCACATCTCAGAGCCATGCTGGACTCGGGCTCGGTCGACGCCAAGATGCTCATCGATCTCGAGACCGCGGTGACGCAACTGGCCGAAGTGGCGGGGCCTGCCGGCGGAGTCGACTTCGAGGCGAGATGGGCAGATATGCAGTCCGGACTGGGCTCCGGCGATCCAGCAGAGCGGGGGATGGCGGTGGCTCGCTTTCTCGACGAGCTGGCCGACGAGGTCGGCGGCCCGTCTGCGCAGGGTCTGCGTGACATCGCCCGCAAGGCGCCCGCAGCACTCATCGACGGGCCTCCCGCGGAGCAACCAGACGCCAAACGCAACCGCAGGTTCGGCTTCGGCCGACGTCCGACCCCGGAGGATGCGGCCGATGCGGGCTCATTGGTGGAGAACTCGACGGAGACCGAGATCCTGGCCTCGGTTCGCGAAATCCTGACGAGGCGGGCCCGGGCCCAGGCCACGATCAGCCTCCTCGCCCTGAAGGTGCACTCCTTGGCCGACCGGGGCGGCTAACTACTCTCGCCGGGATGGACTCCACTTGGGGGCCCTGGATCGCCACTGCGGTCGTGGTGGTCGCCAGCCTCATCGCCTACTTCATCGTGCGACAGGTCGGCGAGCGTTTCGTCGCGAGGGTGAGCACCAAGGGGCCGGAATCGGCCAGCCGCGCCTCGACACTTTGGCTGATGGTGCGTCGGGTGGCCCTGGCGATCCTGATCGTGTTCGCCGTCCTCATGGTGTTCACGATCTGGGGATGGAGCGTCGCCCCCTTCATCGCGATCGGCACCGTCATCGCCGCCGCAGTCGGGTTCGGAGCACAACACATCGTTCGCGACGTCCTATCCGGCTTCTTCATCCTCGCCGAAGACCAGTACCAGATCGGTGATTCGGTCAGCCTCGCCGGCGCCTTGGGGACGGTCGAAGACATCCAATTCCGGGTGACGGTGTTGCGTGACGACGAGGGAAACGTCCACTACGTGCCCAACGGCCAGATCGCCGTGGCGTCCAACTTCACCAGGCTCTATGCGCGTCCGGTGATCGATATCCGGATCCCGTACGGCCAGGACGTCGACCGCGCCATCGAGGTGATGACCGACGAATTGGGGCGCCTCGAGTCGGACCCGGCGATCGGGTCCATGGTGAGAGGGCCGGCGGAGATCCTCGGGGTCGAGGAATTGAGCGATGCCGGGGTGGTGATCAGGGGCCGGATCATGACCGATCCCGATCAGCGCTGGGTCGTGAAGCGTGAGGCCCTGCGTCGGCTGAAGAACCGCTTCGACGCCGAGGGGATCGCTCTGCACAACCCCTAAGCAGGGCCAGGCTGGGGAACGACCACTGTGAGGCTCGCCGGCGACCACTCGATGCTTCCCCCATCGACCATGCCCAGAGCCTCGCCGTCTGCCTGAGCCTCGACCGGGGGGTTCGCCTCCAGCTCCAGCATTTCCACCTTCCTCCACACGTCGATCTCGGGATTCGTCCCGAGGTCCCTTCCGGTGAGCACCATGGTGACGATGCGGGGGATTGCCCTCCGCTTGAGCCGTCCCATGACGAAGGCCGACATCGGTTCGGGTACGCCGGGGGCGAAACGCAGAGGGATCCTCCCGAAGTAGGTGTAGATGTCCCGGAACTGGACCAAGGCCGCGGTCGCCACAGCCTCGGAATCTCCAGCGCGGACCCTCACGTGTGGCTTGCGCCGGGGAAAGTCCTGGAAGGCGATCCCCAGAGCGGATCGGGCGTAGTGGATCGACCCGAAGCGGTATTTACGGTACGGCTCCTTCTCGGCCCGCTGCACCACCGCAGCATCGAGGCCGACCCCGCAGGCAAACACCGCGTGGTGCGTGGTCTCGGTCGAGCCCCGACGCAGGCTCATCGTGGCGACGCCGACGCTCCTCGTCGATGGGGGTTCCCAGGAACAGGCGCGCCGCCTTATTCGGCTTGGACGGGATCTCGAGGAGCCGGGCGAAGACATTGGTCGTACCCACCGGGATCACCCCGAGGGCGGACTCGGTCCCCACCAGGCCCTGGGCGACATGGTGGACCATGCCGTCACCTCCCATGGCCACCACGATGTCGACACCGTCCTCTGCCGAGGCTCGTGATCTCTCCTGGGCTTCGGCAGGGGAGCCGGGCCAGATCGAGGCCACGTCGGCGCCACGACTCAGCATCGCCATGACGTCGCGGTGCGAGCCACCGGTGAACTGGGAGGCTGCCGGGTTGGCAATGACCACTATCCGGTGCATCGGAGGCCGAGGGTACCCCGGTTAGCCTCACCTACCCGTGAGCGATACCGAGTCTCGTTTCTCCCTGATCTCCGGGGAAGGTGATGGCGCCATGCTCGGCCTGGCCGCCGGCGACACCGCCGGGGGCGCCTGGGAGCTCGGCTACTCGGCGGTGACCGAGCAGGCCACGGTCATCGCGTATCAACTCATCGATCCGGTCGACTTCGACATCGCGCAAATCGAGCACGCCATCAGAGAGCTCGACGGTTCCGACGTCGAGGAGCCGGTCTATCGGGCGGAGACGCCGCATTTCCGGGCGTGGCTGAGCCGGGGGGCAGGCGGGTCGCCCGCCCCGGAGTCAGACCAATCTCTGGATGGGGGAGCGCGGGCGGTGCCGGTCGGTGTGGCTCTCCGGAAGGAGCCTGAGGAGCTGGCCCGCGCCGTCCTCGAACTCGGATTGCTGTTCCATTCCGATCCGGCATCGGTTGCCACCGGTGTGGTGACCGCCAGCGCCGTGGCGGCATCATGTTTCGGCCAGGCCGGGAAGGATCTGGTGGCCGGCGTCGTCGAGTCGATGCAGGTGGCAAGCCGCTCGACGGCGATGCCGCCCAACGGATGGGGAGAGAGATGGGGCCAGCTCTCCGATGAGCTCAATGGCCTGGTGGATGTCGTGCGCACGATCGATGCCGACGGCGCACTCGCCGCGGTGGGATCGGGACCGGCGCCGGGTCCCTGGGAGTTGTTGAAGGCAGGGCTCTTGCTGGCCGCGCCACAAGTGGATCGCCCGCACGTCCCTGTCGAGCACGCGGCGCGGATCGGCGGCAGCCCGTTGGCAGCGATCGTCGGTGGGATCATCGGCGCTCGAGTCGGGATCAGGGCGTGGCCTTGGGCGTTTGCCAACGACACATGGTTCGCCGAGATCGGGAGGCGGCTGGTCCGTGGACCGCGTGAGGTACGTGACCTCCCCATCCCCTATGCGGTGGAGCAGCACCTCATATCTGGGGAGCGGGACTTTCACTGACCACGGGAAGATCTTCCGGGGGCCAATGCCGCTCGGAGTCGTTCACCGACCTCAGCACCCACCAGCCGGCTCCGATGAAGAGGATGAGAGCGGTCATCGCCACCCGGCGACCGAGCCCAAGGACGTCGACGATCAAAGCCCAGGTGAGAGGCCCGAGGATCGTGGCGAACCGCCCCACCGTGGCATAGAGGCCATAGAACTGGCCCAGGTGGCGCGGGGGCGAGATCCTGGTCATGACCACCCGGTCGGCGGTCCAGGTCGCTCCGAGCGCCAGCCCACCGAGGGCACCGATTGCCCAGGCGAGGACGACATTGCCCGTGATTGCCGAGATCACCCCCGAGGCGATGGCGATCATCCACAGGACCAGGACACCGCGTAACACCCGGAGTGGCCCCAAAGGTCGGAGCAGCCTGCCCGCGATGAACGCACCGGCGCTGGCGGCGATGATGGCCAGGACCAGCAGCCCGGTCACCAGGTTCTGCTCGAACCCGAGCTCCTCGATCACGAACAAGGTGAGGAACCCGCCGATCAGGGTGTTGATGGCGTCGGTGTAGAGAAACCTCCCTACCAGGAACCGAACCACGCCCGGATAGCCGGCGGCGAACCGCCAGGAGGCGGCCATCTTCGACACCACATCCCGGAAGCGGGGCATCGGGGCGCCGTCGACGCCTCCACGCTCTCGTATGAAAAAGAATGCCGGCAGCGCGAAGACAAGGAACCCGAGTGCGAGGGCACGGAAAGTGGCGGCGTAGGACCACCCGAGGACCTCCAGGGTGACCAGGCCGATACCAAGACCGACAAAGGAGCCGATATAGCCGACACCCACGCCGAGACCGGAGATCCGTCCCCGGTTTTCCGGTGTGCTGACATCGACGAGCAAAGCGTCGTAGGCCACGGCTCCGATGTTGAAAGCCACCAGTGCTACTCCGAGCAGGACCAGAGTCCAGCTCAGCGAGAAAACCGCCAGGAACGCCGTCGCTGCCACCGCGATCACGGTCGTCACCCTCAGGGTGGGCACTCGCGCCCCGCGAGCGTCACCGCGGGCCCCGGCCCATGGAGCGAGAAAGATGACGATCACCCCGGCCACCGACTCGACGACGGCCAGGGAGCTGTCGGGCTGCCCCACAGACAACAGCCAACCCGGGAAGTAACGGCCGATCACTCCGAGGGCGAAGATAGTGTTGGCCAGGTCGTAGACGACCCAGGACCACATCGAGACCCGATCGGCTCCTTCGCGGGCCGGGGTCATCTCAGAAGGTGACGGCGACCGAGATCAGCTCCTCCCTCCCGAGGAGCCCGGCGGCGGCCTGCAATGCCCGCGAGGCCTCGGAGAGGGGGAATTGGTGGGAGACGAGGTCGTCGATCCTGGGATCGATCTCGATCTGGCGGGTCGCCCACTGGTAGCCGACGCTGCTGGCGCCCATCGCCCCCTTGATCGTCAACTGCTTGGCGACCAGCACATCGCTGAGGAAATGAAACGCCCTGTTGCCCTTGGTCGAAGCCAGGATCACCCGCCCTCCGCTCCGCACCAGGTCGAGGGCGGTGAACACCGCTTCTGGGTCGTCCGAGGTGACGTCGACGACGATGTCAGGCCTCCTCCCCGCGCCCTCGGCTATAGCGCCGCCAACATCGTCCTGCTCGCTGTCTATGACCATGTCTGCGCCAAGTCGCTTCGCGAGCTCGAGCCGGTCCCGGTCGTGGCTGAGGCCGGTCACGCCCACCCATCCTGCTCCGGCGGCCTTGGCGGCGATGAGGCAGGCCAGCCCTCGAGGCCCGGGCCCGAGGATGAGCACGCTCTCTCCTGCCTGGAGAGCGGGCAACTCCACTGCCCAGGTGTGCCCCGCCGCCAGCGGGTGGACGAAAGTCGACACCTCAGCGGGCACATCGTCGGTCAGGGGGTGGAGGCGGGCATCGGGGTCGATGAAGAGGAACTCGGCGAGCCCTCCCCAGAGGCCCGGGGGCTCGATCGAGGGGATGAAGCCGTAGGAGTTCGAGGGTCTCCTCCGCACACACGTGGCCAGGCCATGCTTGCAGCGATGGCATTCTCCGCACCGGATGCGGGGCTCGAGGGCGACCCGCGTCCCGATCGGGAAGGGGATCGTCGGCCCCTCGGTTGCGATCCTTCCGACGACTTCGTGACCGGGGACCAGCGGATAGACCACGTCTCGGGCGTCACCCTTCCAGACCTGGACGTCAGTCCCCGAGATCCCGGTGGCTTCGACTGCCAGCCAGCCGCCGCGATCCACAGGCTGGGTGGGCAGCTCCGTCATCGAGAAGTGACGGGGCTCCACGAGCATCATGGCCCGAGCTTTCGTCCCTGCCTCCATTCAGCGAGCGAGTGTAAACCCGGTGCAGAGAGGGTCTGTCAGCCGCCGAGAAACGCGGTGATTCGCTCCAAGCCCCGTTCGATCTCCTCTTCGCCCGTGGCATAGGACAAACGGAGGAATCCGGGGGCGCCGAAAGACTCACCCGGGACGAGAGCCACCGCGGCCTCCTCGAGGATCGCCTCGGCGAGTTGGTCGGTGGTCTCCCAACGCTCCCCGAGATGGTCGGAGAAGTCTGGGAACACGTAGAAGGCGCCCTCGGGCTCCACGCACGCCACCCCCGGGATCGAGCTCACCATCGAGTACATGAGCTTGCGGCGGGCGTCGAAGGCACGACGCATCTCCTCGACCGTCTCCTGGGGGCCGGTGAGGGCGGCAATGGCTGCCTGCTGTGCCACGTTGGCGACATTCCCCGTGGCGTGGGATTGGTGGGCGTTCGCGGCGTCGATCACATCATGCGGCCCCACCATCCACCCAACCCGCCAACCGGTCATGGAATAGGACTTGGCGACGCCGTTGATCAGGAGCCAATTCTCGAAGCGAGGCGTTACGGCAGCGATCGAGGGAGCGACATCGGTGAAATAGGTGAGCCGCTGGTAGATCTCGTCGGCCATGACCCACACGTCGTGAGCCGCAGCCCATTCACCGATCTGCTTCGCCTCCTCGACGGTGTACACCGCGCCGGTGGGGTTGGAAGGGGAGACAAACACCAGGAGCTTGGTGCGATCGGTACGGGCTTCCTCGAGGGCGTCGGCGGTGACCTTGAACCCGTCTTCGAGACGGGTCGGCACCGACACCGTCACCCCGCCCGCAAGGTCGATGCCGGCGGGATAGGTGACCCAGTGAGGTGATGGGAGGAGGACTTCGTCGCCCGGGTCGAGCAGGGCGGCAAATCCCTGGAAGACGGCTTGCTTTGCCCCGTTGGTAATCATCACCTCCGACCAATCGACTTCGACACCCGAGAAACGGGCAGTGTCTTCGGCGACGGCGCGGCGGAGCTCGGGCAACCCCGCGGCAGCCGTGTATTTGTGGTTGACCGGGTCGTGACACGCCCGTGCCGCGGCGGCAACGACGTGCTCAGGGGTCGGGAAATCAGGCTCTCCCGCGCCAAAGGAGACCACGTCGACCCCCGCCGACCGCATCTCCCTGGCGCGCGCCGCGATGCCGAGGGTGGCCGACGGCGGAAGCTGGCTCAGGCGATCGGAGACTCTCGTCATGTCCGGGTCAGACTATGCACCCCGGATCGCCTTCACGGAACCGCTCGGATGCGCGTCGAGCGCCTACTGACCGGTCAGGTCGTCCTTGGCCTCTTCGACGGCATCCGACGCCCGATCTGCCGCTTGGTCGGCGGCATCGCCGGCATTGCTCGTCCAATCGGAGACTTTGTCCTCTGCGGCTTCCGTTGCATCCTCGGCCGCGTCCTTCGCCTCCCCGCCCATGTCAGAAGTCTTGTCGGCAACATCGGAAACCGTTTCCGAGACCTCCTGGCCGGCATCACTTGCGAAGTCTTTTACGTTGTCGGCCGCGTCGGAAGCAGAATCCCCAGCGGAACTGAACCATCCCTTGATGGTGTCCATCAACCCCATACGACATTCCTTCTCTCGGGGGGTGCAGCGTACGCCGGGCAATTCACCTTGTATGGCGCAATCTGTATTTTGAGCGGCGTGACATTCCCCAAGATCGATCGTCGTCGGGTCTGGCGACGTTCGTTGGTGATCCTGGGCCTGATGACGGCTGGGGTCGCCGCTCCGGTCCTCGACCTCTACGGCCGGAATCCGTCCGTTTTCGTCGCCAATCGAAGCACGCCCGAGCAGATCGTCATCTTCGGGCTCCTGGTCACTTTCACCCTGCCTCTCGTCGCGGTGATCATCCTCACCATCGCCGAGAAGTTCAGCACCCGCGCCGCCGACATCGCCTACTACATCCTGGTCGGGATCTCGGCCGCCGCCACCGGATTGGTCATCAGCCGACAAGTAGCGCCCAACAACACGGCATGGGCGGTGACGCTGGCGCTCGGCATCACGGTGGTGGTGGTGCTCCTCTGCCGCCGGGTCGAATCCGGTCTCTTGTTCTTCTCGCTTCTCGGGCCCGCGGTCCTGGTGATGTTCCTGCTGATCTCGCCAACGTCGAGCCTCCTTGCCGAGCCGACCGCTCCCGTCGTCAATCCGGACCAGGTCGGGAGCCCGGCGCCGATCGTGTTCGTTCAACTCGATGAGCTGCCCCTCGCCTCGTTGCTCGACGAGGACGGCAACATCAATGATGCCCTGTTCCCGAACTTCGCCCGCCTCGCCAACTCCGGCAATTGGTATCGGAATGCCCTGTCGAACTCGATAGCAACCACGCAGAGCGTCCCAGCCGCCCTCAGCGGCCGCCTCGCAGATTCCGACGCCAGCCCGTCATTGATCGATCACCCCAACAACCTGTTCACCCTTCTCGGCGAGGGCTACGAGATGCACGTTGTGGAGTGGCTGACCGACATGTGCCCCGAGGACCTGTGCGAGGACTACGCCGGCAGGGGCCCAGCCCGGTTTGCCTCGCTCTTGGAAGACGTGGGAGTGGTCTACGGGCATCTCTCACTACCGGTATCGGCGAGGGAGCTCCTCCCCAGCATCGACGGAAGCTGGAAGGGCTTTCTCGGCCAGGCCGAGGCACGGGAGGCTGCTCCGGTTGACATCGGGGATCTCGCGGTGCCGGTGGCAGGACAGCGAAGCAAGTGGATCGACTGGATCGAGCGCATCATCGACGGGGTGGAGAGCGATGCTCGCCCAACCCTCCACTTCGTCCACCTCCAGGCACCCCACATCCCGTGGCG
This sequence comes from uncultured Acidobacteriota bacterium, assembly GCA_963749415.1. Lineage (GTDB taxonomy): Bacteria > Actinomycetota > Acidimicrobiia > Spongiisociales > ZC4RG35 > JALYNX01. Next base: position 1,603,978 of record CAVVMG010000001.1, read on the forward strand.
GATCAACCCTTCAGGCAGTCACTACCAGCGGCCCGAGCAGTACGACGAAGTCGACGGTGTCGAGGGTGGGAGGTGGGTGACCCGACCCGATCTGCCTCGGCTCGGATTTCAGAGGCACCTGTACCAGCTCGGCTTCGTCGACAACAGGCTGGGGGCGTTGTTCGACAAGCTGGAGGAGACGGGCAACTGGGAGGAGTCTCTGATAGTCGTCCTCGCCGACCATGGAGCTTCCTTCGTGCCGGGGGAGCATCGGCGCTGGCCAATGGAGGACAATCGAAGCGACCTCTTCCGGATCCCGCTGCTGATCAAGCTTCCCGGGCAAGTCGAAGGTCATGTTTACGACGAGCCGGCATACGTCATCGACATCCTCCCCACGATCGTCGACGCACTCGACATCACCACCGACTGGGAGTTCGATGGCCACTCGCTGTTGCAGATCGAAGGCACCGACTACCCGCATCAGACCATCAACTACTGCTGCAGTCACAAGCCGGCGGCCACCGACCTCGAAGAGCTCTTCGATCAGGTGCGCCGGAATCACGAATGGGTGCCCAATCAGGATGGCTGGTTGGGTGTGGCCGGATCGGGCCCGTATGCCGATCTGGTCGGACGACCCGTAGCCGAGCTGGCTCCGACTCCCAGTGATGAGTTGCAGTGGACATTGACCCAGGGCGAACAGCTGGCATCGGTGAGCCGCGCCTCGGGTTTCGTGCCCACCTTCATCTCCGGAAGGTTGCAACTGCCCGCAGGCGTAGCCGACGACGATCTGCTGTTGGCGATCAACGGCACCGTCGCCGGCACCGGTTTCGTGATACGAGACGGCGATACCAGCGGCGAAATCCGAGGGCTCTTGGCCGAAGACCTGGTGCAGGAGGGAGCCAACGAGGTGGCGATCCTGGTGCCGAGCCCTGGCGGTCAGGGATGGCTGGTGGGCGGCGCGGCCGACCTCATCGTCGACTACGTGGCGGAAGACGGGCGCCAGCTCGAACTGCAGCCCGAAGGCGACAAGCGGCTCGAGATCAGCGCCGTCCGGGAGACAGATGGCGGATGGTTGGTGAGAGGGTGGGCGGCTGACGTCAAGGAGAAGCTGACGGCCGATCGCATCTACGTGTTTGCCGGAGACCGATTGCTCGTTTCCAGCCCACCGAATCTCGACAACAAGGATGTGGCGCGCTGGTTCAAGAGCGACAGCCTGCTCCATTCCGCGTTCACCTTCGACATCCCGGCTGCAGATGTGCCCGATGGCATGGACCGCCTGACCGTCATTGCCGAGTTCGGTGATTATGCGATCGAGAGCCCGGCCACCCTTCCTCGATAGGTTGGCTACCGGGGCTCGAGCTCGAAGAGGATCCGGGTGCCCTCGCCCAGCGCTTGCTCACGGATGATCTCGAACATGCTTGTGAGCATGGTGCGGAACTGAGCTTCGTCGCGTCCACCATGAAGCTCCGAGGACAGCTTGTTCCCGGCGAGCTTGGCCACCATCTCGTCGTCCGGTGAGACGAACTCGACGATGACTGGCGTACCGAAGCTGTGCAGCCAGCGCATCACCTCCTGGGGTGGGATGCTGGCGGAATAGATGAGATGGTGGATGAGCCCGTAAGCGACCACCAGGTCGGGTCGGGCCCGTTCGACGATCCCGGGCCGTTCCCCGCCTGCCCAGCCTTGAGCCGGCGAAGGGTTGCCGAGGTCGGTGAGCACGACCGAGAGGCTCTGTCCGGCGCTACGTCGGTAGAGGTCGTCGAGGACTGCCTCGTCGCCATCGAGGGCGATCGCGTGGGCTCCGCTCTTGGCGGCGATCATTGAAAAATGGCCGTCGTTGGCGCCCAGGTCGAGCACCCGTTTCGGATTGGTCCGATCAAGGGCTGATTGAAGGAACTCGCCTTTGGTGTTCCGGTCCCGCGAGACATGGGTGCAGGAGCCGTAATCGGACCATCCGTCCACACCATGCTCCCACTCGAGAGACGCGACCAGGGAGCGGAGCTTCTTCACGTTGACCAGGATGAGCTCGCTGCTGAACCCCGCGGATCGAAGATCTTCCCGCACGGCCCGATCAGACATCCGCGCCTCCATCCTCGCCTGCAGCCGCACATGGAGCAGCGCACCAGAATTGAACCGCTTCCTGCCACCGAGCAGGCTCGCCATCTGGGCCGGAGTGAGGCCTTCGAGGTCGCCGCGCAACCACGGTTGGAAAGGGACCCCAACCCAGGCCCGAAGCATGAGAGGGAACAGAAACTGCCTGGTGAACTGGCGATAGCCGATCCACGGCTCGCCCTGCCTGTAGGCCTCGAACGATCCGATGTCGATGAAGATCGGGCGCCCATCGACGAACTGGATGTTGTAGGGGGTGCTGTCCTTGATGGTCAGGCCCGCCTCCAGCGCTCCCTCGAGCAGCTCGAGCTGGAGCAGAGCGGCGTCCTTGAGCATGGAGAAGGTCCACTCATAGGGATAGCTGATCAGTGGCAGACGGGGATGCTCGAGTGCGCCTGCGCTGCCCGGTGGCGAATCGGCTTCGGTCGCCGCGATCAGCTTGCCGTCGGAAACCGCCTTGGTGAAGAACTGGGTGCCCGAGAGGGCGCGCCATGCCTCGAGGCCGCGCTCGTCGAGGAGACGCAAGATCTTCTCGCCGTCGAGGACGACTCGTGAGGCCGGGTCGCGAAACGACCCCGGGTCGGGCGAGATCATGTGATGGTCAGGACTCGGGGGTGACGCGCTCGTCCTCGACGGCCTCGGTTGCCTCGACCTCGGAAGGGGCATTTCCCCCACGTGCCATGCGCATCCGCATCGCCTTGAAGGCGACCCCGATGCCGGCCGCGCCGGCGATCACTGCCTGGAGGATGAGGCTCCCCGATCCTGCGTCCAAATATCCGAAAATCATTGCTCGGCTCCTAGAGAGAGGCCACCGTTTCCGGGGGCCGCAGGAACATTGTCGTCTAAGTCGGCAGTCAAGCAAACACCTGTAGTTGGTTTTCGGGTAATTCTCCTGTTACCCGGCCGGGTCACTCCTGATACCGGGCACGGGACACCACGCCGCCCTTGGCATCCAGGAGCAGCGCCATATCCCCACCGTTGCTCCACACCGGGCTCTCTCCAGGGTCCCATGCCATGTCGGAGCTCGCGATCAACAGCACCCCGCCGACGGGGACCCCGGCGCCGGGTGGGAACGGGAAGCGATGCGCCGAGGACTCGTCCCGGAGGATCCAGCCCTGGAGGTCGACATCGGCTCCGCCGAGGTTGGTGATCGTCACCACCTCCTCGGATAGCACCTCCTGGTCGGGCCCCGGCGGGTCATGGCTGTCGGTGTCGATCACCAGCTCGAGACCGGCACTCTCCGCCGCATCGCAGCCGTCCCAGAGCCCGACGCCGGACTCATATGCCGCTTCCTCGGCCGCCAAGAGGTCGTCACCATGCTGGTCATCTGCCTCGGGAGTGGTAGCGATGGCCAGTCCGTCCTCGACCAGGGTCAGATTCACCACTTCCCCGTCGACCCAGACGTAAGCAAGGACTCGCTCGAATTGGTCGATGCCACGAACCTCGACGCTTATCGCTCCGCCTTCGAGGAGTCCAGTGAGCCCTTCGGTGGCTTCGTCGTAGCGGCACTCTCCTCGATCGGGGGCGTTGATTCCCATCAGCCTGACGGGCGTTCGGGCGCCATCGATCTCGAAACTGGCGGTGTCACCGTCCTCGACGGCGAGGAGCCTTGCGGAGACGTTTCCCCGCGTGGTTGGGTCTGGAGGTCGTCGTCGGTCGTAGCGGGAGTCACGACACAGGAGGCACTCGCGATCAGGGCGACGAGGACTGCCGACCAACGGCCGCCTCGAACGATCAGCTGGACTCCCGGAGGCGCTTCAGCTCCTGCTGCTCGGCGATTCGTCGTTTCCTTCTCCGGCGGTAGGTGAAGCCGACGAGCGCAGTGAGGAGCACGGCGACCGCCGCAGTGATCAGGATGACCAGGGCCAGCGGGTATTCCCCCTCCAGCCAGAGGAAGTGCACGGGGACGGGCTCGGTGTTCTGGACGGCGAACACCACGGTGAGACTGATACCGAAGATTGCGATCAGGGCGCCCCAGGGGAACCCGGGCCCGGGCTCGACAGTCGGCTCCGGGGTGGCGGGCCGCTCCTCCTCGGGTGGCGAAGTCTCGAATGGATCGTCGGTCATTGCAGGCAAGCCTATGCGTCCACCGTGCGACGGGCCACATGGCATAACCTGCCTCCGATGCGGCGCCTGTTGCCCATCACCCTCGTCGCCCTTCTCGCCTGCACCGGGGACTCCGCCACGTCGACGACGACGACCATCGACTCGCCGACGACCAGCGCCGTGGAGACGAGCACCACTGCCGCCTCCACCACCTCGCCATCGACCACCGCGGCGCCCACGACGACCAACACGATCAACCTCGAGGACACAGTCCTCGCTTATGCACCGATCGCCGAGATCAACTTCCCGGTGCAGATGACGGCCCGAGCCGGGGAACCCCTTGCCTACATCATCACCAAGGATGGGCGGGTCTGGGCCTACGACGGATCAGCGATCGCGGAGGCACCGGTCCTTGACATCTCCGACCAGGTCACCAACCAGGCCGAGCAAGGGTTGCTCTCGATCGCCCTGCACCCGACCGACCCAAGGCTCTATCTCCATTACACAGACAACAACGGAGACACCGCTGTCTCCGAATTCACGCTGACTTCGCCCACCGAGGCCGACCCCGCGAGCGAGAGGCCCATGCTCAGCGTCGAGGACCCGGCGCCCAACCACAACGGGGGGATGCTCCAGTTCACACCCGATGGAACTCTCATGCTCGGCCTCGGAGACGGGGGAGGAGCCGACGACCGTTACGGGAACGGACAGAACCCGGACACGCTTCTCGCCAGCCTGGTCGAGATGCGGGTCGACGGCGATCCGAGCCCGTTCAAATACGCAATGGGGCTCCGCAACCCATGGCGATTCTGGATCGACGGGGAGACGCTCTACGTCGCAGATGTCGGCCAAGACGAGTTCGAGGAGGTCAATGTGGTCCCCCTCGCCCCCGGCGCCAACTATGGGTGGCCGATCTCGGAGGGGCTGCACTGCTTCCAGGCGGCGGCAGGCAGCTGTGACACCTCGGGGCATGTGATCCCGGTGCTCGAAGTCGAGCATGGTGATGCGGGCACGTGTTCCATCACCGGTGGCTTCGTCTATCGCGGATCGGCGATTCCGCAGCTCAACGGCCACTACTTCTATTCGGACTACTGCGGTGGGTACCTGCGGAGCTTCCTCTACGCCGATGGCAGCGCCACCGCACAGCGTGACTGGACGGAACAAGTTGGTGTCGCCGGCGAGGTCACCGGGTTCGGCATCGACGGCCAGGGTGAGATGTACGTTGCCACCAAGGGCGAGTTGCTCCGGGTGGTTCCGGCGGGCTGAACTCCCCGAATAGGCTCGACCAATGCCCACGTTGTTCACCAGGATCATCGAGGGCGAGATCCCGGGCACGTTCGTCTGGCAAGACGACCGGGCGGTTGGGTTCATGTCGATCAACCCATTGCGCCCGGGCCACACCCTCGTGGTGCCCCGCGAGGAGATCGACCATTGGATCGACTGTCCGCCCGATCTGGGTGAGCATCTCCTGGAGGTGGCGCGGACCATCGGCCGCGCCCAGATGCAAGCCTTCAGGCCGGAGCGAATCGGCCTGGTGATCGCCGGTCTGGAGGTCCCGCACCTGCATCTCCATGTGGTGCCGATCGACAGCGCCCGCGACCTCGACTTCGCGAGGGCGGCCTCCTCGGTGGAGCCGGCGGAGCTCGATGAGGCGGCGGCGGCGATTCGCTACGTGCTGCGTTCGCTTGGCCACGAAAGCGTGAGCGACGGAGCGGGCGGCCACTAGACGTGGAGGTCGTCTTCGGGGGGATCAGCTCGCTCCTCTACGGCGTCGCCGACTTCCTCGGCGGTGAAGGAGCGAAACGGGTTCCCGCGGCGTCGGTGGTGTTGTGGGCCGGACTGGTCAGTTTCCCGATCCTGACGGTTGTCGCCATCGTGATCGGTGGTGAGACCCTGGTCTCCGACTACTGGCTTGGGGCCCTGGCCGGGTTGTCGGGCGCCGTCGGGCTGGTCGCCCTGTTCGCCGGCCTCAGCCGCGGTCAGGCTGCGGCAGTGGCGCCGGTCTCTGCCGCCCTGGGAGCAACCATCCCGGTGATGGTCGCCGTGATCGGCGGGGAGAGGCCGTCCTTGCTCGCTTGGATCGGGGTGGTGGCCGCCATCCCCGCAGTGTTGCTGTGTGCCTGGGTCGCCGACCCCGGGGAGGTTCCCGGCGGTGGGTTCTTCTACGGCGTGGTGGCAGGTCTCGGGTTCGGCGGGTTCACCACGATCTTCCGGCTCACCTCGGAGGAGTCGAATCTCCTGCCCCTGATTGCGTCGCGCGGAGCCTCCATCGTCCTCATCCTCGCCATCGCCCTGCTCGGCTACTGGAAGGTCACCGGTCCCCGCCAGGTCCCTTTCAAGCTGGTGGCGACGAGTGGGCTGTTCGACGTGACCGCCAATGTCTCCCTCCTACTCGCAGTGCGCGCCGGCTCGTTGGCCCTGGCTGCGGTCGCCTCGGAGTTCTATCCGGCGGTCACCGTGCTCCTCGCCCGGATTGTCAACTCGGAGCGTCTGCTGCCCCGCCAGATCATGGGCCTGGTCCTCGCTCTGTTTTCGCTGACCGCGATCGCCCTGGGTTAGCCCCGAACCACGAGCCAGGTGCCGAAGATCACCATGGCGATGCCGAGAAGCCGCGGCCCATCCAGGGGTCTGGCCTCACCGAACCAGCCGAAATGCTCGATGAGGGCGCCAAGGACCAGGGTGGCGCCGGTGAAGAGGGTCAGCCCTGCCCCGAGGCCGAGCCGGGAGACGCTGACTCCGAGGGACGAAACCACTACCAGCCCCATCAGCCCCGCGGTGAACACCCACCACGGGAGGGCGCGCAGCTCGGACAGCTTCCCGCCCTGCAGGGCCAGCATGAGGATCGTGATCGCCAGACCCCCGCCGCCATAGGTCACGAAGGTCGACGCGAGGGTGCCTACCCGCTGCTCCATGACACCGAGGAACTGGGACTGCAAGGCGCCGGCGAGACCACCGAGTACGGCTATTACGACAACGACTGCGAGGCTCATGTCGGCCAATGGTGGTCTGCGGCGGCCTCGTAGTCACGGATCGTGTCCTCCAGGTGCCCGATTGCGGCCGTATAGCCCCGGGGCACCCATTCCAGGGTGTACGAGATGACCCGGTGCAGCCAGAGCCGGAATGCCAGTCGCTCCCACCCCGGTTCGTCGAGCTCGAACCCGTCGTGGAGGAATCGCAGCGTGGCGAGCCAGGTCGATGCGTCCATGAGTGTGGGCAGGGGGTGGGCCGGGTCGGCCAGACGCTCGATGCGGCCGGCGTCCGGCATCCCTGCCATCAGGTCGCTCTCCCCTTCCTCAAGCGGTGTTGATAGAAGGGCGGTTGTCTCGTCGAGGTCGTAGGCAACCGTGGTGAGCAGGTCGGGCGGGACCGGCTGGGGGGGATCGCTGCCATGACGGGCCCGGGCGTCGGGCCCGGGGAGCCCGCGCAACGAGACCGCCGCCGCCAGGCACTCGATGAGCATCGGTCGCAACTCCTCCAGCGAGCCATAGAGGCTGTGCCTCTTCCCGTCGGCGACATGGTGCTCGTAGAGGCCGAGCCCCATCACCGCAGTGGCATAGGTGAGGACGGTGTCGATCCCCCAGTCCGAGCGGTCCCGCACCAAATCGGAGTGCGCGAGGAGCTGGAGGGCGGGCCGGGTGAGGAGGAGCTCGCCCCCAAGTGGCTGATCGAGGCGAGGCAGGAAGGTGCCCGGGAAGAGAAGGGCCAGGCTGGGCCGGGTCACCATCCACGTGATCATGGCATCGGTGGCGGCACGCGGGAACCGGTGCCTGACCACGCCGTATCCCCGGTCGGCAGCGGCCTCCGCGCCATCGATCCAGGAGTGATCGAAGTTGGTTATGTCGGCGTCGAAGAAATGAGCCCGCTCCCACCCCTGTTCGGCCGCGGCAGCGATTGCGGTGTTAATGGCGTCACCCTTGCCGGGCCGGAAGCGGCCGATTCTCTCCTGGGCCAGGACGAGCACCGGCTTGCCCCAACTGCCAGCGATGTCCTCGCTCAATGCCGTGACTCGGGCAGTCTGGGAGCTATCGGTTGCGGCAACTGCCCAGACCTCGGTTACTCCGTCATGGGCCGCTGCGGTCTTCAGGTTGGCACCCACGATCGCCGGATCCTCGTCCTTGAAAGGGAACACCACCAGGCTCACCCTCGTCACCCTACGAGACCGGTTCCTGTCCCCGGCGAGGTCTACTCTCGCCGCGATGGAGGAGATGGTCGGTCGGGTGATCGGGACCGTCGACGCCACCCCGCTCGAGTTCTGGGTGGGCGTTGCCGACGGCGAGTATCTGGAGCTCGACGACGTGGTCGCACTGGAGCGAGTGCTTCCCTCCGGTGAGTTGGTGAAGATATTCGGGACGGTGAGCCAGGTCCGGGCCCGTCACGAGGGGGCCCGCTTCGACTCCGATGTCTTCCTCATCGAGGACGGAGTGCTGCCCGCGGAAGTGGTCGAGGCGGCGCAGATCACAGCCACCAGGATCGAACCCGAGATCTTCGTGCCCCCTCGGCCGGGGCAGCCTGTGCGGCGAGCGCAGGGCAAGGAGCGTGATCAGGCGCTGTTCTTCGACCGCATGGATCGCAAGTTCCCGGTGGGAGCCTCCCGCAACGGACAGCCTCTGTTCGCCAATTTCGAGTTCCTCAACGGGCAGCGGGGCGCCCATGTCAACATCTCCGGGGTCTCAGGGGTGGCCACCAAGACCAGCTACGCCACTTTCCTGCTCCACTCCCTGTTCACCTCCGGCGTACTGGGAGCTGCGGCAGTCAACACCAAGGCCCTGATCTTCAACGTCAAGGGCGAGGACTTGCTCCACATCGACCGCCCCAATCGCAGCCTCGACGACGACGCCCGTCGCCGTTACCAGGATCTCGACCTGCCCGCCGCGCCGTTCGACTCGGTGGGGCTGTTCGCTCCGCCCCGGCCTGGATCCGACAAGGCGGTTGCCGAGGTCAGCTCCCGTCCCGACATCACGTCGTTCTTCTGGACCCTCGCCGAGTTCTGTCATGAAGATCTGATGGTCTTTCTCTTCGCCGACGCCGAAGACGAGCGGGCGCAGTACACGATGGTCGTCTACAACGTCATGGCTCAGTTGAGGCATGCCGAAGAGGCCGCCGGGGGCTCGGTGAGGGTCGAGGGTGAGACCGTGCGCACCTTCCGCGAGCTCGTCGACCTGGTCACCAGGAAAGTGCAACAGGACGACACCAATAGCGAGTGGGCCGGTCCCCACATCGGGCAGGGCACGGTCAATGCCTTCGTCCGCCGGCTCCAGGGATCGGTGCGCCACGTCGAGCGCCTGATCCGGGGGGACATCGCCAACCCGGCGCGGCACAACATCGATGTCCAGGGCCACCAGGTGACAGTGGTCGACCTCCACAACCTGAACGATCGAGCGAAGCGGTTCGTGGTCGGGGTAACGGTGAGGCGCGCCTTCGAGGACAAGGAGAATGCCGGGCAGTCCGAAGAGCTGCTGTTCCTGGTCCTCGACGAGTTGAACAAGTACGCCCCGAGAGAGGGCTTCAGCCCGATCAAGGAGGTGCTCCTCGACGTGGCGGAGCGGGGCCGGTCGTTGGGGGTGATCCTGATCGGGGCGCAGCAGACAGCTTCCGAGGTGGAGCGCCGCATCATCGCCAACTCCTCGATCAGGGTCGTTGGCCGACTGGACTCGGCCGAGGCATCACGCGAGGAGTACGGGTTCCTGCCGGCCGCGCAACGGCAGCGGGCAACGATCCTCAAGCCGGGCACCATGCTCCTCGCCCAACCGGAGCTTCCCGTGCCCCTGGTCCTCGAATTCCCATTCCCCGCCTGGGCGACCCGGGCATCTGAGGCCGGCCTCCTTCCCACCCTCGACGATTCGCCGGGCGACCCCTTCCAGGATCTCTAGGAGTCCCAGGATCTGTCCCACCCCGGTCCTACGATCGGAGGGATGAAGGAGGCCTGGCTCACATGAGGCTGCTCCACACGTCCGATTGGCACGTGGGGAGGAGGATCCGCGGGCGCTCCCGCTCGGACGAGCACCGCGCGGTCCTGGCCGAGATCGCGGCCATCGCCCGCGAGCGGGGAGTAGACGCCATCCTGGTCGCGGGTGACTTGTTCGATGTCTCGTCACCATCGCCGGAGGACGAGGCCATCGTCTATCGCGCTCTTCTCGACCTGGCTGACGTCGGCCCCGTGTTGGTAGTCGGCGGCAACCATGACAACGCCGCCCGTCTCGATGCCATCAAGCCGCTTCTCGACTTGGGCCGGATTCGTGTCGTGTCACGACCGATGCCACCCGGCGACGGAGGGGTGGCCCACCTCGAAGAGCTCGGCCTTCGCGCCGCTTTCCTCCCCTTCGTCTCGCAACGAGGGATCATCAAGGCCGAGCAGATCATGGGTTTCGATCCCGATCAAAACGTCCAGACCTATGAGCACCGGATGAGAAAGGTGATCGAGGCGCTGACAGGAGATATGGGCGTCGACACCGTGAATGTCGTCATCGGCCACGCCTTTGTCTATGGGGCGACAACGGGGGGCGGCGAGCGCGATTCCCACATCATGGGGTACGACATCCCGCCACAGGCGTTTCCCGGGCATCTGAGTTATGTGGCCCTCGGCCATCTCCACCGGCAGCAGAAGGTCGCGGCCCCGGCACCGGTCTGGTACAGCGGGTCGCCGATGCAGCTCGACTTCGGCGAGGTCGCCGACCGAAAGGGTGTGCTCCTCATAGAGGCGGAGGCGGGCAAGCCGGCAAAAGTCGAGGAGATCCCGATCGTGAGCGGGACGAGGCTCGTGCAGCTGACCGGGACGTTGGAGCAGGTGATCGCGATGGCCCAGGACGTCGAAGGCGCCTATGTCAAGGTCGTGCTCGATGAGAAGGCCCGTTCCGGGCTCAACGACGAAGTTCGTGCCGCGATCCCGGGGGCGGTCGATGTCGTGATCGCACGATCCGGCGAAGCCGAGCACCAGGAGAGGGTGAGCAGGGCGGGGCGATCCCCGGTCGACCTGTTCGCCACCTATCTCTCCTCCAAGGGCGTGGATGATCCGGCTGTGCTCGACCTGTTCCGCGAGCTCGAGCAGGAGGCGATCCAGACGTGAGGCCGCAACTCCTGGTCATGGAGGGGTTCCTCGCCTATCGGCAACGCACCGAGGTCGACTTCTCCGAAGCCGATCTCTTCGTGTTGTCCGGGCCAACAGGCGCCGGCAAGTCCAGCGTCATCGACGGGATGATCTTCGCTCTCTATGGAACGATTCCCCGGCTCGACGATCGTCGCTCCGTTGCGCCGGTGATCTCAGCACGAGCCGATCGGGCACACGTTTCCTTCGAGTTCACGGTCGGGGACGAGGCTTTCGTTGCCGCCCGCCTCGTCGAACGGAGAGGCTCGGGGGCCACCACCACCGAGGCGAGTCTGGAGCGGGGCGATGGCGAGGTGCTCGCCCGGGGCTCGGACGAGGTCACCGCCCGCGTGACCGAGCTTCTTGGCCTCAGCTACGACCAGTTCACCAAGGCTGTCGTCCTGCCACAAGGGGCCTTCGCCGACTTCCTGACCGACAAGCCAAGCGAGCGCCAGGCGCTACTCCGCGCCCTGCTCGAGGTCGGGCTGTTCGAAAGAGTCATGCAGCTCGCCAACGCCAGGGCGAAGACGTCGGAGGGGCGCGCCCAGGCGATGGAGGAGAGCCTGGCCAAGCTGGAGGTGCCCACGCCCGAGCAGCTCGAGGGGGCACGGACCGGATTGGATGCGATCCTCGTCGCGCGAGAGGAACTGCCGTCGCGGGTAGAGAAACTGCAGACTCTCCAGGCCTCCGTTGTCGAGGCGAGCGCGGCTCGAGAACGGGCCGGCGAGGCGCTGAGCCTCCTGGAGTCGATCGCGGCGCCGGAGGATCTCGTGACCATCGACAAAGACAGGCTCGAGGCGAAAGGAAGCCTCGAGGTGACGACCAAGGCCGTGGCCGGCCTCATGGACGAGCGTGAAGCGGCCGATGCGGCAATCGCCGGGTTTCCGCCCCTTTCGGAGCTCGAGGCTTGGGCGGCCAATCACGCTCGGCTGGAATCACTCCGCGCCGATCGAGCCGCTCTCGACCTCGAAGCATTGAGCGGTGTCATGGCCGAGACGACAGCCGCCCGGGACCACAAACTCGCAGAACTGAGCTCTCTTCGGCTGGAGCATGCGGCCCACACGGTCCGCCAGGGCCTGGTCGTCGGGGAAGTCTGCCCGGTTTGCCACATCGTCATCGATGCGATCCCGAACGCCGGCGGCGGGCCTGGTGAGTCACTCGATCGCCTGGCAGGGGAGGTCACCGACCTCGATTCCCTCGTCGCCGATGCCCGGGATCGCCTCAAAGAGGCGGAAGGCGTCACCAAGCAGATGGACCAGCAGGCGTCGGGACTCGAAGCTCTGCTCGTGGGATCGCCGCCCGGTGAAGAGCTGGAGGCGACGATGGCATCCATGCGAAAGGTGCTCGAAAGCAGAGCGGAGATCGAGTTGAAGATCGCTGAGGCTCAGCACCGAGCCGACGAGGCCATGGCCAGAGTGGATGAGCTCACGCGGCGTGCGGCAGGGCTCTTCGAGACACTGCTGGCAGCTCGCGATCTCGTGGCCTCCGAGAAGCCACCGATGCCCGCTGACGACCCGGTGGATGCCTGGCAGTCGTTCGAGACCTGGCGACTAGGCCGCGTCGAGGAGCGCAAAGCGGACCTCGATCGGCTCGATCAGGTGGTTGTGGGCGCCCAGGAGGAAGCGACCCGGGCCATTGACGAGACACGCGCATGGCTCGAAGGCCTGGGTGTGGAGGCGAACGGATCGCCCGAGGCCAACCTGGCCCTTGCCGAAGAGCGCCGCCGTGCCGAGATCCACGAACTGGAGAAGTCGGTCGCCGAGGCCGAGGAGCTGAGTGTCCAGATCGCAGCGGAGCGGCTGCAGGCGCATGTCGCGTCGTCCCTTGGAAACCACCTCAGGTCCAGCAACTTCGAGGCCTGGCTCCTCGAGGAGGCAATGGAGACCCTGGTCGGCGGGGCGAACATCCTGCTCCATGAGCTGACCGGTGGCGCCTATTCCCTGGTTGCGACCCGAAGTCAGTTCGAAGTCATCGACCACCGAAACGCCGACCTGACCAGGACAACTCGCGGGCTCTCAGGCGGGGAGACCTTCCTGGTGGCACTGTCCCTCTCCCTGTCGATGGCGGAGCAGCTCGCCGAGCTGACCGGCACCTCTTCACGGCTCGAGTCCGTTTTGTTGGATGAGGGCTTCGGCTCACTCGATCAGGAGTCGATCGACGTGGTGGCCTCGGTGCTCGATGAGCTGGCCGGTCGGGGGCGGACCGTCGGGCTGGTAACCCATGTTCAAGAGCTCGCGGAGCGAATCCCGGTCCGGTTCGAAGTCACCAAGGGGCCGGAGAGCTCATCGATCGAGAAGGTGGCCGTATGAGATTCACCGTCGAGGCATGGGATCCCGACTACGGGGCCCCTTCCGACGCCGATCTCGCTGATTCCACCGACAAGGTCGACCCGTCGGTGGAGGTGACACCCGAGAACTGGCGGCCTCTGCTCCCCGAATGCGAGCCGGCGAGCGACATCCTCTTCGTCGACGGCGTGCGCCGGGTGGATGCCAACCTGTGGATCGATCGCGATGGGCTCTTCCCCGGGTTCGGGCTGGCCGCCACCTTCGCCGCGGGGGCAGTGCGCTGCAACGGCGAGGCCACGGTGGTTGCCGCCAGGGTGAAAAGGGGGATCTTCACCGGTGTCCCCGCCGAGGAGGTAGACACCAAGATCGGCCGATACGAGGTGATGAGCACCAAGGGATCGACACCCGAGGAGCTCTGGCTCGGCATCCAGGAAAGGATGGGTGACCTCGAGGGTGAGATCGCCTCCGATCACGCAGACGCCGCCCTGATCGTGGTCGATGGCCCCTTGTCACACAGCAGACACGTCGCGGGTGCTGTCGGCTACGTGAAGACCCAGCATGTCCAGTATCTCCCCGATGAGCTCCGTGCCACCCTGGGGACGCTGCCTGTGGGCTATCGGACCCCCCTCTTCCTCACCACGACCTCATGGAGCCGGTTCTCGTGGTACTTGCGGCTGGCCAATGGCTCCGGACCTGCCGGCGGACTTGTTCGTTGCGAGGTCAAGGCGGACATGACCGTGGCCGATGCGGCGCGTGTTGCCCACCTGGTCTCGGCGAGCCTGCCTCGCTTCGCCTCAGCGCGTCACAAGGACCCTCGGGCGCCGCAGAACCTCTACCCGATAGGAGGTCTGGAGCGCGAGCTGCGCCGGCGCCTTGGCGACCGCGACCTTGTGATCCGGGCCTTGCGCTCGGCCGCCGCCTGATCTAACCGGTCTCGCCTTCGACGAGGAGGCTTGCCATGTGCTCGGAGTCGGTCTCGCGTCGTGAGGCGAGCAGCGCCCCGCCAATGACCAGGCCAATGCCGAAGATTGCGATCGGAGACACCACCTCATCTCGGAACACCACGCCGAGCACCAGCGCCACCACCGGTATCAAGTAGGTGATGAAGGTGGCACGCGTTGGGCCCACACTGCCCACCAGCGAGCCCATCATCACCATCGCGAGGCCAGTGCCGAGCACGCCGACGGCGAGCATGGCGATCAGCGATGGCCAGGCGAATGTCGATTGGGTGAGCCCGTAGATCCCGTACGGGGTGACCAGCGCCAACGCGGTCCATTGCACTCTGGCGAGGACCGGAAGCGACCCATACCGCTGTTGGAGCGGGGCGACGATATTGGTGGCGAAGGCGTAGCAAATCGTGGCCAGGATCACCAGCACGACTCCGATGGCGGCGGTTGGCGCTTCGCCCGCCGAGGGGAGGGCGATTGCCAGGATGCCGGCGAATCCCACGAAGAGGCCGACGATCTGGAGACGGCCCGGCAATTGCGACAAGAGCACGGAGGCGACGATCGCGGTGAAGATCGGAGTCGCGCCGTTGAGCATCCCGGCCACTGCCGAGTCGATCCATTGTTGGGCGATGGGGAAGATGACGAACGGGATCGCCATCCAGATCAACCCGAGAGTGAAGATCTTGGGGCGCTCGGAGCGAGGGATGTGCGAGCGGCGGGCCCTGGGGAGGGCGGCCACCGCCGCCGCTCCAAAGCCGACCCGGAGCCAGGTGACGAGGCCGGGATGAAAGGCGTCGAGGCCAATCGCCATGAAGAGGAACGAGGATCCCCAGATCGCGGACAGGGCCAGGAAGAGGCCCCAATCACGGCCGCTGAATGCCTCTCTATTGGTCCCGTGGGCCGTGGTCAATATCCGGTTCGACACGTCTTCCTTAATGGTCCGTCAACAGGAGAACACTGTCGGGAGTGCTCCGGTTGCAATCAACACCTCGCAAGGCATCAGTCTTCCGGCTTGGCGACCCTGCTCATCAATCGGAGCACAGCTTCCTTGGGGTCCAACCCGTCGTAGAGGACGTGGCCGACGTGGTTCGCAATCGGCATCTCGATCCCGCTTCGATCGGCCAGGTCGAGCACAGCCCGGGTGGTCTTCACGCCTTCGGCGACCATCCGCATCTCGGTAACCACCTGCTCCAGTGACTTGCCGGCGGCAAGGCTCACTCCCACCTGGTGATTGCGGCTCACGGTCGAGATGCAGGTGGCGATCAAATCTCCCATGCCGGCGAGGCCGGCAAACGTCGCCGGGCGCCCGCCCAATGACACGCCCAGCCTGGTCAACTCGGAGAGGGCCCTGGTGATCAGGGTGGCCCTGGTGTTGTCCCCGAACCCGAGGCCGTCGGACATCCCCGCCGCGATCGCCATCACGTTCTTGAGGGCTCCGCCCAACTCGCAGCCAACAACATCGTCATGCGTGTACACCCGGAAGGAGGGTCCCATGAAGACCTCCTGCAGCCGGCGGGCCGTCTCCAGATCGGACATTGCGATGACCGCGGCCGTCGGTTGCCCGGCGGCGACCTCGCTGGCCAGGTTGGGGCCGGTCAAGACACCGATCCTGGAACGGTCCTTCCTCGGCGAGGCGTCCGACACCACCTGGGTCATCGTGGCCAGGGTGTCCTGCTCGATGCCCTTGGTGAGCGAAAGGACCGGGATTTCGTCGCCCAAAGCGGCCGACGCAGAGGAGTACACCTCCCGGAACCCGTGGGAGGGCACCGCCATGACCAAGGCAGACGTCCCGTCGGTTGCCTCCCCGAGGTCCGCGGTGGCGGTGACCAGCTCCGGGATCTCCAGGCCGGGGAGGTACCGGGAGTTGTGGCGGCTCTCGTTGATCTCGGCGGCGAGCTCGGGGCGCCTCACCCAGAGCCGTGTTGGCGTGGAACGTGCCGCCAGGCAGGCGATGGTGGTGCCCCAGGAACCGGCGCCGATCACCGCGATTCGCTCCATCACGGCACGCTAGTGGTCTGTCGTGCCGGGCTTCCTAACCTGCGTCGGCCATGAGTCTCTCGATCGGGATCGTGGGACTTCCCAATGTCGGCAAGTCCACGTTGTTCAACGCATTGACCAGCTGCCGGCGTGCTCGCCGCCAACTACCCGTTCGCCACCATCGAGCCCAACACCGGGGTGGTGCCGATTCCGGACCCCCGCCTCTCCCGGCTGGCATCGATCTTCGGCTCGAAGCGGACTATCCCCGCGACGGTGACTTTCGTGGACATCGCGGGCCTGGTCCGGGGAGCCAGCGAGGGGGAGGGCCTCGGCAACCGCTTCCTCGCCAACATCAGGGACGTCAATGCCATTTGCCACGTCGTGCGCGCATTCGAGTCCGAGAGCGTCGCGCACGTCGGCGCGGGGCCCGATCCGGCAGGCGACATCGAGGTGATCGAGACCGAGTTGGCGCTGGCGGATCTGGAGACCATCGACCGGCGGCTGCCCCGCATGGAAAAGGAGGCCACCATCGATCGCAGCCTCGGGCAACGCGTGGAGCAACTGCGCGGGCTCCGGGACGTGGTCGCATCGGGTCGGATGATCGGCAAGCAAGCCGATTTCCGCCCGGAGGAATTCGCCGATCTCCACCTGCTCACCGCGAAACCCATGATCTATGTGTTCAACTCCGATATCCCGCTGTTGGGTGATGTCGAGCGAAGGGCGTCGCTGGAAGGGCTGGTTGCCCCGGGAGAAGCACTCTTTCTCGACGCCCAGCTGGAGGCCGACCTCAACGAGCTCTCAGCGGATGAGCGCCTCGAGCTGCTCGAGTCCGTCGGCCAGGCCGAGCCGGGGCTGCATGCTGTGATCGATGCCGCATATCGGGTGCTCGGCCTGCAGAGCTTCCTCACCGTGGGCGAAAAGGAGGCCCGGGCCTGGACTGTTCGGCCGCGGTGCCACCGCCCCGGAGGCAGCCGGAGTGATCCACACCGACTTCCAGCGCGGGTTCATCGCCGCCGAGGTGATCGATTACCCCTTGCTGGAGGCGATCGGCTCCTGGGTGGAGGCAAGAGCACGGGGGATGGTCCGTACCGAGGGCAAGTCATATGTGATGCGCCCTGATGACGTCGTCGAGTTCCGCTTCAACGTGTGACCCAAAAGGAGGGGCTCCGGTGGGGGTACCGGAGCCCCTCGTGGTCCCTCCCGAAGAGGGACGCCAGGGCCTGGTTCAGCCGGCGCATTGGGGTGCTCGCCTGGCTGGGCCCCGGTTGTTGGGGTTGGCGCCGGTCGGAAACCGACCGGGCCGGACGGCAAAGTAACGGCGACGCTCCCTTTATGCGACATCTCCGGCGAGGCGCGAACTTCGTCGTATCATGACTCTGCCTTCGACACCGAATGGGAGAGCCCCGGGCTGCGGGGCGCCGAAGGGGCAACTCCTCCCCGGAAACTCTCAGGCACGTGGACCATTCGGTCGAGGCAGCGCTGGAGGTGACGACAGCGGGGGAGGGCTGACAGCCTGAGGAGACTGATGCCCAACCCCAGAGAGCGATTCGCCGACCGTCACATCGGCCCCAGCCCCGAAGCGGTCGAGAAGATGCTGGCCACCGTCGGTGCCCCTTCGCTCGACGCCCTCGTTGCCGAGACGATTCCCGCCGCCATCCGCGCCGTTTCCGGGATCGAGCTGCCGGGCGCGGTCTCCGAGGTCGAACTGGTGGCCGAGCTTCGGTCGATCGCCGTGCGCAACGTGGTGATCCCCTCGTTGATCGGAGTCGGCTACCACGACACGATCACTCCGCCCGTGATCCAGCGCAACGTGCTGGAGAGCCCTGCCTGGTACACCGCGTACACCCCGTATCAGCCCGAGATATCTCAAGGCCGGCTCGAGGCCCTCCTCAACTTCCAGACGATGGTGGCCGACCTCACCGGTCTCGACGTAGCCAATGCATCCCTGCTCGACGAGGCAACGGCTGCCGCCGAGGCGATGGCGATGTGCCGCCGACTCGGCAAGTCAGGGCGCGGGGTGTTCTACGTCCATGATGACTGCCATCTGCCCACCATCGAAGTGGTGCGCACCAGGGCGAAGGCGGTCGGCATCGAGGTGAGGATGCTGTCCGAGGGGGTCGAGCCTGGGCTCGGCATTCGGTGCCCTCATCCAGTACCCGGGCTCGTCGGGCGCCGTGGGCGAC
Organism: uncultured Acidobacteriota bacterium; assembly: GCA_963749415.1. Lineage (GTDB taxonomy): Bacteria > Actinomycetota > Acidimicrobiia > Spongiisociales > ZC4RG35 > JALYNX01. The sequence goes on from CAVVMG010000001.1 coordinate 1,622,585, forward strand.
CATCGTGAGATCGTTGCTGAACTGCATGCTGATGGCGCGCTGGTTGCCGTGGCCACCGACCTGCTCGCTCTGACTCTCCTCGCCCCACCGGGCGAGTGGGGAGCAGACATCGCGGTCGGATCCGCTCAGCGTTTCGGGGTCCCGCTCGGCTACGGGGGGCCCCATGCCGGGTTCATCGCCACCCGTGAGAGCATGGTTCGCGCTCTGCCCGGCCGCCTCGTCGGGGTCTCCACCGACCCTGCGGGCAGGGCCGCATATCGCTTGGCGCTGCAAACCCGTGAGCAACACATTCGCCGGGAGAAGGCGACCTCCAACGTCTGCACCGCCCAAGTGCTCCTGGCGGTGATTGCCGGGCTCTATGCCTGCTGGCACGGCCCGGAGGGCCTTCGGGACATCGCGGTCGAGGTCCATGAGCTCACCTCGAAGCTGGCATCCAGCCTGCGACGTTCGGGGCACCGTTTGGAGAACGACTCTTGGTTCGACACGGTGACCGTGCTCACCCCGGAAGGAGCGGACGAAGTGTTGGCTGCGGCGCTCAACCAGGGCGTGAACCTGGGCCGGGTCGATGATTCCCGGGTGCGGGTGGCCCTGGACGAGACCACGACACCCGAGGTCCTGGCATCGGTCCTCGCTGCGTTCGGCGTCGGCGAGCTCGACGAAGACCCGCCGTCGGGGATCCCGCCCCGGGCGAACAGACAGTCGGAGTTCCTGACTCACCCGGTGTTCAGCAGCTACCACTCGGAGCACGAGATGCTCCGATATCTGAGGCGGCTCGCCGACCGTGACCTGGCGTTGGACCGGTCGATGATCCCTCTCGGCTCGTGCACGATGAAGCTGAACGCCACCACCGAGATGATCCCGATCACCTGGCCGGAGTTCAGCAGGATCCACCCCTATGCCCCGCCGGATCAGGCGGCCGGCTATCGAGAGCTGCTCGACCGGCTCGAGGGTCAGCTGTGTGCGCTGACCGGGTACGACGTCGTCTCGCTACAGCCCAATGCGGGGTCGCAGGGCGAGCTCGCCGGGCTGCTGGCGATCCGCGCCTATCACCAGGATCGTGGGGAGGGGCAGCGGGATGTGTGCCTGATCCCGGCGTCGGCTCATGGGACGAATGCAGCTTCTGCCGTCATGGCCGGGATGAATGTGGCGGTGGTGGCCACCGATCCCGAGGGAAACGTCGACCTGGTGGATCTGGACGCCAAGCTGGCTCTGCACGGAGATCACCTCGCGGCCTTGATGATCACCTACCCCTCGACTCATGGCGTGTTCGAGGAGGGAATCCTCGACATCACCTCGCGAGTTCATGACCACGGTGGGCAGGTCTACGTGGACGGGGCCAACCTCAACGCGATGGTGGGTCTGGCGAGACCTGTCGATCTCGGGGCCGACATCGGGCATCTCAACCTCCACAAGACTTTCACTATCCCCCATGGCGGAGGCGGGCCTGGCGTCGGCCCGGTCGGAGCCCGGGCCCATCTCGCACCCTTCCTGCCCAACCACCCTCTCGACCCTGCTGCAGGGCCGTCCGGTGGCATCGGCCCGGTCGCGGGGGCGCCATATGGCTCCGCCGGGATCCTCCCCATCCCATACGCATTCATCAGGTTGATGGGCGACGAGGGGCTGCGCCAGGCATCGAAGGTCGCCATCCTCTCGGCGAACTACGTGGCCCGTCGCCTCGACCCCTACTTCCCCGTGCTCTACAGCGGCTCCAACGGCCGGGTCGCCCATGAGTGCATAGTCGATGTCCGGCCCATGGCCAAGAGCGCCGGGATCGACGCAGAGGACATCGCCAAGCGCCTCGCCGACTACGGGTTCCACGCCCCGACGCTCTCGTTCCCGGTCGTCGGCACCCTCATGATCGAGCCAACCGAGTCCGAGAGCCTGGCCGAACTGGACAGGTTCTGCGACGCGATGATCTCGATCGCCGAGGAAGTGGGGAAAGTGGAGAGCGGAGAGTGGCCCCGAGCCGACAACCCCCTGGTCAACGCGCCTCACACTGCGGAGGCCGTGGCCGCCGACACCTGGGATCACCCGTACAGCCGCTCGGTTGCCGGATTTCCCACCCGGAGTCTCGGCGGGGACAAGTACTGGCCGCCGGTGGGCCGGGTCGACGGTCCCGGAGGGGATCGGAATCTCACGTGCAGCTGCCCGCCGCTCGAAGCCTACGAGTGAATCTCCCCTTGACTTTCCCCGGCGTGATGGGATCGTGAAACGCTGCACGGGCGCAGGCTGGGGCGAGAAAAAGACGGTGATGCGGTGAGATTCACCGGACAGGTCAGGGTTCCCGAAGTCGATCACCCCGGCGTGCCTGCCATCTTCTTGGTCGAAGATGGCCAGGCCGAGGTGCTTCTCGACGGCGAATCCCTTGGTAGGTGGTCGCTGTTCGACGTGCATGCCTCACGTCTGGTTTCGTCCGCCTTCTCGGTGTCACTCGACGGCGAGGAGATCACCTTCATCGCCGATGAGCCGGTCGACTTCGCCTACAAAGGCGTCGACCACATGGCCGAGGCATGGGCCCGCTACAAGGCGATGACCATTCCTCGCCGCATGGTGGCGGTGGGCCGGTCCCGTCGCGGAACGAGGACTTCTCGAATCCCCGAGTTGCGAGACGCGATGCTCGCCAATCTCGAGGTCTACGCCGCAACGGTCGTCGACGATCCTGACGGAGTCGAGGAGCTCGAAGTCGTCGAGCGTCCGATCCGATTCACCCCGCGTCCTGAGAGCCGGATCGTCGAGGCGAGCGCGCCGGCCGCCGGGCCCGAAATCGCGACCGAAGCGTCCGAAGACGCCGCAGAGTCGGGTGAGGACGACGCCCCCTCCCTGACCGCGTCATTGCGTCCCGGCCCCGGCCTGGTCTCACGTCGGATACCGGTGGAATCGGTGCCCGAGCTCGATCCCATCGAGGCGTTCCAACCCGAGCCCGATCCGGTTCCGGTTGCCGAGTTGGTGTCGGAGCCGGAGCCGGTACCCATTGTCCAGGTGGAGGAAATCGCGCCGGAGACTTTCGCGGTCGTCGAGCCCGAGCCGGTCGCCCCGGTGGAGATGGAGCCGGAGCCGGAGCAGGTGCCGGTTGCCGAGTCGGAGTCGGAGCCGGAGCCGGAGCTCGGAGCCGGAGTTGGAGCCGGAGTCGGAGCCGGCACCGGTCGCCGAGGAAGACGGGGAGTCGGTCGAAGTGGCGGCCGAGGAGATCCCGGAATCGCCAGATCCCGAGCCGCCTGCCGCCGAGGAGCCCGTTCCCGTCTCTGCCCCCGGCCCAGGACCCGATCTGGCCCCTCCCCGGCGACTCGTGGTCGACCTCGATGCTTATGAGCATGTCGACAGCGTCGCCGCCTCCACTACGACACTGGAGCCCAGAGAGCCGGCCCTGGCAGCCACTACCGCCGCCGTAGCCGACAAATCGGGCCTCCTCGGGGCGGTACGCGCCGCCTTCGTCCGGAACAAGGGAGCTCACTCGCACGAGTTCGTCGAGGCTCCTGGCGGGATCGGAATCATCCGTCACATCTGCAACGAGTGCGGATACATATCGATCGGTGTCAACGACACCGAAGTCGACTGACTCAGTTCGAGCTGCGAAGGCCCCCACCGGCTCGGGGCTCCCAGGAGAACGACCGTATCGCGACGACGATCCCGACCGCGAGCCAGATCCCCATGGTCAGGATGGCCTGCCAGGGAAACGGGGCATCCAAGGTCGGGTTGAAGATGTCCACCATCGAGCTGGCGAACGGCTGAAGGGGGAACAGCCGGGCAATTGTCTCCAACCATTCCGGTGCATTTTCCATCGGGAAGAAGATGCCGGAGATGAACGCCAGCGGGAGTATGAACGCGTTCGCGATCGCCGGTGCCGATCGAGCGTTGGGTGTAAGCCCAGCCACCGCCAGCCCCAACGCGGAGAAGGTGGCTGCGCCGAGTGCCATGAGGAAGACGACCAGAGGGAGGTCGCCCCAAGGCATTTCCACGCCGAAGGCGAGGACCCCGATCGCCAGCATGATCACCACCGAGATCAGCCCGATGAGGACCGCCGAGAGCAACCTTCCCGCGAGATGAGCGGGCATCGGGATCGGGGTGGAGAGCACCCGCTTCAACACGCCGGTGTCCCGGGCGTTCGCAGTGTTGATCGCCAGATTGGTGAAGGTCGCGGTGACCATCCCGAAGACTGCAATCCCCGGTGTCGTGAACTGGGCCACCGAGATACCTCCCATCGACTCGATGGTTGCTCCCGAGTTGAGGAGATTGATCAGGACCAGGAAGAAGAGCGGGAACGCCAGCGTGAAGAATGCGGCAATCGGTGTCCTGAAGAAGATCTTGGTCTGGACTCCCGTCTCCGACCGCACCAACGAAGCCGGCATCGCCACTCCGATCACCAAACCCGGGTGGCGGTCGGTGTGATCCGGATCGGGACCGAGTATTTGGCGCTGAATTCCTCGACGGTGCTCGAGAGCTCGTCTTCGATCTTGACCCGATACCTGGCCAGGTATTCGGGATGCTCGAGCGCGGATGGCGCCGTGAGGTCGATTGCTGCCGAGCCCTGGATGATGGTCACCTCTTCCCGCCCTCGACCCATCGCATCGAGGTTCAGAGCTACCGTAGGGGTTGTTGGCGATGTTGCCCAGCTTCGGTCTGTTGGGCTGTGAGTAGATCAGAAAGGTGTCTCCATCCCACCAGAACCAGACAAGCGAGGGTTGGGGCTCGCAATCGGGCGTCACCGTCGTCAGCCAGATCAAATCGGTCGCGCCGAGGCGCTCTTCAACCCGAGGTTTCAGCTTCATGGTTTCCGATCAACTCCAAGTAGGCGTCTTCGAGAGATGGTCGCAGGACCTGCAGGGCATCGAGCTCGATCCCCGCGTCGAGCGCAGCTCCGGTCAGCCGGTTGAGGTCTCTGGTGGGGGCTTCGCTCATGACCGTCACCAGGCCGTCGGGCCCGGTGTTGACGCCAAGCTTCACCGCGTCGGTCGGATCGGGGAGCCGAAAGCGGATTGTGGCCGCCGCCGTCATCCGATTCCCCAGGGTGTCGGGCGGCCCTTCGGCGACGACCTGCCCCGAACTGATCACGACCACTCTGTCTGCCAACACCTGCGCCTCCTCCAGATAGTGGGTTGTGAGGAGGACGGTTGTCCCCGCTTCGGCCATGCCTTTGATCAAGGCCCACGCATCACGGCGCGCTGCCGGGTCGAACCCTGTCGTCGGCTCGTCGAGAAACAGCAACTCTGGGTTGCCGGTGAGGGCGAGGGCCAGGTCGAGGCGCCGCTTCTGTCCCCCGGACAGCCTCTTGACCCGCTCGTCGGCTTTCTCCGTCAGCCCGACGGTCGCTATCAGCTCGTTGCTGTCTCTCGGGCTCAGGTAGGCAGGCCGGAGGGCCTCGATCGACTCACGCACTGTCAGCTCGTCTTCGAGCCCCGCTTCCTGGAGGACAATCCCGATTCGCTGCTTGAGCGCAAGGCCCGACTTCATCGGATCCTCCCCGAGCACTTCGACGGTCCCGCTATCGGGACGGCGATACCCCTCGAGGATCTCGACCGCGGTCGTCTTTCCCGCCCCGTTGGGGCCGAGGAGTGCCAGTACCTCGCCGGTCGCCACTTCGAGATCGAAGCCGCGCAGGGCCTCGACTGGCCCGTACGACTTGGTGAGGCCCCTGGCCCTGACTGCGCTCATCGCCTGCCGGCAAATTAGCGACGCCGGGGGCGACCCATGGGCGACAGCCGGCCCGGGTACCCTCGCCCGGTGCCATCCCCAGTTCGACCGGTCATTCTCTCCGGAGGCTCGGGCACCCGGCTCTGGCCCTTGTCGACCCGTGACAATCCCAAGCAGTTCCTGGATCTTCTGGGGCACAGCCTGTTCGAAGCCACCCTGTTGCGAGCGGGCAGCCTCGACGGAGCGGCACCGGCGCTGATCGCAACCGGAATCGATCACCTGGATGCGGTGGATCGCGCCGTCGATGCGGCGGGGGTCGAGGTGCGCGCCATCCTCGTGGAGCCGTCGGGGCGCAACACGGCGCCGGCGGTGATCGCAGCCGCGCTGGTTGCCGATCCGGAGGACGTCCTGGTGGTGATGCCCGCCGATCACGTCGTCACCGAAGGAGAGCGCTTTGGCGCGGCGGTAGAGGCTGCGGTTGAGATCGCACGAACCGGATCGATCGTCCTGTTCGGTGTGCAACCGAGCCGCCCGGAGACCGGTTACGGCTACATCGAGATCGGAGCCGCGGCGGGGGGTGGGTATCGGGTGGCCCGGTTCAAGGAGAAGCCAGCGCCGGCTCTCGCTGAGGAGTACCTGTCCGACGGGAGGCATCTCTGGAACTCCGGGATGTTCGTGTTCTCGGCGCGTGTGATCCTCGAGGAGTGCTCGGCGGTCGAGCCCGACCTCGTGGCGTCGGTGCGTCGTGCCCTGCCCCCGGACCCGGGCACCCGGGTGGAGCTGGGCCCGGATTTCCTCGAGGCACCGTCGATCTCCATCGACTATGCGGTCATCGAGCGGACCGAGAGGGCCGTGGTCGTGCCGGTCGACATCGGCTGGAGCGATGTCGGATCCTGGCAGGCGGTCTGGGAGGTGAGCACTCACGACCCGGACGGCAATGCTGTCGCCGGCGATGTGCTGATCGACGATGTGACCGGCTCATATGTCCGGTCGACGTCGCGCCTGGTTGCGGTCCTCGGTGTCGACGATCTCGTGGTCATCGAAACCGGCGATGCGGTGTTGGTGGTGCCCCGGGAGAAGTCGCAACGAGTCCGTGAGATCGTCGAGAGGCTCGAAGCCGGCGGCCCGGATTGAGTCGCATCGACGCCGGCCCATAGCATCCGCTGCATGAAGCGGCCGCTCATCACATTGCTGATCGTTGCGATGCTTCCGTCATGCGTCGGCCGGCCTCCGCAGGATGCAACCGGGGAGGAGATCTACCTACAGCTCTGCGCGAACTGCCACGGGGAGGAGATGGAGGGAGGGCTGGGGCCTGCTCTGGGGCCGGGGACGAATGCGGCAGGGCAATCCCACGAGTTCCTGGTCGCGACCATCACCCAGGGCCGGGGTCGGATGCCCTCGTTCTCCACGACCCTCACCGACGACCAGGTAGATCTCCTTGTCGACTTCCTGAGAGAGGTTCAGAGCGGATGAGTGCCCTGCTCGAAGCGCTCGAGTTGCACCCGTTCCGGATCCCGATGCGTCATCGCTTCCGGCGGGTCGATCACAGGGAAGGGGTTCTCATCCGGGGGCCGGAGGGCTGGGGGGAGTTCTCGCCTTTCCCCGACTATCCGCCCGAGGTGACCACACGATGGCTCGCAGCCGCGCTCGAGGCGGCTTGCGGTGCCTTGCCCAAGCCGGGCCGGGAACAGATACCGGTGAACGTCACCGTCCCTGCGGTATCGCCTGACGTGGCCACCGGGCTGGTCCTGGAGTCCGGCGCCTCGACGGCCAAGGTCAAGGTAGGGGAGGCTGGCCAGCCGCCACACGAGGACGAGGCCCGGTTGGGTGCGGTCCGGGACGCACTCGGCCCCGGAGGCAAGATCCGGATCGACGTCAATGCAGCCTGGGATCTGGACACTGCAACGGAGCGGCTCAACTCGTTATCCAGGTTCGACCTCGAGTACGCGGAGCAGCCGGTGGCCAGTCTGGAGGAGATGGTCGAGCTCAAACGTCGCACCGGCGTCAGGCTGGCCGCCGACGAATTGGTGCGGCTCCGGCCGGACCCGCTCGAAGTTGCCGAGATCGGCGCCGCCGACGTCCTCGTGCTCAAGGTCCAACCTCTGGGAGGCGTCAACCGCGCCCTGGACATCGCGGCCAGGGCGGGAATCCCGGTCGTGGTCTCCTCGGCATTGGAGACCTCCGTTGGCATCTATTGCGGTCTCCTGGTGGCATCCCTGCTCCCTGAGTTGCCGTATGCATGCGGCTTGGGCACCGTTGCCCTGATCGAGGGTGATCCCACCCTTGATCCGCTGGTCTCCCTCGACGGGATGCTCGAAGTCAGGCGACCGGAGCCTCATCCCGATCTCCTGGCTCGCTGGCGCCCGGACCGGGATCAGGCCGCTGAGATGCTGCGTAAAGTCAGGTCGGCGGCAGAGGTGTTGACTTGAGCCAACCAAACCCGAGCACTGCTCTGGCGCGATCTCTGGTCGACGAGTTGACGCGTCACGGCGTGTCGTTCGCAGCAGTGTCCCCGGGCTCACGGTCAGCCGCCCTCTCTATCGCATTCCACGAGCATCCGGCTGTGGACACCAGGGTGGTTCTGGACGAGAGGTCCGCTGCCTTCTGGGCGCTGGGGAGGGCCATGGCGACCCGCAAGCCAGCTGTCGTTGTCTCCACGTCGGGCACCGCGGTCGCCAACCACCTTCCGGCAGTGATCGAGGCCGACCTCTCGGCGGTCCCGCTCATCGTGATCTCGGCAGACCGGCCCCCGGAATCGCTTCATGTCGGGGCGAACCAGACCATCGACCAGGTGGGGATCTTCGGGGACCGCGTCCGCTGGGCCTGCAACATCGGCCCCGCCGAGGCCGGGCTCGATGGCGATCGATACTGGCGAAGCACCATCTCCCAGGCGGCGGCCAGGGCACTCGGCCACGGCCACCGTCCGGGGCCGGTCCACCTCAATGTGGCGTTCAGGGAGCCGACCGTCCCCGTGACCGACGACGGGAGGTCGAGCGGAGATGTGTACCCGCACTCGATCGAGGGCCGAGCCGATGGCCGCCCGTGGCAGGAGCATGCCTCTGCAACACCTGCCGGCGCCCACCTGGATGCTCCATCCGACCCAAACGGGGTCGTGATTGCCGGCGAGGGCGAATACGACCGGGAGGTGCTGGTCGCCGCAGCCGAGAGCCTCGGCTGGCCGGTGCTGGCGACCGCCCAAGCCGGCCTCAGAGGGCACGAAGTGATCACCACCTATCACCATCTCCTCGTATCTGGCGTTCCCGAATGGCTGCGACCGGGGATGGTGGTGTCAGCGGGGAGGGTCGGTCCCAGCGACCGGCTCGGAGACTTGTCCTCAGCGGATTGCCCGCAAGTATCCATTGATCGGTGGGGCTCCTGGCACGACCCGCGCAGAGATGGAACGCACATGGTCCAGGCCGAGCCATCGATCACCCTCGCCGGCCTCTCGGGGCGGGTGAGTGCCGATCCCGACTGGAGACCGCGTTGGATTGCAGCCGACCGGGCGATGCGCTCGGCGCTCGACGAGGAGGTCGGCGTCGGTGAGGAGCCGAGCGGGCCGGCGGTGGCCCGTGCCCTCTCCGGGGCGAATTGGGGAGCGCTGGTTGCTGCATCATCGATGCCGATACGCGACGTGGATGCCCACACCGTTCGTTCCGGGCCGGTCCTTTCCAACCGCGGGGCGTCGGGGATCGACGGCCTGATGTCGACCGGCCTCGGGGTGGCGTCCGCATTGCCCCGGACCGTGGTCCTCGCCGGTGATCTCTCGATGCTCCATGACGGCAATGGCCTGATCGCCGATCGGCTGGGAGACGTGGTATTCGTGGTGGTCGACAACGACGGGGGTGGCCTCTTCGACCTGCTGCCCACGGCGGTGCATGCGCCTGAGTTCGAGCGGCTGTTTGTTGCCCCTCACGGGCTCGACCTGGTGCGTCTCGCGGCTGACCACGGCTTGCCGGCGTCCGCCGCCGGCCCGGTTGCCGGCCTCGCTGCCGAGTTGGACTTCCGCCTCGACGACGGCGGCGCCCACGCGCTGGTGGTGACTGTCGATCGGGAGCGGGATCTCAAGCTGCGTCGCAGCCTCGATGAGGTGGCGCGGACCGTGGTCGCCGAGCTCAGCTGACGCCGAGTGCCCGCAGCATCGGCCTGAGCTTGATCCGCGTCTCCTCGAGCTCTGCAGCCGGGTCCGACCCTTCGACGAGCCCGACCCCGGTGTAGAGCACCAGATCTTTCCCGGCGACCATCCCGCATCGCAGGGCAATGGCGAACTCACCGTCGCCATTGGCATCCAGCCAGCCGACCGGGCCGGCATAGCGGCCCCTCCCGTGCGGCTCGATCTCCCTGATCAGCTCCACCGCAGCCTTGGTCGGTGTGCCCGCCACCGCAGCCGTGGGATGCAGGGCCGCGACGAGATCGGTGACCTGGATGCCGGGTAGGGCTTCGGCCGCGAATGCGGTGGCGAGATGGGCGATGTCCGCGTAGGTCTTCACAGTGGTCGGCTCCCGAGACAGCGTGACACAGAAGGGAGCAAGGGCCTCTTCCACCGAGTCTGCGGCCAGCGCGTGCTCGATGGCCATGGTGGGGGATTCGAGCCGGGCGGAAGCCGTTGGGCTCCCTGCATCGGCCGACCCCGCCAGCGACAGCGACCGCACCGACGCCCCGTGCTTGGAGACGAGGAGCTCGGGGCTCGATCCGACCAGCCCATCGATCATGAAGGTGTGCGATCCGCCCTGGGCGCGGGCGAGGCGGGCGGCCACCTGCTCGATCGGCACCGCGGATTCGAACGCCATGTCGACGGTCCTCGAGACAACAACCTTCTCCACCTCCCCACGGACGATGGCGGCCATCGCCGCCGCCACGGTCGTGATCCAGGTCTCGCGATCCTCCACGACGATCCGGCCCTCCGGCATGGAAGGGGTGCCGGCGGCCGCAGGGATCGATTCAGGATCGCCGAACAGGAGCCGGGTCCCGGTCTCGGTCACCTCGACCAGTGTGTCGGGGACGACGACCACGGATCCCGGCTCGTCCTCATCGAAGGTGAAGGCCGCCAGCCCGACCCCTCCGGGAACGGCGCGTACTGCCTCCCGGGCCCGCTCGAAGCGCTCGGTTCCCGTGCCCGGGTCGAACCGCTGCGCTTCGCCCCAGCCATACAGGGCAAACCCCTCCCTGACCCAGGCGACGGCAGGCCTCGAGAGCCATGGCTCCAGGGTTTCGAGGCCCGTTATGGATCCGCTCATGGAGGAGACCAGGCTAGGACGGGTTCCGTGGCTTCGATCCCGGCCAGCTCCCATGCCATCCGTTCCAGGAGCACGGGGGACCCCGAGGTGGCAAGGCGGAGGGCGCCGCGGCCGGACGAGGCTCCATGGACCCGAGCCACTTGCTGGGCGACGGCGGGCGCAGGGTCGACGACAACGACCTCGGGCCCGGCCACGGCGCCGACGACTTCCTGGAGGAACGGGAAATGGGTGCAGCCGAGCACCAGGACATCCGCGCCCCCGGAGAGGACGGGGGCCAGGCATGCGCTGACCGCGGCCTCCGCCTCGTCACCGGCGAGGACTCCGAGCTCCACCAGCTCGACCCACCGCGGGCAGGCAGCTGTGAGGACCTCCAGTCCGGCTGCATGACGGGAAACCACTGAGGCGAACAGCTCTCCCTGGAATGTGGCGGCGGTCGCCAGGACTCCGATCACCCCGGTCTTGGTGACCATGGCCGCCGGCTTGACCGCAGGCTCCATTCCGACGAACGGGACCCCGGGGTGGGCTGCCCGCACCCGGTTGAGCGCGGCCGCCGAAGCTGTATTGCAGGCGATCACGATCGTGGTCGCGCCCTGTTCCAGGAGCCACTCCGTGACCTGGTCCGAGATCATGGCCACCTCTTCGAGAGATCGTATGCCGTAGGGAGCCCGCGCCTGATCGGCAAGGTAGACGAGGTCGGCCTCCGGGAGCTCCCTGCGGACATGGGCGAGAACGCCGAGCCCGCCGATCCCCGAATCGAAGACACCGATCATCCGCGGTATATCAGCAGGCTGGTCGGGCGGTCACTGGTAGCTTCGATGTTGGTGCCCCCGAGATGACGACGGGAGTCAGATGACCACGATCCGGATCGGCCTGGTGTGCTTCGATGGAATGGAGGAGCTCGACCTCGTCGGTCCATGGGAAGTGCTCCGAATGTGGCAGCTCAGCTGGCCCGAAGACGGGGCTGAGGTGTTCACCCTCTCTCTCGACGGGGAGACCGTCACCTGTGCCAAGGGCATGGAGATCAAGACCCAGGTCCCGGTCGCGGAGGCCGGGGACCTCGATGTGATCGTCTACCCGGGCGGTGTCGGGACTCGCCGCCAAATCGGGGACCAGCACATCGCAGGCTGGCTCCGCGGGCTCTTCGAGCGCGGGACCCTCATCACCTCGGTGTGCACCGGGTCGCTGGTGCTGGCCGATGCCGGAATCCTCCGCAACCGCCCGGCCACCACCTATTGGTCCCGCTTGGAGACGCTGCGCGAGCTCGATCCCACGGTCGAGATCAGGCCAGACGACCGGTTCGTGGACTCCGGCGAGGTGATCACTGCTGCCGGTGTGTCCGCGGGGATCGACATGGCCCTCTACCTCGTTGGCCGCCTGACCACCGAGGAACGGGCGCGGGAAGTGCAGCGGGCGATCCAATACGATCCCGCCCCTCCGTTCGTCACCGCTTGAGTGGGACGATCCCATTCAGGCTCTCCGGGTTCTCCAAACCGGAAAGGTCTCCTGTCTCCTCGCCGAGAGCGAGGGCCCTCACCACCCGGCGCATGATCTTGGCGGAGCGGGTGCGGGGGAGGTCCTCCACCCATTGGACCGACTTGGGGCGAAAGCTCTTGCCGAGGCCGGCCACCACGGCCGCTTCGACGCGGGCAGTCAGATCGTCGCCGGGATCGGCGTCGGGAGCCGGCACCAGATAGAGAGCGATGGCCTCTCCCTTCACCTCATCCGGCACGCCGACAGCGGCCGCCATCGCCACTTCGGGCAGAGCAACGGCCAGGGACTCGATCTCGGCCGGCCCGATCCTCTTCCCTGCGATGTTGAGCGTGTCGTCCGAGCGCCCATGCAGGTACCAGAACCCGTCCTGGTCCACAGAGGCCCAGTCACCGTGCACCCAGATCCCTTCCAACCTCTCCCAATACGTGGCGAGGTAGCGCTCGGAGTCGTTCCAAAAGCCCCGGGTCCGACCCGGCCAGGAGCCGCGCACTGCGAGCTCACCGACCTCCCCTCTCACCGAATTGCCACTGCTGTCGACGATGTCGGTGCCGATGCCGAGCGCCGCGCCCCCGACCGAGGTCGGCTTGATGCCCTGCAGCATGTTCACCGACACCAGACAGGCGCCGATCTCGGTGCCGCCCGAGATATTGATGATCGGTCGATCCCCTGCACCGACCTCGTCGAAGAGCCACCACCAAGGATCGGGGTTCCAGGGCTCGCCGGTCGACCCGAAGGTCTTGAGTCGGGAAAGATCGTGCTTGGCTGCTTGGCCCGCCCCGTGCCGTTTCAGAGAGCGGATCAGGGTGGGGGAGATGCCGAGGATGCTGACTCCCATGTCCGCGGCGACCTGCCACAGGCGGTCCGGCCCGGGATGATCCGGCGCCCCGTCGAATGTGGCAACCGCGGCGCCGTTGGCGAGCGCGGCGACGATCACCCACGGCCCCATGATCCAGCCGATGTCGGTGGCCCACATCACGACATCCTCACGGTGGATGTCGAACTGGAACGCCCCCTCGGCGGCGACCTGGGTGGTGAAACCGGCATGGACGTGGACCGCCCCTTTGGGCCGCCCGGTGGTGCCCGAGGTGTAGGCGATGAGAAACGGGTCCTCGGACCCGGTTTCCGCAGGAGCGGCGGGAGGGGCAGACGCCACCAGCTCCGACCACCAGATGTCCCGCTCCGGGACCATGTCAGGCGTGGGGCCGGCATAGTCGGCGACCACCACGTTCTCGATCCCACCTGCCAATGCGATCGCCCGGTCTGCCACCTCTTTCATCCCCACCATCTGGCCGCGACGTTGGAAGCCGGTGGCGCAGACGATGGCCTTCGGCTTGGGGTCGATCAGCCTCCCGGCAACCGCCTCCGCGCCATATCCCGAGAAGATGGGGACGACGATCGCACCGAGTCGGGCTGTTCCGAGAAACGCCACCACCGCCTGCCACGACATCGGGAGGAAGAGGGCCACAGCATCGCCTCGCCCCACCCCGAGCGAGGCGAGCCCGCCGGCGAAAGCGGCTACCTGGTCGCGAAGCTCACCAAAGGTGAGCTCGTTCGTGGTCCCATCCTCGCGCTGCGAGCGAAGCGCGAGCCGGGTGGGATCGGAATCCGCCCATCGGTCGACGCATGCCCGGCTCAGGTTGAACATCGAGCCGGTGAACCAGGTGGTCCATGGCTCGCCACGCGAGGTGTCGCTCACCGCCCTCCAGGGGCGATCGAAGGGCAATCCGAGGAAGCCGACGACCTCCGACCAGAACCAGTCGGGATCAGCGACAGATCGGCGCCGAAGCTCATGGAAGTCGTCGATCCCGTGGACGGCCATGAAGGCGGCGGTGTGGGTTGCGGCGGCCCGCTCTGGACTGGGTCGCCAGGCGACCTCGAAGTGATCGGTCATCGTCGAAGCTCCACAGGCGGAGGCTAGGAGTTCCCCGTGCCCGGCCCGTGCCCGCCTACCCTCCCCGGCGATGTCCACGGCAGCAGAGAAGGCGGACAGCAAGCAGTTCCGGAGGAGGACTCTTGTCGTCGCCGGCGTGCTCGTACTCACCGCGGCAGCGCTGTGGCTGATCTACCGGCTCAGCAACATCCTGTTCATGGTCTTCGTCTCGATATTCGTCGCGGTGGCGATCGAGCCTCCGGTGCACTATCTCGAGAAGCGGGGCTGGCGCCGCGGCGCGGCCACCGGTGTCGTCTTCCTGGCGGGATTCGCCCTGGTTGTGGTCTTCTTCATCGCTCTGGTGCCGCTGTTCGTCCGGCAGATCGACCAATTGATCGATGCCGCTCCCGGATACGTCACCACGCTGGCACAGTTCGTAGAGGACACGTTCGGCGTTCAGACCTCGGACCTCCAGGTCGCCGAGGAGGGACAGTCGGTGCGTGACGCATTGGGCAACTTCGCCGGCACACTGGTCGGCGGTCTGATCGGGGTCACCACCGGGGTGTTCAACTTCCTGATCTTCGCCACCACCGTCGGCATCTTCACCTTCTACTTGGTTGCCGACCTCCCCAAGGTGCAGCACACCGTCCTGTCATACATGCCCCCGGATCGTCAGAGGGAGGCGCTCCATGTCTGGGGCATCGCCGTCGAGAAGATGGGTGGCTACATCTACTCGCGGTTGATCCTGGCGGTGCTGAGTGCCGTCCTCTCAGCGGTCGTCCTGTCGTTCCTCGGCGTCCCGTTCGCGGTGTCGCTTGGGATCTGGGTGGGCGTGCTCAGCCAGTTCATCCCGGTAATCGGGACCTACTTGGCGGCGATCCTTCCTGCGGTGGTCGCCCTTTCGGCCAATGGGCCGACCAACGCGCTCTGGGTAGTCATCTTCTTCCTGGGCTATCAGCAGGTGGAGAACTACCTGATCGCTCCTCGTATCACGAAGAGGACGATGGAGATCCACCCTGCGATCTCGATTGGCGCGATTCTGGCCGGAGGTGCGTTGATGGGCGGGTTGGGCGTGATCCTGGCGCTTCCCATGGCCGGGATCATCCAGGCCCTGATCTCCGAGTATTCGACCCATCGTCACGACGTGATCCCCGAGGTCCCGGAGCCGGAACTCGACGACTGACCAGTGGCTGAGTTGTTGGCGTTGCGCCGTCGCCGCTTTACCTTTACCCATCCAGGATCGCTCGCGCTCGCGCAGAGCCGGTGTGAGCATCCTCGGGGAGGGGCTTCGGCTCCGGGATCCGCAGGCCAACCACGACGGAGGGACGACAGGTGCGAGACTCGCGCGGCAGCGCAGTCGCCTCACGGGCGCGCCTATTGCTCGTGCTGGGCATGGTGGTTGCGGCCTGTAACGGCGGGGCCGAGGGCACCACGACCACCACCGTCACCACGACCAGTGTCGAGGCAGCGACCACGACAGCAGCCCCGCCTCCGGAATGCCCCGACGCCTTCTGTGTTCGCTATCACGTCCGGCCCGAAGCGGCGTGGGCCGATGGCACGCCGGTGACTGCCGATGATTTCGCCTTCACCTTCGAGACGCTGATGGACCAGGACCTCGAGGTCGCCAGCCGATCGGGTTACAGCCTCATCACCGGTTACGAGGTCGTCGACGACAAGACGTTTCTCGCCATCTTCTCCGAGGTCTACGCACCCTGGAGGAATCTCTTCAACGTGGTGCTCCCGGCGCACGTATTGGGCGACCAGCCGTTCAATGAGGTCTGGGACGAAGCCATCACCCTCGGCTCGGGCCCGTTCCAGTTTTCGGAGTACGTCGCAGAGGAAAGCATCTCGCTAACCCGTAATCCGAACTACTGGGCCACCCGCGACCCGGCCTCGGGAGCTTCGATGGGTGATGTTCAAAATGTGCGGATCGATTTCCTGGGTGACTCGGCAACTCTGGTGGACGCCCTCCGCGACGAGGAGATCGACATGTTCTATCCGGAGCCAAATGAGTCACTGGTCGATGAAGTCACATCGATGGGCGACATCACCTCGGAGATCGGACCGGGTCGGATCTGGGAGCACATCGACTTCAACCATGACGATCCGCTGTTGTCGAAGAAGTACGTCCGCGAAGCTTTCGCCCGAGCCATCGACCGGGAGGAAGTCCTCGATGAGGTGGTTCGGCCGATGCTCGAGGGGGCGGTGGCGCTCGGGAACACCGTGTGGCTGACGGAGACCCCGTACTACGAAGACCACTTCGGTCAGTACACATACGACCCCGAGGCCGCGCGGCAGCTCCTGGTGGCCAACGGGTGTGTGGAAGGAGAAGACGGGATCTACGTTTGCGACGGCCAGCGGCTGTCCTTCCGGTGGGCGACCACTGCGGGCATCGAAGGGCGGGAGGCCCTCTTCGACCTGGCCCAGGAGGACCTCCTCGAGGTCGGGATCGAGGTCGTCGCCGATTTCGGCCCGGCAACCAGGGTCTTCGCCAACGAGTTCATTTACGGGGACTCGTCGGTGTGGCAAATCCTCAACTTCGCCTGGTTTGGTGCAGCCGATCCGTCGGGACGGAACACGGTGTACTACTGCGAAGGTGCGGCACCCAGCGGTTTCGGGGATATCAACGTCAACCGGTATTGCAACGACGAGATCGAGGACCTGATCCACCAAACCGAGACCGAGGTGGACGACCAAGCGAGGGCCGCCCTCTACAACCAGGCGGACTCGCTGTACCTGAACGACGTCGCCTCCATCCCGCTCTATCAGAAGCCGTCCTTCTTCGCCTGGAACGAAGTGATCACCGGCCCCCGCGACAACCCATCGTCGAGCGGGCCATTCTGGAACATCTCGACCTGGTCGGGAAAGCCCGACATCGTCTTCGGGGTCGATCAGGGGCCGGAGACACTGAACGTGCTGGAGCCCGGCGGGGACCATTTCACTGCTTCCCTGGTCGCAAGCGCCGTGCTCGAAGGCGCCTTCACGGTGGCCCCTGATTTCACGTACGTCCCGGTCCTGGTGAGCCGGGCGGACGTGATCGTCACCGGGAGCTGACCGGGCTCTAGCCGTCATCTCGCCGGTATGCTCGGCAGCGACGGATCATTCCCCTACCGGAGGACTCGATGACGGAAGAAGCAGTCCTGGCCGAGCGCGCGGCGATCGATGCCGAGGTCGACGGCAAGACGATCGTCGACTACTTCAACCGCAATGCCGAGCGCTACGGCGACCAACCGGCGATCCACTGGAAGGACAACGGCGAGTGGGCCCAGCTCACCTGGTCCGGATACCGAAATGCCGTGCACGACGCCGCGGCCGGCTTCCAGTCGCTGGGGGTGGGCGACGGGCAGTTTGTGGCGGTCATGGCGGGCAACCGACCCGAGCACGTGATCGCCGACTATGCGGCGATCCACACTGGTGCCACTGCGGTCACCATCTATTCGACGCTGGTTGCCAGCCAGATCCAGTACATCGCCGAGAACTGCGCCGCCACCGTCGCGGTGCTCGAGGACCTCGACTTCATGAAGCGATGGGAGGAGATCAGGTCCGAGCTGCCCAACCTCCGCTATGTCGTGCTCATGTCGGGGGCGGAGAACTACGACACTGCGGACTGGGTGCTGAGCTGGGACGAGCTCATCGCCCGGGGCAAGCAGCGGCTCGCGGAGGACCCGGAGTCGGTCACGAGGGCCGCCGCTGCAGATGACCTCCGACTCTCTCGCCACCCTGATCTACACCTCGGGCACGACCGGTACCCCGAAAGGGGTGATGATCAGCCATCGCAACGTGGTCTGGACCGCCGAGTGCCTGCGCCGCGCCGCGAACATCGACCTCGGGCCGCGTATGGTCTCATACCTTCCCCTGGCCCACATCGCGGAGCGCTTGGCCACCCACTACCTGTGCACCTACATGGCGGGCCAGGTCTGGTTCTGCCCCAACATGGCCGGGGTCCTGGAGTACATCCAGGCGGCTCGTCCCACGATCTTCTTCGGGGTGCCCCGGGTGTACGAGAAGTTCTCAGCCCGTCTCGGCGCCCGCTTCGAGGAGGCTCACGGGATCAAGAAGCGGATCCTCGACAGTGCCCTTGCCTCCAACCGGAAGCGGGTCGAGGCTGAGGCCAACGGCTCGTCGGGCCCGATGCTCGCCGGTCTGCTCGACTCGATTGCCCTGTCCAAGGTGCGCGAGGGCCTGGGCATGGACTCGGTCGAGTTGGCGATCACCGCCGCCGCCCCGATCCACCCGGAGTTGATCACCTTCTTCCACACGATTGGGATCCCCCTCTTCGAGCTCTACGGGATGTCCGAGACCACCGGTCCGGCGACGACCAACCTTCCCGGGGCGAACAAGACGGGCTCCGTAGGGCGTGCCCTTCCTGGGGTCGAGGTGGTCCTCGGCGAGGACGGCGAGGTCTTGATGAGGGGTGGTGTCATCACCCAGGGCTACTACAAGCTCCCGGAGGCGACAGAGGAGTCCTTCGACTCCGAGGGGTGGCTGCACTCTGGGGACCTGGGGCAGATCGACGAGGATGGTTTCCTCTGGATCGTCGGCCGCAAGAAGGAGATCATCATCACCGCGGCGGGCAAGAACATCGCCCCGGCCAAGCTGGAGACGCTGCTCGGGAACAACCCGATCATCTCCAAGGCGTGCATGATCGGTGACGGGCGCAAGTTCCTGAGCGTTGTGATCGCCCTCGACCACGAGGAGGCGCCGGCTTGGGCTGCAGCTCACGGCCTGGAGTACCCGGATTTCGCCTCGTTCTCCCGTTTGCCGGAGGTGAACGCGGAGATCGAGCGAGCCGTGCGCGAGGCGAACGAATCGGTCTCCTCGGTGGAGCAGATCAAGAAATTCATCGTCGTCAGCGACGAATGGACCCCGGACTCCGGAGAGGTGACTCCGTCGCTCAAGCTCAAGCGACGGGTTGTGCTGGAGAAGTACGCCCAGGAGATCGACGCGCTCTACGTCGGCGTCTGAGCCGGAATGAACCGGGATCTGTTCGAGGCCGATCACGACCTGTTCAGATCGACCGTGCGGAGCTTCGTAGGGCGCGAGGTGACCCCCAACGTCCCCAAGTGGGAAGCAGAGGGCCGGGTCGACAAGGCGATGTTCCGCAGGGCCGGGGAAGCCGGCCTGCTCGGCATGGCGATCCCCGAGGACCTCGGCGGGGGCGGCAACGACGACTTCCGGTTCAACGTCGTGGTCGTCGAGGAGCTGGTGATGGGGGATGCCATCGCCTCAGGTATGTGCATCACCCTGCACAACGACATCTGCATCCCGTACTTCACCAATCTCGCCGGCGACGAGCAGCGGGAGCGATGGATGCCCGGGCTGGCCTCGGGGGCGCTCATGGCTGCCATCGCGATGACCGAGCCCGGAGCCGGCTCCGACCTGGCCGGGATCCAGACCAGGGCAATCCGCGACGGCGACGACTATCTGGTGACCGGGTCGAAGACCTTCATCACCAATGGCCTCAACTCGGACCTGGTGGTGACCGCGGTCAAGACCGACCCTGAGCAACGGCACGCGGGAATGACGCTGCTCGTCATCGAGGAGGGGATGGCCGGATTCACCCGAGGACGGAACCTGGAGAAGATCGGCCTCCACGCCCAGGACACCGCAGAGCTCTTCTTCGACGAGGTCCGGGTTCCCGTGTCCAACCGGCTGGGGGAGGAGGGGCAGGGTTTCGCATATCTGATGCAAAACCTGCCTCAGGAGCGACTCAGCCTGGCCGTGGGATCGGTGACTCATGCTCAGCTGGCCTTCGACTGGACCCTGTCCCACGTCAAGGAACGGAGCGCATTCGACCAGCCGATCGGCTCGTTTCAGACCGTGAAGCACGCGATGGCCGAGATGCGAACCGAGCTCGACATTGCCCAGACCTATGTCGATCGCCAGGTGATGGCCCATCACCAAGGGGAGCTGTCGGCGGAGGAGGCGGCCAAGGCGAAATGGTGGGTCACCGAGCTCGAGAAGAAGGTGATCGACCGGTGTCTCCAGCTCTTCGGAGGATGGGGCTACATGGAGGAGTACCCGATCGCTCGGGCCTATCGTGACGCCCGGGTGCAGACGATCTATGGGGGGACCACCGAGATCATGAAAGAGATCATCGGACGGTCCCTGGGCCTGTGAAGGGAGCGCGATGACCGAGCCGATCACATTCGATGGGAGGGTGGCGATCGTGACCGGAGGCGGCGGCGGCCTGGGCCGGGAGTACTCGCTCGAGCTCGGCCGGCGCGGGGCGAAGGTGGTGGTCAACGACTTGGGAGGGGCGGTCGACGGGACCGGGGCATCGAGCACCGCGGCCGACGCAGTGGTCGAAGAGATCAGGATCGCGGGTGGCGAAGCGGTTGCCAGCTACGACTCGGTGTCCACCCGGGAAGGAGGCGCGGCCATCGTGCGGACCGCGCTCGATGCGTTCGAGACGGTGGACATCGTGATCAACAACGCGGGGATCCTGCGCGATCGGTCATTTGCCAACATGACAGCCGACGAGATCGACGCGGTAATCGACGTGCATCTCAGGGGTGCCTTCCATGTCTCACAGCCCGCCTTCGTCGTCATGAAGGAGAACGGCTACGGGCGGTTCGTGCACACCACCTCGGCTTCGGGCCTGTTCGGGAATTTCGGCCAGGCCAACTACGGGGCGGCCAAGGCGGGGATCATGGGCCTCTCCAACGTGCTTGCAATCGAGGGCATCAAATACGACATCAAATCCAATGCCGTGGCCCCGATCGCCCGGACCCGGATGACCGAGGAGCTCCTCGGCCCCTTCGCCGAGCTGGTCGACCCGAAGCAGGTGATGCCGCTCGTCGTGTATCTCTGCTCAGAGGGCAACCAGCTCACCCATGAGGTGTTCACGGCGGGAGGGGGCCGATACGCCCGGATCTTCCTGGGCACCAATCCCGGATGGCTCGCCGGCCAGGGGGTGGTGCCCGAGGTCGAGGAAATCGCGGCGCACATCGAGGAGATCCGGGACATCTCCGAATTCCAGACACCCTTGAGCAACAACGAGGAGATCATGCTCCTCGGCCAGATGCTGGCCGGCTGATGCCGGTCGACGCCTCCCGTGCGGTCGGGGCGGCGTTGCCCGGCTCGACCTTCAGCTGGGACGAAGACGACGTCATCCTCTACCAGCTCGCGATCGGCGCCGGTGTCCCCCCCACCGACCCCCGGGAGCTGGCCTACACCTATGAGGGGGACCTCCGCGTCCTCCCCACGTTCGCCACCATTCCCTCCTTCGGGCTGATGATGAGCCTGGGCACCGTGGACGGGCTCGACTTCGAGCTGGCATCGGTGCTCCACGGCGAGCAGGAGCTGGAGCTCCATCGCCCGATTCCGCCAGTTGGCTCCGTGATCCAGGAAGGTCGGGTCACGCACGTCTTCGACAAGGGAAAAGGGGCACTGGTGATCATGGAGATCGAGTCCCGGCTGGAGAGAGACGGTGAATTGCTGTTCACCAACCGGCCCTCCATCTTCCTCCGCGGAGAGGGCGGATTCGGCGGCGATCCCGGACCTTCCACCGCGACCGAGATTCCCGACCGCGAACCCGACGCGGTGGTCACATCCCGCACGCTTGAACAACAAGCCCTGCTCTACCGGATTGCGTCAGGTGACCACAACCCGCTGCACGCCGACCCCGGTTTCGCCGCATTCGCCGGATACGAGCGGCCGATCCTCCACGGCCTGTGCACCTACGGGATCGTGGGCAAGGCGGTGGTGGACCACTCCCTGGGCGATCAGGAAGGGGCCCTCTCCACGTATCGGGCCCGCTTCTCCGGTGTGGTCTTTCCCGGGGAGACGGTGCTCACCCGAATCTGGGCTCAGGGCGACGGACTGGTGGTCGAGGCCTCGGTCGAGGAGCGGGCGGCCACGGTGCTCAGCGGCACGATCCTCGGCTCAACAGCCTGACAGTCAGGCGTTGATCTCCACGGGGGTCCCGACCGGGACCATCTCGTGAAGCAGGGTGATCACGTCGTTGGGCACGCGGATGCAACCCAGGGAGGCGGCGTTCCCGATCGAGCCCGGCCGGTTCGTGCCGTGGATCCCGATGATCCCGTCGCCTCCGTTGTATTCGGTGATCGTCTCCGACCGGGCCGAGATCCCGAAGGCGTGGGGGCCCCATGCGCTACCCGGGTTGGCGAGAGTGACGGCGTCGGTCACGAAGAAGTCACCTTCGGGCGTGGGGTTGCGCTGGCTTCCTACCGCGGCCTGGGTGGTGAGGACCAACCTCCCGTCTTCGTAGTAGGAGAGGGTCCTCTCGGAGAGATCGACCACGAACCTGCCGTCGACCACGTACATCATCACATCCGAGACCTCGACCCAGCCCTGGGTCCCGTTGGGCCGAACCGGAACCATCACCCGGACCCAGCCTTTCACCGGGCCCTCGACCACCTCGAACACCGAGACGGTGCCGAGGATGGTGGTGTGGGGGATGGTCATCGTGGGCTCGGTGTCGCCCGGCGCCTCGAACAAGTCGGTGTCCCCGACGCTCATCGCTACCAGCGTCTGCTCTGCATCGATCGTCTCGGTGCTCAGCCCGGCGAAGGCCTCGCGCCGCTTGGTGTCCAGAGCCTGTGCCGTCGGGGCGGGTAGGGCGGAGATGTCGGGATCGAGGAATGGCCGCCGCGGCTCGGTCAGATCGAGCGCGGCTCCGCCCCCGCATCCGACGGCTGCGAGGAGGGCGAGGACCGGGATGAGGATCCGTCGCATCACCGAGATGGTATCGGCCGTTGGGCGGGTGACCTTTCCAGGAGTTTGCGAGCGAGCTCCCCGGGATATCTAGCCTCGATCGTCGTGCGCCGTGTCTTCGTATCCCACCTCATACCGGAGGACATCCTGGCCCCGTTGCGCGACTTCGCAGAGGTCGGGATCTGGGACGGTGAAGGCCCCGCCCCGCGGGCGGTCCTTTGCCGCGGGGTTTC
The DNA here is from genome assembly GCA_963749415.1 of uncultured Acidobacteriota bacterium. Taxonomy (GTDB): domain Bacteria; phylum Actinomycetota; class Acidimicrobiia; order Spongiisociales; family ZC4RG35; genus JALYNX01. The sequence continues at coordinate 1,645,720 of CAVVMG010000001.1, forward strand.
CGGCTGCGAAGGGCTGCTGTCGATGCTCGTCGACGCGATCGATGGTGAGTTGCTCGATGCCGGGCCGTCGTTGCGCGTCATCTCCCAAATGGCGGTCGGAGTCGACAACATCGACGTTGCCGCCTGTCAGCAGCGGGGGATCGTCATCGGGCACACCCCGGACGTCCTGACCGAGACGGTTGCCGACACGGCATTCGCCCTGGCGTCTGCGATCGTCCGCCGTATCCCCGAAGGTATGGACATGGTGCGCGACGGGCGGTGGGGGGTGTGGGACCCGTGGGCCATGCTCGGCGGTGACCTTCACGGCACGTCTCTGGGGATAGTGGGGATGGGGCGCATCGGGTCAGCGATCGCGAGACGTGCCGTCGGGTTCGACATGCGGGTGCTCTATGCGTCGCCCTCGGAGAAGGCCGAGCCGGCCGCGACCCGCGTCCCGCTCGCGGCGCTGCTCGAAGAGGCGGACATCGTGGTTCTCGCTGCGCCTCTGACTCCGGAGACCCGGAACCTGATCTCCCGGGACGAGTTGAAGCGGATGAAGCGGACTGCATACCTGGTCAACGTGGCCCGCGGGGGTCTCGTAGACACCGGTGCCCTGGTCGAAGCCCTCGGGTCCTCACAGATTGCGGGCGCCGCCCTCGATGTGACCGATCCCGAGCCCCTGCCCGCGGGTCACGCCCTGCTGGAGATGGCGAATTGTCTCGTGGTGCCGCACATCGGGAGTGCCTCGACTTCGGCCCGGCGCGGCATGGCATCCCTCGCAGTCGAGAACCTCATCACGGCCCTCGACGGCCGCCCGATGCCTGCGCCCTACGCGCCTGCGAATCGACCGGCTCAGACGTCGGGGTAGACCACGAGCACGCACCCGGAGGTGATCCAAATGTCGGCCACCGGGCCCCGCATGACATTGCTCACCCCCCAGGTGGACCCGGGCTCCAGAGTCGCCTCACGGAGCTCCCAGGCGAGGCCCCTGGTGGTCAAGCCCTCCACCTGTCCTCCGACCGCGAGCAGGGTCACTGTCGCCCCGATATCCCCATGCACCACACGGTGGCGGCGCACGACGTGGGACCGGCTCCGGTTGGAGATCCAGTCGAGCTCGTTCACCGCGCGCCAGCGCGGCGAGCAGATGAGCTGGAAGGCGGCGAGCTCGTGGTCGTGGCGCCCCCCGGCCCCACCCACCACCACCACCCGCTCCGGGTCCTCACGCATCGCCAGCTCCAAAGCCAGATCGAGGTCGGTCTGGTCCTTGTCGACATCGTGACGCTCGACGATCACGTGGTCGGGGAGGGGATCGGTGGCTATCGAGTCGAGGTCACCCACCACCACGTCCACGCGAAAGCCGAGCGCGACAGCTGCGTCATAGCCACTGTCGGCAGCCACCACCATGTCCGCCAGCGGCAGGTCCTGGGCGACCTCGGGGCGAAGCCCATCCCCTGCGGCGAAGATCAGGATCGTGTCCATCAAAATGACAAAATCGCCTTACGCGCAGAAACGCGGGTAAGAGCTAACCTTCAAGTAGAGGTTGAGACTGGCGGTCCCGGATTCTGACCATGGGGACATTGGGTTTTTCCCGATCTCAGTCGACGACGACTTCCAGGAGGCGTTGCGCCTCCACCAATGTCGACTCTACGGAATCCGGGGAAGGGGCGCGGGCGTAGACGAACCCGAGGTAGCGGTCGCCCTCCGGGGGAGGCTCCACCCGCCGGCCCGGGTGCACCGTCACGTCGATCCCGGTCACGTTGGGAAGGGCGCGCACCGCGTCCAGGTTGCGGATCTCTCTGAAGTCGCCTGCAGCGGGGATCGGGATCATCAGGACGCCGCTGGCGACTTCCTCCCTTCGCAGCTCGGGCTTGTCCATTCCCAAGGCGTTGCGCAGGATCAAGGTCTCCAGGGTGGTGCCCATGAGCCCGAAGTTGAGGCTCTTGGAGCAAAGCCCGCCGATGGAGCGCGCCGCCACCTCGATCACCATCACCTTGTCGCCATCGGCTTTGAGCTCGATATGGACCGGGCCGTGGACGATCCCGATCGCGTCCAGAGCCAACTGGGCCACCCTCTGGCACTCGGCCAGCACCGGCTCGGGAAGACGCGACGGGGTGACCAGGATGGTCTCCGGGAAGAATGGGCCCTCGGCGGCCCCCGGCTTGTCGAACACTGCGAGCACGTTGAGTCGGCCCTCGGACACGATCCCTTCCACCGCGACTTCGACACCCGGGGCGAATCCCTCGGCGATCAGGTCGGCGTCGTCCCCGGCGATGGAGCGCACCCGCTGGTATGCCGCGGCGAGCTCTTCGGGACGATCGACGCGGATCACCCCCTGACCTGCAGTCCGGTCGAGAGGCTTGACCACGAGGGGGTAGCCAACGGCCATACCGGAGTCCAAAGGGTCGTCCTCGGGGAGGATCACCGTGAACCGGGGCTGGGGGACCTCGGCCGCCGCCAGCAAGCGGCGTTGCCTGGCCTTGTCCCGGGTCGCGGCTGCGGCCTCGGGGGAGTTGGAGAGAAGCCCGAGGGCCTGCCCGGTGATGGCCGCGACCTCGACGCCACCATCGTCGGCGGCAATCACTCCGTCGATGGGCACCCGATCGCCGGCGTCCAGAATCGTCCGTGCCGCCTCTTGGGGGTCGTCGCAATCGATCCGGAGGTAGCGGTCACCCATGTCGAACGGAGGCGGCTCCTCGGAAGCCACGACGAGATCCACCCCGAGCCCCCTGGCCGCTTCCACGAAGTCGGTCGCCCGATATGTGCTGCTGGGGAGGACGACGACGGCGGTCGGCAAGGCTTTCTCCTGATGGCCATTACCATCCTGGCATATGCCCGAGCCCACCGTGATCAGCATCGCCCCCGACGCACTGGACATGATCACCCAACTCCGCGATCAGGAGCCCGGAGAAGGTGAGTTCGCCTTATCGATCGAGGTGACCGGGTTCCGGGGCCCACAGTTCACATACGAGCTGGCGTTCGTCGCACTTGCCGACATGAAAGACGATTGGGTCGTGGAGCGACACGCCGACCTCGCGGTGATCTTCCCCGAATCGGACATCCCGAAGCTGGAAGGGGCATCGCTGGACCTCACCGACCAGGGCCTGGCGATGAACAACCCCAACGCTCCTTCATCGCCAGAGATATCAGGCTCACATGGGGACCTCACCGGGCCTCTTGTCGACCGTGTCCAACAGGTGCTCAACGAGCAGGTGAATCCGGCGATCGCCGCCCATGGCGGGGGCGCCGAGCTGGTGTCGGTCGACGGGACAATCGCCTATCTCCGCCTCTTCGGGGGCTGTCAGGGTTGTGGCCTGGCGCAGGTCACGCTCCGCCAGGGCATCGAGAAGACCCTGCTCGAAGCGATCCCCGAGCTGACGCAAGTGGTGGATGTCACCGACCATGCATCGGGTGAGAACCCCTACATCGAGAGCAAGAAGAAGTAGCCCGATCCCCGAGGAAGGCGCGTGAGCGGACCGGTCCAGCTTCCTGATGTCGGAGGCCCGCAGGGCCCATTGGCCGGGATCCACGTCATCGAGGGGCGGGCGACGACCGTCGGCGGGGTCGGGATCCAGCGGGTGCTCCCCACCAAGGGGAGGAGGACCGTCGGGCCCTGGTGTTTCGTCGACCTGATCCAGCCGCCCGACTTCGACGACCCGCACCCGCTCGAGATCGGGCCCCACCCGCACACCGGTCTGGCCACCGTCACCTGGCTCCTGGACGGTGAGGCGTTGCACAGCGACTCTCTTGGGTCTGAGCAACTCATCCGCCCCGGTCAGCTCAACCTGATGACCGCAGGCAAGGGGATTGCCCACGCCGAGCTGGGCACCAGCAGCGGGATCCAGGGGGTCCAGATGTGGCTCGCGCAGCCGGAGGAAACGCGGCACGGTGCCTCGCGCTTCCAACACCTGGCTGAGCTCCCGGTCGCAGAGCTTCCCGGAGCCGAAGCGACGGTGATGGTGGGCGCCCTCGGTGACGTCGAATCCGAGGCCGGCGTCGACTCGCGAATGGTCGGCGCCGACGTATCGATGGGCGCCGGGAGTGTCGAACTGCCAACCGAGCCCGATTTCGAATATGCAGTGGTGCCATTGGACCGCCCTGTCCGAGTGGGAGAGGACATCGTCGAGCCCGGATGGGTTGCGCTGGTCCCACCCGGATTGCCAACGCTGCCGATCTCCTCCTTGCATGGCTCCCGCTTCCTTGTCCTCGGAGGCGAGCCGCTGGCCGAGCCGATAGAGATGTGGTGGAACTTCGTGGCTCGGACCAAGGACGAGATCACGGAGGCCTGGCGGGCATGGCAGGCACACGACGAGGACTGGTTCGGCGAGGTGCCATCCACCCTGACCCGGATCGATGCCCCCGCCCCACCGTGGCTACCTGCGCGGTGATCTCAGAAAGTGGGATTCACCAGGGAGCAACTCGAGGCGTTCCGTGGACGCACGGTGCCCGATCTGATAGGTCCCGGGCTCCGCTTGCTGGTAGTCGGCATCAACCCGGGCTTGTGGACCGCAGCCACCCAGACCCATTTCTGCCATCCATCCAACCGTTTCTATCCGGCGCTGCGGGCGTCAGGGCTCATCGACCTCGAATTCGACGTCGCGAGAGGAATGACCGATGCCGAGCGAGAGAGGCTGGTAGCGCGCGGCATCGGGATCTCCAACCTGGTCGCCCGGGCGACCGCCAGGGCTGATGAGCTGAGCGCAGTCGAGCTGAGGGCTGGTGCGAAGCGCCTGGAATCGACGGTGGAGGAACACCGGCCCCAGGTGGTTGCGGTCGCCGGGGTCACGGCGTATCGCAGCGCCTTCCAGAGCCCCGACGCCACCCTCGGCCCGCAGGAAGTCGGAATCGGAGGTGCCGAGTTGTGGGTGCTGCCCAATCCTTCCGGCCTCAACGCCCATGAGACGGCGGAGAGCCTTGCCGGGTGGTTTCGCCGGGTGGGAGTGGCTTCGGGGCTGTTGTGACCGAGCCCTCGCCCCGCCAAGTGCTCTACGCCTTGGTCGCCGCCGGCTTCCTACTGGTCGTGTTGATCCTGGTGATCGGCGCCGCCGTCGCAGGCCTTGCCCCTCCCTGGTGGACGGCGACCATGGCGATTCTGGTAGTCGGCGCCGGCGTTTGGTGTGGCTTGCATTGGAGGCGCACTGCCCCGGTTCTGCTCGGCTCCATCGGCATCTTCCTGCTCTGGGCGATCGGGACCCTGGTCGCGGGGGAGATCTGAGCCCGGGGGGAAGTTCTCGGTTCGGGCACGGAAGGGCTAGTCAGCGGCAACCTGGCGTTTAGCATCACCCTCCGTGACTAGTGAGGTTACGACCCAGCAGTCATCGGCGACGGACACGATCAAGCGGATCGGGCCAACGTTGGTGGCTGCCTCGGTCCTCGGCTCAACACTCGGAATCGTCATCGCCCAGTTCCTAGACGACCTGGGCGACGGCATCATGGCTCTGATCCTGGGTGGGGACGCCGTCATCTACAACAACCGCGTCGAGTTCACCGGCGCCTCCGACCTGGCGTGGGCCGGGGGCTTTCTCCTCTGCCTCATCGTCGGGTTCATGCTCCTCTTCTCCTACCCGACCGCCCGGGACCACGGAACGGCCAAGCTCACCTTGCTCTGGATGGTGCTCCATGTGCTGCGACAGGCTTTCGGCCAGGCCGTCTTCCTCCCCTTCGATCCCGATGGGCAACTGGCGCTGGCCTATGGCACCCTCGATGCCCCTGCCGGGCTCGAATACGTGATTGCGGCCGGGGGCGCAGTGGGCCTCTTGCTCATAGTGCTCTCAGCGGCATCGGCTTTCCTCGCATTCACCCCTCACCACAAGCTGATCAACACCAGCAGGAAGCGCTTCACCTTTGCCCTTTGGATCACCCTGGTGCCGGTGGTGATCTCGGTGTTCCTCGCCATCCCGTTCTTCGCCCCGGACGCCGGGAGCGGGGTGATCCCCGCGCTGCCACTCTCCGCGGTCATCTTCATCGCCACGGTGGCCGCAGCCCCGGGCACGACCACGGTTCAGGGCCCCGAGGACTTCCGGGAAACCCCGATGCCCTGGGGTCTGGGGGCCACCCTCCTGGTCATCCTCCTCTTCGAGATCTTCGTCCTCAGGGGCGGCGTCTCGGTGAACCCCGCCCAGTGGGGATAGCCGGCCGTCCAGCCCTGGTCCTGACCGTCAGTGACGGGGTGAGCGCGGGCACCCGCCAGGACCTATCCGGCGATGCCGTGGAGGCTGCGCTTCGCGAGGCCGGGTTCGATGTCGAGCGATCGGTGGTCCCCGATGAGATCGCGGCGATCTCCACGGCGATCCAGGCCGGGCTCGCCCGGGCTCGTCTCATCGTGACCACGGGGGGGACCGGTCTCGGGCCGCGGGATGTGACCCCGGAGGCCACCAGGGCCCTCATCGAGCGAGAGACGCCTGGCCTGACCCATCTCATGATGGCCCGTGGCCTCGAGTCGACGCCGATGGCAGCGCTCTCCCGGGCCGGCGCCGGGGCGATCGGTTCGACCCTGGTCATCAACCTCCCGGGGTCGGCACGGGGCGCCGTGGAGAGCCTGGAGGCGGTGCTCGAGGTGATCCCACATGCCCTCGACCTCCTCGCCGGGGACACCGAGCACCGGTAACCGGAAGAATCCCGGGATCCACTACCGTTCCCCACCGGCTCTGGCGACCTCCCGGGAGGATCATGAACATCACTCAGGAATTCGTGGTGGCGCGCCCCACCAACGTCGTCTGGGACCTGTTTCAGGACGTTCCCTCCGTCGCGCAGTGCCTGCCCGGAGCCAATCTCAGCGGGAAGAACGAGGACGGGTCATACGAGGGCAATCTCTCGGTGAAACTGGGGCCGATGGCGGCGGCCTTCGAGGGACAATGCGTGGTCATACCCGACCAGGCGGGGATGAGCGCCACCATCGAGGGCAAGGGTGTCGACAAGAAAGGCGGGTCCCGGGGCCAGGTCAAGGTGGTCTACACCATCACGCCCGATGGGACCGGGTCGAAGGTGGTGGTCGACGCCGATGTCACCCTCTCCGGGCCGGCGGCTCAGTTCGGGCGGACCGGGCTGATCAATGAGATGTCGAAGCGGCTGATCGGAGAGTTCGTCTCCTGTCTCGAGGCCAAGCTCGCCGCCCCGACCGAGGCGGAGGCCGAGGCGGTGCAGGCGGCTGAGGTCCATGGGGTCTCGTTGTTCTTCTCGTCACTGTGGGCCTGGTTCAAGCGGCTCTTCAGCAGGGAGCCCGCGTGACCGGCCGGTTCGTGACGATTCTGTTCCTGGGCGCCTTCATGATCGCCGCCTGCGGCGGTGGCGGGGATTCAGCGGTGGTCGAAGGTGACGACGTGGCGGTGAGGATGTTCGACAACCGCTACGAATACACCGAAATCCGGGTTCCGGTGGGGGGCTCGGTCAACTTCGTGGGGGGCGGGCGGAACCCCCACAATGCGGTGGCGGCGGATGAGTCGTGGTCGACCGAGGACGTCTTCGGGAGCCTGGAGCAATTCGAGGGTGACGAGGCCATCATCGAATTCGAAGCTCCCGGCGAGTACCCGTTTTTCTGCACCTTCCATGGGAACGCCGACGGCGAAGGGATGGCGGGCACGGTCATCGTGGAGGCAGCCTCCGGGTGAGTACGAGGGGATGGTTGGTCGCCGGTGGGCTGCTACTCGGGCTCAGCGCATGCGCCGGCCCTCCCGTTGGCGACCCCTCCCCGGCGGCAATCGGAGATCCCGCCACCGACGCTCCGGCAGCGGCCAGTGGTGTGTCCTTGTTGGTGCCGGATGACTACCCGACGATCCAGTCGGCGGTCGACGCGGCCTCGCCCGGCGACCTGATCCTCATCGACGCCGGGGTCTACCGGGAGGAAGTCGAGGTGACCACGCCTGGCCTCGTGATCCGCGGCGTCGATCGCAACGAAGTGATCATCGACGGCGAGTTCCAAAGGGCAAATGGGATCGAGGTCTATTTCGCCGACGGTGTCGCCATAGAAAACCTCACTGTGCGAAACGCAACGGGAAACGGGTTGTACTGGTCCGGCGTCAGGGGCTACCGGGCATCCTTTGTGACCGCTATCGACAATGGCGTTTATGGCATCTACGCCTTCGACTCCGGCGATGGCCTCTTCGAGCATTCATACGCCTCGGGATCTCCCGATGCCGGCTTCTACATCGGGCAATGTCGGCCTTGCCAGGCGGTCATCACCGACTCGATTGCCGAGTGGAACGGCCTCGGCTATTCGGGCACCAATGCCTCCGACGACCTCTATCTGGTCAACTCGATCTGGCGTCACAACGTGGCCGGCATCGTCCCCAACACCCTCGACGGCGAGCTGCTGCCTCCCTTCCAAGGGGTAACCATCGCCGGCAACCTCGTCCACGACAACGGGAACGTCGAGGCCCCGGCGCTGGCTTTCGAATGGGCCGGGCAGGGGAATGGCATCATCCTCGCCGGGGGCAACGACGCCCTGGTCACCAACAATCGAGTTTTCAACCACTCCCAGAGCGGAATCCTGGTCTTGCCCATCCTCGACAAGAACTTCTGGATGTCGGAGGGGAACCAGGTCCGGTCCAATGTGGTCGCAGGCTCCGGACTCGCCGATATCACGCTCGGCGGGCCCTCGGGATCGGGAAATTGCTTCGAGGACAACGAATTCACATCGTCGCTGCCCGCGGCTCTCGAGCTCAAGCAGCCCTGTGAGGGTCTCCGCTGGCCGGCCCTGTTCGAGCTCGGATCCACGAGCGCCCAACTCGGACGCTACTTCGAGTCCGGCGTGGGGCTCCAGCCCGATATCCCCATCGGCTCGGTCCCGACCCCGGGACCGCAGCCGACGATGCCGGGCGGTGCCGACGCACCCGTGGTCCCAGCAGTGAACGTGTTTGAGAATGCCCGACCCGATATCGAGGCCATAGCAGTGCCCGAGATGCCGGAGGGCCTGGAAGTCACCCAGACGAAAGGAATCAATGTGATGGGAGTCAGCTTCGCTTCGGCAGCCGGGGTTTTCTTCGGCCTCTACGCCTATGTGCTGCCCCTGGTCCTCTACACCTCCTGGGTGGTGATCGCGCTTTGGGACTTGACCAAACGCGAGGAGCTGAGCCGGGGGAGAGTGATCACCTGGATGGCCGTGATCCTGATCATCCCCTTCTTCGGGGTCATCGCCTATTACCTCTTCGGCCGAAGCACGATTCCCAGCTGGCAGCGGTGGGTGCTGTTGCTCGGGGGCATGGCCGTATACGCGCTGTTCCTCGGCCTGGGGCTGGTTGTGGGCGGCATCGTCTGACGGACCGCTGGCCGGCAGCAGTCTGAGAATCAGGCCACGACGACGTGGGGTCGGCCCGAATCGACGACCTTCGCAACTATGGGGCCGGCGATCGCCATGATCAGCACATAGGTGGCGGCGAGTGCGGTCAGCTCGCCGGCTCCGGCTAGCGAGGCTGCAAGACCGGCGATGACGATCGAGAACTCGCCTCGGGCAATGAGGAGGGCCCCGGCCCTGCGCCGGCCCTTGACACCTATGCCGGCTCGCCGCGCCGCCCACCAGCCGATGGCGAACTTGGTGAGCCCGGAAACGATGGCGACCGAGAGCGCAGCCACGGCTACCCCCGGAATGTCACCGGGATCGGTTCGCAGGCCGAAGAAGACGAAGAAGATCGCAGCGAACAGGTCGCGGAGCGGCGTGAGCAGGGCGCGGGCTCGGTCCACGGACTCGCCAGACACGCCGATCCCCACCAGGAAGGCGCCGACTGCGGCCGACACGTTGACTCCCTCGGCGAGCCCGCTGATGAGCAGGGTTATGCCGAATAGGGAAAGGAGGCTCACCTCGTCGGATTCATGGAACAAGACCGACCCGATTCTGTCCTCGCCACGTGCCGCGACCACGATGATCCCCACCACCAGGGCGACCGCGACCGCCACGGTCACCAAGGCGGTTCCCGGCCCTCTTCCCAGGGCGAGGACAGCGAGGATGGGGAGGAACAAGGCCATGGCCAGATCCTCGAAGACAAGGATCGAGAGGACCGTTGGGGTCTCCCGGTTCCCGATCCATCCCAGGTCCTCGATGAGCTTGGCCACGATCCCCGTCGAGGAGACATAGGTCACCGCTCCGAAGAACACCGATGCGACCAGGCCGAGGTCGAGGACGATGCCGGTGACGAACCCGGGTGTGAAGTTGAGGGCCAGATCGGCGAGACCGACCCGACCGACCGAGCGCAGGCCGGTGACCAGCTCGCCCGCCGAATACTCCAGACCGAGCAGGAGGAGGAGAAAGATCACACCGAGCTCCGCACCGAACTCGACGATTTCCTCCGATGTGACCACCGGGACCACGCCCCCCTGACCGATCGCCAGCCCGGCGAGCAGGTAGAGGGGAATGGGGGTGATCCCGAGCCGACCCGCGAACCGTGCCATCAGCGCCAGGGCCAGGACAATCGCGCCCAGTTCCAGGAGCAATTGGGCGCTTTCGCTCATCGATCAGCCGCTGTTCAGGATCTCTTGTGTCTTTTCGATGCCTTCCGGGGTACCCACCACCACCAGCTTGTCGCCCGGTTGCAGGGCGAAGTCCGGGCCGGGTGCAGGAAAGGTCTCTTCTCGTCTGATCACCGCGACGACCGAGACGCCAGATCGAGTCCTGACCCGGGCATCGCCGATCGTGCCTGTCGCATAGGGGGACCGCTCCTCGACCGTCAACCAGTCGATGGCAAGCCCCTCGACCTGCTGCTGGAGGTTGCTGAGATTGGCGACGAGAGTGGATCCGCCGAGGGCCTCTGAGAGCGCGTGGCTGTCCTCATCGCTGAGGGTCATGGTCACAACAGCGGCGTCGGTGTCGTCGGGCTCACAGACAAATAGCTCGCGCCGACCGGTCCGGTGATGAACGACGCCGATGCGCCGGCCATCTTCTGTGTTGAACTCGTATCTGACCCCGACGCCGGGCAGGGCAGATTCCTCGATTCGGGTCAATGCCACCTCATGGGTGCGAGCAACGATACCTGTGACCGAGATTCACGAAGGAGAGCTCACCCAGGCCAGATCCAGCTCATGCACTTCGCCATCCCGTATCGAAAAGGCGCGCAGCTCGTCCCGTCCGTAGATGAGATGCACCCACTGCGGGTCGAGTGCCGCCCCGACATCTGTCGCGGAGGGCGTTGCTTTCCCTCCGGGATGGGAGTGGAACACCCCGCCGATCTCCCAGCCCTGGCGCTCGGCGTGCCGGAAGGCCCCGAAATGCTCATCGGGTGCGATCGTGAACGAGACCGGGGAGGGCGCCGAGTTCTGCAACGGGTATGCGAAGCGGATGGCGCCCGATGAATCGGCGGCGAGCAGCCCGCAGCACTCGTCGGGAAGGCAATTCTCCGCGTGGGCCTCGATGGCCATTCGGATCGCCACCGGGATCTCCAGGTGGGGCCCGGCGCTCAGTGCTGGTGGGCCGGGTTGGGGGCCTCGGGATCGATGCCGTAGCGATCGAAGGCGTCGAGGACCCGATCCATCGGGACCAAGCCTTCGGAGGCCAGAGCCCAGAGCGTGGTGGCGACGATGCTCCCGGCGTCGATCTCGAAGAACTTGCGCAATGCCTTGCGTGAGTCGGATCTCCCGAAGCCGTCGGTGCCCAGTGTCACGAATCGAGAAGGTGCCCATTGAGCGACTTGATCGGGGACCAGCCTCATGTAGTCGGACACTGCCACCACCGGGCTCCCGATCGATGCCAACCGCCTGGTGACGAGTGGCACCCTTGGCGTCTCCCTCGGGTGCAGCCGGTTCCACCGCTCGACCGCCAATGCCTCCTCACGAAGCTTCTTGTAGGAAGTTGCCGACCACAACTCGGCCGCAACCCCATAGTTCTCCGCGAGCTCTCGGGCCGCCTCCCGGGCGGCGAGGTTCGCCGAGCCGGAGAAAAGGATCGCGGCATGCGGCCCTGAGGTGTCTGGGGCCTCCTGCCACCGGTACAAGCCCTCGATGATTCCCTCGGCGACGCCCTCCGGACGTGGCGGCTGGCTGTAGTTCTCGTTGTACAGGGTGAGGTAGTAGAAGACGTCTTCTCCCCGCCCGTACATCCTCTGCAGACCGTGCTCCACGATCGTGCCCACTTCGTAGGCGAAGGCTGGGTCGTACGCCTCGCAGACCGGGACGGTGGTCGCCAGCACCAGGCTGTGCCCATCCTGGTGCTGCAGCCCCTCGCCCTGGAGGGTGGTTCGTCCCGCCGTCGCTCCGAGCAGGAATCCTCGTGACCTGGAGTCAGCCGCCGACCAGATCAGGTCACCCACCCGCTGGAAGCCGAACATGGAGTAGAAGATGAAGAAGGGGACCATCGGGACCCCGCGCGTGGCATAGGACGTTGCTGCAGCGATCCAGGAGGCGATCGACCCCGCTTCGGTGATTCCCTCTTCCAGGATCTGGCCGTCCTGGCTCTCCGCGTAGGACAGCAACATCGAGGCGTCCACCGGCTCATAGAGCTGGCCCTGGGAGGCGTAGATCTTGAGCTCCCGAAAAAGCGAGTCCATGCCGAAGGTGCGGGCCTCGTCGGGGACGATGGGGACGATCCTCTCCCCGAATCCCTCGACCCGGGACAGGTTGCGGAGGAGGCGGGTGAACGCCGTCGTCGTCGAGGCTTCGACTTTCCCCGACCCGGCGTAGATCTCTGCGTAGGCCTCGGCGGGGGGGAGCTGCAGACCCTGCTCCGGGACCACCCGGGCGGGCAGGGCCCCACCCAGCTCCTGGCGCCTCTGCTGGAGGTATTCGTACTCGGGAGTGCCCGGGCCTGGCCGGAAATACGGTGGCTCCGCCTCCCCTTCCAAGGACTCCGCAGGGATCTCGGCCTGGAGGTGGAGCGTCTCTCGCAGTGTCATCAGCTGCTGGTTGGTGAGCTCTTTGATCTGATGGGTCGCATTGCGCCCCTCCACATCGGGACCGAGAGTCCAGCCTTTGATGGTCTTGGCCAGGATCACGGTGGGCCGCCCGTTGTCGAGCTCGGTCGTCACCTTGTACGCCGCGTACACCTTGCGATAGTCGAGCCCTCCCCGGCGCAGGTCCCAGATCTCCTCGTCGGTCATGTCCTCGACCATGGCCTTGGTACGGGGATCCTTGCCGAAGAAGTGCTCCCTGACGTAGGCCCCGTCCTCTGCCTTGTATCTCTGATACTCCCCATCGACCGTGCTGCTCATGACGTCTGATCAGGGCGCCGTCGTCGTCCTGGGCGAGCAGCCGGTCCCATCCCGAGCCCCAGATCACCTTGATCACGTTCCAGCCCGCGCCTCTGAACACCGCCTCGAGCTCGGTGATGATCTGGCCGTTCCCCCGGACCGGGCCGTCGAGCCGCTGCAGGTTGCAATTGATGACCCAGATCAGGTTGTCCAGCCCTTCCCGGTTGGCGAGCGAGATGGCGCCCAGGGTCTCCGGCTCGTCGACCTCGCCGTCACCGATGAAGCACCACACACGGGACTGTGAGGTGTCATCCAGTCCCCGGTTGCCCAGGTACTTGTTGAAACGGGCGTGATAGATCGAGTTGATCGGCCCCAAGCCCATGGAGACGGTCGGGTACTCCCAGAAGTCAGGCATCAACCGGGGGTGGGGGTACGACGAGAGCCCATCGCCACCAATCTCGAAGCGGAAGTTGTCGAGGTGCTTCTCATCGAAGCGCCCCTCGAGGAACGCCCGCGCGTAGATGCCCGGGGCGGCATGTCCCTGCATGTAGACGTGGTCGCCGCCGCCCGGGGCGTTTCGTCCCCGGAAGAAGTGGTTGAAGCCGATCTCGTAGAGAGTGGCCGACGAGGCGAAAGTCGAAAGGTGGCCCCCGATCCCCTTTTCCCGATGGTTGGCCTTGATCACCATGACGGCTGCGTTCCAGCGGATGAAGCGGCGGATCCTGCGCTCCAAGTTGGCGTCACCCGGGAATTCGGGCTGCTCCTCGGCGGGGATGGTGTTGACGTAAGGCGTCGTCACCGCCCCGGGGACGCCGACACTCGTCTCGTGGGCCCGTTCCAGCAGCTTCGCCATCAGGAACCGGGCCCGATCCGGTCCCTCCGCTGCCACGACCTGATCCAAGGAGTCCAGCCACTCCTGGGTCTCGGTCGGATCGGTGTCGGGGAGTTGATGTATGTAGTCGTCGCCGAGGGTGCGCCCGAGATCACCAGACATGAGGCAAGCCTAGTTAGAGCCGGGTTTTCCCACTCCGGGGTCAGACAACCGTCGCCACCTCTTCGGTCTTGGTGAGCCAGGGATCGACCGCGGAGAGGAAGCGGAGTGGTGCATCCATTTGCGGGGTGTGCCCGGTGTCCGGCATCTGGGCCAGGTCCCAATCGGGGCGCAGCCGGCACAGCCACTCCACCGCGGACGGGGAGACGATGTGGTCGCTGACTCCCTGTACGACGAGTGTCGGGGCGGTGATCGCCCGCACCATCCGGATGAAACGGGGCCGATTGGCGTACAAGGCGGCAATCGAAGATGCGGTGCGGGCGGTGGCCTCGGCGCTCCAGGGCAGGGCCTTGCGCACCCTTGCCATCTCCACGGAGGCCTCGATCACCGACATCGGGACCCGTCCTGGCCTGTGGGTGATCATCTGCATGCTCATCCGGACCAGCTGCTGCGGCGTATGGGTGCGAATGAATCGGCGACCCCAGGCCTCCCCGACCACTGGTGTTGCCTGGATGGCGAGTCGAGCGGCGGTCGGCCAGTCGAGCCGGGCATCGGGGTAGACAGGCGGAGTCGCCGGTGCCACCAGGATCAGGCGGCGCACCAGCTCGGGCCGGTGCGAGGCGATCATCTCCGAGAGCAGGCCTCCGGTGGAGTTGCCGACCAGGGTGACAGGCCCGTCCAGGCTCTCCATATAGGACTCGACGGCCTGGCGGTGGGTCTCGAGCCGGAAATCGCGAGCCGGCGGCGACAGACCGAAACCGGGTAGGTCGATTGCCAGGACATGGCCGTGACGGGCCAGGCCCCCGGCAACGGCCATCCAGTTGGTGGTCGACCCCCCGAGCCCGTGGACCAGCAGGATGATCTGGCCCTCGCCACCGAAGTCGACCTGGTGGATCGGACCGGTGTTGGTGCTGACGTAGTCACCCATAGGTGGTGAGGCTACAAGCGATGCCTCCTTAGAATCCGCGGGTGCGGTTGCTCCTGTTTTCCACTTATGAGCTCGGCCATCAGCCGGTTCACCTTGCGATTGCGACCACTGCGTTGCAGGCTGCCGGGATCGTTGTCGACACCGTCGACCTCTCAGTCGAGCCCTGGAACGAAGACCTGTTGGAAGAGACGGATGCGGTCGCCTTCTCGGTGCCGATGCACACCGCGATGCGGCTCGCGACCACCGTCGCGTCCGGGATCAGAGCGGAGCACCCCAAGCTCCCGATCGCCTTTTTCGGGCTGTATGCCTCGGTGGGACGCGATTGGACCGTCCAAGCCCTAGGAGCGTCGGCGTTTGCCGGGGAGTACGTGAGCGATCTCGTGACATGGGCCCGGGCTCTGACGGATGGGGAGCACCGGTCACCCGAGGTCCTCCTGAGCCTGACGCGACCGGAGCCCATCGTGCCCGACCGGAGCCTTTTGCCACCCCATGACGAATATGCACATCTGGAGTGGGCCGGTGAGGCCCGGCTGGCGGCGGCGGTCGAAGCGACACACGGGTGCCGACACCGGTGCCGCCATTGCCCGATTCCGGTGCTCTACGACGGAAGGCTCCGAGTGGTGGGTGTCGAGCCCGTCCTCGCCGACATCGCATCACTTGCAGCAGACGGGGTCCAGCACGTCACCTTTGCCGATCCCGACTTCTTCAACGCACCGCGTTACTCGCTCGACATCCTCAGGGAAGCGCACGCGGCGCACCCAGCCCTGACGTTCGACGTCACAGTCAAGGTCGAGCACATCCTCGCCCACCGCGACCTGTGGCCCGAGGTTGCGGGGCTCGGGGTCCTCTTCGTCACCAGCGCCTTCGAGAGTGTGGACGAGAACACGCTGGCCATTCTGGACAAAGGGCACACGGTTTCCGACATGCGTGAGGCCGTCACGGTGGCTGGGGCCGCAGGGATCCATCTCCGGCCGACTTGGCTGCCCTTCCTGCCTTGGACCAGGCCCGCCGACATCGCCGACCTGGTGCGCTTTCTCGACCAAGAGCAGCTCTGGGCAGTCACCGATCCCGTGCAGTTGTCGATCAAGCTGTTGCTGCCAGAAGGGTCCCTGCTCGAGGCGCATCACGCCGTCACCCCGCATCTCATCCGTTATGACGCCCCATCTCTCACCTGGGCCTGGGATTTTGAGGATCCGGCGACTGCCGTCCTCCACAAACAGCTGGATCAGATCGCGGCCGACGCATCCGACTGCGGCGCCGAAAGCTCCGAGACGCTGGCCGCAATGCGGCAGGCGATCGCCTACGCCGCAGGGATGGACTTAGGCCCTCTTCCCCCCTTCACCGGTGGCGCCCCCCGATTGACCGAGAGCTGGTTCTGCTGTGCAGAGCCCACGGCGGCCCAGGCGACTGCGGTGACGATCGGCGCCGGTAGGGTGCCCCGCTAATCGACCACGGGGCTGGCTTGGCGACTGTTCTATCTGCAACCGGATTGGTCAAGAGCTTCGGAGACCTGACGGCGGTCGACGGGGTGGCGATCACCATCGACCAGGGCGAGACCTTCGGGCTGCTCGGTCCCAACGGCGCCGGAAAGACCACATCGATTTCGATGATCGCCGGGCTCCTCCGGCCGGACGCCGGTGAGGTGAGCGTCGCTGGCACCGCGATCACCCCCAATTCGGTGGCGGGCAAAGGTGCGATCGGCTTGGTGCCACAGGAGATCGCCATCTACCCCGACCTCACCGCCGCGGAGAACCTCACCTTTTTCGGCCGCCTCTACGAGCTCTCCGGAGACGAGCTGTCCCGCAGAGTGAACGAGGTGCTGGAGGTGATCGGGCTCACCGACCGCAAGGACGACCTGACCAAGGAGTACTCGGGAGGGATGCAGCGTCGTCTCAACATCGGCATCGGCCTCCTCCACCGGCCCCAGCTCCTGATCCTCGACGAGCCCACCGTCGGCGTCGACCCCCAATCGCGCAACTCGATCCTGGAATCGGTCGAGAGCCTCTCCGCCGAGGGGATGGCGGTCCTCTACACCACCCACTACATGGAGGAGGCAGAGCGCCTCTGCGACCGCGTCGCCATCATCGATGAGGGTGTGATCAAGGCCGAGGGAACCCGGCGGGAGCTGGTGGCCCTGGTCGGGGGGAAGGACCGGATCAAGATCACCGCGACCGGCGACCTGTCACGGGCTGTCGAGGTCGCGCTCGAGGTGCGTGGGGTGTCAGAGGCGAGCCAGTCAGAGGTCGGAGTGGAGATCCTGGCCGATGAGGCAGCGACACTGCTCCCGGAGATGCTGGGCCGGGTCGCCTCGGCAGGTGCGGTCGTTGCCGCCGTCGAAGTGATCGAGCCCAACCTGGAAGCCGTGTTCCTTCACGTGACCGGAAAGGCATTGCGGGACTAGGCGTGGGCGCCGCGACGAGGATCGCCACCAAGGACCTGAAGCTCAGGATCCGGGACAAGTCGGCCTTCATCCTCGGGATCCTCGCCCCCCTGGTCCTCGCCTTCATCTTCAACTTCGTCTTCGGAAGCGGGTTGGAGGGCAACCTCGATCTGCAGTACGGGATCGTCGACGAGGACAACACCGAGATCTCGGCCTCTTTCAAGTCGATCCTCACGACACTGGAGGGCGAAGAACTCCTCACCCTCTCCGAGTTCGAGGACCAGCCTTCGGCGGACGCCGCAATCGAAGCCGGCGACGTCCAGGCCTACTACCTGATCGAGCCCGGCATGGAGCAGGCGGTGATCGCCTCCGAGCCGTTCGAGATCCAGGTCGTGGGCGACGTGGACGCTCCGACCTTCACCCAGATCGCCTCTTCGATCGCCGATCAGTTCGGCTCCGGGGTTGCCGGGGTCCAATTGTCCGTGGCCACCTCGATCTCGCTGGTGGGGACCCCTCCACCGGAGGCCGCGGGCTGGGGTGAGGAGGCGGCGGCCCGACCACCGTCCTATGTGATAAGCGACGTGACATCGGCTACCCGCCAACTCGATGCCACCACCTACTTCGCAGCGGGAATGGCTGTGTTCTTCCTCTTCTTCACTGTCCAGTTCGGTGTGGTCGGCCTCCTCGAGGAGCAGCGGGAAGGCACCCTGGCCCGACTCATGGCCGCCCCGATCCCGCGCTCCAGTGTCATTGTCGCCAAGGGACTCCTCTCGTTCTGGCTGGGAGTGATCTCGGTCGGGATCCTCATCATCGCTTCCACCCTGCTCATGGGGGCTGAGTGGGGCCCGCCGCTCGGGGTGATCATCCTCGTGGTGTGTGGAGTCCTCGCCGCGGTCGCGATCATGGGACTTGTCGCCAGCGTTGCCAAGACGCCGGAGGGTGCGGGCAACCTGGGGGCGATCATCGCCGTGATCCTCGGCATGTTGGGCGGCACCTTCTTCCCGATCGGACAAGGTGACGACCTGCTCAGCCGGCTCACGTATCTGACGCCACACGCCTGGTTCATGCGCGGGCTGGCAGACATCTCCGGTGGCGCGTCATGGACCGAGGTCGTCCCCGCCGCCCTGGCGTTGCTCACCTTTGCCGTGGTCTTGGGCACCATCTCCTGGTTCGCACTGCGCCGCAAGGTGCTGACATGAGGAAGATTTGGGCCATCGCAGCGGCCAACGTCCGCCGCATGTACCGGGAACGATCGAACATCTTCTTCGTCTTCATCTTCCCGTTGGCCCTGATCCTGCTCATCGGCGCTCAGTTCGGGGGAGGGGTAGAGCCGATAGTCGGGTTCCACGCCGCCGACGAGGGACGGCTCTCCGCGGCGCTCGCATCCGAGATCGAGTCGCTCGATGGGATAGACGTCCGGTCATTCGAATCCGCCGATGAGCTGACGACAGCTGTGGAGCGGGGAAACGCGATCGTTGGTGTCTTCCTCCCCGCCGGAATGGACGAGATGGCAGCCGGTGGCGACCAGGTGACCATCGACTCCATCACCAGGCCCGACGGTGGCGGCACCCAACTCCAGGCAATCGTTGGCTCTGCAGTGGGCCGGGTGATGGCCCCGGTCACCGCCGCTCAGTTCGCCATGGAGAAAGCCGACACCGACTTCGAAAGCGCACTCGATGCGGCAACCGGCCTGGAAAGTGAGGCGCCGGGTGTCACCGTATCCACAACGGCAGTCGGCGAGGCGCTGTTTCCTTCCACTCTGGGCCGCTTCGACCTCGGCGCATCCTCACAGCTGATCCTCTTCACCTTCCTCACGGCCCTCGCCGGCTCCTCGGCGCTGATCCTTACCCGTCAACTCGGAATCTCTCGCCGCATGCTGTCCACCCCGACCTCCACCTCGACCATCATCCTCGGCGAGGGCTCGGGGAGGTGGGCGGTGGCGATGGTCCAGGGTCTCTACATCGTCCTCGTCACGTTCTTGATGTTCCGCGTCGACTGGGGTGACCCGATCGGGGCAGCTGCGATCCTGATCCTCTTCGCCGCGGTCGGTGCCGGGGCCGGGATGTTGATGGGCGCCACCTTCAGCAACGATGCCCAGGCTGCCGGGATCGGGATCATGGTCAGCCTCGGGCTGGCCGCTCTCGGTGGTTGCATGTTCCCCATCGAGCTCTTCTCACCGACCATGCAGAAGGTTGCACACATCACCCCTCACGCCTGGGCGCTCGACGGCTTCGCCGAGCTCGTGCGCAGGGACGGGACAATCGTCGACATCCTCCCCGAGCTCGGTGTGCTCCTCGCCTTCGCCGTGGTCCTGATCTCCCTCGCCACGTGGCGGTTGAGGGTGGTCCTCACCAGGGCCTGATGTTTGAATGGACAGGTGATCGGCAGGGAGCTGAGTGGATGGCGGTAGCGGGAAGGCTGGTGTCGGCGGTCGGCTACCTCTGGTTGCTGTTCGCCATCCTCTCCGGCACTCGTGTGCTCGAGGATCTGCCGATCAACATGGCCGGCTCCGCGTTCTACGCAATCGCCCTGATCTTTCTCGGGCGGGCGCTCCGAAAGCGGTCACGAGCCCCCGCCGAGGGTGAATCACAGCCCGTCGACATCGCGTCCTCCATTCCGACGCCGCCGATCCTGCCCGATACCGCCAGGTCTCCGTCACCGGAACCAGCCGTTGAGGTGAGACCACTCGAGCCCGCCTCGAGACCGGCACCCCGGCCTGACCCCCCGTCAGGTGAACCGATACAGGACTTGCCGTCGATGCCGTCAGAGGTCGTGCCTTTGTCCACCCACAAGACTTCTCGTGACCTCGTCGAAGAGGCGCGGGCGCGCTGGGGCAAGAAGCCTTAAAGCCCGGCAGCCGCCAACTCTCGGGCCTCACGCACTTCGGCGGCAAATGCCGCTCGCGCCGCGATGGCTGACTGGCCCGGAGTGAGGAGCCCGCGATTGTCGGCGAGGGCCAGGGCGGACTTGAACATGACCTGGCTGGCGCTCTCCCCACTCATCAAGCGGCCCTCGATCCGATACATGCGGGCCCGGTCCAGGCACGCCTTGAGAAATGCCTTCTCGTTGAGGGTGCCTCGGGTCACCTCCAACTCGTCACCGACGATCTGGTAGGCGTCGAGGAATGGCAAGACTGCCCAGTGGGCGATCGGCGGCCCCAACTTGGAGGCAATGCCTGCCGCCCCCGAGGCGAGCAGAGACGATCGCCAATGCGGGACGTCGAGCTCGATGTCATCGGAGACGTCCTCGAGGAACGGCTCTTTCTCCTGGAAGAAGAACTCGAACTTGAGGAGGTCGCGGAGCCGCAGCAGCTCGGCGTCCACCGCGGCGGCGGTCACCTGGTCCCGGTCGGCGAGAGACGCCAGTGCCATCTCGGCGAGCGCTCGGGGGACGAAGAAGTGGACGATCACGTTCCGGTAGTAGGCGATGCGGACCATTTGCTCGTCGTCGAGCCAAAACACCCGCCTCCCGACCGCCTCATGGCTCGACACGTTGCCGTGCTCCGCCAGCCAGTCGAGCACTGTCGTGACCCGATCGGGAGCCGACAAGTCCAGGGTCTCGGTCGTCGGGAGAGCGCGAGCGGCCACGAAATCGGAGAGGCGGGCGCATTCCTCGGCTAGCTGCTCGGCTGTCCTTGCGTTGCCCCGGGCTGCGAGCAAGGCAACCGTTACCAGCGCGGTGGGTGTGATCGGGGTGACCTGGCCGATTCGGTACATGATCTCGAACCCGAGCTTCTGGAGGCCGATCGACGATTCGTCGTCCTCGGCGATGGCGTCGAGCGCTGAGGCAGCCGAAACCGGCTCGCCGAAGCGGATGTGGATGTCCCCATACCGGCGGCGAAGTGATTTCACCGCCCGGTACATCCAACCCAGTGATTCCCTCTGCTTGCCCTTCCCTTGGGCCTCGAGGGCGTAGTCGGGCACGTCCTGGATCTGGTCGTAGGCGATGGAGACCGGGATCAACTGGATGTCGTCGGTCTTGCCCCGCCGCAGCGAATCGACCACATAGCTCAGCATCCCGAGCCGAGGGACACCAAGCCGGCCGGAACGGGAGCGGCCTCCCTCCATATACCACTCGAGGGGGAAGCGCTTCTCGATCAGATAGTCGAGGTAGCTCTTGAGTACGGCTTTGTACAGCGGGTTGCCCTTGAACGAACGTCGGATGAAGAAGACTCCGGTGCGCCGCATCAGGGGACCGACCGGGAAGAAGTTCATGTTGATGCCGCCCGCGGTGTGGTTCGGCGGCAGGTCGTTCTCCCAGAGCATGAACTGAAGGGAGAGCCGATCGAGATTGGAGCGATGTGACGGGAGGAACACAACGGGATGGGCCTGGCCGAGATCGGCGACCCGGCGCACCTGCTCGGGGGAGTAGCGGATCGATCCATAGCCCTGGCTGTAAAGCTTGTGGATCGCGTTCGCGATCACGTCGATGGCGTACGGCGAATGGGTCGCCGCGATCTCGCGCAGGTAGTGCTCCGCTTTGGATCGGCCCTGTTCGATTGCCAATCCCATCCCCTGGGAGATCTCGTCCACCGTGTCGAGGAACTCGCGCCGGGAGAGGATGGCCTCGGGCACGAACCGCGGGATCTTGTAGCGATTGCCTCGCAACCGGCGCTCGGCCTGATCGAGAACGCTCCAGGCCCGGCGGGTGATGAAGCTGGCCAGGGGGTCGACCTGACCCGAGGACTCGTGGTCGGAATCGAGGTCGGCAAGGAACGCGCCTCTCGCCGCGATGAGGCGCACCCGGTCCGAGCGGAAAGTCCGGATCCATCGAGCGCGCAGCCCTCGCGGGTCCCGGGGGTCACCAGGCTGGAGGACATCGGCCCAACTGACCGAGCGCCTCCCGTTCTTGGACCGCGGAGCCATCCACACCACACGAACCGGGATCAGATATCGGTTTTCCCCGGAAGCGAGGCGATCGGCGAGCGCATCCACATCGCCACCCCAGCCCCGTCTGGAGGATGCGATGCGAACCATGTCTGTCTCGGGCCCAACCGATGTCTCGAGCCATCTTTCGAGGATGGCGGCCTCGTAGTCACTGGCGGCATCCAACAGGTAGAGCACGGCCGCTTCGGGCGGGCCACTGAGGAGCTCATCGGGGGGGTCTCGCCTCAGTGTCACGATCGCCACTCTATTTGGATGTCAGAATCCGGCCCCGTGCGCATCGTCCTGCAGAGGGTGTCGAAGGCGTCGGTGAGGGTTGGCGAGGAGGTCGTCGGCGAGATTGGCCCAGGTTTGCTGATCCTGGTCGGCATCGAGACCGAAGATGGCGAGCGTGACCTGGCCACTGCTGCCGAGAAGATCAGCGAGTTGCGGGTGTTCCCGGACGAGTCAGGGGCGATGAACCTGTCGGTCCGCGAGATCGGCGGCTCGGTGCTCCTGGTCAGTCAGTTCACCCTTCTCGCCGATGTGAGAAGAGGGCGTCGACCATCGTTCGTCGGAGCCGCACCCCCGGAGATCGCGGCCCCGCTGTTCGACCGCTTGGTCCGCTCGTTCGAGGAGCGTGGGATCCCGGTGGAATCTGGCCGATTCGGGGCAAAGATGGAGGTCTCCCTGGTCAACGATGGTCCGGTGACCCTCGTCCTCGATATCAGAGGGGGGCGGGTCGCCTGAGGCGGGCGCGGGCGTCCTTCCAATGCGGCCACCAAAGGATCGCCGGCAGACCGATCCCGAGGATCACGAGCAGGTCCTGGTTGGTCACACCCCACGGGCCATGGATGCCGGTCTCTGCCCACAAGAGGGAGCCGATGAAGATCGCCACCAGAGTGACCAACGCGCCGATACCCGTGGACCTGGTGATGGCGGCGGACAGCCCGAGGACGAACAGGGCAACCGGGGCAAAGGCGGGCCAGGCTCCGATCAGGATGCCGAGCGTGATGCTGAGGCCCTTGCCCCCTTCGAATCGATACCAGACGTTGTAGACGTTCCCCGCTGCCGCACCGAGACCGGCGACGACGGCACCCGGGTCACCGGCGATGGCCATTCCGACCACCACGGCCAAAACCCCTTTTGCCACTTCGACGACCAGGACCAGCAGGGCGAGAACGGGCCCCCCGAGCCTCCGGGCGTTGTTGGCGCCGGGATTGCCGGTCCCACCTTCCCGTAGGTCGATGCCCCATAGCCCTGCGAGGGTGTTTGCCGATGGGATGCTGCCGATGACGTACCCGATCAAGGCCGCGAGGAGGGTCACTGATCCAGCCACTCTTTTCCAGGGCCGCAGAACCTGAGGAAGTCACAGGATTTGCACCAGGTCCCCGGCACCGCTTCGAAGGCCTCGCGCTCGATCCCCGCGGTGAGCCCGGCGATGTCGGCCCGAGCCACCTCCATCCAAGGAGCATCTGCATGGAACCTCTGCTCGGTGACGCCACCGCCGAGATAGGTGAAAGTCACGTCGAGGGAGGAGGGCTTGGGATGCCCGAGGTCGGCGTCGATAGCGGCGATGGCATAGGCCTGGAGCTGGACGATACGGCCTGCCTCCTCTGCCGGCTTCCCGCTCTTGAAATCGACTATCTCCCAGGCGCCGTCGTCGATGTACACCGCATCCATCCGACCCCTCACCAAGTAGCCGTTGTCCACCTCGATCTCGAAGGGCGCCTCGACAAGAGTCGCGTTGCGCTCGGAGAACCGGGACGCCAGGAACGACTGGAAGGCGCCGGGGCCCGAGCCCTCGTCGGGCACGTCGTAGAAGTCGCCCTCGACCACGTCGAAGGGGACCTGTCCCCGCTGATGGAGCTCGATGCGGCGATGGACCTCGGTTCCCGCAACCGCAGCCGGGTTGCGTCGTCGGGGCAGCCTGTCGACGACTGACCAGTAGTACCGCTTCGGGCACTGGGCATATGTGACGAGCGAGGTGACGGACACCTGCTTCACCGGGGCGGGTGGCGGGATCTGCCGGTCTCCGGCTTGGACCTCGAAGAGGGTCCCGGTGAAAGATTCCACCAGCTCCTGATAGCGGGATTGGACTCCGAGTGAGCTCGCTACGGCATCGATCGAGGTGGGGTCGGCGATCGCCGAGCGCATCGCTGCCGCCCACCCCGAGGCGAAGACGGGGTCGGGTGTCACAGACTCCGCAGCCCAACGGAGAAGTGCCGGTCTCTTTGGCTCACTCTCGTGCCCGGCGACCCGGGTCGCCGGATGGTTCTCGACGAGGTCGAAGAGAGCGGACGGCTTCTTTGGGGTCATGCTCGGTTCGGGCAGCCCGTACCAGTAGCTGCCGGTGACCAACAGCGTCGATCGCGCCCGGGTCGCGGCGACATAGGCGGTGCGCCACTCCTGCAACTCGTGACGCTGCCGTAGGTAGGCAGTGCGGGCCTTTTCGTCGTCGGGCATCCCGGCCAATGCGGTGTCGATGCGGTGCTCGACGGGGAGATACTCGGGGAACCGGGCCGGGTCCGGGAATTGCTGAGATCGACTCGGGAAGTTCCTGTCCACCACCGCGGGCACGGCAACCACATCCCACTCCAACCCCTTGGCCCGATGGATGGTGACCAGGGTCACCGCGTCCTCGCCCGATAGATGTGCCGAGTCGAGCTCCTCCGCGGGCTCGTCCTCCATCAAATCGAGGTAGTCGAGGAAGGCCGTCAGCGATGGCCGACCTGACAGCGGGCTCCAGTCCTCGGCGAGATCGAGCAGGCGGTGCAGGTTCAACTTCGCTGTCAGCCGGGCTGTCGGAGGCAGGGCATCGATGTCCTGCCAGGCGCGCGTCCTGTCGAGAATGAGGCGACACACCTCGACCAGGCTCGTTCCCTGGCTCTCCACCAACACCTCGCGGTACGTGGTGAGGAAATGGGTCAGCGCCTTCCTCGACTCTGCCCTGAGCCCATCGATCTGATCGAGGCTCTCTACGGCCTCGAGAAGGCTCACCGGGGCCACTTCCTCGTCATCGAAGTCGGTGGCTGCCGTCGTCACCCACCGGGTGAGGGGGGCGATGTCGGCGAGCCCGAGCCGATAGCGGCTGCCAAAGAGCACCTGCACCAGCGACCCGGAGTCCTCCGGTCGCTCGATGATCGTCAGCCATGCCCTGAGCTCGGCGACCTCGGGCACCGAGAGCAGCCCGCCCAGGTTGGCCACCTCCACCGGGATCTCGTGGCGGGCGAGGGCATCGAGGACGACTGCGAAGTCTTTGTTCTTGCGGAAGAGGACAGCCATCTTCGCCCAGGCGATTCCATCGGCATGGTGACCCTCCAGTTGGGTCGCGATCCAATCGGCTTCGGCAATCGCATCCTCCGCCCAGTAGGTGATCACCTCACCTGGGCGGTGCTCTGTGTCCGAGTGCAACTCGTCGGCGCCGGGGTTGCCCCGACGCCTGACCTCGTTGGCGACATCGAGAATCACCTGTGACGACCTCCGGTTGAGCGTGAGCCCTCGCTCGATGGCTCTGCTCCCCGTGGGTGGGGGGAAATGCTCGGAGAAGAGCTCGAAGTTCTCGGACGATGCCCCCCTCCACTCGTAGATCGTCTGGTCTTCGTCGCCGATGGCGATCACCGGGAAGCCGTCTCCGAAGACGGTTGCCAGCAACACTCGCTGTGCGGGATTCGTGTCCTGGTACTCGTCGAGGAGCACCACCCGGTAGCGATCCCTGATCTCCGCAGCCAGCCCCGGGTTGTCCTGCATCACCCGGGTGGAGAGCGTGACCAGGTCGCTGTAGTCCACCACCGCGAGGCGCCGCTTCTCGGCGCCGTAGGTGACCAGCGTGTCCAGCATCTCCTGGCGTTTCATCCACACGTCGTCTTCAGGTAGTTCGGGCGCGAGCAGGTCCCGGGGCTCCAGGAGATGATCTCCGAGACGGTCACCGAGGCTGCGGATCTTGTCCAGGTTCTGCCGATTGGTGATGTCGATCGCCACGTAGTCGGTACGGTCGAACGTCTCCGAGAGCAGTTGCCGGGAGAACGTGGGGGTGATGATCTTCATGCCGGAGTCGACCCCGGCCAGGGCACCGAACTCCGACAGGATCTGGGCGGCAAAGCCGTGATAGGTGTGCACCTCGACCTGACGGCCCTCGTCGACCTGTCCTTCGATGGTGGCCCTCACCCGGTCGGCAAGCTCGGCGGCCGCCTTGTTGGTGAACGTGATCCCGAGGATCTGCTCGGGCTCGACGCCGTGGTGGTCGATGAGGTTGGAGATGGCCATGGCTGCCGTGGTGGTCTTGCCCGTCCCTGCGCCCGCTCTGATTCGCATCGTGCGCAGGCCCAGATCGAGGATGGCCTGTTGCTCGGGGCTGGGGGTCAGGCTCACGGCAGGTAGGCGCCCTTTCCCTCGGGCCAGGCGGGACACGACAGCCGAAAGCCGCAGTGCTTGCAGCCGTCGCCAACCGTGGGCTCCCAGTTCTCTTCCTTGATCGCCGATGTCACGCGAGCCATCTCCGCCTCGAGCGTCACCAGGCTGCTCATGTCCAGTGAGCGCGTGGTCACCGACTTCGACTCGGCCCGGGGGAACCACATCTCGGCAGCGCTGACGGGCTCGCCCGTGCTTCTGGCGACTGCGGTCGCGTAAAAGCCGAGCTGGATCGACGCGGCGGCGTCGGCAATCGAGGGTGGGTGCTTCGAGGTCTTGTAGTCCACGACTTTGAGGCCATCGGGTGTTCGCTCCAGCCGGTCGATCACCCCGGTCCACGGGGTGTCGCCGATGGTGGCCTCGACCTTCATCTCGAGGCCGACAGGGACTCCCTCCGGGCTCGGCCACCTCGTATAGAGCTTGGTCACCAGATCCCGGGCGTGGCGGAGCCAGGCCGCATCGAGCTCGGGCGTCCCGAAGTTGGCCTCCTCGGACCAGACGACCTCCAGCTCTTCGAACACCGCGTCCAGATCGGCATGGGCCTGCCCGCTGCCCACCACCCCCTGCTCGGCGCGCTCCAGCGCGCTATGCACCAGGGTGCCGAACTGGGAGTACGGCGAACCGGCGTCACCCAGGCGGAGCCGGCGCTCGAGGGCGTACCGCCTGGGGCATACGGTGTACGAGTCGGCCTGACTGGGGGAAAGGGTGAGGCTGGCCCCGAGGATCGGCCGATCCGGCCCGGGGGTGGGGACTCCCGCAAATGCGGATGGCTGCCACCAGTCATCAGGCGGAGACGCCAGCACCCGGGTCGCGGCCAGCCGCTCCGGTGATGGGCGGTTTGGGTCGAGAGCAGCGCGCCGCATGGCCACCTCGGCCTCCATCACTGTCACCGGCGGGCGCTCGTCTTCGACCGGGGGCCCGATCTCGCTGATCGAAGCGGCGCCGGAGGCGGCCACGAGGAAGCGGGACGGGCGGTGCTCCCCCTGATCCGCGCCGGCGTTGGTGGCCGTCCAGATCACTCTCAGGCGCGCCCTGGTCATGGCCGTGTAGGCGAGCCGCATCTCCTCCTGGATCTGGAACAGGTGTTGGGCGGTTCCATCGCTGACCCGTTCTGGTGACAACAGTTCCGGCCGCAGCATCCGGCGGCTGCGCCGGAGATCGGGGAAGACGCCTTCCACCGCGTTCGCGATGAACACCGCATCGAACTCGAGGCCCTTCGACTGATGAAGGGTGGTCAACGCGACCTGTTGGGCATCGGGCCGGTGCGGGATCAGGGGGTCGGCTTCGAACCCTTCTTCGTCGGCCATGTCGAAGAATCCGAGGAGGGTCACGCTCGGGTCGCGGTCTGCCTGGCGCCCGAGCACCTGGGCAAAGGAGGTGATCGCGCTCCGCCATTCGTTCCGGGCCGGGTCGGCAACCAGGCGTTCGAAGGCATCGAGGCGGCTCCACGCCTCCCAGAGCCCATCGGCTGCCGGAATCGAGTCGGCCCAGGCGGGGTCACCGATCAGCCCGGCGAGGCTGGCCTCGCCCGGGATTCCGGCTGCTATCACCTCGGGCCAGGCTGCCCTGGTCCTCCTCCGCACTCTCAGCAGGTCGCGTTCTTTGCCCAGCCCGACCGAGAACAGCGGTCCGAGGAGGATGCGGCGCATGGCCCGATCGACATCCGCCGCCTCGCCCGGTGTCACCGCTCGACCACTGGATGCGAGGCCGGCCACGATCGCCAGATCGTGGAAGATCCGAACCGCAGGGTGATCGACGAGCCGGCTGTCCGGTTGGTCGTGAGCGATGCTCCTGCGATCGAGGGCGCGGGCCAGTTCGCGGAGCAGCTCGCGCTTGGAGCGAACCAGCACCGCGATCGACGAGGGCGCCAGCCCCTCGACACTGATCATGTGATCTACCTCGCGCGCGATCCAGTCGGCCTCGGAGGTCTCCTGATCGAACGTGTAGGCCTCGACCCGGCCCCGATGCTCGGCAGGCTGGACCGGGCCGGCCGAGCCGGGCAGCTCGCCGGAGGAGACAACGCGAAGCGCCGACTCCAGGATCTCCGGCGGGACCCGCATGCTCTTGTCGAGGACGATCCTGGTCGCCTCTGGGTGCTCATCGGTGAAGGCTGCGATGTTGCGCAGCTCGGCGCCGCGGAACGAGTAGATCGATTGATAGGGGTCGCCGGCGACGGTGAGGTTCCCGTGAGGGGCCGAGAGAAGCCGGGCCATCTCGGCTTGTGCCGGCGTGGTGTCCTGGTACTCGTCGACCACGACGTAGCGGAACCCCGAGGCGAGCTCGAAGCCGGCCCGGGTCCGCAGGAGCTCTACCGCCGACACCAGGAGGGTGCCGTAGTCGGTCCTCTCCAGCTCCTCCAACGCCTGTCGATACCGGGAAAAGAGCCCGGGGATTCCCTTCCAATCGGCGCGCCTGGCCGCTCGCTCGGCGAGTCCCTCGGGGGAGAGGAGTCGCTCCGAGCATCGGGTGAGGAAGTCGGCGATCTCGCCCGCGAAGACCCGGGTGGTCAGGATCCCGCGATAAGTGATCGGCCATGCGCCAGGGTCTTCCGAGGCAAGCAGGCCTGCGACCACTCGGACCTGTTCCGGTGGGGTGAGCGGGACCGGCCGCACCCCGGAGCCTGCCTCGAGCAACCTCAGGGCCAGGGAGTGAAAGGTCGAGGAGTCGATTGGAGCTCCCGAGCCCCCAATAGCCTCGGTGACCCGGCGCTTGATGTTGGCCGCCGAACGGCGGGAGAACGTCAGGAACGACACCTCGTCACGCCGGGCGAGCCCGGCGTTGACGATGTGGGCCACCCTTTCCACGAGGAACTCGGTCTTGCCGGTCCCGGGCCCGGCCACGATCAGTTGAGGCCCGGCGGGGCTCGCCACCCAGATATCCCAGGATCCAGGGTCTATCCGGATCTCGCCACCAGTCACGACTCGATCGTACGACTCAGGCCGCCGGGATGAGATCGGCCGGCAGGGAAGCGACGAGCTCGGCCTCGATGCCGAAGCACCGCAGATAGGCCACCGGGTCCTGGAACGGATCGACCGGACTTTCACCCTGTTGTTGCCAAAAAGGTGTGTTTGCGTTCATACCGGGCACGCTAAGCAACGGGTGTGACAGGAAGTATCCGACGACCTGATCCGGCTTAGGATGAGATGTGGCATGACAACGACCCCGACCGAGGCGACCAAGACCACCCAGCACGAATTCGAATCCCCGATGTACAACGAGGCGGTCGGCCAGTTCGATCGGGTCGCCCGGTTGATGGGCCTCGACGACAACGTCGCCGATCGCCTCCGCGTCCCCCAGAAGGCGACTGTCGTCAGTTTCCCCTTCCGCCATGACAACTACTCGGAGGTGGAGACGCTCTTCGGATATCGGGTCCAGCACCTCACCACCATGGGCCCGACCAAGGGAGGGATCCGGTTCGCCCCCGATGTCGATCTCGGCGAGGTGGCTGCGCTTGCGATGCTGATGACCTGGAAATGCTCCATCGTCGGTCTCCCGTTCGGAGGAGCCAAGGGTGGGGTGCGGCTCGATCCGATGCAACTGTCGAGGGCGGAGCTGCAGCGGGTCACTCGCCGATTCACGATGGAGATCATCAACGTCATCGGGCCTGACACCGACATCCCGGCGCCGGACCTGGGCACCAACGAGCAGGTGATGGCCTGGCTGATGGACACCTACTCCCAACACGTTGGCCATGCGGTGCCGGCAGTGGTCACCGGCAAGCCGCCTGCCCTGGGAGGGAGCATCGCCCGGCGGGAGGCGACGGGGAGAGGGCTGATGTTCCTCCTGCCGCAGGCG
Source organism: uncultured Acidobacteriota bacterium (assembly GCA_963749415.1). Classification (GTDB taxonomy): domain Bacteria; phylum Actinomycetota; class Acidimicrobiia; order Spongiisociales; family ZC4RG35; genus JALYNX01. Next base: position 1,676,168 of record CAVVMG010000001.1, read on the forward strand.
GCAGGGGCCATCGAGCTCGACGCCTCGGCCGCGACGGTGGCCATCCACGGATTCGGGAACGTCGGGCGCTACGCAGCTATCGCCGGGCAACAGATGGGGGTGAGCGTCGTCGCCGTCTCGGACATCTCGGGAGCCGTGTACAACCCCGACGGCCTCGATGTCGATGCGGTCACCAAGTGGGTCGACGAGAACCGGTTCCTGGAGGGTTTTCCCGACGCCGATCACATCGAGGGCGACGCCATCTTCGGGCTTCCGGTCGACGTCCTGGTCCCGGCTGCGGTTCAGAATGTCATCCGGGCAGACAACGCCGATCAGGTCCAGGCCAAGCTGATCATCGAAGGCGCCAACGGGCCAACCACCCTGGAGGCAGACGACATGCTCAGGGACAAGGGGGTGTTCGTCGTCCCCGACATCCTGGCCAACGCCGGTGGGGTGACCGTGTCGTATTTCGAGTGGGTCCAGGACGTGCAGAAGTACTTTTGGACCGAGAACGAGGTCGTGGCCCGGCTCCGAGAGATCATGACCCGTGCGTTCAGCGACGTGCACAACATCACGTTGAGCGAGAAAGTCGATATGAGGAGCGCCGCTCTGATCAAAGGGATTCGCAAGGTGGCAGACGCCAAGTTGGTGCGGGGGATCTTCCCCTAGGCCTCTATGAGGGCTCAGCGAACGCCGGGCAGATCCCTTTGAACGAGCACCAGTCACACAGACGGCCAGGACGGGTCGGGTAGCGCTCGGAAGCCATCGCCCGCTCGATTGCATTCCACAGTGCGCGCAGCTGCCCATCCATTGCGTCGAGCTGCCGGTCATCGATCGCCAGCCGGTACTCGGTTGGGCCGTTCAGGTAGAGGAGCCTGATCTCTTTGGGCGTCTCCCCGGTCCGTCGCCGGATGAGCAGGGCATAGATCTTGAGGGCGAAGAAGGCGGGGAGGGCATAGCGCTCCGGAGGCGCTTTCCCCGTCTTGTAGTCCGTGATGACCAACCGGCCGTCACGGTCGCGATCGATCCGGTCGAGGATGCCGCGGATGACGATGCCATCGAGATCCTCGAGCATGTCGAGCTCCCGATCGACCGGGTCGAGCGACTTGGGATCTTCGATGCCGAAGTAGTTGGCGAGCAGCTCCATCGACTCCATGCCCCACAGGCGCTCGGCCTCGGTGTCTTCGAACAGCCCTTCGAACTCCTCGTCGCCACGGAGCTCGGTCCAGGCCTCACGGAAAAGGTCGTAGAGCAACGCCGGGGAGCGCTCCCCGGCGGGATGGTCGAACAACCGCTGCAGGGCGAGATGAGCGGTCGTGCCCCTCGCCTGGTAGACCGATGTCGGCTCGGGAAGGCGATCGATTGCCCGGAACTTGAACAGTTGGGGGCAGGTCTTGAAGTCCCCGGCCCGGCTTGGGGAGAGGGTCTCGAGGCGGGGCAAACCCAATTCAACGGTCACTCCACCGAGTGTAAGAGCGAGGTACGACAGAAACGTGGAGGCTGGGAGCTCACCCGCGAAAAGAATCGGCAGGGCGCGAAAACTCGAATGCGATCAGGGTTGAAATCCAATTGCCGACTTCGTACTTTCCCGTCTACCGACACGGGTTCGCCCGGGTCGGGGAAGGAGAGGCTTCGGCTCCTCCGGATTGCCACCAGCTGGGGGCCCGCTTTCCCGGCAGGTGGCTCGAGAGCCCCGAGAGGGCTGCGGCTTCGGCCGGAGCTCCCTCGGGGTTTCTCGCGTTCGGACGCAGCGGTCCCCTTCCTGGCCTGGGAGAAGTCTGCAATCGCACGGGATCGCGAAAAGCAATCGAAGATCGCGAAAACCAATCGTGCTTCACGTTTGCCTCGGTCCATGGCGCGGTCTACGTTGCCGGTCACGCCACAGGGGAGACCCTGCGGCGACCTGGATTGTGGGTACGGAACGGCGAAAGCCGGGCCGGGAAGAATTCCCCGATGCGGGGCCCGGAGCCAACGGGAGACTGTGGGCTCAGGGTTTGGCCGACGGGCCGAACGGGGATCCTTCGGGATCGTCGGGCGGTCAATCGGCCGGCGGATCTTCGGATCCGCAGCCTCCCTGGAAACGGGGAGGAGCGATCACCGGATCGCAGCGGTCTTCGGATCGAGGCAGTCCAGTGAGCGCACGTCGCGGCTTCGGCCACGACGAAATTCCCGATCGGAGTTGGGTCCCCGGCCCGACACCGAACGGGTCGAGAGCCCCGAGAGGGTTGAGGCTTCGGCCGATGCTCCCTCGGGGCCTTCTCGCGTTTCTCCCCCCGCAGGCCTCATCGCCCGATGGGTAGCCTCGGGCCCATGGGATACCCGACGAAGCTGCTCAGCCCCGGTGAGGAGATCATCACCGAGTTCAAGCCTCATTGGCTGCAGATAGTCAAGGAGGTGCTGCTCACGGTATTGGTCGGAGTGCTGGTGATCCTGATCGCGGCCAACTTCTCTTTCACCGGACAGGGATGGGTGATCACCGCCCTCGTGGTGATCTGGTTCGTCCTGGTTGTCACCGAGTTCACCCGCTGGTGGACAACCCAACACGTGATCACCAATGAGCGGGTGATCCACCGCGCAGGGTTGATCTCCAAGCAGGGCAAGGAGATCCCGCTCGAGGTCATCAATGACGTTGCCTTCAAACAGGGTGTCATCGAGAGGATGTTCGGCTCGGGCGATCTGCTGATCGAGTCGGCGGGGACCCATGGTCAGTCCCGCTACACCGACATCCCGAGCCCGGAGGCGATCCAGAAGACCATCTATGAGGCACGCGAAGTACGGATGGCGGAAATGCGCGGCGTCGCTCCGGCTCCCGCGACTGCTCCTGCAGACCGCGGCCTCCCAGCTCGACACTCTCTCCCGGCTCCACGACGAGGGCAAGCTCACCGAAGACGAGTTCGAGACGGAGAAGAGGAAACTGCTGGGGGGTGCCTGATGCCTCACATGCAGGACGACTTCCCGTTGAACCTGTCGACGCTCTACGACCGTTCCGTCTGGCTCCATCCGAACCAGGAGATCATCTCGGTCGAGGCTGACCGTTCCCAGGTGCGCAGCAGTTATGGAGAAACCGATGCCCGGGTCCGGCGGCTGGCTACCGCCCTCGATGGGCTGGGAGTCGGTCGGGGCGACGCGGTGGCGACCTTCGCCTGGAACAACCGGAGACATCACGAGCTCTATTGGGCCACTGCCAACACCGGCCTGATCTGCCACACGGTGAACATCCGGCTGTTCGCCGACCAGGTGGCCTACATCGTCAATCACGCAGGGGACCGGGTCATGTTCGTCGATCCCGACCTCGTCTCACTGCTGGCGCCGCTCGCCGGGCAGCTGGAGACCGTCGAGACCTATGTGGTCATGGGGCCGGAGGCCGACCCCGCGCTCCCGGGCTCCATCCCCTACGAGGACCTGATCGCCGATGTCCCCGAGCACGGCTCGTGGCCCGAGCTCGACGAGCGATCGCCGATGATGCTCTGTTACAGCTCAGGAACCACCGGCAACCCGAAAGGGGTGGCCTACACCCAGCGCTCCACCTACCTGCACACCATCTCCAACCTGGCCAATTACGCCATGACCGCCTCGGACAACGTGCTGCCCGTGGTCCCGATGTTCCACGCTTCGGCCTGGGGGTATCCATTCATGGCCGTGGCCCAGGGGGCCAAGCTCACCTATCCCGGGCCGGATCTCACCCCGGAGGGCCTGGTGCGCCTGTTCGAGGGCGAAAAGGTCACGTTCAGCGCGGGCGTGCCCACCGTGTGGCTGGGAATCAAGCAATACCTGGAGGCCCACCCCGAAGCCGACGTTTCTTCGATTCGTGCCTTCCTCTGCGGAGGGTCCGCCGTGCCCCGGGCGATGATCGAGTGGTTCTGGGTGGAGCGGGGGATTCGGGTAGTCCAGGGCTGGGGGATGACTGAGACCAACCCGGTGGCATCCACGGCGACGTTGAAACCGGAGATGGAGGAGTGGGACCTGCAACGACAGCTCGACTTCCTGGAGACGGCCGGGATGCCGATCGCGGGCCTCAAGGTGAAGATCGTGGACGACGTGGGCGAGGAGCTGCCCCATGACGGGGTCGCCTTCGGGGAGTTGTTGATCCGCGGGCCCTGGATCGCCGCCGAGTACTACCGAGACCCGCGCTCTGCCCGGTCATTCGAGGACGGGATGGCTGCGCACTGGTGATGTCGCCAAGATCACCCCCGAGGGCTACATCCGGATCACCGATCGGGCGAAGGATGTCATCAAGTCGGGTGGGGAGTGGATCTCGACCATCGACCTGGAGAACGCGATCATGGCCCACCCCGGCGTGGCCGAGGCCACGGTCGTCGGGCTCAAGCACGTCAAGTGGCAGGAGCGTCCGGCGGCGTTCGTGGTGCCCAACCCAGGGTCCGAAGTCTCCGAGGAGGACGTGTTGGATTTCCTCGAGGACCGGGTGGCCAAGTGGTGGATGCCGGACAGGGTCGTGTTCATCGAGCAGATCCCGAAGACCGGCACCGGCAAGTTCGACAAGAAGGTGGTCAGGGACCAGTACGCCGACCTGCTGCTGGACTAGTGGAAAAGGCGTGCCGAGGGGCGTAGCCGTCGGGCCGACCGGCGTCTGTTTGCCCGAGGCGACGATAGGGACGAGAACTCGAGTTTCGGGCAGGCTGAGGGGCCGAGGGCAAAGTCGGCCCGCAATCCAAGCGGCTACGCCGCGGCGGGAAAAACCTAAACCTCGATCAGCTGTCCCGAGGTCAGGTCGAGCACGAACTCCTTGTCGCTCTTGGAGTCTGCGATGAAATGGGCGAGCTTGGCGCCCTGCTGGCGGACGACCCACCATGCGTACGCCTTGGAAGCGGTGGTGGCGAACTCCATCTTGGCCGTCCGGGCCCTCTGCACTGCTTCCATTTCCTCGGAGAATTCACCGAGGACGGTCTCGCTCGGTTCCGGCTGACCGGGCGCCTCGATGAACTCCACTGCCTCGAACATCGCACACTCCCTTCCTGCCTCCCACGCAGAGTGTAATCCGGTCACTGCCCGGGGTCGCCTACTTCATTGCCAAAATCCGCCGGCGGTAATGGCCCACCCTATGCTCCGCCGGTGAGCTCGTTCCACACCACCTGGGGCTATATCGCGGCCGGGATCAGCGGGGTGGTCGGGCTTTGGGGAGTCGCCATGTTCCGCAGGGAGAAGCCGCCGCGCGCGTTCCTGTGGGCGGTCGGAGCGGCCGTTGTCGGGCTGCTGGTCCAGATCGTGACCGGCGTCATCGTCGCCTCGGGGGGAGTCGAGCCCGGTAATCAGCACGTCTTCTATGGCGTGGTGACTGGGGTGACCTTCGCCTTCGCCTACATCTATCGCGGCCAGTTCCGCAAGCGGCCCACCCTCTACTACGGATTGCTCCTGCTGTTCGCCATGGGCCTGGCCGTCAGGGGCATCATGACGTTCGGCAACAGCTTCTAGGAGGAGGGCCCATGCTGCTCGAAGGCAAGAAACTGCTGATAACCGGGGTGCTCACCGATGACTCGATTGCGTGGCATGCGGCGCGTATCGCCCAGGAGGAGGGAGCAGAGATCGTCGCCACCGGGTTCGGGCGCGGGCTTCGCTTGACCGAGCGCTCGGTGCAGAGGCTGCCTTCCGAGTGCCCGGTCCTGGAGCTCGACATCAACGACCCCGGCCAGGTCGACTCGGTTGTCGCCGACCTCGGCTCGCGATGGGGGCGGATCGACGGTGCTCTCCATGCCATCGCCTTCGCTCCCGATGACGCGCTGGGGGGCAACTTCCTCAACACCCCGGTCGAGTCGGCACAGACCGCTTTCGTCACCTCGGCTTTCTCCTACAAGACCCTGACCGTGGCTTTGCTACCACTCTTCGAGGCGGCCGGCGGTGGTGCCATGGTCACCCTGGACTTCGACAACACCCAGGCCTGGCCCGCATATGACTGGATGGGAGTTGCCAAGTCTGCATTGCAGAGTGTGACCAGGTACCTGGCCAAGGACTTGGGGCCAAAGGGGATCAGGGTCAATGCGGTGTCTGCGGGGCCGCTGCTCACAGTCGCCGCCAAGTCGATCCCGGGCTTCGACGCCTTCGAGAAGGTGTGGAGCGACCGTTCACCTCTGGCCTGGGATCCGACCAACCCGGAGCCGGTGGCGCGAATGATCTGTGTGCTGCTCAGTGATTGGGCACCGATGACGTCGGGTGAGGTGATCCACGTCGATGGCGGTTTCCACGCCGTCGCCGTCGGGGAGGGCGAAAAGGCCTAAGCCCTCAGGTGGGCACCCTGGAGCGCCGGTGCGAGCGGGAGCTCCACCACGAAGGTGGCCCCTCCACCCTCGGTCTCCTCGACTCGGACCGAGCCGTTCATGACCTCGGCGAGGCTCCTCACGATCGAGAGGCCGAGCCCGGTGCCTCCCTTCGACCTGGTGTCTGACTGGTCGACCTGGGTGAATCGCTCGAAGGCCCGCTCCCTCTCTCCCTCCGGGATCCCGGGGCCGTGGTCGACAACCGCGATCATCGCTCGCTGTCCCCGCTCCCAGGCGAACAGCTCCACCGAGCTCCCGGCCGCGTATTTCGCTGCGTTCTCCACGAGGTTGATCAGGATCCGGCTGAGATGGTCGCGGTCGGCCTCCACGGTGAGGGTCTCCGGTTCCACGGCGAACGTGGGCTCGATGGACACCACCCGGTTGACCTCGTCGAATGCCTGCCGAACCGGGATCGCCTCCAGGTGCACCGGGATCGCCCCTCGATCGATCCGGGAGACGACGAGCAAGTCGTCGATGAGTCTTTGCAGGCGGCCCGCCTGGCGCCGGGCGGTGGAGAGCAGCTGTTGGGCCGTGGGCTGGGTGGGGGCCAGCTCGGGGCGGTTCACGGTGTCGAGGGAGCCGATGATGGAGGTGAGCGGCGTCCGCAGCTCATGGCTGACCGTCGACACGAAATCGCTCTTCATCTGGGCGACCTCCTCGAGGCGGCGTGTCATGTCGGCCTGCGCCTCGTAGCGCCCGATCTGGGAGAGCACCAGCCCTGCTGGGGCGGCAAGCGACCCGAGCTGATCCAACTGGTCCTCGGTGAAGGTCCCCACATAGGGGTCTCCCACGATGATCACCCCTACCCGGAGGCTCTCCACCTTGAGGGGCGCCACCAGCGCCTGCTTCAAGCCGAGCTCCTTGAGGAGGACATGGGAGTCGGTGTCCTGATCCACCTCTCGCACGTACAGCGGCTTGCCGGCCCGATACGTCTGGGTGACCACCCCTGCCGCGGCGACATCGAGGACGATCGGGTCGGCGTCGAGCGGGTACCCATTGACCCAGATCGGGCTCATCACCTCCAGCCGGTGCCGGTCCGGGTTGTAGAGGAGGACCACCCCAACCTGGGCGTCGAGGTACTTGCAGATGGTCCCGATCAGGTGGGGAACGATCTCGGCCAGCGACTCGGCGCGGGCGAGGGTGGCACTCACCTCGTACAGCCGCTCGAAGTCGAGGCGTTGCTGGTCGATCTGGAGCTCACGGCCGGCAGAGCGCACCGCCTCGCGTTCGAACTCGAGTCCGACGAGCGCGGTGGCCGCGGCGACCACCGCCACCGTCAACACCGGGGCCAGGACATCGGGGATGGCGTCGGCGGCGCCGAGACTGAACGCAACGAAGGAGATGGCTCCCATGATGAGGACAGTCACCAGGGCATGGGCCCACCAGGCGAGGAGCAATCCGGACACCGCCGCGATCCCGAACAGGATCGGTTGGGCGGTTGCGGTCAGCTCGGGGATGACTGCGAGAGCTGTGATCCCAACGATGAGCCCGGTCAGCCATCCGGTGGCGATCCAGGGAGCGGCGGCGGTGGCCATGATCCGGTCCCATCGCGCCGCAGTCGACACCACGAGGAGGGCGGCGAGCCCGGTCATCGGGATCCAGAACTGAGGTTCGGCGAACACACTCTCCCTGACCGCCTGTGCCGAGATGATGATCATCACCACCCAGGCGACCGCCGAGGCGCGGCGAAGCAGAGATGCCCGGAAGCGGGCCATTGCCTTGTGGGTGGTCGGCTTCAGTTCTTCCATGTCACGGACTCATCGGGTTTCGACTGTATTCTCGGCATTTCTCCGGACCCGATCGAGGATTGATAGGTGGCGTTGCGCGCTTTCGCGGACGGGGCACTGTTCGCAGATGCGACCGGCTCCGGTCCTCCCCGGGTCATCGCCCTCCATGGCTGGGCCCGCCGCGGTGCCGATTTTCGCTCCGCTCTCGCCGGGCTCGACGCTCTCGCGGTCGATCTACCGGGTTTCGGGGCCTCACCACCACCCCAGGAAGTGATGGGGGCGGAGGGTTATGCCGCTCAGGTGGCAGGGCTCCTCGAGGGCATCGAAAGGCCACCCGTTCTCGTCGGACACTCCTTCGGGGGTCGGGTCGCGGTATGCCTCGCCGCCCGATACCCGGAACGGGTGGGGCCGCTGGTGCTGACCGGCGCTCCCCTGGTGCGGATCGCTCCCAGCCGCAAGCCTTCCCTCAGCTATCGCGCTGCCCGGGCCTTGAACCGGGTGGGCATTCTCGGTGACGAGCGGATGGAGAGGACGCGCCGGGAGCAGGGCTCGGCGGATTACAGGGCGGCGAGAGGAGTGATGCGCGACATCCTGGTCAAGGTGATCCACGAGAGTTATGAGCCCCAACTGCGGGCGCTCTCCTCGCCGGTGACCCTGCTCTGGGGGTCGGCCGATCGAGAGGCACCACTCGACGTCGCCCGAAAGGCGGCTGATGTGATCGCCGGCGCCGGCGGGAGGGTCGAGTTGGAGGTTTTGGAAGGAATCGGCCACCTGGTGCCGGTACAAGCTCCTGACTCGCTGCGCGCTGCGATCGACAGGGCGCTCGTCGGATGATCTGGGCGCTGGTCGCCGCCTGTGCCGTGGCTTCGGTCCCGGCGGGGCTTCGCTGGCTGCGGATTGCCCAGAGAGAGCACTATCTCCCGCCGGCCGTGGCCACTTTTGCCGGTCGATGGTGGACCAGCGGAATCGTGAATCGGGGTCTCCTCGTCGTCATGCTCGCCGGGCTCGTCGGTTCATGGTGGAGCCCGTGGTGGGCATTTCTCGTCCCCGCCACCCAGATCGGACCGGTGGGTCTTGGCCTCAAAGGGCGGACTTCGCCACTGGCGTGGACCTCGAGGCTGCGCCGGGTGGCGATCCTCTCTGGTGTCTTGGCCATGAGCGTCTACTGGGCTGGGGCGGCAATCGAGTCCGCGTTCATGGCTGCACTGGGATTGTCCCTGTTGCCGGCGCTGGTCGACCTCTCGTTGCTTGCGTTGCTGCCGGTAGAGCGGATGCTGGCCAACCGCTGGGTGGAGCAGGCCGCCTCGCGGTTGAGCTCGTCTGGGGCCCGGGTGGTTGCCATCACCGGCTCCTACGGGAAGACCACCACCAAGCAGTACACAGCACACCTCCTCTCCGGGTCGTTCCGGGTGGTGGCCAGCCCTGCCTCCTTCAACAATCGAATGGGACTGGCCAGGGCGATCAATGAGCAACTGGCGCCGGGCACGGAGGTCTTCATCGCCGAGATGGGGACCTACGGGCGGGGCGAAATCGCCGAGCTCTGCACCTGGATCCACCCCGAGGTCTCTGCGATCGTCGCCATCGGGCCCGTCCATCTCGAGCGGTTCAAGACGGAAGAGCGGATCGTGAGCGCCAAGTCGGAGATCCTGGACGGGGCGAAGGTCGGGGTGCTGTCGGTCGACCATCCCCTGCTCCGCCGTCTCGCCGAGGAGCGGGAGGGGTCGATCGACATCATCACGGTCTCCACCGGGGATCGGGCCCGGATCGAAGTGCGCGATAGCCAGATCCACCTCGATGGCGGTGCCCTTGCCGCGATCCCGGATGGGGCCCTGGAAGTCAACCTCGGGATAGCCCTCGGGATCTGCCTCGCTCTCGGCGTGGACCCTGACCGAATCGTGGCTCGCCTCGGGGGACTGCCCCGTCCGGAGCACCGACAGACCGTCACCCGCTCCGAGCGAGGCTTCCTCGTCATCGACGACACCTACAACTCGAACCCGGCCGGGGCGCGTCTCGCCCTGACCCGGCTCCCGGGCCTGACCGACGGTGGCCGCGGTGTCCTGGTGACACCGGGAATGGTGGAGCTCGGTCCAAACCAGGCCAAGGAAAACGAGGTGTTCGCCGCCGCGGCGGCGGAGGTCGTGGATGACATCGTGGTCGTGGGCTCGACCAATCGCGCGGCGCTCCTGCGTGGTTCCGCCAACGGGCAGGCGTCGGTTACCGTCGTCGCGTCCCGTGATGAAGCCGTCACCTGGGTGCGGGACAATCTCGGGCCTGGAGATGCGGTCCTCTACGAGAACGACCTCCCCGACCACTATCCGTGAGGAGTGAGAATGGCCAAGCCGGCGGTGATCTTCGGAGGCCCATCCGACGAGCACGACATCTCCATCCTCACCGGGCTCCAGGTCACGAGAGCCCTGGGGGACACGCATGCGGTCTACTGGTCGAAGACCGGGGACTGGCACCTGGTCGACGATGGGCTCGAGGCGTCCGACTTCGCCGACGGTGTTCCCCGGCGCTCTAGAGAGCTGGAATTCATCGCTGCCCCTGGAAGGGGGATGATCCTCAAGAAGCGGCCCCTCGACGTGACGGCGGTGCTGATCGCATGTCATGGTGGGCCCGGGGAGGACGGCACCCTGCAGGGCCTGCTCGACATCGTCGGCCTGCGCTACACCGGCCCCGGCCAGGCGGCGTCGGCCCTGGGGATGGACAAGCTCGCATTTGGGGCTTCCATGGCCGCTGCGAGCCTGCCCACTCTCGACCGTGCCCTGGTGGCCACCGGCGAGGAGGCTCCCCCCGACTTCTCCGGTCCCTACATCGTCAAGCCCCGTTTCGGCGGTTCCTCGATCGGGATCGAGGTGGCGGAAGACTGGGAGACCGTTCTCGCCCTGAAGAAGACATCGTCATACTTCGACCGGGGGGCGGTGGTCGAGCACTTCCTCGCAGGGAGCCGGGACCTCCAGGTGGCGGTGCGCACCTATCCCGCCTTCGAGTCGTCCGCAGTCGAGGCCCCGTCGCGGGCCGGCGACGGGATCTATTCCTATGACCAGAAGTATCTGGCTTGGGGGGGCGAGGTCAGGGCGGGTCGGGAGTTGCCTGCGACCCTCGAGCCGGGCGTGGAACAGGAAGTGAGACGGTTGTCGGCACGAGTCACCGAGGCCGCCGGGTTGAGGGGCGTGGCCCGCATCGATTTCCTCGAGCGCGAGGGCGAGGTCCTGGTCAACGAGGTCAACACCATCCCTGGCTCCATGGGCGCCTATTTGTGGATCGACCCTCCGTTGACCAGAGAGCGCCTCTTCACCGACATGCTCGCCGAGGCTGAGGCCGATCCCATGCGAGTGTTCTCGACAGCCGGGAGCGATGGGACGGCTCTACGTAATGCGGGGACCATCGCCTCGAAGCTGGGTTGACGGCTCCTATGAGAACGGCCGGCGTTTGCCGGCCCTCGCTGAGTCAGCGCCGGTCCGGATCAGAGGTGAACTACGGGGCAGGTCAGAGTGCGGGTGATGCCGTCGATCGCCTGGATCTTGGCCACGACCAGCTTGCCGAGGGAGTCGACATCCTCTGATGTCGCTTTGACGATCACGTCGTAGGGTCCGGTCACATCATCGGCGGAGTCGACGCCGATGATATTTCGCACTTCCTCTGCCACGAGGGCGGCCTTGCCGACCTCGGTCTGGATCAGGACGTAGGCCTGGACCAACTGAGCCTCCTTAGGGTCTCGGGTCGAAGCGACCCTAGTTGATTGGCCACGGGGCGGTATGGGGTAGGTGAGGGTCTGTCGAGAAAGGACGACGATGCCCGAATTGAGCCCGACAGTCGACCTCGATCCCCGCTTCAGCAGCGAAGGCGCCACTCCCCGAGCCTGGTCAGAAGTGGAATCTGTGTTGGATGCGGCCGAGGCTTTCTGGCTGACCACGGTGCGCCGGGACGGAAGGCCCCATGTGACCCCGCTGCCTGCGGTCTGGCACGACGGGTCGCTTCATTTCTGCACCGGGCCCGGAGAGCAGAAGGCAAAGAACCTCGAAACGAACCCGAGTTGCGTCCTCACCACGGGGAGCAACAGGGGCGACGCCATCCTCGACATCGTGGTGGAAGGCCGGGCGGAGCGGGTGATCGACGAACCGACCCTGCGGGTGCTGGCCGGCCTCTGGAGGTCGAAGCTCGACTGGCCGTTCGAGGTGGTCGAAGGTGGCTTCCACCATCCTGCCGATGCCGTGGCCGAGGATGAGGACGGCAGCAGCATCATGGCGCATGTGTTCGCCGTCGCCCCGGTGAAGGTGTTGGCTTTTGCCAAGAGCGAGCCCTACAGCCAGACCCGCTACCGCTTCTAGCGGCTAGTAGCCCTCCTGGCCCACCCGGACGGTGATCGCGAACTCGTGACCGTCTTCCTCGACGGTTTCGAACACGAGGCGCTGGCCCTGGCGAAGAGTGCGGAAGATGGAGCCCTTCAACGAGCCCGGACGAAGGAAGACCTCGCCACGGTCTTCGTCACGGACGATGATCCCGACGCCGGTCACAGGGTCGTAGGCCTTGACCACCCCCTGAGGCATGTTCAGGCCTTTTCCACCTTGCCGGCCCGGATGCAGGAGGTGCATACCCGGGCGCGACGGGTGTTGGACCCGTGACGAACCCGAACCCGCTGGATGTTGGGCAACCAGCGCCGGTTGTTCCTCTTGTGGGAGAAGCTGACGGTCTTGCCGTAGGACGGCTCCTTGCCGCAGATCTCACAGCGATAAGACATGGCGAAAACTCCTGGGAGGGTCGGAGGGCGGACGGCCCGCAAGGACCGTTTCGACCGAAGGGCAGGATAGCGGCGTCCCAGGCCAAGTCCCACTTCGCCTGTACCGTGGCAATGTGGCAGCGCTTCAGCATCGGATGCGGTCATGGCCACACTGAGCCGTCTCGCCGCGATACCCGTGTCCGAGGTCAAGTCCCTCGGTGCCAAGCGGATCGCGGCTCTGCAGAAGGCCGGCATGGGCACCGTGGTCGACCTCCTGCACCATGTGCCCAGGACCTACCTGGACCGCACCGACAAGCCTCCGCTCGCCGGGGTGACCGTGGGCGCCGAGGTCACGATCATCGCAGAGGTGAAGCGCATCGCCACCCGTCGCCCCCGCCCCAGGTTCACGATGACCGAGGCGGTGATCTCCGACGACACCGGGTCGCTCAAGGTGGTGTGGTTCAACCAGAACTATCGGGAGAAGCAGCTCCCCCCGGGAACCGAGGCCGCGTTCTCCGGAACCGTCGAGTCGTTTCGTGGCAGCCTCCAGATGTCGAACCCTGCGGTCGAGGTGCTGAACGGCGAGGACGAGCCACTGGTCACCGGGCGGGTCGTCCCCGTCTATTCCCAGGTGGGAACGGTCAAGACCGGGGATTTCCTCAGGGCCGTCAACAACGCCTTGAAGCGGGCACGACCCATTCCCGACCCCATCCCCGAGGTGGTCCTGGCGAGCAACGGATTGATGGGCCGTGACGAGGCATACGGGCTGATCCACTTCCCTGATACCGAAGACCAGACCCTTCCCGCCAGACGCCGCCTGATCTATGACGAGTTGTTCCGGCTCGAGCTGGCGCTTGCCCTGAGGAAGCGCCGACAGACCGAGGACGCCACCGGTTTCGCTCACCGGCCGACCGGCGAGCTGGCAGACCGATTCATGGCTGGTCTCCCCTACGTGCTGACCGGGGCTCAGAAGAGGGTCCTCGCCGAGATCGTCTCCGACCTCGAGGAGCCGCATCCCATGCATCGCCTCCTCCACGGAGAGGTGGGTTCCGGCAAGACTGTCGTCGCCGTGGCAACGTTGCTCTGCGGTGTCGAGGGAGGCTGGCAGGGAGCGATCATGGCTCCGACCGAGGTCCTTGCCGTTCAGCACTTCCTTGGGGTCACCGGGCTCCTCGCCGAAGCCGGGCTGTCACCAGAGCCGTTCGCCTCCGACAGTGACCTGGGGATGGAGAGCCTCTTCGGGAAGGACGGGCCGGCGGTGCACATCGGGCTGATCACTGGCTCGACCGCGGCCTCGAATTACCGCTCGAACATGAGCAGGAAGGCCCTGCTCGACGATGTCGCCTCGGGCCAGGTCGACATCCTGGTCGGCACCCATGCCCTCATCCAGGAAGGGGTCCACTTCCACAGACTCGGAGTGGCGGTGGTCGACGAGCAGCACCGGTTCGGGGTCGCCCAGAGGGTCATGCTCAAGGAGAAGGCGGACGCGATCGACCCCGACCTCCTGATCATGACCGCGACCCCCATCCCACGTACGCTGTCGATGACCCTCTATGGCGACCTGGACGTCTCCGGGCTGGACGAGATGCCCCCCGGAAGGTCCCCCGTCGAGACCACGGTCCTGAGCCGCGCCCAGGAGGGGATCGCTTGGGCAAAAGTCGAGGAAGAGGTCAAAGCGGGGCACCAGGCTTTCGTCGTGTGCCCCCTGGTAGAGGAAAGCGCCAAAGTCGAAGCTGCCTCGGCAACCGCAGAGCACCAGCGACTGTCGGCGATTCTCGGCGGCCTCACTGTGGGCCTGATCCATGGCCAGCTCCGGCCGGCGGAGAAAGACTCGGTCATGTCAGCATTCCGATCCGGGAAGATCGACGTCCTGGTCTCCACGACGGTGATCGAGGTCGGTATCGACGTGCCGAATGCGACCGTGATGGTGATCGAGGATGCCGATCGGTTCGGCCTCAGCCAGCTCCACCAGCTCCGAGGGCGGGTGGGCCGTGGCTCTGCTGCCGGTTTCTGCCTGCTGATCGCCGATCCGGCCAGTGAGGACGCCGAAGAGCGCTTGGCGGCGATGGCGGCAACCACTGATGGCCTCGAGCTCGCTCAACACGACCTGAGGATCCGCGGTCAGGGGACCGTGTTCGGCGTCCGGCAGTCGGGCATGGCGGACCTGGTGCTCGCCGACATCATCCGTGACCTCGATCTGCTGACTGCCGCGCGCAAGGACGCCTTCACGATTGTCGACCGTGACCCGGTGCTCAGCGAGCATCCGGAGCTCGCCGAAGAGGTCCGGGCATTGCTCGGAGAGTCGGTGGAGTGGCTGTTCAAGAGTTGAGTGCCTGTTGAGGATCATCGCCGGCAAGGCCAAGGGGAAGCGGCTCACTGCACCTGACACGCCTGCGACCCGGCCAGTGACCGATCGGGTGCGGGAAGCAGTGTTCTCGATGGTCGGCGCCTGGGTCGAGGATGCAAGAGTCCTCGACCTCTACGCCGGATCCGGGTCCTTCGGCCTCGAGGCCCTGTCCCGGGGGGCAGACCGGGCCACCTTCGTCGAGAATGGCAACCGCGCCCTGGAGGCCCTGCGCTCGAACATCGAGTCGGTCGCCCTGGGGGGAACGGTGGTCTCATCGTCGGTGGAGGACTTCCTGACCAGGGCGGATGGTGAGTTCGACCTGGTGTTCATGGACCCGCCTTGGCCCCAGCCCACATCCACGATGGAGGCCGACCTCGCCATCCTCGACCGGCTGTTGGCGCCGGGGGCGGAGGTGATCGTGTCCCGCCGGCACGGCGACGAGCCGCCCGCTATCCCCGTAACCTGGGGTGTTGCCACCGATAGACGATACGGAGATACCAGAATCTTCAGGTACGAGAAGGAATCGGGATGACGAAGGCCCTATGCCCCGGGAGTTTTGACCCGCCCACCAACGGTCACGTCGACGTGATCGAGAGAGCCATAACCGCCTTCGACCAGGTTGCGATCGCGGTCATCGACAATCCATCGAAGAGATCGATGTTCACCGCGGCGGAGCGTGCCGACTTGTTGCGCGAGCTCTTCGGTGACCGCGTCGAGGTCGGCACCTTCGAAGGGCTGCTGGTCGACTACGCATCCCGGGTCGGCGCCGATGTCGTGATCAAGGGACTGCGGACGGTCGGGGACTACGAATACGAGTTGCAGATGGCACAGATGAACCGGTCGTTGAGCGGCATGGAAACCGTGTTCATGGCAACCAAGGAGGATTGGAGCTTCGTCTCGTCGTCACTGGTCAAGGAAGTGGCGAGGCTGGGGGGATCGGTGAGCGGGCTGGTGCCCGACGTCGTCGAGAAAGCACTGAAGGAGCGCCTGTCATGACCCCGGAAACCCCGATACAAACCGCACCGCCCGAGATGGCGGAGCAGCCGCCGCGCACCGAGCTCGCCGATCTTCAGGACATGGTCGACGACCTGATCGTCTTTCTCCATGAGGCGAAGACGGTCCCCCTGTCGGGAAACGCAATCGTCGATCGCGAGCAGTTTCTCGGTCTTCTGGAGAAGATCCGGACCGGGCTCCCCGACGAGCTGAGGGCGGCCCGCTGGATGGTGCGAGAACGCGAGGCTTTCATCGCTCGCACCAATGAGAAGGCGCGGGAGATCGTGGACCGTGCCCGCAACGAGGCCGATGAGCTGGTGTCCGACTCCAGCATCGTGTCTGAGGCTGTGGAAGAGGCGAACATCCTGGTCCGCAGGGCCGAGGGTGAGGCCAGACGTCTCCGTCTCGAAACCGAAGACGAGATCGAGAAGAAGCTGCAGCGTGTCGAAGCGCTTCTCGGCGAGCTCACCGACCAGGTGCAGATGGCTCGCGACGAGCTTCACCAGGCACGCCCCAAGGCGCCCGAAGTACCGCTCTGAGATGACTTCGAACCTGATCGTCCCGGTCCGGGACCTGGTCGGGTCCCCGGGCAAGGAACGGCCGTTCTCCGGTGAGCAGCAGGTGAAGCTGAGGCTGGGGGAGACGTCGGTCGACGGCCCGATGACGGTCGATGGCCTGGTCATTGGGATGATCCACGGTGTCCTGGCGAGGTTCCATGCCTCGGCGATCGCCCACTTCACCTGCACGAGATGCCTTGTGGAGTGGGAGGCTCCGGTCTCGGTCGACGCCGAACAGGTGTTTTCCGGCATCCCCGACGAGGACGGTTATGGCATCGTCGACGATGAGGTGGACGTCGGGCGGCCCGCCACGGACGAGCTGGCACTCGCCCTGCCCCCAGCTCCGCCGTGCCGGCCCGACTGCAAGGGACTTTGCCCAACATGTGGAACCGACTTGAATACAGATCCCTGCGACGGCCATGGGGAGGACTCCGAATCCCCATTTGCTGCGCTGAAGGATCTGTTCGATCCCTGAGATACCAAGGAGTGACCGCAAATGGCGGTGCCCAAGAAGAAGATGTCGCGCTCGCGTACCCGGCAGCGCAAAGCAGCATGGAAGGTCTCTCGCCCGACCACGGTCGCCTGCGATCGCTGCGGCCGTCCCAAGCTCCCGCACCGAGCCTGTCGAGAGTGCGGCACCTACAGCGGCCGTGAGGTCGTGAAAGCCGACTGAGCCTTGGCCCGTATCGCCCTCGATGCCATGGGGGGCGACAACGCCCCATCAGAGACGGTTGCAGGCGCGGTCGAGGCGGCCCGGCGTGGCGTCGACGTTGTGCTGGTCGGTGACCACCATCTGATCGAGGCCGAGCTGGCCAAACACGAGACCCGTCTCCCGATAGTCGACGCTCCTGAGGTGATCGGCATGTCCGATGACCCGGCGCGGGCCATCCGGGAGAAGCCGGGTGCCTCGATCACGGTGGCTGCGAAGCTGGTCGCAGAGCGCTCCGCTTTGGGGATGGTCTCCGCCGGCTCCACGGGAGCCGCCATGGCCGCGGCCGCCATAATCATCGGCCGAATCAGGGGTGTGGCCCGGCCCTCGATCGCTTCCATCTTCCCGACCCCGGGCTCGCCCACGCTCGTGCTCGACTCCGGGGCGAATCCCGAGGTCAGGCCCGAGCAGCTCGCCCAGTTCGGGATCATGGGGTCGGTTGCCGCCCAGGTGCTGCTGGGTATCGACATGCCCCGCGTCGGGCTCTTGTCGATCGGTGAGGAGAAGGGGAAGGGCCGCGACCTGGAGCGTGCCGCGTACGACCTGCTCGAAGCGGCACCCGTGAATTTCATCGGCAATCTCGAGGGTCGCGACGTGGCCACCGAGCGTGCCGACGTCATCGTCACCGACGGATTCACCGGCAATGTCTTCCTGAAGACGATGGAGGGCGCCGCCAGGATGATCGGCCGCCTTGCCCTAGAAGAGCTGTCGGCCCTCGACCCCGAAGTGCAGGAGGCGGCGATGCCGGCTCTGATGCGGCTCCGTCAGCGCCTCGACTATGAGACCTACGGGGGCGCCCAGCTCCTCGGCGTGAAAGGCGTGGTGGTCATCGCCCATGGCTCGTCGAGCCGGGTTGCAATTGCCAACGCCTTGGAGATGGCCCGAGATGGGGCCGAGCGCGACCTGCCCGGCCGTCTCGCCACCGAACTGGCCTCGTGACCACCCTCGAGGACCGGCTCGGGTACGTGTTCAGCGATCCCGGCCTCCTCGGGCTGGCGCTGACCCATCGCTCGGTGAGCGCCGAGGATCAGACACGACCCGACAACGAGCGCCTCGAGTTCCTTGGCGACGCCGTGCTTCAGGTGGTCACCACCGACCGCCTCTATCACGAGTTCTCACGGCTCGCCGAGGGGAAGATGGCGAAGATTCGCGCCGCGCTCGTCAGCCGCCCGACCCTCGCCGACGTGGCCCGGAGCATCGATCTCGGTGCTCACCTCGAGCTGGCTAGCGCAGAGGACCGCACCGGGGGGAGAGACAAGGACTCGATCCTGGCCGACGCGATGGAAGCTGTCATCGGCGCCGTCTATCTCGATGGCGGGCTGGACAAGTCCCGTGAGCTCATCGACCGGCTGTGGGGCGACCGGGTCGAGGACAGGGCGAAGAGCCCTGGCGTCAAGGACTACAAGACCCGCCTCCAGGAGGTGCTGGCCAGGGACGGGCGGCGACCCGAATACCACACCGACGGCTCCGGGCCCGACCATCAGCGTCTGTTCTCTTCCTCGGTCGGGGTGGGCGATGTCGAGCTGGGCACGGGCTCTGGCAGGTCCAAGAAGGAAGCCGAGCAGGAAGCGGCCCGCCTGGCCCTCGACTCGCTCAGCCGGGCGTCGGGCTGAGTGCCTCGCCGTTGAGCGCTCTGAGATGGAAGTACCACATGGTGGTCATCACCGCGATCGCGGCAACCACGAGACCTTGAAGGACCAGGCCGGCGACGAACACCAGAGCGAGTGACGTCGAGATGTCGCCAACGGCGACCAGGGGCAGCGCCAACAGTTGCAGCAGCTGGCCGGCGACCGACCCCATCAGGCCAACCAGGAGCACGAAGCCGAGGGTCGGCCACCATTGGCCCCGCACCAGGCGCGCACTGCGGCTCAGCGAGGCGACCACGCCGCGATCCTCGAGTGCGACGACATGCGTGGTCATCGACAGGGAGACACCGAGCCAAATCCCGGGAACGATGAGGAGGAGCGTGCCGATGATCACGCCGACCGTGCCGAGGATCCCGGCAAATACCAGCTTCGGCATCCTGGCCAGGGCCTTTCGAGTTGCCTCCCCAGCAGTGATAGCTGTGCCTTCGAGGCGAGCCAAGACGATGTAGCTGACCGCGAGGCCGATGAACGCGGACGCGATCACCTGGAGCACGATCGCGATCAGGATCGCGTTGACGAAGGGAAGGGCGAGCTCGAGGAACTCCTCACGGGACATCGTCTCGAACAGCTCCGGGTCGTTCAGAGTCAGCCTGAAGAACTCGGTGCCGCCCGTCGCCTGGAGGGCAACCAGCGTCAGCGCTCCCATTGGGATGAACGCGCCGAGTGCTGGGGCCACGAGGCTGCGCCACACCGCCCCGAGCATCCTCATCCCATCGGTGAGCACATCGCTGAAAGTGCGTGGTGTCGACTGCATAGGGGTCGGGTACGGTAACCGCCCCTCCCTGGAGTCCGATGCCCGAGTTGCCCGAGGTGGAGATCACAAGACGCCATCTTCACGAGGCGATGGTCGGCCGCACGATGAAGGTGGTGACGGTGAGCCACGTGAGGACTTCGCGGCACAACCAGGGGACCACGGAGGTGGAGGACCGATTGACCGGGCGGGTGGTCCAGTCGGTGGGACGGAAGGGCAAATTCCTCGTGGCGCCGCTCGACGATGGCCAGGTGCTGGTCGCCCACCTCGGGATGTCCGGTCGGTTCTCGGTCGGGAGCGCGGATGATCCCCAACCTGCCCACACCCATTTTCGGGCACTCCTCGATGACGGGAGCGAGGTCCGATTCGTCGATCCCCGCACCTTCGGTTTCGTCGCGGTTTTCAGCGAGGACGAGTTGGATTCCTCCGGCGTCGGGCGACTCGGGCCAGATGCCTGGGCCGACCCTCCAACCACTGAGGAACTCGAGCTCGCACTCAGTCGGAGGACTGCGCCGATCAAGGCGCTATTGCTGGACCAGGGCCCGATCTCCGGGTTGGGCAACATCTATGCCGACGAGGCTCTCCACCTGGCCAGGATCCACCCGTTGGCCCCGGGGAACCAACTATCGATCGCGGATCTGGAGCGGTTGGGCGCCGCCATCGCCGAGGTGCTCAGCGCGGCGATCGACAATGGAGGGACCAGTCTGAGCGATCTCACCTATCTGCTGCCGGACGGCACTGCGGGTGAGAACCTGGAGCAACTCGCGGTCTACGGGCGCACCGACCTTCCGTGTCCCCGGTGCGGGACTCCGATCGAGCGGATCGTGATCCGGGCGCGCTCCT
This sequence comes from uncultured Acidobacteriota bacterium, assembly GCA_963749415.1. Classification (GTDB taxonomy): domain Bacteria; phylum Actinomycetota; class Acidimicrobiia; order Spongiisociales; family ZC4RG35; genus JALYNX01. The sequence goes on from CAVVMG010000001.1 coordinate 1,696,709, forward strand.
CACATTTCTGCCCAACCTGTCAGGGCTTTCCGGGATGACCCAGCGAACGGTCCGCGCCGTCGTCAGCGGGAGGGTGCAACAGGTCGGTTTCCGGCAGAGCTGCCGGCAAATGGCACGCTCCCTCGGTCTCGTGGGGTGGGTGCAGAACCTCCGCGACGGGAGCGTCGAAGTCCTTGCTCAGGGAGGCACCGATGCCGTTGACCAGCTGGTCAGCTGGCTCTGGACCGGGCCTGCCGGCGCCTTCGTCACCGGTGTCGAATCGGAGTCGGTGTCCGGAGACCAGACGCTGCGGGACTTCTTCATCCACGCCGATCCCAGTAAGAGCCGCTGATCACTGCGCGCGCTGTTAGCCTGACTCGATAATCACAGTCGTGTCATTCGCCAGGAAATAGCTGTGTATTTGAAGTCACTGAAGCTCATCGGGTTCAAGTCGTTCGCCGATCGCGCCCGTCTCGAGTTTCGCCCCGGTGTCACGGTGATCGTCGGGCCGAACGGGTCGGGGAAGTCCAACCTGGTCGACGCCCTGTCCTGGGTGATGGGGAGCCAGTCGCCCAAGACGCTGCGGACCGGGAAGATGGAAGACGTCGTCTTCGCCGGCACCGCAACCAGGCCCGCCCTCAACCGGGCGGAGGCGGTCCTGGTAATCGACAACACAGAGCGGATGCTCCCTCTCGACCTGGACGAGGTCTCGCTGACCAGGCGTCTCTATCGGGACGGGTCCAGCGACTACGAGATCAACGGCGTTGGCTGCCGGCTTCTCGACATCCAGGAGCTTCTCAGCGATTCCGGCGTGGGCCGCCACCAACATGTGATCATCGGGCAGGGTCAGGTCGACTCGGTACTCAATGCTTCGCCGGAAGACCACCGGGCCGTCATCGAGGAGGCGGCCGGCATCCTCAAGCACCGGAGGCGCAAGGAGAAGGCAGAACGCCGCCTGGAACGCACCGATGAAGACGTGCTCCGCCTTCAGGATCTGCTCGGAGAGATCGAGCGCCAGTTGCGGCCCCTACGGCGCCAGGCCAAGGCGGCGGAGAGCTACCACGGGCTCAAGGATCAGGTCCGCGCGCTTTCCCTCTACCTCGCCCGGGTCGAGCTCGAGGAGCTGGACGCTGGTAGCCGCGCCGCGGGAGCGGAGCACGACTTGCTCTCGGCGAACGTCGAGCACGAGCAGGCCCAGATCGTCGAAATGTCGGCAACGGTTGCCGACCTCACAGCCAGCGCCTCGGTCTTGGGCTCGAAGCTGGAACGGGATACCGGCGCCGCCGCCCTCCTCGAGACCTCGATCGAGCGCCTCCGCCGGCTGGGCTCCGTGGCGCACGAGCGCAGTCGCGCCGCGTCCGGGCGCATCCAGGCTTCCCAGGAGCGAAAGAAGGACCTCGACGCAGAGCTGTTCGGGATCCACGACGAGCTGGCACAGATCGAGGGCTCGATCGAGGACGCATCCCTTCACGCAGAGGTTCGAGAGAGCCGATTCCGGCGCCTCGAGGACGAGGAGAACGTAATCGCGACCCAGAACGCCCTCTCGCCCGAGGGTGCACTCGCCGCAGTCCGTGGGGAGCTGAGTGTCTACGAAGCCGCAGGTGTCCGGGACACCCGGGAGTTGGAGGCAGTCGCGCATCGCCTCGACGTGGTCGATGGGCAGGCGCGCGCCGAGTTGTCCGAGATCGCTCGGATCGATGACGAAGTCCGCTCACTGGACGAGACGGTGGGCAAGCTTCAAGGGTCCTACGAGGCGGCATCGCGTCGCAGCGCCAAGGACCAGGAGGCCAGGGCAGGCGCCGAGGAGGTCCTGACCGCCGCACAGCTTGCGGTTGCCGCTGCCGAGGCCAGGGTGGAGGCAGTTTCCGCCGCCCTCGCCGGCAGATTCGACCTGGAGGCGCGACGCTCGGTGGAAGGTGCCCGCGGCGCCCGGGGCAGCCTGATCTCGTTGCTCGACATTCCTGCGGGGCTGCAGCGAGCCGTCGATGCCGCGCTCGGCCGCTGGGTCGACGCCGTCGCGTTCGACGGGATGGAGTCACTGCAGGAGGTCGTCGAAGGTGTGAAATCGGCGGGCGGTGGTGGCGTCCCGGTGGTTGCTTCACAAGGTGACGGAGAAGCACCGGCGCGCGCCGTTGCCGCCCATGCCGGAGTAGAAGCTCTCATCGATCGCCTGGGCAATGGCGCCGACAAGTCCCTTGCCCTCCGCCTGCTCGGCGATGTTCTCCTCGTCGAGGGCTGGGCGGCCGCCTGGGCCCTGGTCTCCCGCAACCCGGAGCTGAGAGCGGTCACTCCCGAGGGAGACCTGATCTCCGCCGACGGCGTGCAGATCGCTCATCCCGAAGGGGCAGGCCCGGCCATGCTCGAGGCCGCCGAGGTCGAGATGGAGAGGGCGAAGACGGCCCTATCCCGGGCACTGTCGATTCACACCGCAGCCAAAAGGGACTTCGAGAAGAGCCGTGAGATCGAGCGTCGAGCACTCGAAGAGCTCGAGGGTGCGGAAGCGGGTCTCGCCGGGCGCTCGGAGGCAATGGGTCGCTTGCAGAAGTCAGTCGACTCGCTCGATGGGGAGCGTGCCCGGCTTGGGGCACGAAAGTCCTCGCTTCTCGAGGGGATGGCCGACCGTGATCGGCAGAAGGTCGACCTGGAGGCCCGACTCCGCGCCCTGGAGGGAGAAGAGGGCGAGCGGATGCGGGCTTGGGAGGAGCTCGAAGCTCGTCGGATCCAAATTGGAGCCGACCGGGAGCTGGCTCGATCGGAATGGCAGGAGGCGGCTACCACCCTCCAAGCCCTGGTGGAGCGGAAGCGCCTCCTCGAGGAGCGGTTGCAGCGCATCAACGCGGAGATCGGAAGGGTCGGACCGGCGCCGGACCCCTCCGACACATCGAGGCTCGAAGTGGTCGAGCGGCTCGCCCGTCAGGGCGTCGAAGTGCTGGTCGCGAGGCTCGGTGATCTCCGCGAACGGCAGTCCGCACTTCGATCCTCCAGGGACACCGCAATCGCTGAGCTGGAGTCGGCACGGGCGAACCATGAGTCGCTGAGGAACGGGATCAGTGAGGCGAGGGAGCGGATCAGCCAGCTCCAAGTGCTGCTCACCGAGCTCCGCATGCGTCGCGAGGCCGTGGTCGAGGGCGTGCGCCGGGATGCCGACGCCGAGGAGGATCTCGCCATGAAGGCGGAGCGCCCCGACTACCCCGAAGATGCCGACCTGGGCTCGGTTCTCGCCGACAAGTCGGCCCAGCTCCGGCGACTGGGCCCGATCAACCCGCTTGCCGCAGCAGAGTTCGCCGAGCTCGACGAGCGCCACACTTTCCTCGCCGATCAGCTGAGCGACGTCGAATCGTCGCGGTCCGAGTTGCGCAAGGTGATCAAAGCGCTCGACGAGGAGATCGAGCGCCGTTTCCAGGAGGCGTTCACCGAGGTTGCCGAGGCATACCAACGCTATTTCGGGCTGCTGTTTCCTGGTGGCACAGGTCGGATCCGGCTCACTGACCCGGCCGACCCGCAATCCGGGTTGATGATCGAAGCCCAGCCTCTTGGCAAGCGAGTGAGCCAGCTCACCCTGCTCTCAGGTGGGGAGCGCAGTCTGGCCGCCCTCGCCTTCCTGTTCTCGATATTCGAGGCGCGGCCGAGCCCGTTCTATGTCCTGGACGAGGTCGAGGCTGCACTGGACGACTCCAACCTGCGCCGCTTCCTGCGGATCGTGGATGAGTTTCGGCAGCGGGCCCAGCTGCTCATCGTGACCCACCAGCAGCAGACCATGGAAGCGGCCGACGTCCTCTACGGGGTCACAATGGAGCCCGGCGGCTCGTCGCAGGCGGTCCGCAAGGACATGGTCACGGTCGGCGCCGAAGAATTGTTCCGGCAGTAACTTCGCCCCGGCATGGACAGCGCCCTCCTCTACGTCCTCATCGGTATCGCCGTGCTGGCGCTCGTCGTGATCGCCGTGGTCTTTCTGATGAGGTCGGATCGGGAGGAGTCGGCGGACCCGGGTGCACCACCCGCTCGAACAGTCGGGGGCGGTGCTCTCGGCACTTCCCTGCGCCGGGTGCTGGGGGGTGGGATCAGCGAGGAGACCTGGACCGCGCTCGAGGAGGCCCTCCTCGCAGCCGACGTCGGGGTGGAAGCGACTGGAGCAATCGTCGGTGGAGTGCGGGCGGCGCATCCCGAGACGGCGGAGGATGCCCGACGCCAGCTGGCGCGTCAGCTCCGCGCCGAGTTGGGGGACCGGCCCCGTGAGCTCGCCCTGAACGGGACGCCTGCGGTGATCCTGGTGGTGGGGGTGAACGGGACCGGGAAGACGACGACCATCGCCAAGCTCGCCGCGCTGCTCACCGGCCGCGGGAGCAAAGTCGTGCTGGCGGCTGCCGACACGTTTCGAGCTGCGGCCGGGGCACAGCTCCAGACCTGGGGAGACCGCCTCGGCGTGGATGTGGTGGGAGGCCAGGAGGGAGGAGACCCGGCTTCGGTCGCCTTCGATGCCATCGGATCTGCCCGGGCTCGAGGTGCAGACGTGGTGATCGTCGACACCGCCGGGCGCCTTCATGCCAAGAAGAACCTGATGTCCGAGTTGTCCAAGATCCATCGGGTGACATCGGGTGACCGGGGAGAGGTGGATGAGGTGCTGCTGGTGCTCGACGCCACGGCGGGGCAAAACGGCATCACCCAGGTCGAGGAATTCTCGGACGCGGTCCCAGTCTCGGGCATCGTGCTCACCAAGTTGGACGGCACAGCCCGGGGTGGGATCGTGATCGCCATCGAGCGCCGTCTCGGGGTGCCCGTGAAGTTCGTGGGCCTCGGTGAGAGGCTCGAGGATCTGGCGCCTTTCGACCCCGACCGATTCGTCGCAGAGCTCTTGGAGGAATGATGAACACAGATGATCTGGCGGCAGCGGCCCGAGCGGCAGCCGAGGGCTCCTATTCGCCTTATTCTGGTTTCCGGGTCGGCGCCGTGGTGGTGGGGGAGCACGGCGAGGTGTTCATCGGCGCCAACGTCGAGAACTCTTCCTATCCGGTCTCGTCGTGTGCCGAGGCGACCGCGATCCACACCGCGGTGAGCCACGGGGTGCGGAGGATCGACACCGTGGCAGTCGCCTGCATCGACGCCTTGGACGTCGACGGTGCCTATCCCTGTGGGCGCTGTCGGCAGATCATGTCCGAGTTCGACGTCTCCACCGTGGTCGTCACCGGAGGCCCGGGCACCGAGATCCGGGAGCACAGCCTCGACGACCTGTTCCCGCATCGCTTCAAGCTCTGAGGCTCAGCCTCCCGCCCAGTGGGCCCGATTCTCCTTGCGGACGACGAATCGGAGGCCGGACCAGGTGTCGTCTATGGCGCACACCTTGTTGTCCACCATGCCCGTGGGGAGAAACAGGTCGCGCAGGGTGTCTTCGGTGATGTCGGACTCGACGCCTGAGCTTCGTTTCGGCCAGGCGACCCAGATCGCACCATCGGCAGGGAGCTTCCTTGCTGCCTGATGGAACGAATCGTCCAGTTCGTCGGCCCACTGCCCGAAGACGATGAAGATGTCGGAGCGGTCCATCGTGTGGTGGAGCTCGACCTGTTCGGGGAGGGCACCCATTGTCTCCTCGAACCCGTCGGGAGGTTCGATAACGCCCAGCTTCATCCCGGGCTTGATCCCGAGCTTCTTGGGGAGCGGGGTCCCGCTGTAGCCGGCGGATGTCATCCGGCCGAGAGGTCCTTCCACCAGGTCGACGGGGGATGGGCTTCGATGTCACCCCCGAGGGCGGTGATGGCGTCCAGCACATGGCCGTCGTTCCACGACAACCAGCGGGTGGGCGTGACCTCGATGGTGTTGTCCTCGTATGCCGCGAGGAGGAGGCCCATCGTCTTCATGCCCGCGTCGGTCAGTAGTCGCTCCCGGTTGAGCTGGTTGAGCCGGGCGGCTTCGTCGCCTTCGATGATGCGAGCCGGCCCGGTGGCGGAAACCCATCCCGACTCGATGGAGATGAAGATCGTCACCGTGGGCCGGGCCCGGATGTTGCGCACTTTTCGGGTCGCATGTGGCGTCGGGAGCTGGAGCCTGGTCATGGTCGATCGAGATAGAAGAGCAGCTCTGTGAGATGGGGCGACCCGTCGTCGTTGATCGTGGCCAGGACCGCGTTGCTCTTGGCCATGATCTCACGGCGCAGGTCGTCGGTGAGCCCGTGCGGGGTGCGGTAGGTGGCTGGAATGGTCATCACTCCGACCCTATCTACCGCGCTTCCAACGCCTCCAACAACTTCGGTACCACCTTGTGCACGTCCCCGACCACCCCGAGGTCGGCGATGGAGAAGATCGGGGCGTCGGGATCCTTGTTGATGGCGATGATGGTCTTGGAGTCCTTCATCCCCACCAGGTGCTGCATGGCACCCGAGATCCCGATGGCGATGTAGACGTCGGGCTTCACCGTTTTCCCGGTCTGGCCGACCTGTTTGGCATAGGGGACCCAACCCGCATCGACGATCGCCCGGGTGGCCCCGGTCGCCGCCTTCAACGTCTTGCCCAGCTTCTCCACCAGCTCGTAGGCCTCGGCCGATCCCAGGCCACGACCACCGGACACCACGACCGCGGCTTCGCCGAGTTGGGGGCCCTCGCGCTCCTCGACATGGGTCTCCACCACCGTCGCCTCGGAGCGTCCCGCCTCGGGCGGTTCCAGGACTTCCACGGATGGGGCTCCACCGCCCGTCTCCTCCGCCGGGTACGACTTGGGCCGAATGAGAACGATGAACGGCCCCCGTGTCATGGTCGCCGTCGCGATCTGGGCGCCACCCAGGATCTCGTGGTCGGTCTCCACCGCCCCGTCGGCCAGTCGAACCGCGACGGCGTTGGAAAGGACCCCCACCCCGAGCCGGACCGCGAGACGGCCGGCGACATCACGATCGGTGTAGGCCTGGCCGAACAGGATCAGATCGGGGGAGTCGGCAGCGATCCGCCCGGCGAGCGCGGCCGCGACCGGTGCGGAAGGCAGTCGGTTGCCGGTGTCGATGTGCAACACCGACCCTGCTCCATGAGCTCCGAGCGTGGCGAATGCCGACTCGGAGCCGGTGCCGAGATACACCGCGGTCACCTCGCCGAGCCCGCGGCCCGCGGTCAAGAGCTCGAGGCCGATCGACGACGGCTTCCCCGCATCCTCCTCGACGAAGACCCATATCCCGGGCACGTCAGATCACCTTCCGCTGCTCGAGCAGGGCGACGATGGCGTTGTGGGCATCTCCGTCGTCTTCGATCTTCTGTCCGCCGCTCCGCTCTGGAGCGTCCGTGATCGACGCCACGGTCTGTCCAGAACCGACGTCCACTGACAGGTCGGCAAGAGTCAGGCGCTCGACCGTCTTCTTCTTGGCGTCCATGATCCCCTTGAAGGTGGGGTAGCGGGGCTCGACAACCCCGGCGGTGACCGCCACCACCGCGGGGAGGGCCGCCTCCACGACGTCGTATCCGGCGGCTGTCTGGCGATGGATCGAGACCTTGCCGTCGGCGGACTCGACGTGGTTGGCGTAGGTCAGAGCGGGGACATCGAGCAGTTCGGCCAGCATCTGAGGGAGCACCCCGGAATAGCCATCGGTGGACTCGGTGCCCGCGATCACCAGGTCGAAGTCCTGGCGGGCGATGGCAGCCGCCAGGGCCCGGGCCGTGGCCAGGGCATCGGAGCCCCGGAGGGAATCGTCTTCGATGAGGATGGCGTCATCCGCACCCATGGCCAGAGCCTGGCGGATTCCCTGACCGTTTCCCGCCGGCCCCATGCTGACCAGGGTGACCGTTCCCTCGCTCGCCTGGGCCAACTGCAGGCCCATCTCCACCCCGTACCGATCGGTGTCGTCCAGGATCTGGTCGTCGGGGCGAATCAGCCAATTGGTGCCTGGTTCGAGGCGGTAGGGGGTGGCGGGGTCGGGAATCTGCTTCACGCAGACGACGACCTTCATCGCGCTCCTTGCGGTAGTGGTGAGCGGCGATGCTAAACGGTGCTCCGTATGGTCGAATCCGGTCAGATGGAGCTGGCGTCGATCCTCTCCACGATGAGGCTTTCGATCGGCTGTGCGTCGTCACCGATCTCCCAGGCCCGTCGCAGCGCGTCGCGCTGTCCCTGGAAAAGGTCGGGGTCCGCGTGGCGCACCGTGGCCAGGGGCTGGCCCCGGGTGACGGTTTCGCCGAGCTTCGCCTCGACGGTGATGCCAACACCGGGGTCGACCGGATCTTCCTTGCGCTCTCGCCCGGCGCCGAGCCTGGTGGCGACGGTGCCCACGATCAGCGCATCACAGTGCGTGATGACGCCGTTCCGATCGGCCTCGATCACCTCGACGTGGGGAGCCTCGGGGAGAAGTGACGGGTCGTCGATCACAGCACGATCACCCCCCTGGGCGACAACTACTTCGACCAGCTTGGCCAGGGCGGCACCGCTGCTGATCGCCTCCATGAGCCGCGGCTGCCCGCCATCTATGCCGGCCAGCTCGAGCATCGCCTCGCCGAAGGCGAGGGTCAACTCGACGACGTCCTCGGGCCCTTCGCCTTTCAGAACGTCGATCGACTCCCGCAGCTCGTTGCTGTTGCCCACCTCACGGCCCAGTGGCTGGTCCATGCGGGTGATCAGTGCCACCGTTTCCACCCCTTGCCGGGTGCCGATCCCAACCATCGTCCTCGCCAGCTCACGGGCGCGGTCGAGGTCTTTCATGAATGCCCCGACCCCGGTCTTGACGTCAAGGAGCAGCCCGTCGAGACCCTCGGCGAGCTTCTTGGACATGATCGATGACGAGATCAACGGAATGGAAGGCACCGTCGCGGTGGCGTCGCGAAGGGCATACAACTTGCGATCGGCGGGGACCAGCGTCTCGGATTGCCCGGCGAGCACCAGCCCATGTTTGGTGAGGATGTCCCTGAAGCGGTCCGGGTCGAGGCCGGTCGTGAAACCGGGGATCGATTCCAGCTTGTCGAGCGTGCCCCCGGTGTGGCCCAGTCCTCGTCCCGACATCATGGGCACCACCACGCCGCAGGCGGCCACCAGGGGAGCAAGGGGGATCGAGATCTTGTCGCCGACACCGCCTGTCGAATGCTTGTCGACCTTGCGGCCCGGAATCCCGGAACAATCGAGGACGTCACCAGAGTGCAACATCGCGGCCGTCCAGGCGGCCAGCTCGTCGTTGTCGAGGCCGTTGAGGAACACCGCCATCGTCATCGCCGCCATCTGGTAGTCGGTGACCGTGCCCGCGGTGTAGGACCGGATGAGCCACTCGATCGCATCCGGGTCGAGGATCCCGCGATCACGCTTGATCTCGATCAACCCCACCGCGGTGAAATCCATGGGCGGAGACGATATCCGGTCAGGTCCCGCCGACACGGGGGGTGGCCGGTGCCAGGCCGCGCAGGGTCGTCGCCATCGTGGACCGGTAAACCGCCTCGCCATCGCCGGCGGCTTCAAAGGGCCAGTCGTGAAGGGGGCCCGACGCCTGCAGGGTGAGCTCCAGGCTCACCGACCCATGGGCTGCGGTCCAGAAGGCGTACGCCGCGGCGGCCGGGCTCTCCGCGTCGATCATCCCCTGGGCCATGGCTTCGGTCACCGCGTCGAGAATCGGGTCGAGGGCCCGGGCCGGCGTGCTCGAGCGGACCTCGGGAGAAGGGTCGAACCCAGGCAGCTTCTCGAACATCAGTGTGTACAGCGACGGATTGCCCAGGGCGAAGCGGCGGTAGGCCAGCCCGAGATCGATGAGTCGGCTCATCGGGTCCGATGCGATAGCAGCTGCCGACATGTCATCGGCTAGTCGCTCGAACCCACCGGTGTACACGGCATTCATCAACCCGAACTTGTCACCGAACCGGGAGTACACGCACATCGTCGACACGTGGGCGGCCGAGGCGACGCGGCGCAACACCAACGACTCGGCGCCATCGGTGGCCAGGAGCCGGATCGCGGCGTCGACCAGCTCAGCGCGGACCGGATCTTGTTTCTGAACAGGGGTTGTCATCGTCGATAACGCGCAGTATAACAAGCGTTATCGAGTTGGAGGCGAATGGGACGGAGAACCAACCTGGCGCTGGCGGTGCTCCTGGTTTCGGCGATCGTCACCGGCCTCGCCAGTCAGGCGATAGGGGTCGACTGGCCCCTGGACACGGCCGTTGTCCATGGCGCAATGGCCCTGGGCATCCTCCTCCTCGCCCCGTGGAAGAGCACCGTCGTGCGCCGGGGCCTGCCAAAGAAGCGACCCGGACGCAAGTTCTCCCTCGCCCTGTTGACCGTGGTCCTCATCACCCTGGCATCGGGACTGCTCCATTCCTACGGAGAGGTCGCGCGCATTGGTCCGCTCACCGTGATGCAGATCCACGTGGGTGGTGCGGTCATAGCCCTCGCGCTCGCTGTCGACCATTTCCGCCGCCACCCGGTCAAGCCCCGGCACTTCGACCTCGACCGCAGGGCTTTCCTCCGCACCTCGGCGCTGACAGCGGCGGCTGCCGGCCTGTGGCTGGCTTGGGAGGGAACGCTTCAGGCGATCGACACCCCGGGCAGCGAGCGGCGGTTCACAGGGATGCACGAGCGGGGCTCCCATGATCCGTCGGCCCTGCCGGTGACCTCATGGTTCGACGATGCCGTCCCCGACGTCGACGAAGAGGACTGGGAGGTGGACGCAGCCGGTCAGACCTTGACCCTGGCCCAGCTGGACGGGTTTCCCCAGGACACCTTCCCCGCGATCCTCGACTGCACCGGAGGTTGGTATTCCGAGCAGGAATGGACCGGGGTCCGGCTCGACCGCCTGCTCGAGGGCCAGGATGACCGCAGCTTCGTGGTGTGGTCGGCGACCGGCTATGCCCGGAGATTCCCGATCGCCGACTTGGACACCACCTGGCTGGTGACCCGCCTCGGGGGGGAGCCACTCAGTCCCGGGCATGGCTTCCCGGCACGGATCGTGTCCCCTGCCCGACGCGGGTTCTGGTGGGTGAAGTGGGTGACCCGGATCGAGTTGTCACCGCTGCCCTGGTGGGCTCAGTCTCCGTTCCCCCTCACTTGAGCGGGACGCTCACCCCAGCTCAACCGGGACGTTCACCAGTGAGCCGTACTCGGTCCACGATCCGTCATAGTTCTTGACATCGGTGCGGCCGAGTAGCTCGGTGAGGACGAACCACGTATGGGAGGACCGCTCACCGATGCGGCAGTAGGTGATCACCTCTCCGCCGTTGACCCCGGTTCCTGCGTAGAGCTCCTTCAACTCATCTGCCGACTTGAAGGTCCCGTCCTCGTTCGCCGCCCGACCCCAAGGGATGTTGAGGGCGCCAGGGACGTGGCCCGCGACGTATGGCTGCTCCTGGGGCAGGTGGTCGGGCGCGATCTTCTCGCCGCTGAACTCCTCCGGGGAGCGAACGTCGATCAGGGTCGCCGAGCCTTGGCGGTCGATCACGTCCTGGCGGAAGGCCCGGATCTCGGGGCGCTCTACGCCGGCAATCGCATAGGTCGTGGGGTCGATCGACGGGATGTCGCCGGTCAGCGGGAGTGACTCCAGCTGCCACTTCTTACGACCGCCGTCGACGAGCTTCACATTCTCGAAGCCCCGATACTTGAGCAGCCAGTAGGCATACGCAGCGAACCAATTGTTGTTGCCGCCGTACAGCACCACCGTGGTTTCAGGCCCTACTCCAGCCGCTCCGAGAAGCGCGCTGAAACCGTCCTGGTCGAGATAGTCGCGACGGACCGGGTGATGGAGGTCGTCGGACCAGCTCCAGGCGATTGCGCCCGGGATGTGGTCCTTCTCGTAGAGCGTGGTGTCCTCGTCGACCTCGATGATCCGGATCGCCGGGTCGTCGAGATGGTCGTTCAGCCACGCGGTCGACACGAGGGCATCAGGGTTGAAATATGTCATTCGATTTTGGCTCCTGTGTTGTGAGGCGAAACGCGGCGCCCAGGCTGTTGCCTGACGAACTCCCTCTCGGGTGGTGGCGTCGCTAGGAGCGGGGACGACGTGTTGCGCCGGCACCCGGGCTGACCACCCGAGAGCATTCACAGATACAAGCGCACATCGTCATCGAGGACACGGGGGGAAGATATGCGGTGTGATCGGGCAAGTCAATGTGGGACGTTCGCCTCGATGCCGTCGAGCTCGGGCAGACCCAGGGCGAGGTTGAGGTTCTGAAGGGCCTGCACCGCCGCCCCCTTGAGCAGGTTGTCCTCGGCGGCGACGACCACCGCGTTCCGACCGTCGGAGCTGGTGTCGAACCCGCCGATCAGGATTCCCGGGCGACCCGTCCCGTCTTTCAGCTCCGGGATCTCATCCCGGATTTCGATCAGGGGCTCGTCGCAGTACCTGCTGTCAAACCGGGCGCGGACCTCCTCGACGGCCATCGCGGTGCCGAGCGGGATGTGGGCGGTTACCAGCAAGCCACTGAAAGTCGGGTGGACATGGGGCATGAAACGCACCTCGATCCCCAATTGGCGGGTCGTCTCCCGCTCGTGGTTGTGCCCGACGAGCGTGTACGGCACCAGGTTGTCGGCGAGGCGATCCACGTCATTGCGAGGGCTCGGTGTGGACCCCGCGCCCGAGTAGCCGGAAACACCGAAGACAGCGGGCACCCCGGCGACCAAGTCGATCAAGGGGGCGAGCGCGATCTGGGCCGCGGTGGCGTAGCAGCCGGGGTTGGCGATCCGGGTGGCCCCTTTCAGCTCGGCACGTCGGAGCTCGGGCAACCCGTACACCCAGGCGTCGTCGAAGCGGTGATCGGCAGAGATGTCGATGACCACTGTGTCGTCGTCGATCGCGGACATGTAGAGATCAGCTGCCCCATCAGGCAGGGCCAATACCACGGCATCGACATCGAAGTCAGAAAGTCGCGACGGGTCGATCGCCTCGAAGTGCGCCTCCTCGGTCTCCGGAACCTGCTGGCCGGCGAGCTCCCGGGAGCCGGCGAAGGCGAGCTCGAGAGACGGGTGTCCGCTGATCAGCGGGATGAGCCGGGACCCGGTATGGCCCCGGGCGCCGACTACGCCGACCCGGTGGCGCTCAGGCATCGTCCGGGCCCAGGAAGGAGGCAGGAAGGGCGGCCACCGCGTCGACCCGGTCCGCAACACTGGAGAAATCTGTCTCTCCTCGCCAGAATACGGTCCAAGGGCCGCGCTTCACCGAGCCATCGCATTCCTCGGCATAAAAGGCGTTGAAGCCATTGTCGGTGCGCGACCGCCAGTAGAGGATCGGGTGGTCGGCGACCAGCCGGGCCCAAACGGTTCGAGCGAGGCCTTCCCCGCGGGCGTCCTCGAGGATGGCGAACTTGTCGAGGTAGGCGAAGTCGCTCAGAGTGGCAACCAGGGCTCCGGCCCGGAAGCTCTCCGACACGTATGCGGAGGCCAGGTGGAGCCCATCCCACCAGTCGGGGGCCAGCGTTTGGCCGAATGCCTCTTCGACCAACTTCTCGAACTGGGTCCTGTCGAGCGCGCCTTTGTCGCTGTGTTTCTCGATCAGTTCTCCCCTGCGGACCAGGGTGCCCGAGCCGCCGTGGGTGAAGAGCTCCTTGACCAGGCCCGAGGGAGTGGTGATCGAAACCGAGGTCGACAGCGGGGTGTCGTCGAGCAAGCGCTTGATCTCCTCGAGTTTCAGCCGCATCCCCGAGTGCACCCAACTCTGCGCGATCAGGCCCTCGAAATCAGAGGCCAGGTTGATCGATTCGATGACCTTGCCGTCGGCGTCGAGCAGTCCTCCGACGTCGGCGAGGAAGATGATCTTCATCGGCTGCACCGCGTGGACCAGGGCCCGCGTGGCCGAGTCGGCGTTGATGTTGACCAGTTGCCCCCCGGGCGCCACCCCGAGGCAGGTCAGGATGGGGATCGCGCCCGAGTCCACGATGGAGCGGATAAGGGGGAGGTGGACTTCGGTGGGCTCGCCGACGAGCCCGTATCTCTCGCGGTCGACGTAACCGGCTTCGAACGCCCCCTCGGTGAGCCCGTGTGCTGCCACTCCCTGATCACGAACGGCTTCCACGAGGAGGATGTTCTGCTCGATGAAGGTGGCCCGGGCTGCATCCAACACGTCGGGCCCGGTGACCCTCAGGCCGTCGAGCCTGTCGTTGGGTAAGCCCCGTGTTTCCAGGGTCTCGTCCAGTTGCGGCCCGCCGCCGTGGATCACGATGGGGGTGAGCCCCACCGTGTGCAGGAAGGCGAGCGCAGCCGCGGTCTCTTCGAGGCGGTCGCGCATCACAGCACCGCCGATCTTGATGACCGCGAACCGGGAGCGGTCGACCTCGGAGAACCGCTGCAGATAGGCGCGGATCTCTTTGCCATCGCTCATGTTGCTGAGTAAGTGGACGATGGTCTGGCGGACGTCGCGGTTGGTCGTCATCTGCTGTCGTTTTCTCAGCGATTCTCGTCGGCGACGAGGGAGCGCATGATCGCCTTCTGGACGTGGAGCCGATTCTCGGCCTCTTCGTAGGCGAAGCAATTGGGCCCATCGAACACCGCGTCGGTCATGATCATGTTCCGCCGCATGGGCAGACAGTGGCTGATCAATGCGTCGTTGGTCCGGGCCATTTTCTCCTCATCGACGATGAAATGCCGGAACCGATCACGGATCGGCTTCTCCGCATCCCAGTTGCCAAAATAGGGAAGGGCACCCCAGCTCTTGGCGTAGACCACGTCCGCCCCCTCGTAGCCCTCACCTATCTCGTGGGTGAGGGTGACCTTCCGACCTTGGGCCCGAGCGTCGCTCATTGCCTGAACCAGATAGCGGTCGTCGAGCACGAATTCCTCGGTAGGGCAGAGCAGAGTGACATCCATTCCGAACTTTGCTGCGATGAGCAAGGCCGAGTTGGCGACCGCGGTGTTCAGGGGCTTTGGGTGATAGCTCCAGGTGAGCAGGTATTTCTTGCCCGTCAGCTCGCCGAGGTGGTCCTGGAGCGCCATGACATGGGCCAGCTCCTGGCACGGATGCACGATGGTCTCCATGTTGATCACCGGGACGTCCGAGTACCTGGCGAAGGAATTGAGGATGATGTCCTTGCGGTCCTCCTCCCAGTCCTGGAACTTGGGGAAGGCGCGGATCCCGATCAGGTCGCAGTAGCGGGAGAGGACTTTGGCGGCCTCTTTGACGTGCTCTTCGGCGTCACCGTCCATGACCACGCCGTCCTCGAACTCGAGGGGCCACATCCCTTCGCTTGGGGAGAGAACGACGGCGTGACCGCCGAGTTGGTTGATCCCGACATCGAACGATGTCCTAGTGCGCAGCGAATTGTTGAGGAAGAGCAGGGCGATCGTCTTCCCGGCGAGAGAATCGTTCAACGGCGAGGTTCTAAGGGCACGCGCATCGTCGAGAAGTCCCTGTAACTCGGGCCGCGTCCAATCGGTCGTGCCGAGAAAATGCCTCATTGCCGTTGTTTACCGAGCGGGTTCGCGAAATCCAAACAGGCCTAAACGGTGGCTGCCTCCCGTGCCTCCTTGACGAAGAAGTCGAGCGCGGTCGCAGTCTTGGTCGCTTGTTCGGCCGAGAGGTCGATCCCCTTCCCCGAGAGGAAGGCGCGGGCCTCCGCCGCGACCTGGAACGCGTCCGCCGGCACCGTCTTCGTCGACAATTCCAGGATCCGGCTCCCATCGGGGTAGTTCCACAGCTCGGCGACCATCGGGCGAAATTCCTTGGGTGTGAACTTCAGCTTGAAGACGTTGATCGGGCCCAGGACGAGGAGATCATCGAGGGCGATCCCACTTGGTGCGTGATTCTTGTAGAAGGCCCGCTGCTCCTTGGTGAACAGCTTGCGGATCGGCCGGGCTCCCGCCGCGGTCTCCCGGACCACCATGGAGTCGGCAACCCCTTTCATCGACCCGGAGCAAACGAAGCCGCCGGGTAGGGCGTCGACTTCTACGCCGAACGAGGGGGACTTCCGGATCTCCTGCGGCAGGTCGTCGGGGACCACCGGGCGGAGCTTGACCGTCGAATCTCCAGGTCTGCCCTGGATACGTCGCGCCCTGGGTACCACCCCGGCCTTGTTGAGCGCGAGGTCAATCGTGTCGAAGAAGAACACCTGCCGGATCTGGGCGTTGAGGGGGTCGAGATCGAGCGCCGCGACCGCCGAGCGGCGGCTGGCATCGGGGACCGTGAGCTTGAGCTCGACGCTGTCGGCCTTCTTGATGAGCGCGAGCACCTCGGCGAGCTGCTCGTCGCTGAGACGCTTTTCGGTGTTGGGCTGGGTCTTGAGCATGTGGGCTTACTCCTCGAGTGTCATGCTGGATAGGCGAGTTCTTCGGTCTATGTCTAGCCCATGGCGTCGGCGCGTGGGTTAGCGGACCGTTGTTGACCGTCTCCTATGCCAGGGGCATACTCGTTCACGACCCCCACGCATTCGGAGGTCCACCGTATGAGCATGACCTATAGGGAGCTGGTGGCTGCTGCCAAAGCGCGGATCCAGGAGATCGATTCCCAGGAACTCGAGGAGCGGCTCGACACCGTCACCGTGATCGATGTTCGTGAGGCCGACGAGCACGAACAGGGCTCCATCCCGGGATCGCTCCACATGCCGCGGGGTCGGCTGGAGGGCTCGATCGCGGGATTGGTCCCTGATTCCGAACACGAAGTGGTCCTCTACTGCGCGGTAGGTGCCCGGTCGGCATTGGCCGCGGTCGCCCTTCAGGAGTTGGGATACCGAAACGTCTCTTCTCTTGCCGGGGGGTTCGATCGCTGGAAGGGTGAGGGGCATGAATGGGGAGCACCCCTCGGGCTCAGTAACGAGCAGCGCACCCGTTACAGCAGGCACACCCTGCTTCCCGAGGTTGGTGAGGCCGGGCAGCTGAAGCTGCTCGACACCAAGATTCTCATCATCGGAGCCGGCGGCTTGGGCTCGCCGGCCGCCCTCTATCTGGCGGCCGCGGGCGTGGGCACCATGGGGATCGTCGATTTCGATGTGGTCGACGCTTCGAACCTGCAGCGCCAGATTCTCCACAACGTCGACCGTATCGGGCAGTCCAAGGTGGAGTCGGCACGGGAGACCCTGGGCGCCCTGAATCCCGACGTCAAGCTCGTCACCTACGACGAGATGCTGACCTCGGAGAACGCCTTGAGGATCATGGGCGGCTACGACGTGATCGTCGATGGTGGTGACAACTTCCCGACGAGGTACCTGGTCAACGATGCCTCCTTGCATCTCCGGGTGCCGGTGGTTCACGGCTCGATATTCCGCTTCGAGGGCCAGATCACCGTCTACGACCCCTACAACGGGCCTTGTTATCGGTGTCAGTTCGCCGAGCCCCCACCCCCGGAGCTGGCGCCCTCGTGCGCCGAGGCCGGCGTCCTCGGCGTGCTCCCTGGAGTGATCGGCGCCCTGCAGGCGACGGAGGCGATCAAGATCGCCCTCGGTCTCGGTGAGCCGCTCGTTGGGCGCCTCCTCACCTACGACGGGCTGACCCAGGAGTTCATCACCCTGAACCTGCACCGTGATCCCGAATGCCCGGCGTGCTCGGATGAGGCCCACCCGCCTCGCCTCGTCGATTACGACCAGTTCTGTCGGCCTGCGGGTGTGGTCAGCCGCTAATCCTCGAAGGCGAAGTTGACCTGGAGGGTGATGGCAACCGTCGAGGTGCCGGCCTCGATCGGGGTCGGGGCGGCCTCTGCGGCCATCATTCGCTGGCGGAACACGGGCACCGGCGGGCTGTCCATGGCCTCTTGGATCGACGTCGCCGTGCCCAGTCGCCGACCGGCGAGCTGCGCCAGCTGGGTGGCCTTCGACATCGCGTCATCCCAGGCGGCGGTACGTGCGGCCTTGACCAGCTCGGCGTCGTCCTCGAGGCTGAACCGGACCCCATTGACCCTGACATCGTCACCTCCCGCCGCGGCAGCAGAGTCGATGATCGAGCCTGTTGCCTCGAGGTCGCGGACCTTGACCCGAACACTGTTGTTGACCCGATATCCGATGAGCCTCTGTTGGTTCGAGGAGTAGTCGTATTCGGGGTTGATCGAGTAATCGGCGGTGGTGATGTCCCTGCGATCGATCGCGCCGTCGGCGAGAGCGGACATCAGTGCGGTTGCCCTTTCCGTGGCTCGGGACGCTGCCTCTCGGACCGTGCTTCCGAGGACCGAGACGCCGAGGTCGAGCTCGACGGTGTCCGGGGTCCCGGTCACTTCGCCGGTCCCGGTCACGGTGATTCCCAACATCGATTTGTCCACCTCAGGGCTCCCTCGGAATGTGGACCTTGCCGTTTCTCACTGCCACGCCCTCGTCAGAAAGAAGGAGGCTCTGGCGCTGCGGCTCCGGTGAGCGGAGATGCCCGCCGGCGCCCACCACCCGCCACCACGGTAGGTCGGAGTCGCATCTTGCCAGCACCGACCCCACGGCTCGCGCTGCTCCGGGGAAGCCTGCTTCGGCGGCCACTTCGCCGTAGGTGAGGACATCTCCGGGCTCGAGGCGCTCTATCACGGCGAGCACCGCTTCCTCGAAGTCGCTCACAGTGTGCCGAACAACCGGTCCCCCATGTCACCGAGGCCGGGCTGGATGTAGAAAACGTCACTGAGATCTCGGTCCAAAGCGGCGGCCACAATGCGGACATCGGGATGGTCCTCCTCGATGCGAGCCGCCCCTTCAGGAGCGACCACGACACACACCGCGGTGATGCTCTTCGCTCCGTTCTCCTTGACCTTGTCGATGGCCCAGGAGAGAGAGCCACCAGTGGCCAGCATCGGCTCCAGAATCAGCACCCGGGCCCGGTTCAGTGGGGGGAACTTGTTGTAGTACTCCATGGGCTCGGCGGTCTCCTCGTTCCGCTGCACGCCGGCGAACCCGATGGCGGCGTCTGGCACCAGGGTCAGCACCGACTGCAACAGCCCGAGTCCGGCGCGAAGGACCGCCACCGCGACCACCGGGCGATGGAGGCGGATCCCGCTCGTGACCTCGAGCGGCGTCGTGATCTCGACTTCGTCGACCGCCATGTCGGACATGGCTTCGGCGACCAGGAGGTAGCCCAGCCGCTCTGCCGTCTGCCGGAACTCCGGGGGCTCGGTGTCCTTGCTGCGGAGGACCCCGAGGAGGTCGCCGGCGAGCGGATGGTCGAGGATGGTGATCGGCATCGGCGAAGCCTAGGTTCAGCCCGTGTTGCGCATCCCGGTGGCTATCCCGTTGATCGTGAGCAGGAGTGCCCGCACCAACTCGGGATCGTCGTCCCCGGCCCGGCTTCGGGAGAGCAGGGCAACCTGGAGGTAATTGATCGGGTCCAAGTAGACATCTCGCACCGATAGTGTCCGGCGGAGGAGGGGGAGGTCGGCGATCAGGACCTCCTCCTTGCGCGACGAGAGCAACTCCGAGGTCGTCAGCTCCATCTCGGAGCGCAGCAGGTCGAGCAGCCCCCGGTGCTCCGCCGCAACGAGGGCGTCGACATAGCGCTCGGCGATGTCGAGGTCGGTCTTGGCCAGCGTCATCTCGACATTGGAGAGGAACGTCTGGAAATAGCTCCATTCCTCGGCCATCTCGTCGAGGACCTCCCCGTACCCGGCTTTGCGCGCGGCGCGAAGGCCACTGCCCACCCCGTACCACCCGGGCACGATCTGACGGGTTTGGGTCCATCCGAAGACCCAGGGGATGGCCCTGAGGTCATCGACCCCCCCGATACCTCCGGGGCGTCGCGAAGGCCTGCTCCCCAGGTTGAGCCGGCCCAGCTCCTCGACCGGGGTCGATCCGAGGAAATAGGGGACCAGGCTGGGATGCTCGACCAGGTCGCGATACGCAGTGTGGGCTTCGGAGGAAAAGCAGTCCATGGCCTCTGTCCAGCGGTCGAGGGTCTCCCTGTCTCGTCGTGACCGCCGGTGCAGAAGCGATGACTCGAGTACCGATGCCAGAGCCAGTTCCAGGTTTCGGCTGGCGATGTCGGGGTGCCCGTATTTCTCGGATATGACCTCCCCTTGCTCGGTGACCTTGAGGTCGCCGTCGATCGTCCCGTAGGGCTGAGCCAGGATCGCGGCGTGGGTGGGCCCTCCGCCTCTTCCGATCGTGCCCCCGCGGCCGTGGAACAGTCGAAGGTGTATCCCGTGCTCGCCGGCGATGTTGCGCATCACGCGCTGTGCTTTGTAGATCTCCCACTGGCTGGTGGTGATCCCTCCCACCTTGTTCGAGTCGGAGTATCCGAGCATGACTTCCTGGGTGTCACCACGGATGGAGACCATGCGCCGGTATTGGGGGTCGGAGAGAAGGCCCTCGAGCAGGTGCCCGGCGTTCGCCAGGTCGTCGATGGTCTCCACGAGGGGGACGATGCCGATGGATGCCACCCCTCGACGCAGGTCGACGAGCCCCGCTTCCCGGGCCAGCACCGCTGCTTCGAGTACATCGGCGGGGCTTTCCGTCATCGAGACCACATAGCTCTCGATGACCTGGTCTCCGTACCTGGCCTTGGCCTCGGCGATGGCACGGAAGGTGCCCAGTGTCCTCGACTCCTCCTCCCCGAGGGTGGTCGTCGGGCCGGAGAGCGGCCGGGTTCCCGCCAGCTCTTCGCCGAGCAGCACCGCACGCTGCTCTGGCGTGAGCCCGGAGTAGTCGGTGTCGACCAGCGAGTAGAGCTCGGTCAGCGTGGCGCGGTGCTTCGAGGAATGCTCCCGGATGTCGAGGATCGCCATCTGGAACCCGAAGGTGGTGGCCGCCCTGCTCACCCGGGCCAGCGGGCCGTCAGCGATGAGATCACCCTTCGAGGCCCGCAGCGAGTCGCCCATGAGGTCGAGGTCGGCGATGAGTTGGTCGGGGTGCGCGTAGTCCCGGCCCGGATGGGGAGGACCTCCCCGTTGGATCCTCTTGTTGGTGTTGATCAGCCGGGCATGGATGAAGGAGCACTTGAGGCGATAGGGCTCCGCCGCCACTCTCCTCTGCTCCCGTTGCCAGATCTCGGGCAATGCCTCCCGGTCGCGCTCGAGCGATTCCTCGAGCTCGCGACTGATCGGGGCCAACCGCCGCGACATGGACAGCTCGTCGGACAGGTCCTCGACGAGGGCGATCAGGTAGCGCAGCCCGCGATCGTGCTGCAGGGCAAGGGTCTCCAGTGTGATCTCGGGGGTGACCTGGGGATTGCCGTCACGGTCACCGCCAACCCATGATCCGAAGCGGATCGGGCTGGTGGTGTGCCTCTCACTCAGGCGATCGAGCTGGAATGCCACGTGGTCTCCGAGACGGGGCATGACTTCCTCTGCTATCTGAACCAGGTAGTAGAGGGCGGATCGCGCCTCATCCACCGGGCTCGGCCGCTCCAGGCGGAGCTCGTCGGTCTGCCAGATCTGATCGATCAACTCCGCCGAGCGCCGATCGATCATGGCGAACTGGTATTCGGTGGCGTCGAGCCGTTCCTCGACCAGGTCGGCCAATTGGCGGGTCTTGGTCAGGATCGAGCGCCGGGCGGCCTCGGTGGGATGGGCAGTGAACACCGGGCGGACTTCGAGACGTTGCAAGACCTCTTCGAGGTCGTCGACGTCGGGGCCGGCCTCCAGCACGCGATCCACTGTTGCGACCAGGCTGCGCTCATCACTCCCCAATTGATCGATGCGATGTACGTGCTCGACGACGTTCGCCAGATAGAAGTAGGTGGTGAAGGCACGGACCAGTGCGATCACGTTCTCCACGGATTGTCCGGCGAGGAGGCGGTAGAGCTCGTCGGCGGCTTCGGCACTCCCGCCACGGCGGACCGACTTTCCCAGGGCCCGAACGGTTTCGACGAGGTCGAGAAGCTCCGTCCCATGCTGGCGGACCAGCGCGTCCCCCAGCTGATTGCCGAGACGGCGAATGTCGGATCTCAGTTGCTCATCGGAGCTGGCAGGCACCACGACAGGGTATTCAGCACGGCCCGGAGTGTCTTCTCGGGACCCCGGGCATCGCTCATAGAATCGGAACATGTACCAGGTGGCCCTCAGCGTCGAGGCCTGCCTGCGCGCGGGCACCCGGGCCGACGTCGCCTGGATCGTCGAGGCCCATGAGTTACCGATCGACGACTGGTCCGACGTCGTGGTTTTCACCCCGGGTGGAGGGCGGATCGGGTCGATGGCAGGGGGTGCGCTCGACGGGCGCCTCGGTGATCTCGCCGGGAGGTGGGACCTCGGCCGCATCGTCGACATCGAGATCAATGAGGTTGATGCCTTGATTGCAGGGCTGTCGGCCGGTGGCTCCGCTCGATGCCTGATGGTCCCGGCGGACGTCCTACCGGAGGGAGTGATCGAGGTGGCGCTCGCTCGGCAGCCCTTCTGCCTTGTTTCCCGGCTCGAAAAGGACGAGGTCGTCGAGATGAGCCTGTGGACGCCGGAATCGGTCGCCGGAGCCGGAGAGCATGTCGTCCAACTACTCGCCGGCGGCGTGGCAGGGTCGACACTGACCGAGACCGGGCTGGTCACGGTGTTCCGGGCGGTGCCTCAGCTGGTGATCATCGGGGGCACTCCCGTTGGTGAGGCCCTTGCCGACCTTGCCGGGGTGGTCGGCTGGAGACCCCGGATCTTGCTCGACTCCGCCTCGGCAAATGGAGTGATCGCAACCCTTTCCGGCCTCGACATGGTCGTGGTCACCGGGCACGACCTCGACCTGACGGGCGCTGCCCTCAAGGCGGCCCTGGAGACCGATGTCGGGTATATCGGGTCACTGGGCGCCCGCAAGATGCAGGAGACGCGCGCCGACTGGCTCGCCTACCAGGGGGTAACCGATCTGACGAGGGTCCATGGCCCGGCAGGCATAGACATCGGCGCCGACACCCCGGCCGAGATCGCGGTGTCGATTCTGGCCGAGGCGATCGCAAATAGGGCAGCCGCCC
The DNA here is from genome assembly GCA_963749415.1 of uncultured Acidobacteriota bacterium. Classification (GTDB taxonomy): domain Bacteria; phylum Actinomycetota; class Acidimicrobiia; order Spongiisociales; family ZC4RG35; genus JALYNX01. Next base: position 1,719,389 of record CAVVMG010000001.1, read on the forward strand.
CCGTCGACGCCTAGTGCCGACTGGCCATGGAGAGAGAATCAGGCGACGATTACAATCAATAGCGTCGATACCGACACGTCGTCACCACGGAGCATTCGATGACTAGCCCGAACGAGACCACCGCAGATGTACTCGACTCGGTGTGGGTCATCAGCCACGACCACGACCTCGATGAGGACTGCAGTCCGACCAAGGCATGCCGAAACATGAAGGACGTGACCTTCGACGGTTACGCGGACCCCGGGAGCGATCTCGGAGAGGCATGGCGGGCCAAGCTGGCCCGGGAGGGCAAATTGACCGAGTCGGGCGGAAGTGTCCGCGAGTTGATCTTGGGTCAGGGCGAATAGACCTGTCCGGGCCGGCTCATCCCCAACGAACAGGCGGTCAGCGTTGAGCAGCGACCCGGCTCCCAAGGCACCGGCGAGCGTCGAAGAGCTCACCGATCTTCTCCGTCAGGGCCGCTACCTGGCTGATCGCGGCCTCGCCACATCCATCTTCGTCGCAATGACCCTGGGGCGTCCGCTCCTCCTCGAGGGTGAGGTGGGGGTGGGGAAGACCGAAGTTGCCAAGGTATTGGCGTCGGTCTTCGACCGCAGGCTCATCCGCCTCCAGTGCTACGAGGGCATCGACACCAATCAGGCCTTGTACGAGTGGGACTACGCCCGCCAAATGCTCCAGATCCGGGCGCTGTCCGAACGGGGCCTCAGCGATGAGGGCGAGGTCGACAAGCTGTTCGGCCCCAAGTTCCTGTTGGAGCGGCCCTTGCTGACGGCGATACAAGCCGGCGACCGGGCGGTGCTCCTGATCGACGAGATCGACCGGGCCGATGACGAGTTCGAGGCCTTCTTGCTCGAGCTCCTCTCCGACTTCCAGATCACCATCCCGGAGATCGGGACCATCGCCGCGGAGGCCCCGCCCCTGGTGATCCTCACCTCCAATCGCACCCGTGAGCTCCACGATGCCCTCAAACGGCGTTGCCTTTATCACTGGGTCGGATACCCAAGCGCCGAACGCGAGGTCGAGATCGTGCTCGTCAGGGCACCTGGGGCCACCGAGACATTGGCCCGCAAAGTCGTGGAGGCGGTGAACCGGTTGCGCCAGCTCGACCTGACCAAGCCACCGGGGGTCGCGGAGACTTTGGACTGGGTGGCCACGCTCAACGTCCTGGGCCGGTCCGAGTTGGATGCCGGCACGATTGAGGACACCCTCGGAGCAGTGATCAAAGAACGCGACGACCTGGAAGCCGTGCTCGATCACCTCGAGGGGATTGCCGTCGATGGCTGACGGGCTCGCCGTCGAAGAAATCGTTGAGCCGGGTCAGGCGCCATACGTCGAGATGCTGGTCGCCTTCGGCGAGGCGCTCCGCCGGGCCGGGCTGCCCGTCGGGTCGGGCGACATCCTCGTCTACTGCGGTGCCATGGCGTCGCTCGATCCAGCGGATCTGGTCGATCTGTACTGGGCCGGTCGGACCACGCTCGTAACTCGTCGCGACCGAATCGCCGTCTACGACCGGGTATTCCGCACCTTCTTCCTCGATGCCGCCGGGGACCTGCCCGAACCGGTCAAGCTCGCCCTCAAGCAATCTTCGATCGAGAACCAGTCCGTGATCGAGGTCCCCTCGACCGAGCCCGGGATCAGAGGCAAAGACGAGGAGGAGGCCAGGCTGGGGCTCATGGCGTCCGACATCGAGCTCTGGCGTCACAAGGAATTCGCGGCCTGCACCCCCGAGGAGTTGGCTGCCCTGCGCCGGATCATGGCCAGGATCAGGGTGATCCCACCACGACGACGCTCGCGGCGCACGAGGGCGGGTGCGGCTGGAGGTAGGCCCGATCTGCGGCGCACCGTCAGGGCGACGATGCGGACGCACGGCGAGCCGTCGGAGCTCTTCTGGCGTCAGCGCAGATTGAAGCGACGGCCCCTGATCCTGATCCTCGACGTCTCGGGGTCCATGGCCGAGTACTCGCGCAACCTCCTCCAGTTCGCCCACTCGGCCAAGCGGGCGAGCTCCCGCGTCGAAGTGTTTTGCTTTGGCACCCGATTGACCCGGATCACCCGGGCGTTGGAGAGGAGGCGGCCTGATGACGCCCTCGACGAAGCAGCGCGGTCGGTGTTCGACTGGGAGGGCGGGACACGGATCGGCCAAGCCATCGACACGTTCGTCCGCGATTGGGCACGCCGTGGCTTGAGTCGCGGTGCCATCGTGGTGATCTGCTCTGACGGGCTCGACCGCGGCGACCCGGCGCTCTTGTCCGGAGCGATGGAAAGGCTCTCCCGGCTCAGTCACAAGGTCGTGTGGATGAACCCACACAAGGGCGACAACACCGACTTCCAGCCGACGACGCTGGGGATGATGGTGGTCGCTCCGTATGTGGACCTCCTGCTCTCCGGCCACGACCTCGCCAGCCTCGAGGAGCTCGCGGAGCTCCTGCCCGACCTCCGGTGATCGGCGGGACCGCCATGAGATGGAGCGTGTCGATGGTGGCCGAAGGTGACCGGGTCATCGAGCTGGAGGAAGTCGTGGAGCTCGCCGACGCGGTCGCCATAAGCGACGGGATCGCCACCGGGATGGGGACCACCTCGTACGGTGCCCAGATCGTGGTAGAGGCCGACAGCAGCGATGAGGCAGTGGACAAGGCGATGGGGTTGTTCGCGGCTGCGGCGGAGAAGGCGGGGATGCCTCCGTGGCCGATCGTCCGCGCCGAGACCGTCGCCGACGAAGAGGAACTTGACTACGGCTTCGAGGCCCCCACGGCATGATCCGGCTCGGGTCCCTCGCCGGGTATCCATTCGAGGGCCCGAGGGTGCTGGCCGGTTGGACCCCGCCACAACTCGCCGCGGTGTTCGCCGTGATGTACAAGCCTCAGCCCAAGGAGAAACCCGAGGAACACGCGGTCCTCTACGTCGGCGAATCCGCCGACCTCTCCAGCGAGAAGTTCCCCTTCAACCATCCCTCGGCTCCATGCTGGCTGAAGCGGGTGGAGGGGAGGCGCTTCGAGCTCTATGTCTGCACCTATGAGGCGCCTGGCGCTGCCAGGGCCCACCGGGAGCAGATCGTCCGGGAGCTGGTCGCGGTCTATCGGCCCGGGTGCAATCCAGATCAATACGACCAGGCGTGGGAAGACCACTGGATCGGGGAGTACCAGACACCGGGCACCACCGGCCCGCTCACCACCGGGCGCCAACCCTCCGACTGAGCAAGGAAGCCGGCCTTGGGGCTATCCCTCGGGCAGGTAGCCGATTGCTTCGTGAAAGCGGGAACGCCGACGCCCTGATGCCGGAAGCGCTGGGCCTCTCGCCGGCACCTTCTCTGGCTCGTAGGTTGCTCCGACCACGATCCCCTCGGCCATCCCATAGAGCAGAGGCAAGGCACCGGCTACCACTCCTCCCGTGCGATTCACGTGCTCGAGGTTGCCCTCGATCGAGGCAGCATTGGCCCCGATCTTCTTCACAAGCTCGTTGCACTCCTCGAGGTTGGTGGCGACCCGGGTCAATTGCCCGCCCACGATCCAGAGGTAGATCGCCAGCCCGGCGATCAGCAGCACGATGTCGACAACGGTGAAGAGGATCAGGCTGTTCACGAGCGCACCTTCCCCAGCACCCGGCCCAGGAACAGGTGGTGCTCCAGGCCTTCAACGAGGACCAGATCGAGTCCAGCGGCGGTGGTATTCAGCAGTTCGGCGTCCGCGGTGTTGGCCTCCGCCTGAGTCAGCGTGGCCTTGATCGTCAGCACCCGGCGGTCGATGGTCCTCACCAGCAAGACCAGGATGGTGAGCAGGGCGGCCACCGCGACCACGACGACGAGCCCGGCCCAGTTGGCGATCTGCCACAGGGTCTCCTGATTCTCGGTCAGGGCGAAGAGCATGGTCAACCTCCCAGCCTCTGCCGGCCCCGCTTCAAACCTTCGATCACGTTGATCGCCATCGTGTTGGTGGTGGCGAGGTCGGCGAGTGCTGCTGTGTTGCTGACGGACTTCTGCAGGCTGTCGTCGATCAGCTTGGCCTCGTTGCCGATCCTCCGGGCCAGGATCAGGATCGGGAGCACCAGGGCCACTACCACGAGGACGACAACGATCCCGATGACGTATCCGACCAGCCAGCCGGTGTTTCCTTCGAAGAGCTCGTTCATGATCGATGTCTCATATCGATTCGCAGAAGTCGCTGACCGGCTTCAGGCTGGCGTTCACCGAGCTCACCACTGCGGGCACGGTGCTGGTCTTGGCGGCCACCACTTCGACACCCCCGGTGAGGGCACGCAGTGTCTTCAGAGTGGCGGAGAGATGGCCGATCACCCGGCTCAACCCCAGTGCCGCGGCTGCGATTATCAGGGTGGCCAGGACCAGGGTCACGATTGCGGCTGCTGGCATTTCTCCCTCCTCAACCCAACAACTTGCCGACCGAGCCGGCGTAACGGACGGCGCCGTTGGCGACCTCGTCGATGGTCCCGTCGGTGACCGCAAGAAGCTCGGGCACCCTGTCGACCTCCCCGATGAGGGCCACGCCGCCGGCCAGGATCTCGTCCGACGCCCCGCGGATCCTCTCCAACGCCGCCAGCACCCGGTTGAGCAGGGCGACGAGGATGGGCACCACCGCCAAGAGCAGGATCGCGTTCCCGATCCACCACCAAGTCATGGGTTCCTCCTCACGTCTGGTTGGGCTGGTAGGGCAGGAAGAACCTGCGGGCGACCCGCTTCAACGCCATCCAGGCGGCCTGGAAGCCGATGCTGAGCCCGCTGGCGGACTTCGTCTGGACCTGGTCTGCCGATAGGCCCTGGTCAAACGCGTGGATGCGGGCCTGCATGTTGGTGGCGAAGTCCTTCATCATCACCGCGCTGACATCGCCGATCATTCCCCGGCCGTACTGGGCGGCGGCGCCGGACAGCTCGAGGTCCTGCTCCACTTCGACTCGGGTGCCATTGGCCGTTGGGACCAAGCGGGCGGTGAGGCCGAGTGCGGCCTGCCCCCGGCCCTTGTCATCGGCGCCGGAGGCGTCGACGACGATGGTCCTGGTCGCCTCGTCCATCGTCTTGACGGCCGCCTGACCTGCGAACTGCATCTGGACCGGTCCCAGCCGGATATTGACGTTCCCGGCGTACTGGTCCGGTCCGGTCTCGTCGGTCAGGGAGGCACCGGGAAGGCAGGATGCCACCTGGGGGATGTCCTGGCAGAACTCCCAGACTTTCTCGATAGGGAGGGCTACCTCGAAGTCATTCTTGATCAGCATGGAGGCTCCTGGGGAGGTAGGCGGCCGGATCCTTCTCGAACGCAACCCGGCACCCTGGGGCACAGAAGTAGTAGGTCTCGCCCTCGTGCTCCAGTGGGCGGCTGGTCTCGTCGGCAGGCACGGTCATCCCGCACACCGGGTCGATGGCGGTGGCCGGGCCTTCGGCTGCGGCGTTGGGGCTGGACGTCAGCTCCCCCTGGGCTCGAAGTTGGACCAGCTCGGCGAGCACCGCCACTGCGATCTCCTGGTGTGAGGTGTGGCCAAGGTCGAGGCCGACCGGCACCCGGACTCGCTCCAGGAGGTCCTTGGAGACTCCGCGGTCGGCGAGATAGCCGAGCACCGTCTCTCCTCGCTTCTTGGAGGCGACCAGGCCTACGAACGCCGGCTGCCCGACCACGGCCCGCTCGATGGCGTCCTCGTCGCCATGGCCCTGGGTGGCAACGATCACCACCGAGGTGTAGTCGGTGTCGGCGCTGGTGAAATTGGCCGCGTCGATCAGGCTGGCCCGCCAGCCGAGGGCAGTGGCCAGGTCGACCAGGGTGGCAGCCATCGGGGACCGGCCGACCACCACGAGATGCGGGCTGGGGATCACCGGCTCAATGTAGAGCTGCATCGCCCCCTCGGACTGGCAGGACATGGGGAGGAACATCATTCCCTCGGGAACCTCGCCGAATTGGTCGGTGGTCCCGAGCAGGATGAGGCGCGGTTGGCGGTCCTCGATCGCCCTTTGCGCCTCGCGGATCACCACCGGCTCGGCACATGCCCCCCCGATCCATCCGTGGATGTCGCCATCCGCCGTGATGATGGCCCGCGCCCCCTGGTGACCCGATGAAGGCGCCTGACGCCAGACCACCGTCGCCAATGCGAACTCCACACCCTGGCGAGCCAGGTCGTTGGCCATCTCGACCATCCGCCAGCCATCACCGTGCTGTGCGTTCATGCCGTCCTCACCGGCGGCGCGCCGCCGACGTCCTGGCCGGTCTGAATTGCCTCGAAGACGCGGTCGGGGAACAGGGGCATGTCGATGTTGCGGGCCCCGGTGCCCTTGAGCGCATTCATCACCGCGTTGACGAAGGCGGCCGGCCCGCCGACCGCAGCGCATTCGCCGATGCCCTTCGCTCCGATCGGGTGGTGGGGGCAAGGGGTGACCACCTCGTGGAGCTCGAAGCCCGGCGTCTCCCACGCCGTCGGCAGCAGGTAGTCGGTGAAGTTGGAGCCGATGCAGTTCCCCTGGGCGTCGAAGGTGATGAACTGCATGTTGGCCATCGCGTAGGCCTCGGTGAGCCCGCCCATGATCTGGCCCTCGACGATCATCGGGTTGATCCGCACCCCGCAGTCGTCGACGGCCACCATGCGCAGCACGTCCCACACCCCGGTCTCCGGGTCCACCTCGACTGTGACGATGTAACAGGCGAAGGGCCAGGTGAGGTTGGGCGGGTCGTAGTAGGCGACGTTCTCCAAGCCGGGCTCCATCCCATCGGGCATGTTGGAGTAGGCGGCCATCGCGCATTCCTGGATGGTGACCCCGCGCTCGGGCTGACTGCGGACGTAGAAGCGCCCCAACTCCCATTCGACGTCCTCTTCGGAGATCTCGAGGAGGTGGGCCGCGAGTTTGCGGGCCTTGGCCTTGATCTTGCGTGAAACCATGGCTACGGCCGCCCCGGCCACCGGGGTGCTCCTCGAGGCGTAGGTGCCCATCCCGAATGGCGCGGTGTCTGTGTCGCCCTCCTCCACCAGGATGTCCTCCGCCGGCAGGCCAAGCTCGTGGGCGACGATCTGGGCCCAGGTGGTCTCGTGGCCCTGGCCCTGGGACTTGGCTCCGGTGCGAAGCAACGCCTTGCCGGTCATGTGGATCTTCAACTCGGCCGAGTCGAACATCTTGATGCCGAGGATGTCGTATTCCCGGCTGTTGCCGGCACCCAATGGCTCGGTCATCGTGGAGATGCCGATCCCGAGGAGGCGGCCCCGTTTGGCAGCCTCCTCCTTTTGCTTCAGGAAGTCGGAATAGCCGATGGCCTCGAGACCGACGTCGAGGCACTTGCCGTACTGGCCGGAGTCGGTGAGGAACCCGTAGGGAGTGCGGTGGGGGAAGTCGTCGTCGCGGACGAAGTTGACCCTGCGGAACTCGGCCTGATCCATGCCCAGGTCATCGGCCGCGGCCTGGACCATTCGCTCCTGGAAGAACATGGCTTCGGTGACGCGGAATGAGCAACGGTAGGCGACGCCCCCGGGTGCCTTGTTGGTGTACACCCCACGTGCGTCGAGATGTGCGGTGGGGATGTCGTAGCAGGCGAACGCCGAGTGCATGAGCCCGACCTTGAACTTCGAGGGCTGGGCGTCCGAGAAGAAGGCTCCGTGGTCGGCCAGGGTCTCCATCCGCACCCCGAGGATGCGGCCGTCCTTGCGCAGTGCCATCTCCCCATGGAGGTAGATGTCACGGGCAAACCCGGTCGAGATCAGGTTCCCGGTGCGGTCCTCGATCCACTTCACCGGCCGCTCGAGGAGGATCGAGGCCAGTATCGAGGCGACATAGCCCGGATATACAGGCACCTTGTTGCCGAACCCGCCACCGATGTCGGGAGAGATGATCCGGATCATGTGCTCCGGAAGCTCGGCCACCAGGGCCACCGCGGCCCGGATGATGTGGGGGGCTTGGGTGGTGAGGTAGACGGTGAGCTTGGAGGTCGCCCGGTTGAAGTCGGCGATCGACCCGCAGCACTCGATCGGCGAGGGGTGGGAGCGCGGGTAGTGGAGGTCGATCTTGGAGACCAGGTCTGCCTGGGCGAACGCCCGGTCGGTGCCCTCCCTGTCGCCCACCTCCCAGTCGTAGATCACGTTGTTGGCCTGGTTCTCCTTGTCATCGCGGATCAGCTCCGCACCATCGGCTAGCGACTGGAAGGGATTGACCATCACGGGGAGCGGCTCGTAGTCGACCACGATCGCCTCGCAGGCGTCCTTGGCGATGTATGGGTCGTCGGCGATCACACAGGCGACCTCCTGGCCTTGGAAGCGGACCTTGTCCGTGGCCAACACCGCCTGGGTGTCATAGGAGAGGGTGGGCATCCAGGCCAGGTTGCGCGCTGCCATGGTCTCCCCGGTGAGTACCAGACGGACGCCGGGCATCGCCCAGGCCTTGGAGGCATCGATCGAGTTGATCCGGGCGTGAGCCATAGGGGAGCGCAGGATCTCCATGTGCAGCATCCCGGGCAGCACCACGTCGTCCAGGTAGTTGCCCTTGCCGCGGATGAACCGGTTGTCCTCTACCCGGCGCCGGCTGGCGCCGAGGCCACCGATCTTGATCTCGTCGACCGCGGTCACCTGATCACCTCCACTGCATGAATCCTCATGAGCCGTCCAGCTTGGCGGCGGCCCATTGCACCGCCTTGACGATGTTCTGATAACCGGTGCAGCGACACAGGTTTCCGCTCAGCGCCCACCTGATCTCGTCCTCGGTTGGGTTCGGATTCACATCGAGCAGGGCCTTCGATGACATCATCATCCCCGGGGTGCAGAAACCGCACTGCAGCCCGTGCTCCTCCTTGAACCCTTCCTGGATCGCGTGCAGCTCGCTGGGCCCGGCGAGGCCTTCTACGGTCATCACTTCGTGGCCGTCGGCCTGCACGGCGAACATCGTGCAACTCTTCACCGGCTGACCATCGACCAGGACTGTGCATGCGCCGCAGTTGGTCGTGTCGCATCCGATGTGGGTCCCGGTCAGCTTGAACCCTTGACGGAGCAAATGGGCGAGGAGGAGCCGTGGCTCGACCATTGCCGACCTCTGCTCGCCGTTGACGGTGAGAGTGATCCGGTGGACCGGGATGTCGTCGGACGGATCGGGGCCTATCTCTTCGAGCAGAGTGGCCATCAGGCAGCCTCCTCTTTCGACTGCAGCAACCCGGTCAGGATGCGGCGAGTGAACACCCGCACCAATTGCCGCTTGTACTCGGCGCTGCCGCGGTGATCCGTGTGGGGCTCTGCCGCTCGGGCGGCGAGATCCGCGGCCTCCCCGATGACCTCGGCCGTCAGCGGCCCCCCAACCAGCAGCTGAGCAGCGTCGTCGGCTGGGATGGTCGAGCCGCCCACACCGGTGAGGCCGATTCCCGCTCGCGTGACGGTGCCGCCGGAGCGGTCGATGGACACCGCGACTGCCGCCGTGGCGAAGTCGCCAACCCGGCGCTCCAGCTTGAGGTATCCGCCCGCAGACTCGCCCTTGGGTGCGGGAACGATGGCTTCGACGGCGATCTCATCGACGGCGAGCACGTTCTGAAATGGGCCCGTCACGAAGTCCCTCATTGCGATGGTGCGCCGGCCATTCGGGCCCTGGACCACGACCTCACCGTCGAGGGACATCATCACCGACGCCCAGTCGCCCTGAGGGTCGGCGTGGCAGAGTGAGCCGACCAGTGTGCCCCGATTGCGCACGATGGGATCGGCAACGAGGGGGGCGGCGGCTGACATCGTCGGCTGATGTTCGGCGAGGACCGACGAACGCTCCAGGTCGACGTGGCGGCAGAGGGCGCCGACGCGAATTGTCCCGTCGGCATCGACTTCGTGGTAGCCGAGGCCGGGCAGGTTGTTGATGTCCACCAGCATCTCGGGCGATGCGAAGCGGAGCTTGATCATCGGGACCAGGCTCTGCCCTCCGGCCAGGACCTTGGCATCACCCCCACCGTCGGTGAGGAGGGACAACGCCTCCTCGAGGGAGCGAGGAGCCTCGTAGCGGAATCGTGAGGGATAGATGGTTGCCTCCTGAAACTCTGGCTCAGGCTTGTTGTTCTGGATCCCTCGCCGGGGTGCTCTGACGTGGGAAAGACTGCGGGTCGGGAATGGCCACCGGCGTCGACTCGGCCGCCGGATCAGGTCTCGGCTCCTGGTGGGGCGGCCACGGTCCCTGAACCGGTTGGCCGGCAACCTTGAGATAATCGACGATCTGCGGCCAGGCCCAGATCGTGGGGCTCGGGCCGGTCCTGGGGGCATTTTCGATCAGTTCATAGAGGCGGGGATTGCCTCGACTGTGACCAGATGCCTCGACTGCCAAGCTCAACTCCTCGTGTCTAGCCCGGTTGAACGGTTGGGTGTCCGCCGTTCAGTGAGCATACACAGCGGCAATATCGCGGCGAGGCCGGAGGGACAGGGTATTCGACGGGCTCCGCAGGCCCGTCAGTCGTCTTCAGGGCGTTGCTGGTGGACCCGTCCCGGCCGCCCCATGAGCGACACCCCGGTGCCGTGCCCGTAGCGCACCAGTGTCATCTCGGCCAGGATCGATACCGCTACTTCCTGTGGGCTCTCGGCCCCGATATCGAGGCCGACCGGGCCCCGGACCCGGGCAATGTCCTCCTCGGAGAACCCCATCTCCCGCAAGCGATTCACCCGCAGGTCCTGGGTGCGCCGGCTCCCCATGGTTCCGATGTAGCGGACCTGGCTCTTCAGGGCGGCTTCGAGAACCGGATCCTCGTGGGCTGCGTTGTGGGAGAGGATCACCACCCAGGTGCGACGATCGAGCGGGATCTGGCCGATCACCTCCTGGGGCCAGCCCACGACGACCCGTGCGGTGGGGAAACGGTCATCGGTGGCAAAGGCACCCCGGGAGTCGACGACGGTGACCCGGTAGCCCATCTGCGAGGCAAAGCTGGCCAGGGCCTGGCCAATGTGAACCGCCCCCACAATCAGCAGCTCCTGAGGCGGGGCGAGTGACTCGATGAAGACGGTATGCGGGGGGTATTCGAGGGCCCGGTGTTGCTCGTGATCCATCAGGACCAGCGCGTCTGACACGACGTCGGAGGGGGTTCCGGGAGGGAACTCGCCGGCCACCGCCGCGCCGCTCGAGTCCAACACCACCTTGGCTCCGGTATTCGGTCCGTCGACAAATGTGAGCACCGCCCCGTATTCCTCACGGGAGAGGATGCCTTCAATAGCGAGGAGCGGGGTCACCAGGGCTCGATGAAGACGTCGATGGTCCCACCGCAAGCCATGCCCACCTCGAAGGCGTCGTCATCTGCGATCCCGTATGTGACCGTCTTCGGCTCTCCGCTCTCGATCACCTGTTGGGCGTGGAGGAACACGTCGTTCTCGACACAACCCCCACTCACCGACCCCTCCATATCGCCGGCGTCGGAGACCAGGAACTTGGACCCCTCGGGGCGCGGAGCGCTGCCATGCACCCGGATCACGGTGGCAACCGCGACCTTCTTGCCTTCGCCCACCCAGCGGTTGCGGACCTCCAACTGGTGTCTCATGCCCTCGCCATCCCGCTGATCGACTCCAGCACCCCGACCACCCCCCGGAAGTCGTTGACGCTCGCAGCGGGGAGCAGCTGGTCGACGTGGGGTAGAACCGCCTGCATCCCTCTAGTCGCCGGGGCATAGCTCTCCCGGGCGGCGAGGGGATTGAGCCAGATCACCCGGTGCACAGATCTGGAGAGTCTCGCCATCTCATACGACAACAACGCCGGGTCACCACAATCCCATCCATCGGAGAGTACGAGCACGATCGGACCACCTCGCGCCAGCCGTCGGCTCCATACCCGGTTCCAGGTGGCCAACGCCTCCCCGATCTTGGTGCCCCCTGACCAGTCGGGCACCCGCTCTGACACCCTGGCCAGAGCGGCCTTGGGGTCCCGCTTCTCGAGGTCGTCGGTGATGCGGGTCAGCTCGGTCGAAAAGGTGAACACCTCGACGTTGCGGAGCCGACGTGACGCCGAATGTGCGAAGACGAGAAACAGGTCGGCATACCTGTCCATCGACCCTGAGATGTCGGCGATGATGATCAGCGGCCGCTCCCTGCGTCTCCGCTTCTTCCACCGGAGCTCCATGAGGTCGCCGGTTGGCCCGACGGCGCCGTGCAGGGTGCGCCGCAAGTCGGGTCGCCGGCCTTCGCCGCTCACCCAACGCCGTGTCTTGTAAGAGGTGGGGTGCCAGAGCATCGTCATCACCAGCCGCCGGGCCTCGGCGAGCTCCTCGTCGTCGAGCTCGGCGAAGTCGCGCTTGCTCAGACGCTCCAAGGCGGATGTCCCTCCCCGGTCGGTGGTGTCGCTCGCCGCCTCGCCGCCCGGCAACTCGATCAGTGGCATCGTGCTGCTCGAGGGCGCCGGCTGTCGGTTGGGATCCTCGAGTTTCCTGGGCCGGAGCCGGCCGAAGAAGAACTCGAACTCCTCGTCGAACAGCGGGATCTGGGAAGGGTCGGTGACGGTGAGGGAGCGCAGCGCAGATCGGGTCTGGCCGGGTCGGGAGAGGTCGATGAGGCTCATCGCCCTAGCCATGTCGGTGGTCTGGTCCGAGGTGACGGTGAGGCCCCGCCGTCGCAGCGCTCCTGAGAAGTCCGTCAGCTGATCGATGATCCCGGCCGTGCTCATCCCACCAGCTGTTCGAGCCCGGCCCCGGTCACCGTGTCGATGTCGTCCTTGTACTTGAGGACCACTCCGAGGGTGCGCTCGATGGTCGGCACGCTGAGCTCGCCGGCTCCGAGAAGGCGCAACGACTCGGCCCAATCCAGGGTCTCGGCGACACCGGGTGGCTTGAACAGCTCCATGCGCCGCAGGTCCTGCATCGCGGTTGTTATGGCCGCGGCCAGCCCGTCCTCGAGGGCGGGGACCTTGCGCCGGATGATGTCGGCCTCGCGTTCCGGGGTCGGATAGTCGATCCAGTGGTAGATGCAGCGCCGCTTCAGGGCGTCGTGTATCTCTCGGGTCCGATTCGACGTGAGAACCACGATCGGCCTGGTCTCGGCGATCACGGTTCCGATCTCCGGGATGGTGACCTGGAAGTCGGAGAGCAACTCGAGGAGAAATGCCTCGAATTCCTCGTCAGCACGGTCCAACTCGTCGATGAGGAGCACCGGGCGCCGCCCTCCGCGACTGGCCTCGATTGCCTGGAGCAGAGGTCGGGCGATCAGGTACTCACGGGACATGATGTCTTCGGGGGTGGCGGTGGCGCCCTCGCCCCGGGCCTCGAGGAGACGGATCGCCATCATCTGCCGGGCGTAGTCCCACTCATACAGGGCCTGCCCCACATCGAGGCCCTCGTAGCACTGGAGTCGGATCAGGTCCTCGCCTGTGGCCGAAGCGAGCACCTTGGCGACCTCGGTCTTGCCCACCCCGGCCTCACCCTCGAGAAAGAGCGGGCGCCCCAGTTGGATCGCCAAGTGGATGGCCACCACGAGGTCTTCGTTGGCGAAGTAATCCTGGTCGTCGAGTGTGCTCGCCAGGTCCTCGATGGTGCTCGGGATCACAGGATCAGACTAGGGAGGACCGTTCACATTGGGTCCCGGGATCCCGGTTAGGTTCCGATGAGGAACGTCGGAGATCGAGAGAGGACACCAATGGCCCCCGACAAGCCACATCGGTACAACGACCTATCGGCGCTCTATTTCAATTGCACGCTTAAGCGGTCCCCCGAGCCCAGTCATACCGCGATCCTGATCGACGTCTTGATGAACGAGGAAGGTCAATACGCCTACCTACGGAAAGGTCGCCGGTTGCCTGATCACCGGGAACGAGGACGGAATCAAGCACTGCGCGATGGACGTCCTCTTCAGCCTCCAGCACCTCGGGTTCACCATTCCGCCCCAGGCCGACGCAGGTTGGATCGGTGAGGCCGGGCCGGGCCCCAGTTACGGAGACGACGGCGCCGGGTTGGACAACGACTTCACCAACCGCAACACCACCTTCATGACTTGGAATCTGATGCATATGGCGCGACTGCTCAAGGATGCCGGCGGGGTGCCGGCGTACGGCAATCAAAGGCATCTTTGGGATGCGGGAACACGATTCGACTTCGAGCGACCAGCGGCTATCCCGTCCCCTTGAGGAAGTCTCGACTTCGCTGCGCTCGCTTTGCTGCCGCCCTGGCGATCACGGCTGATGGGTCGATGTCGGCGACCGCGTCTTCGAAGCGCCACTCCGGCGGTCCTGGCCCGGGGGAGTAGTGGGTTCCTGAGTCATCACGATCGAGATAGGCGCGGTCGACCAACTCACGACGCAAAGTGACCACGTCCAGATCGACGGAGGGGCACACCTCCCTCAGCCAGCCTTCTAGACCTCTGTTGATTTCGGGCTCGGTGTAGACCGCACCGGTCTCCATCCAGAGGGTGGCGCTGGCCAGGATGACCGCCACGTCGCGCTGTCGTCGCGGCAGGCCGGAGCCACCGCCGCCCATACAGATCGCCCGGAGCCGGGCCTCGAACTCCTCGGCCGTGATCGTCGACTCTGTCACCTTTCCGGCAGCCAGACTTCGTTCCCGTCGGTATCGGTGGCGGGCGGCATCGGCGGAGCCTATCGCCGGGCACACCGGTACCGTCTGCGTGTGTTCGACACCCTGACCAGCCGCTTCGACGGCGTCTTCGGCTCCCTGCGAGCCAAGGGCCGGCTGTCCGAGAAGGACATCGACGAGGCCCTGCGTGAGGTGCGGCTGGCACTCCTCGAGGCCGACGTCAACGTCACTGTCGTCAAGTCCTTCCTGGCGCGGGTCAAGGATCGGGCGCTTGGTGAGGACGTTGCGAAATCGCTCACCCCCGGTCAGCAGGTGATCAAGATCGTCCACGAGGAACTGGTCACCACCCTCGGCTCCGAGGCGGCAGGCCTGGTGCGGGCGGCGCCACCCCTCACCATTCTGATGGTCGGGCTCCAGGGCTCGGGCAAGACCACAACTGCGGCCAAGCTGGCCGGCCATCTCAAGTCCCAGGGGAAGAAGCCGCTCCTGGTGGCCGCCGACCTGCAGCGGCCGGCCGCGATCGATCAGTTGGAGACCCTGGGCAGCCGGCTCGACATCCCGGTGTATGCCGACCGCAAGGGCAGGCCTGACAAGTTGGTGAAGGCCGCCCTCAAGGACGCGGTGCGCACCGGTCGCGACGCGGTCATCGTCGACACCGCGGGCCGACTGCAAATCGATGCTCAGCTGATGAAAGAGCTCGCCGAAGTCCGCAAGGCGGCCGACCCCGACGAAGTCCTCCTCGTGGTCGACGCCATGACCGGTCAGGACGCAGTCAATGTCGCCAATGGGTTCCAGCAACAGATCGGGCTCACCGGCGTGATCCTGTCCAAGCTCGACGGCGACGCCAGGGGAGGGGCGGCGATCTCGGTCCGGGAGGTCACCGGGGCGCCGGTCAAGTTCGCCGGTGTCGGGGAGGGCCTGGAAGACCTCGAGCCTTTCTACCCCGACCGAATGGCATCCCGGATCCTGGGAATGGGCGACGTCCTCACCCTGATCGAGAAGGCGGAGGCCACCTTCGACCAGGTCGAGGCGGAGAAGACGGCGAAGAAGCTGGAGAAGGGGCAGTTCACCTTGGAAGACTTCCTCGCCCAGTTCCAGCAAATGAAGCGGATGGGGCCTCTGAAGGACATCCTTGCTATGATTCCCGGCTCCGGATCGCTCCTTCGTGACGTCGATGTCGACGACCGCGATCTACGACGGGTCGAGGCAATCATCCAGTCCATGACCCCCGAGGAGCGCCGGAACCCAAAGATCATCGGCGGAAGCCGCAAGCGGCGGATCGCGTCCGGCTCGGGCAGCAGGCCCCAGGACGTGAATCGCCTCCTCAAGCAGTTCGCCGACGCTCAGAAGATGATGAAGACGCTGGCCGGAGGCAAGGGAGCCCCTTCCCTTCAGGGACTCTTGTCGGCGCAGCGAACCAAGAGGTGAGTCGATGGCCGTGAAGATGAGGTTGATCCGGATGGGCAAGAAGAAGTCGCCCACCTACCGGGTAGTGGTCGTGGATGGGCGTTCTCCCCGGGATGGGCGCTACATCGAGCAGATCGGGCGCTATGACCCCCGCCAGGACCCGTCCCTGGTCGAGATCGACAACGAGAAGGCCACCGAGTGGCTGCGAAAGGGTGCTCAGCCCACCGAGGCCGTCGAGAAGTTGCTCAACATCTCCGGTGCCATCAGCACGATGAAGGTGAAGCGGGGCCAGATCCACACCGTGAGCGCAGCGGCCCAGGCCACGGCCGAGGAGCCTGAGGCTCCTCGAGCCCCGACTCACGAGGAGGCGCTCGCTGCTCAGACGGAGGCCGTCGAGCCGCCGGCGGAAGCAGTGCCGACGGTGGAAGCAGCGCCGACGGTCGACCTCGAAGGCGAGTCGACCGCCGAGGAGCCTTCTGATGAGGCCATCGCCGCCGACGTCTCGGCAGAGGAGGAATGACCTTGGCCAAGGGAGAGATCGTCGAGCGGGTTGTCACATATGTCGTGAAGAGCATTGTCGAGGAGCCCGATGAGGTCTCGGTCACAATGGTCGAGCAAGGGCCGGACGAGCTCATCGCCGAGGTGCGCACGGCCAAGTCCGATATGGGCCGGGTGATCGGTCGCCGGGGTCGGGTCGCCAAGGCGATCCGAGCCGCCGCCGGGGCCGCCGCCGATGAAGAGGGGATCACCGCTGACGTCGAGTTCGTCGACTGAAGGTGGCCAGGTCCGGGTCGGCAGGCTGGGCCGTCCCCATGGTCTGGAGGGTTTCCTCGGGCTCTACGTCGAGCCGGAAGACATTGTCCACTTCGAAACCGGAGCCACCGTCCTCATCGAGGGGGATCCTCATGTCGTCAAGGCGGTTCGCCGCGTCGACCGGGGATTTCAGGTCGCATTCGAAGGAGTGGATCGCACAGCGGCCGAAGGTCTCAGAGGGTCGAGTGTTTCGGTCGAGCATCGACGATCCCTCGGGGAGGGCGAGTACTGGCCGGAGACGCTGATCGGGCTCGAGGTAAGGGGAAAGGACGGCGGACGGCTGGGCACGGTGGCCGGAGTCATCGCCGGAGTAGCCCAGGACAGATTGGTCATCGAGTCCAACAGCGCCAGCTTCGAGATCCCTTTCGTCGACGACCTGGTTCCGGTTGTGGATGCCGACTCCGGCTACATCGAGATCGTGGACCTGCCCGGGCTCATTGAGCCGTGACCACAACAGTGACCCCTTCCAACGACCCGTTCGCGGGCGCCTCCTCCCCGACGAACAAAGACGAGGGGCCCACGGGCAGCTCAACCGAGGTTCGGAACTCACCCCACGTGTCGATCCAGTCGGCGGCCTGGGTTGTGCTCGTGACGCTCTCCCCATCGCTGGTCGCGATCACCACAACCGTGCCCTCGAACGTTCGCGCATAGCCGCTGACTTCGACGATGCGATCGGTCTCCGCACCCGGTGATGGTTCCAGGACCACCACGTTCTCGGCGATCGTCGCCGCGCCTGTGAAGGGCTGGATCCCCAGCTGCAGCTCCACGTTCAAAGCCGCCGGCGAGTTGTCGACGAAGGCTCGAGCCAATGCCGGCGAGCTCAGATGGAGGTCGACGAACATCCCACTGTCGAGCGCTCTCACCACATACAGCCTGTCGACCAGAGTGGTTTCCACCAGCTGATCGGCGAGAACTGTGGTGTCGAGGCCAAGGTGGATCCGGAGGATCCGGCCCGACGCGAGGAACTCGACAGCCACCGATGGGGGAGTCGTGGCCGGGGCGCCCTCATCGGTTTCGAAGTCGAGCTGGAAGCGCTCGCAGCCGCCGGCCTCCTGCCAGCTGATGAGCCCCAGGATGCTGGTGTCGGACGTGGGCTGGTCGACGCGCACCACCTGACCGCTCTCCACGAAGTCGACCTCCTCCGGGCAGCCGTTGGAGGCGACCGAAGTCGTCGGTGCGGCCCCGTTCGTCGACGTCACGGGCGCTGTAGTCGAAGTGGTGTTGGCCGGCGCGGTTGTCGTCGGCCCGGTGAGACCGGTGCAAGCCGTCACCAAGACCAGGGTGAGGAGCGCCGGGGATCGCATGTTCGACAGGGTATGACTGGCGGTACATTTGATCGAGCAATCAAGAGCCAGGAGTCGACTGATGACCGAGGCCGTGATCGTGGCCACAGCCCGCACCCCGATCGGACGGGCCTACAAAGGATCGCTCGTCGACGTCAGGGCGGACGACATGGCCGGATTTGCCATCAATGCCGTGATGGGCAAGGTTCCAGAGGTCGACCGGGCCTCCGTGGTCGACGTCATGGTCGGGTGCGGCCTGACCCACCACGAGCAGGGATACAACCTGGCCCGGCCCGCGTCGTTGCTCGGGGGAATGCCGGCCAGCGTCCCGGCGACCACTGTCAACCGCTTCTGCGCGTCATCGCTGCAAACGATCCGGATGGCCTTCCATGCGATCAGCCGGGGTGAGGGGGAGGTCTACGTCGCTGCCGGCTCCGAATCGACGACGCGGACCTACGGCAAGGCGATCGACAGTGAGGACCTCAACCCGCGGTTCACCGACGAAGGACGCAATGACTTCATCAACAGCGTCTACATCCCGATGGGAAACACTGCTGAGAACGTCGCGGAGCGGTACGGGATCACCAGGCAGCGGATGGACGAGTTCGCCAAACGGTCCCAGGATCTCGCCGTCGAGTCCCAAAAGAATGGATTCTTCGATTGGGAGATAACCCCGATCGAGGTTCCCGATGGGAGAACGATCGCGGTCGACGACGGCCCGAGGCCGAACACGACCATCGAGAAGCTGGCCGAGCTGGCACCGGTGTTCAAGCCCGGGGGCGCAATCACCGCGGGCAACTCCTGCCCGCTCAACGACGGGGCGGCTGCGGTGCTGGTGATGTCCGAGCAACGGGCCAACTACCTCGGGCTGACCCCATTGGCCCGGATCGTCGCCTCATCGGTGGTGGGGCTGGAGCCGGAATTCATGGGAATGGGCCCGGTGATGGCCGTCCGTCAGGTGTTGGAACAGGCCGGGATGACCCTCGGCGACATGGACTCGATCGAGATCAACGAAGCCTTCGCCGCCCAGGTCCTGGCCTGTGTCGACGAGCTGGGCATCGACATGGACAAGCTGAACACCCACGGCGGGTCGATCGCACTCGGCCATCCGTTCGGGATGACCGGGGCCCGGATCATGGGAACGCTGATCAACGGGCTGCGCACCGCCGACGGCGGCCTCGGCCTGGAGACGATGTGTGTCGGCGGAGGTCAGGGGATGGCGATGATCATCGAGCGGATGAGCTGACCCGTACCCTTTCGGGCCATGCGGATCAACGTCGTCACGATCTTTCCCGAGTACTTCGACAGCCCGCTGCAGGTCAGCATCGTGGCCCGCGCGATTTCGACAGGCGCGCTCCACGTTGACCTGGTCGACCTTCGGGAGCACGGCCTGGGCAGGCACCGCCAGGTCGACGACTCTCCCTTTGGCGGCGGAGCGGGCATGGTGATGATGGTCGAGCCCCTCGCCGCCGCCCTCGAGCCCTTGGCCGGCTCCCATCGCGTCCTGTTCACCCCAGTGGGGGCCCCGATGACTCAAGCGACGTTCGACGACTGGGCCGGGCGCGAAGAGGTGACCTTGGTCTGCGGCCGATACGAGGGTGTCGACCAGCGCGTCTCGGACCATCTGATCGACGAGGAGGTCTCTCTCGGAGACTTCGTCGTCGCCGGGGGAGAGGTAGCCGCCGCCGCGGCGATCGAAGGGGTGGCCCGCCTGTTGCATGGGGTGGTGGGCAACCCGGATTCCACCGAGACCGAGTCCTTTCGTGACGGCCTCCTGGAGGAGCCGGTGTACACGAGACCTGCCGACTACCGGGGCTGGGCCGTCCCCGAAGTGCTGCTTTCTGGCGATCACGGCCGCATCGAGAAATGGCGCTCGGAGCAGCGATTGCAGCGGACGAGGGAGCGCCGTCCGGACCTGTTGCCGGATAGCGACAAAACGGAGACCTGATACAATCACGCCCGGGTCGGGACCATGAGACCCGCTTCCGACCGCTTCTAGGAGCCCTCCAATGAACGATCTTCATGTTGTCGAGAGCGCGCACGTCCGCGACGACCTTCCCGAGTTTCGGACCGGTGACACAGTCAAGGTCCATGTCCGTGTGGTCGAGGGCGGTCGTGAGCGCGTCCAGATGTACGAAGGTGTCGTCATCGCTCGCAACGGCGCCGGAGCACGAGCTTCGTTCACCGTCCGCAAGATCAGCTTCGGAATCGGCGTGGAGCGGGTGTTCCCCCTCCATGCGCCGATCATTGCTCGTATCGAGGTGACCCGCCGCGGCGACGTTCGTCGCTCCAAGCTCTACTACTTGCGTGATCGGGTCGGGAAGTCGGCCCGCATCAAGGAGCTTCGCGACTGAGCCTGCACCCCCCGGACCAGGACATCGACTCCCCAGAGCAGGAGCCGGAAAAGCCGAAGCGGAAATCGTTTCTCGCCGAGCTCCCCGGCCTCCTCCTGACCGCCCTTGCGATCGCGGTCGTCATCAAGACGTTCCTCATCCAGCCGTTCTGGATCCCTTCGGAGTCGATGCTCCCCACGATCGAGGTCAACGACCGGGTGATGGTCAACAAGCTGGCCTACAACTGGGGGGAGCCGCAACGCGGCGACATCGTGGTGTTTCGCGACCCTCGTGAGGAAGAGATCGAGGAATCGGTCCCCGAGGCCGTCATTCGCTCGGTGCTGGAGGCGGTCGGGGTCAGGACCCGGGGTCGGGACGACCTCATCAAGCGGGTGATCGGACTTCCCGGAGAGACCGTCGAGATCGCCGACAACCATGTGGTGATCAACGGGGTCCCTATCGAGGAGCAATACCTCAACGAGGCCGAGATGGCCGAAGAGGGCCCGTTCCAGGTCGGTGAGAACGAGGTGTTCGTCATGGGGGACAATCGCAATTCGTCGTTCGACAGCCGTCGCTTTGGCCCGATTCCCTATGACGATCTCATTGGAGAGGCCTTCGTGACCATCTGGCCTCTTTCCCATTTCGGTGGTTTCTGAGAAACACCCGGTTTGGTGGGTGTTTATGAAATCTCCCTGTCATATGATTTCGACAACGTGTGAAGAGGAGAAGATGGAAGAAGACCTGGAGCGCTACGAATCCGAGGTAGAGCTCAAGATCTACAAGGAGTACCACGACGTGCTCCCGATGTTCCGTTATGTCGTCGAGACCGAACGGCGCTTCTACCTCGCCAACGAGGTCGACCTCGAGGTCCGTGATGTCAACGGCTCCATCTTTTTCGAGGTGGTGATGCGGGACGCCTGGGTGTGGGACATGTTCCGCCCGGCCCGCTTCCTGCAGACCGTCAAGGTGCTCACCTTCCGCGACGTCAACGTCGAAGAACTGGAACAGCAAGAGCTCTCGATCTGACCGACCGGCGACACCTGGGGGAGTTCGGGGAAGCCCTTGCTCGTTGGTTTCTCACCGACCACGGCCTCCGGGTCGTCTCCTCGAACCTGAAAGTCGACCGAGGCGAGATCGACATACTTGCTCTCGACGAGGGCACGCGGGTCGCCGTCGAGGTGCGCACCGTCACCGGTGATGGAGATCCGATAGATGCTGTGCACCGTGAGAAGAGGCGACGCGTGAGCCAGTTGGCGCGACAGGTAGGGGCGGCCCGGGTGGATTACATCGGAGTTCGGATTGCCCAGGACGCTGCGATCTTCCATTGGGTTCCCGGTCGGTTTTGACACCACTTCCGGTCGCTCCCTAGCTTGCCTCAGGCCATGACCACCGGTGCAGATGCCATCAAGGTCGAAGGGCTGGTCAAGCACTACAAGAAGACCAAGGCTCTCGACGGCCTGGACTTCAATGTCCCTGCCGGGGCGATCACCGGGTTCCTGGGTCCGAACGGTGCCGGGAAGACCACCACGTTCCGGTCCCTTCTCGGCCTCACCAGGCCCAACGCCGGCGCTATCGAGATCCTCGGGTTTCAGGTCCCGTCCCAACTGCAAGCGGTCACCAAGAAGGTCGGGGCCATTATCGAGGAGCCAGGTCTGCTCAAGGCTCTCGGCGGCCGGATCAACCTCCAGGTGGCCGCCGACACCCTCGGATTCGGCCACGAGCGAATCGAAGAGATGCTGGATTTCGTGGAGCTGACCGCCGACGCCGGAAGGAGAGTCGAGCAGTACTCCAAGGGGATGCGGCAGCGGTTAGCCCTTGCCGCGGCATTGCTCGGCGAGCCCGAGTTGCTCCTACTCGACGAGCCCCTCGATGGGTTGGACCCGGCGGGGCAGCGCGGTTTTCGGGCGCGGCTTCGCCAGCTCGCCGATGAAGGCCGCACGATCGTGGTCTCCAGCCACGACCTCGCCGACATCGAAGCATTAGCGGACTACGTCGTCGTGGTAAATCACGGCAAGCTGGTCGCCCAGGGCCTACTTGAGGAGCTTCTAGGCAAGGGCAGTGGAATCAGAGTCGTGGTCGCCGACCCGGGTGCGGCCCAAGGACTGCTGTCGGCGTGCCGGTATTCGGTCCAGCGTCGACGGCGGGGCCTTGATCGTCGAGGCAGAGGAAGACGGGAGCCGGATCATCGAGGTACTGGCCGCGTCGGGCGTCTACCCGAAGGAGGTTGCGCCGGCAAGGAGCTCGTTGGAGACGGTGTTCCTCGGCATGACTTCGGAGGAGGGACCATGAGTCTGGTCCACGCCGAGTACTTGAAGATCAGTCGCCGCAAGCTCTACCCGCTCATGGTCCTGGTCCTCGCTTCACTGATGCTCTTCGCTGCCGCCGCCTTCATCCTCCTTCCCAGGTTCAGCGATGAGATTCCGTTCGAGGTCGGGAAGCCCGAGATCTACGTCTTGGGTGCTCAACAGGCGGCCCAGACCTGGTTCCCCGTGATCCTTGCCGTCGTCCTGCTCGGAGGAGAGTTCAGCACCACGGCGTGGGCAACTTCCCTGACCCGCGAATCAAGTCGGGTCCGCCAGATCGGGTGCCCGCATTGGTCACCTTGACTGTTGCATCATGGCTTGCGTTTGTCCTCGCCACGCTGGGATGGGCCGTTCTCGCCACCTTCGCGGTGAGCGGCGAGGGCAGCCCGACCGTGAGCGAATGGGCCGGCATCGTGTTGAAGCTGGCGGCGGTGGCTTTGCCCTGGACAAGTCTGGGACTCGCCGCAGTCAGCCTTTTCCGGTCTGTAGGGCCCGCAATCGCAGTGGGCCTGGTGCTGTCGATAGGCGAGGGCCTCATCGCGTTCTGGCCGCCCTACGCCAATGTCTCGTTGTCAGCGGCCGGCACGCGGCTCTGTTCCGGTGGAGCTCGGCGAGGCTTTGGGCCCGTGCGTTCCGGGCGGCAGGATCAGCGAGCCCCATGCCCTGGCGATCATCGCCGGATGGACCCTGCTCGGGCTTGCTCCTCACCTGGTGGGGACTTCAGCGCCGCGACGCCTGATCGCCTCCCAGTCTGTCGCCGTAACTCCTTGTGCCAACAGCCATGGTGCCAATGCCTTCGCAGGTCGGCCTCGTCATCGGGCACCACGACCAGGTGAAACGTCCCCGGGGGAATCGTGTTCGAGCACCCGGGACATAGGTATTCCTTGCGGGCTGCGTACGCCTGGACGGGGGTGACCGTCACCCCGAGAAGATCGCCCATGCCACCACGGCGAAAATCGCCAGCAACGCGATCACCACGATCACGATGTCCCCGGCGGTCCGGTTGTGCTCTCGGAACGGGTTGAAGCCCACCCTTGAACGGTAACGCCGAGAGCCGCGGTCTACCGTCAGCGGGGTGAGCTGGCTCGTGGTCGATGATCGTGATCAGGTGCGGTGGCTCACGCTCGACCGCCCGGAGCGGAAAAACGCCATTCCCTTCGATGGCTGGGAGGAGCTTCTCGTCGCTTTCGAGAAGTTCGAGGCATCGGACAAGCGTGTCCTCGTGATCACCGGCTCCGGCGGTGAGTTCTGCGCCGGAGCCGACTTGGACCCCAAGCGGATGGAGGAGCTGGGCACGGTGGTGGAACGCCATAAGCGGATGAAGTTGGTGGCATCGATCGCCCTGGCGCTGCACCGCCTGACCAAACCCACGATCGCAGCGGTCGATGGCGTGGCTGTCGGCGCCGGGCTCAACCTGGCGCTTGGATGCGACATGGTCGTGGCCACGGAGCGGGCACGGTTCTCGGAGATCTTCGTCCGGCGGGGGCTGACCGTGGACTTCGGTGGCACCTGGCTGCTGCCCCGGATCGTCGGGTTGCAGAGGGCCAAGGAGCTCGCGTTGTCGGGGCGGATCGTGGGTGCGGCGGAGGCATTGCGAATCGGCCTGGTGCTCGAGGTGGTGCCGGTCGACGGGCTCCAGGCGCGCGTGACCGAACTGGCACTGTCGCTTTTAGACGGGGCCCCGGTGGCTCAGATGTTCGCCAAGCAGGCGATCGACGCCTCTTTCGAGATGAGCCTTGCCGACGCTCTGGGATGGGAGGGCGAGGCGCAATCGATCGCGATGGGCACTGAGGACGCCACCGAGGGGATCAGGTCTTTCGTGGAGAAGCGCCCGCCCGTGTGGCGAGGCAAGTAGCGCTCAGGCGTCGAGGTCGAGGTAGGAGAGCTCCTCCGGCGTGAGCCGCACTTCCAATGCCTTCAGGCTCTCCTCGAGGTGGCCGACCGTGCTCGGGCCGACGAGGGCCGTGACCGGGAATGGCTGGTCGAGGACGAAGGCAAGGGCGATCTCGAGCAACGGGACTCCCTTCTCCGCGCTCAGCTCCTCAGCCCGCCGCAGGCGCTCGCGGTTGTCGTCGGAGAAGTAGATCCGGGCCACATCGTCAACGGTGGGGTCCTCCTCTCGGAGCCGGCCGCTGGCGAAGCCTACGGCGAGGGCGGACCAGGCGAGAAGGGGAAACTGCCGATCCTCGTGCCACGCCCGGATCGAATCGTCGGCGTACAAGGTGCCCGGGAAGAACATCCGGGTGGGCCGGGCCAGGCTCAAACTGGGGGAGGAGACGGCGAACCCGTTGAGACTGTGTTTCGTTGCGTACCGGTTGGCGTCTTCGATCCGCGGCACGCTCCAGTTCGAGGCGCCGAACGCCAGGATCCGACCCTGCTCCTGCTCCTGGTTGAGAGCCTCGAGAAGCGGCCCGGGCTCGACCGATTCCTCGTCCCGGTGCAGCAAATAGAGGTCGACCCGCTCGGTTCGGAGTCGGCGCAGGCTCTCGTCGAGGTCGGCGCGGATGGCCTGTGGTGTCACTCGGGGCAGCCAGGGTCGGGCGAACATGTCGTCGGGGTCGACGACGGGATGACAGCCCTTGGTGACCAGGAAGACCTCGTCGCGGCGACCGGTGTCCTCGAACCAGCGGCCGAGCGTCATCTCGCTCTTTCCGAAGCCGTAGATGTTCGCGGTGTCGACGCAATTGCCACCCGCCGCGAGGAAGGCATCGAGCAGATCGGCGGCGTCGTCGTAGCGCTCTGGGGTGAAGGCAACGGTGCCCGCTCCGAGCCCGATCGCCGACATCGGTTGGTCCACTCCACTGACCTGGATGTGTCGCATCAATGTGCTCCTAAGTAACCGGGTCGATGGGGAACATCTCGTCGGCCACCACCGAGGCGCCATCGGTGATCGACTGTTGCAGGCTCGCTTCGAACTGGAGCTCGAGGAGGCCGGCGACTCCCGGGACCGGTGGCGGATCGCCCCTTCGAATCGACTCCAGGTATGCGGCGACCGACTTGTCGAACGAGGCGTCGTACTTGTCCCAGCGAGAGGTTTCCCGGCTGGGGCGGAAGATTTCGTGCATCCCGCTGGCGTGATCCAAGACCTCCATGTCCTGGTCCAGTCCTCTGAGATGAATGCGGCCGCGCTCGAAAGCGATGGTCAACTCGAACAGGGGAAAGTCCCAGTCGATGCCGTTGGTCCCGACGATGGTCCCTGCGGCGCCCGAGTCGAGGAGGAAAGACGCTGCCAGGTCGGCGGCCTCCCCGGACTTGGGATGCCTTCGAGTCTGCCCTCCTCGTTGCCCGGTGATCTGGCTGAGCCGACCGCCGAGGAGGAGTATCAGATCGATGCAATGGCTCCAGGTCGCGTAGTGGGATAGCGCGACGACGCCGATCGGGCTCCCGAATTCCCGCTCTTGGATCAAGCGTCGTGCCCGCTGTGTTTGGTCGAAGAATCGGTAGTTGAAGACCATGGCCACTTCGGCCCCCGCGTCGTTTGCCATCTCCAGGAGTTTCTTCCCATCCCAGAAGTCCCCGACGTCGACCTGGGCCTGCCCATGACGGGCCACCAACGGCTTCTCGAGGAATAGCCGCTTGGGCTGGAAGGCGAGCAGGGCTTCGGTGGCTTCGAGGCGATCTTGCTCCCCGGTCAGGACGAACACCGCCTCGGGTTGGCGAGCGAACAACTGATCGAGAGACGTTGCGACCGGGACCCCGAACTTCTGGCCGACCGCTTCAGCCCGAGCCCTGGTCCGTGAGTAGCAGGTGATCGACACGTCCTCGTGGCGGAGCAGGGCGGGGATGTAGTTCCTCTCCGCAACCTTTCCCGTGCCGACAATCGCCACTTCCACAAGTGCAACCCTAAAGACAGCCGGCCTAGACCTCGCCGATGTCCTCGTTCCATAGCTCGGGATGTGCTGCGATGAAGTCCTCCATCATCCGTACGCCACGCTGGTCGTCGACCACCTCGACCTCGACGCCCCGTGATCGGAGCTGATCCTCGGCGCCGAGGAAGGTCCGGTTCTCTCCGATCACGACCCTGGGGATCTCATAGAGCAGGATCGCACCGCTGCACATCGAGCAGGGGGAGAGAGTGGTGTAGATCGTGGAACGCCGGTACTCGGCGGCCTTGCGGCGACCCGCGTTCTCCAGAGCGTCCATCTCGCCGTGGAGGATCGGGCTCCCCTTTTGCACCCGCTGGTTGTGACCCCGCCCGACGATGTCACCGTCGACCACTAACACAGAGCCGATCGGGATCCCGCCCTCGGCGAGCCCACGCCGGGCCTCATCGATCGCGGCATCGAGAAATGGGTCGGACATCGGAGGCAACTACCCGTCCTGCTCCGGGAACAGCTGCCCGGCGACGAAAGAGTCGATTACTTCCTGGGCGGCGGGATCGTCCCGTACCAGGTAGGCAACGCCTCCCTCCTCGCTCCCGAAGACGGGCAGGGTCGCGGAGTCGGTCACCGAGGCCGACCGCATCCCCCACCCCGTGCGGGCCAGGGTGAACAGGGTGAGGTCGGAGTCGGCGGTGAGATTCGATCCGACTGCTCCGATCACGAACGGGCTACGCACCAGGCCGGACACGGAGGAGGCCTCGGCCATGATCCGCGTCAGCACCTCACGTTGGCGAGCGGCCCGGGCGACGTCCCCCCCGCCTTGCGCCACCCATTCTCCGTCCCGGTGCTCCTCCAAGCTCCTGGAGCGGGCGTAGGCGAGGGCAGTGGCACCGTCCACGGTCTCGGTACCGGCCTCGACTTGCAAGCCGGACTTGCTATCACGTGCCGCGTTGGGGAAGTCGAGCTCGATGCCACCCAAGGCGTCGACGATGCCGGCGAATCCAGCGAACTCGACTTCCAGATAGTGGTTGGGGCGGATCCCGGTGGCCTGAGCCACCGTCTCGACAAGGAGATCGGGCCCTCCGAGGGCATAGGCAGCATTCACCTTGTTGGTGCCCTGTCCCGGGATCTCAACCTTGAGATCGCGGGGGATCGACAGGAGTTGTCGGCGCCCATTCACCACCTGGGCAAGGATGATCACGTCGGCGCGGGCGCCGGCGAACTCGCCGAAGCTCCCCTCCAGGTCGTCAGGCAGGTTCTCCCGGCTGTCACTTCCCACGATCAGGTAGACGCCGTCCCCATCGGCGAGCGAGGGGAGGTTGCCGGCGTCCTCCATTTGGAAGTCGGCGACGAAAACCAGCCCGACCAGGGCGGCGGCGGCGATGACCAGGAAGAAGAGGATTCCCAGGACCCAGCGCTGGCCCCGGCTGTAACGGCGGCGACGCCTTTGGGCGGGCTGGGCGGTTTGCTGATGAGTCACGGGGAGGGTGGCACGGTACCCAGGGTGGGTGCTTACGCAGTGGCCGATGTGTCCCCTCCGGCGACCGCTCCTCCGCAATTAGAGGACGGCCACGGAGACGATGGAACGTCTCCGTGGCCTATCACAGTCGTCGGTGATCAGCCCTCGAGCGACGCCACGAACGCGTCCGTGTATTGCTCATAGAGCGCGATCGACTCCGGGTTTAGGTGCGCCCCACCTTCCCCGTTGTACATCGTCTCGAAGTCATCAGGATGGTTCTCTTCGACCCAGTCGCGGAAGGTGACCCAGGCGTCTTCCACGCCGGGGGCGTCCTCACAGCACGTCCGGTCCACAGATTGGATCTGCCCCTCGTCGACCCGAATCGTGTAAGTCACCGACGCTGGCTCGATTCCGAGGGCCCGGGGCACATCGCCCTCGAAGGTGAATGGGCAGGCGACCAAGGTCCCGCTTGAGTCAGTGGATATGACCTCGCAACCCTTGTTCGTGATGTCCTCGCCCAATGCTCCATCGAGGTCGAGGGCAAGAGGAAGGTTGCTCAACGGGGAGAGACCCAAATACCTGGCATCTTCAGCCATGAGCTCCAACGCCGCGTTCCCATCGTGATCGGCGTACGCATTCATGAACGCATCGCCGATTGATTCAGGCGAGGCGATCTCCATCTCGGCGACGAACTCGTCGGTGTACTGCTCATAGAGTGCGATTGCCTCCGGGCTGTTTTGCCACGAATCGCCCTCATACATGGTCCCTATGTCATCGGGATGGTTCTCAACGACCCAGCGGCGGAACGTGCCGGAGGCTTCCATCATCCCGTCACTACTGGGTTCCCCGTTGTCGGTCTCGACCACGGATTGGATCTGGCCCTCGACGACGAGGATGTCGTAGATATTGTTCGTTACTGGTTCGAGGCCGAGGGCCAGAATCCAGTCGGTCTGGCGGATGAAGGGGCAGGCGACCACCGTTCCGTCTGGACCATTGGACTTTTCCTCGCATGCCTGGTGGCCGATTTCGGCCCACCCGACTGCTCGGCTCCAATCGGCTGCCGCAGTCATGGCTGCCAAACCGGCCACCTTTGCCTCCGAATCGGGGGCAAGAAGCTCCCACATCGCGTCGACGTCGTGCTCGGCATTAGCATCCATGAACGCAGTTGCCACCGATACGGGCGAGGCCACCCCACTTTCCGTTCTGACCAGGATTCCCACGGCCACGACCGCGACCACAGCCATCGCCAGCCCGAGCGCAAGTCGGGGCTTTCGACCGGGACCCTCGGATTTCGTTTGGTCGACCTTTACTTCAGTCATCTCGCTGCTCCTTGCAGATGGATGTGCGAGGCGCTCGATGTCCAAAACTTCGACCGGGTCGAGTAGATCCAGGGTCGGCACCGGGTTCGCCTTGGCGAACAGGGCAGCAACCTGATCTTCATTGGTCACGATGCACCTCCTTGCTGAGCAGCGGGGGGTTGATGATCTTTGGTCAGTTTCTGGTATTCGGCCGCAAGATTGCGACGGGCCCGATAGGCGCGTTGCTTGACGGCGCCGGCTTCGATCCCGAGGACTACAGCTATGTCGGCGTGTGACAACTCCTCCCAGAGGGTCAGCCGCAGCATTTCCTGATCGATCGCCTTCAGCCGAGATGAGGCTTTGATCACCAGGCGGTATTCCTCGCTTTGGATGAGGAGAATGTCAGGGGACCGCGACTCGACATCGGCCATACCGCCGAGTCGCTCGATGAGCCTTCGACTTCGTGCCTTGTGTCGCCACTGGTGGGAGAGAACCCGGTAGGCGACGGCATAGAGCCAAGGGAGCGCCGCGTCCCCCTCGGGGACCTGGCTCATCTTCCTCCACGCCACCAGGAACACCTCGGCGACAGCGTCGGGCGCCTGAGAGGCTGGGGTGCGCCGGACGCAGTAAGCGTGGACGTGCCTGCTGTAGCGGCGATAGATCTCGGCAAATCTCGCTTCCTCGTCCGACATCACCCGTCCGGTTTGGGTACCGACCTTCATCACACCTCTGTGCCCGGCTGGCCCACTAGGTCACGGGATTCGGGTGACCATCGGCGCCAAACGGGCACAAGACAGTCCGAGAGCAACCGGGGGGTTGCACCGTCTGTCCCACGTCCCGGGCGTGGGACGAACGGTCGTCCCCCTGGAATTGGTGCCTGAGGCTACGTACCTTCGCTTCCATGTACGCGGCCACCACTTCGGTGGCGCTCGTTGGGGGAGAGGTCCGAGCGGTCGAGGTCCAGGCCCACGTCGGGCGTCAGAACGACGTCTTCAAGCTTTCAGGGCTCCCCGACACCGCGGTTCGCGAGGCCAAAGATCGGGTCCGGGCCGCCGTCGTCTCGGCGGGCCTGCGCTTTCCCAACCGCACGGTGACCGTGAACCTCGCGCCGGCCGACTTGCCCAAGGGAGGCACCGACTACGACCTGCCGATCGCGCTCGGGATCCTTGCCGCCAGCAAGGACATCCCCGTGTTGCGCCGGGCTGTAGTCGTCGGCGAGCTGAGCCTCGACGGCGGGGTGCGGGCGGGGAACAACGCCATCGGCGCCGCGGTGCTCGGCGCCAGACAGAAAATGCCATGTCTCGTCGCCGCCGGCGCCGCTGCGGAGGCAGCCTCGATTCCGGGTGCCCGGGCGTACGGGGTCGCCACTCTCGCCGAGGCGGTCGACCTGTTTCGGGTCGGCCTCGATGGAAGAGAACCTGCCCGACCCGACGAGGCGAGCCCGAGCATGCCCTCGCCGGACCTGGCAGATATCCGGGGGCAGGTCGTGGCGAGAAGGGCGCTGGAGATCGCGGCTGCGGGCGGTCACCACCTTCTCATGCATGGCCCTCCCGGGTCGGGCAAGACCATGCTCGCCCGGCGGATCGTGGGAATCCTTCCTCAGCTCGAGGTCGAGGAGGCGATCGAAACCGCGATGTTGTGGGCAGCAGCCGGCCGGCGGCGGGGGATCGATTTCACCCCACCGTTTCGCTCGCCGCATCACACCGCATCGAAGGCCGCCCTGGTGGGTGGGGGGACCGGCAACCCGGTCCCGGGTGAGGCCTCATTGGCTCATCGCGGGATCCTTTTCCTGGACGAGCTCGCCGAGTTCCCGCGCGGGCATCTGGACACACTGCGCCAGCCACTGGAGGAGGGCGTCGTTTCGGTGGCCCGCCGTGGCATGTCGGTCGATTTTCCCGCCTCTTTCCAGTTGTTGGCGGCGTCCAACCCCTGCCCCTGCGGCTTCCTCGGCGACAGCCGGCGCCCCTGTGAGTGCCGCCCGATGATCCGTGCTAAGTACCGGTCGCGGATCTCGGGACCCTTGCTGGACCGCTTCGACCTGATCGTCCGTGTCGGCCGGGTCGACGCCGTCGAGTACGCCGGTCCTCCCGGTGAGGCCAGTGACGACGTTGCCGCCCGGGTGGCGAAAGCCCGTGATGCTCAGACCGCCCGGGGAGTTCTCAACCGCCACCTCGCCCGGGACCAGAGCAAGGAGACACCAGCAGCCGGGGCGTTGGTCGCGGCTGCCGTTGGCAGCGGGGTGCTGACCGCCCGCGGTGGAGACCGCGTGCGGCGGGTGGCGCGCACCATCGCCGACCTCGCCGGATTGGACCAGGTGGGCGAGGACCACACCGCGGAGGCGATCGGCCTGCGGGGCGACTGGCGGGATGACTGAGCAGCGGCTGGTTAGCCGCGATCACACCGACTACCCGGCCGGATTGCTCGATCTGGAGGATCCGCCATCGCTGTTCATGATCGGAGAGACCACGTCCGCCCCGGCGGTCGCGGTCGTGGGCACCAGGAGATGTACCCGGTATGGCGTGAGCCTGGCCGAGTCGATCGGGGCGGCGCTGGCGGCCGCGGGTTGGATCACGGTCAGCGGACTGGCCCGGGGAATAGATGCCGCCGCCCACCGTGGCACCCTGGCTGCGGGCGGAGAGGCGGTCGCCGTGCTCGGGTCGGGCGTCGATGTCGTTTACCCGGCGGAGAACCGGGCGATCTACGACGAGATTCTCACCGGTCGGGGGGCAGTCATGTCCGAGTACCCGTCGGGGACCCGGCCCGACCGATGGAGGTTTCCGGCGCGGAATCGCATCATTTCCGCCATCTCCTCGGCCGTGGTGGTGGTAGAGGCGGGTGAGAAAGGCGGTGCCCTTATCACTGCCCGGTTGGCGGCCGAGATGGGGCGGCCGGTGTTCGCAGTCCCCGGCGATGTCGACCGACCGGCCTCGATGGGGTGCAACCTCCTGATCCGGGATGGCGCCCATCCGGCGCTGGGAGCGGAGGATCTGATCCAGGAGATCGAACTGGCGCTCGGGGTCCCCGCCGCTAAGACATCGCCGGGCCAGGCGATACCGGCGACGGGCTGGGCGATCGATGACCTCCCCAAGATCTGGAGTTGCACGCCGGCGGAGGCGCTGGCACGGGTGGCCAGAATGGAGATCGGCGGTCAGATCCGGCGCAGCGGGGAAATGATCGTTCCGGTCAACTGACTCCGAATCGCGAAAAGCGGCAATAACATCGACCCGGTGCAGCTCCCCGCGATGCCGACATGGGCCGCGGCCCCTGTCGACAACTTTCTCAAGCGCATGATCGAGCAACGCGATTTGTCGGTGCATACCGTCGATGCGTACCGGCGCGATCTGGCCCAATTCTTCGACTATTGCAACCGGAGCGGGGTGAATCGGGTCGAGGACGTCCAACGCCTCCATGCCCGGCGCTACCTGGCGTTCCTCGACACGCTGGGCTACTCCCGCCGCTCCATGACCCGAAAGGCGTCGGCGGTGCGCTCCTTCTATAACGATGCCGGGCGCCGCGGCGTGGCACGGGTGAACCCGTTCGAAGGTGTGGCCCGTCCCAAGCTCGACCGTCCCTTGCCCCATGCCCTCCCACCCCGCACCGTGATCCACGCAATCGAAGCCATCGATACCTCGACGGCGGAGGGATTGCGCGACCGCGCAGTGCTCGACACCCTCTACTCCACCGGGCTTCGAGTATCGGAACTGGCATCGTTGACCGTCCGCGACGTGGGCGGTGACATGATCACCGTGGTGGGCAAGGGCCGGAAAACGAGGAGGGTTCCGGTGGGCCGTCCCGCCCAAGACTCCCTCCGGCGCTATCTCTCGGACGGTCGACCACAGATGGCATCATCGGCGGCCGGGCCCTGGCTCTGGGTAGGGGTGCGCGGGGGCAAGCTCGACACCAGGGGACTGAGGAGGGTGGTCAACAACCACCTCGCGACCTTTCCTCACGCCCTCCGCCACAGTTTCGCCACCCATCTCCTGGAGGGGGGAGCCGACCTGAGGGTGGTCCAGGATCTCCTCGGACACACCGACCTGGCGACCACCCAGATCTACACTGCCGTGACCCGTCACCATTTGAGAGGGACCTATGACCGAAGCCACCCCAGGGCCTGAGGCAAATCAGCTCGAGGGCCTGTGGGCACGCTTCAAAGCATCGGCCGATGCCGACGCCAGGGAACGCTTGATCCTGCACTATTCGCCCCTGGTCAAGTACGTGGCGGGTCGAGTCGGTGCCGGCCTGCCCAGATCTGTGGACCAAAACGATCTCGCCAGCTACGGCCTGTTCGGGTTGATCGATGCCATCGACAAATTCGAGCTGGAGCGCGGGTTCAAGTTCGAGACCTACGCGATCAACCGGATCAAAGGCGCGATCCTCGATGAGTTGCGTGCCCTGGACTGGGTGCCGCGCTCGGTCCGCTCCCGGGCCCGCCAGATCGAGACCGGTATCGCCGAGTTGGAGCACAACCTGCAACGGGCACCCACCGACGAGGAGCTGGCCGACTTCCTGGAGATGGGCGTGGAAGACCTGCAGAGCGCACTCGCCGAGATCGGGCGCTCCGGTATGGCGGCGCTCGACGAGTTCGTGGGGAACGAAGGTTCCACCTCGGTGGGCGAGATGCTCGCCGACCCGACCGGGGTCTCGCCGGAGATGGCGTTCCAATCGGAAGAGACGCGGCGAGGTCTGGTGGACGCCATCAATCGCCTGCCCAACCGGGAGCGGCTAGTGATCACCCTCTACTACTACGAGGGGATGACGCTGGCGGAGATAGGAGACGTGCTCGGCGTCACCGAGTCTCGGGTGTGCCAGATCCACGCCAAAACGATGATGTCGCTTCGCAATCGTCTCGGCGAGCCTTCCTGGGGCTAGACGATGACCGAGCCGATCCGGCACAAATATCGGATCGACCTCGATGGATGGGCACTCTCGGCCACAGGGTTGAGCAAAGCGGTGATCCGACCCCTCCACCCCGAAGACAAGGATTCCCTAGCCGGCCTGATGCTCGATGCCTACCTGGGCACGATCGACTACGAGGGGGAGAACATCGACGATGCCCGTGCCGAGATCGAGGAATACCTCGGCGGGGATCCGCTTCTCACCTGCAGCAGGGCCATCGAGATGGGTGACAGCCTGGTTGCGGCATCGCTGGTGGCGAGATGGGAGGAAGCCCCGCTCATCGCCTATGTGATGACCTCCTCGTCCAGGAAGGGCCAGGGCCTGGCACGTGCAGCGCTCCTCTCCAGCCTCGACTGCCTCGCCCGGACCACCGACCTGGAGGTGTTTGCCTTCATCACCGAGGGCAACACTGCCTCGGAGCGGCTCTTTCTTGGCCTGGGCGCGGTCCGCATCGACTGAACCGCTCTCGTCGATTACCGGAGCCAGGGCACGCACCGTACAATCCCGGCATCACACACGCTCATTGACCCTCCCTGGTCGGGCCCAGCCCGGAATGAGGGTGACTCGAGAGAGCCAGGTGGCGATCCACCGGTGAGCGGAGGAACAACCAGAAAGGAATCATGTGGCATCGGTCACCATGAAGCAGCTCCTGGAGGCCGGCGTCCATTTCGGCCACCAGACCAGGCGCTGGAATCCAAAGATGCGCCCCTACATCTATGGGGAGCGCAACGGCATACACATCATCGACCTCCGTCAGACCCTGGAGCAGATCGGTGAGGCCACCAACTACGTCAAAGACCTGGTCGCCGGGGGTGGAACCGTCCTCTTCGTAGGGACGAAGAAGCAGGCCCAGACCGCGGTCGCCGAAAACGCCGGTCGCTCCGGGATGCCCTACGTCAACTTCAGATGGCTGGGTGGGATGCTGACCAACTTCGCGACCATCCAGAAGCGGATCTTCTACATGCGTGAGTTGCGCCGTCTCGAAGAGAGCGGCGAGATCAACTCACTCCCCAAGAAGGAGCGCCTCAAGCTGCGTCGTGAGCTGACCAAGCTGGAGCAAAACCTTGGTGGTGTCGCCGACCTGCAACGGGTGCCGGATGCGGTGTTCGTCGTCGATGTCAACGCCGAGAGCACGGCGGTCACCGAGGCCTCCAGGCTGGGGCTCCCCGTGATCGCCCTCGTCGACAGCAACTGCGATCCCGACCTCGTGGAGTACGTGATCCCGGGCAACGACGACGCGATCCGCGCCGCCGACCTCATCGCGGGGGCGATCGCTGATGCAGCACTCGAGGGCAAGCAACTGGCCGGGGCCAAGGCTTCCAAGGCGGACGCCGACGCCGAGTCCGAGGCCGTCGAGTCCTGAGCATGGCTGACTTCACGGCCAAGGACATCCAGAAGCTGCGCGTGGATGCCGGCGTCGGGATGATGGACGCCAAGCAGGCCCTGACCGACGCCGACGGTGACTTCGACCAGGCATACGAGCTGCTTCGGGAGCGGGGGCAGGCCAAGATGGCGAAACGGGCCGAACGCGACGCCAACGAGGGCACCATCGGGTCCTACATCCACATCCAGAACGGGCGCCCGGTCCTGGGAGTCCTCGTCGAGCTGGCTTGTGAGACCGATTTCGTGGCCAAGAGCGACGAGTTCCGGCAGATCGCAGACGAGATCGCGATGCACGTGAGCTGGGGCAGCCCGGGATGGATCACGCGCGACGAGGTCGATGCCGCCGAGGTGGAAAAAGAGAGGGACATCCTCGCCCGGCAGGCGGTGGCTGAGGGCAAGCCGGAGAACGTCGTGGACCGGATCGTCGAGGGCAAGATCAACTCCTGGTACCAAGACCACGTGCTCTATGACCAGAAGTTCGTGAACGCCGAGAAATTCGACGGCACTGTGGGCGACCTGGTCGCCCAACTCGCAGCCAAGATGGGGGAGAACATCTCGGTGCGGAAGGTGGCTCGGGTGGCAGTCGGTGACTAGGGGATCCACGTGACCGATCGTCCGCGTCGGGTGATCCTCAAGCTGTCCGGCGAGGCCTTCGCCGATCCCAAACTCGGTTACGGGATCGACCCCGAGGCCGTGAGGCGGGTGGCGTCGGAGACGGCAGAGGCCCACGCCACCGGGGTACAGATCGCGGTGGTGGTCGGAGGCGGCAACATCTTCCGGGGCGTCTCCTCGGCGGCAAAAGGCATGGATCCCGCCTCGGCCGACTACATGGGGATGCTGGCCACCGTGATCAATGCCCTCGCCCTTCGCGACGCACTCGAGAAGCAGGGGGTGCCCACCAGGGTGCAGAGCGCCATAACGATGCAGGAACTGGCCGAGCCCTACATCCGGTTGCGGGCGATCCGCCATTTGGAGAAGGGCCGGTCGGTCATCTTCGCCGCCGGCACCGGCAATCCCTTCTTCACCACCGACACCACGGCCGCGCTCAGGGCGGTCGAGATCGGGGCCGACGTCCTCCTCAAGGCGAGCAAGGTCGACGGGATCTACGACGCCGATCCCGCAATCAACCCCGATGCCAACCGGCTCGAGGAGTTGTCGTACATGGAATTCATCGCCAGGGAACTCAGGGTCATGGACACCACCGCCATTACGATGTGCAAGGAGCACGGTGTGCCGATAGTCGTGTTCGACATGAATGCCCCTGGCAATATCTTGAAAGCGGTCAACGGGGAGAGCATCGGCACGGTCATCCACTGAGGAGGAGGTGAGGCGATGATCAGCGATCTCTTGGCCGATGCCGAGCACAAGATGGAGATGGCCACGGATCATGTCGCCTCCGAGTTCTCCACCGTGCGGACCGGTCGGGCCAATCCCCAACTCCTGCAACGGATCTCTGTCGAGTACTACGGGCAGCCCACCCCCCTCCAGCAGCTGGCCTCCATCGCGGTTCCCGAGGCCCGGCTCCTGGTGATCCAGCCCTATGACAAGACGTCGGTCGGGGACATCGAGCGTGCCATCCAACAATCGGATCTCGGGCTGAACCCTTCCAACGACGGCTCGGTGATCCGCATCGCCTTCCCCCCGCTCACAGAGGAGCGCCGCCGTGACCTGATCAAGGTGGTCAAGCACATGGCGGAGGAAGGCAGAGTGTCGATCCGCAACATCCGGCGCCACTCCAAGACCGACATGGAAGCCATGCATGGCGACATCTCCGACGACGACATCAGGCGGGGCGAGGAGGAGCTGCAGAAGCTCACCGACCGTTTCGTCGTGAGGGTCGACCAACTGCTTACCCACAAGGAAGAAGAGCTCCTCGAGGTATGACCGATCGCGGCGATGAGAGCAAGACCCGCAGGGTCAGGCGCCCCTGGGAGGAGGAGCCCGAAGAAGCAGACGTCTTCACCTTGCCCGAGCCCGAACAGCCCGCGGCCGGCGCCGATGTCGACCTCGGCGACTGGGAGGCGATGACCGAAGAGGGGTCCTCGCCGATCGAGAAATACACCTCCGAGGACTACGCGGCAGCGACCACCGAGGAGTACCGGGGCTTGGCCGAAGAGGTCAGCCGCGCCGCCGGGGAGGAGTGGCAGCAGCAGGCGGTGGCTGCAACGCTTCCGGGTGTGGATAGCGGGCTCGTCGGGTTCGACGACGTGTCGCGGGCCTCGGTTGGGCTCGAGGAGGATTACGAGGCCCACGAGCAAGCGGCGAGCTCCGACTTCGCGATGCGGGTCGGATCAGCCGTCGTCATTTTCGGGATGTTCCTCGGCAGCCTTCTGCTCGGCGGCTGGTGGTTCTCCGGCTTCGTGATCCTGGTGATGGTGGTCGCCTGTGGAGAGTTCTATGCCACGGTCCGCCACGCCGGTTATCGCCCGCTGGCTCTGTTCGGCCTCCTTGGCGTGGTGTTCATGGGCGCCGGAGCTCACACCACCGGGGTGATGGCGATCGGGGGGTGGGCGGCTCTCTTCGCCACCGCATCCGTCCTGTTCTTCACGCTGTCACCTCGTCGCAACCCACTGCAGAACGCCTCCCTCACCGTGGCCGCCATGGCGTGGGTCGGGCTTCTTGCATTTGCGGTCCTGATCGGTCAGGGCCCGCGGCCGATCGAAGACATCCTGTTCGTGGTCCTGCTGGTCGCCTTCAACGACATGGGCGCCTATTTCGTCGGGCGCTCGTTCGGGCGGAGAAAGCTGGCGCCCCGGCTCTCGCCGTCGAAGACCGTCGAGGGATTCTTCGGGGGTCTGATCGCCGCTCTGGTGGTGTCCTCGATCCTGGTCAGCTTCCCCGCGTGGGAGGTGATCGGCCTCGCGCGGGGCCTCGTCATCGCCGCGGTGGTAGGTGTGGTCGCCCCGATCGGGGATGCCGCCGAGTCGATGGTGAAGCGAGCACTCGGGGTCAAGGACATGGGATCGGTTCTTCCCGGCCACGGGGGGATCCTGGACCGGATCGACGGTTTCCTCTTTGCGGTCCCCACCGTCTACTTCCTGTTCCGGGGTTTCGGGCTGCTGTGACCCGGCCGGTAGTCGTCCTCGGGGCGACCGGCTCCATCGGAACCCAGGCTCTCGAAGTCGCCGACCATCTCGGCTACCAGGTGGCAGGGATCGCGGCCCGGGATCCGTCTCCGGCTCTGTTGGAGATCGCAGGCCGATATCCCCAGGCCCGGGTGGCGGTCGCCGGGGGGTCGGGAGAGGAGCGCGACTCGTTCCGGGCGTCCGTGGGACGCCAGGTCGGGTTCGATTCCGAGGCAGTGGTCGACCTAGCGGCGTTGCCAGGCACCATCGTCGTCAACGGGATCGTCGGCTCGGCGGGTCTGCGGGCGACTGTCGCGGCATTGGAGGCCGGTAACCGTGTCGCCCTGGCGAACAAGGAGAGCCTGGTTGCCGGGGGCCCGGTGGTCAAGGCGGCCCTGGCCGAAGGCGGGGGAGAGCTGATCCCGGTCGACAGCGAGCACTCTGCCCTCAGCCAATGCCTGGCGGGCGAGAGACCTGAAGATGTGGCACGCCTGATCCTGACCGCGTCGGGCGGGCCGTTCCGGGGTCGGGACCGGGCCTCACTCGAGGATGTGACGCCGGAGGAGGCGTTGCGCCACCCGACCTGGGACATGGGCCGTCGCATCACGATCGACTCCGCCACATTGTTCAACAAGGGCCTCGAGGTGATCGAAGCCCATTTCCTCTTCGATGTGCCATTCGATGCCATCGACGTCGTCGTCCACCCGCAATCGGTGCTCCATTCGGCCGTCGAGTTCGTGGATGGGTCATGGAAGGGCCATTTCGGCTTCCCCGACATGAGGATCCCCATCCAATACGCGCTCACCGCCCCCGACCGCGCCCCCCTGCCCTTGGATCGCTTCTCGTTGGCCGGCATGGACCTGAGCTTCGAACAACCGGATCGCGAGGCCTTTCCTGCTCTGGACATCGCGTTTGCCGCCGGGCGGGCCGGCGGATCGAGCCCCGCAGTGCTCAACGCAGCCGACGAGGTGGCTGTGGAGGCATTCCTCCATGGTCGCCTGGGCTTCCTCGGCATCTCCGATGTCGTCGCACTGGCCCTGGAGACCGTGCCCTGGAGGGAGGTGGGGACGGTCGACTCGGTCCTCGAGGCAGATGCCGAAGCCCGCGCAGCCGCTACCAAAATCATCTCGGTGTCTGCTTAGTAATCGCGGCGAATAGGTAGCGTGTCCCAATGCTCCGAGGTATGGCGGCGGCCGCTGCCATCGTTCTCTTTGTCACCGCCCATGAGGCCGGCCATTTCCTGGCGGCCAAGGCGACCGGGATGAAGGCGACCCAGTTCTTCTTCGGCTTCGGGCCCAAGCTCTGGTCCACCCAACGCGGTGAGACCGAGTACGGGGTCAAGCTGCTCCCGCTTGGGGGCTACGTGCGAATCGTCGGGATGAACCCGCTCGAAGAGGTGCCCGTTGAGGACGTCGGCCGGACCTACCGGGAGAAGAAGTTTTGGGAGAAGAGCTTCGTGGTGCTCGCCGGAGTCGGGATGAATTTCCTGATCGCGTTCATCCTGTTCTTCGGGATCATCCTTGCCAACGGCGTTCCCCGAGTTCAGCCAGTGGTGGACAGGGTCGTTCCCACCGTCCTGGTCGATGACGTGAAAGTGGATACGCCGGCCCAGATCGCCGGGCTGGAGAAAGGTGACGTGATCTTGGCGATAGGCCCCCACCGGATCTCGGCATGGGAAGACGTCCCCGTCGCCTTGGACTCGGTTGGCGGTGGCCCGACCACCCTCGAGATCCTCCGGGACAATCAGGCGATGACTCTCGATGTCGACCTAGTGGAGCGGGATTCCATCGACGGATCGGGGAGCACGGGGTTTCTCGGTGTCGAGCCAGTGATCGAGACGTATCAGCCCGGCGGCTTCGAGTCGGTGGGCATGGCCGGCCAACAAGTCTGGCAAGGCATCGGCTTCACCTTCCAGGCACTGGGAGACATGCTCAAACCTTCGAGCCTGGCCCAATATGTCGGCGTTCTCGGAGGTGACACCGAGGTCGACAACGAGATCCGACCGGTGAGCCCGATCGGGATCGTCAACATCGGGACCCAAACCGCCTCCCCAGCCCAATTCCTGACGATCCTGGCATTCGTCAACGTGATCCTGGCCACGATCAACCTCCTCCCGCTGTTCCCTCTCGACGGAGGCCATTTCGCAGTCGCCCTCTATGAGAGGATCACAGGTCGGGAAGCCAACATCCGGCGCCTGGCGCCGATTGCAGCCGCCGTGATCGGGATCTTTGCCTTCCTCGGGTTCGTGGCGATCATCCTCGACATCGTCAACCCGATCAGCCTGTCCTAGGGCTCGCTGCGCTCGCCGTCTTGGGTCGGTGAGCGGTCTACCGTTCATCTCGGAATGACTGATCGCCGCAAGACCCGCCAGCTCCACGTCGGGAATGTCGCCGTCGGCGGCGACGCCCCGATCTCGGTGCAGTCGATGACGACCACCAAGACGGCGGACGTGGACGGCACCCTCGCCCAGGTCTATGCCCTTGCCGGCGCCGGGGCCGACATCGTCCGCATCACCTGCAATGAGGTCGAGGCAGCGGAGGGCCTGGCGGAGATCGTCCCTCGGAGCCCGGTGCCGATCATCGCCGACATCCACTATCAGTACCGGCTGGCGCTCGGTGCCCTGGAGGCGGGCGTCCAAGGACTGCGGCTCAACCCGGGGAACATCCGGAAGGAAGACCAGATCAAGGCGGTCGCCCGCGAAGCCAAAGACCGCGGGGTTCCAATACGGGTCGGTGTCAATGCCGGGTCGTTGGACAAGGATCTCCTGGCCAAGCATGGAAGCGCGGTCCCGGAGGCCCTGGTGGAATCGGCGCTGCTCGAGATCCGCTATCTGGAGGAGGTCGATTTCACCGACATCAAGATCTCGGTGAAGCACTCCCACGTCCCCTCGATGGTCGACTCCTACCGGTTGCTCTCCCAGAGGGTCGATTACCCGCTGCACCTCGGGGTGACCGAGGCCGGCCCACCGCCGGCAGGTCTGATCAAGGGAGTGGCCGGGATTGCCACCCTGCTCAACGAGGGCATCGGGGACACGATCCGCTTCTCCCTGACCGCCGATCCCGTCGAAGAGGCCAAGGCGGGGCGGCAGTTGCTGGAGTTTCTCGGCCTCCGTGAGCGCAAAGGCCTCGACCTCATCGCCTGTCCCTCGTGCGGGCGAGCGGAGGTCGATGTCATCGACGTGGCCACGCGTGCCCAGGCGGCGTTGGAAGCGGAGAACCTGCCGATACAGGTCGCGGTGATGGGATGTGTGGTCAATGGCCCCGGTGAGGCGCGTGAGGCCGATATCGGCATCGCAGCGGGCCGGGGCAAAGGCCACCTATTCATCAAGGGCCAGGTGGTGAGGGTCGTCCCCGAGTCGGAGATGGTCGAAGCGCTGCTCGACGAGGCCCGCAAGCTGGTCGAGGAAGGCGTCGAGAGCCGACTCGCCCACGCCGAGGCCAACGCAGCCGACCTGGCAGCGGCAGCCAGGGAGCAACTGATCCAAATCCAGGGTGACGCCAACCGGACCGCCGATCGTCGGGCCCGCGTAGCCGAGGTCGCCGGCCGGCCGGACTGAAGACAGATGCGCTGGAGCCAAGCCTTCATCCCAACACTCCGTGACGCCCCGACCGACGCCGAGGCGGTGAGCCACAAGCTGTTGGTGCGGGGTGGCT
Organism: uncultured Acidobacteriota bacterium; assembly: GCA_963749415.1. Taxonomy (GTDB): domain Bacteria; phylum Actinomycetota; class Acidimicrobiia; order Spongiisociales; family ZC4RG35; genus JALYNX01. The sequence goes on from CAVVMG010000001.1 coordinate 1,761,529, forward strand.
TCATCCGGCAATTGGCGGCCGGTTCTTACACGATCCTCCCGCTCGGAATGAGAGTGCGCTCCAAAGTCGCGGGCATCATCCGCGAGGAAATGAACGCGATCGGGGGGCAGGAGATCTTCCCGCCGACGCTCCACCCCGCCGAGATCTGGAAGAAGTCCGGCCGTTACGAGTCGATGGGGGACAACCTCTTCAAGCTGGTGGATCGAAAGGACTCCGAGTTGGTCCTGGGGATGACCGAAGAAGAGATCTTCGCCATCACCGCCCTCGAGCTCGCCAGCTATCGAGACCTCCCCCAGATCTGGTACCAGATGCACACGAAGTTCCGTGACGAGGCGCGGCCCAAGTCGGGACTGCTCCGGGTGCGCGAGTTCACAATGAAGGACTCCTACACGCTGGACATCGATCGGGCCGGCCTGGACGCCGGATTCGAGAAGCACCGCACGGCATATTTCAGGATCTTTAGGCGATGGGGCCTGAGCCCAGTCGACGTCGAGGCCTCGTCGGGCACGATGGGAGGCACCGAGTCTGTCGAGTTCATGGTGCGCAGTGACGCCGGTGAGGACTGGATCGTGACCTGCACCAAGTGTGACTACCGGGCCAACGTGGAGCGGGCCCGGTCCGAGGTCCTCGAAGCCGATGACGGCGAGGCCGGAGCCTTGGAGCGGTTTCCCACCCCAGGGCTACGAACCATCAAGGCTTTGGCCGGTGCCCACCCCGACCTCGCCCCCCCGGACCGGCAGATCAAGACGCTGGTCTACATCCTCGACGGCGAGCCGGCGCTGGTGCTGCTCCGCGGCGATCACGACCTCCAGGAGCAAAAGCTGCTCGATGCCACGGCGGCCGTCGAAGCCCGCGCCGCCACCGCGGAGGAAATCCGCCCGCTGCTGGGCGCCGATCCGGGAAGCCTGGGTGCGGTCGGCGTCAACGGGATTCGTGTGATCGGGGATCTCTCCCTTCAGGGCCGGTCCAACCTGGTCACCGGGGCCAATGAGGACGACTGGCATCACTCGGGGGTGAGCATCGACCGCGACATCGAAGTCGGCGAGTGGGCCGACTTGAGAGCGGTAGGTGCCGGCGAGCCCTGCTCGATCTGCGGGAGTCCTCTCGAGCTGTGGAAGGGGATCGAGGTCGGCCACATCTTCAAGCTGGGCACCAAGTTCTCCGAGGCCTTCGGCGCCTACGTCCAGGACGAAAACGGGGCCAGCCACCCAATCATCATGGGCTCCTACGGGATCGGGGTGGAGCGGGGAATGGCGGCCGTGGTCGAGACCTCGAACGACGAGAAAGGCATGATCTGGCCGGTGTCGGTTGCCCCCTACGAGGTGGTGATCACCGTGGTCCGACCCGACGAGACCCTGAATGCCGCCGAGAAGCTGTACGGAGAGCTCGACGATGCCGGCATCGAGGTTCTCCTCGACGATCGCGAGGAGCGGCCCGGGGTCAAGTTCGCCGATGCCGAGCTGATCGGGATCCCGTACCGGGTGACAGTGGGTCCTCGTGGAGTGGCGGAGGGCAAGGTCGAGTTGACCACTCGGAGGGGTTTGACCACGGAAGAGGTGGCCCTCGACGGCGTGGTCGGTGAGTTGGTGAGCTTGATCAAGTCACAACGATTCGGGATCTGAAGGCGGGGGCGGTTGCCCCTAGGTTCGGTCCAGTTCTTGGAGTCGGGGATCGAGTGCCTCCCGGGCCGGTGGGTAGATCCGGCGATCGGATCTGTGGAACAGGGGTCTGCCGTCAGGGTCCCATTCGATGCTCCACTCGTGTTCGTGGAGGAACCGGTGGTGGTATCCGCAGAGGAGGATGAGATTGTCGAGGTTGGTGGACCCACCGTCGGCCCAATGTTGGATGTGGTGGCCGTAGACGAAGCGGAGGTGGGGACATCCCGGGAATTGGCATCCGCCGTCTCGGGCCCAGAGTTGGCGGCGTAACCATCCGGGGATGGTCCTGGTCTTCCGGCCCACGCCGACCATCCGGTGGTCGTCGTAGACCGCAGCCTCGACGATGGCGTCACAGGCCAGGCGACGTGCGGTCTCCGAGGCGAGGACCGGTCCTGCCGCTAGTTCGGCGACTCCTGAGGTTTCGCTGGTCAACGCTTCGAGATCGGCGTTGACGGTGAGCATCACCACTGGAGGTTCCGGCTCGCCTCCACACGTGGTACTGGTGGCCGCGAGTTCGACCAGACCGTCGGCGAGTCGGTTCGGATAGTCGTCGAACAGTCCGGTCTCCGGATTGGCAGGTAATCGGTCAGCTCTCGATCGGACCGCCTGCTCGAGGATCTTGCCTTCGGCTCCGGGAAGGTGCCCCCCGAAGCGGAGTTCGGAGGAGTCGAGATTCCACTGCAGTCCCAGGCGACGCCGCTCCCACACCGACCGCTCATCAGCCAGTGATGGTGGGTTGGAGTGGCGGGCCGCCCGACCGATCCAGGGCCGCAGTGGACAACCCCAAACACTCCTCGATCAGAACCGTCTCCGTATCCGGAGTGGCCAGCTTGGAGATGGCATCCACCTGATCCAACGACAACTCACCCGCCGCGAACCTCTCCCGCAACGCCGGCAGATCCTGAAGCCGGTGGGCCACCCGCACCAACTGGGCGGCAGTGGCATGACGCAAACCAAACCGGGCCGAAAGCCACTGCACCAGATCCGGGCTCCCATCCCCCAAGAACAGTTGACCCCGATCCGCCACCACCAACCACTCACAAACCGCCGCCGCCCCCGCCATCAACCCCAGAAACTGGCCGATTCCCGACTCCACCACATCCGGAGTCCACTCCCTCTCCATACCTCGAAAAGTACAAAGCGGGTGTGACAGATTTGCCTCGTCCGCAGGAGAAATCCGAAGAATTCTCCGGCGTTCATGTCGCCGCGATGCCCAAAAACTCAGCCGCGCCGCGTTGTCTATAATCCGACCGAGACAACAGGACGCTTTTCAGTCAGGTGGGCGCCTTTGGGCCCACCTGACTTGTTGTGGAGTGACAGAGATTGACGGACGTGGCCGACATCTGGGACGCAGTGGGGAATTACCTCGGTGCGGAGCACCTCGAACTCGACGATGTCGAGCTGTCCGGTCGCGGCCAGGGCCGGACTTTGCGGATCGTGGTCGACGGTGAAGGTGTGGACGTCGAGAGGCTTGCCGAGGTCTCACGCGGGGTGTCACGGCTTCTCGACAAGGAAGTCGGCCTCGATGATCCGTACCAGCTCGAGGTCACCTCGCCCGGGCTGGAGAGGAAGCTGCGCCGCCCGAGCCACTACGCCAAGTCGGTGGGCCGCGAGGTTATGGCCAAGGTGGATTCCGGCTCCGGCAAGGAGACCGTCCGTGGCGTCATCGCCGAGGCCGGCGAGCACAACTTCACCGTCGAGGCGGACGGTGAGCGGCAAGTTGTCGAATACGAAGACGTGCTCACCGCGAACACGGTGTTCAGGTGGGAGAAGGCCCCCAAGCCGGGGCACTGAGGGAGAACGATGCAGCTCGACACGATGATGGAGGCGATCGAGGTCCTCGCCCGGGAGAGGGGCGTGGCGGTCGACACCATCCTCGACGCCTTTGCCAATGCCCTCGTAGCGGCGTACAAGCGGAGCCCGGGCGCGGCCGAAGAGGCGCGAGTGACCATCGACCCCGAGTCCGGAGAGGTCACGGTCTACGCACAGGAGTTGGACGAGGACGGAAACGTCACCTCGGAATGGGAGGACACTCCCGAAGGTGAGGCGTTTGGCCGTATCGCCGCCCAGTCCTTCAAGCAGGTGATGCAACACAAGCTCCGTGAGGCCAAACGCGAGCACGTGTACGAGATGTACGAAGGGCGCGAGGGCGACCTGGTCACCGGGCTCGTCCAACAGGTCGACTACCGATCTGTGATCCTCGACCTGGGCGACGCCGAGGCCATCCTTCCCGGCTCGGAGCGGATTCCTTTCGAGCGCCTGGAGCGCGGGAATCGGGTCAAAGCCCTGATCCTCGAGGTCCGCAACGAGCCGAAGGGCGCTCAGATCGTGGTTTCGAGAAGCCACCCCGACCTGGTCCGACGATTGCTCGAGCTGGAAGTGCCGGAGCTGACAGACGGGACCGTGGAGATCGTGAACATCGCGCGAGAGCCGGGTCACCGCACCAAGATCGCAGTGATCTCCCACGACCCAAACGTCGACCCGAAGGGTGCCTGTGTGGGTGCCAGGGGCTCGCGCGTGCGCCAGGTGGTCAACGAGCTACGTGGCGAGAAGGTCGACGTGGTGCAGTGGCGTGACGACCTCGGACAGTTCATCGCTGAGGCGTTGGGCCCGGCCAAGGTCAAGGAAGTCCGCATCAACGAGGAGGAGAAGACGGCCGACGTCATCGTCTCCGAGCATCAACTATCTCTCGCCATCGGCAAGGAGGGTCAGAACGCGCGCCTGGCGGCGAGGCTTTCCGGGTACAAGGTGGACATCCACTCCGACAACGAAGGAGAGGAGCAGCCCATCGCCGCGGAGCCCGCTGTTGCAGAGGTAGCGGTTGAAGAGCCCGCTGTTGAAGAGACTGTGGCCGAAGAGTCCGTTGTCGAAGAGGTGGTGGCCGAAGAGCCCACTGTCGAAGAGGTGGTGGCCGAAGAAGAGCCCGCGTCGGAAACCGGGCCGGCCCCGGAGGAGGGCGCCGAGGAAGATGTGGCACCCGAGGACGATGAAGACACCGATGACGAGAGCGATGGCGAAAGCGAATGAAGAGGGCTGAGACGTGAGGGTTTATGAACTCGCCCGTGACCTGGGCGTCGACTCGAAGCTGGTGCTCGAGCATGCCCACGAGCTGGGCTTGGATGTGAAGACAGCGTCCTCCGGCCTCGACGAGGAGTCGGCCGAGCTGCTGCGGCTCGCGTTTGCGGGTGACGAAACCACGGCCGAGGAAGAAGTCGTCGAGGAAACCAGCACCGGCTCCGTCGCCGAGGAAATGACGGAAGACGTCGAACCAACCGAGGTCGGTTTGGCCTCGCTCAAGGAAGGCGCATCGGTCTCTCAGTTCGCCCAGGCGATCGGAGTGCCAACCAGCGAGATCGTGAAGATGCTCCTCCTCCGCGGGCTGCCGATTGGTGCCGGCCACCAGATGCCGCCGGAGCTCATGGATGAGATCGCCGAGTCCTATGGGTTTGTGATCGATGTCGAGGAGACACCACCACCCCCGGCGGTGGGAGAGCGGCCCGAACATGTTGACGCCGAGAGCGACCTGGCCCCGCGACCGGCGGTGGTCACGGTCATGGGTCATGTCGACCACGGCAAGACCACCTTGCTCGATCGGATCCGCAAGACCAGCGTGGTCGAGGGAGAGCAGGGCGGGATCACCCAGCACATCGGCGCCTACCAGGTGGAAGTAAATGGGCGCTCGGTGACGTTCATCGATACCCCGGGCCATGAGGCGTTCACTGCTCTCCGGGCACGGGGAGCCAACATCACCGACATCGTCGTGCTCGTGGTGGCGGCCAACGATGGCGTGATGCCGCAGACGGTCGAGGCCATCTCTCACGTCCGCGCCGCAGGGGTGAAGACGATCGTTGCGGTGAACAAGATCGATGTGCCGGGCGCCGACCCGATGCGGGTCCGAACCGAGCTCACCGAACACGAGGTGATCACCGAAGAGCTCGGTGGCGAAGTGCCCAGCGTCGAGGTGTCGGCGCTCAACGGGGAAGGTGTCGACACCCTGCTCGAGGTCATCGACCTGATCGCCCAGCTCGAGGAATACAAGGCCAATCCCAATGCCCCGGCCTCCGGCGTGGTGGTCGAGGCCCAGTTCGAGACGGGCAAGGGGGCGGTGGCAACTGTCATCGTGCAGCGGGGGACGCTGATGACCGGGGACTCGTTCGTCGCGGGCGCCGTCGCCGGACGGGTGCGGGGCCTGATGGACGAGAACGGCAAGCCGCTGAAGCAGGCGGGGCCGTCAGACCCGGTTCAGGTCATGGGCTGGGACGACGTTCCGGTCGCGGGAGACTATTTCGAGGTCGTCGAATCGGATCGTGAGGCGCGCCGCCTCGCCGAAGAGCGGGCAGAAGCACTCAAGATGGCGAGCCAGGCTGTCCCCTCGGCGCGTGACCGCCTGCAGAGCCTGCTCGACCAGTTGCGGTCCGACGAAGCCACTCTCAATTTGATCGTGAAGGCCGACGCCCAGGGATCCCTCGAGGCGCTTCGGGAGTCGATCGTCAAGATCGAGCGCGAGGGCGGGAAGATCCAGATCGTCCACGGCGCGGTCGGCGGGATCAACGAGAACGATGTGACCCTGGCGGAGGTGACCGAATCGGTCGTCATCGGGTTCAATGTCCGGCCCGAGCCCAAGGCTCGCAGGGCTGCCGAGGACGCCGGCATCGAGATCCGAACCTACGGGATCATCTACGAGCTCCTCGACGAGATCGAGGCCCTTCTGGTCGGTCAGCTGGCTCCCGAGGAGCACGAGCAGGTGCTGGGGACTGCCGAGGTGCGCGCCATCTTCAAGGTGCCCCGAGCCGGCACTGTGGCCGGTAGTTACGTGGTGGAGGGCACCATCCAACGCGGGGCCCGAGCTCGTCTCCTTCGTGACGGGGTGATCATCCACGATGGGACGATTTCATCTCTGAAGCGCTTCAAGGAAGACGTGCGTGAGGTCGCCTCGGGCTTCGAGTGTGGGATCGGCTTCGAGAACTACAACGACATCAAGGAAGGCGACAGCATCGAGGCCTACCTGATCCGCGAGGTCGCCCGGACCTGATGCGGGCGGCCGCCGTGCGGGTCGAGCTCCACCTGCCCGGCCCGCAGTCGCTCAAGGCGAAACGCGGCATCCTGCGCCCCATCATCGAAGGCATGAAGCGCCTGGGCTCTTACAGCGTGGCCGAGGTCGATCATCATGATCTGTGGCAGCGTGCCGCGGTCGGGGTGGCCATCGTGGCTCCGGACGGCGAGAGCCTCGCTATGCAGATCTCCAAGCTTCGTCGCTACCTTGACAGTCGACCGGATGTCGAGGTGATCGACATCCGCATCGCCGAGTTGGAGGAGCCGATGTGAGCGACAGCCCACGCATGCTCAAGGTCAATTCGACGCTCCGCGAGGTCCTGGCCGAGGAATTGGAGAAGATGAACGACGATCGCCTGGAGATGGTGTCGGTGACCGGGGTTGACACCGCCCCCAACTTGAGGCATGCCATCGTGTATGTGGACGTCCTCGGCGACGAGCAGCAGGAGAACGCCCTCGCCGCCCTGGGCCGTGCCACGCATCGCCTGCAGTCGGCCATCGGACGCCAGGTCCGGCTCAAGTACACCCCCACGCTCGAATTCGTGATCGATCCCGGGGTTCAGGGCGGGCAGCGCATCGAGAGCCTCCTGCGATCGATTCAGGAGCAAGGAGATAGCGAGGATTGATCGATCGAGAGGGCCTCGAATCCGCATCGGCCATCATCGGCGCGGCCCAGAGCCTGGCTTTGGCGTGTCACATCGGGCCCGATGGGGATGCTCTCGGGTCGATGATCGGGTTTGGCATCGCGGCCGCCAACGCTGGCAAGCAGGTGGTCGCCAGTTTCGGCGCGCCCTTCGTGGTGCCGGACAACCTCGGATTCCTCCCCACTTCATTCTTGGTCGCTCCCGAGGACTTCCCCGAAGCGCCGGAGGTGATGATCTCGTTCGACGCGGGCTCGCTGGATCGCCTCGGCGAGCTGGCCCCGACGGCGGGGAAGGCGGCAAAAGCGATCGTCATCGACCATCACGTGACCAACGAGGGGTTCGGGGATATCGCAATCATCGACCCCGACGCAGCGGCAACGGGCGAGCTGGTGGCCCAACTTCTCGATGTGCTGGGTTGGCCACTGACGCCAGAGATAGCGACCTGTCTCCACACCGCCCTGGTAACCGACACCGGCCGGTTCCAGTACGCCAACACTCGGCCGGCGACACTCGAATTGGGAGCTCGCCTTCTGAGCGCCGGCGCCGACCCGGCTGAGATCGGCCGTCGTGTCTACGACGAGGCGCCCTTCGGTTATCTGAAGGTCGCGGGCGCCGCCCTGAGCCGTGCCGAGTTGGACGTGGAGAAAAGCGTGGTCACGGCATATGTCAACCAGTCCGATCTCAACGAGGCGGGCATCGATTGGGGTGACATCGACAACTTGATCAACACGCTTCGCCTCGCGGTCGAAGCCGATGTGGCGGTGCTGGCCAAAGTGCACGACGACGGTCGGGTCAAGCTGAGCCTGAGGTCGCGAGGGGCGACGGACATCGGCTCGCTTGCGGCCGCGATGGGTGGCGGCGGTCACCGTCTGGCGGCCGGTGTCACGTATGCGGGAGAGGTCGGGGATGCTCTGGAGGAGGTCCGGAAGCGGGTAGAGGACTTCCGGTGATCGCTGGTTTCCTCGTGGTCGACAAGCCAGGCGGGATGACATCGAATGCCGTTGTGGGCACCGTGCGGCGGGCGACCGGGATCAAGAAGGTTGGCCACGCCGGCACCCTCGACCCACTGGCCACCGGGGCGATGGTGATCGCGGTTGGCCCCGTCACCAGGTTGATCCGATTCATCCAGGAGCAGCCAAAGGAGTACCTGGCGACGGCGCAGTTCGGAGTGGCCACCGACACCCTGGATGCAGATGGAGCTGTCCTGGAGCGAGAGCCCATGGAGTTCTCCGAGCAGGATCTGAAGGGCGCGGCTGTCCGCTTCGTCGGGGTCATCAACCAGGTCCCGCCGATGGTTTCCGCGTTGAAGCACGAGGGACGCCGGCTCTATGAGCTGGCACGACGAGGCGAAGTAGTCGAGCGGGACGCACGACCGGTCGAGGTCCACGAATTGGAGATCCTCTCTCTCGGCGCGGGGCCGTACCCAGAGGTCGAGTTCCGGGTGGTCTGTGGCAAGGGCACCTACGTCCGCACCCTGGCCGCCGACCTGGCGGCTGCGCTCGGCGGGCATGCCCATCTCATTGCACTGCGGCGCAAGCGCATCGGGTCGCTCGACGTCGACGTTCACGGCGTGAAGCTCGAGGATCTCGCGCACTGGCAGGAGTGGTTCTTGAGCCCATCGCGCGCCCTCGACGATCTACCCGCGGTGACGGTCGGGCCCGAGACGGCCGAGGGTGTGAGTCACGGGATGCGCTTCGTTGGCGGAGAGATGCTGGGCGCCCCCGAAGGGGTGGCGTTGCGGGTTCTCGACGAGGAGGGCGACCTGCTCGCCGTATACCGCCGGGAGGGCGATCAGTCCATCCCCGAGGTGGTCCTGGCGTCATGAAGATCCTCACCCCGCCCTGGAGCCAATGGCCGGCGCGATCTGATCCAACTGCGGTCACCGTCGGCGTGTTCGACGGCGTGCACCGCGGTCACCGTGCCCTGCTCGCCCGTCTGATCGAGACCGGTCACACCGCCACGGTCCTCACCTTCGAGCCTCATCCCGCCGAGGTGCTCGCGCCGGGCACCAATCCACGTTTGCTCACCACCCTGGAAGAGCGCCTCGCTCTTTTCGAGGAAGCAGGGGTTGAACTGGTCGGCGTTCTCGACCTAGCCGAGATCCGTCACCTTGAACCACGCGAGTTCGTAGGCCGTGTCCTCGAGGGCAAGCTGGCGATGGCCGAGATCGTGGTTGGCGTCGACTTTCATTTCGGGCGAGACCGCTCTGGCGACGTCGAGTTCCTCCGGGGCGAAGGCGCCGTGGACGGGTTCAAGGTCGATGTCGTAGAGCTGGTATCCGATGCGGCGCCTATCTCGTCCTCACGGATCCGGCAATTGGTCGAGGTTGGTGACATCGATTCGGCGAATGCGCTTCTCGGGTCCAAGTACCACCTGAGCAACACGGTCGTCACCGGTGATCGGAGAGGGAGGGAGATCGGTTTCCCCACCGCCAACCTGGCGCCGCCCGAGCGAAAGGTGATCCCGGGCAATGGGGTCTACGCCGCGTTCGCCGTGCTTAGAGGTCGGCGAATGCAGGCGGCGGTCAACGTGGGGGTGAGACCCACATTCGGCGGAGGCGATCTGGTGGTGGAGGCTCATCTCCTGGACTTCGACGACGACTGCTACGGGGAGTGGCTCACGCTCGAATTCGTAGCCCGGCTCCGCTCCGAGGTTCGCTTCGACGAAGTCGCGGCGTTGGTGGAGCAGATGCACGGCGACGTGGAGGCGACGAGAGCGATCCTGGGCGACGAGACAGGCGACGTCTAAATGAGCGGTCGGCATCCCATCGCTTCTGGATCGCCGGTGGTGGTCAAGGCCGGGTCATCGAGCCTCGTTCGGGAAACCGGCGACCTGGACTCCGATGCGCTGGAGCGCACGGTGGCCCTGGTGGCCGGGATGTGGGAGCGGGGACACCCGACACTCTTGGTCACCTCGGGGGCGGTTGCGGCCGGATTGCCAGTGCTGGGCCTGGAGCGCCGCCCCATGGATGCGCCCGGTTTCCAGGTGGCCGCGGCCATCGGACAGGGGCGTCTCATGGAGCGATACACCGCGCTGTTCGGGGAGCAGGGGATGGTCGTGGGCCAGGTGCTCCTCACCAAGGACCTGTTGGCCAACCGGACCCAGTATCTGAATGCCCGGGGCGCCCTGGAGCGAATGCTCGCCCTCAAAGTGGTCCCGATCATCAATGAGAACGACACCGTGGTCGTCGAAGGGCTCCGCCTCGGGGACAACGACCGGCTGGCCGCGATCGTCTCCCATCTCGTGAATGCCGGCATTCTGATAATCCTCACCGACACCGAGGGGATCTATTCCGCCGATCCGAGGACGGTCGAAGACGCCGAGTTGCTCGTGGCCGTGAACCCGAGCGACGCGGCCCTCGATGGGGTGGCCGGAGGGCTTGCCGGGAGCCTCGGGTCCGGTGGGGCGGCAACCAAGGTTGCCGCGGCTCGGATGGCTGCCTGGTCCGGGATCCCAACCGTGATCGCCAGCGCCCGTGAGCCTGAGATAGCGGCGAGAGCGGCCGCCGGCGATGAAGTCGGCACCTGGGTGCGCCCCCATCGGGCGCGTTTGTCGGCTCGCAAGCTGTGGATCGCTTTCGGCCAGCCCACCGAGGGCACGGTGACTGTGGACTCCGGGGCAACGAACGCCCTGCTCGACGGTGGCAAATCCCTGCTCGCGGTCGGGGTGGTGGCCGTGGACGGCGGCTTCGACGCCGGAGCCGCCGTAGAGGTGGAAGGTATCGGCGGAGAGCAGTTGGGCAAGGGTTTGATGGCAATGGGCGCGGAACAGGCACGGCGCTCGATCGGTCGCCACAGCTCGGAGGTCGGTGGGGTGATGATCCATCGGGATGACTTCGTGCTCCTCACTGAGGGAAGCACCACCACCGATAGGCTGGCGAAATGATCGAGCTGATAGGCCAGCGGGCCCGGGCGGCATCTCGACTGCTGTCGCGGGCGACCGGTGACATCCGCCGCAGCGCTTTGCTGGGGATGGCCGATGCCCTGCTCGACTCTTCGACAGACGTTCTGACCGCCAACGAATCCGACATGGAACAGGCCGACACCGAAGGGATCTCCGGGGCCCTCATCGATCGGCTCCGACTCACCTCGGCCCGGGTCGAAGGCATGGCTGCAGGGCTCCGCACCGTCGCCGACCTCCCCGATCCTGTGGGCCGGGAGACCGGGGGCTGGGTGATGCACAACGGAATCCGCCTCCACCGCGAGCGCGTGCCTCTCGGCGTTGTGGCGGTGATCTACGAGGCCAGGCCGAATGTGACCGCCGACGCCGCAGGCCTCTGCGTGAAGTCGGGAAACGCCGTGATCCTTCGCGGCTCGTCCTACGCCCTGAATTCCAATCGTGCGGTGTGCCAGGTGTTGAGGAACGCCCTGGCGCAATCCGGGCTTCCCGCGGATTCGGTGCAGCTGTTGGAGGACACCACCCGGGACGGTGCCAAGGCGCTGATGCAGGCCACAGAATGGGTCGACCTGTTGGTGCCCCGGGGTGGGGCCGGCCTGATCGCCGCGGTGAGAGCCGACGCCACGGTCCCCACGGTCATAGACGGCGCCGGGAACTGCCATGTATACGTCGATGCCGGGGCCGACCTCGCCAAGGCGCGCTCGATCGTGGTGAATGCGAAGGTGCAGCGGCCCGGGGTGTGCAATGCCGCCGAGACCTTGCTCGTGCACGAAGCCGTCGCCGACGAGTTCCTTCCCCAGGTGGGAAAGGCTCTGATCGCCGAAGGGGTCGAATTGCGTGGGGACGCGATTGCACAGGACCTGGTCCCGGGAATCGGCGCCGCAACCGAAGAGGACTGGGAGACCGAGTACCTCGACTTGGTGATGGCGGTGCGTGTGGTGCCCGACATCGAGAGTGCAATCGACCACATCAGGAAATATGGAACGGGACACACCGAAGCCATCGTCACCGAGGACATCGAGGCGTCGGAGAGCTTCGTCGCCGGTGTGGACAGCGCAGTGGTCGCGGTCAACATTTCAACCCGATTCACCGACGGTGAGGAATTCGGCTTTGGCGCGGAGATCGGGAACTCCACGCAGAAGCTCCATGTCAGAGGTCCTATGGGATTGGAGTCGCTGACTTGTGAGCGGTATGTCCTCTATGGATCCGGCCAGACCCGCTGAAGGCTCCCGATTCGGCCGACCCGGTTGAGGGTAGGGACGGGGTAGCTGCTAATGTCCTTCTTGCCCCCCCGGATTTGCTCCAGGTTCTACGCGCAATGAAGACAACGAACGAGATCGTCGCCGAGTACGGCACCCATCAGAGTGACACGGGTTCACCCGAGGTCCAGGTCGCCCTGCTCACCGAGCGGATCAACCAGCTCACGGAGCACCTCCGCGAGCACAAGCACGACCACCACAGCAGGCGCGGCCTGCTGATGATGGTTGGCAAACGCCGTCGGCTTCTCGATTATCTCCGCCGTGAGGACGTCGAGCGCTACCGGAGCCTGATCGCAAAGTTGGGGCTGCGGCGCTAACAAGATTTCGTGAAAGAGCCGAGAAGGCTCGGTCACGTCATGGGCACCATGCCCAACACAGATCCGGCCTGAGTGCCGGGATCAGACACACAAGCTGAGCCACGCCGGTTGTCAGTGGCGATGTCTCGGGATTCCTGAGACATGACTACTGCCAACGGGCGGGCTCCATACAAAAGGAGCACTTAGTGCCCGAAATCTCCGTAAAGGGGAGCGTCGGCGGCAAGGAGCTCGTCCTGAGCTCCGGCAAACTCGCCGGCCAGGCCGACGGCGCCGTCGTCGCCACACTCGGCGGGACCCAGATGCTGGTGACCGCCACTGCAAACAAGAAGATGAGAGAGGGCATCGATTTCTTCCCTCTCACCGTCGACTTCGAAGAGCGGATGTACTCCGTGGGCAAGATCCCCGGGTCGTTCTTTCGTCGGGAGGGCCGGCCATCGGAGCAGGCCATCCTCACCTGCCGGCTGATCGATCGTCCGCTGCGCCCGTCGTTCCCCGACGGGTATCGCAACGAGACCCATGTCGTGGTCACGTCTCTGGCGGTGGATCAGGAGAACCCATTCGATGTGGTCGCACTCAACGGGGCCTCCGCGGCCCTGCTGATCAGCTCGATCCCCTTCGAGCAGGCTCTCGGTGGTGTCCGTCTCGCCCTGAAGAAGGGGGAATGGATTCCGTTCCCGACCCACGCCGAGCTCGACGAGTCGGTGTTCGAGCTGATCGTGGCCGGTGGCCGCAACGCCGAGGGCGGCATTGACATCATCATGGTCGAGGCCGGATCGACGCCCAATGGATTGCGCCTGATCGCCGATGGCGATGCGCCATCTGACGAGGAGACTGTTGCCCGGGGCCTGGAAGAAGCGAAGACCTACATCGCCGAGTCGATCGACCTTCAAAACGAACTCGCAGCCCAGGTTGCGAAGAAGGAAGTCGAGTGGCCTGTCGCCATCGACTACAGCGACGAGATCTATCAGAAGGTGAAGGAAGTCGCAAGGCCCTTGCTCGCCTCCGTTGTCACCATTGCCGACAAGCAGGAGCGCAACACGGCTCTGGATGCTGCCGAGGAGCAGGTCATGCCTTCACTCGGCCTGGCCGAGGACGATGTCGAGGGTGCGGCCCAGGCGGGACGTGCCTTCAAGTCGGTGCTCAAGGACCTGATGCGCAAGCGGGTGGTGGAAGACGGGGTTCGCCTCGACGGCCGCGGCCCGACCGACATCCGGCCGCTCAGTGCCGAGGTTGGCGTGGTCAATCGGACCCATGGTTCCGGCCTCTTCACCAGGGGTGAGACCCAGGTGTTGAACATCACCACGCTCGGGATGCTGAAGATGGAGCAGATGCTGGACACCCTCGCCCTGGAGGACTCCAAGCGTTACATGCACCACTACAACTTCCCGCCGTTCTCCACCGGCGAAGCCGGGTTCATGCGGGGCCCCAAGCGCCGCGAGATCGGGCATGGCGCGCTTGCCGAGAAGGCATTGCTACCTGTCATTCCACCCGAGGAGGACTTCCCCTACGCATTGAGGCTGGTGTCGGAGGTCCTTTCCTCCAACGGCTCGACCTCGATGGCCTCGGTTTGCGCCTCGACGCTGTCCTTGATGGACGCCGGGGTGCCGATCTCAGCGCCCGTCGCCGGGATCGCCATGGGGCTCATCGAGCGGGAGGGCAAATATGTGACCCTCACCGACATCCTGGGAGCCGAGGACGCCCTCGGTGACATGGACTTCAAGGTGGCCGGGACCAGGGATGTGATCACGGCTCTCCAGCTGGACACCAAGCTGGAAGGCCTTCCCTCCGAAGTGCTGACCGAGGCCCTGAACCAGGCCAAGGACGCACGACTCATCATCCTCGACACCATGGCCGGGGCCATAGACGCCCCGAGAGCGGAGATGAACGAGTTCGCCCCCCGGATCGAGTCCCTGGAGATCCCCAAGGACAAGATCGGAGAGGTCATCGGCCCCAAGGGCGCGGTCATCCGTGAGCTCGAAGAGGTGACCGGGGCCGCGATCGAGATCGAAGAGGCCGACGGAAAGGGCATCGTCCGCATCGCCTCCTCCGACGGCGCGGCTCTGGCCGCAGCCCGGGAGAGAGTGATGCAGATCGCCTTCCCGCCCGAGGTCGAGTTGGGGACGGAGTACGAGGGCAAGGTGGTGAACATCACCAAGTTCGGCGCCTTCGTCAACATCCTTCCCGGGCGAGATGGGCTTCTTCACATCTCGAGGCTCGATGGCTCGAAGCGGGTCGAGAGGGTCGAGGACTATCTGACCGATGGTCAGGAGCTCAAAGTGAGGGTCCGTGAGATCGACAGGGGCAAGGTCAGCCTGGAGCTGGTCGAGGCCCTGGAGGGCGCCACGCTTCCCGACCCCGAGGCCCCGGGCCAGG
This sequence comes from uncultured Acidobacteriota bacterium, assembly GCA_963749415.1. Lineage (GTDB taxonomy): Bacteria > Actinomycetota > Acidimicrobiia > Spongiisociales > ZC4RG35 > JALYNX01. The sequence continues at coordinate 1,776,729 of CAVVMG010000001.1, forward strand.
GCGGCGGGGAGCGGCGGGGCCGCGACGACGGCCGCGATCGGGACCGTGGACGCGGCGGTGACCGTGGTCGCGGTGGACGAGACGGTCGGGACAGCCGGGATCGGCAGCCGCGTGAAGAGCGGGCGCCGGCCCCTGTCGCACAGGAGTCGAGCTCCGGGCGCAAAGTGGCCCAGCCGTTCGACGAAGTCTTCGAGGACCTCAGCAAGAGCTGATCCCTGTTGATTCGATGAGAAGGGACGGGAGCGATCCCGTCCCTTCCCGCGTCAGCGGTGGTGCCAGTTGCGAAGCCTGGCCACGTCTTCGAAGCCCGTGGCCCGGTAGAAAGCGATGGCATCCTCCCGGTGCAAATCGGTGATCACCCGGACCTGGTCCATGCCCGCCCTCCGCATCCGATTCAATGCGAAGGCCATCAGCGCCCGTCCGATGCCCTGCCGATGGAATGCCGGATCGGTCCCCATCGGCTCGATCTGGGCGATTCCCGAAGGATCGGGCCACCACACCATGAAGGAGGCGATCCTGCCGTCCGGGCCCACCGCCACCAGGTCCCGCTCCGCGTCGTACACCGGGGAGCGCATGAACCGGAGATAGCGTTGCAGATGAGCATCAGGCTCCATGGTCGACTCGAATGCAGCGTGGGAGGCGGCACGTCGATTGTCGGCCTCCACTTCTCCTCGCAGCGACCGTAGTGACCATCCCGGGGCGAGATCAGGCTCCGGGATCGGAGCCTTCAGATCGCGCATGAACAAGGGCCCGCCATCATCTGATGGCCTCATTCCGGCTCCCTCGAGCTCGCTCTGTAGCTCATGATCGAGATTCGAAATCAGGCCGACATGGGCGCCGCTCCCCAGCCGCTGCAATCCCCAGGTGATCAGCCCCATCGGGGAGTGCCCGTGAATGGAAAAGGCAACGACCTCGCCGTCGTGGCCGCCGAGCTCGACGAAGCCGGACTCCCCATCGAGCCAATAGCTGGTGTCGGCTTGGCGTCGGGGATCGGGGTGATGCACCCACCAGGCGAGGTCTCCGGGATGGATCGAGTATCGAGGCCCGCCGAGCTCGAGATTTCGACTGAGGATCTCCTGCATCAGCGAAAAGGCGTCCGGATCGAGAGGCGAGACTTCGGTGGGGGCCATCCCGGAACGGTAGGCAGCACGGCGGGTCGATCCGCTGGAAACGGCAAGGCCGGCCATACAATTTCACCGAGCCGAAAGGGGGCGACGTGCCGCTGCAGACACGTGGTGTCGTCAGGATGAGGGGTGAGACCACACCTCCGGTCTCTGTGCTGGTGCTCGCCGACGCCGGGAAGCTCCAACTCCTCTCCGGGGACGAGGCCATCGGGGAGTGGGACATCGACGACCTCGGCATCACCTCCCTGCACGACGGGTTCAGCATTCGCGTGGAAGGTGAGGAGATGATGCTCAAGACCGACGATGACGTGGCTCTCGCCGACGAGCTCGGCCTCGGCACGGCATCGCCGCGTCTTGCCCGCAGGATGGCCGCGGCGCACACAGTCGAACCCGGTCCCGAGCCGGTGGTCGAGGAGGCGAAGTCGAATCTGGCCGCCATCGTCTTCGCCCTTGGCGGCGTGCTCGTTCTCGCCGGTGGGATCCTCCTGGGATCCAACCCCGAAACCGCCTCGGAGAGGATCGATGTCCTCGACATCGGTCAGCTCAGCAGGTTCTGGCTGGCCTTCGTCTTCGGTGGCTTGCTGATGGCAGCAGTCGCCTTCATCCTCTCCCTGGGCGCTCGCTGGGCGAGATATGTCGCAGTCGCTGCAGTACTCGGTGTGGTCATCTTGTTTGCAGTCGCCGCGCAGGAAGCGGTTCCCGACTCCAACCACCTCCTGGCGTACGGCTTCGTCGCCGGCGGGATCGTGGTCGGAGTGGCGGTCCTGTTCAGCGGTGGCCTCGGCGGGGAGGACTGACCCGCCGGGTAACTTCGACCGGTGCCCGAGCTCCCGGACATCGTCGTCTATCTCGAGTCCCTGGAGCGCCGGGTGCTGGGAGAGACGCTTCGCAAGGTCCGGATCGCCTCACCGTCGGTGTTGCGAACCTTCGACCCTCCCTACGACGCCCCCGAGGGCTTCCGGGTGGAAGGCCTGCATCGGGTTGGGAAGCGGATCGCCTTCGAGTTCGAGGAAGACCTGTACCTGGTGATCCATCTCATGATCGCGGGCAGGCTCCAGTGGGAGGCGCCGGGCAAGGCGATCCCGAAGAAGGTCGGCCTGGCCGCGCTCGACTTCGAGCCAGGATCCCTGATCCTCACCGAACAGGGAAGCAAGCGACGGGCGGGCATCTGGCTGAGCCGAGGCTGGGAGGGGGTGGAGGCCCTCGACCGTGGCGGTGTGGAGCCTCTCGACGCAACCGCCAAGGAGTTTGCCGGGGCGATTCGGTCCGAGAACCGGACCCTGAAGCGGGCTCTCACCGATCCCAGGATCTTCTCCGGTATCGGCAACGCCTACTCCGACGAGATCCTCTGGGAGGCCCGGCTCTCACCGGTGAAGCGAACCGCACAGCTGACCGACGCCGAAGTCGAGACCCTGCACCGTGCGGTGGTCGACTCCCTGAACCTGTGGACCGATCGGTTGCGGGACGATGTGGGGGAGGGTTGGCCGAAGAAGGTCACCGCCTTCAGGGACGACATGGCAGTGCACGGGAAATACCGGGAGCCCTGCCCCCGCTGCGGGTCACCTGTGCAGCGAATCGTCTACGCCAACAACGAGACCAACTACTGCGCCACCTGTCAGACCGAGGGCAAGTTGCTCGCCGACCGCTCCCTCTCGAGGTTGCTCAAGGCCGATTGGCCGCAGACCCTGGAGGAGCTGGAGGAGGGGTAGGTCTCCTCTTGCTATCGAACATATGTTCGATATGATTGAGCGCCCGACAGCGGAGTCAGCTTGGGCATCGAGAATCTCCTCCTGGAGAAGTCATTCTCTCTTCCGGGAATGGAGAAGGGTCATTTCCGTCTCCAGCCGGGACGGATCATCGAAATGGTCGGGGTCCCGGGGACCGGTCTCACCCGTCTCGGTCTGAGACTCCTCGCCGATCCTTCGCGGGTGGCGCCAGTGGTCGCCCTCGACCTTCGAGGCTGGATCGCCCCTGAGGCGGCCTGGGAGACCGGAGTAGTCCCCGAGCAGTTGGTGATCGTCCGTTGTGACCAGCCACGGATCTGGCCCCAGGTGACCGCTGCCCTCCTGGAAGGGGTGCGTGCCCTGTATGCCGAAGTCCCGGCGGGAGTCAAGGACCAGGACCTGCGGCGTCTCGCCGCCCTGGCCCGAGCCCGGGGAGTGGCTGTGGCGATGAGGCCGTTGGGTGAAGGGTTGCCTGGTGGGGTTGCCTATCTCCGGCTCCGAGCGCTGGGGGTGACCTGGGAAGGAGCGGACCGGGGTCATGGCAGGTTGAAGAGGAGACGTCTGATGCTGGAGGCGTCGGGAAAGGGCGCCGCCGGTGTGATCAGGCGATTCGAGGTCGAAGATGAAGGTACGGACGTTGTGCGCGTGGTTTCCGATGTGGTCCTTGGGGAGGCCAGACGCGCCGTCGGATGAGCCGGTCCTGATCGTCGACGACAGGGCAATCGGCGCCAGTGGAGAGGTGCTCGCCGCCGGGGTGACGCTGGGCATGCCCCGCCGCGAAGCCGAAGCCCTTGCCCCTTTCGCCACCGTCCTCACCAGGGACCCCGGTGAGGAGGCACGTCGCTTCGAGCCGGTGGTGGAGGCGATAGAAGACCTCATCCCCAGGGTCGAGGTGGTGACGCCCGGCCTGGCCTTCGTCCCAATCTCGGGGGCGGTCAGCTTCTATGGCGGGGAGGCGCCACTTGCCGAGGCCGTGGTCAAGGAGGTCGACAACCTGGTCGGCCATCTTCGTGGCGGCGAGGCGCTTGTCGGAGTGGCCGATGGGCCGTTCGCCGCACGATGGGCGGCTGCGACCTCGGAGGTGGGCCGGCCCCGGATCGTCGTGGACACCATCGGGTTCCTCTCCGGCCTCGATCTGGCCACCCTCAGGGAGAGCATCGGGAGCGAGGAGCTGCTCGACACTTTCCGCTGGCTGGGGATCGGGACTTTGGGAGAGCTGGCCCGGTTGCCTCGCGAGGCTCTGGCTACCCGCTTCGGGGCACCCGGTTCCCTGGCACATAGGCTGGCGAGTGGGGAGGACCGGCCGGTTGACCCCCGCTCGATCCCTCCCGACCTGACGGTGGATGCCAGCTTCGAGGATCCACTGGAGACCCTGGATGCCGTGGCCTTTGCCGCCCGGGCCCTCTCCGAGCGCCTGCTCCGCGGTTTGCGGGTCACGGGTGCCGCACCGCACCGGGTGTCGATATTCGCCGAGTCGGCGACCGGCAAGAGCAGGGAGCGGGTATGGCGCTCCGCCGACCCTTTCACCGAGAAAGCGCTGTCTGATCGGGTGTGGTGGCAGCTGAGGGCATGGATCGAGGGAGGCGGGATCCCGGGTGGGATTGCCAGGCTGCGCATCGCCCCTGCCGACCTCTCTGACGAGGGCCGCCAACTCGGGCTGCTCCAGGATGAGACCTCGCAGATGGAGACCGAGCGCGCCCTGACCAGGGCCCAGTCCCTGCTCGGTCCGGACGCGGTGCTCCAGGGAAGGGCCCAGGGAGGGCGCATGCCCCAGGAGAGGGTGGCCTGGTCGCGGTGGGGCGAGCCTCATGTGGACCAGGCCCGCGATCCGGAGGCTCCCTGGCCGGGGGCTACACCATCACCGAGCCCGGCGCTGGTGCCGCCCCGTCTCGAGCCGTTGGAGGTGGAGTGGGAGGATGGGATGCCGAGCCGGGTTCGTCTCGGCACCCGATGGGAGCCAGTGTTGACCTGGAGCGGGCCGTGGCGCCTCAGTGCCCGCTGGTGGCTGGGGGAGCGGGACGCCGATCGCTACCAGTTGGTGACCTCGGTGGGAGCCCTGCTCTGTGTGGTGGCGGAAGGGAAAGCCTTCCTGGCAGGGATCTACGACTGATTGTCGGCCGAGCTGCGGATCACCAGCGGTAGCGTCGGGCGATGTTTGGCGGTCCGTCCTTCCGCAGGGGTCTTCGTGACTCTGCCCTCATTGCGGTGGCGGTTTTCCTGTTCGGGCTGGCCTACGGCGTGGTGGCTCTGGATGCCGGGCTTTCTCCGACGCTGACCATGCTCTCATCGGTCATCACGATGTCTGGCGCTGCGCAGTTCGCGATGGCCGGGCTGCTGGCAGCGGGGCCGATCCCAGTGCTGATCGCCGCCACCGGCCTCGGCCTGCGCCATCTTCCGATGTCCGCACGTCTCGCCGAGATGATCGGCCCTCAACCCATCTGGACCCGGCTCCGTCTTGCCTTCGTGTTGGTCGACGAGTCCTTCGGCCTCACACTCCGGGCGGCCGACCGAGGTGTCGAAGACCTCGTCGCCTATAAGTCGGCAGCCGACCTCACGCTGTACCTGGGATGGCTGCTCGGTACTGCCGGAGGCATCTGGTTCGGCTCGGCCATCGACCCTGAGGCGGCCGGGATCGGGGTGCTTTTCGGCCTTCTCTTCCTGGGCCTCGCCGCCCCGATGGTCCGCTCCCGACGGGACTGGATCGTGGCGGGGTTTGCGGTCGTGGCCACCGTGGTAGCCACCCAGACCCTTCCGGTCGCCTGGCAGGTGACGGTTGCGGCCACGGTCGCCAGCCTGATCGGGGTCTTCATCGATGAGTGACCTGCTCGTGGTCGTGGGAGTGGCGGTGATCACCTTCGCCACCCGCGCTTCTTTCCTGATCCGTCCCCGTGAGGCACCGGGCGGGCGCATCGGGAGGTTCCTCGATGTATTCCCGGTGGCGCTGTTCGTGGCGATCGCGGTCAATGGCTTGGTGGCCCCAGTGGGAAGCCCCGAGCTCACCGCCAACCTGTTCGGGGCATTGGGCGGTGTGATCGGCGGCATCGTGTTCCGACGCTCGGTGTGGGGGGTGTTCGCCCTGGGTGCTGCCTTCTTTTATGCAGCCAGGGCCCTGCTCGCTTGAGACGTCATTCTCAAATCTCCTCCACCGGGCCGCCCATCTCGGTGACTCGCTTCGCGATCAACCCCCGTACTTGGTCACGCAAGGCGGTTCGGTTGGCTGCGGTCATCCCCGTGGTCTCGACGGCGGGGTCGATGACGACCTGGATCGTCCCGCCATGGATCCAAGGGCTCCCCGGTTTCCATGCCTGATACGAGCCGTGGATCGACAGCGGGAGCACGGGTAGCTGGCCGGAGATCGCCATGGTGAACGCCCCCTTCTTGAACGGCTTCATGACGCCATCCCGGGGCCGGGTCCCTTCGGCGTAGATGATCAGGGATTGGCCCCTGGAGATCAGCTCCCGGCCCTGACGATTGACGTCGGCGTGGATCGCGCCCCGCGCCGCCCGGTCCACCTCCACGATGCCGACCGCTCGCATCCCCTGTGCCAGGACCGGCACCTTGTACAACTCGGTCTTGGCCAGGAATCGGATGGGAACCCGGACCGCGAGCAGGCACGCCATGATGTCGAGCGCCGACAGGTGGTTGGCGACCACCACATAAGAGCGAGTGGGGTCGATGTTCTCCGCGCCTTCAACGACGAGACGGGTGCCGGAGGAGACGAGCCAGGCGCGGCTCCAACCGCGGATCACCGCATCGATGAATGGCGAGACGTCGTTGATCGCTGCAGTGATCATCACCAGGGGGACCGCGATGAGCGTTGCCAGGACTCCGGCGACCAGGGTGATCAGCGTCCTCGGGATGTCGATCACCCACCTCATCTCTCCGAGGGTAGCGATGGCGTCATAGGCTGCTCAGGTGGACAAGGACGCCGCTCGCCGACAGCTTCTCGGGGTCGGGCCTGTTCCTGAGGACACCTCCACCCGGGTGGTTTCAGCCCTGTTCGCCTGGCTGTCCGGTCGCCTCCCTGGCACCGCCTCGGCCTACGTGGCCATGGAAGGCGAGGTGGACGTCACACCTCTCTTCGATCGCCTGCCGGGCTGGCGGTGGGTGCTGCCTCGGGTCGAGAGCGAAGGTGAGCTCACCTTCCGCGACCGCTCCGTCCGCCGTGAGATGCATCGCTGGGGGATGGAGCAGCCGCGTGGACAGGGACCGGTGATCCCTGTGCCCGAGATCGACCTGTTCCTCGTCCCCGGGCTGGGATTCGACCTGTCGGGGCGCCGCCTGGGCAGGGGCGGGGGGTTCTACGACCGGGTGCTGGCGGCCCGGCGTGGTGACAGTGTTGCGATCGGGGTCACCTGGTCTGGTGGGCTATTGGCGGACCTGCCGATCGACAGCCACGACCAAGAAGTGGACCTCATCGTCACCGAGCAAGGTTTGACGCCGCCCAGCCGCTGACCGTGTCCATCTCGATCAGCATCGCCGGTCCGGCCGGTGGAATCTCCTCGTACTGTCGATACTTGGATACCAGCGCGGCCTGGGCCTCATCCCATTCAGGCCCGTTCGCGACGACCCGAGCCAGGCCATCGACCCGCACCCACCACAGCGCTCCCCAGTCGCTGTCGTATTTGTCGACCATGAAGCTGACCATCGGGTTGACGGCCACGTTGGCCAGACGTTGCAGCCGCAAGGTGGTCTTCGGCTTGTGGTCGACCATGTGCGCCAGCTCGCCCCGGACCATGGCGAAGGTGACAGGGACCAGGTGTGGGGCACCGTCGGGGCGGATCGTGGCCAGGTGGCCGATTTCGGCAGTCTCGATGAGCGCCAGGCAATCAGCCCGGTCCATGCGCACCGGCGAGGACCGGCTGGAGAGTCACCCATGCCGAATCGGCCCAGCGTCGGTGGCCGGCGGCGCTGACATGGAACAGGTCGGCGGCCCAGAGGCTGCGGTCCGTGTACCAACTCTCCGGGCGGTCGGCACGCTGATCGACGACGTATGCGCCGTGTCGCGCCGCGATCCGCTGATGGATCCGATTGAACGAGATGGATCGCGAGGCGAACATCTGACGGAGAGGTGGCACCAGTCTCGGAATGCTCCCCAAGTCGCCCACGCCACTGAGGATGATGGTGGCGCCGGTCGCCTCGAGCTCGTCGACCAGATGGCTGAGGTTGGCCTCGAAGCGGCGCCTCGAGACACCGCGGATCACGTCGTTGGCGCCGACGGAAACGAAAACGAGGTCGGGCTCCATGTCGATCGCGGGCCGCAATTGGTGCTGGATCAGGTCGTGGGCGCACGATCCGCTGACCGCCACGGAGTCGAGGATCACATGACGGTGCTCGGCGAGGCGATCCGCCACCAATGAGATCCAGCACTCCTCAGGGCCGCCAATACCGGGAGCGGTCACCGAAGAGTCGCCGAGCACCACCACCCGCAGGGTGGGGAGGCCGGGATCACCAAAGGTGCCCGACGGGTCGTACTCCTCGAGTTCAGGGGCAGGTCGCAGGACGGCATAGGCCAGCTCGAGGCCGATGAGGGCTGCGCCGGCCATCGCTCCGCGTTTGATCAGATGACGGACCACGGGTCGATTTTGCCAGACCTTAGGAGTCAGTTGCCGCTGGAAGCGTTCTGGATGCGGGCCTTGAGCCCGAACCTGCTGCGCTTGCTGTCTGTCAGGTCGATGACCGCTCCGACGGCGTCGGAGAACTCGGATGGATCGTCGGGGAAGAACTCCAGGTTGTCCCCCTCGATTCCCAGGGAGAACCGATAAATCGAGGTTCGCTCGATGTGGACCTGGCCAATGGGCCAGGAGCCCATGTGTCGTCGGCCGGTCGTGATGCGAAAGCGCCCCTCGTCGAGCTCGACGGTCACGTGCGTGGGCTCCAGCCTGGAACCCTGTAATCGCCCTAGGTAGTAAGCCATCCCACAATCCAATCTAGCGTGCGTTTTCCGGTCTGGATACAGGGGAGAATTTGCCGATTTGGACAGTACAGTTTGAGCTAGTCACTCGAAAGAGAGCATGACCGGAGGACTCAGGGAGAATCAACCCGGCACCGAGAACCGGGTCCGTTTCGTCACTGCGACCACGCTGTTCGACGGTCACGACGCCTCGATCAACATTTTCCGTCGGATCCTGCAGGCTTCTGGCGCCGAAGTCGTCCACCTCGGGCACAACCGTTCCGGTCTCGACATCGTGGAGGCGGCGATCGAGGAGGATGCACATGCCATCGCGGTCACCTCATATCAGGGCGGGCACATGGAGTTCTACAGATATCTCCGTGACCTGCTCGTGGAAAGAGGCTCGGGGCACATCAGGTTGTTCGGCGGTGGCGGAGGCACCATCCTCCCGGTCGAGGCCGAAGAGCTTGCCGACTACGGGGTGACTCGCATCTACTCACCCGATGATGGCCGGGAGATGGGCCTGCAGGGCATGGTCTCCGACATGATGTCCAGGGCCGATTTCCCGCTCGGGGAGCTTGGAGACGACTTTGACATCAATGGGCTGGACACCGACCAGCCGGCGACAGTGGCGAGGCTGATCTCGGCCGCCGAGAACTACGGGGAGAAATACGTCGACGTCTTCGAGAAAGTCGAGGCGGCGGCCGTCGCATCGACGGCTCCTGTGATCGGCGTCACCGGAACGGGAGGCTCGGGCAAGTCCAGCCTTGTCGATGAGCTGTTGCGCCGGCTGCTCCTCGACTTCGAAGACCTCAATGTGGCGATCATCTCGGTCGACCCCACCAAACGACGTTCCGGAGGGGCTCTGCTCGGCGATCGGATCCGGATGAACTCCCTTCCTCATCCCCGGGCCTACATGCGATCGCTGGCCACCCGCCAAGCTAACCTCGCTCTCTCCCCGCACATCCACCGCGCCATCGACGTGGTGAAAGCAGCCGGATTCGACATCGTTCTCCTGGAGACCTCTGGCATCGGCCAGTCCGACACCGAGATCGTCGACTTCTCCGATCTCTCGATGTATGTGATGACTCCCGAGTACGGCGCCGCCACCCAGTTGGAGAAGATCGACATGCTCGACTTCGCCGACCTGGTGGCGATCAACAAGGCGGACAAGCAGGGCGCCGCCGATGCCCTGCGCGACGTCCGCAAGCAGTACCAGAGGAACCGCCTCGCCTTCGGGGCCGATGTCGAGGGGCTCCCGGTCTTTCTCACCGTCGCTTCCGACTTCAACGATCCCGGGACGAACCGCTTCTACCGGGCATTCGTCTCCTCCGTGGGGGAGCACGGCCTCACATTGGAGCCGCGTCACGATCTGCCCCTCACCGACACCGCGAAACAGCACGTGGTTCCTCCAGAGCGGACGCGGTACCTGGCAGAAGTAGTGGAGGCGGTCCGGGACTACGACCGATGGGCTGCAGAGCAGGCGGAGGCCGCCGATGCCGTGTACCGGCTCGAGGGCGCCGCAGAGGCCGGGGCGGAGGTCGGCGACCTGATGGCCGAGGCCCGGGAGCGGCTGGATCCCGAGAACCACCGGGCCCTGGACCGCTGGGAGGGAATGGTCGCCGAGTACGGCGGCACCGAATTCATCTACCACGTCCGGGGCAAGGAAATTCGTGTCCCACTCTCCCATGAGACCCTGAGCCACACCCAGGTCCCGAGAGTTGCGCTGCCCCGTTACCGATCCCCCGGAGACCGGCTCCGCTGGCTGCTCCAAGAAAACGTCCCCGGACAGTTCCCATACACCGCGGGAGTATTCCCGTTCAAGCGGATGGAGGAGGACCCGGCCCGGATGTTCGCCGGTGAGGGCCCGGCGGAGCAGACCAATCGCCGCTTCCACTACCTGGCGGCGGACACCCCGGCAAAGCGGCTCTCCACGGCCTTCGACTCTGTGACGCTCTACGGCGAGGACCCCCACGAGCGGCCCGACATCTATGGGAAGGTGGGGAACTCGGGGGTCTCGATCGCCACCCTGGACGACGCCAAGAAGCTGTACTCGGGCTTCGACCTCTCCGACCCTGCGACCTCGGTGTCGATGACCATCAACGGCCCGGCGCCGATGATCCTTGCCTTCTTCCTCAATGCTGCCGTCGACCAGGCGTGTGAGAGCTACATCACCGAGAACGACATGTGGGACGAGATCGGGCAGAAAGTCGCAGCCGTTCTCGACGGTTCTGAGCCGCCCCGGTACTGGGGGGAGCTCCCCCCGGGCAACGATGGTCTCGGCCTCCGCCTCCTGGGACTGACGGGGGACCAGGTGCTACCGCCCGAGGTCTACGAGAAGATCCGGGCGGAGACGGTGAGCCGGGTCCGGGGAACGGTCCAGGCCGACATCCTCAAAGAGGACCAGGCGCAGAACACCTGCATCTTTTCCACCGAGTTCGCATTGCGGATGATGGGCGACATCCAGCAGTGGTTCGTCGACAACGAGGTCCGCAACTTCTACTCGGTCTCCATCAGCGGCTATCACATGGCCGAGGCCGGAGCCAACCCGATCACCCAACTCGCCTTCACTCTGGCCAACGGGCTCACCTACGTGGAGAACTACCTGGCGCGGGGGATGGACATCGACAAATTCGCGCCCAATCTCTCCTTCTTCTTCTCCAACGGGATCGATGCCGAATATGCAGTGATCGGGCGGGTGGCCCGCCGGATCTGGGCCAAGGCGATCAAGCACCGATACGGGGGCAACGAGCGGTCCCAGAAGCTGAAGTACCACGTGCAGACCTCGGGGCGTTCGCTTCATGCCCAGGAGATCTCGTTCAACGACATCAGGACCACGCTGCAAGCCCTCTATGCCATCTACGACAACACCAACAGCCTTCACACCAACGCCTATGACGAGGCGATCACCACCCCCACCGAGGAGTCGGTGCGCCGGGCGGTGGCGATCCAGCTGATCATCAACCGGGAACTCGGGTTGGCCAAGAACGAGAACCCGCTTCAGGGCAGCTTCATCATCGACGAGCTCACCGACCTGGTGGAAGAAGCGGTGCTCCTCGAGTTCGACAGGCTGAGCAGCCGCGGTGGCGTGCTCGGCGCCATGGAGCGTCAGTACCAGAGGACGAAGATCCAAGAGGAGTCGCTCTATTACGAGCAGGAGAAGGAGGCCGGCCGCTACCCGGTGGTGGGGGTCAACACCTTCATCTCCAAGGAGGGATCGCCGTTCGTGATCCCCAAGGAGCTTATCCGCTCCACGGACGCCGACAAGGACCGCCAGATCGCAAATGTCCGTGCCTTCCAGGTGCGCAATCGACCTGACGCCGAGCCGGCCCTCGCCGAGCTTCAGCAGGTGGCGGTCGCCGGGGGGAACATCTTCGCTCAGCTGATGGAGACGGCCAAGGTCGCCTCACTCGGACAGATGAGCCATGCCCTGTACCAGGTTGGTGGCCGCTACCGACGGAACATGTAGGTTTTCCGCCTCGTCACATGGGCAGCGGAGCCTGGTGGAGCCCGAATGGGGATCCCTGGTCGTCCTTGCACATCTTGAAGCGGCCAAACAGGGCGATCGATTCGGCATCACCCTCCACGTCCACGTCATCGACGGTCCCCCCCAACTCGTGCACCCTCTCCACCGCGGCGTCGATGTCGTCGACTCTGAAGAAGAGATACGGCGCCGCACCGCGGTCGTTTCCGTGGATGCCGCCACCGACGTTGGGAATCGAAACGACGTAGCCGCCGCCACTGGGGCCAGTCTCGAATTTCCAGCCGAATAGGCCCTCATAGAAGACACGGCCTCGTTCTACGTCGTCCACACCGAACTCCACGAAGGCCAGTTCTCCCGACAAATGGTCTCCTTTCGCCGGACGGCCACCATACCGGGCGGTGTGATACGATACTGTTCAGTGTCGTAATTGATTCGAAAGGGTCGGACATGGACGCGGAGACCATTTACCGGAGACGCTGGGCCACCCTCGGCGTGCTCTCCCTGAGCCTGGTCATTATCGGGCTCGACAACACCATCCTCAATGTGGCGCTGCCCACTCTGGTCCGGGAACTGGGCGCCACCCAGAGCCAGCTGCAATGGATGGTCGACGCCTACATCCTGGTGTTCGCGGGGCTGCTGCTCACCATGGGTGCCCTGGGCGATCGCTACGGCAGAAAGCTGGCATTGACCATAGGTCTGGTTCTCTTCGGGCTGAGCTCGGTGGCTGCAGCCTTCGCCGACTCGGCCAATGCGCTGATCGCAGCGCGGGCTGTGATGGGGATAGGCGGGGCGCTGATCATGCCCGCCACCCTTTCCATAATCACCAACGTCTTCTCCGGACCGGAACGAGGGCGGGCCATCGCGGCGTGGGCTGCTGTGGCCGGTCTGGGAATCGTCCTCGGACCGGTGCTCGGCGGTTGGCTACTGGAGAACTTCTGGTGGGGCTCGGTCTTCCTCATCAACGTTTTCGTGGTGGCGGCCGCGATCATTCTCGGGTTCTTCCTGATCCCGGAGTCGAAGGACCCGGCGGCCACCCCCCTCGACCCGGTCGGTGCCGTGCTCTCGATCGTCGGGTTGGTTGCCTTGGTCTACGCCATCATCGAAGCACCGAGCAGGGGCTGGGCCGACCCGGTGGTCCTCGCTGGGTTCGTCTTGGCCGCCATCCTGTTGACGGTGTTCCTCTGGTGGGAGTCTCGGACCGAGCACCCGATGCTGCAGCTCTCGTTCTTCGAGAATCCCAGGTTCAGCGCAGCCAGCATCGCCATCACTCTCGTGTTCTTCGCCATGTTCGGCACCGTGTTCCTGAACACCCAGTACCTCCAGTTCGTCCTGGGCTTTTCGCCTTTGGAGGCCGGTTTCAGGGTGATGCCGGTGGCCACCATGATCGTGGCTGCCCCGCTTTCTGCCCGCTTCGCGGAGCGCTTTGGCACGAAACGGGTGGTGACCACCGGGCTGGTGATCGTGGCAGTGGCGATGTCGATCCTGGCAACGATCACTGTCGATACCGGATATGGAAGGGTGGCCATTGCTCTGATGATCCTCGGTGCTGGCATGGGTACGGCCATGGCACCGGCTACCGAGTCGATCATGGGCTCGCTTCCGCTCGCCAAGGCAGGGGTGGGGTCGGCGATGAACGACACCACGCGCCAGATTGGTGGAGCCCTTGGGGTGGCGATCCTCGGCAGCATCCTGGCCTCCGCCTACGGCAGCACCATGGCACCGGTGGTGACCAACCTGCCCCCCGAGGCGGCAGCCGTCGCCGGGGATTCGATCGGCGGGGCAGCTGCAGTGGCATCCCAACTCGGTGAAGCCGGAGCGGCTCTGATGGATGCGGCGAGTGCGGCCTTCATCGGTGGCATGGAATCGGCGGTCTGGGTGGCAGCCGGAGTGGCGCTGCTCGGGGCCCTGGTCACGTTCCTATGGCTCCCGGCCCGGGGCGCCGACCACGAGATGGCCCTCGCTGCTCCCGAGGAAGAGCCGAGCGGGCAGCCTGGTGACCGCTGACGTCACGAAGTCTCGGGGCCGCCCCCGCGATGCCTCGGTGTCGCCGGCGATCATGGATGCCGCCTTGCAACTCGTCGAGGAACTCGGCCTCGGAGCGGTGGGCATCGACGCGATCGCCACGCGGGCAGGGGTGAGCAAAGCCACGATCTACCGGCGCTGGGGCTCCAAGGAGGAGCTGGTGGTCGACGCGGTCGTCAACCTGGTGTCGACAGTCCACCTGGAACGGAGCGGTGATCTCCGGGCAGACCTGGTCACGACCCTGAAGCGGCTGCGAGCTTTCATGTCGCAGTTCCGTGGCGGTTCGATCTTCCCCTGGCTGGTGGGCGAGGTCGCCGCGGGATCAGAACTGGGGCGGCGCTACGCCGAGACAGTGATCCTTCCCCGTCGGCGGGCGCTGGCGGCCATGCTGGTGGAGGCTCGGGAGCGTGGAGAGCTGCGCCCCGATCTCGACATCGAGGTGGCCGTCGACATGTTCACCGGACCGGTCATCCTCCGGAAGTTGTTCGGTCCGATGTTGTCCGATGACCCGGACTGGGAGGAGCAGGTCGTGGACGGTCTGCTCCGAGGTTGGCGCGCCGGCTCCAGCTGAGGTCAGTGACGACCGCGGCGCTGGGCGGCTCTGGCGTGAGCCTCGAGGCCCTCGATCCTGGCGAGGAGCGCCGTGTCCTCGATCAACCCTGTCGGGTCGTCGAGACGGGACCAGGTCGGGGAGCGGAGAAAGGTCATCACCGAGAGCCCGGACTGAAAACGGGCCCCGGCCCCGGTAGGGAGGACGTGGTTGGGGCCCACGCCGTAGTCGGCGAACACCTCGGCACTGTTGCCCCCGATGAACACCGACCCGTAGTTCCTCAGCTCTGCGAGTAATGCTTCGGGTTCGACGACATGGAGTGCCAGGTGCTCGGGGGCGATCCGGTCCGATGCGGTTGTCGCGTCAGTCAATGTCTTCACGGCCATCGCGAACCCATTCCGCAGTGCCTCCCGCGCCACCTTCGAAGTGGGTAGGTCCCTGAGCTGACTCGTGAGGTGTTCTTCGACGCGTGTGATCAACAATTGGCTCGTGGAGACCAGCATCGGCACCGCGTCCGTGTCGTGCTCCGCCTGGGCGAGCAGGTCCGCAGCCACCAAGGCGGGGTCGGCATGCTTGTCGGCGATCACCAGGATCTCGCTGGGCCCGGCCAGTCCATCGATGCCCACCTCTCCAAACAGGAGCTTCTTGGCAGCAGTGACGTACTTGTTGCCCGGCCCCACGATCAGGTCGCAGGGTGGCGACACCGAACCGAAGGCGAGAGCGGCGATCGCATGGGCTCCTCCGATCCGAAGCAACCCGTCTGCTCCCGCCACGGACGCCGCGGCCAGAGTCACGTCGGTGGGTTTTGGCGACGCGACCCACACGGTCTCGACACCGGCGACCTTCGCCGGCACCACTGTCATCAACACCGATGACGGGAGCGGGTACCGGCCTCCGGGGGCATAGGCACCCACGGTCTCCACCGGCAGCCATTGATGTCCGGCGCGGCCGCCCTCCACCGCGACGTCGATGTCAACCAGCGCATCTCGCTGCGCCTGGGCGAATACCCGGATTCTCCCTGCTACCCGATCCAGGACCTGACGCTGCTCGATGGGGATACGGTCACGCGCTTCTTCGAGGCCATCTCTTTGGATGACGATCGGATCGCCAGGTTCGAGACCGTCGTACACCTCGGCGTGCTTGCGGAGGGCGCCCTCGCCGATGGCTTCGATGTCTCGCATGATGTGATCGGCGATCAAGAGCGTGTCGCGATCGACGGGAGATCGAGCTCGGCTCGATACACGATCGATCCGGCGCAGCAATGAGGTCATCGGTCTTCCTTCGCCAGCATCGGGCGTCTGGTAACCCGAAGCGCTCTGCGATCGAGTTCGGCTTCGACATCGGCCAACGACACACCAGAGGCTGCCGCCTTCACCAGGAGGAAGTAGGCGAGGTCGGCGGCCTCGGAGATCACCTGGTCGACACCATTTGCCTTCGCCAGCTCTTCGGCTTCCTCCACCAATTTGGCCGCCAACAGCGCCCGGTCATCGACAAGGCGGACAGTGTTGGAGTCTGCGTCCCGGCTCACCAACAGCCCCTGGACCCGTCGCTGGAGGCGGGCCAGGCCCCGGTCGTCGCCCCAACAGCTCCGGTCGCCGGTGTGGCAGAAGCCCGGCCCGTGCTGTCGCACCGTGAACCGAAGCGCGTCGCGATCACAGTCGACGTCGACCCGCAGCAGTTCCTGGGTCGCCCCCGATGTCTCTCCCTTCTCCCAGATCCCTCGGGACCGACTCTGATAGACGCCACGCCGCTCGTCGAGAGCCCGGCCCAGACTCTCGGCACTGGACCACACCAAACCGAGGGCGCTGCCGGCCTCGTCGACGACCACGGTCGGCCATAGGCCATCAATGCGATCGGAGCGAAGTACGGAAGCAACCGCATCCCCCAGTGTCAGCCCGTCCGTGTAGAGGGCCATCCCCACCTGCGCGTCGGCACCCAGGATGTCGAGATCGGCGATTTCGGATGCCGAGGTGATCCCACCGGCAATCGTGACCCGGGCCGAGCCGGCCGCACCGATCACCTCTCGAGCCTGATCGAGGTCGGTCCCCTGGAGCCGGCCCTCGCGCTCCACGAAAGTGACCAGGAAGCCGCCGCAAAGGCCCGCGAGCTCGCGCAAGCGCTCGAGGACGGTCGCCCCGGTGGATATCCGCCATCCATGGCTGAGGACGATCCCATCCCTTGAGTCGAGGGCGACGATCACCCGGTCGGTGGGAAGCGCAGCCAGGAGATCCGGGTCGGCGGCAGTGCCGATGATGATTCGCTCCGCCCCGTCGTCGAGCCAGCCGATGGCGGTATCGAGGTCCCTGATCCCACCGCCGACCCGAACCCTGCCCCGCCGGCACAACTCCTGGATGAGGTGGCGGTTGTCACCTTCGCCCCGGGCGGCGTCGATATCGATGACCGCAACCTCGCCCGCGACCGAGAACTTCTCGAACAGCGGGACGGGATCGCCGGCTTCGATGGCCAGAGTCTCGCCGCCGATCAGCTGCACGGCCTGACCCCGGGAGATGTCGATCGAGGGGATGATCATGGCCGCACCAGCACATCCGCCGCGGCCAGGGAGCGCTTGAGGTCGGCGACCGTGGTGTCGCCATCGTGGAGGATCGAGGCGATCAGGGCTGCCGAGGCGCCGGCCCCGAGCGCTTCGACCAGGTGCCGTGCCTCGTTGGCGCCTCCGGAGGCGATGACCGGAACCGAAACCGACCCTGCGATGGCGCTGATCAGCTCGAGGTCGTAGCCATCCCTGGTTCCGTCCCGATCCCAGCTGGTGAGCAGGATCTCGCCGGCACCCTCGCCGACTGCCGTAGCGCACCAATCGGCGACGTCGATGCCGGTCCGTTTCCGTCCACTCTCCACCACGACCTCCCACCCCGACCCGGTGGCCGCGGCGTCGACGGCGACCACCGTGCACTGCGACCCGAACCGCTCGGCGATCTCATTGACCAGATCGGGGCGTGCCACCGCTGCGGTGTTCACGCCGACCTTGTCGGCCCCGGCCTCGAGGAGGCGGGCGGCGTCGTCTACCTCGCGCACCCCACCGCCGACGGTGAGCGGGATCGAGAGGACCGATCGCACCCCTCGCACCGTCCCCACGCCATGGCCTCGACCCTCAGGTGTCGCCGAGACGTCGAGGAGGACGATCTCGTCAGCACCCTGTTCCTCGTAGAGAGCAGCGCTCTCCGTTGGATCTCCCGCATCGCGCAGTTCCTGGAACCGGATCCCCTTGACCACCCGGCCGTCCTTGATGTCGAGGCAGGGAATGACACGGGCGGCCAGGCTCATGCCGCGTCCCCGGTTGTCTCCAGCCAGCGCCCGATGAGCCGGTTGCCCCAGGCTCCTGAGAGCTCGGGATGGAATTGGCAGGCGAGAACGGAGCCACGATGCATTGCCGAGACGAACCCGCCCCCGTAGTCGGTGAATGTGGCGTCCCAACCGGCCGGCGCATGGGCCAGTCGATAGGAGTTGGCGAAATATGCCCATCCCGCCTCGATCAGCGATGAGTCGGGCGCCGGTGCCACCAGGTTCCATCCCAGTTGCGGGACCTTCACCGAGGCGGGAAATCGGCCGACCTTCTCCGGGACTACGTCGAGCCCGACTGAGCCCGGGCTCTCCTCGCTCTCGGCGCACAGCAACTGCATCCCGACGCAAACGGCAAGAGTGGGGCTGCCCGCGGCAAGGCGGTCCCGGAGCGCCTCGCGGATGCCCAGGCGGTCGATTGCACTCATCGCGGCCCCGAATGCGCCCACGCCAGGGACTACCACCCAGCGCGCGCGATCGACCAGGCTGCGATCCGCCGCTTCGACGGGAGTGTGGCCGAGGCGCTCGAAGGCGGCGGCCACCGAAGCCAGGTTGGCGGTGCCGGTGGGGACGATGGCCAGCTCGGTCATCCCAGGGATCCCTTCGTGCTGGGCACATCTGCGCCCGAGATCGCCACTGCATTCCGGAGGGCTATGGCCACGGCCTTGAACGCCGACTCGGCCTTGTGATGGTCGTTGTCGCCCCGGAGCAGGTCGACGTGGAGTGCCATCCGGGACTCCAAGGCAAGTGAGCGCAGGAAGTGGATCAGGTTCTCGGTTGCCACGTCACCGACCTTCTCCCGGGCGAACGCGATCGAGATCTCCGGCCAGGGCCTCCCCGATAGGTCAACGACCGCCCGGCATAGCGACTCGTCGAGCGGTGCATAGGCGTGGCCGAACCGGGTGATCCCCGCGCGATCGCCGAGCGCCTCGTCCAGTGCCTGGCCCAGGGCAAGGGCGCAGTCCTCGACGGTGTGGTGGTCGTCGATGTGGATGTCCCCGTCTGCGAGCAGCTCCAGGTCGAATCCGCCATGCTTGGCCAGGGCAGCGAGCATGTGGTCGAGGAAGCCGAGTCCGGTCTTGACATCGGACCTCCCGGTCCCGTCCAACTCGAGCCGGCACCTGATGCTGGTCTCGGACGTTTCCCGTGTGATCTCCGCACTTCGTGTCATGGCAACAGTCCTTCCAGGTCGGTGGCGTTGTCCAGGATTCGCGCCGCATTGCGCAGGCTTTCTCGGGCTCGACGCGGATCGTCGCCGGGGGCGACGACACCGATCGGGACCACCCTCGCCGATCGGGCGGCAGCGATGTCATCCGTGGTGTCTCCCAACATCCACGCCGAAGTCACGCCGAGCAGCCTGAGCGCGAGCTCCACCGGCGCCGGATCGGGCTTGAGTGGAGCGTCCTCCCTGGTGACCACGGCGGTGAACAGGTCGGCTATCTCGAATCGCTCCAGGAACTCCACGGCATCGGTACGGGGCCGCCCGGTGACGACCGCAAGGGGGCGGGCATCCGCCCAGCGGGCGAGTGTCGACCGGTCCACCAGCAGCGATTCGAGGACCTTCAGCCCGGAGCGATCGTCAATGCCCTGATAGATCGTCTCGAAGCGCTCCATGACTTGCCGCAACGGGATGTCGACGCCTCGCCCCGAAACCAGGGACCGGGCCAACTCCCAGTCGTCATTGGCGTTGCCCTCGGCCTTCGCCTGCTGGATCTCGGCGGGCCCTACTTCGACCCCGAAGCTTCGGGCGGTCTCGATGATCGCCACCGATTGCGACTGGCTCACATCGGCGAGCACGCCATCCATGTCCAGGACCAGAGCCTCTGGAGCGAGCGCCGCCCGCAGGACGGCGATCAAGCGCTCGAAGTTGGGCCGGTTCCCGGGAAGTGTGATCCGGACTGTCCCGATGAGGTCGCTCCGGCCAGGAAACCATCGCAGCGCAATGCCGAGTGACGCCGCCGCGGAGATCAGCAGGTCGGCGTCGCGGTATCGGGCGAGCACGAAGTTTGCTTCCGAGGGCAGTGGATCGGCACCGAGCTCGGTCAGCACGTCGGTCAGCTCGGCCCGCTCTCGTTTCACCTCCTCGATGAAGGCTGTGAGCTCGGATGCGGGCCATCGCAGGCGCTCCAGTGCCAGCTGCGCCGAGAGCGCGGCAACCGGATAGGGGTTGCCATGGGCCGAGATGTCGTCGATCAGCTCGGGGGGCCCGAGCAGGTAGCCGACCCGGAGCCCGGCCAGACCGTACGCCTTCGACAGGGTCCTCACGACGACGACATTCCCCAACTCGAGCGCCGCCGGCGTCAGGTCGCCGGCGGCGAATTCGGTGTACGCCGCATCGAGCACCAGGAGTCGGGTTTCGGCCGCCACCTTCCTCAGGTCGGACTCGGAGATTGCGGCCCCGGTGGGGTTGTTGGGGGACACCAGGAACACCGCATCGGTGTGCTCGGTGATCGACGCTGTGATCTCCTCAGTAGGCAGGTCACCCTGCCACCAGGGGATTTCGACGAGCTCGGCGCCCTGCTGCCCGGCATAACGGGCGATCATCTCGAAGGTCGGAGTGGTGGTCACCACCCGGCCCCCTCGTGTCACTCGCCCCAGGAAACACCGGAAGAGGGCGTCGTCCCCGCCGGCGGTGACCAGCACCGAGCCCACCGGGACGCCGTGGAGGTCGGCCAATGCCTCACGAAGAGCCCCGAGCTCCGGATAGCGGCTGACCGCCGTTTGTGGGTCGGTCACCGCCGCGATGAGGTCCCCGGCCCGGGTTGTTCCTTCGTTCTTGGAGAGGTCGAGGTCGATGGGAACGTCGAACCCGGGAGGCAGATAGGGCGTTGGCTGGCTCATGGCACGATCTGCTCGAGCCCGGATACGACGATGTCCGTGGCGCCGCGCTCCTTGAGCAGGGGGATGAGGGTCGGCAACTCGGAGCGAGGAACTGCGGCCTTGACCGCGAGGCCCTCTCCGTGGTGGAGCGATGCGATCGTCGGCTCCCGCATTGCGGGCAGCACGGCCACCACCGAATCGAGGTCGTCACGGGCGACGTTGAGCTCGACCATGACCCGGCCCCGCGCCTGCAACACCGAGCTCAGGCTGAGGACCAGGGCATCGATAGCGGCCTTCTTCGCCGGGTTGTCCAGGGCAGTGGGGCTGGCATAGAGCCGGGTCGAGGAACGGAGCAACTCATCGACCACGATCAGGCCATTGGCTGCCAGCGTCTCACCTGTGGCGGAAATGTCCACGATCACGTCGGCATCCTCAGGTGGGAACACCTCGGTTGCGCCGTAGGAGTGGACGAACACGGCATCCAGGCCCTGGGATGAGATCCACGTTCTGGTCAGGCGCTCGTATTCACCGGCGACTACCAGGGGCTTGTCAGGTAGGTCACCGTCGACCAGCAGCGACTCGGGCGCGGCGGCCACCATGCGCACCGGGTCGAGGCCGGTGTCGAGCAGCTCGACGAGGTCCACCGACTTCTCGGCGACCCAGTCGGCCCCCGCGAAACCGATGTCCCGGGTTCCCGCGGCCAGCATCTCGACGATGTTCTGCGGCTTGAGGAGCTTCACCTCGAATCCCGGCACGGAGAGCACGGGGCGATAGCCCCTGGGCCCGGCGCGCAACTCCATCCCGGCGGCGGCGAGCAGGGCGGTCACCGCCGGCTCGATCCGCCCCTTGGGGACCGCGAGATGGGTGATGGTTCCGTTGTTCGGTGTCATGCGGGCGCTTTCCCGCCGGTACAGCGGCGGAGTTGCCCGGAAACGAGAAACGCCGACCGCTGGGGTCGGCGTGGGGGAGGTGGTTTGCCTTCGCTATGTGCCCACGATCAGCCGACCCATGAAGGGTGGTGATGGTGGTGGGCGTGGGCGAAGAGCCGTTTCATGTCCTGGGGAGCATACGCCATCAGATCGGGATGGCAACTCCAGGTGTCATTTGACCCACACTCCCACCGTTTTCGGCTGCAATGTCTCGGAGACCACGTCGAGCCAGCCGTTCACGATCTGACTGGCGTCGGTCTCGTTTGCCAGACCTTCGGCAAACCCCTCGGCGACCCGTTCGGCGTCGAACCGTGACCGATTGAATCTGCGATCCACCCGATTCTGGACTCTCCGTCGGAGCGGGTTGACGAGGGCTGCCGCGGCGAGGGTCGACCCGGCGACACCGATTGGGCCCTCCGCTCCGAGGATCTCCTGGAAGACGAAAATCACAGCCACGAATACAAGTGCCACCCCGCCGGCGACCACCGTGTAGACCACCGTCCGGCTGATCAGTCGGTCGATGTCGTACAGACGATGGCGATGCATGGACATACCCATGGCGATGGGGATCAGGGCCCAAACCAGTTGGATGTCGAAGTCTCCCAGGAAGAAGAGGAGTGCGTAGGCGATGGCGGCGACCAGCCCGGCGGCCATCATCCACTTCAGCTGCAGACGCTCGATCCCGACTGCCCGGCGATAGCGGACGACAACCGAGACGGCCGAAGCCAGGATGCACAGGACGAGGATCACCACCAGGCCAATGCCAGGTGCACCCTGATCGAACGACTCCAATGCCGCTATACCCAGCGGGTTCACATATTCCTTGTCCTGGATTACTCCCGGGAGGAAGAACCCGGTGACCGTGAGGACGGCGATTGTGCCTCCGAGTAGCCAGGCGACCGGCCGCCAACGGGGCGAGGGGAGGTGCCCGTCGGGAAACAGCAAGAGGAGAAAGCCGATCAGGCCGACACCGGGCACCCATAGCGGGTGGGCGAGAGCGGCTATCAGGTCGGGCCTTCCCAGCGTCCCAGGGTGAGCCGATTCGTAGATGAGGAGGCCGTCGAGCAAGATCCAGATCGACCACACCCCGCCGAACGCCAGGCTTATCCATGCCACCAAGTTGCCCGGCTGATGAAAGGCGATGATCACGCCCACCACGGTGAACGCTGATATCCAGAGGCTGAAACCGAGCGCGTCTGACAAGGTCAACTGCCAGGACTCGATCCTCGCGTACAC
The DNA here is from genome assembly GCA_963749415.1 of uncultured Acidobacteriota bacterium. Lineage (GTDB taxonomy): Bacteria > Actinomycetota > Acidimicrobiia > Spongiisociales > ZC4RG35 > JALYNX01. The sequence continues at coordinate 1,799,808 of CAVVMG010000001.1, forward strand.
GATCAATGAAGCGAGATAGGTGATGGCGATGACAACGGCGACGCCGATGGCCACGCGCCGGGCGAGGGACTCGTCCACAGCCTGAAGCTAGATGACGGTCGTTCCGAGAGCGTTACGACGGCATTGGGTCAAACGGATTCGCCCGTGGCGGCCGTTACCCTTCCCAATCCGATGAGAGAGGTCCCCGCCAAGCCCGCCCTGGAGGGGCTCGAGGCCAAGTGGGCCCGGGGCTGGGAAGACGAGGGCATTTACAGGTTCGATCGAACCCGGAGCCGGGAGGATATCTTCTCCATCGACACCCCGCCTCCAACGGTCTCTGGCTCCCTCCACATGGGATCGGTGTTCGGGTACGTCCAGACCGACGCCATCGCCCGCTACCAGCGCATGCGAGGACGGGAGGTGTTCTATCCAATGGGCTGGGATGACAACGGCCTCCCCACCGAGCGTCGGGTGCAGAACTTCTACGGGGTCCGGTGCGACCCGAGCCTCCACTACGACCCGGAATTCGCACCACCGGACGAGACTCCCGAACCACCGATCTCGATAAGCCGACGCAACTTCATCGAGCTCTGTCATGGGCTCACTGCCGAGGATGAGAAGGCCTTCGAGGCGTTGTGGCGGACGCTCGGCCTCTCGGTGGACTGGGATCAGTCCTACGCCACCATCGACGATCACAGCCAGCGCACGAGCCAGAAGGCGTTCCTGCGGAATCTGGCGCGTGGCGAGGCCTATTCCCAGGAGGCGCCGGTGCTCTGGGATGTCGACTTCAAGTCGGCGGTGGCCCAGGCCGAGTTGGAGGACCGGGACCGGCAGGCCGCCTACCACCGGATTGCGTTCCATCGAGCGGACGGGACCCCCCTCTATATCGAGACCACCAGACCGGAGCTGGTCTGTGCCTGTGTCGCCCTGGTGGCACACCCTGAAGACGACCGGTATCGAGCCCTGTTCGGGACCACGGTGACCTCACCGCTGTTCGAAGTCGCCCTTCCGGTCCTCTCCCACGGGCTGGCAGACCCGGAGAAGGGGAGCGGAATCGCCATGATCTGCACCTGGGGCGATACGGCGGACGTCACCTGGTGGCGGGAGCTCCAACTGCCAACGCGCAGTGTCATCCAACAGAGCGGCCGGCTTCGTGAGGACACTCCGGACTGGATCGAGACCGACGCCGGCAGACGGGCATACGGCGAGATCGCCGGTCTCTACCCGAATCAGGCACAACGCAAGATGGCGGAGTTGCTCGCTGCATCTGGCGACCTCGACGGGGAGCCAAAGCCGATCACCCACCCGGTGAAGTTCTACGAGAAGGGTGATCGCCCTCTGGAGATCGTCTCCAGCCGACAGTGGTACATCCGCAACGGGGGAAGGGACGACGATCTGCGCCGCGATCTACTGGCCAGGGGTGACGAGCTGGATTGGGTGCCACCGTTCATGGGGGTCCGCTTCCGGCACTGGGTCGAAGGCCTGAATGGTGACTGGCTGATCTCGAGGCAGCGCTTCTTCGGGGTCTCGATCCCGGTGTGGTACCCGATCGACGACGGAGGTGAGATCGACCTCGACCACCCGCTCGTCCCCGACGAGAGCGCCCTGCCAGTCGATCCGACGACCGATGCCCCACCCGGGTTCGACGAGTCGCAGCGGGGTCAGCCTGGTGGCTTCGCCGGCGATCCCGACGTGATGGATACCTGGGCTACCTCCTCGCTGACGCCGCACATCGCCGGGCACTGGGACGACGACCAGGACCTCTTCGACCGGGTATTCCCCATGGACCTGCGGCCCCAGGGACCGGAGATCATCCGTACCTGGCTGTTCTCGACGGTGCTTCGCTCCTACTACGAGCATGGGGCCTTGCCCTGGGCCCATGCCGCGATCAATGGCTGGATCCTCGACCCAGATCGGAAGAAGATGTCCAAGTCGAGGGGCAATGTGATCACACCGCTGCCCTTGATCGAGGAATACGGGGCTGAGGCCGTTCGCTACTGGGCGTGCAAGGGCCGTCCGGGGGCCGACACCGCTGTCGATTACGGCGTGATGAAGATCGGGCGTCGGCTTGCTCTCAAGATTTTGAACGCTGCTCGTTTCGTGCTCGGCTTCTCCGATGACATCGATCGCGCGGCGGTGAGCGAAGCATTGGATCGCTCGATGCTGGCCACCCTCGCTGCGATCGTCGAAGAGGCGACGGCAGCTCTTGACGGCTTCGATTATGCGAAGGCGATGGAGGTAGTCGAGGAGTCCTTCTGGGAGTGGACAGATGACTACCTGGAGCTGGTGAAGGGCCGGGCCTACGAAGGGGGTGATGGCGGTGCCTCCGCGCATGCTGCTTTGCAACTCGCCCTCGGCGCCTACCTCCGATTGTTCGCACCCTTCCTCCCGTTCATCACCGAGGAGGTGTGGTCCTGGTGGCGCGAGGGCTCGGTTCACCGACAGCCTTGGCCTTCCGCCGGAGAGCTCGAGGTGGGGCGAGCCGGTGATCCCGCGGTCCTCGGTGCGACGTCGGAGGTGCTCACCGCGGTCCGTCGCGCCAAGTCGGACGCCAAGGCTTCGATGGCGGCCGAGGTGGGGTCGGTCGCGGTGACCGCTCCTGCGGGCACGCTGGAGTTGATCCGGCAGGCCGAGATCGATCTCAAGGCTGCGGCCCGCACCCGGGAGCTCGGCTATTCCGAAGGTGAGTTCGCCGTCGAAGTGGAGCTGAGCGACGTAAGCTCCTAAGCGCAACTCTCACATAGTTGTGAGTATGACACAACACAGTTGTGCTAACGCCCAACTTAAGCTAGTGTTGTCTCAATGGAGCAACAGGCCCATCCCCTGGTGGCAGCCTTGATCGGGGACATGGTGGGTTCCCGTCACGCCCCGAATCGCGATGAGCTGCAACGGGCGATGGCAGGAGTCCTCGAGCAGGTAGGAGCGGTCGTGGGTGGGGAACCGGTGTTCACCATCGGCGACGAGTTCCAGGCGCGCTTCGACACACTGACGGCGGCCATCGAGGCCTCCGCCCAGCTCCATATTCGGAGCCTCCCCATGACCGAGCTCCGGATCGGGATCGGCTGGGGGGAGCTGGTCATGGACGACCCGCAACGATTCCCGTTTGGGCAGGACGGCCCTTGCTGGTGGCGGGCCCGGGAGGCGATCGAGTCCGTGGACCGCTCGGCGCGGAGTCGTGGTGCCAGGGTGCGCACCGCCCTCCGGTCGGCCTCCCCACTGGACTCCGCCCTCAACGGCTACCTGTTGCTCCGTGATACTTTGCTCGCCGGATTCGACGAAGTGGATGCACTGATCGCCATCGGCCTCATCGAGGGGCGAAGCCAGACCGAGCTTGCCTCCGGACTCGGCATCAACAAGAGCTCGGTCAACCGCCGCGCTCACACTCATGGGATCCTCGCCGTGGTCGGGGCCAGAGATCTCGGCAACCTTCCGATGGTGACCCGGCGATGAGTTGGGAAGAAGCCGCGCTCATCGCCGGCGGCGCGCTCTTTCTCACCCTGCCCTCGAACTGGGCGGTGCGGGTAGTGCTGCGACTGACCCGCCACGAGGGGTCACCCGTGCAGAACCGAGCGGGGCGCTGGATCGGGGTGCTGGAGCGTCTGTTGATCTACGTGTTGATGCTGGCGGGTGCCGCCGCGGCCGCCGGTCTGGTCGTGGCCGCCAAGAGCATCCTTCGGTTCCCTGAGATCAGCGCCAAGCCGGCGGCCATCGACCCCGAATACGTCTTGGTCGGGTCGCTGGCGAGCTGGTTGCTGGCTTTCGGTGTCGGCGCCTTGGTTCTCGAACTGCTCGAGCTGTTCTGAGAGCTTGCCGCCGACCAGGTTGTCGATCGCCACAGAATTAGCCTCCGGTTGTCGATAAACGACAGTCCGGCGGGCCGGACATGATTGGCCGCAAGAGGAGAAGCAAGTGCTCGATGGGCTCGTGGAATGGGTCACGTCGGTAGTAGAGAGTCTCGGGTACTGGGGCGTCGCCGCCCTGGTCGCACTGGAGAACCTGTTTCCTCCGATTCCGTCGGAGGTGGTCCTCCCGTTGGCAGGCTTCGTCGCCGTCGAGGGAGAAGCCTCATTCGTCGGCATGGTCGTCGCCGCGACCATCGGCTCGATGGTCGGGGCCTACGCCCTGTATGGGATTGCGGCTGCAATCGGGCCAGTGCGGCTCCGCACCATCGTGGCACGTCATGGGAGATGGTTCGGGCTCGACGAGACCGACCTGGACAAGTCGGAGGAATGGTTCGACCGACGGGCCTCGATGGCAGTGCTCGTGTGCCGCTGCATCCCTCTGATGAGGTCCTTGATCTCGATACCGGCCGGTCTGCGCCGCATGCCCCTGATTCCATTCACGCTCTACACCCTGGTGGGCAGCCTGGTCTGGAACGTATTGTTGATCGGCGCCGGATATCTGCTCGGCGAGCGCTACCACGAGGTGGAGGAGCCGCTCGAGCTGTTCCAGAAGGTGGTCCTCGTGGTGCTCGGCGTGGCGATAGCCTGGTTCGTGTGGCGCCGCATCGTGCGGCCCCGCTTGCGGCGGGCCGAGGTCTGAAAGGCGCGCAGGTCAGCGGGTGTAGGTGACCACGCCTTCGTGGTCCAATTGCCGGATTCGGCCAGACAGCCTCAAATGCTCCAGGTGGGACACGGTTTCCAGGAATGCAAGCCGGGTCTCGAGTGGGGTGAGGTTGGGACGGAATGACTTCAGCATCACCTTCCAGGCCGTGGTGTTCGCCTCCCGGACCAGATCGGCCATGTCCACCAGACGGCGGTCGTGATGGAGCATGATCTGACGGATCCGGTCATCGCCCCGATCCATGATCGTGCCATGCGCCGGGTAGGTGACTCTGATCTGGAGGCCGTGCAGCTTTCCCAACGAGGCCAGGTAGGTGCCCAATGGGTCCTCCAGCGCCTCGTCGTACATGATGACCGGTGAGATCCTCGGCAACACGTGGTCGCCCGAGAAGAAGATCCCGGTCCGGTCGTCCCGGAGGCAGATGTGGGCCGACTCGTGACCCGGGGTGTGCACGACCTCGAGCGACCGGCCCTTCCCGAGGTCGATGCCGTCCCCATCTTCGACCGTGTGATCCGGGGGTTCGATGATCGGCATGTAGTCCGGCCGATCACCGACCTGGTCCGGAAGCGCCTCCAGGATCGGTGGCGGGACCCCGAAGCGCCTCCCGATCCCGAGCAGTCGCTGCACGTAACCGGGCATGTCGTTGTACCGCTCGACGAGCTTTGCTGCGTTCTGATGCATCACGAAGCGGCACCCCCACTCTCTGACCAGACGGGCGGACATTCCGACGTGGTCGAGGTGGAGATGGGTCACCACCAGGGTGTGGACGGACGACTCGTCCAGGCCGAGATCCCTGAACCCGTCGCTCAGCGCCTGGCGCCCGGGTTCCCAATCGGTGCCGCAGTCGAGCAGGAGCAGACCGTCTCCCGATTCGATCGCATAGGTGTTGACCCATCCCGGGCTGGCGAACGGGAGGGGCGCCGGGATGAGATGGATCCCGTCACCCAGTGAGACGGGAGGGGGGATGCTCATCCGTGCTCGACGGGGTCCTTGATCCCGAAGGTGATGTCCAGGGTCACCGCGAACGAAGTCGGGGCCCCCGAGTCGTCGACCTTCCCGCTCACCTCGACCACCTTGAAATGCTGGATGTCCGAGATCGTCGCCGCGGCGCGCGCGAGCACGGTTCGAACCGCGTCCTCGATCGAGTCCCCTGCCTGGCCCGAGAGACGGATGGTCTTGGTGATCGATGACATCTCTACCTCCGGCAGCCGACGGTAGCCGGGCGTGGTATGGCCGAGCCCGGCGCCCGCGGTGGCTAGGAGCCCTCCGCCTCTGCCTCCGCCCAGGGCCCCACTCCGTAGAAACGGTCCACCGCCACATGAACCACGAGTCCAGGCGGAAAGTCGCGAACCGGGAACCTGGCGCCGGGCCCGATGTAGAACTCGGCGAGGCGGTCCATGACCTCGAGGGCCCCTCCCTGCTCGATGCGGGCAGTGCCCTCGGCGACCAGATAGGGGTGGAGGCCGGGCCCTGAGTGCTCGTGAGCCTGGAACGAGATCGCAATCCGATCGTCGCGTCGCAGGCATTCGATCTTGTGTTGATCGAAAAAGGTGGACCAGATCAACTCGTCCCCGTCCACGCCGACCCAGGCCAGCGTGACGTGGGGCGTCCCGTCGGGGTCGATGGTGACGACATGTCCCAGAGGACCGGTGCCCAGGAAGTCTTGGACTGCTTGCGGGATCTCGGGCATGGCGGGAGCGTACGCCCCCCATGAACCGTCTTGGCCGAAGCAGGATTTAGGGTGAAGCGGTGCGACCCGGCCGCGTTCTCGCCCTGGTGCTGATCACCGCATGCACCGGTGCGGCCGTCACTTCCTCGACTTCCCAGACGCCGGCTACCACGACCACTCAGGCTGCGACGACTTCGACGACCGTGGCGCCGACGACAACGAGCATTCCAGAGACCACCACCAGCCTGAATCCCTTCGCACGCCCCGACTGGATGGGGACCCGCGAGCTGCCCCTTCGGGAAGACGGATATGGCGTGGCCCAGGAGACCCCGCCGGAGTTCGACCCCCGCCAACTGGAGACCGTCGATGTCCTGCCACCACCGGTCGGCACCACTTTCCAATCGACACTGGGGCCGATCCCGGATGACGTCCTCGCTCGTTCGAGCTGGGTCCCCGAATGCCCGGTGACTCTCGACGAGCTGGCCTACATCACTGTCTCCCACCACGGGTTCGACGGGGGGATCCACACCGGAGAGATGATCGTCAACGCCGGCGAAGCCGAGGGGATGGTCGATGTCTTCCGTCGGCTGTTCGAGGCCGGCTTCCTCATCGAGCAGATGCGGGTGATCACCAAAGAGGAGATCGACGCCCCTCCCACCGGAGACTGGAACGACACCACTTCCTTTGTCTGCCGGCCCGCTGTTGGCTCCGGCAACTGGTCGCAGCACGCCTATGGGCTGGCCGTCGACGTCAATCCGTTCCACAACCCCTATCTGAAGGGTGACCTGGTCCTCCCCGAGCTGGCCACGACCTATACCGATCGTGAGGACTCCCGCCCGGGGATGATCTTCGCCGGCGATGTCGCCACCGAGGCGTTTGCCGCCATGGGTTGGGGCTGGGGCGGCAACTGGAACACGCTCAAGGACTGGATGCACTTCTCCCGCAGCGGGCGCTGATCGGCTACCGACTCAGCCGATGCTTCGGACCGCGTCGTCGTATGTGACGAAGTCCTCGAGTCTGGTGATGCGCCCGCCTTCGACTTCGATCATCTGATACCACTCCCATTCCCATGCCGGCTGTCGGAGGCTTGCGATCGCGTGACCGTCGATGACCTCCAGCTCCAGCAACTCCACGTCGGGGTTCACACCCTTGAACGAGCGCATCAGGTCGACGATCTCGTCGGCGTTGGCGCAGTTGATTGGCGGATCCGTGGCTACGTAGACAGCGCCATCATCGAGCAGGGACCGGGCCGTCTCCCACTCCGACTGACGCAGGGCGGTGTCCCAGGCCATGACCGTGGCATGCACGTCCATGACTCGAAAGCTACACCGATCCGCATCGAACATATGTTCGATATAGTGAGGATGAGTGAGCGGGTACGCCGAGCTGCATTGCCACACCAACTTCTCCTTCCTCGATGGCGCTTCCCATCCCGAAGATCTCGCCGAGCGGGCAATGGACTTGGGCTACCAGGCGCTGGCGGTCACCGACCACGACGGGTTCTACGGGGTCTCCCGGTTCTGGCAGGCGGCGAAGGCGACCGGGCTTCCCGCCATCTATGGGGTCGAGATCGGCCTGGAGCCGGAGCCTGACGGGCCTCCCGATCCGGTGACCAGTGCCGAGGAATGGGACCGGCAGCGTCATGCCCGGACCAAGGGCGCCCAGGGGAGGTTGCGCCGGGGACGCAGCGTGCGGGCACACGGAGTGAAGCCGACAGACCTTCCCGAGACCGACCACCTGGTCCTTCTCGCCGGCTCGCCACAGGGATATCGGGCGCTCTCCAACCTGGTGACCAGGGCCCAGCTCCGGGGGGAGAAGGGCCATCCGGTTTATCTCTGGGAGGACCTGGTGACGGTGGCGGGGAGCCCCGATGTCCATGTCCTCACCGGTTGCCACTCCGGGGCGATGCCCAAGGCCGCGGCTCGCCACGATCTCGGGGCGACGATCAGGGAGGCGTCGCGGCTTCGAGAGCTGTTCGGAGCCCGGCTCCATCTCGAGTTGTGGCACCACGGGATGCCAGAGGATGACCCACGCAACGACCTGATGTGGGAGGTCGCCGAGAAGCTGGGGATTTCGGTGGTAGCCACCAATCAGGCCCACTATCACGACCGCCGGGACGCCGATCTGTCGGAGGTCCTGGCTGCCATCGGAGGGAGGCGAACCCTGGCGGCCGCCGATGGTTTCCGCCCTGCCAGCGACGAGCGGTATCTCAAGCATCCGGCAGAGATGAGCCGTCGATTCGCTCGCTACCCGGGAGCAGTGGCCCGCGCCGGTGAGCTGGGGCGCCGCCTCGCCTTCGATCTCGGCCTGGTCGCCCCCAACCTTCCCGACTTCCCAATGCCCGGCCACTTTCGCGACGAGATGGACTATCTGCGCCATCTCACCTGGGAGGGCGCCCGTGAGGTCTATCCGGGCAGTGACGACGGGATCGATCCTCGGGCCCGGCGTCGTCTCGAGCACGAGCTGGGGATCATCGAGCAGCTGGGATTCCCCGGCTACTTCCTGGTGGTGAAGGACATCATGGACTTCGCCGAAACCCAGGACATCCTCTGCCAGATCCGAGGGTCGGGAGCGGACTCGGCGGTGTGCCGCTGCCTGGGGCTGACCCGGGTCGACCCGATCCGGCTCCACCTCCCCTTCGAGCGCTTCCTCTCCGAGGAGCGGGGGAGACCGCCGGACATCGACATCGACTTCGAGGCCGACCGCCGGGAGGAGGTCATCCAGTACTGCTACCGCCAGTACGGGCGGGAGCGGGCGGCGATGGTGGCCAATGTGATCACCTACCGGGCCAAGTCGGTGCTCCGGGACGTGGCCAAGACCTTCGGGTTCACCCAGGCCCAGGTGGACGGTCTCTCCAAGTACCTGGACACCAGGGACCCGGCGCTGATCCGCCTCGACTCCCCACTGCCCGAGGGGATGACCGCCGAGATGATCTACGACATCTGCTGGCGGCTCGATGGCTTTCCCCGTCACCTCGGGATCCACTCCGGAGGGATGGTGATCGCCGACCGCCCCTTGTGGCAGGTGGTCCCTTTGGAGTGGGGGCGGATGGAAGGGCGGACCGTCCTCCAGTGGGACAAGGACGACTCGGCAGCGGTGGGAATCGTCAAGTTCGACCTGCTCGGGCTGGGGATGCTCAACGCCCTCCATCTTGCCCACGACCTGATCGAGGACACCCACGGCATCGACATCGACCTCGCAACCATCCCCCAGGAGCCGGCGATCTACCGCTCGATCACCAGGGCCGACACCGTCGGGTTGTTCCAGATCGAGTCCCGGGCCCAGATGGCGACCCTGCCCAAGATGAAGCCGAAGACCTTCTACGACCTGGCGGTCGAGGTGGCCCTGATCCGGCCCGGACCGATCCAGGGCCAGTCGGTGCACCCGTATCTGCGGCGTCGCAGTGGTGAGGAGCCGGTGCGTTATCCCCATCCTTCCACCGAGGAGATCCTGAAGAAGACGCTCGGGGTTCCCATCTTCCAGGAGCAGCTCATGGAGCTGGCCCGGGTCTGTGCCGGGTTCGACGGGAGTCAGGCCGACCGGTTGCGGCAGGCGATGACCCACAAGCGCTCGGAGAAGGAGATGGGAAAGCTCCGCGAGGACCTATACGTGGGGATGGCAGGCAACGGGATCATCGGGGAGGCGGCCGATGAGATCTGGGAGAAGCTGCAGGGGTTCGCAGCCTTCGGGTTCCCGGAGAGCCACTCGGTGAGCTTTGCCTACATCGTCTATATGTCGGCCTGGCTTCGCTTTCACTACCCCGCGGAGTACCTGGCCGGCCTGCTCAATGCCCAACCGATGGGGTTCTACAGCCCGAACTCCCTGGTCCAGGACTCACAGCGACACGGGGTGGTGGTGCTGGGGCCGGATGTGAACGTGTCCTGGCACGACTGCACCATCGAGGCTGTCGAGGCGGCGCCCGATGACATCGTCGAGTACCTGGGGGAGCGTTGGCGTCGGGGGCGAGGGCTGGTCGACGACCCGGTCCGGCCCCCGGTCGGGGTGCGGATGGGGCTCCGCTATGTGCGCAACATGGGGGAGAGGGAGGTGACCAGGGTCGAGGCGGCTCGGATCCTGGGCGGGCCTTTCCAGTCTCCGGAGGACCTGGCTTCTCGCACCGGGCTCGGGGTCGAAGCCCTGGAGGGTCTTGCCGCCTCTGGAGCACTGGAGTCGATCGGCCTCGGCCGCCGGGAGGGGATGTGGGCTGCGGGAGCGCTCGCCGAGATCGATCCCGAGCGGCTGGCCCTGTCACCGGGGGTGGAGGCACCGGAGCTGCCGGGGATGAGCGACGAGGAATCACATCGGGCCGACCTCTGGGCAGTGGGGGTCTCCAGCCGGCACCCGATGAGCTTCGTGCGCGATCAGTTGGAAGGGTGCCTCACCGCAGCCGAGGCATTGGAGGTGCAACGTCACCGCAGCCGGATCCGGGTGGCGGGGGTGGTCACCCATCGCCAGCGCCCGGGAACTGCCAAGGGGGTCTACTTCCTCAACCTGGAGGACGAGACCGGCCTTCTCAACATCATCGTGCTCCCCGATGTCTGGGCTCGCCACCGCGAAGTGGTCCGTCGCAGCCCGGCCCTGGTGATCGAGGGCCGCCTCGAGTACCACGACGGGGTGACCAACATCGTGGCCCGGGATTTCCAGGCAATCGGGGTGCAGACGGTGCAATCCCGTGATTTCCGGTGATCGGTAGCGTCGCGGCAACGAGGAGAAGCCATTGGATATGAAGCTGGAAGTGGTTGTGTTGCCGGTATCCGATGTCGACCGGGCCAAGGAGTTCTTCGAGAGGGCTGGATTCAAAGTCGATGTCGACTTTCAGCCGAACGACTCGTTCCGTGTGGTCCAGGTGACGCCACCCGGGTCCGCATGCTCGATCACCTTCGGCATCGGGATCAGCCAGAGCGCTCCCGGGACCTATCAAGGGCTGCACCTGGTGGTTACCGACCTGCCGGCGGCGATCGAGGACCTGTCGGGTCGGGGAATCGAGGTCAGCGAGCCGTTCCACTTCGGCGATGAGGGCCAGACGCCAGGCCTCCACCCGGAAAGGGCCGACTACGGGACATACGCCGCGTTCAGCGATCCCGATGGCAATGGATTTCTGCTCCAGGAGGTCAGCCACCGCGGCGAGACCTAGGCCGACTCCGTCGGTCCAGTCCAAATCTGTCACACCTCCTTCGTAATGTTTCGACCATGGACTGGGGGAGTCTTACTGAGGATCAGCTGGATCTGATCGTCACCGGGGGAGAGCGTCAGGTTGCCGAAATCAGAGCCGCGCAGATGGGCGCCATCCAGGAGAAACGGCGACGCCAGTCACACCACAGCGACGGCTACCGGTCGATCGTGGACTGGACCGCGGCCCGAGCCGACATCTCCCATCAGACGGCCCGTACCCTGTGCTGGACGGCCTCGAGGCTGGAAGAGGCGCCCGAAGTGGCGGCCCAAATCGCCGATGGCGAGATCACTTTCGACCGGGCCGAGCAGCTGGCGCGACTCCCGGAGCGCGCCCGCCACGATCACGAGGGCTACGACATCGGACAACTCCGCCGGCTGGTGGCGCACCATCGCCGTCTGAGCCCGAAGCGGGAGCGCGAGATCTCCTCGAGCGGGTATCTGCATTTCCAGCCATCGCTCGACGAGACCACGACCCACATCTGGGGTGAGCTCGCCGGGCTCGATGCCCGTCTGGTGGAGAAGGCGATCGATCAGCGTGCCGACGAGGTGTTAGGTGAAGACGTCCCATTGGCTGTTGCCGAGAGTCGGGGACTTGCCCTGGTCGCGATCTGTCAGGACTCGCTTTATTCGTCAGATCCAGTCGGCGATGCGCCACCCGTGGACGTCGCGGTCACGGTCGACGCCAGGACCGCCGCTGCCACCAACGGCGAATCGGGGGTGGCGGTGCTCGCCGGGCCCCGGATCGGGCGGCGGGCTCTGGAAGAGATCCTGTGCAACGGCATCGTCGAGGTGGTCGGCATCACCGAATCGGGCGAGCCACTGAGTCTGGGCCGGCGTACTCGGACCGTGAGCCGCAAGCTGCGGCGTCACATCCTGGCCCGGGATGGCGGCTGTACCGTCGAGGGCTGTCCTTCGCACTATCGACTCGAGGTCCACCACTCCGTGCCCTGGTACCGGGGTGGGCGCACCGACGCCGACGATCTGGTCACCCTGTGCTGGTTCCATCACCACATCGCGGTGCATCGCCATGGCATGGAGTTGGTCCGAATCGGCCGATCCCGGGTTCGGCTGAAACGACCTAGCTAGGGGTGGGCCTTCCCCACCACCTCTCCTGGAACGGGCGGACTATGGGTCCTACGGCTCGTACAGCGATCCTGATCGCAATGGCTTTCTTCCCCAGGGGGTGAGGAGAGGGGGGTGATCGGAGGTCACGTCAATCCGTCGAGCGCTGAAGGTAGGGCGCAAACAACTCATACAGACTTGGCGGCCGCCGACGGGCGATCCCGGCGAGCAGATCAGCCACCTGTACCCGCGCGTCAACCCTCGAATCGACCTGCATGAACGAGCGCAACGGCGGAGGAGACGGAGACACGGCTTCGGCGAGGAACGTCGCCAATCGAGCCACCCGGCTCCTGGTCAACGCGCTCTGCTCGTCATGCACCACGTCGACCGACCGGACTCCAGCGCTCCAGAACAACAGCGTCTCGGCGAGTGCAGGCACCAGCGGCTCCAGCGGTGGTGGAAACGCGGGATCCTCATCGATCAACCGAACCATGACTTCCTCGACCCGCGCCGATGTGATATCCCGCAATCCGGGCAGATCCGCCGGCATCGTCGCGAAGAACCGATCGATCGCGTCGTGGTCGACCAGCCGGGCCCTCCTCGTCCGGATCAGGTCTATGAACGCCGTCAGGAACCCGGTTCGCCGCCGAAGCGCCAGTACGGCCTCGGAGTGATCCCGGCCCAGGCTGGTGCCCGCGCCATACGAAGGTTCCTCGGTGAACAACTCGAGTACCCGGGCGGCGAGGTACCCGGTCTTGTCGATGACGTTGACGTGTGCACGCCCGCGCAGCACGGTAAGGAACCACTCGAGCGAGGGCCGCTGCTCGGGTCGCAGCAACTGATTGGACTTGTACTCGGAAGGGCGCGCAAGACGGGAGCGCAGTACGGCTACCACCTCGGCGGCCTCCGGTATGGAGAGATCGACACTGGCGTGGGTGATCAATGGCGACGCGGGGTCGAGGAGGTTGGTCCCGGAGAACCCGGACTCGTCACAGGCGATCTCGACCCACGACGACTGAATGGTCATCAGGACAAGAGCTCCAAGCCGAAAGGACGGGCTACGGGCCCGTCGTCACGACGACGGGCGTGATCAGGCGGGAAAGCGCGTGATCAGTGAGCGAAAGCGGCCGGAGCGAGCATGCGATCCATTATGACCCCGCTTGGGCCGACCCACCAGCGGTTTGCGGGCTCGGATGGCCTCAGAGCGACGGCGTGATTCGTGCTCGTGGTATGACCAGCAGTCACGCCGGGCCGTCGACGTTGATGACCGCTGGGCCATACCCGGCTCTGACCACCACGATCCTGCTCTGAGTGCTCCCGGGGTTGCTCTCCCGATGGACGGCGCCCTTTGGTACATGCAGGAAGTCGCCCGGCCCCGCATCGACAACCTTCTCGCCGTTGCTGCCTGACTCCATGCGGAGGGTGCCATCGATCACGTAGATCGAGGTGTCGTACTCACCGTGATGGTGCCAGTCCGAGATCATGCCGGCTTCGGTTTTCACCAGGCCTGCCCACATGCCTTCCATAGAGAGCGCTTGCTCCCGCACCATGCCCGGGGTGGGGTCTCCTTCGATGCGATCTACCGGGCGGACGATCGAAACGGGGTCCGTGGCAGCCAAAGTCGCCTCCTGACTCGGCCTGTCGAAAGTTACTTCAGTGAGTCCAGGTAGTCCTTGGCCAGGCGCTTCGGGGCTCTGTCGAGCCAAGCTTCGACCATCACCTCTTCCAGTTCGGAGGCGTCGATGTTCCCCAGCAGCACGAGCACGGACGGGTAGCCGTCGAAGTGTGGTGTCGTGAAGAACACCGCTGGGTCGTCCGACAGCAGTGCCTCTTTGACCCCAAGGTCCGGCACCCGGACCCCGAGAATCGGCCCGTCCGGAGCCGAGTCGCCGAGTGCCTGGTAATCGGCGCGACGCAAAGGGCGCTCCCATGCGAACAGCTTGTCTTTCACCCGCCAGTGGGCCTGTCCCCAGCTTTCCTTCTCGGAGGTCTCCGGCAGGGAGGAGGCGATCCGGCGCACGTCCTCCCAGGTTGCCATCAGGCGTCCAAGGCGCCGGGGTCTGCAGGGACGTCGACGGCGTGCTCCTGCAGGATCTCGAGTGGGATCAGACCGAGCACCGCTTCGTGAGTCGAGGCCAACACCACCGGCGCCGCCGATCCAGCCTGATGCGCCCGTAGCCAGTTCGCCGCGGTGACGCACCAGCGGTCGCCAGGGACCAGCCCGGGAAACAGGTACTCGGGCATCGGGGTCGACAGATCGTTGCCGATCTCGCGTTGATGGTCGAGAAACTCAGCGGTGACCACTGCGCAGATCGTGTGGCTCCCGAGATCCTGGGGTCCGGTCTGGCACCAACCGTCCCTGTAGAACCCGGTGAGCGGTTCGGCGCCGCACTCTTCCAATTCGGTGCCCAGGACGTTCAGCGCCGCCACGGCATCACCAATCCCGTGTCACCCCTGACAGGTGAAGATGTCCCAGCCGCCCTCGTTGTACACCGCCCAGGCCGCGGCAGCGGTCGACGCCTCAGGATCGGTGGCGTCGGCGCCAGTGAAGCCGGCTTGCGACGCCCGCTCCTCCCAGTATTGGGGCAGGTGCTGGAACAACCCGACCGCGCCGGTGCGGAGATTCGTGGAGTTGGGGTCGAATCGGGACTCGCACCACGCCACCCGCACCGCCTTGTTGACGTCTTCTGGAGTGAAGAAGCGGGATACCAGTTCCCTGACCTGGACCTGTGACAACCACCCCGAGGTGTCGGAGGCTATGGATCCTTCAGTGGATTCAGCCGCAGCCCCATCGTCGCCGCCATCGGCTGGGGTTTCTTCGACTGTGCCGATGGCGACTTCGGCAGATTCGCCACTGAGCACGGCGAAGGCGAGCCCTGCCTGGGCACCCGAGGCGTGACCGACGCTCGCTGCAGCAGCCTCGCTCTCCAACTCATCGACGGTCGACTCAGGGGTGCCGAAAGCGGCGAACCCGGCCAGAGCCAGGAGGACCACCGCTGCCCACCCAGCGATAAAAGACAAACGTCTCAAACGCATATGAAGCGACTCCACCAGCGGGGAAGACCGCTGCCCAAGAGGCGGCAACCCTACTCAGTTGTGGATAAGTGCGACAACTCGGAATTGGTCACTCGTCAACGGCGGCGAGGGCGTCGATCACGGTCGCCCAATGATCCCGGTTCGGGTCGATCAGTTCGAAGTGGCCAAACCCTTGGATCACGCTCACAGTGGCGGCTTCATCGAGTCGCGTGCTGTGCTCCGAGGGAACGAGTGTGTCCTCATCGCCGTGAATCAGCAGCGTCGATTCGGGGAGTGTGTCGATCGTCCGTGGGGCCCCGGATGCCAGCAACTTGGCGGCCGGGCCGCTTCCCGGTCCGCCCGAGTCCGAGAGCAGTCCGAGATCGGTCACCGGGGCGAGGCCAACGGTGAGTGCGATCGGCTCCCGTGCCCGCGTCGCTGCCCAGAGCGCGAGATGACCACCAGCCGAATGACCGATGATCGCGGTGGGCCGATCCGATACCTCTGTGATTTGGCCGACCGAGTCGATCGCAGTCACGACGTCCTGCGCGGAGGCGGGCCAACCCCCGCCACCACCCAGCCGGCGGTACTCCAGGTTCCAGGTGGCCCACCCCCGTACCGTCAGGTCGACTGCGAGACTCTCCATGCCGTCACGCTGGTACTGGTCGAGCCAGAAGCCGCCGTGGACCAGCAGCACCAGGCGATTGGGGTCACGCTCGGGGATGCGAAGGTCCCCGACTTGATCGCGATGGGGGCCGTAGCGAAGGGTGTCCACACGGAGGGCGGCCCGGTTGACGAGATGGCGAATGGCGTCCTCATAACCGGCGAGCCCGCGCCCGTAGATGGTGCGGACACAGGCCTCCGACACCAAGGACACCGCGCGCCAAGGCTCGCGCGCCCTCACGTTGGAGATGTGCACCTCGACGGTCGGCAC
The DNA here is from genome assembly GCA_963749415.1 of uncultured Acidobacteriota bacterium. GTDB lineage: Bacteria > Actinomycetota > Acidimicrobiia > Spongiisociales > ZC4RG35 > JALYNX01. The sequence continues at coordinate 1,816,202 of CAVVMG010000001.1, forward strand.
CCCTACCGCCGAGATCGCATCACCGAGGGCACGAGAGGTGTGAGTCAGCGCGCCGGGGTTGATGACGATCCCATCGTCGCCACGGGCTCCATGAATCGCCTCGATCAGGTCGCCCTCCTCGTTGGATTGGACGAAAGCGGTGTCGACGCCGAGGCCGGATGCGAAGTCGGCGATGCGTCCCTCGAGATCGACAAGAGTGGTCGACCCGTAGACCTCGGGCTCCCGGGTGCCCAACAGGTCGAGATTGGGGCCATTGATCACAGTGACCCGCATCACGCCACCTGCGGCAGATGGTCGGGGATCAGCGATCGCGCCTCGGCGACGATCTCCTCCGGGATCCGGCCCCGTTCGACATCGAAGGTGGAGCTCAGCGACTTGATCACCGCCCTGGAGACTTTCGATGGGTCCAAGCCAGGGGCCCGGTCGGCGAGAGCACCCGAGGTGCGCGGGTCCCAGTCGAGGTGCAACGCCCGATACACCGGGATCAGGACGTCCCGGATCCGCTCTCCGTCATCGACGACGATCACCCCGCCGACATGGGCAGCTCCTCTGACCAGACGCTGACCGACGCCCATGACCTTGACCCGTCCTCCGACGTTGACCGACCACGAGCCGGGGCAGTACTCCCCGGGGACCTCCCCGACGCGGGCGTCGATGCCGAGCGCCTGAAAGGCGCGGGCCATCACTCCGGATATCACCTCGAAGCGCTCCCGGATCCCGGATCGGGGGTTGTCGTCGGTGACCGCCATGGCAAACGCCAGGGTCGACTCGTGGAAGACCGCGGCCCGCCCGCCCGCCAGCCGCTCTACCGCCCCGAATCCGTGGGCTTGCGCGGCTCGCACCGCCTGGGGATAACCGGGCTGAACCCGATCGGCTCTCCCGAAGGCGACAACAGGCGCGGGGACATGGAGCCGGAAGACCCCTGCCAGTTGCCCTCTGGCGACGGCGGCCAGCGTGGCATGTGACACCGCAACATCCATTGCGGGATGCTCGGTGAACGCCTCGGTCGAGAGGATCAGCTTTTCCACATCCCGGAGGATAAGGAGTCCACTGTTAGCGTTTGGTGAACCGCGCCTCTCGGGGAACCCGGGGATGGCCGGCTTCGTTGAGCGGACGAGGGGGCCGACAAGTCCGAGGAGGGTGTGTGCCAAAGGCGTTCCGCGCGACCACTTTGATCTGTGTCGCAGCGCTCGTCGTCGCCTGCGGCGAGGCACCATTCCAGTCCCTGGGGCAACGCAGTTCGCATTGGATAGGCGAGCCCACGGTGACCACCACCTCCACGATCGCCATCACCATCCCTGCGGTGATCAGCACCCGCGCCCTCAAATGGTTCAACGACACCATCGTCAACAGTGCTCCTGCCGACGATCCCGAAGCCGTTGAGAGTGTGGTGTTCGGGCGGCGCTCCGGTGATTTGTTCATCCAGGCCAGCCGAGTCGAAGTTGCAATCCTGCTCCCCGAGGTGAAGTTCCCGGCTTCAGTGCCCTATCTCTCCGAGTACGTCACCTCCCAACTCGTGTTCGACAACGACGGAGAGCTGGCGCGCGATCCGGTCGTGACCTTCGGCATCTGGTCCTCCGAGCCATACACCAGGTCGAGGTCGGTGGCCCAGATGGCGGTGCTCAAGGTTGCGTTCGACCCGGAGGCAGCCGAGGAGGTCCAGCAACCGGAGGCGGACGTCTCCTGTGCCCGTTTCAGCGACCGGTCCACTGAGGTTTGTGAGGCGTTTCAGATCGAGGGGCGGCCAGTCTGGACATTGACGGCGAGTAACGGGACCACGCTGGTCTGGTTCGACGGGTCATATCGCTACGAGCTGTTTGGACGCTCCTTCGTTCCCCTCGCCGCTCTCCAGCAGATGGCCATCGAGTCATTGCCGCTCGGCGAGCTAGCGCCACCTCCCGCATAGTCTCGACCCGACCGAGCAAGGAGGGCCCAGCATCTTCCACTCCAGTGGCTGGTGGACCTATATGCGGTATGACGAGGAGCACGATCGCCCCGACATCGATCGCGCCTTGCTCCGGCGCGTTTGGAGCTACGGCCGCCCCTATCTCCCCAGCCTGATCGGGATCCTGGCCACGATCCTGATCATCTCCGGATTGGGCGTGGTCCCGCCGATTCTGATTCGCCAGTTGCTGGACGAAGCGATTCCCAACAAGGACTTGGGTCAGCTGACGATGCTGGGGTTGGGGATGGTCCTGGTCCCGCTGATCAGCGCCCTGGTCGGTGTGGCCCAGCGTTGGTGGTCGTCCCGGGTGGGGGAAGCAATCATCTTCGACCTTCGTCGCCAACTGTTCGCCCACTTGCAGCGGATGTCGTTGCGCTTCTTCACGGCAACCAAGACCGGCGAGCTGATGAATCGGCTCAACAGCGACGTCGAAGGATCGCAGTCGGCGATCACCGGGACGCTGATGACGATCATCTCCAATGTGGTCTCGGTGGCCTTCATCCTGGTTGTGATGCTCCTCAACGACTGGCAGCTGACGGTTCTGGCGGTCGCCGTTCTCCCCCTCTTCGTGATCCCGGCCCGTCGCGTTGCCAAGGTGCTGAGGCGGATGACCCAGCAACTGATGGAGCGCGAGGCCAAGATGTCGGGCACCCTCCAGGAGAGCTTCAACGTCAGTGGCGCCCTCCTCGTTCGCCTCTTCGGGCGGTGGGACGAGATGGCGCAGCGTTTTGGTGAGCAAGCGGCCGATGTGCGGGACCTCGAGGTGAGGCGGGCGATGGTGGGGCGTGGGTTCTTCGCCGCTCTCGGCCTGGTGGCGGCCATCGGAACCGCCACCGTGTTCTGGGTCGGGGGCTACCAGGTCATCCAGGGAGATATGACTCTCGGTGAACTGGTCATGTTCTCTGCCCTGCTCGTCCAGTTGTACGGACCGCTGGCGGGGATCTCCAACTCCCGTGTCGAGTTCGCCACTTCCCTCGTCTCGTTCGAACGGGTCTTCGAAGTTCTCGACCTTGAGATCGACATACCCGACCCCGCGGATCCCGAGCCCATGCTCCCGGCCACAGGTCGGGTCGAACTTTCGGATGTCTTCTTCAAGTACCAGGGCGAGGGGCCCGAGGGCCTGGAGGCGGTCAAGCGGTTCTGGGATCACGATGTCGCAGCCCCACCCTCCGCGTCTCCGGCATCCACTCGGGAGTGGGCGGTCAGGAACGCCTCTTTCGTGGCCGAGCCGGGGACCCTGACCGCCCTGGTCGGGCCCTCCGGAGCCGGCAAGACCACGATCTCCTATCTCGTCCCCAGGCTCTACGACGTCACCGAGGGTGCGGTGCTCATCGACGGTCACGACGTGCGCAGAGTCGCCCTTCGCGAGCTCGCCGGGACGATTGGTGTGGTCACCCAGGAGACCTATCTCTTTCACGACACCATCGCCGCCAACCTCCGGTATGCGCGACCAGACGCCACCCTCGACGAGCTGGAGCGGGCAAGCCGGGCGGCGAACATCCACGAGATGATCTCGAAGCTGCCCGACGCCTATGAAACCGTGGTCGGGGAGCGGGGCTACCGGCTCTCGGGAGGCGAGAAGCAGCGGATCGCCATCGCCCGTGTCCTGCTCGAGGACCCTCGGGTCCTCATCCTCGATGAGGCGACGTCGCACCTCGACTCCCGCTCCGAGTCCCTGATCCAAGAGGCTCTCGAGGGGCTGATGGAGGGACGGACTTCGATCGTCATCGCCCACCGTTTGTCGACAGTGCGCGCCGCCGACCAGATCCTGGTCCTCGACGAGGGCGAGATCGTCGAGCGAGGGGACCATGCCACCTTGGTGGCCCAGGGTGGTCTCTACGCATCGCTCTATCGAACCCAATTCGCAGAGCCGGCCTCGGCCTGAGTCAAGCCCCTCGAGTGAGGTTCTCGACCAGCATGCGTTGGTTGGTCGCGAGGAGGAGGGTCTGCCCGTCGTGGGACAGCCAGAGGTCGGGTCCGACCTCGAGCCAGACGTGCTTGGGAAGGCAGTCCAGGTTGCGCCGCTTCCGTGCCGACGGAGGGGCGTAGGCGAGAACCGACGGAGCGGGGGCGGCCAGGGCCTCGAGATGGCCAACGAGGTCGTAAGTGCCGAAGAGGTAGGCGAGACCCTCGGCGGGGTCGAGGTAGCCCTGGTCTGAAAGCCAGTCGACCCGCCCACACTCGGCGCATGCTGCCACCGCCACCCGGCCCACCCAGGTCGGGAGGTGCTCGCACGATTGAGAACCTTGGTCCATGGTGGAGAACCTAGAAACCGGGTGTGACAGAAACCGCTGATCCGCGATCCGCGATCCGCGATGGACAGGCGGACAGGCGGACTGCGGGCCTAGAGCTCCAGGATCGGGACTTCCTGGGTGTCCTCGATCCGGGTGCCAGGCACCAGGAGCACCGGGAGATGGGCGTTGTCCATGACCCGGGCCGAGACGCTGCGCCATGCCTCCTCGGTGAACAGGCGGCGGGTGGCTCCCATGATCACGATCTCCGCCCCCACGTCCTCTGCGGTGTTGATGATTGCCTCGGCCGGGTCGTCTCCTTCAACGAAGCGGACCTCCGCGGACATGCCCGACGCCTGGAGCGCAGCGACTATTGGCTCCACTGCCTTCAGTCCTCGCTCTTCGAGGTAACGGGCAGCCTTGGCCTCGGCGTCGGATGAATCCATCGAGGCGTCGTCGAGGAAGGAGCGGCGAACATCGTCGTCCAGCTCGTCGAGAAAGGAGCGGGGCACCCGAACCACGGTCATCACGGTGACCTGGCCTTCCCCCGACCGGAGCCGGTCGCACAGTTCGGCCACCGGGGCGGACGGAAGAACCCCGGTTGTGGCGATCAAGATGCGCACCTGGCTGAGATTAGGGTTTCGTCCCCGCCTGCGTCGCTGCGAGTGTGATGGACCCCGAACTGCTCAACAAGGTCACCTGGAAGATCCCCAACGCCCTCACCCTGATCGGGTCGGCTGCGGCCGACGAGTGGAACGGGATGACGGCGTCGTGGGTCACCCAACTCTCCATGGAGCCCGTGCTCATCGGGGTCGGAATCGACAACAAGGCGGTCACCCATCGTCTCATCACCGAATCCGGGGCCTTCTCGGTCAACCTCTGGTCGCCCGAGGACACCCGGGTGTTCGTCAAATTCTCCAAACCGGCCTCGCGAGACGGGAACACGCTGAACGGGCGCCCGGTTCACGCCGGCAAGACCGGGGCGCCGATCTTCGACGAGGCGATCGCATGGATGGACTGCGAGGTTCGCCACACGCTCGATCTCGGGACTCACACCCTTTTCGTCGGCGAGGTCGTCGACGCGGGCGGTGGTGACGAGGAGAGAGCAGCAGCGATCTCGGACACCAGGATGAAGTACGGGGGAGTAAAGAGAGGCGGTCACTGATGGAGGCAACGGTCGAGGGGAAGGTCGGCCTGGTGACGGGCGGCAGCCGCGGCATCGGTCTGGCAACCGCGCTCGAGCTGGCGAGGAGCGGAGCTTCCGGCGTGACCATCACCTCCCGCAAGCAGGAGAACATCGAGGCCGCAGCGGAGGAACTGGTTGCCGCCGGGGTCGAGCCGGAACGCCTCCTCGCCCTGGCAGCGAGGTCCGACTCTGAGGAATCGGCCGACGAAGCCGTCGCCCGCACCGTCGAGCGTTTCGGGTCATGTGACATCCTGGTCAACAACGCCGGCACCAACCCCTCGGCCGGCCCACTGATGGAGGTGGACCTCGGCGCACTGGACAAGACATGGGCGGTGAACCTGCGGGCCCCCCTGCTCTGGGTGAGGGCGGCTTATCGGTCTTCGATGGCGGAGAAGGGCGGATCGGTCGTGAACGTCTCCTCCATCGGAGGGCTGAGGGCGAGCCCGATCACCGGTGCCTACAACATATCCAAGGCGGGGTTGGTGCACATGACCCGCCAACTGGCGTTCGAGCTCGCACCCCGGATAAGAGTCAACGCGGTTGCCCCCGCCGTGGTCAAGACCAGGCTTTCCGAGATGTTGTGGGCAGACGAGCCGGCGGCGGCCCGAATGCACCCGCTGGGCCGGTTGGGGACGCCCGAGGATGTCGCCCGAGCCATCGTGTTCCTCGCCTCGGACGCTGCGGACTGGATGACCGGGGTGATCTTGCCCGTCGACGGGGGTATGACCGAAGCTTCATCGTCCGGCATAGCCTGAGCATCGCATTGACCCATCCCCGCCCCGATCCCGACCTGGCCCTTCGCTACCTGACAGGGCATGAGGACGACCGAGCCTTGTTCGAAGCCGCCAGGGCGCTGCGTGACGAGGGTCATGGCAAGACGATCACCTACAGCCGCAAGGTGTTCATCCCGTTGACGACGCTCTGTCGGGACCGATGCACGTATTGCACCTTCGCCAAGCCGCCGGGTGCCGGCGGTTTGTATCTGGAGCCCGAGGAAGTGCGGGCGGTCGCCAGGGCGGGTGATGAGGCGGGCTGCACCGAGGCCCTGTTCACCCTTGGAGACCGGCCCGAGGACCGCTGGCCCCAGGCGGCCGACTTCCTCGAGGCGAAAGGTCTTGGCTCCACCATCGAATACGTCGCGGCCATGTCTGCTCTCGTCCGCTCCGAGACTTCGCTGTTCCCTCATGCCAACCCGGGGCTGATGGGTGACGCGGACATGCAGTTGCTCCGCCCGACCAACCCGTCGATGGGCCTGATGCTGGAGAACATCTCACCTCGTCTCATGGAGCCGGGGATGCCCCATCACAATTGTCCGGACAAGGAACCCGCACTCAGGGTGGCCACGATCGAGGCAGCCGGCCGCAACCGTGTGCCGTTCACCACCGGGATCCTGGTCGGGATAGGTGAGACCCCCGAGGAGATCGTCGCTTCCTTGTTTGCCCTCGACGATCTGGCGTCCCGGACCGGCGCCATCCAGGAGGTGATCATCCAGAACTTCCGAGCCAAGTGGGACACGCCGATGCGACGGTCGGCGGAGCCGGTGCCGCGCTGGTTCGCCCGGGTTGTCGCTCTGGCGAGGTGGATCATGGGTGCCGAGGCCAACGTGCAGGTGCCTCCGAACCTGACGGATCAATTCGAGATCTACATCGACGCCGGGATCAACGACTGGGGTGGAGTCTCCCCGCTGACCATCGACTGGGTCAACCCCGAGGCCCCCTGGCCCCATCTCGAGGAGCTGAGGTCACGGACCGAGGCGGCCGGCCACACGCTGCGGCCCCGGCTTCCGGTCTATCCGGAGTTCATCGACCTGGAATGGATCGATCCCGGTCTCCATCCACATATCGTGGCCGCTGCCGACGACGACGGGCTTGCCCGAATCCCGGACCAGGTTGGAGTGAGATGAACATCACGTTCTTGAGAATGAGGCCGGCCGAGTCCCTCGCCGAGCCCGCTGCCGCAAGCCGGCGTCGAGAGGGGACCACGACCATCGAGATGTCGAGCCCGACCGATTCCGACCTGGCAGCGGCCGCGGCGGGCGGGGTCCTCAGTACCTCCTCCACGGTGGGCGGCACCGAGCCCGCGGGCTGGGTGGTGACCCCAGAGGCTGCCCTGGCTCTGGCCCGCGAGGGCGTGCCGGGTTGGCGGATCACCGTCGTTGCCGACGGGGACAGGGAGGCCGTGCTCGACTCCCTGGCCCGATCGCGTGCCGCCTTCATTCGAGCCAGCCGGTCCCATGTCGAGGAAGTGGCGGCCCTGGCATCCCTCCCGGGGATCGACACCTCGGTCTCCGTCTTCGTCGACGATGTGGAACAGGCTGTCCGGGCCATCGACCTCGGAGCGACCGACCTCCTGCTCAGGGATTGGGACGTGGAGCGTCTCGGGGAGCTCCGCGAGGCCCTTCCCGGCCATCTCCTCATCGAGCGCACCGCTTTCCCGCCTGGCCTCGAGATCGACGATGCCAGGGAGCGCTTGCCCGCAGCCTCCTTCACCACTTGGCTCTCTCTGGTAGATGGCTCCGGGGTGGCCCGCCCCCGGTACGAATGGGCACCAGGCAAGGACATGGAGCCACCGGTACCCGACGATCGCCTATCTGCGGAATGGATGGACCGCGCTTGGGTCGGAGGCCCTGCCGGCTCCGATCTGAAAGCGGCGGGACAGCTCCAGCCGATCCTGGAACGGTCGCGGGAAGGCATCCGCCCGAGCATTGCTGAGGTCGAGGCCCTGTTCCGGGGGCGGGGAGGACAGGTGGACGCAATCGCCCGGGTCGCCGACGAGCTCCGGGAGCGCGCCGTCGGGGACACGGTCACCTATGTGGTCAACCGGAACATCAACTACACCAACCTCTGCTACTTCAAATGCGGGTTCTGCGCCTTCTCCAAGGGGCCAAAGAGCTTGAACCTCCGTGGCGAGCCCTACCTGATGGGGATGGATGAGATCGTCGGCAACGCTCGAGAAGCCTGGGCGCGGGGGGCAACCGAAGTCACCCTCCAGGGTGGGATTCACCCTGACTTCACCGGGAACTTCTACGTCGACGTCGTGCGCTCGATCAAGGCGGAGCTCCCCGAGATGCACATTCACGGCTTTACCCCTCTCGAGGTGTGGCAAGGAGCCCACACGCTGGGGATCCCGGTGAAGACGTTTCTCGAGGAGTTGAAGGAGGCCGGGCTCGGGACCCTTCCCGGCACCGCGGCGGAGATCCTCGATGACGACGTCCGTGCCCATCTCTGCCCGGACAAGATCAGGACCTCAGAGTGGGCCGAGGTCATGATCACTGCGCACGAGATGGGGCTGCGCGCCACCTCGACGATCATGTTCGGTCACATCGACCACCCGCGCTCCTGGGCGAGGCACCTCGATGTGATCGCCCGGATCCAGCAGCGGACCGGGGGGTTCACCGAGATGGTTCCGCTCCCATTCGTCCACATGGGCTCGCCGATCTACCTGAGGGGGAGGGCCAGGCCCGGCCCGACCTGGGACGAGGTCGTGTTGATCCATGCCGTCTCCCGGATCGCCCTCGACGGGTTGGTGCCCAACATCCAGGCCTCCTGGGTCAAGCTCGGCCTCGACGGTGGGCGACGCCTCCTCGATGCCGGTTGCAACGACCTCGGTGGGACCCTGATGGGCGAGATCATCACCAGGTCGGCCGGTGCGGCCCACGGTCAGGAAGTGACCCCTGAGCAGTTCCGTGAGGCGATCGAGGCGGCGGGGCGGGTGCCGGCGTTGCGGTCGACTACCTACGAGCTCCTCGAGCTGAAGCAGACCTGAGCTAGCTAGCGCCAGCCGAGCTCTGGTGCCACATAGGTCAGGATGCTCTCCAGCGCGTGGGCGTTGTATTCGACCCCGAGCTGGTTGGGAACGGTCAGCAACAGCGTGTCCGCGGCGGCGATCGCTTCGTCCTCTGCCAACTGCTTCACGAGGACATCCGGCTCGGCGGCATAAGAGCGACCGAAGATCGCCCTTGTGTTCTCGTCGATGAAGCCGATCTGGTCGTCGCTCTCCTGTCGGCTCCCGAAGAAGGCGAAGTCACGCTCGTCGACCAGTGCGAAGATGCTGCGACTCACCGACACCCTCGGCTGGCGCCCGTGCCCTGCTGCTTTCCAAGCCTCGAGGTATGCCTCGATTTGCTTCCGCTGTTGTATGTGCAGCGGCTCACCGCTCTCGTCGAACTTCAGGGTCGAGCTCTGCAGGTTCATCCCCACATTGGCGGCCCACACCGCGGTCGAATTCGAACCGGACCCCCACCAGATCCGGTCCCGTAGTCCGGGGGAATGAGGCTCGATGCGAAGCAGCCCTGGTGGGTTGGGGAACATCGGCCGCGGGTTGGGCTGGGCGAAACCCTCACCCTCGAGCAATTCGAGGAAGACCTCGGTGTGGCGCCGGGCCATGTCGGCATCGCTCTCGCCCTCCTGTGGCCGGTGTCCGAAGTGGAGGTACCCGTCGATCACCTGCTCCGGTGACCCCCGGCTGATGCCCAACTGGAGCCGGCCGCCGGCTATGACGTCGGCCGCGCCGGCGTCCTCCACCATGTAATGCGGGTTCTCGTAACGCATGTCGATGACGGCGGTGCCGATCTCGATCTTGCTGGTGCGGGCCCCGATGGCGGCGAGGAGCGGGAATGGCGAGCCGAGCTGTTGGGCGAAGTGGTGAACCCGGAAATAGGCACCGTCGACGCCGAGCTCCTCGGCAGCCACGGCCAGCTCGATCGATTGGAGCAATGAGTCCTGGGCCGACCGAACCAGCGAGTACGGCGTCGACGACCAGTGGCCGAACGAAAGGAACCCGATCTTCTTCACACGGCGCCTTCTTGCTGGATTGGCAGACCCTCGACGCTACCCCCGATAGGACAAACCTCTGGGCGCCGTCGCAAAGCCCCACTCGCCCAGGACGGGGGCGATGGGGGAAGCAGTTGCCGAGCCGCCGTTCACGGTGGTCAGGGTGGTCCGCCGGTGACGGCCGGCGATCTCGGAGAGGCCTCTCCCGATGACTCCATACAACTCGGGCTCGGCAACCAACAGGCTGAGGCTCTTTCGACCCCGTTCCACGAACCCGACGAGCCTTCCGCCGTAGAGGAGGACATAGGCTCCTGCATCACGCGCCAGCCGTGTGGTTCCTGCCTCGGGCCAAGCGATTTCCGCTCCATACGGGTTGGCTGGATCCGTGGCGGCCAACACCACCAGCTCGGGTTCGACCTCGCGGCGGAGGCGGTCTACCGCTCCGGGTAGTGCGAACTGTGATCCTCCGAGCCCCTCTACGAAGTACCCGCGGCGGATTCGCCCCGTTTCCTCGAGATGAGAGAACACTGGATACAGGGCGCTGAACCCGCCGGGGTAGCCCTCAGCGAGCACTGTGCCCCTCGTGACCAGCCCATGGCGGTCGAGCAGGAGATGGGCCCACGCCGCCTTGCGCTCGGTGTCGGTGGGAGCGTGATGTGTCAGATGGGCGGTCAGAGACCAGCGGCCGCCGGCATGGGCCGGGAACCGATTGGAGATCGAAGGGCGGCCCGAGGAGCGGCTCTTTCGGGCGCCGATGAAGGCCCGCACCGGCTCTAGTGTGTCGTTGGTCACATGACCGGACCAGACCAGGTCCCAGAGCCGGTCCAGGGTCGCCTCCGCGTCGCCTCCTCCGGAGCCCTCGTAGATGTCGCGGAAGAAGCTCGCGCCTCGGTTGTCGAGGACCTCCACGATCGTGGCATGTTCCTTGGTGTCGGGGAGTCCCTCCGGGCCTCTCCATAGGTCGTCCAGTGACTCCCGGGGAAACAACCCGATCCTGCCGTCATTGGTCCCGGACGCCCCGAGGCCGATCCATACCAAAGAGCCCTCGAGCAAGAGCCTGTCGAGTCCTGGGCCGGGGTCCACGACACGTGAGCCCAAAACGTCACGTTCCAGCACGGATGCCGGGATCGGAGCAGCTGCCAGGCGGCCCACCGCTACGTCCAGGGCATTCTTGCCCCGAGGTGGATCCGAGCTCACCCCCTGCCAGGCCACTGCGAAGCGGGCAAGGGCGTGGTGGTCGACGGCCTCGATCTCGCTGCGCAGCATTGCAAGAGAGCGTCTCTTGAGCCGTCTGAGCACTTCCCGGTCGACCCACTCCCGACCTGCCCCACCCGGTCGGAAGGCACCGGCATCAACACGGCCCGAGTCGCCGAGGACCTGCAATGCGGTTTCGACCACGGCGGGTGGCAGTCCCAGGGCGGCGCTCGCCTCTCCGGACGGTGAATGGCCCGTGTGTCCGGGCGTACCGCCCTACCAGATCGCCGAGCGGGTCGAGCACGGGCTCGAGGAACACGTGGGCGACTCCGGCCGGGGGCTGTACCCCGAGACCATCCCGGAGTCGCGACATGTCTTCGACAGCGGCCCATCTCGCCTCGCCACCCATGACCACCTCGATGACCCGCCGTCCGGCTTCGAGCCCTGCGAGGGAATCGATCACATCGAGGTCTCTGGACCTGACCTCGATGTCGTTCGTGGTCAGGGGGCCGAGGTCTCGCAGGAGGTCATGGACGGCATCGACGGTCGAAGCCCGCCGGTTGTCGGTGAGATGCTGCAGCTCGAGCTCGACCGCGGCCACGACCTCGGGGTCGATCAGGTCCCTCAGTTCCCCCTCCCCGAGCAGCTCGCGAAGCAGTTCACGGTCGAGGGTGAGCGCTGCCGCCCGGCGCTCGGCCAGCGGGGCGTCGCTCTCGTAGAGGTATGCGGCCACGAAGGCGAAGAGGAGCGAGGAGGCAAACGGGCTGGGCCCACTGGTGTCGACCTGCGCTACCCGAATCCGCCGCGCTCTGATGTCGGAGAGAACTTCCTGAAGAGCGGGGAGGTCGAAGTCGTCCTGGAGGATCTCCCGATAGACCTCGAGGATCATGGGGAAGGTGCCGAATTGCTTGGCGACGCCGAGAAGATCGGCGGACCGGCGCCTCTGGAGCCATAGTGGCGTGCGCTCTCCAGGTCGACGACGGGGAAGGAGCAACGAACGGCCTGCGGCCTCCCTGAACCGTGCGGCAAACAGAGCGGTGTCGCCGAGGTGCTCGATGAGGGCCGCCTCGACATCCTCGGGCTCGAGCACCAGGTCGGAAGAGTCAGGCGGCTGGTCGGAGTCGGGGAAGCGGAACGCGATGCCATCGTCGCTCCAGACCACGTCGACGTCGGTCCCGTGGCGCGCCCGAAACCGATGGCGAAGCGCCATCGCCCATGGAGCGTGGACCCTGGCCCCCAGGGGCGAGAGGAGGACCAGGCGCCAGTCACCGATCTCGTCCCGGAACCTCTCGACGACCAGGGTCTGATCGGTGGGCAGCAGGCCGGTTTCCTCCTTCTCGTCGTTGACATAGGCAAGGAGATTCCCGGCTGCCAGGTCGTCCAGATGATGCTCGTTGCGGAGCCGGGCCTCTGCCTCCTCGGAGCCGAGCCGGGAGATCTCGCGGACGAAGCGCCCGATGGCCTTTCCGGTATCCAGTGAGCGACCCATCATGTCCCCGTGCCAGAACGGCATCCGTGCCGTTGCGTCGGCCGGTGCCGGGACCACCTCGACGCTGTCGTGGGTGATCCGGTTGATCCGCCATGAGCTGGAGCCGAGAAGGAAAGTGTCGCCCTCCCTGGACTCATACACCATTTCCTCGTCGAGCTCGCCGACCTTGCTCCCATCGGGCAGGGCGACCCTGTAGAGGCCGCGGTCGGGGATCGTCCCCCCATTGGTCACCGCGAGTTGGCGGGAGCCGGGCCGGGCTGTCAGCTCGCCGGTCACCCGGTCCCAATTGATGCGGGGCCTGAGCTCGGCGAAGAGATCAGATGGATAGCGGCCGGCGAGCATGTCGAGCGTCGCCTCGAACACGGCTCTGCTCAGGTCGGAGTAGGGGGAGGCCCGACGCACCAGGTCGTACAGCCCGTCGGCGTGGGTGGGGGCGCCCACCACTTCGGCAACGATCTGTTGTGCCAGGACGTCGATGGGGTTGGCGGGCACCCGGGTCAGTTCCACCCTGCGCTCGGCCATCTCCGCGGCGATGACTGTGGCCACCAACAGGTCTCCCCGGTGCTTGGGAAACAGACGGGCCCGGGACACCCCCTCCACTTGGTGCCCGGAGCGTCCGACCCGCTGCAGGCCCGAGGCCACCGACGTTGGAGCTTCGACCTGGATGACCAGATCGACCGCCCCCATGTCGATTCCGAGCTCCAAGGAAGAGGTGGCGACCACCGCTTTCAACTCTCCTCGTTTCAGTGACTCTTCGATTTGGAGCCGCTGTTCCCTGGCGACCGAGCCGTGATGGGCCCGCGCCACCTCGGATCCGGCGAGATTGTTGATCTCGGCACAGATTCGCTCCGCCAGCCGTCGCGAGTTGGCGAAGACGATGGTGCTGGTGTGCCGCTCTATCTCCTCGAGGAGCCGGGGATAGATGGCAGGCCACATGGAGCGGGTGGTGGCCTGCTCCGGGTCGAGTGGGTCGGGCTCTCCGGGCTCCGTCATGTCCTCGACGGGCACCACGATCTCGATGTCCATCTCCCGGCTCTGGGGAATGTCGACGATGGTCACCGGGCGAGGTGACCACCGGTCGCCATCGACCAAGCCTCCTCCCAGAAAGCGCCCGATGGCGTCGAGCGGCCGCTGGGTCGCCGAGAGCCCGATCCGCTGGGGAGGGGTGTCGGCGATCTCCTCGAGACGCTCGAGGGACAGGGCGAGATGAGCACCGCGTTTGGTCCCGGCGATGGCGTGAACCTCGTCGACGATCACCCATCGGACCGAGCGGAGTGTGCTGCGGGCCGCGGAAGTGAGGATCAGGTACAGCGACTCCGGTGTGGTGATCAGGATGTCCGGCGGCTGGCGAGCCATCCGCTGGCGATCTTCGGGCGGGGTGTCCCCGGTGCGGAGAAACGTCGATAGCTCCGGGAGAGGCTCGGAATGGAGTCGGGTCGCCGCGTGGCGGATGCCGGCCAGCGGTGCTCGCAGGTTGCGCTCGACGTCATGGGCGAGAGCCTTGAGCGGTGACACGTAGAGGACGCGGCATCGGGCACTCTTCTCAGGCAGGGGCTCGGACAAGAGCCGGTCGAGGGTCCAGAGGAAAGCAGCGAGAGTCTTACCGGACCCGGTTGGGGCATGGATCAGCGTGTGCTCACCCCGGGCGATCGCCGGCCATCCCAAGGCCTGGGCCGGGGTTGGGAAAGGGAACGACGCCTCGAACCAGGTTCGCGTCGCCGGAGTGAAGGTTGCCAGCGCGTCCACACCGGCAAGGTATCAGCCAGGGAGGACAAGTTCGGTGGCGCCAAGGCGCCAGCCGATTCGTCTAGGCGGACATCTCCAGGGGGAGCCGATCGACCGCGGCCAGCTCGAGGAAGATCTCCACGACGGCCGGGTCGAACTGGGTGCCGGTGTGCTTGCGGATCTCGTTCACCGCGAACGAGACCGGCAAAGCGGGTTGGTAGGAGCGGGTGGAGGTCATCGCGTCGAAGGCGTCGGCGACCAACACGATGCGGGAGAGGATCGGGATCTCGCCGCCGGCGAGCCCGAATGGGTAGCCACGCCCGTCGAAACGCTCGTGGTGGTAGAGGATGGCCTCGGCGACCTTGGGGTCGAGCCGGTTGCGGGTCATCGCGAATCCCAACTCGGGGTGGCGCTGCATCAGCTCACGCTCGTTCTCGTCGAGGGGGCCGGGCTTGCCGAGGATGCCGGGATCGAGGTGGATCTTGCCCACGTCGTGAAGCACTCCGGCGAGAGCAAGTCGGTCGAGGTCGTCTTCACCGAGCCCCAGGCCGGAGCCCAGGTCCACCGCCAGATCGGAGACCCGATGGACGTGTCCATGGAGGTCCTCGATGACGTCCTCCATCACCTTGATCAATATGTCGCTGGGCAGTTCTCTCATCACCATCAACCAGGTGCGAAGTCTGCCCAGTTGCGCCCTCCGTGGTATGGGTCGCAGGGACTAATCCTTTTTGAATGGGCCGCTAGACCCAGGCGCGGGTCACACCAGGCCGTGGCCTGTGGCGGCCTCGAAGAAGGCGGAGGCTCGGGCCTCGTCGACCGGTTGGCCCGGGTCGTTGTCCGCCTTGAGTGCCGAGCCGACGATGACCGTATCGGCGACTTCCAGCAACCGGCCCAGGTTCCCGGTCGTGGCGCCGGAGCCGACGACAACCCTCGTCCCCTTGGGGACCGCGCCGGCAATGGCGGCCGCTTCCTCCAGATCGGGCTCGGCTCCCGTCCCCGAACCCGACACGATCACCGCATCGGCCAGGCCCCTCTCCACTGTGTCTCTTGCCGCCTGCTCGGCGGTGAGCCCCGATGGGGGAGTGGCATGCTTGACCAGCACGTCGGCCCAGATCTCAGCTTCGGGGGCGAGCGCGGCGCGACGCCGGAGCAACTCCGCCGCCTTGCCCACGATCGGCCCCTGATCGGTGTACATGACACCGGTGAGAACGTTGACCCGGATGAATCGGGCCCCGGTGACGGCGGCGATGCCGAGTGCTGCGAGCGCATCATTGCGCAGGACATTGACCCCCACCGGCAGCGAGGTTTCCGCCTGCACGGCTGCGACAGCCAGGGTGAGCCCGGCGACTGTCTCGCTTTCGACGCCATCGGCGTGGAAAGGGGCGTCACCGAAGTTCTCGACGAGAAGGGCTGGGAATCCGGATCGCTCGAGTGTTGCCGCGTCGGAGCGAGCGGCGTCGAGCACCTGGCCCATCGAGCCGCCGAAGCGGGGTGACCCGGGGAGAGGCAAGAGATGGACCATCCCCACCAGGTGGGGGAGCCCGCTCACAGATAGGCCTTGGCTACCTGAAGTGCTTTCTTGGCGAAGTCGCCCTGGGCAGTGAGGTGCGTGTGGTCCGCCTTGACCCGGCGTACCGCGACCCGGGCCCATTCGGACGCCGAGCCCTTGATCAGTTGATCGGTGTCGTCAGGGCCATAGACCCACTTGGCGTAGCCGGGGCCGATCACCTCGACCCGCACCGACTCGTAGTCCTCACCGGCTTCCTTGAAGGCGTGGGGGAGGGTCTTCCATCCCAGCCAGCAGACATGGCGGATCCGGGTCGTGTCCTCGACGTCGATACCCAGGGTCGCATAGATGTCCAGGCCCCGCGCCCAGGTCTCCATGAGCCGGTATGTGGCGAAAGTCCGAGCGCTCATGTCCCCGTCGATCCAATCGATCCGAGCTTCGGATCCCATGTGAGAAAGGGGCTCGACCACCTTGGCACGGCCACCCCGCCACCATTCGATGACGTCCTGAGGGCGCATCCCACGCCCCTTCTTGATCGCCACTTTCTTCAGGGCCTCGAGGTCGGGGGCGTTCCGCCATGTTTGGATCTTGTCCCCACCCGCGATGGAGTCGGCGGCCAGCTCCTCGAAGTCGGCGAGATGAGCGATGGTGTCACGTACCGTCCAGGGCTTCGAGGGCGTGACCATGTCCCAGATCTTGATCGGGATCCTCTGCAGGGACTGATCCAGGAATTGCTGCTCGGCTACCAGGTCGGAGAGGATGTCGCGCACCCTCAAATGTTAGCCCTCACCCGGAAACTAATCCCAGGGGGAAACACCCGTCACCAGGGTCTTTCGGCGTGCTCCTCCGTCATCGGTTCCGGCAGTTCGAAGGTCTCCGGTGTCCTCACCAGGTCGTTGAGATGGTCGATCAATTGCCGTAGCCGCCCGAACTGGCGCCGATCGAAAACAAAAGAGATCCGGTCCAGATCCAGCGCGTCGCGGTCCTCCACCTCGGCGGGCGTGGGCTCGGCGCTCTCGATCTCCCCTTCCACCACCATGTCGCCGAACTCCCGGTTGAGGACCTGCAACTCCTCATCGCTCGGGCCGCGCATCAGGCGCAGGATGAGCTTGCCGCCCGCATACCGTTGGGACTGATAGTTGGCGTAGAAGTGCCAGATGTGCTCGCAGGCCTCGACCGGGTCGGTGGTGTGATGGAAGAGGGCCTGGTCGGGCTCGGAGATCAGCCCCCGCTTCAGCTGCTCGTCCTCGATGAAGCCCATCAGAGGCTCCCAGTATCCGGTGTGTGGGGCCTCGAGCAGCACGATCGGGTGCACATCGCTCTTCCCGGTCTGGATCAGAGTGAGCAGCTCGAAGGTCTCGTCGAGGGTGCCCCACCCACCGGGGAGGATGGCGAAGGCATGGGACTCCTTGACGAAGGCCAGCTTCCTGGTGAAGAAGTACTTGAAGTTGACGGTGCGCGCCTCATCGAGGTAGCGGTTGCCCATGGCTTCGAACGGGAGCCGGATGCTGACCCCGAAGGAGTTCTCCTTGCCCGCGCCTCGGGTCCCGGCCTCCATGATCCCGGGCCCGGCCCCGGTGATGACCCCCCAACCCCGGGTCACTATCCGTGACGCGAAATCCTCGGCGACGCGGTAGTTGGGGTCGACTTCGGTGATTCGCGCCGATCCGTAGATGGTCACCTTCGGCTCGCGATGCCTGGAGAACACCAGGTTGGAGTACCTCATCTCCTTGAGGGCGGTGTTCATCATCTTCAGGTCGGCCCGGCTCGCCGAGTCGCGGTGGAGCTTGAGGACTGTGGTCACCAACTCCGCGATCAGGTCCTGGTTCTGATTGTCGGAGACCGCCGCAACCAGCTCCCGGACCCGGGCGTCGAGCTCGGGGTTGCCCAGGTCGTAGGCCATGATGCGACGTTATACGGCGTTGCGCTCTCTCAGAAGGGCTTGGCGGTCGGGCCCTTCCGCACGACCGCGTTCCATACCGTTTCGTAATGGTCACGGTCGAAGGGGTCGACATGGGGGAGCACGAACTCTTCCCAGGTGGTGCGCAGGGGATCGGAGCGGTCGGTGTAGACGATGAGCCCCATAGGGATGCGGTCGAGGACCGAGCGCAGGGAGAGCGGGGTCTCTACGCGCACCCCGCTGTCCTGGGCCTCGAAGGAGGCGTTGACCTCCACCGCGAGCCGGGCGATCGCCTCGACATACTCCGGCTTCAAGCCGGGATAACGGCGGGTCAGCATGCTTTCCACCTGGTCCGAGCCGGGGAAGCTCTTTTCCCAGATCACCCAACGGTCGGCGAAGGCCTTGTTCAGGGTCTGGGTGCCGGCGTAATCCCTCAAGTCGGTGGGATTCATGGTTCCGAAGACCCTGACGTCGGGTCGGAGGGCGACGGTCTCACCGTTTGGGAGGTCGAGGGCGGAGTAGCGGTCGAGCAGGCCGTGCAGTGCGAACAGGGTCTCGGCCCCGGCGGCGTTCAACTCGGAGAGGTTGAGCAACGATGGGCCGCGCAGGGCCCTCGTGATATCCCCATCCTCCCATCGGCTCTCTGTCCCACCTTTGCCATCCCCGTGGAGCCGGGTGGATCCGATCAGTGTCACGTCGCGGACCTCACCTGTGAGTGGTATCCGGAAGTAGGGGAGGCCGAGAGCAGCGGCGAACTGCTCGATGTCGTGGTCTTTTCCGGTGCCCATGTGGCCTCGGACCGCGACATGCAGGGGCACCAGTCCCGGGGCATCCGAGCGTCGCGCGGCCTCGATCTGGGCGAAGCGGTAGAGCATCCCCAGGTCCACGTAGTAGGGATCGGCCTCGGGAATCTTGCGCGACCGCAGGTCTCGGTCCTCGACATCGTCAGGGACCTCGAACCTCTCCAATTCGATGGTCGGCCCCTCACCACCGGGGTCGACGAACGTCGCTGTGTCAGGCAATCGATCTCTCCTGTCTCGAGTTGTGTTCGGAAGCTCGGATCCACCAGGTGTCCATGCCCCAGAGGGCCAGGCTGCGACGGAGTGCGCTCCGGGTCCCGTCGATCATGGCCTGCGCCAGACCCTCGGGTTGCTCGACGACCTCATGGCGGCGGTAGGCCAGATCTACGGTGTGGTCCCCGATTCCGAGCCCGATAACGGTGGTCCCGCTGCCCTCGACCGCTCCC
Source organism: uncultured Acidobacteriota bacterium (assembly GCA_963749415.1). Lineage (GTDB taxonomy): Bacteria > Actinomycetota > Acidimicrobiia > Spongiisociales > ZC4RG35 > JALYNX01. The sequence goes on from CAVVMG010000001.1 coordinate 1,835,397, forward strand.
ACCGAGCGGGCCAGGGCTTCTACCGAGCCCCGAGTCATCCCGTCGGCCAGGACCATGAGCACCCGCACCTGGGCGCCGAGTCGCGCCATTCGCTCCGCGGCGTGGATGACGTTGAACTCGTCGACATTGGCCGCCTTCTCGAATAGCGACACCGGTGGCGAGCTTCTGGGTTCGCGTCTCGCCAAGGTGGCCGCCGCTCTCGGCTCGGCTGCGGTGTAGAAGAGGCCGGCGAGCGCGGGCTCCCCGTCCCTCCAGCGGCGTTCGAACGGCTTGACGACGTAGTGATTGACGGTGGATATCAAGCGCTCTGCTGCAGCCCCATGCGTTTGCCTCAGCCCGCCGGATGCCGCGGTCCTCCTTCGCCGGTAGCTGTCCTCGGTGTCGTCGGGGCGGGCGGCGAATCCCCGGTTGAACAGGGCGACCTCGAAGTCGATCTGGAGCTCGTCACAGAGGTGAGCCATCGTCCACGCCCCGAGCAGTGCCGCCGGCATCGCCCATGAGGAGCGAGCGCCCGGCTCGCGCCGCGGGCTGAGCATGGATGCCGAGGCGTCGACCAAGAGGGAGACCGCATAGGTGCGGCGGACCCGGGCGGCCCTTCGCTCGTAGACGCGCTGATAGAGACCGGCCCCGATGAACAGCGCGGAATGGGGGGACACGTCACCCTGGTCGAACCCGGAGCGCAACCCGCGTCGCTGATTGGCCACGAAAAGCGGGAAGAGCTCACCGGATACCCGGCGCTGGGCCACCCCCCAGCGCCGCGACGAACTGCGGAGCGCCTCCACCCCCTCGGTCGAAAACTTGGCGAAGGAGGCGGGGATCGGGGTCACCAGCAGCTTGCCCCCCTGTCCTGTGGGGAGGTAGACGTCGGGGGCCTGGCTGACCCGGAGCAGTTGGTCGGTCGACTCGTCGTCGGCGATCTCGGAGGCGCCCTTCCGGTCTGAGGCGCCGGAGCGGGAATCGGCGGACCGCTTGGTGTCCTGGTAGGACTCGGCGTCGGCGAGGATCGGGGATGTCAGCCGGACCGCGTCCACTCCTTCCCCGGCCTTCTCCGCATCAGCCTCGGCTGCCAGCTGTTGCTTGGCATACGTCGAATTGGCCTGCGCCTCATTGATCAACCCGTGCGCTCGTGCGATTGCCTCCAATTCCAGTGCGAGCTGGGCCACCTCCCAGGGATCGTCGGCCTGCGCTGCGCTCTCACAGTGCTCGCTGGCATCGTCGAGGGCCAAGGCGGCGTGCGCCTCGAAGCGCTTCTCGAGCACCTCTCGATCCACGTAATCGCCGGTGAGCAGGAAACAGCCGAGGACGAACTGGCTGAGGGCCCCGGAGCGGCCTATGGCTTGTGCCAGCGACGATAGATAGAGGTCGGCGAGCACGGATCGCGCCCCCGGGTAGATGGAGAGGCCCTGTCTTTCCTGGCGGGCGTCTTCCAGCGAGAAGAAGAGCACTTCGGCAACCGGGCGGTTGGTCCGCTCCAGGGCGGCGAGCAGGTCGACCTTTCCGTCTGGGAGCGGGTCTCCCTCGATCGGCCAGCCTTCGGGAAGCTCCCGAACCTCGTCGAAGTTGGTCGACACCAGGTGCATTACCTCGTGAAGGGCCGATGCGATGGCCACCTCGTCGGGAGTCACCGGGGCGTTGCGCAGGTAGGCGGCCTGGAAGATCCGGGGGTCGCACACGACTTCGTCGGTCGAAGCGGAGGCCTCCGAGCCGAGCCGGACCCGCAAATTCGGGTTCTTGGAGAGGGATCGGGCGAACCTGGTGACCGCCGGCGCTACCCGCTGATATCGGCTGACCACGGCCTCGATTGCCTGGTCCTCGGGCCGGATCAGGTCACTGAGAAAGGTCTGGTCGCGTCCGCGCATAGCTGGTCATTGTCTCATTAGTGTCAAACTGCGCCGGCGGCGAAGCTCGACACACCCCCGGCCCAGGGCATATGGCTGTATGGGCTGCAGGCCCATACACTCCCGCCGGTGCATTACGACCTGACAACCCTCCCCAACGGGCTCCGTGTCATAACCGAGCCGATGCCCTCAGTCCGCTCTATCGCTCTCGGATGCTGGGTGGACACCGGCTCCCGCGACGAGCTCCCCAACGAGCATGGCGCCTCTCATTTCCTCGAACACCTCCTGTTCAAGGGCTCGGAGAAGCTCTCGGCACGGCAGGTGTCGGAGATCTTCGACTCCATCGGAGCCGAGTCCAATGCCTTCACCTCGAAGGAGAACACGTGTTACTGGACTCGGCTCCTGGATCAGGACCTGGAGACCGGGTTCGATGTCCTCTCCGAGATGATCCAGCGCCCGGCGTTCCGTCAGAACGAGATCGACGCCGAGCGCCAGGTGGTGGTCGAGGAGATCAACATGAACGAGGACGACCCCGATGATGTGGCCTTCGAGAACTTCAGCATGGCCGCGTTCGCCGGTCATCCCCTGGAAGCCCCGGTGCTGGGAACGAGGGACTCGATCAGGGCCATGTCGCGAGATGACATCAACGGCTACTGGAAGCGCCGCTACGGGGCCGGGTCCCTGGTGGTGGCGGCCGCAGGTTCCGTGGAGCACCAGGCGCTGGTCGACCTGGTGGCGTCACAATTCGGCGAATGGTCGGGGGAAACCGTCGATCACGAGCATGGGCCGGTGGAGCCGGTGGCCACCGTTTCCATCACCCGGCGGGACACCGAGCAGGCTCACGTGGTCATGGGAGGGAAAGGGCTCAACCGTTCCGATGAGCGTCGGTGGGCGTTCGAGGTGATGAATCACGTGATGGGCTCGGGGATGTCCTCCCGCCTGTTCCGAGAGGTCAGAGAGGAGAGGGGCCTCGCCTATGCGGTCTACGGGTTCCGGCTGGCCTACGCCGACGCCGGGGCGTGGGGTGTGTACGTGGGGACCACTCCGAGTCAGGCCGATACGGCACTCACCGTCATCCGTGACGAGCTGGCGAAGGTCGTGGCCGAGGGAATCACCGAGGACGAGTTGGAGCGTGCCAAGGGATCGATGCGTGGCGGCCTCGCTCTCTCATTGGAGGACCCGAACAGCAGGATGGTTCGCCTCGGTAGGGACGAGCTTTCGGGTATGCCTCACCTGTCCGTCGACGAGCGCTTGGAGAAGCTGGAGGCCGTGACCCTCGAGGACGTGCAGTCGATAGCCACAGATCTGTTCACGGGGGAGAGAGTGATCGGGGCGGTTGGCCCCTTCGACGAGTCCGACCTCGCGCCGTATCTCGCGGCTTAGCGGGCCGCTCAACCGGCGATATCGAAGGAGAGGGTCATCGGCTTCTCGCCGAATTGGATGATTCCGGCGTCACCGCCGTTTTCGAGCCGCTCCATCATCATGGCGCCGCCGAGCTCGTTCTCGCCGTTCGACGAGGGCCATCCCTGGACCACATAGCCGGTGACCGTTCCGGAGAGGGCGGACCAGAGGACAGACTCGTTGCCCTGGATCAGTTCGATCAGATCGGCGGCACCGCCTGTCGGCCGGAGATCCGAGCCCGGTCGCGGGGCCGAGAACACCGCGCCGGCGGTCACGGCGAATGCGGTGAGGGCCGCGACGATGACGAGGAGGGTGGACCTGGCGGCCGACACGGTCTGCATGGTCGCATCAAGGTACGAAATCCCCGGTATTTCTAAACGGTCAATTCGACTAACTGCGAAAGGACTAGTCCAAGGGCCAGGGAGACCAGGATCAGGGTCAGGGCAATGCCCAGCGGGCGCCGATGTCTGCGCTCCGCCCAGCGGGCGACCGCGAAGCCAAGGACCACCCAGAGCATGACGTCGAGGGGCCAGGCCACGATCACGGTCTCGGTGAAAACCCCGAACAGTGCCGAAACCGGGCCCCCGGCGTAGAGCAGGGTTAGGCCGACGGTCTCGCAGACGCCGCTGCAAGCCTCCCGATTGATGAGGGTGAGGCCCACGGCGAACATCACGATGCCAAACCCGAGGAGGAAGCCGGTCGTGATCGCGGCGTCGCGACACCCGGGCGGCTGGCTGGTGGTGGGCACGAGGGCGGCGATGGTAAGCGGGACCTCGAGTCGCCCGATCCGATAGCGTGGCCTCGAGCAAGCAGAGGAGGAGCGTTGGACCTGGGTGACATTTTGCTGGTCCTGCACATCGCCGGGGCCGCCACCTGGTTCGGGGCCAACATCGTCCAGGCGGTAGCTCCCCGCCGCGCGATCCAGCAGGGAAGCGCTGTTGCCGCCGGCTGGTACCGGCTGGCGGCCGGACTCTCCCGGAGCCTCTACATGCCGGCCGCGATCGTGATCCTGGCCACCGGGATCGCCCTGGTCCTCAACAGCGACGACGCCTACGGATTCGGCAGCACCTTCGTCATCATCGGGTTCACCGTGGTCGTGATCGGGGGTTTGCTCGGCTCCTTCGTCTTCGATCCCGGTTCACGCAAAGCCGCCGATGCCTTCGACGCCGGCGACGCCGCCGCGATCAAGGCGACCACCGGGCGACTCGCAGTCTTCGGGGTGGTCGACACCTTGCTCATCCTGTTCACCATCACCGTGATGGTGCTCAAGCTGGGAGCCTGACGCCGTCTCTCCCTCCAGCGAACGGAGTAAGCGTTGGGGGGAGTACCGCCGCAGGCGGGGTGGGGGGTCCTATTCGGCTCGCCCGGTGCGGACATCGGGTGCTCCCATCCGTGCCGCGTCCGCGGTGCGGTCATCGGGTTGGCGCTGTGAGTCCAGCTCCGCATCGACCCGCGCCAGGTAGTGCTCGACCTCCCGGGCCGCCTGGGCCGCATCCCAACCCAGCGGCCTGGACATGAGACCGGCCACGATCGGCGCGGCAATCGCGCCCCGGTCCCGGGTCTCGATCGAGATCCGGGTTCGCCGGGTGAGCACGTCATCGAGGTGGAGCGCCCCCTCATGGGTGACGGCATGAACTACCTCGGCGGCGATGTACGGCATTTCGGGCACGACTCTGGCGCCGAGGGAGGGTTGTTCGGCCACCGCGGCCAGCACGTCATGGACACCGGTGCCGTGCCGTCCCAGGAGATGGGCCGTGGTCTCCTCGTCGAGCCCGAGTGACTGCCGGTCCTCCCACAACTCCTCGTAACCGTCGGCTCCGATCAACGGGAGGCTCTCGGTTTTCGACGGCATTCGCTTCAGGCCGAGGGCGGTGTCGATGGCATCCCTGGCCATAACCCGATAAGTCGTGTATTTGCCCCCTGCGATCGTGATCAACCCGGTCGGGGACTCGATGACGGCGTGTTCCCGCGTCAGCTTGCTGGTCTCATCCGACTCGCCCGCGAGCAAGGGTCGGAGCCCGGCGTAGACCCCGACCACGTCTTCGTGCCGTATAGGAGAGGCGAGCACCGTGTTGACCTCGTGGAGCAGGTACTCGATGTCGGTCCGACAGGCGGCAGGGTGGGCGCGTCGCAGCTCCCATGGGGTGTCGGTGGTCCCTATCAGCCAGAACCGATGCCAGGGGATGACGAAGAGGACGCTGCCTTCGGTGCGCAGGATCAGGCCGGTCTCAGAGCGGATCCGGTCGCGGGGAACCACGAGATGGATTCCCTTGGAGGCGCGGACATCCTGGCCGTGGTCGCCGGCCATGGCTTGCAGATCGTCGCTCCATACCCCACCCGCTGCCATCACCCTCCCGGCACGGACCTGGAATTCGATCCCGGTCTCCAGGTCCCTGGCCCGCACCCCGGTGACCCGCCCCTGCTCGATCACGAGTCCCGTGGCCCGGGTGCTGGAGGCGACGGCAGCTCCGAGTGACGCCGCTGTCCTGGCCAGAGTCATCGTGTGCCGGGCGTCGTCGACCACGACATCCCAGTAGAGGACGCCACCTTTCAGGGATCCGGGGGCGATCGCCGGCGCCATTTCCAGCGCTCCGTTGCGCGTCAGGTGGCGATGGCCGGGGAGGGGGTTTCCCATGGCTGCACCCAGCCGGTCGTAGAGGAAGATGCCGGTACCGACGTAAGCCCGTTCCCAGAGCCGGTGCTGTAGCGGATAGAGGAAGGACACCGGGGTGCAGAGATGGGGGCAGATCGTGGTGAACATCAGGTTCCGCTCGGTCAACGCCTCCCTCACCAGCCGGAAATTGCGATGTTCCAGATATCGCAAGCCCCCATGGAACAGCTTGCTGGAGCGGCTCGACGTGCCCGACGCGTAGTCCCGTTGCTCGATGAGCGCCACTGAGAGCCCGCGGGAGGCAGCGTCGAGAGCGATCCCGCACCCGGTGACCCCGCCACCGATGACCGCGATGTCGAAGCGCCCGGTGGCCATGCGGGCAAGCGCGGCTGCCCGTTGCGTCACGTTGAGCCTGGACGACGGATCGGGGCCGGTGATCATCTCCTGAGGTTTAGCTGCTTCGAGCCGGATGCCCGGTGTCCGCAATACCATCACAAGCGTGGCGCGTCGGTTTCAGGTAGGGGTCCAGCTCCCCGAAGTGGAGCGGGAAGTGGGATGGCGGGAGATCCGTGATGTCGCTCGCACCGCGGAGGATGTCGGATTCGACTCCTTGTGGCTCGGTGACCATCTCCTCTACCGCGACCCGGTGCACGGCACTACTGGTCCCTGGGAGGCCTGGTCGCTCCTGGCGGCTTTGGCCGAGGCCACCGAGCAGGTGAGTTTGGGCCCCTTGGTGGCGTCGACCTCGTTTCATGCCCCGGCGATGCTGGCCAAGAAGGCGGCAACCGTCGACGAGATCTCAGGGGGACGACTCATCCTCGGCCTGGGCGCGGGCTGGAATCGGGCCGAATACCAGGCATTCGGGTTCCCGTTCGACCATCGCGTCGACCGATTCGAAGAGGCTTTCACCATCATCCGCTCCCTTCTCACCGATGGCCACGTGGACTTCGAGGGCCGCTATTACCAGGTGCAAGACGCGGAACTGGCCCCGAGGCCACGCCGCCAGATCCCGCTCCTGATCGGCTCCAACGGTCCCCGGATGTTGGAGATCGCCCTTCCCCATGTCGCGATGTGGAACACCTGGCACTCCTCATACGGGAATCAGCTCGACCGGCTGCCTCCGCTGTTGGAGGAGATCGACCTGGCGAGCGCGGCCGCGGCCCGGGCGCCGGGCGAGGTGGAGAAGACGGCCGCGGTGTACATCCAGTTGCCCGGCGGCAGCGGGCGGGTCACCGGGCTCGGTGTCCTCGAGTCCGACATCGCCCACACCGGCCCTCGGGAGGATCTCGCCGAGCTCTTGTTGGCCCATTTCGCGGCAGGACTCGATCAGGTGCAACTGGTTCTCGACCCCATCGATGCCCGCTCTGTGGAGGAGATGGGCGAGGTGCTCCGCTTGATGCCTGATGAGCCTGGTCTCAATTAGGGTCGACGACGGAGGTGCCATGAAGCTCACTACGTCCAGCTTTCGCAATGGTGGCCCGATCCCGGAGCGTTACGCCCTCGCAACCCCCGACCCCAACACCAACGTGACCCTCGCCGACAACGTCAACCCCGAACTGAAATGGGATGAGGTCCCCGAAGGCACCCGGTCGTTTGCGCTCATCTGTCACGACCCTGATGTCCCGTCACGGGGCGACGATGTGAACCAGGAGGACCGCGAGGTCCCCGCGGACCTGCCCCGGGTCGACTTCTTCCACTGGGTGGCCGTCGATTTCCCGCCAGAGCTCCGCTCGATAGGGGAGGGCGAGTTCTGCGTTGGGGTCACCCCCGGAGGGAAGATGGTGGCTTTTGGCCCCCATGGCTGCCGCCAGGGTGTAAACGACTTCACCGGTTGGTTTGCAAGCGACCCCGACATGGCCGGCACCTATTACGGATATGACGGGCCGGCTCCTCCTTGGAACGACTCCCTGCTCCACCACTATGTCTTCACGCTGTACGCCCTCGACATCGACGAGGTTCCGGTGCAGGGAGGGTTCACCGGTCCTCAGGTCAGGGAAGCGATCGAAGGGCACGTCCTCGCCGAAGCATCGATCACCGGGACCTATACCCAGAACCCGCGGCTTCTCTGACCGGTCAGGATCCGAGCGCAGGGAGGCGGGCCCGGTTCGGGCTCAGAGCCAGGACCCCGAAGAAGAGCACGATCGGAACGACTGCGATCGTCGCCGAGCCCGAGGTGTTGGCGTAGTAACTGATCACCAGGCCGGCGACCACAGAGAGGATGCCGATTGCGACGGCGCGTGAGCATCATTGCCGGAACTCGCTTGACGAGGAGCGCGGCCGTGGCCGCAGGGCCGATCAGCAATCCGAACACGAGCAGGGTTCCCACAACGCGGAAGGAGCCCACGATCGACAGCGTGATCAGCGCTACCAGGGCGAGGTGAGCCACCCGGGGCCGCAGGCCGAGCAACTGCGCCTTGAGCTCGTTGAAGGAGAGGACGAGGAAGCTCCGATATAGGAGCGCCGAGGTGACGAGCACCACCCCGACCACGCCCACCAGCAGGGCCAGGTCGCTTGCGGTGACCCCCAAAGGATCGCCGAACAGGATTTCGGCCAGGTGCTCTGGGTCGGAGGACGGAACCAGCATCACCCCCAGTGCCAGCATGCCGACGAAGAGAAGGCCGATTCCGGTGTCCTCGGAGAGACGGGTCTGGCGGTGCACGTAATTGATCCCGGCGACCATCACCAGCGCGGCGAGAAGCGCGCCGAAGACAGCATCGAACCCGACAATGGTGGCCAGGGCGATGCCCGGGATCACCCCGTGGACCAGGGCGTCGCCGAGGAATGTCATCCCCCTGATGACGACCCAACTGCCCACCAGGGCCAGGGCTACGGCGGCGAGAGCTCCACCCACGAGTGCGCGCTGCTGGGCTGCCAGTGCGAACGGCTCGGTCAGCCAGTCCATGACAGAGTTCGGGTTGCCCGGGCCGTATCAGGGCCTATAATGAGAATCATTATCAAACATCGTAGGCAATGACGACAACCAGGTCAATCGAAGAGCGCAGAGTCGAGGAGTGGCTCGCCGAGCGCGGGGTTCGCTTCACCGGTGGACGCAGGATGGTGGTGCACGAGCTGCAACGAGCCGGAGGGCCGCGCTCGGCCGCCGAATTGCACCGGGACCTCGGGGGGACGGTCCCGGTCTCATCCGTGTACCGAACCCTGGCCGTGCTCGAGGAGGCGGGAGTCGTAGAGCCTCACCACAGCACGAAGGGCATAACCCGCTTCGAGATAGCCGAGTGGTTGGCCGGGCACCATCACCACTTGATCTGCTTGCAATGCGGCGCCGTGGAGGACTTCGAGCTCCCGGGCGGGCTCGAGGAGGAGCTGGAGAGCCTTGTCGGAAGAGTCTCCGAGCTGACGCGGTTCACGGCGAGCGGCCATTCTCTCGAGGTTGCGGGACGGTGTTCGAAGTGCCGGTGACCGCAGCCGTCATCGGGCAGGGCGTCGTCCTGGCCTACGGGTCGAGGGTTGCCCTCGATCGTTCCGATTTCATCATTCCCGCTGGCGGGATCACCGCGCTGATCGGGCCCAACGGGTCCGGGAAGTCGACGCTGCTCAATGCGATCGCGGGCCTCGTCGAGCCTCAGTCCGGGCAGATCGAACGTCCCGGAGCGCGGGATGGCCGGCGATCGATCGCGTACGTGCTGCAGACCACCAGGGTCAACCCGGCGCTCCCCATCACAGTCCGCGAGGTGGTCACCATGGGCAGATTCGCCACTGCCGCGGGCGGTCGGCGACTTGGAGGCGATGATCGCGCCGCGGTCGTTGATGCGATGGCGCGCATGGGGGTTGCCGACCTGGCCGATCGCCACCTGGGGGAGTTGTCAGCGGGTCAGAGGCAGCGGGTGATCGTGGCCCAAGGGCTGGCCCAGGAGCACGACATCCTCCTCCTCGACGAACCGCTGACCGGCCTCGACCTGACTTCTGCCCGGGCCATCGATGCCGTGATCCACGATGAGACCACCAGGGGCTGCACCATCATCATGACCACCCACGACCTGCCCGAGGCGCAGGTTGCAGGTCATGTCCTGCTCCTGTCGGGTCGAGTGATCGCCTCGGGGCCGCCGGAGGTGGTTCTCGCAGAGGAGAACCTGTCAGAGGCCTACGGGCCGAACCTGCTTCATGGCGAGGGAAGATGGTTCATCGACGACCCGGCACACCGGCCGGTGCCCGTCCGGCATGAGCATCGTGATCGATCGAGCTGAGATCGGCGTTCAGTGCCCGCGGCGGGGGCCGCGCTCTTCGCGTGGCCTCGCCTCGTTCACCTTGAGTGCGCGACCGTTGTAGTCGCGCCCGTCGAGCTCGGAGATGGCCTTGGAGCCCTCTTCGTTCGGCATCTCGACGAAGCCGAATCCGCGCGAGCGACCGGTCTCCCGATCGTTGATGATGGCCGCCGACTCGACGGTCCCGAATTCCCCGAAAAGGCTCTCGAGGTCCTGTGCCGTTGCGGTGAACGGCAGGTTTCCGACATAGATGTTCATCTGTGACTGGTCCTTGTCCTACTTGCCCTTTCGAGCCCTACGTCGCAATGTTCGGTACGACCCTTGTCCTCAGCCCAGTCATTCAGAACAGGTGAATCAGATCGAGTCGCCGCCGAGGCAGCAACAGGGCGGGGAGCATAACAGGACGCTCAGTTCTCTGTCACCGAGACGCTGTTGATGACGACATCCTCTGTCGGACGGTCCCGCCGATCCGTGTCGGCCCCGGCGATCGAGTCCACTACTTCCATCCCCGAAGTGACCTTTCCGAAGATCGTGTAGGAGTGGGGGAGCCTCGCATCGCGATGGCAAATGAAGAACTGTGAGCCGTTGGTGTTGGGCCCGGCGTTGGCCATGGCGACGGTGCCGCGGCTGTAGTCACCTGTCCCCTCCAACTCGTCGCGGAACTTGTAACCGGGTCCCCCACTTCCGGTTCCGGTTGGATCGCCGCCCTGGATCATGAAGTCCTCGATGACCCGGTGGAAGACCACCCCGTCGTAGTAGCCCTCGCGGCTGAGGAACACGAAGTTGTTCACTGCGATCGGGGACCGAACGGCGTCGAATTCGATCTCGATCACACCATGGTTGGTGTCGAGGCTGGCGGAATAGGACTTGTCGAGGTCGATGATCAGGTCGGGCGCGGCCGGGTACTGGTTGGCCATGGGAGTTCTCCTGTCGCTCGGGTCGTGTTCAGCGGATGAAGTAGGCGGGAGTGTTGCCGCTCTTCCATTTGACGGAACAACCCATCGAAGGCCTCTGGTCCTCGTTCACCGGGCGATCGCTGAGGACCGCATCGATGGCCGCCCGGAGGTCGCTCCCGGTCACCGGAAGCCCATTGCTCGGTCTCGAGTCGTCGAGCTGGCCCCGATAGACCAGTTTTCGGTCCGGCCCGAACAGGAAGAAGTCGGGCGTGCACATCGCGGTGAAGGCTGCAGCGACCTCCTGGGTCTCGTCGAAGAGGAAGGGGAACAAGTATCCCTGGGTCTCCGCCTCCTTGGCCAGGTTCTCCGGTGAGTCGTCGGGGTAGGTCTCCGGGTCGTTGGCAGAGATGGCGACAATGCCGAGCCCTGACCCTTCGTAGTCGCGACCCAACCGGGCCAGCTCCCCGCGCACGTGTTGGACGTACGGGCAGTGAGTGCAGATGAACATCACGAGCAGCGCCTGCTTGTCGTCGAAATCGGTCAACGAGACCATGTGCCCGGAAACGGTGTCCGGCAGCTTGAAATCGGGGGCCTCGGTGCCCAGGGCGAGCATCGTCGAACTGACGGCCATTGGTCCTCCATTTGGCGTTTGCTGCACCGAGTCTACGGCCCGGCGAAACGTGTGATCAGCGGGGCGAATGCCTCGACGCTTCCGGGTCGGGACACGTCCGGAATGGAGACGATGGTGTGGGTGGCACCAGCTTCGCGGTAGGCAACGACCAAGTGGCCGAGGTCGTCGATCGTTCCCGCGTTCGCTCTGGCGCGGAAGTCTTCGGCGGTCTGGTCCCGGGAGCGAGCCGCCTCGACCCTGTCGACGAGCTCGCTCCGATCGTTGGCGGCCATCGCCGTGATCAGGTGAGTCACCTCGACCTCCTCGGGGTCGCGGCCTTCGTCAACGCAATGCTGATGGAGAACCTCCACTTTGTGGGCCACCCGATCGGGCTTGCCGAACAAGTTGCAGGCATCGCCATGCCTGGCGACGAGCCGCAACGTCCGGCGCTCGCCGGAGCCACCAATCGTGATCGGGATCCTGTCCTGGATCGGTCTCGGGTAGCACAAGAGCTCCGGCGCGGAATAGACCCGCCCCTCGAACGACGGTGACCCCTTTCCCCAGAGCAGGGGGAGCATCTCGAGGGTGTCCTCCAACAGCCGATACCTCTCGGTGACGGTCGGGAATTCCCAGCCGTACGCCTCGTGCTCCTCGACATTCCATCCCAGCCCCAGGCCACAATTGGCGCGGCCCCCAGACAGGACATCGAGGGTGGCGACCACCTTTCCGAGGTGCGCGGGGTTGCGATATGTGACCCCGGTGACCAGGGCGCCGAGCCGGATCCGGGTAGTGACGCCCGCCAGGTAGCCAAGAGCGGTGTAACTCTCGGGTAGGTCTTCCCAGGTCCGACCGATGTTGGGGATCTGGCGGAAGTGGTCCATCACCCAGAGGTCGCGAAAGCCTGCTTCCTCGGCGGCGGCCGCAATCCGCGCGAGGTTGGCAGCCATGGCCTCCGCTCCGCCTTCCCAGTCGAAGCGAGACACCGTCAACCCGAAGGTGTGCCCGGCCCCCGGGCTCTGGGCCGGCTGTCTGGTCGCAGCATTGGCGATGGACGGAGGGACCACTGCCACGGGTTGCTCCGAGACAACCCGGTCGAAACCGTCTTCGGCCAACTCGCCCCGGACCGCCTTGAAGCGGGTGAACTGCTTTCGAATCACCGCTTTTGGCACCGGCTTGCCCCGACCGGTGTTCCTGCGTTCGCATTCCTCGATCGGCACATCGAAAGTCACTGCAAAGGCAGGGATCCCCGCCTCGTGGGCCGCGCCGATCCAGGCCACGCGTCGTTCACGATCGAACCCCAGGGTGTCCACCACCGTGGTCAGACCGCGGCTGAGTCGCTCCTCTACCACGCGTTCCAGGATCTCGAATGCAGCAGTCCCGGCGCGCCGGTCGTCTTCGCCGGCGCCGACCATGGCGCGCAAGCGATCCGAGGAGACGATCTCCTCCTCGCGGAAGTGCTCGCCGGCCCACGTGGTCTTCCCCGATCCGGACGGGCCTACCAGTACCAGCAACGATGGTGCGGGGAGTCGAAGCTCCATCAGGCGGTTCTAGTCGCTCGATCGGTAACCTGATGCCAGTGAGCCTCTCCGCTTCTGCTCCATTCGGCCATGTCGCCACCGCAATGATCACCCCGTTCACGGGGAGTGGTGAGGTCGATCATGAGAAGGCGTGGCGGTTGGCCAGGTACCTGGCGGAGCAGGGGTCGGACACTCTGGTGGTCACCGGCACGACCGGTGAGTCCCCGACCCTGAGCGCGGCGGAGAAACTGGCGCTCTACAAGACAGTGGTGGATGCAGTCACCGGCAAGGAGACGATGGTTGTTGCCGGCACCGGCACCTACAACACCGCCGAGTCTGTGGAGTTGACCGTGAAGGCGGCGGAGATCGGATGCCACGGCGTGCTCGCGGTGACCCCGTACTACAACAAGCCGGGCCAATCCGGGTTGATCGCTCACTTCGAGGCGATCGCCGATGTCGGTCTCCCGGTTCTGCTCTACAACATCCCGAGTCGAACCGGCCGTCGGATCGAGATAGACACCCTGGCCCGGCTCAACCAGCACCAGAACATCGTGGGGGTGAAAGATGCCGTGATGGACGTCGACTTCACCAGCCAGACCGTGAATCGGGTCCCCTCCCTACCCGTGTACAGCGGCCAGGACTCCCACACATGGCCGATGATCGCCGTGGGTGCAGTTGGTGTGGTGTCCGTTGTCAGCCACCTCGCCGGGCGCAGGGTGTCAGCAATGGTCAGCGCCGCCCTTGCGGGTGATATGGATGAGGCGAGGCAGATCCATCACGAGCTGCTGCCCCTGTGCGAAGCGTGTTTCCTCGAGACCAACCCTGCCCCGGTCAAGGGAGCCATGAGCAGGCTCTGGGAGCCGGTGGGCGGAGTGCGGCTCCCACTAATGGACGCCTCCGAAGAGACGCTGATAGCCATCGAGAAGGCGGTCGGGGCGCTGCAGGGCTTGTGAGCATCTCGGTCACATTCATGGGGGGCCTCGGCGAGATCGGGCGCAACTGCGCAGCCGTCGAGATCGAGGGCCGCATCGCTCTCATCGATTGCGGGCTGATGTTCCCCGAGGAGGACATGCTCGGTGTCGACCTCGTCTTCCCGGACTGGTCGTGGCTGGTGGACCGGTCGGCAGATGTCGAATGCGTGATCATCACCCACGGCCACGAGGACCACACCGGGGCTCTTGCCTACTTCCTGAAAGCGATCCCGGTGCCGGTCTACGGGACCCGGCTCAGCCTCGAACTGGCTCGGGGAAGGATCGATGAGTTGGGCGTGGAGGCCGACCTCCGGATCATCGGCTTCAAGGATTGGGTCGACCACGGCCCGTTCCGCTTCCAGCTGATCCCGGTCAGCCACTCCGTGCCCGAGGCGGCTGCTGTCGCCCTCGACACCCCTGAGGGCATCGTGGTTCACTCAGGGGACTTCAAGCTCGACCCGACGCCGATCGACCAGGTTCCCACCGACCTCCCTGCCTTCGCCACGCTGGGCCGTCGAGGGGTTCGACTCCTGCTTGCCGACTCCACCAACGCGGAGAGGCCTGGCTTCGAACCCTCGGAGAGCTCTGTGGGACGCCCCATCGCCGACATCGTGCGTGACGCTCCAGGCCGGGTCCTGGCTGCGTGTTTCTCGTCCCATATCCACCGCGTCCAGCAGATCGTCGACGCCGGCATCGCTTCCGGGCGGAAGATCGCCTTCTTCGGTCGATCGATGCACCGCAACACCACGCTGGCCAAGGAGCTCGGGCTGCTCGAGGTCCCCGAGAAATCACTCGTGGACATCACCGAGCTGGAGGGGCTGCCCCCTCACCAGCAGATGATGATCACCACCGGGAGCCAGGGTGAGCCCTTTGCCGCGCTCTCCCTGATGTCCCAGGGCCGCCATCGCTTCGTCGAGCTCGCCGCAGATGACACGGTGCTGATCTCGGCCAAGCCGATTCCCGGCAACGAGACCGCGGTCTCGAAGGTGATCTCGAATTTGATCCGTCGCGGGGCGCGGGTGGTCCACGGCCAGAACGCCGACGTGCACGTTTCCGGACACGCCAACCGTGAAGAGTTGCTCACCTTCATCAACCTGCTCCGACCCCGGGCTTTCGTCCCGGTTCATGGCGAATACCGCCATCTCCATGCTCATGCCGAGTTGGCGCGGACCATGGGAGTGCGCCATGTCGACGTGCTCGAGGATGGTGACCGGGTGATCCTGAGTGGGAAGAAGACGATGGTGGAGCGCCGCGCGGTGCCCGCCGGCTACGTCTACCTCGACGGATCGGCGGTGGGCGACGTCCAATCTGCCGTGCTCCGCGACCGATCCCACCTCGCCGACGAGGGAGTGGTGGTGGTCACGGTCGGGATCGACCACGACACCGGGGAGGTTCTCTACGGCCCCGACCTGGACAGCCACGGTTTGATGGACGACCCGACGGCGGTGCTGGAGAAGGCCGCCGAGGCAGTCCGACAGGCAATCGAGGAGCACCCTTCGGGCCGGAGTGACATTGGGGACCTGCAGAAGACCGTGCGATCGGCGGCAGGAAAGGTGATCAGGGCAGAGACCGCCCGCAAGCCGGTGATCGTGCCTGTTGTGATGGAGCTCTGAGCCCCGGGCGCAAGCCGGCGCCAGCGATCAACATCAGCATTCCACGAGCAATCTCAACTCGCATGTAGTGTTTCATCCACATGCCAACGCGGACACCCACCCGGAAGGGTTCCTCCGGGCGGAGACGGGTGTCCTCAGCCAAGAAATCCAAGCCGCAGAAGGGGACGTTTCGCCAGAAGCTGGTGGCGACTCGTCAGTACGTGCGGACCACCCTCGGTCGCCAGACCGACGACGTCTGGGGCCTTTTCCTGATCGTGATCGCGATCCTGGTCGTCCTTGCTTTCGTGGACCTGGCCGGGCCCTTCGGGGAAGGAATCGAAACCGCGAGCCTCCTCCTCTTCGGGGTGTGGCGATACGCGGTGCCCCTGGCCCTCATCGGGATCGGGGTCGCCCTGATCATCGGCAAACCGCGAGATGGTGCCCGTCGCCTCGTCGCCGGGAGTATCGCCGCCTTTATCGGCTCGCTGGCGCTGTTCCACCTGCTCACCGGGGCGGTGGCATTGATGCCCAACATCGAACTGGTCAAGGAGCGGGGTGGGGCTGTGGGCTCACTGCTCGCCTTCCCCCTGCGCCGGGTCCTCGGCCACTGGGGAGCGTTCGTGGTCCTGGTCTCGATCATGGCGATGGGGGTCCTGATCGCCACCCACACCAGCGTCCGCGACCTGGTCCTCGGCGTCACCGACGCCCTGCGGTCGTTCCGTCGCCTGGCGAAGTCTATGGCCGTCATCCCCGCCAAGCCGAAGGCGGCCCATGTGGCCAGTGGCCCGATGACGGTCGAAGGCCCGAATCGGGGACGTCACGAGCGACCCAAGCCCGCACGGCCCAAGCCAGAGAAACCACCCACCCCCGAGCCCCGGCCGATCCAGAAACCGGCCGTAGTGGACCTCACCAGCCCTGGCTACCGCCTCCCTCCCTTGAGCCTGCTCGACGCCGGCACCGGCGGCGAGGTGAATCGACGTTCCTTGGAGGACACGGCCCGCCAGCTCGAGGCAACGCTGACCCAACATGGGGTCGACGCCGCATTGACCAAGATCGTGCCCGGCCCAACGGTGACCCGATACGAGGTGGAGCTCGCCCCTGGGGTCAAGGTGAACCGCGTCTCCAGCCTGTCCCACGACATCGCCTACGCCCTAGCCACCCCCGACGTCCGGATCCTGGTGCCGATCCCCGGTAAGTCGGCCATCGGGGTCGAGGTCCCGAACAACAAGCGGCGCCTGGTCTCGCTAGGTGACATCATTTCCAGCCCGGAGGCCGCGATCCCGGCCCACGCCCTGACGGTGGGGTTGGGCATGGACATCTCGGGGGATCCCAAGCTGCTCAACCTGGCAGAGTTGCCGCACGTCCTCATCGCCGGTGCCACCGGGGCCGGGAAGTCGTCGTGCATCAACTCGATCGTGACCTCGCTGTTGATGCGGACCCACCCCGATGACGTTCGCCTGATCATGGTCGACCCGAAACGGGTGGAACTGACCCAGTACAACGGGGTCCCTCATTTGCTCACCCGGGTGATCACCAATCCCAAGAAGGCCAACGACGCACTGAAGTGGGCGGTCGCCGAGATGGACCGACGTTACGACCTCCTCGCCGATGCCAAGGTCCGCGACATCGAGGGATACCGGGAGAAGCTCGCCTCCGGAGGGCTCGACCCCGAGGGATTCGATCGCTTCCCCTACATCGTGGTCCTGATCGATGAGCTCAACGACCTGATGATGGTTGCCGGGCGGGAGGTGGAGGAGTCGATAGTCCGCATCGCCCAGATGGCACGCGCTGTGGGCATCCACCTCGTGATCGCCACGCAGAGGCCGTCGGTCGACGTGATCACCGGCGTGATCAAGGCCAACATCCCGAGCCGCCTCGCCTTCAGTGTCGCGTCACAAACCGACAGCAGGGTGATCCTCGACGGGTCGGGCGCCGAAAAGCTCGTCGGGATGGGCGACATGCTGGTAGTCACTGCCAAGGAGCCCCGCGCCCAGCGGATTCAGGGTGCCTGGGTCCGGGAGAGCGAGATCCAGGCCGTCGTGGAATGGGTGCGCAAGCAGCAAGAGGCCGTCTACAAGGACCAGGAGGTCCTGGAAGTGGCCGCCGCCTCGGCCGCGGCTCAGGCCGAGGAGGAGGACGACGAAGACTCCGCCCTGGCCCGGGAGGCGATGCAGATGGTGGTGCGGAGCCAGTTGGGCTCGACATCGATGTTGCAGCGCAAGCTCCGGATCGGGTTTGCCCGCGCCGGTCGGGTGATGGACATGCTGGAGCGAAAAGGCGTCGTCGGGCCTTCGCAGGGAAGCAAGGCCCGTGAGGTGCTGATGACGGTCGAGGAGATGGAAGAGATGCTCGCCCGGGAGCAGGTCGAGGTCTGAGCGCCTAGGCGAAGATGGGGCCAACTGGGGACCTGTGGTAGGTTTGGCCAGGTCCCACGAAGAGAGGTTGGACCACAGCCCATGAGCCTCCTGTTGACCCTCGGCGTGGTAGTGGCCGTCGCCGCTGCCGCCAGATCCACCTGGTCCCCATGCGGCTTGTCGATGCTCTCCACGATCACCCCGGTCACCGAACAGGGTCGTGGCCGGACCTACTGGGGCACCGTGCCCTGGTATCTGATCGGGGCGCTCGCCGGTGGAGCCACCCTGGGCGGGGCTGCTGCTCTGCTGTCCATCCCGGTGGGGGCTGCCGATCTGGCGCCGGAAGTCGCATTGGGTATCGCCGGGTTGTTCACGGTGGTCAGCGTCTTCTCCGATCTCGGCGTGGGTGGCTTCCGGCTGCCGCGGCACAAGCGCCAGGTCGACCGCTTCTGGCTCGACGACTACCGCTCCTGGGTCTACGGAACCGGTTTCGGATGGCAGATCGGTGTCGGGCTCGCCACCTATATCGTCACCACCGCGGTCTACGTGACTGTGCTGATCGCGATCCTCAGCGGATCACCCGGTGAGGCCTTGCTGCTCGGTCTGCTGTTCGGAGGCATTCGAGGCCTCGCGATCTTCCTCGGCTCCGGCGCCACCACTCTGGACAAGCTTCACGCTCTCCACCGCAGGATCACCGAGCTCGAGCCCGGCTCCCGTTTGGTGATGTTCGTCGTACAGACCGCCGTGGCAACCGTGGCCCTCGGCGTTGCCTGGGGGCTGGCCTGGGGCCTCGGGGCGCTCCTTGTGTCTCTTGCGGCGGGTGTGTACAGCGTCCGGACAGCTGCCTCCGCCGGGGCCCGGGAGCAGAGCCCGGCTTCGATCTGAGAGCCCAGCCCGCGCCAGATCTTCTCCATCCGCTGATCGACCGATAATCTCGCCGCCGAATGTTCAGCCTGATCAATCCTGACGGGTCGGTTCGCGATCGCCTTCCGATAACCCTCGAGGAGATGCGAGGGCTCTACGCCGACATGGTCGAGGCCCGCACCTACGACCAGAAGTGCATGGCGATGCAGCGCCAGGGCCGACTCGCCACCTACGCCCCTTTCGAGGGCCAGGAAGCCGCACAAATCGGAGCGGCTGCTGCTCTCCGGGGCGATGACTGGGTGGCAGGGACCTATCGAGACGCCGCTCTGATGTGGCGGGCCGGGTATCCGTGGGAGTTGCTGATCGCAGGGCGGACCGGCGACGAGCGGGGAGGCAAGGCCCCGGACGGGGTCAACGTGCTTCCGCCGTCCATCACCGTGGGCGGCCACATGATCCATGCCGTGGGTCTCGGCTGGGCCGAGCGTCTCCAAGGTTCCGATCGGGTGGCTCTGACCTCGTTCGGTGACGGCGCCACATCTGAAGGTGACTTTCACGAGGCGATGAACTTCGCCGCTGTATTCGAGACCCCCACCATCTTCTTTTGCCAGAACAACCAGTTCGCCATCTCCTACCCGCGAGCCGAGCAAACGCGCTCCACGTCGATCGCGGCCAAAGCCGACGGTTACGGGATGTCGGGCATCGAGGTAGACGGCAACGATGTCGCCGCCGTCCTCGTCGCGGTGCGGGAGGCCGTCGAGTCGGCACGGAAGGGCGGCGGCCCAGCATTGATCGAAGCAGTCACCTATCGCCTCGGGCCCCACACCACGGCCGACGACCCGGGCCGCTACCGGGACGAGGAGGAGGCAGAGCGCTGGAGGGAGAAGGACCCGCTGATCCGGATCCGGATACTCCTGGAGAAGGCCAGGGGTTGGACTCCGGAGTGGCAGGAGGAGCTGGAGCAGAATGCCTCGGCGGTCATCGAGGAGGCCGTTGCCCGGGCCGAGGCGTATCCGCAGCCCACGGTCGATGAGATGTTTGCCCGGATGTACTCCGAGCCCACCTCCCCCTTGCGGGACCAGCTGGGCGAGGCCAGCGGATGAGCGTTCAGACCCTCGCGCAGTCGCTCAATGGGGCATTGGACACCGCGCTCGAGTCGGACCAGCGGGTGGTGCTCCTCGGCGAGGACATCGGCCGCGCCGGTGGCGTGTTTCGGATCACCGACGGCCTTCGTGAGAAGCATGGAGCTTCTCGCGTGTTCGACACTCCGGTCGCCGAGTCGGGCATCGTCGGGGCGGCCTTCGGGATGGCGATCGCCGGGATGCGGCCGGTAGCCGAGCTTCAGT
This sequence comes from uncultured Acidobacteriota bacterium, assembly GCA_963749415.1. Classification (GTDB taxonomy): domain Bacteria; phylum Actinomycetota; class Acidimicrobiia; order Spongiisociales; family ZC4RG35; genus JALYNX01. The sequence goes on from CAVVMG010000001.1 coordinate 1,855,614, forward strand.
TCCTCGGGTTCTCCTACCCGGCATACGACCAGATCATCAATCACGTCGCCAGGATTCGGAACCGCTCCGACCACCGTTTCAGTGCGCCGCTTGTAATCCGGATCCCATTCGGCGGCGGAATCGGCGCCGCGGAACATCACTCCGAGTCGACCGAGGCGATATACACCCATGTCCCCGGGGTCAAGGTGGTGGCGCCCTCGACGCCTCACGAGGCCCGGGGCCTCCTGCTTGCGGCCATCGAAGACCCGGACCCCGTCATTTTCCTGGAGCCGATTCGGCTCTACCGGGCGGTCAAGGAGGAAGTGCCCGAGATCTACTACACCACCGACATCGGACCTGCTCGGATGGAGCGCCAGGGCAAGGACATCACCCTGATCTCCTGGGGGGCGATGATGAAGGAGACCAGGGCCGCGGCCGCCGCTCTCGAGGACGCCGGCGTGTCGGTCGAAGTGCTCGACCTGCAGACGCTGTCGCCGCTGGACACGACCGCGATCGTGGCCTCTGCGCGCAAAACCGGCCGCGTGGTGGTCATCCACGAGGCGCCTCGCACCGGGGGCTTGGGCGGGGAGATCGCCGCTCTCATCCAGGAACAGGCGCTCTACGCCCTCCTCGCGCCGGTGCGCAGGGTCACCGGTTGGGACACCGTCTTTCCTTTGAAGCGTTCCGAGGGTCACTACCTTCCGAGCGTGGACCGGATCTTGCAGGCCGCCGAACAGACGCTGGAGGATTAGTGGCCAAGGAATTCAGGCTTCCCGACATCGGAGAGGGGCTGACTGAAGCCGAGATCGTCCGCTGGCTCGTCCCCGAGGGAGAGCGGGTGGAGGCCGACCAGCCCGTGGTCGAGGTGGAGACCGACAAGGCGGTGGTCGAAATCCCATCTCCGTATGCGGGGATCGTCCTCCGACATGGCGGCGCCGAGGGGGAGACGGTGGCGGTTGGCGAGGTTCTGGTGGTGATTGGTGAACAAGACGAGGCGGTGGGACCGGATGTGGCGACCGAAGTCGTGGCGCCACCCTCGGAGGCGGCCCCCATCGTGGGGACATTGAGCGAAGACGCCGAGGACCTCGCTGCCCGCACCGACACTGGCGAGTCTTCGGGCTCGGTGAAGGCCCTCCCCGTCGTCCGCAAGCTGGCGCGGGACATGGGGGTCGATCTGGCATCGATCACCGGCTCGGGCCCCGAGGGCCGGATCACCCGCGAGGACGTGCTGGCGGCAGGGGACCTGGAGACCGTGACTTCCGCCGAGGAAGGGTCCGCGCCGGAACCGGTGGTGACTGTCGAGCCGGCCCTCGCTCCCGAACCGGAGCCCTCTCTCCCCCCAGCGAACGAAGTGAGCGTTGGGGGGAGTGCCGGCGAAGCCGAGAGGGGGGCTGCTGAGGAGACGGAGGGGGCGCCTGAGACGGAACCCGAGGCTGAGCCCGAGCCCGACGTTGAGCCCGAACCCGAGCCCACCGATGACGACGAGCGCCGCCCCATGTCCCGTCTCCGTCGCACCATCGCAGCCAACATGGCGAAGAGTTGGGCCGAGATCCCCCACGTCACCACCTTCGATGACGTGGACGCCACCCGTCTTCTCGAGATCCGGTCGGCACTCGGAGCCCGCCACGACACGAGGATCCCCATGGAGGCGCTCGTAGTGAAGGCGGTCATCCCCGCACTGGAAGCATTTCCCGAGTTCAACGCGACCATCGACGGCGACGACCTCATCCTCCACCACTCCTACGACATCGGGATCGCCGTCGATACCCCGGACGGGCTCCTGGTGGCGGTCATCGACGACGCCGGGTCCCGAGGCGTGCTCGAGCTCGCCTCGGAGGTCCGTCGGCTCGGCGACGGTGCCAAGGCCCGGTCGCTGAGCCCTGACGAGCTCACCGGCCAGACCTTCACCGTGACCAACATCGGCGCCGTCGGAGGAGGCCATGGGACACCGATCGTCCCCTACGGAACCACCGCGATCCTCTCGGTGGGAAGGGCACAGGAGAAGGTGGTGGCGGTGGATGGCGAGCTGGCCATCGCCCCGGTGATGCCCCTCTCCCTCTCCTACGATCACCGGGTGGTGGATGGAGCCCAGGGTCGGAGGTTCATGGCCCTGGTGATCGAGAATCTGGAGGAGCCGGCCCTTTTCCTGGCCGGCTGAGACATGTCCCACGTCGAGGTCACCCCATACGAGGAGTCGAGCGGGGTCTTGCGTGAGGAATACAACGCCGCCATCGGACGCGCCGGGCGAATCTGGAACATCGTCTCGGTTCAGGGCCAGCTGCCCGAGGTGCTGCGGGAGTCGATGCGTCTCTATCGAGAGATCATGTTCGGCCCGTCTCCGCTCACCAGGGCACAACGTGAGCTGCTGGCGGCTGTCACCTCCTCGGCCAACTCCACCCGGTACTGCACGACCGCCCACTGGCATGACTATCGGGATGAAGTCGAGGACCAGGACCTGGTGGACCAGATCATGGACGACTGGAGGACGGCCGACATCAACGAGGCAGACCGGGCCCTGATCGACTTCGCCGAGAAGCTGACCTGGGCCAACTCCACGGTGGGGTCCGCAGAGATCGACGCCCTGCGCGCCCACGGCTTCGATGACCGGGCGATCTCCAGCGCGGTCCAGGTCGTGTCCTACTTCAACTACATCAACCGGGTCGCCGACGGGCTCGGCGTCGACCTCGAGGAGTGGATCGAGAGCGACGGGCGGGAGATACCCGTTGGCTGACGAGGAGAAGGTCGACCAGGCCGAGCGGAAGCCGGACCAGCCGGAAATCGAGGAAAAGTCGGTCTCCAAGCAGTACCGGGGGAATTTCGGCGGACGCGAGGTCGCGTACACCGCCACCGCGGCCACGGTGTCGGTAGGCAGTGGTGATGATCGGAAGGCGGCGTTCTTCTACGTCTCCTACACCGAGGACGGGGCGGATCCGGCATCGCGGCCCGTGGTGTTCGCCTTCAACGGGGGGCCGGGCTCGTCCACCGTCTGGCTCCACCTCGGGTTGCTCGGACCGAAACGGGTCGAGTTGGACGACGATGGCTTCGCCATCCGCACCCCGGGCCGCCTCATCGACAACGAGCACTCCGCACTCGATGTCGCCGACGTGGTGCTCATCGACGCGGTGGGCACCGGATTCAGCACCGCCTCCCCCCAGGACAAGGAGAAGGAATACCACCACTTCTCCCGTGACATCGAGGCCTTCATCGAGTTCATCGTCACCTACCTCAACCGGAGCGGGCGTTGGTCTTCTCCCAAGTACCTGGCGGGGGAGAGCTATGGGACCACCAGGGGAGCGGCGATCGCCAACCAGTTGTTCGCCAAGCAGGGTGTTGAGCTCAACGGCCTGATCCTGATCTCGGTGGCCCTCAACTTCCAGACCATCGCCGGCGAGAGGACGACCGGCGTCTTCCACCCCGGGAACGACCTCCCCTTCCCGCTCCACCTCCCCACTTACTCGGCAACCGCCTGGTATCACGGCCGACTCGGGGAGACCTGGCAGGCCCGGTCGTTGCGGGAGCTGCTCGACGAGGTGGAGAAATTTGCCCTGGGTGAGTACTCGACCGCGTTGATGCTCGGTGATCGTCTGGATCCCGAGATCCGAGAGCGGGTACTCGATCGGCTGGTGGAGTACACCGGGCTCGACCTCTCATACCTGGACACCTACGACCTGCGGATCCACATCATGCGCTTCTGCAAGGAGCTGCTGCGAGCGGAGCGTCGAACGGTGGGCCGGCTCGACTCCCGCTTCAAGGGAATCGACCGCTTCCCCGATGGTGATGTCCTCGAGAACGACCCCAGCGGGGACCAGATGATGGGCCAGTTCACCTCGGCGCTCAACGACCTGCTCCGCAGCGAGCTCGGCTACGAGAACGAGTCGTTCTACAAGTCGTTGTCGATGGAGGTCAACGAGTCCTGGGACTACGAGGAGTTCAAGGGGAGATACGTCAACACGTCAGAGAGCCTGCGTGACCTGCTGGCCCGCTCCCCGCGCACCCGGGTCTTCGTGGCCAATGGCTACTTCGACCTGGCAACCCCACACCTCGCCACCGAGCACACCTTCGAACACATGGGGCTCGACCCTTCCGTGCGGGGCAATGTCCGGATGGAGTACTACGAGGCGGGGCACATGATGTATGTCCACCGACCATCGCTGGAGGCGCTTGCCGGGCATCTCCGGGAGTTCATCTCAGAGGCATGATTCGCCCCTGGGCTCAGAACCGGGAATGCTCCTCTACCAGGCTGAGCACCTCGGGGAGGTCGAGCTCCGGGTAGGGGTCGGGAGCGAGCAGGCCGAGTATCCGGTCCTGGGAACGGGCGGACACGATCACCTTGTTCGACCACTTCTCGGCGAGGTCCATGGGCGGCATCCGACAGCAAGCCGGGTCGGGACAGGTCGAGGTCTCTCGGTTTTCGCTGTCCCTTCCCCGAAACCATCGAGCGTCCCCGAAGCCAACGCCGAGGGTGATGGCCGGCGCAGGCTCCCGGCCGGCCTCGACGTGGGTGGTGCAGAAGAAGGTGCCTCCTGGGGTGTCGGTGTACTGATGATGGGTGTCGAATCGGTCGGGTGAATCGAAAGTCAGTCTTGCTCCCCATCTCCGGCACAGCTTCTGGGTCTCGATGCCCCCGTGGTCGTCACGGGGGAGCGGCACTCCATCGTTTGCGAATCCCTTGATGATGCTCCCCAATCGATCACTCACCAGGAGATGGCTCTGGATCCCGAGATGGCGGGTGGCGAGGTTGGCAGTGCGCCAGGCCGCCATCTCGTAGGAGACGTAGAACAGCTCCTTCACGTCTTCGACGTCGAGGTCGTGGCGCTCTTTGGCTTCGAGCAGCTTGGGGACCACCGCGGATTCAGGTGCCAGCACCGCGGCCGCGAAGTAGGCGGTCTCCACCCGCTGCCGGAGGAAGGTGTCGAGGTCGGGCTCAAGCTCATGTCCGAGCAGGAAACCGGCCAGGGTTTGAATTACTGCCTTCCGCGCTTGTCGGGTGCGCAGCTCGTCACGCTGCGCGATGTAGACCCGACGGTGGTCGAGGTCGATGACGGACCTGGCGAATAGAGGCATGTCGTCGATGGGATGGATCTCGAACCCGGCGCTCCTCGCGAGGTCGAGGAGGTTGCGCGAGGAGAACGGGCCTTCACCGGGGTATCCGCTGGAGAGCAGTGCCTCTCGGGCGACAGACTCCACGTCCTCCAGGTAGCCGTCCGCGGCTGTCAGCCACTGCTGCACCTCGCCGTTGGATCGACGCACCTCGTCGGAGCCGGCCCCGGTGAGGCCGGAGCGCTGGCGCAGTGCTTCATGAAGGCCCACGAGCTGGGTGAGAGTCTCCGTGTCCATCCGTGAGCTGGGCTTCAAGGCGGGTAGGTCGAGCGAGTCGAACAGCGCCGTCTCCTGTGATCGGAGCAGGGCGATTTCGAGAGCATCCCGCTTGTTGGGCGGGGTCGGTTCGAGCAGCTCGGCCAAATCGACGTCGAGGGCGGCGGCGAGCTCCACGATGAGGTTGATCCTGGGCTCCTTCTTCCCGTTCTCCAGTAACGAGAGATATGGAGCCGGCTTGCCCACTGCCTCACCGAGCTGATCGAGCGTGAGGCCCTTGGCCCGGCGATGATGGCGGAGGCGTCTTCCCAGAATCAGGGGGTCGAGTACCGGTGCTTCGCTCACAAATTGCCGTCCTCCGAAAGATGCGCTGTTCTTGCTTCAGATTGCCTCTTCAGGCTAGCAGAATATAGAAGACACTGCATTCTTGTGGTGAACATTGACACCGATTCGTTGCGGGAACGAGTGCTCACCCCCGATGCAGTGCAATTCCTGGTCGACCTCGACCGGGAGTTCAGGGAGGGCCGACTGGCGATTCTCGAGGCCCGCCGGCGCGCCCAGCAGGACATCGACCGTGGGTTGAGACCGGGTTTCCTGGAGTCGACCGCCTCGATCCGGGGCGGCGACTGGATGGTGGCCCCGGCACCTCCCGACCTGGAAGACAGACGGGTGGAAATCACCGGGCCGGTCGACGCCAAGATGATGATCAACGCACTGAACTCCGGCGCCCGAGTGTTCATGGCGGACTTCGAGGATGCGACCACTCCCACCTGGGCCAACCTGCTCCAGGGTCAGGCCAATCTGGTCGACGCCTACCAGGGCGCGCTCCGCTTCGAAACCGGGGAGAAGACCTACGAGCTCGCCGATCGAGTGGCGACCTTGGTGGTCCGACCCCGGGGCTGGCATCTCGACGAGAAGCACTTTCCGGTCGACGACCGGCCGATGTCAGGATCTCTGTTCGACTTCGGGCTCTATCTGTTCCACGGGGGCCGAGCCGCTCTCGATAGCGGGACCGGGCCCTATCTGTATCTGCCCAAGCTCGAGTCTCATCACGAAGCCCGTCTCTGGAACGAGGCCTTCGTGTGGGCCCAGGACCGTCTCGGAATCCCACACGGGACGATCCGGGCCACCGTCCTCATCGAGACCATCCTCGCCGCCTTCGAGATGGACGAGATCCTCTATGAGTTGCGGGAGCACGTCACTGGTCTCAATGCCGGCCGCTGGGACTACATCTTCTCGATGATCAAGAAGTTCCGGAACGATCCCGGCTTCGTCCTCCCCGATCGCTCCCAGGTGACGATGACCGTGCCCTTCATGCGGGCCTACACCGAGCTTCTCGTCAAGACCTGTCACCGAAGGGGCGCCCATGCCATCGGGGGCATGGCCGCTTTCATCCCGAATCGGCACGACTCTGCGGTCACCGAGGCTGCCATCGCCAAGGTTCGCGCCGACAAGGCACGGGAGGCAGGGGCGGGCTGCGACGGGACCTGGGTGGCCCATCCCGACCTGGTTTCGGTGGCGATGGAGGAATTCGATTCGGTCCTCGGCGAGAGCCCGAACCAGCTCGATCGCTATCGCGACGATGTCGAGGTCGACGCCAACGATCTGCTCGACCTCGACTTCCCGGGCGAGGTCACGCTCGAGGGCGTGCGGACCAACGTCTCGGTCGGGATCCGATATCTCGCCTCCTGGCTCTCCGGTGCCGGCGCCGCCGCCATCGACAACCTGATGGAGGACGTCGCAACAGCCGAGATCTCCCGATCCCAGATCTGGCAATGGGTGAGGCACCGGGTCGACACCGACGGCGGATCGCCGGTAACCGGGCCCCTGGTGCGGTCGATCGCCGAGGAGGTAGTCGGCCAACTGGAAGCCGAAGGGCGAGCTGACCCGACGGTTGGGTTGGCACGAACGATCTTCGAAGAAGTTGCGGTGGGCGAGGAGTTCGTCGAATTCCTGACACTCCCCGCATATGAGTACATCGATTGAGGGAGACGACATGACGCAAAACGGAAACGAGGCAGCGCGACTGGCGGCGAGCTGGAGGGACAACCCACGCTGGGACGGAGTCGTTCGTGACTACACCGCCGAGGATGTGGTGCGGTTGCGGGGCAGTATCCGGGAACAGCACACCCTGGCCAACCGGATGTCGCTCAAGCTCTGGGAGCTGTTGACCACGCGGGATTATGTCAACGCCCTGGGGGCCCTCACTGGGGGGCAGGCAACGCAGATGGTCAAAGCCGGGCTGGAGGCGATCTATCTGTCCGGATGGCAGGTGGCAGGCGATGGGAACCTCGCCGGGGAGGTCTATCCGGACCAGTCCCTGTACCCGGCGAACTCGGCTCCCGCCCTGGTCAAGCGGATCAACAACGCTCTGCGCCGGGCCGACCAGATCGACTGGTCCGAGGGGACCACGGAGACCGATTGGTTCGTCCCGATCGTGGCCGACGGCGAGGCCGGATTCGGGGGCGCGCTCAATGTCTTCGAGCTGACCAAGGGCTTCATCGAGGCCGGGGCGGCCGGGGTCCATTTCGAGGACCAGCTCGCTTCGGAGAAGAAGTGCGGGCACATGGGGGGCAAGGTCCTGGTGCCCACCAGCCAACACATCCGCACCCTCCAGGCAGCCCGGCTCGCTGGCGACGTGCTCGACGTGCCATTGGTCCTGGTGGCGAGGACCGACGCCAACTCGGCGACCCTGCTCACCTCGGACATCGACGAGCGCGACCGCCGGTTCGCGACGGGGGAGCGCACCGCGGAGGGCTTCTTCAGAGTTGGTGGCGGGTTGGAGTCGGCGATCGCCAGGGGTCTGTCCTATGCCCCATACTGCGATCTGCTCTGGTGCGAGACCGCACGCCCCGACCTCGACGAGGCGAGCGCCTTTGCCGAGGCGATCCATGCCCAGCATCCGGAGAAAATGCTCGCCTACAACTGCTCACCATCCTTCAACTGGTCGAAGCACCTCGACCCAGGGACCATCGCCACCTTCCAGAAAGAACTGGGCGCGATGGGTTACCGGTACCAGTTCATCACTCTGGCCGGGTTCCACGCGCTGAACGCCTCGATGTTCGAACTGGCTCGGGGATACGAGGAGAGCGGGATGACCGCGTACGTCGAGCTCCAGGACCGGGAGTTCGCCATGGAGTCCGACGGCTACAGCGCAACCCGCCACCAACGGGAGGTCGGCGCCGGGTACTTCGACCTGGTCAGCCAGGCGGTGTCAGGTGGCACCGCTTCGACGCTTGGCCCTGGTCGGCTCGACCGAGGAGGAGCAGTTCTAGGCGACGCTCACCAGATGGCTGCCGGGTAGTGGTCCCGGATGGCGCGGTCCTTGGTGACCAGCCCCACTCCGGCCAGGGAGGCATGGCCGACCAGAAGCCGATCGAAGGGATCCCGGGTCCAGGTCGCGCCCAATGCATGGAGCACCACTCCGGCCAGTGGCTGATCGTCGACCCTGAAACCGGCCCCGGTGGTCAGTGCGTTGACCACGAACGCGGCCTCGGCGCTCAGCTTCTCGGCCTCGACCAGGTATGCCACTTCGAGCAGCGTGATCGGGGAGAGCGACACCGAAGCCGCCTCGTCGATCGCAGACAACGCAGGGTCGGAGAGTCGGGCGATTTCCCCGGCTGCGATCCAGACTGCGACGTGGGTGTCGAGGAGGATCACGGGGCCCAGAGGTCCGACCAATCGACGCCGACCAGGTCTTCGGGGTCGACGAGGAACAAGTCCGGGCGCGGGGGCAGCCGGCGGAGCCGATCCAATCGATCCGCCTCCGGCTCCTCCACCGGGATGATGCGAAGCAGCTTGCCTCTGCGATTGATCTCCGCCGGAACGCCGGATTCGAGGACGGCGTCGAGGATCGAATACAGGTTCTGGCGCAGTTTTGTGGGCGAGATCGACACGTACGCATCTTAGCAAGACTGCGTACGCGTTGGCTGCGGATTGATGATGACTAGGTTCGGCGTCGATGACGAGCGAAGGACCCAACCCGCCGGACGAGACGCCGGAGAGCACGCCACCACCCGAGGTGCCGGGCCAGCCGTCACAGCCGCCGGATCCGGGGCAACCACCGCCACCACCCGATGCGCCGGCGCCTCCTCCACTCGAGCCAACGGCGACGCCACCCACCGCACCTCCGCCGCCGGCGACGCCGCCCGCCGCCCCGCCACCGACACCACCACTCATCGGAGAGCCGGTGAGCACCGGGATGAGCGGGTGCGCCAAGGCGGCGATCATCGGCGGGGTAGTGATCGTGGTGCTCGGCGCACTGGCGGCGATCGCCATCTTCTTTGTATTCCGCAACGTGGTCGACGGCGTCGAGGAGTCGTTCTCGGAGGAGTCATGCCCGTTCATGACCAACGAAGAGGCATCAGCCGCAGTGGGCGCCGACGTCGAGGCCGTCTCCGGCGACAGCCTTCTCGGCGAGCTCCTGGGGGTCATCCAGGACACCAGGCTCCTCAGCGATGCCCCATCGTGCTTCATCAGCGACGACGAGTCGGTGACCCAGATCTGGATCTCGGTCTACGACGGCGGAGACGCAGCCGACGTGTTCGCCTCGTGGGCGGTGGTGGCGGACGGCGAGGTCGTGTCCCAGGGCACCACCGAGTCCGGAGGGACCTTGACAGTGGAGAGCGAGGCCTTCCGTGGCGACGACGTCGTCGGCCTCGGTGAGGAGGCATTCTGCGTGGATGTCGGCGTCACGGCGTCGGGCGGAGTATTCGCCCGCTCCGACGAGCGGGTCGTGTATGTCACCGTGCTCGCCCTCGAAGAGAACGAGGGTGCGGAGGTCTTCGACAACTCGACATGTGAGCGGGCGATCCCAATCGCCACGGCGCTGCTCACATAGCGGCCCTGTTTGGAACCGACCCGTCCGGGTAATCTGAAGTTCCGGAATCAGCCCTAGTTCCGCGGAGGAACACATGAAGATCGTCCACGTGGTGGGCACCGGGACAATCGGTGAGCCACTGATCGGCCTGCTCGCCGACAACCGCGAGCATTTCGGCATCGACGAGGTCACCTTTCACAAGCGGACGCCGCTGCTCACCGAGCGGGCGAAGGTGAACGATCTGGTGAGCAGGGGAGCGGTGCTGACGGTCGACGACGAGGCTCGTGCGACCTTCGAAGAGCTCGGGCATGCCCCCAAGTACGAAACCCGAGAGGCCATCGAGCGCGCCACCGTGGTCATCGACTGCACCCCGGTTGGCAACGAGATGAAAGACGAGTTCTACAGCAGCGCGACCGGCCCGATCGGGTTCATGGCGCAGGGATCGGAGTTCGGCTTCGGCAAGATGTATGCGCGTGGGATCAACGATGCCGCCTTGATCAAGGGCGAGGACAAGTTCCTCCAGATCGTCTCCTGCAACACTCACAACATCGCAGTTCTGGTCCGCAGCCTGGCCATGGACAACGACGGAACCAACCACCTCACCGACGGGCGCTTCCTTTGTATACGGCGCGCCAACGACATCTCTCAGGACAGCGGATTCGTCGCCAGTCCCACGGTCGAGGCCCACAAGGACCCGAGATTCGGGACCCACCACGCCCGCGATGCCCATGAGCTCTTCGGGACCCTCGACTACGACCTCAACCTCTACTCCTCTGCGCTCAAGCTCAACAGCCAGTACATGCACTCGATCCATTTCTCCCTCGCCCTCGACGAGGAGATCACCGTGGACGAGGCCAAGGATCGGCTCATGGCCAACACCCGGGTTGCGGTCACTCACAAGAAGTCGGCCAACCAGGTGTTCTCCTTCGGCCGTGACCATGGCTATTACGGGCGAATCATGAGCCAGACCGTGGTCGCTCTCGACACTCTTGCCGTTCGCAACGGCAACGAGGTGGTGGGATTTTCCTTCACCCCTCAAGACGGGAACCCCCTTCTGTCGACGGTCGCGGCCATGCTCTGGTATCTCGATGCCGAGCAGATGGAAGGCCGTCTCGACATCTTGCGGCGTTACTTGTTCCGCGAGATCTGATGGATTCGAAGGCCCAGGCCTTCGCCGAGGAGGCGATTCGGGCGATCGCCCGCGACGACGTCGACGGCGCCCGGAGCGCTGTAGCCGCCGCCTATGACGCCGACCATGCAATTGGCGCTCTTGCCGATGCCATCTACCTGGCCTGCTCCCAGATCGAGGAGGAAGGCACTGTGAGCATCGCGACCTGGAACACCCTGGCCGATGCGGTGGCCCCCGGTCCACTGCTGGCGGTGGTCGAGGCGAACCGGACGTGACATCGGCTCCCACTGTCTGGCTGACCACGCTCGGCTGCGCCAAGAACCAGGTCGACTCGGAGAAGGTGTCCGCCATGCTCTTCGAGGCCGGCTACCTCCGGGCCGGCTCCCCCGAGGAGGCTGATGTCGTGATGGTCAACACCTGTGCCTTCATCGAGGAGGCAAGGGCGGAGTCGGTGGAGGCAATTCTCGAGTTGGAGGAGCGAAAGCGCCCCGGCGCCCGCTCCGTGGTGATCGGCTGCATGGCACAGCGATTCGGTTCCGAGGTCGAGTCGGCTTTGCCGGAGGTGGACGCGGTGCTCGGGATCGACCGCTACGGCGAGCTGGTCGGTGTCATCGACCGCCTCACAGACTGGCAGCCGGTCGAGCTCCGGCGGCGGCCGATGATGGACATCCTGCACGCGACCGGGCGGCCGGTCTCCGGGCTCCCGTACGCCTATCTCAAAGTTGCGGAGGGCTGCGACAAGCCATGCACTTTCTGCGCCATTCCCGCCATCCGCGGCAAACAGCGATCGAGGCGCCCCACCGAGGTCCGCGAGGAGCTGGAGGGCCTCGTCGCAGGTGGGGTGAGTGAGGTCGTGCTCGTCGCCCAGGATCTTGCCGCCTATGGGCGAGACATCCATGCGCCGGGCGGGCTTCCCGATCTGCTGACCTTCCTCTCTGATCTGCAAGGCCTGGCCCGGCTCCGGCTGCTCTATCTCCATCCGCGGGAGATCCGGGAAAGGCTGCTGGAGGTGATGACCTCCGATCCGAAGGTTGCGCCATATTTCGACCTCTCCCTCCAACACGTCTCTGGCGGCCTGCTGCGAAAGATGAAGCGGCCGGGCAACACCGAGAAGCACCTGGCGCTCATCGAGCGGATCCGGGAACTCGACCCGGAATCGGCGCTCCGTTCCTCCTTCATCGTGGGATTTCCCGGAGAGACCGACGACGACGTCGAGATGCTCGCCGATTTCCTCACGGAAGCATGTTTGGACTGGGCCGGGTTCTTCCCCTATTCGGCGGAGCCGGGGACCCCGGCCGCGACCATGGAGGACCAGGTGCCACGGGATCTGGCGATGGAGCGCCTCCGTCACCTCTCCCGGATTCAGGACGAGATGACCGAGGAGCGCAACTCCTCGTGGGTGGGTCGAACCGACCTGGTGCTCGTCGACCAGGTGGAGGATGGCGTGCCGGTGGGCCGGTCCCATCGCCAGGCACCCGAGATCGATGGCGTGGTCCGCCTCGACCGCGGTCGCGTTGGGGACTGGGTCGAAGTGGAGTACGTCGCTGCCTACGGTCCTGACCTGGAAGCAGTGGTTGGACCGGGGGTGTCTGATTGATCGTCGAGGTGATCGCGGTCGGCACCGAGCTTCTCCTCGGGCAGATCGTCAATTCCAACACCGCGACGATGGGCGCCGCCCTTGCCGAACACGGGCTCGATGCCCATTACCAGCAGACAGTCGGAGACAACATCGACCGTGTCGCAGAGGCGATCCGCACTGCGCTGGCCCGCGCGGATGCCGTGTTGATCACCGGTGGGATCGGGCCCACCCAGGACGACCTGACCCGGGAGGCGGTGTGCGCGGCCACCGGGCTCCCGATGGAGTACAACGAGGAGTATGCCGCTCATCTCGTTGAATGGTGGGCGCGACGGGGTCGGGAGATGCCACCCAGCAACCTTCGCCAGGCGTACCACCCCGCAGGGGCGGAGTTGCTGCCCAATCCGCGGGGGACCGCGCCCGGACTGGCGCTGGACCACGAGGGAAAGTTGATCTTCTGCGTCCCCGGGGTTCCTGCGGAGATGGAGCACCTGATGGAGGCCGAGGTCATGCCCCGGCTGGTGACGGCGGCGGGTGCCGACGAGGTGATCGTCAGCCGGGTCATCCGGACCTGGGGACGACCCGAGTCCGAAGTGGCCGAGGCTCTCGACGACCTGTACACCGGATCGACCAATCCCTCGATCGCGTTCCTTGCCTCCGCGTCCGAGATCAAAGTCAGGATCACGGCCAAGGCCGAGTCCCCGGCGGAGGCGCGCCGGCTCATCGACCCCATCGAGGACGAGGTCCGCTCCCGACTCGGCGGAAGTGTGTTCGGGGCTGACGACGAGACGATCGAGAGGGTCCTGCTCCGATTGCTCTCCGACCTCGGTCACACCATCGGGACTGCCGAGTCGATGACCGGAGGCCTGGTCGCCGCCCGCCTCACCGACCTGCCCGGCTCCTCTTCGGTAGTGCGGGGAGGACTGGTTGCCTACCACCCTGAGCTGAAGCAACGCCTGCTTGGCGTCGGGGCTGTCGACGAGGTGGTCAACATCGACACCGCGGTTGCCATGGCGGAAGGAGCCCGGGGACTGTTGGGTGTCGACGTCGCGGTGGCGGTGACCGGGTCGGCTGGCCCCGAAGCTCTGGAGAAGCCGGTGGGAACCGTCGTGATCGCGGTGGCCACGCCCACTCAGGCCCGGGGACGTGAGCTCAGATTCACCGGCGATCGAGAGAGGGTGCGGGCATATGGGACCACCGCCGCTCTGCATCTGACACGTCTTGCCCTGGTCAACCAGTGGTGGACGGACTAGCCCGGGTCTTCGCCGCAGTCCCGCTCAGCATGGAGGCGAGGCTGGCCCTGGCAGACCGGCTCGCTGATCATGAGATCCCGGGACGATCGGTTCCCCCGGAGAACTGGCATCTGACGTTGCGCTTCCTGGGATCGGTCGACGAGGTGACCTACGAGCGGTTCATCGCAGGGCTCGACTCCGCTGACTTCGACCGTGTCTTCGAGATCCGGCTTTCGGCCCTTGGTGCCTTTCCCAACCCCCGCCGTGCCACCGTGCTCTGGGCGGGGCTGGACCGGGGAGTCGAGGAGTTGGCCTACCTCGCCGCCGTTGCCGAGGATGCCGCCCAGGGCTCGGGGCTGGAGCCCGAGGACCGCCCTTTTCGGGCGCATCTCACCCTGAGTCGGATTCGCCCCCAGACCGACGTCGTCGAGCTGTTGGCGACGGTGGGCGAGCTCGGCATCTCATGGCGATGCGAGACGATGATGGTCTATCGCTCCCACCTGGGAAGAGGCGGTGCTCGCTACGAGGCCCTTGAAACTTTCGAACTCGCCCGGTAATACCATCCACGAACACATGTTCGGTCTAATATCTGACGACTCAGGACAGTTCCTGTCCCAACCGGTGGATACGTTCGACCGTCATGAGACCGGAAGAAGGAGCCGAAGTGGAACGTGACAAAGCCCTGGACATGGCACTCAGCCAGATCGAGCGTCAATTCGGCAAGGGCGCCATCATGAAGATGGGTGAGGCTGCCAACCGGAAGGTGGATGTGATCTCCACCGGGGCCCTCTCCCTCGACCTTGCCCTGGGCATCGGCGGAGTGCCGCGGGGCCGGATCGTCGAGCTCTATGGCCCGGAGAGCTCGGGCAAGACCAGTCTCGCCCTTCACATCGTCGCCGAGGCGCAGCGCAACGGAGGGATCGCCGCTTTCATCGATGCCGAGCACGCCCTCGACCCGGTCTATGCCAAGGCGATCGGAGTCGATGTCGACGAGCTACTCATCTCCCAGCCCGACACCGGTGAGCAGGCCCTGGAGATCGCCGACATGCTGATCCGCTCCGGGGCACTCGACGTCCTGGTGATCGACTCGGTGGCCGCCCTGGTGCCCCGGGCCGAGATCGAAGGTGAGATGGGCGACTCCCATGTCGGGCTTCAGGCCCGGCTCATGTCCCAGGCGCTGCGCAAGCTGGCAGGGAATCTGAACAAGTCGAAAACCACCGCAGTCTTCATCAACCAGCTTCGGGAAAAGATAGGTGTGATGTATGGGAGCCCGGAGGTAACCCCTGGCGGGCGGGCACTCAAGTTCTATTCAACGGTCCGTCTCGACATCAGACGCGTCGAGACCATCAAGGACGGTACGGATAGTGTCGGGAACCGGGTCAAGGTCAAGGTGGCGAAGAACAAGATGGCCCCACCCTTCCGCCTCGCCGAGTTCGACATCATGTTCGGCCAGGGGATCTCCCGTGAGGGCAGTCTTCTCGATGTGGCCGTCGATCACGGCGTGGTCAAGAAGAGTGGCGCCTGGTTCACCTTCGACGAGGACCAGCTGGGCCAGGGGCGGGAGAACGCCAAGCGATTTCTCCGCGAGAACCCCGAGGTCGCCATGCAACTCCAGGCCAAGGTCTATGAACTGATGGGGCTTGGCGAGACCGCGGAGACGGTCGAGGAGCCGGTATCGGAGGATGCTGCCCCGCTCGAGGAGTGATGTCCGGATCCGAGATCCGGGTGTAGCATCCAGGCTGCACACGAATTCACCTTTGAACTGACAGAACCGGAGATCGAAACCTGATGAGGAGGAGCGACATAGCCCCAGGGTGATCCTGCCCGCTATTGCCGCCAACTCCTTTCGTGTGCCGAGCCCCTGAGGGCTCGGCACGTCTGTTTTCCAACTCCGGGGGAAGGACCGCGATGAACAACACCGTGGTGACGATTGGGCTGATAGTCCTCGGGGTCGCCATCGGTCTCGGATTCGGGTACCTGATCGCACGACTCGCCATCGCCCGGCGTCACGAGCGTGATGGGGTTTCCGCCGAGGACGTGGTCACCAGCGCCCGCCTCGATGCCCAGCGGATCCTGGCCAAGGCCGAGGAAGAGGGCCGGGCCAAGGCCGAGACCTACCGCGAGCGCGAAGAGGTGAACCTCGAGCACCGGCGGTTAGAAGCCTCCAGCCTGGAGACTCGCCTCGCCCAGCGGGAGGAAACGCTCGATCAGAGAGCGTCCAACCTGGCCCAACGGGAGAAGATGCTCATCGACCGCGAGGAGGAGGTCAACGATTCCCGGAGCCAGGTGGAGCGGATCAAGGAGGAGGCACGCTTCCGGCTGGAACAGGTCGCCGGGATCGACGTCAACGCAGCGAAGACCGAGATGCTGGCCCAGGTCGAAGACGAGGCGCGGCGCGAGGCGATGATCGTGGTCCGCGATCTGGAGATAAAGGCCCGCGAGGAAGCCGACCGGCGCGCCCGCCGCATCCTGGCCACCGCCATCCAGCGCCTGGCGTCGGAGGTGGTCACAGAGACCACGGTGTCGGTGATCCAGCTCCCATCCGACGACATGAAGGGGCGGATCATTGGGCGTGAGGGTCGCAACATCCGCCACCTGGAGTCGGTCACCGGGACCAATCTCATCGTCGATGACACCCCGGAGGCAGTTTCCGTGTCGTCCTTCGACCCGGTGCGTCGCGAGGTGGCCCGGATCACCCTGGAGCGGCTGGTCGCCGACGGGCGCATCCACCCCGCTTCGATCGAGGAGGCCTACGAGAAGGCCAGGGCCGAGGTCGAGCAGTCGGTCAGGGACGCCGGGGAATGGGCCCTGGTCGAGGCCGGCGTGTCGAGGATGCACTCCGAGCTGGTGACGTTGATGGGCCGGCTCAAGTACCGGACCTCATACGGTCAAAACGTTCTCAACCATCTCGTGGAGACGGCTCACATCGCCTCGATGCTGGCATCTGAGCTCGGGATCGACCCGGCCCCGGTGAAGAGGGCCGCCTTGCTCCATGACATCGGCAAGGCGGTGACCCATGAGGTCGAAGGGTCCCACGCGCTGATCGGTGCCGAGATCGCTAGGCGCTTCGAGGAGGACCCGGCTGTGGTGCACGGGATCGAGGCCCATCACAACGAGGTCGAGCCCCGAACCATCCTGGCGGTCATCGTCCAGGCCGCAGATGCCGTCTCTGCGGCGCGGCCCGGAGCGCGCCGGGAGACCCTCGAGGGCTACGTCAAGCGACTGGAGCGCCTGGAAACCCTGGCCCTGGAGTTCCCTGGTGTAGACCACGTCTTCGCCCTGCAGGCCGGACGCGAGGTGCGGGTTGTCGTCGACCCCGGGTCCGTGGGGGATCTGGAAGCGCGTGAGCTTTCCAGGCGGATCGCCCGTAAACTCGAGGAGGACCTCCAGTACCCGGGCCAGATCCAGGTGACGGTGATACGGGAGTTTCGGGCCACCGATTTCGCTCGCTGAGGCCGCCACATGACCCAGACCGTTCTCCTCTCCACTCCAACGCTGCGCCAACCCGCCCGCCGCCAACCGACGCGGGTCGGCAAGAGCTACTTCATCCGCACCTTCGGATGTCAGATGAACGAGCACGACTCGGAGCGGATTGCAGGGCTGTTCGAGGTCGATGGCATGACCCGCGCCGGAGGCCCGGAGTCGGCCGACGTGGTTTACATCAACACCTGCACCATCAGGGAGAACGCCGACAACCGGATGTACGGCAACCTGGGTCAGCTCAAGGAGATAAAGGACCTCAATCCCGGGATGCTCCTGGTGGTGGGCGGCTGCGCCGCACAGAAGGACCGGGAGATGGTGCGGGAACGGGCACCCTGGGTAGACGTGGTCATCGGTACGCACAACCTGGACCGGGTGCTCGACCTCATCGACCATGTCGAGCATTGGGGGCCGATCACCGAGGTCGTCGACGAGCTCCAGGCGATGCCGTCTTCGCTCCCCGTGCGCAGGGAGTTGGAACATTCGGCGTGGGTCACGATCCAGGTCGGGTGCAACAACACATGCACCTTCTGCATCGTCCCCTCGGTACGAGGTGTGGAGATGTCGCGGCGGCCCGGGGACGTGGTCCGCGAAGTGGAGGACCTGGCGCGCCAGGGAGTGGTCGAGGTGACCCTTCTCGGACAGAACGTCGACACCTATGGCCGGGATTTGGCCATCGATGGCAAGCGGCGGCCGATCTTCGCCGAGTTGTTGCGGCGAGTCGGTGAGGTCGAAGGCATACGACGGGTGCGATTCACCAGCCCGCATCCCAACGACTTCAGGGAGGAGGTTGCCCGGGCCATGGCTGAGACCGAGGCGGTATGCGAGCAGCTTCACTTCCCGATGCAGTCGGGCTCGGACCGCATCCTCGCTGCCATGCATCGCGGCTACACCCGGGTGAAGTACCTGGATCGGTTGGCCATGGCGCGGGAGATCATCCTCGGTCTTGCGGTCTCCACCGATGTCATCGTCGGGTTCCCCGGAGAAACGGACGATGATTTCGAGCAGACGCTCGAGGTGGTCGAGGAGGCCGGATTCGACTCCGCCTTCATGTTCATCTTCTCGCCGCGCCCCGGCACCGCGGCAGCACGATTACAAGATCGCTTCGTCCCGGACGAGGTGATCCGGGAGCGATTCGCCCGACTGGTCGCACTTCAGGATGCAAGCTCCCGCCGACGCAACGATCAGATGGTGGGGCAATTGGTCGAGGTTCTCAGCGAGGGACCGTCACGCAAGGACGCCGCGATCGCCACCACCCGGACCCGCACCGGAAAGCTGGTACATGTCTCCGGGCCTCACGAAACAGGCACCTTCCTCGATGTCAGGATCGATGAGGCGAGAGGGCACCATCTGGTGGGGAGCCCGGCCTGACCCGGGTGTTGGCCCTCGTCGGGCCGACAGCCTCCGGCAAGAGCGAAGCCGCGATCCTGATCGCCGAGCGTCTCGGTGCGGAGATTGTCTCTGTGGACTCGATGCAGGTGTACACCGGGATGGACATCGGCACCGCCAAACCCAACATGGTGGAGCGGCGGGGAGTGCCCCATCACATGATCGACATCGCCGACCCCGCCACCGGCTTCTCGGTGGCCGAGTTCCGGCGCATTGGCCGAGCTGTGATTGAGACCTGCGAAGCGCCGGCAGTGCTGATCACCGGTGGCTCAGGGTTGCATTTCCGATCACTGGTGGACCCGATGAGCTTTGCCCCCACCGACCCGGCACTCCGGGAGGAGCTCGAGGCGCTGGGGCTCGAAGAGCTGGGCGCAGAGCTGGTGGCGGTCGACACCTCCGCGAGAGAGCATGTCGATCTGGCTAACCCCCGCCGTGTGGTCCGGGCATTGGAGATCTTTCGCCTCACCGGGGAGACGCCGAGTCGGCGGGCGGCAAGCGCCGAGGCGGAGAACCTGCGCCGCTACGTTCCCGATATCGAATTCAACGCGGTGGGCATCGATCCCGGAGACCTGCTCGAGACCCGTGTCGACCACCGCCTTTTCGACATGAAGGCCGGAGGCCTGGTGGACGAGGTCGAGCGGCTTCGCCCGCGAATCGGCAGGGTGGCGGCAAGGGCAGTCGGTTACCGCGAGATCCTGTCGGCTCTCGCCGGCGAGACCAGCATCGATGAGGCGTTTCGGAAGGCGGCTACCAGCAGCCGGAGACTGGCCCGCAAGCAGCGCACCTGGTTTCAGCGTGACCCCCGGATACGCTGGATACCCTGGGTCGACGAAGTCGACGCCCGTGTGGCGCGAGCCCTGGAGGCATTGGGTTGAGCACTTTCGAATTCACGAAGATGCAGGGGCTGGGCAACGACTTCGTGGTCTTCGAAGGGCCGGCCCGTCTGGCTCCGGAGGAGGTGTCCCGGATCTGTGACCGCCGGTTTGGAGTCGGCGCCGACGGGATCCTGGTGGTCACCGCCGGCAATCCGCTGGTGATGGACTATTGGAATGCCGACGGGAGCCCTGCGGAGATGTGTGGCAACGGGCTCCGTTGTGTTGCTCGTCTCGCCAGGGACCGGGGTTGGGCAGGCTCAGACGAGTTCGGGGTCGACACTCCGGCCGGCTTGCGCCAGGTGAGGATCCTGGGCGACCTGGTGGAGGCGGAGATCGGTAAGCCCCTGCTCGAGGGGGAAGAGACCGTAGACGGCGAGGTCTATCACCTGGTCGACGTGGGCAACCCCCACGCGGTACGGGTGGTCGAAGACCCAGAAGCCATCGACCTCCCGCAGATCGGGCCCACGGTGGCCAGGGAGGCAGGTTTCGACACCGGTTGCAATGTCGAATTCATCTCGATCTCAGGTGACACGGTGACCATGAGGGTCTGGGAGCGAGGGATTGGCGAAACGCTGGCCTGTGGCACCGGGATGGTTGCTTCGGCCGCGGTGGCCCTCGGTGGAGAAGACGGTGCGATCACGGTGAATGTGCCGGGGGGGACCGGGGCGGTGGAGATTCGCGATGGTGTCGGCTGGCTGACCGGGCCGGCCGAATACTCGTTCCGGGGTGTCTGGGATCAGGGGTAGCGGCGGAGGACGCTGACCACCTTCCCGATCAGTTCCACTCCGTCGCTGAAGATCATCGGCTCGTAGTTCGGGTTCTCCGACTCCAGAATCACCTGGCTCCCCTTGCGACGAAGCCGTTTCACGGTCGCCTCCTCACCATCGATGAGGGCGGCGACGATCTCGCCGTCCCGGGCGTCTTTCTGACTGCGAATGGCGACCAGATCTCCGGGGAAGATGCCGGCGCCGGTCATCGAGTCACCCTTGACCTCGAGCAGGAACACTGGGTCGTTGCCGATGAGGTCGACAGGTAGGGGGAGCACCTCCTCGACGTGCTCCGCGGCCAGGATCGGGGTCCCGGCGGCGATGCGGCCCAGCAGCGGCACGTCACGCAACCGGTCGGAGCCACGGCTGACCGAAGATTGCTGGTCGTCGACAATGACGATGGCCCTGGGCTTGGTCGGATCCCGGCGCAGGACACCGGCCGCGACCAAACCGGAGAGATGGGAGTGGACCGTGGAGGGGGAGGACAGTCCGATGGCATCGCCGATCTCGCGCACCGAGGGTGGGTAACCCCGGTCCTCGACCGTTTGCCGTATGTAATCGAGTACCTGTTGCTGTCGCTCGCTGAGCACTGACTCCTCCTGGGGACCGACTCCTGACAACGAGGCTAATCGAACAGGAGTTCGAAACCAAACACCTGTTCGACTTGACACCGAACATCTGTTCGATAGAGTGGCGAACGCACGTTCGAGAGAACGTCATCCAGCAAGAGCCCAAGAACACCGATCAGGAGGGAGACCGATGCAGAAGGCAACACTTCAGCTGTCCGTCCGGCTGGCCTTGTCTGCAGCGACAATCTGCATGGTCTTCCTCATGATCGGGGGCTCGGCCGATGCCGACACCCCGGCACCGGCACCGATGGAATACGTGGTGGCCCCCGGCGACACCCTTTGGGAGATCGCCGAAGCCCGGACCAGCCCCGGGGAGGACGTCCGCCGTCTGATCTCGGATATCGCCCGTCTCAGCGGTGTCGATGACGGGACGATCTTTCCCGGTCAGGTTCTCCTCATCCCCAGGGGCTGAGCCCGCATCGCTGTTTACCCTGGGGCCATGCTCTGCCCTACTTGCGGCGCCCCCGACACCCGCGTCATCGACAGCCGGCCCGCCGAGGGTGGTCACTCGATCAGGCGTCGTCGGCTGTGTGAGACATGTGACGGGCGATTCACCACCTACGAGCGGCTCGAGCCGCAGCTGATGGTCCGTAAGCGCAACGGGAGACTCGAAGCGTTCTCCTCGACAAAGCTCGCCGCCGGGATCTCCGCCGCCTTCGCCGATCGCCCGGTGTCCGGCTCTGCAGTGCAATCCATCGCGGAGGAGGTCGAGGCCTCGCTCCGGGAGAGTGGGTCACAGGTGACCTCGGAGGACATCGGGCATCGCGTCCTCGATCGATTGCGAGCGCTGGACGAAGTCGCCTACCTCCGCTTCGCCTCGGTTTACAAGGACTTCCAGGACGCAGCTGACTTCGAGAAGGAGGTCGCCGCCCTGGAATCAGCCGACTAGCTCACCGATCAGGGAGCGCGCGACGCCGACATCTTGCGTGACCTCCTCCGCTACCGCTGCCATGCTCGAGTCAACGGATTCGCTGACGGAGGCCAACCCGCTCTCCAGGTCGAGCAACGCAGTCGCCGCCGACTCGCGATCTCGGGTCCTCATCCCATCCAGGTACGCGCTCTGGCGCTGATCCAGGGAGCCGATGAAGGCGGTTAGGGCGACATCGACCTCAGGGGCGTTGTCCATCGGAAGGTTCGCCACCGTGGCTTCGAGTTGCGATCTCCATTCCGTGAACGCCAAGGTCGCGTCGGCCAGTTCGATCAGTGCCGGATCGACCTCCAGAGGGGGTGGGACGAGCATCGCCTCCATTGCACCGCGGAGAGCGAAGGCATCACGAAGTCGGCGCGAGATGTTGAGCGACAGGCCGGCGGCATCGGCGGCGGTCGATCGGGTGTCGGCTTCCGAGCCCGGGAGGCCGGCCGAGGCCTCGAAGAGCCCACGCGCCGCCCCGTCCACCCCGGCGAGGGCTGCTGTCACCTCACCGGGAACGGGCTCGTCTGCTGTGATCTGCTCAGAGACCGCTTCCAGGCCGGCAAGAGCGGATCCCAGTGCAGTGGCTTGTTCCGCCACCATCGCGGTCGAAGCGGCAGCGTTCTCGGCCGGGCGACGAGCCAACCAAACCGCACCGAGCCCGGCAGCGGTGACCAGCACCATCGAGAGCAGGACCCTGCTCCAGCGGTAGTCACGTCCCCGCAGCCGTTTCCGGTCGACTGACGTCGGCACCCAGTCGACGAGTGCAGGCGAATCGAGCTCGGTCGAGTCCCAGAGACCCTGGACCAGCTCACCGCCGCCAAGGCGCTCGTTGGCGATGAGGGTGGTGGGAACCGATTCCGCCGGCGGGCGATAGGCAACTGTGGCCGAAGTCGGAGCGTCGAAGAATCCGAGCGACTCCATGGAGGCCCACCGCATCAGGCGGGTGGGAGGCGCGGGCGAGTTAGCAGTCATCGGAGGGGCTCGCTTACAGTCGACAAGTCACCCCACCCGAAATCCCCGGACAACATGCAGGTTAACTTCACCAGGCTCGATCCGGAACTGGGAATTCCCATGAAATCCCATATCGGCGATGCGGCCGTCGACCTTCAGTCCAGAATCGATGTGGTGCTCGAGCCCGGAGGTTGGGCTGCAGTGCCCACGGGGGTCGCGGTCGCCGTCCCGGAGGGCTACGCCGGGCTGGTCCTGGCCCGCAGCGGGCACGCGCTCAGATCGGGAGTCGGCGTGGTCAATGGCCCAGGTCTGATCGACTCCGGCTATCGCGGCGAGGTGGCGGTGATTCTGATCAACCACGGCACGCAGCCGGTGAGCTTCTCCCGGGGGGACCGCATTGCCCAGCTCGCGGTGGTGCCGGTTCCTGAGGTGGAGTGGACCGAAGTCTCGGACCTCGGCGCGACCCGGCGCGGGGGCGGAGGATTCGGTTCTACGGGACTCTGAGCTCGTTTGGTTGGGGCCGACCAAGGGCTACAATTCCGCCCTCCCCTTGCGGAAGTAGCTCAGTTGGCTAGAGCGCAACCTTGCCAAGGTTGAGGTCGCGGGTTCGAATCCCGTCTTCCGCTCCGACGACGGACCGAGGTCGAGTCGTCCGCCCGGCGACGTGGCCGAGTGGTTAGGCACGGGTCTGCAAAACCCGTTACACCGGTTCGATTCCGGTCGTCGCCTCTGAGGAGGAAACACGGGCCCTTAGCTCAGCCTGGCTAGAGCGCTTGCTCGACACGCAAGAGGTCACTGGTTCAAGTCCAGTAGGGCCCACAAGTGAAAGCCCCGGGGAGGCTTGAGAGTTCTGGTGTTGGCTCCCGGTGGGCGTATCGCACTGCACAGGTCATCGCAGCCTTTCCAAAGCGTCGAGGATGAGGTCGAGACCGAACTCGAATTCATCGCCGTAGTCGTAACCAGGCTGAAGAACGTGCTCGGTCGCGAGTTCGGCCAGGTAGGGGAATGTGTCGGCGGGCAGTTGGGCCAGGACCTTCTCGGCTAGTTCCGGAGCCGTCTTCTTGCTGAAAGGGAGCGACACGGATTCTTGGAGAGCAAACCCGTAGACGTAACTGTCGAGCAGTGAATAGGCGTGGGCGGTCATCAGGAGCGAGAACCCGGCTTCACGGAAGATGCCGATGACCGCATCGTGTTGCCGCAACGTTGAAGGTCCGGGGTTGGTGCGGGACTCCATGAGCGGGATGGCCCAGGGATGATGGGACAGGACGCGGCGTGTTGAGAGCGCTCGGTGACGTATTGCCGTCCGCCACTCGGCGTCGGTGGGGGGCAGGTCGATCTCTTCGAATACGACATCGACGATGCCGTCCAGGATTTCTTCCTTGCTTGCGAAGTGGTGATACAGCGCCATCGGCTTGACGTCGAGTTCCCTCGCGAGGGAGCGCATGGTCAGCGCCGAACCGCCCGTGTCGGCGAGAACGATCGCGGTGCGGAGTACGCGTTCTCGACTCAGTGGAACCCGCTTCGGTGCACCTGCACTGAGTCCCACAGTCATGGTCACAACTCCTGGACGTTGGCCCAAGGCCCAATAGCCGGCGACCCAGGGTGTTTCTTGCCATCGCGGAGCCTAGCGTCTACCGTACTAAGTACGCGTACAAAGTACGGTCAGATCGCCAGGGTCGGATGTCTCTCTCGGTCTCCAACGACATGAGGACACCCCATGGAATCAACCACCAACCCGATCACCGATCAGGCTCTGGAGACCACTGCGCCGCCGCCTCCCGCTTTCCCGGCGAACGGCACTATGCGAGCCATCGTCCAGGATTCGTACGGCCGGAGCGAAGTCCTGCATCTGATGGAGACCGAGAGACCCACCATCGAGGTCGACGAGGTGTTGGTGAAGGTCCATGCCGCGGGAATGGATCGCGGCACTTGGCACGTGATGGCAGGCAAGCCATACCTGATGCGGGTGATGGGGTTCGGTTTCCGTGGGCCCAAGAACCGTGTCTCCGGGTTGGATGTGGCCGGCACCGTGGTGGCGATCGGGTCCGAGGTGACCAGGTTCAGGTCCGGCGACAAGGTGTTCGGTATCAGCAGAGGCTCGTTCGCCGAATATGCGGCGGTCCGTGAAGACAAGCTCGCCCACAAGCCGCCAAGCCTCAGTTTCGAGCAGGCGGCGGTGGTTCCCGTTTCGGGGGGGACCGCGATCCAAGGTCTTCGCGACTCAGGACACATAGAAGCAGGACAGAAGGTGTTGATCATTGGCGCCTCGGGCGGGGTCGGCACTTATGCGGTGCAACTCGCGAAAGCCTTTGGAGCAGAGGTGACCGGTGTCGCCAGCACCGCGAAAGTCGACCTCGTGCGATCGATCGGCGCCGACCATGTCATCGACTACACCAGCGAGGACTACCTCGACGGTTCCCAGCATTACGACCTCATACTCGACATCGGTGGTAACAACGGCCTGTCACGGTTGCGCCAGGCGCTCACACCTACCGGGACTTTGGTCATTGTGGGCGGGGAGGAGGGTGGCAGCCTCACGGGAGGCTTCGGCCGCCAGCTCCGCGCCCTGGTGGTGTCGATGTTCGTGGGCCAACGCCTGACCATGCTGGCTTCCAAGGAGCGTCACACCGACCTGGAAGACCTGAGCCCGTACCTCGAGAACGGCCAGGTGGTCCCGGTCGTCGACAGGACGTACCCGCTGGCCGAAGTGCGCCAAGCCATGAGCCACCTCGAAGCCGGACAGGCACGAGGAAAGATCGCGATCGCGATCACGAGCTGATGGCTGTTGACCCGATGATGAAGGGCAAGACAGTGTTGATCACCGGCGGCACCGGTGGGATCGGCAAGGCGGCCGCGACCGGCCTCGCGTCAATGGGCGCCCGCATAGGTATCACTGGCCGCGACAAAGCCCGGGCTGAGCGGGCCGCGGTGGCAATCGCCCGTGAGACGGGCAATCTCGGGGTGGACGTCTTCGTCGCCGACATGTCTTCGCAGGCAGAGGTGCGCCGGTTGGCCGAAGAGGTTCTTGCCGCTTACCCACGCCTGGACGTATTGCTCAACAACGTCGGGGGGTTCTGGGCCCATCGTCATGTCACCGTCGACGGACTGGAGCACACGTTCGCCCTCAACCACCTCGCACCGTTCCTCCTGACGAATCTTCTGCTGGACCGGCTGATCGCAAGTGCACCGGCCCGAGTCGTGACCGTGTCCTCCGGGGCGCAGTCCCTGGGGACGATCGACTTCGACGACCTGATGGGAGAGCGGGACTACTCCGGACAGCGGGCCTACAACCAGTCGAAGCTGGCCAACGTGATGTTCACCTATGAACTCGCCAGGCGACTCGAGGGGACCGGGGTCACGGCAACCGTGCTTCACCCGGGCTTGACCAACACCGCATTCAGTGCGGAGGACCCCATTCGTGTGATGGCACCGGTCGTCTTTGCGATGCGACCGTTCATGAAGAGTCCCAAACAGGGCGCGGATACCGCGGTGTACTTGGCCAGCTCCACCGAAGTGGAGGGAGTCACCGGACAGTATTTCGCTCACCGCAAAACAAAGCGGTCGAACGAATCCTCATATGACGCCGCAATCACGGGCCGGCTGTGGGGTGTCAGTGCCGACCTCGTCGGCATTCCGGTCGAAGCGCAGTACTAACGGCCGCGAAATTCGACCACCCATCAGTCAGGAGAACAAGAAACGATTGTGCCTCGACTTGAGTACAAGAGCTTCGAGTCATCCGATGATGTACGGACGTTTCCAAAGGGTCATGCCGAAGTGGTCATGCTCGATGACTCGGCCGTAGGTCGCGCCGTGTACGAGCCCGGGTGGCGGTGGTCGACCGATCTGCAAAGCATTGTTGGAACCTCGAGCTGTCAGCTCCACCACCTCGGCTACTCGGTCTCAGGCACCATGCATGTGGTCTCAGACACCGGTGAGACTCTCGACATCCCTCCTGCTTCGGTTTATGAGATCCCGCCCGGTCATGATGCTTGGGTTGTTGGCGACGAACCTTGGGTGACGGTGGAGTGGACTAGCGCCCGCACGTTCGGCCTCGCCGCAGACGGGCCGGGTGAGGGGTTACTTGTCACCGTGCTCTTCACTGACATCGTCGACTCGACGGCAACCCTCCAGAGAATTGGAGACGCGGCATGGCGTGACCTCCTGATGCTCCACAACGTTCGCCTACGCGATCAGCTGAACATCTTTCGAGGCCGGGAAGTGACAACGACTGGTGACGGCTTCCTAGCCGTGTTCGATAGCGCAACCCGCGCCGTGCGTTGTGCGGCGGCAATGGTCCGTTCCATGAGTGAGATCGAACTGCCAATTCGAGTCGGTGTGCACACAGGTGAGGTCGAGTTCATAGGTGGTGACGTTCGCGGGCTGGCCGTTCACGCCGCGGCTCGGGTCATGTCAATCGCCGGCCCGAATGAGGTCTGTGTCTCATCGACCACGTCGGACCTCTTGGAGGGCTCGGGACTGACCCTCGAGCTCGCGGGAACACATGAAATGAAAGGTCTCCCCGGCTCACGGAAGGTGTTCCGACTGGCGGCATCCGGGTGACCGCCGCCCGTCGTCCAGACGACGGTGACCACGGTGGGCAACGATGCCGCCCGCTTCAACGGAATGGATCGACGTGACATCCGCTACAGAATCAGCGACCGCAACCAACCATCCCGCGAGCTCCGAGGACGGCTCCCCGCGCAAGATCGCGCTCGTGGCGGGTCTCGGCTTGCTGATCATGGCGCTGCTAGCGCCATTCGCAGTCTTCGGTGTGCTCGACACCCTCGTTGTGACCGACGACCCAACCGCCACCTTCAACAACATCAGTTCATCCGAGGGATTGTTCCGCAGCGGAATCGCTGCGTTCCTGGTCGTGATCATGCTCGATGTCGTGGTCGCGTGGGCCCTCTATGTCCTTCTCAGACCGGTCAACCGCACAGTCGCACTCCTGACGGCGTGGCTACGCCTGGCCTTTGCCGCGGTGTTCGCCAGTGCATTGTTCAACTTGCTCGACGCTGCCCAGGCCGTCGCAGGCGCTGAGCAGTCGACTCTTCAACCGGAACAGCTTCACGCCCAGGTGATGTCATCCATCGCCTCCTTCGACTACGGATGGACCGGCATTGCCTTGGCGATCTTTGGCCTCCATCTGGTAGGTCTGGGATATCTGCTCTTCAAGTCGGCTGACTTTCCGAAGTTCCTCGGGGTTCTCGTGATCCTGGCCGGCGGGGGGTATCTCGTCGATTCGTTCGGCACGATCTTGGTCTCTGATTACGCGTTGACCATCGGCATGTTCACGTTTGTGGGCGAAGCATTGCTGATCATTTGGCTCTTCTTGAGAGCCATCAGAGGATTCCCATCAGGATCAGAGACCGGACTCGGAAGGTGACTGACATGCAAGGCAATTTGATGGCGACAACGCGACGTCTATGGCTTTGGCCAATAGCGCTTCTGATCGGGTTCCCGGTCGGAGGGTATGTGGCAGACCTGGTCGTCGACGGAGTCGATTCAGTGGGAGACGCGATCGTCGCCGGTCTCATCGCGGGCGCAGTCATCGGAACAGCAGAATGGTTTGTGTTGCGTCGGTGGGTCTCCTGGCTTTGGATACCGGCAACGACTGCGGGAATGGCGGTAGGTCTGGCAGCCGGAGCGGCACTGGTCGATTACGGCGTCGACCGAGGAGATCTCGCCCTTATGGGCGCGGTGACCGGAATGGGTGTAGGCGTGCTGCAGGCGCTCGTACTCGCAGGGGATCAGATCCCTGGCGCATGGTGGTGGGCAGTCGCCAACCCGCCTGGCTGGGCGCTGGGGTGGATCGTGAGCTCGTATGTGATTGCGAGAAACATCGAAGATCGGTGGCCGAACTTCGGCGCGAGTGGAGTGCTCGTTTACGGACTTCTCACCTGGCTGCTTCTCGCAATGCTCTTACGACAAACAGCACCCGAAGCTGAGCGGATCACCCCAGCCGCCCCGTGAACATAGAAGCCGTCGCAGCGGTCTTCCTCATCTTCGTGCCCCTCGCATTCAACGCGTTCTTCCTGCTGCTGGGGCGACTCTTCGACTACCCAAACATCCTCCGCCGACCAACCGAGGACATTCTCAACGGCTTCCAAGCAGGCGGGGTCGGCCTGAAGCTCGTCTGGTACGGCTTCATGCTCACGGCCGTCATGTTTGCGCCCCTCGTCGTGCTCCTGGGACAGGTGCTCGCCGCCGACGGCCATGCCGTCATACCTTCGGCGATCGTGATCGGAGTTCTCGCCTCGATCGTCCAAATTCTCGGGCTTGCCCGCTGGCCGTTCCTCGTCCCCGCCCTCGCGCGCGCATACACCGACCCCGCTTCGACCCCAACGACACGGGAGGCGACTCAAGCCGTCTTCGAGTCGTTCCACCGTTACCTCGGAGTCGGCATCGGAGAGTGCCTCGGCTATCTCCTCACCGGAGCATGGAGTGTGCTGGTCGGCGTGGCGATGCTCCAATCGTCGGCATTCGAGGCATGGATTGGTTGGCCGGGGATCGTTATTGGCCTCTTCCTGGTCGGCGGATCGCTCGAATTCGTAGGTCATTTCGAAGAGCACGGCTGGAAACTCGCGGGCAGCATCGTCCCGATCGCCTACATTGCCTGGTCGCTCTGGCTCATCGTGTCGGGACTCGTGCTCCTGTTCGCGTAGGCGAGGCGAAACCGCCATTCAGGCATCTTGGCCCGCTAGGAGGGCCCACCGAGGAACCCCCGCCAATGCGGGGGTTTCCTGCTTCCGGCAAGGCCGAATTTGCTCGTTTGCCCCACCAACTGTCGGGTACAGAGCGGCCACAGATTCGAAGGAGGAATCGTGGAGGACAAGCAGGTCGAGGAATTGCTGTATCAGGCGTTGGAAACCGAGCTCGGGGGAGTCCAGGTGTACCGGGCGGCCCTCAAGGCCGCGGTCAACGAAGACTTGAAATCCGAGTGGGAGAAGTACCTCTCGGAGACCGAGAACCATGTCCGGATCATGAAGGACGTGTTCGACGAGCTCGGCCTGGACCAAGCCGCCGAGACGCCGGGCCGTCAGGTGGTCCGATTCAAGGGTGCGGCCCTGGTCCAAGCAATGGAGATGGCACAGAGTGCAGGAGATCCTGTCGGCGCGGAGTTGGTAGCCGCCGAATGTGTGGTCGAGGCGGAAACCAAAGACCACGCCAACTGGGAATTGATCGGCAAAGTATCCGAAAAGGCGACCGGGCAGATGAAGTCGGTGCTCACCGACGCCTACGAGCAGGTGGAGGAGGAAGAGGACATGCACCTCTACCACACCATGGGCTGGTGCCGTGAGCTCTGGATCGAGTCGCTCGGCATGCCCGCGGTGCTGCCTCCTCCCGAGGAGGAGAAGAAGGTCACGACCGCGATCGGCGCCTCTCGAGCCGAGCAATCCCGGGAGGACATGCTCTAACCGAGACTCGATTCTCGGGATGCTGCCGGAATGAGCGGCCTGTTCGAGAAGAAGCCGGCGAGTGGTGTCTGGTGGCGGGACCACTCACTATCCCTGGTCATCGCCGCGCTTCTTCTCGCTCAGACTGTCTGGGCTCTCATTACGGGCGCCTACGTGTTTGCCAGGGAGCAACCGTTCGGATCAGACGTCGTTGCTTGGTCCGGCGGATTCTGGATCTGGTGGAGCTGGGAGTACAGCATCTCGCTCGTCGCCGACACCTATGGGGTCCTGCTGATCGTCCTGCTCTCCAAGTGGCTCAGGGAAGTCGGATCCAGCGAGGACACCGGGTCGAGCCCGACGAAAGAGCGCTCGACCTGAACTGACGGGTCGGTTGATCAGCCGGTCGGCGGTGCACAGTTCGCTCCCCACTGACCCCGCTCGGCAGCCATGGCCTCGGCTTCCAGGGAGGCGAACAGCCTGGCGTATTTGGAATCGGGAGGGACATCGACTGCTCGTGCCCAACCGCTGGCCACCATCAGGGCGTTGACGAAGGTGCCGTCGGTGAGGAAGACATACCTGAGGCGCTCACCAAACGAGTCGATGTCTGTGACGTCTGTGTCCAATCGCACTATCCGGTCGTCGATGAGCGCATCTAGGACCGCCCTGGCTTCCATCCCGCACAGCAAATGAGCCCAGGGAGCGTCGATCCCGATCAAGCGGAACGGATTGCTGACACCGCCGACCGTGGCCCGCACGGTGTCGCCGTGCCAGACGGCGAGGACGAGGCGCAGGTCAGGTGGCGGGGGTTTCATTGAGGTTAGGCCCAGCGCCCTGGTCAGCAGTGTGGCCATTTGGTCGCGTGTTATCTGGTCGTCAGGGCAATAACGATCGTTCGTCGGCGGGTTACAGCCGACAGTGAATCCCGCGTCTGCGATCCGATTTATCGCCCCCTCGAACAGATGGCCATCGTCGTCGACAAATCGGTTGCTCGTGGAGGGCGGAATGTTGAATGCTCGGGCCAGGAACCCAGCCATCTCACCCCGGGACAGCGTTCGAGCCGGACAGTAATTGTCGTTGGCTGGGGGATTGCATCCCTGAGTTATCCCGGCGTCGGCCACACGGTTGATCGCTCCCTCGAACACGGAACCTTCGTCGTCGTTGAAATGGTCGTTAGCCGAGACTGGAAGCCCGAGAGCACGCGACAGAAAGGCGGCCATCTCACCCCGTGTGACTGCGTCGGCGGGACAGTAGAGATAGTTGCCGGGCGGATTGCACCCGAGCGTGATCGCCGCCATTGCGATGGCTTCGATCCCGCCCTCATGGACGTTGCCGTCGTCATCGGTGAAGGTGCCCCCTGGGTCCGACGAATCGGCAAGCGCAACGGGCGCGCCCAGGATCGACACCAGCAGGAGCCCGATAGCGAAACTTCTAAAGGCGACCCGGGGTGCAGTCATGATTCACCGGCCCTTCCCATTCTCTCCTCGTGAATTGGTTTCGCTCGCGTCGACTTCCGGAGAACCTACCCATTCCGCGGGTCGTCGGTTCGAGCGATGTGATGACAGTTCGAGAAACTAAACGGCAATTCACAGGGTTTTTGTCCAGGCTGCGGGTTTCTCAACGACACAATCCATGCCACTATTGACCACATTGTCGAAGGCCTGAGGAGGCAAAACGTGGCGATGTCCCAAGAGCACAAAGACGCCCTGGCCAAAGGGCGCAAAGAGTCCAGAGCAATCAAGGCCTATCTGAGCACCATCGAATCTCGAAAGCCGGGGCGACCGGTCACCAAACAGAGCCTGGAGTCCAGGTTGGCGAGGGTCAATAGCAACCTGGAGGGCACAGACGACCCCCTGAAGAGAATCGATCTCCTCCAGTCCCGCCTCGACCTGGAGTCGGCCATCTCCGCATCTACCGATTCAGTCGACGTGGAGCAGCTCGAGGCGGACTTCGTTGCCAACGCTGCCGGATACTCGGAGCGCAAGGGGATCACTTACACCGCGTGGCGCCAATTCGGCGTGCCGGCGGGAGTGCTCAAGAAGGCCGGAATACCGGAAACCCGTCGCCGCTAATCCCAACCCAACTCCGACAGTCGATCATCATCGATCCCGATGTGGTGGGCGATCTCATGGAGGACCGTTCGCCTGATCTCGGACGCGAGCTCTTCGTCGTTGAGTCCGAGGGCGAGATGGGGGGCTCGATAGATGACAATCCGGTCGGGAAGAGCACCCCAATAGTCCGCCGAACGCTCCGGCAAGGAGACACCGTCATAGAGACCGAGAAGGGCATCCTCTCCGGCCGGTGGATGCTCTTCGACCACCACGTGCAGATTGTCGATCTGCTCGATGACCCAGGGCGGGAGCGACTCGAGGACACGGTCGACGGTCGTCTCGAATTCGATCCGGTTCACTTGGGGGATTCAATCACGGTTCGTCTGGGGACTCGATTCACCGATCGACTAGCCCTCACCCCGTCGGTATCCTCACGACTCCGATGGGCGATTAGCTCAGCCCGGCTAGAGCGCTCGCCTCACACGCGAGAGGTCACTGGTTCAAGTCCAGTATCGCCCACCATCGAGAATCGCTAGCTACTAGCTGTCGTTTCTCGGCGTCGCGCTTCCAGATCGAGGACCTGAGCCCCCGACTTCATTTGCGGTCGAGTTTCGGCTCGACCGTTGTCGCGGGTTGGCTTTGTGGGTAGACCGCCCGTCGTATGATTGAGGCATGAGTGACGACAACGCCCGACAGATCGAGGACGCGGTCGCTCAGGCCATCGATGAAGACCTGGCGAAGATGCAGGCTGATTTCAACCAGCTCGTGGCAACGCTTGTCGGTCGGCCAGATGACGAGATAAGGGAGGCTCTCACTCGCTTTTGGGCCGACAACCTCGATGTGGTGGACGACGAGGTAGCCGACTGGATTGAGGACGACACCGCCACACTGGCGAACGGCGAGATAGTCACGCTCGACATACATCGGCGATCCTGAGCCTCGGACTCGCTGCGTACAGGTCGTCCTGATAGGTCGGGTGGCTCGCCGCCTGGTCCCTACTCCCGCCCCAACAGCTCGTCGCCCTCGTCGAATCTGAGGTCCGCCTCCGACGACTCTGCATCCTCGAAGGTCTGCCCGATGCTCTTCTCGGTCTCGCCGACATAGCGGGAGTGCCTCCCGCCCTCGAGCATCTCCCCGAGCAGGCGACGCACCCGGTTCTCGATCTCGTCCCGGATCGGCCGGACCTCTTCGACCGACTTCCCCGAAGGATCATCCAGCTCCCAGTCGACGTATCGCTTCCCGGGGATGACGGGGCAGGTGTCGCCACAACCCATGGTGACCACGACGTCGGCTGCTCGAAGCTCGCTGTCCGACCAGTGGCGTGGCTTCTCCCGACGGATGTCGATCCCGACCTCGGCCATGGCGGCGATCGCCGCCTTGTTCACCTTGTCCGCCGGCTCGCTGCCTCCGGAGAACACCTCGATGCGATCACCGGCGAGCCTCTTCGCCCATCCCGCGGCCATCTGAGATCGCCCGGCGTTGTGCACACAAAGGAAGAGGATGCTCGGCATGTCAGGGTCCGGTCGCCCGGTCACCGCCGATGTTACGGAGTCCTCGCTTCCACTGGATCGAGCTGATGAAGGATCACCGTGAATCCAACTCGTTTTCCGTCGGCCGTCGGGTCGCGTTCGGCGTAGTCGGCGATGATTACCTCGATGCGTGACGCCAGCTCTTGGGCCTCCGCATCGGACAATTGCAGACCCATGCGTGCGCTCATCACCACACTGTCGCTTCCCGCCTGGATCAACTCCTCGCGCGTGGCATCGATGTTCGCCACCACGGCGGTCACCTGGTCGGAACGAGGGATCGACAGGACCCAAGACTTGTTGGTCGACCGATAGGGCTTCTCCAGGGCCCCGCTCTCGCCGCTGCGCGGTGGTTCCGCCTCGAGGAACCCGGTCTCGAGGAGCTTGCGGACATGATGGAGGGTGGTCGCGGGATCCTTGCCCAGTCGGTCCGCAAGCTGTTTGTTGGTGAGCGACTCGTGCAAGCACAGCCGGAGGATCCGCATCCGCAGTGGATGCGCCATTGCTTTCAGCTCGGCGGGAGTCGCTTCCTGAGGCTCAAACCCATCAGTCATTGCCCAGAAGTCTAATCGATTTGATTATTGGACAAGTGATTGGGAAACTACCAATCACTCTGGCCAAATCAATCGTGAGAAACGTCCGACTCCTGATCACAGCCTCCGGGTTCTCCAACCTCGCAGACGGGGTGTTCTCGATAGCCCTCCCGTTGATCGCCCTCGGTATCACCCGTGACCCTGCCGCGTTCGCGTCGGTCACCTTTGTCGGGCGTTTGCCCTGGTTGATCTTCGCTCTTCCGGCTGGGGCGCTGGCCGACCGACTCGACCGACGCCGGACGATGTCGATCGTCAATCTCCTCCGGGGAGCGGTGATCGCCCTTCTCGGAGTGGTGGTCGCAATGCAGGACGAGACAATGGCCGTGCTCTATGTCGCCGCCTTTGCACTCGGGGTTGGCGAGACGCTCTTCGACACCGCTGCACAATCGATCCTCCCCATGCTCACCGAGCATCCGGAACATCTGATCCGCGCCAACAGCCGACTCACCGCCGTGGAGTTGACGACCAACCAGTTCATCGGCCCTCCGCTGGGGGCGTTCATCGCCGGCCTTGCCTTGGCCGGCGCACTCTGGGCAAGTGCCGGGAGCTACTTGGTCGCCGGCTTCGTGTTGATCGCCCTCGTTGGCCGCTTCAGACCCGACCGCGCGGGGCCGCGCACTCCGCTCGGAAGGGACGTCGTAGAGGGCGTGCGCTATCTGACGAGCCATCGCCTGCTGCGCCTGCTCGCGATCTGTGTGGGGATCTCCAACCTGGCGTCCACGGCGATCTTCGCCATCTTTCCGTTGTACGCCATCGAGCCTGGACCGCTGGGGCTCGACGAAGCCGGGTTCGGTCTGCTCATCACGACCGTGGGTGCCGGTTCGGTGATCGGGTCCTTCCTGGTCGAGCCCTTGCGACGGCGGCTTGGGGAACGGCGAACTGTCCTTCTGGCAGCCGCCAGCTTCCCGTTGTTCGGGGTGGCTCCGGCGATCACCACCTCGGTGCCGGTTATCGCTGTGCTGTTCTTCTTCTCCGCGGCGGTGGTGATCGGTTGGAATGTCATCACGGTGTCCTTCCGGCAACGTGTGGTGCCCGAGCAGATGCTGGGTCGGGTCAACGCCGGCTACCGGCTGGTTGCCTGGGGCACGATCCCGTTGGGAGCTGCCCTGGGCGGCTACCTGGGCTCGCGATACGGCCTGACGACCACGTTCTGGATCTCCGCTGCGATATCCGCCATCTGCTTTCCCCTGGTGTACTTCGGGGTCACCACCGAGAGATTGGCTGCCGGCTCGAGCTCAGGTCACAGTGACTGACATGTCTCGGAACTGCTCGTAGGCGCCCTCCGCCACCACTCGGTTGATCCGCATCACCGCGGTGTGCACGTCGATGAACCGGGTGTAAAGCGGCGATAGGCCGAGCCGGATGCTGTCCGGGGCTCGAAAGTCGGGCAACACCGAGGCGAGGTCGATCATGGCGCGTGAGATCGGCCAACCGTCGGGATGGGACATGGAGACATGAGATCCGAGATGGGCCGGGTCCGTCGGTGAGGCGAGATCGAAGCCCAGCGGCTCGAGGTGCGCCTCCCACAGCTCGATGAGGAATCCGGTGAGCGCCATCGACTTGGCCCTGATCCGGTCGATCCCGGCGTCGAGGACCTCTCGGGCGCCGGCCTCGATGGTTGCCATCGACAGCACCGGCATAGTCCCGGTGTGGAACCGACGGATCCCAGCGACCGGCCGGAAGCCGGTCTCGAACGCAAATGGGTGGGCATGGCCCCACCAAGCCGGGATCGGGTTCTCCAATGAGCCCTGGAGGTCCTTGCGCACGTAGAGGAAGGCGGGCGATCCGGGACCACCATTCAGGTATTTGTAGGTACACCCAACCGCCAGGTCGGCGCTGCCCGCCGTGAGATCGACCGGCAGGACCCCGACCGAGTGGCTGGTGTCCCACAGGACCATCGCCCCAACGGCGTGGGCCATCGCTGTGAGCGCGGCCAGGTCGTAGGTGTAACCGGACTTGAAGGTGGTGTGGGAGAGCGACAGCAGCGCGGTGTCGCCGTCGAGGGCGGCCGCGATGTCATCGACAGGGCCGTGGACACCGTCGGACTCCACCACCACCAGCCGCCTGTCCCCTCCGAGTCGCCGGGCCACTCCGTCGAGCACGTAGATGTCGGTCGGGAAGTTCAGGTCGTCGGTGACGATCGTGTGCCGATCGGGAGAGGCGGCAGCCGCGGCCCAGGCGAGCTTGAACAGAGTTGACCGATGTCGAGTCCGAGATGACCACCTCACCCTGGCCTGCCCCGACGATGGGGGCGATCAGATCCCCGAGCTCCAACTGCAGATCCCACCACCCCTCGTTCCAGGAGCGGATCAGGCGATCCCCCCATTGCCTGCCGACGACATCGGCGACGATCCGCTGGGCATCGAGTGGCAGCCTGCCCAGCGAGTTGCCATCGAGATAGATCAGGTCGGAGTCGGGGAATGCGAAGCGCTCGCGGAAGCCGGCAAGAGGGTCGTCCAGGTCGAGGCCCAGCGCCGTGTCGTACCCGTCGGCAGCTGGATATGGGCCGAGATCGTCGAGACCGGTCACCCGCAGGCCTCGGAGGCCGTTGTCACTTTCCAGGCCCGGGTCGAGCGACTTCGGGTCGGTGATCGCCAGATTCACCGCGGCCCGAATCTTGTCGATGTCCGGACGGGCCGAGCCCTCCGACACCGAGCCGACTCGATAGCCACGATCGAATCCCACGACCAATACCCGGTCGGTCGCCACGAGCGGTGCCAGGTTCACGAGGTCGGGTATTTGCTGTGGGGTGATATCGGTGGTCACGTTGTGCTCGATCGTCTCCAGTACCTCGCCCAATCTGGCGAGGAGGCTCAGCGGGTCGGCTTGTTCGGCCACCGCGGTGATGACGCACCTTTGACGAGCCATCCGCGAGTAGTCGTTGCTTCCGGTCCGGCTCCGAGCGTACGCCAGCGCCAGATCACCATCCAGAGTCTGGGTCCCCGCTGGGATCACGGTCATCACATAACTGCCGTCCTCACGGTCGTAGATCGGGGCGGCGATATCTCTTAGAAGCGGTGATCGGCTCCCGCTGCGCCCGCCTTCCATGGGTGGTGAAACGACCCGTCCGCCGCGGCGGTTCCACTCTGACGCCGCCCCTACCCTGCCCCGATGTCCCTCGAAGTGACCCGTGAAGACATAGGCGCGGCGGCCGCTCGCATTGGATGGCACGTGCGGCGGACACCGCTGCTGAGCCAACCAGCGGCTCTCGGAGACGGGTATCGCCTCCACCTCAAGCTGGAGACGATGCAGCGCACCGGGTCGTTTAAGGTGCGCGGCGCCTTTTCCCTGCTCACCGAGGCCGACCCGCCCGATGCTGGGGTGGTCGCGGCCTCGGGGGGGAACTTCGGACTGGCGGTGGCCTGCGCCGCATTGGATCTCGGGCTGCAGGCGACCGTGTTCGTGCCGACTTCGTCACCGCCTGAGAAGGTGGAGCGAATCTCGCGCTACTCCGCAACCGTCCGCACCGTCTCTGGCAACTATCCCGAGGCGCTGGCGGCGGCTCGGGAATGGGCAGCCCGGACCGGGGCGCTGGAGGCCCACGCCTACGACCAGGCAGCAGTAGTCGCCGGGCAGGGAACCTGCGCTCTCGAGATCACGGAGGACATGCCTGGGATCGACACGATCCTGGTGGCGGTGGGCGGGGGTGGGCTCATCGGCGGCATCTCGAGCTGGGTCCGTGACGACGTGAAGGTCGTTGCTGTGGAGTCTGAGCTCTGCCCGACGATGTACGAGGCCCGGCGCCATGGTGGCCCGGTCGCAGTCGAGGTGGGCGGGATCGCGGTGTCCTCCCTGGGAGCATCACAGATCGGCGAGCATGCCTGGTTTGCCAACCGGTGGGTCGACGAATCGGTGCTGGTGGGGGAGAGCGTGATCCCCGAGGCGCAGCGTGCCCTTTGGGATGACTACC
Organism: uncultured Acidobacteriota bacterium; assembly: GCA_963749415.1. Taxonomy (GTDB): domain Bacteria; phylum Actinomycetota; class Acidimicrobiia; order Spongiisociales; family ZC4RG35; genus JALYNX01. The sequence goes on from CAVVMG010000001.1 coordinate 1,894,143, forward strand.
GGGTGGTGGCCGAGCCGGCGGGTGCCGCTCCGTTGGCTGCCCTTATCGGCGGGACCTACGTGCCCAGCGATGGGGAGAGCGTGGTTGCTGTCATCTCGGGTGGAAACACCCACCCGGGGTCGGTGGCCTGATCAGGGCCGGGGCGCCGGCTCCATGAGCCCGAAGACCTCTCCGCCCGGTCCCTCCACCTCGACCCAGCGGCCGACCTCGGGGATCTCCATGACATCGGTGAGAAGAGTGCCTCCGCTTATCTCCACCGCCTGGATGGCGGCATCCAGATCCTCGACATCGCATGTGGCCATCGTCTTGGGGCCATCCTCCCCGGCTCGGGCGACAGCGCCGTTTATCCCCGGCCCCTCCCCAGTCTCCAACAGCCAGTATTCCTGGTCCCCCCACTGCTCGGCGCGCCAACCGAATGCCTTGACCAGGAATTCGACACTCGCGGCGGGGTCGGCCGAGTAGAACTCGAAGTGGGTGGGGCGGACCGCCATCTCGGATCTCCTATTGGGGTGGGTTAGAAAGTAGAGGGAACGCTCGAGAACGCAACCTCTTTAGCGGGAGGCAGCACTGCGGGCCCGTGATCTCCTGGTGAGATGGTCGTCGAGCACTTCCCAGATCTCGGGCCGGGCCAGGCTTCGCTTCATCGAGATCAGGGTCCTGGTGAAGGTTGCCACCGCCCGGGATGCGTCCATCGGGTTGGGTCGCATCGTGTTCTGGACCGAAGGAGAAGGGGAGAGGACGACGACCTCACACCGGGGCCAGGCATCCTTGATCAGCCGGATCTCGGCTGTCAGCGAGCGTTGCCCGACACGATCGAACATCTTCTCGTGAAAGCGGGCCCGCATTCGTTGGGTCTCGGCCACCAGGGGAGCCAAGACCAGCACCAGGTCCAACGGGCGCGGGGAACCCAGGACCAGATCGGCGTGAGTCCCGGAGGCGACCCCACCGTCCACGTACAGGCTGTCAGCGATGGGATAGGGACGGAACACCACCGGTATTGCAGATGACGCAGCCACCGCATCGGCGAGGCCCACCTCGGGTGCGGTCGAAGTCCCGAAGACGACCCGGTTGCGCCTGATCACGTCAAAGGAAACCACGGCGGTCGGCTTGTCGGGCCATGCGGCTGCGTTGTCATCGCCGATCTGTGTCGCCACCCAGCGGGCAATGCCTGCGGCGTGATAGGGGGCCGGCGAGCCCAGGAACAGTGTGACACCAGGGTTGCGGATGCCGGGCACGATGCCATGACGCACCCATTTACCCACCCGGACCCCAGGGTCCTTGGTGAAGACATGCCTCCGGATCCGCTCGGTCACTGCTGCGCGGTCATCGGTAGGCAGCACGAGCGAGTCGAGGGTGAGAGCGTCGTGGCGGACCAAAGCGGCAACGAAAGACCCCCCGGAGGTCCCGACCACCACTGAAGAGTCGTTGGGCTCCCAGCCGGTGGCGAGTCGAAGGGTCATCAGTGCCGCCATCTCATAGGCGGCGCCAGTAACCCCCCCTCCACCCAGGACCAGGCCTACCCTGCTCACGCGTTCACCATAGGACGGTGATCGGCGTTTCAAGTACCTTGTCTTGAGGCCCTTATCCGAATGAGGTGCCGCAGCCTGGGCAGCGTGCGTCTTCCTCCTTGGTCGAGCCATAGCACCATGGGCATGGCAGATCGTCGCCCCGCTCATCCCGTGGGGTGACCACCAGTTGCGGGTCGACCCGGTACTGGTGATTGCCCTTTATCCCCTTTGCAAGAGCGAACAGACCGGTCGTCGCGGTGGCCGCGATCAATACTTCGAGCATCTGTCCGTCCTCCTTGCCTCAGCGGCAATGAGGCTAAGTCAGGTACCGGCAGATTTCGCGGATTTGCGGTCAGGTGCCGAGGACGGCTTCGGTGAGGTCGTCCACCAGGTACTGCAGGCTCCCCAGCCTGCCTTCACGGACCTCCGCCGCCTCCAGCATCATCATCGCCGAGTGGTAGGCCACCCATGGGCGGTAGCGGCTCTCCGGTAGCTCGGCGGCGTAGCCGGAGCGGAATGCCGCTGCTGCGTCCTCACCGATGCTGCGAGCCAGTTGCCAAACGGCCAGGGTCAGGTCCCACTCCGACGGGGCCAGGGTCGCCCACTCCCAGTCGACGAGTGTGACGTTTCCCTCCTCATCGACGACGAACTTGGAAAGGACGGGCTTGGTGTGTGCCGGCACCGGCGCCGTCGCCAGTGGCGGCTCCATCTGCAGGGCCTTGTCCAGGACCACCTGCTCCATGCCGAAGCGCCTCCGGTACCTGCCAAGACGCTCGATCGTCGACCGGTAGTGGCTGAGCACGTAGTCGGCGTCGATCCCGGCAGCCAGGTTCGTGATCTGGGCACCCGAAGTGTGGATGGCCCGCAATGCCGAGCCCGCAGCCTGGACCACATCCAGGTTCTTGGGGAGATTCGAGAGGTTCCAATGGCCACCGTCGGTCATCCGGAGCCAGGCCATCTCACCTTCGAGCCCGTGCCCGAGGATCCGGGGCACCGACGGGGCCGCGGTCAGGGCCTCGAGGGCATGACGCTCACGGCGCTCCCGGGAAGCCACCGGGTACACCTTCACGATCGAGCTCACATTGTCGGTCTCGAGAAGCCGGAACACCTTGTTGGCACCCGAGGAAAGCTCGCGCACGGTCTCGTTCGGGTTGAGACTCGTGACCAGCTCTCGTGCATCCATTCGCGGGGACCCCTCGTTGCTCCTCGACCGGCCAGACTGCTCCGACAGGCAGTTAGCCTCTGCCGCGGGTCAGGCTAGCGAGATAATCCCCGTGCCAGTAGAGCTTCGTTATCCGGATGGAAAGGTCGTTGCGCACCCCGATGGGGTGACCGCAGGCGAGGTCGCGGCCTCCATCGGGCCAGGTTTGGCCCGCGCCGCCGTCGCCGCGAAAGTCAATGGGGAATTGATCGATTTGGGCCGTCCCATACAAGAGGACGGCGACTTCTCGGTCATCACCATCGACACGCCGGAAGGCCTTCACGTCCTCCGGCATTCCTCGGCGCACGTGCTGGCCCAGGCAGTCCTCGACCTCTTCGCGGGCGCCACTTTTGCCATTGGGCCTGCGATCGAGGACGGCTTCTACTACGACTTCAAAGTCGAGACCCCGTTCACGCCCGAGGATCTCGCTCGCATCGAGATCCGAATGCAGGAGATAGTCGACGCCGACCAGCCGTTCCAGCGCGAGGCGTTGAGCCGTGACCGGGCTCTCGACCTATTCGCCGACCACCCGTTCAAGCGCGAGATCATCGAGAGCGTCGATCCCGATCAGGTGGCAGGGGGAGAGGAGGTGACCGTCTACCGAAACCTCGACTTCGTCGACCTGTGCCGCGGCCCCCACCTCCCCAGCACTGGCCGGATCCCGGCGGTGAAGCTGCTGCGGAGCTCGGGCGCATACTGGCGAGGCGACGAGGGCAGGGACCAGTTGCAACGGATTTACGGCACGGCGTGGCCCACATCGGCGCAGCTTGGCGACTATCTCGCCCGCATCGAAGAGGCCGAGAAGCGAGACCACCGCCGCCTGGGCCCTGACCTCGACTTGTTCAGCTTTCCCTCCGACCTCGGATCGGGGCTGGTGATCTGGCATCCCAAAGGGGGGATGCTGCGCAAGACGATCGAGGACCACAGCCGTGCCTTGCATGAACGGTTCGGGTTCGACTTCGTGTTCACCCCGCATCTTGCCAAGTCGGATCTGTGGCACACGTCCGGCCACCTCGACTACTACGCCGAGAACATGTACCCGGGCATGGAGCTCGATCACGGACAGGAGTATCGGGTCAAGCCGATGAACTGCCCGTTCCACGTCCTGGTCTACAAGAGCCGGGGCCGCTCCTATCGGGATCTGCCGATCCGGCTCTCGGAGCTGGGCAGCGTCTACCGCTACGAGAAGTCGGGTGTGGTTCATGGCCTGTTGCGGGCCAGGGGATTCACCCAGGATGACTCTCACACCTTCTGTACCGAGGAGCAGCTCGCCTCCGAGCTCGACCTCCACCTCGATTTCGTCCTCACCTGGCTCCGGGACTTTGGGTTCACCGACTTCGATGCCGACCTCAGCACCCAGCCTGAGAAGTCGGTCGGAGAGCAGTCGCGGTGGGAGTTCAGCCAGAAGGCCCTGGCCGACTCGCTGAACGCCAAGGGGGTGGCCTACCGGGTGGCGGAGGGCGAAGGCGCCTTCTACGGCCCCAAGATCGACGTCCATGTCAAGGACGCCATCGGCCGCCGCTGGCAACTCTCGACCATTCAGCTCGACTTCACCCTTCCCGAGCGGTTCGAGCTCGAATACACCGCGTCGGGCAACATCGCGGAGCGCCCCTACATGATCCACTGTGCCAAGGCCGGCTCCCTGGAGCGCTTCATGGGCGTCCTGGTGGAGCATTACGCGGGCGCTTTTCCCGCCTGGCTGGCCCCGGTGCAGGTCTCGGTGATCCCGGTTGCCGACCGCCACCTCGAGTACGCGACATCGGTTGGGGCCAGGCTGACCGATGCCGGGCTTCGGGTCGAGGTCGACGACAGCGAGGAGACGGTCGGAGAGAAGATTCGGAGGGCATTGAGCCAGAAGCACCCGGCGGTGACGGTGGTCGGCGACGAGGACGTCGAGAATGCCACCGTGGGGCTGAGGCTCTATGGCGAGGATCGGGACACCAGAGGGGTCAGTGTGATCGATGCCACCAACCAGCTCGTGGATCTGGCGGGCAGGCCCGGGCGATGACCGAGCACGAGCCAAAGCGGGTGGACCGCGACGGGATCTTCATCGAGCGCGACCTTGCCGACTCGGTCGCCATCGAGGAGGAGCTCGATTCGAGCGTGGTCGGTCCCTACCGGTTTCCCTCGCCAACCAGGCGGCGAATCGCGGGCTGGGTCTTCGTTGCGGGCGCGGTCCTTGCCCTCATCCTCATCGACGGCGGGTGGATACCCGCGTTGGGGTTCGTCGCCCTGGCCGCATGGCAGTTCGCCGCATCGTGGCCGCTCAACATCGACGAGCACCGGGCTCTGACCATCGCCGGTGCGGCCGTGGACTTCCCGGTGGGGCATGCATCGGCGGCGGTCACCTTCAAGGGAATTCGCTCGGTGCCCCGGTGGAGTGTGGTTCTCTACTCGGCGAGCGAGCCGCCAGACCAGAGGGCGCTGGTGGTGGTCGACGCAGTCACCGGCGAGGTCGCTGAAGACCCGTACGTCGAAGACGTGCCCGCCGTCTGACCCCTCAGCGCTCGTCGAGGGGAACGAAGTCGCGGGGCGCCGCTCCCACGTACACCTGACGGGGGCGAAAGATCTTGGTATCCGGGTCGGCCATCAACTCCCGCCATTGTGAGATCCAACCCGGGAGCCGCCCCAGGGCGAAGAGCACGGTGAACATGTCGGTGGGAAAACCCATGGCCCGGTAGAGGATCCCCGAGTAGAAGTCCACGTTGGGGTAGAGCTTGCGGCTCAGGAAGTAGTCGTCAGACAGCGCCACTTCCTCGAGCTTCATCGCCACTTCGAGCAGCGAGTCGTCGACCCCGAGGGCTTCGAGCACCTCGTCGGTGGCCTCTTTGATCACCCGTGCCCGGGGGTCGAAGTTCTTGTACACGCGGTGTCCGAATCCCATCAAACGGAACGGGTCGTCCTTGTCCTTGGCCCGGTCCACCCAGTGGGAGACATCACCTCCGTCGGCGACGATCATGTCCAGCATGTTGAGCACCGCCTCATTGGCCCCGCCATGGAGTGGGCCGGAGAGGGCGTGGATCCCGGCGGACACCGAGCTGAAGATGTTGGCCTGACCGGAGCCCACCAGCCGCACCGCCGAAGACGAGCAGTTCTGCCCGTGGTCGGCATGGAGGATCAACAGCATGTTCAGAGCCTTGATGATGACCGGGTCCGGCTTGTAGCTCTCGGCCGGCACAGAGAACATCATGTTCAGGAAGTTCGACACGTAGTCGAGCTCGTTGTCGGGATACACGTAGGGCTGATGGACCCGGTACTTGTAGGCCCAGGCGATCATGGTCGGGGTCTTGGCGATCAGCCGTCGGGCGCTGAGGTCGACCGAGCCCTCATCGAGGGGGTCGAGGGCGTCGGGGTAGTAGGTGGCCAGAGCCGAGGTAGCCGAGGCCAGGATCTGCATGGGGTGCGCCGAGTGGGGGAACGCCTCGAACAGGTATTTCACGTCCTCGCGGAGCAGCGTGTGCCGGGTGATCGTCTCCTCGTATTCCTCCAGTTGGTCCTTGGTGGGCAGCTCGCCGTACTGGAGGAGGAAGACGACCTCGAGGAAGGAGGCTTCCGCGGCCAGCTGCTCGATCGGATAGCCGCGATAGAAAAGGACCCCCGCCTCGCCCCCCACATAGCTGACCGAAGAGGTCCCCTCAGCCGTGTTGGCGAACCCGTGGTCGATGGTGACCAGGCCGAGCTTGGAGCGCAGCCCCTCGATCTCCATCCCGACCTCGGCCACCGTGCCGGGCACGGTGGAGAACGAGGCCTCTTTGTCTCCAAAACGGAGAACCGCATCCGCCATTGTCAAATGTCCTTTTCGGATCTCAGTCGTCCGCAGATTTTGCGGCGGCGATCACATTCTGCGCCTCATTGTGAGGGACTTCTGCATAGTGATCGAATTCGACCTCGAAATTACCCCGTCCTGAGGTCAACGAGCGCAACTCGGCGGCGTACTGCTGGATCTCGGCCATCGGGACCTCGGCCACGACCGACCTCAGGTTGCCTTCGCCTTCCATCCCGAGAACCCGACCCCGCTTCGAGTTGATGTCACCCATCACATCACCGAGATGCTCTTCGGGGACGGTCACGGTGACCCGCATGACCGGCTCGAGAAGGATGGGGCGCAGAATCGACGCCGCAGCTCTCACTGCCTGGATCCCGGCCATCCGAAACGACATCTCGTCGGAGTCGACCGAGTGGTATTTGCCGTCGAAGACCTCCGCCGAGATGTCGATCACCGGATATCCGGCGAGCATCCCCCGCCTCAGGGACTCCTGGATGCCCTTGTCGACGGCGGGGATGAACTGGCGGGGGATGGACCCGCCCTTGATCGAGTCGATGTATTCGTAACCGGCCCCCCTGGGCAACGGGGCGAACTTCACCGACGCGACGCCGAACTGGCCACGCCCACCGCTCTGCTTCTTGTGTTTCCCCTCCGCCTCCCCGGAGGTGGTGATGGTCTCCCGGTAGGGGATGATCGGAAGCGACGCAGCGACCTCCACACCGAACTTGCGATGAATCCGGGCCAGGGTCACGTCGAGGTGGCTGTCTCCGAGGCCGGCAAGGATCGTCTCGCCGGTCTCCGGCCGCCGGTCGATGCGCAGGGTCGGGTCTTCCTCCTCGATCCGGTGCAAGGCCGTCGATAGCTTCTCCTCGTCATGGTGCGAGACCGGTGTGATCGCCACTTCGGCAACCGGCTTCGGGTAGGTCACGGGCTCGATGGTGGCGTTCAGGCCCGGGGATCGCATGGTGTCGCCCACCACGACGTTGTCCACCTTGGCGACTGCGCCGATCCCTCCGGCGGGAAGATCTGCGACGTCCTGATGGTCCTTGCCCTGGAGCCGGAAGAGGTTGTGGAGACGCACCTTTCCCCCGCGGGCCAGTTCGAGCTCTTGATCGGCCTTGATCGTCCCCGAGAAGATTCGGAACATGGAGATCCGGCCCACGAAGGGGTCGGAAACGGTTTTGAAGACATAGGCGAGGACGGGCCCATCGACGGCCGGGGCGAAGCTGTCACCCGAGGAGAGGCGGGGAATCGGCCGCTCCAAGGGGTTGGGGCCGTAGTCGACGATGAATTCGGCGAGGAGGTCGATGCCAACGAGCTTCTCGGCGGAGGTGACGATCACCGGATGCAGGGTCCCGTCCAGGATCCCGCGATGCACCGTGGCCACGATCTCGTCACGACTCGGCTCGGTCCCCTCGAAATAGGCCTCCATCATGGCGTCATCTGTCTCCACGACGGTCTCGACCAATGCGGTGTGCGCGGCATGGACCAGCTCTTCGACTTCTGAGGGAAGGGGTATCTCGGATCCGACCTGCTCACCGTCGGCATAGGAGTAGGCACGCTCCGAGGCGACGCGCACCACTCCCATCAGGCCTTCTTCGGCGCCGATCGGAACCTGGATCGGGGCAATCGCTTTTCCGAAAGCGTCGCGGAGCTGGTCCAGCGTCCGCTCGAACGAGGAACGGTCGCGGTCGAGCTTGGTGATCACGATGGCGCGTGGAATCGACTCTTCGGCTGCGATCCGCCACAACTGCTCGGTCTGGACCTCGATGCCGTCGACGCCGGAGACCACGAACAGTGCGAGATCGACGGCGCGGAGGGCAGCCCGGGCATCACCCGAAAAGTCACTGGAACCTGGGGTGTCGATGAGGTTGATCGTGTGGCCCTGCCAGTCGAGAGAGGCCACGGCGAGCCCAAGGGAGATGCCACGTTCTATCTCTTCGGGCTCGTAATCGAAGAGCGTCGTGCCCTGCTCCACCGATCCGCGCCTGGTGGTCGCGCCCCCGATGAAGAGGAGTGCTTCAGCGAGTGTGGTTTTGCCACTTCCCCCGTGGCCTACCAGCGCGACGTTGCGAACTTTCTCCGGCTCCAAATGACCTCCTTTGCCTGGTGACAGCCCGATCCTAACCCTGACCGCCGCGAGGGTTCCCGGGCGCCTGCTACTTTGGAGAGTCGTGATCGACATGCGGGTCCGTCCCCGCGTCACCCGTCTTCTCGAGCCGATCGGCCAATCTCTGGCCTCGATCGGCGTGACCCCGACCATGATCACCTTTCTCGGTCTTGCGGTCGTCATCGCGGGGTCGGTGATGATCGCCTCGGGGCTGATGCGGTCGGGGGCGGCAGTGGTCCTCGGGGGAGCAATCCTCGACGGGCTCGATGGGTCTGTGGCCCGGGCGTCGGGCCAGGTTTCGGCAAGGGGCGCCTTTCTCGACTCCGCTTTCGACCGGCTGGGCGAGATCTCGGCGTTCGCCGCGCTCGGATTCCTGCGTGCCGGCCAGCCCCGGGAGCTTCTGTTGATCGTCCTCGCTATTGGCGGGGCGATGCTGGTGCCTTACATGCGGGCTCGGGCCGAGGTGGAGGGCTTCGATGGCCGGGGCGGGCTCATGGGACGTGCGGAACGGGTGCTGGTGTTCTGTGTCGGTTTGATGCTCGGCTTGGTGGAGCCGATGCTCTGGGTCTTCGTGGTGCTGGTTTGGCTCACCGCTTTCGTGCGGTTCACCACCACCTACCGTTCCTTCTAGTGGCGAGCCACATGTGAGGGACTACCTGGGATATCTCGCCTTGCGGGGCGGTGTCGGCCTGGTCGGCCTGCTCCCCAAGTCGGTCGCTCTCGCCATGGGCAGGGCCTTTGGCCGCGTCTGGCACATGTTCGCCTCCGGTCGGCGAAAGATGACGGAGCGTCACATGGCGCGGGTCCTGGGGGAAGAGGCGGACTCGAAGGTGGCGGCCCGCTCCGTCATGGAGTCGTACGGCCGGTATTGGGCCGAGGCGTTTTGGGCTCGTCCCCGGCGGGTGCCCGAGATGCGACGCAACACGGCGGTCGATGGGCTCGAATTGATCGTTGGTTCCCGCGACCGGGGTAAGGGGATGATCTTCGCTCTTCCCCACATGGGCAACTGGGAGGCAGCCGCCCCGGTATCGGGCACCGCGGGGGTTCCGGTGGTGGCCGTTGCCGAGCGGCTTCCGAACGAGCGCATAACCGACTGGTTCACCTCGATGCGGGCCGCGTTCGGGATCGAGATCGTCCTCGCCACGGGGGGCCTCGAGGTGATGCGGCGCTTGGAGGCAGCTCTCGCCGAGAACAAGGCCGTGGCTCTCCTCTCCGACCGGGACCTAAAAGGCCGCGGTGTCGAAGTGGAGTTCTTCGGGGAGCGAACAACGCTCCCTCCCGGCCCGGCGACGCTGGCGATCCGGACCGGAGCACCTCTGCTGCCGGTCGGCTCCTACTTCGAAGGATCGGGCCACCGGGTGGTCATCACCCAGGCGATCACGGTGCCCGAGACCGGGAGTCGCGCCGAGAAGGTGCAGGCCATGACCCAGGAACTGGCCTATCGATTGGAGAAGCTCATCGCCGAGGCGCCCCAGCAATGGCACCTCGTGCAGCCCAACTGGCCATCTGACCGCGAATGAGCAGGATGCGGATCGGGCTGGTCAGCCCCTACGACCTGTCGGTGCCGGGAGGCGTCCAAGCCCAGGTGCTCGGGCTCGCCAAGTATCTGGAGAGCGTTGGGGAGGAACCACTTGTCTTCGGGCCCGGGCTTCCGGATGACGTGGAGGGCATCGATCTCGGATCCAGCGTCTCTATACCCGGAAACGGCTCGAAAGTCCCGATCTCGATCGACCCGAGGTCGCGGGGAAGGTTGCGACGGGAGTCTGCGGGGCTCGACCTCCTCCATGTGCACGAGCCTCTCATGCCCCTGGCTTCCCTTTTCGCCACTCACGCCGGGCCTCCCGTGGTGGCCACATTCCATGCGGCTCCGGGCACTGCCGCCCGGATCGCCTATCGGATCGGCGGTCGCATGATTCGCAGGGTGCTCGGCAACAGCGTTGCAGTCACCGCAGTGAGCCCAACTGCTGCAGCGGTCCTGCCACCTGAGCTCGAGGCTCGAATCATTCCCAACGGGCTCGACGTGAAGAGCCTGCAGGCTGATGTGGATCGGGACCGATATCGAGTCTCCTTCCTGGGAAGGGACGAGCCGAGAAAGGGCCTCGACGTTCTCCTCGACGCCTGGCCCCTGGTGTTGGAAAAGGTGCCCGATGCCGTCCTCAGTGTCATGGGGGCCACTCGGGATGCCGGTGGTGTCGAATGGCTGGGGAGGGTGGACGATCGACAAAAGGCAGCGGTCCTCAGCTCTTCATCGGTCTTCGTCGCTCCCCAGCTCGGTGGCGAGTCTTTCGGCATCGTCTTGCTCGAGGCGATGGCGGCGGGCGCCGCCGTGGTGTCATCCAACCTCGATGCGTTCGTCGCGGTCGCCAACGGAGGGGCTCGCTTCATCCCGGCGGGTCACAGCCCGACGCTGGCGAGAGCTGTGATCGAGCTGCTTCGGGATTCCGCCGAACGAGAGCGGTTGGCCACCATTGGACGTGGCATCGCAGAGGCCTATGACTGGAGTGTGGTCGGGGCCTCCTACCACTCGCTCTATGCCGAAATAGCCACTTAGGTCAGCGTCGGCGAGCCTGTACCATTGACTTTCCCCTCAATGGAGCTCTTCGTGGAAACCGGTACCGATCGAGTGAAGAGAGGCCTCGCCGAGATGCTGAAGGGCGGGGTCATCATGGACGTGGTGACCGCACCCGAGGCCCGGATCGCCGAGGAAGCCGGCGCCGTGGCCGTCATGGCCCTGGAGCGGGTGCCTGCCGACATCCGACGGGACGGCGGCGTGGCCCGGATGGCCGATCCCACCAAGATCGAGGAGATCCAGGCCGCGGTCAGCATCCCGGTGATGGCCAAATGCCGGATCGGCCACTTCGCCGAGGCTGCCGTGCTCCAGGCCCTCGGGGTCGATTACATCGATGAATCCGAAGTGCTCACTCCCGCCGACGAGGAGCACCACGTAGACAAGTGGGCGTTCACCACTCCCTTCGTGTGCGGTGCGCGCAACCTTGGTGAAGCGCTGCGGCGGATCGGAGAAGGCGCCGCGATGATCCGGACCAAAGGCGAAGCCGGCACCGGGAACGTCGTGGAGGCGGTCCGCCACATGCGGACGGTCACCAACGAGATGCGGGCGCTGACTCAGCTGGACGAAGGACAGCTCATGTCGGCAGCCAGGGACCACGGGGCACCTTTCGAGCTGGTCCGCGAGGTCATGTCTTCGGGCAAGCTGCCGGTGGTCAACTTCGCAGCCGGCGGTATCGCCACTCCCGCAGACGCCGCTCTGATGATGTCGCTCGGCGTCGATGGGGTGTTCGTCGGATCCGGGATCTTCAAGAGCTCCAGCCCCGAGGCGTATGCCCGGGCCATCGTCGAGGCCACCACCTTCTGGAACGAGCCTGAAGTCGTGGCCAAGGTCTCTCGTGGCCTCGGAGAGGCCATGCCTGGTCTGGAGTTGGGCACGCTCACCGAATCAGAGCGGCTCGCCGGCCGGGGATGGTGACATGAGCACTGTCGGCGTCCTCGCCTTGCAGGGGGACGTTCGCGAGCACCTCGGGATCCTGGGCGACCTCGACGCAACTGCAGTCGCGGTCAAGAAGCCGGAACAGCTCGGCGAGATCGATGCCATCGTGATCCCGGGCGGCGAGTCGACGACCATCGGGAAGATGGCAGTCAGGTTCGGGCTGCTCGAGCCGTTGCGCGAGGTGGTCGACAACGGCCTGCCGGTGTTGGGGACCTGCGCAGGGATGATCCTCCTCGCCGGGGCCGTCACCGACGGCGATCAACCCCTGCTCGGATCCCTCGATGTGGTGGTTCGGCGAAATGCATTCGGCCGTCAGAACGATTCCTTCGAGGCGGACCTCGATGTCGAAGGTCTCGACGACCCCTTCCATGCAGTATTCATCCGGGCTCCATGGGTGGAGAAGGTCGGCTCCGATGTGGAGGTGATGGCATCGGTCGGCGAACATTTGGTGATGGTCCGCCAGGACCGTCTCCTCGCCACCTCATTCCATCCCGAGCTGACCGGTGACGGCCGCATCCACCAGATGCTGCTTGACCTGATCTGAGAGCCGCGCATGTCAGGGCACTCCAAATGGGCCAACATCAAGCATCGCAAGGGTCGTCAGGATGCGGCCCGGGGCAAGCTGTTCGGGAAGTTGGCCAAGGCGATCGAGATCGCCGCCCGGGAAGGCGGCGGCAACCCTGACTTCAACCCCACCCTGGCCACTGCGATCGACAAGGCGAAGACCGCCTCGATGCCCAACGACAACATCGATCGAGCGATCAAGCGGGGGACCGGCGAGGTCGAGGGTGCCCACTACGAAGAGATCTGGTACGAGGGCTACGGGCCGGGCGGGGTGGCGCTCTACGTGCAGATTTTGACCGACAACCGGAACCGGGCGGCGTCAGATGTGCGCTCCACCTTCACCCGCAGTGGGGGAAGCCTGGGCGAGCCAGGCTCGGTTGGCTATCTGTTCAGCCAGAAAGGGTTGATCGAGGCCAAGGGCGGGGAGGACGATGTGATGCTCGCGGCCCTCGAAGCCGGCGCCGACGATGTCCGGGACGTCGGTGAGGACTGGTTCGAAGTGGTGACCAGCCCCGGCAGCCTAAGGGAGGTGCGGGCGGCGATGGAGACCGCCGGGGTCGAGATCGGCTCGGCTGACGTCACCCAATTGCCCTCCAGCACCGTCCCGGTGGGGGAGTCAGACGCCCGCCGCTTGCTCCGCTTGATCGACGCCCTCGACGACCTGGATGATGTCCAAGCAGTGTTCTCCAATTACGACATCGACGACGACGTCATGGAGAGTGTCCTCGAAGAAGTCTGAGCTCGTCTAGGTCGCGGTCCCCGTGGTCTGGCGGCCCTTGATCGACCCGTAGATCACCACTACCACAACGGCAACGCCGACCTGGATGGCGAGCTTGATCCAGTCGATGCCCTCGGTGGTCCCCACGTCCAGCCAGTCGGCGACCAGCCCTCCAATGATGGCGCCCAATGCGCCGAAAAGGATGGTCATCATCACCGGCAGGTTCTGCTTGCCCGGCATCACCAAGCGGGCCAGGGGGCCGATGATCACACCGGCGAGTATCCCGCCGACCATCGTCGCCAATACGTCTCCCATATCGATCCTCCATATCGGGACGTAGGCCAACCCTACGCCCGGGGTTGGACCCTTGTCCCTAGGAGAAGGTTTCGCTGCGGGTGCAGCGGGTAATCGAAGGTCACCCAATTACATGGAGGCATACATGGGAATCTTGGTTTGGTTGATAGTGGGTCTGATTGCCGGCTTGATCGCCCGGGCCCTCGTGCCCGGCTCCGATCCCATGGGGATCCTGGGCACGCTGTTGCTTGGCCTCGTTGGATCCCTGGTTGGCGGGTTCCTCGGGAACCTGTTGTTCGATGGGCAATGGGACGTGACTACGGCCGGGATCGTCGGATCGGTCGTCGGGGCGATCATTGCTCTGCTGATCTACCGCTCGGTGGGTTCTCGAAGCACGGTCTGACTGCTCAGCGTTTCTTGGAGAAGGCGCCCCTTGGAGGGCGCCTTTTCTTGTCCGAAATTGTTCAATCGAGGGTATTGAATCTGTCCCTGGGCGAACGTATGTTCGTGGGTATGGAGAGGGAGTGGACTCCGGATGTGGTGGAGTCGGGGATCGGCCAGTTGTTGGGGTTGATGGCGGGGGCGGCGGCCGCGGTTTGTGAGTGGTTGGTGGTGGCGGATCGGGCTCAACAGTTCTTGGCTGATGGTTCGCCGGATCTGGTGCAGTGGCTCTCGGCCCGGTTTGGGTTGCGTCATACCACTGCCGCCCAGTTGGTGCGGGTGGCCCACCGGCTTCAGGATCTGCCGGTCCTCCGGGAGCGGTTCGCGGCGGGTGAGTTGTCGTTGGATCAGGTGGATGCCATCTCCAAGCTGGCCACCCCGGACACCGAGACGGTTCTGATCGAGGAGTGTGCCGGTTTGTCCAATGCGGCCCTGGACCGGGCGGCCCGTCGCTCCAACCCGCCGTCACTGGCTGATGAGCGGTCGGTGTGGGAGCGGCGTCGTCTGGGACTGCAATGGAATCTCGACTCCTCCGAACTCCGCTTCGGGGGGAACCTTCCCGGTGTGGAGGGCCGCATGGTGGAGAAGGCGATTCGGGAGCGGGCGGACCGGATGGGGCCCAACCCCGAGTCAGGGATGTTCGACGACTACAGCACGCGGTTGGCCGATGGTCTGGTCGAGGTCTGCGCCACGACCGGTGACGCGTCTAGTCCCGAGATCCAGCTCACGGTGAACGTCGATTTGGAGGCCCTCACCGAGTCGGGTTCTGGTGGGGTGGCCGAATTGGAGGCCGGACCGGTCCTCGCCTCGGAGACCGCACGTCGCTTGGCCTGTGACGCCATCGTCGAGGCTGCGGTCTACGACGACTGCCGAGTCTTCGGCGTCGGTCGGAGGACCCGGACCATCCCCGGATGGTTACGCCGCCAACTATGGGCCCGCGACGGAGGATGCCAATTCCCGGGATGTCCCCACCTCCGCTTCGTCCACGGCCACCACATCCAACATTGGGCCGACGGTGGGCCCACCAACCTCGACCAATCTCATCCTGCTCTGCGGATACCACCACCGGTTCCTCCACGAACACGAGTGGAGCATCGAGTGGGACCCTGACGGCAAACCCCTGTTCCACCGATCCGATGGCCGGATCTACCCACCGGCCCCGGACCGGCGCTCGATCCCCGACTCCGAGAACTGGTCCGAACCTAGGGGCAACCGCCCCCGCTTCCGGAAATCGCAGATCGCAGGTGGCTTACCGCCTAACCTCACCAAACATATGTTCGTGCTGGGTATCGACCCCGGGCTCTCCACCACGGGTTATGCCGTGGTCGAGAACGGCCACCCTCCGATCGCCGTCCTCGCCGGTGTGGTGAGGACCGACCCGGGATCGACCATGTCGGAGCGCCTCGCAGAGCTGTTCACCGGCCTGGCCCAAGTGGTCGCCGACGCCCGTCCCGATGTCGTCGCCCTGGAGACGATCTTCACCAATCGCAACCTGCAGACTGCGATCTCGGTGGGACGGGCCTCCGGCGTAGCCATGTTGGTGGCGGCACAGGCCGGTCTCCCGGTGTCGGAGTACGTCCCGACCGCGGTTAAGTCGGCGATCACCGGCGACGGCGCAGCTTCCAAGAGGCAAATCCAGACGATGGTGGCCCGCCTGCTCCGGTTGGCCGAGCCCCCCGAGCCGGCGGATGCCGCCGATGCTCTTGCCATCGCCCTCTGCCACCTCCGGGCCGCTCCTTTGGAGGTGAGACAGTGATCGGACGTCTCCGCGGGGTCCTCGTCTCCAAGCGGAGCGAACTGGTCTGCATCGAGACAGCCGGTGTGGGATACGAGGTGACAATGACCCCCCGCGCCGTAGCCGCTCTCCCCGGAGTCGGTGAGGAGGTGGTGGTTCACGTTCACACCCACGTCCGCGAGGAGGAGATCAGCCTGTACGGGTTCGGGTCCGAGTCGGATCGCGACCTGTTTCGCATCCTCCTCGGCGCCGGGGGAGTGGGGCCCAAGCTGGCCATGGCGATGTCGGGCGCGATGTCGCACGGTGAGATCGTGAGGGCGATCGTCAGTGAGGATGCCGATGCTCTCACTGTGGTCCCCGGCGTCGGCAAGCGAGGCGCGCAACGGATCGTGCTCGAGCTCGCCCCCAAGCTGGCAGGGTTCGACGCCGACGTCGTCGGCTCCTCCAGCACCATCACGGTGCGTCAGGCCCTGGAAGGGCTGGGCTACACCACCGAGGAGATCAACGGGGTGA
Source organism: uncultured Acidobacteriota bacterium (assembly GCA_963749415.1). Classification (GTDB taxonomy): domain Bacteria; phylum Actinomycetota; class Acidimicrobiia; order Spongiisociales; family ZC4RG35; genus JALYNX01. The sequence goes on from CAVVMG010000001.1 coordinate 1,910,498, forward strand.
TGGGTGAGCTCGACCCGGATGCCGGCATCGAGACCCAGATCAAGACCGCGCTCCGGGCATTGGGGAGGGGATGACGATGCGAGAGGACAGCCTGCTCAACCCGACCATCGAGTCCGAGGACGAGATCACTCTCCGACCCAAGCGGCTCGACGAGTTCGTCGGCCAGGAGCGGGTCCGGGAGCGGCTGCGCATCTCTCTGGAAGCCGCTCGCAAAGAGGGGCGTCCCCTGGACCACGTTCTCTTCTCTGGGCCTCCCGGCCTGGGAAAGACAACCCTCGCCGGAGTCATCGCCCACGAGTTGGAGGTCAAGATTCGGGTGACTTCTGGCCCGGCCCTGGATCGCCCGGGCGACCTGGCGGCGATCCTCTCCAACCTGGAGAACGGCGACGTGTTCTTCATCGATGAGATCCACCGCCTGCCCCGGGCCGTGGAAGAGGTGCTCTATCCCGCGATGGAGGACTTCCAGCTCGACATCGTCCTCGGGAAGGGCCCCACCGCCCAGTCGATCCGCCTCGACCTACCCCGATTCACCCTGGTGGGGGCAACCACACGCAAGGGTACGGTCACTGCCCCGCTGCGGGATCGGTTCGGGATCGAGGAGAAGCTCGACTACTACGAGCCCGACGAACTAGCGGTCATCATCAGGCGCTCTGCCGGGATCATCGGAGTCGAGATCTCCGACGACGCGGCGGAGATCATTTCCCGGCGCAGCCGCTCCACTCCCCGTATCGCCAACCGACTCCTGGCCAGGGTTCGTGACTACGCGGTGGCCCGGGCTTCGGGTGTCATCGATCCCGTGGTGGCCGACGAAGCCCTCCGGGTATTCGAGGTCGACGACCTCGGCTTGGACAAGGTCGACCGTTCGATCCTGGAATCGATCATCGTCGCGCTTCGGGGGCGGGCCGGTCGGTCTCTCCACTCTGGCGATCGCCGTGGGTGAGGAGCCGGAAACCGTGGAAGACGCATATGAGCCATTCCTGCTCCTTTCCGGGCTGATCAAGAGGACCCCGCGCGGCCGGATGGCGACTCGCCGCGCCTACGCCCATATCGGAGTCGAGCCCCCTCCCGACCCCCAGGGGACCCTGCTCTAGCCTCTCCCCACTGATGCGGGTCGAAGACTTCCTCTACACACTCCCCGACGCCGCCATCGCCCAGGAAGCAATCGAGCCGCGGGATCGGTCGATGCTCCTCGACACCCGTGACCTGAGCGACCATCACTTCGTCGAGCTCCCCGACCTGCTCGAGCCCGGTGACCTGGTGGTGGTCAACGACACCCGGGTCAGGGCTGCCCGTCTCCTCGGGGTCAAGGCCGACACCGGCGGCGAAGTCGAGCTCCTATTGCTCGATGAGCTCGCCGACGGAACCTGGCAGGCCATGGCCCGCCCCTCACGCCGCCTGCGCGAGGGGACCCGGCTGGATTTCCGGGGCCTTGGCGCAACGGTCGTCGCCGGGCCCGACCATGGGGTGGTGGTCGTCGATCTCGATACGGAAGACGTCGAGTCGGCGATCGACGAGGTGGGGACGATCCCGCTCCCCCCGTACTTCCGGGGCCGACTCCCCGATCCGGGGAGGTACCAGACCATGTTCGCCAGGGAGCCCGGCTCGGCGGCGGCTCCCACCGCAGGCCTGCATTTCACCGATCAGGTCGTCGCCGGCCTGCGGTCGAAGGGCATCCGCACGGCATCGATCGACCTCCATGTCGGGGTCGACACCTTTCGCCCGATGACCGAGCACGATGTCGAAGAGCATCGGATCCATCGCGAGTGGTGCTCGGTGTCCGAGGAGACCGCCGGCGCCATCGAAGCGTGCCGGGCCCGATCGGGAAGGGTGATCGCGGTGGGCACCACCGTGGTGCGGGCGCTGGAATCGCATGCCGGCGCCCAAGGACGGGTGGAGGCGGGCGAAGGCGAGACTGACCTTTTCATCATGCCCGGCTACCGATTCCAGGTGGTCGATCTGATGGTCACCAACTTCCACGTCCCCGGATCGACTCTCGTGGTCCTGGTGGCGGCATTCATGGGAGGACGCTGGCGATCGGTGTACGAGACGGCCCTGGAGCGTGGCTATCGCTTCCTGTCGTTCGGGGACGCCATGCTGGTGGAACGGGCTTGACGCCGGGACCCGTGACCTGGGAGCAGTCGGCGGCCGATGGCGCGGCGAGAGCCGGGTGGCTGGAGACGCCGCATGGGCGGGTGCGGACTCCGGCGTTCATGGCGGTGGGCACCAGGGGGGCCGTCAAGGCTGTGGACTCCGCCGACCTGGGGGCGATCGGGGCGGAGATCGTGCTCGCCAACACCTATCACCTGATGCTGCGACCCGGAGCATCGGTGATCGAGGAGCTTGGCGGGCTGCATCGTTTCATGAACTGGGACCGACCGCTACTCACCGACTCCGGAGGCTTCCAGATCTACTCGCTCGACTCGGAGATCGATGAGTCCGGTGCCACATTTCGCTCGATTTTCGACGGTTCCAGGGTCTCGCTGACACCGGAGGAAGCCGTCGGCATCCAGGAGGCATTGGGGGCCGACATCGCGATGGTGCTCGATGTTTGTGTGGGGTTGCCCGCCGAGCGGGGGTTGGTCGAGTCCGAGATGCGACGCACTCTGCGCTGGGCGGAGCGTTGCCTGGGCGCCCAGCAACGAGAGGATCAGGCCTTGTTCGGGATCGTCCAGGGCGGGATCGACCCCGACCTCAGGGTGGCGAGCGCTGAGCAGACCGCGGCCCTGGGCTTTCCCGGGTTCGGGATCGGAGGGCTGTCGGTGGGGGAGAGCCCGGACGAGCGCGATCGGGCCCTGGAGGCTGCAACCTCTGCGCTTCCAGCGGAAAAGCCCCGCTATGTGATGGGCCTCGGTGACACTGAAGGCCTGCTCGCGGCCATCGCCAGGGGCGCCGATCTCTTCGACTGTGTGATCCCGACCCGACTCGCACGGCATGGGCGCGTGCTGACGAGCAGCGGTGACTACAACCTGCGACAGGCGCGCTATGAGTCCGATCCCCGCCCTCTCGACGCCAATTGTGACTGCCTCGCCTGTCGCGGCTATTCCCGGGCGTACCTTCGCCACCTGGTGCGGATGAACGAGCTTTCGGCGCACCGGTTGCTCTCGATCCACAACCTGAAATACACGCTCGACCTCGTTGCCGAGGCGGTCGAGGCGATCTCGATTGGCCGGTTCGAGAGCCATCTCGGCGAGACCCTCGAGGACCGGCTCCGTGGTTCGCAGTAGGCGTTTGGCGTTGCCTAACCTCCCGCGGTCGGTTCCACCCATCCGGAGGATCTTGTGACCCACGTCGTTTTCGCCCAGGAGTCCGCTGCGGGAGGCCTCTCCTCCTTGGTGTTCCTCGGCCTGATGGTTGTCGTCTTCTATCTCTTCATCATCCGTCCCCAACGCAAGCGCTCCAAGGAGCAGCAAGCACTCGCCGAGTCGCTCGGCCCTGGTCAGGAAGTACGCACCATCGGTGGCATTCATGGTCGGGTCGTCTCCGTCGACGACGACAGCGTCGTGCTCGCGGTGGAAGAGGGAAAGATCCGGGTCTCCAGGCGCGCCATCGGCACCCGGGTAGGAGAGGACGCCACCTGAGGACCTCTCTGCGATGAGCCGTCGGCTCGTCGTTCTCTTGCTGGTGCTCCTCGTCGCCTGGGGGGGCCTGGCCGCCATCATCTACACGGGCTTGACGCCCCTCCTCGGCCTCGACCTCCAGGGTGGCACGGCGGTCGTCCTCACCGCTCCCGAGGGCACCGATCCCGAGCTGCTCGAGGTCGCGACCGAGATCATGACCCGCCGGATCGAGGAGATCGGCGCAGTCCAGGAGCCGGACATCCAGGTCGAAGGGGAGAACACGGTGATCGTCCAGCTCCCTGGCGTGGAAGACGAGCAACGGGCCATCGAGGCGGTTGGCCAGACCGGGGTCCTCGCCTTCCGCCCCGTGCTCGATTCAGTGCCCGGCAACACGGGGCCTCTTGCCGGGACAGGCACCGAGAACATCGACGACGAGACCGGGCTGACCATCGACGACGATCTCGAGTCCAACTCCTGGCTGGCCTACGAGGCGATTCCCGAGGTGTTGGAAGTGGGCCCCGCAGGCCTCGAGGGCGACGACGTCGCCGACGCGGTTCCGGTCTTCGACCCCACTTCGGCGGTTTGGGCGGTCAGCCTCGACCTGACCTCTGAGGGCGCCGACGCCTTTGCGGAGCTGACCGCCGAGGCAGCCTCATATCCGATCGGAGATCCGAGGCGGCAGATCGCGATAGCCCTGGACAGCAACGTGGTCGCCGCTCCCGCGGTGAACCCGGACGTCTCCCCGGAGACCGGGATCACCGGAGGACAGGCCCAGATCACCTTGGGTCAGGGTGATGAAGCCCAGCAGGAGGCCAATGAGCTGGCAATCGTCCTCCGCTACGGGTCGCTCCCGGTCGACTTCGAGGTCTCGGCAGTGCGCAAGGTCTCCGGAACGCTCGGCGCAGACTCCCTGCAGGCCGGGGTCATCGCCGGGTTGCTGGGGATCGCCTTGGTCGCCTTCGTGCTCCTCCTCGCCTATCGCGGCCTTGGCCTTCTGGCGATCGTCGGGCTCACCGTCTTCGCCTCCCTCCTCATCTCGATCTTCGGGCTGTTCGGGGAATGGGTCGGCCTCACCCTCACCCTCGCCGGGGTCACCGGGATCATTGTCTCCATCGGGATCACCGCAGACACCTACATCGTCTACTTCGAGCGGATCAAGGAGAAGCTGCGCCAGGGGTTCGCAGTCGAGGAGGCGACGGCTGACGGATTCAAGATCGCTTTCCGGACGATGCTCACCGCGAACACGGTCAGCCTCCTCGGGGCGGTCCTCCTCTGGGCCCTCGCCGTCGGTGCGGTCAAGGGGTTTGCCATCTCACTGGGCATCGGGACGGTGCTCGACCTCATCGTGGCTCGCCTCTACACCCGAAGGGCCGCCGGCCTCTTCGCAGACACCCGCGTCGGCAAACAAGGCTGGCTCAGCATCTCCAAGGCCGCGCGATGAGTGAGACTTCGTTCCTGCGCCGCCTCGACCGGGGCGAGACCACGATCGACTTCGTCGGGCTGCGCCGGCGCTGGTTCACGATCTCGGCGATCCTGATCGTGATCAGCCTGGGAAGCCTCGCGGTCCGCCAGCTCAACATGGGGATCGAGTTCGTGGGTGGCCTCGGGATCCAGTCTCCGAATCCGGCAGGCGCCGACGTCGCAGAGATACGCGATGCCTTGAGTGAAGTGGGTGTGCAGAGCCCGACGATCCAGCTGTTCGACGATGGGGCGACAGTTCGGGTGACGACCGAGGCACTGGAGAGCGGCGCCGAGGCGGAGGTTGTCGACACGATGGCCGAAATTACCGGTGCCGAGCGCTCCGAAATCTCGCTGGAGGCCGTGGGGCCGAGCTTTGGCGCCCTGGTCGCGCAACGAGCCCTTCTGGCATTGGGGGTGTTCCTTGGTGCCGTGATCCTGTTCATCACCTGGCGCCTCGAGTTCAAGATGGCGATGACCGCGATCGTCGCCCTCCTCCACGACGTGATCATCACCGTTGGCATCTATTCGATCACAGGGTTCGTGGTCACCCCGGCCACCGTCGTGGCGATCCTCACCATCCTCGGCTATTCGTTGTATGACGGGGTCGTGGTCTTCGACAAGGTCGACGAGTTGGTCGAGATCGAGGAGGACAAGACCTACACCGAGATCGTCAACCTGGCGCTGAACCAGGTCCTCTACCGATCCTTGTTCACCTCCCTGACCTCCCTCATCCCCGTCGGGAGCATCCTCATCGTCGGCTCGGTGATCCTCGGCGGCCCGGCCCTCACGGAATTCGCCCTCGCCTTGTTCGTGGGCCTGGCGGCCAGCACCTACTCCTCGATCTTCGTGGCGGCGCCTCTGCTGGCGGTTTGGAAGGAGAAAGAGGACGTGTGGGTGGAGAGAGCAGAGCGGGTGGCGAGGCGGAGCAAGGCCAAGCGGAACTGATCGGCCCGTAGACTCTTGGATGTGCAACAACTCACCGCATTGATTCGCGACATCCCGGACTTCCCGGAGCCTGGGGTGGTCTTCAAGGACATCACACCCGTGCTCGCGGATGGTGCGGCCCTCAGGATGCTGGTCGATGCTCTCGCCGAGCCCTACAAGGGCGCGGAGGTGACCAAGGTCGCGGGCATCGAGGCCAGGGGATTCACTCTCGCCACCCCGATCGCCGACCGCCTCGGCGCCGGGTTCATCCCGGTCAGGAAGCCAGGAAAGCTCCCATTCGACACGGTCAGGGAGGACTACACCCTCGAATACGGGAGCGACGCGTTGGAGATCCACGTCGATGCCGCTACTCCCGGGGAACGGGTGTTGATTGTCGACGACGTCATTGCGACGGGGGGAACAGCTGCGGCGACCGTGAGGTTGCTGCGGGGTGTCGGGGCAGACGTGGTGGGGATCGCGGTGTTCATCGAGTTGGCTTTCCTCAACGGCGCAGATGCCCTCGACGGTGTCCCACTACATGCACTGGTCAGATACGACTGAGAAGGGCACGGCCACTGTGGCCGATGTCATCGAGGCCTTCCAGGCGAGCCATCCGGAGGGCGATGTCGACGTGTTGCGACGAGCATATGAGGTCGCGGAGAGGGCTCATGAGGGGCAACTGAGGAAGACCGGGGACCCCTACATCACACACCCGGCGATGGTGGCCCTCCTCCTAGCCGAATTCGGCCTCGACACCCCTACTGTCGCTGCCGCTTTTCTCCATGACACCGTGGAGGACACACCGCTGACTCTCGGCGAGATCTCCTCAGAGTTTGGTCCCGAGATCGCAACCCTCATCGACGGTGTGACCAAGCTCGACAGGGTCCGCTACGCGAGCAGGGAGCAGGCGCAGGCGGCCACCATCCGAAAGATGGTGGTGGCCATGGCCCAGGATGTCCGAGTACTCCTGATCAAGCTGTTCGACCGCCTCCACAACATGAGGACCGTCGGTGCCCTGCGGGAGGACAAGCAGCGACGGGTGGCCCGGGAGACCCTGGATGTCTATGCCCCGCTCGCTCACCGGCTCGGGATCGAGGAGCTCAAGCACGAGTTCGAGGACCGCTGCTTCGCGATCCTCTACCCGGGGCCCAACGCCGAGATCGAGTCCAAGCTCGCCGAGCGCGCCCCGGAGCGGGAGGCGTTCATCGAGAAGATGGTGGGCGAGCTGACCGGGATCCTCGGCGACGCCGGTATCCGGGTGGATGTCACCGGCCGTCCCAAGCACCAGTACTCCATCTACCGGAAGATGATGGAGCAGAACCGACCATTCGAGGACATCCACGATCTGATCGGGATCCGGGTGGTGACCGAGTCAACCCGCGACTGCTACGCCGCCCTCGGCCTCATCCACAGCCATTGGGTGCCGGTGGCGGGGCGGTTCAAGGACTACATCGCAATGCCCAAGATCAACCTCTACCAATCCCTCCACACCACCGTGATCGGCCCCGGCGGCAAGCCGCTGGAGATCCAGATTCGGACCGGTGACATGCACCAGCGGGCGGAGGCAGGTATCGCTGCTCACTGGCGATACAAGGAGGGGGAGACCGCCAGGGTGCCCGCCATGGATGTCGCCGCCTGGAGCGCCGACGAGGATCCCGAAGAGTTTCTGGCCAACCTCAAGCTCGATCTATACCAGGACGAGGTGTTCGTGCTCACCCCTGGAGGCGATGCCAAGTCGCTCCCGGCCGGAGCCACCCCGATCGACTTCGCCTATTCGGTCCACACCGAGGTCGGGCACCGGTGCGTCGGGGCCAAGGTCAATGGCAGGCTGGTCCCATTGTCCACCCGCCTCCAGTCCGGCGACATCGTCGAGGTGCTGACTTCGAAGGCCGTGGATGCCGGGCCGAGCAGGGACTGGCTCGGCTTCGCCCGCACCGGGCGGGCCAAGTCGAAGATCAAGCAGTGGTTCACCAAGGAGCGTCGCGACGAGGCGCTGACCGAGGGTCGGGAGATGATCCAGACGCTGCTCAAGAAGGAGGCCGGCGACCTCAGTGCGGCCGACAAGGATCGTTACCTCGCCGCCATCGCGCAGGAGCTGGGCCACAGCGACGTCGAGACGCTGCAGGTGGGACTGGCAGAGGGCAACGTGTCCATCGACTCGGTGGCCGCCCGGCTGCACCGGATCCTGGTCCCGGAGACCGAAGACGACTTCTTTCAACCCCGGCGTCGCCGTCCGCTCGATGGCGCCCAGGTGGTCGTGGAGGGCCAGGACGACATGCTGGTTCACCTGGCCCGTTGTTGCTCGCCGGTGCCTGGCGATCCCATCGTCGGATACGTGACGGTTGGGCGGGGGGTCTCCGTCCACCGCGCCGACTGCACCAACGTCGCCTCCCTCGTGGAGCGGCGAGAGCGCTCGGTGGATGTCTCATGGCCTGCGGGGCACACCGGGGCCTTCGTTGTGTGGATCCAGGTCGAGGCGCTGGACCGGACCCGGCTGCTCAAAGACGTGACCACGGTGGTCAGCGACACCGGTGGGAACATCACGGCCTCCTCGACCCACTCGCGTGCGGATCGGGTGGCGGTGCTTCGCTACGAGGTGGAGCTGTCGGACCCGGGTCAGCTTCCCAAGCTGCTCACCGACCTTCGTGGGGTGGATGGTGTGTTCACCGCCTTCCGGCTGGCGAACGACCAGCTCTCCTAACCATGTTGGTCACCCGCGTCCCGGCGTGGCTCGCCGAGACCAACGCCTACATCGTGGCCAGCGAGCCCGGGGGAGTGGCGGTGGTGATCGATGCCCCACCCGAGCCGGAAAGGATCGTGGAGGTGCTGGTCGAACAGGGCCTGGCGGTGGTTGGGATCCTGCTCACTCATGGCCATGTCGACCACAGCGGTGGCAGCGGTTCCATTGCGGAATCGACCGGGGCCGCGGTCTATGTGCACCCGGACGACGACTTCCTCACGCTGCATCCCCAGGAGCAACTGAGGTCGATGTGGGGTATGTCTCCACCCGGCTCCTACGACCTGCCCCGCCAGTTCGAGAGGCTGGTCGACGGGCAGACCCTGACGATGGCTGGTCTCGACTTCGAGGTGAGGCACACGCCGGGGCACACTCCGGGCCACTGTTGCTTCTACGTGGCTGACCAGGAGACCCTGTTCTCGGGTGATCAACTCTTTGCCGGGTCCATCGGAAGATTCGACCTGCCCGGAGGCGATGGCGCGGCGTTGTTCCAGTCGATGCGAGAGCGAGTGATGCCGCTCGACGACGACGTCAGGGTGCTTCCCGGCCACGGCCCGGAGACCACGATCGGCCGGGAGCGGGCGACCAATCCGTTCCGGGGCGAGTGGCAGTAGGTCTGCACGCGAACGCAATATGCGCTCGGGAGATGCCGGCCGGAGGGTGGGGCATTACCCTCCCCGGCCAATGAGCTTCCAGCCACCCAAGGGCACCGACGACATTGGCGCGCCCCAATCAAGCTCGTGGCGGAGGCTTCTCGCGCTCTGGGAGGATTGGGCATCCCGGTACGGCTATCCCCTGGTGATGACTCCGATCTTCGAGGCAACCGAGCTCTTCTCACGCGGGGTCGGTGACACGTCGGAGGTCGTGACCAAGCAGATGTACACCTTCGATGATCGTGGCGGCCGCTCTCTCACGCTGCGGCCCGAAGGGACGGCGAGTGTGGTGCGAGCATTCCTCGACTCGGGCGGCAAAGGAGCCTGGAAGGGCGCCTACTCGGGCCCGATGTTCAGGTACGAGCGCCCACAGGCCGGGAGAAGGCGTCAGTTCTGGCAGTTGGGTGTCGAGTATCTGGATGTCGAGGCCCCGCCGTCCGACGCCGAAGTCATCGAGTTGGGTTACCGGTTTCTCACCTCGGTCGGCGTGCCCGCGATGGAGGTCAGGCTCAACTCGCTCGGTGATTCGGAGTGCCGTCCCGGGTACGTGGCCGAGCTGCGGGCCTTCCTCGAGGAGCGCTTCGACGAGCTGTGTGACGAATCGAAACCGCTGGTAGACACCAACCCGCTGCGGGTTCTCGACTGCAAGATCTGCGCACCGAAGCTGGAGGATGCCCCGAGGATGGCTGACCGGCTCTGTGAGGCATGCCTCGCCCATTTCGGCGAGGTCAAGTCATTGCTGGATGGGCTCGGCGTGCCCTACTTGGAGGATCATCGCCTGGTCCGCGGGCTCGATTACTACACGAGAACCGCCTTCGAATACATCGCCGTCGACCTGGAGGCTGCCCAGAACGCGGTGGGTGGCGGGGGCAGGTACGACGGCCTGGCCGAGTCCCTTGGTGGGCGCAGGGCGCCCGGTGTCGGGTTCGCCCTGGGTGTCGACCGGATAATCCTGGCCACCGGTGCCGCTCCACCGAACGAGCTCGACCTGTTTCTGGTTTCCGAGGTGGGCCCGGCTCCCGCGCTGATCGCGGCTTCCACGGTGCGGCGGGAAGGGGTACACACCGACCTCGACACCGAGGGAAGGTCGGTGAAGGCCCAATTCCGGTCGGCGAGCCGATCAGGCGCGCCGGTGACCGCTGTGCTCAAGGGCCCGGGTGCCCCGCTCGATGTGAGGGCTGGCGATGAGAGGGCCGACGTCGACCTGGATGGGCTGGCCGCCTGGGTCAAGGACCGGCTGTCATGAGAACGAAGCACGCGGCGAACATCGGAACCGGTGACATCGGGAGCAAGGTCACCGTGGCCGGTTGGGTGCAACGGAGGCGCGACCACGGAGGCATCGCCTTCCTCGACATCCGGGACAGCTCGGGCCTGATCCAGGTGGTCGCCGACCCTGAGTCCCATCCCGAGGTCGCCGGGATCCGCATGGAGTTCTGCGTGTCCGTCACCGGCGAGGTCCGGGCCCGGCCCGAGGGGACCGAGAACCCGGATCTGGCCACCGGCGCGGTGGAAGTGGGTGTCGAGGAGCTGTCCGTGTTGTCCGCCGCCGATCCCCTGCCCTTCATGATCGATGACCGCACCGAGGTCGACGAGCGAGCCCGGCTTCGGTACCGCTATCTGGACCTGCGGAGGCCCCGGATGTCGGCCAATCTCCGGGCGCGGTCTCGGGCCACGATGGCGATACGGAGGACTCTCGACGGAATGGGCTTCCTCGAGGTGGAGACCCCGACGCTGGTCAACAGCACGCCTGAAGGGGCGCGGGACATGCTGGTGCCATCGCGGCTCCAACCAGGGGAGTTCTACGCCCTTCCCCAGTCGCCGCAGCTCTTCAAGCAGCTCCTGATGATCTCGGGTGTGGAGCGGTATTTCCAGATCGCTCGCTGTTATCGAGATGAGGACTTCAGAGCGGATCGCCAACTCGAGTTCACCCAACTCGACCTCGAAGGCTCGTTCTGGGGGCGTGACGACGTGCTCGCCGCCATCGAGGAGGTCCTGGTCGCAGTCGTCGAAGATCTGCGCGGCCTGTCCGTGCCCCGGCCCTTCTTCCGGCTCACCTGGCAGGAGGCGATGGATCGTTTCGGCAGTGACAAGCCCGACCTTCGCATCGAAGCCGAGATCGTCGACCTGTCAGCCGCTTTCGCGGACACCGAGTTCGGGGTGTTCAAATCGGCCCTGGGCGGAGGCGGCACGGTTCGAGGACTGAACGTCGGTGCTCGAGAATGGTCGCGAGCCCGGGCCGATGCTGTCACCGAGCGGGCAAAGGAGCTTGGCGCCAAAGGCCTGGTGTGGATGGTGGTCGAGGACGACGGGTCGCTGCGCTCTCCGGTGTCCAAGTTCATGAGTGAGGTCGAGGCCTCCGCGGTGAAGGAGGCCCTGGGCGCCAGTCCGGCTGACGTGCTCCTCCTGGCCGCCGACATTTGGCGGGTTGCGGTGTCCGTGCTCGGAGGGCTTCGCAACGATCTCCTTCGGCCGGAAGGCCACGACGAGCTCGCGTTCCTATGGGTGGTCGACTTCCCGCTGTTCGAGGAGAACGAAGACGGCTCGATCACCTTCTCCCACCACCCTTTCACCTCGCCGATCTCGATCGAAGAGATGCGGGACAAACCTCTCCATGCCCTGTCGAACGCATATGACGTTGTCCTCAACGGAGTCGAGCTCGGCTCGGGCTCGGTCCGAATCCATGACCCGGACCTGCAACAACAGGTCTTCGGGATCCTGGGGATCGACGCCGCAACGGCGGAGAGGCGATTTGGTTGGTTTCTCGAGGCGCTGCGGTACGGGACCCCTCCTCACGCCGGGTTTGCCTTCGGGGTGGACCGCCTGGTGATGGTGCTCCAGGGCGAGAGCTCGATCCGGGAGGTGATCCCATTCCCGAAGACCCAAAGCGGGGTGGACCCGATGACCGGGGCGCCGACATGGGTCGATCCCGTCCAACTGGACGAGCTCGGCGTGGAGCTGTCGGACGCTGCCCGAGCCCGTCAGGACGAGGAGTCGGGCTGACCGGCGGGTCGGGTGTGCCCGATCCCATCTACCGTCCAAGGCGATGAGCGACCTGTTTGCGGGCCGAGCCGACGATCTCGCGTCGCGCTTGGCGCCGCTGGCTACCCGGATGCGGCCCCGGACCTTGGACGAGGTCGTGGGACAACCCGCCCTGATGGCAGGGGGAGCCGCATTCCGGCGGGTCGTCGAGTCCGGGCGCCCGGTCTCGATGTTGCTCTGGGGCCCACCGGGTACGGGCAAGACCACCTTGGCCAGGGTGATCGCCTCCTATGCCGACGCCGAGTTCGAGACTCTCTCCGCCACTTCGGCGGGGGTCAAGGACATCCGCGAAGTCCTGGCCCGCGCCCGGGGCCGTCTCGAGACCGACGAACGGCGCACCGTCCTCTTCCTCGATGAGATCCATCGCTTCGCCAAGAACCAACAAGACGCCCTGCTCCCCGGGGTCGAAGACGGGACCCTGACGCTGATCGGAGCCACCACCGAAAATCCCTTCTTCGAGGTCAACTCGCCCCTGATGAGCCGGATGACACTGTTTCGCCTCGAGCCCTTGGGCCCGGAGTCGATCATCGAGCTGCTGCAAAGGGCCTTGGAGGACCGAGAGCGGGGACTGGGTGCGATGGAACTGTCCGCCGAGGATGAGGTGCTGGAAGATCTCGCCACCAGGACCGGAGGTGACGCCCGGCAGGCGCTCAACGCCCTCGAGGTGGCAGCCCTGCTCGCCGAGGGTGGAGGGAGGGCGGATATCGGTTCCGACGACGTGGCCGAGGCGCTGCAACGACGAATCGTGCGGTACGACAAGACGGGGGATCGCCATTACGACGTGATCTCAGCCTTCATCAAGAGCGTCCGTGGCTCCGATCCGGACGCGGCCCTCTATTGGCTGTTCCTGATGCTGGAGGCGGGAGAGGACCCCGAGTTCATCGCCCGGCGCCTGATCATCCTTGCCTCAGAGGACATCGGCCTCGCCGACAGTCAGGCACTGCCGATTGCGGTTGCCGCCGCCGATGCTCTCGCCTACGTGGGGCTTCCCGAGGCCGAGTACCACCTCAGCCATGCGACGCTCTATCTGGCCACTGCCCCCAAGTCGAATTCGATCGGCCGGGCGATGGGTGAGTCGCGTCAACTGGTTCAGGAGGGACCGGCACCGAGCGTGCCCCCTCATCTCCGCTCCACCGGCTACCAGGGTGCGGCGACCCTCGGGCATGGTGAGGGCTATCTCTACGCTCACGATTACCCGGGAGGGGTCGTGGAGCAGCAGTACTTCCCCGATGGGGTGCGGGCACGGGCACTCTTCCACCCCGGCGCCGCCGGCGACGAAGCCGAGGTGGGAGCCCGGCTCGATTCGATCGACGAGACCCTGAACCGGGAGGGTCGCTCCAAAGGAGACGGTGCAGAGGGCGGATCTCGTTAATCTCGCCTCCCCTCGCGTCAGGCCGGGATCGACATGGACAGCAACCAGATTCGCAATCTGTTCACCTCGTTTTTCGAGGAACGAGGCCATGTCGTCCGCCCTTCCGCCTCCCTGATACCTATTGACCCCACTCTGCTGGTGACCAACGCCGGCATGGTCCCGTTCAAGCCCTACTTCCTCGGCGAGGAGCCCGCCCCGTACCCCCGGGCGACGACGGTGCAGAAGGTGGTCCGGACCATCGACATCGACATCATCGGGAGCACCCAGCGCCATCTCTCCTTCTTCGAGATGCTGGGCAACTTCAGCTTCGGTGACTACTTCAAAGCCGAGGCCATTCCCTGGTCGTATGAGTTCGTCACCGAGAGGCTCGGGCTCGATCCAGAGCGCCTCTGGTTCACCGTGCACGAGAGCGACGACGAGGCCGAGCAGATCTGGATCGACGCCGTTGGCGCCCCGCCCGACCGCGTGCAGAGAGGGGGCAAGGACAACTTCTGGCAAATGGGAGTCCCCGGGCCCTGCGGGCCCTCCTCGGAGATCTTCTGGGACAAGGGCGAGGACCACGGCCCTCCTGGTGGGCCGATCGGGGGCGGCGAAGATCGTTACCTCGAGATCTGGAACCTGGTCTTCATGCAGAACATCCAGGACGAGCCCTATCACGTGATCGGCAACCTTCCGGAGAAGAGCATCGACACCGGGATGGGCTTGGAGAGGGTCGCTTCAGTGATGCAGGGGGTCCCCAGCGTCTTCGATATCGACACCACCAAGCATGTGCGGGATGTCGCCGCCGAGTTCACCGGCCTCACCTACGGCGAGCAAGAGGTGCAGGACGTCTCGCTCCGCATCCTGACCGACCACGCGAGATCGGTGACCTTCATGATCGGCGATGGAGTCATCCCCTCCAACGACGGGCGGGGCTACGTGCTGCGCCGGCTTCTGCGCCGGGCGGTTCGCCATGCCTGGCAGTACGGCGGAGAGGGTCTGGTGTTCCCGGCGTCTGGTGGAGGCCACAGTCGACGTGATGGGGGACTGGTACACCGAGCTCCGTGACAAGCAGGACTTCATCACCCAGGTGGTGACCCGCGAGGAGGAACGCTTCCGGCGCACTCTGGAGTCGGGCCATCAATTGCTGGACGCCGAGCTCTCCGGTGGCAGCAGCTCGTCGCTCTCCGGCTCAACGGCTTTCAAGCTCCACGACACATTTGGGTTCCCCATCGAGCTGACCCGGGAGATCGCCGCCGAGCGGGGCATCGACGTGGACTCGGTGGGATTCGATACCGAGATGGAGGCGCAGCGGCAGCGGGCTCGGGCCGCCTGGAAGGGCGGGGACGAGCTGGCGGCACTCGATGTCTATCGGTCGGTGCTCGACGTCATCGGGCTCACCGAATTCGTGGGCTATGACGTCGAGCTGGCGGAGGGCCAGGTCCTGGCGATCGTGGCCGACGGGGAGTCGATCGAGCGGGCGGATGAAGGACGGGACGTCGAGGTCTTCCTGAGCAGGACCCCGTTCTACGGTGAGTCCGGCGGTCAGGTCGGCGACACCGGGCGGATCGAGACCGAGACCGGGATCGCCCGGGTGGCAGACACCCAGCACGCCTTGCAGGGGCTCTTCGGGCACCGGCTCCGGGTCGAGTCCGGGTTCATCGCTGTCGGGCAATTGGCCTCCGCGTCCATCGACTCCCCGCGTCGGGAGGCGATCAGAAAGAGCCACACCGGTACCCACGTCCTGCACTGGGCGCTGCGCGATGTGCTCGGCGACCACGCCCATCAGGCCGGGTCTCTGGTCGAACCGGGCCGGCTCCGCTTCGACTTCTCCCACTTCGCCCAGGTTCCACGCGAGGAGCTAACCGAGGTGGAGCTGGCTGTCAATCAGAGGCTGATCGACAACTCGCAGGTGAGGACCACGGTGACATCGAAAGAACAGGCCGAGGAGATGGGCGCCCTCGCCTTCTTCGGTGACAAATACGGCGACACGGTGCGGGTGGTCCAGGTCGGCGATTTCTCCACCGAGTTCTGCGGAGGCACCCACACCCACACCTCTGCCCAGGTCGGGCCTCTGCTCATCACCTCCGAGTCCTCGATCGGCTCGAACCTGAGGCGAGTGGAGGCGCTGACCGGTCTTGCCGCCTACCAGCGGATCGCCGAGATCACGGCGAGCATGGAACAGGTTGGCGACCTCCTCAACACCGGCTTTTCCTCTGCCGCGGAGCGTGTCGAGGGCCTCCTGGGGCGGGTCGCCGGGTTGGAGCGGGACATCGAGATGTATCGCAGCCAGCGTCGCGGCGAGCTCGCCGGGGAAATGGCCTCCACGGCGACAAACATCGGTGATGCCACGCTGGTGGTCGGCGAGGCCGATGACCTGGATGGCGCCTCACTCCGACAGCTGGCGCTTGGGATCAGGGAGCGCACCGGTCCCCGCTCGGCTGTGGTCGTGGGCTCCCGCTTCGGTGGCAAGGGGTCTCTGGTCGGTGTCCTCACCAAGGACCTGGTCGACGCCGGGATCTCGGCCGCGGATGTCATTTCCGACGCGGCCCGCGAGCTTGGAGGGGGTGGATCCCGCGATCCCGAGTTGGCGCAGGCAGGAGGGCAGCACGGGGAGCGGCTGTCGGCCGCATTGGAGCTGGCCCGGGTGGCTGCCGAGAAGGCTCTGACCTCCCTGTGAGCTCGCGTCCCGGTCGCGGATGACCCTGCGATCTCATCGCCAATGAGCCGGATCCTGGGCGTCGACTACGGCACCAAGCGGGTTGGCCTGGCGCTTTCCGACGGGTTGGGTCTCACAGCGTCACCGCTCACCGTCGTGGACAGCTCACAAGCCGTGTCCGAGGTGGCCCGACTCGCTCAAGAAAACGATGTCGGTACCATCGTCATCGGCCTCCCCACGGGTCTGGGCGGGGCTGAGGGCTCTTCAGCCGCCGATGCCAGGAAGCTCGGTGAGGAGTTGGCCCTCGCCACCGGTGTCGAAGTCGTGTTTCACGACGAGAGATTCACCTCCAGGATGGCGGAGAGCGCCCTCCTCGAGTCGGGAATGAAGCGCCGGGAACGGAGAAAGACCGTCGACAAGGTGGCTGCGGCCATCATCCTTCAGGACTATTTGGATTCTCTGAGATGACTTTCGAGCCAGTCCCCGAGCCTTCGCCCTGGTCGCGCGCCGCCAAGGTGGTCGCGGTCGTTGGCCTCGTTGCGCTCGCGGCCGTGGCCATCATCGGGGGCGCCTCCTATCTGGGGCGGGTGGTCGGATCATCCCTCGGGTCAGACGACGAAGCCGGCGGACAGGGCACTGTGGTAGCGGGGCAGGAGGTCACCATCGAGATCCCCGCGGGATCGAGTGCCGAGGACATCGGTGCCATCCTCGCCGCTCAGGGTGTCGTGCGCTCGGCCCTCGAATTCGAGGTCGCGGTTCGCAACAACGAGGCGGCTGCGCGCCTCCAGGCAGGCACCTACCCCATGGAGACGCTGATGGACCCTGCGGAGGTGGTGGCCATGCTGGTGGTGGGCCCGGTGGCAGACGTCTACCGGGTCACCGTGATCGAGGGCCTACGGGTTCGTGAGATCCTGACCCGTCTCTCCGAGAGCTCAGGCATCCCCTATGCCGAGTTCGAGGAGGCATTGCTCTCGGGTGAGGTCTCCACCTCGCTCCGGGAGATTCCAGAGGGAGCCGGGCTGACCCACTGGGAAGGCCTCCTCTTCCCCGACACGTATGAGTTCGCCAGCACGGCCGAGCCAACCGACATCCTGCAAAGGCTTTCCTCGACGATGGAGCAGAGGGTCGACAGCATCGACTGGGCTGCTGCCGAAGCAGCCGGCCTCACCCCCTATGAGGGGCTGATCATTGCCTCGCTGATCGAGTCGGAGGCGATGCTCGACGAGGAACGCCCGCTGGTCTCGAGCGTGATCCACAATCGGCTGTCCCAGGACATGAAACTCGACATCGACGCATCAGTGCTCTACGCGCTGGGTACCAGGGATCCGGCGGAGTTCGATCGTGAGGTCGACTCTCCCTTCAACACATACCTCGTTGCCGGACTGCCCCCGACGCCGATCTCCTCCCCGGGGCGCTCCTCGCTGGAGGCGGCTGCCGCCCCTGCTGCCTCTGACTACCTGTTCTATGTGCTCTCCGACCTGGAAGGCCATCATGCCTTTGCGTCGACCCTCGAGGAGCACAACGCCAACGTGGAGCAGGCCAGGGCCGATGGAGTTCTCCCCTGACCTCATAGCCGGCTGGCACACTTCGCCGTGATGAGCCCTCTCCACTTCGCCCTGCTCGGCGACCCGGTCGCTCACTCCCGATCACCGGCGATACACACCGCCGCGTTGAGCTCGCTTGGCCTGGAAGGAACCTATGAGGCTCGCCAGGCCGACCTCCACGTCCTGACCCGTGCTGTCGAAGAGTTGCGCGAGGGCAGTCTGGACGGGATCAACATCACCATGCCACTCAAGGAGCAGGCGGCAGCAGCGGCGGACTCTCTTCGCCCTCTGGCCGCCGGCGCCGGATCCGTCAACACGATGAGATGGCGCGACGAAAAGGTCGAAGGTGAGACGACGGATGCCGTTGCCATGAAGTCGATCCTGGCGCGGCCCGAGTTCCGGGCCCCGTCGCCGATTCTCGTCTTAGGGGCCGGGGGTGCAGCTGCTGCCATCATCCAGGCGATGTCGTCGCGTGAGGTGGCGATCTCGGCACGCGACCCGTCGAGGGGATTGGAGCTTTCCCGCAGGCTGGGCAGAGAGATGGCCCTCGTGCCTTTCGGCTCTCCACTGGCGGGTGCTCTGGTGGTGAATGCCACACCGATCGGGATGAATGGAGAGGACCTGGCCCCGGGCCTCGTCGAGGAGGCGAGCGCCCTCGTCGACCTCACATACGGGCCTATGGTTCCGCCCGCCACCGCCAGGGCCAGGGGGCTGGGAATCGCGGTGGTGGACGGTGTCGAATTCCTCGCCCTCCAGGCTGCGGAGTCTTTTTCGTGGTGGACCGGGCTCGAAGCGCCCTTCGCCACCATGCTGGAGGCGGCCAAAAACGGCTAAAGCGCAGAGCCCATATGGCCGAAATCGTTGGCAAGGATTTGTCCCGCAAGGAGTGGAAAAAGTGGCGCTTTCAGGAAACCTCGGATTCGTACCTCTCGATGAGGTGCTGCGGCTGCTGACTCGTTCCGACCAGCAGGGCTCCGTGGATGTCTGGGGTCAGGACGTTCGTGGTCGCATCTTCGTCAACAAGAAGGGCATCGGCCTCGCCACCACCTGTGACGACAAGGAACTGCGGCGTCATCTCGTCAACTCGGGCTACGTCGATGAGGCCTTCCTCGTCTCCGTCGACTCGGGATCGGCGACCCTCGCCCCGCTCGCCGAGAAGGAAGCCTCCATCGTCGATCTGCTTCGTGAGATGACGGTCGAGAGCCTCTTCCAGATGACCAGCAAGGGCTCTTCGTTCGAGGTAACGGAGTCGGCGACCTCGCCGTATGCCAGCCCGCGGGCCTTCGAGCTCGAAGCAGTTCTCGAAGAATCCCGCCGCCGGTCCCACGAATGGGCCGAAGTGCAGAAGGTCATCTCCGATCTCGACGGCATCATCAGGATGAACCGCGACCTCGGTGAGCAGGACTCCGTGAAGATCGGCCGGGACGCCTGGCGCCTTCTCTGCGAAATGGGATCCGGGGCCTCTGTTCGCTCCATCGCCGAGCGCCTGGGAACGACCGATTTCTGGACGGCGAAGGTGGCCGCCGGTCTCTCCGAGCAGCATCTCCTCGTGTTCGCCGAGAGCATTGCCGAGGAGCCGTGGGTGGCACCGATCACCGAAGAGGCCAGTTCCGTCGAGGATGCCGAGGCGACCGAAGAAGTCGATCAGCCCGAGCCGGTTGCCGAGCGCGTCGTGGAGAAGGTCACCGATGAGTCGTGGTGGGTCGAGCCCGAAGCGGATGAGGCCGAGGACACCACCCCGGAGGCTGATACCGAGTCAGAGCCCGAGCCGACAGCGGAGCCTGCCCATCGCGACAGCCGCTTCGGGCAGTTCGCAGCCAAGGTCGAGGCTGGAGACGGCCAGGGGCTCGAGCTCGGCTACCAATCGCACGCATTCGCCGATCCCGCTCCAGGGACTGTGGCTGCAGACTCCGGTTATGAGTCGCCTGCAGACCTGGAGGCCGTCGAGGAAGACACCGAAGCCTTCCTGGAGAAGGTGTTCTCCCAGCTCGAGTCGAACGGCCAGCCCGAGGAAGAGGGCCACGGCCTGCTCCGCCGTCGCCGGCTGGGCTCGGTGCTCAAGGAAGTCACAGAAGAGAACTGAGAGCCGCTGCGGCGGGTCTCGGCGCCACTAGCTTGCTCCGGCGGTGATCGAAGTCATCGCCGGAGTTCTTGGTTTTCTGGGTGCCCTCGCCGCCCACGACCTCGCCATACAGGCCTTGCGTGAGCTCCCGCTCCGCCCCATGGCCGGCACCTGCAGGCGCTGTGGCCATGGTCGGGGCTGGCTTGCATTCTCCTGTCAGGTCTGCTCGCAACGCGTCGGCCGGGAGCTGCCGCTCGCCCTGATCGGCGCCGCGGTGGGCGTGGCCTTCGCCAACACCATTGGGGCCAACTGGGCGCTGCTCCCGTATCTCGGCTTCCTCACCCTGACGCTGGCACTGGGGGTGACCGACCTCGACGACTTCCGGATCGTGGACCGGCTCAACATTCGGGGCACCGCGGTCCTGGCCGTGACGCTGGCACTGGCCTCGCTCGCCGATGGGACGCTCCCTGCCATGGGGAGAGGGTTGCTGGGCGCGCTCGCCTACTTCGCAGGGAGCAACCTCGTCTTCTTCCTCGCCGGTGGGCGGGGGTTCGGGTATGGGGACGTCAAGCTGTCGGCCCAGCTCGGCCTGTTCACGGCGTACGTCTCCTGGGGCACCCTCGGTTGGGGCGTGATGATCACCGCGGTCATCGGTGCGCTGCTCTCATTCGGTGTCCTCGGCGTCGGGTTGGTGGCCAGGACACGGGCACGACGCAAGGCAGAGGGAGAGGGATCGACCGTCAAAGAGGTGATGCAGACCGAGCTCCCCTACGGCCCGGCCATGATCCTCGGAGCCTGGATCTCGCTCACCCTCGCCGGGCTCGGTGCTTTCCCGCTCCCGACGTAGCATCTCCCGATGCTCCGCTTCATGACCGCAGGCGAGTCGCACGGCCCTGGTCTGGTGACCATCGTGGAAGGGCTGCCCCGCGGCCTCGAGGTCTCCATAGATGGCATCGCCGGTGAGCTGGCCCGACGACGGCTGGGGTTCGGCCGGGGCAACCGGATGGCGATCGAAAAGGACGGGCTGGAGATTCTCGGCGGAATTCGCCACGGGATCACTCTTGGCTCCCCGGTCGCAGTGGTCATCAGGAACACCGAGTGGCCACGGTGGGCCGAGGAGATGAGCCCGGAGCCGGCTCCGGTTCGCAAGCCCGTGACCAGGCCCCGCCCGGGGCACGCCGACCTCGCCGGGATGCTCAAGTACGGGACAGATGACGGACGGGACATCCTGGAGCGCGCTTCCGCGAGAGAAACCGCGGCGCGGACCGTGGCCGGGTTCCTGGCGAAGACCCTGCTCAGGGCGGTCGGGGTGGAGGTGCTCAGCCATGTCGTCGCCATCGGGGAAGTGGAGAGTCAGGGGCCGACACCGGGCCCCGGAGACCTCGATGCCGTCGATGCCAGCCCCGTGCGCTGTTTCGACCAGGAGTCGAGTGCCGCGATGGTCGAGCTCATCGAGGACGCCAAGGAGCAACGGGACACGCTGGGTGGGGTGTTCGAGGTCCTGGCCTACGGCGTGCCGGCCGGGATCGGATCCCATGTCCACTACGACCGCCGGCTCGACGGGATGCTGGCCGCCGGGTTGATGTCGATTCCGGCGATCAAGGGCGTGGAGGTCGGTGATGGGTTCGAGGTCGCCCATCTCCCCGGCTCGAAATCCCATGACGAGATCGTCTCCGAAGGTTCGAGTCTGGTGCGCCCCACCAATCGTGCGGGCGGCATCGAGGGCGGTATCAGCAACGGGGAGACCATCAGGGTGAAGGCGGCGATGAAGCCGATCTCCACGTTGATGCGCCCCCTGCGCACGGTCGACATGAGCACGGGCGAAGCGGCCGAGGCGGTGCGCGAGCGATCCGATGTCTGTGCAGTCCCGGCCGCGGGCGTCGTCGGGGAGCAGATGGTGGCCCTGACCCTGGGTGCCGAGTTCCAGCGCAAGTTCGGGGGCGACACGGTTCGGGAGTTCACCACCGCCGTCGACGCCTATCGGGAGTCACTTGCCGAACGTCTCGAGCGATGACCATGTGGCTCACCGGGATGATGGGCTCGGGTAAGACGTCGTGCGGGATGAAAGCCGCAGCTTCCCTGGGGGTCCCGTTTCATGACACCGATGTCGAGGTGACCCGGGAAACCGGGAGCACGATCCCGGAGTTGTGGGCTTCGATTGGGGAGGATGGGTTCAGGGACCTGGAGCGCGCCGCGGTGTCACGCTTCGCGGGCAAAGTGGCAATCGTCGCCACCGGCGGGGGAGCGGTGACCGATGTGCGAAATCGCGAGGCGATGTCGGCCTCGGGGACGGTGGTGTGGCTGCAAGCCCCGGCCGAGGTCCTCCTGGCCCGGCTGGGCGGCGAAGGTGAGCGGCCACTCCTCGCCCCGGGCGCCGATCCGCTTGTCGTCTTGCGTGATCTGGCTGCCGAGCGCTCTGGCTGGTACGTGGAGCTCGCCGATCACGTGATCGATACCACGGACCGGACTGTCGACGATGTGGCCCGGGAGATCGAGGCGTTGTGGGAAACCTGACCGTCGCCGGGCGCACCGAGGTGATCATCGGGGAAGGGCTGCCCCAGAACGTATTGCCCGAGCGGTCTGACCGGCAACGAGTCGCCGTCCTCACCCAACCCGGGGCCACCAGGTATGCGCTCGGCATCGCCCAACAACTCAAGGAAGAGGGCCTTGCGATCGAGGTGGTCGGACTTCCCGACCGCGAGGAGGCGAAGACGCTGGAGGTGGCAGAGACGGTCTATGAGACGCTGGCCCGGCTCGGGCTGAGCCGCCACGACACGGTGCTGGGAGTCGGTGGTGGCTCCGTCACCGACCTCGCCGGCTTCGTAGCCGGGACCTGGCTGCGCGGAGTCGAGGTCGTCCACGTGCCGACGACTCTTCTCGGGGCGATCGACGCGTCGATAGGAGGCAAGTCGGGCGTCAACCTCGCGGGCAAGAACCTGGTCGGGGTGTTCTGGCACCCGAGCCGTGTCGTCGTCGACGTAGGGATCATGAAGGCGCTGCCCGCCGCGTTGCTCCGCGAGGGACTCGTCGAAGCCATGAAGGTCGGCTTGATCGGGGACCCGGGCCTCTTCGGGGCCATCGAAGACAGTGGAACCGATGTCAATCTCGAGGACGTGGTGCGCCGGGCGGTGGCAGTGAAGGCCCGGATCGTGGCCGAGGACGAGAGGGAGCTCGGAGTGCGCGCCCTGCTCAACCTGGGGCACACGATCGGCCATGCGATCGAGTTCGCCTCGCCGCTGTCCCATGGTGAGAGTGTCGGGATCGGGCTCGTGGCCGCCGCCCGGGTCTCCGAGTCCAAACTCGGGTTCATGGAGTCCCGGCGGGTCACGGCGTGCATCGAGGGGCTTGGCCTCCCCATCGAGGTCGACGGCCTGGACCGACAGCGGGTGATCGACCTGCTGCGCCATGACAAGAAGCGCGACGGTCAGGGCATGAGGATGGTCCTTCTGATGGAGATCGGCCAGGCGGTGGTGAGGCATGTCGACGGCGAGGACATCGATCTCGGCCTCGCAGCCGTCGGCCTGTGATCCGGGTACCGTCCCCGCCGGGCCCGGTCCCGTGAGACTCATCAGATGATCAGCACCAACGACGTACGCCCCGGCATGGCCCTGCAACTCGGGGAAGGGCTGTTCACGATCGTCGAGTATCAGCACGTCAAGCCGGGCAAGGGCAAGGCTTTCGTGAGGATGAAGCTGAAGAACCTGGAGACCGGCCAGGTCCTCGACCGGACATTTCGCGCCGACGAGAACGTCGACCAGGCGATCATCGAGCGGCGGGACCACCAGTACCTCTATTCGGACGACCTCGGGTATCACTTCATGAACCTGGAGGACTTCGGGCAGATCGCCCTCAGTGCAGGGGACGTGGGTGCTGCCAGCGGATATCTGGTCGATGGCATGACCGTCAGCCTCACTCTCTACCGGGGAAGCCCGATCGGGGTCGAGATGCCGGCCGCCGTCGAACTGGCGGTGACCTATGCAGAGCCCGGGGTCAGAGGTGACACCCGGACCGGGGCCACGAAGCCGGTGACCCTGGAGACCGGGATCCAGATCCAGGTCCCTCTATTCGTCGAGCAGGGGGACCGGGTCAAGGTCGACACCCGCTCCGGGGAGTATCTGACCCGGGTATGAGCCAGGGCAAGCCCCGGGCAGTGACGATTCCGGCCCGGGTCACCACAACCGAGCTCACCGAATGGATCGGGCGGCCGCTCGAGGAAGTGCAGGCGGTCCTCGACGCCCGCTCCGAGTCGTCGGCACCGGAAGACGTGATCGGGCCTGAGTTGGCGATCGCCGTGGCTCGGGCCCTGGGTGTCGAGTTGCTGGTCGAGCCGAGGGACCTCGCCCTGGAGACCCTCTACGAGCTGGAGACTCGAGGTGAGCAGGAAAGCGAGGGTCTGACGGGCCGAGCTGCCCGTTTGGTCGCCGGAGTCCAGGAGCACCGCGAGGCGCTCGATCACGAGATCGAGTCCGCCTCCGACCATTGGAGCGTGGCGAGGATGCCGGTCATCGACCGCTCGATTCTCCGTCTGGGGCTCTTCGAGCTCGAACACGAGCCCGACATCCCAACCGGTGTCATCGTCTCTGAAGCGGTGCGCCTGGCACGGACCTACTCCACGGAGCGGTCGGGGTCCTTCGTAAACGGAGTCCTCGCCTCGCTGGCTCGGTCGGCCCGCCCTTAGGGTCGGGCCCGAGGTTGCTCCGCACCGGCCTCGGCCGGTAGGCTCGACCCGCCTTTAAGGGACGGTCCCGTGAGACCGGGAAGGAGCACTGAGTGTCGGGTTCTCGCGTCGGTGGCGATCAGCCGATGCCCCAGGTGATGGGTGAAGAGGACATCGAGCGCGCCCTGCGCCGGATGGCACACGAGATCCTGGAACGTCACCGCGGCGCCGAGCAAGTCGTTCTCGTCGGGATCCACACCAGGGGCGTGACACTGGCCAGGAGGCTGGCGGAATCGATCTCCGCCTTCGAAGGCGCCACCGTTCCCGTGGGTGAGCTCGACATCGAGCCCTATCGCGACGATCTGGGCACCCGGCCGGCACGTGAGCCCAAGACCACCTCGATTCCGGTATCGATCACCGGTCGAAGTGTGATCGTCGTCGACGACGTCCTGTACACCGGGCGGACGATTCGCGCCGCCCTCGACGCCCTCTCCGACATCGGGCGGGCGACCAAGACCGAGCTCGCGGTCCTCATCGACCGCGGCCATCGACAGCTCCCGATACGTGCCGACTATGTCGGGAAGAACCTTCCGACCAGCCACCAGGAAACGGTCCGCGTCCGCCTCGGCGGAGTGGACGGGGACCAAGGGGTCTGGATCGAACGGACCGCGGTGGCATGAGCGGCCTGATCTCCCTGAGAGGCATGGATCCAGGCCGCCTCGATGAACTGATCGATCGTGGTGAGATTTATGCGAAGCAGGTGGCGTCGAGGGACACCCCGGGTACCGAGCTCGAGGGTCGGACCGTGGCCACTGTGTTCTACGAGCCCTCGACGAGGACTCGCCTCTCATTCGAGAAGGCGGCGATGCTCGTCGGGGCACAGGTGTTGACCTTCACCCCGGAGACCTCGTCGATGGAAAAAGGTGAGTCGTTGAAAGACACGATGCTCACCTTGGCCGCCATCGGGTGTGACCTGTTCGTGGTGCGCCATGGAGCCCGAGGGGTTGCCACGCTCGTGGAGCGGTGGACCGGGGTGCCGGTGGTAAACGCCGGGGACGGCCGGGGTGAGCACCCCACTCAGGCCCTGGCCGACGCGCTGACGCTGCGGCAGCATTTTGGAAGCCTGTCCGGCCTCCGGTTGGGCATCGTGGGGGACGTGAGGAACAGCCGCGTGGCCCGAAGCCTGCTCTGGTCGCTCCCGGCCCTCGGCGTTGGGGTCACCCTCATCGGCCCCGGTCCTCTGCTTCCCGAGGCCAATCCATGGGATGTTCAGATGAGCGCCGATTTCGATGCAGCTCTCCCGGAGCTCGATGTCGTGTACATGCTGCGGATGCAGCTGGAGCGTGGTGCCGCGGCCGGACTACCCGGCCTCGATGGATATCACGCTCGATACGGCCTCACGGAGGCACGGCTCGACTCCCTCCCCGTTGACACCGTCGTGATGCACCCGGGGCCGATCAACCGCGGGGTCGAGTTGAGCCACAAGGCAGCCGATGGGCCGCGATCGCTGATCCTCGAACAAGTGCGGAACGGGGTCCCGGTGCGCATGGCTGTCCTCGCCGATTGTGTGGTCCACGAGTGATCTTCTTCAGAGGGGCCCGCGTCTTCCAATCCTCCGGCCTTGTCACAACCTCGGTGCTCGTCGATGCCGGGACGGTGGTGGCCGTCGGCGAGTTGGAGCCGCCGCCCGGGGCGCTGGTGGTGGAGGCGGCGGGAGCTGTGCTCGGGCCCGGCTTCGTCGATCTGCACACCCATCTTCGGGAGCCCGGACAGACCTGGAAGGAAGACCTCGCCAGCGGCGCGGAGGCAGCGGCGGCTGGCGGGTTCACCGCCGTGGTCGCGATGCCGAACACCGACCCGCCCACCGACGACGGCAAGACCGTGGCTCGGCTCAAGGCGCGCGCCGATGAGATCGAAATGGTGGAAGTGGTGGTCGCCGGGTCGTTGACCAGGGCCAGGCAGGGAATCGACATGGCCGACTTCGATGCGATGTACGAGAACGGGGTGCGGTTCTTCACCGATGACGGGGATTCGGTCGCCGACGCCGGGCTCATGCGCCGGATCATGGCCTATCTGTCCGACTTCCCCAACGTCGTGGTCGGGGATCACCCCGAGGACCGGGCGATCTCCCGGGATGGCCACATCAACGAGGGTTTGTACTCGGCGATGCACGGGATCGCTGGGCTCCCTGCGATCGCCGAAGAGGTCGTCGTCTCCAGGGATCTGGCGCTAGCTGCCGAGAGCGGCGCCCGCCTCCACCTCCAGCACCTCTCCACGGCTGTCTCCGTGGAACTGGTGCGACGCGCCAAGGACGATGGACTCGAGGTGACGTGCGAGGTCACTCCCCACCATCTGCTCCTCGACGAGTCCGCCCTGGAAGAGCTCGACACCAACCTCAAGATGTATCCCCCTTTGCGCCGCGCCGAGGATCGAGCCGGATTGGTGGCCGGCCTCATCGACGGTACGGTCGACGCCGTGGCCACGGATCACGCACCACATGCGACCGCCGACAAAGACGTGCCCTTCGAAGACGCTCCTCGTGGTGTGATCGGGCTCGAGACCGCGGCTGCTGCATCACTGCAGGCCCTCGGTGGGGATGTCGAAACGCTTTTCCGGAGGCTCAGCATCACTCCGGCCCGGATCGCAGGCCTAGACCACCAGGGAAACCATGTCGAGCCCGGGATCGAGGCCAATCTCGTGCTCTTCGACCCGGCACGACGCTGGAGCCCCGACGCCTTCCACTCGAAGTCGGCCAACAGCCCGTTCCTCGGGATGGAGATGGAGGGCAAGGTCCTGATGACACTGCATCGGGGCGTCGTCGTATTCGAGGAAGGGCAGCATGCCTGAGCGGTCCAGCCCGGCTCTGCTCTGCACCGCGGATGGAGCCGTGTTCGCGGGCCGCGCCGTGGGCGCGGGCGGGGTCGTCACCGGCGAGGCAGTGTTCAACACCTCGATGACCGGATACCAGGAGATCCTCACCGACCCCTCTTATGCAGGTCAAGTGGTTGTGATGACCGCATCCCATATCGGCAACTACGGGCAGACGGGCCATGATGACCAGTCCTCGGCGCCACAGATCTCAGGGTTCGTGATGAGGGCGACCTCGCGCCGGGATTCGAACTGGAGGTCGGAGGGCTCTATCGGCGAGTACTTCCAGCGCTTCGGTGTCGTGGCGATCACAGATATCGACACCAGGCGCCTCACCCGGCACATCCGGGAGCGCGGGGCCATGCCGGTGGCGATGGGTAGCGATGTCGACCAGGCCGACCTGTTGGCGATGGCTGCCGCCGCCCCCTCGATGGAGGGCCAGGACCTGGTCTCGGCGGTCACCACGCGACAGCCCTACCGCGTGGAGGCGTCGGGCGTCGCCCGGGGGCGGGTGGTCGCCCTCGACCTCGGGATCAAGAAGGACATCCTCTCCAACCTCGCGGATCGCGGGTTCATGGTGGACGTGGTCCCGGCACACACGGATGCGGAGACGATCCTTGGCCTCTCGCCCGACGGTGTGTTCGTCTCCAACGGGCCCGGTGACCCCGAGCCGCTCCTCGAGACGACCCGGACCCTTCAGGGCCTATTGGGCAGAATCCCGTTGTTCGGGATCTGCCTCGGGCACCAGGTGCTCGGCCTGGCAGTGGGGGCCCGCACCTACAAGCTGGGCTTCGGCCACCACGGCGGGAACCACCCGGTGCGAAGACTCGAAGATGGCAGGGTGGAGGTCACCTCCCAGAATCATGGTTTCGCCGTCGACCTGTGGAGCATGACCGATTCCGAGGCGCCGTCGCATGACGGCCTCGCCGGGCCCGAATTGCTCCCGGCCCAAGTCAGCACCGAGTTCGGCGACGTGGTCCCCACCCACCAGAACCTGAATGACGGCACTCTGGAAGGGATGCGCCTCCTCGAGGTTCCGGCCTTCTCGGTCCAGTATCACCCGGAGGCCGCGCCCGGACCCCGGGACTCACGAGGGCTCTTCGACGACTTCGTGGCGCTGATCGAGGGGAGCGCTTAGGTGCCGGCCCGGCGCGACATCCGCTCGATACTCCTCATCGGCTCGGGCCCGATCATCATCGGCCAGGCCTGCGAGTTCGACTACTCGGGCACTCAGGCGGCCAAGGTCCTACGTTCCCACGGTTATCGGGTGGTCCTGGTCAACTCCAACCCGGCCACGATCATGACCGACCCCGAGTTCGCCGACGCTACGTATATCGAGCCGATCACGCCTGAAGTGGTGGCCGAGATCATCGCCAGGGAGAAGCCGGATGCCCTGCTCCCCACGCTCGGGGGGCAGACCGCGCTCAACGTGGCCACCGGCCTGGCACGGAGCGGAGTGCTCGAGCGCCATGGCGTGGAGATGATCGGGGCCGGGCTCGAGGTGATCGAGAGAGCCGAAGATCGCGGCCGTTTCAAGGAGACCATGGAGTCCGTTGGGCTGGAAGTGCCGCGGGCCGGCTATGCGAGGTCGATGGCTGAAGCGGTCAAGATCGCCAACGAAATCGGTTTCCCGGTCATGGTCCGCCCCTCGTTCATCCTCGGAGGCGGTGGGACAGGGATCGCTGAGGACGAGGAGAGCTTCATCGAGGTCGCCCGAAACGGCCTCGCCACATCGCCGGTTGGCGAGATCCTCGTCGAGGAGTCGGTCTACGGCTGGAAGGAGTTCGAGCTGGAGGTCATGCGCGATCGCAACGACAACGCGGTCATCGTGTGCTCCATCGAGAACCTGGACCCCATGGGTGTGCATACCGGTGATTCGATCACGGTGGCCCCGATCCAGACCCTCTCCGATCGTGAGTACCAGGCGATGAGGGACGACGGGATCGCGGTGCTCCGGGCTATCGGTGTCGAGACCGGCGGCTCCAACGTCCAGTTCGCAGTCGACCCGGCAACCGGGCGCCGGCTGGTGATCGAGATGAACCCGAGGGTGAGCCGGTCGTCGGCTTTGGCCAGCAAGGCGACCGGGTTCCCGATCGCCAAGATCGCGGCCCTGCTCGCCGTGGGATTCACCCTCGACGAGATCGCCAACGACATCACAGGGGCTACGCCCGCCTCCTTCGAGCCCGCTCTGGACTACGTGGTGGTCAAAGCGCCCCGATTCGACTTCGACAAGTTCCCATCCGCCCCGACCCGCCTCACCACCTCCATGCGGAGCGTGGGCGAGGCGATGGCGATCGGGAGGACCTTTCCTGAGGCATTGCAGAAGGCGCTGCGCAGCCTGGAGATCGGCCGTGCCGGGCTCAACGCCGATCCCATGGAAGACGCCCTCACCGTTCTCGACGACGACGCACTGGAGTCGATGGTTGTCACCCCGTCGCCGTCACGGGTCTTCGCTGTTGGCGAGGCTCTGCGCCGCGGGTGGCGCGTTGACCGGGTGGCGGAGCTGAGCCTGATCGACCCGTGGTTCATCGACCAGATGGCGGAGATCTACGAGGTGAGGGCGGATGTCGAGGCATCGGCGCTCGGCGACACCGAGGTGCTCAGAGAGGCCAAGCGCTACGGATTCTCCGATCGACAGCTCGCCCATCTCTGGGAGATCGATGAGGGAGCGGTCCGCACGGCACGGCTGGCGGCTGGTGTGGTTCGCACCTACAAGACGGTTGACACCTGTGCAGCCGAGTTCGAGGCGGTAACTCCCTACATGTATGGCACGTTCGAGGACGAGTCCGAGGTCCTGCCGGCCGAAAGGGAACGGGTCGTTGTCCTGGGATCGGGGCCCAACCGGATCGGTCAGGGGATCGAGTTCGATTATTGCTGTGTCCACGCCTCCTTCGCCATCGGCGATGCCGGCTACGAGACAGTGATGGTCAACTGCAACCCGGAGACGGTCTCCACGGACTACGACACATCGGACCGGCTGTATTTCGAGCCGCTCACGATCGAAGACGTGCTCGACGTCATCGAAGCCGAACAACCGGTTTCCGTCATCGTGCAATTGGGAGGCCAGACCCCGCTCAATCTCGCGGCAGCCCTCTATGAGGCAGGGGTGCCGATCGCGGGCACCTCTCCCGCATCGATCGCTGTTGCCGAAGATCGGGAGCAGTTCGCCGAGCTATGCCGCAGTTTGGGCCTGAGACAGCCCCCGGCGGGCTCGGCGTCCTCGGTCGCTGAGGCCATGGACGTGGTCGACCAGGTCGGGCTTCCGGTCATGGTGCGCCCCTCTTTCGTGCTCGGCGGTCGCCGGATGCGCGTCATCTACAGCGTCGAGGAGCTGGCCGACTACGTGCGCGAGATCTACGGGGAGGGCAACCCGGAGCTGACCGGCGCCCCGATCCTGATCGACCGCTTCCTGGAGGCTGCCGTGGAGGTCGACGTGGACGCGGTCTACGACGGCAGCGAGCTCCTGCTCGGCGGGGTCATGGAGCACGTCGAGGAAGCGGGTGTCCACTCCGGTGATTCCGACTGCGTCACGCCTCCGCCGACCATCTCCGACGAGGCTCACAAGGAGATACTGAATGCGACCCGCGAGCTGTCGTCCGCCCTCGACGTGAGGGGATTGATCAATCTCCAGTTCGCGGTGAAGGGGGACGAGGTCTACCTCCTCGAGGCCAACCCCCGGGGGAGCAGAACCGTGCCCTTCATCTCCAAGGCGACCGGAATCCCCCTGGCGAGGATCGCGGCCAGGGTGATGATGGGTGCGTCGATCGAAGAGCTGAGGCGGGAGGGCATCGTCCCGGTGACCTTCCAGCGCCCCGACTTCGTGGCGGTGAAGAACGCCGTGCTCCCCTGGGATCGGTTCCCCGAAGAGGACTCCGTGCTCGGGCCGGAGATGAAGGCCACCGGAGAGGTGATGGGAATCGGTTCCGACGTCGGAGTCGCCTTCGCCAAGGCTCTCCTCGGGGCAGGTCACGTGCTCCCGACCCGGGGCCGGGTGTTCCTCTCGTTTGCCGACAAGGACAAGCCCCTGGGGCTCGCCGTCGCCCAGGCGTTCACCATGCTCGGGTTCGACCTCCTCGCCACCAAGGGCACGGCCCGGTATCTGCGCCATCATGCAATCGAGGCGGAATCGGTGAACAAGGTGGGTGAAGGACCGCGTGACATCGGCGAACGCCTGGAGAACGGTGAGGTGCAACTGGTCATCAACACCCCGCGTGGAGGCCGGGCCCGATCCGACGGAAGGATGATTCGCAGGGCAGCACGGGGTCATTCCGTTCCCTGTGTCACCACGATCCAAGGAGGCCTGGCAGTGGCCCGCAGCCTGCGTGCAGGGTCAGTGGCGATCAACAGGCCGAGGAGCCTCCAGGAATGGCACCAGTCGGTCTGAGCGTGGACCTGGGGCGGCTGAGGCTCCGGTCACCCCTCATCGCAGCATCGGGCACCGTTGGCTCGGTGTGGGAATGGGCCGACGTCGCCGATGTTGGCCCCTATGGCGCTGCGGTGGCCAAGTCGGTGGCGCCGGTCGCCTGGCCGGGCCGCGACGCTCCCCGACTCGCCCCGGATGGGGTGGGGATGCTCAATGGCATCGGCATCCAAAACCCGGGGATCGAGCACTGGGCAGAGGCAATGACCCCGATCATGAGTGACCTCGGGGTTCCGGTGTGGGGGTCGGCAGTCGGCTCCACGGTCGAGGACTTTGCTTTGGTGGCCAAGGGCCTCGCGGCAGCCGGTGTGGAGGCATTGGAGGTGAATCTCTCGTGCCCCAATCTGGAAGACGGGCGCATGTTCGCTCTCGATGCCGATCGGGCAGGGGAAGTGGTGGCCGGGGTGAGGTCGGTGGTCGATGTGGCCGTCGGCGCCAAGTTGTCTCCCAACGCCGACCGGATCGTCGACGTGGCACAGGCATGTCTGGCGGGCGGAGCCGATTTCCTCACACTCACCAACACCGCCCTCGGCTTCGGTGTGTCCATCGAGGAGCGGCGGCCCCTCCTCTCCGGTGGGGTCGGCGGGTACAGCGGGCCCGGCTTGAAGCCGATCGCGATGCGCTGTGTCTACGAAGTGGCCACCGCTGTGCCCGGCGTTCCCATCGTGGGATGTGGAGGAGTCACGTCCGGGCGGGACGTGGTGGAGTATCTGATGGCGGGGGCTTCGGCGGTCGCCTTGGGAACGGTGCACTTCGCGGAACCGAAGGCCGGAGCCCGGATCGAGCGCGAGCTGATGCGGGAAATGAGCCGCCTCGGGGTGGCGGAGGCGTCGGGCCTGATCGGCGCGGTCCGCCCATGGTGAGCCCGATCCTCGTCGCCCTCGACGTGCCCGACGCGGCACGGGCACTCGATCTCGCCGAGAGCCTGACTCCGCATGTCGGTGGCTTCAAGGTCGGGCTCGAGCTGCTGATGGGTGAAGGGCCGAGGATGATCGAGGAGATCGGTCGCTTCGGTCTTCCGGTTTTTGCCGATGTCAAGCTGCACGACATACCGAACACGGTGGCCGGCGCCGCCCGCGGTTTGGGCGCGCATGGGGCGAGATGGGTGACAGTTCACGGGTTCGGCGGCGTGGAGATGATCAGGGCCGCCGTGGAGGGCCTTGCCGAGGGCTCAGATGGCGAAGGCGGAGTACTGGTGGTCACCGTGCTCACCTCCCTCCATGAGGCGATGCTGGGCGCGGTGGGTGTCGATCGGGGCGTGGGCGACCAGGTCGCCCTGCTCGGAGCTCTGGCTGCCGAAGCCGGAGCCGAGGGTGTCGTCTGCGCGGTGGGTGAGATCGCCCGGGCGAGGACGGCCGCTCCCGGCCTGATGGTGGTCACCCCCGGGATCCGGCTGGCGGGGGCGGGCCGGGACGACCAAAAGCGGGCCGACACGCTCGGCGCTGCACTGTCCGCGGGGGCGGACATGGTGGTCGTGGGCAGAGCCATCACCGGGGCCCCCGACGTGGTCGCGGCCGCCAGGACGATGTCCGAAGAAGCCGCCGATTTCATCGGCGCCTGAAGGCGACTTGCCCGGCCCCGCGTGGCTATGGTCAGAGCACCCGACAGGGAAAGGGAATGCAGCAGCCACCGCAGTTGACCGATGAACAGCGAAGAGCGGCGCTGGCCAAGGCAGCAGAAGCAAGACGGGTGCGGGCCGAGGTGAAGGAGCTTCTGAAGACAGGCTCTCTTCGGCTCTCCGACCTCGTGGAGCAAGCCGAGACCGACAACATCCTGGCCGGCCTCAAGGTAGAGCGGGTCATTGCCTCGATGCCCGGCACCGGGAAGATCAAGGCCAAGCGAATGATGGAATCCTTGGGCATCGCCGACAATCGACGGCTCCGGGGTTTGGGGGCGAAGCAGAAAGAGGCCCTCCTAGCCGAGTTCTCTTGATGTGAGCGGGAGGTTGCTCGTGGTCTCGGGGCCTTCCGGCTCCGGCAAATCGAGCATCGTCCGCGAGTTGCTCGACCGCCTCGACATCGCATTTTCCGTCTCGGCCACCACCCGACTGCCCCGGCCCGGGGAGCGGCACGGTGACCACTATGACTTCGTGAGTCTCAGGGACTTCGAGGCGATGATCGACGAAGGCGAGCTCCTGGAGTGGGCCATCTACAACAACCGCTATTACGGCACCCCGAAGGCCGGCGTCGATGCCGCCCTGGCCGAGGAGAAGGACATCCTTCTCGAGATCGAGATCCAGGGAGCGCGTCAGGTGCGGGCCAACCGCCCGGACGCCCTCATGTTCTTCATCTCACCGCCCTCGCTTCACGAGCTGGAGCAGCGCTTGAGGCGGAGGGGGGATACTTCGGCGACAGATATCGAAGACCGGCTCGAGATCGCGAAGACCGAGATGGAAGAGGCGTCGGGCCTGTTCGACCACATCGTCGTCAATGATCACCTGGAGAGGGCGGTGGAGGAGATCGAGGGGCTTATTACCGGGGAGTCTTCAGGTAACCTGTCCCCCTCCCCGCAAACGAAGGAACAATGAAGCTCGAACAAGTGATCGATCAGATCGGGAATCGGTTCGCAACCGTCGTCGTGTCGGCGCGCCGGGCCCGCCAGATCAACAGCTATTTCCATCAGCTCGGCGTCGGATATGGCGAGTTCGTGCCACCCCAGGTGCACACCTTGAGCCGCAAGCCGCTGACCATCGCCATGGAGGAGATAGCCGAGGGCAAGGTCTCGGTCGACACCGTCGAGGAGTAGAGGCCTCCACATGCTCAGCCGGAGGCAGATCGTCCTCTGTGTCACCGGAGGGGTCGCCGCATACAAGTCCGCATACCTGGCACGCCGCCTGGTCGATGCCGGAGCCGAGGTTCGGGTCGTCCTCTCCGAGTCGGCCACCGAGTTCATCGGTCCGCAGACCTTCTCCGCGATCACCGGACACCATCCGGTATTGACACTGTTCGACGACGAATCGGTGTCGCCGCACACCGAGCTCGCCCGCTGGGCTGACCTCGTGATCGTCGCCCCCGCCACGGCCGCGACGCTGGGCCGCTTGGCAGCGGGCATCTCCTCCGATGCAGTGAGTGCGACCCTGCTGGCCACTCAGGCCCCGGTCCTGCTCGCTCCCGCCATGCACACCGAGATGTGGGAGCACCCGGCGACGCGGCGCAACATCGATGTCCTCCGCGCCGATGGTCATCACATCGTCGGGCCGGAGACCGGGGCGCTGGCCGGTGGTGACATCGGTGTGGGGCGAGTCGCAGAGCCCGAGGAGATCGTGGACATGGCCGGCGCGTTGCTCGGCGGCGAGGGGAGGGGCCGTGCGGTGTTGGTGACCGCGGGGGGGACACGGGAGCCGATCGACCCCGTGCGATTCGTCGGGAATCGCTCGTCGGGGAAGATGGGCCACGCGGTGGCCGAAGAGGCGGCGCGTCGCGGTTACGACGTGACCCTGGTGACCACTGCCGATATCCCCGTCCATCCTGCGGTGAAGTCGGTCAAGGTCGAGACCGCCGCCGAGATGTTGGACGCAGTGAGCGGGGTCGATGCCGAAATCGCCGTGATGGCTGCCGCAGTAGCCGACTTCAGGCCGGAATCTGCTCAGGATTCGAAGATTGCCCGCTCCGAAGGGCTGGCTTCGATCGACCTGGCTCCAACGCCAGACATCCTCGCGAGCGTGGTCGACCGCGACGATCGGCCATACACGGTGGGTTTCGCCGCCGAAACCGGGGGAGTGGAGCGCGCCATCGAGAAAGCGAGGCGGAAGAAGGTCGACCTGTTGGTCTACAACGACGTCAGCGAGCCCGGATCCGGCTTCGGCACCGACACCAACCGGGTCGTCATCATCTCCGGGGACGGCGCAACCACCGAGTTGCCGCTTCTCACCAAGCGTGAAGTGGCCGAGAGACTCTGGGACCGCATCGGCGATGATGTCACCGGGCGGGATTAACCTCTCGGACTCCATGAACCGCTGGTACTTCACATCTGAGTCGGTTACGGAAGGGCATCCCGACAAGGTCGCCGACGCCATCTCCGACTCGGTCCTCGATGCCGCCCTGGCCAGCAGCCCGGAAGCCAGGGTCGCCTGTGAGGTGTTCGTGACCACCGGTTTCGCGGTGGTGGGCGGCGAGATCACCGCTGGCGGCGCCATCGACGTCGAGGGCATCGTGCGGGACACCGTCGGCCGAATCGGCTACGACGGGTTCGACCCCGACTTCTCGGCGGACAGCCTCGAAATCGAGAACCGGGTCCACGAGCAGAGTGCCGATATCGCAGCCGGTGTCGACCGCGACCTGGGCGCCGGGGACCAAGGCCTGATGTTCGGGTTCGCTGTCGACGAGACCGACGAGCTGATGCCGCTCCCCATCCAACTCGCCCACCGGCTGGCGGAACGGCTCTCGGAGGTGAGGCGCACCGGAAAGCTGGACTATTTGAGGCCGGATGGCAAGACCCAGGTCATGGTCCGTTACGAGGGGAGCCGACCCGTCGCTGTCGAGAAAGTGCTGATCTCGGCTCATCATGCGCCCGACAAGGACCAGGACGAGATGAAGGAGGAGGTGTTCAACACGGTCGTCGCCGCCGTGGTCCCCGAGGAGATGCTCGACCCGGCTCCTGAGTTCATCTTCAACCCGTCGGGGAGATTCGTCATCGGCGGACCTGTTGCTGACACCGGGCTCACCGGTCGCAAGATCATCGTCGACACCTACGGTGGATACGCCAGGCACGGAGGGGGCGCCTTCTCGGGGAAGGACGCGACCAAGGTCGACCGCTCCGCGGCGTACGCCGCGCGGTGGGCGGCCAAGAACCTGGTTGCGGCGGGTGTGGCCCATAAGTTGGAGATCCAGCTCTCATACGCGATCGGCCGGGCGGAGCCTTTCTCGATCCATGTCGAGTCTTTCGGGACCGCGCAGATCGACCCCTCTCGGATCGAGGCCCTCGTCGGCGAAGTGTTCGACTTCCGGCCCGCGGTTGTCATCTCTCGGCTCGAGCTGACCAAGCCTGTCTTTGCCCAGACCGCGGCCTACGGCCATTTTGGCCGCCCCGGGTTCACATGGGAGCGCCTGGACAAGGTCGAGGAGATAAGAGCGGCGGCCGGTCTCTGAGTCGACCTGCGGCCCGGGTCGTCCCCGACGTCCCGACCTTTGCTGTAGACAACGGGTTTTGGTACTCGGTCCCCCCTCATCTGGAGCCGCTGGTCGATGTCGGCTCCATCGTCCGGATCCCCCTCGGCGGGCGCAAGACCAGGGGCTTCGTCGTCGAATTGGGCGCTGATCGCCCCGGTCCCCTCAAAGACATCGCGGCAGTCTCGGGAAGCAGCGCGATCTACGACAGACAACTGTTGCGCTCCCTGGAATGGGCCGCCAACCACTATGTCGCACCCTTGTCTGTGGTGTTGGAGCGCGCCGCGCCGCCCAATCTCCCCCGAGTGCGTGCTGGGGAAAACGAGGAGGTCAGGCACTCCGCACCGTCTACCCATCCCCTGCGCGGAATCGCCACCGACGCCGCAAGTGGCAAGAGACGGCCAGTGTCGGCGATCGTCACCGGGTCGCGATCGGATTGGCAGGCGGCAGTGGCCCCGGTGGTGGAGGCTGGCCGCTCGGCGATGGTGGTGCTCGCCACGGCTGCCGAGGTCGAGGCCCAGGTCGAAGCCGCCGTCTCGATCTACGGGACGCGGGTGACGGCTGTCGGGGGAGATGTCGCCTCCGACCTGACCCGGGCCTGGGAGGCGGCGCAAGCCCCCGGGCGCCTGCTGATCGGGACCCCACGCATCGCTGCCTGGCAGGTAGCCGGTCTGGCCCTGGCGTTGGTGATCGAAGAGGGGCGGCGGGCCATGAAGGACCGGCAGACGCCAACGCTCCACGTCAGAGACATGCTGCTGACCCGGGCAAGGGTGGAGGGCTTCTCCCTCGTGTTCATGGGGCCAACTCCCTCGCTCGAAGTCCTCGCCGCCGGCGCAGAGCTCACACGGGTCGGTGCCCGCGCCTGGCCTCATGTCGAAGTCGTCGACCGATCCGACGATCCGCCCGGCTCGGGGTTCCTCTCCGAGAAGGCAATCCACGCCCTACGGGCAGTCTCCTCGGACGGGGGGAGGTCGATCGTGTTCACCCATCGCCGTCTCGATGAGGCGTCCTCTCGATGCACCAACTGCCGCCGGGTGCGGGTCTGCGGTGTCTGCGGGTCGAGGCTGGGCCGGGTCGAGTCCTGCCGCCGTTGTGGCGCGGCGGCCGGCCCCTGTGCCTCATGTGGCTCGAGGAGCTTCGAGGACATGGGCTCGATCCCTGACCGGGTGGCGGGCGAGATCAATAAACGGGTCGGAACGTCGATCGCGGCGATCACTCCCACCTCTCTTCCGGTGATCGTTGGCACGGAGCGCGACCTCGCCGGCCTGAGCGGCATGACCCTTGCAGTCGCCTCGGATGTCGACGGTTTGATGCTCGGCCACGACTATCGAGCCGGGGAGGAGGCGATGCGGATGATGGCCCGGCTCGGCAACACCCTCGGCCCTGGGCCCGGGCGGCGAATGATGCTGCAGACGTCGCTCCCCGGATCAGCCCTGGTCTCGGCGTTGCGCCGGGGTGATCCGGTTGGCTACCTGGAGGGGCTGCTTTCGGAGCGCGCCCGGCTCGGCTTGCCACCCGCGTCGGAGATGATTGCCATCGAGCTCAGGGGTGATGTCTCCGCGGTCGACGCCGACGCCGAGATCAAGGGCCTGGGTGTGGTCGTGCTCGGCCCCGCCGTCGGGCCGGGGAAGGCGCGTTGGCTGCTCCAGGGGAGCCTGGGGCCGGCGCGCATCGGTCTTCGGCGGCTGGCCCATTCCTGGCGGGAGCGGGGACTGACTGTGCGGATCGACGCCGACCCGATCGACCTCTAGCCGGTCAGGCCGAGCGGCCCGGCAGCAACTTGAGGGCACGTGGGAGCGCTAGCCGGTGCGCCGAGAGGAGGCGCTCATCGGCAAGGAGCTCGCCGGTCTGACCATCGGCCACGATGCGTCCCCGGTCGATGATCACCGCCCGCGGGCATAGCTCCAAGGCGTAGAGGAGGTCGTGGGTCACTATGAGCTGGGTGATGTCCAGCCCGAGCAGCGCCTGGGTCAGGTCCTGGCGGCTCGCCGGGTCGAGGTTCGATGTCGGCTCGTCGAGGACCAGTATCTCCGGCTCCATGGCCATGACCCCGGCTATCGACACCCGCCGCTTCTGGCCGAACGAGAGATGGTTAGGAGCGCGCTCGGCGAGATCGGTGACCTCCAACGACAAGAGCGCATCAGCGACTCGCTGCTCCAGGTCGGGGCCGGTGAGACCCAGGTTGCGCGGTCCGAACTCGACGTCTTCACGCACCGTGGGCATGAAGAGCTGGTCATCGGGATCCTGGAAGACCAGGCCGACCCGCCGCCGGATCTCCAGCAAATTGGAGGGGCTGACCGAGAGGCCTGACACCATGACCGACCCGGCCTGGGGGAGATGGATCCCGTTCATGTGGAGGAGCAGCGTTGTCTTCCCGGCTCCGTTCGGGCCGAGGAGTGCCACCCTCTCTCCCCGGTGGATATGGAGGTCGACGTCGGTGAGAGCGTTCGTGCCGTCGGGATAGTCGAAGGACAGCCCCCGGATCTCGACAACGGGGTCACTCATGTCATCACCATCGCAGTCAGCGCAACGGTCCAGGCCAGCAATGATGGAGCCAGTCCCAGGATCCAGTCGTTCCTCGTGGCTTCGATTCGATCCGATCCCGGCATGTGTCCCGCGTAACCGCGCGACTCCATCGCCAGGTACACCCTTTCCCCCCGCTCATAGGTCCGGATGAACATCGATCCGAACGCCTTCCCGTAGGGGGCCCAGTTCCTCACGCCGTCGGCTTGGTGGCCACGGGAGGCCAGGGCAAGCCTCATCCGGCTCAGGTCTCCGACGATCACGTCCAGGTACCGGACCATGAAGCCCAGGATCGAAGTCACCAAAGCCGGAACTCTGAGCGCCCCCAATCCACGCAGGACATCTGCGACTTCGGTTGTGGCCCCGAGGATGATCGCCGTGAGCAGACCGAGGAGGGACTTGGCCAACAGGTTCCACATATCCCACAGCCCGGCCTGACTGAGCGAGATGCCGAGGACCTCGACGCGGGGACCGGCGCCCACGATGGGGAAGAGCAGGGCGAGGACGACGAACGGGATGGCCACCATCATCCGGGACAACAGGTAAGGCAACGGGATCCTGGCCAGCGCGGCCAGCGATCCGAGTATGAAGGCGTAGGCGGCGAAGGCCCAGATTTGCTCTCGTGGAGTGCTTACGACCGCGAACACCAAGAGGAAGGCGCACGCGATCTTGATTTGCGGCGCCAGTGAGTGAAGCGGGGAATCGGCGTGCACGAAGAGGGCGTGCCCGTGCGCCCCGCTCACCGGTCCGGGTCGTCCTTCGCCTTGGCCAGGGAGAAGACCAGGTATCCGAGCCCCAAAGTGGCCAGGACGCCGACGATGCCGGCGATGGCGAGGCGTCCCCGGCTGTCACCGCCATACTCGGCGAGCGGTGTGTCAGAGAGAGCATGATCATCAGCTGTCTCCAGGAACCCTTGCTGCTCGGCGACGAACTCCAGGCCATCGGGCTCGCCCGAGGCCAGTTGGGAAACGGCGCCGGCGATGATCAGCGTCACCCCCAACCCGACCAGGAAGAAAGTCATCCCCTTCTTCACGGAATCAACACCTCCGAGCGGGCACCGCCGAATGTCGGAGATCCGTAGACCAAATCGGGTCGAGATCGCATGACGGCGGTTATGACGAAGAAGGTGATCACCGCCTCGCCGATCCCGATGAGGACATGTGTGCCGAGCATTGCCCAGAAGACCGAGCCAACGGACACGCTCTCCAGGGTCCCACCGAGGGCGAACTCGACAACGAACCCGAGGGCGGCCAGCGGGACGGAGATCAGGGCGGCCACCGCGCCAATTGCGGGCACGCGCTCCTTCCTCGATCCGGCCATCCTGAAGAGGCCCCGGAAGATGAGATACCCGCCGACGGCACCGATCAGCGCCATGTTCACGATGTTGAGGCCGAGAGCGGTCAGTCCGCCGTCGGCCATCATCGCCTGCACCACGAGGACGAGGGAAATGACGATGTAGCCCGCCCAAGGCCCGACCAGGACCGCGGCGAGCACTCCACCCAACAGGTGCCCGCTCAACCCGGGCAGCACCGGGAAGTTGACCAATTGAGCGGCGAAGACGAACGCGGCCACCAGCGCTGCCATCGGGACCAGGCGGTCGCTGAGATAGGTCCGCGTCCGGCGCAGGGCGACGCCGAACCCGCCGATCGCGGTGACGCCGGCGACGGCAGACACCCCGGGGCCGATGAACCCGTCAGGTATGTGCACTTCAGAGCCCTTCTTGCGAAGTACTTGCAGTAAGAAATATAGCCCCGATCAGAGGCGTGCGCAGTTGGCGCAGAGCCCGGACACCGCGAAATGCTCGACGTCAGCGACGAAGCCGGTCATGGTCTCGACCGAGGCCAGGAATTCTGCGAGATCGGTGGCCGGGATGGCGGTGGTAGCCCCGCAGATCCTGCACACGAGGTGTTGATGAGGCTGTTCGCCTGCCAGGTGGTACACGGCCGCCTCGCCGAGGTGGGCGTGGCGAACCGCCCCCGCTTCTTCGAGCGCCTCCAGGGTGCGGTACACGGTGGACAGGTCGAGCTCGACGCCGAGGTCCCTGATTGCCCTGCCATGAATAGCCGTGGCGTCGAGGTGCTCGGTGTCGGAGTCGGCGATCACCTCACACACCGCCCGGCGGGCGTCGGTGATCCGATGGCCCCGAAGACGGAGGATTTCGATCAAGTCGGACGAAGTGCTGCTCATGGCTCCGCGAAGGAATGTAAACCAGGTCCGAGCCACTGTGGGGCGGGTCGGTGGATCGTCTACCCTGCCGCCGACCCACGACCACCATGCCGACTCATCCCATCCGCACCCACGGTGATCCGGTACTCCGCCTCGAGACCAAGCCGGTCCTCGACGTGGACGAGACCGTTCGATTGCTGGCCGCCGACTTGCTGGAGACGATGTATGGCGCCCCCGGTGTCGGGCTCGCAGCCAATCAGATCGGGATCTCGAGGCGGATCGCAGTGTTCGATGCGCAGGATGGCCTGGGCCCCCGCGTGATGATCAACCCCGAGATCGTGGAATTGAGCGGGGAATGGGCATACGAGGAGGGCTGCCTCTCGGTGCCCGGCCATTACTGGGAGATCAAGCGCCCGGGCTTTGCCAGGGCCAAGGCCATCGATCTGGACGGGAATGAGATCGAATATGCGGGCGACGGCCTCGTTGGACGTGTGCTCCAACACGAGATCGACCACCTGGACGGCAAGCTGCTCCTCGACCGCCTCGATCGCCGGGAGAGAAGGCAAGCCCTGCGTGAGTTGCGTGACGAGGCCTTGGGGCTGGCAAGCCGCGAATGAGTCGGATCGTGTTCCTGGGCACGCCGGAGGCCGCCGTCCCCGCGCTCGACGCCCTGGTCGAGTCCTCGGACGTCGGTCTGGTCGTCTCCAGACCCGACCGCCCCAAAGGTCGTTCCGGGCGGCCCGAGCCCTCCCCGGTGAAGTCCGCCGCCGTCGAGCATGGGCTCCCGATAGCCCAGCCCGAGGACCGGGCGGGCTTGGCGCGGGCTCTCGAAGACGCAGGCCCTTTCGACCTGGGTGTGGTCGTCGCCTTCGGAATGATCCTCGAGCCTCGGGCCCTGGCGATGCCACGGCTGGGCATGCTGAACGCCCACTTCTCGTTGCTCCCGCGATGGCGGGGAGCGGCGCCAGTGGCCAGGGCTCTCATTGCTGGAGACCCGATGACCGGGGTCACCATCATCCTTCTCGACGAGGGCCTCGATACCGGACCGGTGCTCACGGCTCAGGCGGTCGACATCGGAAGCGAGGAGACTGCCGGGGAGCTGACCTCGCGGCTGTCGGGACTGGCCGCCCGTCTCCTCCACCGGGTGCTGCCTGCCTACCTGGCGGGAGAGCTGGCGCCGGTGCCCCAGAGTGACGAGGGAGCCACCTACGCCTCGAAATTGGAGCCCGGGGACCGGCCCCTTCGCTCGAGTCTGACCCGTGATGCAGCGGTGAACCTGGTCCGTGGCCTATCACCTGAGCCGGGAGCGACGATCGACATCGATGACGAGCGGAACCAGGTGCTCCGAGCGCGAACCCATCCCCACGCTCCCGCATCCGGGAGTTGGGAGCTGGTATCCGGAATCCCGGTCATCGGGGTCGCCGACGGTGGTGTCGAGCTGATCGAGATCCAGGCTCCGGGACGGCGGGCGATGTCGGGGGCAGCCTGGGCCCGGGGTCGGAGGGTGGCGTCCGGAAGCTTCAGCTGACAGTCCGCCGGGGTCCCGGGAAGCCGGGTTCGCCGGTGCGAAGCGGGTTCTCCATACAATCGGGGAGATGGCCTCGATCAAGATCGCCCCTTCGCTCCTCGCGGCCGACTTTGCCTGCCTCGAGGAGGAGCTGGCCAAGGTTGCCGACGCCGATTGGCTTCATATCGACGTCATGGACGGGCATTTTGTGCCCAACATCTCCTTCGGGATCCCGGTCATTGCCGGGATCAGGCCATTGACCGATCTCTATTTCGACTGCCACCTGATGACCACCAATCCCGATGCCTTCCTCCCCGACCTCGCCGAGGCCGGCGCCAATCTGGTCACGATGCATATCGAAGCCATGCCCGATCCAACGCGGGCGGCCAAAGCGGCCCGCGACCATGGCCTCGACTTCGGGCTGGTGTGCAACCCGGCCACTCCCTTCGACGGAGTGGCCCCGTTTCTCGAGTTGTGCGACGTCTTGTTGGTGATGTCGGTCGAGCCCGGCTTCGGGGGGCAGAGCTTCATCGCGGAAGTCCTGCCCAAGATCGAGAGGGCCAGAGAATGGGTTGAGGAGCGCGGGTTGCCAACCGATATTCAGATAGACGGGGGCATCACGCCCGAAACCGCACGTTTGGCGACCGCCGCAGGTGCGAATGTGCTCGTGGCCGGGACCGCGGTCTTCCGGGCGTCCGATCCCTCTGTCGCAGTGGCCGATCTGAGAAGGACAAACGAGGAAAGATGAGCGAACGGGTCCTGGTTGCAGACGACGACCCAGACATCCTCGCGGTCGTCCAGGTCAACTTCGAGCTAGAAGGTCTCGAGGTGGAGACCGCCGTGGACGGTGAGGACGCGTTGCAAAAGGCGACGGCCAACCCGCCTCACGTGATCGTCCTCGACATCATGATGCCGCGGATGGACGGGCTCACCGCACTCCATCGGCTCCGCAGCCAGGCGACGACCGCGAACATCCCGATCATCCTTCTCACCGCACGCGGGCTCCCCGAAGACCGGGT
This sequence comes from uncultured Acidobacteriota bacterium, assembly GCA_963749415.1. Classification (GTDB taxonomy): domain Bacteria; phylum Actinomycetota; class Acidimicrobiia; order Spongiisociales; family ZC4RG35; genus JALYNX01. Next base: position 1,954,750 of record CAVVMG010000001.1, read on the forward strand.
CCGTGGCCTGGAGCTCGGCGCGGACGATTACATCACCAAGCCTTTCGACATCAACGAGCTCGTGGCGAGGGTGCGTGCCGTGGTGAGGCGGACCCAGGCCGCCCGCGACCTCTCCCCGCTCACCGGGCTGCCTGGCAACTTCAAGATCACCGCCGAGGTCGAGGAGCGCATCTCATCGGGCCGCGACTTCGCCCTGGTCCACGGCGACCTCGACAACTTCAAGGCTTTCAACGACCACTACGGGTTCATGAGGGGCGACGAGGTGATCCGGTTCTGTGCCAAGTGCTTCCGCGACGGCGCCGAGAGCCTGGGGATCACCGGTGCCTTCGTCGGCCATATCGGCGGCGACGACTTCGTGGCGATCATCCCGCCCGAGATGTCCGAATCGTTCTGCAAAGAGGTGATCGAGCGCTTCGACGACGGGATCCTCGACCTGTACGACACGGCCGACGCTCTTCGCGGCTACATCGAAGTCATCGATCGCAGGGGAGAGCGCTTTGCCTTCCCGGTGGTCTCGCTTTCCCTGGGTGTAGCGTCTACCGACGTTCGTGAGATCTCCACACAGTGGGAGGCGTCGGCGATTGCGGTGGAAATGAAGGAATTCGCCAAGAAGCAAGCGGGCTCTACCTACCGCATCGATCGCCGCACGGCATAGGTGGGCGATACCCGCCACATGCAGCGAGCCCTCGAGCTCGCTGCAACACACCACCCGCATCCCAACCCCAGGGTGGGCGCCGTCGTCGTCGACGAGAGCGGGGAGCCGGTCGGCGAAGGAGCTCACGAGGGGCCGGGCGAGGCTCACGCCGAGACCATCGCCCTGAAGCAGGCCGGGGCCAAGGCCCGGGGCTCGACCCTCTATGTGACTCTCGAGCCTTGCACCCATTTCGGCAACACCGCTCCCTGTGTCACCGCGATCGTCACCGCCGGCGTCAGCAGAGTCGTGGTTGGGGCGGTTGATCCCGACGAGAGAGTGAACGGGACCGGGATCTCGTGGTTGCGCGACGCCAGGATCGAAGTCGACACCGATGTTCTTGCCGAGGAAGCCGTCGCCCTCGATCCCGGGTACTTCCACCACCGTCGGACCGGGCTGCCCCGGGTGACGCTGAAGCTGGCGATGACCCTGGATGGCTCGATCGCGGCCCGGGATGGCTCGTCGCAATGGATCACATCCGAGGAGGCGCGGGCGGACAGCCACCTGCTCCGGGCCGCGACCGACGCGGTGGTGGTCGGAGCCGGAACCCTTCGCGCCGATGACCCGGTGCTCACCGCGCGCGGGTCGGCCGCGGTTGACCACCAACCCCGACCGGTGATCATCGCCGGCGGGGAGGACCTCCCCTCCCAGGCCCGGATCTGGGCGCGCGATCCGGTGGTGGTGTCCACCAGGCCCCGGGAGATCCGCGGCGGAGAGCTGCTCCTGGTCGAAGGCGCGGAGGATCGCCCGGACCCGGTGTCCACGGCACGGGCTCTGGCCGAAATAGGGCTGCTCGACATCCTTCTCGAAGGTGGCGCCGCTCTTGCCGGATCATGGTGGCGGGCCGGTGTGGTGACGAGAGGCGTGGTCTATGTGGCAGGCAAGATCGGTGGTGGCGCCGGTCGGGCCCCCCTGGGCGGCGACTTCGCCACCATCACCGACGCCGCCGAGGTGAATATCGGGGCGGTGCGTAACGTTGGCCCGGACTTGAGGATCGAGTTCGAGTAGATGTTCACCGGGATCATCGCCCAGCGAGGCACGATCGTCGGGGTCGAGAACGGAGGCGACGTCATGCGCCTCGTGTTCGACGCCGGGTCACTGGCCGAGTTGGCAGTGGGTGATTCCATCGCAGTGAACGGGGTGTGCCTGACCGCGGTCACGGTGGAAGCGCCGATCGTCGGCGTGGACGTGACCGGTGAGACATTGGCCCGATCCAGTCTCGGCGGGCTCAGTCCCGGAGATCCGGTCAATCTGGAGCGCCCTCTGTCGGCTAATGGCAGGTTCGACGGCCATGTCGTTCAGGGCCACGTCGACGATGTGGGGATGATCCGCGAGGTGATCGTCGAGGATGGCGGTCGACGGATGCGGATTGAAATCCCCGAAAGCCTGGAGCGCTATGTCGTGGAGAAGGGGTCGATCACCGTCGACGGGGTCAGTCTCACCGTGTCTGCGATAGGCGCCGGGTGGGTCGAGGTCGCCCTGATCCCACACACACTGGAGGTCACGAATCTCGGCTTGCGCACGGTGGGCGACCAGGTCAACCTCGAGGTGGACATCCTGGCCAAATACGTGGAGAAGCTCCTGAAAGCGGGAACATGACATTTGCCCCCATCGAAGAGATCGTGACCGCGATCGGCCGGGGTGAGATGGTGATCATGGTCGACGACCAGGACCGTGAGAACGAGGGCGACCTCATCATGGCTGCCGAGTCGGCCACGCCGGAGCGGATTGGGTTCATGCTCCGCCACACCAGCGGGATCATCTGCCTGCCCGTGATCGGGGAGCGGCTCGACGAGTTGGACCTTCCGATGATGGTCGCCCGCAACACCGATGTCCGCAGGACCGCGTTCACGGTCTCCATCGACGCCCGTGAGGGAACCACCACCGGGATTTCGGCGGCCGATCGCTGCCGCACCATCCAGGCCGTGGTCGATCCGGAGACCCGGCCCGAGGACCTCGCCCGGCCCGGGCACACCTACCCGCTCCGATACGAGCCCGGTGGGGTCTTGAAACGAGCCGGTCACACCGAGGCTGCGGTCGACCTTGCCGAGATGGCCGGGATGTTCCCGGCGGGCGTCCTCGCCGAGATCATGAACGACGACGGGTCGGTCGCTCGGCTCCCGGATCTGGAGGTCTTCGCCGCCGAGCATGGGCTCCTCCTGGGGACCATCGCCGACCTCATCGCCTATCGCAGGCAGCGGGAAAAGCTCGTGGAGAGGGTCGTGGAGGCCCGGATCCCGACGGAACATGGGACGTTCACCGCGGTCGGCTTCCGGTCACTTGTAGACGATCGCCAGCACATCGCACTGGTCATGGGGGACTTGGGCGATGGAGAGCGAGTCCTCACCAGGGTCCACTCAGAGTGCCTGACGGGTGACGTCTTCGGAAGTCTGCGTTGTGACTGTGGCGACCAGCTGGACATGGCCCTGGCGAGGGTGGCGGCCGAGGGCAGAGGTGTGGTGCTCTACATCAGGGGCCACGAGGGTCGGGGCATCGGCTTGCTCCACAAGCTCGCCGCTTACCGGCTCCAGGACGAGGGCCTGGACACTGTGGATGCCAACGTAAACCTGGGACTCCCCGTAGACGCCCGGGACTATGGGGTTGGCGCCCAGATCCTCTATGACCTCGGTGTCCGCTCGATGCGGCTGATGACCAACAACCCGACCAAGCGCGCCGGCATCGAGGGTTATGGGCTGTCGATCGTGGAGCAGGTCCCCCTTTCGATCGAGGCCAATGAGGAGAACCGCGACTACCTGAGGGCCAAGGCAAAACGGCTCGGGCACGATATGGACCTGGGCACCGGGGCATGATCAGAACCTTCGAGGGCTCCGGCGCGGGTGCCGGGCTCAGCGTGGGCATCGCGGTCGCCAGCTGGAACCAGTCGATCACCGATCGCCTGCTCGAGGGGGCTCTCGGGCGGCTTGAGGCCTTGGGGGTCGATGAGGTGACCGTGGTGCGTGTCCCTGGCGCCCTCGAGCTCCCGGTCGCTGCCAAGACCCTCATCGAGCGTGGAGCCGACGCGGTAATCGCGATCGGGACGGTGGTCAAGGGGGACACTGATCACTACGACATCGTGGTGCGGGAATCAGCCGCCGGAATTGCCCTGTTGGCGGTCGAAACCGGGATCCCGGTGGCCAACGCCATCCTTGCCGTACACGACCCAGAGCGTGCCGTGGAGCGGGCGGGACGCGACGATGCGAACAAAGGAGCGGAGGCGGCCGAGGCCGCGGTCCAAACAGCCACCGCGCTGAGAGGTCTGAATGAGAGCCGATGAGCGGCTCGTGCTTGGGCGTCCCCCACTGGTATCCTTTGCCAACAACCAACGACAAGAGCGGAAGCTGCTGCTTCCCCACCCGGCCGCTTCAGGCGAGCCGCGGTCATCAACCGGTTCAGCCGGTCACTGGCAGCAAGTTTTCGCTTGCTGCTTTTTCATTGGCACTCAACAGGAGGTGACAGCATCAACGAGCTCCGTGTGAACGGCGCGATTCGAGCAAAAGAGGTGCGCGTGGTTGCACCTGATGGCTCCCAGATCGGGGTCAAGAAACTCAACGAAGCCATGTGGCTGGCCGAGCAACTCGATCTGGATCTCGTCGAAGTGGCACCGAATGCGAAACCGCCGGTGTGCCGATTGATGGATTACGGAAAATACAAGTACGAGCAGTCCGTCAAACAGCGTGAAGCTCGAAAGAAGCAGACCCGCACCACGATCAAAGAGCTCCGCATGAAAGTGCGGATCGGCGATCACGACTTCGACATCACCAGGCGCAAGACGAAGGACTTCCTGGACGACGGAGACAAGGTCAAGGTGACCGTTCGCTTCCGGGGACGGGAGCAGGAGAGGCCCGGATTCGGCAAGGACCTCCTCGACCGCCTCGCCGAAGACGTCTCTGATTCCGGGGTGGTGGAGCAGACGCCGAAGATCGAAGGTCGGAGCATGACCATGGTGCTGGCACCAACCCGCAGGGCCAAGGTGACCGCCGAGAGCGACCACGTGCCGCCCCCCGAGGGTGACCAGGAGCAGTAGGAACCGAACAGGAGGGCGCTGTGCCCAAGATGAAGACTCACAGCGGAGCGAAGAAGCGGATCAAGGTGACCGGCTCCGGCAAGATAATGAGACGCCAGTCCGGCCGCGGTCATCTCAAGCTGGCGAAAGGCAAGAACGTCTTCCGACGTCGCGCAGGAGAGGTCGAGTTGGCCCCCGGTGACGCCAAGGTCGCCAAGAAGCTGCTCGGTCGCTGACGGTCCAGGAGGTATCGAGAATGGCACGCGTAAAGAGAGCGGTCCACGCCAAGAAGTCACACAAGAAGGTGCTCGACCGCGCCAAGGGCTACAAGGGGGCCCGCAGCCGGCGCTACCGGACCGCCAACGAGCAGGTCATGCACGCCATGCAGGACGCCTACCGTGACCGCAGGGCGCGCAAGGGCGACTTCCGACGGCTATGGATCGCCAGGATCAACGCCGCGGCCCGTCAGAACGGGATCACCTACTCCCAGCTGATCGCAGGGCTCAAGGCCAGTGATATCGAGGTCGATCGCAAGATGCTGGCCGAGATGGCGGTCAACGACCCCGGTGCCTTCGCGCAATTGGTCGAGGCAGCCAAGAAGGCCTGAGCAGCGCAATCAGGTTGTCGGCGTGAAGCCGGTCAGCCCCCGCAACCGGAGTGTGGTGGATGCCGCACGCCTCCACAGGGCCCGCGAGCGCTCATTGCGCGGTCAGACTCTCATCGAGGGACCGGCGCTACTTGCCGAAGCCATTCATGCCGGTGTGGTCCCGACCACGGTGTTCGTCCTGATGTCCGACATCGCGTCGCAGCGCCTCGTCGAAGAGCACCAGATCCCACTCGTCCTCATCGACGATGCCGGGCTGAACCGGCTGGCGGGGACCAAGAGCCCGCGGGGGCCGATTGGTGTGATCACCCAGCCCCAGCCTGGCACCACCTCTATCGACGGGATGCTGATTGCCTGGGGAGTTTCCGACCCGGGCAACGTGGGGACCATGATCCGCACCGCAGCTGCTTTCGGTTGGGGATTCGGGCACACCGACGGCACTGCCGACCCCTGGGCTCCCAAGGTGCTTCGTGCCGGGGCTGGGGCCCAGTTTCGGGCCCCAATCAGGCCGATCACCGATCTCGACCAGGTCCGGCAACTGGGATTCGAGCCGCTGGCCACCATCGTGAGCGGAGGGATATCACCTGACCAGTTGCCGTCTGGCCGCTATGCGGTTCTGATCGGGGAGGAAGCGTTCGGCTTGCCAGAGCCGGTCGTCTCGGGTTCGGCAGTCTCGATCACGATCGCCATGCCCGGAGGTACCGAGAGCCTCAACGCCGCGGTGGCCGCAGGGATGATCGTGTACGAGCTGTCCAAACACTGACGGCGACCCTCCTAACCTGCCGCCGACATGAATCCGATCGAGGCCCTCGAGGACGCCCTGAGTGGCGCCGCAGCCAGCATCGAAGGCGCAGCCTCGATCGAGGAGCTGGAACGGGTCGAGAGCTCCCTACTTGGGAAGGGCTCACGGGTCGGCGAGGTGCGGCGGGGGATGGGTGGCCTCGACCCCTCGGAGCGCCCCTTGGTCGGGGCCAGGCTCAACGAGGTCACCGAGAGCATCCAAGGCCTGATCGCCCAGCGCCGGGTGGCCCTGGAGCTGATCGAGGAGCGGTCCCGGCTCACCGACGACCGCATCGACGTCACCCTGGAATCGGTGTCCTTCCCCGAGGGATCACTGCATCTCATCCAGCAGACCATCGACGAGGTGGTCGACATCTTCGTCGGTCTCGGATATCGGGTGGCAGACGGTCCGGAAGCCGAGCTCGGCTGGTACAACTTCGACGCCCTGAATACTCCGCCGACCCATCCCAGCAGGCTGGAGTCGGACACGGTCTATCTCGACTACGGGGCAGCGGAGGATGAGGTCCTCCTCCGCACCCAGACCTCGCCGGTCCAGGTGCGTTGGATGGAGCAGCATCCGCCCCCCGTCTATGTGGTGGTTCCGGGCAAGGTCTACCGAAAGGAGACCACCGACGCGACCCACCTTCCGGTCTTCCACCAGGTCGAGGGGCTGGCGGTGGACACCTCGATCCGGTTCTCCGACCTCAAGGGGACCCTGGCCCATTTCTCCCAGGAGTTCTTCGGGCCGACCACCACCGTGCGCTTGCGCCCTCACTTCTTTCCGTTCACCGAGCCCAGTGCCGAGCTCGACGTCTCTTGCTTCGCCTGTGACGGCGGAGAGCCGGGATGCCGGATCTGCGGGGGAGCGGGGTGGCTCGAGATGCTGGGCTGCGGGATGGTCGATCCCAACGTCCTGGAGGCCGTGGGCTACGACCCGGCGACCCTGTCCGGGTTCGCCTTCGGGATGGGAGTCGAGCGGCTGGCGATGGTCCGCCACGGCATCAACGACATCCGCCACTTCGTCGACAACGACCTCCGTTTCCTGAGCCAATTTCCATGAAGGTCCCCCTGCGCTGGCTGCAGGAGTTCATCGAGCTCCCGACCACGGATGCCGCCGAGCTGTCCCTGGTCTTCGACATGGTGGGGCACAAAGTGGAGGGGTACGACGTCCTGGAGCGGGGTTGGAGCGATGTGGTCGTGGGGAGAGTCGAGACCATCGACGCCCATCCCGACGCGGACAAGATCCGTGTCTGCCAGGTGGACACGGGGTCCGGCCCTGAGCAGATCATCTGTGGCGCCTGGAACTTCTCCGAGGGCGCTCACGTGGCGGTCGCCCGGCCCGGAGCGGTGCTCGCCGGTGGGCTCGAGATCGGCCAGCGGACGATCCGGGGCGTCGAGTCGAACGGGATGATCTGCTCCGAGAAGGAGCTGGGACTGGGTGAGGACCACAGCGGGATCCTGGTCCTCGACGGTGAGCCAGAGCTGGGGAGAGACTTCTCCGATCTCGTCGAGCTCCCGGATGTGGTGTACGAGCTCGAGATCACACCCAACCGGCCTGATGCCATGTCCCTGCACGGCATTGCTCGCGACCTCGGTGCCTACCTCGGCGTCGACCACACCATCCCGGAGCGTGTCCTGTTGACCGTCCCCGGGTCGATCGATATCGAAGTCGAGATCGAGGATCCACACGGTTGCCGCAGGTTCACCGGCCGGGAGATCCGGGGCGTGAAGATCGGGCGCTCACCACTATGGGTGCGGCACCGTCTGGCCAAAGCCGGGGTGAGGTCGATCTCGAATGTCGTCGACGTGACCAACTACGTGATGCTCGAGTTGGGCCACCCTCTCCATGCCTTCGATGCGGATTCGATCGTCGGGAGCCGCCTCGTGGTGAAGCGAGCGGCCTCCGGCGAGGAGTTGGAGACCCTGGATGGCGAGACCCGAGTGTTGACCGAGGAAGACCTCGTGATCTACGACAGTCGGGGCCCGACCTCGATGTCGGGGACCATGGGCGGTGCCCGCTCCGAGGTTTCGGCCACCACGACGAATGTCCTGATGGAGGCCGCATCCTGGGACCCGCCGACGATCATGTACATGTCCCGGCGCCACGGGCTGCGCTCGGAAGCCTCCACCCGCTTCGAGCGCGGTGTCGACCCCAACCTGGCCGACAGCGCCAATCACCGGGCGGCTGCCATGGTGGTCGAACTGGCGGGCGGCTCGGTCCCGGAGTCCAGCCTCGACGTCATAGGGACCCGCCTCGACCCGGTGACGGTGGAGCTTGAGGTCTCCGAGGTCAACAGGATCATCGGTCCGGGCTTCGACCGCGATGAGGTGAGCGGGATCCTGGAGCGCCTCGGGATGTCCGTGGACGGCGAGGACCCGCTTCGGGTGCTGGTGCCCACCTACCGACCCGACGTGACCCGCCCCGCGGACCTGGTCGAGGAAGTGGCCCGGATCCACGGCTACGACAAGTTCGACTCCACGGTGCCAATCGGGCCCGCCGGGGGGCTCACCACCAAACAGAGACGGCTCCGTAAGCTGCATTCCGCGCTCTCCGGCGTTGGCATCCACCAGGCGGTCACCCTGCCTTTCGTCGGCGAGGGTGATCTGGTCCGCCTCGGGATGCCGGTCGACACCCTCCTGCGGGTGAAGAACCCCCTGCGCGACGAGGAAGGGAGGCTCAGGCCGTCCCTGATCCCTGGCCTGCTCAACGCGGTCCGCTTCAACGTGTCCCGCGGAGCCGGGTCGGTCGCCCTGTTCGAGACCGGCCTCGTGTTCGCGGCACGGCCCTCGACCCTCGACCCACGCCTGCCCGAGCAGTTGGAACGTCTGAGCTGGGCCGTCACCGGCGGCTTCGGCCCTGAATTGCTCGGTGCCGGGACCATGGAAGCCGATGGCCCACTCTCCTTCGCCCTGCTCCGGCATGTGGTGGCGATGTTGGGCCTGAGGGAGGTAGTTCTGGCCCCGGCCACCCCCGCGGGCTACCACCCCGGCCGCGCCGCCGTGGTCGAGCTCGACGGGCAGGCGATAGGGCACGTCGGAGAGCTGAGCCCGACCGTGGCCAGGGCATACGAGATACCGGGGCGGGTCGCAGTCGCCGAGTTGGACCTGGGGCCCTTGCTCATCCGAATCGAGACGCCCCAGGCCTCCTCGCCGTCTGTGTTCCCACCGGTTGACTTCGACCTTTCGTTCCTGACCGACTCCGTCTCGGCAGTGGCCGACCTGGTTGCGGCCACGTCGTCCGCCGGGGGCGACCTGGTGGAGTCGGCTCATGTGTTCGATCTGTTCACCGGCGCCGGCGTGCCCGAGGGAAACCGCGCCGTGGCCGTCCGTTACCGGCTGCGCGCCCCTGACCGCACCCTCACCAACGAGGAAGTGGCACCGGTGCGCCAGGCCATGATCGACACGGCATCGGCGATGGGAGCAAGGCTGCGCGGCGCCTGAGCATCGTTATGGACCTTTCACGTCTCTTGGCCCAGGCACCGGACGTTGCGGCGCCACGTCTCCTCGGCTCCGTGCTGGTGTCGAACATCGGACAGCACGAGGTGAGCGTGCGCGTCACCGAGGTCGAGGCCTATCGAGGCTCGGACGACCCGGCATCTCATGCCTTCCGCGGGCGCACCACGAGGAACGGCTCGATGTTCGAGCGCCCGGGAACCCTCTACGTGTACCGCTCCTACGGTGTCCATTGGTGCGCCAATGTGGCTGCCGGGCCCGAGGGCACGGGTTGGGGGATTCTGTTTCGGGGTGGCGAGGTGATCGGCGGGGAGGCAGGGGCCCGAGCCCGCCGTGGGGGGAGGCCGGACCTGGCCAATGGTCCCGGCAAGCTGACACAGGTGCTCGGGATCGATGGCGAGCATGACGGCGTCTATCTGCTTGATGATCCCTCACCGCTGCGCCTCGAGCCAGGTCCACCCCCGGAAGTGGTTATGGCCACGCCAAGGGTCGGGATCTCCAAAGCGCGCGACGTGCCCTGGCGATTCGTGGCTGCAACCCTGGCAGGCGCAGGTCGGTGAGAGGGCGCTGACGGTTTACCCTCTCCGGGCGATGAGCCCCGCCGAACAACTCTCCTTGCTCTTGCGCCATTCCGACAAGGTGGTCCCTGAGGATGGGCTCCTGGCCAAGTTGGAGACCGGACGCAAGCTGAGAGTGAAGCTCGGCCTCGATCCGACCGCTCCCTCCGTGACGCTGGGCTGGGCCGTCGTGCTCCGCAAGCTGAGGCACTTTCAGGAGCTAGGGCACACCGCGGTGTTGATCGTCGGCGACTTCACCGCCCGGGTCGGCGACCCATCGCTGAAGAGCGAGACTCGCAAGCGACTGAGCGCCGACGAGGTCGATGGCTACGCGGAGAACGTCCTCAGCCAATTCCGGCGGGTGCTCCTCGAGGAGAACCTCGAGATTCGGCGCAACTCGGAGTGGCTGGGGTCACTGGACATGCCCGGCCTCCTGGAGCTGACTTCGGCAGCCACCGTCGCTCAGATGTTGGAGCGCTCCGATTTCGCCACCCGGTATCAAGAGGGGAGCCCGATCTCCGTCATGGAGTTCCTCTACCCGTTGCTCCAGGGATACGACTCGGTCGCCGTCGAAGCCGATGTCGAGCTCGGCGGCAGCGACCAGTTGTGGAACCTGATGATGGGGAGGGTGGTCCAAGAGCGGTACGGGCTGGAGCCCCAGGTGGCGTTGACCATGCCCCTCCTCGTCGGCACCGATGGGGCCAGGAAGATGTCCCAGTCGCTGGGCAACTACATCGGCGTCGAAGATGAGCCCGCCGAGATGTTCGGGAAGACCATGAGCATTCCGGACACTGCCATGGCTGAATGGTTCGCCCTGGCAGCCGACTTCGACCCTGCCGAGGTGCAGTCGATCGTCAGCGGCCTCGCCGATGGCGCCCTGCATCCCGCTGAGACCAAGCGTCGCCTGGCTCGGGCGATCACCGTCCTCTACTGGGGTGAGGAGGCGGCGATGACGGCCGAGGCCGGCTTCGACCGGGTGTTCCGGGAAGGGGGAATACCCGAGGAAATCGAGTCGTTTTCGATGTCGGATTCGGATCCGGTCCCTCTGCCCGGTCTGCTCCGGGACGCCATCGGCATCTCCGGTTCCGAGGCTCGCCGGCTGATCCGACAGGGGGCGGTGCGGGTCGACGGACAGGTGCTGGAGGCCGACGAGGTCCCCAGAGAGACGCTTGCCGGCCGGGTGCTCCAGGTCGGGAAACGGCGGTTCGTCCGGCTCTCCGAATGAACTTGACTAGGTGGGGGATGTCGTTACTATTCGACGTCCGGCCCGGGAGCACTCCCGGGTTGCCCACCAAACAGGTGAGGCGCTTGTCTCGCGCTCAGCGCGATTGACGTATGTAACGGGTCAGCGATCTGATCGTCGGCCTGCCCATGCCAAGCGGTGGGAGCAACTTGGGCTCCTTGACAACTGAACAATGTGCCAAAAGCCAGCAAGCGCACGTCACCTTGCCGAGTGATCGGTCCGGTGGCGGGCATTGCAAGCAATCGAAAGCTCTCGGACCCCTCACGGGTCCGAGAACCCAATTGCAAACACTTTGATGACAGGAGTGGGCATCGTCTTCGGACGGAGCCCGTGAATGTACGTTGGAGAGTTTGATCCTGGCTCAGGACGAACGCTGGCGGCGCGCCTAATGCATGCAAGTCGAGCGACGCACACCGGAGGGGTAACCCATCGGTATGACGGAGCGGCGAACGGGTGAGTAACACGTGAGCAACCTGCCCCACAGACCGGGATAGCCCAGGGAAACTTGGATTAATACCGGATATCCTCTCGGAACCACATGGCTCTCTGAGGAAATGCCTTTGTGCTGTGGGATGGGCTCGCGGCTTATCAGCTAGTTGGTGGGGTAACGGCCTACCAAGGCATCGACGAGTAGCTGGTCTGAGAGGACGATCAGCCACACTGGGACTGAGACACGGCCCAGACTCCTACGGGAGGCAGCAGCAGGGAATCTTGCGCAATGGGCGAAAGCCTGACGCAGCGACGCCGCGTGGGGGATGAAGGCCTTCGGGTTGTAAACCCCTTTCAGGAGGGACGAAATTGACGGTACCTCCAAAAGAAGCCCCGGCCAACTACGTGCCAGCAGCCGCGGTAATACGTAGGGGGCGAGCGTTGTCCGGAATCATTGGGCGTAAAGAGCTCGTAGGCGGTTCAGCAAGTCGTTTGTGAAATTCCGAGGCTCAACCTCGGAACTGCAGTCGAAACTGCTGTGACTCGAGTCCGGTAGAGGAGAATGGAATTCCCGGTGTAGCGGTGAAATGCGCAGATATCGGGAGGAACACCAGTAGCGAAGGCGGTTCTCTGGGCCGGTACTGACGCTGAGGAGCGAAAGCGTGGGGAGCAAACAGGATTAGATACCCTGGTAGTCCACGCCGTAAACGTTGGACACTAGGTGTGGCGGTCTGATCAACGACTGCCGTGCCGAAGCTAACGCATTAAGTGTCCCGCCTGGGGAGTACGGCCGCAAGGCTAAAACTCAAAGGAATTGACGGGTCCCCGCACAAGCGGCGGAGCATGCGGCTTAATTCGATGCAACCCGAAGAACCTTACCTGGGTTTGAAATCATGGGAAAAGCCGTGGAAACACGGTGTCCGCAAGGGCCCATGACAGGTGGTGCATGGCTGTCGTCAGCTCGTGTCGTGAGATGTTGGGTTAAGTCCCGCAACGAGCGCAACCCTTGTCCTATGTTGCCAGCGGTTCGGCCGGGGACTCATAGGAGACTGCCGGGGATAACTCGGAGGAAGGTGAGGACGACGTCAAGTCATCATGCCCCTTATATCCAGGGCTGCACGCATGCTACAATGGTCGGTACAACGGGCAGCGATCCCGCGAGGGGGAGCGAATCCCAAAAAGCCGGCCTCAGTTCGGATTGGAGTCTGCAACTCGACTCCATGAAGTCGGAGTCGCTAGTAATCGCGGATCAGCAAAGCCGCGGTGAATGCGTTCTCGGGGATTGTACACACCGCCCGTCAAGTCACGAAAGTCGGCAACACCCGAAGTCAGTGGCCTAACCCTTTTTGGGGGGGAGCTGCCGAAGGTGGGGTCGGTAATTGGGACTAAGTCGTAACAAGGTAGCCGTACGGGAACGTGCGGCTGGATCACCTCCTTTCTAAGGAGCATTAACGAAACCGGCTTGATTGCCCGGTTTCCAGCTTCTAGTTGATCTGCTGGCTACTCGCTCTGACACTCGAGATGACTCTGTGGGTGGAACAAGCAAGCTCAGACCGCTCGCGGTAGGAGAAGCTTGGATGAGCCCACACCGGGATCCGAGTACAGACGGGCACATTGTTCAGTTGTGAAGGAGTTCCAGACCTCTTCGAGGTCGAACGCCTTCCAGGCAACTTGAGAACTGCATAGCGAGCACAATATTGTCTTGGATTCTCTGATATTCAAGCTACTAAGAGTTAACGGTGGATGCCTTGGCGCTAGAAGCCGATGAAGGACGTGGCAGGCTGCGAAAAGCCTCGGGAAGCTGTCAAGCAAGCGTCGATCCGAGGATGTCCGAATGGGGAAACCCGGCTGGGGTCATGCCCAGTCACACCGGTCTGAACACATAGGGCCGGTTGAGGTAACCAGGGGAACTGAAACATCTCAGTACTCTGAGGAAAAGAAAGCAAAAGCGACTCCCTGAGTAGTGGCGAGCGAAACGGGATCAGCCTAAACCTATGCAGTGTGATAACCCGGTGGTGTTGCTGTATTTGGTGTCGTGGGGCCCATGCCTCGGTGCACCGGCATCGAGCTGAAGATACAAAGACGGCGGTTAGTCGAACCCAGATGGAAAGCTGGGCCACAGCAGGTAACAGCCCTGTAGATGAAAACCGACCGACCTTCAGATTGGAGTCCCCAAGTATCACGGAGGATATTCCGTGTGAATCTGCGAGAACCACCTCGTAAGGCTAAGTACTTCCTAGCGACCGATAGCGGACTAGTACCGTGAGGGAAAGGTGAAAAGAACCCCGGCGAGGGGAGTGAAATAGTACCTGAAACCGTTAACTTACAAGCAGTGGGAGGGATCTTCGGATCCTGACCGCCTGCCTTTTGAAGAATGAGCCGGCGAGTTACCGGTATGTGGCGAGATTAAGGCGTGAGCCGTAGTCGAAGCGAAAGCGAGTCTGAATAGGGCGCATAGTCGCATGCCGTAGACCCGAAGCCGAGTGATCTATCCATGGGCAGGGTGAAGCGAGGGTAAGACCTCGTGAAGGCCCGAACCCACCAAGGTTGAAAACTTGGGGGATGACCTGTGGATAGGGGTGAAAGGCCAAACAAACTCGGCGATAGCTGGTTCTCCCCGAAATAGCTTTAGGGCTAGCGTCGTATGTTCCGTATTGGGGGTAGAGCACTGATTGGACAAGGGGGCCTACAAGCTTACCAACTTCAGTCAAACTCCGAATCTCAATGCGCAAAGTGCGGCAGTCAGACTACGTGGGATAAGCTTCGTGGTCGAAAGGGAAACAGCCCAGATCGTCAGCTAAGGCCCCCAAGTGTGTACTAAGTGGGAAACGATGTGGAGTTGCTCAAACAGCCAGGATGTTGGCTTAGAAGCAGCCACCATTTAAAGAGTGCGTAACAGCTCACTGGTCGAGTGATTCTGCGCGGAAAATGTAACGGGGCTCAAGTACACCGCCGAAGCTACGGGATTCAGCATTAGCTGGATCGGTAGGGGAGCGTCGTGTTGCCAGCGAAGCGGCGGCGGAAGCCAGCCGTGGAGGCGTCACGAGTGCGAATGCCGGCATGAGTAGCGAATGAAGAGTGAGAATCTCTTCCGCCGAATGTCCAAGGGTTCCTGGGGAAGGTTCGTCCGCCCAGGGTAAGTCGGGACCTAAGGTGAGGCCGAGAGGCGTAGTCGATGGACGACCGGTTGATATTCCGGTACCACTCTGCGTGCGCCAAGGCCGAATCTGGTTTGCTAAGGAAAGCCCTTCGGGGCCTACCAACCCAGCCAGTACTAGGTCAGCGATGGAGTGACGGGGAAGGCTAGACGGACCCGGGCGATGGTTGTTCCCGGGGTAAGCGTGTGGGCGAGGTCCAGGCAAATCCGGACCTCATTAAGCCGAGGCGTGATGCCGAGCCGATTCAGGCGAAGCCGTTGAAGCCATACCTCCAAGAAAAGCTTCTAGCGAGCACTCAGGGTGCCCGTACCCCAAACCGACACAGGTGGACAGGTAGAGAATACCAAGGCGAGCGAGTTAACTCTGGTTAAGGAATTCGGCAAAATAGCTCCGTAACTTCGGGAGAAGGAGCGCCCCGGTAAGGTGAAGGACTTCGCGTCCTGAGCTTGAGGGGGCCGCAGTGACCAGACCCAAGCGACTGTTTACCAAAAACACAGCAGCGTGCGAAGTCGCAAGACGATGTATACGCTGTGACGCCTGCCCGGTGCTGGAAGGTTAAGTGGATAGGTTAGCTTCGGCAAAGCCTTGAAACTAAGCCCCAGTAAACGGCGGCCGTAACTATAACGGTCCTAAGGTAGAACCACTCTCCGTGCAAGAGTGACTGCCCTCCGTGACGGCGACGTCACGGGTTGCAGCTGGCTATATGCTGGAAACACCGAGTATCCGGTGGTACTCATTCATGTCATACCTATTTCGTAGGTTGTAGACATGGGTAGTGACAATCCACCCGGTGCGGTCAATCAGCAGGAAAGGCCAGGATTCGAGCAGTGGGTCGTCGGCTTCGTCGACGGCGAAGGCTGTTTCTCGATCTCTGTGGTGCAGAACCACGGATGCCGGCTCGGTTGGCAGGTTCAACACGAGTTCTCGGTAACCCAGGCTGCCCCATCACGCCCTGCGCTCGAGGAGCTCATCGAGTTCTTCGGATGTGGGCGGATAATCGAGAGCGAGAGGAAGGACAATCACCGGTATCGCCTACTGCGATACTCGGTGAAAGCTCGTTCCGAGCTCGTCGAACGGATCATCCCGTTCTTCGAAGAACACCCACTGATGACAGCCAAGAAGGCCGATTTCGGGTCCTTCAGTGCTGTGATCTCGATGATGAGCGCGAATCGTCATCTGACCCGCGAGGGTCTCGAGGCGATCGCACGCATCACCGAGACGATGAATCGCAAACAGCGATCTCGATTCCTGGAATCCTCAGAGGCCATACGCCAGCCAGCTCTATAACGACAACTGAGCTGAAGATATGGTCCATACCCCATAGCGATATGGGGATCAATATGAGCGAAATTCCTTGTCGGGTAAGTTCCGACCTGCACGAATGGCGTAACGACTTGGGTACTGTCTCAACCAGAGACTCGGCGAAATTGCAGTGTGAGTAAAGATGCTCACTACCTGCGGCAGGACGGAAAGACCCCGGAACCTTTACTGTAGCTTGACATTGGTGTCTGGCGTGTGATGTGCAGGATAGGTGGGAGGCTAAGAAGCGGAGGCGCTAGCTTTCGTGGAGCCAACGTTGAAATACCACCCTTCTCATGACGGCCATCTAACTTCGGTCCGTAATCCGGATCAGGGACAGTGTCTGGTAGGCAGTTTCACTGGGGCGGTGGCCTCCTAAAGTGTAACGGAGGCGCCCAAAGGTTCCCTCAGTCTGGTCGGCAATCAGACGACGAGTGTAAATGCACAAGGGAGCTTGACTGCGAGACCTACAAGTCGAGCAGGGACGAAAGTCGGGATTAGTGATCCCATGGTGGCACGTGGGTGCGCCATGGCTCAACGGCTAAAAGGTACTCCGGGGATAACAGGCTTATACCCCCCAAGAGTCCATATCGACGGGGGTGTTTGGCACCTCGATGTCGGCTCGTCGCATCCTGGGGCTGGAGCAGGTCCCAAGGGTCGGGCTGTTCGCCCGTTAAAGCGGCACACGAGCTGGGTTCAGAACGTCGTGAGACAGTTCGGTCCCTATCCGCCGCAGGCGCAGGAAGTTTGAGAGGAGCTGCCCCTAGTACGAGAGGACCGGGGTGGACGTACCTCTGGTGTGCGAGTTGTACTGCCAAGTGCACGGCTCGTTGGCTATGTACGGACGGGATAAGCGCTGAAGGCATCTAAGTGCGAAGCCCACCTCGAGATGAGACTTCCCACCCGTAAGGGTTAAGGCCCCTGGTAGAAGACCAGGTTGATAGGCCGGACGTGTAAGCGCAGTAATGCGTTCAGCGGACCGGTACTAATAGGCCGAGGGCTTGAGTTTGAATTCAAGACACATGTGCTCGCTATGGAGTGCTCGGGTTGCCGGGTCACTCGAAGATTTGTCCGGTGGCTAGAGCGGCGAGGAACCACCCGTTCCCATTCCGAACACGGAAGTGAAACTCACCAGCGCCGATGGTACTTGGGGAGCAATCCCCTGGGAGAGTAGGTCACCGCCGGGCAATTACCGTCGAGGGGCCGCCGACTAGCGTTGGCGGCCCCTTTTTCATGGAACGGGGGATAGGTGAACAGCCGGTCCAACCAGCACAGCTCCAAGGGTCGTGACAACCAGCGCCGCCAGGACGGCCATGATCGGCGTCATCGCACGGTCACCACGGTGCCCTCGGGGCAACTCCCGAAGTGGGTCCGTGACGACATCATCCGCTCCACACCCAAGGACCGTCGCGAGCCCGCCCTGATGCACCTCTCCAAGGCCCTCGACGAGTTCGCCGACGAGCGCTATGCAGCGGCTCTCCCCGACCTGCGCAAAGCAAAGGCGCTTGCCCCCCGCTCTTCGACGATCCGAGAGATGCTCGGCCTCTCCGCCTATTACACGGCCATCTGGGAGGAGGCCCTGCGTGAGCTGCGCACCTTCCGTCGGATCACAGGCGACATCACCCACATGCCGGTGGAGATGGACTGTCTCCGTGCCCTGGGTCGCAAGGCCGACGTGACCAAGACGTGGGACCGCATCCAGGACCTCGAGACTTCACCGACCGTCTCCCATGAGGCGAGTGTGGTCTACGCCTCATTCCTCCTCGATGAGGGCCGGCCTCGTGACGCCTGGCAGGTCATCAAACCCGGCCGTCTCGTGGCATCCCCGTCGCCGGGAGAGCTTCGTCGCTGGTTCGTTGCGGCTCGGGTGGCCATCGCCGCCGGCGATCTGGAGGCGGCCCGCAAGCTGATCGCGGCCCTCGACGAGCAGGAGCCCGACTTCGAGGGTGTCGACGAGCTCCGGGCATCGCTCCTGTAGGAATCTGTCCCTGACCCGCGGCATGATCATCTAGGTCCGCACTTCCCCGCCATGAGATAGGGGAGAGTGTCATGGATCTCAACCTCGTCGTCCTCTGCGGGCGACTCGCCACTGATCCCGAGCTTCGGGTATTCGACTCCGGGGCACGGCTGGTCCGGCTCCTCGTCACCGTCAAGAGCGAAGAGCCACGCCGTCGGGTGGATGTGGTCCCGGTGACGGTCTGGGACCCGGAAGACGAACTGGTCGAGGACCTGCCTGCGAAGGGGCAGCGGGTGTGGATCTGCGGCTCCGTCCAACGCAGATTCTGGGAGGCGCCCGACGGGAGACGATCCCGTCTCGAGGTCGTCGCCGAGCAGGTCCACATCAAGGATGTCGACGATCTGGAGCCGGTGATGGTGGGCTGATCACCCTGCGATCTGCCGATTTCGGGGGTTGACGCCGGCGGTACAGTGGCGTTCCTGCCCCGCTCGGTCCCTGGAGGTGCCCCATGCCCTGGTATTGGAGTGACGATGTCGCCCGTTTCCTCCTTGCTGGGGGGCGTATCGATCCCGGGCCCGCGGAACAGCTGATCAGGACACCGGTAGCCATGCGCCGGCCCGAAGCCGATCTCGAATCGGCGGCTCTCGGACTGCAGGACGACGGCGAGATCCCGTTAGCGGCGTGACCGGTGCGGTCGCTGCTGACTCCTCGGTGGATCGCCGCCAGCCTGGTCGTGGTCGTGCTCGCAATCGTGTTCGCCAATCTCGGCTTCTGGCAGCTGCGCCGGCACGACGAGCGGCGGCTGCAGAACACGATCGCCGCCTCGAGATTCCAGGACGCGGCCCTGGAGGTGGAACAGCTCATCCCCTCGATGGCGGAGGGCCCTGAGACCCTGCGCTGGCGCCGGGTCGTGGCCACGGGCGTGTTCCGACCCGAGGACGAGGTCCTGATCCGCAGTCAGGTGCAATTCGGGGTCGCCGGCTTTCATGTGATCACGCCGCTGATCCTCGAGGACGGCTCTTCGATCCTGGTCAACCGGGGTTGGGTCCCACTGGACCTGGACCAGGTCCCGGTGACCCCGGCTCCACCGCCTTCGGGCATGGTCATGGTCGAAGGCTGGTTGGAGCCCACGCAAATCCGGCGCGCCCTGGGGCCGGCGGATCCTGCCACCGGCAGACTCACCGCGATGAACCGCGTCGACGTGGAGCGCATCGAGGAACAAGTCGGGTACGACCTGGCCCCGATGTATGTCGTAGCGATGGGGGAGCAGGGCAACGAGCTCCCGATCCCGGTCGACTCGCCCCGGTTCGACGATGAGGGCCCGCATCTCGCCTACGCCATCCAGTGGTTCTCTTTCATGGTGATCGGCCTGGTCGGCTTCGGATTCCTCGTGCGGCGGGCGTTGCAGGCGCCCCGCCCGGCAGGCGAAAGTGGCGATTGAGCCCCGACCGGGTCAAACCCCGGTCGGCGCCTGTGCCAGGTCCTCGACGATCTCGACCCCGGGGAGATCGGTCAGGGCCTGAGGGTCGAGTTTGATCTTGGCGCTCCGTGAACCTGCCCCCACGATGATCCAATCACACTCGAGCACCCTCGAGTCCACCCAGATCGGGATGGAGTCGGGGAGGCCGAACAGCGTCACCCCGCCGATTTCCATCCCGGTGAGCTGCCGGGTCTGTTCGGCATCGGCGAAGCTGACCTTCCGTGCGCCCATGCGGCGGCGCACGATCCCGTTGACGTCGAGCCGGGTCGTGGCGAGAACCAGGCACGCAGAGCTCATGCCCTCCGGCTTCCTCGAGGCGACGAGGATGGTGTTCGCCGACTTCTCCAGCGGGATCCCGTAGGCCTCGCAGAACTGGGCGGTATCGGCGAGGGCGGGATCACACGCCATCTCCTCGTATTCGATGTCGTTGGCGAGGAGGGAGGCGATCACCATGGGATCTGCGGGCATGGAGCGGAGGCTAGGCATTCGGCCGCGGCGCGCCGTTCCGGATGCCAGAGTTGGCCTATGAGCGATTACGGGATCGAGACCTACGGGGAGCGCTGGGCGCCCTTCTACGACTCCATCTACGAAGAGATCGACGATGCGACGATCGAGTTCCTCAAGACCCTTTCCGGCCGGCCGCCGAGGGCGCTCGAGCTGGCGATCGGCACGGGGAGGATCGCCCTACCGCTGGCCGCATCCGGCGTGGAGGTGACCGGGGTCGACATCTCCGAGGAAATGGTGGCCTTGCTCCGGGCCAAAGCCGGGGGAGAGGCCATCGATGTCGTCATGGGTGACTTTGCCGATGTCCCCGTCGATGGCAGGTTTCCCCTGGTCTACCTGGCCTTCAACACGCTGTTCGCGCTGCTCGAGCAGGGCAGGCAGGTGGATTGTTTCCTCAACGTGGCCCGCGCCCTGGAGCCGGGAGGGAGATTCGTGCTCGACACCTTCGTCCCCGATTTGAGCCGGTATGACCATCTCGGGACCCGGATGGGGGTCTCCAGCATCACTTCGACCGAGGCTCACGCCTACGAGCTGGCCATCCACGACCCGCTCGCGCAGACAGTGGTTTCGCACCACGTCCGTCGTCTCGAGGACGGATCCGACGTCGTGCTCCCGGTGACAGTCCGCTACGCCTGGCCGACCGAGCTCGACCTGATGGGTCGGGTCGCCGGCCTCGAGCTCGAGGAGCGTTGGGGGTGGTATGACCGGAGGCCGTTCACCGAGCGCTCAGGGCAATACGTGTCTGTGTATCGAAAGGCCCGCGACTGACCAGCGGTCAGTGGGCGTGCTCGTGGTCGGCGTGGTCCTCATGATCGTGGTCATGGGCCTCATGAGTCGCGATCTGAGCACGAACCTCGTCCATATCGACCTCACGTACCCGATCGATCAGATCGTCGAGCATGTGCGGGGGTAGCGCCCCGGGCTGGGCGTAGAGGACGATCTCGTCGCGAAACACCATCAGAGTGGGGATGGACCGGATTCCGAACGCCATCGCCAGCTCCTGTTGCTCCTCGGTGTCCACCTTGGCGAAGACCATGTCCTGGTTCTTCACCGAGGCCGCCTCGTAGGTAGGGGCAAAGGAGACACAGGGACCACACCAATCTGCCCAGAAGTCGACGAGGACAGTCGGGTTGTCCTTGATGGTTTGATCGAATGTCTCTTTGGTCAGGGCCACTGTGGCCATGTTTGAACCTTTCTCAGGAAGTCGGATACCTGTCCAACCCCGGAGCCCAGTGCGGGATTCCCCTTTGGTGGTTCTTTTGGGGGAAGTGGGGGTGGAGGTTGTGGGGTGATGGAGGGGAAATGTGGTTTGACCCATAACCTACGTTATGTCAAGTTGGCTGATGGGACCAAGGAACCAAGTTCAAAGGCGGAAGCAGCCAGGCCCTACCCCAGTTCCGGGTCGACGCAGGCGTCCTCACTGATCCCGCGTTGCGGTCGGAACACCCGGGGCTCCAGGACGTAGCCGGCACCGAGGTCGGACTCCTCGAAGTAGGTCTGGATGGCATGAGCCAGTGATTCCGTAGCGGCATCCACGTATTCGGGGGTGGCCAGCATCTCCGCCTCGGAGCTGTTGGAGATGTAGGCGAGCTCGGCGAGCACGGAGGCCGTTTCCGGGAGACGAACCATGCCGTAGGCGTCCTCCCCCTCTGGGTTGAGCACCCGGAGCACTCCGGCGTCGGGGGCGGCCGACCAATCGACGCCTTCGATTCCCCCGATTCCGTCGACGACGTGCTCCCAGATCAGCCCACCCAGACGTCGGGAGCGTTCGGAGTCGCTTTGGATGAAGATCTCGGTGCCCGGTGTCTCCGAAGGTCCCGGAGTCGGAGCATTGTGATGGATCGACACCAGGATCTCCGCACTGAGATCGTCCGCCAGTTGGGCCCTGGTCCCGATCCGGGTCGCATAGTCCGCGGTCCGGGTGAGCACCACCGAGATCCCTCGGGCCAGCAGCTCCTGTTCCACGGAACGAGCGAGCGTCAGGTTGATGTCGGACTCCCGGAGCCCGTTGGAGCCCACCGCCCCGGTGTCGACTTCTCCCCCGTGGCCGGGGTCGAGGACCACTCGCACCTGGCCCACCGGTTCCCCATTGCCGATCGTCGCCGTGTTCCCACAGGGAGTGCGGACCACGTACCCGGTGGCGCCTTTCTCGATCACGGCGACCACGACACCGGACGGTGTGACCAGTGCTCCCACCGCGAGCTCGTCGAAAGCAGAGGTGATCGAGGTGGTGGGCTCCGCGATGGCGGTGGTCACCGTGCCCTCCCCGGTGGTGCTGGTCTCTCCGGGAACAGAGGTGATGACCGTGGTGCTCTCGATCCCGCCGCCGGCGCAGGCGACCAGGAGGGCGGCGAGCAGGGACATGGGGGGACGATGGGGGTGGCGGTTCACGTCGAAGATCACTCTGCCATCACCGGGTCGACTATCCGAACCCGCGGTCTTACCCTGGGGACTGTGTTTGGGCCCCTGAACGGAGTTCGCGTTGCCCTGGTCGGGCTTGCGGTCTTAGCCGGCTTGATCGCCATCCTCGCCGGCTATCCGGGGGCGGCATTGGTGCTGTTCGCCGGAGTGGCCATCCATGGCCTGGGCTGGCTCTACCTGTACCGGCAGAAGCCCCGAACCCCGCATTGACCCGGGTCACACTGATAGCCCCTCCCCCACCTCTCTGGCCATCTCTGTCGCTTTCTGTCCCAATTCCTGATGTGATCGCTCCGCGTCCTCTCCGATGGCGCCGCTGAGATCGACATAGATCTTGAGCTTGGGCTCCGTCCCCGACGGGCGGGCCAGCACCCTTCCCGCAGTCCCCAGATCCAGTGCAACCAGGTCCTGGGCCCCGAGCCAGCGGGGCCTGCTGTCCTCGCCCTGGCGGTAGTCGCTGACCTCGAGGACCTTGTGGTCCCCGATTGTCTCCGGTGGTGATGCCGCGAGCTTGTTCACCGCCATGGCGATTTCCTCCTGCCCATCGGGCCCGGGACGGTGCAGGGAATACTGGGCGCTCACCCAGAGCCCGAACTCCGCCCACAGGTCGTGGAGCCGATCGAGGACTGATCGGCCCTGTTCCCGCTCCTCTGCGAACAGATCACAGAGCACGAGGGCCGCCGAGATCCCGTCCTTGTCTCGTACCGTCCTCCCCACCGAGTACCCCAGGGCCTCCTCGTAACCGAAGGCGAACCGCCCCTCCCCCGATTCCTCCAGGGCGAGCCCGGCATTGATGATCCATTTGAATCCGGTGAGGGTGGCTTCGTGGCGGGCGCCGCGCCGGGCGGCGATCTCAGCCAGCATCGGGCTGGACACGATCGAATTGACCACTATCGGGCGCTCGGGATGCTTCCAGTAACGAAGCACGTAGTCGCCGAGCAGGGCACCTACCTCGTTGCCGCTGAAAAGTCGCCACTCCCCCGCCACCGGTACCGCGGCCGCCAATCGGTCGGCGTCGGGGTCGTTGGCGATCACCAGCTCCGCCTGCTCCCGCATGGCCAGGTCCAATGCCAGGTCGAGAGCGCCGGGCTCCTCCGGGTTGGGGAAGCTCACCGTGGGAAATCGCCCATCGGGCGCGGCCTGCTCGGGCACGGTCAGGAGCCCGCTGTGATGGGCCTGGGCGCAGAGACGATTGAGGATCTTCCCCCCACCCCGTGGAGTGGGGTGTAGACGATCCTGGCCTCCGAGGTGCCGGGATGGGGCCGGGAGGCGTCGACTTCGGCCCGATAGTGCTCGTAGACGTCCTCGGGCGCCGGAGACACCAGGTCGGAAGCTCCTTTGAAGACGCCGTCTGCCCTCACCACCGACGATGCAGGACCTATCCGGTCGATGGCAGCCGCGATCAGGGTGTCGTCCGGCGGGATGATCTGGGCGGCGTTCGATCCGTAGACCTTGTAGCCATTGTCCTCCGGTGGGTTGTGACTGGCGGTGATGACCACTGCCGCCGGGGCTGACATCAGCTTGGCGGCAAACGCAACCAGCGGAGTGGGCGTCACCTCGGGGAAGAAGACGACGGAGATCCCGGCTCCCGCGAGAACGCCGGCCGTGTCCTCGGCAAAGCCACGGCTCGAAGGTCGAGCATCAAAGCCCAGCACCACCGGGTTCTCCGGCGTGCCACCGTTCACTGCGATCAGGTGATCGGCGAGGCCCCTGCTGGTCCGGATCACGGTTGCCCGGTTCATCCGGTTCGATCCGGGCCCCACCTCACCCCGAATCCCGGCCGTGCCGAAGGTCAGGGAGCCACCCATGGCCCGGATCAAGGCCCCCTCATCGCCCGAATCCACGATCGCCTGCAGCTCACCGCGGGTCTCGGGATCCGGATCGCCCGCGATCCAGGCCGCCGCCTTCTGCAGGAGATCGCTCACGCCGGCAGGCTACCGACGGGTCAGTGACCGGTTTGCTGCCAGCGCCAGGAGTCCCGGCACATGTCCGCCAGATCCCTGGTCGCCTTCCAGCCGAGCACGGTGGCGGCCTTGGAGACGTCGGCGTAGCTGGCCGCGACGTCACCCTGGCGCCGCCCGACGATCTCAAAGGGAATCGGCTGCCCCGACTCGGCTTCGTAGGTGGAGATCACTTCCAGGACGCTGTGGCCCTGCCCGGTGCCCAGGTTGTAGGTGAACACGCCGGCATCCTCGCCATGCTTCTCCAGGGCCACCACGTGGCCCTCCGCAACGTCCACCACATGGATGAAATCCCGGACCCCGCTCCCGTCAGGCGTGGGGTAGTCGCCACCGAAGACACTCACCTGGGAGAGGAGACCGGCGGCGACACGAGCCACAAAGGGCATCAAGTTGTTGGGCACGCCGGCCGGGTCCTCCCCGATCAGACCCGAGGGGTGGGCGCCAACCGGGTTGAAATAGCGGAGCAGCGAAATCGACCACCCGGGATGGGCGACATGAAGGTCGCGCAGCACCTGCTCCATCATGATCTTGGTCCACCCGTAGGGATTGACCGCGGTACCTACCGGGAGCGTCTCGCTGAGGGGCAGCTGCTCCGGATCCCCGTACACCGTTGCCGAGGAGCTGAACACGAACCGGCTCACCCCGGCTTCGAGCAGGGCCTCGACGAGACGAAAGGTGCCCCCCACGTTGTTGTCGTAGTAGAGGAGCGGTTTCTCCACCGACTCCCCCACTGCCTTCAAGGCGGCGAAGTGGATGCAGGCGTCGAACCCCGATTCCAGGATCTGGCGCATCGCGTCCAGATCACGGATGTCTGCTTCGACGAACTCCGGGGTCACACCGGCGATGGTGGCGATCCGGGGAATCACCGAGGCGCTGGCATTGGAGAGGTTGTCGACGATCACAGGCTCGTGACCGGCCTCGATGAGGGAAACGACGGTGTGGCTGCCGATGAACCCGGCGCCGCCGGTGACTAGGACGCGCATCGCGGCAGGTTAGGGCCAGTCCCGGGTCAGGCCGCCGGGACCGAGAGCACGAAGCTGGACCATCCATCCTCGAAGCGGTAGGTGAGGTCGCCATCCATCAGTCGGGCGAGACGCCGGGCCACCGCCAGACCGAGCCCGATCGAATGCGGATGCCCGGACCGCGAGCCCTTCTCGAATGGCTTGAAGATGCGCTCGATGTCAGCCGCCGGTATCGCCTCACCCGTGTCGCGGACCCGGACCTCGATACGGTCGCCCACCTTGCCCACGGCCACCGTCACCGTGTCCCCACCGTGACGGAGGGCGTTCGACACGAGGTTGCGCAGAATCTGCCGGGTGCGCCTGGGATCCGCGTTGACCAGGGAGGAGTCATCGAAGACCTGGAGGTCGATGGCCTTCTCCTCGACCTCGAGCACCCTCTCGATCTCCTTGACGACGTCGAACATCTCGGGATGGACGCTGACCCGGTTCAGGTCGTCGCCGTATGCGACGAGCAGGTCTTCGATGAGCCAGGAGACGTCATCCGCCTGGCGGGCGATCATCTGTGAGACCTCCCGGCGATCCTCGTCGGTGAAGCTGTCGTAGTTGTCGGCCAGCTCCTGGCCAAGGCCCAAAATCGCCGCGATCGGGTTGCGCAGCTCATGTGACACGGTGGCGATGAATTCGTCTTTGGCCTCGTACGCCTTGACCTTGTCGGTCATGTCGACGAGTGATCCTTCGTAGTAGGCGACCTCTCCCTTTTCGTCACGGATGACCCGGGCCGAGTCACGCGCCCAAATCGTCGAACCGTCCGGGCGCCGCAACTCGATGTCGAAGTCGTGGACCACTCCGGTGGTGCCGATCTCTTCGATCCATCGCCGTCTCCGCTCCGGTGTCACATAGACGCTCTCCACCGAGACGACGTTGGCCTTGAGGTCCTCAACCGTCCCATATCCCAGGAGGTTGGCGAGGGCAGGATTGGCTGCGACCAGCCTTCCGCGGGTGTCGCTTCGATAGAACGCAACCGGCATCCGTGCGAAGAACGCGCTCAGCTCGTCCGGACCGTCCCGCTCCGTTTCACTCTGGTCATTCATGAGAACCTCGTACCTACCCCGGATTGGACCCCGGCACTCACCCGTCGAGTTTCATCAGACATGGCGAAATGTCGCAATCGATCTCCCAGCGACCATCGACTTCCTTTGGTATCGGCCCCACGATTATCGGACATGAGCGCTGATAGAGGCGCTGCGCCACGAGGGATCCGATGACCAGGATCGGGTCAGGCTCACCGAGGATGAATCCGGCTGGGCCGGTGCCGGCCCTCAGCGCCTCGGCGAGCACCGACGACGACGAGCTGGAACCACGCCCGTGTGGCATGCAAACGATGCGCCCACTGAGGCTCTCCCCCGCCTGTGGATGGTTGCTGTCGATCACCAGTCCGGTCTCGGGGTCGAACCCACCCCACAACGACAACGGCTCGTCAAGGATCGCGATTGGCCCCTCGGCGCGTCCGGGCACCAGCACGGCGTACCCGACGCTCACCAGAGGTCCCCGGTCGTGATGCTCCCCGATGCCGCTGAGCGGACACAGTCCTCGAGACTGCCCAGGGCCACCCCGACACCGATGTTCCCCGGGGCGTAGTAGGCCCACTTCGCCGAATTGGTCATCACCACCCCGGAGACCTGCCCGATGATCGGGGTGATGTAGGTGCAGGTGTCGGTGACGACCGTGACACCAAAGTCGAGCAACGGGTCGATCAGGCCGCGGCTTTCGGCCTCGGAGAGGACATCGCGACCGGTGTTGACGTAGAAGGGGACGCGGCTCTTTCCCTCGACCAGGGAGCTCAACTCCGCGATCTCGTTCAAGGAGGCATGGGGCGTGCCGACGCTTACCGCTCCCAACGCTCCTCTCCCCTTGCTCAGCGCATCCTTCCCCGCCCGAAGATCGTCGAGCTCGATGATCACTATCCGAGCCGGGTCCCGGCCACCGAGCGCCGATTCCAGGTCTGGAGCCTCCGGGGTTACCCCGGCGATGTGGAACATGGCGACCGACCCCGAGGATGCTGCCGCCGCTCCCAATGCCTTGAGCCGGTCCTCTGTGGCCCGGCCGTCGAGACCGGTCAACACCGCCACCTCGTTGCCGGCCTGGTGTCCCAGCACATGGCCCAACAATGGATAGACCAGCTCGTCGTCGAGGAGGTGGTCCGGCACGCGGACCTCGACGACCATCGTGGCGAGCCGCCCCAAGTCGGTATGAAGGCCGCTGTTTGGCGCTCTCCCGGTGATCGCACAGCAGATGTCGAAGAAGTCCCCATATCGGTTGGTCCGGGCTCCGAGCACGCTGTTGGCAAACGCGATCGCATTGGACTCACCCCATGCGATCTGCTCGCCCAGGCCCGGGCGATCGGCCAGCTGGTAGGGGGCACAGGTCCAAGACGGAATGCAGCCCATCGCCACATAGGCATCCATGAGGGCCCGGGACTCCGACGCGGCATCGGGGTCACCCCGGTACAGCTCGGGATGCAACAGATCGAGTGATGAGACATTGAGCGTGGTTGGCACCTGGACCCTGGTGCCGCCCTCGGTCAGGGCGCGAGCGAAGTCGACACCCGCCCTGCCGTGATAGAGGCAGCCGTCGATGTGTGCCCTCGTGATGTCCAGTAGCGACGCGGCGCCGAGCGATGGGGAGGCAGCGACCAAGAGCTCCATGGCGATCCGAGGACCGGGCCCCATGTCCCCGCCAAGAAGGGTCGAGTCGTATTCGGTCAGCCGCACCGGGCAAGAACCTCTAGGCGTCGAACTCGAGTGTCAGCTGGGGCTCGGCGCGGTGAAAACGACGCAAGCCGTTCCACATCAGGTGATCCATGAAGACCCAAGACCTGCGGTGGATCGACGTCGGCCCCCAGGCCTGCAAGGCGGACTTGTGCACCGGGCATGGATAGCCCTTGTTGGCCTCGAAGTTGTAGCCCGGGTAGTGATCGGCGATCTCCCTCATCAAACGATCGCGGCTCACCTTGGCCAGGATGGATGCAGCCGCGATCGACAACGAGCTGCTGTCGCCCCTGACGATGCGCCGGGCGCCGCCCACGAAGTCCCAATTCCCGTCAACCAGGACCTGGTCGGGGATGACCCCGAGTGCAGTCGATCGCTCTGCGTGCAGCCAGTCTCTGCGCCTCGGACATCCCCAGCTCGTCACATTCCTGGGGAGATGCATGGCCGACCGCCCACGACGCACACCACCCCGCGATCCTGTCGAAGAGCGCCTCGCGCTCGTCTTCGGTGAGCACCTTCGAATCCCGGATCTTGTAAACCCTGCGATCGGCGGGGACCACGGCCGCCCCAACGGTCAGCGGCCCTGCCCAGGACCCGCGGCCCACCTCGTCCACCCCGACCACCACCGGGGCCCCGGCCGCCCACAGCGAGCGCTCGACGTCAAGGCCCGGGGCGCGCCGCCGGAGACTGGGCCGGAGCTTGGGTGCGGTGACCACGGTCATTCGCTGTGGAGGGTAGGTCGATGCGCTGTCGATCCGGTGTTCCTCGCGAAAGCTCTTCAGTTCATCCCCACATCGTCGGGAAAGGTGGACACCAGGGACAGATACCCGCTCTGGCGGCGGAGCACCCGCGCCCATTGGCCCTCGGGCCGCTCGAACGGGTCGTCGGGAGAGGCCTGGACGACGTACCACGAGCCCTCGTCGATCTCTGCCTCCAACTGTCCCGCACCCCAGCCCGCATAACCGGAGTAGATCCTGAGCTGGGACCGCTCCGGGGGCGGATCACCGGAGAGGTCGACCAGGTTGACCCCAGGCAAAGCAGTCGCCTCACCGCTGCCACCCGGTCCCAGGGCGATTGCCATCTCCGGCTCGACCGGGCCCCCGTAGAAGATGTGAAGCGACTCATCGCCCTGATTCGCCCAGGAGGGTATGTGGTCTGCCACGAATTCGGGAGTGGGGCGATTGAGGACGATGCCCACCGTCCCCTCTTCGTCGTGCTGAACCATGAAAACCACGGTCCGCCAGAAATGGGGGTCGATGAGCACCGGGGTGGCCAGCAAGAGGCGGCCGGCAAGGCTGGCGATCACACCCCATCCTGCCACATCCTCGAGGGTGCTTCGGGGCTGATCTCCCGCAACGCGAATACCGGGATAGTCTGTCTCCATCAGGACCTTTTCCTTGCCCCGGTTCGGTGGCATCGCTCTCCTGGCGGGCGGTCTGGTCCTCTTGCTCGCGGCCTGTGACGGCGGTTCTGCGGCCGTGGTGACACACACCGACGAGCAACGCCTCGGTCGCTTCCAGATTCCCGAGCAGTGGCACACCTACGAGCTCTCGGAGCTCTCATCTCTCGAGGACATGCCATTCGACGAGTCGGTACAGGGGTTCACCTTCCCGCCGGTGAGTGGCATTGCCTTCGACGGGGACCCGGTGCGCGACGTCGAGCACCTGACCAAGGAGCTGCCGGAAGCGGAGTACCCGATCGGAGTCATGACGGTCCGCCAGATCGGCGAGGCAGAGAAGGACTTCTTGTCCCGTGCCGTGCTCACCCAGTCGGTGCTCCCCTACTACAACCTGGCCAACAGCCAGGAGCTCACCAAGGAAGACTTCAGCTTCGGGGGTGGATTCGACGGTGTCCGGGTGCTGGTCTCGTTCGAAGACGAGGCCGGTCAGAATCAGGGTGTCGCCTACCTGATCACAGTGTCCAACCCCGATGACACAAGGATGTACTCGATGATCGCCGGTTGCAGCCGGCAGTGCTTCATCGATCACCAAGAAACGATCGTAGGAGTTGTCGACTCATGGCTGGTCAACAAGAGAGCCTGAACACACGCAAGCGAGACGTCCGTCAGACCCGGCGGAAGCTCGACACGTGGGACCGGATCAAGTTCCTCGTCTTCCTCGCGGTCGTGATGACGGCGATGATCGCCGGTTCGGACGATCTGGGATTCCTCAGCCTCTGGGAAGTGATCGTTGCCTTCTTCTCGAGCGGCACCGGCAGGGCTCTGGGGATCCTCTTCCTGCTCGAGTGCCTCCGCCAAACCCACTATTTTTTCTCCGAGCGCTCCGCCGGCTACAACTCCTTCTGGCAGGACAGCCTGTTTGGCGGCTTCGAGCGCTGGACGCAGGCCCATTTCAAGCCCTGGACCCGATTCCGGGTCGGCAGGTTCATCCGGTGGGCCTTCTATCTGCTCCTCATCGGGCTTCTCGTCGACTACTTCGTTCCCGAGGTACAGGGCGTCCTCCAGGCGATTGTCGAGCTTCCCCGACTGATCGTCGGCGTGCTCCCCTTCGCCTTCCAGCTGATGTTTGGCTTCATGTTCGTGGCGGTCCAGTTCCTGGGGATCTTCTGGCTGCTCTCGAGGGGTGGGATGGACGTCATCCTTCCCGAGGAGGTCACCACCCGTTTCGACGACGTCTGGGGCCAGGACCACGTCCTCGACCTGATCAAGGAGAACATCGCCTTCCTCGAGAAGCCCGACGAGATCGAGAAGAAGGGCGGGTACATCCCGGGAGGAATCCTGCTCTGGGGGCCCCCTGGAACCGGGAAGACGTTGATGGCCCAGGCAATTGCCGGTGAGACCGGGCGACCCTATGTCTTCGTCGAGCCCGGCGCCTTCATCAACATGTTCATGGGGATCGGCGTCCTCAAGGTCAAGAGCCTCTACCGCAAGCTGCGCAAGCTGAGCCTCCGCCATGGCGGGGTGATCGTGTTCTTCGACGAGGCAGACGCCCTCGGCTCCCGGGGTACGCAGGGGGCACCTCAGGGCCAGTTCGGACAGGTCACGCGCGAGGACTTGGGCTTCAACTGCAACGGATTCAGCTATCTCGGGTCTCAGACCCAAATGGCCCTGGTCGACTATTGGAACCAAACCGGGCTGATCCCCGCCGAAGAGGCACCCAAACCGAGCTGGATCAACCGGATCATGATGGGAGGGATGGCAGGCGGGGGCGGGATGGGCACCCTGCAGGCGTTACTCACCGAGATGAACGGTCTCACCAAGCCCCGCGGCATCACCAACAAGTTCCGGAAGATGCTCGGGTTCCGCCCCAAGCCCCCACCCCGGTACCGAATCCTCCACATCATGGCCACCAACATGCCCAACTCCCTCGACGAGGCCATGTTGCGCCCGGGACGAATCGACCGCATCTACAAGGTCGCCTACCCGTCGAAGGAGGGGCGAAAGCAAACCATCGTTGGCTATCTGGACAAGGTGGACCACAAGCTGACCTCCGAGCAGGTCGAGAAGCTGGCTGTGATCACCCCCTACTACTCCGGCGCCAGCATCAAGAACCTGGTCAACGAGGCGCTGATCATCGCGGTGCGAGCCGGACGCGACGCCATCGAGTGGCCCGACATTTGGCGAGCGAAGTCCCTCAAAGAGCTGGGGCCGCCCGAAGACGTCGACTACATCCAGCGGGAGCGGCACGCCGTGGCCGTCCACGAGGCCTCACATGCGGTCACTGCCCACCTGCTCGGCGCCCACCGGCGGATCGACATGGTGTCCATCGAGAAGCGGGCATCCACGCTGGGGATGGTGAAATCGATGGGTGAGGAAGAGCGCTTCACCCAGTGGAGGTCTGAATTCGAGAGCGACATCATGGTCTCTCTGGCCTCCCTCGCCGGCGAGCGCATCTTCTTCGGCGGGGACAACAGCTCAGGCGTGTCCGGGGACCTGCAATCAGCTTCCACAGTGGCAGCCCTCATGGAAGGCGTCTATGGCATGGGCGACAGTCTGTCCTCCACAAGTGGCACTCGTTCCAACGAGGCGGGTGGGCCGGCCAACCCGGTGTCGACCGCACTCAGAGAGCGAAGAGAGCAGATCGAGGAAAGACTGGCGGTTCTCTACGACAAGGTGGCTGTCCTGATCGGCGAACACGAGGACAAAGTCCTCGAGTTGGCCGCGGTGCTCGAGGAGAAGAAGAACATCTCCGGTGAGGAAGTCGCCGAGATCATGGGCTCCGCCCCCGGCTCACGCACGATGAGAGAGCCAAGAGGATGGCAGGCAGTCTCCGACGAGATCGCCTCGGATCGTCAACGCGACGCCCTCACCAAGGCGGGGAGGGAAGCGCCCGTCCCCAACGGAAAGCGGGCCGCAGCAGCCGCCAACGAGCCCGAGGAAGTGGAGAGCGGTCAGGGCGACTGACCGCTCAGGGAGCCCAGCCGGCCTCCCCCATCCGGTTCAAGGTGCAGTTCTCGGCAAGCACTCTGACCTCGGAGGCGGCCCTCAGGTCGTCGATCACCAGTGAGCGCCCACTGACCGCCACGACGCTTCGACCGTCGGCCACGGCGTAGATCGGCGAGCCCTCCACGCTGATATCGAGCTCGAGCTCGCCGGTTTCCCCGGTCAGAGCGTTCAGTGTCGAGACCGTGGTCCCCGAGGTCCGGAAGAGCGCGGTTTCCGCGTCGAGCCAGCCGACAGGCGTCCCCAGTGAGATCAGCTCGCCAAGGCCGGCCACCGCCCCGCTGGATTGCAAGATCTCGACGCCGGTGACCTCCGAGGTGTCGGTCTCGACTCCGGCCACTGCGATCAACCCCGAGTCCGGGGATCCCCAGGCCGAGATCGGCACTCCGAAGCCTTCGGTGATCCCCACTACCCACTCGGTCTCGCCGCTCAGCGGATCGAACCGCGCCAGCCCCACCGAGACCAGCTCGGGGTCGTCGGGCACCGGTCGGGTGGCCGCGATCAGCAGGTCCTCGTCGATCGAGCCGATGAGCCGCACCGGGGACCAATCCTCGGTGAGGGAGTAGTCGATCACCTCGTCGCCGGTCACCTCCATCAATGCCCGGGACCCGCCGGTCTCGAGCACATAGACCCCGTCGGTGGTCGAGACCCAGTTGGACTCGCTCTCGATCCGGATCCCGGTGTTGGCCCATGTCTGAAGGGTTGGATCGCCTCCGTACAGGGTCCCGCCGATGGTCAGCGAACGCGAGGTGGCGGCAGCGGCAATCTGGTCGTCGGCTTCCGATGCCGGCACCTGCTCGTAGTCGGTTCGGATCATCACCCCGATGTAGACGCGCTCGGGGTCCTCGGGGTTGGCCCCAAGCGTGAGAGCCGCCGATTGATCTGCGCCCTGCCGGATGATGTCGACCTGGATCTCGTCGCCCACCGCTTGCTGGTCGAGGGCCTCTCGCAGCTGCTCGGTGTCCAGGGTGCCAACGCCATTCACCGCCACGATCACATCACCGGTCTCGAGCACCCCGTCAGCCGCGGTGTCTTCCATGACCTCGCTGACCAATATGCCTCGAGGATCTCCGATCAGGAACGAGCAAGCGACCGGCGGTTCGAGGACCTCCCCCACATCGGGAAGGGTGGATCGGGGCGGGGGCGCCGCCATGCATGAGGCCAGGCCGGCGATGAGGGCCAAGCCGGCGATGATCCTGCGCACCGGCGCAGGGTACCGGCACGTGGGTTGATAACCCCGATGACTAGCGTGGCCCGATGCCGCTGCCTTCGGTGCTGCTCCACGACCATCTCGACGGTGGGGTGCGACCGCAGACGGTTATCGACCTCGCTGCCGAGCTTGGATATGAGGCGCTTCCCACCGACGACGCCACAGATCTGGCCGCCTGGTTCGACCAGCGCGATTCCGGGTCACTGGAGCGTTATCTCGGCGCCTTCGTGCACACGATCGGAGTGATGCAAACCGCGACCGCCCTGGAGCGAGTGGCTTATGAGTCTGCGGTCGACCTCAGCGCCCAAGGGGTCGTCTACGCCGAGGTCCGCTTTTGCCCCGCGCTACACACGGATCGAGGCCTTCAACCCTTGGCAGTGATCGAAGCCGTGGCCTCGGGGCTGGCGATGGGCGCCCATGACACCGGCATGCGCTGGGCGCTGATCATCGATGCTCTCCGTGACCGGGGCGACAGCCTGGAGATGGCACGGCTTGCAGCTGCCTGCCGGCACCTCGGTGTCGTCGGTTTCGACCTCGCCGGGCCTGAAGCCGGGCATCCGCCTGAGCGCCATCTCCCGGCCTTTCATCACGCCCGAAGCCAGGGGCTCCGACTCACGATTCATGCCGGCGAGAACGCCGGTTCCCAGGGAGTCTCATCTGTCGCCTCGGCCATGGACGGATGTGGGGCCGAGAGGCTGGGACATGCCGTCGAATTGGCCCAGGATTGTGTCATCGAGGACGGCGAGCTCGTCAAGATCGGGGCGGTCGCCTCCAGGGTTCGAGAGCGGCGGATCCCCCTCGAGATGTGCCCGGCATCCAACCTCGCAACCAGTGGCCTGGCACCCGAGCAACATCCGGTAGGCGCCTTCTACCGTGCCGGCTTCAATGTGACGCTGAGCACGGACAATCGACTGATGAGCTCCACTTCGATGCCGGCCGAGTTCGACTTCGTCTCCAACCACCACGGCTTCGGCATCGAGGATCTGGCTCGGACCACCTGGCGCAGCCTGGATGCCGCCTTCTGCCCTTGGGAGACGAAGGCGGAGCTCTGGGAGGATGCCATCGCCCCCGCATACGCCGCCGCCGGCGCCGATGTCGAGCCGGTCTGGCGATGAGGGCTCTGGTCAAGCACCCCGACGAGACCGGCCTTCGGCTCGACGACGTGCCCATGCCGTCGATCGGGCCCGACGACGTCTTGATCGAAGTCCTCACCGCGGGGATCTGCGGCACCGACATCCACATCTACAACTGGGACGAGTGGGCTCAGGCCACGATTCCGGCGCCGATGACCGTGGGCCACGAATTCGCAGGCAGGATCGTCGAGGTCGGGCCCAATGTCTCCGGGTTCGAGGTAGGCGAGATCGTCGGCGCCGAGGGCCATGTCGTGTGCGGCCGCTGTCGCAACTGCCTCGCCGGGCGGCGCCATCTGTGTCAGGAGACGAAGGGAATCGGGGTCAATCTTCCCGGAGCCTTCGCCGACTTCGTCGCCATCCCCAAGACCAACGTGTGGCGGCACATCCCGGGCATCGATCTCGCCATAGCCGCCATCTTCGACCCGTTCGGGAACGCGGTCCACACCGCCCTCGAGTTCCCGGTCCTCGGCGAAGACGTGCTCATCACGGGTGCCGGTCCCATCGGGCTCATGGCGGCGGCGGTGGTGGCGCATGCCGGGGCGCGCAACGTGGTGATCACCGATGTCAACCCGTATCGGCTGGATCTGGCGAAGCGGATGGGAGCCAACAGGGCGGTCGACATCCGCGTCGAAGACCTACAGGACGTGCAGGCAGGAGCTGGGGATGACCGAGGGGTTCGATGTCGCCCTCGAGATGTCGGGCCAGGCATCGGCGCTCGACGACATCCTGCAGAACACGATTCACGGCGCCAACGTCGCTCTGCTCGGCATCCCCTCCGACCCCTACCCGATCGACTGGAGCACGGTGATCTTCAACATGCTCAACCTGAAGGGCATCTACGGGAGGGAGATGTTCGAGACGTGGTACAAGATGAACGTCCTGATCGGCTCCGGCCTGGACATCTCTCCGGTGATCACGCATCGCTTCGACGTCGAGCATTACGACGCAGCCTTCGGGACCGCCGCCTCCCATGAGTCGGGCAAGGTCTTGATCAGGTGGAGCGATCAGGGCTGATCAGCGGGAACACGACGAACTCGTTGATATCCAGCAGGTAGAGCACCGGTCGGACGATGGTCGGCATCCGGTCCATCCCCTCTATCCCAACCAACTCCGGCGCTCCCACCGGATGCGGGTGGGAGCCGATCACTACCAGCCCTCGGCCCGCCTTCCTCAGATTCTTCAGCCAATCGGTGTTCGGGCCATAGGTGAGAGCCACGACCACGCTCCGGTCATCCATCCATGCGTTGACTGGAGTTCGATACTCCGCTCCCGACACCCGGCCGCGGTGGACTATTACTGCGAACCATGGGAGGCGGGAGGCGATCGGTCGGCTCAACCGATTGGTGACAATCCGGTTGAAGCGGGCAAGGCCTTGGGGAAGCGGCACCGCTCAGATCCGGAAGTCGATCCAGTCGATGATCTCCTGGACCAAATCCGGCCCCTCCGGCTCGTTGAGGATCTCATGGCGCAACGACGGATATAGCCGGCGTTCGAAGCCAGGGAGATCGGCGAGGAAAGCAGTGGACTGGGGAGGGACGATGGTGTCTGCCCCTCCGTGAAGCACGAGAGTGGGGACGTCGATCCTGGTCGCGCCGGCCGTTATGTCATCCATCGCGGTGAACAGATACGACCCGAGACGAAACGTCGTCTTGCGCCAAACCATGGGATCGGAGAAGTACGCCTCCCCCACTGCCGGGTCCCGGGAGAGCTGTTCCCCTTTCAAAGAGTTGGGGATGGAAATGGTGGGCGCCACCCGCGCGCCAACGGTTGCCAGGACGCGTTGCCACCCGGCTCCGCCGCTGAATGCCGGAGCACTCAGCACCAGGAGGTCCGGGGAGGGCCGGCCCGAGATCACGTAACCGGCAGCGAGCGTTCCCCCCATCGAGTGCCCGAAGAGCACCACCGGGACTCCGGCGGACCGCACCGAGCCCAGGTGTCGCTCGATCTGCTCGTGGTAGACGCTCCAGTCGGCGATGTCGCCACGGGGGCCACCGGACCCGCCAAAGCCAAACAGGTCGAAAGACCGGACCGCGATGCCGGCATCGGAGAGAATCGAGCCGGTCCGCTCATAACGACCAGAGTGCTCGGCGATGCCGTGAACCAGGAGGACCGCAGCTCGGGGATCGCCCTCGGTTGGCCATTCCCGCACCTGTTCGATGCCAAAACCCTCGGCGATCTCAGGCCGGGACATGCTGTGCAAGCTTCTCTCCTCCGTTCCGTGTGTCAGTCGAAGGAAAACCTGGTGAGGTCCGCCGGGAACTGGGCCCAGGCGATGGCGCTGGTCGGTTCGAGCACGTGGAGGCCACCCGAAGCCTCGCCCGACCAGGAATCGGGCTCTGGTGAGTACCCGAGGGGCCCGTATTTGCGAATGAATTCGGCTGACAATCGCTCACCAAACTCCCCCACCACCGGGTCGGGCACCGTGGAGCCGCCCTCCACGATGGTCACTTCGACCCCGCTTTCCAGGTGAAGGGTGCAATGCGGGTTGACGTCGAGGTTTCTCGAATGCCGGGTGAAGGGCGAACCGTCGTACCAGAACTTCTCATCGAGCCAGACCCCCCACCGGGGAACGACATGGGGCCGGC
This sequence comes from uncultured Acidobacteriota bacterium, assembly GCA_963749415.1. Taxonomy (GTDB): domain Bacteria; phylum Actinomycetota; class Acidimicrobiia; order Spongiisociales; family ZC4RG35; genus JALYNX01. The sequence continues at coordinate 1,992,347 of CAVVMG010000001.1, forward strand.
CGTCGGGACGCGTTGTCCCCAGCCAATAGTGGATGGCTTCGACCAATCGCGTCTCCACCGTCTCCCATTCCAGGTACTCCCCGTCGTCAGTCACCCCGTAGCCCTCGGGCATCTCGGGGCGGCCGGTGCGATGAGCGGTCACGTCGTCGATCCTATGACGATCCTGGGGCGCCGGGCCCAATCCTCTTGTGAAACGGGGGTTTGGCGATCTTCGCCGGCACCCAACGGTCCCTGATCTCGATCCAGGCATCCTCAGCTCCCGAGATTGGGGGCGGGGACACGTAGGCCAGGGCCACCCCGATGCCGAGGATCGGGCTCAGGTTTCCCGAGGTCACCTCGCCCTCCCCGTTTTCGGTGCGCACGGCGTAGCCATGGCGGGGAATGCCCCGGTCCTGCAACACGAGCCCGATGAGAAGGCGGTCCACGCCCTCGGCCTCCTGAACGCGGAGGCTCTCCCGTCCCACGAACTCGTGGTCGAGATCCACCGCGAATCCGAGCCCAGCTTCATAGGGCGTCGTCGTCGCATCTATGTCCTGACCCCACAGGGGCAGGCCGGCTTCGAGGCGAAGGGTGTCCCGGGAGCCGAGGCCGCAGGGCACGACTCCCTGATCCATGAGCAGGGTCACGAGTTTTCGGGCGGCGGGCGGCTCGAGGCAGACCTCGCCTCCCTTCTCGCCGGTGTACCCGGTGCCGGCGAGAGCCACAATGCTGTCCTCCCATCGCAATTCCGCCACCGCGGAGCGGACCGGCCTGACTCCGAGGGCTTGCTCGATAGCCTCCGGCGCCCGAGGCCCTTGGACCGCGAGGAGGACCGTGTCCTCACGGAGGTCTCGCGTCTCGCACCCGGGCTGTTTCGAAAAGAGCGACATCACTCGATCCTGGTTGGCCGCGTTGGGCATGACCCAGAACCGCTCGGGCTCCCACCACCAGACGATCAGGTCGTCGATGATCCCACCCTCCTCGTTGAGGATCATCGTGTATTGCGTGCGCCCGGGCTCGACCCGATCGATCTCGTTGCAGAGCAATGTGCGAACCGCGTCGTGAGCGCCGGGGCCGGTGAGCTCGAATCGGCCGAGGTGACTCACGTCGAACCATCCGGCGTCGCTGCGCACCGCCTTGTGCTCGGCGATCACCGACTCATATGAGACGGGAAGCTCCCAATCGCCGAACTCGACGAAACGACCTCCGAGCTGGCGATGGAGGTCGTCGAGGGGCGATCGCTTCATCCGGTGAGCCGCTGTCCCCGATCCTCGAGACGCACGATCTCGGGTCGACCGGGAATGCGGGTCGGTGCAATCACATCCTCGAGGTGGTCGGGCTCCTCGAGCCCGTATTTGACCACCAGGTTCAAGTAGTCCCTCTGATAGAAGACCTTGCAGTTGACCTCGGGATAGAGCTCTTTGAGATGGCGCACCTTGCGGTTCTTCTTGGTGACCAGCTTCTGGTTCATCGTCGTGATCTCGATGAAGAGGTCGTCGTCGGGGAGGTAGAAGTCGGGCGTGAAATACTGGGTGGCGTTGCCCTCCTTGTCCCAGGCGATGGGAAACGAGCGCTGCTCGTACTCCCAGGGAACCCCGTAGAAGTCGAGCAGGAGGGCGAATTGGCGCTCACTGTTGTGAGCAAACTCGGTCTCGAGAGCCGACGCTTTCTCGGTGGTCAAGTGGCTCCTGCTTCGACGACTCCAGCCAGGTCGGGCTCCGGGTACAGCCGATGGATGGCCCCCTCGACTTCATCCTGAACCGGCCCGATCGCGATCCCGAAGACTCCCTGTCCCCTCCGGAACACGTCCACCAGCTCCTCCTCGGAGTGCGCGGCGTAGATGGTTTGCCCGTCGCTGAGCAGGGTCACATCGGCCAGTGGGCGATCGGACTCCAGCTGCTCACCGAGGATCTCGACGGCGGAGCGAATCTTCTTCAGACTCATGCCGGCGTCGAGGAGGCGTTTGATCACCTTGAGCTGGACCACATCCGAGAACGAGTAGCGGCGCTGCGACCCCGATCCCGTCGCCTGCTGCAACGACGGCTTGATCAGGTTGGTGCGTGCCCAATAGTCCAGTTGCCGGTACGTTATCCCGACCAGCTTGCAGACTTGTGGGGCGCGGTAGCCTTCCCGCTCCTGAGTCATCGGTCCTCCAGGTTACATGCGTGTAACTCTGCGTCATCTGCAAGCTACCCCTGCCGGGACCGCGATGTCAACGTAATCTGTGGATAACTAGTGGCCGGTCGCTCAGTCGCCGGGCTCGCCACCGAGGAAGTCCTCCACGGTGACCTCCTCCAGGAATTCCCGGAAGCGGGCCACTTCGTCTTCCTCGTCGGCCTCCTCTTCGAAAAGGACACCTGCATCCTCGAGGACCCCGGGGAGCGCGAACACCGGGGTGCCGGTGCGTACCGCGAGCGCGATGGCATCCGACGGCCTGCTCGAGACGTGCACCTCGCGGCCCGAGATGTCGAGTGAGAGGTCGGCGTAGAAGACCGAGTCACGCATCTCGGTGATCACTACCCGGACCGCCGCGGCACCGACGGCGTCGATGACACTTTGCATCAGATCATGGGTGAGGGGGCGGGGCGGGCTAACCCCTTCCAGAGCCGTGGCAATGGCCGTTGCTTCCGATCCCCCGATCCAGATCGGGAGGTAGCGATTCCCCTCCTGTTCCCTGAGCAGCACTATCGGCTGGTTGGAGGGCAGCTCGACCCGGACTCCCACGACTTCCATCGCGATGGGCGATCCGTTTTCCGGCATCACGCGAGGTTATCACCGGGCTTGATTTTCCGGCCCTAGGACGGCATGACCTCGAACAAGACCTTCGGGTCGTTGACGAACGCTTCCATGTCGAGCACCGCCCAGATGGAGCGCAAGTTCCGGTAGTAGCCCTGCCAGTCGAGCCCGTAGCCCACGAGGTACTCATCCCCCACCTCAAACCCCCGGTATTCGATGGGGACATCGGTGACCCTTCTTCGGGTCTTGTCGATGAGCGAAGCCGTTGCCACCGACCGGGCACCACGGTCGAGCATCGTCTTGCGCAGGACGGAGAGGGTGAGCCCGGTATCGGTTATGTCCTCGATGATCACCACTTCCCGATCGAGGACCGGGGTCCAAAGGTCCATGGCGATCCCGATCCGACCCCCTTCCCCGAAGCGGTTGAGGACCAGGAAGTCGATCTCGGAGGCGATTTCGACGCGGCGGGTGAGATCGGCGGCGAAGGGCACCGAGCCCAACATGACGACGACGAACAGGGGCTGGCGGTCGGCGTAGTCGGCGCCGATTGCCTCCCCCAACTCGGCCACCCGTGACTGGATCTCGGCCTCGGGTATGGCCTCCACGGCAGGAAGAGCAGTCGCGGTCATTCCCCGATTGCTCGGTGGACCCAATAGAGGAGGGCTTCGCCGATCGAGGTCCCTGCTCCCTGCGGCCCCCGGCTCACTTCGATGATTGGCGCCGGCTCGGGCTGCGGGAGCTCGACCAGTGGCGCCGGATGCTCCAGCATCAGCCCCTGCCCGGCCAGGTGGATGTAGGTCTCGACCTGTCCCGCGGTCACCATGTGGTCAGGCTCCACCCGGGCCATGGAGGCCTTGTAATCGGTCTTCGTGATCGCGTCCCCGTAGAAACCCAGGTCTTTGAATCCGTAGTCGAGCAGAGCGCTGGCGTCGGCGAAATGACCGAAGTTCTCCGGAGAGCCGAGCACCACCGCATACAGCCGCCGGCTTTCGCGCTCGGCGGCCCCAACGAAGGTGAACAGGGCACGAGGGGTCAGCCCGGTCTTCACACCGAGCATCCCCTCGTAAGAGGAGAGCATCAGATTGGTGCTGATGCCGACCCGGGCGTTGCCCTCGGGGTCGTCGGGGAGGACCATGGCCCGGGCTCTGACCACCTCGACGAAAAAGGGGTTCGCCATGGCCAGCCGGGCGAGGGTGAGGAGGTCCCGGGCGCTCGAGTAGTGGCCTGCGGCGTCCATCCCGTGGGGGTTGGCGAAGGAGGTGTTCTCCAAGCCGAGCTCTTGCGCCCTGCTGTTCATCATGTCGACGAAGGCAGGAACACTCCCTGCGATGTGCTCGGCCAGAGCCGAAGCGGCGTCGTTGGCGGAACGAACCATCAACGCCCGGAACAGGGCGCCGACCGTGAACTGCTCACCTGCGACCAGCCCAATCTCCTGGCCCCCGGTTTGAGCTGCCTCCTCGGAAACCGTGACGACCTCGTCGAGATCGGCGTTCTCCAGGACCAGCAACCCGGTCATGATCTTCGTCGTAGACGCAATCGATCTCGGCTCGTCCGCGGCCCAGGAGGCGAGGACGGTGTCGATCGACTCGTCGTAGAGGATCCACGCCGGAGCCGTGACCGAGGGCGGGCCCGACTCGGGGAAGGTCTCGAACACCGGTGCTGGATAGGAGAAAGGGGCGGCGCCCAATGGAAGGGCGAGCAGGAAGGAGAGCACCACGAGCGGTGCGAGCAGACGGGCCGTTCTGATCATTGGATGATCTGCTGCTTCAACTCTCCCTCGAGCATCGCCCGGTGCATCGACTGCACCGAGCCGGCACTCAGCTCGAGAAGGTCACGGGCCCTGGCCCGGGCTTCGGCATTGTTGGCCCTCATCAAGGGTGCGGTGAGCTGACGAAGCAGATCGGCCTCCCGGTCGACCGACAGCCGGATCGCCCGAAGATGCCTGGGCTCCAGGCCTTGGTCCATGAGCCGCTTCGCCTCGAGCCCGACCACCCCGGCCTCTGTGGGGAAGACGTCCGAGTCGGGGATCGAGTGGATCACACCCGCGGCCTGCAGCTCATCGAGCTGCCCGCTGCTCAGGCCCGAGCGCTTGAGAAGGTCCTCCCGGCTGAGGGGTGCGCCCCGCTCCCCTTCGAGACTTGGCTCCGGCTGGAGAAACGTTGCGCCGCCCTCCTCGCCGCGCTCCCAGAGCGTCAACTTGGACTTGATCACCTTGAGGGGGAGGAAATGATCCCTTTGCTGTTGCAGGATGAACCGGAGTCGAGCCAGGTCCTCGGCGTCGAAGAGCCGGTACCCGCTGTCGGAGCGACCGGGGTCGATCAGCCCCTGAGACTCGAGGAACCGGATCTTGGACACCGAGACGTCGGGGAAGTCGTCTCGAAGCAGGTTGATCACCTCGCCGATGCTCATGTCCGTCTGATCAGGCATCGCCGTGTGCGACCAGGAAATGGAAGCGGCCCACGAGCACCTCGTCCCCTGCCCTGAGCTGAGCCTCGTCGACGCGGGCGTCGTTCACGTAGGTCCCGTTGGTCGAGCCGCTGTCCTCGACCATCAGCCTGCCCTCCTCCAGCACGAAGCGGCAGTGCTGGCGGGAGACGGTGACGTCGTTGAGGAAGATGTCGCTCTCCGGATGCCGCCCCACCGTCGTGTTCCCCTGGGGAAGGACATAGCTCATCCCGGTCTGCGGGCCACGTTCGATGACGAGGGCGAATCCGGTGAATCCCTCGATGTTCCCTGCTTCTTCACGGGTCAGGGGGTGGCCGGCGCGCTCCTGGATCGGGACATAGACCACCGTAGGATCGCTCTCGACCTCAACATGAGGTTCGGGCTGATCCGGGCCTGGCCCTTTCTCCTCGGTCATGAGGTGAGATGATAGGGAGCGCCCGGAACTGAGCCGGGTCACGCCTCACTCGGTCAAGTCGCGATAGGCCGCGGCATCGAGGAGGCCGGAGGTGTCGAGATCGCCGTCGATGCGGATCTCGGCGAACCAGCCCTCGTCATATGGGCTGGAGTTGACCCGATCCGGGCTCCCTGTCAGCTCCGTATTGACCGCCACCACCTCTCCGGCGAATGGCGCGTACACCTCTCCGACGGATTTGGTGCTTTCCACCTCGACCAGGATGTCGTCCTTGCTCACCGTCGCGCCGACTTCGGGAAGCTCGACGAAAACCACGTCACCAAGCTGGTCCTGGGCATAGTCGGTGATCCCGATCCGCACGACTGAGTCGCCCTTCTGGCGAATCCATTCGTGCTCCTCTGTGTAGAGAAGATCATCGGGTACCTGCATCAAACCTCCTCCGGGCCGGTGGGCGACTCTAACGCCGCGAGCCGGCGCCGGACATCGCCCACATACAGAAACGCCGTATACCAATAGAGGGCGAGGCCGATCGTCCCTCCGATCCAGGCGCCGGGCCGCATGAACCACTCCATGAAGCCGGCCTCGGCGAGGTAGAAGGCGGGTATCGCCCCGTAGAGCAGGAAGGTCGCGAGCTTTCCCAGGTAGCGGACCTCGATCTGGCCACCTCCCCTGGCTGCGAGGTAGGCCGCCATCCCTCCCACGAAGACTTCCCTGACTATCAGGAGCCAGCCGAACACCGGGGGCAGGGCGCCCACGTAGAGGCCGCCGATGATCGCCGAAGCGATCAGCAGCCGGTCGGCGATCGGATCCAGGGCCTTTCCCAACGCGCTCACCTGGTTGAGGCGGCGGGCCAGGTAGCCGTCGATCCAGTCGGTCCAGCCGATCGCGAACATCAGCCAGGCGGCCAGGGCGAGGTTGTCATCGACGAGCAGGACCCACCAGAAGAGGGGGACACCGAGGAGTCGGAGGAACGTGACCAGGTTGGGGATGGTCAGGACCCGGTTGGTGGTGACGGCCTCGCTCACCGGGCGCAGGCTATATACCGGACCCCGATCTCAACCATCCGGACGAACGTCGACCAGGCCGCCGAGCCGCCCCTGGATCCCACCCAAAACCGGCCCCAGCTCGAAGTCGACCCGGTCCGAGCGGTAGGCCTCGGTGATCTCGGGGTGATACAGGACCAGATAGGGAAGGTCCTTTGCCAGAACTTGCTCCATCTTCCACAGGGCATCCCTGGCGGCCGCCGAATCCGTTGCCCGCTCATAATCGGCGAGCCGGGCCGCGAACTCCTCGCTCGAATACCCGGTGGTGTTCGACGGGGCGCCGGGGGCAAAGAACCACCGGTAATAGGCGGGCAGTGACGGATTCCCCAGGGTCCACCCCAACAGGTACATGTCGTAGTGCAGAGAGCCATCGGCGCCCGGGGTGAATGCCAGGTCGACGACGGTGTCGAAATCGGTTACCACCGGGCGAACATCGAATCCCAGGCTCTCCAGGACCTGCTCGATTCGGGCCGCGTATTCCGGCCGATCGGGGTCATATTCCTCTCCCGGGGTCAGGATGGTGAGCGGAGCAGGCGCCTGCCCTCCGATTGCAAGGCCCTGCCCGGGCACCAGATCGCCTTCGGCGACATGAGGCTCCCGGGCCCAGGTGTACCCGGCGCTTCGCAACATGGCGAGGGCGCCCTCGAACCGCCGGTCGATGTCTCCTCCAAAGTCGGAGGCGATCTGGCTCGCCAGTTCCTCGTCGAACCAGGCCTCATTCGCCGGGGAGAGAACGGTGTATGCCGCCTCCGAGCCGGGTGCGACATTGGCGCTGGCTTGCTCCCGGTCGAGGAGCAGCGCCAGAGCCTGGCGAAATCCGGGGGCCGCCATCGGCTGGCGCTCCAGGTTGAACCCGAGGTAGCGGATCGCGTTGGCGGGGCTCTCACTGAGCGCCACCTCCTCGACCGCATCCAGCGACTCCAGACTCTCGGCAGTGAGCCCGCGCGGGCTGAGAATGGTGTCGAGAATGCCCGCGGCCAGGTCCGCAACAGCATGGGCCTCGTCGGGATAGACGGTATATGCGACCTGGTCGACCGCTACTCCCGGATAGCCGGGATTGGCTACGGCCTCGATCGAATCCGCTCCGAATTCGACGATCTGCAGCGGGCCGCCGCTCAGGTCACCCTCCCCACCCAGTGCATAGAGAGCGTCGCCAGAGTCGATGGATGCGATGACGGGGGCCCAGGCATGAGAAGGCATGATCGGGGCCAAGCCGACACCGTATGGCCAGACGGCGAGACTGGGCCTGCTGTCGAACTCGATCCGAAGCGAAGTCGGGGAGTCGGCGACGATGTCCCGCACCGCCGCCGGGAACCCTTCGGACCATCCCCCACTCAGCCGGAGGCGTCGCACCGTGTCGAATGTGAAGACGACATCTCGAGCCGTCACCGGCGTGCCGTCACTCCAATGATGGTCGGTCCCCAGTTCGACCCGCACCCGCCAGCCGTTCTCGTCCCAGGTCGGAGTGACCGGAGCGGTAATCGCGAGCTCGCCCGCCAGAGCTGCGCCCTCTGCATCGAGGGCGTAGATCGCGGGTTTGGTCGGGCCCAGGACATAGGCGTTCCACACCGATGGGTCGTCGCCGACGTAGGCCCAGAAGTTGTCCGTGGTCGGGGCGGAGAGCAGCCCAACCCGATATTCGAAGACCTCGGGCGAAGACGATGCGACCGGAACACTGGCGACGGGCTGGCGGGTAGACGATCCCGTCGTGGCGTCGAGCTCGACCGATTGCGGATCCCCGCCGCCGGTCTGTGCCAGCGCGGCGACAGCGATGGCGACGAGCACGACGCTCGCTCCAATCGCTCTCAGGGTCTTGTCCGCCATCGACACCTCCCGATAGAGAATCGGCAGGCGTCGCGCGTGGCTTGATGAATGTTCGCGACCGGCGATTACCATGCCCGTTTCCGGGCTGTGGCGCAGTTTGGTAGCGCACTTGGCTGGGGGGCTAGTGGTAAGTCGACCACCTAGCCGGGCCAGGCCCCGAGGATGCGCTTCTCGACCACCGGAAGGTCGGCCCACCATCGGGCATAGCGGCGATAGACAAAGCGCTCCCGATTCGTCAGAAAGCGGATCAGGCTTTCGGCTTCGCCCTCGAGGTCCTGCCACACATCCTCCGAGACCGCGTGGAAGCCAGAGACCTCGATCCCGGCATCGACCGGCCGCCACACCCCGGCGACGAACCCATCGACCAGAAGCGTCGGAAGGACGTCGCCGTTCCTGCGCATCACCAGTTGGCGGTATTCCCAAGGCACGACACGGCTGCGGTCGACATACGCGAGCAGGGTGTTGTCCCACATCGCCATCAATCGCGGCGGTGCCGGCATGTCCTCGCTTGGTATCGGGCCGTCGGGCACGTCATACATCGTCGATCCCCCTGGCCCCTCGTGAGTGACCAGCTCGTCCCTGAGGGCCGCCAATGCCGGGCCAACGGTGGGTTGTCGAAGCAGGGCGAACATGGCGAAGTCCTGAGGAGTCGCCGGACCGAAGCCGGCCAGGTAGCGCCGGAGCAGATGCTGGACGGCGAGCTCGTGATCGATCGGCTCGTAGGCGGCCCCTTGAAACGAGGTCTTGGGGCGGAACGACCATGGCCCACCGGTGGGTGAGTGATGGAGCGGGGCGTAGGTCCGCAGCGCCCACCAGATACCGCGATGGGGCGGGGCGCCAAGGCGCTCACCAAGCATCGCCTCGATCTCGGACGGGGTTCTCGGCACGGAGGTGAATTCCACCAGTTCGGGAACCAGGGCATCCGCCTCGGGGATTGTGAGGCCGCTCGCCTTGAAGCGTCGATCAGTAAGGCGCGATCCGCGAAGGCTGGTCTGCATCGCCTCGTGAAACGGCGGATAGTCCCCGGCCTCCACGGCATGGAGAGTGATCCGGATATTGGTTGACTTCACGATGGATCGACTGGAGAAGGCCGCGTCGAGGTCGCTCGCGTCGAAACCGGCTATCCGATTCCACAGGGCTATGTATGGAGAAGCAGGCTCCTGAGCCTGCAGTCCAACGAGCCGACGAACGGCCTCGGGCACGACTAACGACTCCCGACCCAGGAGCATCTGCCTGGCCAGAGTTGCCCGATTGAGCTGGCCGACGGTGAGGCCCATCTCGGCACCCTAGGCAGAACCATGCCCACGAGTTTCGGGACGCGTCGGGCGAGATCGAGACAGAATCGAGAAGCGCCCGCCCCATCTAGCCGTAGGTTCAGGCGTGACCCATGCGTCTCGGAGTCGAGCTGACGGCCCGAGCGTCGAGCACGCCCCTAGATGCAGGATCGGGTAGCTCGAGGCGGAGAGGTACCCTTCGGGGGCCGATTGGACCGAACAGGTATTCTGAGAGGTACCCAACAAGCAAACGGGCTGTGGCGCAGTTTGGTAGCGCACTTGGCTGGGGGCCAAGGGGTCGTGGGTTCAAATCCCGCCAGCCCGACCCGCGAAAATTCCCTTTAGAAAAAACCGCCTACGGGTTTCATCGCCGTGGCGACCGGGTAAGGTTCCTCACGAAGCCCCGACGGCTCAGAACTTCGGTTCGGAGTTGTTGGGGCTTCACTTATTGCGCTACCTCCCCCGAGCGTTGCTCGATCACCATGAGAAGCCGGTCGGCTATCTCCTGCGCCGGGAGTTCGCCCGGGCTCACCGAGAAGACATCCATCACTTCCTGGCCCCGAGTAGTCACCTTGGCCATAGTGATCCCAACTTCGGCAACGGTCAGCTCGTGCGCCAGGTCGTGGAGCAGACCCACCCGGTCCGGCCCCCGCACCGTGAACTGCCAGACTCCATCCCGGACATCGACGCTCACCCGCGCTTCCACCGGTGCCACGGAGTAGGCGGCGGCCTTGGCGGCGAGTCGGGCGGCCAGGTCCAACTCTCCCCCGATTGCTTGGTGGAGGTCGGTCCTTATCTGGTCCCAGTCGGCGGGCTCGAGTCGCAGCTCTCCAAGTGAGTCTTCGACGCGAAACGTATCGATGACAACCCCGTCCGATCGGGTGGCGATCCGGGCTTCGAGCACGTTGAGCCCGTGCAGGGCAAAGACGCCGGTAACGATCGCCAGGAACCCGGGCCGGTCGCGGGCCACCGCTACCACCGTGGGGATCCCGGGGTCACCCGATACTTCGACCCGAACCTCCATGAGGGAAGGCGGCGGCGTCGCGAGGTTCAGGTGCCGGCCCGCCATCTCCGCTCCGAACCGCCGCAGATACCCGGGGGGCATCGCGGCGACGTGGTCGGCCAACTGGAAGTCGAGAGCGGCGTTCTCGCTCCCATACGAGGTTCCCTGCAACTCCTCTCCGACGCGGCTGACCAGCGTTCGCAAGAGATTGCCACTCCAATCGGACCACACGGAAGGGCCCGTGGCCCGGGCATCGGCCACCGAGAGAACCGCAAGCAGCGACAGCAGTTCCGGGTCGTCGATCCGGGATGCTGTCGAACGGATGACTTCGGGGTCGTCGAGGTCCTGACGGGTGGCCACACTGGGGAGGAGAAGATGGAGGGCGACCGCCCGCTTCACGACGTCGACCGTCCTCGGGTTGTAGCCGAACCTGGTGAGGATGCCCTCGGCGAGCGAGGCACCGACCTCGGAATGGTTGCCACCTCTCCCCTTGCCGATGTCATGCAGCCACGCCGCCAACAGCAGCTCATCGATCGAGCCCAGATCGTCGGCCTGGGTGGTGCACCATTCGCTTCCGCCACTCGTCAGGTACACCACCTCGTCCACCGTGCGCCACAAGTGGGAGTCCACTGGGTGACTGTGGAACACCGCAGTCTGCGGAAGAGACTCGACCATGGCCATCTCGGGGAGCACCTCCTTCCCCCAGGCATCGAGTCTCCGGAATGCGGCCCAGCCCTCCGCCCCGCCCGCCAGCAGCTCGACGAGTGCAGCGCGGTCGCTCGGGGTCCACGACGTGTCGCTGTGTTTGGCTAGTGCCGGGACCTGGGCTGGGTGGTCGAGATGGCGGATGGCAACCGGAAGCGGGGTAGTCGTTTCGCCGGCCGCCAGCCTGGCGACGCAGCCTGACCGCGGACACCAGCTTCCTCCCGGCGCGGGCGACCGGATCGTGATCAGGCACCTTCCCGACCGGCCAACGGGCCAGCAGGTGGTCGTCGACGGTGCGCGTCGCCCTGTACAACCTGGTACAGGTGTCGTAGGGGTCCTCATCGAGCCACCCGGCAACAGTCGCCTGAGCTCGATTGCCAGCGTTTCGACACCTCTCCCCTGTGTGGCGTGGAGGGCATTTCGGATCGAGAGCAGAGTCGACCTCTCTGCGCTGAGCGCATCACCGGCGGTCGAGGCGCCGAGCATCTCCGCCCTGATCCTCATCCAGTCATCGCGATGAATGGACCGCAGCCCGCCCCGCCCCGACTTCACGTCGGCCTCTTGGAGAAAGAAGGGCTCTCGGCTGCGCAGGGCGCGCTCCTCCCCGGCGAGGAGGTCGGGTAGGGAGCGCTGCCTGCGGAGCAAGCCGACGAGTTGACGCTTCAGGTCGCGCACCGGCTCCTCGTCGCCGGTGATGACCCGTGTGGTCAGCAGCGAGCAAAGGGTCTCGATGGTTTCCGCTGCGGCGCCCAGGGCCTCCTTGACGGTCCGGACCGAGTGCCCGACCTTCATCCCGGTGTCCCACAGGGGGTAGAGCACCTGACGCACCGCATCGGGGGGCACGGCCCCGAGGAGCATCACGTCGATGTCGGACTGGAGGCACATCTCCGACCGCCCGTAGCCGCCGACGGCGACCACCGCCCATCCGCTCGTGTTGCGGCCGTGGACGATCTCGAGGATGAGCGAGTCGATGGCGCCGGTGAGACGTTCCGGAAGCGAGGCAGGATCGCCGGGGGCTCGGGGCGCAGTCCACTCAGCCCTGAGCTCCCGAAGACGATCCGCTGCGGTCACAAAGCGTCTGCCCCCCGTTCACCGGTCCGGATCCTGACGGCCTCCTCGACACCGAGCACGAGGATCTTCCCGTCTCCAATGTCGCCGGTCTTGGCTGCCTCCTCGATGGCAGCGACCGCCCTCGCCACGACGTCGTCGTCGACGGCCACCTCGATCCGGGTCTTGGGCACGAAGTCCACTTGATACTCGGCGCCACGGTAGACCTCGGTCTGACCCGATTGCCTCCCGAAACCGCGGACCTCGCCGACAGACATCCCGGTCACACCGATCGTCCTGAGCCCGGCTTTCACTTCATCGAGTTTGAAGGGCTTGATATAGGCGATGATGAGTTTCATTTTCCTTCCTCACTCCGCAGAAACGTAGGCGCGCTCTTCGTGGAGCGAGATGTCGAGACCGTCGATCTCCGCCTTCTCGTCCGCCCGCAACCCGGTGATGGCCTTCGTGAGCCGGGCCAGCAGATAGGACGCCACGAAGCTGAAGACGAGCACCACAGCCAGCCCGAGCAGCTGCTTCAGGAAGAAGTCCACTCCCCCGAACAGCAAGCCGTCGGACCCCACTGCCGGGTTGACTGCGGTCGAGGCAAACACGCCCAGGAGCACCGTGCCTGCAATCCCCCCCATCAGGTGGATGCCGACCACATCCAGCGAGTCGTCATAGTTGAACCGGAATTTGAGGCTGACCGCCAGGTAGCAGACCACCCCCGCAACGAGCCCGATCGCCACCGCGGCCAGCGGGCTGACGAACCCGGCGCAGGGCGTGATCGCCACCAGACCGGCCACCGCCCCCGATGCCGCTCCCAACGTCGTCGGCTTGCCCGTTTTCCACCACTCGGCCACCACCCAGCCCAGTGCCGCAACCGAAGCCGCGATCTGGGTCGTGGCGAAGGCGGTGATGGCATTGGCGTCGGCGGCCAGGGCGGAACCAGCGTTGAATCCGAACCATCCGAACCAGAGGATTCCGGTCCCCAACAGGGTCAGGGGCAGCGAGTGGGGACGGAAAGCCTCCTCCTTGAACCCACGACGGGGACCCAGGACGAACACCAGCGCCAGGGCGGCGATCCCGGCATTGACATGGACCACCAGGCCGCCGGCGAAGTCCCGTACCCCGTTGGCGAACAGCAGCCCGTCTGCCGCGAAGCCCCAATGAGCCACCACCGGGTAGACGAAGATCGACCACAAAGTCACGAACAAGATCCACGCCGAGAACTTCATGCGCTCGGCGATGGCCCCGGTTATCAGAGCCGGCGTGATGATGGCGAACATCATCTGGAAGATGGCGAACAACAGTGCGTCACCACTGAGATCCCTCCAACCGAGAAAGTCGAAGTTCCCGAGTAGTCCGCCACCCAGGTCAGGCCCGAAGGCGATCGTGTAGCCGACCACCAGCCAGACAACGGTCACGATCGAAATCGTGAAGAAGTTGTTCATGAGCATGCTGAGCACGTTCTTGGACCGGACCATCCCTCCATAGAAAAGGGCCAGCCCGGGAGTCATGAACAACACCAATGCGCTCGAAGTGAGCAACCAGGCAATAGTGCCCGGGTCCATCCTTACCTCCTCACCGTGGTTCGGCGGCGATGGTGAGGAGGGCTCTATTTCAGGCGTGTTTCGAAAAAGTGACGATTCGTCGAATGCGGCGCGTTACCCCGGCTCGGGCATCAGCCAACGCCGGGCGGGGACATCGGCAGGGAGGTTGGTGAGGTCCACGGTGGGGTCGGTGAACTGCTCCGAAGGGCGGCCGTTGAACGAGATCACCACATCGGCCGCTACCGCCACCCCGTCGAGATCGGCTGCGATGAGGTTCGCGGCCTGTCGGATCATCACCGGATCGGTGGCCATGACCACCTGCTGACGCGGTGTCAGCACCTCCGGCGGTGGAACCCTCCAGGTTCCCCCGGTGTCGAGGTCGGTGACCACGAAGGTGGCCGAGCCCGACTTCTCGCTGAGCATGACCTGCCACACGCCGAGATAGCCCTCACCTGTCCATTTGACATCTCCCGGCGCCCAATGATGACGGAGGGGCAGGGCGACCATGAGCATCACGTAGATGGCGACGGGCACGATTCCGTGCGCCCGCCATTGGAAGCGGGCTTGGGGAGCTCTCACCTGCAGAGGGCCGGTGAGGCGTCGAGGCCAGGCGGGATCGAAGAAGACCGTGGCCGCCAGTGTCATCAGGAGGGGAAAGACCCCGATCGCGGGAAAGAGAACCCAGGTGAGGGTGTGGAACCCCACCAGCGCTCCGAAGGCAAGCGCACGGGTCCGCCTCCAGGAGAGCCAGGCCACGATTGTGAGGTCGAAGAAGGCCCCGAGCCAGGCCAGGACGATCGCGGCCGCCGGGATGGTGAACAGGGGCCCGAGCAGAGGCAGATCGCCCCGAGCCGGGAGCCAGGTGGCCAGGGGCTCTCCCCGGAGCAGCCAGTCCCCGTTGACCTTCGCCAGGCCGGAGAAGAAATAGACCATTCCCACCTGGAATCGGAGTAGCCAGACCACCCAGATCGGGACCACCGTCGGTCGCTCTGCTCTGCTTCGTGCCCCGGCGATGGCATAGGCGTGATCCACTGGCAGGAAGACGAGCAACCCCGCGGCGAGGACCGCCCAGTAGTAATGGTTCAGATAGAGGCTGCGATCGATGAGCTCGACATAGGCCAGGAGCAGTGCGAATAGGGCCGCGCTGAGCCGCACCCGGTACCCGAGGAGAACACCGAGTGCGGCGACTCCCATCAGCGCGAAGTGGGCGTACATCCCCCAGCCGGGCCACACCCGGACCCACTCGAATCCGGGATACGGGAAATGAAACCCGGGCTCGATGAACAAAGAGTCGATCCAACCTCGGGCAAAGAACCGCCAGACCAGGAGCAGGCCGACCGCTCCCAGGCCGATCCGGAAGATGGCGACGGAGGCGCCATCGACGGGCCGAATCGCCGCCCGGCGCAATGCCTCCCAGCTCACCCGCTGTCCCCGTCGGTATCGGAGAATCCCAGAGTCAAGTCGAGCAGAGAGACGACGTCGGATTCGAAGGCGGCCAGCAATTCGGAGAGGTGCTGGTATAGCGGCTCGAGACGGCCCGGATCCTCCGCTGCGATCTCACGCATTGGGCCTTCCATCCCGTCGAGCTCCGCCATGCGCACCATCGAGGTGCTGGTCGATCCGGTCCATCACCTCGGGTGACCGGGCGGTGATGAGATCGCCGAGCGAGTCCGGGGCACCGGCTTCGAGCATCGAACGGATTGCCTGCAGTTGGGCGCGGTAGAAATCGGCGGCTGCACCCGCCTCGCCCTCGGGGATCGCCTCCGGATCGGGCTCTGGCGCCGAGATCCCCGCCGCCGCCCCCACCTGGAACAGGGACTGCTGCTTGAGGGTTTCGACCACCGCAGACACCAGCTCGCCGAGTGCGTCGTTGGCAGGCATGTCCTCGCCGGCAAAGGAGTCGGCGAACGCGGGACCATCCTGGTAGCTGGATCTCCAGGCTTCCTCCAGAGCGCCGGTCTCGGACGCCACAACCTCCGAGGTCGCGGCGAGCAGCTCACACCTCCTGGGCTCGTCGCCGCCGTCGGCCTCCCCGAACAGCAGATATTCGACCGCACCGAGGCCCCGCTCCGTGGATGCCGCCTGGTTCATCACATAGTCGGCGTCCAGAATCTCCGTGGAGGCGAGCAGCTCCTCGATCCCCTCCTCGCTGATTGGCTGATAGTCGACCCGGGACACGGTGCGCAGCATGTCGGCGGGCCCGAACCAGGTGGTGAGCCAGGCCTGACCCCATTGCGTCTTGGAGCTCTCCCAGGCCGATGCGATCGCCTCGTGGGCCCCGGATGTTGGTTCGACACAGAAGGTCCCCACCGCGCCCGCCAGGTCGGCGGCGGCCAGCGAGGATGCTTCCAGGGCCGGCAGGAAGTTCTCGTCGGTGATCGCTGAGACGACTTCGTCTTCGGCCGGACCGGGCGAACAGGAGATCAAGGCCAAACCCAACAAGAGCGTGGCTGCCGAGGCTCTCACAGCGAACTCAGGAAAGCGATGAGATTCGAGCGCTGTTCGGGGGTCAACGACTTGAAGCCGGTCGCCCCGGGCTCCGCCTCTCCCCCATGCCACAGGATCGCCTCCTCGATGCTCCGGGCCCGCCCGTCATGGAGGAAGAAGGTTGCGCCGGACACGGTCTCGGTCAGCCCCAGGCCCCACAGCGGTGGGGTTCGCCACTCGGAGCCGGATGCCTCCCCGTCAGGGCGGCCATCTGCCAGCCCGGGGCCCATGTCGTGGAGGAGGAGGTCGGTAAAGGGGAAGATCACCTGATCGGCGAGGGCCTCGACGTCCGAGTCGCCGGTCTCCTGCCTCGGCTGGTGACAGCCGGCGCACCCGAGTTGGAGAAAGAGCTCTGCTCCGGCTGCGACCTCGGGTTTGTCGAGATCCCTGCGGGCGGGCACCGCCAGGGTCCTCGTGTAGAACACCACCTTTTCCATTCGGTCGGCCGGAATCTCGGGATCTCCTCCCCCGGGAGCGGCGGCGCATTCGATTTGTGCCGCAGTGCAGTCCTCATCGGGAAACAGCTCGCTGGTGATTCCCACGTCGGCGGAGAAGGCCGAGGCGACTTGTTCCTCCACCCTGGCGACGTTCGCCTTCCACCCGAAGCGACCCAAGGCGGTCTCGCCGCTCAGGGCGTCATGGACCATGTTCGGCCGTCCCGATATCCCGTCGCCATCGGCGTCTTCGGGGTCGGCCGCGCCCAGGATGTCCGACTCGGGGATCGCCTCCAACAAGCCTGAGCCGAACACCGGGGGCGCCAGTCGCGGTGAGACCATCACATCGACTGCAAGCGGGCCGTAGGCGAGGTCATCGAACTCGTGGACCGGCCGGCGCAGGGTGTAGGCCGAGCCATCCGCGTAGGCCCCCGCCTCTTCCACGTAGAGCCGCCTGACCGTTCCTTCCGCAGGAACACCGAGGACTGCTCGGTCCTGCAATTGCCCCCCGTAGGACGGATCCGGGGACTGCCCTCCGCCGGTGTTCACTCCGAGTCGGAACAAGAGGCCGATCTCACCCGTTTCCGGGCTCCCTCGGCCATCGCGAACATGACATGAAGCGCAGGCCTGGGCGTTGAACATCGGCCCCAGCCCGTCACGAGCATCGGTAGAGGCGGGAGCGGTCACCCAGTTTTGGGTGAAGAAGCTGTCCCCCACCTCGAACACCCGCCGCTCCTCGCTGCTCAGATTCCGGGCTGCGTTGCCAAAGGCGTCACGATTCGACGACTCCGTGGTGCCCTCTCCCCCGCTTTCCGGTTGCATGAGATCGGCGGGTGGGCCGAGACACGCCGTCACCAGGCCAAGCGCTACCAGCGCCCAGATCCCAGGGCGGGGGCGTCTCGGGCTCGATCCGCGGATCGAGGTCACATCAGCTCAGGTTCAGCTCGAGACCGAGCGCGGTGGCAGCCTCGACAAGAGTGTCTGCCTGGAGGTCCAGCGCCTGGATCGTGTCGTTGATCGCCACCCGGCCCGGATCGTCATCGGGGACACCGGGTGCCAGGCTCTGGTCGAACGGCGCCGGAATTGCCTCGGCGAGGGAGACACTTGACTCGATCTCCTCGCGGAGCCGATCAGCCAGGTCGGAGTCGACAGCGGCGACCAGGTCATCGATCCCGGGCCCTGATGCGCTCCCCAACTCACCCAGGTAGACCATCTGGATCCCGCTGGCATTGCCCACCACATCTGCCGTGGTGTTGTCCGAGAAACAGGAATGTTCGTCTTCCTGCGAGTGCTCCTCATAGGCCACCGTGAGGCGCTCGCCGGCCAGCTCGCCACGGCTCAACTCACCAATCCCGCTGAGGATCATCGACAGCGCCTCGTCGGCCGGAAGGGCGAGGAACTCCGCTCGGTAGTTGCCGTCGCTATCGGGTGCCCAGGCCTCGACCAGCGAGCTGAGATGCTCGACCAACAGATCCGAGGCCACCGTGAGATAGGTGGCCCTCCGATCGGCGTTCGGCGCTGACACGAAATCGTCGGCCGGCCGGCCCCCCGGGCCCTCTGCCGAGAGGTCCTGGCCCCAGAGCAGGAATTCGATGGCATGCCAGCCGGTGGAGATATTGGTCTCACCTCCGCTCTCATTGAGCGAGGTGATCAGCTCGGCATCGATGGTTGGGAATTCGTCGGGGAGATTGATGATGCCCGATTCAGGAGCTCCCTCGACGTAGTCGATGTAGGCCTCGTCCAGGGGCCATGCGTTGACCAATCCCTCGACACCGGTGTCGTCGGCGTCGATAGGGCCGCCATAGAAGCGGAAAGCCTCGGTCGGTCCGTAGTCATCACGGGCGGTGAGCCAAGCCTGGCGAGCCGCCTCGAGATTGACCTCCGAGGGGTCGGCGGCGAAGGCGTCGATGGCAGCATCCATCTCGATGGCTGATTCCAGGCTCATCGAATACGCCTCGTGGACCACGGCTGCATAGTTGGCCACCACCTCCGCACGCAGCTCCTCACCGGCATCGTCGGCACAAGCGGTGACAAGCAACACCACGCCTAGGGCGGCGGCCATCCCCTTCCATCTCACTGCTGCCCTCCTCGGCTCCCGAATCGTTCGGTAGCTAACGATATTAAACACTACGGCGGTAGTGCAAATGGAAGGTTTGCCGTCAGCCGAGGCGGTCGAAGACCCAGAGGATCCCCTGGACCAGACGCCATCCCAGGTAGATCACCACGAGGACGATCATCAGCCGAAAGCTGAAGGGTGCTCGTTCCCCGTCCTGTGGCGGAGGCGAATCGGTCATTTCCGCTCCCCTGCCCGGGAGACGATGTGCACCGGGCTCCCGGTGAAGTCCGCCGCTTCGCGCAGGCGGTTCTCGATGAAGCGCAGATAGTCGTCCCCGAGCTCTCCGCCGGAGACGAAAAGGACGAAGGTGGGTGGGGAGGTTCCCGCCTGCACCGCGTAATGGATCTTGGGACGTCGGCCCTTGCGCACCGGTGGCGGATGGGCGCTGATCCATTCCCTCACCAACCGGTTGAGCTGCCCGGTGGAAATCCTCGTGGCCCGGGCCGTGGAAACGACCTCGATCGCCTCCGGGAGCCGGCCCACACGGGAACCGGTGAGGGCGGACATCCTGATCACCGGTGCCCAGCCGACGAAACCGAGCCGATCCGGAAGCGAACGCTCCGTGATCTCCCGCTGGTCCTCGTCGATCGCATCCCATTTGTTGAGGATCACCACGAGGCCCACACCGGCGTCGACCACCTCCCGTGCAATCCTCTGGTCCTGGTGGGTTACTCCGTCGCCGGCATCGATGAGGAGCAATGCGACATCCGCCTCGCGCATGGCCTCCCGGGCGCGGAGCACGGAATAGAAGTCGGCGTCGTCGGTGATCTGCGGCTTGCGCCGGATCCCGGCGGTGTCGACGAGGCGGAAGCGCGTCCCGGCCATCTCGACCTCGACATCGATCGGATCACGCGTGGTGCCCGGCAACTCGGAGACAATCACCCGGTCCTCACCGGCCAGACGGTTCAACAGCGTGGACTTGCCGACATTGGGGCGTCCCACGATCGCGATTCGCGCCAGATCGCTGGGCTCAGGTACGCGGCCACTCTCAGGCAGTGCCTTCACCACCTCGTCGAGGAGGTCGCCCACTCCCCGACCGTGATAAGCGCTTATCGACCGCGGCTCACCGAGACCCAGACTCCAAAACCGGTCGACATTTCCCTCCAGGGAGCTGTCGTCGATCTTGTTGGCAGCTACGACCACTGGAAGGCCGGAGGCACGGAGGATCGAGATCACCCCGGTGTCGTCATCGGTCAGCTCGGCAGTCCCGTCGACGACGAGCAGGACGGTGTCGGCCCCGGAGACCGCAGCCTCCGCCTGCTCTCGGATGGACATGTTCATCTCGCCGTCGGGCTTGACCTCCCATCCCCCGGTGTCAACCAACAGGAACCCGCGGCCGGCCCAGTCCGCTTCGAACTCCCGCCGATCCCGGGTCACCCCGCTGCTCTGTTCCACCACCGCTGTGCGTGCGCCGATGATCCGGTTGACCAGCGTCGACTTGCCCACATTGGGCCGGCCCACGACCGCGACTACAGGCAACGAGCTCACGTGTTCACTCCGGAGCCGCGCATTCTGGCTCCTCCGAGGCGACCTAAACGCTTATGAGGTCGAGGGCTTCGGTGGCGGTCCAGTCCCGATCACGCTCCAGCCATCCTGCCTGGGCACGGGACTTTGCGGTGACCCCGGCCTCGACCAGTGCCTGAAGGGTGGTGACGAATGACCGGAGTTGCGGCGGAAGGGGGAAGTACTCCTTCTCCTCGATCGACGACCAGAGCTCGAAACCTGTCGCTCGGCGCCAGCCGGTCGATGACTTGTTGCACCAGGTGGTCTGGTGCAGAGGCACCGGCGGTGAGTCCCACCACCGAAGCCCCTTCGAGCCACTTGTCTTCGATGTCAGCCGCCGAGTCGATGCGATGGGCGGCGACCCCGTTTTCACGCGCCACCCTTACCAGGGCCTGGGTATTCGAAGAGTTGTGGGAGCCGACGACGAGGACCAGGTCACAGTCCTTGGTGAGCCCGAGAACGGCGTCCTGGCGGTTGGTCGTCGCATAACACAGGTCGGACTTGCGGGCGGTGTTGAGCTCGGGAAAGCGCTCGGCTGCGTCGTCCATGACGGCCATCCACTCATGGACTCCGAGCGTGGTCTGAGCGAGCAGGGCAACCTTCGCCGGGTCCGCCGGGGCGAAGTCGGCGAGACCTGTCTCCGGTTCGACGAGGGTGATCGCGGAAGGCGCTTCGGCAACCGTCCCCACCGCCTCGTCGTGGCCCTTGTGGCCTACGTAGATGATGTCATAGCCGTCACGGGCCATCCGCTTCACCTCGTGGTGGACCTTGGTAACCAGCGGGCATACGGCATCGATCACGACCGCCGCCCGATCGGCGGCGCCCTGAACCACTTCTGGCGAGGACCCGTGGGCGGAGAGCATCACCGGTGCCCCGAGTGGGACCTCGGCGATATCGCCGACGAACACGACCCCAACCCCCTCGAACGCCCTGACCACCCATTCGTTGTGCACGATCTCGTGGTAGCAGTAGACCGGCCCATCGAAGATCCTGGTCATCCAGGTCAGGGCTTTGATCGCCATCTCCACGCCGGCACAAAAGCCCCGGGGCTCGGCGAGAAGAACGCGTTCCACCGTCATGGGGGTCATGGTAGGTGTGGCCCAGGATTCAGGATGAATGGTCGAGGACCAGACTCACCACCTGGTCGACCACCTGGTCGAACTCCAGGTCGGAAGTATCAACAAAGACCGCCCCGGGTGGGATCGTGAGGGGCGATGCCTCCCGCGAGGAATCGATTCGGTCTCTCCTCTCCAGATCGGAGTGCACCGAGCCCGGGTCGGTCCCCGACTGGATCGCCCGACGACGGGCTCGCACCTCCGGCCGAGCGTCGAGATAGACCTTGACTTCGGCGTCGGGAAAGACGACGGAGCCGATGTCCCGCCCCTCGATCACAGCTCTGTGGTCGTGCCGATCTGCCCAAGCCCTCTGGTGGGCCACCAGCAGTTGGCGGACCGCAGGATTGGCCGCGATCTCCGAAACCCGCTCTTCGATCTCTGGGGCCCTGATCTCATCCGAGATGTCCTCACCATCGAGGAACATGTGACCTTCTTCCTGGTCGAATTGTGCTTCGGCGACCACCTGCGCAACCGCCCCGGCATCGCGAGGGCCTACACCCGCACGCATCGAGACCAGGGTCGCAGCACGATAGAAGGCCCCGGTGTCCAGATGAGGAAGACCCAATCGACGGGCGACCTCACGGCTGACGCTGCTCTTCCCGGTGCCGCCCGGGCCGTCGACGGTGACGATCAGAGTGCTCAACGGCGGGTGAGGATATTCCCTCTCTGGCCGCGTTCCCGGCTTCAGACAGGGCGCAACGACGTGAGGAAATCCCAGAACCCGGGCCAGGTCTTGTCCACCACTGCGGGTTCCTCGATCTCGATCCCCGGTTGCCTCAACCCAACCAGAGCGAAGGCCATGGCGATCCGATGGTCGGAATAGGTGCGGACCACGGCCGGACGGAGCACACCCGGTGTGATCACGAGGGCGTCATCATCGATTCTCGCCCTCGCCCCCACACTCTCGATCTGCTCTGCCAGGGCTCGCAGGCGGTCTGATTCCTTGTGCCGCAGAGAGCCCAATCCCCCGATCCGGCTCACACCGTTGGCGAAGATGCATGCCACGGCGATAGCAAGGGCGCCATCCGGAGCGGAGGACAGGTCGACATCGAGCGCCTGCAGCGGCTGCCCGTCGGACTCGACGGTGGTGTCGACCGAGGTCGCCGTGACCGTGCAGCCCATGTCGGAGAGCACCTCGCCCACCCGGTAGTCGGGTTGGGCGGAACCTGCTCCGAGAGACCTCACGACCACCCTCCCACCGACGATCGCTGCCGCGACCATCGGGTAGGCAGCGGCCGACGCATCCGGCTCGATCAGGTACTCGGCTCCCTCATACCCGGTGGGAGAAACCCGAAAGGCGCTCCCCGATCGGTCCACCTCGGCTCCGAAGTGGCGCATGACATCGACGGTCAGGTCGAGGTAGCCGCCAGAGCCGCGAAGGTCCTCGACGACCACGGTCAGGGCCGAGTCTGCGAGGGGCGCCACCTGGAGCAGCGAGGTGGCGTATTGCGATGTCCGTGACCCGTCGATCACCACCGCGCCACCGGGGATCGACCCGGATCCCATCACAACGGCGGGCAGCCCTGGCCCCTTGAACTCGACCCGGGACCCGAGCGCACGAAGGGCGTCACCGAGCTCGGACATCGGGCGGTCGGGCAGCCGGCCCCGCCCCACGATCAGGCTCCGCCCTGGGATCAAAGAGGCGACCGCCATCAGGGAGCGGGCGGTCAGACCCGACTCACCCGCGTCCAGGGACTCAGATGTGGCCCGAAGCTCGCCGCCGGTTCCGATGACCCGCCATCGGGCATCCGACTCCTCGATGTTCACCCCCAAGGCCCGCAGGCATTGCCGGGCCGCTCTGGTGTCTCCCGAGTCGAGAGCTCCATGCAACGTCGACTCCCCCACGGAAAGGGCAGCCGTGAACAGCGCCCTGATCGTCAGGGATTTGGAGCCGGGAAGCTCCACCACTGCGTCCAGCGGGCCGGTGGCGGTCGGCACCGGATACGTCTCGTAGTTCGGAGGCTCAGGAGTCATTTGCAGAGCTTGGCGTCTCGATTTCGACCGCTGACTCCCCCGATGCGAGCAGCCGGCGAACCTCATCAACCATGAGGAGACGGCTTTGCCCGGGACGAAGCGAGCGATCAGACAGAGCGCCGATGGCGGTGCGCACCAGGCTCTGCACCGGATGCCCGATGACGTCGAACATCCGACGTATCTCCCGGTTTCTGCCCTCCTCCATCACCATTTCGATCATCGTCGCCTCGCCTTGCTGCCCGACGATCCGGGCCGATCTCGCCCGTGCCGCGCCCGTCGTCGAGTTCGACGCCCTCGGTCAGCCGTCGAACTGCAGCCGGCGCCGGCCTGCCGTCGACGATCACGACGTATGTCTTGGTTATCCCGTAGCGGGGGTGGGTGACCCGATTGGCCAGATCACCGTCATTCGTGAGCAGGATCAGACCCTCGGAGTCCGAGTCGAGCCGGCCCACGGGGTACACGCGCTTCGAGGTGGGGACCAGGTCGACAACGGTCTCCCTGCCCTGAGGGTCCGAGGCGGTGCTGATCACGCCCAGCGGCTTGAACAGCAGATGCGTTTCCAAATCGGGGTTGACCGGGATCGGGATCCCGTCCAACGTCACCTGCTGCGTCGAGACGTCCACCCGATCGCCGAGCACGATGCGGCGCCCGTCGACCTCCACCCGGCCGGCGAGGATTGCCTCCTCGGCCAGCCGACGCGACATCAGCCCCGAGTGGGCGATTGCCTT
This sequence comes from uncultured Acidobacteriota bacterium, assembly GCA_963749415.1. GTDB lineage: Bacteria > Actinomycetota > Acidimicrobiia > Spongiisociales > ZC4RG35 > JALYNX01. The sequence continues at coordinate 2,016,722 of CAVVMG010000001.1, forward strand.
TTGGGCGCGGACCGGCTCCGCCACTATCAGCCGGGCCCGGGGCGGACGGTCTCCTCGAGGGAATCGACGATCTCTGACGGCGGCACGTGATCGGCCAGGGGCGGCAGCCCATTGAGTGAATCGAGGCCCATCTTCTCGAGGAAGAGGTCCGTGGTGACATAGACGGCGGGGTTGCCCGGGATGTTGAGCCGCTCTTTCTCCTCGATCAGACCCAGGCGCTCGAGGGTGTGCACTGCCGAGTCGGAGTCGACTCCCCTTATCTCCGAGATCTGGCTCCTGGCGACGGGTTGGCGATAGGCGATCACCGACAGGGTCTCCAGCGCCGCCGGGGAGAGCCGTCGGGCGGTGGCCGAGCTCGAGAACCGCTCCAGGTAGGGATAGGCGTCGGGATGTGAATAGAGCCGCCAGCCACCTGCGGACGACTTCAGCACGAGCCCCGAGCCTCTCGCCTCCAGGTCACCCCGGAGCTGCTCCAGCAACTCCTCGACGCGTTTCTTCGGCATCTCCAGCACCTCGGCCAGCTCTCCAACCGGGACCGGAGCCTCGGTGACGAATAGCACCGCCTCCAATGCCGCGGTCTCGTTCATCGGGTCGCCCATTCCGAACTGAGGTCGATGTCGCCGCCGCTTCGATGTTCGACGCGAATCTCGGAGAGCCAGTCTTCCTGGGAGACCGCGATCAATCCCCATCTCGCCAGCTCGAGGAGTGCGAGGAAGTATGCGGCGACCTGAATCGGGTGCGTGCAATGCCGTGTCAACCGATCGAAGTCGGCGACGGTCAGTTCGGCGACGCGAGCCCGGAGATCGTCGATCGCGGCCTCGACGGACGGAAGGTCTAGGTCGAGGTGATCGAGATCGGGCTCGGCCGTCACTCTGGTGAACACCCTCGCCGCCATGGTCGCGAGACCGTTGATGTCGATCGGGACCACGACCTCCGAAGGCGCCAGCCGGATCTCCTGGTCCACACCTGCGGTCCGCGGGACGTTACGGGTCGCCTCCTGCATCCGCCTGAGCAGGACGGCAGCCACGTCCTTGAAGGTCACACACATGAGCAGCCGCGAGATGAGACGGTCACGTTCCTCCATCAAGGCCAGCTCCTCATCGATGTCCACGTCGGCTCTGCCAGGGAGCAGCGACTGCGCCTTCATCTCGACCAGCGTGGCCGCGATCAGGAGGAACTCCGAAGTCACCTCGATGTCCATGTCCTGCATCTCCTCCAGCACCGCGAGATACTCGGTGACGACAGACGTGATTCCGACAGCCGAGATCTCGAGGTGATGCTTGGAGATCAGTTGAAGCAGCAGGTCGAATGGGCCCTCGAAAACGGTGGTCTTGACGTGGATGGGCATCAGCTGGGACTCAGGTTATTCGGGCCGGTCGAGGGTGCTCGGCTTTGGCTGGTGATCGGCCCGCCACAAGAGGTCCCAGGTCGACGGAGCGATGGAATCCGGCCGCTGACCATGGTGATGACGGGTGAAATCGACCACGAGCTGCTCGGCGCCCAAAGCTCTCGAGCTCGTCGGCACCGGTCGCGCCATGGTCGCGATAAAGGGCTAGCCGGCCCCGAAGCGGAATCCGGGCCAGGATGAGAATCGAGGCCAGCACCCGGCCGAGCACGCCGAGTCGGGCATGGCGCTTGCCTATGTCGTGAAGGAGGGCGGCGCGCACGGCCATGGTGTCGCCCGGCGCCTCGGCCCGGATGGTGGCTGCCGCGGTGTAGCCATGCCGCTGGTCGGCGTCCGACTGGGCGTAGAACAGAGCGCACTCTTCGGTGCTCAACCAGCCCTCGATCTCGCCCCGTTCCGTTTCGTGCAACGGACGAGCAAGGATGACATCGAAGAAGCGACGGGTCAGATGGCCCGGCGAGCCCGGCACCGGGTCAGCCTGCGGCTCTGGTCTTGCAGTCGACGCAGAGAACCGACTCCGGTCGGAACTCGAGGCGGGCGGGATCGATCTCATTCCCGCAGTTGTCACAGGTGCCGTACTTGCCGGCGTCGATGTGGGCCAGTGCCCGATCGACGTCGTCGAGCTGGGCCTTCAGCGAGTCGACGAGGCCGAGCACCTCGGTGCGCTCGGCGGTGACCGCCGCCGCATCCGCAAAGCTCCCCCCGAAGTCGATGTCGGACCGGAGATCACCGGTTTCGGCAGCACCCAACTCGTCCAAATGGTGGACGAGACGTGCCCTCTCCTCACGGAGTGCCTTCTTGGCGTTGGTGATGTCAGACGACATCATCGGCTCCTTGGGTGTGCCTGGACATAGACCTCGACGAGATGGGTGGCGCTGACCCTCGTGTAGATCTGGGTAGTGCTGATGGTAGCGTGGCCCAGGATCTCTTGTACGGTTCTCAGGTCGGCTCCCGCCTCCACCATGTGAGTGGCGGCGGAGTGTCGGAGCACGTGGGGGGACACTTTGTCGGCATCGATCCCCGCCCTCTTCGCATTGGCGCGCACCACATCGAAGGCCCCCTGACGGGTCAGCCGCTTCCCCCTCATGTTGAGGAAAAGGGGGTCCCCGCGTTGCCCTCTGCTGAACAGCCCGAGCCGGTCTGGGAGCCAGCGCCCGATGGCGGCGACGGCCTTGCTCCCCAATGGCACCAGCCGCTGCTTCGAGCCCTTGCCGGTGACCAGCGCTACCCGGTCCTCGAGGTCCACTTTCCCCAGGTCGATCCCGACCGCTTCCGAGACCCTGGCCCCGGTGCCGTAGAGGAACTCGAGCAGGGCCGAATCCCGGCGACCCTTTGCCGACGATAGATCGGGGGCCTCTACCAGCCGGGTGGTCTCGTCGATGCTCAGCGCCTTGGGAAAGGGGTCCGGGCGCCGGGGGGCGTCGAGGAGCAGCGTCGGGTCCTGGTTGCGCATACCCTCGACCACGAGGAACCGATGCAGGCCGCGCACCGCGGCCAGCTTCCGGCTCACCGTGGACATCGCCAGGTCTCGCCCGTGAAGGTGGCTGACGAAGGCTTCCAGAATCATCGGATCGGGCTCGCGGCCTGCGAGGAAGGCCGCGTATTGGTCGAGATCTCGCCGGTAGGCGGAAATCGTGTTCGAGGCCAGGCCGCGCTCGACGCGCAAGGAGACCAGATACTCGTCCACGCACTCCGTGAAGGGAGGCGGGCCGGTGCTCACATCGCGGCTAGGGCCTCGGCGGGAGGGACATGGCCGACGCCAAGGCTCTCGGCGACCGCGGGGTGGCACACGTCGTCACCGACCACGTTGACTCCTGCCAGCAGTTCGGGATGGATGCTCGTGGCCTTCTCCACGCCCTTGCTGGCCAGGGTGACCGCATAGCGGAGCGTGGCATTGGTCAATGCGTAGGTCGAGGTATGGGGAACGGCGCCCGGGATATTGCCCACCGCGTAATGGACGACGTCGTCAACCAGGTAGACGGGATTGGTGTGTGTGGTCTCACGCGAGGTTTCGAAGCAGCCCCCCTGGTCGATGGCGACGTCGACCAGGACCGCGCCCTTCTTCATGGCCTGGACCATGGTCTTGGTCACCAGCTTGGGGGCAGAGGCGCCGGGAACGAGAACAGTGCCGATGACCAGGTCGGCGTCGAGCACCTGCTCCTCGAGCGTCAGCTTGTTCGAGTGCAGGGTGAGCACCCTGCCCTGGTAGAGGGAGTCGAGCCATCGCAACTTGTCGATGTCGGTGTCGAGCACCACGACGTCGGCCTGCATGCCCATGGCGATCACCGCGGCATTCGAACCCGCCATGCCTCCACCGATGATCACCACCTTGCCCCGACGGACCCCGGTCACACCACCGAGAAGGACTCCGCGCCCGCCCTGGGCCCTCTCCAGGAAGTAGGCGCCGACCTGGACCGCCATTCGACCCGCGATCTCGGACATTGGAGCAAGGAGGGGAAGGGATCCGTCCTCCATCTGCACTGTCTCGTAGGCGATGGCGATCACGTTGCGCTTGCGGAGCCCGGCGGCGAGGTCGGGGTAGGCCGCCAGATGCAAGTACGTGAAGAGGATCTGGCCGGGGCGGAACATCTCGATCTCGGCCGGCTGTGGCTCCTTCACCTTCAGGATCATCTCGGCGCCGTCGAACACCTCGTCCGCGTTGGGGAGGACGGTCGCTCCCTGGGCCTCGAATGCCTCGTCGTGGATGCTGGAGCCGTCCCCGGCGCCCTTCTCGATGAGGACCTGATGCCCGCGATCGGTCAGCTCACGGACACCGACCGGGGTGATCGCCACGCGATGCTCTTCGGTCTTTATCTCGCGGGGAACACCGACGATCAACTTTCAGCCCTCCTGCGGGTATCGGATCGAGGCTCAGGCTATACGCCGGGAACCGGCGCTGCCTCACTCCACCGTCAGGTCGACAGTGGAGCTGACAGGGCTCTTCAGGCCGGCGCGAACCCGGGCCGCGGCCTCGATCAGGCCGAGAAACAGGGGGTGCGGCCGGTCGGGGCGCGAGCGGAGCTCGGGGTGGGCCTGGGTGCCGACGAAGAAGGGATGATCCACCATTTCGATGTACTCGACGAGGTTGTCGTCGGGTGACAGCCCGGAGAGCATCAGGCCCGCGCCTTCCAGGTCCTTGCGGTAACGGTTGTTCACCTCCCAGCGATGACGATGCCGCTCGTAGACCAACTCGCTGTCGTAGAGCCCGCGCACCTTCGACCCTTCGGCGAGCTTCGCCGCATACAGCCCGAGGCGCATCGTCCCCCCCATGTCCTCGACGTCCTCCTGACTCGCCATCAGGTCGATCACCGGGTGGGGTGTGGAAGGGTCGAATTCGGTGCTGTTGGCGTCGGACATCCCGAGCACGTTTCGGGCGATCTCGATGACCGAGCACTGGAGCCCGAGACAGAGCCCGAGGAGCGGCACCCGGCGCTCGCGGGCGAACCGGATGGCCTGGATCTTCCCCTCGACCCCCCGGTATCCGAAGCCACCGGGTATCACGATCCCATCGAGCTCCTCGAGATAGGAATCGGCAAGCAGCCCGGTCAGCTCATCGCTGGGCACCCACCGCAGATCGAGTCGCAGCCCGTGGGCAGAGACCGCATGCTTCAGCGCTTCCACCACCGAGAGATAGGCGTCGGGGAGGTCGACATACTTGCCAACGACCCCGATGGTCACCGAGTCGGTGGCGGAGAGCGCCTTGTCGACCATGGCCCGCCATGTCTCGAGGGCGGGAGGCCCGGTGACCAGGCCGAGCCGGTCGCATATCACTTTGTCCAGGCCGCCATCATGGAGGATCAGCGGCACCTCGTAGATGTCACGGGCGTCCGGCGCGGCGATCACCGCCCGGGGCTCGACGTCGCAGAAGAGGCTGATCTTCTTGCGGACCGCTTCATCGATCTCGCGGTCCGAGCGCACGATGATCACGTCGGGGTGGATCCCCTTGCTCCTCAGCTCGGCCACCGAGTGCTGGGTCGGCTTGGTCTTGAGCTCCTCTGAGGTTGCGATGTAGGGAACCAGGGTGACGTGGACGAACACCACGTTCTCCCGTCCCACCTCGTTTCCGTACTGGCGGATCGCTTCCAGGAAAGGAAGGCTCTCGATGTCGCCGACAGTCCCCCCGACCTCGGTGATAACCACGTCCACGTCCTGCTCGCCGACCCGGCGAATCCGATCCTTGATCTCGTTCGTGATGTGCGGGATGACCTGCACGGTGTCGCCGAGGTAGTCCCCCCTGCGCTCCTTCTGGATCACGGACAGGTACACCGATCCCGAGGTGACATTGGACGTCCGCTTCAGGTTCTCTCCGGTGAATCGCTCGTAGTGGCCGAGGTCGAGGTCGGTCTCGCCGCCGTCGTCGGTCACGAACACCTCCCCGTGCTGGAAGGGGTTCATGGTCCCCGGGTCGACATTGATGTACGGATCCAGCTTCTGGTTGACCACCCGGAGGCCGCGTGACTTGAGGAGACGCCCCAGCGAGGAAGCGGCGATCCCCTTGCCCAGGCTGGAGACCACACCGCCGGTGACGAACACGTACTTGGTTGGAAGCTCCTGGATCCCCGTGGCGGGCGCGGTCTGAGAGCCTTCGCTCTCAGGGGTGAAAAGAGGCCCGTCCATGACGGGATTTCAGCGTAGCACCCATCGGCGCGAGCTCGGACCTTTGCTCAGGCCCGGGCCGCCGCCAACAATTCGGCTGCCGCGCCCCGACCCCCGGCGCTCTGCGGAAGGCCGGCGAGCATCCTCGACAACTCCTCGACCCGCTCCTCGCCGTCCACCCGAACCACATCTGCGCTGGTGCCGGTACGGCGCACGGCATAGTGAGTGTCGGCATGGGCCGCCACCTGGGGCAGGTGGGTGACACACAGCACCTGGGTGGTCCTCGCCAGCTCGGAGAGTTTCTTCCCGAGCGCCAGTGCCGTGGCGCCGCCTACCCCGGCGTCCACCTCGTCGAAGACAAGCGTGGTTGCGTCCTCTGCGTTCGTCGCAAGTCGGAGGGCGAGGACCAGGCGCGAAAGCTCGCCACCAGATGCCACATCCTCGATGCGGCCTGCCTCCAGACGCTCGTCGGAGGAGAAGAGAGCTGCCACGCGGTCACCGCCCGAAGGTCCCGGCGTGATCCCTTCGATGGTGAGGCGAAGCGAGGCAGCAGGCATGCCCAGTCCGACGAGATGGCCCGCTGCCGCCTCCTGGATCGCCTCGATCGCCTTCGAACGGGCCGCTCTCAGCTCCGCCGCCCTCAAATCGACCTGCTCCCGGGCCCTGGCCACCTCGGTTTCGATCGTCGAGGCTCGGTCGAGGAGGTCTCTCAGCCTGCGGGCGCGTTCGTCCGCGGTGGCCCCGAAGTCGATCACCTCAGAGATGGTCCGCCCGTATTTCCGCTTCAGGTCGCCGAGCAGGGTGAGGCGCTGTTCGGCTGCCGCCAGGCTCTCGGGGTCCTCCCGGGCTTCCTCCACCCGATCCCGCAACAGGTGCACGATCTCGGAGATTTCTCGCGGACACCCCCTCCGCCAGGTCCCGGCCCTCGGCGAGCTCGGGATCCAACTCCGCCACTTTGCGCAGGGCAGAAACGACCTCCCCGGCCATGTCCGACATCGCCGAGGCGGCATCCACGGCCAGTGACAACTGGTCCCGTATCGCCTCGGCATTCCTCAGCCGCGAGGTGAGGGCCTCGGCCTTCTCATCGTCATCGGGCTCGAGGCCCGCGGACTCGATCTCCTCGGCCTGATGTTTGGCGAGATCGAGCTCGCGCTCCAGGGCGGGGGCGTCCCCACCGAGGCTCTCCTGGGCGGTGGCCGCCGCCGCGTACGAGGCCCACGAGTCCCGATACCCGCTCCGGGCACCCTTGCCCGCATCGTCCAATGCCCGGTCGACGAGCTCGAGCAACGCGGCGGGACGCCTGATCCGAAGTTGGTCGTGCTGGCCCACGATCTCGACGAGCGGGCCCACCCGCTCCACCAGAGCCGGCGCCGAGACCACGGCGCCCTCCAGGTAGGCCCGGCTCCGCCCTTCGCGGGGCAGGAATCGGGAGACCCCAAGCTCGGCCTCGCCATCGATGAGCAGGCCATCGGCCTGAGCATCCTCCCCGAACGGTCCGACGACGTCGCTTCGCCCCTTTTCCCCGGTGAGGAGTCGGAGTGCGCCGAGGAGCAGGGTCTTGCCGGCTCCGGTCTCCCCTGTGATCACCGTGAAGCCCGGGCTCGGCTCGAGCTCGGCATCTTCGAGGATGCCGAGGTTGCGGACCCGGAGATGGGCGAGCATCAGTCGAGTTCGAACTTCTCGGTGAGCAGTGCCGGGAACGACCGGTCGCCAAAGGTCACGAACTGGACAGCCTCGGCTCCTTGGCGCACCTGGACCGTGTCTTCGGATCCGATGTTGCCGAGGGCGATCTTGTCGACGGACACCTTCACCGGGCGGTCCCGCCCGACGCTGATGTCGATGGATGCCGATGCCGGCAGCACCAGGGAGCGGTCGAACAAGGAGTGCGCCGCCACCGGCGCCAGGATCAGGGAGTCGAGATCGGGGTCGACCAGGGGCCCGCCTGCCGAGAACGAATACGCCGTCGAGCCGGTGGGGGTGGCGACGATCAAACCATCGGCCCGATAGGTGACGAATCTGGTCCCGTCGATGGTCACCGTGAGGTCGATGAGGCGCTGACTGTCGACCTTCTCCACCACCACGTCGTTTACACCGGAGGCAGACTTCCCTTTGACCACGGCGTTGACTGTCATCCTCTCGTCGAGCTGGAAGGCCCCGGCGACCAGTCGCTGCACCACATCGTCGACTCGACCGGGCTCCGCTTCGGTCAGGAAGCCGACGGTGCCCAGGTTGAATCCCAGCACCGGCACCCGCTCCCGGAGCGCCACCTGGACGGCGGCGAGCATCGTCCCGTCGCCACCCACCGCCAGGACCATGTCGGGGTGGACCGCACCCTCCACCACTTCGGAGCCTGTTTCGGAAATCGCCGTTCGCAGCACCCCGGCGAACTCCATTGCCTGAGGTCGGCCCTGACGCACTTCGAGGGCGAACTTCATACCGGGACCTCGAGGGCGACGCCCCGCTCACCCTTGCGCAGCCACGCCAGGTACTCGACGTTGCCATCGCCACCTTCCAGAGGGGAACGGATCAGCCCGCGGGGGCCGAAGCCGGCGCGCGCCAGGGAATCGATGGCGGCCGCCACGGCCCGGGCCCGGACCAGGTTGTCCCTGACCACACCGCCACGCCCCAGGTTCTGTCTTCCCACCTCGAATTGAGGCTTCACCAGCGCTATCAGGTCTGCGCCGTCGGCGGCGAGGCCGGCCAGGTTGGCGGAGATCGTGCCCAAGGAGATGAATGAGACGTCGACCACGATCGCCGGAAACGGGCCGCCGAGCCCGGTCGGCGCCGACACTTCTCACATTGGTCTGCTCCAAGGAGATGACTCGGGAGTCGGAGTGGAGCCGCTCATGGAGCTGGCCACGGCCCACATCGAGCGCCACGACCTGGGACGCCCCTGCGTCCAGGGCGATTTCGGTGAAGCCGCCGGTCGACGCCCCGACGTCGAGCACCCGCTTGCCGGTCAGGTCGACCGGGAACGCGTCGAGAGCCGCAAGAAGCTTCTCAGCACCGCGGGAAACCCAATGTCTCCGCCCGCCCATCACCTCGATGCGGGTCTCCGACGCAACCACCGAAGATGGGCGGGCCGGGCCGCCACCGATGACCACCACCTGTTGGGTGATGATGAGGCGCTTCGCCTGGGCTCGACTCGGGGCAAGCCCGCGGCGCACCAACTCGACGTCCAGCCGTTGCCGGCTCAACTGGTCTCGTCCTCCTCGAGAATCGCACCGAGCAGGTCGGCGAGCTCGGCGGCAGGCGGCGGGCAGGTCAGCAGGGTCGACATCGCCAAGGCGAGCCAGAGCCGCCTCCAGCTGCTCGATCTGGTCCTGGCTCAGCTCCATGCGCCGATTATCGCTGATGATCGGCCGAGAGCACCAGGTCTACTGCGGCCTCCAGGTCGGGCACGACGTGATCGGCGCCGCGGCCACCGTCAGGCCCGGTCACGCCGGTCAGCACCAGGATCGACTTCCAGTCGGCCTCGGCTCTTGCCAACGCGATGTCCGTATCCTCTCGATCCCCGATCACCCATGCCGCCTCCACACCCCTGGCACGCAGCAGCCGGCGCATCGGCTCATGCGGTTTGCCCGCGATCTCCGGGGCAACACCGGTGGTGACGGCCACTGCTGCCACCATGGCCCCGCCCCCGGGAAGCAGCCCGTCGGCCACGGGGTAGGTGGGGTCGGTGTTGGTGGCGATGAAGCGGGCCCCGGCCCGAACCGCATCGGCAGCCCTCGTGAGCCGCTCGTAGCTGAGGTCCCAATCGAGCCCGACCAGGAGCGCAGTTGCCTGGAGCGGGTCCTCCGTGACATCGATCCCGGCATCGGCAAGAGCAGCCAGGATGCCCTCCGACCCGAGCACCATCACCGGCCCCGGATCGCCGGCCAGCATCAAGGCAGCAGCCTGGGACGAGGTGACGATCGAGTCCGGGGGGACATCCACCCCGGTTATCCGGGCGATCTTCTCGCTGACGGTCCCCGGCGACTTGGTGCTGTTGTTGGTGGCGAAATAGAGGCGGGTGCCCGCGTCCAGGAGGCGGCGCAGCGCCCGATCGGAGCCAGGGACAACGGTGTCGCCTCGATAGACGACTCCATCGATGTCACAGATGACGTTCACCGAGGCCTGAAGAATCTCTCGAGTGCCCGCTCGTAGAGGGCAGTGGTCCGGGCTACGGAGTCCACGGACACCCGCTCATTGTGGCCGTGGAAGAGGGTGGTCATCTCGGAGAAGCTCATCCGATCGTCGAACAGGCCCACCCCGTAGGCAACAGTCCCTCGTGCCCGCCAGAAGCGGGCATCGGTCGCCACCGTCGTCAAGGTCGGGACCAGATTGCGGTGGCCGTCCAACTCCTCGACGGAGTCGGCAATCGCTTCCCACAACCTGTTCCCCACAGCCGAGACGGTTGGTTTCCCATCCATGACCGGGAGGATCTCTACGTGGTCGGCAGCGCTTCCCATCGCCTTTCTCAGGTGGGAATCGACGAAGTCGCGGTCCATTCCCTCGACGGCCCTGATGTCGACCTCGGCATGCGCCCGATCGGCGACGATGTTGGTCTTGGTCCCGGCGTGAAGGACGTTGGGAGAAATCGTGAGATGGGTCGCCGCGTGGATGTAACGGGCGAGGGCGGGGTCGTCGGCCGCAATCCTGTCGATCTCGCCGTCGAGCTGATCGATGTCGCAAAGCCGGCGCACCGAACCTTCGTCCAAGCCGAGGCTGCTGACGAACCCGAGCCAATCTTTGCTGATGATGGCTGGTGATGGAGTCTCCACGAGCCCGGCGAGCGCGGTCGACCAACTTGTTGAGTGCATTGTCGGTCCCGTACGGCGCCGACCCATGCCCCGGGACCCCGGAGGTCTTCAGGATCGACCAATAGGCGCCCTTCTCCCCGTTGGCCACCGGTACCGCGCGCTCCCCGTTCACCTGCAGCCCCGGGTAGGCGACCTCGGTCAGCAGATAATCCACGCCCACGAGGTCCCAGCGGTCGTCAACCAATTGCATCGCGCCGTAACGCCCTCCTCCTTCCTCGTCGGCAAGGGCGCAGAACACGAGATCGCCCGCCGAGGTCTTCTCGCCGCGCAGATAAGGGCGGGCGGCGACCGCCATCGCGGCCGTGACATTGAGCATGTCGAGTGCTCCCCGGCCGTAGACGAAGCCATCCTCGATCTCGGCGGCGAAGGGATCGACCGACCAGCCGGAAGGGTCCGCCGGCACCACATCGAGATGCGGGGCCAGTGCCAGCGAAGGTGCGTCGGGGTCCGAGCCGTGGATCCGGTAGATCAGCGACCGCCGGCCCGGCTCCGGTTCGAATACTTCTCCATCCACACCGAAGTAGTCGACCAACGTCTGCACCGACCGGTACTCGTGCCCGCTTTGCACCGTGCCGTCGTTGACACATGCATTTCGGATCAATGCTTGGAGGAGCTCCACGGTGTCGTGGCTCATGGCCCCCAAACTTATCGCCACCCCTCGCCATCGAGGAGAGCCACCAACTCATGCATGGTGTCAGTCAGATCGAGGTGATCGAGCTCCACTCTCCCCACCCAACGCGCCTCATCGGCATCATCGCCGGCCGAGACCTCGCCGCCGGTGACCTCGGCCCGGAAGTCGATGAGGACGAGGTGATGGTCGTCGGCCACGTGCTGTCCAACCCAGACAACCTCCCCCACCCGGATGTCGAGGCCGGTCTCCTCGCGGACCTCCCTGGCCACCGCTTCTTCGAGTCTCTCTCCCCAGCGCACCTTCCCCCCCGGAACCGCCCACAAACCCTTGCCCGGGTCATGGCCCCGGCGGACCAACAACAGCTTCCCGTTCGCGAACACGACCGCGCCCACCCCGACAACGGGGCGGTCACTCCCTGCGGTCATCGTGGTGCATCACAATCGACCTGGCGCTGAAACCGCCGGCCTCGAAGAAGTTCTTCACCAGCCGGTGGCCGGGAAGGACATGGGCGTCGAACTTCGAAATGCCCCGCTCGCGCATGGCATCCATCACCAGGTCCCGCATCACCTCACCCACCGAGACCTCCCGCGCGTCGGGCTCGACGAACACCAGGCGTATGGCACAGACCACCTCGTCATCGGCTTGCGGGAGCAAGCCTTCGATCCTCGCCAAGACGAAGCCGAATGGATAGTCGTCGATCTCCCCGAGGACCACCATCGCCATCTCGTCCTCGACGGCGTCGGAGAGCGAATCGGACACCGGCTCGGGTAGCCCGTCGGCCAGCGGCCACATCGGGTGCAGAGCGGTCATCTCCTCTTCGAGACCCCGGTACAGCCGGTTCAGGATGGGAAGGTCATCGCTCAGAGCGCGACGGGCGGTGACCCTCATTTCCAGAACCGCAAACGTTGCAGACCCCAGATGGTGACCAGCTTCATGGCCTCGAAGACGATCCCGGTCCCCATCTTCGAGGTCCCGAGGGCCCGGTCCCGGAAGGTGATGGGCACCTCGACGATGGCGAGGCCCTGCTGATGGGCGCGCAGGGCCATCTCCACCTGAAACCCGTAACCCGAGGCTTCGGCCGTTCGGTACGGGAGACTGCGGAGTGCCCCTGCGCGAAAAGCCCTGAACCCGGCGGTTGCGTCGCGAACCGGAATCCCGAGCATCAAGCGGGCATACAGGTTCCCTCCCCTCGAGATGAGACGCCGGTGCAGTGGCCAGTCGGGTGTCGAGCCTCCGGGGACGTAACGGGACCCGATGGCGACGTCGGCTCCCCCGTCGACGGCTTCGATCAGCCGCGGGATGTCCGCCGGGTCATGTGAGAAGTCGGCATCCATCTCCACCACGATCTCCGCCCCCTCGCTGAGCGCCTGATCGAATCCGGAGGCGTAGGCAGGCCCCAGTCCCTGCTTCTCTGCGCGATGGAGGACCGATATCAGAGGGTCCACCACTGCCATCTCGTCGGCGAGGGCACCTGTCCCATCGGGCGAGGAATCATCGACGATCAGGACCCGGTAACCCTGGCTGCTGACCGCGGTCACGATCTGTGAGAGGTTTTCTCGCTCGTTGTAGGTGGGGATTGCGACCGTTACCCGATCAGTAGGCACAGTCGGCGCACAGCATCTTCTTGCGATTGGCGAGCTGACTCGTCCTCTTCACCATGAAGCAGGACTGGCACACGAATTCGTCGGAGCGCTGCAGCTGGGCATCGACATTCATCGTCAGCTCCTCACGGCGGATCGCCCGGAGCTCCTCGACCTCGTCGACCAGCAGGGTCTCGCCGGCCTCCTCGTCCATGAGCTGGAGCTCTTCGCTCTCCAATTCCTCGAGGGCCTCTGTGGTCTCTTCGTCTGGCTGTTCTTCCTCTTCCTCGGCCTGGTCGAAGTCTTCCTCGGCCTCTTCCTCTTCCTCGAAGTCCGCTTCGAACTCAGCCTCTATCTCGGGATCTTCGAGCTCCTCGACCAGCTCGTCATCGAGCTCCTCGACGTCCAGATCGGGCTCGTCGGTGACTTCGGAAAGCTCTTCGACTTCTTCGGTAGCCATTTTCTTCGTCGATTCCGGGTGTCGGGGGCGGGGCAGTATATGTCGGCGGCGACTCAGATCTTGAGACTGATCGCGGCCCGGCAAACACGCCCTTTCACCGTCGTATTCCCGATCGGGTCGCCATCGGATTCGACCGGCCAGATCGGCTCGGTGACCAGGGTGAACTCGGCTGCGGACAGCCGGCGCACCGCCGGGTCGGTCAGATGCGTGCCTTTGACGATCTTGGGGACCAGAGCCGGGGCCCGCGCCTTGCTGCAGTTGAACACCTGGATGTCGAAAACACCGTCGACCATGGTCGCCTTCGGAGCCACGTTCCAGCCACCCGCGAAGAACTGGGCATTGGCGAAGATGACCGCCAACGCCTCGGACTCGATCACCCGCCGCTCGGTGGTCAGCGTGATGTTGGCCATGGGGAATCCAGGGAGCCGACCCAGGAATGCGATCGGATAGCGGGCGGCGCCCCATCCCCGCGGGATCCGGGCCGCGGTCTCGGCGGCGGCCGCCCCTACCCCGGCCTGAGCCACATTCACGAAGTACCGGGTTCCCCACTCACCTTCCAAGAGGCCGACATCGATGTCATAGGTGTCCTCGGTGACCAGGTGCTGGGCGGCTCCGGGGACGTCCTGAGGCAGCCCGAACGTCCTCAAGAGGTCGCATCCGGTGCCCACCGGGAGCACACCGATGACTGGTGGCCGGTCGAGGTCGAGGGGCAGCAGGGCGTTTGCCGCTAGGTTCACCGTCCCATCGCCTCCGGCCAGGGCGAAATGTGTGATCCCGCGCCGGGCACCGGCCACCAGGGACGACGCCATGTCCTCCGGCGAGCCGGGAGTGGTGATCTCGAAATCGAGCCCGACCGAGCTCAGGATCTCCTCGATCGACTCAGGTGACGTCGATGATCGGCCGGCCCTGCGATTGACCGCCACCAGCCACTTCGCCATCAGGCGATCCCTTGGGCGGCGACCACCCCACGGTCGACCGCCCGGACGGCCAGCAGGGCGGTCTCCCACAACTCCGGGGCTACGTCACGGAGCTGCTTGAGCAGGTCGACGAGTTGACGGGAGACCCGAACGAAGTCACCGGGTGCCATCCCTCTGGTCGCCAGGTCCTCGAAGTCGACACCCGACGCCCACTGGTGGGAGAGGACGCCGAAGCCCGGGTCGGGCCGGCGGGTCGGGGTCAGCCGCCGTCCCCGTTCCGACTCCACCAATTCCTTCCACAATCGATCGAGGTCTTCCCATCGTTCCGCGAGCACCGGAGTCGGGAACTCGGCGACGGAAGTGGTGTCGGTGCGGGGCTCGTAGACGAACACCGACACCAGCGCGGCGAGATCCGCGGGCTCCAACCCATGGAACATCCCCCGTTCCAACGCCTCGGTGACCAACAGGTCGGACTCGTTGTAGATGCCCCGCAATCGCTCCCCCCTCGGTGTGAGTCGCCAGCCGTCCATGTAGGCGAGGTCGGTGAGCAGTCCCTGAATCGACCTGAACTCCTCGACGAGGCCGTGGCCCGAGGCCCTGAGGCTGCCCCGCTGCTCCTCGAGCCGCCGCCTGATGCGAAGGGCCCTCCGCTGGGCCGCTAGGTGACGGGCAGCGTCCGGGCAACCGGCAACCGGATGGTCGACCACCGTCGGCGCTCGGGGATGGCGGTTCGAAGTCTGCGGAGGGAGTTTGCGCAACAGCCGCATCGTGTCCTGGATGAAGCGGCGGTCCCGGGGACGGAACCCGGACGGCAGTTCGATCTCCCCCGACACGACGCTTCCCGCGACGACATCCCGGTACCCGAGGGTCGACACCCGCCCCGACGTCGACAGCACCAGATAGCGCGCGCCATCGTCCTTGCGGGCCAGCCGACGGAGCACGAGATAGCGCCCGTCTCTGGGCCCACCCGACACGTCGACCACCTGCCCACTGTTCAGGTTGGAGGCGATGCGGTCGTTATGGGCCTCGGGTTGTGAGGACTCGAGAAGCGCCAGGTACCCCTCGACATCTCCTCGCTCACATCTCGCCTGGCTCTCCTCCCGTTCCAGTTGCTCTTCCAGGGCGCCAATGGCCCTGTCGGCTGCGACCCGGTCACCTTCTCGCTGGAAGCTGGCGAACGAGGCCTCCAAGAGCTGCTCTGCCTGCGGCCGGGCGTAGTTCGCGACCAGATTGGCCGTCATGTTGTAAGTCGGTCGGAAGCTCGACCGCAGCGGGTGGGACCCGGTCGACGCGATCTCAGTGACGTTGTCGAACCTCACGAAAGGCGAATGGAGGAGCACTCCGTAGCCCTCGAGATCGATCCCGCGACGCCCAGCACGGCCCGTGAGTTGGGTGTAGTCACCAGGGCGCATCAATTCGTGGGACTCCCCGTTGAACTTGGAGAGACTCTCCAGCACCACCGACTTGGCCGGCATGTTGATCCCCAGTGCCAGCGTCTCGGTGGCGAAGACGACTTTGATCAGACCCGCCTCGAACAGCTCCTCGACAGTCTCTTTGAACGCAGGCACCAGCCCCGCATGATGGGGGGCCAGGCCGGCCTCGAGCCCGGCCAACCACCGGTCGTAGCCGAGCACCTCCAGGTCCTCGTCCTCCAGGTGCTCGGTGCGCTCCTCGGCAGCCCGCCGGATCGCGGCCCGTTCTGTGGAGTCGGTGAGCCGGACCCCGGAATCGAGCAGCCGGTGCGTCGCCGCATCACACCCCTGCCTGCTGAAGATGAAGTAGATCGCCGGGAGCATCCCGTCGGCTGCCAGCCTCTCCACCGTCTCGGTTCGGTTCGGGGTTTTGAAGCGCTTCCTCCGCCCCCGTTCCAGGCCGAGCATGTGCTCGATCCGGGGATTGGGGCGGGTCCGCCCGTCCTTACGTACGAATGTCGGGAGGAGATGAAGCGTTTGTGAGCCCATCTTGTCCTTGATCAAGTACATCGACTCCAGCGGCACCGGTCGGTGGTCGGTGGCCACGAGACGCGTCGGGCCCCTTCGCTCCCCAACCCAGGCGGCGAACTCCTGATTGTTGGAGACGGTCGCAGAAAGGCACACCATTTGCACGTGTTGCGGGCAATGGATGATGACCTCCTCCCAGACCGCGCCCCGGGTGCGGTCCTGGAGGTAGTGCACCTCGTCGAGGATCACGATCCCAACGGGATCCACCCGCTTGCTCTCGGCGTAGATCATGTTCCGCAGCACCTCTGTGGTCATGACCACTATCTCGGCATCGCCGTTGATCACGTTGTCGCCCGTGAGGAGGCCGACCCGCTCCGGCCCATACGCTGCGATCAGGTCCGAGTACTTCTGATTGGAGAGGGCCTTGATCGGCGTGGTGTAGAAGGCGCGGCGCCCCGCGGCCAGGGCGAGGAATATCGCCGCCTCGGCAACCAAGGTCTTCCCCGACCCGGTGGGGGCGGTGACTACCACCGAGTACCCCTCGGCGATCGCCTTGCCGGCTTCTCTCTGGAAGTCGTCGGGGGCGAAGGCCAGGCCTGTCCAGAACGCCTCGAGTGGATCCCCGCTCATTTCTTCAGCACGAGACGGATCAGCCAGTACGTCGCCTCATACATCACATAGAGAGGCACAGAGAGAACGAGGAGGGTGAAAGCGTCGCCACTGGGGGTGATCAGGGCGGCGGCGATGACGATGATCATCAGTGCCCATCTTCGGCCCCGCGCCAACTGGGCCGAGCTGACCGCGCCGACCGCTGCCGCTGCGAACAGGAACACCGGATAGAGAAAGGCCAGCCCAAAAGCGAGCAGATAGCGAAGCGTGAACGAGTAGTAGGAGCCGATCCTCAGGTCGTTGCTGACATCGGGAAAGATCCCGAGCAGGAATCGAAGCCCTCGAGGAAGGGTCCAATACCCGAAGAAGACGCCTCCGACGAACAACACCACCAGCGTGGCGACTACAGGGATGGCCCAACTCCGTTCCTTGGTGGTGAGCGCCGGGTGGATGAACGCCCACAATTGGTAGAGGATCACCGGGCTGGCGAGGATGACGCCGCCAAAGAGCCCGATGCGCATCAGGACCCCGAATTGCTCGCCGGGATCGAGCACCTGGAACGACGACAACGGCGCCGCCACCGCGAATGGGTACTCCAACACCGCACGGAGCTGGTCGGCGAACACGAATGCGATGGCCCCGCCCGCCACTATGGCCACCGAGATCCGAACCAGTCTCCATCGCAGCTCTTCGAGATGGGCGAGGATCGATTGCGGCTGGCCGCCGCTCACGCCGAGTCGTCTCCCTCGGTGTCCTTCTCCATCTCCTCCAGATCCCTCATCGCGTCCTCCGGCGTCGGGCCGGACAGCGGCTTGGGGCCGGTCCAGTCCAGACCACCGGTCCCGGCGGACTTGACGTCCTTCTTCAAGTCGTCGAGGGGCTGCTTCAACTCATCGAGCGGCTTCTTGACTTCCTGGCCCACCGCCTTGATCTCGTCGCCGACTTCCTTCAGATCGGCGACCTCGGCCTCGAGACCGTGGCGAATGTCCCGGGCCGCCGCTCTCAGCTCGGCGGTCCACCCGCCAAGCTTGCGGGCAACTTCGGGCAGGCGCTTCGGGCCCAGGACGATGAGTGCCAGCACGAGGATGATGACGATCTCGCCACCTTGGATCATGGCGAGGATGGTAAATGGTCGTCAGGCCAGAACGCAGAAGGTGGCGACCCTAGAGTCGCCACCTTCCAGAACGAGGAGCACCGTGCCCATGGCGCCCGTCGGTTTGATCGCTGCGTTCAGCCGGCCAGAAGGCGGAACGGATCCGGCTCTGCCTCGAGGGCGGCTGCGAACGCCTCGATTTCCCGCTCGGTGATCGGATCAGGATTGACAACCTCGAACGTCACCCCTGTTGCCAGGAGAACACTGACGACCCTCGAGTTCGCGGGGCGCCGCTGTTGCACTGTGCACGTCGGGCACTTGAATCGGTAGTCACCTTCCCGGCCTCCGGGACGCAATTCCAGCGCTACGTCGTCGGGGGTCAGGTGGATGTCACCGCACCTGGCACACGTTGTCTTGATGGTCGTCATGCCTGTTCTCCGGTCTCCCATATCTTGTTGGGTGATCGGCAGTTGTGACGCGTTTCTGAAGCCCCGATCGCTAGGTCGATCGACCCTATCGGTACTTTTTCAGCAGGCTCCGGCCCATTTCCTGGACGGCTTTCCTGACCTCGTCCCCCTCGACGAGCCTCGCCGCCGCCCCGAGCCGGAGCAGGAGGCGGGCCGGGATCTGAGCCTCCGGGGAGGAGAAGCTGATGACAGTCTCCCCCTCGTTTTCGGAGACGATCGCCAACGGGTAGTACTCGAGGACCCACCGTGCCTCGGGGCTAAGGGCGATCCTGCACACGACGTCCTCGTCTGAGGGCGAGTAGGTGACCACGGGCCGCGTGATCCCATCCGGGCGCTCGAAACGATCGTCGAGGGTCTCCATCGAGCGGATCCGGTCCACCCGGAACACCCTTTCTGCATCCACCAGCCGGCAGTGGCCCTGGACGTACCAATTGCCAAGGGTGGTGAACACCGACCAGGGCTCGATGTCCCGCTCCGTCTCCGTCTCCTTGCTGAGGGAGCGGTACCGGATCCGCACCACATTTTGATCCGCCGCTGCGTCACGCAGCCGGTCCAAGGTCTCCATCCCCGGACCGACCTCGATCGAGATCGCATCGCCGCCATCGCCCATGACCACCCGGCTCAGCTTCTTCACCGCCGAAGCGAGCTCGGGACTTCCCTGGCCGGACCCGGTGATCGTGAGCCCGGCGGCGAGTAGTCCAAGCGCCTCGGCCGGAGTGAGGCGGGGCGCCCTGGCGAAGTAGTCGGCGGCGTCGATCACGACCTCGTTGTCGTCGATGAAGGCCTCCATGAGGTCGCCGGGGCCGTAACCCGGGAGCCCGCAGACGAAGAGGGTGTTCAGGTCACGGATCAACTCCGCTTCGGTGTAGTCGAACCTCTCCAGGATCTCCTTCACCTCGACGCCACTCCTGGAGAGGACATACGGGATCAGGGAGAGGATCCGTGAGAGGCGGCCTACGGTTCTCCGGCTGGTCATGTCACCCCCGACATCGCCGACTCGATCCGGTCCCGGATCTCCTCCCGCAACTCAGGTGGTGACAGCACTTCTGCCGACGGGCCGAAGCTGAGCACCCAGCCGATGAAGGCATCCCGGTTGGTAACCGGCACCGCGGCCTGAAGGGGGCCGTCGTCGGCAAAGGAGATGCCGAGGGTGCGGGCCGCCCACCATGCCACGTCGGGGTCGAAGCGAACCTCGGCCACGACTGTTGGCTCAGACCCGACATCCCATGGCTTCGAGGAGAGCACCGTCCTGATGTCGAATCGCTTGGGCACCTCGAAAGAGCCTGCACGCTCGTCGACCTCGAGGCCGGTGAGACGGTCCACCCGGAACACCCGCTCGCCCCCGGGAACCGCGCCGGCCAGATACCAGTGGCCGCGGCCGTGAGCGAGGCCGTAGGGATCGAGACTCCTCCGCCCCCCGTGATAGTCGAAGCTGATCCGGCGTCGCTCGGTGATCGCCCGGAACAACTCGCCCAGGATCTCCGACTCGGGTCCCAGGTCGGCACCCAGAGGCTCCAGGCCCGCGCCCCGCTGCGCCCCGCCCAGCTTGACCAGCCCGTCGGCGCCGGCATTGCCACCTCCCAACCGCACCATGCGGGCGGCCAGTGACAACGCCATCCTCTCCTCTTCGGTGAGCTCGGGATCGGCCATGGCGTACTCCTCGGGCTCGACGAAGTAGCCGTGCTCCACCTCGAAGGCGTCCATGGGGAGCATCTTCAGAGGGACCCCGAGCCGCCTCAGCACTTCCTTGTCCCGCTCGAACATGCGGTGGAATGCATCGTCGCTCTGATCCCCGTACCCGGCCACCGTGAAGCGCACGTCTTCGGCGGTCACCGGGGCGGAGGACTCGAGGAGGTAGATCAGGAGGTTGATCAGTCGCTCGACGACGTTTTGCATGAGGCAATTGTGGACTACGTGAGCTTTGTCCGACGGCCTTAGCCCCCTCCGGCCCTTCGGGCCACCTCCCCCAACGTCGCTGCGCTCCTGGGGGAGGAAACATTTCTCCCCCCAGCGAACGGAGTGAGCGTTGGGGGGAGTACCGCCGAAGGCGGGGAGGGGGGCCTCACAAGCTCTCGATCAGCTTTTCCACACGCTCGTCGTAGGCCTTGAACGGGTCCTTGCACATCACCGTGCGCTGAGCCTGGTCGTTGAGCTTGAGGTGGACCCAGTCGACCGTGAAGTCCCGCTTCTGCGCCTTGGCCGCCTTGATGAAAGCTCCACGCAGCCTCGCCCTGGTCGTCTGCGGGGGCGTGCGAACCGCAGTCGCCACCTGCTCATCGGTCACCACCCGGTCGACCAGGCCCCGCGACTCCAACAGGTAGTAGAGGCCACGGTTGCGATCGACGTCGTGATAGCTGAGGTCCATCATCGACATCTTGGGGTCGGACATGGGCAGGGAGCGCCGTTCGGCGTAACGCTCGAGGAGCCGGTGCTTGATCACCCAGTCCACCTCCCGGTCCAGGATCATCGGATCCTTCTCCAAGCCGGTGAGCAGATGCTCCCAGCGATCGATGGCCGTCTGCACCTGGGGCGGGAACCCCGGGCTCCTCGCGAACCGCATGGCCCGGTCGAGGTACTCCCACTGGATGTCGAGGGCCGACAACTCCCGTCCGTTGGCGAGGCGGATCTTTCGCCGGCAGGTCACGTCATGCGCGACCTCGCGGATGGCACGGATCGGATTCTCCAGCGTGAGGTCCCGGAACACGACATCGCGTTCGATCATCTGGAGCAGGGCGACCATGGTCCCCACCTTCACATATGTGGCGTACTCGGACATGTTGGAGTCACCGGCGATCACGTGGAGTCGCCGGTAGCGCTCGGCGTCGGCGTGGGGCTCGTCCCGGGTGTTGATGATCGGCCGGGAACGGGTGGTAGCCGAGGACACGCCTTCCCAGATGTGGTCGGCCCGTTGGGCGATGGAGAAGGCAGTTCCTCGCGGGGTCTGGGTGAGCTTGCCGGCACCGAGGAAGATCTGACGGGTGACCAGGAACGGGATGAGGACATCGACGGTTCGATGAAAGTCCTTGTGCCGGCTCACCAGATAGTTCTCATGGCAGCCGTAGGAGTTCCCTGCGCTGTCGGTGTTGTTCTTGAAGACGAAGATCTGGCCCCGAATCCCCTCTTCTTCCAGGCGCTCCTCGGCCCCCCTGACCAAGCCCTCCAGGATCCGCTCCCCTGCCTTGTCGTGGGCAACGACGTCTTCGATGGTGTCGCACTCGGGTGTGGCGAACTCGGGGTGCGACCCGACGTCGAGATAGAGACGGGCCCCATTCTCCAGGAACACGTTCGAGGACCGGCCCCAGGAGACCACACGGCGGAACAGGTAGCGGGCGACTTCGTCGGGGCTGAGCCGTCTTTGGCCGCGCAGAGTGCAGGTCACCCCGTATTCGTTCTCCAGCCCGAAGATGCGTCGATCCACCCAGGCAGGCTAAACCGGCTCCGACCCTCCGTTACGACGAATCTCCGGAAGCGGCCAGCTCCTCGGCGGTCAAGCGGCGAAAAGTTCTCCGACCGTTGGAAGCATCGAGCACCCCTGCCTCCCACCCTTCGCTCTCCCGGCCTTCGGCACGACGGAATGCCTCTGCACCGATCTCGAAGGCCCGTTCCAGGGACAGGTCGTCCTCCCAGAGCTCGCCGAGCGCCTCGGTCAGCTGCTCCGCCTTGCCCCCGATGGCCACGAAGTTCCGCTCGTCGAAGAGGGTGCCGTCGTAGGTGACCCGAAAGAGGCGGTGCTCGGAGCCGTCCTCGCTGATCTCCGCGATGAGGACCTCGACCTCGAACGGCTTCGGGTCGCGGGTGAAGATCACACCGAGAGTCTGGGAGAAAGCAGTGGCCAGCCCCATGGCGGTCACGTCGTCCCTCGAGTAGAGGTAGCCCATCAGGTCCGCCTGGCGGATCCCGGCCTTGCGGAGGGTCTCGAACTCGTTGTAGCGGCCGACCCCGGCGAAGGCGATCCGGTCGTAGACCTCACTTATCTTGTGCAAAGCGGTGGAAGGGTTCTCGGCGAGGAGGAGCACGCCGTTTGCGAAGTCGACAGCCACGATGGAGCGGCCACGTGCGATCCCTTTCCTGGCGAACTCCGCCTTGTCCCTGACCAGCTGCTCAGGAGCGACGTAGAACGGGATGGTCACAGGATCGCCTCCACCGCACCCTCCGCCAGCGGCCCGACGATCGACTCGTCGAGGTCGAGGACTCCGCTGCCATCGATCCTCACGACATTGGGGATATATGCCGCGCAACAAGTCGGGCCCGCCGGTCGCCGTGTCCTCCTGGGATGCGGCCACCAGTGCCTTGACAGCGAGGTCGGCTGCCTCCTCGGCGGTGAGGTCCTCGCGATAGGTGGTGCGGAGGAAGGACTTGGCGAGACGGGCTCCCGATCCGGTGCTTCCGAAGTCGGTCTCCTCGTAGCGGCCGCCCACCACGTCGTAGCTGTAGAGCCGGCCCCGGGACTCCTTTTCGTCAAAGCCGGCGAACAGAGGGACTACCACCAGCCCTTGGAAGGCGAGAGGGAGCTGGCTGCGGACGAGGCGGGCCAGGAAGGACGCCTTGCCCTCCAAGGAGAGACGCACGCCCTCGATCTTCTCGTAGTGCTCCAGTTCGACCTGGAAGAGCTTGACCATCTCGATGGCGAGACCTGCGGTGCCTGCGATGGCGACGGCGGAGTACCGGTCGGTGGGAAACACCTTGCGAATCCTGCGGTGGGCCACGAGATGGCCCTCGGTGGCCCGCCGGTCGCCGGCCATGACCACGCCGTTGTCGAACCGAAGTGCGAGGACCGTGGTGCCCTCAGGCGCCGACAACGCCCCTTCGCCACCCCTTGTCGGCCATGTGGGGCGCGCCCCCATGGAGTCGAGGAGATCGGTGAAGCTGGCCCCGGGAACCGGGGCATCGAGGGGCAAGGGCCCCCGCGACCGATCGATCACTCCCCGCCTTTCTGCACATAGTTCTTGACGAATTCCTCGGCGTTTTCTTCGAGTACCTCGTCGATCTCGTCGAGAAGGTCGTCGAGTGCTTCGAGGTCGGCCTCGCTCTCGATCTTCGAGGCGGCCTGCTCCTGGTCGTCTTCTTGTTCTTTGTCCCGTCCCTTGGATTGGGACTGTTCCCGATCGGACATCTTCAGATCACCCTCCTAAGCGGCGCAACAAGTCGGCCGCGTCTTCGGCTTGGTCGAGGATCTCACCGACCAAATCGGCATCTCCTCGCAGCGGTTCCATCATAGGAACCCGCTTCAGATGCGATTCACCAACATCGAACACCAGGGAGTCCCAATTGGCGGCGACCAGGGCCTTGGAGAAATCGCTGACACACCGACCCCGGAAATAGGCCCGGGTCCTGGTCGGGGGCTCCGTCGTTGCCCGATCGATCGCCTCGTCGTCGAAGAGGCGGCGCATACGGCCCCGTGCGGCCAAGCGGTTGTAGAGGCCGCGCTCGGGGTCGACATCGTGGTATTGGAGATCGAGGGCCCTCAGCTTGACATCTGACCATTCCAACCCGTCCCGCTCCACGTAGCCTTCGAGGAGCCGCTTCTTCGCCACCCAGTCCAGGGTGTCGGCGAGGCTCATCACGTCGTCTTCGAGGGCTGTCAGGACCCGCTCCCACTCGGTGATCAGCTGGCCCCAGACCGGATCGTCCAACTCCTTCTCCACATACTTGGAGAGCCACTCCAGGTATCGGCCCTGAAGCTCGAGCGCCGTGGCCGAACCCCCTCCGTCGAGCTCGAGAGGGCGCCCCAGGGTGAGGTCGTGGCTCACCTTCCAGCACGATTCGACGGGATCGAACAGATCGAGCGGATCGGGCAGAGCCCCATCTTCCAGGGCGGCCAGCATGAGGGCGGTGGTCCCCAGTTTGAGGAAGTTCTGGGGCTCGGAGAGATTGGCGTCGCCGATGATCACGTGCAGGCGACGGTATTTCGAGGGGTCACCGTGGGGCTCGTCCCGGGTGTTGATGATCGGGCGCTTGAGGGTCGTCTCCAACCCCACCTCTTCTTCGAAGAAGTCGGCGCGCTGCGTGATCTGAAAGTCGGCATCGGGCCGGTCGTTCTCGGAGCCGACCTTGCCGGCACCGGTGAAAACCTGGCGGGTCACCAGAAACGGGGTGGCGTACCGGATGACCTCGCCGAACGGCGTCTCCCGGGACAACAGGTAGTTCTCATGCGCACCGTAGGAGTTGCCCTTGCCGTCCGAGTTGTTCTTGTAGAGGGAGACCCGTTTTCCGGCGAAGTTGCTGGCGGCTTCGACCGCGGCGTGCATGACCCGCTCTCCGGCTTTGTCGTAGAGCGCAGCCTCGAGAGGGTCATACGACTCCGGCGCCGAGTACTCGGGGTGGGCGTGGTCCACATAGAGACGGGCTCCGTTGGAGAGAACGGAGTTGACCACCGCGCCCTCGGGGTCGACCACACCAAAAGAGTCATGGCCGAAGCCGCGGGCGTCCCTGCCTGGCGACTCCTCCTCGTACGACCACTGGATCTTGACCCTGGTGCCTGGATAGCTGTTGACCACCAGAGAGGAGGCAACCGCAGGGTTGAAGCCGGTGTCTCCCCTGACCACGATCCCGTATTCGGTCTCCGTTCCCAGGACCTTGTGGATCGCCATCAGAGATACTGGCCCGGGGAGACCTTCTCGATCATGCGGCTCTCTTCATCGCCACCGACCAGGGTGCGGACATAGATGATCCGCTCGCCCTTCTTGCCCGAGACCCGCGCCCAGTCGTCAGGGTTGGTGGTGTTGGGCAGGTCTTCGTGCTCCTTGAACTCCTGTTTGATGGCGTCGATGAGGTCCTGCTGGCGGACCCCCGGGGTGTTCCCCGCGATCTGACGCTTGATGGCGTCCTTCTTCGCCCGGCGCACGATGTTCTCGATCATCGCTCCCGAGGCAAAGTCCTTGAAGAAGAGGATCTCCCGGTCACCCGACGCATAAGTGACCTCCAGGAAGCGGTTCTCGTCCGCCTCGCTGTACATCGCATCCACGGTGGCGGTGATCATCCCGGCGATGAGGCCGGCCCGGTCACCGTCGATTGCAGCCAGCTCTTCCGCGTCCAGCGGCATTTCCTCGCCCAGGTAGATGCGGAAGATCTCGCGGGCTGCGGAGGGATCGGGACGATGGATCTTGATCTTGACGTCGAGCCGGCCCGGGCGGAGGATCGCCGGGTCGATCAGGTCCTCACGGTTGGAGGCCCCGATCACGACCACGTTCTTCAAAGCCTCGACACCGTCGAGCTCGGAGAGGAGCTGGGGCACGATCGTCGACTCCACGTCGGAGCTGATCCCGGTGCCCCTGGTCCGGAACAGCGAGTCCATCTCGTCGAAGAAGACGATGACCGGCACGCCCTCATCGGACTTCTCCTTGGCCCGTTGGAAAATGAGCCGGATCTGGCGCTCGGTCTCCCCCACCCACTTGTTGAGCAGCTCGGGGCCCTTGATGTTGAGGAAGTAGGAGCGAACATCGGGGTTCCCGGTGCGCTCCGAGACCTTCTTGGCGAGGCTGTTGGCCACCGCCTTGGCGATGAGCGTCTTCCCGCATCCAGGCGGCCCGTAGAGCAGGATGCCCTTGGGAGGGTCGAGCTGGTATTCGCGGAACAGGTCGCGGTGCATGTACGGCAGCTCCACCGTGTCCCGGATCTGCTCGATCTGGTCGGCGAGCCCGCCCACGTCTTCGTAGGTGATGTCGGGCACTTCCTCGAGCACCAGTTCCTCGACCTCCGGACGCTCCATTTTCTCCAGGATGAGCCCGGTCTTGGTGTCGATCCGCACGTAGTCGCCGGGGCGGAGCTTGACGTCCATCATCGTCTCGGAGCGACTGAGGACCTTCTCCTCGTCGGCATGGGCGATGACCACGACCCGACCGTCGGAGAGGGTCTCCCTCACCCGGAGAACGTCACCTGCGGGCTCGAAATGGCGGACATCGATGATGTTGAAAGCCTCGTTGAGCAGGATCTCCTGGCCAACCAGGAGCTTCTTGACCTCGACGTTGGGTTGGGCGGCGACACGGAGCTTCCGGCTTCCGGTCAAGATGTCGATTGTCCCATCGTCGTTGACCTGGAGGACCGTCCCGAAGTTGTTGGGGGGCGCCGTGAGCTTCTCCACCTCTTCGCGGAGGACGCCGAGTTGCTCCCGCGCTTCCTCGAGCACCGCGGAGAGCTTGTCGTTCTGGGAGACCGCCCGATCGAGCCGCTCTCTGGTGCGAAGCAGCTCGGTCTCGAGGTCGTCGACCCGTCCCGGTGTCTCACGAAGGCGGCGACGCAGGACGGCAATCTCCTCTTCCAGGGCGGTGATCACGCCCCGCAGCTGAGCGGCGTCGTCCGGTCTGCGTCCTTCGTCCACTGGCTTCCTCCTGGCCTGGTCGCCTTCAGGTCAGTATACGAACGGCTGTCTCTAGTTCTTCGGGTTCGTCACACCACCGCTAAAGCGGTTCCCCAGCGGGCCCCGGCGCCGGATCGACCCGGCGCATGAACACCAAAAACCCGGTGTGGCCGATCATCGAGTGCTCGGGGCGCACCGACCTCCCTGCCACGTTCCAGTCTCTCACCAGGAACTCTTTGACCTCGATCCCGGCGAAGCGCCCATCGGCCGAGGCCTGTTCGACCAGGGTCTGGATCTGGGGCACGGTCGGCAGATAGGCACAGATCACTCCCCCGCCGGGCTGATGTCGCCCCGCGGCATCCAGGATCCGCCAGGGCTCGGGGAGGTCGAGGATGATCCGATCCGGTGCGACAGCGCTCCACGTGCTCGACCACATCTCCGACCACCAACTCCAGGTTGGGGGGATCTCCCCGTACCAGCGCTCGATCGCCTTCCGGGCGTGCGCGGCATGGTCATCCCGGGCCTCGACGCTCACCACCCTTCCGGCCGGACCGACGGCGCGGGACAAGCCCAAGGTGAGCGCACCGGAGCCGGTCCCGGCCTCGAGCACCGTTTGCCCGGGGGCGATGTCTGCGTAGACCAGGATCGGGCCCAGATCCTTGGGGTAGACCACCTGGGCGCCGCGTTTCATCTTCAGGACGTAGTCGGCGAGCCGGGGGCGGATCAGCAACAGGCTGCCCCCACTCGACGACTCGACCCAAGACCCGTCCTCCCGGCCGATCAGGTCGCGGTGCGAGATCGAGCCCTGGTGATATTGAAAGGTCCGCTCCGGATCGAGCTTCAGGAGGAACTGGCGCCCCTTGGCGTCGATGAGGAGCGCAGGGTCACCAGCGACGAATGGCATCAGAAGATGGCGAACACCGACACGACCAAACCAAGCACCATTCCGATGATCACGATCCAAACGATGATCTGAACGAGCTTCTTGTTGTCCATGGTGGTTGAATCGGGCTCCTGGAGACAACGGTAGACAGATGAAGCGCCTCATCGATTGGATGGTCGGGTCGCCGAACTGGGGCCGAGCCGGCCTGGATCGGACCCTGAGCGGCCTGCGCCGCGGGGACCAGCGCGACCTCTATCTCGGGCTCGGGCTCGCCGCGCTGTCCTTGGCCCGCCGTACCGGGCCGCAGAAACGGCTCATCTATCGGAAGTCGGTGCGTCCTGGGTCCGCGATCGTGATCCATCACCGGCGAGTCGGAGACCCCAAGATCGAAGTCATCAAACCGCGCTGAGCCGGAACCAGACCATCCGCCGGAGCGTCGAACACTCATGAAGGCGTGGCTCTCACTTGTCGCCCTGAGCCTGGTGCTGACCGCCTGTGGTGAGCCGGCACCTGCGGGCCCCGCACCCACTGCTCCCACCTCCACAACCGCGACCACCACCAACCAAGACACCGTCGCGTTGCGCGTCTTCCAGGACCAGCGGACCTGCTGCTACACCGAGGGCCAGGTGTCGTTTTTCTCGGTGAATGGCGTGGACTACGAGATCCGACCGAGCCGAATTGGGCTGATCCCGTTGATCGAGGTCCACGTCCCCACCGGGAGCATCGAAATCGAAAGCTGGCAGCAACCCTGCTCCGGCAACTGTGGCTTCCTCGACCCGCCCGCCAACCAATGCTCGATGGCGATCGATGCGACCGGCGCCCAGACCTTGCATCTCCTCGTCTCTTTCGAGCCGGGACCCGACCCCTGTGAGCTCACCATGCTCCAGGAAGACCCCGCGACCTCGGTGCCACTCGCATTCGGATTCCGAGCTCCCCTGCCTGCTTGCGGCGAGGACTTCACGATGCAGATGGCGATGTTCGGCGAAGGGGTCCGGGAGAGCCCCGAGCGTCGGTGCTTCGTCGATGCCCATCTGGCAGGAGAACCGGCAGAGCTGAGCGCATACGAGCCGCCCGATCCCAATGCGGAGACCGACGACGTGCTCGATCTCATCTTCTACCGCACCCAGCCGGATCAGGCAGTGGAGGTCATCGTCAACGTCGGCCCCGCGTTCGAAGAGTGGCTCGCCTATCGATGTGAGCTCCTGCGCGAGATCGATGGCCCGGCATTGTTCGCCCTCGAGGAGTGCTCGGAACCGCAGCCGCTCGAATAGCGGCGCACCTTCAGACCCGGTACACCTCGACCAGGGTCTTGTTTCGTGATCCACGGCGGCGGCCGAACACGAAAGCAAACACCACGATCACGGCCACCGCGATCCCGACGAGCATCGCGGTGTCTTTGGCCGATTGCCTCGTCTCGTCGATCGCTCCGACGATCTGACGGGCCTTGGCTTCCAGGTCATCCCGGGTGATCGTCACTTTGCATCCTCCATACGACGAGGCCGGCTGCCGCCACCGCCCCTAGTGCGGTCAGGAATCTCGCCAGGACTTCGTACCACTCGGTGTTGGGAAGGACCGTCCGCAGCAAGAAATACAAAGCCAGGACCAGGAGAAAGCTGCCGAACGACAGCACCATCGCCCCGCCAACCCCCATCCCGGCGTGCTTGCCCAGGCGTTTGGCTGGCTCGAGTGTCTCCTGGCGCAGGTACTCCCGCGCCATGTCGATGAGCTCGGTGGTGAGCTGGGGTATTTCTTGAGGCCCGGCCATAGCACGCAGAGGCTAACAAGGGCTAGACAGGTTGCCACCCGCCGTTATGGTGCCTCCCAGTGAACGTTGTCAGGTCGATGACCTCGCTAGGCCCGCGCTACGTGGCCTTGTGGGTGGGGCAGACCGTCAGCCAGTTCGGAACGTACGTCGCCCTGCTCAGCCTTCCGCTCCTCGTCGACTACATACATGACACCACGGGCACGGGGAACAATCTCGACTTCGCCATCGCCTACGCCCTGGAGACGGCGCCCACGGTGCTGGTCGGGCTGATCGGCGGAGTGTTGCTCGACCGGCTCAGCCTAAGGCCCGTGATGATTTTCACCGACCTGGTGCGGGCATCGGCGTTCTTCTACCTGGCAGGCGGCATCGACAGCTATGGGTTGCGCACGGTGTTCGTGGTCGCCTTCCTCGTGGGCTCGATGACCACGCTGTTCGATGGCGCCCTGTACACCCTGATCCCGTCCATCGTTCCCAAAGAGCGACTTTCCGACGCCAACGGGTTCGTGGCGGCCAGCCAGCAGGCGAACTTCGCCCTCGGACCGCTCGCAGCCGGCCTTTTCGCTTTGCTCACCGGAGATCCCGCGCTCGGGTTGTTCATCAACGGGCTCACGTTCGTGGTGTCGGCGATCAGCCTCTACTGGGTGGGCCGGGTCGTTCATCATCGCCGGCCCGAAGACGAGCGGGCGCCATTCTTCACCGAGGCCGCCAACGGCATCCGCTACATCTGGGCCGAGCCCAGGCTGCGCATAACGACCATCGCCGCGGCGATCCCGAACTTCGTCATCGGCTTCATCGAGGCCACCTTTGTCGTGCTTGCCTACCTGGTGCTCGGAACGTCCAACGACGTCGAGGTAGGGGTGCTCCTGGCTGCTCTTGGGATCGGGGGTGTCATCGGCGCCTTGTTCGCGCCACGGGTGATCAGGTCCATGGGTCTGGGCAAGACGATGGTGATCGGGATGGCGGTCACCGGCATCGGGCTCTTCGCCGTGATGTTCACCAATTTCGGGGTGGTCGCGATCGCTCTCCAGATGACGTGGATGATCGGTGTCTCCACGATCAACGTGCCCCTGGCCACTATCCGCCAGCATTACGCCGCTCCCAGCATGATCGGACGCGTGATCACGGCGAGCCGGGCCATCGGCTGGGCAACCTTGCCAATTGGGGCACTGGTCGGCGGGTGGCTCGGCGCCGGCGAAGACACCTACCCGTGGGTAGCGCGCACCTTTCCCTTGGTACTCCTGGGGACCGCGCTGTGGCTGTCCACGACGGTGGTTTGGTCGGACACGTACGGCCCCGGGGCGCCGCGCGGAGAGGACCGGCCCGCCCCCGGACGCCACCTGCAGGCCTGAGTTGCGCTCAGGGCTGGCCGGGGGCGATCACCCGGACCGTCTCCACGTCACCGGAGATCGACAGGCGCCAGGTGTTGCCCTCGTACGACCACTCGACTGCGTAGTCACGGCCTTCGAAATCGGAAACCGAAGTCCCGTTGACCCCGGTCTCGTCGGCGAAGGCATCGAGACAGGCCTGGTCGTACGGGTGGAGGAGATGGCAGAGATGGCTGTTGAGATCGCTGATCGCCTCATGCCCCAACCCCACCCTCAGCATCAGGGCATAGACGACGCCCTCGCCCGGCTCGTAGGCCCCGGCGACTACCGCACCTTGATCGAACCTGTAGAGGAAGGTATCGAGCGGGCCCGGTTCCGGGGTGAGGGCAAACGCGCCACGGATCTGGGGCGGAATCCCGGCATCGTTCCAGGCTTGCTCGATCTCCTGGAGGCGGATGCCCAGAGACCCGACGAGCGGCTCTTCGACAATGGGTGCCGCGGCATCGGGCAGACCTGCCGCTTGGACCTGGGGGACGTCGCCACCATCGAAGAGAGCGATGCCAAACAGCGCGACCAGCAGGGCTGCCGCTCCCCAACGGAGCGATGGCGGAAGCGCTTTACCCCAGTTGATAGCCCCTTCCAACACCGTGGCCAGGTCGAGCCGTGGGGAATCGGTCTCCGCCGGGCTCTCGTCGGCTGTAGGAGCCTCGGTTTCGAATTCAACCGCGGGCTCCGGGACCGAATCGAGCCACTCCTCGGCGGGGGCAGCGAGGAGCTCTGCCTTCACCGCCTCGTATTCGCTCTGACTGACCTTTCCCTCGTCCAGCATCTTGGCCAAGCTGAGGAGGTCTTCGACCCGACTTCCCATGACTTCTCCGTGGTGGGAGCCACCAGGAACATCGGCAAGGCAGGCACCCCGAATTAACCATTCGGTTTTGGGATGGGCGAAAGGTGAGGGTCTAGGTGCTCGCGCCCCGGGCTCGCCACCAGCGCCAAACCAGCGTCACCAGCACCGCCCCAATCAGTGATCCGATGATCCCGCTGGGCCGGAGTTCGAGGCCGTCTCCGAATATCAGGCTGCCGAGCAGGCCACCGACGAACGAGCCGATGAGCCCGGCGACCAGAGCCATCGTCCAATCGGTCCCCGAGGAGGAGCGCCCCACGATGAGTTGGGCGCCGGCGCCGACCAGCATTCCGAACAGGATCAGTCCGAGGATGAGCATGGGCCGGAATCTAACGGGATGGTGGGTAGAGGACTCGGTGTCGGAGAGAGGACTCGAACCTCCACGGGCGTTACAGCCCACTGGCCCCTCAAGCCAGCGCGTCTACCAATTCCGCCACTCCGACTGGAGCCGGGCGAGTGTACAACCGGCCTCAGCTCAAGAGGAAGGTGAGGGAGATGGTGCTCACCCCGAACAGGACACCAATCAGGACCGTGAGCCGGTCCAGGTTCCGCTCGACCACCGTCGAACCCCCGAGGCTGGTTGTCGACATCCCACCCCCGAAAACATCGGAGAGCCCGCCTCCCTTGCCCGAGTGGAGCAGGACGAGCGCCACCAATGCCAGGGAGAGGATGATGTGGAAGACGATTGCGAATGCTTCGACGAATGCCATTGCTCTCTCGACGGTAGAAGGCCCGGCGCAACCCGGGCGGGGCCGCGAATTGTAACAGCGGCGGTTTGCTTCGCCTATCCGGCCTGGCGGGCCACCTCGTCGGCGGCGGCGGCGATCGCTTCCGGATCTCCCAGGTAGCGACTGGAAACCGGGGCCAGGTCCGGGCCCAGCTCGTAGAGCAGCGGAACACCGGTGGGGATATTGAGCTCCACGATCTCCTCCTCACTTACCCCGTCGAGATGTTTGACCAGGGCGCGTATCGAGTTCCCGTGTG
This sequence comes from uncultured Acidobacteriota bacterium, assembly GCA_963749415.1. Taxonomy (GTDB): domain Bacteria; phylum Actinomycetota; class Acidimicrobiia; order Spongiisociales; family ZC4RG35; genus JALYNX01. The sequence goes on from CAVVMG010000001.1 coordinate 2,049,379, forward strand.
CCACCACGAGTGGGGTCCGCCCCGACTTCAGGTCGTCGACGATCACGTCGTGCCAGTAGGGCAACATCCTGACCACCACGTCAGCGAGGCACTCGGTCGCCGGGAGCAGGTCTGGTGGCAGGTTGGCGTAACGCGGGTCGTGGCGGGGATGCCGCTCATCGTCGAGATCCAACGGCGGCGGCGGGATGTCATAGCTGCGCCGCCACAACAACACCTGCTCGTCGCCGTGCTCGGCTGCGATCTCCTTTTTGTCCAACCCCTGCAATGCGCCGTAGTGGCGTTCGTTGAGCCGCCACGAGCGCCGGACCGGGAGATACTCCAGGCCCATCTCCTCCAGGGTGAGCTCTGCGGTCTTGATCGCCCGCTCCAGGACCGAGGTGTGGAGGATGTCGGGCACGAGTCCCTCGGCGATCATGACCTGGCCCGCTGCCCGGGCCTCGGCCTCACCCCGCTCGGTCAGCCCGACGTCGGTCCAACCCGTGAACAGGTTCTCCAGGTTCCAGGTGGACTGACCGTGCCGAAGCAACACCATGCGATAGGTCATATCCAGTACCTGACCACTGCGGCGAAGGTATCGGGATCGAGCGAGGCCCCTCCGACCAGGGCACCGTCGATGTTCGTCTTGGCCATGAAATCTTTGATGTTGGCTGCATTCACAGACCCGCCGTAGAGGATCCGGATCGTTTCCGCGGCCTCGGTGGAGACCCGCTCTCCAACCGTCTCCCGGATCAGGTCGGCGATCAGCCCGGCGTCATCGGGAAGCGCATTTTGCCCGGTCCCGATGGCCCACACCGGCTCGTAGGCGACCGCCCCTCCGACGATCCCCGCCGGATCGTTGCGGTTCAAAGCGGCGACCAACTGCCCGACCACCACGCTCTCCGCTTGACCCGACTCCCGTTGCTCGAGAGTCTCACCAACGCAGATGATGGGTCGCATCCCGGCGGCGATCACTGCCCGCACCTTCTTGTTGACCTGCTCGTCGGTCTCACCGAAATACTGGCGGCGCTCGGAGTGGCCGAGGATCACGTGCCCCACAGAGAGCTTGGCCAGCATCGGGGCGGAGATCTCCCCGGTATAGGCGCCTGACTCCTCCCAGTGCACGTTCTGGGCGCCGAGGCCGAGGGGAAGCCGGTCCGCCTCGATGACCGTCTGCACCGAGCGCAGCGACGTGAACGGGGGGGCCACCACGACATCAACCCTCGAATAGTCGCCGGGTTCCATTCGGTAGGACAGCTTTTGCACCATCTGGATCGCCTCCAGATGGTTGGCGTTCATCTTCCAGTTGCCGACCATCAGGCTCCTGGTGGCGGTCGTCTCGTCCATCGGCACTCCGGGTCGATCTTTGGTCCTGGCCCCACGATAAGGCAGTTTCACACAGCGACTCCGGCTGCCCACCGGGACAGCACTTCGACGCCGGGAAGTGGCTTGCCTTCGAGGAGCTCGAGCCCGGCTCCGCCACCGGTCGAGACATGGTCGATGCCGCCCTCGAGTCCCAATTGGCGAACCGCAGCCACCGAATCGCCACCACCGACCGCGGTGAACCCCGGGCTCTCCGCCATCGCACGGGCCACCACTTCGGTGCCCTTGCTGAACTGCTCCCACTCGAACACACCCATGGGCCCGTTCCAGAAGATGGTCTCCGAGTCGCGGACCACACCGGCGAACATCGATCCGGTGTCGTGGCCGATATCGAGCCCCATCATCCCCTCCGGGATCTCCCGGACACTCACTGCCTGCGACGGTGCATCGGCCTGAAACGCATCGGCAACCACGACGTCGACGGGGAGGATCAACTTCTCCCCGTCATAGCCCTCGATGAGCTGCCGCACGCGGTCGATCATCTCCGGCTCCACCATCGAGGAGCCGACTTCGATGCCCTTCGCCTGGAGCAGGGTGAAGCACATTGCTCCCCCAATCAGGATGACATCCGCCCTGGGCAACAGGTTCTCGATCACCGCGAGCTTGTCCGAGATCTTGGCCCCCCCGAGGACGATTGCGTAGGGGCGCACCGGGTCATCCAGGAGGCGACCAAAGGCCCGAAGCTCGGCGTCGAGAAGAGGGCCGGCGACCGACTTCACGCGCTCCGCCACCCCCACAGTCGAGGCGTGGGCCCGGTGCACGCTTCCAAAGGCGTCCTGGACGAACAGGTCGACGCCGGATGCCAACCGCTCGGCGAGTGCCGGGTCGTTCTTGCTCTCCCCAGCGTCGAACCTGGTGTTCTCCAGAACCGTGATCTCTCCTTCACCATCACCCTGAAAGGTCACCCGATGGGTGCTCAACTCCTGCATGTGGGCGACCACCGGCCGCAGGGAGAACTCCGGGTCGGGCCGTTGGGGGCGCCCGAGATGGGAGCACACTGTCACCCGGGCCCCGGACTCGACCAATCGCTCCAGAGTGGGGAGCGCCGCCTTGATCCTGAAGTCGTCGCTGATCACGCCAGCTTCGATGGGCACGTTGAGATCGGAGCGCACCAAGACCGAGAGCCCGGAGACGTCCACTTGGTCCAGGGTCAGATATGGGGTCATCGGGCTTCGCCGTCGGTCGCCAGGTCCTCGAGCACCCTTCCCAACTTCAGTGGGTCGTGTGCCGGCCACTCAGCCCACTCGTCGGCCAGGTCGGCGTAGACCACCCGCCATCCCAGTGCCGCTGCCTGATCCACGTCGACGGTTACCCGATCGTGGCCATCAGGAACCTCGAACTCGCCGTCATGCACGACGACTATTCCCGGTCCGGTGATGCCGGCATGCACCGACAACGCCGACATGTGTTCCGCCCCGTCCATGCCCAGGGTCTCGCCGTCCTGGGTCACCAGGTTGAGCACGAACACCCGCTGGCCATCGGCTCCCATGATCGCTGGCGCCAGCATGTTCACTTTCAGGGCGGAGATGACCGACGTGTACAGGCTTCCCGGCCCGATCACTATCTGGTCGGCGACCGCGATCGCCGCCAAGGCCCGGCGCGTGGTGACCGCATCCCGAGGCTCGATGTGGAGCTCGGTCAGGTCGCCCGCAGTCTTGGAGATGGTGTTCTGCCCGACGACCAGCCGCCCATCGATGGTTGCCTCCAGCCGAATCGGATGGTCGGCGACCGGGATCACCGAGCCCACCGCTCCCAACATTCGCTCGGCGGTCCCTACTGCTGATTCGAAGTCACCGAACAGATCGGTGAGCGCGGCGAGGATCAGGTTCCCGAGCGAGTGCTCGGCAACGTCGCCACCGCGAAACCGATGGGCGAAGAGCTCCGACCACAACGATGGCTCCGGCGTCAGAGCCAGCAGGCATCGCCGGACATCACCCGGTGGCGGTATCCCGAGGTCGGAGAGACGCCCCGACGATCCGCCGTCGTCGGCCACCGAAACCAGAGCCGAGATCTCGCCTGCATAGAACTGGATGGCCTCGAGAGCCGCCGCTTGGCCGTGGCCCCCGCCGACCGCGGTGACAATCGGGCCATCCGGGTCGAGGAGCAGCGGCTCGAGGGCGACCTGGGTTTCGGTTCTCACCGGTTGATGTCGCGGTGGCGGACCGCAGCGGTGACGTCGTGCTCGGCGAGTCGGCGGCCCAATTCCTCGGCGATGGCAACCGATCGGTGATGGCCGCCAGTGCAACCGATCCCGACAGCGAGGTAGGACTTCCCCTCGGCCTCGAAGCGAGGGATGAGGAATTCGAGGAGCTCGTCCACCCGGTCCACGAACTCCTTGGCACCTTCGGCGTCGAGCACGTAATCGGCAACGGCCTGGTCGGTCCCCCTGAGGTCCCTCAGCTCCGGCACCCAGTGCGGGTTGGGGAGGAATCGCACGTCGAAGAGGAGGTCGGTGTCACGCGGTGCTCCGTGCTTGAAGCCGAAGGACCGGATCGAGACCCGCATCGGGCGGGTCATCTCGTCCTCGCTGAACTGGAGCCTCAGACGCTCCCTCAGCTCGTTGACCGTGAGGTTCGACGTGTCGACTACCACGTCGGCCGTCTCCCGCAGATCGCCGAGGAGCTCCCGCTCTGCGGCGATCGACTCGGAGATGGTGGACAGCCCGAGTGGGTGAGGTCGCCGGTTCTCCTCATAGCGACTGACGATCACATCATCGTCGGCGTCGAGGAACACCACCCGGGTCAGGACGCCCTCCCGGGCCAGCTCATCCATGGCTGCTCCCAACTCGGAGATGGACAGCCCTCCACGGGAGTCGATGACGACCGCCAGGTGCTTGTGGAGCCGGGGCATGTCATGCGATTGGGCGGCGAGTGCCAGGAGCCGTGGCGGCAGGTTGTCGATGACGGTGTAACCGATGTCTTCGAGGATCTTGGCCGCAGAGGAGCGTCCCGCTCCCGACATCCCGGTCACCACCAGGACGTGTGGGTGATCGGTTGCTGCCAGCTCCATCGCGTCCTTCGATCAGTTGTGGAGCGCAGAATACAGGTCGTCGGCCACGTTCTTTGGCACTACCAGAGCCAGATCCTCGGCCGGAGCCTCTCTGATCTTGCGCAATGACCCGAAGTGCCGGATCAGCTCGCGTTTGCGTTTGGGGCCGATGCCCGGGACGTCGTCGAGCACGGAGTCGACCATCGATTTCGAGCGCAGCTGACGGTGATAGGTGATGGCAAACCGGTGCGCCTCGTCCCGCACCTGTTGCAGCAAATAGAGGGCCTCGGCATCTCGAGGTATCCGAACCGGGTCGGGAAGCCCGGGGAGGTAGACCTCCTCCATCCTCTTGGCAAGCCCGATCGCCGGGATCTCCAACCCGAGCTCGTCGAGCACTTTCACGGCCCGGCCCAACTGGCCCGGGCCGCCGTCGATCAACACCAGCGATGGCGGGTAGGAGAACTTTCCCTGCTCCGCGGCCGGCCTGTCCCGCTCGGCCAGATAGGCCTTGAACCGGCGGCGCAGGGTTTCCTCCATCGATGCGAAGTCGTCCTGGCCCTGGACCGTGCGCATCTTGAAGCGTCGGTAGTCCGACCGCTTGGGCATCCCGTCCTCCAGCACCACCATCGAGGCCACGGTGTTCGTCCCCTGGAGGGTCGAAATGTCGTAGGCCTCGATCCGGAGCGGGGCCAGTGGCAGGTCGAGGGTTTCCTGCAACGAGCGCAGGGCCCGAGCCCGGGCGTTGTGGTCGCGGTGTCGGCTGAGGCGGTGCCTCCCGAAGGCCTCGGCGGCGTTGGTCGTCGTGGTCTCCATCAGCCGGCGCTTGGCACCTCTCCTTGGGACCCGGAGGTCCACTTTCGACCCCCGGCTCTCGGAGAGCCAGGCCGCGAGCAGATCCACCTCTGCCGGCTCCACCGATACCAGGACTTCTCGCGGCGGCCGATCCTCCCCGTAGAGGAGAGGTATCACCCTGGCCATCAACTCGGTATCGGTCAGCTCCTCGACGCGATCGACCACCACTCCCCGGCGACCGACCACCCGGCCTCGCCTCACGTGCAGCATCTGGAACGCCGCCTCCAGGTCATCACCATGGAACGAGATCAGGTCGAAATCCTCGTGCTTCTCGGTCACCACCTCCTGACGGAGAAGGGCGCGACGCACGTCGTCGATCCGGTCCCGGTGCCGGGCCGCCAACTCGAACTCCTGGCGCTCGGACGCCGCCCACATGCTGGATTCGAGGTCGTTGAGCACTCCTTCGGTCTCACCGCGGAGGAAGGCGGCCAGCCCGTCAACCATCCTCTGGTAGTCATCGGGCTCGACCGCACCGATGCACGGCCCCGAACACTTTTCGATGTGATAGAGGAGACAGGGCCGGCCCTGGGCTTGCTGCCGGGCGAAGAACGAGTCGGAGCAAGTGCGGATCGGAAAGGTCCGCAGCAGTTGGTCGAGTGTCTTCCGGATCGAGTAGGCGTGGGCGTAGGGGCCGAAGTACTCGTAGCCCTTTCGTTTGGCTCCCCGGAGCACCCGGGCCCGAGGCCACTCGTCGCTCCGGGTCAGTGCCAGATAGGGGTACGACTTGTCGTCGACGAGGCGGATATTGAACCTCGGACGGTGGCGTTTGATGAGGGAGAACTCGAGCATGATCGCCGCCACCTCGGACTCGGTGATGATCCACTCGACGGCACGAGCGTTGTCGACCATGCCCTGGGTGCGGGGGTGGAGGCCGACGCCGAAGTACGAGGAGACCCGGCTCCGCAGCGATTTGGCCTTGCCCACGTAGATGACCTTTCCGTGCTGGTCACGAAATATGTAGGCGCCGGGTCGGTTGGGGATCTCAGATGGCTTGGGCCGCTCGAACACAGGATCAGGGTAGGAGCGACCACCGGCTTGCCATCAGCCGCGGGATGCCGACCTGATCTCCGAACTCGTGGTGCGGGATCTCGACCAAATGCTGCAAGGACCACCTGGCATCAGCCGCCGCATTGAGCAGCGACCCCATAGAGCGGTGGTGGAATGTGACTGTGCCATCGCCGGCCGGCTCCTCGGATTTGCCCTCCGACATGTAGTCGCCTGGCCTCCACAGGACCTCCCCGTCGGTGTCGGTGATCGGGGTCGAGCCCGGGGCGGTCCAAACCGAGTGATTCATGACCAGGGCCAGGATCCCGCCGGGCCTCACCACCTCCGCGACAGACCGGAAGAATCCGATGTGGTCCGGGATGTGCTCCAGGACGAGGACGCAAAAGGCCCCGTCGTAGGAGTCGGACCGGATGAAGCGCAGGTCGGGGAGTCTTCCCAGGACGGTGGGTGCCACCAGCCCGGCGCGCATCGCCAGACCTTGGTTGAGCTCCACACCGTGCACCGCGGCTTCCCGCTCGATGACCGCGGCCATGACCCGCCCCTCACCGCATCCGAGGTCGAGATAGAGGGCACCGGGCTCGGGCTGGAGGACGTCGAGAAGCATGGGGGTGACCACCGTCTCGTAGGCGGGATCCGTCTCCAATTCGGTCAGCCACCACTCACCCATGTCGGCCCAGGACATGGGAGGAGAGTATTGACCGGCTGGAGGCTTCAGTACCCGAGAACTTCCTTGAACCAGGGCAGGGTCCGCCCCAGGCCCTCCCGGAGTGGGATCTGCGCCTTCCAGCCCAGGACTGCCTCGGCCTTGGTGGTATCGGGACGCCGGACCATCGGGTCGTCGGTGGGCCGGGGGTGGAACTCGATCCCCGGGTGGTTGCCGACGACATCCTGCACCGCCTCGGCCAACTCGACCATGGTCACCTCTTCCGGGTTCCCGATGTTGACCGGCTCGACCTCGTCGGAGAGCAGGAGGCGGATGATTCCCTCGACCTCGTCATCCACGTAGCACAGCGACCTGGTCTGCTGCCCGTCTCCATGGATCGGCAGCGGCCGGTTCTCCAGGGCTGCCTTGAAGAAGGCAGGTACGGCACGACCGTCATTGGGCCTCATCCTTGGCCCATACGTGTTGAAGATCCTCACGATCCTGGTGTCGAGGCCGTGTTCGCGGTTGTAGGCCAGGGTCAGTGCCTCGGCGAAACGCTTCGCCTCGTCATAGACCCCCCGGGGCCCGATCGGGTTGACATTGCCCCAGTAGGTCTCGGGCTGCGGGTTGACCAGCGGGTCGCCATAGACCTCGGAGGTCGACGCCAGGAAGAACACCGCCCCCTTGTCCACGGCCAGCCCCAGGCCCTTGTGGGTCCCGAACGCCCCCACCTTGAGGGTGTGGATCGGCCATTTCAGGTAGTCGACCGGGGAAGCCGGCGACGCGAAGTTCATCACGTAGTCGACATCCCCGGCGACATGGATGAAGTCGGTGACGTCGTAGTCGATCAGCCGGAACCTCTTGTCCCCCATCAGGTGCGAGACGTTGGCCGCATTCCCGGTGATCAGGTTGTCGATGCAGGTGACTCGGGCCCCCGAATAGAGGAGGCGGGTGCAGAGATGGGAGCCGAGAAACCCGGCGCCACCCATAACCACGGCGCTTTTCCCCTCGAGTTCGGGGAAACCGCCAAAACCGGGCCGGCGTGAGTCTGACAAGTGGGAGCCCTCCAAGCTGACGTCAGGCTACATCGGCATGCGGAGCCTGACGTTGAGCCGATAATCCCGCATTCGCCTGTGACAAACTGGTCGCAGGTGTCAGCCCGATCCACGTTCATCAAATGGGCCGCGCTGGGAGCGTTGGCCGCCGGGATTCTGGTCTGGGCCCAGTCCGGGGCGGTGGGCGGGATCGAAGGCATGCTCCAGGTCGGGGAGACCAGTGACCTCCGCCCCCTGATCGAAGAGCAATTGGGTCAGATACCGCTGGCTCCGGGACCGGGTCACGACGGGCAGATCTTCTACGCGATCGGCCTCGATCTCGACGGCAACGAGGTGGGCCCGCTGCTCGACCATGCCGCCTATCGCTACCGGCGAATCTTCTATCCGGCCCTGGCTTCGGGTTTCGGGTTGCTCGACGGGACTGCGCTGCTGGTGGGAATGATCGTGGTCACGGTCGTGTCGACAGCGGTCGCCTCTGGCGCCACCGCCGTAATCGCCACCAAGGTGGGGCTCAAGGACTGGATCGCCCTCGCGGTGTTGCTCAATCCGGGGGTATGGCTCTCGATCCGGCTCGTGACTTCGGACATGCTCGCCCTGGCGCTCATGATGCTTGGCCTCCTCGCCCTCGGAGCGCGCATCGGCCTACCTGCCGGCGCCTTCGCCCTGTCCACCCTGGCCAAGGACGTGTATCTGGTTACTCCAATCGGCCTCGGGATCAGCCGTGACCGGCGACGATGGTGGATCGCAGCCGCGTCAGCAGTGGCCCTGTTGGCGTGGATGACGTGGCTCTCGATCACCATGGGTGATGGGTTCACCGGGCGGGGCAATCTCGCCCTGCCGTTCATGGGGATCGTCGAAGGTTCGGCGAACTGGCCTCACCTCGACACCGAGGAGCTCGTGTACCTCGGGTTCGGGCTGGTGTCGGTGGCAGCGGGGATCGCGGTTGGCGTGTTTCGTTCGACCTGGCTGCGGTGGCCGATCCTGGGATGGACCGCCCTTGCAGTCATCTCCTCGAACTGGGTTTGGGACTTCGGGAACAACGCAGCCCGTGCGTTTGCACCGCTCGCCGTGCTGGTTGCCCTTTCGTTCGGACAACTCCCGGACCAGGGTGCGGCCGGGAATCAGACGGCGGCCGACGCCTCTTCGGCCACCGAGCCCTCGTCCTGAGCGCGAGTGACCTCGGGCCCGAACGCCCACATCACGGGCATGAGCCCCGCCGCCCGCCAGGCATTGACAGGAGTCTCCAGAACGTCATAAGAGAAGCAGAGGACGAACAGCCCGACCGCCACCCAGGTCCAGTTTCGGTGCCGGATCCCGATGAGGCCGGTCCCGATCGCGAGTAGGGCCAGCGACCAACCCGCAACCGACGGGTGCTGGAAATAGCCGACCAAGGGCAAACCGAGCCGACCACCACTCGGGATCACTCCCTCGAGACCGAATCGGAAGATCGCGTAGAGAGCGAGTAAAGCCGCCGCCACCAAACCGGCCAGAAACGGCCGCCAGCGCCCTAGTGCCGCCAGTAGGTAGTCGGGTCTGGTGACACCGAGCGCCACCGCCGCCCAGACGCTGTTCGAGGCGAGCGTCAGCCCCAGGAGGAGGATGGCGAGCGGTTCAGCGGTGTCACCGGCGAAACCGATGTAGAGCGCGGGGTTGAGTACCAGGAACCAAGCCGATGGGCCGAGACGGTCGCGGAGTGAGATCGCCAGCACCAGGGTCCCCACCACTGCGAGTGCGCCGACGAGGGCCAGCGCATAGGGGACCAATCCCGGTTGGCCTGCGCTGGCGGCCCAGGCCAGCCAGGAATAGCCGGCTCGCTGGAACCGATAGCCCGGCTCCCTCAAGTCGTCGCCGAACTCGAGGCCGAGCGGGTCGGCTGCGATGACCGCAAAGGCCTGCCCGTCGCCAAGGGTCCATGCCGAGAACCATTCCCCGGCTTCTGCGACCGGCAGGCCCCATTTCTCCTCGGCGATCTCCAGATTGCGGTCCGCCCAGGGCGGGATGTACTCGGCGCGCACATAGAAGGCCGTCAGCAGCACGATCACTGACACCACCAGGACTTCGAGCCGATGTTCTCGCCGCATCACATGGTGTTGATCGGCAGGCGCGGAATCCACGTTGAGGACTTGGCCGGGGCCTCAGCCGCCGACCAGCTCGCGGAGGAATTTCCCGGTGTAGCTCTCCCCCACTTGCGCCACTTCCTCCGGCGTCCCGGTGGCAATGATCCGCCCCCCGCCATTGCCCCCTTCGGGCCCGAGATCGATCACGTAGTCGACCGACTTGACCACATCCAGATTGTGCTCGATCACGACCACCGTGTTCCCGGCATCCACCAGGCGCTGCAGCACCTGCAACAGCTTGCGGATGTCCTCGAAATGGAGCCCGGTGGTCGGCTCGTCGAGGATGTAGAAGGTGCGGCCGGTCGACCGCTTCCCCAGCTCGGAGGCCAGCTTGATCCGTTGCGCCTCACCACCAGAGAGCGTGGTAGCCGGCTGCCCGAGTCGGACGTAGCCCAGCCCGACGTCGTAGAGGGTCTGCAGGATCCTCACGATCTTGGGCTGGTTCTCGAACAACCCCAGGGCCTCCTCAACCGACATCTCGAGCACCTCGGAGATGTTGTGCCCCTTCCACAGGATCTCCAGCGTTTCCCGGTTGTAGCGCTTACCGCCGCAGACCTCGCAGGGCACGTAGACGTCGGGGAGGAAATGCATCTCGATCTTGATGGTCCCGTCGCCGGAGCACGCCTCGCAGCGCCCGCCCCGGACGTTGAACGAGAACCGCCCCTGCTTGTAGCCCCGGGCCCGGGCCTCGTTGGTCTGGGAGTAGAGCGCCCGAATATGGTCGAAGAGCTTGGTGTAGGTGGCGGGGTTGGAGCGCGGGGTACGCCCAATCGCGGACTGGTCGATGTCGATCACCTTGTCGATGAGCTCGATCCCCTCGACCCGCTTGTGTCGGCCCGGCACCACCCGTGCCCGGTTCACCCGGTTGGCCAGCGTCTTCCACAGGATCTCCTCGATCAGGGTCGACTTGCCGGAGCCGGATACCCCGGTCACCGCGGTGAACACCCCCAGCGGGAACTCGACATCGAGCCCCTGAAGGTTGTTCTCGGTGGCCCCCAGGACGCGAATCGCCTCTCCATTCCCGGTGCGCCGAATCAACGGGACCGGGATCTGGCGCCTCCCTGCCAGGTAGTCGCCGGTGATCGAGTCCTGGGCCCGGGTGATGTCTTGCAGAGTGCCCTGGGCGACGACGTCCCCTCCGTGCTCCCCGGCGCCGGGGCCGAAGTCGAGGATGTGGTCGGCAACCCGGATCGTGTCCTCATCGTGCTCCACGACGATCAGGGTGTTCCCCATGTCCCGAAGCCGGAGCAAGGTCTCGATCAGTCTTTGGTTGTCACGCTGATGGAGGCCGATCGAGGGCTCGTCCAGGATGTAGAGCACCCCGACCAAGCCAGACCCGATCTGGGTGGCGAGCCGAATCCGCTGCGCCTCTCCCCCGGCCAGGGTCGCCGCCGACCGTGACAGGGTGAGGTAGTCGAGCCCGACGTCGAGGAGGAACCTGATCCTGGCCTGGACCTCCTTGAGCACCCGCTCTGCGATCTTGGCGTCCCGCTCCGAGAGCTCGAGGCGCTCGAAGAACTCCTCGGCATCTCCCAGGCTCAGATCGGACACTTCAGAGATGTTCCGGTTGTCGATCGTCACTGCCAGGGCCACCGGGTTAAGCCGACCGCCCCCACAGGCATCGCAGGGGACCTCGGCCATGTACTCCTGGTAGTACTCACGGGCCGATTCCGACTCCGCAGACTCATGACGGCGGGTGAGGAACGGCACCGCCCCCTCGAAGGTGGTGGTCCACTGACGCTTTCGCCCGAACCGGTTGACGTATTGGATAGTGATCCTCTCCTCACCGGTCCCGTAGAGGATCAGCTCCCTGATCTCGTCACCGAGGTCCTTCCACGGGGTGTCCATCGAGAACTTGTAGGCCTCGCCGAGCCCACTGAGCAGCCGGTAGTAGTAACGCATCCGGTTCGAGGCCCACATCGAGATCGCACCCTGCTCCAGAGTGAGATCGGGGTCTCCGATCACCAGTTCAGGGTCGACCTGATACCTGGTGCCGATACCCGAGCACTCCGGGCAGGCCCCATATGGGCTATTGAAAGAGAAGTTGCGGGGCTGGAGGTCTTCGAAGCTGAGCCCGCACTGGGAGCACGCCAGGTGCTGGGAGAAGGTGAGTGTGGGCCCGCCCTCGATCTCGATGTCGGCGACACCTTCGGTCAAGGAGAGGGCGGTCTCCAGGGACTGAGTCAGTCGCTGACCCATCCCTTCTTTGCGCACGAGACGGTCGACCACCACTTCGATGGTGTGCTGGTAATAGCGGTCGAGCTTGATCTCCTCGGTCAACTCCCGTACTTCACCGTCGATCCGGGCCCGGGCGAACCCCTGCTTGGCCAGATCGGAGAGCAGCCCCTCGTACTCCCCTTTGCGTCCACGCACCACGGGGGCCAGTACCTGGAAACGGGTGCCTTCCTCCAATTCCATGATCCGATCCACGATTTGCTGCGGAGTCTGCCGGGCGACCGGAGTGCCGTCGTTGGGGCAGTGGGCGATTCCGATTCGGGCGTAGAGCAGCCTGAGGTAGTCATGGACCTCGGTGACCGTCCCCACCGTGGACCGCGGGTTGCGGGATGCCGTCTTCTGGTCGATTGAGATCGCCGGCGACAACCCCTCGATGAAGTCGACGTCGGGCTTGTCCATCTGGCCCAAGAACTGCCGGGCATAGGCGGACAGGGACTCGACATAGCGGCGCTGCCCCTCGGCGTAGATGGTGTCGAACGCCAGCGAGGACTTGCCCGAGCCGGAAAGCCCTGTGAACACGATGAGTTGGTTGCGGGGCAGTTCGACCGTGAGGTTCTTCAGGTTGTGCTCACGGGCGCCCCTGATGAGGATCGAGTCGGTGGACAAGACTCCGCCTGGTCGCCTTAGTTACGACAGTGTAATCCAGATCAGGGGCGAACACTTGTTCGTTGCGCCACTCTCCCCGAGACGAAGACCAGGAGCACAAAGGCGGTGATCACTGGAGCCGTTGCCCTGGTGATGTCGAAGTAGCTCTGCCACACCTGTCGGGTGAACAGGATGGCCAGGGGGACGAACCCGAGAAATGCCCACCCCACCAGCTGGTCCGAGATCAGCACCCGTCGCGTGTAGAGGGCGAACAGCACCATCATCGCCAGCCCAGCCACCAGGTTCAGCGGGTCTCCCCGCCAGAACTCGAAGGCCTCGCCGAAACCGGCAAAGGGCCACCCGATCTCCTGAACTTCGGAGAGCCCGCTGTCGAAAGAGATGCGGAGGCGCAGATAGAGGGCCCACAAAGCGACGGCGGCAAAGGGGACCGCGGTGACCCAGAGCGCGTCCCGTTTCCGGTCCTTACGCCACAACCAAATCGCAGACCCGACCGCCGCAATCAGCATCGCCTCCCTGGAGAGGACCGAGATCGTGAGCAGGGCTACCGCCCAACCCAGTCTTTCATCGAGCAGCATCAGCACCGCCCCGAAGGCCGCCACGGCAGCGATCACCCCGGCACCATCGATGTTCATCTCGCTGATGAAGCCCAGGTTCAAGGCGAACGCGAGACCCCACCAGGGCGAACCGCCCATCCTCATTGCGAGCATGGCTACCACCCATGTGCCGAGGCCAATCGCGATCACGTTGATGACCACCAGAAGGCACCAAACGATGGCATCGGGTGAGAACAAACCGCGCCCCGCCGGCCAGGAACGGATAGAACATTCTCTGACTTCGATAGAGGGGGCGATCGAGCACAACGGTGTTCTCGTCGGGTTCGACAACCAATGGGTCGTTTGACTGAACGAAGAAGATACTTCCCGTCGTGTCCCTGATTGTCGCGCTCGAATACGTCGCGTCCCAGAAGTTCCTTCCGCGTATTCGTTGATCTCGGTTGAGTCCACTCCAAAGGCAACAAAGATCGTCGCGTCTTGCGATCGAAGGCCCCCCACACTCTCAGGACTATCAGCGAAGCGAGGATCATCCCGACCAGACCCACCAGCAACGGGGTCGTGAGTTTCGACCTGTTGCTTCTGGCAACATCAACGGAGGAGCTGGTCATGGCCGCTTGCCGACTGCGACCAAGCTCAACCCTGGAAGAAAGCCCAGATTCTCGATGACCCTGGCGACGGGCAAGAGAAGCCCAAAGACCCTCGCCTGCCAGGGGCCGATGTCCGTGCGCTTCAGCACCTTGTTCACGTACCAGCCGAGCACCCCAAAACGGTTGAATTGGTAGAGGGTCACCACTTCATAGCCGGCCTCCTCGAGCAGGCGGCGCAAGGCTTCCTCGGTGAAACGCTGGCGATGGCCCAAGGCGGCGTCGGCTTCCGAGAACAGCCAGTCGTGACCCGGGACCAGCACCAGGAGATTTCCCCCTGACCGGGTTGCCTTGTAGAACTCCGACACCGCGACCTCGGGATGGTCGAGGTGCTCCAGAACATTCACGCTGAGGACGCTGTCGAAGTCCGAGGGGAGGCTCTCGTAGAGGCCGGGGTCTTCGAGATCACCCTGGACCGCTATCAGGTTCTCCAGATGGCCGAAGCGCTTTTCGATCTCCCGGACATGGCGGTCGTCGATATCGGCGACCACCAGGGACTCCCGGTCGATGAGATGGCCGGTGAGGTTCCCCCGACCCGATCCCGCCTCGAAGACCTTCTTCCCGAGATAGCGCTGGAATTGGTCCATCGTCCAGCGGGCAACTCCGGGGGCGGTGGACAGGCTCTCCAGTGTCGAGTGCCCGGGATCGATCGACGATCTGGTGTCGATGAAGCGGAACTTGAAGATCAGCCACAGAGCCTGGACCCCGTCGCGCCATCCGATGTTCTTGCCCTCGGCGTAGGTACGGCCGTGATAGCTGATCGGAACCTCGTAGATCCTGACCCCGAGTCGGGCGAGCCGGGCGGTGATCTCGGGCTCGATCCCGAAGCGGTCGCTGGTGAGCCGAAGATCGTGGAGCACATCGGCCTTGATCGCCTTGTAACAGGTCTCCATGTCGGTCAGGTTGATGTCGTTGGCCATGTTGGATAGGGCGGTGAGCAGCTTGTTTCCCAACGAGTGCCAGAAGAACAACACCCGGCGCACCGGGCTGGCGGCGAACCGGGACCCGTAAACCGCGTCCGCCTTTCCATCGAGGATGGGCCCGATAACCAGCCGGTACTCCTCGGGGTCGTATTCGAGATCACCGTCCTGAATGATCCCGATGTCGCCGCTCATGTGCTCGATCGCAGTGCGGATCGCCTTCCCCTTGCCCATGTTCACCGGCTGGGCGACCACCTTGATCCTGGAGTCATCGGCCGCCAGCTCCCTGAGGATGTCAAGAGAGTTGTCCTTGGAGCCGTCGTCGACGCATATCAACTCGATCTCGAGATCGACGGGGGAATCGAGCACTCGCTGCACGATGGTGCGCAGCGTGCGCGATTCGTTGTAAACCGGCATTAGGACGGAGAGTTTCTTCATCGGAGGTCCAGAAACGGATCGGCTCGATTGTGGCCTGTCTTGAGATCCACAGTCTGCCCGCAAGCTGGCCGATCAGGTTGGCTTTTGGCTGCAATACAGATATCTCCGACGCTCAGACCAACGCTTCCATCAGCGGTTCATGAACTCGGCCCGCAGATTGACCGTGATGCCGCCATGTCGACATCCCAAACGTGATGGCCACGATCGCCAACCCAGCGGTCTGGAGAATCAGGGGTCGGAACGGAACCGTCAACAGGATGCCCACCGACACGAAATACCCCAGCCTTTTGTTCGCGGCGTGCTCGTTCAGACCAACCGTCACGGCCGGGGCAACGGCGAGCACATAGTGCGGCCAGGCCACAGGAAGAGAGAGCACACAAACGCACAAGAGGAAGGAAGATGCTGTTCCATTTGGTGGACTCCGAAGCAGCACCAAGAGTGATGCCAAGGCGACAGCGGTCAATCCGATGGCCAACGCGGGCATTGGGCCGCTTCCGAGGACCCGCTCCAATGAGGCGATCAGACCGATATTGCCTTCGGCTTCGAACCAATTCGACGCCGTGGTTGTCAGAGCTCTCAGAGTCGATTCGATGCTGACATTTGGGAGAAGCAAAGGGAGAACGTTGAGAACCGTGAGAGTTCCCGCCGCGGCCAATAGGGCTTTTGTTTGCTTCCTGGCGATGAGCACCGCCACCAAAATGAGTGGAAAGACCTTGAGTGTTCCGACCACCGCCAGCGAAATGCCCGTCCAAGGAGTGTCCTTTTGATCGAGGAGAACCAGGAAGAGCGCCACGCCGAGGAAGAGGAGCGGTCCTTGTGAGCCAAAGAGGACGGACCATCTTGCCGAGCCTGAGAGAAAGGAGTACGAAAGCACAAGCAAGGTCGCGAGCCATGTCAGCGAATAGTGCCTGCTGAGGATGATCGTCCCCGCGGCAATGCACAACGTGCTGAACATCAGCGACGCGAGGTACGCCAATGTCGCCGGTAGCCACGACATGGGCAACAGCAGAACCAGGGCGCCTGGTGTCCGCGGATGCTTCAAGATTCGACTATCCCCGGTCTCAGATTCCCAGAACCGGACGCCGTACTTGTCTGCCAGGTCGCGCAAATCTTCGTGGGGATCGAGACCGTCGGCTAGCGCAGAAGCAACGAGCCAATCAGCCGTTGCGTCGGACGTGGATGTGGCCTCCTCGAGATCCCCAACTGTCAAGACGCCAAAAGCCGCCAAAACGAGGCTGCACAGGACGACTACAACGACGAGCGCTCTCATCGATCGGGGGCGCGCCGACCAAATGGAATTTCTCATCTCCGGCTACTCGTCTCCGGCGTGCGAACCGAGGGTGTCCGCAGGGACCGCGGGGCCTGAACCGACGCGACGAGGTTTCACGCTCGCAATCAGATCAACCCCAACGACGGCAAGGGCGGCCCACCACGTCAGACGAGACAACAGAGGCGAGAGAGCCGCTAATGGCCACGCCACGAACATGAGGACGAGGATTGTTCGATTGAATCTCATGGTCGTCGTCCAATAGATCAGCACGGCAACAACTGCCAGCAAATAATGCGACCACACCAGCGGAGTAAAACCCAGGATGACGATTGCCCCGAGTTGCGGCCATCGCTCGGTCGGCAGCTGGCGGCGAATGACGGGCAACAGGGCACACAGGGCCAGATAGACCACGCTCGCTATCAAAGAAGGGGGTATCAGGGTCGTGAAGCTCAAGTTCCACTCGTACGCGTGATACTGCTCCACGTTGGCCGGCAGAGCCTCCAAGAGCCAGCCACGCAGGGATGACACCCCTCCCACCCAGGGCAATGCCAGGAATGTTGCCGTGATCGCGACCAATGCCACCCCGGCGGCATCCCTGAAACCGGACCGGCTCGATGGCATCACGAAAGCCAATGGAGCCAGCCAGGGTCGCCAGGCCACCACGACGCCGAGAAGCATTATCGCTTCCTTATGTAGCCCGCGTTTCTCGAGAACGAATACCCCAGCGACAAGCAAGGCAGCTAAGCCCGCACCCTGTAGCCAGAAGGCATCCAGGCGAAATCCAAGCGTCGCCGCAAGCCCCGCCGCTACGATAAGTCCGCGTTCACTCGACCAATTTCGGCGGCCGCACCACCAGGTCCAAAACAAAAGACCCACTAGAGAGATCGCCGTCAATACTTCGACGAGGCCTTCGGCTGCACCCGGCCCGGCGAGCGCAAGCCAACCTCGGGCGAACGCGATTGACAGCGGCGAATGGGCAACCCACAAGTCCTCTGCCTCCGTCGGCACAGGCCAATCATGGACTGCAGCGGAGAGCTCCCCCAGAGTCTGATACGGATCAACACCAAGCTGCGCCGCTCGTGCTCCGAACAAGTCCCGACCGAAGTCGGTAACCGGTACCGGGAACGGCGCTTCGAGAATGATCGCCCGGTAGCAGCTAACCATCCCAACCGCAATGATCAGGGCGCCGACGGCCAGCGCCGCAACGCGATCGACGCGGCTCCTTCTCGTCATCGTGGGAGTCATTATCTGTTGGGGGGCAGTCGCTCGGGGTGCTTTGGCGATATCGGCATGATTCAGCGCGACTGTTGTGACAGTTCAGGCCAAGAGAGCTTCACGGCGTGAGTCCCATAGTGAAGGCGGACCACCTGCAATCGACCATGTGCTCGAAACTCAGCCCGCCTCCGCCACCTCGCGTAGCTCCCTCTTCAGCTCGTTGACCTCGTCGCGGAGCCGGGCCGCGTACTCGAAACGCAACTCTTTGGCTGCCTCGTGCATCTCCTCCTCGAGGCTGAGCACCAGCCGGGTCAGGTCGTCGCTCTCCAGGTCCAACGGCCGTCGCTGCTGAACCTCACGTCGTCTCCGACCGCCAGTGGGAGCCTCGGTCTGCACCAGCTCCAGGATGTCGGACACCCGCTTGCGCACCGTCTGCGGGTCGATCCCGTGCTCCTCGTTCCAATCGGCCTGCACCCGCCGGCGGCGGTTGGTCTCGTTGATCGCACTCAACATCGACCTGGTGACATTGTCGGCGTACATCACCACCTGGCCGTCGATGTTGCGCGCTGCTCGCCCAATGATCTGGATCAGCGAGGTGTCGGAGCGGAGGAACCCCTCCTTGTCGGCATCGAGGATCGCCACCAGCGATACCTCCGGCAGGTCGAGGCCCTCTCGGAGCAGGTTGATCCCGACCAGGACGTCGAACTCCCCCAGCCTCAACTCACGCATGATCTGGACCCGCTCCAGGGTGTCGATCTCGGAGTGCATGTAGCGGGCCCGCACTCCCATCTCCAACAGGTAGTCGGTGAGGTCTTCGGCCATCTTCTTGGTCAGGGTGGTGACCAGGACCCGTTGCTCCCGGACCGCCCGCTGCCGGATCTCATCGAGGAGGTCGTCGATCTGGCCTTTGGTGGGCCGGACCATGACCTCGGGGTCGACCAGGCCGGTGGGACGGATGATCTGCTCCACCACCTGTGTGGAATGTGAGATCTCGAAGTCACTCGGCGTCGCCGAGAGGAAGACCAACTGGTTCGCCTTCTCCAGCCACTCGTCAAAGCGGAGCGGGCGGTTGTCCTTGGCCGAGGGGAGGCGGAACCCGTGCTCGACCAGGGTCTCCTTCCTGGAGCGATCCCCCTCGTACTGGCCTCCGATTTGAGGCACCGTGACGTGGGACTCGTCGATGATGGTCAGGTAGTCCTTGGGGAAGTAGTCGAGAAGGGTGTAGGGAGCCTCCCCCGCTGCCCGCCCATCGAGATGACGGGAGTAGTTCTCGATCCCGGAGCAAAATCCGATCTCCCGCATCATCTCCAGGTCGTAATTGGTCCGCATCCGGAGCCGCTGCGCCTCGAGCAGCTTGCCCGCTCCCTCCAACTCTGCGAGGCGGTCCCCCAACTCCGCCTCGATCCCGGTGATCGCCTTGAGCATGCGCTCCCGCTCTGTGACGTAGTGGGTCGCCGGGAACACGAACACCTCGGACATCTCGTCGAGAACCTCGCCGGTGACCGGATTGAGCCTGAGGATGCGCTCGATCTCATCACCCCAGTACTGGACCCGGACGATGGTCTCCTCGTAGGACGGGAACACCTCCAGGGTGTCACCGCGGACCCGGAACTTGCCCCGGACCAGATTGACCTCGTTCCGCTCGTACTGGATGTCGACCAGGCGCCTGATGGCGTCGGCCATGGGGTACTCGACACCCTGGATCAGCCGGAGGAGCTGCCCCATGTACTGCTCCGGTGAGCCCAATCCGTAGATCGCCGACACCGAGGCCACGATGATCACGTCGTCCCGTACCAGGAGCCCGGCGGTGGCGGAATGCCGGAGCCGGTCGATCTCGTCGTTGATCGTGGCGTCCTTCTCGATGTAGGTGTCGGTCTGGGGGATATAGGCCTCGGGCTGGTAGTAGTCGTAATAGGAGACGAAGTACTCCACCCGGTTGTTGGGGAAGAACTGGCGGAACTCGTTGGCCAGCTGCGCTCCCAGCGCCTTGTTCGGGGCCAGAACCAGGGTCGGCTTCTGCACCTGCTCGATCGTCCAGGCGATGGTGGCCGACTTTCCCGATCCCGTTATCCCGAGCAATGTCTGGAATCGGTCGCCGCGTTTGATTCCCTCGGCCAGTTTCTCGATGGCCTTAGGCTGATCGCCGGCTGGGGCGAAGTCGGATACCACCTTGAACTCGGGCACGGAGGTGAGGGTACCGCTGGCCCCTGACAAGAAGTTGGCGGCGAGGAGCGGCCCTGACAGACGAAAAAGCGAATTCACGAGCCTTCACCCGATGGGCGCTTCCCGGTTCGTTGGTGTTGGCGGCAGCCCTCTACCGACCGCTTCAGTTCATCTCCGACAACGCCTGGGACCTCGATTCGCCGTTCAAACCAGTCCTCATCGGAGTCGCGGTCGGCGCGGTTGGTTTGTTACTGCTGTTTCTGCTCACTCGACTCGGAGCGAATGTCCTCGCAGCAAGCCTGGGGATCTCGACGGCACTACTCATCCTGTTCTTCTGGCAGGACATCACAATTCCGCTCGGGCTCAAGGTCGCCCTGCCGATAGTCGTCTTCTTGATAACGGCACGTCTGGCTCGAACGACCAATCTCAACGGCCTGGCGTTCGTGGCACTGGCGATCTTCGGCCTGTACCCACTCGTGCAGTTGGTGCTTTCCCACATCGAGCAGTCCGAGCCCTATCCGATAGTCACCTCTCCACGGCCCAACAGTGTCCAGGCAAGCGGGCGAGTGGAGGATGTCATCTTCCTGGTGGTGGACACCTACCCGAGCTTCACTGTCGCTGACTCTTGGCTTGGACACGACAACGCTGCCCTCAGGGAGGCGTTCGACGAGAATGCATTCGAGACGCCTGACCTCGCGTGGTCGCAGCTCACCTTCACCTTCCTCTCGGTATCGAGCATCCTCGAGCTACGACCCGTGGCGATCCCGGGGCCTCTGCCACCGTGGCGCAACGAAAGCTCGGTGCGGCAGCTGCTGCGTGGCGACAACCTGGTGGCTGCGTCACTGCAATCCGCGGGGTTCGAATACACCCATATCGAAAGTGGGCTGAGCGGCCTGGGTTGTGGGCCGCTGGTCGACCGTTGCATCCCCTCCCATTGGCTCGATGAGGCGACCTGGCTGTTGCTCTGGCCTTCGATCCTGGCGCGACCGCTGGATAGCCAGTTTGGCTACTTCTCCTTGCCGGACACCCTCGAGGCCGCCGAACATCTCGAACAGGTGGCCGCAGAGGCTGCGACGAACGGCGTCCATGACTACGTCTTCGCCCACTTTTTCCTACCTCACCCCCCTATTGCTGCCGACCAGGACTGCGGGGTGCTGGAAAGCGTGCTCTACGTAGGCGATGGAGAGGATCGACGAGCCGACGACGCGGTGCTCGACACATTCTCCGGCCAGCTGGCGTGTGCCGACCGACTGGTCGCCCGGATCGCCGCGACTGCGGCGCCCGACACCGCAATGCTGATCACGGCCGACCACGGGCCCGGTCTCGGAGGTCAGGTCAACCGCGACGGATCCACATGGAGCGACGACGACATCGCAGAGCGCCTTTCCACCATGCTCGCGTATCACCTTCCTTCCGGTTGTCCCCCTCCCGAAGATCAGGTGAATATCGATGTCATGAGAGCGATCATGGCCTGCGCCACAGACCTCGAGCTGCCACCACATGACACCACTGTCTTTCTCGGTGCCGACAATCCCTATGTAGTGGGCCCCAATCGGATCGCCGATATCCGACGCGGTGTCGAGGACGCGACCATCAATCCCTTCGCCGAGTAGCCCTACAACTTCCCTTTCACCCGGCTGACCGTGTCCTCCAGCTCATCGAGTGATCCGAAGTTGGGAATCACCAGGTCGGCGGCAGCCAGCCATTGCTCCCTGGTCGGCTGGGATCCCATCCTTCTCCTGGCATCCTCGGGGTCCATGCCCCTGGCCACCGCCCGCTCCAAACGGAGCTCATCGGGGGCGTCGACGACGATCCGGCGCCAGCCGAGGGAGTCACTGAGGATCGGGGCCTCGACCACTGCGATCCCCTCAAATCCCTCCAAGTCGCTGCGGATGGTGCCGAAGATCGCGGGGTGAGTCAGCGACTCCAGCTCTCGAAGCTGAACCGGATCTGAGAACACGATGCCCGCCAGACGCTTCCTGTCGATGACCCCGTCGTGGAGGACCACCGGCCAGCGCTCGGCGACCGCGGCAAAGGCTTTGCCAGCCGGCTCCAGGACCCGGTGGCCGACCCGATCGGCGTCGATCACCCTGATCCTCGACCCGGCCAGGAGCCGCCCGACCTCGCTCTTTCCGGAGCCGATCCCGCCCGAGAGCAGCCAGCGTCGTTTCACTGTCTCCACCCTCATCGACGGTAGCCTTTCCCCATGACCGTCACTGCTCCCTGGGAGCGGCGCGTCCATTTCAGCATCGAGGTCGGCCAGTTCATCGCCCTCGTGGTCGCCGTGGTCGTCGATCTCGTCGGCAACGGGCCGGACCCTCAATCGTTGATCGCAGTCGCCGTGGCGACCATCTACGTGATCGCTTCGTCGGCAACGCCGAACGAGTGGTATCACGTCCGTTTTGGCGCCGAGACTTTCACGTTGCTCGGGGCCTTCCTCACCGCGGTCGCCATCACTCTCACAGGCGGCCCGTCCAGCCCCTACCTGCTCCTCTCCATGGGCCCGCCGATCTTCGCCACTCTCTACGGGGGGATCCGCAGCGGCCTGATGACCGGTCTCCTCTCCGCCGGCCTCTTGGCCCTGGTAACCCTTTCCCAGGGGTTGATCCTCATCGACGCCGCCCCGGCGATGGCCCTCTACCTGGTTTTCGTGCTTCTGGTCGGTGTGATCCGCAAGTTGCTCGAAGACATCCACCAGCAGGCGGCGGAGCTCGCCATCGAGAAAGAGTTCGCCACGCAGCGCCTGGAGAGCCTCGAGGAGATCCACGGGATCCTGGTCCGTCTCTCCCAGGACGTGTCGGCCGGCCGTCTCAATGCGGTCGAGGTCGGCGCCGAGACCCTGGACACTGTCCTCACCAGGCTCCCCGGATCGGCCGGGAAGCTGGCGATCGAAGGTGAGAGCGGGCTGGTGGTCCTGGCGGCGCGTGGTGTCCCCGATCCCGATGGCCATGTCAACGAGATCCCGATCACCACCGCCGACTCCTCGGTGGGAATGATGGAACTGGTGACCCCGGAGCCGCTCGAAGACACCGACCGGCTCGCAGTCGAGGCCTATCTCCGCCCCCTGGGCATTGCGTTTGCCAATCTGCAGTTGCTCCAGGACATTGCGGGGTCGGCCGTCGCCGAGGAGCGGCTCCGCCTGGCCCGCGAGATGCACGACGACATCGGGCCCTCCCTGGCCTCACTGGGCTTGGCGCTCGATCTCGCCGGGATGCAGATGGCTCGCGATCCGGAGATGGTGGCCGACCTCAAGGTGTTGCGGTCCAACGTGACCAAGCTCGTAGAGGACGTTCGGGCCAAGGTGGCCGACCTGCGAAGCACCCCCGGCCCCACGCTCACCGCACGTGTGCTCCAGGCGAGCAGCGGATTCAACGGCAGCGGCGCACAGATCGTCGTCGACATCGACGAGCGGCGACCACCCCGCCCCGCCTTGATCGGGGACCTCACATCGATCGTCACCGAGGCGATGCGCAACGCTCACATACACTCCGGGGCATCGACAATCCTCGTCTCAGGTCAGATCCACCGCGATTGGGGCAATTGCCAGGTGAAGGACGATGGGAACGGTTTCAACCCCGAATACGAGCCCGACGGGCATTTTGGCCTACTGGGGATGCGGGAACGTGCCGAAAAGCTTGGAGCAACCATCGATTTCAATTCCGAAGCCGGGAGAGGGACAACTGTGACTATTGAATGGGGCAACCGATGATCCGGGTCATGATCGCCGACGACCACAAGCTGTTTGCCGAGGGCCTGAGCCAGGCTCTGGATTCCTTGCCCGATGCTCGGGTGGTGGGAGTAGTCGATAGCGGGCCCGCCCTCGAGGAGGCGCTCAACTCTCAGCCCGCCGAGGTATCGATCGTTGACATCGAGATGCCCGGTGGTGATGGGATCACCACGATCGCCGATTTGGGCCGCAAGACCAAGGCGATCGTGGTCTCCATGTACGCATCGGATGACCAGAAGGCCCGCGCCATTGGCGCCGGCGCCAAGGGCTTTTTCTCCAAGGGAGTCCCCCTGCTCACCCTTGCTGCCGCAGTCCGCGCGGTGGCCGACGGCAAGAATCTGATCGAGTTGGAGGACCACGAGCGCGACGAGGTCCTCGAGGCCTACAGCCAGGCCCAACTCGACCCCGGTGCGGCATCTCTCACCGAAAGAGAGAGGGAGATCCTCCAGTTGCTGGCGATCGGTGTCTCTGCCACCGACGAGCTGGCCGACCGGCTCTACATCTCTCAAAAGACGGTGAAAAACCACCTGGCGTCGATATTCCAGAAGCTGGCGGTGAGCGACCGCACTCAGGCCGCCATCGAGGCAATCCGGCTTGGAATCGCCAAACCGCAATGAGCAGATGGGTCGATAGACCCATGATCTGCCCCTTCGCCCCCCGTATCCTGATTAGAAGCCAGGAGGAAGCAGTGCGTGGGCACTTGATGAAATTGATGGGAGATGAGCGGGGAGCCGCCCTCGTCGAGTGGGGGATGCTCGTCGTTTTCATCGCCATTGTTGCGCTTGTCGCGGTCACCGCTGGGGGCAATGAGATGTCGGAGTCATACTCCGAAATCTCATCTGCTCTCACGGAAGCGGGACCGTGACTTGATGGTTCGGTAGACCCATTGTCACTGAACCAGCCAGGGCTAACTTGCCCAATGTACTGCAAGCCAGTAATCCGACTAAGGAGGGGTTTATGCTTGCTCTGTGGACCAAGGTAACGAGCTGGACTCAGTCCGAGAAAGGCGCCTCAATGGTTGAGTACGCCCTCCTCGTGGTGCTGATCGCCATTGTTGCCCTCGTCGCCGTGCAGATCGCCGGTGAGGAGGTCTCCGAGACCTTCAGCGAGGTCAGCTCCGGTCTCGACCAGTAGTCGAAACCTCAATCGATTGAGAAGGGCCCGCTTGCGGGCCCTTTTCTATTTGCCGGTGAGACCGAGGGTCAGAGCTTGATGATCTCGTCCCCGCGTCGCACCGTGCCCCGGACCACCACCCTGGCGTAGATCCCCCGCATCGACAGGTCCCGACCCACACCGGTGTTGACGAAGCGCAATGCCTCCGCCCCGAAGCGGCCGGCGAACTTGGCACAGCCTTGATGCGGGATCTCGGTCACCTCGAGGACCGCAGAGCCCAACTCCAGCCTGGTGCCAGCCGGGAGATTCTCCTTGCTCAGGTCGAGATCCACGTAGAGCTGATCGCCCGCCAATGGCCACCTGCTTCGCTCCCCGGCCACCAGGTCGATCACCCGGGCATTCATCAGCGTGATCTGGGTGTCGAGGTACTCCCCGATGGGCTCCCCCCTCTGCTCCCAGTCGTCCCCCACCACGCCGATATCCGGCTCCAACTCGGCCTCCTCCAACTCCTCACGGAGGTCGACGCCAGGGCGCCGGATGATCATCTCGACGGTGCCCGAGTCCCGGGGCGAGCCCTGAATGTGCTCCAGGCCGGCCTCCAGGGCGGCGGTGTCCAGGAAATGGGTTGTGGTCACGACCGGAGTATTACATCCCGTCCGGGACCAGCACCACGTATTGCTCGTCCTCGAACACCGGCACCCAGCCTGCCGATCGCAAGTCCTCGACCACGGGTTCCTCCACCCTAAGCAGCACCTGTTCGATCCCATCCCTCTCGAACACCGGCTCCCACGGCTCCTCTCCGTCACGGACAGCGACGAATTCTGCGAGCCGCTCCCGGTAGAGCTCGGCCCGGTCGTCGATGTACACCTGGCGGCCGGGACCTTCAGCCCAGATCAGGTAGCCGCCGGAGCGGTCGTCGTGGAAGACCCGGCCCTGATCGAGGGCGGAGGCGGCCTCGATCGGAAAGCGCTCCGGATCCAGGGCCCCATCAGACCTGAGGAAGAAGGGGAATACCAGGACGAAGGCACCGAACACTGCCGCCTGACCGGTGCTGAACCTGGGGGCGGACAGTGCCTTCATCTCATACACCCCGAGGCTGACCAACGGCAGGAGGGCCAGCCAGGCCGGTGGGACTGCCCTGGTGGCACTGAGACCCAGGGCGAGGAAGGGCACGATCACCCATAGATGCCGAGGGGTGACCCTCCCCTGCACCGCAGCCCAGACGATGAGGGCCAGCCCCACCAGGAATGGCAGGAATGTCAGCGAGATCAACTCGGGCTTTCGCCATTCCGAGAGCAGGGCGAGGGCGTCGCCGGCCTCCAGGAATTCGACGAGGATGGTGAGAACCCCGAGCCCATGGGCGGTGAGAAAGGTCACCAGACCGCTGAGAATCGCCGTAGGCAGCCACTTCCACTCCCGCTCGGCGATCAGGCTCAGGCCGACATAGGCGAGCCCTATGGCGAAGCTGCCATGGGTGGCGGCCCACACCCAAAACAGGAAGGGGACGGCCCATCGGGTGGCCGGGCGCTCCCACGCCAGGATCACCAGCACGAACAAGGCAAAGGAGAAGATCACAGGCCGGGGCACCAAGAAGCTGATCAGGAGCAAGGTGCTGAGGATCAGCACGACCGCGGTGCCAGAAACGCTCTGCGATCTGCGGTACGAGATGAGACCGATACCGAGAAAGGTGATGGTCGTCGCCAACAGGAGCATGGGAGGCACGAACCCGAGCCCCCAGTTGCGCTCACCCCAGAAGTAGAGGAGCTCGACCAGCCAGCTTTGAGTCAGCCAGGGCTCGCCGTTCATGGTGAACGAGAACGGGTCCGTGGTCAGCACCTGCCCCGCAGTCGTCTGCAAGTCGCCGGCTCGGATGTGCCACAGGAACGAGTTGTCCCGAATCGGGGCCCAGGCGTCGATCACCAGAGCCACCCAGGGCACCAGCAGCAGCAGGTGGGCGAATGAGAAGCGACGAGGTGACGGCGAGAGCGCCGTCTCCTCGCTCATCAGTCGATGAAAGCGGTGCCGATCGAGATCGCCGCCGGCCCCAGGAGCACGATGAACAGCGCCGGGAAGATGCAGAACACCAGCGGGAACACCAGCTTCACAGGGGCGGCAAACGCCTTCTCCTGGGCCCGCTGGCGCCGCTTGACCCTCATCTCATCGGCCTGGACCCTCAGCACCCGGGCGATGGTCACGCCGAATGCCTCTGCCTGGATCATGGCGAGCATGAACGACCGCAGCTCGTCGAGGTCGGTGCGGTCCATGAGGTGGCGCATGGCGTCACGGCGGCTCACGCCGACCCGGGTCTCCTGGAGCATCCGGAAGAACTCCTCGGAGAGCGGGCCGGGGACCGTGGCCACCACCCTGGAGAGAGCAGAGTCGAAACCGAGCCCGGCTTCCACCGAGATCACCAGGAGGTCGAGGACATCGGGCAGCGCCCGCAGCATCTGATGGCGCTCGGTCGTCGATCTTCCGCTGCAGCCAGGCGTTGGGTCCGAAGAAGCCGAGCACGATGGGGAGAATGAAGAGGACTGTCCTCTGCAACCCGTCGCTCCCGTAATCCACCAGGAAGAAGGCGGCGAAGAGGCCGAGGGCCGTTGTCAGGAACTTGATGACCACGAACGAGGAGGCATCGAGGTTGCCCGGGTTGCCGGCCAGGATCAGCTTGTGCTGGATCTTCTCCATGTATCCGACCGGGGTGAACCGGCGCAGGAAGTTGGACATCTTGAGGACGATCGGGCCGATGGTCCGTTGTGCCAGCGGCTTGGCCAGCTCGTCGTCACGGATCACGCCCCCGGTTGTCCGCCCGTAGAGGGCGAGCCGGTTGGACATGTCCTCCCGGGCCCTGGAGACGCCCAGGCCGACCCAGACGACCACGAAGAAGATGAGTGCGCCGACAGTGAGGACCGCCAGCAGTTGTCCGTCCATTTCCAAGAGGTTCATATTTCGATATCCACGATCTTCTTGAGCCAGAAAATGCCGCCGGCCATCAACAACATCCCGGCCACGATTGCGATCCTTCCCGTTGGAGACTCGATGAGCGGCATCAGGTAGGCACGGTTGGTGAACCAGAGGAAGGCGCCCAATGCGAACGGCAGCGACCCGAGCACGAATGCCGAGATCCGGCCCTCGGCGGTCAGCGCCTTGATCTCACCCTTGAGGCGGTTCCGGGAGAGCATGGTGTCGGCAACCGTCTGCAACACCTCGGCCAGGTTCCCACCGACCTCACGCTGGATCTCGATGGCCATGGTCGCCCACTCGAAGTCCTGGGATTGGGTCCTCTCCGCGATGCCCGCCAGCGAGTCGGAGACGGTGCGACCCAGCCGGGCCTCGGTAACCGCACGGCTGAACTCTCTGGAGGTGGGCTCCGGGGCCTCGGCAGCCACCGCCTCGATCGCCTGTAGCAAGGAATAGCCGGCTCGCAGCGACGTGGAGAGCAGGGTGAGGGTGTCCGGGAGCTGCTTCTCGAAACGGGTCTTCTCACGGCCACCCGCATACCGGATCATGAAGATGAAGAACAAGAGCAGGGCTCCGAAGACGATGAGCCCGGTCATCGGGCTGTTGAAGATCGCCAGGAAGACACCGCCGACAGCGGCAAGGCCGAACATGGCCAGGATTGCCTCGCCCGGAGTCATCGGGATGTTGGCCTGCTCCAGGGCGGCATTCACGCCGGAGAGCATCCCGCGCTTCCTCACCTCTTCTTCTGCGGCCTGGCTGAAGCGGTTGAGCAGGGGGATCCGCTGCAAGAACGGCACCTTCTCGACCTCATCGGCACGGCCTCGACGGCCGTAGGCCTGGAGCCGCTTGGCAAATCTGCCCCCGCCCTCCTCGTCGTCCCGGCCAAACAGGATGATCAGGAACAGGAAGAGGGTGAGCCCGAGGCCGACGGCTCCGATCAGGGCCAGAGAGCTCGACGGGAGTGGGAGGGAGTTCTCGACAGTGATCGTGCTCGGGGGAATGGTGGTCACGGTGGTGCTTGGCGCGGCGGTGGTCGTCGTCGCGTAGCCGGAAACCGCGAAGGTTGTCGATGAGGTCAGCTCGCCGTAGCTGGCCACGAACTCGGCGTCACCGGGCGTGGTCACCGGGGAAACGAAACGAGCGACGAGGGTGTTGCTGATCTCCCGCGCGATCTGGGTGTAGAGACCGGAAAGGGCGGCCGGGTCCGGGGTGGAGAGGAAGAGCCCTCCCCCGGCCGTGGCCACCGCTTGCACGGCGTCAGGGTTGAAATCAGGTGATTCCAATGCGACTCCGAAAGTCCGCACGTCGCTGGCTCGCGACCGCGGCGAGGGCCTCCTCGGCGGTGGCGGTGGAAGCAGTGTCCTCACCGTCACTCATCACGATCATGTTCGGGATCAGGGTGTCGGTCGAGGGGTTGTCGAACAGGCTCAACCCGAGCAGCACCCCGTCGTTGAAGGCGGTTTCCCCGGCTGCCTCGAGGGAATCGATTCGGGCGTTGAGGTCATTGGCGTTGGTGGTGAAACCGATGTCGACGACCGCGGTGTCGGCAAAGCTGACGATGGCGATCGAGTCTTCGGGCCGCTTCTCGGCGATGAAGCTCTTTGCGGCGTCCTTGGCCGCCTGCATCGGGTCGCCCTCCATGGAGCCCGAGGTGTCGATTACCAGGACGACGCCGACCGGGACAGAGGACTCGCCCAGAGGAGCGGTCTCCAGGTTGCTGACCGGCTGACCGTCGACGGTCACCTGCAGCTGAGCCGGGTCCGGGGACTCTGGCAGGTTGCGGAACTCCACGACCATCAGGGTCTGGCCGCCCTCCGCATACCGCGAGGCATTGATGTCGGTGATCTCGATCTCCGGCGCGGTGGTTTGAGCCATCGCAGTCGCGCTCAGTCCCAAGACGAGCGCGACCACGAGTAGGAGGAGTTTTCTCACCTATCGACCCCTGGCGAAGGGCTCGGGATCGAACAGGTCGGCGGGAAGCCGGATGCCCTGGTTCTCCAGGTCTTCGCTGAAAGTGGGGCGGATGCCGGTTGCCTTGAGGCGGCCCTTGTACTGGCCGTCTTCGTCCACACCCATGCCGTAGTCGAAGAGGAAGATGTCCTGAAGGGTGATGATGTCGCCTTCCATGCCCTCGACCTCGGTGACGTGGGTCACCCGCCGCGTTCCGTCCTTGAGACGGGAGACATGCACGATGAGGTCGACCGCAGAAGCGATCTGCTCACGGATGGCCCGCACCGGGAGGTCGAAGCCGGCCATCAGCACCATGGTCTCGATACGGGACAGGGTGTCACGAGGGCTGTTGGAGTGGACGGTGGTCAACGACCCGTCATGACCGGTGTTCATCGCCTGAAGCATGTCCAGCGCCTCGGCGCCACGGACCTCCCCGACCACGATGCGGTCAGGCCGCATACGCAGGGTGTTCCGGACCAGGTCGCGGATGCCGACGGCGCCCTTGCCCTCGATGTTGGAGGGGCGGGACTCCAGGGTGAGCACGTGCTCCTGGTGGAGCTGGAGCTCGGCGGCGTCCTCGACGGTGACGATTCGCTCGTCACCTGGGATGTACGAGGAGAACACGTTGAGGGTCGTGGTCTTTCCGGAACCGGTACCACCGGAGATCAGGATGTTGAGCCGGCCACGAACGCACGCCCGGGTGAAGTCGGCCACGCGTTGGGTGATGGTCCCGAAGTTGATCAGGTCGGCTTCCTGATAGGGGTCGACGGCGAACTTTCGAATCGTCAGGAAAGGCCCGCCGATCGCCAGCGGGTGGATCACCGCGTTGACACGAGAGCCGTCGGGAAGACGGGCGTCCACCATCGGAGTTGCTTCGTCGACGCGACGCCCGATCTGGCCGACGATCTTGTCGATGATGCGGCGCAGGTGGACCTCGTCGACGAACTTCACGTCCGAGAGGTGGATTCGGCCCTGCTTCTCGAAGTAGATGTCGAAGGGGCCATTGGCCATGACTTCGGTGATGTCCGGGTCGTTGAGAAGCGGGTCGATGGGACCGTATCCGAGTACGTCGGAGGCAATCTCGTTGAGGAGTGCGCGCCGGTCGGCCGACGTGAGGGGCAGGCCCTGCTCCTGGTCGACGGCCCACTCCAGCATCTCGAGGACGCGCAGGCGAAGCTCAGCGTCCGACATCTGCCGGTCATAGAGCGTCGGGCCCAGTTCCTCGACGACTTTGAAGTGGAGGCGACCCCTGAGCTCGCTCATCGCATCGGAGCGGTTGGCTCCAATGTCGATGGTCTCGCTCTGCCTCGCTGCTGCGACTCTTTCAGATAGTGATGGCACCGTTTACAACCCTTCCACTACTTACGCCCGAAGAGCCCGCTCTTTTGCGTGCTCTCGGGGATCTTCCCCGCGATCAATGCAGCAACACTCTCGAAGCCCTTGGCGACCTTCCCCTTGGGGTCGGTCTCGACCACCGGGCGCCCCTCGTTGACCGAGTTGGGGACGGCGGCGTCGGAAGGGACGGCGGCGGCGATCTCCATCTTCAGGGCGCCTTCGATCTCCTTGTTGTCGAGGCGGGCCTTGGAGTTGCTGCGGTTCATCACCAACTTCACGTTGGCGGTTGAAAACTTGAGGAGACGGAGTGTCTCCAACGCGAGCTTGGCGTTCTTAACCGACGGGAGGTCCATGTCGACCACCATCAGCACCTGATCCGCCTTCTCGATGAGCGACAGGATCAGCTCGTCGAGCATCGAGGCGGTATCGACGATGATGTAGTCGTAGCCCTCCTGGAGGACGTCGAGCATCTGCATCAGGCCTGCGGTGGTGATGTCATCGGCGAATGCCGGCTCCAACGGGGCTGCCAGGACGCGGAGGCCGCTCGGGTGCTCGGTGAGGAGCGAGTCGAGCATCTCCGAGTCGAGCTGGTGCAGCTCGTGGGCCGCGTTCACCATCGTGAAACGGGGCTCGAGCTGGAGCAGCAAGCAGACGTCTCCGAATTGGAGGTCGGCGTCGACCAGAACGACCTTCTTGTCAGCCAATCGGTTGAGCAGGAGCGCCACATTGGTGGCGACCACTGTCTTCCCGCTCCCGCCTTTGGCCGAGCTGACGGTGATGATCTTGCCCCGTTCTGAGCGATCCGGATCATGGGACACCCGGGCGGCAACGTTGCGCCGCTTGAGGACGTCATGTGCGAACTGCTCGATCGCAGCCTCGATCTTGGTCTCGTCGAGCGGCGTCTCGATCACGTCGGACACGCCGGCCCGCATCGCATAGCGGAGCATGTCGGCTGTCACCGACTCGGCCACCATCATCAGGACCAGGACCGGGTCCTGATTGTGGAGGCTTCGCACCTGCTCCATCGACTCCTCGTTGCTGTACGAGGGGCCGAGGAGGAGCATGCGAAGCTCTCCCGACTCGATGGTCTGGCTCGCCTCCTCGATGGAACGGGCGACCGGAAGCCGCCCCTCGAAGAGCTCCTTGGCCGCAGAGACGAAGTCCTCGTCCTTGTCGACGACCAATAGATTGTGCTCAGCCATAGACATGGTGAAACCTACTTATCCGCCAAAGATGTCTTCTGCGAGGTTCCCGCCGAACAGCGTGTCGATGATGACACCCTGGGTCTCGACCTCGACGAAGTCCCCGGGAACCAGTGTCATCCATATGGAACCATTCTCGAACGCATATGCGATCCGCTCCGCCTGCTCGGGTGTGACTTCGAGCGTGAAGAGGGTCTCGTTGCCGGTCTCCTCTTCCTCGCCTTCGGCCGGAACCTCACCCTCGACGGGCGCCTCGGGCTCAGCCTCGACCTGTTCCGGGGCGTCCGGATCGGGGGCAATGTCCCGACCGGTGGCCAGCACCGGGAGGCCCTGCAGGACGAACCGAGTGTAGGTCACCACCGCAGAGGCGGCTTCAGTCGGTTCCTCACCCTCAGCCGGGGCCGCACCGGGATCGACGGTTATCCCCTCGAATCCGGGTGGGAGGAGCTCGAATGCGATGTCCAGGGTGACGATCAGGTTGACCCGGTCACCAGGGTTGACGAACCCATTGACACCGCGCACGTTGTCCGTGGAGATCGCGATCGCCTGCTTTCCGGAGGGGATCTTCTCCGCCAGCGGGGTGACGTCGACGGTGATCTCGGTCCACTGCGAGGTGGTGAGGACCGAGTTCGCGCGAGATCGGCCCGGCTGCGACAGTGTTGCCCAACACCTGGTTGAGCTCCTCTTCCGTGGTGATCGCGCCGGTCGGCAGGTCTTCCTGCTCCTCGGTGCCTGCCACGATCAGCTGGCCGCCGGAAGCGAAGTCGGAGACGATGATCGCTCCCTCTGTGCCTTCGGCGATGTCTTCGACCGCCCGGAACACAGTCACCTGTGCCTGACCGGCTTCGACCTCGATCTTCGATGCCCTGCAAGTAGTTCCAAACCGCCCAAGCGGCGAGCCCGGCCAGTATCAAGGCCACAAGCAGAACGATGGCTCTCCTACCCATTGAGTCCCCTTCGTTTGTCCCCTCGGTTGGGCGCTTGCCTCGGGCCGGCGCACACCTTGCGGCATGCTACCGATCGGGGCGCGCCCGCCCAGTGTTTCAAGTCCAATTCCACAGGAATGATTCGGACCGTATGAAGTCAGTCTTGAGGCTTTCGCGCCAATCTCCATAGTTCGGTCGTCTCATTGTGGAGAGTTGCACGCGATGCGCTAGTCAGTGACCGGCCCCATCGCCCGACCTCACGGTCGGACGCGTCCCCCCGCTTCGCAGGAGGACGACGGTGGCCTCAGCGCCTCCCGATCCCGCGTTCCTTGAGCTCCTGGAGGATCGCCTCCAGCGACGCATCCACCGGCATCGGCGGCCGCTCGTCCTCGGTGGGCCCGAACTCGCGCTCGAACTCCTTCTGCGGGCGGCGACGGCCTTTCTTCTGCTCCTCGATCTGAGCTTCCCGCTCCTGCCAGTCCGGTGAAGCCTGCTTGATCGAGAGGGAAACCCGACGGCGCTCGTTCTCCTTCTCGGTGATCTTCACCTTGACCGGCTGGCCGATGGAGAGCTCCAGCTCCGGAGACTCGACACGATGCACCGCGATCTCCGAAACGTGGACCAGTCCCTCGACACCGTCTGCGACCGAGACGAAGGCCCCGAATGGCACTGTCTTGGTGACAACCCCCTCGACGACGTCGCCCACCTCGTGCTCCCGGGCGAAAACGTCCCAGGGATCGTCGCTGGTCTGACGGATCGAAAGCGAGATCCGCTCCCGATCGCGATCGACCTCGAGGACCTTGACCGTGACCTTGTCCCCGACCTTGACCAGCTCTCCAGGATGGTTGACGTGCTGCCAGGAGAGCTCGGAGACGTGGACCAAGCCGTCCATCCCCCCGAGGTCGACGAAGGCGCCGAAGTTGACCACCGACGAGATGACGCCCTCCCGGACCTCGCCTTCGCCCAATCCGTCGAGGAAGGCGTTGCGCTCCTCGGCCTGTGCCTCTTCGAGATAGGCACGTCGAGAGAGCACGACATTGTTCCGCGCCCGATCGAGCTCAATCACCTTGGCAGTGATCGTTTGCCCGATGAACGGGTCGAGGTCGCGCACCCGGCGAAGGTCGACCAGTGAGGCGGGGAGGAAGCCGCGGAGGCCGATATCGACGATCAAACCACCCTTGACCACTTCGATCACGGTGCCTTCGACCGTGCCTTGCTCCTCCGACACCTGCTGGATGCGGCCCCAGGCCCGCTCGTACATGGCGCGCTTCTTGGAAAGGATCAGCCGGCCTTCGTCGTCCTCCTTGTTGAGGACCACGGCCTCCACCCGATCACCCACCTTGACCGCGTCGTTGGGGTCGACGTTGTTGCGGATCGACAGCTCACGGGTCGGGATCAGGCCCTCGGACTTGTACCCGATGTCGATCATCGCGCCGTCGGAGTCGACGCTGACCACGGTGCCTTCGACGATGTCGCCCTCTTTGAACTCGAGGACGGTGGCCTCAATGGCCCGTTCGAAGTCGTCGCCGATGTCGTCGGGAAGCTCACTCAGATCGGGGGCGACCAGGGCCTCACGGCCGGAATGCCGGGCGGGCTCGATGCCCTCCTCAGTGGGCGCTTCCACCGGTTCGGTGGTCTCGGCCACTGGCTCGGTGGTTCCCTCCACCGTCTGCTCTTCGAGGGCCGACTGCTCTTCAGCATCTTCTGCGGCCGGCTGCTCTTCTCCGGCCAACTGCTCTTCAACCACGGGGGCTTCGGATTCGGACATTTCCCCGTTGGCTGACTCGGGCGCCTCGGCACTCCCCTCCTCGGCAGTGCTCACGGGCGCGTTCTCTTGGTCGATGGACATGTTTGGGTGGTTACCTCCGAAAGGAATTCTCGCTGACGCTAGGTCTGCAAGTAGGGCGAGTGTACGCAGGAAACGGCGTTACTGCCAATGGGATTTCGGCAGGTCAGCCCTTCACACTCGCCAGGTCCGGCCCGGTGGCGACCTCGACCTCCAGCGGCACGTCGAGATCGACGACCCCCTCCATGGTCCCCACGACCAGCTTCTCGACGACATCGATCTCGTCGACCGGACATTCCAGGATCAACTCGTCGTGGATCTGGAGTACCAGCGTCGAGCCCATTCCTTCGTCCCGGATCGACGCATCGAGTTCGATCATCGCCTTCTTGATGATGTCGGCGGAGGTCCCCTGCACCGG
This sequence comes from uncultured Acidobacteriota bacterium, assembly GCA_963749415.1. Lineage (GTDB taxonomy): Bacteria > Actinomycetota > Acidimicrobiia > Spongiisociales > ZC4RG35 > JALYNX01. Next base: position 2,084,858 of record CAVVMG010000001.1, read on the forward strand.
GGCGTTGAGCGCCATCCGCTCCCCCATCTGCCGGATCCTGAAGTTGTCCGACTTCAGCTCGGGGAGGTAGCGGCGCCTTCCGAAGAGGGTCGTGGTGTATCCCTGGTTGCGGGCCAGAGTGACCATCGAGGACATGTACTCCTTGACCTGGACGAATTGGGAGAAGTAGGCGTCGATGTGGTCCTTCGCCTCGTCACGTGAGATCCCGAGGCGATCGGCGAGCCCGAAAGCCTCCATCCCGTAGAGCAGGCCGAAGTTGATCATCTTCGCGGTGCGGCGCTGGTCGATGGTGACCTCGGCCTCATCGAGTCCCCAAACCCGGGCCGCGGTCGCGGTGTGGATGTCGGACCCCGTGCGAAAGGCTTCGATGAGGAATGGGTCCCCACTCATGTGGGCCAGGACCCGGAGCTCGATCTGGGAGTAGTCGGCTACCAGGAACAGAGCGCCCTCCCCGGCCACGAAGGCACGCCGGATGGTCCTCCCCGATTCGGAGCGGACCGGGATGTTCTGCAGATTGGGCCGGTCCGAGGACAGCCTCCCCGTGGTGGCCGCCATCTGGTTGAAGCGGGTGTGGATCCTGCCGTCCGCATCCACCAATGGCAGATACCCGTCCACATAGGTGCTGCGCAGCTTCTCCAGCTCCCGATATTCGAGAAGGGCCTCGATCAGAGGATGGTCGATCTTCTTGAGCACGGACGCGTCCGTCGACGGCTTACCCGTGGAGGTCTTCTTGACCACCGGAAGCTCGAGCTTCTCGAAGAGGATGTATCGGAGCTGGTCGGTCGAGTTGACGTTGAACGGCTCCCCGGCGAGCTCCTGGACCTGGGCGTCGAGCTTGCTCAGCCGCTCCCGGAGGTCGGTCCCCATCCCTTCCAGGTAGGCGCGGTCGACTCCGATCCCGGCGTGCTCCATCCGGGCCAGCACCGGCACCAGGGGGAGCTCGAACTGCTCGAACAACTCGATCTCATCGCGCTCCGCCAGCTCTTCCCGCATCTTCTCCGCAAGTCGGCGAACGGCCTCGATCCGCCGCCCCTCCGCCTCGAGATCGGGCCCGGTGTCGAAAGGCAGGGTCCCCGTCCCGGTCTCGTCGTCCGGGGACTTCAGCTCGATGTCGAGCCAGCGTTCGGCGATTGCCTCCAGGTCGTAGGCCCGCTGCGATGGGTTGATGATGTAGGCCGCCAGTGCCGAGTCCATCTCGAGACGGGCCACGTCGTGGTCGAGATCGAGGAGGGCCCGAGTCAGCTCCTTGAGATCGTGACCGACCACGGAGGTGGCTCCCGACGCCATCGCCTCCAGCAGCGGCTCCGCGGCGTCGAACGGGATCACCACCGCTTCCCCGGGCGCGGTGGCGATGGCGAGGCCGAACGGCTCCTGCCCGTCGGTGACCAGGGCGACTACCAAGCTGGGCATTGCGGCGAGCTCGGCTATCTCGGCCGGCGAGGTCAGGAGCCGGCACTCCACCTCGAGCACTTCGCTTTCGCCGATGGCAGAAGGAAGGGCCTCCTCCAGGTCGCTCCACATCGAGTGGAACTCGAGGCTGTCGAAGAGCTCCTTGACCAGTTTGCGATCCCACTCCTTGGTCGCGAAATCATCGATGCCGACGCCGACTTCGAGGTCCTCGACCAGGGTCATCAGATCCTTGTTCAAGAACACCTGCTCCCGGTGGACAGCCAGGTTCTCCCTAAGCCTGGGGGTCAGGTCGTCGAGCGCCATGTAGATGTTGTCGAGTGTCCCGTGGTCGGCCACCAGCCGGGAGGCCGTCTTTTCCCCGACTCCGGGCACACCGGGGAGGTTGTCGGAGGTGTCGCCGCGGAGTGCTGCGTACTCGACGTACTGGCTCGGCGAGATTCCGTAGCGATCCTCGATCCAGGCCTCATCGGCGAGCACGGTGTCGCTGATCCCCCGCCGGGTGTACACCACGCGAACCGGGCCACCCACCAGTTGGAATGCGTCCCGGTCACCGGTGACGATCAGCACCTCCCATTCCTGGTCGACTGCGAGCTTGCTCAGCGTGGCGATGAGATCGTCGGCCTCGTAACCCTCCATGCGCAGCTGGGTGATCTGCAGCGTGTCGAGCACCTTGTCGATAAGCGGAAGCTGGCTCCGGAAGTGGTCGGGTGCCGCGCTCCTCGTTGCCTTGTACTCGGGATACGACTCGGTCCGGAAGGTCTGGCGGGACACATCCCAGGCCACTGCGATGCCGTCGGGATGGAAGTCCTTGAGGAGCCGGATCAGCATCCGGGTGAATCCGAACACCGCGTTGGTGACCTGGCCGCTCTTGGTCGCGAGGTCCTCAGGGAGTGCGTAGAAGGCCCGATAGGCGATGGAATTGCCGTCGATCAGGGCGAGGGTGGGCACACGCCGACGGTAGCCGTTGCCTGGGTCAGTCGGGCAGCCGTGTCAGCAGGTGATCACGCTTGTTCGCAAGACGGCGTCGACGATCGGCGAGACGGCCCAGGATGCGCTCGAAGCGGCGAACGTCGCCGGCGGTGAGACCGGCTTCTTCACGGTCTATGTAGTTGCCGACCGAGGCGTCGCGCTGCGCATCGTCGTTGATGAGTCGGTGGTAGTCGAGCTCCGCCATCACCAGACGGGCCTCGCGGTCGACGGCCCCGATCCGGTCGTTGATGCGAAAGATGCGACGCTGGAGTCGGTTCACCACTTTGAGGCTATAGCGGGAGGTCGTCTATCGGCTCGTCGGGTCATACACTTCCGATCCGGCCGGAGTGGCGGAATGGCAGACGCTATGGACTCAAAATCCATTGTCCGTAAGGGCGTGTGGGTTCGAATCCCACCTCCGGCACATTCGTCGATAAATCCCTGACAGGGCTATGGAATCTGTCGGTGGGGGTGAGTACGCTACGAACATATGTTCGATAGCCCAGGGATTCCGAAAGGTCTTGCCGAGATCCCGCCCGGCGCGTTCCTAGGAGGAGTCCTGGAGTCGATCGATCGCGAGAAGCTATCCGGCCATGACCTGGTGGTGTTGATGCGGGCGGAACGTCGTCAGTCCGACCACTATCAGGCGCGGTTTTACGCCTCGATGAATGCGGTCGCCCGGTCCACCGCCGGGGAACTAGCGGATGATCTGCCACCGGAATCTGTGCAGGATCTGGCTGCCTCTGAGATCCGGGCCGCGTTGACTTTGACCCGGCGCTCCGCGGCATCCCAGATGGATTTCGCGCAGCAACTGGTCGACGACTACCCCGCGGTTTGGGGTCTCTTGAAGTCAGGCGAACTCGACGTGCCCCGGGCCATGGTGATCGTGAACCACACATGTCATCTCGAGCGCGGGGTTCGGGATCGGGTGGTCGAAGCGGCTTTGGAGCGGGCCAGGAGCCAGACCACCGGTCAGCTCGCTGCTCGGCTGAGAAGGTTGGCGATCAGTGTCGACCCGGAGTCGGCGAAGAAGAGTTATCAGCAGGCCGTCGAAGAGCGCATGGTGACATCGGAGGCGAACCCGGATGGCACCGCCAACCTCTACGGCCTTCAATTACCCGCCGCCGAAGCCCAGGCCGCGATGCGTCGCATCAACCGGCTGGCTCGGGCTGCCCGCCATGCTGCGGATCCGAGGAGCATCGACCAGCTCCGCGCCGACATCTTCCTGGACCTGCTCCACGGGAGAGCGCACGAACCCGGCGATGGGGGGACGGTGGACATCACCGTCGAGCTGACCACCCTCGCCGGTCTCCTCGAGACCCCTGGTGAGCTCAACGGCTATGGACCGGTGATCGCCGACATCGCTCGCCAAGTAGCCCACGTGCAGACCACCTCCACTCACCGGGCCACCGTCACCGAGAACGGCGAGCCGGTATGGACTGGGACCACCAGACGCCGACCCACTGTCCACCAGACCCGTCAGATCGAGGTCCAGAACCCGACCTGTGTCTTTCCGGGATGTCGGATGCCCGCCACCGAATGTGACCTCGACCACACCAGAGCCTGGTCCGAAGGCGGACCCACCACCACCGACAACTTGTCTCCATTATGCCGACACGATCACCGCCTCAAGCACAGCGGATGGCGGATGAAACGGATCAGACCCGGCATCTACCAATGGACCAGCCCGCTCGGACACACCTACACCACCGGGCCCGACCCGCCGTAGCCCCTCGTCAGCGGGCGACCACCGCATCGACTCCATCGACAACCACCGACTCCCCCACTTCCACCTCTCGGCGCAAAGTGGCCAGACCGACCGGTCCCGAGACCGAGGACACTGTGCCCACAGTGGAATCACCGCGCATCACCTCGCTGCCGGCCGCAGGGGCCTCGGCGGAGAACTCCAGGACCCGTAATTGCTTGTTGACATGGCCGCGGCGGGCAATCCGGCCCACCAGCTCCTGCCCCAGGAAGCAACCTTTGTCCAGATCCACGGCCACCGGGACCAGACCAGTCTCCTGAGGAATGGTCGAATTGCTGGTGTCGACCCCCACCAGCGGCTCGCCGGATTCGATGCGAAGCTGCTCCACCTCCTCTGCTGAGATCGAAGGCAGTTCGGGCCGTTCCCCGACCACCAGGAACCGCGGCACCGAGGACCAGGAGACATCCGCCGCCAGCCCCCCATCCGTCCGGGACCACATTCCCTCATCGGCGAATGGGCCGATCACCAGCCAACCTTCGCCTGGTTCTTCACTGACCTCGACCTCGACCCGGATCCGGTAGCGACTCAGCGCCGTGGCCAGGTCAACGCCACGTCCGGGGTCGGTGACCAGGCCGACCTCCTCCTCGCCTCGCAGCACCCACATCAGGTGGTCGATCCGGCCCTGGGGGTTGAGCAGGAAGGAGCGGCGCACCGTTCCCGGCTCCATCGTCGCGATCTCCTGGGAGATGATGTCGTTCAAGAACCGGATCGTGTCCGCGCCCCTGAACCACACCAGGTCGGGAGCAACGGGAGCGAGTCTGGGCTCCATCACACCGTCGCCAGATCGCGAAGCAGGGGCACTGCTAGGAAGACATCGACCAGCCAGGTGGAGATCCGCCCCAGGCTCCCCGTCACCATGACCACCCCGAATGCGACCAACAGCAGTCCGGAGGCAATGTTGATCGGACGCAGATAGGGCTTGAGCTTCCCGAACACCTTGAACAGTCCCAACCCGGCGAGAAGGAAGGGTATGCCCAGGCCCAGCGAGTAGGCCACCAACAGGACCACACCGCGGCCCAGGGTCTCCTGGGTCGCAGCCGTCGCCAAAACCACAGTGAGCACCGGGCCGATGCAGGGCGTCCAGGCAAAGGCGAATGCCGCACCCATGACCGGCGGGGCCCACTTTCCCAATCGGGAGGGGCGCACTTCCGGTCTGCGATCCTGCTGCAGCAGGCCGAGGAAGCCGCGATTGGAGACTGCGAGGGCCACCATCAGCACCCCGAACCCGATGATGACCAACCCGGCGACCCGGGTGATGCTGGGTAGGAACTGGCCAATGCTCCCCGCAGCAGCCCCCAGGGCGGCGAACACCACTGTGAAACCGGCAATGAACTGCAGGATCACCCCGGTGAGCCGGCGGGTCGACACGTCGCCCGACTCGATCTGTGCCGCCGAGTACCCGGACATCATCGACAGGTAGCCGGGGAGCAGGGGGAGCACACAGGGGGATACGAAGGAGATCACCCCGGCCCCGAAGGCGATCAGGGTCTGGACCAGGAATGCTGCCGATCCAACGTCCTCGAACACGGGTCCGATCTTCCCATGCACCTACTCCCTACGCTCGGACCGTGCCTTCGCTGCCGCGTCGCCTGCTCGACCCGCTGCTCCCAGTCGACCGCTTCACCCCCTCCGATCGACGCATCGTCTTCGTCATGTGGACCGCCGGCCTGGTCCAGGGGTTCGCCCAGTCCCAGGCAGCCAACACCCTGCCCTTCACCCGGGTCGGCCTCGGGCTCAGTGAAGGCGAGATGAGCCTCCTTCTCGGGATCGCCCGGTTGGCGGCGTTTGCTGCCCTCCCTCTGGGATGGCTCGGCGACCATCGGGGCAGGCGCAAACCCCTGCTCATCGCCATTTCCCTGGTCGTGGCCGGGGGCGCCGTCGCCGGACTGGCCATGGAGGCGTGGCAATTCGGGACGGCCCAGGCCGTGCTCCGCACCGGGACCGCGGCAATGTCCGGTCTGGCAGTGGTCCTGCTCGCCGAGCAGGTGAGCACCACAATCCGCGCCTATGCCATCTCCTTCTTCGGAGCCGCAGTCTCCCTTGGCGCCGGGCTGGCTCTGATGACCCTCCCCCTCGCCGATCGCGGTGGTCAGAGCTGGCGGATCCCGCACCTGTTGATCGCGCTTGGCGCCCTCGTGATCCCCTTCCTGGCCCGCAACGTGCCCGAGAGCCGGGTCTACACCGAGGTGCACGACACGAGTGGACATTGGCGGGATCTGGCCACCGGCCCCTGGGCCCCTCGCTTCTGGGTGGTCGTTGCGGTCGGCTTTCTCGCCTCGGCCTTTTCCGCCGTGGGGATCGCATTTGCCACCGAGCGGATGATCGAAGTCGTCGGTCTGAGCACCGGGAACGCGGTGCTCATCCTCTTGCTCGGAGGCACCCTGGGCGGGCTGGGGTTCTTCGTCGGGGGCCATCTCGCCGACGCCTGGGGGCGGCGGCGGACCACGGTCCTCAGCCTCTTCCTCGCCCTGGGAGGGGGGATACTCCTCTATTGGACGACATCGGTGCCCCTGATCGTCCTCGCGGTCATGGTCTCCTCGTTCGGCACCTACGCCTTCGTCCCCGCCGGGGGGAGCCATCGTGCCGAGCTCTTCCCCACTGGCCTTCGGGCAAGCGCCACCACCGCTTCATCCAATTTCGGCCTCGCCGGGTCGGGGCTCGGCCTGATCCTCGGCATATTGACAATCGAGCGAATCGGGATCACCGGGACGGTCACCGTCCTGGGTGTCGGTCTCGCCGCGGCGGCCCTGCTCACCCTGCTCCTCCCCGAGACCAGGGGTCAGGATCTGACGGCGACACCGGACACCGCCCTCCGATAGGAGACGGCAAACACCAACGATCGGGTGACGAGCATCGCCGCGATCGCCCACCAGATCCCGTTCAGGCTGTCGCCGAGCGGCGTCAGGGTGATCAGCCCGATGGCGACGAGGGCGCCGGCAGCGGTCGACGCCAGGATCGTCCCCAGGGCAAGCAGGCCAAAGAAGACACCATCTGCCACGAACAGGGGACCGGCGACCGGCATCATCCATGCCACCACCGGAAGCGTCGCCACCACCAGCATTGCCACGGCTTCCGACGCCACGAGGTTCCCGAGCACCGACCCTCCGCCAACGAGGAGAACCGCGATGGTCACCCCCACTCCCAGCCCCCACAGCATGAGCCTTCCGGCGACCTGGTTCACCCGTTCCCGATCCCCGGCTCCGGCTCCGGCGCCGACCATCGCTTGGCCCGCGATGGCGAAGGCGTCGGCGATCATTGCCGCCAAGAGCCAGACCTGAAGCACCACCTGGTGAGCTGCGATCTCCTCGGTGCCGATCGTGGTCGCTGCCCGGGCCGCGACGGTGAGGGCAAGGAGAAGCACTCCGGTGCGCACGGTGATCAGCACCGCGCTCCTTCCCAGTGCAAGGACGGTCGGCCATGAGTCGCGCAACCCTCGGGGCCGGTCGGCGAGTCGACGGCGCCGAATCAGAGACATGAACCACACCGCCCCCACCACCTGGGCGAAGACGGTGGCGATCGCCGCTCCCTCGACCCCCATGTCGAAGCCGAATATCAATACCGGGTCGAGCACCAGATTGATCCCATTGACCACCGCGGCGACGGCAAGCGGCGTCGTGGTGTCTTGATGACCGCGGAAGGCGCCGTGGGCCGCGGTTGTGATCAGGACCGCCGGTGCCGCGAGCGCCCGGATCCGGAGATAGGAGACGGCGGGGCCCGACACCTCCTCGCTGGCTCCCATCAGAGACACGAACCAGGGCGCCGCCAGCTCCACCACCACGGTCGCCAGCACTCCGAGCACCACCGCGAGGAGCAACGCGTCCCCCACCCACCGGCGGGCCATGTTCCGATCCCCGCGCCCCAGCGCCTGGGCAACGAGCGGGGTGGTCGCATATGCGAGGAAGTTGAAGCCGAAGAAGGCGAAGCCCAGGATCGCGGTATCGACCCCCAGCGCGGCCAGCTCGACCACTCCGAGCCGGGCCACGAATGCCGTGTCGGCCAGGGTCAGCAGCGGGTCGATGGCCAGCGCACCCAGAGCCGGTATCGCCAGGCGAAGTATGGACCGGTCGAGCGCCCGGCCGGTCACCGTGCCGCTTTGGCCGCCACTGCGTAGCGGTCCGGCCACTCGCAGAGATCGAAGAGCTCGCAGGCCTCACAACGGGGCCGGCGGGCGTCACAGATCTCGCGCCCGAACTGGATGACCCGCATCGAGAGCCCGGACCAGGTCTCCTTGGGGAACAGGGCCATCAGATCCTTCTCGATCTTGACCGGGTTGGTTTCCGTCGTCAGGCCCAGCCGCCTCGTTACCCGCCTCACATGAGTGTCCACCGCGATCGCCGGAGTGCCCCAGACCTCGGCGAGCACGACGCTCGCCGTCTTTCGTCCCACCCCACGCAGCTTGACCAGCTCGTCGATGTCGGCCGGGACCTCCCCGCCGAACAACTCCTCGACATCCTGGGCGAGGCGGATGATCGACTTCGTCTTCTGCCGGAAGAATCCGGTCGAGTAGACGATCTTCTCCACGTCCTCCGGATTGGCCTCGGCGAGGTCGACCGGGCGTGGATAGCGCTCGAAGAGAACAGGGGCCACCCTGTTCACGTTCTCGTCTGTCGTCTGCGCGGAGAGAACGGTGACCACCAGTAGCCGGAAGGCGTCGTCGTAGTCCAGCGCCGTGCGGATCGTCGGGTACCGCTTCGTCAAGCGACGCAGGATCGCCCGCGCCCTCCCCCGCTCCTTGGCGCTCGGTATGGACCCATCGGCCCTCGCCCCTGGCATCTCGGCATCGTACGGCTCCGCCAGCGCCGTCCCTACTGCGTGACCTGGTACTCCCCCGATTGCAGTCGACGGGCGAGGCGCATCAAGAGTCGGATCCCCATCACCGAGCCCAGGAAGCCGAGCGTGAGGATGACCGCGAATTCGGCGGCGGTGGTGAAGGGATTGGCGCACGCCTCGATGCCTGCGGGGCACAGCCCCCACCCGGTTCCCCCATCGAGAAGATCGATGAGGACCAGGATCGGGACCATCGCGATCCCGATCGCGAGAGCGGTGAGGAAGAGGGTTCCGAGGCGGATGAACAACAACGCCATCGCCGTTCACGATAAACCGGGGGCGGTGGAAACCCGGCATACAATCGCCGACCCGTGCCCGAGTACCACCAGGAGACCTTCACGCCCGAGGAGCGGGCGGTCCTGGCGAGGTTCTTCACCAATGCCGACCTCCCGGTATTCGCCCTGACCAACCTTCCCGAGGTGGTGAAAGGGGCGTTGTTCGCCCGTTACTCCCGGTCATCGAAGTCGCTGCGACGGCTCTTCCTCGACGAGTTCGTCACCGATTCCGATCTCGCTGTGGAGGCGATGGAACGCCCACTCGATGTCGATCCGATGGGTTCCGCCGCTCACGCCCAGGAGCTCTACCAGCGCATCTTCTTCGACTACGGCGACGACTCCGTGGCCCAGCTCGGAGGGGCCCACCTCGCATGTGAGCAGGCCTCCAATCTGCTCACCAAGGCACTGGAGTGGGGACGGCTCGCCGCCTACCTCGAGCAGTCCACGCGATATATCCGGTACGACGCGCCCCTCGGGAGCCGGTACCGCTACCTCATCCCCGACGAGATCGCGGCATCGAGGCATGCCGGCTCGTACGTGGCATTGATGGACCGATCCTTCGAGGTGTACGCCTCAATGGTCGCCTACATGATCGGCATCTACGAGGAGCGCCACCCCCGGGGCGAGGACGACTCGAAGATGGTGTGGAACGCGACGATCCGGGCCAAGGCATGCGACACCGTCCGTGGCCTCCTTCCGGTGTCGACCCTCTCCAACGTCGGTATCTATGGCACCGGGCAGGCATACGAGATGTCGCTGGTCAGGATGCAGGCCAGCCCGGTCGCCGAGGTTCGCGATTACGCGGCGATGATGCTCGGCGAGCTGCGCCAGGTGATCCCGTCGTTTCTCGCCCGGGTCGACCTCGAGGATCGCGGGATCCGCTGGTCGCACTACCTCTCCGAGGTGCGGGCCGATCTCGAAGAGCGGGCGGCTGGACTCGGCGCGCCATCAGACCCGGGCCCCGGCGTGGCCCTCACAGACTGGGACCCCGACGCCGAGGCCAAGGTGGCAGCGGCGGCGTTGTATGCGGTGTCGGAGCTTCCCGACCGCGTGCTCCTCGACCGGGTGCGGGCAATGACACCGGAGGAGAGGGCAGACCTGATCCGGGCCATGGTCGGCGACCGGGCCAACCGCCGGCACAAGCCGGGTCGGGCCATGGAGCGGACCACCTACCGCTTCGACGTCCGTTGCGACATCGGTGCGTTTCGCGACCTGCAGCGTCATCGGCTGATGACCCTGGAGTGGCAACGATTCTCCACCAGGCTCGGCTATGACCTGCCAGACGACGTGGTCGGGCACGGCATGGAGAGCGATTGGGTCTCAGTGATGGATTCGGCCGGTGAGCTCTACGAGGAAGTCCGCACCGATCTCGGGCCAGATGTCGCCCAGTACGTGGTCCCCTTTGCCTTCAATGTCCGCTTCGTGATGGAGATGAACCCCCGAGAGGCCTTCCATCTCATCGAGCTCCGCAGCCAGGCGGCGGGCCATCCCGCCTATCGCAGCGTGGCCCAGCAGATGCACGAGGCAATCCGGGATGTCGCCGGGCATCGACTGATCGCCGAAGCAATGAGCTATGTCGACTACAGCGACATCGAGCTCGAACGCTTGGAGGGTGAGCGACGAGCAGAGGTGCGGAGGGCCACGCGTTAGCGTTGCTGCCATGGCCCAATTCGACGTCGACGCCATGGTGCAGCGCTACCAGGAGCGGGCGGCCGCGGTGAAGGATCGACCTCTCCCACCAGTGGCCGGTGAGGAGCGGAAGCGGTTCATCGAGCAGGCGGAGCGCGACTACACCGACTTCGCCCTCATCGGCAACGCCCTGTGGAGCGTCGAGGACGACCACCTCGTGCTCCGCATCCCTCTCGGCCAGTAGTGCTCGAGAGGCGCCTCCTCATCGTCTCCGGCAAGGGCGGCGCGGGTAAGTCCGCGATCGCGGCCGGCCTCGCCCTGCTCGCCCAACGGCGCGGGCAACGGGTCCTCGCCATGGAGATGGGCTCACCCGACGGGCTGGCCACCCACTTCGGGACCGGCCCGCTGGAATTCCAGCCCAGGGAAGTCAGGCCCGGGCTTCATGCGATGCGAATGGTCCGCGCCGATGCCCTACTCGAATACCTGTCGTTGCAGCTCAACGTGCCCGGGATGGCCCGTTTCGGCCCGGTGGCCCGCGCCTTCGATGCACTGGCCACCACCGCCCCCGGGATTCGGGAGATCATCACCATCGGGAAGGCCCTTTGGGAGGTGAAAGAGGACCGCTGGGACGTCGTAATCGCCGATGCCCCTCCCACGGGCCAGATCGGCTCCTTCCTCAGGGCACCGGTCACCATGTCCGAACTGGTCCCCGGGGGCCGGGTGCGGGCGCAGGCGGACATGATGCGCGACCTCCTCGCCGACCCGGATACATCGGAGTTGGTGCTCGCAACTCTTCCCGAGGAGCTGCCCACGACGGAGACCGAGGAGACCCTGCAATGGCTCGACGTAGAGAAGGTTGTCTCTTCACGCACTCTGATCGCGAATCGGGTGCTCGGGGAGCTCGCCGACACCGGCACCCCCAAGGGCCCGGTTGGTGAGGCGGCACAACTCCACCGCTCGCTGTGGGCGGAGCAGCAGGAGTGGCTGCAACGTCTCCCACCGGACCACACTCTCCCCTATCTCTTTGGCGTGTTCACACCCGGCGAGGTAGCCGCCCGCATGTGCGACGAATTCGAGGCGATCACATGACGGCGACACTTCTGGTGACCGGCGCCGGAGGCGTGGGAAAGACAACCGTTGCTGCCGCGATAGCCATCCGATCTGCTCGCTCCGGACTGAGAACCCTGGTGGTCACCGTCGACCCAGCCCGCCGTCTTGCAGCGGCGCTCGGTGTCAGCGACCTGGGCAACGAGCCCCAGCCCCACCATGACGAGCCCGGACTTTGGGCCGCCATGCTCGATGCCTCCGCCTCCTGGCGAGCTGTGGCCATGCGCCACGCCGACCCCAAGGTGGCGAGCCGGCTCGCCGACAACGATTTCTTCAAGGCGGCTTCGGAGCATTTCCCGGCATCCCAGTCCTACGCGGCCGCCGATCAGGCGGTCACGTTCGTCCAAGCCAAGGCGTGGGATCTGGTCGTGGTGGACACCCCACCGTCCGGCGGCGGCATCGAATTCTTCACCTCACCTGCCGAAATGGCGGATCTGGTCGGTGGGCGCCTTCTGCGCTGGATCACAGGGGGCCCGCTCCCGGGACGACGGGTCTTGTTCAACGCCGCCGGGCGTCCCGTGCTGCGAATGGCCGACTCGATTCTCGGCTCCGATCTGTTGGAGCGGGTCGCGGAATTCCTACTCGACCTTCGCACCACTTATGACGGCGTTGCTCGCCGTGGCCGGGAGATCGAGCGCGTTCTCCGGTCGTCGGCGATCATCGTGGTCACCACCCCCGAGCCGGCACCGGTGCGCGAGGCCATCAGGTTCTATCGGGAGCTGCCTGCGATCGCCGCGGAGCCAGCGGCAGTGGTCTTCAACCGGATCCTGCCCGAGACCTGGGCCCGGGCCAGGGTGCCTGCGGGGACCTCGCCCGCCCTGGCAGCCAACATGGCCAGGTGGAAGGCGGAAACCGTCCGCCAGCGGGACACCCGTGACGAGTTCTCCGCCAGGTACGGGGCGAAGGTCGCCACGATCCCTTGGTCACCGACGGCGCCGACCGACCTCGACGGCCTCGCCGGCATCCTGGAACGTGCCAACGGGATGCCGTGGGCCTCTATCGGAATCCACGAGGGGTAATAGCCTGTGACCATGGCAACCAGTGCCGCATTCTTCGATCTCGACCGGACCCTGATATCGGGGGCCTCCGCGTTTCCGTTCGGAATCGAAGCCTGGAGACAGGGTCTCGCATCCAACGACGACTTGCGCCGGTGGGCGATAGCCGCGATCAGCTTCAAGCTCCTCGGCGACAAGGGAGACAACTCCGACGACATCAAGGGTGATTTTCTGAGTCGCAGCGAAGGTGCCTCGGTGCGGGCGATGGAAGGCGTCGGCACCGCCGTGATGCCCAAGCTGGTGGCCAGGGTCAGGCCCGAGGCCCGACGCCTGATCGAGATGCATCACGAGGCAGGTCGTGACACCTGGATCGTGTCTGCATCGCCATATGAGATCGTGGAGCCGTTCGCCCGCACGCTGGGAATGACCGGCGCCATTGCCACCAAGGGCCGGGTAGTGGCGGGGCACTACACAGGTGAGCTCGACGGGCCGTTCGTCTATGGCCAGGGCAAGGCCGAGGCCATAGACAAGCTCACTGCCGACCTGGGTTACGACCTGGATCGCAGCTACGCGTATTCCGACTCCATCTCCGACCTGCCGATGATGGAGATGGTGGGACACCCGGTGGCGGTCAACCCGGACTCCGAGCTCGACCGAGTCGCCCATGAGCGGGGATGGCCGATCGTCATCTTCGCCCGGAGGACGAAGCGGGCCATCGCCCTGAGCGCGATGGGCACCACGGCTGCGGTATTTGCGGCCAGCGCCTATGCCCTCGGGCGCCGCCACGGGCGGGGACACGCAATGGCGAAGGTGGCGGAGAAGCAGATCAGCGCAGCGCGCTGATCAGATCACGACCCGCTGGCCCAGTAGCTCTTTCAACTCGGCGAAGAGGGCAGACCTCGGCTCCACCCGATGGCTGTCGGACAGCTTGAGCACCTTGACCCCGTTCTCGCCGACCATGTGAAGGAACACGCTGGCCGACCCCGGGTGATTGGCCAGGATCCCCTTCAGCCGGTTGACCACCTCCGGAGAGAGCCGGGCTGCAGAGACCTGGAGCCGAACCGATGAGTCGTCCTTGACTTCGAGCTCCTTGATCTCCCTGGCGATGACCTTGACCTCGTCACCCCGGTTGTCGAGGTTGCCCGCGACCACGACCACGGCGTCGGGGACGATGACCGGGCCGAAATCGTGGACCGTCCGCGGGAAGGCCATCACCTCGACCGAGCCTTCGAGGTCCTCGAGCTGGAAGAAGATCATCGGCTCGCCTTTTCTCGTCCATCGCCGCGTGATCGACGCCACCAACCCGCCGACCGTGATGCTCGCCCGATCGGGCAGCTCGCCCAGATCATGAATCGTGTTCGCCGCTGCAGCTGCCAGTGACGGCCCTATGGCGAGCAACGGATGATCGGACACATAGAGACCCAGCATCTCCTTCTCGAACGCGAGTCGCACCTTCTGCGACCAGGCGAGTGCCGGGATCTCGATCCGGGTCTCGACGACGGCCTCGACATCTCCGGCAAACAAGCTGTACTGGCCCATCTCCTCGTTGCGGCGCCGCTCCATCGTGGCGTCGAGAATCTGCTCGTAGACCATCATCAGCCCGCGTCTGGTATCTCCGGTCGCGTCGAATGCCCCGGCCTTGACCAACGACTCGACAGTCCTCTTGTTGAGCACCGAGGGATCCACCCGATCGACGAAGTCCTGGAATGATTCGAACGGCTGCTCCAGCCGGGCGTCGATGATCCTCTCCACCACCCCGCCCCCGACATTGCGGACCGCCGACAGCCCGAAGCGGATTCCTCCCTCGCGCACCGTGAAATCCGTGTCGGACTCGTTCACGTCCGGGACGAGGACCTTGATCCCCATCTGGCGGCACTCGTTGAGGTAGACCGCGGTGCGGTCCTTGTCCTTCTTGGTGGCGGTGAGCAGGGCGGCCAGATACTCGGCGGGATGGTGAGCTTTGAGATAGGCGGTCTGATAAGCGACCAACCCGTAGGCCGCGCTGTGCGATCGGTTGAACCCATAGCCGGCAAAGTGCTCGATGAGGCCGAAGATCTCCCGTCCCACAGCCTCGGTGTGCCCCTGGCTCATGCACCCGTGGACGAATTTCTCCTCCTCGGCGACCATCACCGACTTGATCTTCTTCCCCATCGCCCGGCGCAGGTTGTCGGCGTCGACCATGGAGTACCCGGCCATCTCCTGGGCCACCGTCATCACCTGTTCCTGATACACCATGATCTGATAGGTGTCGGCCAGCTTGTCGGTGAGGGCGGGGTGGAGCTCCTCGATCGGCGCCCGACCGTTCTTGCGGTCCGCGTAGAGGTTGTGCATGTTCGCCCCCATCGGACCCGGCCGGTAGAGGGCGACGAGGGCGATCACATCGTTGAACGAGTCGGGTCTCAGGGAGCGGATCAGAGAGCGCATCGCGGTGCCCTCGAGCTGGAACACACCGATGGTGTTGCCCGATTGGAGGAGCTGGAACGTCTTCTCGTCGTCGAGCGGTATGACATCGATGTCGAGCCTGGACCCTGTGGTCTCCTCGACGAGCTCGAGGCAGCGCTCGATGATCGAGAGGTTGCGGAGGCCGAGGAAGTCCATCTTGAGCAGCCCGAGCTCCTGGACCCCATGCATCTCGTATTGGGTGACGACCTCGGCGTCCTCCCCCTTCTGTTGGATGGGGACGATCTCGATCAGCGGTTGAGGGCCGATGACCACCGCGGCGGCGTGGATCGAGTCCTGTCTCCGCAATCCCTCCACGCCTCGCGCAGCATCCACCGTTTCCCGGACCGCAGGATCGGTCTCGTAGAGCTCGCGCAGGCCCTGGGCATTGGCGTACCAATCCTTGACCGTCGAGTCGGCGTCGGGCGCTGGAGCGATCAGGACCTGTTCCAGGGTCGCCTCCCGGCCCAAGATCGCCGGGGGCATCGCCTTGGCCACCCGGTCTCCCACCCCGTAGGGATGGCCCAACACCCGGGCCGCGTCCCTGATTGCCTGCTTCCCTTTGATCGTGGAAAAGGTGACGATCTGGGCGACCCGGTCGGCACCGTATTTCTGGGCCGCGTAGCGAATGACATCGGCGCGATACCGCTCGTCGAAATCCATGTCGATGTCGGGCATCTCCTTGCGGCCCGGGTTCAAGAACCGCTCGAAGATCAACCCATACTCGAGCGGGTCGAGATCGGTGATCCGCAGGCAATAAGAGACGATCGACCCTGCAGCCGATCCCCTGCCCGGACCGACCCGGATCCGGTTCTCCCGCGCATACCGGATCAGGTCCCACACGATTAGGAAGTAGGCGGGGAAGCCCATCTCCTCGATGATCTTCAGCTCGTGCTCGACTCGCTCCCAGACCTCGGGGCCCGGGCTCGACCCGTAACGTTCCCGGGCCCCCTGGTCGACGAGCTTCCGCAGATAGGTGACCTCGGTCTCCCCTGCCGGGACCGGGAAATGCGGGAGCAGGATCTTGCCGAACTCAAATCCGACATTTGCCCTCTCCGCGATCAGCAGGGTGTTGTCACAGGCACCGGGATAGGTATCGGCGGGAAAGAGGGCGCGCATCTCGGCGGCGGTCTTCAGATAATGATCGTTGCCTTCGAAGCGGAGCCTGCCTGTGTCGCTGCGCAAGGACCCGGTCTGGATGCAGAGCAGGACGTCGTGGGCGTCGTGTTCTGAGCGGTGCGTGTAGTGGGCATCGTTGGTGGCGAGCAAGGGCGCACCGATCCGATGCGAGATCTCGAGGAGGTCGGGCATGATCGCCTTCTGCGCCGGCAAACCATGGTCCTGGACCTCGATGAAGAAACCCTCTTTGCCAAAGATGTCCTGGAACCGGCCGGCAGCGGCCAAGGCCGCGTCGAGGTCCCGGATCTGTCCCTGGTTGCCCTCCTCGCTCATCGAGTCAGGAGCCAGCAGTTGGGGCACCAGCCCTCCCAGGCACCCTGAGGTGGCGATGATCCCCTCCGAGTGCTGGGCGAGCAGCTCCAGGTCCATCCTCGGCTTGTAGTAGTAGCCCTCGAGGAAAGCCTTGGAGGAGAGCTGGAGCAGGTTGCGATACCCGGCCTCGTTCTCTGCGAACAGGTTCATGTGGTACCGCTTGTTGGCTCCCCCGAGGGGCCGATCGAAACGTGAGCCGTCGGTGAGATAGGCCTCGATGCCGATGATGGGCTTGATGCCGGCCTCGCCCGCCGCCTTGACGAAGTCGACCACTCCGTAGAGAACACCGTGGTCTGTGATCGCGATCGCGGGCTGGCCATCAGCGGCAGCCGCCCCCACAACATCCTTGATCCGGGCCGCGCCGTCGAGCATCGAGTATTCGGTGTGGACGTGGAGATGAGCGAATGACACGGCTGTCATTTCACCTTAGCTCAGATGGAGACTGCCACCGCGGCCAGGGCGGCGACGGCGAACCCGACTGTCGCCCGCAGGGTCGCTGCCCTCGGCCCCTGGATCAACGCCCACACCTCGGCGATGAGGAAGCCTGCGATCAGACCCCCCAGATGCGCTTGCCATGAGATCCCCGGGAAGATGAATGGGATGGCGGCATTGATCAAGAGCAGGAAACCGAGCTGGTTGAGCACGGCCCGCCCGTATGCCGTGTTGCGCCGGTGAACAGCCCAGCTCAGCCATACGCCAAAGAGCCCGAAGATGGCGCCGGAGGCCCCCACGGCCACGTCGGTGGGCCCGCCGAAGTAGAAGGCGGCGGCTCCGCCGACACCTGCAGCCGCCAGATAGACACTGATGAACGGCAGGGTGCCCACCCCCCTCTCCACCTGCGGTCCGACCACCCACAGCGCCCACATGTTGAACAGGATGTGCGTGAGCGAGCCGTGGAGGAGGGCCGCGCTGTAGATCCTCCACCACTGGCCGGCCGCCACCGCCTCGTTCGACTGGGCAAGCGCGAAGAACGTCTCGTCCCCGAATCTCCCGAAGCTGGTGATCAAGTAGAAGAAAATCGAGAGCGCGATGATGACCATCGTGGCCGGCGCACCCGACCGGGCGCCCATCGCCCGCCTCGCCCCCGCCGGCCGGGGTGTGACCTTCTGCACCGGCTGACCGCCTTCGGCGCGCAGGCAGTCAGGGCAGCGCTGGCCTACCGCGGCGTCTATGGAGCAGGACGAGCAAATCGGCCGTCCGCATCGGCTGCAGTGGAGCAGGGTGTGCCGGTCGGGATGGCGGTAACAGACCGGGGCCTCGGTGGTGTGATCCTGGGTCACGATGCAGACGCTAGATGGCTCACGTCTTTAGCTCGCACTCCCCCGAAGGCCCTCGAGGACCTCCAGCATGTCTCCGGGAATTGGCGCCTCCACCTCTATCCACCCACCGGTGCCCGGGTGCGCGAACCCGACGAAGCGGGCGTGGAGCATGACCCTGGGGGCGGTGATCCGGGATGGGGCCGGTGAGTAGAGGCGGTCACCGAGCACCGGGTGGTCGATGGCCGCGAGATGGACCCGGATCTGATGAGTCCGCCCCGTTTCCAGGCGCACCTCGAGAAGCGAGACATCGCCGCCGCTCAACTCCTCCAACACCTCATAGTGGGTCACCGAAGGCTTGCCTGTGGCGACCACCGCTCGTCGCGTCGGCTGGGACGGGTCCCGTCCGATGGGGGCGTCGATCGTCCCGGTGGGAACCGGGAACCGGTTGTGCGCCAGCGCCAGATAGTGACGGTCGATGTGTCGCGCTGCCAACTCCGTGGTCAGCCACTCGTAGGCGGCTGTAGTCCGGGCGACGATCAGCACTCCAGAGGTCTCACGGTCCAGGCGATGGATCAGGCCCCAACGGCCGGGGTCGCCGACGCCCTCGAGCTCCGGGTACCGGTGCAGCAGCCCGGCAGCCAGTGTGCCGTGCTGTCTCCCGGATCCGGGATGAACGGTTATCCCCGGCGGCTTGTCGACCACCACGACCGACTCGTCCTCGAAGACCACCTGGAAGTCGACATCCTCCGCCTGGAGATCCGCGATCGGCGCCGGAGTCGGGGTGGTAATGGTCGCTCCCGCACCTACCCGGTCGCTGGGGCGCGCCGGGGCGCCATCGATGGTGACTCCCTCGTCGACCAAGGAGCGCGCCACGCTCCTGCTCACACCCAGCAGTTCCGAGATGCCTTGTCCACCCGGGCCCCGGCGAGGTTCTCAGGGACTTCGAAGGTCAGCGGGTTCGCCACGCCTGAATCAGTAGCAGGCTGACTGCGACGGTGATCGAGGCGTCGGCGAGGTTGAAGGTCGGGATCCACCACAGGTTGACCCAGTCGATCACCTTGCCGTCGAGCAGGCCGGGGCCCCGAAAGATCCTGTCCATCAGGTTCCCCAGGGCACCGGAGATGACCAGGGCAAAGCCAAGCACCTCGAGGGTCGGCCTCGGGTGGCGCAAGGAGTAGAGAAGCGCCGAGCTCACCGCGATCGCGGCCATCCCGAGCACCGCCCCTGCGTTCTGGAGCGAGCCGAAGGCCGCCCCCGGATTCTCGACGTAGGTCAGCGACAGAAATCCGGGGATGATCTCGACCGGCCCATCGGCGAACTGGACCGACGCCCAGCGCTTGGTGAGGACGTCCAGCGTGACGACGACAGCGACGATCCCCAGGACGAGGGCGTAGCGGCGAATCAAGTCTTGCGGGCGCAGTCGACGCAGAGCGTCACATAGGGAAGGACGTCGAGCCTGGCCATCGGGATCGACTTGCCGCAACTCTCACATGTCCCGTAGGTCCCGTTCTCGATGTTCTCGAGCGCCCGCTCCACCTTGCTCAGGAGGTCGACCGTGTTCTGCTCGATGGAGAGCTCTTTCTCGTATTCGAATTTCATCGATCCCGCCTCGGCATTGCCGGGGTCGGGGCTGCGGTCCGACGAGCTCTCGGTGAGCCTGGCCTCTTCCAGTTCCTGCTCGTAGTCCCTGATCAGGTCCTGCAGCCGGTCACGCTCGTCCTCGAGTCGTTTTCGGTACCTGTCGACCGTCGATTTGGCGAGACTTCTGGCCACCACGCACCTCGTAAAGGGCGGGAACCTTATCAATTCCCGGGTTCTTCGTCACTGCATTGGGGATTCCCTACGATTCCGGCTCCCCTGCCCCCGAGATCGGCCCATGGTGAGCATCGAAACCGGATTCAAGAGGGTCGACCCCGCGGTCGACATCCCCCGGATGGAAGAGGGGGTCCTCGCTCTGTGGCGAGAGACCGACGCCTTCGCCGAGTCGGTGCGACGCCGCCCCCCGGAGCGGGAATACGTGTTCTATGACGGGCCCCCGTTCCCCACGGGAGCTCCCCACTACGGCAACCTCCTGGCGGGGGTGATCAAGGACATGGTCCCCCGCTACTGGACGATGCGGGGCTATCGCGTCGAGCGCCGGTTTGGCTGGGACACCCACGGGCTCCCCATCGAGATGGAGGTCGAGAAGCAACTCGGGATCTCGGGACCACGACAGATCGCCGATTACGGGATCGATCGATTCAACGAGGCCTGCCGGCTCGGGGTCCAGGCCAACACCGAGGCGTGGGAGCTGCTCACCGAGCGCATCGGGCGCTGGGTCGACTTCGAAAACGACTACAAGACGATGGATCCCGACTTCATGGAGACCGTGTGGTGGGTCTTCAAGCAGCTGTGGGACAAGGGCCTGGTCTACCAGGACTTCAAGGTGCTCCCCTACTCGTGGGGAGCAACGACCCCGCTGTCCAACTTCGAGGCCAACCTCGACTACCGCGACGTCGAGGACCCCTCGATCACTGTCCGCCTCGAGGTGGAAGAGGGCAACAAGGTGGTCGTTGCAGGCGACCACCTCCTGATCTGGACCACCACGCCGTGGACCTTGCCCGGGAACCTGGCGATCGCCGTTGGAGAAGACATCGACTACGTGCGGGTGACTCACCAGGGCGGGCACTACTGGATTGCAGCTGAGAGGGCAGGATCCGTGTTCGGCGAGAATTTCGAGGTGGTGGCCAGGGCATCCGGCCGCGAGCTGGAGGGAATCCAGTACCTGCCCCCCTTTGGCTACTTCGCCGATCTGAGGAACAGGGGTGCGTTCCGGGTCATCTTCTCCGACGAGGTCTCGGTCGACGAGGGGACTGGTCTGGTTCACATGGCGCCTGCTTATGGGGAAGCCGACTTCATCGCCCTCCAGGCAGCCGGCATCGATGCCCTGGTCGACCCGGTCGACGCCGGTGGGTCGTTCACCGACGAAGTGCCCGAGGTCGCCGGCCAGAACGTCAAAGTGGCGGACCCGACGCTGATCGACCTGCTCGAGGCGTCCGGCAAACTGGTCTCCTCGGGACGAATCACCCATTCCTATCCGTTTTGTTATCGCACCGGGACCCCCTTGATCTACAAGGCGATTCCCACCTGGTTCGTGGCCGTCGAGCAATTCCGGGACCGGATGGTCGAGCTCAACGACAAGGTCCACTGGGTGCCGGAATATGTCGGCTCCCGACGGTTCGGGAACTGGCTGGCCAACGCCCGGGACTGGGCGATAAGCCGCAACCGGTACTGGGGGTCCTGCATCCCGGTGTGGAGGTGCGACAACTGCGACGAGCAGATGGCTGTGGGGTCGGTCGATGAGTTGGAGGGGCTCTCCGGGCAGCGCCCGACCGACCTCCACAAGCACATCATCGACCTCATCACCTGGCGCTGCAGTGGCTGCGAGGGGACCATGACCCGGATCCCCGAGGTCCTCGACTGCTGGTTCGAGTCGGGCTCCATGCCCTACGGGATGGTCCACTACCCGTTCCAGAACACCGAGCGCTTCGAGGCGACGTTCCCCGCCAAGTTCATCGCCGAGGGCCTGGACCAGACCCGGGGCTGGTTCTACACCCTCATGGTCCTCTCCACCGCGCTCTTCGACCGGCCCGCCTTCGAGAACTGCGTCGTCAACGGGCTGATCCTCGCCGAGGACGGGCGCAAGATGTCGAAGAGCCTCAAGAACTACCCCGACCCGTCGGAGATATTCGATCACCTCGGGGCCGACGCCGTGCGCGCCTTCCTCATCAACTCCCCGGTGCTTCGCGCCGAGCCTCTCCGCTTCAGCAAGGACGGGGTGGCTGAGGTGGTGCGAACGGTCCTCCTCCCCTTGTGGAACACCTACAGCTTCTTCACCACCTATGCCGAGGCTGACCGGCTCACCATGTCCGACCTCGCCCGAGCTCCCGCCCCCGCCGACCGCCCGGAGATGGACCGCTGGATCCTCTCCGTCCTCCAGAGCCTGGTCGACGAGGTGAACACCCAGATGGAGGGCTACTACCTCTACAACGTGGTGCCCCCGATCCTCGGCTTCATCGACCACCTCACCAACTGGTACGTGCGCCGGTCACGACGCCGGTTCTGGAGAGCCCGCGGGGAGTCCGGTGCAGGTGACAGCGACAAGCTGGCTGCGTTTGCGACTCTCTATGAGGTCCTGACCACTTTCATCGAAGTATTGGCCCCGATCCTCCCGTTCATCACCGAGCACATGTATCAGGACCTCGTGGCCCGGCACCATGCCGACGCGGTGCGCAGCGTGCATCACCGTGACTTCCCCGACGCCCGTCAGCCGCTGATCGACGCCGAACTGGAGCGGTCGATGTCGGTGGTGCGCGAGGTCGTTCGGCTCGGGCGAACTCTCCGCAAGAAGGAGGGTCATCGTGTCCGCCAGCCCCTTGCCGGCCTCACCATCCTCACCCACGACCCCGGGGTGGCAGCAGCAGTCCAGAGTCACGCCGGGATCATCGCCGAGGAGCTGAACGTGAGGTCGGTCTCTGCCACCGGGGATGAAGAGTCCCTGGTGCATCTCTCAGCCAAAGCCAACTTCCGCAAGCTTGGGCCCCAGCTCGGCTCACGCATGCAGAAAGTCGCAGCTGCCATTGCCGACCTGGGTCCGGTCGAGCTGGAAAAGATTCTCGACGGTGGCCAGGTCGAGGTCGAAGGCCATCCGGTCACCAGGGACGACGTCTTCATCGAGCGCACCGCCCGCGATGGGGTCATCGTCGAGACCGGCCCCGACTTCGCCTGCGCTCTGGACACCACGATCGACGCGGACCTGATCGCGGAAGGCATCGCCAGGGAGATCATCAGTCGAGTCCAACGCCTGCGGCGGGAGGCGGGCCTCGAGGTCACCGACCGAATCGAGCTCTACTGGATGAGTGACGACCCGGTAGTCGCAGAAGCCATGGAGACACATGGCGAGACGATCGCCGGTGAGATCCTGGCCACCAAGACTGCGGCCGCCGGCCCGTCACAGGGTGAGGTCTTCGACCTCGATGGCAGAGAGGTGAGGCTGGCGATCGAACCGGTCGGCTGACCTCGCCCGCTCCTATTCCTCCTCGGCCTGGTTGCCTTCTCCCGGCTCCTCGTCCTCATCTTCGACCTCGCCGTCTCCGACATCGGTGTCGACCAAATCCTGGGTTTCGAGCTCCTGGGTTTCGAGCTCCTCGGTCTCGGCGTCGAGCTCTTCGCCATCGAGCTCTTCAGTCTCGGGCTCTTCGGCCTCGGGCTGCACCTCATCGAGCTCGGCAGTGGGCTCTGCCTCTTCCCCGTCGGTGACTTCTCCGGCTTCGCTCTCCCCTCCAACCGCTTCTGATTCCGGCTCCGGCCCGTCAGCGATGGCCGAGTCCATTTCGTCCAGCTTGTCGGCGACCGTGGTGGCGAGGAGGGCGAGCCTGGCCCGGACCGCGGCGACCAGGCCGCTCAATTCCGCCATCTCGGTCTCGGCTTCCGCCTTGCGCTGGTCACGCTCGGCCTGATAGGTGTCGGCCTCGGCCCGTGCCTCGCTCAGGGTCCTCTCCGCCTCTGCCCGGGCCTCTTCCAGCGCCTGCTCGGCCTCGACCTTGGCGTCGCCCGTCACCCGATCGGCTGCCTCCTGGGCGAGTATCAGAATTCGACCCACCGCGGCCTCGTCGGGCACCGCGGCAACGGCAGCCACCGGCGCCGGAGCTTGCGGGGCGGCGCCATGCTCCAACTCGGCGACCCGCGCCCGAGCGGTAGCCAGCTCGTCTTGGAGGTCGCGCAGGGCGACCACAATCTCGTCGAGGAAGTCATCGACCTCGTCGAGGTCATAGCCGCGTAGGGCCGTGGAGAACGTCTTGTGCTCGATGTCTGACGGTGTGATGGGCATTTCCTCTGACCTCTCGACTAGCCGGTGAGATTACGAAACGGGTGCGCCCCTTCCAAGGATCAGCCGACGCTGCGAAGAACTCCGATGAGGATGTTGATCCCGACCAACAGGATGATCGGAGAGAGATCGAGCATGCCACCACCGAGCCGAAGCGGGGGGATGACCCTACGCAGGGGAAGGATCACCGGGTAGATGATCCTGTCGAGGAACACCGACACCCGGCCCAAAGGGTGGGTCGAGGACGTGGGGATCCAGGAAAGGATGACCCAGGCCAGGACGGCGTAGAAGTAAACCCGCAGGGCGAAGGTGACGATTTCGACGATGTCCACAGATCAGTCGTCGAGATCGTCTATCTCATACGCCCCCAGGGTGGTGAGCCGCCGCTTTTCGTCCCGGCTCAGCGTGACCCGCGGCGGAAGCACGAGCACCAGGCCGTCACCGACCTTGCGCATCGATCCGTCGAGGGCGTAGATCAGGCCCGAAGAGAAGTCGACGACACGACGCACGAGGTCGGGGTTCGCCCGTCTCATGTCGAGGACGACCGGAACCCGGTCACGGACCCGGTCGGCGAGGATGCGCGCGTCCCCAAACTCCTCCACTACCAGGATGTCTGATTGCACTTCCACGGATCGCACCAACCCGATGCTATCGGAGGTGTCCACCCTTCCCTGCGGACGGGTGGCCGCCCGAGCGGTTGGTGGCGGCTCCACTCGACGACTTTGGGGAATGGTCTCCACCTGGGACCGGCGAGAGGACGCGTCTTCGCCCGGGAGCGACTGGGGGCGATCTCCCGCCTCTTCATCGATTTGGTCCTCGTCGACGAGTCCGAGGTAGACCAGTGCCTTGGAAAAGAGGGACATTCACCCACTCCACTTCATGTTCTAGGGCCAAAGATAGCCCGTCCCACTCTTATCACCGAGGCACCTTCCTCGATGGCAACCTCGTAGTCGTCGGTCATCCCGATCGACATCTCGGTCATGGTGGGATGGTCCGGCAAATGCCGGTCACGGATCCGGCGCAATTCCGAGAAGTGAGGGCGCATCTGCTCCGGGTCGTCGCCGAGCGGTGGGATCGCCATCAGGCCCAGCACCGGAATGCCGAGATCGCCGAGAGTCGACGCCAGCCCTTCGACCCCATCGGGCGCAACTCCGGACTTCTGGGGCTCTGACCCGGTGTTGACCTGGATCAACACCGGTGGGGGCAGACCGCTCCCTTTGACCCAAGCCGCAGCCAGGGATTCTCTGTCCATGGAGTGGAGGAGATATGTCGTGGGGCGCACCAGGCGAGCCTTGTTGGCCTGCAGGGCCCCTACAAAGTGCCATCGAATGTCGGCCGGGAGCACCGCTGCCTTCTCCGCCATCTCCTGGGCCCGGTTCTCCCCGAAGTCACGGTGTCCCATCTCATAGATAGTCATGATGTCGTCTGCCGGCTTCGCCTTGGAAACCGCCACCAGCGTCACCGAATCCGGGTTCCGCCCGGAGCGGGCCGTTGCGGCCTCGATGCGCTCTCGAACCTGCTCGTAACTCATGGCAGCCATCCCAATGTGGCGAGTCGAGACGGGGTGGCGTCTCTCCGATGGCTGAACCAACCAGCTTCGTGGCGGGTGCAGGACCCCGACTCCCAGACTTCGAGATCGGATACCTGCGCCCTGATCGCAGACGGCAGGTCGACCGAGCCCGACCCCCAGGTGGTGCGGGAGGTCAGCCCCTCGAACTCCGCGGCGACCTCGTCACCGACTTCGAAGCAGCAACTGCCGATGCCAGGGCCGATCGCCGCTCGCTGGGGCGGGTGCCCGGCATCGGACATCGCCGATCGCAGGGCCGGGACCACGCCGGCGCTCGCTCCCCGCCATCCTGCATGAGCCACCCCCACGGCACCTGGGGCGATCAACACCACACCGAAGCAGTCCGCGGTGAAGACGGCAAGGGGCAGGCCGCGTGTCATTGTCCACAGAGCATCGCCTTCGCCCCGCACCCCCGGGTCGGTGGCTTGGAGCGCGGTGTTGCCGTGCACCTGGCGAAGCGATGCCCAGTCGGATCCGATTCCCAACGCACGTGCCACTCGATCTCTCGCCTCGGAATCGCCGCGCTGGTCTCCGTCCCCGGCACCCGTGAACGCCACCCCGATCATGCCGGGGGGCCGGATCATCCCTGGACGAAGCTCGGGATGTCGAGTGTGTCCTCGCCGAGGTCGGTGAGCGGGGCATTGCGCATCGGGCGGCTGCCACTGGCGGAGCGGGCCCCACGCTTCGGCTCGAAGCCGGCA
Source organism: uncultured Acidobacteriota bacterium (assembly GCA_963749415.1). GTDB lineage: Bacteria > Actinomycetota > Acidimicrobiia > Spongiisociales > ZC4RG35 > JALYNX01. Next base: position 2,111,158 of record CAVVMG010000001.1, read on the forward strand.
GCGATGACGGTGACCTTCATCTCCTGGTCGAGATCGTCGTCCACGATTGCGCCGAAGATGATGTCGGCCTCCTCGTGCGAGTGGTCGGCGACCACCCGGGCTGCCTCCGTGGCCTCATGGAGGGTCATCTCGGAGGGGCCGGCAACCGAGAGGAGGACGCCTTTGGCACCCTCCATCGAGGTCTCCAGCATCGGGCTCGAGATCGCCCGTTCCGCGGCCTGCTTGGCGCGGTTCTCGCCGGTTGCCCTTCCGATCCCCATCACGGCCGACCCGGCGTCGGCCATGATCGTGCGCACGTCGGCGAAGTCGACATTGATCAAGCCAGGCGTGGTGATGAGGTCGGTGATCCCGGTGACCCCGCTCATCAGCACGTCATCGGCCAGACGGAAGGTCTCTGCGATCGGTGCGCTGGGATCTCCGACATCCAGGAGCCGGTCGTTGGGGATGACGATCAGCGTGTCGACCGAGTCCTTGAGGGCGTCGATGCCCTGTTCTGCGTGAACTGCGCGCCTTCGTCCCTCGAACCCAAAGGGCCGGGTCACCACACCGACGGTGAGCGCCCCTACCGACCGGGCGACTTCGGCGACGATCGGCGCGCCCCCGGTCCCGGTCCCGCCGCCTTCCCCCGCCGTGATGAACACCATGTCCGAGCCCTTGAGTGCGTCCTCGAGCTCGGCACGGTGCTCCTCGGCTGCAGCACGCCCGATCTCGGGATTGGCCCCGGCGCCGAGCCCACGGGTGACCTCGCGCCCGATGTCGAGCTTGACGTCCGCGTCGCTCATGAGAAGAGCCTGGGCGTCGGTGTTGAGGGCGATGAACTCCACACCCCGAACCCCGGCCTCCACCATCCGGTTCACGGCGTTGACACCGCCGCCACCGATCCCAACCACTTTGATCACGGCCAGATAGCCACCACTCGACGAATTCACGAATACCTCCAGGGACGAATCGAAAGCTGAAGTAGAGGTTTACCGTTGGCCCGGAGGTAAGTAAACCCCAAACCTTTAACCCTCAAGTAGACGTTCAAGGTTCACTCCCCTGGCTCTCCTCCCGACTCTGGGGAGGGGTGACTGCGGGATGGGCCGGGGCGATCAGAGTGAGCAGAGACCCACGCGGGGGCTTCTCTTCGAGCAGGGCGACCAGGCTCAGCGCCTTTGCCTCCATCTCGGTGGGCCGACCCAGCCTGACGTCGAAGTCAGGGACTTCCGCCCACAGCTCCCCGGTAGGGCGCATTCGCACAGTGGTCGACACCTGGAGCTCCTCGGGCAGCCCGGACACGAATTCGAGTGCCCCGAGCAGCGCCTGGGACGAGGTAGCGTCGGAATCGGCCAGAGACGGGAGCCGGATCCAGGCCTTGGAGTCGTCGGGCTGTTCCGGTGAGGGCAGCGCCACACCATCGCCGGCGCGGTGGGCCCACCCTCCCGCACTCTCCACCCAGGCCACCGGATGGCGCTCTTCGACACGAACTACGACCCGGTCCGGCCAGTCAACCGCCACGTCGGCCTCGGCGACATAGGGGTCATCCTCCAGCGACGCCTCGACTTCCTCGGCGCGGATCAGGATCAATGGCCTCCCCAGGATCACCCCGGAATCGGCAAGCACCTCGTGCGCCTCACTGGCCAACACACCTGCGGTGTCAACCCGATCGACGTCCAGCCATGGCGACAGAAGCACCCAGGCGACGAGCCCCACCACGACCAGCACCGCCCACACCTTGAGCAGACGGCTCACCTTGCGCCGCGCCCGATCCTCGGCCACCTCTTTTCGCCGTTCTTGAAGTCTCGGGTCGATGCTCATTCCTCGAATCCCACGAATTGGATCTCGGGCTCAAGGATGGTTCCCGTCTCTTCGAACACGCGGTCTTTCACGGTCTGGACGAGGGCCATGATGTCCTCCGAGTTGGCGTCCGCCCCAGCCACGAAGAAATTGGCGTGCTTCTCGGAGACCCTGACGTCGCCGACCCCGAGCCCCTTGAGGCCGAGGCCGTCGATGATCTCGCCTGCGGTGGCTCCGGGCGGGTTCTTGAAGACGCTGCCCGCGTTGAGCGTCCCGCCGGGCTGGTTGTCCCTTCTCCAGCGGGTGATCCGCTTCATCTCGGCGAGGCCGGCCTCGACCTCCCCCGGGTCGGTGTCGAACTCTGCCTCGATCACCACCTCGGCCGAGGCCAGGTTGGAGTGTCGATAGGAGAGGTCGAGATCCCCAAGTGTGCGCCGCGTTACCGACCCGTCTCTCAGGTCGAGCACCGTGGCGTTGGTGAGCCTGTCTCTGGTCTCCGACCCGAAACACCCTGCGTTCTGGCGAACCGCACCACCCACCGAACCGGGCACGCCGACGAAGAACTCGAGACCCGCCCGCCTGGCTTCGACCGCCGTTCGCGCCACCCGGGCCAGGGAGGCCGAGCCGCCGGCGGTCACCGTGGCGCTCGCCAACGAGATCGCGGCGAAGCCCGCTCCGAGCCGGATCACCAGGCCGGGAAAGCCGCGGTCGGCGACCACCAGGTTCGAGCCTCTCCCCACGACCAACACCGGCACCGGGGGCGGCCCACCGGCGGCCACCGACATGAGTGCCTCCAGGTCGTCACACACCGCGAGATAGCGAGCGGGGCCACCCGATTTGTAGGTGGTGAGCGGACCGAGTGGCACGTCGCGTTGCACCACTCCGCTCCCGACCAGGTCTTCGAAGCTCATCGCCGGGCCGCGAGCAGAGAGGCCATCTCGGTGGGCACGACGGTGATGTCACCGGCTCCCATAGTCAGCACCAGGTCACCCGCCTCCACCCGGTCTGCGACAAAACGCGCCAGATCAGACCGATGTGCGAGGTAGTGGACTTCTGTCCCCCTGCGCCGGACCGCCTCGGCTACTAGTTCACCGGTCACCCCGGGCACGGGCTCCTCACGTGACCCGAACACATCGGTGACCACCACGACATCGGCGCGGCTCAACGCCTCCCCGAACTCGTCGTGGAAGCGCTCGGTGCGGCTGTAGAGGTGAGGCTGGAACACGGCCCACACACGGCCCGGGACCAGGCCCTCGGATGCGCCGATGGTGGCGGTCACCTCGGTTGGATGGTGGGCATAGTCGTCGATGAGGGTGACGCCGGCGACGAAACCCCGGTGCTCCCAGCGCCGACCTACGCCGTGGAATGCAGCGAGGCCGGATGCTGCCGCCGACACGTCGTGGCCCAATGACCCAAGGAGCGCCAGCGCCCCGGCCGCGTTTCTCGCGTTGTGCGACCCGGGCCGCTGGAGCCGGACCGCGACATCACCCGATGGCCACTCGACTGTGAACCGACTCCCGCCTTGGGCCGGCTTGAAGTCACGGATGCGCCAGGTCGCGCCTTCGCCGAACCCGTACGAGATTGCCCCGACTCTCGCCGCGATGGTGCCCGCCCCGGGATCATCGACGCACGCCACCACAGGGCCCTCTACCGCCGAGGCAACAGCGGAGAAGCTTTCGAGCAGGTCGTCGGTCGAGCCGAAATGCTCGACATGCTCCGGCTCCACATTGGTCACCACCAACCCGCCGAGCTTCAACTGCTCGAAGGTGCGGAACGCCTCGTCCGCTTCGAGCACCAGCAGCGGGTCCTCTCCGAAATGGCCGTTCGTGTTGAGGTCGGCGAGATCGCCCCCCACGATGAACGAGGGGTCCGCCCCCGTGGCCCTCAACCCCGCGATCAGGAAGGCAGTAGTGGTGGTCTTCCCGTGGGTTCCGGTGGCGCCGATGGTTGGGATGAGCCGGGTGAGGGCCTCGAGCAGGCGCGGCCGGCGCCACACCGTCACCCCGGCATCGGTGGCTGCCACCAATTCGGGATCGCGGTCGGGCACTGCCGACGAGGCGACAACCAGATCGGAATCGACAGCCAGTTCCGGGTGGTGGCCGGTGCCGGTGGCGATCCCCAGGTCGCTGAGCCGGTCCAATGTGGCTCCGCCCCGGAGGTCGCTGCCCGACACACGGTGACCCATGCCCACCAGCACCCTGGCGATCGCGCTCATGCCCGCTCCGCCGGCGCCTACGAGATGGATCCTGTGATGCTCGAGCATCATCCTGCCGTCTCGATCATGGCCTCGGCTATCGATGCCGCGGCATGCGGTTTGCCAACGAGGCGCGCCGCTTCGCCCATGCGATGGAGGGCACTGGGATCGAAGAGGGTGTCGAAGACCACGTCGGTGAGGGTCATCAGCTCGGATTCGTTGACCACCACCGCCGCACCCGAGTCGGCGATGAACCCGGCATTTACCGCCTGGTGGCCACGGACGGAGAACTCTCCCGGCACCAGGATCGAGGGGGTGGCCGTCGCGGTGAGCTCGGCAACGCCACCGCCGGCGCGTGCCACAACGAGGTCGCTTGCCGCGTAGAACAGGTCCATTCGCTCCTCGAAACCGAGTCGGCGCCAGGTGACACCCGCTCCGGGCTTCAGCACCATCATCTCCTCGAGATGTGAGGGCCCGGTGACGTGAACCACCTGGATCGGTGGTCCGGTCCATTCCTCGACCATCCGGCCAACGGCATCGTTGAGCACCCCGGCGCCGAGTGATCCTCCAAAAACTCCAAGCGTCGGAAGTCCCGGATCCAATTCGAAGCGAACGAGGGACGAGGGCCGTTTCGACGCCGCGATCGAGCCCGGCCAGAGAGCGACGCACCGGGTTGCCGACCCACTCCCCCCGCTCCAGACCCTCGGTGGCCGGGAAGGAGGTGAAGCTGCGGACCGCCCAGCGTGAGGCAACCCGATTGGCAAGGCCGGCACGGGCGTTCTGCTCGGCCAACATGAGCGGGATCCCGGCCTTGCGGGAGGCGAGGCCCGCCGGGATGGTGATGTAGCCGCCCATCGCCAGCGCCACCCTGGTCTTGCGCTCCTCCATGGCGAGCTCGATCTCATCCCGGGCCTGGAGGACGACCTTGGGCAGGCCCAGGTTCTTGGTGGACAGCGACCGGCGGAGGCCTCTCATCTCAACCTGGAGGAAGGGGAACCCCTCCTCCGGGTAGACGGAGGCTTCCATGCGGTCGCCTCCCACGAACAGGATGTCGTCTCGGCCCACACCCCGGTCGACGAGGGCCTCGGCGACCGCCAGGCCGGGGAACACATGGCCCCCGGTCCCCGCAGCCGCTATCACGTAGCTCATCTCTTCAAGGTCACACCCGACTGGGCGATGTTGACCAACACGCCGAGTGCGCCCATCGAGGCGATGAGTGCGGTGCTCCCGAACGAGATGAATGGCAGGGCGATCCCCGTTATCGGCAGTACGCCGAGCACTCCGCCGATGTTGACCAGGGCCTGGAAGGAGAGCCAGACCGTGATCCCGGCGGCCACCATCCTCCCGAAGCGGTCGGGGGCGCGCAGGGCAACGGTCCATCCGGCAACCGCGAGGGCGACGAAGAGGCCGACCACCGTCAGGGCCCCGACCAATCCGGTCTCCTCGCCGATGATGGCGAAGATGAAGTCGGTGTGGGCATTGGGGAGGTAGAACCAACGGGCGCGGCTCGCCCCAAGGCCAACGCCGAAAATGCCACCGTTGGAGAGGGCGTAGTAGCTCTGGATCAACTGGTATCCCTCACCGCTCGAGTTGTTCCACGGGTCGAGAAAGCCAACGATCCGATCGGCGCGGTAGGACTCGCTGAACGAGAGCACTGCGACCACGAGGATCGCGGCCACGGCGAGGAACGCGACGTAACGGAGTGGGGCGTCACTCGCCAGGATCACCGCCATCGCCGCGGCGCCGATGATGATCAAAGTGCCGAGGTCGGGCTGTCTCATCACGAGGACTCCGACCGTCCCCACCACGAAGGCGACCGGGACCATGAAATGGCCGAACCGGTCGAGGAGCTTGTGCTTCCTCTCCAGGAGGTAGGCCAGGGTGAACACCACCGTCACCTTGGCGAGCTCCGAGGGCTGGAAGCTGAACCCGCCGACTGGCAGCCAGCGGCGCGCCCCGCCGATCTCCGGGCCGATGGCGAGCACCGCCACCAGCAATCCGATGGTGGCCACGAAGGCAGGGAGCGCCAGCCGTCGGTAGATCCGGTAGGGGACCCGGCTCGCGACCAGCAGGGCCAAGGTGCCAATTCCTACTCCGACCAGCTGCCGCTTGAAGAAATAGAACCGATCTTGGGCCTGGTCGATGGCGACGGCGGAGGAAGCCGACTGTGTGGCTCCAAGCCCGATCACGACCAGCACCACCGCCAGGACCAGCAGCACGGTGGCAGTCCGGTTGTTGACCTTGGTCAGCTGGTCTCGGTCTCGGGCCGCGGCGCGAGACCGTGCGATCGAAGTCACGCTTGCCGTCATGAACCCGGTCCTCCTGTCATCTCCTCGACCAGCTCGACGAATCGCTCGCCTCGCTCGGCGTAGGAGCTGAACTGGTCGAAGCTGGCACAGCCCGGCGCCAGCAACACTGTGTCTCCCGGAACAGCGATCTCCGCGGCAATTGCCACCGCTGCCTCCAGGGTCCCTGCGAGATGGCCCCGATCCCCCGCCGCCTCCACCAGCACTGGGCCATCGGCTCCGATCCCGATCACTGCCTTGAGGCTCGGCTCCTCGGCCATCGGCAGTAGGTCGAGACCCTTGGCCAGGCCGCCTGCGATGAGAACTACCGAGTCGTGGGACCGGATCGACGCGATCGCAGCATGAGGGTTTGTCGCCTTGGAGTCGTTCACCCAGCGCACACCCTCCCTGATGCGCACAGCCTCCCTGCGATGCCGACCCGGTGTGAAGTCCCGAGCGACCCGGGACACGCCGTCGACGCTGCCTCCCATCCGCAGGGCGAGGGCTGCGGCGAATGCCAGGTCGACGAGATGGATTGGGTCGTTGGACGCAAGATTCTCCACTGCCACCGATACCTCGCCGATCACCAGGTCCCCGCCGCTCACCCCGCCGCCTCCCGGAGGGAGATGGGTCCCCGACACCGGGAACAGCTCACTGGAAGCCCCCGCCGCCAGGCTCGAAGCGCCGGGATCGTCTGCATCGAAGACCAGGAAGTCTCCCTCACCTTGATTGAGGAAGATCCGTGACTTGGCGTCCCGATATGACGCCTCTGATCCATGCCAGTCGAGGTGATCGAGCGCCACATTGGTGATCGCGGCGGCCGCCGGGTGGAAGGAATCGATGAAGCGGAGCTGGAAGCTCGAGACCTCGACAACCAGCGCGTCGGCGGGCTCGTCGACGAAGTCCGAGAGTGGGTACCCGATGTTTCCGGTTGCGGGGGCGTCCAACCCGGAGGCGCCGAGCATCGCCGATGCGGCTTCGGTGACGGTCGTCTTGCCGTTGGTCCCGGTAACGGCAGCTATCGGCTTGGTGACGTGGCGCCAGGCAAACTCGATCTCGCTCCAAATCGGGAGCCCGGACTCAATGGACTCGACGATCGGGATCGAGCGCTCGGAGAAGCCGGGGCTCGCTACTACCAGGTCGACGCCGGTGAGCAGGACCGGATCCCATCCCCCACCGGCCACCGCGAAGCCCTCCTCCAACGCCTCAGGAGCGGGGTTTTCGGAGTAGAGAGTCACCGACATGCCGCGGCTCCGGGCCAGGCGACCTGCCGCCCTACCCGAGATGCCGGCCCCGAGGACGAGGAGGCGGTTCACAAGATTCCCTCCAGGCGCAGGAAGTCGCCGTAGAAGAACCCGAGCCCGAGGGCGACGCCGAGGGCGGTGAGTATCCAGAACCTGATCACGATGGTGGTCTCCGGCCACCCGCCCAGGTCGAAGTGATAGTGGAGGGGCGACATCCGGAAGATCCGCTTGCCGAACAACTTGAAACTTGCGACCTGGAGGATCACCGAGAGGGTCTCCGCCACGAAGATGGCACCCAGGACCACCAGGAGGAGGTTGGTGTTGGTGAGCAGCGCGAGTGCGGCGAGGAGCCCCCCGATCCCCTGGGCTCCGACATCTCCCATGTTGATCTTGGCGGGCGGAGCGTTCCACCACAGGAACCCGAGAATGGCGCCGAACATGGCCGCCGAGATCACTGCGAGCTCGAGAGGGTCAACCGCCTCATAGACCCCGGGGACCCGGAACGGCGGCTGGTTTCGGAACTGCCAGAAGGCGATGACCGTGTATGAGGCAACGACCAGGGCCGAGGACCCGGCGGCCAGGCCGTCCATGCCGTCAGCGAGATTCACCCCGTTGGCGGCACCGGTGAGCATGATCAGCACCCAGATCACGAAAAAGGCGCCGAGGTCGATCCCCAGCGGACGGACGAAGGAGATTTCGGTGACCACCCCCGCCGAAGTCGCCCCCCAGGCGAAAAGGGCGGCGATTGCCAGCTGGCCGCCGAACTTGGCCGACTTGGAGAGCCCCAGGCTCCGCTTGTTCGAGTACTTGATCCAGTCGTCGAGCAGTCCGACCACGGCCATGCCGGTCAGGGCGAACACAGCGAGAAGACCCCCTGAGCTCATCGGCTGGAAGTCGAGCGCGAACGAACCCTCGGGGCGCAGCAGCCGAATGTGGGAGAGCACATACCCGAGGACGGCTGCGGTCACGAACACCACCCCGCCCATGGTCGGGGTCCCCTGCTTGTGGCCGTGCATCCCGGCGATCTCCTCCTGGATGAACTGGCCGATCTCACGGCGCCGGAAGAACCGGATCGCATACGGGGTCACGAAAATCGACACGGTGAGGCTCACGGCGGCGGCGATGAGCAGCGAGATCACCGGGACATGCTCCCCGAATCCGCCCCGTAATCCGTGGCATCGAGGCGCCTGGCCAAAGCGGCGCGCGTCACCTCGTGATCGTCGAAGGGGTGAATCACGCCTTTGATCTCCTGGCCGGTCTCATGGCCCTTGCCCAGGACCAACACCACGTCTCCGGCCTGAGCCTGATCGAGGGCGATGGCGATCGCCTTCCTTCGATCCGGCTCGACGAGGGTTGTCGCGTCGGGGCGCATCCCGGCGACCATCTCGGCGATGATGAGGTCGGGGTCCTCAGACCGCGGGTTGTCGCTGGTGGCTACGGCGAGGTCGGCCGAGGACGCCGCCGCTCCCATCAAGGGCCGCTTCTCACGGTCCCGGTCTCCGCCGGCGCCGAACACCGCGATCACGCGGCCCTGAGCCAGCCCTCTGCCGACCGCAACCGCCTGTGAGATCCCCTCCGGTGTGTGGGCGTAGTCGACCACCACCTTGATCGGAGAGTCTCCCGAGACCAACTCGAACCTGCCGGGCACGGGGTCCAGCCTTTCGAGGCCGGAAACGACCTCGTCCATCGTGAGCCCGACTGCCAGGCAGCAACCGGCGGCCACCAGAGCGTTCTCCACGTTGAAGGCGCCGATGAGCGGAGACCGGACCCGTGACCTGGAGCCCGAGGTGACCAGGTCGAACACCGTTCCCTCGAATGAGATGGCTGCCTCCTCCACCCAGAGATCCCCACCAGGCCCGACGAGCGTTTTCGAGCCTTCGACCCAGCGCCCGATTTCGGCCCCTACCGGGTCGCCGACGTTGATCACCGAGGTCCCCACCTCGTATTCGCGGAACAAGCGCTCTTTGGCAAGCCGATAGGAGCCCATGTCGCCGTGGAAGTCGAGATGATCCTGAGACAGATTGGTGAAGGCAGCGACCTCGAACCTGGTCGCCGAGACCCGACCCAGCTCCAGGGCGTGGGAAGAGATCTCGGCTGCCACGACATCGGCTCCGAGGTCGCGCATCTCGGCGAGAAGCCTCTGGAAATCGGTCGCTTCCGGCGTGGTGCGCTCCGAGAGGAGAGGGGTGTCGCCCACCCTGGTGTGCACCGTTCCGATCAACCCGGGAACCCGGCCGGCCCTGGCCGCCATCGATTCGACATAGTGGGTGACGGTCGTCTTGCCGTTGGTCCCGGTGACCCCGACCACGGCCAGTGCCCGGGACGGGTCCCCATGGACCGTCGCCGCCAGGCGGCCCATGACCTGTCGGGTGTCATCGACCACCAACTCCGTGATGTCGTGGGAGGTCTCGTGGTCGACCACCGCCGCCTCCGACCCGGCCCTTCGCACTGAGTCGAGAAAGGCATGGCCGTCGTGGCTGGCGCCGCGGACCGCTACGTAGAGGACCCCGGGCCCTGTCTGTCGGGAGTCATGGGTCACGTCGACCACCGCTATTTCGGGATCACCGTGAACCGTTCCTCCCACCCCGGCTGCCAGGTCTCCCAACGTGCTACCCGAGCCCGGCATCAGGGGTCACTCCAAGACGATGCAATGCCTGTTCCATCACCTCGGCGAACACCGGAGCCGCCGAGGCGCCTCCGGTGCGGAAGTCCCACGAAGGCGAGTCGACGAGCACGGCAACCACCACCTTGGGGTCGTCGATCGGCGCCATCCCCACGAAGGAGGCCCGTGTCTTGTCGGTGTAGCGCCCGTCTTCGCCGAGGATGTTGGCGGTGCCGGTCTTGCCCCCCACCCGGTAGCCCTCGATGGTGGCCCTCTGCCCGGTGCCGTCGTCGACCACGCCGGCCAGCAGCTCTCGCATCAGGACCGCGGTCTCCTCGGAGACCACCCGTCGTGTTTCGTAGCCGGCCACCTCGGTGCTCCCGTCGACATCGGTCTTGGTGGAGACGATGTGAGGCGTGGTCCACACGCCGTCGTTGCCGATCGCGGCGTAGGCCGAGGCCATCTGGAGTGGGGTCGCCGCAACCGAATAGCCGATGGCCGCCGACGCCCAACAGGTTTCGCAGCCGGCCTCGAAGTTGAGCAGTCCCGGCGCCTCCACGGAGTAGTCGATCCCGGTCTTCGCCCCCAGGCCGAACGCCTCGATGTACGAGATCAACCGGGGCTGGCCGAGCTTCTCGGCAACCAGGATCGAGCCGACATTCGAAGACTGGGTGAAGATCTCCGCCACCGTCAGGTCGGAGGTCTCGTGCTCATCGAAGTCGCGGTAGCAGCCGAAGAGGTCGTCATCGTTGGAACGGCACGCGTCATCCCTCAGTTCCAGGACGTCGGCGACGTCGGGGATCACCGTGTTGACCTTGACCTCGCCCTCCTCGATGGCGGCCGCGACCGTGATCAGCTTCTGAGTGGAGCCCGGCTCATAGAGGCCGCGCACCACGAAATTGGAAAAGGCGCGGCAGTGGCCAGGATCGGCTGCCTCCTCGCACCGGGGATCGACGTTCTGACGGGTTTGCGGGTCGAAGACCGGGGCGCCGGTCATGGCCAGCACGGCCCCGGTCTCCACCTCGAGGACCACGACCCAGCACGACTTGGCATCTGTGCGGTCAACTGCCCGGATGCAGGCCTGCTGTGACTGGTATTGGAGGGCCAGGTCGATAGTGGTGTTCAGGTCCACCCCGGGCTGGGCGGGCACGATGTCGCTTATCCCCTGAGGGATCGGGCGCCCATCGAGGTCCCGCTCGAACAGGGCGTGGCCCTCTACTCCACGCAACTCGGCGTCGTAGACGTATTCCAGGCCCTCCTGGCCGTTGCCATCGATGTCGACGAACCCGGTTACGTGACTGGCCACTTGACCCGCCGGATAGACCCGAGTCGGCTCGGGAAGGGCATAGACGCCGCGAATCTCCATGGCCAGGACCTGGTCGGCCACCACCGGGTCGACCTGGCGCTTCAGATAGACGAAATCGCGGCCGGACTCGAGGCGGTCCATGAGCAGACCGGAATCGACGCCGAGCAGCCCGCCAACCTGTTGCGCAACCCAGAGCGGGTCCTCGACCTGTGAGGGCACGACGTAGAGGCTCTGCGCCTCCACGGTCATCGCCAACAGCTCGCCGTTACGGTCGTAGATCTTGCCCCGCTGCGGAGGGAGCTCCCGGGAGACCAGGCGCTGGGAAAGCCCTTGATCTGCGAGGTCTTGGGCCTGAAAAACCTGGACCTGAACCAGCCGATAGGCCATTCCGCCCCAGGCCACCACGAGGAACAGGCCGATCAGTGCCAGTCGTGCAATCGCCGGGTTGAGGCGCCGGGCAGCCGTCGGGCCGGCCACGCCGTCAGTTCCCCGGCCGGAACCCCGGTGGCTCGGAGCCTCCTGCTCCGCCCATCGGCCCGGCTCCAGCGCTTCGTCGGGTCGTCATTGTGTCTCTCCGTCGGGGGCGGCGTTGGCCAGCTGAGGGCCGGTGGGTGCGAGGTCGACCAGAAGCTGATGGGTGTTGGACGGGATGACCAGGCCGAGCTCTTCGGCGAGCGGAGCGACCCGTGCCGGGTTCTCCAATTGGGCGATCTCCAGCTTCAGGCTCTGATTGAGCGCCGAGGCCTCCGAGATCGATCGGTTGAGCTCGGAGAGCTCGAAGGCAGAGCGGTCCAGGGAGGTCCGGGCGAAGCCCAGGCCGAGGAAGGCTACGACTGCGATTAGTGACATGATCATCCAGGGGGCGAGGGTGAGTCTCTTGAGACCCCGCCCTTGTACCACCCGGAGCGACTCGGGCCTGGCAATGCGACGCAGCGGGCGGGCGGTCATGCCGCCACCTTCTCCGCTGCCCGTAGCGATGCAGAGCGGGCTCGGTTGTTGGCCTCGACCTCGTCCGGGGTCGCTCGGATCGGGCGCCGGGTGAGGATTCGAAGCTCGGCGCTGTTCCCGCAGCCGCAGACCGGCATGTCAGGAGGGCAGGTGCAACCGGCTGCGCCGGCCACGAAGCGCCGCTTGACGATCCGGTCTTCCAGAGAGTGATAGGAGATGGCAACGATCCGTCCCTGCGGCCTGACGATCTCGATCGCCTGGTCCAGACCACGCGTGATGGCGTCCAGCTCCTCGTTGACCGTCATCCGGATCGCCTGGAAGGTGCGTCGTGCCGGGTGCCCCGCCCGACGGCGGGCCGCAGGCATCGCCTCTGCGATCGCCGTTGCCAGTTGGCTGGTCGACCGGTGTGGCCTCCCGAGCACTATGGCGTGAGCGATGCGGCGGGCCATCGGCTCCTCACCGAGTCTCCTGATGGCCTCCGCCAGGCGCGGCTCGGGCCAATTGTTGACGACTTCGTCGGCAGTCAGGGTTGCGTCGGGGCCCATCCTCATGTCGAGCGGACCGTCCTGCCGATAGGAGAAGCCGCGAGCCGGCTCGTCGAGCTGATGTGAGGACACGCCGAAGTCGAAGAGGACGGCACTGACTGCTGCGATGTCGAGGGGTGCAATCAGGGCGCCCAGGTCGCCGAAGTTGCCGGCAACAGGGCTGACACCGAGCCCTCTGGCGTTGGCCAGGGCATCAGGGTCCCGATCGATTCCGATAATCGTCACATCGTCTCCGAACTCATCCAGCAACCGCCTGGCGTGGCCCCCTCCCCCGAAGGTGGCGTCCACCACCACTCCGGGAAGCACGGGGGCCAGGAGCCCGACGACTTCATCCGCCAGAACCGGCCGGTGATAGTTCCGGTCTGCGTTGTCCCGGTCCTGGTTCATTGCCAGCCCCCCGGGCGCTGGTACCAATCAGGAAGCGGGCGGAGTCAGGGGCCTTCCAATTGGTTCCGGGGGGCTGGCGATGAACCAGCATTGGCGTGGTCAGGTCACTCGTCCTCCTCGACGAAGATCTCGTCTCCGGCGGTCCTGTCCGCCAGATAGCGGTCTCGGTTCCACAACTCGACGTGGTCGAAGACTCCGACCACTGCCACCTCGGTGCTCCCCTCCAGGGCGGCGAACGTGCGCAAGTCGGGCTTGACCAGGAGCCGCCCCGACTTGTCCATGGTCTGCAGGTCGGCCCCACCGAACATGGTCCTGGAGAAGCGCCGTCCTCCCCGGTTCTGCTCTCGCTCCATCACTTCGGTGGCCTTTGCCTGGAAGTCGTCAACGGAGAAAACGACGAGCTGGCCGTCCTGGCCTTTGGCAAGGACACAACCCTCCTCGAGACCACGGCGGAAAGTGGAGGGCATGACCACCCGTCCTTTCCCGTCGAGACTGTGGAAGAACTCGCCAAGGAACACTTCTTCTCGTTTCCGTCCGTCCGCACCTTGCGACCCCCTGGTCGGGTCTGTACGCCACTATGACCCACTTTCCCCCACTTGTCAACACTTTCCGCCACATGACCATCTCGGAGTCCCACACCGGCGCTACGAGTCCAATGCGCAATCCGCACGAACGCGCAGAAATGGACCAGCGGACAAGCGGAAGAGCGGATCAGCGGTTAACGGCCGGTGCTACCCGGCTAGGCGCTTTTCGCGCCCAGATACGGGTGCCAGGCGGGATCGACCTGGTACCCGGTGGAGGCATAGATCCAGGCGTACTGCCGGGGTGGCCCCGGCTTGCTGTCGAGGCGGAGCCCGGCCTCTGCCGGCAGACGATCGCCCTTACGGATATTGCAAGGCCGACAGCAGGCGACCACGTTGTCCCAGGTGTGGTCCCCGCCCTTGGACCGGGGCATGATGTGGTCCAGGGACTCGGCGGGCCCACCGCAGTACTGGCATCGGTGACCGTCCCTGCCGAACACGGCCCTTCTCGTCACCGGGGCCGCCCGGCGGTATGGGACCTTGACGAAGCGATTGAGGCGGACCACCGATGGCACCTCGACCGTCGCGCTCTCCGAAGACCACAACTCGTCCCGGCCGACCACCATGCTTGCCTTCTGATGCAGCACCAAGACGACCGCGCGTCGTGTGGTCACCACAGAGAGCGGCTCATAACTCGCGTTGAGTACAAGGACCCTGGCCATGAGGTGTGTTGGTTCGTCTAGCGCGACGTTACCAAGCGGTTTCGGGAAGGTTGGCGTCCGCCATGGCCTCTTCCCCGGTGACCGCGCCGATCGCCGAACCGACGCCCTGTGCCAGGGCCGCCGCCCAGCCGTCGGCGAGATCGGCCTCGCCGCGGCGCTCTACCCCGGCGACCGAGGCGATCACTACCAGATGCCCACGGTCGTCGATCGACACCTTCGAGATCCCGGTCGGGGGTCTGCCCAACACCTGACTCCACGCATCAGATAGGCCCTGAGCGATGGCGGTGGGGTCGGGGGGAACCACCCGGAACGACCTAACGGAATCACCGATCACCTCGACCCGGGCCCCCCCCTTGATCGGTGTGATCTTCACGTCGACGCCGAGACCCTGCTGCCCCGCGAGCGGTGTTCTGCCCACCCGAAGCGTCGGAAATGCCTGAGACCGAACGCTATAGGCCACGAGGAGGGCCCGCACCCTTTCCAACACCTCGGCCTCGTCCGCTTCGGGCTCGAGGCGGACATTGATGCCCCCGCCGTCGTCTTCAAGATTCACCGACACTGCGGCCACCCCAGGGATGTCCTGGAGCCGGTCGACGAGCTTGGCAGTCACGACAGGCTCCTCATGGTGCGGCGCCAACGGAGATAGATGGCCAGGTCTTCGGAGCGGACAGGTGCAGCATCGTCGCCGTACGCGGTGTGCATCCGCCAGGCGAGATAGTGGGGGGACGGCATGAGTCGATCACGTCCCCGCATGGCGACACCGGCGCGAAGCGCTTCCCACAGCAAGACGGGCGTGCGTATCAGCCTCCAGAGACCAGTGCGCAACCCCAGCCGTTGTCCCATTGAGCCAAACCCTTTCCCCGGGGAACACTCTAGCTTGTCCAGTTCGTTGTCATCTGTACAGTCTTGCTACCAGAAATGAGACTCGGGAGTCGTCTTTGAGCGAGGCCACACCACAACAAATCGCAACATTCAGCGAGCGATTCGACCGTATTGCGGCAAACGTAGAGAAAGTGATCCAGGGGAAGCGGGACGTCGTCGAGCTCGTCCTCCTCGCCCTGGTCGCGGAGGGCCACGTCCTCGTCGAAGACGTGCCCGGAGTGGGCAAGACACAACTCGCCAAGTCTGTGGCCCGCTCCATCGACAGCATCTTCAACAGGGTCCAGTTCACACCCGACCTGCTGCCCTCGGACGTGACCGGGGTATCGGTTTGGGACCGCAACCGAAGTGAATTCGAGTTCAAGCCGGGGCCGATCTTCGCCAACCTGGTGGTAGGAGACGAGATCAACAGGGCGAGCCCCAAGACCCAGTCCGCCCTCCTCGAGGCGATGGAGGAGCGCCAGGTCACCTCGGATGGCGTGACCCGTGCCCTCCCTCTCCCCTTCATGGTGATGGCCACCCAGAACCCATTGGAGCATGAGGGCACCTACCCGTTGCCCGAGGCCCAGCTCGACAGGTTCATGATGCGGGTGGTGATCGGATACCCGAGTCGGGCCAAGGAGCTCGAGATTCTCGACACCCACGGGGTGCGATCCACCTTCCTCGACCTCGAGCCGGTGGTCACGATCCGGGAGGTCGATGAGATGGTCATGATCGCCCGTGATGTAGCGGTCTCGCAGTCGGTGAAGAACTACATCGTCGATCTCGTCGATGGCACCCGAAGCCATCCCGATGTCCTGCTCGGTGCCTCCCCGCGCTCGGCGCTCTTCTTGCAGCGCCTGGGCCGGGCCAACGCCGCCTCCCAGGGCAGGGAATACGTGACCCCCGACGATGTGAAGACCCTCGCCCACCCTGTGCTCGAGCATCGGATGTCCTTGCGACCCGAGGCCCAGATGCGGGGAGAGGCGATCGGTGACGTGATCGACGAGGTCATGTCCCGCCTCCGGGTACCGGGAACCACCACCCGGATCGCCACCTGATGCCAACCTTGCGGGGCTGGGCCTTCTCGGGTGCCGGCCTCGCCCTGGTGGTGCTCTGGTTCGCCCTCGGCGACCTGGAGCTCCTCCTGGCGGCGCTGTTCCTCCTCATCGCCGTTCTGGGGGCGATGATCTACGTGCGGAGCCGCCGGCCCCAGCTCGAGGTGAGCCGAAGGCTGGGCTCGGCAATCGTCCATGACGGGGACACGACCGGGGTCACCCTCCTCATCGAGAACCGCTCCCGGCGCTCGGTGAGCGACCTGACGATCGAGGACGACGTCAATCGGCTGGGCATGGCCAGCTTCGAGGTGGCACGGATCAAGCCCTGGGAGACGACCAGCGCCAGCTACCGGGTCACCTGCAAGCCCCGGGGCGTGTATCGGGTGGGGCCGACCACTGCGAGGAGCACCGACCCCCTGGGACTGGCCGAGACCCGCTCCGACCTCGGCCCGGTGGACCGGATCGTGGTCTACCCGGCTCTCGAGGACTTGAGCGGATTCCCCATCGTCAGGGGCCAGGACCCTGCGATGGCCGCCTCCCGGCCGGAGCACAGCCGCCGCGGCGGCGAGGACTTCTACACCCTGCGCGCCTATCAGCGCGGCGACGACCTGCGCCGGGTGCATTGGCCGTATTCGGCGCGCACCGACGAGCTGATGATCCGCCAACTGGAGACTCCGTGGCAATCGCGGGCCCTGGTCCTCCTCGACATTCGCTCCGGCAGCTATGAGTCACAGGACGCATTCGAGAAAGCGGTCTCCGGCACCGCCTCGGTGATCACGCATCTCATCGGGTCCGGTTTCGACGCCGACCTCTGGGCCGGTGACGCCGAGCCGATCGACGCCTCCAGGTACGGCCCGGCCATGGAGCGCCTGGCACTGGTCCAGGCGGACCCTTTGATCGACATCCAGGCCGTCGCCACCAGGATTCGCCAGAAAGGCGGTGGCGGCGCCCTGGTGATCGTGACCGGCCTCGCCGACCGTTCCATGCTCTCCGTTCAGCAATTGCTCGCCAGGGATTACCCGACGACGGTTCTGATGACCGTGTCCGAATCGACCTCGCAGACACTCGTCGCGTTCCACCGGCTCGGGGTCGCGACCGTCTCCATCGAGCCCGATCAGCTCTGGGCGCCCGCTTGGATGGCCACATTGAGGACCTCATGGACAACAGCCTCGGTCGGCTAGCCGGGATCGCAGCCTTCGTCCTGATGCTGGCTCGCATGGGCCGGCTTCTCGATACCAGCGAGCAGGCGCCGCAATGGCAGCTGATCATGGTTGCCGCGGCCCTCCTCGGCGGGGTTGTCTGGTGGCTGCTCGGCCAGTTGACCAAGAGCACCCGAATCCAGATCGCGGTCTTCGCCGTGCTCGGCCTCGCCCTCTTTCTACGGACCGCTGTCCCCCACACCCTGATTGCCGGCTTCGTGCCGACGGTGGATACCCCTGCCGAGTTGGTTCGTGAGATGGGTCAGGCCTTCGACCTCATCCGCTTCGGAGTCGCCCCGGTGTTCCCCACACCGGGGCTGATTGGCGTCCTCGCCATCCTGATGTGGGTCATCGGCGCCCTCTACACGTGGGGTGCCCGGGGCGGGCCTGCATATGCGATGGTCATCCCGTCGCTGGCTCTGTACCTGCAGTTCGCAGTAATGGACCGGATCCCGGCGGGGCGGGGGTGGATGGTGGCATCGATAACCGCGATCGCACTCGGCATCGCCGCAATCGCCCTCGACCGGCGCGAGGAGAGCGGACGCCTCCGCGATGTCGACGGGCGGCCGCTCCCCCGGCGGGCGCAAGCCGTCACCGTCACCGCAGCCCTGCTCATCGGATTTGGCGCGATTTACGCCACCACCGCCTCCGCCGGGTTGGTGCCCCCGAGCGGGAACCTGCAATGGCGCCTGGGTGGTGGCTACGGGCCGGGATTCGGTGGGGTGGCCTTCGACCGGCTCGCCGACCTGCAACAGCGGATCATCACCCGATCCAACGCCCAGCTGTTCCGGGCGACACTCAGTGAGAACGCACCCGACCCCAACGAGGTGTATTGGAGGATGGAGAGCCTCGACGTCTTCGACGGCACCCGATGGCGGCCATCTCTCCAGGATGCCGAGTTCTACGCGCCCGGCACTTCGGGAGGAGATCCCGAGCACACGTACCGGGGCACTACCGAGACGTTCACCTCACGGGTGCAGATCGACCTGCTCCGCTCCCCGGTCGTGCCCACAGCAGGGATCGCCGAGGTCCTGCAATCGGACACCATCGACGTAAATGGGTTCCAGACCACGCCAGATGGCTCGGTCCTCTACCAGGCGCAACTCGGACAGGGCGACCAGTACCAGGTGGAGACGATATTCCCCGTGGTCGACGCCGACCTCGGCGCTTTGGCCTCCCTGCCCAACGGGACACTGAGCCCGATGTTCCAGAACGCCGCCGAGGCCGGAGAGTTCACTGCAGAGCCGGCTCCCCCACCGGGTCCCCGAACCAGGCCCGATGACATCGACCGGTTCATCCAGCTCCCAAACGAGATCCCGCTCGCGGTTCTCAGCCTCGCCCGTCGAGAGACACTGGGCGCCAGCACCGACTTCGAGCGCGCCTGGCTGTTGGAGAACTGGTTTCGGGAGACCGGCGACTTCGTCTACTCCACCCAGGTCTCCACCGGGCACGACTCACTCGTTCTCGAAGCATGGCTGACCGACCCGGACTCGCTCAACTACCGGACGGGATATTGCGAGCAGTTCGCGGCAGCCATGGCGGTCCTCGGCCGGGGCCTGGGTATCCCGAGCCGGGTCGTCTGGGGGTTCACGCCGGGTGACGTCCAGACCCAAGCCGATGGCACCGAGGTCATCGTCGTCCGTGACAACAACGCACACGCATGGGTGGAGATGTGGATCGACGGCTTCGGCTGGGTCAAGTTCGACCCAACTCCCCGCGGTGACGGCACCCAGCCTGAGAGCATCACCGCCCAATTCGATCCCGTCGCATACCTTCCCCCGCCCGACCCCAACGCCTCTGCCGGACCGGACCGCCCCGGATTCATCGACGACAGCCTTACCCCCGAGGTCGACGCCGAGGGCAACCCCATCGGCCGTGGTGGGGCCCGCATCGACCTCACCGATTGGTGGTGGGTGCTTCCGACCCTGGCCGCCCTCGCGGCCGCGATCCCGCTGTCCAAGTTGGTCCGGCGCCGGCGTCGGATGAGCCGACTGGCCGAAGGTGATGTGACCGCATTGTGGGAGGAGATCGTCGACCGTCTCGCCGACCTCGGAGACCCCATCCCGGAGCACGAGACTCCGCTCGAGTTCGCCTCCCGGACCGACCAGCGGCTGATCCCGCTCGCCCGGTCCTATTCGGCGGCGATCTACGGAGGGCGCAACGGGCAAGGGTCTTCGAAAGACATCGCCGTGGTCGACAGGTGGATCAAGCAGAGCTACGAGGAGAGGCAGCGGGCGGTCGCCGCCTTCAGCCTGAAGTCGCTCGCCAGGCGAGACTGAGCCGTCAGGAGCCGGAAGCCCGCTGCTCCTCCGCCACGTCGTCTTCCACCCGGCGCAGCATGTCGAGGAAACGGCTTCGGTCCAACTCGAATCGGGTGACGTCTTCCTCCACCTCCCGGGCGATCTCGTCGATTGCGACGAAGAACGCCAGTTGCCCCTGGCGAAGGGCGTCCATGAGCTCCCCGTCGTCGGAGCCGACATGAAAAATGGTCTGCCCGTCGGTCACCAGCTTCACATGGGCCAGGTGGTCCTCCATCTCACCTTCCCGGCGCAAGTAGTCCCACGCTCGTCGCACCCGCTGCAGTGACATCCCGTTGTCGAGAAGGCTCCTGACGACGCGAAGGGCGACCAGGTCACGGAAGGAGTAGAGGCGCCTCACCCCGGGTCTGCCCCCGGTCTGCTGCATCGACGGTTTGACGAGTCCCACCCGGTCCCAATAGCGAAGTTGATGATGAGTGCAATTGGTCAGCCGGCAAGCCTGCTCGGCTGTGAATGACTGCTCCACTCGTCCCTTCCTACAACTCAGCTACGACCCTGAGGGTGGGGCCGTTTCTCCTCCTCGGTGCGGTGCGTCCCATCCTCTCTGGGACCTCGCCGGGGCGGGAACACTAGCGGTTCGGCAGAGGGCGCGACGCTGAAGGTGGGGACGGTTTCGCCGGCTCTTCAGTCGTCGTCCGGCTCGGCTTGCGGACGCTGCCATCCGCGTGCCCGGATCCCATTGACGAGCACGGTGGCCGAGACGACCAGGACCGCGAAGCCGAGGAAAGCCACCACGGTCCTCGTTTGGAAGAAGCCGATGACGATGGCGAGGCCGGCGATGACGCCGAGGATGGCGAGCCTGGTGCCGATTCGCGAGGGCCTGCTGATGTCGCGCACGGCGCGCGCGAGCTCAGGATCTTCCTCGTAGAACTGGCGCTCGATCTCCGCCAGGATCTTCTGTTCGTTGTCGTCGAGGGGCATTGCTTCCTCGTGATAAAACTAGATCCAAGCCCTGCCGACACAATACACGCCACCCGGAATCAGTTTCACTGGGATTGGTCGCGATCGGGGGCCGGGCTCGGAACGAGGCGTGCGGGCTCCACGGATCGCTCGCCAAAACGCTCGCGGACCCCCGAAACCGCATCGGCCAGCTTCTGCCACTGCTCGCTGCCGTCGAGGCTCAACTGCCGGGGCTCGTCGCCGACCTCGAGCTTCGAGCCGCCCAACCCGAGCAGCCGGACCGGACGATCGAGATCGACGTCTTCGAGAAGGCCGATCCCACAGCCATACAGGTCGCGCGGGCTATCGATGGGCTCACCGGTGAGGCTGCGTGTGATCGTCGTGAAGTCTTCGTAGCGGACCTTCACCGTCACGGTGCGCGCCGCCAGACCGGTCCTCCGCAATCGCCCTGAGAGCCTCTGGGCATGCGCCAGGAGCGCGGTCTCGATGACGGCCCTCCCGACGAGGTCGCTCTCGTAGGTCTCCTCCACCGACACCGATTTGGCCTCCAGGTCGGGCTGGACCGGGCGGTCGTCGATCCCGTTGGCAAGAGCCAGCAGATGGCGCCCATTGGCCGCGCCCAGGGCCGAGACCACGGTCCGCTCGGGCAGTTCGGCGAGCTCACCGATCGTCGCCACGCCGAGACGCTCCAGGCCGGCGAGGGTGGCCGGGCCCACACCCCAAAGGGCCTCAACCGGGAGAGCATGGAGGAAATCGAGCTGCGCCGACCTGGGGACGTGGAGACAGCCATCGGGCTTGGCCGAGGCCGAGGCGAGTTTGGCCATGAACTTGGTGGCTGCCACCCCGACCGATGCCGGCAAGCCGATTCGCTCCCGGATCTCGGCGCGGATCCCCTCCGCAACGTCCATCGGCGTCGGGTAGTGCCGTTTCAGGCCCGAAACGTCGAGGAACGCCTCGTCGAGGCTGAGGCCCTCGACATCAGGCGTGAACGACCTGAAGATCTCGAACACCTGCTCCGAGACCAACGAGTAGCGATGGTGATCGGGGTGGATGACGGTCAGTTGCGGGCACAGTCGCAGGGCACTGATCGTGGGTTGTGCGGACCTGACACCGACCGCCCTCGCCTCATAAGAGGCGCTGGCGATGACTCCTCTGTTCCCGGTGCCGCCGACCGCCACGGGCCGGCTCCGAAGCCCGGGGTCGGTGAGCCTCTCCACTTCCACGAAGAACGCATCCATGTCGACATGGAGGATGGGCTCGGTCCACACCGAGCCAAGTTACCCGGGACCGGGGACAGGTTCAGGCAAACTGTCATCCGATGGCTGCACTCGTACATCTGGTTCGCCACGCCGAGGTCGACAACCCCGACCACGTCGTTTACTCCGACCTTCCCGGGTTCGGCCTCTCCCCCTATGGCGTCGACCAGGCGCGCAGGGTCGGGCGATATCTCGGGGCCCGACCCGTCGTCGCCATCTGGTCGTCACCCCTGGAGCGCTCGCTACGCACCGCCGAGGAGATCGCGGCGCGCACCGCCGTCCCGGTCAAGGTCGATCCCGGGCTCACCGAGTGGCGGGTCACCTCCCGATGGCGGGGTCTCACCTGGCGTGATCTCCCCCAGGCCTTCCCCGGGGAGCTCGAGGCCTATCTGGAAACCCCAGAGAACCTCCGCTTTGCCGAGGAGACGCTGGATCATCTCGCCGATCGCATGGCAGCCACCGCTCGGCGCCTCGACGTCGAACATCCCCATGGGGACGTGGTCATCGTGTCCCATCAGGACCCGATCCAGGCCGGCAGGCTTCGGCTGATCGGGGCCTCCGTGTCCGGGCTCCACGACCAGAAGCCGGGCAACGGTGCAGTCGTCACCCTGCGCCCGGGAACGGTGTGGCGTGAGGAGACGGTGTGGGAGCCGGGCGAGACCGCATCCGCCGGCGAGAAGCCGGGGCTGAGGGTCCTCACCCACCCTGGCGCGGGCACCGCGCCAACTTCGGCTTGACCGACTCCGCTGCGACACTCCCCGGGTGATGACGGCACTGGCGTCGTCGGCCCCTTTGCTCGCGGTGGTCCTCTGGACCATCGCTCTGATCGTCGACCCCGGCCCGCTCGCCCCATGGTCGGTCTTCTTGATCGGCCTTGGGATGCTGGAGATGGCGACCGTCGGCGCGATCGGGGTGATCGTTGTCGGGGGGAGATGGGCCTGGCGCACCGTCATGGGGACGTTGGCCCTGACTCTGGTCATTGCTGTTCTCCGGCCGATCGACGCCCTGTGGGTGATCTCCCTCGCAGCGTCGATCATGACCGGAGCTCTGTATTGCCTTCCGGTCGTGGGGCGAGGGGTGCGCAAGTTGGCGGCGGCGACCGGGCCTCCGTGGCGGGCGGTCATGGCGCCACTGGTCCTCCTCGCGGTCCCCGCGATTCTCGGTCTGGCGGCATGGGAAGGACCTACTCCGGCAACCCTGGTGGTCGCCGTCAGCGCCCCGGTTGCGGCTCTGTGGTATTCCCGGCTCTTCCCCGGTGGGCTCATCGTGCTCCGGATCGGATGGCCGCTCCTCGCTCTCGGGCTTGCCGCATTTCAGCCGCCATACGCGACTTTGGCCAGCATTGCCCTCGGCATCGGCGTCGCCGTCCTCGCCTGGCATCCTGAGGTCAAGGTCGCCTTTCACCCACCAAGGGAGACAGGCAGCGTGTTCCCGATCCCGCCCGAGCTCGCCCCCCGCGAGGTGCTCGATGCCGCCCGTCTCGACGAGCGGGGACGGCCCCGCTGAGACGGACTCCGAATCCCTGGATCTCGATCCCCAGCGTCGCCCTTGGCCTGCTCGCCGGCGCCCTGGGGTGGGTGGTGACGGATGTCAGCTGTCAGACCCAGGACGCATCGGGAAAGGTCACGTCATGCCCGGGCTGGGCCTTGGGAGTCGCCCTCCTCGCCTTCCTGGCGGTGACCATCGGCGTGGCATTGATCCTGGCCCTCGTCTACCGATCGATCGCGGAGTGGAACGAGAAGAAGGCCCCCGGCCCCGGCTCTTGAGATCCGGCACGCCGCGGCAATCGTGTGCCGATTCAGACCTTGCTGAAGATCAGTGACACGTTGTGCCCCCCAAACCCGAATGAGTTGGAGATGGCGTGGCTCAACGAGGCGGGGCGCGCCTCGTTGGGGACGTAATCCAGGTCGCACTCGGGGTCGGGCACCTCGTAGTTGATGGTCGGGGGCAGGACCTGGTCACGAAGCGCCAGGATGCAGGCGACCGCCTCCACCGCACCGGCCCCACCGAGAATGTGGCCGGTCATCGACTTGGTCGACGACACCGGTGTCTTGGCCGCGGCATCGCCGAGGGCGATCTTGATCGCCGCGGTCTCCGTGGAGTCGTTGGCCTCGGTGGAGGTGCCATGGGCGTTGACATATCCGATGTCCGAAGGCTCCAACCCGGCGTCTACCAGGGCGGCGGTCATCGCCCGACCCGCACCAGTCCCCCCGGGGCGGGGCAGCGTTATGTGATAAGCATCAGCTGACATCCCGTACCCGGTCAGCTCGGCGAGGATCTCGGCCCCCCTTGCCTGCGCATGCTCCAGGTCTTCGAGAATCAGGGCCGCGCCTCCCTCTCCCATCACGAAACCGTCGCGTCCGGCGTCGAAGGGCCGGGACGCCCGGGTCGGCTCGTCGTTTCGCGAGGACAGAGCGCGGGCCTGGGCGAAGGTCGAAATCCCGAACGTGGTGATCGAGGCTTCGGCGCCCCCGGCGACGACGACATCGGCTATCCCACGCCGGATCCACTCCGCACCGTCGCCAATGGCGTTGGCCGAAGCCGAGCAGGCGGTCACGACGCATGAGACCGGTCCCAGCAGGTTGTGCTCGATGGATGCGAGGCCGGCCGCCATGTTGGGGATGGTCCGGGGCACGCCGGTCGGGCTGACCCGGTCCGGTCCCCGTTCGAGAAGGGTGGTGATCTCCTCGATGAAGGAGCCCATCCCTCCGAAGCCGGCACCGACCATGACCCCGGCCCGGGTCGCCGCCTCGTCGTCTTCGCTGAATGAGATTCCGGCCTGACCCAGGGCCTGTCGCACCGCGACCAGGAAGAATTGGGTGTAGCGATCGATGCGTCGCACCTCACGCCGGTCGAAATGCTGCTCCGGGTCCCAGTCCTTGACCTCGGCGGCAATGGTGGTCCGGTAGCCCGTGGAATCGAACAGGGTGATGTGGCCGACGCCGGAAACCCCGGAGAGCATCGCTTTCCAGGTCGCGTCGACGTCGTCACCGATCGGTGTGACCGCCCCCGTGCCGGTGACGACGACCCGTCGCCGCTCGGGTGACATCAATCAGGCCCCCAGCTTGCCGTAGACCACGTCGATGGCCTGGCCGACGGTCATGATCGACTCGGCTTCCTCATCGGGGATCTTCACCCCGAACTCGTCCTCGAGTGCCATCAGAAGCTCGACCACGCCGAGGCTGTCCACATCGAGATCTTCCTCGAAATGAGCCTCCTCGGAGATCTTCGAGGCGTCGAGCCCCAGCTCGGAGACGAGCACACCGCTGAGGCGCTCCGACACTTCGCTTCTATCCATTTCTCATGCTCCCTTTCGTTGGTGATGGGTTGCCGAAAGTTACAGGGCCAGCCCGCCGTCGACCGGCACCACCTGGCCCGTGAGGTACGAGGCGCCTTCAGAAACCAGGAACTCGACGACTGCCGCGATCTCGTCGGGGACCCCAAATCGACCGAGTGAGATCGACCCGGTCAGCCCCCGGTGCACATCGTCGAGGCCGGCAGTCATATCCGTCGAGATGAATCCGGGAGCCACCACGTTCACCGTGATCCCCCGCGACCCGATCTCCTTGGCGATCGACTTGGAGAACCCGATCAGCCCCGCCTTCGATGCCGCGTAGTTGGCCTGCCCCGGATTGCCGACGATCCCGGCGACCGAGGCAATGGACACGATGCGGCCCCAGCGTGCCTTGAGCATCGCCCTCAGCGCCTGCTTGGTGCAGAGGAAGGCGGAGCGGAGATTGGTGTCGATCACCGCGTCGAAGTCGGCGGCACTCATCCGGAGCAGCAGGTTGTCCCGGGCGATGCCGGCGTTGTTGACCAGGATCATCACCGGGCCCATGGCCGCGGTCACCTTGGCGTACATCTCCTCGACCTGGTCTTCCTGCGCCACGTCGGCTCCATAGGCGATGGCCCGGCCGCCTTGCTCTTCGATCGTGGCGACCACCTCTTCGGCCGCCGAAAGGTTGCTGGCGTAGTTGACCACCACGGGGTGCCCCGAGGCTGCGAGGCGCAACGCAATGGCGCGCCCGATTCCGCGGGATCCGCCAGTGACGAGTGCGACCCGTCCTTCGGCTGACTCGGTCACGAGATCTTCTCGGGCAATCCGAAGAAGTCGAAGTTCGGCTGGAGCAGCTCGAGGGTCGTACGGTCGGGTGGGGGAAGCTCGACATCGCTCTTGCCCAGCGGTTCCACCCGCGAGCCCCAGCGATAGATGGCCGAGCCCCAGGTCAACCCGCCCCCGAACGCGGTGAAAGCGATGGTCGAGCCGGGGGCGATCCGACCGTCCTCCAAGGCCTCGGTCAGGGCAACCGGGATCGTCGCCGCCGACGTGTTCCCGTAGGAATGGATGTTGACATAGACCTTGCCCTCGTCGACCCCGAGGCGGCGAGCGGTGGCGTCGATGATCCGCACGTTCGCCTGATGCGGTATCAGGAGATCGATGTCACCCAGCGTGAGGCCGGCCTGCTCGATGGCGCGCGCCGCGGAATCCCCCATGGTGGTCACCGCACGTCGGAAAACTTCCTGGCCCTCCATGGTGATCGCGCAGGATGCAGGATCGGGGTGGTCACGGTCCCCGCTGGTTCCGTCCCGTGGCGTCTGCAGGACGTGACCCACCGACCCGTCCATCCCCAGCTCGGATGCCAGGAGGCCGACGTCCTCGTCGGTCGGTTCCAGCAGAACCGCCCCCGCACCATCGCCGAAGAGCACACAGGTCGTCCGATCCCTGAAATTCATCAGAAAATGGAGCTTTTCGGTGCCGATGAGCAACACGTTCTTGTTGGTCCCGCCCCGGATCATGTTGGTCCCCACAACCAGCCCATAGACGAATCCCGAGCAGGCGGCGTTGATGTCGAGGGCGGCGGCGTTCCAGGCCTCCATGTGTTTTTGCACCACCGACGCCGTGGAGGGGATGATCGAGTCCCCGGTGCAGGTGGCGACCAGGATGAGATCCACGTCTTCAACGGTCTTCCCCGCGGCCGCCAAGGCCCTCAGGCCGGCAACCGCTCCCAGCTCGGAGGCCTCGACGTGGCTGATCCGCCGTTCCTTGATACCGGTCCGCGTGGTGATCCACTCGTCAGAGGTGTCGACCAACTGCTCCAGGTCGTGATTGGAGAGAACGTTGGGGGGCATGCACTTGCCCCAGCCGGTTATCTCGGCATTCCTCACGCTGGTCTCCTCATGGCTCGCCCATCGTACCGATGGCTTCCACGGCACTCCCGATGTCTGCGATTGTGGACACCGCGATCACCTGGGACCCGGGCAGCGTCTTGCGGGCCAGCCCGGCGGTCACGTCGCCGGGCCCGACGTGGATGAAGGTGGTGATCCCGGATGCCGACATGTTCTCCAGGGTCTTGGAGAAGAGCACGGGAGCCACCACCTGACGGGCCAGCAACTCCTTGACTTCCCCAGGCTGATGGGGCTGGGCCGTGGTGTTCGCCCATACCGGGAACCTCGGCTCCGACACCGTTATCCGGCCCAGGACGCTCGCCAACTCCGTAGCCGCCGGCT
This sequence comes from uncultured Acidobacteriota bacterium, assembly GCA_963749415.1. GTDB lineage: Bacteria > Actinomycetota > Acidimicrobiia > Spongiisociales > ZC4RG35 > JALYNX01. Next base: position 2,138,785 of record CAVVMG010000001.1, read on the forward strand.
CCATGAAGCTGGAGTGGAATGCACCGGAGACCTTGAGCGGGATCACCCTTCTCACGCCGAGGTCCCCCGAGTTGGCCACCAACCAATCGATGTCGGATGCCGATCCGGCCACCACCACCTGCCCCGGTGCGTTGACATTGGCCACCTGGAGGGCGCCTCCCTCCGCCTGGCTCAGATCACAAACCGAGGCCGCCAGCTCTTCGTCTGCACCGAGCAGCGCGGCCATCCCCGATGGGACCTGGCTCGCCGCCGAGGCCATGGCCCGACCTCGCTTCACGACCACCGTCGAGCGCGGTGTCGTAGTCGAGGAACCCGGCTGCCGTGAGGGCGGTGTACTCGCCGAGCGAGTGGCCGGCCGAGCCTGCCGGGATCAACCCTGTCTGATTGGCGAGTTCGTCCCACAATGCGAACGAAAGGGCGAAGAGGGCAGGTTGGGCGTGCTCGGTGCGGGTCAGCTCCTCCTCTGACCCCTCGAGGCACAGCTCGCGAAGGGAGAAGCCGAGCAGGTCGTCGGCGCGAGGGCCGAGCAGGTCGGGGCGGGCATCGAAGAGGTCGGCCCCCATCCCCACGTGCTGGCTTCCCTGACCAGGGAACAGGACTCCGACACTCACTTGGTATCCGACTCCTGGCTCCGGGGACTGGTTACTCGAGCGCCTCGAGGAGGCGGGAGACATCCCCGGAATCGACGTCACGATGGGTCACCAGTCTCCAGTGGCCGGCAATTGGCGGATTGGCCTTGAGACCCGACCGGTCGAGCCGCTCGGCGATCTCCACCCATTCCATCCCCGAGGCGGCGAAGTCGACCCGAACCATGTTGGTCTCGATCCCGTCCGTGTCCACCGCTCCCGGGAAACGCTCGGCCAACGCGGTGCCCAACGCGGCGGCGAGGGCGTGGTCCTCGGACAAGCGCTCCCTGGTGGCAAGGGCAATCCGCGCCGCAGCTGCCAGCACGCCGGCCTGTCGCATCCCTCCCCCCAGCCGTTTCCGGAGGTAGCGGATCTCGCGAATCAACTCGTTGGGCCCACAGACGATCGAACCCACCGGTGCCCCCAGGCCTTTGGAGAAGCAGAACTGGATCGTGTCGGCGATTGCTGCATATCGGTCGGCGGGGACGCCCGAGGCTGTCACCGCGTTGAAGATGCGGGCCCCATCGATGTGTATCGAAAGGCCGTGGGATCGCGCCACGGACGAGGTCTTTTCCATCAGGTCGATCGGGATCACCCGACCCCCCGAGAGATTGTGGGTGTTCTCCCACACCATCAGTCGGATGTGGGGGAAAAAGCCGCTCATCTCCATCGCGGCGTCGACGTCGTCGGGCTCGATCCTGCCCCCGTCACCCGACACGGTGCGGAACCCGACGCCGGAGAGCGCCTGCGGGGCACCGGCCTCGATGCTGCGGATGTGACTCCCCTCGTGGGCGAGCACCTCCTGGCCGGGCCGCGTCTGGGCCATGATCGATAGCTGATTGCCCATGGTGCCGGTGGGAACGAACACCGCCGCTTCCTTCCCTGTCACTTCGGCGGACTCTGCCTCCAGGGCATTCACCGTCGGGTCGTCCCCGTAGACGTCGTCACCGAGCGGGGCCGCCACCATCGCGGCCAGCATCTCAGAAGTGGGCCGGGTGACCGTATCGGAGCGGAAGTCGGCAATGCCGTCACTGAAGGGCATGACCGCAAGAGTAAGCCGACGGGGCTAGTGACAGGCCACTCAGCCGGCGAGCCGGTCGAATGCCATCCTGATCTTTCTGGGCACCAGGTTGCTGGTGAGCCCGAGCACTTCCCGGATCAGGCCGAGCACGTCGCCCTGCCCTTCCCAATGCTCCTCGACGATCTCGGGGCCGGCACGCTCGATGAAGCGGTCGAGGGCGTAGGCCATCACGAGCAGGTCGTCGAGCCAGCCCAAAACCGGGATCACCTCGGGGATGATGTCGATGGGGCTCAGCACGTAGGCCGATGCCAGACCGAGTGCGACCTTCGACCGCTTCGGCACTCTGGGGTCCTTCATGAGGCGCCCGATAAGCTTCACCAGATTGGGGAGCATGAGGACGGCGTCCTTGGCCAGCCGCCTCACGTCACTCGCACCTTGCCCCTGGGGGGGCAGTACTTCGTCTGGTCGGAGGCTCGGGTTCTCGGTCATTCCACTTCGATCCTCGTTCGTGGGGGCGATTCCTCGTCTGGGCTCTCTCCAATGCTCCCCACTTCTTCGATCACTGCCTCCACCGCCTTTAGGCCTTCCACCGCCGCCTGCACCAGGTGGTAGAGGGCGCGCTTCCCGGCGCGGGACAGGGCCTGGATCACGTCCGATTGATCGGTCATGACCTTGCGTCCGGGTCGGAGAAGGAGACAGTCAGGGTGCCCCCGTCGAGTCGAGCTCTGGTCACCTCGCGACGGTGGAGTGCGTCGGGGAGGATGAACGACCTGCGGTAGGGGCCGACCTGGATGTAGATCTCGTGGCCGTGCCGGTACACGTCCAACTCGGACTTCTCGATGAGGGGGATGTCCACCTCCATCGATACCCCAGCCGGTCCGTCGATAACCCGGAAAGGCCGGGTGGCCACGAAATCTGCGACCGGGTCCCGGTCTCCGTAGAGCTCCGACGCCATGAACCGAAGGCTGTCGATGCCAACCATCTCGTCGTCGAAGAGGCGCAGCAGCATCCGTGGGATCTCAGGGAAGGCGTCGTCCACAGCGTCGAGGTGGCCCTTCTGGATGGCGCGCCAACGCTCGAAGTAGGGGTCGGCGACGATGTCGGGCAGGACCCGGTTGACGACCACGCTGTCCACCCCGTACCCGAAGAGGCTGAGATAGCTGTAGGTCCGTCGAGCCTCATCGATCACCATCTTCTCCGGATTGACCACCAGGCGGGCCGAGGTCACCTCTGGCGTCGACATCAACGTCTTCACGCCTTCGATCGACTCGAACACCGACTGGGCCGCCGTGAACACCTCGTCCTCCGGGATGGGAAGGTCGGTGAGCCGGCTGAGAATCGGGCGTGCCGCGCGCATCAGGCGTCGCTCTGTGGGAAGGACCTTCTCGAAGTACCAGCTGAGCACTTCGGGGAGCGAGAGCAGGCGCAGCGTCTCGGCCGTCGGAGCGCAGTCGACGATGATCACCTCATAGTCGCCCGACCGGGCATGGCGGTTCACCTCGAGCAGGGCGAACAGCTCGTCCATGCCGGGGAACACGAGGAACTCTTCGGCCTCGATCCCTGCCACCCCTCCCCAGTCGAGCACGTCCATCAACTGGCGCCGTATCGATCCCCAATACCTGTCCAGCTGACGCTGGGTGTCGATCTGTTGGCCATCGAGCTGGGGCACGACGCGCCCGGGGTCACTGCCCAGGGGGACCATCAATGCGTCGGCCAGCGAGTGAGCGGGATCGGTGGAGGTCACCAGCGTCCGGTAACCCGCGTCGGCGGCGGCGAGCGCTGTGCTCGCGGCCACGGTGGTCTTGCCCACGCCTCCCTTGCCGGTGACCAGGATGATGCGCATGTCAGCTCTGTTCGGCCACACGCTTGCGCAGGCCGCGCAATGCTGTGGTGACGATCTGCTTTTCGGCCTGCCTCATCAGGAAGCCTGGCATCGTGAAGTTCAACTCGACCTTCAGCCCATATAGGACCTCGGTAGCCCCGTCGCTGGGTGTGAAGGTGTAGGAGCCTTCGAGCATCTTCAGGTCCTCGTTCTCCTCGGCGACCCAGCTCAAGCGTTCGGGCCGATCGTGCTGGTATTGGAGCACATACTCGATCTCCTTGACCATCACCTCGATGACAAAGCGGGCTCGGACCACCTCTTCTCGGGGCCCGCGCTCCAGGATCTCCACCTCTTTGACCCCGGTTGCCCACTCCGGATACGAGGCAATGTCGGCAGCAGTGTCATAGAGCAGCTCGGCCGGGGCGTCGATTTCCAGGCTCTGAAAGGTTCCCTCGGCCATCTCTCCTGTGAGTTCTCTCGGGGTTTCGAGCCTAGCTTGCCAACCGAGTCACATCGACGGGCAGCACCCGACCGGTGGCCCTGAAGTATCCGACGTTTCGGCACCTCGTGGGCCCGACACGCCAGGTCGTGGCCTGTGGCTGGTGAACGTCACCGTAGAGATGGAGCCGGGGACGCTCCTTCTTCAGGTATTCGAGCAACGCCTCCGAGCCACGCTCTGCCCGACCCGTGATCACATCGGTCCGCAGCGAGGACACCGCAGGAGGGACGTGGGTGCACAGGACATCGACCCGTCCCAGATCACCAAGCAAGGAGGCCATCTCCTGCTCCGAGATCTCACCCTCGGCTTGCAGCGGTGTCGGGGCGCCACCGCCCACGAAACCGAACCTGGCTCCGTCCAACTCGACCACGGTGCCGTGGGCATATTCGAAACCAGAGGGCAGGCTGGCGCGCAGGCTCTTGGGGCGGTCGACGTTGCCATGAATCACATAGCCGCGCCCTCCGTCGAGTGCGGCGGCAACCTCCTGGTACTGGGCGTCGATCGCCTCCCCGATGCGGGCCCTCACCTCTTCGAACCCGGGGCCGACCTGCTCCGACCACATGTCGCGCATCCGCTGGTAGTCGCCGACAGCCCTTGCCGCCGAAGTCTCCCGGGCGAACTCGATACCGAGCACATCGGCTACCGCGCCCTCACCGGTCCGATAGTCGGTGAGGTTGACCAGGTCCCCGAGGATGAGAATGGTGTGGCCGGTGGCCACCACCCGGCGCAGAGCCTCCAGGGCGAAGTGGACGTCGGAGATCGCAACGATCAAGTCTCGGGCACCCGGGCCCCGAACCGTCCCCAAAGGCCGCCGCCGACTGCGCCGAGCAGAGCGAGGAGGAGCGCAACCTGCCAGTTGGCCTGGAGGGAGGAGAACTCGGCCGATAGCCCGCCCATGCCGAAGCCGACGAGCACCCCGATAACCGTCCGGCCGGTGGCGCCCCACCTCCGGCCCGGGTCTCGTTCCTCATGGCCGGTGTTCTCGGCGAGGGCACCGCCCAGGATCACCACCAACAGGCCCACGAGGCCGAGGGCGAGAGCAACGGCATACACCTTGACCATTCCCGGTGAGGCTACCGGTGATCGGGGCTCACCCCGTTCTCCGCTCCACGGGGACCAGGCGCAACCTGGGGACCAGGCCCTCGCCGGCCAGGTTGTCGAGCGCCTCGATCTCGGAGTCGTCCAATTCGAGGGGACAGACGGCCAGGAGAAAGGTCACGACACAGTCATCACAGGCCTGGGTGTCCCGCATCGCACATTGCCGGCAATCGATGAGCAATTCGCACCTCCTGGTGGAGAACGTACAAATCGCCTGGGACAGAAAGATTTTCGGGCCTCAGGCCCCGGGCTGGTGGCCCGAGGCCCGCGGCTCGATGTGTGTTATTCCTCGAGGAACCCGTTGCTGGTCAACCACTCCGTGGCGAGCACGGCCGGGTCCTCCTGGTCGAGGTCCGCCCTCTTGTTGAGCTCGGTCAGGTCCTCGGTGGTGATGGCTGCGGTGTAGGACTCGAGAAGCGCCACCAGCTCGTCGCCATAGGCATCGACGACGTCCATGCGGATCGCGGGGGCGATGTTCTCCGCCGGGTTGAGTCCCTGGTCGTCCTCCAGGGCGACCCAGCCGTTGGCGGCGATGATCCCCTGGGTGCTGAACAGGAGCGCGACATCGATCTCCCCGCCCTCGAGGGCGGCAATGGTGATCGGCCCTGCGTCGTCGAGCGGGGTGAACTCAGAGAAGGTGATGCCGTAGACCTCTTCGAGGCCTGGCAGGCAGAGGGGCCGCTCCGGGCACTCGGGGGGCCCGCCGAGGATCAGCTCACCGGCCACAGGCTGCAGGTCCGAGACCGTGGTCAGCCCATGCTCGGTGGCAGTCTCCTCGGTGACCACGAAGGCGTTCTTGTCCTGCGCCGGGCCGAAGGCGAGCAGGGTCACGCCCAACTCCTCGAACGCGGCCTTGGCTGCCTCCCAGGTTGCGTCGGAATCGGCGGAAGCCTCGACTTCGAGGAATCCGGCGAGGGTGCCGATGTACTCGGGGACCACGTCGATCTCACCAGACTCCAGTGCCGGCTTCACGACTTCCCGGTTCCCCAGGTTCATGTGCCGCTCGACCGTATAGCCGTTGGCCTCCAGGCCCTGGGCATAGATCTCGGCGATGATCACCGATTCGTTGAATCCGAACGATGCCACCTTGATCGGATCGCCTTCGGTTGCGCCGTCACCCGATCCGCAGGCCGTGGCCAAGAGCGCCAGGCCCAGGATCGCCCCAACGGCGCGGAAGCGGGAGCTCCGCATGGGTATCTCCTTCTTTTTGGATATTGAAGAGCCCCGTCGCCGGGGCTCCTGCGAGTCCAACCGTAGAGGGTGAATCTCGATTCCCGTTATCTGCTTACCCGCAACCCGCGCGGGGTAGTCGCCCGCTGTGTCGCCGACAAGCCGAGCTCGGCGGCGATCGCGAGCAGGCCCACTAGGACCGCCCCCACGATCAATTCGCCGACGTCCTGCTGGGCGAACCCGTCGACGATGAATCGGCCAAGGCCGCCCCACGCTACGAGCGCGCCCAGGGTGGCGGTGGCGATCACCTGGACGAAGGCGATGCGGACCCCTTCCATGATCAAGGGCATCGACAACGGGAGCTCGACCCCCGTGAGAACCTCGCGCTCGGTGAGACCCATCCCCCGGGCGGATTCCAGCGTCGAAGGCTCCACCGTTTGGATCCCAGCGACCGTGTTGGTGAACATCGGAGGCGCTGCCAGGGCGATCAGGGCGACGAGGACCGCCCACGGCTCCCCGATGCCGGCTCCGATCTGGACGAAGATGAGGAAGGCGATGGCGAGCACGCCAAACGAAGGGACGGCGCGCCCGACGTTGACCACAGCCGTAGCGATGTCCGACCCCTTCCGGATGTGGCCAAGCCAGATGGCGAGCGGGAGCACCAGGATGGCGGCTACGACGACCGCGGCAACCGATACCCAGAGATGCTCCCCGAGTCGTGCCCAAATCGACGTCGGCCCTGACCACGTCGATGGCTCGGTCAGGAATTCCTTGACCGACTCCCAAACGGTCATCCGGCCCTCCTCGCCCACGGGCTGAGCATTCGCTGCAACCAGACGAATCCCAGGTCGAGCAGCGTCGCGAGCAAAACCGAGAGCACCACACCGACCAGGATCTGAGTCCAGAAGAAGGTGTTCAGGCCGCGGAGAATGAAGTATCCGTACCCACCAAGGCCGAGCACCGCGGTCACGGTCACCAGGCCAACCGTGGTCACCGTGGCAATGCGGAGCCCGGCGATGATCACCGGAAGGGCGAGCGGGACCTCCATCCTCCAGAACCGCGACCGCCGGGTGTAGCCCATCCCGTCGGCAGCTTCGAGGACTGCATCCGGAACCGAGTCGATGCCGGCGACCAAGTTGCGGACGATGATGAGCAGGGTGTACGAGGTGAGTGCGATGACCGCATTGGTTGCGTTCAACCCCACTACCGGCACGAGGAGGGCGAACAGGGCCAGTGACGGGATCGTGTAGAGGAGGCCTGTCACCCAGGTGATGGGGGTGTATGTCCAACGCCGGCGAAGCACGAGCGCGGTCAGGCCCAGCGAGATGATCAGTCCGAGGGCAACCGACACCGCGGTCAGCGAAAGGTGCTGCCAGGTGCGGTCCGCGATCTCACCGAGGTTCCTCGAGATCCATTCCCAGTCGATCAACGGCGATGACGCCTGCGCCCACAGCGGGCTCACTCGGTGATCTCCTCGGCGATCCCCTCCAGGTCGAGCATGCCCTTGTAGACACCATCGTCGACCACCATCGCCACCCGAGCATGGCTGGTGACGACGGCATCGAGGGCGGATCGGAGCGATGCGCCGCCGCTCAGGGTGACCAGGAAGGGCTTGGGATCGAGATCGCGCAACGGCCGGGACCCGATCTCCGAGCCGTCGACCCACCCCAGGAGACGGCCATCTTCGAGGAGCCCCACCCATCCCACCGACTCCTCCCCCATGACTTTCCTCGCCTCGTCCGGGGAGGCGGTGATGTCGACTACGGGGCCCCATCGCATGGCCGCCTCATCCACCGGGAGCAGGGCTAGCCGCTTCAGGCCCCGCTCCCCACCGAGGAAATCCTTGACGAACGGATTGGCCGGGTTGGCGAGGATGTTCTCCGGCCGGTCGTATTGCTCCAGCACCCCGCCCACGTTGAGGATCGCCATCCGGTCGCCGAGCAGGATCGCCTCGTCGACGTCGTGTGTGACGAAGACCACCGTCTTGCCAAGGCGCTCCTGGAGGTCGCGGAACTCGTGCTGCAGGCGCTTGCGCACGATCGGGTCGACGGCACCGAAAGGCTCGTCCATGAGAAGGACCGGCGGGTCGGCCGCCAGGGCCCGGGCGACGCCGACCCGCTGCTGCTGGCCACCGGAGAGAGCCGCCGGATACCGTTCGAGCATCTCTGGGTCGAGGCCGACAACCTCCACCAACTCATTGACTCGCTCTTTGATCCGTTCCGGCTCCCATCCGAGCAGGGTGGGAACCGTGGCGATGTTCTCGGCGATGGTTCGATGCGGGAAGAGCCCGATCTGCTGGATCACGTAGCCGATCGAACGGCGCAACTCGTGAGGCGGAGTCGCCAACGCGTCCTCGCCGCCGATCAGGATCTTTCCTGACGTGGGCTCGATGATCCTGTTGATCATCTTCAGAGTCGTGGTCTTTCCGCACCCGGAAGGCCCGACCAGAGTCACGAACTCACCCTTCCCCACCTCCAAGGTGAGGCTGTCGACCGCGGGCCGGGAGGCGCCGGGGAAAACCTTGGTCACGGCATCGAGGCGGATCATTGCTGGGGAGGTGACCGAGGGCTCCACGGAGCGATGACCCTAGGTGGAGGGGCCCGGGATCAGCCCACTTCGTCGAGGAATGCGAGCACCTCGTCTGTGTATTTCGCCGGGTCGGCATCGTAGGAGCCGACGTGGTCCGCTCCCTCGACCTGGATCAGGCGGACCAGATCGGGCTTGGCCTCGGTGAGCTCGATGCTCTCGCTGATAGGCACGGTCATATCAGCGGTCCCATGGTGGATGAGAACCGGTTGACGAAGAGAGCTCACCGACTTTTCGACGTAATCGAGGGACTGCCAGTTCACCCCGATGCGGAGGGAAGTGAAGAACTTGGCAACAGCAGTGAGCGTGGGCGGGACGTTGAACGGGAGAATCGGGAGCTCCCGCTCCGCCGCGTTGTACTCAACTGTCTCGCCGAAGTCGAGGTTCGGAGAATCGAGGAGCACCCCGGCCACCGAATCCAAAGCCTGGCGGTACATGAAGGACATCACGTGTGCCCCGCCGGTCGAGTACCCGTTGAGTACCACGTTGTCGGCACCGTTGTCCAGGGCATACGCCACAGCCCCCGAGACGTCCTCCCACTCCGTGGCTCCGTACTGGTAATACCCCGACGGGTCCTCCTGCTGGAGATCGTCGTTGCGATATGTGATCGCCAGCTGCGGATAGCCGGCCTCCTGGAGCGGGGCGAACATCGGCTCCGCCTCCGCGGGGGTGGTTCCCTTCCCGTGGACGTGGATCACCCAGGTGGTGCCACCGGCGGGCAGGTACCAGGCGTCCATCGTCCCCAGAGGTGAGGAATAGGAGATTTCCTCCAGCTCGTAGTCACCCTGGGTCACCACCAAATCGTCGGCGTCGATGACGAAGCCATCCTGGATGAGCTCCCCGGAGAAATACCAGCCGCCTGCGATATGGAACACCAGGGCGAGGGCCACGAGGCCCCAAAAGGCGCCCCAAAGAAACGTCTTCAGTTTCACGGCGGCTGATTCTGCCCGGAATCAGGCCGCTGGCAACGACAAACCTCCGACGAGGTGCTCGTCGCGGTCGGTCACCGGGATCGGATCGTCGCCAAAGGTAGGAGCCAGTGCGCTGGCCTCGTCGAGGGTCTCGTCGACTTTGGCGGACAGGGCGTCCTCCATCAGGGCGGCCACCGCTGAGTCCCCGGCCTCGACCAGCCTCTCCCGACGTACCAGGCCCACGAGCACGCCATCGTCGGCCACCGCCAGGACCTTTTCCTTGTGCATGCGCAGCGTGTCGTCGGCCTGGCGAAGAGGGCCGACGAACACAGGCTCACCCATCCAGCGGAACACCCGATCCGGGGCGCTACGGACCATCACCGCGCCTGCCTGTGCTCGGCTCCGGAGGCGTGCGCCCGGGCCCAGCATCGAGCGCTGCAGCCACGAGCCGCCGGGAGCCCCGAGCACGAGCAGAGAGCCTTCGTCGAGATCCTGGGCGAGGGAGCTGATGCCCTCGACATCGATGACCCGCCCGCTCAGGCCGGGCACCGTGAGCGCGATGCGCTCCAGCATCGAATGGGCGGTGGCGGTGTCGTCACCGGGGCTGATCGCCGAGACCATCTCGGCGTCGACACCGAGGCGCTCCCCAAGTACGGCTGCCGTCCTGGCGGCCAGCACCGAATGGGGCCCGCCGGCGACCGTCGCCACCACTCCGGTCACGTTTTCCGGGTTGAACCCGACGGGGACGGCCACGCTGACCAGTTCGAAGGAGCCCGGGAGGCGCCGGGTCACCAAGAGGTCGGCGCGGTGATTGATGCACTCCTCGACCAGGTCCCCTGTGATCCGGTTCGAGTCGCCGCCGTTGAGCAAATCGGCCAGTTCGGAGCATCCCTTGCCCCGGGTCCAGACCACAGACATCCGTCTCGCCCCGCTGCGACCCGCCGTCATCCCGCTCCCTCCATGGTGGACACCCGACTACGCCCGTACACGATAAGCACAACGTCGCGGGTTGTCCCCGGGTTTCTCCGGACATCATGGTCGGCGTCGGTGACAAGATTGGGGCATGCAGTTCAGAGATGTGATCGCCCGGCGCCGCATGGTCCGCAACTACCTCCCCGACCCCATCGAGATGGCGTCCGTGGGCCGCATCGTGGACGCCGCCCTGCGCGCCCCATCGGCGGGATACTCCCAGGGCCTCGGCATCGTGATCGTCACCGACGCGGATCGCCGGCGTGAGATCGCTGCCCTCGGCGAGGAGCGCGAATATGTCGCCGCCGGCTTCGATCCCTGGATATCGCGGGCCCCGGTCCACATCGTGCTCTCCGTCAGCGAAGAGGCTTATCACCAGCGTTACCGGGAAGCCGACAAGCTGGGCCCCGATGGCGAGGAGATCGAATGGCCCGTCCCCTACTGGTGGGTGGACGCCGGCGCGGCGCTGATGGGCATGCTCCTTGCCGCTGTCGACGAGGGGCTGTCCGCCGGCTTCCTCGGGGTCCACTCCTTTCCCGGGCTCGCCACCTTGCTCGGCCTCCCCCCGGACCAGTCTCCAATCGGGGTGGTAACCGTCGGCAAGGCGGCGCCCGACCGACGGTCCGGTTCTCTCGCCCGCGGGCCACGCCCTCGCGACGCCGTTGTCCATCTCGAGACCTGGGCGGGTTAGTGGCCGACGTCGAGCTGACCTCGACCTCGAATCCGAGGATCAAGCGCCTGATCGGGCTCAAGCAACGCGAGCGCCGGGACCAGGAAGGCGCGTTCCTGGTCGAGGGAGCCCGCCACCTGGAGCGCGCCCTCGCTGCAGGGCAAACGCCGATCGAGATCTACTACGTGCCGGGGCATTTCGATCCGTCAGACCTCCCGGGCGTCGAAGCACATTCCTGCTCGGAGGCGGCACTTTCCCGGGCGTCGTATCGGGGAAACCACGACGGTGTCATCGCCGTGTTCCGCCAGTTCGAACACGGGCTCGATCGGATTCACCCCGGGTCCTCTCCCCTGCTGCTGCTGGCCGAGGGCCTGGAGAAACCGGGGAATCTGGGGGCGATCCTCCGGACCGCTGACGCGGTCTCGGCGGACGCCGTGGTCGCCTTGGGGGGCCCGATCGACGTCTTCAACCCCAACGTTGTCCGGGCCTCCACCGGCGCCCTGTTCACGGTGCCCGTCGCCGTCGCCGAGCTGGCTCCAACGGTCGATTGGCTATCCGGGCTCGGAATCGAGCTGATCGCGGCCAGCCCCGACGGCGCCGCTGCCTATTGGTCGGTGAACCTCACCGGGCCGTGTGCCTTGGTCGTCGGCTCCGAGAGCGAGGGCCTCAGCGCCGAGGCACGGGACGCCGCCGACCAGGTGGTACAGATCCCGATGCACGGCATGACCGATTCGCTCAACGCCTCGGTGAGTCTGGCCCTGCTCGCCTATGAGGCGCTCCGGCAAAGGGAAGGCACAGGACAAGCCAAGCGTTGACATCGAACATGTGTTCGATTTAGCCTGACCCGGGCGTGGCCGCCCTCCTCCAACCCAGCTTCGACGACCTTTCCACTCCTCTCTTCGAAGTCACCTTTTGTGTCCTCGACCTGGAGACAACAGGCGGCTCGCCGGCAGACTGCGCCATCACCGAGATCGGGGCGGTCAAACACCAGGGCGGCGAGTTGATCGGCTCATTCCAGACACTGGTCGATCCCGGGCTCCCGATACCCCCCTCGATCACGTTCCTCACCGGGATCACCGAGGCAATGGTGGTGCAGGCGCCTGCGATCGAGGCCGTCTACCCCTCTTTTCTCGAGTTCCTCGGCGACTCGGTGGTGGTGGGGCACAACGTCCGATTCGATCTCTCGTTTCTCAACGCAGCCGCCCGGCAGCTGGGTTATCCGCCGCTCCGCAACGACTTCGTCGACACCGCGGCCCTGGCCCGCCGCCTGATCAGAGAGGAGGTGCGCAACCTCCGGCTGCGCACTCTCGCCGCCTACTTCCGGAGCCAGGTAGTCCCCAACCACCGGGCCCTGGACGATGCGATGGCCACGGCCCACGTGTTCCATGCCCTGCTCGAGCGCACCGGGAACATGGGGGTGACCAATCTCGACGACCTGCTCCAGCTGCCACGGGCCCGGGGCTCCACTCATTACCCCAAGATCGCCCTCACCGAGGCTCTCCCCCGGCGCCCCGGCGTCTACATGTTCCGTGACCGCAACGGCAGCCTCATCTACATCGGCAAGGCGGCCAACCTGAGAGCCCGGGTCCGCCAGTACTTCTACGGGGATGAGCGGCGGACCATCGCCAGCCTGTTGCGTGAGCTAGTGACGATCGACCACATCGTCTGCGAGACCGGCCTCGAGGCGGAGGTGACCGAGCTCCGCCTGATCCACGCCCACCGGCCCAGGTACAACCGGAAGTCGAGACCGCCCAAGGCCTCACATTGGGTGAAGGTGACCCGTGAGTCCTTCCCCCGGCTATCGGTGGTTCGCACCCTCAAAGAGGATGCAACCGCCTATCTCGGGCCTTTTCGATCCAAGAAGTCGGCGGACATGGTGGTTGCCGCGTTATGGGACGCCACCGCGATCCGGCGCTGCACCTCTCGGCCCGGGAGTCGGGCCGCGGTCTGTGCACCGGCCCAACTCGGCGTCGCCCTCTGCCCGTGTGACGGGAAGCTCGACCCTCATCGCTATCGCCCGGTGGTCGAGAACCTCGTCGCCGGCCTCGACGACGACCCGGCGCTACTCCTCGATCCATTGGCGGCCCGCATGCGGGAGCTGTCCGCCGGCCAGCGCTATGAGGAGGCAGCTTGGGCCCGTGATCGTCACAATGCACTCGCCCGGGCCATCGAACGCCGGCATCGCTGGCAGTCGCTGGCCGGCCTCGGCCTGGCAGAAGCCGAAGCCAACGACGGAAGCCGGGCGCTGATCGACCACGGCCGGCTGGTTGCAACCTGGCGGCTCGATCGGAGCCCGCAGCTCAGGCCCGCACCCGACATGATCGGGCCGCGCCTCGAGGTGCCGGAGAGCGTCGAGGTCGCCGAGGAGGCCGATCTGGTCTGGCGCTGGCTGTTGAATGGTCAGGTGCGTCTGGTCGAGGCGACAGGCAGCTTCGCCTTGCCCGCCCGCCCGGCCCGACAACTCGTCGCGCCGACTTGAGTCTCGACTGCCGGGAAATGAGACTTTCCCGGTGGAGCGGTTGGTCACACTCGAAGCTGCCGGTGTCTCCCTCGGGGGAGCCCGGGTTCTCCGCGACGTCGACATCGCGATCGACGCCGGTCAGGTCCTGGGGGTCAGCGGGCCCAACGGCGCGGGGAAGACGACGCTCCTCCGCCTTCTCGCAACCCTGATCACCCCCAGTGCTGGGGCGGGTCGCGTCCTTGGAGCCACACTCGGGAGCAACGAGGCGTACATGGTGCGCCCTCAGATCGGGATGATCTCGCATCAACCTGCGGTCATCCCCGAGCTCACGATCGGGGAGAACCTCGACCATGCAGTCCGTCTCGCCGGCCTGGATCGAAGTCGCGTGGCCACCGCGCTCCGGGTGGTCGGCCTCGACGAGTCGTCGCAGACCAGCGCTGATGCTGCCTCGTTCGGCATGTTGCGACGGCTGGAGGTGGCGAGGCTCCTCATCACCGGCCCCCGGCTGCTGCTCCTCGACGAGCCCTACTCCGGGCTCGACATCGATGCCGTGGAGTTGATCGGCGCCATCGTGGAGCGCACCGTCTCATCGGGGGGCGCCGTGGTCATGGTGTCTCATGACGCCGCCCAACTCGCCGGTCATGCCCATTTGCTGCACTCCCTGGCTTCCGGGCGACTGGAGGCGCGATCTTGAGCTTCTGGGGCCAGGCAGTCGAGATCGCCAGGGTCGACCTGACTGTCGAGCGCCGCCTCGGGGACACCGTTCGCATCGTGCTCCCCTTTGCCGTCGTCGCCCTGTTGGTATTTCCTCTGGCACTCGGCGTGGACCTTTCGGCAATCTCCTCCCTGGGGCCTGCCGTCTTCTGGGCATTGGGGATTCTCTTCGGCATGCAGGTCGCCCTGCGCCAGGCTGCCCACGACGACCGGGAGCGACGGGACCTCTACGCGCTCCTCGGAGTCGATCCGGCTGCCCGGTTCGTGGGGAGGACGATCTCGGGTGGGGTCCTGATGCTCGGGTTTCTCGCTGTTCTCCTGGTGGCGATGATCGTGCTCTACAGCCCGAACCTCCCACCTGGCTGGCCACTCCCCCTGGTCCTCAGCGGCATCCTGGTTGCGATCGGCCTCACCGAGTTGGGCACGCTTGCCGGCGAGGTGACGGCGGGCATGGCGAATCGCACCGCCCTCGCTTCGTTGATCGTCGCCCCGCTGTCGATTCCACTTGTGATCGGGGCGTCACAGGCACTGGAAGCTATGGGGCGTGGCACCGGTATCCTCCCCTGGATACTGATCCTGGTCGCGACCGACCTGGCACTCGCGGTGAGCGGTGTCGGCTTGGCCCGACCCCTCGAGGAGGCCTCTAGATGACACGGGTCAAGGTGTTGCTCGCCGTCGCCGCGCTCGCCATGGCGGTAGGCCTCTGGTTCGCCCTGACGGCTCCGACCGACACCCTCCAGGGCGAGTTCACCCGCATCATCAACATCCACGCCCCCAGCATGTGGCTGGCTTTCCTCGCCTTCGGAATGACGGCGCTCGGGTCGGTGATGTGGCTCATCCGCAAGCGCTACTCGTGGGACCGGTTCGCTGCCGCCTCGGCAGAGCTCGGGGTCCTCTTCACCGGCATCGGCCTCTTCACCGGGATGGTCTGGGGGCAGGCGGTGTGGGGGCGGGCCTGGGACTGGGGTGACTGGCGCCTCTCCACAACCGCAGTGATGTTCTTCGTCTACATCGCCTACCTCGCCCTCCGCGGGGCGACACCGGATCCTGCCGTGCGAGCCCGACGCTCTGCCCTGCTCGGTGCGATCGCGGTGATTCAGATCCCCCTCGTCTATTTCTCGGTGTATCTGTTCCGGACGCTGCACCAGACCCCTTCGATACGCCCGGACGGGGTCACCATGCCCCGGGAGATGGGCATCGCGATCCTGGTCAACGTGATCGCCTTCACCGTGGTGTATGTCGCCCTCCTCGCCGCCCGCATCGACGTGGCCGTCGCCGAGGGGCGGCTGACCGCAGAAGACGAGGCCGCCGGTGACGCCGTCAAGCCTCCACGGCTCTCGGAGATCGGCGATGTCTGACCAGCTCATCGTCCTCGGGACATTCCTGATCTCATATGGGGCCATCATCGGCTACGCCGCCTATCTGCACCTCAGGCGTCGCCGGGCCGGAGGCTGACCGATGGCCCACCGCCGGTTCGTGCTCCTCGGCATCGGGGGGGTGATTGCCCTGGTGCTCGCCCTCACCCTCACCAGCCTCGATGACAACCTGACCTACTACCTCTACCCCAGCGAGGCCGTGGCCCAGAAGTCGGACTTCCCCGATGGAGAGCGCTTCCGCCTTGCGGGGACGGTGGCCGCCGGCACCCTTGCGGATACCGACGAGGGGACCACATTCGAGGTCAGCGACGGAGGGGCCACCATTGCTGTCCTGCTGACACGGGATGCCCCTGCCCTGTTCGGAGAGGAGGTCCCGGTGTTGCTCGAAGGTGCGTGGTCCGGTGACCGTTTCGTGGCCGACAACGCACTGATCGCACACGACGAGAACTACGAGGTCCCCGAGGAGGGCGGGGCCTACCCGGAGACTTGATGCTCGCCCTTCTCGGGACCGCCGGGGTCGTCGCCGCACTCTGCGCTGCCATCCTCCTGGTCTGGCGCGGGATCGGGGTCGCTCGGGGCCGATCGGCCGACCTGGTCAACCCCGGGCGCCTCATGCTCGCCGGGGCGGTGGTGGCGATGGTGGCGATGCAACTCGCCCTGCTCACCGACGACTTCAGCCTGGCGTACGTGGCGAACCACCACGCCTCGACTACCCCGTTCCCCTTCGATGTGGCCACGGCTTGGGCGGCACTCGAGGGCTCGATCATCCTCTGGGGCCTGGTCCTTGCAGGTTTCACCTGGGCGGTGCTCAGGAGATACCGGAAGGCTCCCGACTCCCTCGGGGCGGCCGCGCTGGCGGTGATGGGCGGGGTGGGGATCTTCTTCTTCGGCCTGATGCTCACCGTGGCCAACCCGTTCGAAGTGTGCGTCAATGCAGTCGAGGCCGGGTGCGCCGCCTCCAGTCCCTGGCCTCTCGCCGCTGTCGACGCCCCACTCGACGGCCCCGGGCCCAACCCACTGCTCCAAAACCACATCCTGATGGCGATCCATCCCCCGATGCTCTATCTCGGATACGTGGGGCTCACGGTTCCCTTCGCCTACGCGATCGGAGCCCTTGCGCTGGCGGTGCCCGGGCCGGAGTGGCTCCGGCGCAGCCACCGCTCGACGCTGGTCGCCTGGTCGTTCCTCAGCATCGGGATCACCCTCGGGGGATGGTGGGCCTACGAGGTGTTGTCCTGGGGCGGGTATTGGGCCTGGGACCCGGTCGAGAACGCCTCCTTGATGCCCTGGCTGGTCGCCACCGCGTTCCTCCACTCCGGCCTGGTCCAGCAGCGGAGGGGCATGCTCCAGGCGTGGAACTTCGTATTGGTGATCTCGGCGTTCGCTCTCACCATTCTGGGCACCTTCCTCACCCGCTCGGGCACCATCAATTCGGTCCACTCATTCACCCAGTCGGCGATCGGCCCAGCCCTGCTCGGTTTCCTGGTGCTGGTGCTGGTGGGTTCCTTTGCCCTCTTCACGATGCGATCCCATCTCGTGGCGACCTCTCCCCGGATCGAGACCTTCGTCTCCAGGGAGGGGATGTTCCTGGTGAACAATCTCCTGCTGGCGATCTTCGCATTCGTGGTGCTCATCGGCACCACCTATCCACTCCTCGTCGAGGCGTTCACCGGGACGCAGGTGGGGGTTGGCCAGCCGTTCTTCAACAGGCTCGCAGTCCCGCTTTCCTTCCTGCTGCTCCTGGTGATGGGGTTCGGCCCGGTCACTCCCTGGCGCGGCGCTGCACCCGGCCTCATCTGGAGGCGGCTGCGGGCGCCGACCATGATCGGGCTCGCCGCCGGCCTGCTCACTGCCCTTCTCGTCACCCGGCTCGGATGGGTGGTGCTGGCGGTGACCCTCGGGGTGTTCGTGGCCACTGCGATCATCGGCCTCCTCTTCGAGCTGACCGGCAACCGGACGCGCAAGTCGGGACTGTCGCTGTGGACCGAGATGCGCACCGTCATTCGCGGCGATCAGCCCTTCTGGGCGGGCCAGGTCTCCCATATCGGCGTAGTGCTGGTGGCGATCGGGATCGCCTTCGCCGCAAACCTCGGCACCCACACCGTGGTCGATCTCGAGCCTGGCGACACCGTCGACTTTGCCGGGTATCTCCTGATCTATGAGTCGCCATTCCGCCGCGTCGAGCCCAACCGGGTGGTGGAGGGTGCCCGAATCACGGTCCTCCGCGGCGAGGACGTGGTCGGCTCCCTGGAGCCAAGGGCCAATTTCTACGGTGAGAATGCTGCAGCGGTGGTTTCTCCCGCGGTGCTCACCACTCCAGCCGGCGATCTCTATCTGACTTTGAAAGCCCTCGACGCCGACCGGCTGACACTCGCTCTGGACACGAGCCCGATGGTCTGGTTGATCTGGCTGGGTGGGCTGACCGCGGCTGCCGGTGGCATCTGGTCGCTGCTGGCGAGGCGGTCGCTGCGCAGGGGAGCCATCGAGCTTCAGAGCTCAGATGTCTGAGCGCGTTGCCAACACCCTGATCCTGACCGGGATCCTGGTGATGGTCGTTGCCCTGGCGTTCCTGATCTCTACGGAGCCGGTGGAAGCCGATCGGGCTCAGGAAATCGGTTCCCGGATCAAGTGCCCGGTTTGCCAGGGGGAATCGATCTCGGATTCACCGTCGCAGATGGCAGAGGACATGATGGCCCTCGTCGAGGAGAAGGTGGCTGAGGGGGCGAGCGACCAGCAGATCATCGACGAGCTCCTCGCCTCATACAGCGGTGCGGTCCTTCTCGACCCGCCGCTTCGCGGGGCCACGCTCTGGCTCTGGCTGGCGCCGCTGGCCGCGGCCGGCGTCGGTGTGGTGGTGATCCTCTGGTGGCGACGTCACCCGACACCGGTCTCCGCTGGGGACCCCCCGCGAAGCCGCAGGCGGATGCTGATCGGTGCCCTGATCCTCGTCGCCGGGTTCGCGGTGATCGTGGTCGTCGCCGGAGCCTTCCTCCAGGAGCGGGAGGGCGCCACCGCCGGTGTGGTCGACGTCGCACAGGAAGATCTCTCCGAGGTGAGCAATGAGACGATGGAGGCGGTAATCGCGGCCAACCTCGACCACCCCCAGATCAACGGAATGCGGCTCGCTCTCGCCGAGCGCTACTTCGACGCCGGCGACTACCGGTCGGCTTTCCCTCACTATCTGGCAGTGGCGGAAAGCCAGGTCGCCACCAACACCGAAGCCGCTTCTGCACTCACCCGGCTCGGTTGGATGGCCTTCGAAGGCAACGGTGAGATCGCCACCGCGAACCGCCTCCTCGATCAGGCCTTGGCAATCGAGCCCGGCGCCCCGATCGCTCTCTATCTCAAGGGACGTGTCCAATGGTGCGGGGCCGGCGACACCGAGGCCGCAGTCGACCTCTTCGAGCAGGTTTTGGACACACCGGACCTCCCCGCCGACTCCCGCGCTGAGGTAGAGGCCGACCTGGCATTGGCCAGTGACGGGGAGACCTGCCAATGAGCGGGAGGATCCTGCGTTGGGTCGGGATCGGAATGATCGCGGCCACCGTGGTGCTCGCCGTCGTTCTCGCATCCGGGTTCGGTGCCGACCCCGGGCTGGTCGACTCGCCGCTGATCGGTGAGCCTGCGCCCGAGTTCGATCTGGAAACCCTCGACGGTCAGGGCTCCGTGTCCACACAGGACCTCGACGGCCAGATAACCGTGGTCAACTTCTTCGCCTCATGGTGCCTGGAGTGCCGTGACGAGCACGACGAACTGGTGGCCACCGCCGACTCCTTCGCCGAGGACGGCGTCCGTTTCGTCCAGATCGGTTACCAGGAGGACCCCGAACAGACGCTCTCCTATCTTCAGGAGGTCGGGATGTCTGAGGCCACCGACTATCTCGCAGATCCGGGCAGCCGCACCGCGATCGCCTACGGGGTGTTCGGCATCCCGGAGACCTTCTTCATCGACGCCGAGGGAGTGGTCGTGGGCAAGATCATCGGTGAGGCCGACGCCCTCATCCTGGGAGCGACCATCGATGCCATCCGCCGTGGGGAACAGCCGGGGCAACAGGTCACCGGGGACACCCGTCAGGCGCCCGACGCCTGATCAGCGTCGGATCACCTCCACCGAAACCTCTTCGAAGCTGGCCGTGTCCAGTGCCGCCGATCCGGTCTCGAGGAGGAAGACGTCGAAGAAGCCGAGCAGGTAACGGTCCACGATGGGGAGGATTCGCCCGGCAGCGATGGGCCCGGTCAGCCCGACCTCACTGGTGATCGGGGAGAGGATCGGAGTCACCAGGAAGTCGTTCTCGTTGGTCCCCTCGACACCGACCCAATAGGTGACATTGGCGCTGCGCTCGGCGATCCCGCGAAGCACGGCGTCGTTCTCGGTGTCTTGCCAGTCATCAGAGCGCATGTAAAGGGCGGGACGTGTGGCCTCCGTCGAGATCACGTCGTCGGGGATCGGCTCCACCCAGGGATCCAGACCGAGCACGGCGTCGCAACGCTCGTCCTGAAGGCACACCTCGACGGCGGCGCCTCCCCCGGCTGTGTGACCGTAGAGCCCGATGCGGCTGATGTCTGCGCTGGCGGTGAGGGCGCCAAAGGGACCCCGCTCCCCCAATTCCAGGGCGTTGATGATGCTGACGAGGTCGCCCGCGAACACTTCGAGCAGCGTCTGGCTGGCACTGGCATAGGTCTCGGCCTCGACATCGTCCTCCTCGGGAAGAGCGCCCGGGAAGTAGGGCACTACCTCTCCGTCTGCGAACGTGGTCACCGATGCCCCGTAGGTGTGGTCGGGCGCGATCACCATGTAGCCATGGCTGACCAGGGTCTCGATCTGGTTCACGGCGATCCCCCGAAAGCCGGTCCAACCGTGGCTGTAGATCACCACGGGGAAAGTCCCCGGCGCCACCTGGGCCCCGGCGCCGGCGTGTGAAGTCGTGTAGCGGGTCTGGTCCAGGAAGAAGCGGGGGAATCCGGCGAGCTCGGCCATTGCCGGCGCCACCACCTCCCAATTCTCGGCCCATGGCGTCGGCTCTGCGGCCTCCCCGGCCAGGGCCGGGTACCAGACCTGCACCGGAAATCGCCTGAACCCCTCCGGGGTCGCCCCGTAGATCTCCTCGCGCTCGCTGTCGACCAATTCCACGGTCACGGTGCCGATCGCCTCCGGCCCGGAGGGGACCGGCAACTGCGGCACGGGCAGGATCAACGCCGGGATCATGGCCAGGACCACACCGGCTACTCCGAACAACCCGCGCGCGATCCGGCTGGTCCAGTCCACCTTGCGCTCGATGACGATCACGTCACCGATGGCCAGACCAAGTGCGGTCGCGTAGAGCGGAATCAATTGCCAACGGACGCCTTCCACCCGCCAATGGATCAGGAAGGCGACGAAGAGCGCTCCGAAAACGATGCCCCGCCGGGTACGAACTCCGAATACCGCCGGCCAACCCACGGCGAACAGCGCCGCGAAGGCGAGGAGGAATTCGAAACGCCTCAAATGTCTTTCGACTCCAAATCAGGATCGTGCCCGGTTCGGCCTCAACCCATCGCCAGGCGGCTCGGGACCTTCGTTCCTTGATGGAAGATCACCTGCCAGCGCCCTTCGTCTTTCAGCCATACCGAGCTACGGCGCGCCTCCTGGTTCTGCCCCACCGAGCGGTAGGTGACCAGGGCGACATCCGCGGACAGCATTCGAGCCTCGAATTCCCGGATCGTTATCTCGCCGGAGGTCTCCCGATTCATCATCCTGATCATGGTTTCCCGGTCGTAGACCCGGCCCGAGCTCCCATATTCCTTGAACTGCGGGTGGAGCAGTAACTCGACAGCAACTCGCGAATGCCTCACCTCGGGGTCGAGGAGCATCCGTTCCAGGTCGAGCAGCTCGGTTTGGGATCTGCTCCGGGTGCTGCGGGATCGGTCTGTCATGCGGCGCCAGAGCTTACGGGCATCGAATCCTTCTACAAGCGCCGCTGCGGCGTCGCTGGCCGCCCGTGAGACCCGGCACCGCCCCGGACGGCGGTACAATCCGGCATCCGTGACCAAGCCCACGCTGTATTTCGCCTACACCGCGTTCCTCGACCCGGATCGGCTTCATGCCGTGGCGCCCGACGCCCGGTTCGCGTTCACCGCCCATTTCCCCGAAACCAAGCTCACCTTCGTGGCCGGTGAGGACGGAATTGGGGCGGTCCCGACACTCGTCGCCGACACCGGTCACACGGTTTGGGGTGGTGTCTTCGAAATCCCGGAGCGCCAGGTGCCCGCCCTCACCGAGGCCGAGGAAGCCGAAGGGCGAGTGGCCGGATGGGAACAGAAGGCGGTCGACCGCGAAGGCAACAAATACGACTGCCTCACCTTTGTCGCCAAAGGGTCACCCAATGGCGACCACCGGCCCGACGCCGACTATCTGACCGCGATGGTCAGCGGCGCTCGCCATTGGTCGCTCCCCGCAGGCTGGGTCCTCGGCCTCGAGGACCTGGGGGACGACCCGCTCTTCAGCTGAGAGGGCCCATCCTCGGGCCTATACCTGGTCTCCTAGCTCTTCGATCGTGTCCGTCGTCTCCGCCCAGATCTCCTCCGGCGGGAACAGCCGGTAGAGGCCGTACGCGATGACCGCCCCCACAAGCGGGAACACGATGTAGACCCAGAGCTCGGAGAGGGCATTCGGATCCCCGGAGACCACCGCCGGCCCGAACGAGCGCGCCGGGTTGACCGATGCTCCCGAGAAGGGGATTCCGGAGATGTGGACGCCGACCAGGGTTAGGGCGATCGCTATCGGTGCATGGTTGCCCCCGGTCCTGGTCACGGCCAGGATCACCCATACGAAGACCACGGTCAGGACCACCTCGACCAGGATCCCGGTCGACAACTTCTCGTAACCGGTGGTGGTCGCTGCCACCGCCAGTCGGCTCGAAGCGGCCCACACCACGAGGGAGGCGACACCGGCCCCGGCGAACTGGGCGATCCAGTAGCCGACCGCGTCGCTGAACGAAGTCCTCCCGTCGAGGAGCATCGCCAGAGTCACCGCCGGGTTGAAATGGGCCCCGGAGATATGGCCCAACGCCCAGATGCCGGCTAGCAGGGCGAGGCCGAACCCGAATGCGATCGGGATCAGGGCAGGCAGGCCTTCCTGGGCCAGAGTGCCCAGGATCGCCAACGACCCGAGAAACACCAGCACAAAGGCCCCCATGAATTCCGCGAGATACCTGTGGATCACCATTTGAGAGCTCCTCCTCTTGGCCATTGGGTTTGACCCGCGGCCGTCCTCGAAGGTTTCGAACCATGATCAGCCTATTTGCGGATCGAAGAACCCTCTGGATTTCGGGTGGCAACGGACATAGAGACCAAAAGGCGCCGTAACGATTGTTGGCTCCATCTACGGTTTGGACCATGGCAGGCCGCTGAACCCCGACGATTCGACCCTTCCGCTCTCGACTCTGGAGGTTCTCATGTCCCGGCCACTGCCACTTGCTGGTCGCGTCGCGATCGTCACCGGAGCCAATCACGGCATCGGTGCCGCGAGCGCACAGGAGCTCGCAAAGCTCGGCGCCGACGTCCTCATCACCTACCTGCGCAACACCAACCCGGCCACGGGCGACGTCCCCCCCGAATATGGGCTCGCCCGAGCCCGCGACGGGTCGGCGGTCGCCGCCGCGATCGTCGAGCTCGGCTCGCGGGCCCTGGCTGTGGAAGCCGACCTCACCGATGCCGCCACGATCCCGGCCTTGTTCGACCGCGCCGAAGCGGACCTGGG
Source organism: uncultured Acidobacteriota bacterium (assembly GCA_963749415.1). Classification (GTDB taxonomy): domain Bacteria; phylum Actinomycetota; class Acidimicrobiia; order Spongiisociales; family ZC4RG35; genus JALYNX01. The sequence continues at coordinate 2,162,445 of CAVVMG010000001.1, forward strand.
CCCGGTGGACATCATGGTCAACAACGCCAGCGGGTGGACTGCAGACACCTTCGCCTCGACGCGGGCCTCGTTGGGCATCGACCGCTCCCCGGTGACCCCGACGACCATCGATCAGGTGATGGCGGTTGACGCACGCGCCGCAGCCCTGATGATCTCCGAGTTCGGTCGGAGATTGCTGGATAGAGCGGGGTCATGGGGGCGGATCATCGGTCTCACGTCTGGTGGGCCAAGCGGGTTTCCCACGGAGGTGACCTACGGCGCTGCCAAGGCGGCTCAGGAGAACTACACGATGTCGGCAGCGACCGAGCTCGCCCCCCATGGCGTGACCGCCAACCTGGTTCGACCGGGGGTGACCGACACCGGCTGGGTGAACGAGGAGGTGCGCGCCTTCGTCGAAACCAGCTCGGGACACACCCACGTCGCCACTCCGGAGCAGGTGGCCAAGGTCATCGGCTGGTTGTGCACCGATGACGCGGCTCTGGTCACGGGGAATGTGATCCAGCTCCGCTGACCAAAGCGAAGAGGACTCCCCTATCGGGGAGCCCTCTTCACGGTGCGAGCCTGTCTGTAAGCCGGATTCTGTCTTAGACGACCATCCATCTCGGCGCACCGTTGCCGATGCGCTCATGCGGCCTACCCGGGACACATCGGCGGGCCACCGCGTCCCTGCTTGGCCTTGCTCCGGGTGGGGTTTGCCTAGCCGCCCGGTCACCCGGGACGCTGGTGAGCTCTTACCTCACCGTTTCACCCTTGCCTGATCCCGCAATGCGGGCCATCGGCGGTCTGCTCTCTGTTGCACTTGCCGTCGGGTCGCCCCGCCTGGGTGTTACCCAGCACCATGCCCTGTGGAGTCCGGACTTTCCTCGATCTCGCGACCGCGGCCGTCCGACAGACTCGACTTCCGCATTTTAGGCCGCTGGCCGCCGTTTTCTCCTCCCCGCCAGCCATCCCGCGGCCCCGGAGACCACGGCCGCGATCAGGGCCAGCCAGAGCACCGAGCCGGTCCCGGCCGGGCTCCCACCGAGCCGGGCGACGACGAGGATCAGACCAGCAAGGAGCAGGCCGGTGACCGCCCCGTGGAACCTCTCCGAATGACGGGCCATAGTCCCGGACACCCAACCCGCCACCGCGAGACCGATCACCACCCCGACGACCAATCCGACGTCTGCTCCTTCGCTGACGTCGAAGAGGGTGAGTGCACCGCTGGTGATCAAAGCGGCCAGCGTTGCGGAGAGGCCACCGGCCCCGATTCCGAGCCCGATCGCTCCGATGTTGAGTGCGGCCAGCATCCGCCGACGATCTTGGCACGCCAGGGGATCGGTATGGTCAGCAGCGATGGCCGGAAGCCCCTCGAAGCGCCCCCTGGTGGTGGCCGCGCACCGCCTACCGGTCGCCAGGGACGGGGAAACCGGCAAATGGGCGACCAGCCCGGGCGGCCTGGTCGCCGCCCTGGCCCCGGTCCTCCGAGAGCGGGGAGGGGTGTGGGTGGGATGGGACGGCAGCCCCGAAGGGCCCGAGGAGACCTTCGAAGTCGAAGGCATCACCAACCATTCGGTGGCGCTGAGTGACGACGAGATCGAGAATCACTACGACGGGTTCTGCAACGGGACTATCTGGCCGCTGTACCACGACGCGATCCGCCCCCTCGAGTTCCATCGCCATTGGTGGCGTCCTCACCAAGGGGTCAACGAGCGCTTCGCCGATGCCATTGCCGGATTTGCCGACAAGCGAAGCACCAGGGTCTGGGTCCACGACTATCAGCTGCAACTGGTCCCCCGCTTCCTTCGGGAGCGCCTTCCTGAGGCCTCCATCGGCTTCTTTCTCCACATCCCGTTTCCGCCGATCGACATCTTCGAGCGGCTCCCCTGGCGAGCCCAGGTCCTCGAGGGCCTGCTCGGCGCCGACTACCTGGCTTTCCAGACCAAACGGGCGGCTCTCAACTTCGCCGCGGCGGCCAGGGAGATCACCGGTGCCCGGGGACCGGCCTCCGCTCTCGAGCACGGCGGGCGGATCGTCAGATGCCAGGCGGTGCCGATCTCGATCGACGTCGATCACAGCGTTCGCTCGGCGGCGTCGTCGACTGCGAGGGCGGCAGCCGCTCGGATCCGCTCGGATTTGGGCAGCCCGGATCACGTCATCCTCGGCGTCGACCGTCTCGACTACACCAAGGGGATCGACCTCCGTCTCCGCGCCTTCGAGGTGATGCTCGACCGCCATCCCGAGCTCCAGGGGCGGGTTTCGATGGTGCAAGTGGCAGTCCCCAGCCGGGAGGACGTCGAGGAGTATCAGACGATCCGGCGTCGGGTCGAGGAGATGGTGGGGCGGATCAACGGGCGATTCGGTCGGGCGGCCTGGGTCCCGGTGCACTATCTCTACCGGAATCTCGACTTCGAGGAGCTGGTGGGCGCCTACCTGGCCGCCGACGTGATGCTGGTCACACCGCTCCGGGATGGCATGAACCTGGTAGCCCTGGAGTACGTGGTGACCCGGCTCGATAACAGCGGCGTCCTGATCCTGAGTGAGTTCGCCGGCGCCGCCGAGCGGCTGGGCGACGCCCTGATCGTGAACCCGTACGACCTCGACGCCCTGGCCTCCTCTCTCCACGAGGCGATCACAATGAGCTCGATGGAGCAGAACAAGCGGATGTCACGATTGCGCCGGGTCGTCTTGCGTTGGGATGTTCACGCCTGGGCCCGTCACAACCTGGAGGCCATCGGGGCGTGATCGACTTCCTGGGCTCGGTTCCGTCCCTGCTCGTGGCATCCGACTTCGACGGCACTCTCAGCGAACTGGTCGACGACATCCTCGCTGCACTCCCGATTCCCCGAGCGGTCGATGCCTTGAAGCGCCTCGCCGGGACACCCGGCACCCATGTCGCCATCATCTCGGGGCGACGCCGGTCCGACCTCGTGGAGCGGTTCGACGACAGGCGGTTCATCCTGATCGGGGAGCACGGGGCCGACGGCGGCGGAGGGATGTTGGCCGAGTCACCGGCACTCACCGGGATCAGGGCCCGGATCTCCGAGCTGAGCCGCGAGGTGCCGGGGTCACTGGTCGAGCAGAAGAACCACTCTGTGGCGTTCCATTACCGCACGGCTGAGAACCCGGACGCCGCGGTGGAGGAGATAAGGAGGCTGGCCGCAGACTCGGTCGGGATCACCCTGCTCGACGGCAAGAACATTCTCGAGCTGACCGACTCCACGACGGACAAGGGAAAGGCGCTCTCCGCCCTCAGGTTGTCCCTTGCAGCCAACTACGTTCTGTTCATCGGGGACGATGTCACCGACGAGACTGTGTTCGGCATGCTGCGACCGCCCGATGTGACCGTCCATGTCGGCTCCGGCCCGACCCTGGCCCAGGCAATGGTCCCCGACCCGGAGGCGGTAGCCGATCTCCTCGAGCAGCTGGCAACGGCGCGGGAGGCTCTCTGATACATGTGCGGCAGGTTCTCGATCACCGGTGATCTCGACTTCTACGCCGAGTACTTCGGCGTCGACGATGTGATCACCGGTTCGTTGGACCCGAACTGGAACGTCGCACCCACCGACCCGATCTATGTGATCAACGAACGCGACGGGAAGCGGCTTCTCGACTCCATGCGGTGGGGGCTGGTCCCCTACTACGCCGGGGACGACAAGAAGATCCACATCAACGCCCGGCTGGAGTCGGTCGCCACCTCCGGGGCATTCCGCGATTCGTTCTCACGGCGCAGATGCCTGATCCCGGCCGATGGCTTCTATGAGTGGGAGCCGGCCACCGAGGGCCGAGCCCCGCACTGGGTCTACCGGGCCGACGGGTTCCCGATGGCCTTCGCCGGGATCTGGTCGACGCGGAAGGTCGGCGATGAATGGGATCGGAGCTGCTCCATCATCACCACCGGGGCCGATGGCGTGGTGCGTCACATCCACGATCGAATGCCCGTATCTCTGGTGCCTGACTCCTGGGATGCTTGGCTCGACCGGGACCTCCGCGAAGCTGAGGCGGCGCTGGGGCTGGTCGAGCCCATCGATGCGGATCTGATCATGGAGCACCGTGTCTCCAAACAGGTGAACTCGGTGCAGAACAATGGGCCCGAGCTTCGGGAGAAGGTAGAGCCAGAAACCCTGTTTTGAGCCAGGGAGCGCTGCGCCGGGAGATGGGCCTGGGTGGCGCGGTGGTCACCGGGCTCGGCTCCGTCCTCGGCACCGGTGCCTATGTGTCGATCGGCATCGCCTCCGGGCAATGGGGAGACGCGGTCATCTACGCCATCCCGCTAGCCGGTGTGGTGGCCCTGTGCAGCGGGCTCTCCTCCGCCCATCTGGCCGGACGTTTTCCCGTCGCCGGGGGAACATACGAGTACGCCTATCGGACCCTGGGCTCGTACTGGGGGTTCACCGCCGGCTGGCTGTTCCTCCTCGCCAAGACCGCATCGGCCGCGAGTGCAGCCCTCGGTGTGGCGCTCTATCTGGGGGTTGCTTTCTCGCCACTGGCCGGAGCGGCAGCCACAGCGGCGGTGACCGGGCTGGTCGCCCTCGGTCTGCGACGGACGACGGTGGTCAACAGTGTGCTGGTGACCGTGACCATCCTCGGGTTGCTTGCCTTCACGATGGCCGGCCTCGCCGGGCCTGGTGAGATCGACTTGGGAATGACCGAGGCCGACCCGTTGTGGTTGGAGGGCCTGCTGCCTGCGATCGCCTTCCTGTTCGTGGCTTTCACCGGGTACGGGAGGGTGGCCACCCTCGGCGAGGAGGTCGAGACACCGGGGAAAACGGTCCCCCGAGCGGTGGTGATCACCCTGACGATCGCAGTGGTTCTCTACATGGGCGTGGAACTGGCCGGGCACAGCCTCTACGGCGCTGGTTGGGGATCGATCCTCGACAACGGGTTGACCCTGGCCGACCTGATTCCACCACCATGGTCGAAGGTGGTCGCAGTCGGCGCCGTCACCGCAATGCTCGGCGTGCTCCTCAACCTCGTTCTTGGGCTTTCAAGGGTCTGGCTCGCCATGGGCAGACGAGGTGACATGCCCCAGGCGTTGTCCCATCTCGACCAACGCTCCCAGCCGATATTGGCCGTCTGGCTCTCCGGAGCGCTGGTCGCCGCCCTCTGCCTGGTGGGCGATATCGCCGTCACCTGGTCGTTCTCCGCCTTCTCGGTCCTGCTCTATTACGGCATCACCAACCTGGCGGCGTTGTCCATCGACCGGAAGCGATGGACGGCCTGGGTGGGCCTTCTCTCATGCCTGCTCCTCTCCTTGTATGTCGGCCTGGCTACCTGGTTGGTTGGAACCGCCCTTCTTGCTGCCGGCGTTGTCTGGAAACGACAACGACGAGCTTGAAACCGGGGCCCAATTACCCTGCGCGACAGCCGGGAGCCCTCCTGATGAAATCGATCCGATTTGGCTTGTTCGCGTTGGCCGTCAGCGCGTGCGCCGCCATCGTGGGCGAAACCCCGATCGAGACCGCCCCGGTCCCGACCACCGCAGTCCCCACCACCGCGGTCCCCACCACCGACCACCACCACGACGATTGCCGGGAATCGGACCTGCGTCCACCAAACCGGGGGCACGGCTCCGGTGGCCACGGGGTCGGTGGCCAGCGACGCCCTCGCTCTCTCCGGCGAGATATTCGTGTGTGCCGACGACGTCGTAGTTGTCGCCGAGGACGACATCAACGAGGTGGCGACCGCAGCCCAACTGGCAGCAGCACTGGGTGGGCCGGTGCTCCATCCTCACCCCCAACTCGCTGCGGAGCTGGGGCGGTTGAAGCCGTACCAGGTCCATGTCATCGGTGACCTCGAGGTCCAGGCGCCACCCGAGGCCACCATGCTCCGACACACCATCTCCGACGCGGTAGACCAGGCCAAGCTGGCTCTTGGCTTGACCAGTGACTTCCGCCTTCCCTCGACACCCGATGCCTCGACCATCGTGGAGACCCTGGGGGCGATCACCGCTCAGGACCGGGTTGTCCTTCCCCAGACCGCACCTCCGACCGGTACCTCGATGCCGACGGCTCCTGCGATCGACCCGGTACAGCTCGTCGCCGGTCTCGCCCGCCCTACCTCCTCGGACAGCATCTGGTTGATGGACGCCTCCAGCCCGGTGGGAATCCTCTCCGCGGCCGGGACCGGGCGCGCGGTCAACGCCGGTGTCATCGCATTCGACCCGGCCAATCTCCTCGCCTATCCCCAGGTCGGGTCTGCCCTCGCCGGACGACCCTCGGAGTCGATCCGCTTCGTGGGCACGGTGTCCGAGGTCGATTCCTGGCAGCTGGCAGTGCTCGCCAGTGGTCGTCAGGTCCCGGGCGGCGGTTTTCACATTTTCCCCGCCGGGCGCCCCCGCCGCTACGTCGCCTTCTACGGCCACCCGGAGACGATTGGCCTCGGGGCGCTCGGCGAACAGGGACCCGAAGAGACGCTGGCCCGCATGCAGCCCTACCTCGCCGAATACGCAGCCGACGGCTATCAGGTGATCCCCACCTTCGAGCTGATCGCCAGCGTCGCCAGCGGCACTGCGACCGACGATGGTGACTACAGCTACGAGTGGCCGACATCCACGTTCGAGGCCTGGGTATCTGTCGCCCAGGCCAACGGGATGTACGTCATCCTCGACCTCCAGCCGGGTCGGGAGGACTTCCTGACCCAGGCCAAGCAGTATGAGGAGCTCTTGAAGCTCCCGTTCGTCGGTCTCGCCCTCGACCCCGAGTGGCGTATCGGGGCCGACCAGGTGCATCTGGTGCAGACCGGCCAGGTGACGGCTGCCGAGGTGAACACCGTCGTCGACTGGCTGGCCGACCTGGTCCGGGCCAACGGGCTTCCCCAGAAGATGCTGATCGTGCACCAGTTCCAGTCGCGGATGATCTTGGACCGGGAGACCCTCAAACAGCGGGCGGAGTTGCAGATGGTGATCCAGATGGACGGCCAGGGGCCGACCGCGACCAAGGACGACACCTATCGATTCCTAACCGAGGGAACCGAGGACGCCCACTGGAAATGGGGCTGGAAGAACTTCTTCCGTATGGACACGGACACCCCGACGCCGGCATACACCATCGCCAAGGTGCCGACCCCGGTGTACGTCTCCTACCAATGAACGGCCCTAAGGCTTGCCCGAAGGTTTTGGGCTTGACGCCGATGGGTCTCGAACTCTGGGCCAGAATGGGTCGATGTCCGGAATGACCAGGTTCGCCTACTTCTGTGGCCACGAGGAGTGGCACCCCGAAGAGTTGGTGGAGCACGCCCGCATCGCCGAGGACGCCGGCTTCGACATGGTGGTGATCTCCGAGCACTTCCACCCCTGGGTCGACGACTCGTCCGCATCCGGGTTCGCCTTCTCCACGATCGGCGCCATGGCCGCGGCCACCGAGCACATCGAATTCGCCACCGGAGTGACCACCCCCTTGTTCAGGTATCACCCGGGAGTGGTCGCCCAGGCGGCGGCGACCCTGGACCGCCTCTCCGGAGGCCGATTCACACTCGGTGTCGGAACCGGGGAGAACATCAACGAAGGCCCCCTCGGCTACGCCTTCCCCGGTTACGCCGAGCGCAACGCACGGATGACCGAGTCTCTCGAGATCATGCGCCGGCTCCTCGACGGGGAGAAGCTCACCTTCGACGGCGAGTTCTACCGCACCGATCGGGCCAAGCTCTACTCCCCGCCCGTTGGCCCGGTGCCGATCCTGCTCGCGGCGGGAGGGCCCAAGTCGGCCGACCTGGCGGGGCGCCTTGCCCAAGGTGTGATCACTTCGGTCAAGGACCCTGCAGAGACCATGGAGAACGTGGTGACCCCGGTGCGGGAAGCAGCCCGTGACTCGGGCCGCCCGGACCCGCTGATCCTGGCCACGCGGTGGGCGGTGATGGCCGCCGACGAAGACGAAGCGTGGCGCGCCCTGTATCCCTGGCGTGGTCTGCGGGCACCGGGACGGCTGGAGGCTGTCGATCCCGCCGACCTCAGAGAGCGGGCCGATGCCCTTCCCCGGGAAGAGGTGCTCGGGCGCTATCCCATGGTGACCCGCTCCAGTGAGATCGTCGACACCTATCGGCCGCTGGTCGAGGACCTGGGGGCCGATGTGGTCACCATCCAGATGGCATCACTCGATCAGCCGGATCTGATCCGTCTCCTGGGCAGTGAGGTGCTCCCCGTTCTCCGCAACCTGTAGTCGTGTCAGCCAACCCGGGTCATCAGCTCGATCAGACGCAGGATCTCCTGGACGGCCTCGGGGTCGAGATTGGGGTCGGACGCGGCAACGAGAAGCGACGGAACCACCTCCCGTGATGCTTCCAGGATTCGCGCTCCGTCTGCACTAGGAGTTTCCAGCAGCTGCTCGTAAGGGGCGATCAGGCTCGCGGAGAGACCGGCACCGAACGAGGCGAACAAGTCCACCCGGTGCCCGTCCACCTCTTGCGTGATCACCCGTCCCTCTCCTCCGCTCCCCGAGTTCACCGTGACGATGTGGAACTCCACCTCGGATTCGGTCTGCGTCCCCGACTCGGAAACCGTGAGATCCCCGGTGAGGGTCTCGCCTGCTCCTTGGGCGAAGCCACTCCAGAAGTTGGCCGCCATCTCGGTGTCCCCGTTCTCCAGAGCTTCGGCGACCTCGCCAAAGCTCGCCCCCTCGGCGAGTGAGGCCAGCGCGGCCTGGCCTGGTATCGCCAGAGAGCTGGCCGCCGCAAAGTCGCCATCCCGTAGGAAGGTGCCCAAGTCCTCGACAGCCTGAGTCGGTGAGCCTGCTCCCGCCCCCAGGGGGATGGTGGTATCCCCGGTGTCGCTGCCACCGCACCCGGCGACGATGACAGACACGAGGAGGATCAAAGACCGCCGGCTAGGCACGATCGTCCACCAGGTCCGGGATGCGCCCCGTCCGCAACAGGCCACTCCTCCGCGCCGGATCCTTGAGGCCGGTTGCGAGCCAAAGCCAGGCCAGATAGGCAAGACCGACCCCCTCCAGGACCCATCGCCAGGGATCGGACATCGCACGTTCCCAGGCCAAGGGCCAGAACGGCGTGGCCCCCATCGGGATCTCCCACCCGAAGAAGGGCCAGAAGAGGACGACGGGGGTGGCCCACAACCCGTCGAGCAACAGATGGAACAGCCAGCCGACACCGACTGCCATGAACGCCCGCCGCCGGCGCCCGCGCCGCGTGGTGAGCAGGACGACCGCCATGTAGCTCGCGGCCAGGGTCAGAGAGTGAAAGTAGATCTCTCCGGTGGAGAAGATGGCGGGGAGGAGCAGGGTGCCCACCGGGAGGTCGATGATGTCAGGGAGCAGCGCCCCGAACAGCAGAAAGCGAACATCGACCTTGGGATCGCGAAAGATCCAGCGGAACATCCACAAGGTGGCGCCCGCGTGCCAGAAGAGCATGGGTCAAGGGACCAGGATCCGGCGGCAATGGACGCAACGCGGGAGCTCGGCGTCGAGAGCCTCAGCCTGCTCCTGCGCCGACAGCGCCATGTGACATCCACCACAGACCCCGTGCTCGAACCGGCCGATGGCCACCCCTTCTTTCGATTGACGGAGCGTCTCGTAGAGCTCGGTGAGCTCGGCGGGGACCGGGGCGATCGCCTCCTTCTTCCGCTCTTCCTTGCGGGAGAGCTCGGCATCGATCGTCTTCCACTCCGCCTTGATCACCTGCTCCAGGGCGTCCTTGGTCGACAAGACCGACGCCACTTCGGCGTTGAGACGGATCACGTTGTCCCGGGCCGGATCCACCTGGTCCAGCATCCCGAGGACCCGCTCCTCCATGGCCTCCTTCTGGCCGCGGAGGCTCTGCACCTCGAGCCTCATGTATTCGGTTTCCCGGGCGCTCATTCCGCCGGCGTAGAGCCTGGTCTCGTGCTCGTTCAGCTTGCTCTCCAGCATCTCGAGCTCTCCCTCGGACTTGTCGAAGTCGAGCTCGAGTCCCTTCAAGGCGCTCGACGCCTCGGTGAGCTCTGCTTCCAATGCTTGCTGGGCCTCGTGCGCCTCCCTGTAGGCGGCCAGCTCAGGGAGGGACTGGCGGCGATCGAGGAGGCGATCGATCTGAAGATCCAGATCCTGGACATCCAGGAGGTCGGCGAGCGTCGAGATCTCCATGGCCGCCCGAGGGTAGCGGTGGGCAAGTCCCAAGTCGGAGGGGGAAACGGGTCAGACCCAGGTCTGAGGGTCGAGGTGAGTGAGGTCGGTCACCTCCACGTCGACCAAACCCCGAACCCGGGCCACCAGTGCGGCCAAACCCGGGCGTTCAGTGGCGATGTGCCCGGGATCGACGATGGCCAGCCCGGCGTCGAGGGCGGCCACCGCCCGGTGATGAGACACGTCGCCGGTGACCATGGCATCGGCGATCTCCGAGGCTTTCGCCACGAAATCCGAGCCCGAACCGGGAACCACCGCCACCCGCTGCAGGGGACGGTCGCTGTCGCCGGAGACCCGTGGCGGCCATGAGCCGAGTTGCTCGGCGACCAGCACCGCAAGGTCACCGAGGCTCCCCTGAAAGCCGCCGACCCGGCCGATGGCGGGCAGGTTCTCCTCCGGAAGGGCGCCGAATGGCTCGACCCCGCTGAGACCGAGAACGCCGGCCAGGGCATCCGCCGCGCCGCCGTCAGCAGCGTCGAAGTCGGTATGGGTGACCAGGACATTTACTCCCGTCCGCAACAGTCGTATCGCCCGGGCGGTCGGAGAGCGCCCTTCGACCAGGCGGTTTACCGGATCGAAGAGCAATGGGTGATAGGTGATCAGGAGGTCGACGGGCGCCTCCTCGATGTTCGAGACCACCTCTTCGGTGATCTCATGACACACCCCGACGGTGTCTACCTTGGCTGCCGAGGATCCCAGCTGCAGTCCGACAGGGTCCCAGGTCGCCGCGGTCTCGGGTGGGATGACGGCTGCGAGTTGGGCCATCACTTCGGAGACGGTGGTCACGATCCGATGCTAGGAAGGGCCCCCTCGCTCGCGCTCGCTTCGCTCGCTAGCGAGCGGTCCCCCCGCTTCGCTGGGGGACAACTCTTATCCTCCCCGCCGTGGACCTCGTGGCCCCCCTCGAGTGGAACCCAGCGGCCGAGCGTGTGGTGGTGGTCGACTCTCATACCGGTGGCGAGCCCTTCCGCGTCGTCGTTGAAGGCGCACCACCTCTCGTCGGCGACAACATGGCCGAGCGGCGTCGTAATGCCCAGGCCCATCTCGACCAGCTCCGCCGAATCCTGATGTGGGAGCCGCGGGGACACGCCGACATGTACGGAGCCTTCCTTGGCCCTCCCGTGGAAGCCGAGAGCGACATCTCTGTCCTGTTCATGCACAACGAGGGCTTTTCCACGATGTGCGGCCATGGGATCATCGCTCTCGCCAAGGTCGTCCTGGAGACCGGGATTCTGCCCGCGACAGAACCGGAGACCACGCTCCGCATCGACACCCCCGCCGGCACGGTGACCGCCACGGCCGTGGTCTCGGCAGGCCGGGTCGGCGACGTCCGATTTCGCAACGTCCCCTCTTTCGTCTCCGAGCTGGATGCCACGGTGACCGTCCCTGGGATCGGGGAGGTCGGCTATGACCTCGCATACGGCGGCGGGTTCTACGCATATGTGGATGCCGGCTCGATCGGGCTCACCTGCACTCCGGCCGACTTCGATGCCCTGGTGAATGCGGGTCGGCTGATCAAGGCGGCGGTCAGTCGGCAGAAGGCGATCGCCCATCCCGTCGACGATGAGCTCGGCTTCCTCTACGGGGTGATATTCACCGGCCCACCGAAGGATCCCGGCAATCACTCCGCGAATGTCTGCGTCTTCGCAGATGGGGAGGTCGACCGCTCCCCCACCGGGACCGGAGTCAGCGGGAGGCTGGCCATCGAGCACGCCCGCGGTCGGCTGGCGATTGGTGAGACCATCGTGGTGGAGAGCATCATCGGGAGCACGTTCACCGGAGCGGTGGTCGAGCTCGCCCAGGTCGGGGACGAGCCCGCAGTGGTCCCCGAGATCGGGGGGCGGGCCCACATCCTGGGGCGCACCGAGTTCTGGCTCGACCCCTCAGACCGGCTCGGCGACGGATTCCTCTTGCGCTGAGCTCAGAGGGCGAACAGGGCTTCGAAGAATGCGGGCTGAGCGATTGGGGTCCGCTCGAAGAGGCGATGCCAGCTCGACGGGTAGGGATACGACTCCTGGTCCGCATCCACTCCATCGACCGGGTTGTGCCAGTGCGCCCATTGCTTGGTGTAGAAGAACCCGCCGTTGGCGTGCCGATCGATGAGCCTCAGATACTCCGCGATCTGCTCGGGGCGCATCTCGTGAAGCGACGAGATGTTCACCACGATGTCCACGCCGAGAGGGTCCGCCATCGCCAATTGGTTCGGCGTAAGAAAGGCGAGCCTGTTGGCGTCTATTGCTTCCGCCAACCCCGCACGATCCAGACCTCGGGTGAAACGATGGGCAGTCAGATCGGGATGGCGCGCGGTGAGATATGCCTGGGAGAGGGCGAGGGCGGGCGGGATGTCGACGATGACGACTCGAGCCGAGGGGTTCGCCATGAGGAAGAGGTCGGCGAATCGCCCGTACCCCGCCCCGATCTCGAGGAGAGTTCCCTCGCCAAGTCGAGACGTGGGAACGTGCTCTGCGATGTTGCCGTATTCCAGAAGGCTGTTGGCGAGATCCTCCGAGATGACGCGATCCTTCCATTGAACTGCAATCGGGTTGCCAAGGGCCGGCTCCTCGAGCCCGTCGGCCAGCGCATCGGGCGCCCGACGACGCGCCACTTCCCACAGCATCCCGACGTAGATGGCGTGGCCCAGGGGGCGAAAGCGGACGGGGAGCTGCTTTGGCGATCGAGGGCGAGCCCAGTCGACGGGGTCGCCATAGGTCCGGGATCCAAGAGCCGACAGCGACGGGTGGCGAGCCCAAACCTTGACCACGGATGCGAATTCCGGCTGGCGAGGGCTGTTGATCACCCACTGGAAGTAGTTGTAGTTGACCGAGCGCTTGAAGGACTCGATCCCGTCTTCGACCAGCGTCGCCGCGTTTTTCGACGCCAGGCGCTCCCAGAAGCTCGAAGGCCTGAGGATTCCGGCTGCCTTGTCGACTTCGGCGATCATCGCTTCCAGCTCGCCGGGATCGAATGCCATCGAGCCCGATCGTTCGGTCACCTGTGGACTTTGGCGCGCCGCACCGGCTCCCCCTCCGACAGTAGGTCATCGATGGAAACAGGCCTCAGGTCTCGCCTTGAAAGCTCCTCGAGCAGAGCTGATAACAGATCCTCCTTTCGGATCAGGCCCTCTGCTCGGTCGGCTTCCAAGGAGCCCCTCGCCGGGGTGTCGTGCATCAAGCCGATCCCGCCCGGTGCCATCCGTTTGGTGGTGCCTTTCAACGGTGCGTCCGCGGTGAGCCCCTTCCAGTCGTCGGTATCCACCGACCACAAGATGGTCCGCATCCCGAGACGTCTGGTCATGAGAAGCGAGCGAAGGCCGTGGGCCCCGTAGGGAGGCCGAAACAGGTCGATCTTCTGCCCGACGATGTCTTCCAACTCGGCATGTGCCTTGCCCACCTCGTCACGGATCGCATTCCGGGGTGCCGTCGACAGCCGGATATGGGTTCGCCCATGAAGACCGATGCGATGCCCGCGTCTAACCGTCTCCCGCACCAGGTCTCCGTGGGCCTTCGCCGCGTTAGCGAGGAGGAAGAATGTGGCAGGTACCCCGTGCTGATCGAGCACGTCGAGAACTGCCGGTGTCACTTCCGGGTGAGGCCCATCGTCGAAGGTGAGATGGAACACCGATCGGCTGGTGTCCATCTCGCACAACGAGCCGGCTACCGCGTCCAGAGCCCGGCCCAGCCCCAGAGCCCTCGCGGCTCGTGCCCCTTGTCGTTTGCGCGCCACCGTCAACCAGCATTCATGGTCGCATCTGCCATCCCAGCTCACCCTTCCAGCCGTGGACGATCGCCTTGAGATTCAATTTCAGGTTCTCCCATGAGTCACGGGGAGCCACCGGCAGGTTCACCAAGGGCTTGAGGATCCCGCGGGTGAGAGTGACAGTGAGGGCGGTTCGATGGCGCCCGTACTTGCGAAGCAGCCAGATCAGGTTGCGCAGGGCGTAGTAGCGGCGCCACCCGGCGGGCTTTATCCGGAAGTCGGTGCGCGCCCTCGCCTCGAGGACGGACTCATCGGGAAGCTGGCCCAGGGCTCGCTTGGTGGCCTTGCGGTGCTTCCACTGCTCGCCGTCGGCGTAGAGCCGATATCCCGCGTCGTGAATTCGAAGCCCGAGCTCGATCTCCTCATAGCTGAAGAAGAGGTCGCCCCGGTGGACACCGGCCTCCTTCAGGGCGCCGATCCGGTAACAGGGCAAACCGCCCTCGGCGATGAAGTCGACCGGCACCACTCCATGGATCTCGGAATCACCGATGCGGCGTATCACTGCCTTCTTGAAGTCGAAGCGGCCCCCACTGTTGCCTACCCCTGCCGTGAGGGGATCCTTGTCGACCATCTCCTCGGCAAACCGCGCCGCGCTCTCGAGTGCGTCATCGAAATAGGGCGGATCGTCGTCATCGAAGGTGAGCACCCAGTCGTCGTCGTTGCCGTGCTCCATGTGATACAGCGAGCCTCGGGCGTAACCCTCGGCAGGGCCGATGTTCTCCCCGGCGTCGATGTAGACCGCCTCGGCGCCCTCGGATCGGTATCGCTCGACCTCGGCTTCGGACTCGGGTGTGCTCCCGTTGTCGATCACCAACAGGAGGTCGAGCCGGCGGGTCTGGGCGAGCAGCTTGTCCAGAGACTTGGCCAACTCACCGGGGCGTTTGAAGGTGACCATCACCCCGAACAGCCGGCCCTTCTCTCCCGTCACGGGCGCCAATCTACCGCCGGCCGGGTTCGACGGAAGTTGGGCACACAGCTTCGATTCGCCGAATCAACGGGATTGAGATTGGCGGGCCGGGAGTACAATCACCGGTCGTCCCCCCTCGGTCGCTCAGGTAACCGTTCACGCCTGCCGATTCTCAGGAGGGAGGCGCACCGAACGGGGAAACCGCAACAGAACATGTCCGAGCCCATTCTCACTGTCGACCGGGTCCACAAGGTCTACGAGCCCTACGCGCGCTGGATGAAGCTGATGCTTCGCTCGGCGACGACCGAGCCCGTGGTTGCACTCGAAGACGTTTCCTTCGAAGTCTTTCCCGGTGAGCTGCGAGTGGTCCTCGGTCCCAACGGAGCGGGCAAGTCGACGCTCTTTCGCATCCTGACCGGCCTGACCACCCCCACCACCGGGTCGGCAACGATCCTGGGCCTGGATGCGACCCGGGACTCCACCCAGGTCCGCAAGATGATCGGGTTCATGCCTGCCGAGAACCGGACCCTCCTCCTCCGTCACTCTTGTCGAGAGAACCTGGAGTTCCATGGTCGCCTTCAGGGGATTTCCAAAGAAGCGCTCCGACCCCGGGTCGACGAGACCCTGGAGATGGTCGGGCTCTATGAAGCCCGGGACCGGGTCGGGTTCGCCCTCTCCACCGGGATGCTGGCCCGGCTCATGCTGGCCCGGGCGATCATGCACAACCCGGCGGTGCTCATCCTCGACGAGCCCACCGGTGCGGTCGATCCCCTTGGTGCTTACGAGCTGCTCCGCCTGGTACAGAAGATCGCTGCCGAGGGCAGCCTGGCAGTGCTCATCAGCTCCCACCGACTGGACGAGGTGGAGATGCTCAACGACCAGGTCCTGCTCCTCAACCGGGGCCAGGTGATCCACGATGGGCCGCTCGACTCCATGGTGTCCGGCTTCCGCCGCCCGCTGGTCGAGATCGTGTTCGAGGAGCCGGGAGCAGCGCTCAGTGCGTCGCTGATACTGGAGAATGTGAACGGCATCGGAACTGTCACCGTCGATGGCAGCACCGTGGTCGTCGGCTCCGAGCTGACCCTGACCCAGATTCTCGGTGAGCTCGACGGACATGTCGACGAGGTGAGCTCGATAGGGCACACCAAGCCCAAGCTGCGCGACGTCCTCGAGGCGTTGCTCCGGCCAGGGGAAGACAAGCCATGAGGTCGTTCAGAAGCCAGCTGCGCCGCGCAGCTCAGGTCACAGCAGCCTTCTGGCGGATCGACTTCATCAAGGCGATGAACTACCCGCTGGCCCTGCTCATGAAGGCCCTCAGCGCCTTCATTCCGGTGATCACCTTCGTCTTCGTCGCCGACCTGGTCGGAGACAACGGGCCCGAGGTTGCATACGACTACTACACCTTCGTCGTGATTGGGGTCGTGACAGTGGGCATCCTCGCCGCCACTCTCAACTCGTTCGGCAGCGACATGCTCGATCTGGTGACCCAAGGCCAGCTCGAGATGTTCCTCGTCGAGCCCGTCCGCTGGACGCTGCTTCCCTTTGCGATGACGCCGTGGGCCGCGTTCCAGGCATTCGTCACTTCCGCGCTGATGATCCTGCTCTCGATCCCGCTCGGCGCCGAGTATCGGCTCGAGGCGGTGCCGCTAGCGATCCTGATCGTCATCCTCGGCCTCGCCGCCACCCTGGCCATCGGGATCCTCGGGGCCAGCATCAAGATCATCTCCAAGAAGGCCGACCCGGTGCTCTCCCTGTACACGCTGGCGGCCTCGGTGTTGTCGGGAGTGTTCTTCCCGGTCGAGGTCCTGCCCAGTTGGCTGCGCGCCCTGGCCTGGGCGATCCCCCACACCTACGTGATCCAGGCGCTGCGCCGGGTGCTGATGCCGCAGGGCGACGTACTCCCCGGCCCGACCGCGTGGCAGGCGGTGCTTGCGCTCGCAGCGTTCTCGGTGGTCCTCTACCCGCTCGCGCTGTGGTCCTTCAGCCGGATCCTGGAATACGGGCGCAAGGTCGGAGCCCTGAGCGGCTACTGATGCATGATCCTGCGCCATGGGGGGCCGCGTGGGCACGCTGCGACTGATCGACGCCCTCCTCGAAGGACTCGCCGCCAACCGGATCCAATATGTCCATTGGAAGAGCAACGAGCACCTGGAGCCGGCACTCCGCGGGGAGACCGATCTCGACCTCCTGGTTCTCGGCGAGCACCGCGATCCCTTCGAGAAGGTTCTCACCGGGCCTCTCGTTCGTTCCCCTGGCGTCGGCCCCCGCTCGCCGGATTCCGGGCACCGCCAGCTATCTGGGTTTCGATCCCACCACCGGCGCCCTCGTCCACCTCGACGTGCAATACCGGCTGGTGCTCGGTGAGCAACTCCTCAAGAATCACCATCTCCCTGTGGAGGACTGGCTGCTCGACGACCCATCGAATCTGGGTGGAGTCAGAGTCCCCAAGCCGGAGCAGGAGATGCTCCTGCTCTATGTGCGAGCGATGTTGAAGACCACCAACCGCCAGCTTCTCGCAGCCAGGGTCAAGGGCGGCTCACCCGTCCCCCACCGCATCGTCAAGGAAGCGAGATGGCTCGCCGAGCGGACCGATCCCGCTTCCCTCGATACCGCCGCAAACTCCTCGGGCCTCGAGGTCGGCGGCGACGAGCTGGTCGAGATTCAGGACGCGGGTCTTGGAGGATCGCCTGGACCGCGGCTACGTCGCCTCGCGACGCGACTCCCTTCGGAAACGGATGGCCCGCTACCGCAGGATGCCGGCCTACATGGCGCTGCCCAAGAAGGCGATGCTCCGCCTCCGTTCCCGACCCTGGGCTCGCTCACTCCACATCGACATCCCCAAGCGCCGGCTCACCGGCAAGGGCCTGCTGGTGGCCGCGGTCGGCGCCGACGGGTCAGGAAAGAGTCGCCTCACCCGGGACCTGGAATCCTGGTTGGGCTCGAAGGTCGAGGTGCGCCACGTCTACTTCGGCCAACCGAAGGACGGGATCCTCTTCAAGGCCCTGAACAAGCCGGGGAGCCTGGCCCGTCACCGCGGGAACTCCGGGCCTTGGAGGGCGATTGCTCGCTATACCGACTCACTGAAGTGGGTGTCGCTCGCCCGCCAGCGACGACGCATGGCATCGGAGGCAACCTCGGAGGCGGCCGAAGGCCAGGTGGTGATCGCCGAGCGCTACCCGTTACAGGAGTTCCATTCGATGGCGACCCCGATGGACGGTCCCCGTCTCCAGCCCGACCGCCCGCTGGCCGGCACCGAGCTCCGGCAATACAAGGCGATTGGCGACCCCGACCTGACCCTGGTGCTGGACACCGACGTCGAGGTCCTCCGCGGGCGCAAGCTCGACCTGACCATCGAGGAGCACCACCAAAAGGTCGAGGCGGTGCGCCGGCTCCAACCCGCGCCGGGAAGGATCGTCGTCGACGCCGCCCGCCCCTACGAAGAAGTCCTGCTCGTCGCCAAGACCTCGATCTGGGAGGCGATCGTTGCAGGTCGTTGAGATGCTCGGCGTCCCCGGATCGGGGAAGAGCACGGTCGCCGCCGGGCTCCGCGCCACCCTCCCCGGGTCGCTGACGCTCGAGGAGGCCGTGCTCCACTCGGTGCGGGCCCACGGTGAGGACGGGCTGGCACGAGCGGCCGCTCGAATGGCCCGATCTCCCCGCGGCCGACTGTGGAAGGCGGCGTATGCCCGCTCTCCCGATCGCATCAACGCCCTCGGCCGCTTCATCGAGGGTCACCGACGGCTGCTGGCGGCGTTTCTCGAAGCTCAGGAGGCGCGATCCCAGCGAGACCGTGGTCAGGATCTGGTGTTGGGCTGGGCGCTCAACCTGATGGCCAGGTACCAACTGGCCACCGAATCAGGTCACAGTGGATGGCTGATCGTGGACGAAGGCTTCCTCCAGCGTGGTGTCGCCCTCTTCGGTTTCGGGTTCGACGACGCCGACCGAGTGTTACTCGAGGCCTACCTGCGCAGCATCCCGGTACCGGCCGCGGTCGTGGTGGTCGACACCCCGCGCCCGGTCGTCCAAAGTCGTCTCGATGCCCGCGGGTGGTCGGAGCGTCTGGACGGTGTCGACGAGTCGACCCGCTCCCATTTCCTCGATGACACCGGCCATCTGGTGGAAGCCATCGAGGGTCACGCTGTGCTTTCCGGTTCCCGAAGGATCGCCTTCGACGGCTCGAGTCCGACTCCGGATTCGTATCTTTCGATCACTGCTACGTTGACCGACGACCGTCTCGGACGTGATGACGGTCAGGCCAAATTGATCACATAACCACTTTGCGTGGTCATTGATCGCAGATAGTATCCGCGGGCAGAAGCTGTGGGGCTTCTTCCGAAAACGGGCAGGGAGACATTTTCATGGGTAACCGGATTGCTCCGGCTGGGGGCACACGTATTTCTTTCGCGCTACTGGCGTTCGCGCTGGTAGCAGGATTGGTCGGGGTCGTAGCTTGGGCTCCCCCGGCACAGGCACAACCGGGTGAGTACGGGCCGGCCCGATCCCCGGGGCCAGCACCGCGCTCCTCGACGGCCGCCAGTGGGAGACCAAGAACCAGCATCGCATCTGGTGGAACGCTTCCGCGAGTCGTTGGGACGCCATTCTTCCCACCACCTCCGGCTGGCGGATCGCCGAGGGCGCCATCCCCCAGTCTGCAGGAGCCTCCCCGGTCTACGGCTCGGTGGTCGGACCCTCCACCAACGAAGACGACCGACCCGACGTCTACTGGGACGAGGGCGCCAGCCGTCTCTATGTCTTGATGAGCGGTCAGGCCACGACCCAGTTGTTCACCGTCGACTACAACTCAGGGTCCGACGTCTATGGGCCCGCAACCGCCGCCGGCAGCCTCAACGACATGGAAGCCCCCGACTCCCGGGTCGCCCTCTTCAAGACCTCGAACGGCGACCTCTGGGCCTCGGTGATGGACACCGGGTTCCTCAAGATCTCCCGCTCCACCGACGACGGCGCCACCTGGTCGCCGGCGCCCCCGATCCTCAACGAGACCATCGTCGAGGGGCAAACCCAGCTCACCGAGTTCACCGATGGTGGGACCTTCTTGGGAGTGGCCGCGGCCGAAGACGGTGACGGCGGGCTCGAGGATGGGCGCTACTCGCAGTACATGTTCTATCGGCTCGACTTGGCCAATGCCGGTGCCTTCGCCACCGGGGTCCAGGCCACCGCTCAGCTCAACATCGTCATTCAGCCGACAGCCGGCGAGTCGATCACCATCGGGGGTCGGACCTACACCTTCCGGACCGCCCCCATCGCCGACGTCGCAGGCAACATCGCCATCGGCGCCACGGACGACATCACCAAGGCCAACCTGGTCAACGCCGATCAACGGCGGCGGGGCCCCTGGCCCCAACACCTATGCCCTGTCCACCTTCCCCCACAACAACGCCCGGATCAGCGGATTCGGCACCGGCACCACGCCCAGGTCAGGGCGATGGAAGATGGTGCCCCGGGCAACGCCATCAATGTCTCAGAGACCATGGCCGGGGCCGGCAACGAGTTCACCGGCGCTGTTACCGCGCTGAGCGGCGGGACCTCACCCTGGATCCGGGAGAACCTGAACATCACCCAGGGCAGCTCCAACGCAGTGGTCCATGCCGACGACGAGTTGAGCCTGGTCACAGATACCGACAACACCGTCTACGTCGCCTCTGAGACTCAGCGCACCGGCCCTTCCACCCAGGCGAGCCTCGACCCGCAGGTGGTCCTCTTCCGACGCAACGCCGGCGGCTCGTGGGACCAGAGCACGGTCAAGCTCGACCAGTCCTCGAACACGCTGGACCGGAAGCGACCTGTGGTCTCGATCCTCGACGGCAACCTCTATGTGTTTGCGATCGACAACGGGCAGACCAATGTCGCCTATTGGGTACGCCCGACGAACAACATCCCGGTCGGGCTCGGCCAGTGGGCGGCCCCGCAACCTTTGTTCGCCACCCAGTTCGAGAAGCATCGCAACAGCATCGTTCCCCGCGAGCCCACCACCGCGGCCACCGGGCTTCCGGTCCTCGTCGACTGGGCCTGGGACGACTGTTCGGGATGTAACCCGACATCGATCCAGGACACCGCGATCTGGCAGACCCTGATCCCGACCAACCTGGGGAATCAGGCTCCGGGCGTATTCGCCGGTACCAACAAGTCGGTCGACGCCAGCCCGCCGACCAACCTCGGAGGGATCGTCACCAGCGATGCCGTAGGCAGCCCGGTGAGCTGGGCCTGGAGCGTGGTCTCCGGACCCGCTGGAGGGGTAAACCTCAGCCCATCCACGGGCTCGTGCTCCAGCACAGAATGTGTGTTGCCGACCACGGCCGCCTTCTCCGCCCTGGGCACCTATGTCCTGCGGCTGACCGCGACCGAGAGCGGGGCGGATCCGCTGGTCAACTTCGATGAGGTGTCGATCACCGTCAACAACCTGGCCAACAACCCACCGGTGCTCTCGGTGAGCAGTCCCGACAATGGCAACAAGTTCAATGTCGGAGCGCCGGTCCAGTTCAGCGCAACCGCCACCGACAACGGGGTCAACATCTCGGGTCAGATCGTCTGGACCTCGAACCGGGATGGGATCATCGGGTTCGGCGGCTCGTTCGTGATGATCGCCGGCGGCTCGGGTAGCAACCGGTTGAGCAACGGGACTCACATCATCAAGGCCAGCGTCACCGACGGCCAGAACACGGTGAACTCGCCCAATATCAGCATCGTCATCGGTTCGGCGTCACCGCCTCCGCCTCCGCCACCGGATCCGGAGAACCCGTTCATCGACGACAACGGGCACATCTTCGAGAACGCCATCGAATGGCTGGCCGACAAGGGCATCACCCAGGGCTGTAACCCGCCGACCAACAACCGGTTCTGCCCGGACGACGCGGTGACCCGGGGTCAGATGGCAGTGTTCCTGGTCCGTGCGTTCGGCTATTCCGACAACGGTGGTGGGAACATCTTCACGGATGACAACGGCCTGTTCTACGAGAACTCGGCAGACAGGCTGTTCACGGCCGGCGTGACTCAGGGCTGCAACCCACCCGCCAACAACCGCTTCTGCGGTGAGCAGAACGTCACCCGGGGTCAGATGGCTGCCTTCCTGGTGCGGGCCTTCGGTCTGCCTCCGTACAACGGACCTGACCGGTTCACGGACGACAACGGCCATCTCTTCGAAGGGGCTATCGAGCGGCTGGCTCAGGCGGGGATCACCCTGGGGTGCAACCCACCGGCCAACAACCGGTTCTGCCCCAACCAACCGGTCACACGAGGACAGATGGCTGCCTTCCTGAAGAGGGCATTCGGCGAATAGTCAATCGTGGGGGGTGGCCGGCAACGGTCACCCCCCACACCAGAGGGGAATAGGGGAAAAGGGATGAAGGGGAAGTTCGGACGGCGTGCCCTGATCGGGGTATTGGCCTTTTTCATGGCATTCGCGGGACTGGTTCCCGGGGGGACACAACAGGCTCTGGCCCTGATCGTTGCCGACCGGATCACGACGATCGATACATCGGTCGTGGTCACCCAATCGCCCCCGGGCCCACCGGGATCGCCTACCGACCCAGACCAACACCCTGATCGTGGTCGACGGCGACGACCGCCGGCCCACCGTCAACCTCTGGGAGTACTCCCTCACCACCGGTCAGGTCGTCTACTCCGCCGCCATCGATGTCAACGGTGACGCCACCGGGCTCAGTTGGGATCGGCCAACGACGATCCTGTATCGTCTCCTCGGACTCCTCGCCGCAGGGGATCTACATGTTCGAGCCCGGCGGGCCACCGGTCAGTTCGGGGGCACCGACGACGGATTCATCGATGTCGAGGCCCTGGTCGGCGGTCCCGGCGCCGCCGGCCGACGTCGAGGACCCGGTCTTCGACGGCACGCAACCTTTTCTTCCTCAACGGCAACACCTCGCAGGTGTTCGAGATCGCCCCCAACGCCGGTGGCTTTGGCGACGGCGACGACACCATCGTCACCGCTGGCGGATTCCCGGTGCCCTCTGATCCCGGCGCTCATGGACGACTCCCGGGGACTGGGAGGGGATGGCCCTCGACGGCGCCAACCTGCTCAGTCGGGGCCAAAGACTCGACGAACGACGACGAGCAAGGGATCTGGGTGGTGTCCAAGACCGGGACCTTCGTCGATCGCATCGACACCGGGGTCATCGAGAGCGAACTGCCCCAACGGCGAATCCCGCCACTCACCATCTCCGGACTTACAGTGCAGCCGGCGGGTGGCGGCGAGCCCAAGACCTACTGGATCGCCGACCGTGGCGACTTCAGCCCAGCTACCGTCAACGACGGCCGGTTGCATCGGATCCATCCCGGACCGGTCGTGGTTCCCGACGAGGCGCCTGTGATCACTCCTGCCATCCCGGCGCAGAGTGGCAACGAGGGCACAGTGATCACCTTCCAGGCCACCGCCACGGACGACTTCGGTGACACTCTGACCTGGTCACTCGATGCGGGCAATCTCCCGGCTGGGGCGGCCATCAACGCCACCACCGGCGTCTTCACCTGGACCCCGACCGAGGCCCAGGGTCGTGGCGCCCCGGCATACACGGTCAGGGTGAGGGTCACCGACGCCGCCCCTGGAACAACACCGACTTCCAAGATCGTCTCGATCACCGCCAACGAGGTCAACGTGGCACCGGTGATGGTCGCCAACCCCGACATCACCCGGGCCGAGGGGGAGACGGTGTCGCTGCTGCAGAGCGCCACCGATGCCGACCTTCCCGCACAGGCGAGGACCTGGGGCGCCACCGGGCTTCCCGGCGGGCTGGGGATCAACACCTCCACCGGCACCATCAGCGGGACCATCGCCGCCGGGGCGGAAGCGGGCTCGCCCTACACGGTGACGGTCACGGTGACCGACAGCATGTCGGGTCAGGACTCCGATCAGTTTGTGTTCACGATCGACAACGCCGCGGTCAACCACGCCCCGGTGCTGGCAACGATCGGCAACAAGACAGTGGTCCAGGGGTCGCAGCTCGCCTTCACGGCCAGCGCCACCGATTCCGACGGTGATGCACTCACCTTCTCCCTGGTCAGCCCGCCCGCCGGCGCCTCGATCACCGCCAATGGCAACTTCACCTGGACTCCCAATGTGAGCCCGGGCAACTACCCGGTGACGGTACGGGTCCGGGACAACCGGATCCCGGCGCTCACCGACCAGCAGACGTTCATCGTGACGGTGCAGGCGGCTGGGACCAATCCCTTCATCGACGATGACGGGCACGTCTTCGAGAACGCCATCGAATGGCTGGCAGCCGAAGGCATCACCCAGGGATGCAACCCGCCGGTGAACAACATGTTCTGCCCCAACGACCAGGTCACACGAGGGCAGATGGCTGCCTTCCTGGTCCGGGCACAGGGTTACACCGCCATCGCCGGCGACTTCTTCAGCGATGACAACGGGTCGGTGTTCGAAAACGCGATCAACCGGCTCGCCACAGCTGGCGTGACCCAGGGCTGCAACCCGCCGGCCAACACCCGGTATTGCCCGACCGCCTTCGTCACCAGGGGGCAGATGGCTGCCTTCCTGGTCCGGGCGTTCGACTTGCCCGCATACAACGGACCCGATCGGTTCGTGGATGACAACGGTCATGTCTTCGAAGGCGCCATCGAGCGCCTGGCCCAGGCCGGGATCACCGTTGGGTGCAACCCGCCGGTGAACAACCGCTACTGCCCCAACGACTTCGTCACCCGGGGTCAGATGGCAGCGTTCCTGAAGAGGGCTCTCGAGGGTTAAGCGAAGCATGAGCGTCCGCGGAGTGGGGAGGCGCGCCGGAGGCGTATCGATTGTCGCGGTGCTGGTCGCCACCTCGGTCCTGGTGCTCGGGGTGGGGCTGGCCTGGGCCGACACCGTGGCGCTGCTGGTGCAGACGGTCGACTCCGGCGCCTGGAGCCCGGCATCCAACGATCCTTCGGGAGCGGCCTACATCTCGGGCGCCGGATACCTGTTCGTGGTCGACACCAATCGCAATCAACCCGACTCCAACGGCTGGATGATGGACATCCACACCGGCGACGCGGTGAGCCGGGCCACCGGGGTGGATGAGCCGACGGGCATCGAGTACGACCCGGTGAACAACACACTGTTCATCTCCAGTGATGCCGGCTCAGGCTCCTTCATCGAGGTGATCACCGATTTCGACACGCCACAGGAACAGCGGGTCCAGGTCGCCGAGGATCTGGGATCGGGCGACACCGAGGACCCTGCCTACGACCGGGTGAGCGGGAACCTCTACTTCGTCGATGGCGGCGCGGCCACCATCTTCCGTCTCGACCCGGGGCCAAACAACACGTTTGGCGACGGTGACGACCTGGCTCCGGTCGACTTCGACATCTCCTCTCTCAACCCGGGCTCGGACTGGGAGGCGCTGGACTGGGACCCGCGGACCGGGAATCTGCTCCTCGGGAGCCGCTTCGGCCAGGAGATCTATGAGATCACCGACACCGGCGCCGATCTGGACCTGGTGAGCACCATCAGCCTTCCCGAGAACGTCTTCCCCGACCTCGACATCTCCGGGCTCGGGGTGGCCCCGGCCAGCTTCGACCCCAGCAAGGTCAGCCTCTGGATCACCGACCGCACCAACAACTCCGTCACCGAGGTCACCTTCGACGGGACGATTCCCCCGCCGACGACAGACCAGCACCAGCTCATCGAGCTCGAGCAGTTCGAGCACCTCCAGTTCCACGTCGTCGAGCACCACCTCCTCCACGACTTCCAGCACCACCTCGACCACTACGTCGAGCACCACTACCACCACGACACAGCCCACGACGACAACGACAGTTCCTGGCTCGACCACCACAACCACGATGCCCGGTGGAGGGGGTGGCGGCAACAGCAACCCGTTCACCGATGACGACGGATCGGTGTTCGAGAACTCGATCGAATGGCTCGCTGCCGAGGGGATCACTCAGGGGTGCAACCCGCCCCAGAACACCCGCTTCTGCCCCAACGACTTCGTGACCCGGGGGCAGATGGCCGCCTTCCTGGTCCGGGCAAAAGGCTTCTCGACGATCAACAGTGACTACTTCATCGATGACGAAGGAAGCGTGTTCGAGAATGCGATCAATCGCCTCCGCACCGCCGGTGTCACCCAGGGGTGCAACCCACCGGCCAACACCCGGTACTGCCCCGACGACTTCGTTACTCGGGGTCAGATGGCGGCCTTCCTGGTCAGGGCCTTCGGATACACCAGCGCGGGGACCGGCGATTACTTCATCGACGACAACACCTCGGTCTTCGAAGGCGCCATCGACCGTCTGCGTGCCGCCGGGGTCACGCTCGGGTGCAACCCGCCGGCCAACAACAGATACTGTCCCGGCGACCTGGTGACCAGAGGACAGATGGCAGCCTTCCTGAAACGGGCCCTTGGCGGATAGCGAGCCCGTCCCGGTCCTCGACGGATTGGGTGCAGCCCAGTTGGTCGACTCGCTCCTTCGCGAATCCGGTCTGGTCGATGCATCGGATCGATTCGAGCCAGTCGACACCTGGATGCGCCCCCGTTCTGGCTCGATCTTCCACCATGTCGTTGGGCGGCCGTCCGGTATCGACGTGGTGGCCAAAGTCGTTCCGAGATGGGAGCCGGGCGAGGCCGAGCGTGTGTTTCACTCGATGATCGAGCTCGACGACCTCATCGCCGGTGCGGGGATCGAAAACGCCCATGGGATTCGACCCCTGGCCTCCTCGGATCATCCGCCGATCGTGGTGATGCCATACATCGCCAGCACGGATCTGGTTTCGATCCTTCGCTCGCCGGAGCATGGTGCGTGGTCCGGCGGTGACCTCGACGCGTGGATGGAAAGAGCAGGGGCCATGCTCGCCGCTTACCACCGGCAGCCTGTGGGTGACATCGACCCGGCAGCCGAAGAGGTGAGGCACGTCGCGAGCAGGATGAAGCTCCGCGCCGATGATGTGGAACGGCTGCTCACCGCCGCCGACTGGCGAACCAAGAGCAGGAGGCGATATGGGGACTTTGGTCCCGGGAACTTCCAGGGAGCCGAAGACGGTCGTCTCTACCTCCTCGATCCCCCGGAAGAGGCCGACATCTCGGTGATCCACCGTGACCTCTCCAACTTCCTGTTCGAAACCCGGAGACAGCTCGCGGGACGGGGTTTCACACGATCACGTCCGGTAAAAGGCGAGTACCCCGCACTCCGGGACCGGTTCCTCGAGGGCTACCGAGCCTTCAGCCCGGGCATGGTCTGGGGCCCCGCCGACGAAGCTCTGGTGGCCTTGTTCGAGGTCAAGCGGGCAATGGCAATGGCCCGCAAGCGGTTTCCCGGTCGACTCGGTGACTCACTCTGGTTCGGGAAGTTGGCGAACGGCCGACGCCTGGACCTGCGACGCCGGATCAGAGAGATGCGCTAGCCCTCGAAGAAGGCGTCGATCTCGGAGACCGTGCCGTCGCCTCTCAGTTCGTAGGCGGTGCCGTCCGAGCTCTGCACCCGGAACCGGGCATCAGGGTGCGCCTCAGAGAGGTCGAACTGTTCCGGGGCGAGCCCACAATTCACGAAGTCGTACTCGCTGGGCTCCTCCTCCTCATCGGCTACCACCACCTGGCTGAAGTCGCACTCGACGAACCGAACCGGCACCTCGGACTCGGTGGCGTGCTCATCGATGTAGAGGACTCCGCCATCGGTTTGCACATTCGTCCAGGTCTGGGTGTCGGTCCCTTCGCTCTCGGTGCCCAAGGCGTGGGAGATCACTCCCAGCCCGTTCTCACGCAGGACAAGGTCCTTGTACTGGTATGAGTTCTCATAGGCGCCGTGGTTGATCCCAGCCCCGCTGTTGTAATAGGCGGTGAATCGCTCCACGTCGTGGCGGTCGGAATTGTTCTGCCACACGAAGATGCCGTTGGCCGCGTTGTTGTGGGCGATGTTGTCTTCGAAGACCCACACCGCCTCGGCCGATTCGGGCCAGATGAATCCCGAGCGGTCGGCACCTGACTCCCCCTTGACCCCCACCGCGACCGAATTGGTCATGGTCAGGTTCTCCCCGTTGCCCAGATAGAACCCGGCGAGCCGGAAGCGGTTGCCCGGGGTGCCCAGGTCGAGCCCTGCCACCACCGCCCGGTCCCAGATCAGGTCGTTGGTGTTGTTGAGGGGGTCGGTATCGTCGCCGTCCGGTTCGGGCGGCTCATCCCACCAATAGGCCTCGTTGAGGACATTGAAGGCAATGGTGTCCCTGAAGGTGATGCCGTGAGACGCATGAGGGACGAAGGCGTGGTTGCCGGCGTCCCGGATCACCACACCTTCGATGATCGACCCCCGCGATCCATCACCGGCCATATGGATGTGGATGCCGTAGCGGCCGGTGGCGTCGGACTCCCCGAATTCGGGAGCCACATACCTCAACGCGGCATATCGGATCGTCTGGGGCTGGGTGGAGCGGATGAAGACATGGGAGTAGCCCTCCGGTGTCCCCTCGATTCGCACGTTCCGGGTCAGATTGAGGAGCTCGGTGGGATACCCGAGCTCGTTGGAGGGGGGCGCCGCCGTCACCGGCTCGAAGTTCTCGAAGTCCTCGGGAGCGTTGGGGGCGGCCACGACCTCGTCGCCGGCCCAGGCCGGGTCGTAGTCATAGCCCCATGCGGTCTTCTCCTCTCCCTGGATGTCCAACTGCCCGTCGCCCATCACCCAGAGCCCGACATCCGTGGGCAGGGGGTCCATGCCGCCTCCTTCGAACGCCCCGATGTCGACACCTTCGAACACCACGGCGTGTTCGATGTCGCCTGAGGCCGGCCGCATCACCAGCTCGCCGAGAACTTCGATGTTGCCGGAGCTGGTGAGCGTGATGCTGGTGTTGGGGTCGAGCACCCAGGATTCATCGGGAGGGATCACCACCCCGTCCGGGTAGTTCTGATCCTCCGTGATCAAGACCTCCTCGCGCTGGATCTCGGTGGTGGTCGTCGAGTCGCCGTGCGACATCGTGGTCGAGCCCTCGCCGGAGGTGGTCGTGACGGAGTCCGCCGTCGTCGTCGGAGCCGCGTCGTCGGTGCATGCAACGACAACGAGAAGGGCCGCTCCCAAGAGAGCCGAGTTACGGCGCAGCGACCTCATCGTTCGCTAGGTGAGCAAAGCGCAAAAGACGGGCATCGCGACATTCTCGCTGGCCACGGAAACTGTGCGATCACCCGCATACGACGAGGTCGCCACGGCGGTGGCCGGCGATCTCGCCACCAGAACCGAAGAGTCGGCAGCTGCGCTCACACCTCTCTCGATGGCCCGCTTCAGGAAAGCTGCCATCTGGCCCCTCGTCACGTAGTCGTCGGGGCAGAAGCGGTTGTTGCTCGGCGGGTTGCACCCGAGGGTGACTCCCGCTGCCCGCAGCCGGTTGATGGCACTCTCGAAGATGTGCCCGTTGTCGTCGACGAAATAGTTGTTGCCACTGCCCGACGTGTAGTTGAAGGCGCGGCCGAGGAAGGCGGCCATCTCACCCCGGGTCACACGGCGATCGGGACAGAACCTGGTCCCCGAGGAGTTGCAGCCCTGGGTCACGCCGGCTGCCCGCAATTTGTTGATGGCGTCTTCGAAGATGTGATCGTTGGTGTCGTTGAAGTAGTCGCCGCTCCCCGAGCTGGTGTAGCCCAATGCCCGCACCAGGAAGGCGGCCATCTGACCCCGGGTCACGAAGTCGTTGGGACAGAACCTGGTGTTGGCGGGAGGGTTGCACCCCTTGGTGATCCCCTTCGCCGCCAGCCAGTCGATCGCCGCTTCGAAGGTGTGCCCGTTGGTGTCGCTGAACCCGGTCCCCGGGACCGAGCCGTTGTAGAACCGCGGGATGCTTTGCGCCGAGCCACTTCCGGTGAGCCGATAAGCGCTCCCGTTGGATCGCTGCACCCGGAAGACCGAGTCGGACCGCGCTCCGTCCAGGTCGAAGTCGGACGGCTCCAGCCCGCAGTTGATGAAGTCGTACATGCTCGGGTTCGAGCCCCCGGAATCGTTGACCACCACCCGCCCGAAGTCGCAGTCGACGAATCGGACCGGCCGCTCGGCGTTGCGGGCGTGCTCGTCGATGACCAGCGTCCCACCCTTGGTCTTGATCTTCGACCAGATCTGGGTGTCGGTTCCGGTGTCACCCCGCTCCCCCATGGCGTGGGAGTGCACGGCAGTGCCGTTGTTGAGCAGCGTGAGGTTCTTGTAGACGTAGGAGTTGGTGTAGGCCCCGTGCTCCACCCCGGCGTCGCTGTTGTAGTAGGCGGTGAAACCATCGATGACATGGGGCATCTCGTTGTTCTGCCACACGAAGATCCCGTTGGCGTCGTTGTTGTGGGCCCGGTTGTTGCGGAAGGTCCAGGTGCCCTCGGCGTCTTCGGGCCAGATATAGCCCGAGCGGTCGGCGCCACCCTCGGCGTTCTGGATGCCCACCGCCACCGAGTTGGTGACCGTCATTCGGTGCCCGGCTCCGAGGAAGAATGCCGACATACGGTGGTCCTCGCCGCCCGATGACATGTTGACCCGCGCCGCCACTGCCTTGTCGAAGATGATGTCGTCGGAGGTATCGCCCTCGTCCCACCAGTAGGCCTCGCCCCGGACGTTGTAGGCAATGGTGTTGCGGAACGTGATCCCGTTGGAGAGGTGAGGTACGAAGGCGTGGTTCTTGGTGTCCCGAATCACCAGCCCGTCGACGACCGTGCCCCTGCTTCCGTTGCCCGCCATGTGGATATGGAGCCCGTAGCGGCCGGTGACGTGCGACCCACCGAAGTCGGGGGCCATGTACTGGAAGACGGCGTTCCTGATGGAGGATGGCTTGCTGGACCGGATGAATACGTGGGTGTAGCCGGCGGAAGTGCCTGCGATGCGGACATTGCGGGTCAGGTTCAGCAGCTCGGCGCTGTAGCCGAGTGCGTTCTTGGGTGGGGTCGAGCCCACGGCGTGGAAGCCGTTGTAGTTGCCAGGGGTATGCGGGGCGGCAATCACCTCGTCGCCGTTCCACGAGCCCTGATAGGTGTATGCCCAGGCCGGCTTGGACTCGCCGCGGAGGTCGAGGCGGCCTGCTCCCATCACCCACAGCCCCTCGTCGCTGGCGACGAAGTTCATCCCGCCGCCGACGAAGGCGTTCTCGTTCACGCCGGCGAAGACGAGAGTGTGGTTGACGCTGCCATTGGCCGGCTTCATCTCCAACACCCCGTTGACCACGATGTTGCCGTTGATCGTGACCCTGGTGTCGACATTGGGGTTGAAGCGGACCGTGGTGCCGGCCGGGATGGTGTAGGTGCCGTTGGGCAGGGTGACCGTGCCCGTCCAGGTGATGGTTGCGGCGTTGGCCACCGGGCTGTTGGTGGCGAAATGCACGCCGAACACGAGCGCAATGGCGCCGAGAGCGGCGAGCAACAAGAAACGCACCGGGCCTGCCCGGAAGCGTGGTGAGTCAACAGCACTCATCCCAGATCTCCTTCGCTCCGGACCGAGGCCTCCCATGTCACGGCATCGCCTACGGCATTTGGCCGTCAGGCTCCGTCGATCTCGGTCAACGCCCGGGGAACCATAACGGGCATTGCGAGATAACCCACGTAACACGTCCGACGCCCGTAACCCGGGAAACAGGTCTTGAGTCGAACTGGCCTCGACTTAGTCTGATCGTGGAACTGGGAGGTTTCGTGGCGGAGAGCACAACCCAAGCCGAAGGTGTGTCGCCTCTGAGCCGTTTGGTTTTTCGGATCCTGCTCCCGGTCACTGCGGTCCTCGTCATCGTCCTGGGCATCGCCTATACCAGTGATATCCCGGTCACCGACCTCCTCCGTGACCCGAGCGCCACGCTCGACGGTGCCTGGTACGTGGGTCTGGTGTCGATCATGGGCGTTGCACTTTGGGCGGCAGCCGCCGCGATTTGCCTCCTCTCCCTGCATGCCGCCTCTTCCTATGGAGAGCGCCAACTCCTGATCGCCGGTGGGGCCACCAGCATCATGCTCGGGGCCGACGACGCCTTCTTGCTCCACGAGGCGATCAAGAACGGTCTGGGTGTCCCGTCTCCGGTGACCATTGCCGTGTACGGGGTGATCGCCTTCGTCCTCTTCTGGCGGGCGTGGCCCTACCTTCGGACGCGATCTGATCTCTCGGTGTTCCTGGTCGCAGCCGGTCTGTTCGCGATCTCGGTGGTGCTCGATGGTGCCGGTGAAGCCAACCTTCCCACTCCCCCCTATTCGGCGGTGATCGAGGACGTTGCCAAGTTCCTCGGTCTGGTGACCTGGGTCACATTTTTCGCCGGAGTCGGCCGCGATCTGATCCGGAGAGACTCGAACTCCGGGTCTGAACTAGCGGGCTCCCGCCATCAGTCGATTGACCGCCGACTCGGCGCGACCCAGCCATAGGCCGCGCCGGGAGCGCGACCACGCCTCGGCGAGCGCCCCGCTGTGGAAAGCCTCGGGGATCAAGGGGTGCACATAGGAGCTGCGACAGACTTCCCGGGTGTTCCCCAGCTTCTCGGCGGCCGCGTCGATCGCGGCCAGCACCCGGTCATCCTCCGGCTCGGCATCCCTCCTCGACTTCATCAGCTCCTCAGTAACGAAGGTGGACGCACCCCAGGTCCGGAAATCCTTGGCGGTGAACGGGCCGGACATGGTGTCGGCTAGATACCGGTTCACGTCGGTCGAGGAGATCGAGGCCACACCGTCCGTCGTCTCGTACCCGAAGAGGGTCTGACCGTCCAGTTCCAGGCACTCCCCGATCAGGGAAGCGAGGTGGCGGTCCTTGAACACCAATTGATGGTCTGCTCCGCCTTTCCCTGCGAAGTCGAAATGGACATGAGGGCCGCGGACCGTGACGTGATCACAGGTCAGCGTCGTCAGCCCGTAGGCGTCGTTCTCCTCGGCGTATTTCCGATTGCCGACCCGGACCAGAGTGCGGTCCATCACGGCGACTGCGAGGGCGGTGACCTTGTCCTGGGAGAGTCCAGGGGTGGAGAGGTTGGCGTGCACTCGTCGCCGAAGACTGATCAGACGGTCGCCGAAGTCGGCCATCCTCTCGAACTTGGCGGCGTCCCTGGTCTCCTCCCATTTCGGGTGATAGATGTACTGCTTCCTCCCCGCCTTGTCATGACCAGTGGCCAGGATGTGCCCGGAATGGTCCTGGGAGATCCACACATCGGTCCAGGCAGGCGGAATCACCAGCTTGTCGATCCATTCCCTGGTCGACCCGTTGACGGTCTCGCCGCTCACGTTCAAATAGGAGAAGCCCCTGCCCTTGCGCACCCGGCGCAGGCCTGGACCTTGGTCGGTCATGTAATGGAGACCCGCCTCCTCGGCCAGTGCCATGGAATCTTCGATCGTCATGCGGCGGACAATTCCCCGGCGAACGAGATCACAAACAGGTGAATGGAATCAGCGCATCGGGGGTATGGATCGGCTCATGGCTGAGCGATATCGAGAAGTATGGGTCGCTGAGACCCAGCCCACGGACGAAGCAGGGAACCCGACCGGGCCCTTGTACAAGGGAGGCCTGACCCCCGAGGTGATCTCCGCCTACCCCGAGCTGGACTGGATGATCGAAGCCGATCAGAACGTGGCGAGCCCGGGAACCGAGGAGAAACTGGTCTGGGTCCTCGCCGAGGACTGGGACCGCTGGCGGGAGAGTGAAATCGAGGTCGATCTCGAGGCAGATCTCACCCAGCCTGCGACTCCGCCTATGTGACCAGCGTTCCGCGGCCGAGCCGGTTTCGAACGTCTACGCGCCTGCAGCACGTCCTGAGAAAATCTTGAGTCACACTTGACTCTGCCCTAAGGGCAGGGTCCAAACTGGCCCTCATGAGCCGACAGTCCGGCCAACTGCTGACGATCGGGACGTTCTCGAAACGATCCCGCCTGTCGTTGAAGGCACTCCGCTTGTACGGCGACATTGGCCTTCTGGAGCCGGTGGTCGTCGATGAGCACACTGGGTACCGCTACTACGACGAGGACCAACTGGAGGCGGCCCGATTGATCGGACTGCTTCGTCGCTTGGAGATGCCACTGGCACAGATCAGAGAGGTGATCTCTCTTGATGGTGCCGTAGCCGTCAAGAGCATTGGCGGGTACTGGCAGGGCGTGGAAGTCGACCTTCGGACCAAGCGCAAGCTGGTTCGGTACCTCACCGCTTACCTATCTGGGAAGGGATTGCAAATGTTTGAAGTCGAAACTCGCGAGGTCCCCGAGCGACTCTTGGCCACTATCGAAAGGCAGGTTCTGGTGGGTGACCTGCCCTCTTTCATCGGAGAGTCGGCGGGGACCCTGATGACACTGCTGGCAGCTGCCGGCGCCACGACCGGGAACCTGCTCGTTCTGTACCACGGTGAGGTAAACACCGACTCCGATGGGCCGGTCGAGGTTTGTCTGCCCTATGAGGGAGAGGTGCAGCCAGCAGGCGAGATGCGTTTGCGCATCGAGCCCGCCCATAAGGAGGCCTTCACTCGTATCACCAAGGGGCAGGTGTCTTTCCCCGGAATCCTCGAAGCGTTCGGGGCCGTCGAGAAATGGATTGTGGACACCGGGGGCGAAATGAGCGCATCGCCGCGCGAGGTGTACTTCGCGGATTGGGACAACGTTGGTGACGACGATCCGGCATGCGACGTCGCCTTCCCCGTCCGAAGCTGACACCCTCGGGTTCCTAGGGCCAGATCAGATCCACACTGCCCGTGTCGCCTGAGGTCGATGGTGGGCGTTGACGGACTCGAACCGCCGACCCCTGCCTTGTAAGGGCAGTGCTCTAGCCAACTGAGCTAAACGCCCTCTGATCACGGGCCCCGTTTGGGCCGCTGAAACCGAGGCGTAGGGTACCTGCTGTTCTCATGACACCGAGGAGGTGAACTATGAGACGAGCAGCTCAGATCATTTCGATCTTTGCTCTAGTGGCCGTCACGGCCACCGCTGGCGCAGTAGTTGCCGGCTTCCCGGACGTCCCCGACGACCACACCCATGCCAATGGCATCGCGTGGGCCGCCGAGAACGGTTTGATGGTCGGCTACGACAACGGGAACTTCGGACCTGAAGATCCCGTCCTCCGTGGCCAGTTGGCGACCATCTTCGCCCGCTACGACAACACGCTCGACGACTCGGGCAGCGGTGGTGGTGGGACCAACGGACCTGCCGGACCTGCCGGACCTGCCGGACCTGCCGGACTCCGGTGCTCCGGACCTGCCGGCACAGACGCCCAGGTGACCGCCGAAATCGCTTTCGATATCATTCCACTGGCCGACGGGCTCTTGGTCGGGGGGCCGATCGCGGACAACCACACCCCGCTCCCTGGCGCGACACTTGAACTGGCCGCTGGCGACTATCTGGTCCAGGTGTACGGTGCCTTCCAGATTCCCGGGGATGGTGCACCGGTAGAATGCGAGCTTTTCGGGGAGGGCGTCTCGGTGTGGCCTCAGCTCACGTTCTGGGTAGACGGACAGCTCGGCGGCACGATCAACGGCATCTACGACGGTGGTGAGGGGCTCATCTCCCCCAATGTCGTGATGAATGGCTGCAATGAGAGACACGTCAATGTCTCCGGTGAGATGGTGATTCAGCCTCGACGCCACGACCAGTGTCGGTTTGGTCGCCTTTGGCTACTCCGACGACGATCTCTGCGGCACCTGAAGCGGGATCATCCAAGGCGGCGGTGGGATCATCGTCCAACCATTTGCAGAGCATCGTAGGCATACCGGAGCTCCCGCCCTTCGAGGGCGAGGGCGGACCCGGCTAGACAATCGACCGATGGTCTTCACCTCCCGTGCGTCGGGAGGTGAAGGCCGGTCGAAACACCTGACACACCCGTTCACATCACAGATCTGTTGATAAGTAGGTCGTTGGGCCTATTTACCTTCTGTGGATAATCGGTCGATACCCCTGTTGACAATCCCCAGGACTGACCAGACGTGTTCCTACGCTGGCTGGAGGCTCGAGGAGACATGGGTAGAGGCAACGCCATCGAACGGGAAGTTAGTGACGAGGCAATCCGGCAGTATCTGGACGGCATCGGCACCTACAACCTGCTGACCGCAGAAGACGAAGTCGCGCTGGCCAAGGCCATCGAGAACGGGCGCAAGGCCGAGATAGCTCTCGAGAACGAACAGGACCCCACCAAGCGACGCACGCTGCATGAGATGGTCCACGCCGG
Organism: uncultured Acidobacteriota bacterium; assembly: GCA_963749415.1. Classification (GTDB taxonomy): domain Bacteria; phylum Actinomycetota; class Acidimicrobiia; order Spongiisociales; family ZC4RG35; genus JALYNX01. The sequence goes on from CAVVMG010000001.1 coordinate 2,198,265, forward strand.
TGAAGAGGCTCGTCAGACCTTCATCCGCTGCAACCTCCGCCTGGTCGTCTCCATCGCCAAGCGTTATGGCCACGCCAAGCTCCCCTTCCTCGACTTGGTCCAGGAGGGCAACCTCGGACTGATCCGTGCAGTCGAGAAGTTCGAGTACCGCAAGGGCTTCAAGTTCTCCACTTACGCCACCTGGTGGATCCGTCAGGCGATCACCCGTGCCATCGCCGACAAGAGCCGCACCATCCGGGTCCCGGTCCACATGATGGACACCATCACCCAGATGCAGACCGCCGAGGCCAACCTGATCAAGCGTCTCGGTCGCAAGCCGACCGATGCCGAGTTGTCGGAAGAGTCGGGGCTCACCATCGAGAAATTGATCGAGGCCCGCAAGGTCGCTCCGGAGCCGGTCTCGATCTTCGAGCCCGTCGGTGAGGACAACGCGATGCTCGGCGATTTCATCGAGGATCTGGAAGCCACCGCTCCCTTCGAATTGATCGCCTCCAAGCTCAACATCGAGAATCTGCGCTTCGTGCTCGATCGGCTCAGCGAACGAGAGCGCACGATCATCGAGATGCGTTACGGGCTCGGGGACCGCGAGCCGGCCACCCTCGACGAGGTGGGCCGCCACTTCAACGTCACCCGGGAGCGGATCCGCCAGATCGAAGCCAAGGCGTTGGCCAAGATGCGCCACCCGTCGACCCCCGGAGGGCTCCGGGAGTTGGCAGTTTCCTAAGCCACGAGGCTCAGGCCGACTTCACCAGCTCCCGAAGCTCCTGCAGGTCGGCCTCGATAGGTAGCGCCGATTCGTTCTGACGGGGTCTTCCCCGCCCTCTCCTTCGGTAGAAGGGTTGGCCATCCCAGAAGATGACTCCGCCCCATACCCCCCACTCCTGACCTTCGCGGATCGCCAGGTCGAGGCACTGCACCTGAACCGGGCACCCACCGCAGATCATCTGAGCTTCGGCGAGGTCTGACGGCCGCTCCGAGAAGAACAGGTCGTGCAGCCCCTCCTGACTACATCGCCCGTGATCGTGGAGAGTCTTGAGTTGTGTGTTCATGTCGATTTCCTCTGTCGTGCTCGGGAGAAAAAGAAAGCCGCCGGGTTCTCCGGCGGCCTCACAACAGACTGTTGCTGTTTGTCACGTCATGTGATCAGAGGGTGCCGGGTGGGATTCGGCTGGTCGCCGTTGGCAGCGGGTGCGGGCGCGCCGAATAGAGCTGCCATTCCGGTGGGATTCATGCTCCGTTGCCTCATAGTCATGCACCTCTGCTCGACCGGCCAAGAATGGCGGTTGGATCACGATCCGTCAAGGGAATTAGCCGATACAAGTACCGTGGCCATCCGTGAGCCAGATCCTCGATCTTCTGGATTTCCGCCGGCGGGTCGACGAGATCTATGGCCGGGTCAGGGAATCGGGAGCCGGCGCTGAGGGCTGGGAGACCTGGACTCGCGACCGTGACCTGCTCTTCGCCACCCACTCCCAATCCCCGATCGAAGACCAGGAGATTTTCAGCGGTCTTGCCTATTTCCCATACGACGAGAGCTGGAGAGTCCGAGCTCGCTTCGTTCCCGTCGAGGACGAAGCGTCGATTTTGAGCAGCTGGGGTGAGGAGACAGCACGTTTCGCCAGAGCCGGGACCCTCCAATTCGAGGTGCGCGGGACAGAAGGGCAACTCGACGTCCTCTGGCTCGACGCCTACGGGGGTGGAGCCTTCGTTCCCTTCCGTGACCTCACCAACGGGGACGCGACCTATGGCGGAGGCCGATATCTGCTCGACACGGCAAAGGGTGCCGATCTCGGGCATGAGGGTGACGAGGTGATCCTCGACTTCAACTACTCCTACCACCCGTCATGCGTCCACTCCCCGCGCTGGGTCTGCCCGCTGGCCCCGCCTTCGAATCACCTCGACCTCGAGGTCAGGGCCGGGGAACGATTGGTGGCAGTGGAAGGTTAGGGGGCCGAGAAACTGCCGCTGATGCTGGCGGTGTCGAGCGCTCCCGCAACGATCGCCGGGGCGTCAGGGCAATCGAAGGAGCCTTCTGCGCCCGACTCGTCCTGCCGGGTGATGTCGAACTCGCATTCGGCGGCCCCGCCAACGCTGTTGCCCCCATTGGTGTAGTTGACGCTCGGGGTCGCCGGATCGAGGCTGATGATGATCAAGCTCGCCTCCCCTCCAAAAGTCATCGTCCAAAAGCCGTCGTAGAAGCTCATCGCGGGGACGAACGGCTGCTCACCGGAGTCTTCGATCGAGCCACTGACGGTATAGGTGACCGAGCCTTCGCCAGCTGATCCTCCCCCGCTACCGGCGTCCTGAGTCGAGCCGGTCGGCTCGGCGCCGGTGGTATCGGGTGATTCTCCAACTGTCGTCGGTGACGACGCCGAGTCAGCCGTGGTGGAGGTGGAGGATCCGCCTCCACAGGCAGCAAGCAGGACCACCACCACCAGACACCAGAACTGACGCGACACGAAGAAACCTCCTTGGAAAGCAACCGATCAGGGCTTCCGCCGATGGTACCGGGGGAGATGTCAGATTCCGGAGGGTGAGGCCGCTCGGAACCGACGTTCATCCCGGCTCGTAAGGTAGGGGCGTGATCAGATTCATCTTCAAGACGTTCCGACTCGCCATCCTGGCCTCGTTGGCGGCGGCGGTGCTTGGCAAGTTCGTGCTCAAGTCCAACGCCGGCGCGGACACCCAGGAGATCGACCTGGTCACCATCTTCGGCGGAGACAACCTCGCGTCTATCGCTCAGCCCTTCTACGGGGGCAAGGTCCTCACCATGTTCGGCGGGACGGTCCTCGACCTGCGCAAGGCCACACCCGCGCCCACCGGCATCTACCTCGACGCTCTGATCTGGATGGGCGGGGTGAGCATCGTCGTACCGGAGGGATGGCGGGCCGAGTTCACCGGCAAGGCTGTGCTCGGCGGCTTCAACGACGCCACCCGGACCACCGCCGACCCCGACGTCCCCAAAGTGCAGATCGGGGGGATCATCGTCTTCGGCGGGCTCCAGGTGACCACCGTCCTGCCCCCCGGCGTCGAGCGCTGATGACCACGCGGATCGAAGCCGATCGGCTGATCCCGGGCCGGGGGCCGGTCGTGGAGGATGCGGTGGTGGTCCTCGACGGCGCCGCCATCTCCTACGCCGGGCCGGCCGCTGACGCCCCGAGCGCGACCGGTGCCGATGTGGTCACCACCGACACGGTGATGCCCGGCCTTTGGGAGTGTCACGGCCATTTCATCGGCACCCTGACCGCAAACATCGCCGAGATGCACACCCTCCGCCCCCAACTGGCCGCGATGAGGGTCACCGCCGACGCCCGACGGGTTCTCGACGCCGGGTTCACCTCGGTCCGGGAGATGGGCGGGATGGGCACCTTCCTGGCCAGATCGATCGAAGAGGGCCATGTGATCGGACCCAACGTCTACGCAAGCGGGTCGATGCTCTCGATGACGGCAGGACATGGCGACGAGCACGGGATGGATCTCCCCGCGGCCCGGCTTGCCCTCGCCAGGCACTGGGGCGAGGACAACATCTGCGACGGGCCCGACGAATGCCGGGCGGGGGTGCGGCGCATGCTCCGCCTCGGAGCGAAGGTGATCAAGATCCACGCCTCGGGCGGGGTCATGAGCGAGCTGGACGACCCCCAACTCCCCCAGTTCTCCAAGGCCGAGCTGGAGGCGATCGTGGACGAGGCCACCCGGATGGAGCGGCTCGTCGGTGCCCACTGTCATGGCAAGCGCGGGATCATGGCCGCCCTCGACGCCGGGGTGAAGACCATCGAGCACGGCACCTTCCTCGACGAGGAGTCCGCGGAGGCGATGGTGGAGAGCGAGGCGATCCTGGTCCCCACCCGGTGGATCCTGGAATACCTGATGTCGGAGGGTGAGAAGAACGGGATGCCGGAATACGCCCGGATCAAGGGCGAGGCGGTCAGTCGGGTACACGCCGACTCCCTGGCGATCGCAGTGGACAAAGGCGTGAAGATCGCCCTCGGCACCGACATCTGGGCCACCGGGCTCTGGGGTCGCAATGCTGAGGAGTTGGCGTACATGGTGGAGGCCGGGCTCAGCCCCCTTCAGGCGATCGAGACCGCCACTGCCAACGGGCCGGACACCTTGGGACCGCAGGCGCCGCAGAGCGGCCAGCTCCTCGAGGGCTACGACGCCGACGTGATCTGCGTCAACGGGGACCCGAGCACCGACGTGACGGTGCTGGCCAAACCCGACAACGTGACCCATGTCTTCAGAGGCGGGACCCTCTTCAAAGGTCCAAGCATCTAGCCCCTACCGGCTCCGCCGGTACTCCCCCCAACGCTCACTTGTTCGATGGGGAGAAATGTTCCCCAAGTCAGACGATCCGTCGCTTGCTCGCCCACCGGGCCAGCTCGTGGCGATTGGACAGCTGCAGCTTGCGCAACACCGAGGAGACATGGGTCTCCACCGTCTTGATCGAGATGTTGAGCTTCCGCGCCACCTGCTTGTAGGCGAACCCCCGGGCGATCAGGCGGAGCACGTCCTTCTCCCGTGAGGTGAGCTGATCGAGCTCCGGATCTTCGTCCGAGGGCATCGCACCGGCGAAGGCATCGAGGACGAAACCAGCGAGCCGTGGGGAGAACACGGCGTCGCCCGCATCGACGCGCCGGATCGCATCGGCAAGCTCTACGGGCTCGATGGTCTTGGTCACGTAGCCCCGGGCCCCGGCCCGGATCATGGCGATGACGTCCTCGGCCTGGTCGGATACCGAGAGGGCCAGGAATTTGATGTCGGGATCGGTAGCCGCCACCCCCTCCACGACGGCGATCCCTCCGCCGTCGGGCATGTGCACGTCGATCAGCGCTACAGCGGGCTTGGTGGCCCGGATCCGGTCGATTGCGGTGTCGACGTCGCTGGCAGACCCCACGATCTCGAAGTCCTGTTCCAACTCGGCCTTGACCCCTGCCAGGAACAGGCGGTGGTCATCGACGAGGTACACCCGGATGCTCACTTCGCCGCCACCGGCATCCGCAGCACGACCTCGGTCCCCTCGCCCGGCTCACTGTTGATCTCGACCGTGCCGCCGGCCCTCACCACCCGGGCCTTGATCGACTGGGCAATCCCCTTGCGGTCTGCCGGTATCGCCGCCGGGTCGAAACCCTTCCCCTGATCGGTGATGAAGACCGACAATTCCTGATCCTCGGCTTCGAAGTAGAGGGAGAGCCGGTCCGAGCCGGAGTGCTTGGCCGCATTGACCAGGGCCTCGCTCGCGGCACTCACCAGGGCCTTGGACGGTTCATCTACCGGATGATCGCCCACCGCCACCACGTCGATGGGAATCTGATGATCCGCCTCGATCCGGGTGGCTGCCTGCTTGAGGGCCGTCGACACCCGATCCAGGCCGTCGAGGGGCGCATTGCCGTAGAGCCAGTCCCGCAACTCGCCCTCCTGGTGCCGGGCCAGCATCGACATCCTCGCCGGGTCATCGCTGCGCTGGATCAGGGCCAGGGTCTGGAGCACCGAGTCGTGGAGGTGGGCCGCCATGTCGGACCGCTCCTCCTGACGGATGCGCGCGGTTCGCTCGGCACCCAGATCCCGGGCCAGCCGCCTCACCAGTGGGCCAAAGGCGACCAGGATTCCGACCAGGGTGAGCCCGACGGCCACCACCACAGTCCCCACCTCGAGCAGCGGGCCGATGCTCGTAGAAAAGATCGCGAGGCCGCCTATTACCAGGGCGATCCCCACGAGAAGCCGCCACCGACCGGGCTGCTCACTCTCGGGATCGAAGAAGGAGGCCACCGACTCCGGCATGTCCCTCCCGGTGAGCGCCGCGAACCCGAAGGCCAGAGCCGAGACGGTCAGCACGAGCACATTCGAGGGCCACCAGCCGATGCGAGCGAGGAGGAGCATCAGGCCGGCAAACGCCAGCCCGAGGCCGACGGCCTGCCCGGTCTGGACATGGCGGGGCTCGACATCATCCACCTTGTCGATTGCCGACAGCCAGAACCCGACATATATGAGCGCACCGAGTCCCCACACCGTGCCCAGGCTGATGAAGCCGGCCCTTACGAACGAGTCGGGCACCCCTATGGCGTCGGCAAGGCCACCGGCGACACCGGCGACTCTCCGCCGGGTGCGTCGTCGGGTGAATTCGAAATGGGGAAAGCCCTGCACGGGTAAATGATCGCGGTCCGGTGCGCCTACCTCAATCGGGGACAACCCTGAGAAGTCAGGGTGAAGCTCAGGGGAGTTCCCGATTGCAGGTTGCGCCGGATTCTGGGCCAATGGGGGCATGGAAGAGAACACAACCACAGAGGCGCCAGAGGCGCCACAACTGCCGGAGCCCCCGGTCGTTTCCACCGAATTGGTCCGGCCGGTCGAAGGCCGGGTAATCGCCGGTGTCGCCAAAGGCCTGGCCAACCGCACCGGGATCGCTCCTTGGGTGGTGAGGGTCGCCTTCATCCTCTTCGTTTTTGCCGGCGGGGCCGGGCTTGCCCTCTATGCCGCGGGATGGTTCCTGATCCGCGCCGAGGACCAGCCAGAGTCCGCGGCTCAGCGGGTGTTCGGCAATGCATCGGGGACCCGCTCCTGGGTGGGGATCGGCTTGGTGTTCCTCGCCGCGCTCATCCTCCTCGACAATTTCACATTCCTCGATGGAGGGGTGGTTTGGGCCATCGGGTTGCTGATCGTCGGCCTGCTCCTCTACACGGGCGATCTCCCGCGCCTGTTCAACCGTGAGGGCTCAGAAGGCACCGACGACAAGGAGGGAGTTCAACAAATGACAACCGACACTTTGGTGACGACTAGAACTGATCCCGTGACCCAACCCGGGACTCCCCCCTCCGGGGGCGAGATCGGCGGTGGCGCTCCTCCGACTCCGACGCCAACGCCGCCGATCCTGCCCCCGAGCGCCCACGAACCGGTAGAGCACTCGATCCTGGGCCGACTCACCATCGGGTTCATGCTGCTCGGGCTGGGGGTCATGGCCGTGCTCGACAACATGCCCGGGCTTGCCATCGAACCGGAGCCCAGGCATTACGTGGCGCTGGCCGTCACCATCCTCGGCCTCGGGCTCATGGTCGGTGGTTTCCTCGGGCGAGCCCGCTGGCTGATCGTGGCCGGGGTGCTCGTGATCCCGCTCATCCTCTCGCGCAGGATTCGAATATCGGTGGAACTCGCAGGATTTCCAACTCTCCGAAACACCGAGCACCTTCGAGGAACTGGACGAGGAGTACCAGCTCGACCTGGGAAACCTCCAGCTGGACCTCACGGAACTGCCATGGGACGGTCGTGAGATCGAACTCGACGTCTCGGTCGACGCCGGGAACGTCGAGATCAGGTTGCCCAGGGGTGTCGGCCTGGTTGGGTCCGCCGAAGTGTCAGCGGGCAATGTTTCGGCAATGGGTCGTGAGAGCTCCGGTCTCGGCGATCCAAGCCTCGACTTCAATTCCCCGGGCCCACTGGGCACGGTCAACCTCGAAGTTCAGGTCGACCTGGGCAACATCGAGATCACTCGCGGCTGAGCGAAAGGAAACAACCAATGAAGACTCATCGATTCGACGCTGTCTCGTTCATCGCCGGCTTGATATTCACCGCTGTCGGGCTCCTGTTTCTGATCCCACAGACACCGGAGCAGCTGGTCGATGTCGTCCTGAACTCGGGGGCCTGGTTCTGGCCGATCCTCCTCGTGGTGATCGGGCTGGCCGTGATCGTCCCCGCACTCCTCCCCAAGCGGGAAGACGAGCCCGAGCCCAGCGAGGCCGACTAATCGACGGGCTGGGTCTGTCGGAAAGCGAGGACGAGGGTCCTCACGGCGAGGAACATGACCAGGAGCCCGAAGGCCAACGACAAGGTCGCTCCCTCGACTCCGAGAGCCACCTGAGCCCCGACCACCGACCCCACGACGCCAACCAAGCCAATGACGAGTCCGTCCTCGAGGCGGACTCGTCTGTTTCTCATGTTGACCACAGTCCCGGCGATCGCGGTGAGCACGATCGCCAACAAGGATGTCCCCTGTGCTTCGTGTTGGGTGAACCCGAGTAGCAGCACGGTCGCGGGGACGATCACCGCTCCCCCGCCGATCCCGGCCACGCCGGCGAAGAACCCTGAGATCACGCCGATTCCCACCGCGATGGCAACCTGTACCGGGTCACTGAAGTCCCCCGAACCGGGCAGGGGGTCGCCACCGGCGATCATCCGAATCGAAGTCGCCAGCAACACGAGCCCGAAGAAGATGCTGAGGGAGCGGCCGCTCATGCGGTTCATCAACGATGCTCCGAGGGTGGAACCGACCACACCTCCTGCGCCGATCAGAAGACCAAGGTAGAGGTTGATCTCTCCGGAAAGGCCGAATGCGATCGAGCCGGCGATGGCTATGGGGACGATTGCCGCCAGAGATGTCGCGTGCGATCGGTGTCGATCGACTCCCACCGCCACCAGCAACGGGACCATCACGATCCCGCCCCCGATGCCGAACCCACCAGAGAGCAGGCCGGCCACCAGTCCGATGAGGGCCAGCTTCCAGGTCTTCACGGCCAGCGGGGCGATGGTCGTCACCGACTCACCCTAAATGGCGGAGCCGGCGGGCTCCGTCAGGGACGGGTGCGGGCTTCCCTCACGTTGAGTCGGCGACCACGGTGTGCCCGCCCATCGAGGGCCTTGATCGCTCCGATGGCGTTTTGTCCCGAGAGAACCACGAACCCGAAACCACGGGATCGACCCGAGTCCTTGTGGGTGACGATCGACGCCGACCGCACCGGCCCGTGATCGCGGAACATGCCCTCCAACTCCAGGTCCGTGACCGAATACGGGAGATTGCCCACATAGACGGTCGACTCGACGTGGTTCGTGTGAGGGTGATTTCTCGTCTCCGACACGTGCACAGCCGGCTTGATGTCGCGACTGGCTCCCGATCTCTCCAGGATCGGGCTCTCCAGCCCCAAGAAGCGCTGGATGCGCCTCGCTCCGCCAACCTGCGATCCGTCGACGAGAGAAACGACCAGCCCGGTCTCCCCGGCACGGGCGGTCCTCCCCGAACGGTGGAGGTAGGTTTTTTCGTCTTCCGGCGGGTCGAAATGGATCACGCTGGCGACACCCTCGACGTGGAGCCCGCGGGCCGCGACATCGGTGGCAACCAGGGCCTGGGCGCGCCCTGTCGAGAAGTCCTTCAAGGCCCGGTTGCGTTGTGACTGCGAGCGCCCTCCGTGCATTGCAACCGCTGCCACTCCTTGTCCTGCGAGCTGGCGTGCCAGGCGATCGGCCCCGTGCCGGGTGCGGGTGAAGACGATGCTCGGGCTCGCCGAAATGATGGCGTCTGCGGTGTGCGCCAATCGATCTGCCCGGTTGACCTTCCAGAAGACGTGCTCGGCGTCCCCGGGAGCATCCTGTTGGACGTCGGACTCATGGCGGACCGGATCATGCTGGTAGCGCTGGGTGAGCGTGGCCACATCGCCGTCGAGGGTTGCGGAGAACAACACGGTCTGACGTCGGCTGGACGTCATGTCCAGGATTCGCTTCACAGCGGGGAGGAAACCCATGTCGGCCATGCGGTCTGCCTCGTCGATGACGACGATATCGACATCTTCGAGCCGGACGTCGCCCTGGGCGATGAAGTCCTCCAGGCGACCCGGGCAGGCTACGACGAGGTCGACACCTTGCTGCAGCCTTCCCCGCTGGCCCCCGTAACCGACACCTCCATACACCGCCACCATCGATCGGCTGGAGGCTTTGGCCAACGGTCGCAGCTCCATGGTGATCTGCTCGGCCAATTCCCGGGTGGGGGCAAGGATCAGGCCGCGCGGCCTGCGGGGACGACCCCGTCCAAGACGGGTCATGATGGGTAGGCCAAAGGCGAGAGTCTTGCCGGACCCGGTAGGGGCGCGGCCACAGACATCGCGCCCTGCGAGGATGTCGGGGATGGTGCTGGCCTGTATCGGGAAGGGCGAATCGATATCGCGGCTTTGAAGAGTCGCGATCAGTTGCTCGGGCAGGCCGAGCTCGGCGAAGGAATTGGACATGACTGCTTTCTGTCGTTGGGTCGGCAGATGAGGCAATCAGACCGGGTGAGAGAGAAACCGAAGATCACCGTGGAGCGTTTGGCGCTGGCCTCCCGAACGGTGCGGCAAGATGCAATCTACCAGGTTCTGGCTGCTACCCGATCCCGCCGAAGAATCGGGTCTTGGGCTCCAGGTACTCGTGGACACCTTCCGGCCCCGACTCCCGCCCCATTCCGGACTGTTTCATCCCCCCGAAGGGGGCCTCAGGCGTCGCCACATACCAGTCGTTGATCCCGACCATCCCGAACTGCAGCTCCTCGGACACCTTGAAGGCGGTCGCCAGGTCCCGGGTGTAGACGAAGGACGCCAGGCCGTAGTCGGTTGCATTGGCGAGTGCGATCACCTCGTCGACATCGCTGAAGGGCACGATCGGCATGACCGGGCCGAAGATCTCCTGCTCGTGCACCGGGCTTCCTGGCTTCACATCGGTGAGGACAGTCGGTTGATAGAAGTAGCCGGAACCTTCGATCCGGTGCCCTCCGGTGAGCACCGTGGCTCCCTGGTCGACGCTTGCCGACACCAGTTCCTCTACCCGATCCCGCTGCACCGAATTGATCAGGGGCCCGATCGTGGTCCCCGAGTCCAGGCCGTTGCCCACCACCTGGCCCTCCGCCACCGACACGGCGGTCTCACTGAACTGCCCGGCGACGGAGTCATGGACATAGAAACGCTGCGGCGCGACACAGACCTGGCCGTTGTTCCGGATCTTGGCGACGAGGCCGCCCTTGGCCACCGCCGCGATGTCCCCGGCGTCGGGGAAGACGATCACCGGCGCGTTTCCTCCCAACTCCAGGGAGAGTCGGGTGACGGTGCGGGAGGCTCCGTCCATGAGGAGCTTCCCGACCCTGGTCGACCCGGTGAAATGAATCTTGCGCACCCTTGGGTCGTCGAGCAGGGCTTGGCCGATCTCATGGGGTTTCCCGTTGACCACGTTGTGCACCCCGGCCGGTAGGCCGGCTTCGGCGAGGGCATGGGCGATGAGCATCGCCGAGCGCGGGGTGTACTCCGAGGGTCGGCTCACCACTGTGCAGCCGGCAGCCAGGGCGGCGGCCACGGCCCGGGACTGGTTGTACACCGGGAAGTTCCAGGCGGTGATCACCCCGACCACACCGATCGGCTGATAGATGACATCGATGCGGCGCCCCGCCACCCGGGCGGGTATCGAGCGCCCGTATACGCGGCGCGCCTCTTCGGCGGCCCAGCGGAAATAGTTGGGGGCGCTGGCCCACTCCCCGTATGCCTCCTTCAAAGGCTTACCCGCCTCTTCGGTGGTGATCCGGGCGAACTCCTCGGCGTGGCCCTCGATGTAGTCCGCCGCCCTTTCCAGAACCGCTCCCCGTTCGTAGGCGGTGGCGTGTGACCAGGCGTCGAAGGCCTCCGCAGCGGCATCGATGGCCGCGTGGGCATCCGACTCGTCCCCGAATGAGATCTCTTGGAGTACTTCCTCGGTGGCCGGGTTGACCAGTTCCCAGGTCCCCCCGCCGGAGGCATCGGACCATGTCCCGCCGATGTACTGCTTGAAGTCGATCATGGGCTGAGGTTATCGGTCGGAGAAAGATTCAAGAGGGTCGGGTATCAAATCGGGGAGACCGGGTAAACGGGTTCAGTGAGTCCCAGCCGGGTGGCAAACCACCCGGCTTTTGATTTGAAGGGAGGAACTCATGTCACAATCCCCATCCGGTCGCTTCAGGCGGCTCAGTTGGCCGGTCGCCTTGGTCCTGGCGCTGGTCCTGGCACTGCCCCTCTCGGTGGTGGCGGCGCACACATTCGACGACGTCCCGGACTCCAACGAGTTCCATGGGTCGATCTCCTGGTTGCATGACAACGGGATCACCGTCGGTTGTAACCCGCCGGCCAACACCCTGTTCTGCCCCGACGACAACGTAAGCCGGGAGCAGATGGCAGCGTTCATCCGGCGCTTCGCCCAAACTCAGGGCAGCATCGGCGCCAACGTGAATGACCCGGCCGACACCGTCGCGACCAACGGGACGGCGATGGTCGAGCTGCTCACCATCGAGGCGTCGCCGAAGGCCGAAGCTGCGGTGACCCTCAATGCCCATGTCACGCTGGAGAAGCCGACGAGCGCCGATGGCACCTACCAGGTGGCCATCGCCCGTGGTAGCTGCACGGGCACCGTCTTGGGCACGGCTTCCTGGCTGGGAGCGGTGAACACCGAAGCGACCGAAGAAGCGAGCACGGTCTCGGTGACCGCGAGCGATGTGGTGACCGGAGCCACGACTTACGTGCTCTGTGCAGCCGAGTCGGTCGATGCCTCACCGGCGGCCACCGCGAGCACCCGCGGGTTGACCGCCTCCTGGGTGCCGACTTCCTGACCTGAAGGAGCGACCACCGAGCGGCGGGCCCGGCCCGCCGCTCGGCCGCGTCGTGAGCGATCCGCCGTCGTAACCTCGAAATGATGACCTCTCAGCCGCCAGATGTGGAGCGTTGGTCCCCGTTCAAGGTGTGGCTCTTCTCCTTGTTCAACCGGAACCCAAAGAGCAACGTCGCCGCCGTAGACCGCATCGCGCTCCGGCCGGGAGACCGGTTCATCGATCTGGGATGTGGTCTGGGGGCGGCTCTCGAACACGCGGCCGAGACCGGTGCGAAAACGGCAGGCATCGATCCCAGCGAGGCGATGGTGGAGCGGGCGGCGCGAAGGGTGTCTGGAGCCGAGATCAGAGTCGGATCCGCAGAGTCGATCCCTTTCGACGACAACGAGTTCACAGCTGCCCTCGCGGTGTCGACCTATCACCACTGGGCCGACCCGGAGGCGGGATTGACCGAAGTCAGGCGGGTGCTGTCTCCCGGAGGACGGCTGCTCATAGTCGAAAAGAAACTGAGGCGGGGTGAAGGACACGGGCTCGACGCCGCCGGTGCCGAGCGGGTGAGTCAGTTGCTCTCGAGTGACGGTTACGAGGACCCTGAGGTTTCTGCGATGCAAGCGGGTCGCTCGGAGTATCTGGCGATATCTGCGGTCAAGCCGGTCACGCCATAGGCGCTCGGGTGGGTGCGCGATCGGCCGACTCCCGGACGCGAAAAACCCCGAGGGAGTTTCGGCCGAAGCCTCCACCCTCTCGGGGCTCACGACTCCTCTCAGACTCCAGCCCCGAAGGGCTGGTCTCCCAGAGGAGTCCCATAGTGGCCTCTCGGTCACTCTGGGGTCGATTCGGGGTTACCCCCGTATCGACAAACGGCAAGGTAGGCACACTGTCACGGCGTTGCAAGCCAGGACGCTTTCCATTTTTCGCGATCCACGATCAGTTTTCGCGAATCGGTGAACAAGTAGTGTCCGGACGGTGACCGTCGATGAATTCGTGGGCACCCGAGTCCTCCCCGAATACCGCCCGGTCGTGGAGAGAATCCGTGAGCTGATGCGGGAGTGTGTTCCCGAAGCCACCGAATACATCAGCTATGGGATCCCGAGCTATCGGTTGACCCGCATCATCGCAGTGATCAGCCCGACCAAGAAGGGCATCACACTCGCCTTCTCCCGAGGCGCCGAGTTCAAGGACCAGTACGGGCTCCTCGAGGGTGTGGGGCACGTCTCCAAGAATGTCCGGATGCGCAGCGTCGAAGGCATGGACGAGAAAGCGCTCCGCTACTACATCGCACAGGCCGTGGAGTTCGACAAGAGGTAGGCGACCACGGCCTCTCTGAAACTGGAGGTCAGGACTTGCCCTGGTGCCGCTCGAACATGGCCAACGCCAACTGATCGATCAGGTCATAGGGAATTGGTTCCTCGAACGGAATCCGCACCGTGTCCTTCCCGGACCGATACTGGGAGATCCGGGACTCCAGAGGCTCGCTGAGAGTGTGGACCGGATACAGGGAGATGTGGCTCTTCCACGCTGCGAAGTAGACGACGGATTTCCCGTCGACCTTGACCGCTGGGATCTGATAGCTGATCACTTGCTCCGAACCGGGGAAGAGCTTGTTCATTCGCTTTCGAATGGTCTCCAGGATCTTCTGGACCCCAGCCGGCTGTGCGGCCACGTACTGGTCCACTGAATCGAACTTCTCTGTCACTGTGAGGGCCTTCTGACGGTGCCGGCTCAAACTCCAATCGAGAATGCAAGCAAAGCCTCCGACCAAAGGAGGATGGTCCAGATCAGGAGGAACCCGATCGTACGCGGGGTCACCGCTGGCCGTTCGGCAGCTCCGGCTAGCCGACCTCTGGCGATCACGGTCCGGTGGCAGACTCGTCCAAGTGAGTGGTCGCAGATGCCACTGAGCTCGAGCCGGGACTCCTTGGCGACGGGCTGGCTTCTTCTCGGCGCACCTTGGGACTGCTCCGGAACGAACCGAGGGGAGCAGGCAGCCCCGGCGGAGCTGCGCCATGCCGGACTGTCGGCGCTCGTCGACGTGGACGCCGGCGATTCCCCGACCGTGATCGATAGCTCCGTCCGAGATCCGACGAGCGGGGTTCTCGCCCTCCAAGAAACAGTGCGAGCGGCGCTCACCCTTACCGAGTCCCTATCAACAGCTCTCGACAATCACCCGGCCCTCCGACCGATCGTGATCGGCGGTGATTGCAGCATCCTGCTCGGAATCGTTCCCTCGCTCCGCGCCCGGGCAGGCAGGATCGCGTTGTGCACTATCGACGGGCATCCTGACTACTCCACTGGCTCCCAGTCCGAGACGGGTGAAACCGCCGATATGGAACTGGCGATTCTCACCGGCGACGGTCCTGAGGAATTGACGACCTTGGCTGGCGCCCCACCCATGGTCGAAGTCCAAGACGTCATGCTCATGGGTCATCGAGAGACCGGCCTCGACGAAGCATCTGCGGCCGAGGTGGGGCGACTCCCCAAGGACCTTGCTCGAATCAGCAGCGATGAGCTACTGAGGGATCCACAACTGGCAGGAGAAGCAGCGGTCGACCATCTGGGGCAGCGAGGGCGAGAGTTTTGGCTGCATCTCGACCTGGACGTCCTCGATCCTCGGGTTCTTCCCGCGGTCTCCTACCCGCAACCCGGCGGGCCGGACTGGGCCCAACTAGAGACGGCGATGCGACCGCTCATCGAATCCCCGCGGTTGCTCGGTGTCAGCCTCGCCGACTATCGACCGGATCTCGACCCAGATGGTGAGTTGGCAGGCCGAATCGTCGACTTGATTCGACGGCTGCTACTCGAATCTTGAGCGCAGGGGTCCGTCCGGCAACCCTGGAACACATCAGCCATGCCAGTCTGGAAAGCCATCTGCACAGGTGGTATTCGTGATCTGAATCGAGGCGGATCCATCTCGGGTGCTGACCACGAGGCACCCGTAACGTGAGTAGATCAGGTAGGCCCCATCGGGCGACCAGCCCGGAAACTCCTCGCTTTCTCGCCCATTGCGGGTGATGTTCTCCGGGCTCTGCCCGTTCGCATCCATGACATAGATCTCATGCTCCCCAAACTCGCCCGGTTCATAGCCGGGCGGCACATAGTCGGGAAGGGTGGGCCAACCGTCGCGGGTGGTCATGAACGCGATGCTCGACCCGTCTGGCGACCAGGCCGGGTAGTCGCTGATTCCGGGCGCGTTCGTGAGTTGTCGTTGGCTGCTGCCGTCCGAGTTCATGACGCAGACCTCGAAATCGCCAGTTCCCTCGGGCAGACGACGACCTCCGGTACAGGCGTAAGCGATCTGCTTGCCATCCGGAGACCAACTCGGGTACTCATCGATCCCCCCGCCAACCGTGAGCCGGGTGGGTTCCGAGCCGTCGATCATCACCGTGTAGATCTCATTCCCCCCAGAATCCGGATCGCGATCGCTCGCGAAGGCGATCCTGGTTCCGTCTGGTGACCATGCCGGGGAATAGTCCGTCGCCGGGTTCATCGTGACATTTCGTTGTCCAGCTCCCATCCGCAGCCATCACATAGATCTCCTCATTGCCGTCCCGATGCGACCGAAACGCGATCAGGGTGCCGTCTGGCGACCAGACCGGATCAAAGTCAGCATCGGGGTGGTCGGTGAGACGGACCCGATCGGTCCCGTCCGCGTTCATCGTCCAGATGTCGAATTCGTGATCGAATACGAGGCGACCAATGAGCGTGGAGGTCAGGTGCTGCACCGTGGCCGGGGTCGAGGTTGAGGTGGACACGGATGTCGAGGTCGCCCCACCAGAGTGGGCGACGGCGGTTGGAGTGGTCGACGCCGGGGCACACGCCATGACTGCCGAACACAACATCAAGGCAGCCGCGGGCGCCAGTCGGGCTCGAAGCTCAAAGATCACTTGGTCCGGCCTATTGCGTCATTGCCAAGATCAGCCAATCAATTCCTTCAGGTAGTCGATTCCTTCCGGAGGAACTCGTTCAATACACCGCTCGAGGTTCCCAGGTTCCATGGGATTCTCGGGAAAGCGTTGCGGGGAGTTTGAACCCGTCGATCGATGGTCTGGGGGGCGGTCGAGTCGGTGGCTACCGTCCAAAGATGGAGACAGCCGCAATCGTTGCCGGTGTGCTGATGGGCGTGGCCGCCGTATTCCACATAGCCCTCGCCCTGGGCGTCCCTGCCGGGTACGCCGCCTGGGGCGGATGGCACGAGGGGGTTCTCCCCACCAAGTTGCGTATCGCCAGTGGCATCCTCGGCATCGGGGTCTTCCCCGCCCTCATCGTCTATGTCCTGACCACCGCCGGCGCCATCGACGCCACCTGGGTCCCGGCGAGGGGAAGGCTGGGTATGTGGATCCTCACCGGCCTCTTCGCATTGGGCACCCTGGCCAACTTCGCATCCAGCTCCAAGCGGGAGCGTTGGTGGGGTTTCGTCTCGCTCGCGATCGCCATCTGCTGCGCAGTGATCGCCCTCTCGCTCTGACCGGGATCAGGCGCCGATGCGGAGGACCATCGATATCTCGGTGAGCACGAGCAGGAGCACCACGATCCTTCCCGTCAAAGCCGCCCGCTTTGCATTTAGCGCAACCGAGGGGAAATCGCCGGACTCCGCCGCGGCCAGCGCCTTGACGGCGGATGGTCGCAGGACGCTGAACGCCAGGATCAGAGCAATCACTGCCACTGTGAGGCCGATCCCGACGAACGCCATCGAGAAGTCGTAGGCATCGTCGGACAGCACCAACCCGATACCGGAGAGCAGGGTGACCAGTCCTGCAGGGATGAAGTATTTCGAGGCAGCGTCGATCGCCGTCCGGATCCAGTTGACCGCAGTCTCGCCGCCGACCTTGGCCATTCTCGGCCCGATGAATCCATTGAAGAAGCCGCCGCCAAGCCAGGCAACGGCCGAGAGGACATGGATAACCAGCAACGTCTCGGTCATGGCAGGAAAACTAGCCCGCACTAGCCGGACCTTGGATCACCGTATGCAGGGTTTCTGACACCGACTTCTTGGGTAAGTCCGCGGGCATGACCCGGATCAGATTCATGCTGGCGTTGGCGATGGCCATCTTCTACTTGGCGGCTCTGATCCACATCGAGGTGCTTGGCTCGGGATACCGCGACCAGTCCGCGGCGGTAGCCGAGAGTGTCATCGGCACCGTGCTGCTCGTTGGTCTCCTCTTGTCTCTGGCATGGCCACAACGGACGCGATCGATCGGGCTCGTTGTTCTGACATTCGGGCTTCTCGGCACCTTCGTTGGCCTGACACTCCTGCTCACCGTAGGGCCCATGACCGAGCTCGACCTCGGGATACACCTGGTCATGCTGGCCGTGCTCGTGATCGGTCTGCTGACAACCGTGCGCACTCCGCACGCCACCGTCGTCGTCGAGCAGGAAAGATCGGTCGAAGCCCGCAGGTAATCAGGTCACGTGAGCGAGGGCACTGATCTCCACGAGACACTCCGGACGCGCCAGGGCCGACACCTGGATCACCGAAACGGCGGTTGGGTGCGACCCCCATACTTCTTGGGAGGCCGCGAAGGCAGCCGAAACGTCAACCGGAGCAACCAGATACACCGTGAGCTGGATGACGTCGGCCGGCGTCGCGCCCCCTCTTCCAGAACGGCGATCACATTCCGAAATGCCTGCGCCGACTGAGATTCGACGTCTTCACCCACGATCTTGTCTTCGGCATCGATGCCGTTCTGGCCGCCCACCACCAGAAGCGAGCCACCTTCCACCAACACGCCCTGACTGAAAACGGGGTTCGTAGCGAGTGACTGTGGGTTGAGGTGGGTCAGCGTCATGGTGGATCCTCCTGATCGGGTGCTCGCAATGACGGTCTGGGTATGCGTTACCCCTGTCAGAGTTGGCCCAAACCGGGCCGGGGGGTGGGTGGTCGTCAGGAGGCGGGGTGCGCTCCGGGTGGTCCGGCGAGCACCGTGGGTGCATATTCGAGCAGCTGGATGCTGTCGTCGAACGTCTGCCGGGCAATCAGGTCGAGGGCGACATCTGGATAGCCGTCGTAGATCCGGTCGTGCCCGGTCTTTCCCGTGATCACGGGGAAGACAACCACCCTGAAACGATCCACCAATCCCGCCTCGAGGAGCGACCGGCACAACATGAGGCTGCCGATCGTGCTCATCGGGCTGGAGCCGTCCTGCTTCATCGCTCTCACAGCCTCGACCGCGTCTCCGTTGACCAGTTGGGAATTGGCCCACGACAAGGGTTCCTCCAGTGTCGAGGAGAACACCACCTTGGGTACGTCGGTAAGCCCACTCGTTGCCGCTTCCTCGTCGGAGGGGTCGTCAGATTCCGATGCTTCGGCTTCGGTCGCGAAGCCGTACATCAGCCGATATGTGTTCGCACCCATTAGGTAGGTGCGGTCGCCTTCGGACTCTTCGTTGAGCCAAGCGAGATACTCAGGGGCCTGGAGCCCCCACCAACCAGGCCAGCCTTCTGCGGCGCCATAACCGTCCAATGAAGTGATGAAATCCACCATCAGTTCTTGCATGCCTTCTCCTTTGGATGAACGTTGGATACCCGCCCCCGGGCATCGCGACACATGAAGCCGATGGGTGAGGGTGGACCGGAGCGGTCCTGTGTCGCCTAGCTCGGGACTAGGTCACGTGTTCAGGTCGGGGCGCGCCAGTTCGTACTGCGGGCGGCCGGCGGGCCGGTAGACCTGGATCGTCACCCCCTTCGAGGTGGACCGCGATTCCACCAGCTCGAGCGCCAAATCCGGGCCGGTGTCGGGGAACAGCCGCGTGCCCTGGCCAACGACCACGGGGCAGACCAACAGGGTGATCTCGTCGACAAGCTGGTTGTCGAGTAGCGAGCGGATCAGAACGCCGCTGCCGTGCACCTGCAGCTCCCCTCCCTGCTTGGCTTTCAACTCGCCGACGGCAGGAGCGAGCGTCACCGGAGAGGACGGTCGTGTTCGCCCACCGCGGTTCGGCGAGTGTGGTCGATGCGACGTACTTGGGCCGCGTGTTCAAGGCCGCTGCGATGGGATTGATGTACGGCTCTGCCATGACTCCCCAGTAGCCGGCAAAGATCTCGTAAGTCCGGCGGCCGAACAGGAACGCGTCGGCGCGCTCGTAGATCTGATTCAGAAACGTCGCGCCCTCGTTGTCGTAGAGCGGTGTGACCCATCCACCGCGCTCGAATCCGCCCCTCCGGTCCTCGTCCGGCCCGCCGATTCCCTGCATCACGCCGTCGACGGAGACAAACGTGGTGGTGGTGAGCTTCATGATCGCGGTTCCTTTCTCGTTGGAGCCGGTCTTAGACAAGGTTTCGATTTGCTGGCTCCGGTGATGGTGGGCCCGGCAGGACTTGAACCTGCAACCAACGGATTATGAGTCCGCTGCTCTGACCGGATTGAGCTACGGGCCCCCTGTCTACCGGCGATGATATTCCGACCCTGGTGAATCGTCGGACCCCACCCGGCGTCCCATACCGGTCAGTCGGAAGTCCTGCGGCCGACCAGCCACCCGGACCAGAAGGCAGTGACCACCAGCCATCCCGGCCGGATGGCGTCAGGCGACGCAGCCGCCATTGTCGGCTCGAGAGTTTCGGTCACGTCCGACCTGACCGAATCAGAATGCAACGCCCGAGCGCGTTTGGCTGCCCAGGCCTGAGTCAGCTCAGCGCCGAAGAAGAGAATCAGCGCCGAGTAGTAGATCCACACCAGGATGATGATCAGAGATCCGGCAGCGCCGTATACCGATCCGACGTCACTCATCGACAGATAGAAGCCGATCCCGAACTTGCCGGCCACGAAGAGTGCGGCTGTGACCAAAGCTCCGAACCACACATCACGCCAGGCGATTTCGACATCGGGGAGGAATTTGAACATCAAAGCGAACATCACGGTGATCACCAGAGTCGATGTGATCAGATCCATGGCAACGAGGAGCGGCTCGAGGGTCTCGATGGCGCCAGCCATATCCACGATCCCGCCGATCATGGCGCTCAGTGCCAACGAGACGAGGAGGAGGAATCCGGTGCCAAGGACCGCCGCGAGGGAGAGGAGACGGGTCCGGAGAAAACCCCAGATCCCAGCCGCCTTCCGCGGCGGCGCCTCCCAAATCGTGTTCAAAGAGTCCTGAAGCTGCCCGAAGACACCCGTGGCACCGAGCAGCAGTGCCCCGATCCCGATGATGACCGCGGCCCCGGTGCCCGTGGTCTTCTGGGCCTCATTGATCGCCTGGCCCATGAGAAGAGCCGCATCCTCGCCGACCAACCCGCCGATCTGTTGGACCATGCGTTCCTGGACGACATCTTCCCCGAAGAAGAGACCAGCGATCCCCACCAAGAGGACGAGAAGCGGCGGCAGGGAGAAGGCGGTGTAGTACGAGAGGGCGGCGGCCAACCGAGGTGCCTTGTCATCGAGCCAGTCCTTGGCTGCGGCGGCAAAGAGCGCGCCTAGCGCCCGTATAGCGCTCCGTGGTCGACGGTCCTCTTCCATGATTCGAGGCGTTACCCGAAGCGCAGACGCCACAACCGGGGAAGACCCGGGTCCGGCTCGCCTGAAATTTCTCATCGCTTCGAACGGGTCGGTGCTTACGTGGGGTGATGCAGTTCCGGATGTACCCCCAACTCCCGGCGTCCGATCTGGCACGAGCACAGGCCTGGTACTCGGAGAAGCTCGGCCTGGAGCCGGTGGAGCCGGGCGATGAGCTCTTCTACGACACGGGCACCGCCCAATTCGGCGTCTACCCATCGGAGAACGCCGGGACCAACAAGGCCACGGCTGTCCGCCTGGTGGTCGACGATTTCGATGCCGTCCGGGCCGAGCTTCTCACCCGCGGGGTCGTCTTCGAGGACTACGACCTCGGCGACGACTTCAGGACCGTCGACGGGATCCTGCACTCCCCCGACGGCGAGAAGACCTCGTGGTTCAAGGACTCCGAGGGAAACATCCTCGCCCTCGGTAGCTCCCTCTGAATCGCACTCATACAACGCACGCCGAGGCCCACATCCAGGCGTCACGCCGCGTCCCGGTTTGATAGGTTCACGCGCCTCGTCACAGCCGAAAGGGGTCCTCGTGAACGTAAACCTCACCGTCAACGGACGGGCGGTGTCGGCGGACGTCGAGCCCAGGACCCTCCTGGTGCACATGATCCGGGAGAACCTCCACCTGACCGGCACCCATGTCGGTTGCGAGACCGGATACTGCGGCGCCTGCACCGTCCACCTCGACGGCAAGCCGGTGAAATCCTGCACCATGCTCGCCGTCCAGGCCGACGGATCGAACGTCACCACCATCGAGGGGCTCGCCAGCAACGGCGAGCTTCATCCGGTTCAGGAGGGTTTTTGGGAGCGTCACGGCCTGCAATGTGGTTTCTGCACTCCGGGGATGATCATGGCGGCGGCCTCTCTGCTCGAAGAGAACAACAATCCGACCGAGGATGAGATCCGGCATGGGATCGAAGGAAACCTCTGCCGCTGCACCGGCTATCACAACATCGTCCGAGCCGTCGAGTACGCCGGAGCGAGGATCCGTGGTGAAGAACCGCCGGCGCCCGATTGGTTGGAGGTGACCTGATGGCAACAACCAGCGTCATGGGCGGCGCCGTGCGTCGTCGCGAGGACCCGGCGCTGATCCAGGGCTATGGGGAATTCGTGGACGACATGGCACCCACGGACATGCTCAATGTCGCCTTCCTCCGCTCCCCGGTGGCAAGGGCGAAGATCACCAAGCTGGACACTTCCGCCGCCAAAGAGATGAAAGGCGTCGTCGCCGTATTTACCCACGACGACGTGGCACACCTCGGCCCATTGCTCGCCCAGGTCCCGATCGGCAAGCTGCGCCCGTTGCTGGCCGCCGGCGAGGTCAACCACGTCGGTGAGGCGGTGGCGATGGTGGTGGCCGAGGACCGCTACCAGGCTCAGGACGCCGTGGAGGCCATCGATGTCGACTACGACGTCCTCCCCGCGGTCATCGATCTCAAGAAGGCGGCCTCAGACGAGGTCAAGGTCCATGCCGAGCTCGAATCCAACGTCATCCACACCTGGACGTACCACGGGTACTGGGCTGCCCTCGGCCTCGAAGACCAGACGCCACAAGTAGACGCCGCCATGGAGCGGGACGATGCCGTCGTGGTCTCCCTGGAGATGACCAACCAACGGCTGATCCCGGTGGCGATCGAGCCCAGGTCGGTGCTGGCCGACTTCAATCCGGGATACAACTGCTTCACGGTGCACAGCTCGTCCCAGGTCCCTCACGCACTCGGGGGCGCGATCGCAAAGACCTTCGGGATGAAGTCGACCGAGGTGCGAGTGATCGCGCCTGAAGTGGGCGGCGGATTCGGCTCCAAGCTCAACGTCTACAACGACGAGATCCTGACTGCCTATGCCAGCAAGGTGCTGGGACGGCCCGTCAAGTGGACCGAGACCCGGCGTGAGGCTGCGGGATCCACGATCCACGGTCGGGGTTGGGTCGGGACCGCCACCCTGGTCGGAACCAAGGATGGCGAGTTCCTCGGTTACAAGCTCGATGCCATCGCCGACATGGGGGCATACACCCAGAACTTCACCGTCGCCATCCCCCTGCTCGGTCTGTGGATCGCATCCGGGCAGTACAAGATGCCCGTCTCGTGGACGGTGGCCTGCGCCGTGACCAACACGATGACCACGGACGCCTATCGCGGCGCGGGGCGCCCCGAGGCCATCTACTACCTGGAGCGGGTGATCGACGCATACGCCCGGGAGATCGGCATGGATCCTCTCGAGGTGCGGAAGAAGAACTTCTGGCAACCCGACGAGTTCCCGGCCCAGATGGGTTGTGGGTTCTCACTGGATTCCGGCAACTACGAGGCCGCCGTCGACAAGCTGATCGAGGTCAGCGACTACGCAGGGTTGCGCCGGCGTCAGGAGGAGGCCCGCGCCGAGGGCCGACTGGTCGGAGTCGGGGTCGGCTCTTATGTCGAGGTCTGCGGCTTCGGTCCGGCGGTGCTCGCCGAGATCGGGTTCTCCTGGACCAACTACGGGCTTCCCGCATCGTTCAACGGCTCTGGTCTGGTCCGAGTGAACCCGGATGCGACCGTGACGGTTGTCATCGGCACCGGCCCCACCGGCCAGGGCCACCAAACGACCTGGGCGCAGATCGTCGGCGACGGGCTCGGCATCCCGATCGAAGACATCAGGGTTCTCCACGGGGACACCAGGGAGCACCCGATGGGGATCGGCACCTTCGGGAGCCGGTCGATCTCGGTTGACGGCGCGGCCACCTTCGAGGCAACCAAGAAAGTCAAGGAGAAGGCCGCCAAGATCGCCGCCCACCTCTTGGAGGCGTCGGCCGATGACATCGTGTTCGCCGATGGCGGCGCCCATGTCGCCGGTTCCCCTGACAAGACCGTCGAGTGGGCCGCCATCGCCAAGACCGCCTATCAAGCCCATACCGCCCCTGAGGACCTCGACGGCGGGCTCGAGGCTCACACCACGTTCAGCCCGGGGAACGCCACCTGGCCCTTCGGGACCCATCTGGCAATGGTCGAGATCGACCCCGACACCGGTGACGTGGACCTTCTCGAGTACCACGCCGTCGACGACTGTGGCAACGTGATCAACCCGATGATCGTGAATGGCCAGGTCCATGGGGGCATCGCCCAGGGCATAGGTCAGGCGATGTTCGAGGAGGCGATCTACGACGAAGACGGGAACATGCTCACCGGATCCCTCCTCGACTACCCGTTGCCCACGGCGGCCGATCTGCCGTTCTTCGACCTCCATCGCACGGTGACGCCGTCGCCGATCAACCCGATGGGAGTGAAGGGAATCGGGGAGGCGGGGACCATCGGCTCGGCGCACACCATCGTCAACGCGGTGGTCGACGCCCTGAGCCCACTCGGGGTCAAACACGTCGAAATGCCGGTTCGACCGAAGCGGGTGTGGCAGGCGATGCAGGAAGCGAGGGCTTGACATGTATCCAAGGAGCTTCGAGTACGTGGCCCCTGCCAGCCTGGAGGAGGCGTTCTCCGCCCTGGGTGAAGACTCCAAGGTGATGGCCGGCGGCATGAGCCTGCTCCCTCTGATGAAAATGCGGCTGTTCTCCCCGGAAGTCGTAGTCGACATCGGGCGGATCACCGGCCTCGACTCGGTCGAGGACGGCGGCGATCACATCTCGATCGGCGCCCTGGTCCGCCATGCCACCACCGCATCCGACCCGCTGATCGCGGCCAACGCAGCAGCACTGGCCACGGCAGCCTCACTGACCGGCGACGTCCAAGTGCGGAATCGGGGCACGACCTGCGGCTCATTGGCCCATGCCGATGTCGCCGCCGACCAACCGGCGGCGGTCATCGCCTGCCGGGGGACGATGGTGGCCCAGTCGGCGTCCGGGACGAGAGAGATCGGCTCGGAGAGCTTCTGCGTGGACGCCCTCACCTCTGATCTCAGGTCGGACGAGATCCTGGTTTCGATCAAGATCCCGAAGGCGGGTCCCGGCGAAGGGTCCGCCTACGACAAGCTGGGGCGTCGGGGAGGCCACTCCGACTATGCGGTTGCCGGCGCTGCCGCATGGGTCAAGAAGTCCAATGGCACCGTCGAAGACGCCCGGGTTGCCCTCACCGGGGTCGGCACCAGGGCGATGCTCGTAGAAGGCGTCGGACCCGCTCTGATCGGCACCGACGGGTCTGAGGACGCGATCAAGGCTGCGGCGGAACATGCCCTCGAAGGGGTCACCGTGCTCGAGGACCTATATGGCAATGTCGAGTACAAGAGTCATCTGGCCAAGGTGTTCACAACAAGAGCTCTGAGACAAGCGCTGGCCAACGCCGGTTGATGGAGGCGGGCGGAGGCGGAAGAGGGCGGCCACCGGCCGCCCTCTTCCGCGTCAAGGGCGGCGGAATGCGTTCTTCGCCCGGGCCACCAGCACGTCACATGGGGCTTCGGAGACCAGACCCTCGGCGATGGTGCCGAGAAGCACCATTCGGGTCGCCGAGCCTCCTCTGCTCGCCACCACCACCAGGTCGGCTCCACGCCGCCGAACGATCTCGTCGATCGTCTCGGTTGGCGGTCCGTCTACGACCAGTGTCCCTACATCGCTGTTCCAGACCGAGGTGAACTGCTCCATTCGCTCCTCCGCCATCGCCAGGCGTTGGGAACGGGACGCCTCCAGCTCCTCGCGAAAGAGCCCTGCGGCCGAGAGCATCGGGTCGAACCGGGTGGGCAAGGAGAAGAGGGCGGTGACGTCGGCGCCGGGGAAGATCTCCAATGCCCGATTCACGGCGAGGCGTGACTGCTCCGAGAAGTCCACGGCGGCGATGATCCGCCGATAAGGGACACGAGGCTGACGGCGGACGACCAGGGTATCGGTGGTCGCCTTGCGAGCCACTCTCCTCGCAACGGGGCCCACAGCGAAGGCGTCGATCGATGAGGAGCCCACCACCACCACCTCGGCGTTCTTGCCCCGGGCCGCCAGCTCCCACGACGGCGATCCCTTGACCACCTCGAGATGGACCGGGACATCACTCCGATCCCGGATCCACTGGGCGAGACGGCCCGCCTCCGTCGTCTGGTGCTCGCGCATCAGCTTGGCGAGCCCCGGTTCGATCAGCGCCTCACCCAAAGGCTCGAGGACGTGCACCAAATGGAGCTCGCTCCCCGCGGCTTCGGCCATTATCCGGGCCCGGTCGGCTACACGCCGGCCCATGGCTGTGAGATCGACTCCCGCTATCACGGGCCGCAAGACACTCCTCCCGGGGAAGTGCGGCGACTCTACAGGCTGTCTGCCCGGTAGGCAGAAGTGAAGGGGTCGGGCCCACTCACCGCCTCGGCGAGGAGGTCCAGGTAGGCCTGGCGGCCGATCACCCGGGCCCCGAGCGACTCGAGATGCGGGGTCTGCCACTGCACGTCGAGGAGCCTGCCTTCGCCCTGACTCATGATCACCACCAGGTGGACCAGGGCGACCTTGGACGCATCCCGCGCATCATGGAACATCGACTCGCCTGCGAACAGGCCGCCGATCGCGACTCCATACAGCCCTCCTGCGAGCTCGCCCTCGTCGTCCCACACTTCCACCGAATGTGCCCAGCCCAGGCGATGGAGCTCGATGTACGCGTCGACGAACTCATCGGTGATCCAACCGTCGCCTCTCCTCCCGGGGTCGGCACACTCGGCGATCACGCCTTCGAAGTCGGCATCGACCGAAACCCGATAGCGGCGGGTGGACTGGCGCAACGACCGACTGATGTGGAGCCCCTTGAGGGGAAGGACGGCCCGATCGACCGGCGACCACCAACCGAGATGGCCGTCGGGGAGGTTCATCGGGAACATCCCCGACCTGTAGGCGGTGAGCAGCGTTCCCGGTGAGAGATCTCCGCCCACCGCCACCACATCACCATCGGCATGGCGGGGGTCGGGAAAGTCGAACCGGCTCGGCATCGGATCGATGGCCACCACCTGATTGTCCCAGAGTGGGGAGACTCCCGTCCGTAGGCTGGCCGACATGCCCGATTTCGTGGTAATCGGCGGGGGAATCGCCGGAGTCGCGGCCGCCGCCAACCTCGCTCCCTACGGCTCGGTGACTCTGCTGGAAATGGAGCAGGTTCTCGCCTTTCACACCACGGGCCGCTCGGCAGCCATGTTCACCGCCAGCTACGGGGGTCAGGCTTCGAGGCCGTTGGCCCGGGCCAGCCAGCATTTCCTGGAGAGCCCGCCGGAAGGAGCTGCCGACGGCCCATTGCTCACCCGGCGGGGCGCATTGTGGATCGCCAATCCCGAACAGATGCCACTCCTGCACCAGCTCTCTGAACAGGGACGAGAAATGGGAGCGGAAGTCGAGGTCCTCGATGTGGCCCGGGCCCTGGACTTGGTCCCGATGCTCAACCCTGATCGGCTTGCCGGTGGCCTCTACGAGCCGGGGGCGGGAGACCTCGATGTCGCTGCGCTCCACCAGGCATTCGTTCGCCTCGCCCGTCGTGACGGGGCGACGATTCTCACCAGGAGCCCGGTCACCAGGTTGGAGGCAACCGCCGGGGGCTGGCGGGTATCCACCGACAGCGACACCCTGGACTGCGATGCGGTGATCAACGCCGCCGGTGCCTGGGGAGATCGGGTCGCGGCGCTGGCCGGGATCGATCCCGTCGGGCTGACTCCCATGCGTCGCACCGCGTTCATGGTCCCTGGCGACGAGTCGTTCGTCCCGTTGGCCGCTGGTGGACGACATCGAAGACCGCTTCTATTTCAAGGCAGACGGCACCCAGATCCTCTGCTCACTCGCCGAGGAGATCCCCGACCAACCCGGGGACCCCCGGCCCCGGTCCGAGGACGTCGCCCTCGCCATCGATCGGATCAACACTGCCACCACACTCGCCATCCGCAGCGTGAGCTCGCAGTGGGTTGGCCTTCGCACCTTCGCCCCCGACCGGGAGATGGTCATCGGCGAGGAACCCACCGCCCCCGGCTTCTTCTGGCTGGTCGGACAGGGGGGCACCGGGATCATGACTGCTCCTGCCTACGGGGCCTTGCTCGCGAGCCAGGTGCTGGGCCGCGAGCTCCCCGAACTTGTCGCAGCGGGGACGGCCGGAAGATCACGCTCCCGGCGATCCGGGCCTGAAGCTCCCTCCCGAGCGAATCCGTTGGCCGGGCCGTGAAGCCGGAGGGGGTCCCGGGCGGCTCGTCCTACTCCCGGTGATGAGGCAGGTCTCAGCGGGCGGTGGGTTCCCGGCGATTTTCTACGCTCTGCGCAAGGCGAGGGAGACCGGCGGGTATCGCAGCCTCTACCGTGCCCTGCGCTCGAAGAACGCCTGTAAGACCTGCGCTCTGGGCATGGGTGGGCAGCTCGGGGGCATGGTCAACGAGAAGGGCCACTTCCCCGAAGTTTGCAAGAAGTCGATCCAGGCGATGTCGGCCGACATGCAGGGGGCGATCAAACCAGCTTCTTCAGCACATCGACAACGATCAGCTCGAAGGCTCTCGCCGCGCGAGCTGGAGGCTTCGGGCGGCTGACCGAACCTCTCTACTCGGGCCCGCTCGATCGTCGCTACCGGCCATCTCCTGGGACGAGGCCCTGGTGCGCATCGCCCGGCAGCTGCACGCCACCGAGCCCGGCGAGTCGTTCTTCTACGCCAGCGGCCGATCGATCGAACGAGGCCGGGTTTCTCCTCCCACTGGCCCGGATCTACGGCACCAACAACGTCAACAACTGCTCCTACTACTGCCACCAGGCATCGGTGTCGCCCTGGCAGCATACCGGATCGGGCACCGCCACGAGTCGACGACTGCGACGACCTGGACAAGGACGACGTGGTGTTCATCATCGGCGCCAACCCGGCCTCCAACCACCCCCGGATGATGACGACCCTGGCCCATTTCAACCGGCGGGGCGGGAAGGTGATCGTGGTCAACCCGTGCGTGGAGACCGGCCTGGTCCGCTTCAAGGTCCATCGACGTGAGGAGCCTGCTCTTCGGGAGCAAGATCGCCGACGAATACGTCCAGCCGCACATCGGCGGCGACATCGCATTCCTCTCCGGAGTCGCCAAGCGGATCGTCGAGCTCGGGCGGTCAACCAGGAGTTCGTCGACGAGCGAGCCGAGGAGTGGCGATTCCTTTCGCCAGTCGATTGCGGCCTGTCATGGACGTGATCGAAGAGCGGTCCGGCGTCGCCAAGAGATGATCGATCGGGTCGCCGACATCTATTCACACGCCGGAAACGCTGTCTTCTGCTGGGCGATGGGGATCACCCATCACGAGCACGGCGTGCAGAAGTCAGGCGATCGCCAACCTCGCCATGACTCGCGGATGGTAGGAGAGCCGCACGAGGGGTTGCTCCCGCTCCGCGGACACTCCAACGTGCAAGGAATCGGCTCGATCGGCGTGTCACCGAAGCTCAAGGACGCAGTGTTCGACCTCCTCGAAGCCGAGTTCGGGATCGAGTGCCGACGCAGTCCGGCCTCGAAATGGCTTCAGCTCGCAGCACAGCGGAACCGATCCGGCCTTTGCCTCGGCGGAACTGTTCGACTTCAATCCCGACGTCATATGCCACCTGGCATCGGGCAGTCGACCTGATCGTCCATCTGTCCACGACCCACAAGACGGGCCACGTAGGGGCCGGGGCAAGGACACGATCATCCTGTCTCCCACGACAGGAGCCTCGCGACCACACTGATGATGTTCGAATAGGTGCCTCGGCGACGGTGACCCCACGCTTGAGCGCCGCGGGCCGAGATCGCGGTGGTCCGACCTATCCCCAGCTCGTGATCGGGACCGGATTCAGCGACTGGCGCCTTCGCATCTCTCACGGCCGTCAGGTAGGCACGCCAAGAACGCCCGGGATATGAGCGATCGCAGGATCGACGAGACCAAGCAGGAGTTCCAGATCGCAGGCCCACCTTTCACGACGGGTTTCGCCACCACAACGTGTGGCTCGTTCGTCCTCGCTGAAACCGCCGCAGCCCAAGCTCGCCGGAAACTGCGCCTGATGACCTACGCAGCGAAGGCATTCACACCGTGGTCGACGAGGATCACGACCGTATCGGGGCCAGGACCGCCGTGACGTGATCGTGAGGATCCCGTCCGGCGTACCGACCTCGGATACCCGTCGACCGGGTCGTCGTAAAGGACACACAGAACCTTTGCCACCTATACCCTCTTTCCGCGCCTGCGCTCTGGCCGGCGCGCGCGGTTGTATTGAACCGCCCCCCAGGGTATTCAGCTGGATCGCCGTCATTTGACCAAGAAACCAAGGCAGACATCAGGGTCGACGCTGGTGACCGTTTCGCCGTCAGAGCGTGGCCCGGCGCTCCAGGAAGTCGGCGAGCGGAGTGGGCATCTGGGCTGACCGGTTTCCCCAGTCGTAGACGACGGCCGAACCCGCGAAGTGGTCGTGCCAGGCCCGGCGCTCCCGCCCGAACACGATCCCGAACAGTCCGAGCCCGAGGAGGATGAAGCTCAAAGGGAAGGTGATTGTCCGGACGAAGGCCCGACTTCCGCTGAGCACCGAGCCGTCGTACGCGACCACCCTGAGCCCGAGAACCGTCATTCCCAGTGTCTTGCCGAATATCGCCAATGAGAGCCACAGGTAGAGGACGGCGAACACCGTGAGGCCCAATCCGTACCCGAGACCGGTGTCGGGAATCGACAGCCTCCCGTCCGATAAGAGATCGACCAGGAAGTTGACCACGCTGACCATCACCGTGAACCCGGTGGTTACGACCACTGTGTCGAGCATGAACGAAAGAAGACGGGTGATCGGTCCCCCATAGCGCCCGGTTTTGACCGCTCCTGGTCCCTCGGCGAGCTCACGCCCCACTACCTCTGCCCTGGCCTCGATCTGCTCATCCACCCATGCCGTCAATTGCCCCGGACCGTCGGGGAACTCGGAGGCGTCGCGTCCGATGATCCGGTTCAAACCGCGATAGGTGATTTCGTCGATGCCCACGAGCGGCTTGCGAAACAGGTCCAAGGCCGAGGTGCCGAGGTGCCCGGTGCTCTCGGCGACGATCTCGGGTATCCCGGCCCGGTCGACGATGGCTCGAATGTCGACTCTCGCCATGATGGCGTCGATATCGGCCCGTGAAAGGACGGCATCGATGTCCACCCTGTCGAGCACCATGTTGATGTCCACCCTCTCCAGAAGTGCATTGATATCTATTCGATCCAGGAGGGCGTTGACATCGATGTGGTCGAGCACCATGTCGGGCTGAACCACATCCAGCACTCGCTCACTCGCACCCCGGGCCATCCGGGTGAACAGCCCGTGACGATCACCGTTCTCATCCGGGAACGGCTCGATCGGGGGCGGCTCGTCCGGGAAGGAATCATCCAGGGCCTCGACCATCAGGTCGGGCGGTATGGGCTCGACTTCGACCTCGATCACCGCTTCGGACGATGTGGGCTCGACTTCGATCTCGATCACCGCCTCGGGCGGTGTCGACTCGATCTCGACCTCGGTCTCGGATTCGGGCTGCGTCACCACCGGAGACGCTACCCGGGCTGGGGCCGGGTTGTCCGCCTCAGCCGGTGACCGCACCCACCGATGCCGAGCCCACCAACTTGGCGTATTTGGCGAGTGCCCCGGTCTCGTAGCGGGGCGGGTGGGGCTCCCACGCCGCGGCACGACGGTCCAGTTCATCATCATCGACCAGGACATCGAGCCGCCGACCGGGCACATCCACCCTGACCCGGTCCCCTTCGGCAACCAGGCCGATCGGGCCCCCGACCTCGGACTCCGGTGCGATGTGGCCGATGCAGAGGCCAGTGGTCCCTCCCGAGAACCTGCCGTCCGTGATCAGGAGCACGTCCTTGCCCAGCCCGGCGCCCTTGATCGCCGCTGTGATCTGAAGCATCTCCTTCATGCCGGGGCCGCCCTTGGGGCCTTCGGTGCGAATCACAACCACGTCACCGTGGTGGATCTGGTGGTTCTCCAGTGCCTCGAGTGCGCCCGCCTCGCCTTCGAAAACACGGGCCGGCCCCTCGAAGACGTCGAGATCGATCCCGGCCACCTTCACAACCGCCCCGTCGGGCGCCAGGTTCCCCCGGAGCACTGCGATACCCCCTTCCACCGCCAGTGGGCTTGCCGGAGGGGCGATCACGTCCTGCCCGTCGGAGAAGCTGACATCCGCCAGGTTCTCCCCCATCGTCGACCCGGTCACTGTGAGCACATCGCCCTCGAGCAGTCCTTCGTCGAGCAGGGCCTTGAGCACGACCGGCACCCCGCCGATTCGGTCGAGGTCGACCATGTGATAGCGCCCGAACGGTTTGAGGTCTCCCAGGTGCGGGGTCCGGCGGGAGATTGCGTCGAAGTCGTCGAGCTCCAGAGGGACACCGGCCTCCCGGGCGATGGCCAGCAGGTGGAGAACCGCGTTTGTCGATCCGCCGAGGGCCATCACCGTGGTGATCGCGTTCTCGAACGCGGGCCGGGTCAGGATCTGGCGAGGGCGGATGTCGGACTCCAGGAGACGCATCACCGCTTCCCCCGACCGCAGCGCGAAATCGTGGAGCCGGGCATCGACCGCAGGCACAGAGGCCGATCCAGGCAACGAGAGGCCGAGCGCCTCCCCCACGGAGGCCATGGTGTTGGCGGTGAACATCCCGGCACACGAGCCGGCACCGGGGCAGGCCGCACGCTCGATCTCCATCAGGTCTTCGACGGTGATCCGGCCCTCGAACTCGGCGCCGATCCCCTCGAAGACGTCGATGATCGAGATGTCCCGTCCCTGGTAGCGCCCGGGAAGGCTCGATCCTCCGTAGAGGAATACCGCTGGCAGATCGAGCCGGGCCGCCGCCATCATCATCCCCGGCAGCGACTTGTCACACCCGGCGATGGCGACCAGTGCGTCGAAGCGTTCGGCGTGCATGACCAGCTCCACCGAGTCGGCGATGACCTCACGGGAGACGAGCGAAGCCCGCATCCCCTCGTGACCCATGGAGATCCCGTCAGAGATGGCGATGGTGGTGAACATCAGCCCAACCCCGCCTCCGTCCGCCACCCCTTTCTTGGCATGGCGGGAGAGCTCGGGACCGGTGAGGTTGCACGGAGTCACTTCGTTCCCCGCGGAGACCACACCGACCTGGGGCTTGGCGAAGTCCTCGTCGGTGAGGCCGACGGCGCGCAACATTGCCCGGGCACCCGACCTGGTGACGCCCTCGGACACTTCCTGGGATCTGATCTTGTTGGCCATTGGATCGAAATCCTAAGGGGTCGGGTTTGGCGGCGGCTCTGAAGCGACCACAATTCCCCCATGGCAACGATCTACTACGACTCCGACGCGAATCCCGAGCTGATCCGATCGAAGAAGGTCGCGGTGATCGGCTACGGGAGCCAGGGCCACGCCCACGCCCTGAACCTGAAGGAATCCGGGGTCGAAGTGGTCGTCGGGCTCCGCCCCGGCTCGGAACGAATCTCCGAATGTGTCGCCGCCGGCCTCGAAGTGATGGACCCGGCCGAGGCTGCGGCGTGGGCGGACGTGGTCATGATGCTGGTCCCCGACCAGGTGGCGGCGGACATCTACAAGGAGTCGATCGCTCCCAACCTGAACCCTGGCGACACCCTCATGTTCGCCCATGGCTTCAACATCCACTTCGGGGAGATCGTGGCCCCGGATGGGGTCGACGTCTCCATGATCGCCCCCAAAGGCCCGGGGCACCTGGTCCGTCGAACCTATGAGCAGGGATCAGGCGTGCCCTGTCTGATCGCAGTCCATCAGGACCCTTCTGGCAACGCCCGGGAACTGGCTCTCTCCTATGGGTCGGCAATTGGCGGGGGACGTGCCGGGATCCTGGAGACAACCTTCAAGGAGGAGACCGAGACCGACCTCTTCGGCGAGCAGGTGATCCTCTGCGGCGGGGTGTCCGAGTTGATCAAGGCGTCGTTTGAGACGCTGGTCGAAGCCGGGTATCAACCCGAGTCGGCCTACTTCGAGACGCTCCACGAGTTGAAACTGATCGTCGACCTCCTCTACGAGGGAGGGCTCTCCTGGATGAGGTATTCGGTGTCAGACACCGCCGAGTACGGCGATTACACCAGGGGAAAGCGGATCATCACCGACGAGACCCGGCGGGCGATGAAGGAAACCCTGGCCGAGATCCAGTCCGGTGCCTTCGCCCACGAGTGGATGGCCCAGGCCCGGGAGGGGGCGCCTTTCCTCCACGAGCAGCGGGCGCTGAACCGGGCCCACCAGATCGAGGAAGTGGGCAAGGAGTTGCGGACCATGATGCCGTTCATGGAGCCCAAGACCGCCCCCTAGTTTCCCCCACTAGCGAAGCGACATCGGGGGAGACCGAAGAGCCGAGGGGGCCGCTAGCCCGTTTTCTCCAACTTGGCCTCGATCCAGCCATCGATCTCGGCCCAGACGTCGTAGAGCCAGGTCTCCTGCTCGGCGACGGCGGGGATCGACTCCGCGGGGTAATGCCAGATCCGGACCGCCACCGTGGTGTCCATGGGCATCGCCCGCCAGATGTCGGCGGCGGTGATGAACGACTCCAGGCCGGCATGGCCCACGAAGTAGACATCCGAGTTGGAGGGTGCGGCAGCCAGGGCGGTCATCACGCCCTTCGGCTTCGGAGGGAGGGTCATCTTCAAGTCACGGGCCCGCTCCGCGAGGTCGGGACGGCCGATCTCGATCAGCTTCTGGATGGCCCGCTCTCTCCTCCGTACCGTGTAGTTGGCCCCTTCGGGGAATATCACGAAGGCGTCGTCTCGGTCCAGGGTCCGCGCCAGCACCGCAATCGCCTCCACCACCGGGTCACGATCGGCACTCTTGCCGGTAGGCACGAAAGACGCAGGGAGCCGATTGAGGATGACGTCCACCGCCGGGTCCCACTGCAGGAAGTCCTTGAGCACGATTCGGGGCTGTCGCTCGATAGCCGTTGCAAAGGGCATCCACGAGCAGCATCGAGTCCCCGGGCCCGGCATGCCGACTCATCACCAGAGCTCGGCCTCCGATCAGGGTCGCCTGCTGTGCTCGGCTGCGGAGCTTCGAATGCGATCTCCAGCTTGAAGGTGCGCTTGGCCGATCCGATGATCAGGCGCAGCATCCACCCCAGGAGCCAGTAATGGGCGGTCTCGAAGGCCGGGGAGCGGATCTTCCACCCGAATCCGGAGCCCACCCAGAGGCCGAACATCATGATCAAGGCCAACGCCTCCACTCCCAGGTAGAGGAAGAGGAACCAGGCGAGACGGAGGATCCGCCATTTCCCGGGGACATACCGGGAGATGAATGCCGCAGCGATGGCCCACAGCGGGAGAGAAGCCGCGGCCAACACCACCAGGAGTGTGATCGCTGGGTCGATGAGGATGCGACGCAGCCACCGAGGCGGGAGGCTCACGACCGGCGCTCGGCAAGGTATCGCGCCGACGCCTCATACGCCCCCTGGATGAGTTCGTCGGTCGCCGACACGTCGCGCCACTTTCGCTGCCGGCTGTCATCGAATGCCACCGGGTTTCCCGACGGGAGCAGATGGAGCTCGACCCCCTCGGGGAGGTTCTCCACGGTCGTCGTATAACGATGGCGGCGGGCGATCTCGAAGGCGATGAGGGCCGCCTCGTAGAGCCGCTTCGGGGGCCGGAGCGGGGCCTCCAGCCGTCCCACTTGGAGCACGTACACCTCGGTAGCGCCCAGCTCGAGGGCACGGGCCACGGGGACCGAGTTGACCAGGCCCCCGTCATAGAAATGCTCCCCGTCGATTTCCACTGGCGGGAACAGGGCGGGCACCGCGGCCGACGCCAGGATGGCGTCGATCAGGGGCCCCTGGGTAAACCAGTGCTCGGCGGCTCGCTCGATCGAGGCGGCGACACATTGGAACGGGGTCTGCAGGTCCTCGATGCGCCGGGTCGGCGAGTGGACGTGCTCGAGAAGCACCCTCAGCCGCTTCGTCTCGTGCAGGCCCGCCCTCATTTTCGCGGTGTTCTTCACCCGCTCCCACCCTCCTCCCGAGAACAGGTCGGAGCGCGATATCTCGAACCAGAGATCGGCCAGGCGCTGGACCCCCTCCGGGCCGGGCCGGTCTGCGATCACAGAGCCGTTGAAGGCGCCGATCGAAGTTCCGAGGACGACCTGGGGGCGGATCGCCGCCTCTTCGAGGGCCTTGATCATGCCGACCTCGACAGCACCCCAGCGCCCTCCGCCACCGAGGACGAAGGCGGTCGGCATCAGCTCTCCTCTTCTATGTACCACTCCGTGAAGTCGTGGCAGCGCCCGTCAGGGGCAAACCGGATGACGAAGAGGTTGCGATAGCTGGCCGCCGGGTCGTAGTAGGCGGTGGCTCCGGTGACCACCGCGAGCTCATCGGTCTCGACCAGGGGAATCCACGAGAAGTCCCAGTTGTCCTCCCGATCCTCCATCCCCACCCAGAAGTCGACGATCTCCCCGACGCCGTGTAGCTCCCCCACGGCAGTCTGTGGGTCGTACACCGCATCCGGGGTGAACAAGGCAGCGATGAGAGCCGGGTCGTTGCTGGTCCAGGCCTCGATGTAGCCGTCCATCCAGCTGTCGAGCCGGTCACTCATCTCCGAGCCACCACCAGGGGCGGGTCTTCGGACACCAGTTCGAACCCATGTCCGAGATACAGCTCGACCGGCCCGGGGAAGGCGCGATCGCCGTGGGCTGCGTTCATCACCGGGTAGGCCTCGATCCGGTCGAGGCCCTGCTCCTCGAGGTGGTCGACTACGGCGTCGAGCAGGAGGGACGCCAATCCCAGCCCGCGATATGGCGGCGCGATGGCGAAGCAGACGATCGATCCCACACCGCTGTCGTCACCGGTAGCCAGGCCGGGAAAGCCGGCCCGGGCGCCGGCATGGCACCAGCCGGCGAGCTTCCCGTCGACATACGCAACGACCCCGGTCGTCTCCCCGGTCTCGATCCTCGCCTGTTGGGCTGCACGGTTCTCCTGCCAGGTCCGATCACCCCAATCCGGGTTGGACCGGCCTCCGAGCGGGAAGTACATGCAATAGCACCCCGCCCACTCCGGGCGGCCCACCATCGCATCGTGATCGAAGAAGGCGAGGATGTCCTCCACGATCCCGGGAGCGACCGGCTGGATCTCGACTTCCCCCAGGCTGTCCAGGGGCTCCGAGGGACCTGTTAGCCGGTCCTCGGCCTCCAGGTAGTTGCGGACTGCAGGAAGGGTGAGGCCCAGGTCGGCATGCACCTGGTCGAAATGTTTCAGTACCAGCGGAGCGAGATCGTCGATGTCGCTCCCGCTGACCTCCGTCCCGCATTCGCACTCGAAAACCCGGCTCACGCCGGAGACCACTACGCCTCGATCGGGACCGGGAGCTCGGATCCAACCCGGAGCCCGGTCTTGGGATCGAAGAAGTGGAGCTTGGCGTTGTCGACGATGAGATCGATGCTGTCGCCTTTAGCCACCCTGGCGTCAGGGCTGACCCTCGCGATGAAGTTGGTGGTGTCGCCCAATGTGGTCGGATCCTGACCGGTGTCGGCGAGAAGCTCCTCGATATCCGGTGTGACCACCGGCGGGCGATTGACCGTGAAGTGGACAAAGGTCTCGGCGCCCAGCATTTCGGTGACCTCGACCTGAGCCCTGATCGTCCTGTCCGGGTCGGAACCGGCGACCTGCGCCGCCTCGAGGGAGTTGGGTCGCACGCCGACCACCAGCTCCTGATTCATCTTGCTCTCGATGCCGGGATGAGAAGCCAGGGCACGTGGGTCGACCTTGATCCGGAAACCTCCCGCAGTGACCGCCCACACCGAGTCGCCCTCCTTCTCCAGATGACCGTAGGTGAGGTTCATGGCCGGGCTTCCGATGAACCCGGCGACGAAGAGGTTGTCGGGCTTGTCGAAGAGCTCGGTCGGTGGGCCAACCTGTTGCAGGTTGAAGGGGCGCGCCGCCGAAACCGGGCGCAATACCGCGACGCGATCGCCGAGGGTCATCGCCTCGGTCTGGTCGTGAGTCACGTACACCGTGGTGGTCTCCAGCTTGGAGTGCAGGCGCTCGAGCTCGGCGCGCATTTGCACCCTGAGCTTGGCGTCGAGGTTGGACAGCGGCTCGTCCATGAGGAAGGCGGCAGGCTCACGCACGATGGCGCGGCCCATTGCGACTCGCTGTCGCTGGCCACCGGAGAGCGCCTTTGGCTTGCGCTGGAGGTATTCACCGATCTCCAGGATGTCGGCGGCCTCCTTGACCCTGCGCTCGATCTCTTCCTTCTTGAACTTCCGCAGCTTGAGGCCGAACGCCATGTTGTCGAACACCGACATGTGCGGGTACAGGGCGTAGTTCTGGAAGACCATGGCGATATCGCGGTCTTTGGGTGCCACATCGTTGACCACGCGGTCCCCGATGCTGATCGTCCCCTCGCTGATCTCCTCGAGGCCGGCGATCATCCGCAGCGCGGTGGTCTTGCCGCATCCCGAAGGGCCCACCAGCACCAGGAACTCACCATCCTCGATGGTCAGGTCCAGGTCGCCGACTGCACGGGTGCCGTCGGGGTACACCTTTCCGACTCGGTCCATCTTGATCTCAGCCAAGGCGTCTCCTCCCGGGGGAAATGTGAAAGCGAAGATAGCCGTCTGATCAGCTCTCGGTGGCCGAGACTTCCACAATCACGCCTTCGCGCCTCCCGAGGAACAGTCCCTCGGGCCCGACCTGGCGCCCGTCTGCCTGACTCGTCGAGAGGACGACGGTCCCCTCTTCGATGGCGATCAGTTGAAGTTGGTCGCTCATGTTCAGGGCAACCAGGAAACGCTGGTCGTCGGTGAAGCGCTCGTACACGAACACGTCTTCGTTCGAGACCTGATTGGTCAGGTATTTGCCTTCTCTCAATGCAGGGTTTGCCCTGCGGTATCCAATGAGGCTCCGGTATAGGGAGAGCATCGAGCCTGGATCATCGATCTCGGCGGCCACGTTCAGGCCTTTCTGGTCGGGATCGAGGGGCAGCCACGGGGTGCTCAGGCAGAAACCGGCATTTTCCGTGTCGTCCCACTGCATCGGGGTCCGGCAGCCGTCCCGACTCAGGTAGGGGACGTTGGCACCCCAGGGGTCGCGCCCGTCCTCGGCGCCGACTCGGGTCTCGGGGAGGCCCAATTCATCCCCGT
Source organism: uncultured Acidobacteriota bacterium (assembly GCA_963749415.1). GTDB lineage: Bacteria > Actinomycetota > Acidimicrobiia > Spongiisociales > ZC4RG35 > JALYNX01. The sequence continues at coordinate 2,237,095 of CAVVMG010000001.1, forward strand.
AATACAGAAACGGTGTGCCACGAAGGGTGAGGAGCAGCATGGCGCCGAGGCGGGCGTTGAGGTTTCCCACGCGGGTGGCGAGTCGTATCTCGTCATGGTTTCCGAGGAGCCAGTTGGTCCATCCGCCATTGGGGACATGCCAGAGCACCGACTCGACAGTGGCCCGAACCGTCTCCGCCTCCCAAGGCGTGACCATGAGGTGGAAGTTGAACGGCACGATCTGGTCCAGGTGCTCGCCGTAGTACGTGGCCCACTCCGGGAGATCGAAGATGTGGATCTCCCCGATGGCGAACGGCTGATTTGGGTACTCGTCGAGAACCGCCTGGAATTCCCGGTGCGCCTGATGGACATCGGGATGTCCGAAGTCGTAGAGATGGATGAAGTAGTCGTACTCCCCCATGTCCTTCCAGGGACGGGGGCGGTCGCCGGGCGCCGGCGGGTTGTCCCGCTCCCTGGGGTCCTTCATCATCTGATGGGCGGCATCCACCCGGAACCCGTCGACTCCCAGGTCCAACCAGAACCGTGCCACGTCGAACATCGCCTCCCTGACCTCAGGGTTCCTCCAGTTCAAGTCCGGCTGGTGAGCCAGGAACGTATGCCGGTAGTACTGACCGGTTTCGGGATCGAGGGTCCAGGCCGGCCCGCTGAACACGCTCACCCAGTTGTTGGGCGCGGAACCATCGGGCTTCGGGTCGCGCCACACATACCAGTCCCGCTTGGGATCGTCCCGTGATGACCTCGACTCTGTGAACCATGCGTGCTCGAGCGAGGTGTGATTCATCAGATAGTCGACGATCACCTTCATGTCCCGTTTGTGGATCTCCTCGAAGAGCCGTTTTGCGGTGGCCAGGTCTCCGAAAATCGGGTCGACATCGGTGTGGTCGGACACGTCGTAGCCCCAGTCGGCCATCGGGCTCCTGAAGAAGGGCGACAGCCAGATAGCGTCCACGCCCAGCGTCTCGGACAGGTAGTCGAGCTTGGAGATGATCCCTTCCAGGTCGCCGAAACCGTCGTCGTTGGAGTCGGCGAAGCTGAGCGGATAGATCTGATAGAAGACCGCGTCCTGCCACCATTTCCGGTCGGGGTTTTGAGTCATGCCGGGCGGCAAGTTAGTGCAGCTCTCGCCCTTGGCCAGTGTCATGTAGTTCAATCGCCGCGACATTGAGCATCGCCGATCCCCATTTGATGCTGGCGTTCGAAGGCACCGTGGTGCCCGAATGGCTGAAGACACGGCTCCAGGAGTCGCCACCCGCTGGAGTCACCCTGTTCCGGGAGTGGAACATGGAGTCCCCCGGGCAGACAGCCGAGCTCACGACGGCGCTCCAGGAGCTGAACACCGGGCCCCACCCTCTGCTGATCGCGGTCGATCAGGAGGGAGGGCAGTTGATCGGGATCACCGGTTCCACACCCTTCGCCGGGAACATGGCACTGGGCGCTGCCGACGATCTCGATCTGGCATATGCAGTCGCCAACATGATGGGCCGGGAGACCGCGGCGGTGGGGATCAACCTCAACTACGCCCCGGTGGCCGATCTCTCGCCCCGGCCTGACAACCCTTCCACTGGGGTGCGCAGCTTCGGCGAGGACCCCGAGGCAGTGGCCCGGCTCGCCGCTGCGGTCGTCGCAGGCATGACTTCCGCCGGAGTGTTGAGCGCGGTTAAGCACTTCCCCGGGCAGGGGGACATCTCGGTCGACCCCCACTACGAACTGCCGGTGCTCGACTTCGACAAGGACCGGCTGGAGGCGATGGAGCTGAGGCCGTTTCGCGCCGCGATTGACGCCGGTATAGGGATGGTGATGCTCGGCCACTACGTGGTGCCCGCCCTCACCGGGAGCCGGGACATCCCGATCTTCGCCTCCAAGGCGGGCATCGATTTCATCCGACGCAAGATGGGATTCGAAGGGCCATTGATCACCGACGCCCTGGACATGGGAGCCCTCGATCAGGGCCCGACCCAGGCCATCGAGGTGGTGGCCATGATGCGGGCCGGTGTCGATCTCCTGATGTGCATGCCCGATCCCGATCTCCAGGAGCGAGTCCGGAGCGCGGTGGAGCGGGGTTATGCCCGGGACCTGATCCCGGATCACGTCTTCGCCAATTCTCGAAGGCGGATCGACCGTATCCGCGCCGGCCTGAGCAGGTCGAAACCGGACCCGGGATTCGTCGGACGGGAGAGTGGTCTCGCTACGAAACTCGCGAAGAAGTCGGTGACCGTGGTTAGGAACGACGATGGTTTGCTCCCAATTCGGCTCGACCCAGTTGCCCGGATCCTGTCCCTGGAGCCGATCCCGACACGGGTCACTCCCGCCGACACCAGCGATCTCTATCCCCCGGGTTTGGCGACGGCGCTACGAGCACGCCACACCCAGGTGACCGAGATCGTCTACCCCCACCGTCCCGGGTCGGCGGACATCTCGGGAATCCTGGCCGAATCTGCCAACCATCATCTGGTGGTCGTGGGCACGGTCAACGCTGGGCTGGAGCAGTCGGCACTGGTCAACGGGCTGCTCTCGATCGGCACCCCGGTGGTGACCGTGGCGCTGCGAGCCCCTTACGACCTCGCCGCCTATCCGGGCTCCGCCACGCATATCTGCACGTATTCCGGTCTTACCCCATCACTCGAAGTGCTGGCGTCCCTCCTCTTCTCCGGCACCGGGGACACGGGTCACCTCCCGGTATCGATCCCTGGGCTCTACCCCCGGGGCCATGGGCTAGCGGTATGAGGACCCTGCGTGGAGGCTCCGTGCTCACGGCCGATGGCGTGGTCGCAATCCGATGTCGCGGCCGGGAGCGAGGTTCGGCCTCGGCGGTCGTGGACGGGGCGCTGCGTCGATCGAAATGACAGGGATGACCGTGATCCCGGGTTGATCGATATCCAGGTCAACGGGGGTTGGGGTCACGATTTCACGGACGATCCAGAATCGATCTGGGAGGTGGGGGCCAGGCTCCCCGAGACCGGGGTCACCTCCTTCCTTCCCACCATCGTGACCAGCCCCTACGAGGTCGCCGAGCACATGATCGAAGTGCTGAGAGCCGGGCCTCCCCCGGGGTACCTGGGAGCGGAGGTGCTCGGGCTCCACATCGAAGGCCCCTGGATCTCCCCGGACTGGAACGGCGCCCACGATCCGAGTCTCCTGCTCCCGCCCGATCCGGAGAGGGCGGCATCCTGGGCCGACTCCGGGGTGGTGCGGATGGTGACCATCGCCCCCGAGCTGGAAAGGGCGGCGGAAGCGGCCTCGGTGCTGGCTCGAGCAGGAGTGGTGGTATCGGTCGGCCACACCGGAGCCGACTACGAAACGGCACGCTCGGCATTGATCGGGGACTGGGGGTCGGTGACCCATCTCTTCAACCAGATGGCCCCATTCCGGCCCGCGAGCCGGGGACCGTCGGAGCTGCGCTGCAATCGACAACGACCCTGCGGCCTGATCGCCGATGGGATCCACAGTCATCCCGCAGTGGTGCGGCTGGCATGGCGAGTCCTGGGCCCGGAACGCCTGATCCTGGTGACCGACGCCATGGCGGCAATGGGCCTGGGACCGGGGAGCTACCTGCTCGGCGGGCAGACGACGACCGTGGACGAGAACGGGCCGAGGACCGTCGAAGGCCGGCTCGCCGGCAGCGTCCTCTCGATGTCCTGGATGCCGTGGCCAACCTGTCGGAGTGGGCCGAGATCCCATTTGCCGAGGCGGTGCCATGCGCCACGTCCACGCCGGCGACGTTGCTCGGGCTCGAGGATCGGGGTCGCATCGAGACCGGACTCCGCGCCGATCTCACCGTGCTCGATCGGACGCAACGGGTCGTATCTGACCCTGGTCGATGGCGAGATCGTCTATCGGACGGGAAGCAGGGGTAGCCGATGGGCCTGATCGACGAGATCCGGGAGCAGCCGGCCGTTCTGGAGCGGGTCATCGCGGGCAACATCGAGCCGGCCCGGGAGGTAGCCGGGCTGGCGTCGAGTTGCACCCACGCGGTGGTCGCGGCCCGGGGCACCTCGGACAATGCGGCCCGCTATGCCCAATACGTCTGGGGCACCCGGAACCAGCTCTCGGTGGGGCTGACCACCCCTTCGCTCTTCTCCCTCTACGACCAGCCCCCGCTGCTCACCGATGCCCTGGTGGTCGGGATCTCCCAAAGTGGGGAGTCACCTGACATCGTCGCCGTCCTCGAGGAGGGGCGGGCCCAGAGCCGGCCGACGGTGGCCATCACCAACGAGCCCGACTCGCCGCTGGCCAGGAATGCCGACGTGGTCGTCGACCTGATGGCGGGCGAGGAGCAGGCGGTTGCCGCCACCAAGACCTACACCGCGCAACTCGCAGTGATCGCCCTCATCTCCGATGCCATCGCCGGCCAGACCGGGTCACTGGACGGCATCCCCGGTGTGGTGGCGGCAGTCCTGGAGAGTGAGGGAGCCGCCGAGGCCGCCGCTGCGTCGTTCGCCGACATCGAGCACTGTGCGGTCTTGGGCAGGGGGTACAACCACGCCACCGCCTTCGAGTGGGCGCTCAAGCTCCAGGAGCTGACCTATGTCGTCGCTCAGCCGTTCTCGACTGCCGACTTCCTCCACGGGCCGATAGCGGTCATCGAGCCTGGCTATCCGGTGCTGGCGGTGAGCATCCGCGGCCCCACCCATGCCGATCTGGTTGCCGTCATCGACCGGGCCGTCGCCCTGGGGGCACGGGTGCTGGCGATCAGCGACGATCCCGATCTCGGGGCAGACATGATCTCGACCATCCCCGACGAGGTCGAGGAATGGCTGACGCCGATCCCGGCGATCGTTGCGGCGCAGATCTTCGCCCACCGGCTGACTGTGGCCCGAGGGCTCGACCCCGACCGTCCGCGGGGCCTGAGCAAGGTGACCAGGACCAACTAGTCGGAAAGGGCGAAGCCGGGAAAACCGGCCTCAGCCCACAAGGCAAACGCCTCATCGTTGGGCACGTCCGCCCCCCGACCCCCGGCGAGGTCGAGCCGGAACTGGAGCAGATCACAGAAGCCCTGGATCGGATCGCCATGCCAGGACTTGGCGATCCTGGCCAGCAAAGGCTCGTAGCAAGAGGTGAGCCAGGCCATGACCGACACCGACTTTCCAGTCGCCGAGGTTCGCCCCGACTTGGCGATGTAGTAGTTGAGATCACTGAGGATGTGCCGTGCCTGGTTCTCGGAGGCTTCGATCCCGGTCAACTCGCGGAGACGCTGGCTGTGGAATGTGCGCCCTCCGACCCTGGCCCTCATCCGCACCAGGTCACCCTGGCCTACGGGTGCGAGGTCGACATCGGCCACCGAGAATCCGAGCTCATTGAGGCGGGCGATGCGTTCCCGGATCTGGTACCGCTCGTTGGCCGACACGACCAGGTCTTCGTTCAACTCCGCCCAGAGGCCGAGGTAGCGGCGCTCCACGTCGTCCCCGAGGGAGAGGTCGGCCTCGTCCATCTCGATGCCGCTCTCGGCGGCGATGTCGGCCATCTCTCCAGCGAGATTCTCCTTCATGATCGCCAGGTCGTGGGCCCGCTGGCCATCGGAGAGGGAGGGGTGCAGCTCGGAGGTCTCGGCGTCGATCATGATCGCCTCGATTGCCCCCGCGTCGTAGCGGTATAGGACATTGGACAGCGAGCAGTCACCCCAGAAGCACCCGGCCAGGTGAAGGTCGACGAGGAGCCCGGCGATGGCATCCAGGAGTTGGCCCCGGCGTCGGCCGAAACCAGGGCCGCTCACCAGTTGCCGGTAGGGAAAGGAATGGTCGACGTACCTGGTGATTACCGCCGCCGACTGCTCCGAACGCTGGTCGAGCCAGGCCCTGGACACCAGGCCGGCCGGCGTTGCCGCGAGATTGGTCTGCTCCTCCAGGGCACGGAGCACGGCGAACTCCGACGATGCCGACAGGCGGGGCAGTTCCTTGATGGCATAGACGCCCTCGTCATAGGCGACGAAGAGCACGGGATGCCTGTGAATGCCCTCCGGCATCTCCACAACTCGATCGACGGTCCAATCGCCGATGGGCTCGCCCCACGGAAGGTCGAGGAAGTCGGGGTTGCCGGGTCGGATCTGGAGATGCGGTGTGCCCATCAGGACCGTGCATTGTCGGCGATGACCAGCGCCCCGGCCAACCCAGCTAGATCGCCCAGCCCTGCGGGAACCACGAAGCCATCGCGGTGCTCGTCGAGACCCGGGTAACCGGCCAGTTGCTCCCAGAGCTGACGCTGGATCGAGGCAATCAAGCCGGGAAGGCCGGCCACCCCGCCCCCGATCACCACCAGTCGAGGAGAGAGGGTGTAGAGGATGCTCCTGATCCCCTGGGCCAGGTAGAAACCTGCGAGATCGGCCATGCGCTCCGTGATGTTGTCCCGGTCGGGGCCATATCTCGCCTCCAGGGCGGGACCGCTGGCCATCCCCTCCAGGCAGTCGCCGTGATAGGCACAGACTCCATCAAAATGGTCGTCCGGACGTCGCTGGACCACGACGTGACCCATCTCGGGATGGGCTAGCCCTTGCACCAACTGCCCCGACGACACGGCGCCGCCACCGATCCCGGTCCCCACGGTGAGATAGACGAAGTCGTCCACCCCGCGCGCCGCTCCCCACCGCCCCTCCCCGAGAGCGGCGCCGTTGACATCGGTGTCGAGCCCAACCGGGATGCCGAGCGCCTCATGCACCGGTCGAACCAACTGGACATTGGACCATCCCGGTTTGGTGGTGTTCGTCACCTGGCCAAACTCGGCCCGATCGGGCCTCAGCTCGAGCGGGCCAAAACTGGCGATCCCGATCGAATCGAGACCCTGGCGACGGCGCAGCAAGTCGATGATTCGTGACAGCGTCTCGTCTGGCCCCGTGGTCGGAATCCGCTCGACATCGGTCAGCGATCCGGCTTCATCACCGAACCCGACGAGGGCTTTGGTGCCTCCGAGTTCTACGACGCCGAACATGGCGGGCATTCAACAAGCTCAAGCCCGGCTCGCAGCGCACCGATCCCTATTGGTGACCTTGACATCCCGCTGACCAGGGTGTTTACTCACACGACACATGAAGCAGGACTTCGCCGCCGACGTAACCCTTCTTATCGAGTAGCGCGCGCCGTCCACTGCGTGCGCTCGACCCTCCCGCCCGGAGGGTTTTTTGTTGAAAGATCATGAGCGAGAAGCCATACACCGGATCCAACTCACTGCTCCGCAGCCTCGAGCACGAGGGTGTCGAGCTGGTTTTCGGCGTGCCCGGAGGAGCGATCCTTCCCGCCTATGACCCTCTGGTGGACAGCCCGATTCGTCACATCCTGGCTCGCCACGAGCAAGGCGCGGGCCACATGGCCGAGGGCTTCGCCCAGGCCAGTGGCAGGGTCGGAGTGGTGATGGCCACATCCGGGCCCGGTGCCACCAACCTGATCACGCCTCTTCAGAACGCCCTCATGGACTCCACGCCCCTGGTGGCGATCACGGGCCAGGTCCCGACCACTGCCATTGGGTCGGACGCTTTCCAGGAGGCCTACACCACAGGCCTCGCCATGCACTGCACCAAGCACTCCTATCTGGTGACCGACGCCGACGAGATCCCGGACATCATCCACCAGGCGTTCCACATCGCCTCCACCGGACGCCCTGGACCGGTCCTCGTCGACCTCCCCAAAGACATCCTCAACCAGCGGACCAGCTGGCGCGAGCCGGTGAGCACCAAGCTCCCCGGGTACAAGCCGACTACCAAGGGCCATCCCATCCAGATCAGGGCGGCGATCGATCTGATCGAAGCGGCAGAGCGTCCGGTCCTCTATGTGGGTGGCGGGGTGATCAAGGCCGGGGCTGCCCCCGAGCTGCTCGCCTTCGCCGAAAGCGCGAACGCACCGGTGGTCACCACCCTGATGGCTCGTGGGGCGTTCCCCGATGACCATCCGCTGGCACTGGGAATGCCCGGGATGCACGGCTTGTACACCGCGACGACGGCGATCCAGAAGTCCGATGTGCTGGTCAGCCTCGGCGCCCGGTTCGACGATCGGGTCACCGGCGACCCTGCTGCCTTCGCCCCCGACGCCAAGATCATCCACATCGATGTCGACCCCGCCGAGATCGGGAAGGTTCGCAAGGCAGACGTTCCGATCGTCGGCGACGCCCGTTGGGTGCTTCAGCACCTGCTCGAAGCGTTGACCGCCCATCGCGGAGCGTCACCGGCCCCAGAACGGGCCGCGTGGTTCTCCCAAATCGAGGCATGGAAGGAGAGCCATCCCCTGGCCTACGACCAGGAGCCCGACGGCCCGATCAAGGTCCAGCATTTCATCGAGCGCCTCCATGCCCTCACCGGCGGCGAGGCGGTCATCGCCGCCGGGGTCGGCCAGCATCAGATGTGGGCTTCCCAGTTCTGGGGATTCACCGAGCCGCGTAGCTGGGTCAACTCGGGAGGACTGGGGACCATGGGCTTCGCAGTGCCTGCCGCCATCGGCGCCAAGGCTGCTCGTCCTGATGACTTGGTTTATGGCCTGGACGGCGATGGCTGCTTCCAGATGACCTGTCAGGAGCTGATCACCGCCTCCACAGAGAACATTCCCGTGAAGATCGCTGTGTTCAACAACGGCGGTTACGGAATGGTCAAGCAGTGGCAGAACCTGTTCTACGGGGGGCGCCTCTCGGCGGTGGACCTGACCACCCACACTCCTGACTACCCGATGCTGGCAGAGGCGATGGGGTGCGTCGGCCTCCGCGTCGACCATCCGTCCGAGATCGACCCGGCAATCGAAAAATCGCTGTCGGTGAACGACCGGCCCGTCGTGCTCGAAGTCGTGGTCGACACCGAGGAGATGTGCTTCCCGATGGTGCCCGCCGGTGGCTCTAACGATCGGATCGTCATGAGCCGGGACGAATTCTGATGCAGCACACCCTCACCGTGCTCGTGGAGAACAAGCCCGGTGTCCTGGCCCGGGTCTCCGCCATGTTCTCCAACCGGGGCTTCAACATTCACTCGCTGGCGGTAGGGCCGACCCACGTCGAGGGTCGTTCCCGGATCACGTTGGTGGTGGATGCCCCCGAGTTGGAGCAGCTCACGAAGCAGTTGAACAAGCTGGTCAACGTGATCAAAGTCCAGGAGTTGGAGCCAAGCGCGGCGTTGGAGCGGGAGGTGATGATCGCCCGCATCCGATCCGATCCTGTGAACCGCGGGGAGATCCGCGACACCGCATCACTCTTCGACGCCAAGGTGATAGATCTCGGGGCAGGCTCGATCACGTTCGAGGTTTCGGGCAGTCCAGCCCATCTCAGCTCCTTCCTGGACCACATGACGAGCTACGGGATACTCGATCTGGTCAAGTCGGGGCGGATTGCCATGCGCCGTGAGTCCGAGATCAGCCCGTCCACGGCAACGGCTGCGGTCTCCTCATGACGCGGTCGGCATCTCTCCACGCACTCGGGGCTCTCGCCCTTAGCTAGCCGGTGGGTCGACGCGGCCTGCCGGCGCTACAGGACGCAACCCCACAAGAGCATTGGAGCAGACATGCAGGACCAGGTAAGGATCTTCGACAGCACTCTCAGAGACGGCGAGCAGGCGCCCGGGATCGCCCTCGACCCCGACCAGAAGGTCGAGATCGCCACTCAACTGGCCCGCCTCGGAGTCGACATCATCGAGGCCGGGTTTCCCGCGTCATCCCCGGGGGACTTCGAAGCCGTCTCCCGAATCGCCCGCCAAGTGGAGGGCCCGACAATCGCCGCCCTGGCCCGAGCCCGGGCAGGGGACATCGACCGCGCCTGGGAGGCGATCCGACACTCGGCCCACCCCCGAATCCACGTGTTCCTCGCCACCTCGCCCATCCACATGGAGCACAAGCTCGGGATGCGACCGGAACAGGTCCTGAGGGCGGTCAGGGACGGGGTGGAGCGCGCCCGGAGCTTGTCTCCCGATGTCGAGTACTCCCCCGAAGACGCCACCCGCTCCGATCCCGACTTCGTGGTCGAAGTTTGCGCCGCCGCGGTGGCGGCCGGGGCAACCACCATCAACATTCCGGACACGGTCGGCTACGCCACACCGTCCGACTACGGGGCACTGATTGGCCGTGTTGTCGCCGAGGTGAAAGGTGACGACGAGGCGATGACCATCTCCACCCATTGCCACAACGACCTCGGACTGGCAGTCGCCAACTCGCTGGCCGCGGTGGAGAACGGGGCTCGCCAGGTGGAAGGAGCCATCAATGGCATCGGCGAGCGGGCAGGGAACACCTCCATCGAGGAGGTGGTGATGGCTCTGAAGGTACGGGGCGATGCCTATGGGGTCGATGTGGGCATCGTCACCGAGGAGATCTACGAGACCTCCCGCCTCGTCGCCGAGACCACGGGCTATCCGGTCCAGTACAACAAGGCAGTGGTCGGGCGAAACGCCTTTGCTCACGAGTCCGGCATCCATCAGCACGGCGTGCTTCGCCACAGGACCACGTATGAGATCATGGATCCCGTGGCGGTCGGTGTGACCTCGTCCATCGTTATCGGGAAGCACTCGGGACGGGCCGCCTTTCACCACTCGCTTTCGGCGATGGGTATCGAGTTGAGTGATCCCGCATTCGAGAAGTCATTCGAGAGGATGAAGGAAGTGGCCGATCGGACCGGTGCCCTGAGCGACGATCAGATTCGACGGATCGTGGAAGAGATCGTGTCGGGCCTCGAGATGCTGGACGGCGTGGCGGCGTCCTTCGGATGACGGCCCACCGCATCGCGGTCGTCCCCGGCGACGGCACCGGGCCGGAAGTCGTGTCCGAAGCAGTGAAGGTGATCGACCACGCGGCGTCGGTGTTCGGATTCGAGGTGGACTACACCCCCCACGACATAGGTGGCGGCCGTTACCTCCGCACCGGTGAGACCCTCACCGGGTCTGACCTCGAGGCGCTGAGCTCGGTAGACGCCATCCTGTTCGGTGCGATCGGGCATCCTGAGGTGCCTCCCGGCATCCTCGAGCAGGACATCCTCCTCAGGCTGCGACGCGAGCTCGACCTCTACATCAACCTGCGCCCGGTGAAGCTCCACCCTGGGGTGAACAGCCCGCTGCGTGACGTGGAGCCTTCCGAAGTCGACTTCATCGTGGTCCGCGAGAACAGCGAAGGGCTGTATGTCGGCGCCGGCGAGTTCACCGCGAAGGGATCGCCTTTCGAAGTTGCGGTCCAGCAGTCGGTGAACAGCCGATTCGGAGTCGAACGCTGCATCAGGTATGCCTTCGACCTGGCGCGGGCCCGACCCCGTCGCCACCTCACCCTCTGCGGGAAGACCAACGTCCTCACCTTTGCCTGGGATCTGTGGGCCCGGGTGTTCGACGAAGTCGCAGGCGAGTATCCGGATATCGACACGGCCTATGCCCACGTCGATGCCACCTGTCTCTGGATGGTGGAGGATCCTGGCCGGTTCGACGTCATCGTGACCGACAACATGTTCGGTGACATCATCACGGATCTCGCCGCTGCAATTCAGGGCGGGATGGGCATTGCGTCTGGAGCCAACCTCAACCCGAATGGTGTGTCGATGTTCGAGCCGATCGGGGGGACCGCTCCTGGGTTCGAGGGGACCGGCCAGATCAACCCCTTGGCCGCGATCGGCGCCGCCGGGATGCTTCTCGACCATGTAGGCGAGGCTGAAGCCGGAGCCGCGGTCGAGCGTGCAGTCGGCGCCGTCGCCGGTTCGCTCCCCTCGCTCCGTGCAGGGAAGATGGGGGCAACCACTTCCGAGGTCGGCGACCGGGTGATCGGCCTGGTGACCGGTCCGGTGTCGGTGGAGGTCGCCACTTGAGCCAACCGAAGACGCTCTTCGAGAAGGTGTGGGAGACCCATGTCGTGGTCCCCGGCGACCCCGCGCTCCTCTTCGCCGACCTGCACCTCGTCCATGAGGTCACCTCCCCACAGGCGTTCTCCAGCCTCGCCCAGTCGGGGAGGAAGGTGCGCCGTCCCGACCTCACCTTCGCCACCGTGGATCACGGCATCCCGACCACGGGCCGCCACCTGGGGATCCTCGACCCGATGTCGAAGCGCCAAGTCGAGGCGCTCCGGGACAACTGCGCTCGACACGGGATTCCGATGTACGGGATCGACGATCCCCGCCAGGGGATCGTCCATGTGGTCGGCCCGGAACAGGGGATGACCCAACCCGGGATGCTCATAGTTTGCGGGGACAGCCATACCTCGACACACGGGGCCTTCGGAGCACTCGCCTTTGGGATCGGGACGTCAGAGGTGGAGCACGTCCTCGCCACCCAGACCCTGTGGCAATCGACGCCGCGCTCGATGGCGGTCGAGGTGAGCGGCGCTCTCCCCCTGGGAGTGACCGCCAAGGACCTGATCCTGGGCATCATCGCCCAGATCGGCGTCGCCGGCGGCAGCCGCCACGTGATCGAATATCGGGGCGCGGCGATACGCGCCATGTCCATGGAGCAGAGGATGACGATCTGCAACATGTCGATCGAAGGCGGGGCTCGAGCCGGGATGATCGCTCCCGACGAGACCACGATCTCGTTCATCGAGGGCCGGCCCTTCGCTCCCTACGGCAAGCGTTGGGACGAGGCGGCGGAGGTCTGGGAGTCACTCGCCACAGACGATGGGGCGGTCTTCGACAAGGTGGTTGACATCGACGCCTCGGCCCTGATCCCCCACGTCAGCTGGGGTGTGAACCCGGCTCAGACCACCAGAGTGGACGGATTCGTGCCCTCCCCGGACAGCTTCGATGACCCCATGCAGCGGGATGCCACCATCCGGGCCCTGGAGTACATGGGACTGGAGCCGGGGACCGCGATCAAGGAGATCTCGGTCGATCATGTTTTCCTCGGCTCGTGCACCAACAGCCGGATCGAAGACCTCCGCGCCGCCGCCGCGGTGGTCGAAGGGCGAAAGGTGGCGCCCAGTGTGAGCGCGGTGGTGGTTCCCGGCTCGATGCAGGTAAAAGCCCAGGCCGAGGCCGAAGGCCTGGACCGCGTGTTCCTCGAGGCCGGCTTCGAGTGGCGTGATGCCGGGTGCTCCAGTTGCCTGGCCATGAACCCCGATGTCATCCCCTCCGGCGAGCGGGTCGCCTCGACCTCCAACCGCAACTACGAGGGACGCCAGGGACGGGGTGCCCGCACCCATCTGGTCAGTCCGGCGATGGCGGCCGCTGCCGCGGTGGCCGGGCATTTCGTCGATGTCAGGGACCTGGAGAAGGCATGAAGCCGGTGCGAAGAGTCCAGGGCCCGATGCTCCCTCTGGACCGTGCCGATGTCGACACCGACCAGATCATCCCCCAGCAGTTCCTCAAGCGGATCGAGCGCGACGGCTATGGCGAGTTCCTCTTCTACAACTGGGCCCATCACGACGACGGCTCGGCGGTGGAGGACTTCATAATCAATCGCCCGGAAAGGGCAGGGGCCCGGGTCCTGGTCGCCGGGGCCAACTTCGGCTGCGGCTCGTCGCGGGAGCACGCCCCGTGGGCGATCCAGGACTGGGGTTTCGACGCCGTGATCGCCCCTTCAACCGCGGATATCTTCCGCAACAACTCGGCCAACATCGGCCTCCTCGTCGTCGAGCTCCCTGATTCCGAGGTGCGCCGCCTGATGGAGTTGGCCAAGGACCCGTCGGCCACGATCACCATCGACCTGGAGCAACAGACGGTCACCGGTGACGGATTCGAAGCCGACTTCGACTTCGACCCGTCGGTCAAGGAGCGGCTGCTCCATGGCCTGGATCGGATAGGGACCACGCTGACCCACGAAGCGGCCATCGCCCGCCACGAGTTGGACCGACCGGGGTGGCTGCCCACCACCACGGTGAGCCCGGTCACCTAGCCGCCGGCAGGAGCGAACCCCAGCGCCTCCATCAGGGTCTCGAACTGATCGAGCCGCAGTGACTGCGGCCCATCACTGAGCGCTTCCTCGGGATGGGGGTGGATCTCCACCATGATCGCGTCAGCCCCGATCGCCTGGGCGGCGAGCGCCAGCGGCGCTACGAGGTCACGGTCCCCCGCCGCATGGGAGGGGTCGACGACGATCGGGAGATGGGTGTGGCGGCGGAGCACGGGCACCGCACTCAAATCCAGCGTGTTGCGGGTCGAGGTCTCGAAGGTGCGAATCCCTCGTTCACACAGCATGACCTGCTGGTTCCCCCCGGCCAGGATGTACTCGGCGGCCTGGAGCAACTCTTCGATCGACGAGCTCATCCCCCGCTTGAGGAGCACAGGCCGATGGGCGCGGCCCACGGCATTGAGCAGGGAGAAGTTCTGCATGTTGCGTGCGCCGACCTGCAGGATGTCCGCCTTGCGGGCGACTCCATCGACATCGTCAGGTGACAGAACCTCGGTGACAACCGGCAGCCCGTAAGCCCGCCCCGCCTCCACCAGCATCTCCAGAGCCTCGTAGCCCAGGCCCTGGAAGGAGTATGGAGAGGAGCGGGGCTTGAAGCACCCACCTCGCAGGATCGATCCTCCCGCTTCCTTGACCGCCTTGGCGGCAGCCATCACCTGGTCCCAGGACTCGACCGCGCAGGGCCCGGCAATCATCACCATCTCACCACCGCCGACCTCGACGCCGGCGATCTCGACCACCGTGTTCTGCTCCTTGTGGCCACGGCTCCCCAGCTTGTAGCCCTTGGGAATGGGCGTCGCCGGCGTCGCCTCCGCCAGCGCTGAGATCCCCTTTGGCTCGCCGTGGGCGACGGCACGTTCCACCGGCCGGGGACGCAGGTCGCGAGAGGGGTAGCTGCCCAGCACCTTGAGGAAGCGGACCTGCTTGGTCAGGGCATCGAACACCGCCTGGACCTCGGGGTCGGAGAGGTTTCCGTCGAAATCGAGGTAGAAGAGCTCCTCACGCGGATTGCTCGGGATCGGCCTCGACTCCAGCATGACCAGGTTGATTTCTGCCTCGCGGAAGATCGCCAGGGCATCCATCAGGGCGCCGGGATGGTTGCCCACCGCCATCACGATCGAGGTCCGAGCGCGGACCCCATCGGGGACCACCACCGGGTCGGCGGCGACCACTACGAACCTGGTGTAGTTCTCGCCCTGGTTGGCGATGCCTGACTTGAGGATGTCCAACCCATAGAGCCGGGCCGCTTCTTCGCTGGCAATGGCGGCCACCGTCGGGTCGTTCATCTCCCCGATCCTCTTCCCGGAAAGTGCGGTGTCGGAAAAGTAGACGATCTCGCAGTGGTCGAGACCAGCCAGGAACTCCGAGCACTGAGTCACCGCCTGGGGATGGCAGTAGATCCGCCGCAGGCCGGTGATCGATGCCCCAGCCACACCGAGCAGGCAATGCCGCACCCGAAAGCGGACATCACCCACGAAATGCAGTTGGCTGTCCAAGAGCAGGTCGTAGACCTCCGAGATGGCGCCCGACGTGGTGTTCTCGACCGGAAGCACAGCGACGTCGGCGTTTCCCAATTGCACGGCACGAACCGCCTCGGCGAAGGTGTGCGCCTTGAGATAGGTCGGCGTGAGCCCTTTGCCATCGAAGAACTGGCGGGAGGCGAGATGGCTGTATGAGCCGTCGATACCCTGGATGGCGACGGTGACCGCGTCCGGTGCCGCCTCACTCCGCCCCAGGAACTCCTGCTGGACCCGCACCGAGTCGTTGATGATCTCGCGCCAGAGCCTGTTGACCAGGCCCGAGTCGAGGTCATGGGTCATCCCCGCGGTGATCCGGTCCGAGATCAGGTCCTCCTCCCGCGACATGTCCCGCGAGGGGCGGGCATGGAGGCCCTTCTCCCGGGCCATGCGCAAGCTGAAGGCCTTGCGCTCTGCGAGCAGCTTCAGTATCTCGGCGTCGACCCGGTCGATGTCGTCGCGGATCTGGCTGATGTCGTCTTCTTCCAGGTGGTTGTCGTTGCTCATCTCATCATTCGATGTCGGGGACGCGGTGCGTCAGCGGTGGAGTGGAGTGGCGCGGGGGTGGGGTGAATCGGCGCTAGGCGCCGAAGTAGAAGTAGGCGAACCCGAAGGGGCGCAGAACGGCGCCGGAAGCCATCGGGTTTGAGCTCGCCTTCATGTGCGGCGATTATCCACAGCAGGGATAGCTGGTGTCAAGAGCTAGCTTCGGGGCGTGAACAAGGCTCGGCTCGCCGCTGGGGTCATCGTTGCCCTTGTCGGGGCCGTATGGACGCTCCAAGGGCTGGATGTCTCGTTCGTCCCCAAGGGTGCGATGACCGGCGACCTGACATGGGTCATCCTCGGAGGCCTGGCCATCCTGGTCGGGCTCTGGCTCATCTGGTCGGCACGCCGCCGGGGCGATGCGCCTGGGCCTGAAGACAATGCCGTCTGACCGGGGAGCCTGTCGATAACCTGACCGGTCGAGGCAACCATGAGCCAACGACCCGGTCGACCCGGCGAGACCTTGCCGCCCGACGAGATGCAGAGATTCCTCTACGCCTGCTCTCACGAGCGTCGATCCCCGACCACCCAGCGGATAATCGACGGTGCCTCCTACGGCTGGATCCACATGTTCATTCGCAGCAACAGCGAGGACGGTGGCGGAGACGCCCTCGGTGATGGCTGGCTGGAGCCCTACGACGCGGACTCGGTTCAGCTCAGCGAATACTTCAAGCGGGTAGCGATCCGATTGCGCAACACCGGGGCCTTCGACTACGCCACCGATCTCCAGGCCCACTTCGCGATCCTTGCCGAGGAACGCGCCATGCCCTGGCCCCTTCGCTGATCAGCGTTCAGCCAATCGGATCCAGTCGGATGACGGGAATCGTTCGCTTTAGCTTGCGCTCGTATTCCGTGTAGATCTCGAAACGGTCTGCCTGGTGGGCGAATACCCGATCACGCTCCGCTCCAACGATCTCGGTTGCTCGCACCCGCAGGGAACCGGTCCCGACTTCGACGACGATTTCCGGGTTGGCCTTCAGGTTGTAATACCAGTCGGGATGACGATCACTGCCATGGGCGGAACCGAACACCAAGTAGCCGTCTCCCACTGGGGTTCCTCGCATGGGCACGATGTGCTCCCTCCCGGTTCGGGCGCCGATGGTGTGCAGGAGCAACATCGGGGGCGGATCGGCATAGGGTGCGGCGACAGCACCGGCGTTTGCTCGAAACTCGGCAATCACCTCGGCATTCCAGTCACCCTCTTCAGTCACTGGCGCTGATTCCGCGTGTGAGATCCCTCATTCCGGGGAAGGTAGACGACATGGTCCTCATCCAATCGAGTACCGCTGATTCGCGCCCGCTCCCGGCGGTTGACGCCCGGGAAGCGATCAACAACGTGCTGGACGGGGTCCTCAAACTCCTCGATGTCTGGGAGGAGGCGATCGACCCGGCTAGTTGGCCTGCCGGTTGGGAAGTTTGTTATTCCGACCGCCCGCTTCCACAGCCTTCGCAGTCGGCAGCGACCGGCCAGGGTCGTCCGGATCCTCAGGTATCCGCTCACCTTCCAAGAGGCCGGCACGCACTAGACCGGCCAGTTCACGCTTGAAATCATCGAGCATGAGATCGGGATAAACCGCGTCGGTTCGTCCCGAACGACTACCACAGTCCCGAGCGCCTCAGTACGAGGCTTGAGCGCTGAAAATCCGATCACCTTGTCAGGTTGGGGTGATGACCGCGACCTCGAAGGGTGTTGATTTGCCCTTGAGCTCGAGGCTCCGGTGCTCGAGACCGCCAGTGTCGAGGCCGATTCTTTCGGCGAGCTGAATGGATACGAGAACTTCACCCACACCGGCGGCGGCGGCTATCCGTGCTCCAACGTTTATGTCGTCTCCCAGGGCGGTCAGTTCGGTAGCCCTGCCCTGCTCACCAAGCAATCCGACGAAGGCATTTCCTGCGTGCACACCAACACCGAGCGGAATCCACGGCCCATCCTCGTCCGCGTGTCCGGTCGCACGCAAGAGCTCGACTGCACTGTTCAGGGCAGCCCGGGCATAGTTCGGCCCGGCGATACCAGGAACGAAGTACCCGATGGCTTCGTCCCCGGCGAGGCGGCCCAATAGAGCACCAGCGTCGATCAGCACCTTGGAAGAGGTCAGATAGAACCGATTGATCAGTTTTTGAAAGGCGCTGTCGCCGATCCTTTCGGCCGTCGGTGTAGACCCCCTCATGTCAGCGAACACGGTGGCGATGTCGACGTGGGTGCCTCCTGGATGATCCTGACCATGTTTGATGCAGGCGTTACAGATACGAGGGTCCTCCCGAGATTGACCCCGCCCCAGGATCGACATCACCCGTCCTCCGGGTCCCCGAAAAGGGCCGTGGCAGAACATGCATCGGGGGTCAGACGGAAGGATGCTGAAGAACGCCCTCGACTTGTCGAGCAGGGCGTTGCCGTCAGAGAATATTTCTCGCCAGATTTCCTCGTTCTCAGCCATGGTCACTCCAAAGTGCGGCTCTTCACTCTTTTGCGCTTGCCCCATAAGGAAATTCCAGGGAACGCCGAGGTGAGAGGCTTGCTCCGCGGGTAGGACTCGAACCTACAACCAAAGGAATAACAGTCCCGCCCATAGCGTCCTTTCCAGTACCGGTGGGTGCTGGTCCATACCGTCCTGTCTACGAATTCTGATCGGTCGTGTTGTCTGGTGCTGTCCCGTCCGGGTACGTACGGGTACATAGATGGCTACACACGTCGGATCCTCGGTGCCCGAATCGGACGTCACTCATCTGGCGGTTTCCCTAGTCAGGCCTCGATCCGTATGGAGTCGAGGACGGCGAGGAGCTCGGTGAGGTCCTCAGGCGGCGAGTCGGCGGATCGTCCAGCAGCGATTACCAGCCTGATGCCTTCGACGTCGAGTCCTGGCGCTCGGTCAAGGCCCCGTGGCTGCTGGGGGCAGTTCCATCGAGGCGCGGACACCGACCAGTGCCGTAAACGGCACCGTAATGAAGCCTCTCTGCGGGCGGTCGAGATCGAACGAGATGAAGAGGATGAGTATCACGAAGGCTGCGGCGGCGATCGAGGTCACCTCGCTCTTTCCGACGAGCGCCAAGTACAGAGCAAGCACACCCAGGGCGATGGCACCGCCAAACACCTGCAGGAGCACCACGGGGCCGGGCACCCGGTTTCGCAGAGATGAAACTCGAGCGGTATGGGTGTCGATCATCTCATTCAGCGTCTCGATGTAGAGACGGGGGGCCGTTCCGACAGGATCCTTGCGGACCGCGTCTCCCGCGAGGCTCCAGAGCTCCCGCTGAAGCTCGGACATGTGCGCCGAGTCTTCAGCGAACGCCGCGGTGTCCGGTACCTGGTCTGCCAGGTCGATGGCGGCATCCGTGTATTCCACGAGGAGCCCGAGCGAGGCGGAGCGTTCCGGCTCGGCAAGCATCTGGGCCCGGAGGTAGGTCGTTCCGATGTCGTTCGACTCTTTGAGCACAAGAGCCCGTCGACCCTCATACCGTCCCACCGCCATGGTGAGTCCGAAGGCGAGCAACAGGCCGACCAGGCTGAGCAGGGTACCTTGGATCACGCCGAACGACTCGCGGTGGGTGTCGGATCGGGCGCGGAGCCGCCGTCCGATCAGGATTCCCGCGGTGACAGAGCCACCGACGATGAGGATGATCAAGACCGCGAGCGCCAGGGTGCTCAACTCGAAGATCATGCAGGGAACTCGCTCTCTACGGGTCCAATTGACGTTACCGAGGGCGAAGCGATCCACCGCTGGATCGGGCTGCATCGGAGTCTCCCAAGTCTCAACCGCGCTAGTCCCACTCCTCCGGCGGCTGGAACTCACATGCTCCATCGATCGGAGTACAGGTCTTGGGATCTCGAAGCGACTGGTCGGCCGAGGTCACTCGAATAGCCAACAACCCCGATCCGACAAGGGGTTGTTCTGCTCCGCGGGTAGGACTCGAACCTACAACCAATGGATTAACAGTCCACTGCTCTACCAATTGAGCTACCGCGGAAGGCTGCCGAATGGCGAGGCAAGAGTACCAGCGGGCACCTGGTAGCCCGACTCAGGGACCCTCGAGAAAACCCTCTAATTTGTGCGATTTGTCGGGGTGCCGCAGCTTGGCCAGCGCCTTGGTCTCCAACTGACGGATCCGTTCCCGGGTCACCTTGAAATGCGAACCCACCTCCTCCAGGGTCCGCATCCGCCCATCGGCCAGCCCGAAACGCATGATCAACACCTCTCGCTCCCGATCGTTCAGGCCCTCTAGCGCTTCGGCCAGCTGGTCTTGGAGCGAGGCGAAGGTCGCCGCATCAGCGGGCCGGTCGGAGTCGTGGTCCTCGACCAGGTCGGCCAGGGTCCCGTCATCGTCCTCCCCCACCGGGGTCTCCAGTGAGACGGTGTCCTGAGCTATCCGTTGCAGCTCCGCCACCCGGCTCGGCTCCAGGTCCAGCTCGAAAGCGAGCTCGTCGAGCGAGGGCGCCCGGCCCATCTGTTGGGTCAACTCCCGCTGAGCGCGGGTGAGCTTGTTCACCGAGTCCAGAACATGGATCGGCATCCGGATGGTGCGCCCCTGGTCGGCGATCGCCCTCGAAATCGCCTGGCGGATCCACCACGTCGCGTAGGTCGAGAACTTGAAGCCGCGCCGGTAGTCGAAGCGCTCAACGGCCCGCATCAGGCCAACGTTCCCCTCCTGGATCAGGTCGAGAAGGGCCATCCCGCGCCCCACATAGCGGCGGGCCAGGGCGACGACCAAGCGCAGGTTGGACTGGACCAGCGAGTCATGGGCGGCCTCTCCCATGACCAGCTCATGTTCGAGGAAGGAGCGGTCTTCCTCATTGAGGTCGGCCGCCTCCAGTCGGTCGTGTGCCCGACCGCCGGCCTCCATCTGCATCGCCAGCTCGACTTCCTGCTGGGCGGTGAGCAACGGGTAGCGGCCGATCTCGTTCAGGTAGAGGCGAACCGGGTCGGAAACCGAGATCTGGCCCACCTCGACGAACTCCTCGGTGACCCCCGGACCCTCTTCGGTGAGCCGGATCCCCTGGGCGCGCAGGGTGTCGGCAACCTTTTCGAATGCCTCGCCTGATGCCTCGGCGTCCTCCAACTCCTGTTGGACCTCGGCCATAGTGAGGAACCCACGATGCTTGCCCCGCTTGAGCAGGGCGGCCAAAACGACGTTGATCTCTTCGCTCACCGCTCCGGTGGGGACCGCTTCTCCCGTTGTAAAGCTACTAAGCGTTGGAAGTACTCGGAATGGGATTCACTCCCTGGGGTCTCCCTGGTCATTGCAGCCTGTACCTCGGCGATCTGATTGTCGATCCGGCGCTCCCGGACCCGAGCGGAGATCTCCTCCACCGAGGCCAGGGGCCGATCGTCGAGGGCGAGCGAGAGGAGGACGCCCTGAAGCAGCGGCTCCACCCCTGTGATGTCGATCGGCGTCCCCGTCGGTGTCACCTCGACCTGGGGAGCGATCGTGGCGTAGGCAGATCGGAGCCGGTCATCGGAGAAGTCGATCGTGCTCACCTCACCCAGGCCGCCATCGTTGGCCAGGATGAGACGCAGCAGCTCGACATCGATCCGGTCGAAGGGCCGCTCGCTGGAGGCGCCGGACCGGGGCTGGATGGTGCTCTGCCCGGCCACCGCCGATTCCACCGCTTCCAGATCGACACCGATCCGGCGGGCAACGAAGCGGCCGTACTCGCGGCGAGCAATCGGATCGCCGACCTTGCGCAGCTGGGTGGTTGCGGCGTGCAGTGCCCGGGCCCGGCCCTCGGGGCCGGTGAGATCGTATTTGGCGACCTCATGGTCGATGCGGTGCTCGAGTAGCGGGCGTGCCTCCTTGACCGCGGCCACCAGCTCCTCCCCGCGACCCTCCTGGACCAGATCGGCAGGATCGAGGCCGTCGGGCATCGCCGCAACCCTGAGGTCGAGATCGAGGCGGAACGGGGACTCCAACTCGTCGCCACGGAGTGCGGCCTTGGAACCTGCTTCGTCGGCGTCGAAGGCCAGTACCACTCTCTCCGAGAAGCGACGGAGCAGGTCGAAATGCCCGTCGCCGAGGGCTGTGCCACAGGTGGCGATTGCCGTCGCGATCCCGGCTTGGTGCATGGCGATGACATCGGTGTACCCCTCGACGATCACCGCCGGTGCATCGTCGGATATCGCCTTGCGGGCCCGGTCCAAGCCGTAGAGCAAGGACCCCTTGTGGTAGACGACGGAGTCGGCGGAGTTCACATACTTGGCGTCCGGGTTGTTGGTCGCCCGCCGGTCGATCTCCTCGACCTTCCGGGCTCCGAACCCAACCGGGTCGCCACGCAGGTCGTAAATGGGGAACATGAGCCGGCCGCGGAAAACATCGAACAGCCCCTGGCGGCCCTTTCTCGACAGCCCGGCATCGATGAGGACCCGATCATCGGTGCCGGCAGCCTTGAGCTCCTTGGTGAGCGTGTCCCAGTCGACAGCCGCGAAGCCCAGCTTCCAGTCGTCGATGAGGTCCCCGTCGTAGCCCCGGCTCCTGAGGTAGGCGCGGGCGGGTCCGGCCTCTGGCGCCGAGCGCAGCCTGCGGTGATAGACGTCGATCGCCCGGCGGATGGCCTCAACCGCCGCCCCTCTGCGCCCCCGGTCCCTGGCATCGGCTGCATCCCGGGTGAGGGTGATGCCGGCCTTCGTGGCGAGCAGCTCGAGGGCGTCTCCGAACTCAACACCCTGGGTCTCCTGGACGAAGCTGAACACATCGCCCCCTTTGCCGCATCCGAAGCAGTGATAGAGGCCGCGTCCTCGATCCACTGACATCGACGGGGTTTTTTCCTGATGAAACGGGCACACCGCCATGAATGAGCGCCCGGAGCGCTTCACCGTGGTGACCTCGGAGATCAACTCGACGAGGTCGGTTGCCTCACGGACCCGGTCGATGTCGGAGCGATCTGCCATCTCCGCCGATCATAAGGAGGCCTGCCCGGCTTCAGGCAGCGGTGGCGACGAATTCGAGACGGATCACGACCTCGTCCCCGACATCGGCCACAGAGGGGACCGATGGGATCCCGATTTCGAAGTCGGACCGAAGGACGGTCGTGATGGCCTGCCCCTCGATGGTCGTGTCGTCCACCAACGTTGCAGTGACGTCGAAGGTGACCGGCCGGGTCAGCCCTCGGATCTGGAGGTCGCCGGCTATGGCGAACGCAACCTCTTCGCCGACGGTCAGGGAACCGCTCAACCCCTCGACCGAGGTGACGTCGAAGGTGATGAACTCGAATTCGTCGCTCGCCGAGTCGAGGATGATCGGGCCCCGGATCTGGCGGTCACGCATAGCGGAGTCGGTCTCAAACGTTCGAGCATTGATGATGATCTGAGAGAATTGGACATTGCTCGCGTCGGCGGGGTCGACCGCCACCTGACCGGCCACCTCGGAGGTCGTGCCCACCACCCGATTCGGCTCGCCGCGGAGGATCTCGTCGATCTCGAAGCTGCCCACCGATTGCGAGGCGTCGATGACGAACGCCTCCCCTGTTCCTTGCGCACCGGTGCTCCCGGTCGACGGCACGGAGTCGCTGGAGCCAGACGAGAGCGTCGTTGTCGAGCCCTCCCCGGCGATCGTCGGTGTGGTCAGCTCTGTTGATGGCTCCCCCGACCCGCCCGCGAACCAGAGATAGCCGAAGCCGCCGACTGCCACCAGGGCCAGTCCGGCCAGTATCCAGAGGATCACGGAACGTCTCACCGGCTGTCGAGCCGTTCCGCCAGGTAGTCCAGGAGCCCGCCCATCGGCACCCGGTCCTGGGCCATCGTGTCCCGGTCCCTGACTGTCACCGCCTGGTCATCGAGTGAGTCGAAGTCAACGGTCACTGCGTACGGGGTCCCGATCTCGTCCTGACGCCGGTATCGACGCCCGATCGACTGCGTGGTATCGACCTCTGTCATCCAGCGCCGTCGTAACTCGGCGGCGATCTTCTCCGCCGGCTCGATCAGTTCGGTCTTCTTGGAGAGAGGGAGCACCGCCACCTTGTACGGGGCGAGTCTGGAATCGAGCCTGAGCACCACCCGGGTCTCGTCTTTGACCTCCTCCTCGTGGTAAGCGTCGATGAGGAAGGCAAAGGTGGCCCTGGTCGCTCCGGCTGCAGGCTCTACGACGTGCGGCAAGAAGCGCTCACCGGTGTCCTGATCGAAGTAGGTGAGGTCCTCACCGGAGAGCTCCGCGTGCTGGCGTAGGTCGAAGTCGGATCGGTCGGCGATCCCTTCCAGCTCGTCCCATCCCCAGGGGAACTGATATTCGACATCGACCGTCCCCGACGAGTAGTGGCTCAACTCGTCGGCCTCGTGGGGCCGGATCCGGAGCCGGTCCGGGGTCATCCCCAGGTCCAGGTACCACCGCATCCGCTCCTCCTGCCAGTACTGGAACCACTTCGAGCTCTCCTCCGGGCGGCAGAAATACTCCATCTCCATCTGCTCGAACTCGCGGGTGCGGAAGACGAACTGGCCGGGCGTGATCTCGTTTCGGAAGACCTTGCCCACCTGGGCTATGCCGAAAGGGAGCTTGAGACGGAGGGTGCGACGCACGTTCTCGAAGTTGATGAAGATCCCCTGCGCCGTCTCTGGCCGGAGGTAGACGACGTTCTCCTCGGAGTCCACCGGGCCCATATGGGTTCGGAACATCAGGTTGAAGTCGCGAGGGTCGGTGAGGGTTCCTTTCATCCCACAGCTGGGGCAGATATCGGGGTCGTCGAGCTTGTCGAGACGGTGCCGGCTGTTGCAGTTGCGGCACTCGACCAGTGGATCGGTGAACACCTCTTCGTGGCCCGATGCCTGCCACACCTGGCGAGCCTGGAGGATCGCCGAGTCGAGACCGACAACGTCGTCCCGCGACTGGACCATTGTCCGCCACCAGGCCTCTTTGACGTTGCGGAGCAACTCGACGCCTAACGGCCCGTAGTCATAGGAAGAGCGGAGACCGCCGTATATCTCGGAGGCCTGGAACACGAAGCCGCGCTTCTTGGCCAGGTTGGAGATGGTTTCGAGGGTGACTTCGGTCATGAGCGGGGAACGGTGCCGTGGTCCGACTGCTTAGTCAACCCGGTGCGGCCTTGTCATCGGCCGCCCCGAATCGGCGCTCCCTGGCCTGATACTCGGCCACCGCGTCGACGAGGGCCTCCTGGTTGAAGTCGGGCCAGAGGATCCCTGGGAAGTAGAACTCGGCGTAGGCGGCCTGCCAGAGGAGAAAGTTGGACAGACGATGCTCGCCGGACGAGCGGATGATGAGGTCGACCGGGGGCATCTCCGGGATGTACAGGGCCCCGGCAAGGGCCTCCTCGTCGATCGATGCCGGGTCGAGCTCACCGGAGGCCACGGCCGACCCGAGTTTTCGCACCGCATCGACGATCTCTCGACGGCTGCCGTAGTTGAAGGCGAAGACCAGCTGCAGCCTGGTGTTGTCCGCGGTCATCGCCTCGGCGTCGGCCATGTGCTTCCGGTTCCGATCGGGGATCCGGGGATCTTCCATGTCACCGGCGAACCTCATGCGTACTCCCTGGGCTCCAAGCTCATCGCGACGACGCAGCAGGAGGTCTTCGTTGAACCACATGAGAAATTCCACTTCCTCGTCGGAACGGGACCAGTTCTCGGTGGAGAAGGTAAAGGCGGTGATCCATTCGATCCCGATCCCCAGAGCCCCCTCCACCGTGTCGAACAGTGCCGCCTCTCCGGCGAGATGCCCGGCGGTCCGGGGCAAACCCCTGGCGTTGGCCCACCTTCCGTTGCCGTCGAGGATCAGGCCCACATGACGGGGTATCCGCTCCGGATCGATCTCCGAGAGGTCGAGGGTCACTCCATCACCGCCAGCGAAACCAGCTTGCGGTCGAGGTGGTATTCCACGAAGCGGCGGGCGATGCCCATCGCGTCACTGGAAAGGGAAGGATCTGGCTGGGGCAGGTTCCCCAGCTCGGCGCCGGCGAGGGCCGCGAGATAGATGGTCACTCCATCGCGGAGTCGGACCGAGCCTTCGGTACGACAGGCATCACAGAGCACACCGCCGCCCCCGAACGAGAACCGATTGAGATGCTCGACGCGGCCACATGACGCGCATCGTGTGAGCGCCGGGGCCACGCCGACCACGTCGGCGAGCTTGAGGAGAAAGCTCGTGATCAGGTCGGTGCCGCGGTGCCCCGCCTCCAGGGCTCGCAGGCCGCGGTGGAGGAGGAGGAAGAGCCGCATCGACGACTCGTGCTCTTGGGCGACCGCATCGGCCGCCTCCACCATGGTCCCGGCTGCGATCACGGCGTCGAGGTCGGCGCGAAGCCGGGGAAAGGGCTCGAGCACCGAAACCTGGGTGATGGTGTCGAGGTTGCGCCCCTCGTAGAGGACCAGGTCGACGTGGGTGAACGGCTCCAATCGGCCCCCGAACCTGCTCTTCGTCTTGCGGATTCCCTTGGCGACGGTTCGGATCTTGCCGTGATTCGGACTGAGCAGGACCACCACTCGGTCGGCGTCACCAAAGGGGTAGGAACGGAGGACGATTCCCTGGTCGTGGCGGATCATGTAGCAGGCCAGCGTAAGCGCTGGCCTGCCGCTTTACGTTCCACCTTTTGTGTTATACGTTTCGCTCCATGGCACTGCTCGATGACTCCGAGATATCGGATTTCCTGGCGGAGAATCCTGACTGGCACCGCGAGGGTGAGGCCATCACCAGAACCTTCGAATTCGAGGACTTCGTCGGCTCGATCGGGTTCGTGGCCGAAGTGGCCGTTCTCGCCGAGAAGGCGAACCATCATCCCGATATCGATATTCGCTGGAACAAAGTGACTCTCGCCCTCTCCACCCACTCAGAGGGCGGAATCACCTCCAAGGACCTCGACGTCGCCACGCGGAGCAACAGCCTCGCCTGAGCCCCCCTCCCGGCTGCGCCGACACTCCCCCCAAAGACCCCCTCCGACCCTTCGGGCCACCTCCCCCAGCGTCGCTTCGCTCCTGGGGGAGGAAATGCTCACTCCGTTCGCTGGAGGGAGAAACTCACACCGGTGTGAAGCCGAACCGATCCAAGAGCTGAGGGCTTCGCTGCCAATCCCGCTCCACCGTCACGTGAAGGGAGAGGTTGACCCGGTTGCCCAGAAGCCGCTCCAGATCGGCGCGAGCTTCGGTGCCGGCGATTTTGAGCAAGGAGCCCCCTTTTCCGATCACGATCCCCTTCTGACTCTTGCGCTCGACGATGACGTTGGCGGCAATGTCGATCAGGCCGTCTTCACGCTGTTCTAGGTCCTCGATCCTCACCAGCAACGAGTGGGGCAATTCATCCCGCAGCCGCTCGAGGAACTTCTCACGAACCAGCTCGCCGATCACCAGGCTCTCCGGCTGATCGGTGGTCATCCCCGCGGGGTAGTAGAGCGGGCCCTCGGGCAGCCTCGCCACCACCTCTTCGACTAGCTGGGCCAGGCCGTCGCCCTCTATCGCCGATACCGGCACATACGACGGAAAGTCCCACTCCCCCGCCTTAGCCAATTGCTCGATGGTCTGTGCGCGATTGGCGGCGTCGACCTTGTTGACCGTTACCACTACCTCTGCCTCCGCCTCGGCCAGACGCTCGGCAATGAGGCGGTCACCGGGCCCGATCGGCATCGTGGCATCGATCATGAACACCACGACGTCCGCTTCCCGGAGGGTCCCGTAGACCAGGGAGTTGAGACGGCCTCCGAGGTCCGTTTTCGGTTTGTGCAGGCCCGGCGTGTCGACAAAGACCACCTGATATGAAGGTGCTTCCGGATCGGGGCCGGTGACGACACCTCGGATCACATTGCGCGTCGTCTGGGGACGCGATGAGGTGATGGTCACCTTGGACCCGACCAGCTGGTTGACCAGGGTCGATTTGCCCACGTTGGGACGGCCAACGACCGGAACGAAGCCTGATTTCATCGAGACTCGACGGCGCTCGACACCGACACTCTCACCCGGGAGACCCGTCTTCCCTGCATTCGGGTGACCACGAAACTGAGGGCGCCGAACTCGAACTCCTCACCTTCGGCCGGAATTCGCTCTGCGATGTCGAGCACCAGCCCGCCGACGGTGTCGGATTCGGCTTCGGGGAGCTGGATGCCGATCGCCTCGGCCAGCTCCTCCACGCCAACCCGGGCGTCGACATCCCAGCGCCCCTCGGACACGGATTCGATGTAGGTCGCATCCTCGTCGGTCTCGTCGCTGATCTCCCCCACCAGCTCTTCGATGAGGTCCTCGATGGTGACCAGGCCGACCACGTCTCCGTACTCGTCGACGACCATCGCCTGATGGATGCGGCGCGATTGCATCTCCCCGAGCAGCGCCGACGCCAGCTTGGTCTCGGGCACGAACTCGGCAGGTCGCATCACGTCACCGATGCTCACCTGTCGCTCCCCATTGCTCAGGATGGGAAGCAAGTCCTTGACGATGAGGACACCGACCACCTCACCGTCGTCTGTGATCGGCACCCGCGAGTACCCCTCGGCGGAGGCGACTTCGACCAGCTCTTCAATGGTCGCTGTCACCGGCACCGTGACCATGTCAGGGCGCGGCGTCATCACCTCACGGACCAGAGTCTCACCGAATTCGAGGACCGAATCGATCAATTCCCGTTCCTGTTCCTCCGCCTGCTCCTGTTCCTCGCCATTGGCCACGATTCCCGGCTCATCGGGCTCCGGCTCGGGCAGCAGATCGTTGGCCCACCCCCCGAGCCGGATCGCTCCCCGCAGCAGGGCCGCCGACCGGTAGGCAATGGTGGTGCGATACCGCCCAACCTGGCGTGGGATCAGGTCCCCGATGAGAAACACGAGAAACCAGACGACGAGAGCGATTCCCACATCGCCGGCGAGACTGTCACCCGAGACCAGGACCGCGGTGAAGAGGACCGCTGAAGCGACGAGGAGGCCCACCGCCACCACGCTCACCGCGGGGTTGATCACTTCGCGCTCCTCCAGGAGTTGGGAGACCGTGTCCGCCCCGTTGACGTGCTCGGAGGCGTCGCGCAGGGCATCGGCACGCGGGATCCGGGTGATCGCGGTGCCCGCGGCACGAAGCCAGGTCGCCAGCGTGAGCAAGGCGAGGGCGACCAGGACGGCAGCGATGCTCATCGCCGGACTTTCCCGGCCAGGGCGAGGAGATCCCGCTCCCGGCCCTCCATGGTTGCGGCGTCGCTGTCCTCCTGGTGGTCGTACCCCATGAGATGGAGGATCCCGTGGGTGACCATCAGGGCCATCTCGTCGTCGAACCCGACTTCGAAGTCGATGGCCTGTCTCCGCACGTAACCGGGGGCGATGATCACGTCGCCGATCATCGTTGGAGGCCCATTGCGATCGGGATCGGGCGCGACACCCGGGATCATCTCCTCAACAGGAAAGGCGAGGACATCGGTGGGGCCATCGCGGCTCAGGAATCGCTCGTTGTAGGAGGCCATCTCGTCCTCGTCGACGAGGAGGATGGTCAGCTCGGTGTCGGCCGGGTACCCCTCTTTGGAGATCACCAGCTCTGCAAGGTTGCGAAGCGAGGCGAGGTCGAGCTCTTCGCTTTGCTCGTCGGCCAGGAAGACGCTCACCAGCCGACCTTGGTACTGGAGGGATCGTCCATCAGGTTCCGGGGAAGTTCGGATAGGCGATCCGTTGATGATAGTGGCCGACCAGGGACTCGAAGAAGGCCCTTCTCACCTGGGTCATCTCGAATTGGGTGAGCGGCGAGTCCTGGAGCTGCCCGTCGTCCAGCTTCTCGTCGATCACCCGATCGACCACCTTCTGAATGGCCTCCGGGTTGGGCTCCTCGACCTGGAATACAGCCCGACTCGCCGCTTCCAGTGAGTCGGCGAGCATCACGATCGCCGACTCCGCAGTGCGGGGCTTGTACCCGACATGGCGGAAGTCGTTGGGGTTCACGTTGTCGCCACTCTGGCTGCGGGCCTTTTCATAGAAGAACCGCATGATCCCGTCGCCGTGATGGCTGACGATCCCTGCCGCAACCTCAGACGGAATCTTGAACTGGCGGGCCAATGCCACACCGTCGGTCACGTGCCTGCGGATCACGTCCGCCGACTCCTCGGGAGTGAGCAAGTCGTGGGGATTCGCTATCCCGAACTGGTTCTCGATGAAGTAGGTCGGGTTCTCGGTCTTGCCCAGGTCGTGGTAGTAGGCCATGGCCCGGGCGAGCAGGGCATTGGCGCCGATGGCACGGGCTGCGGCGTCGGCGAGGGTGCCGACCATCAGCGAGTGGTTGAAGGTCCCGAACGCCTTCTCCTGCAGCAGCTGCAGGCCCTCGTGGTTGCGGTCGGTGAGGTCGAGCAGGCCGAGTGTCGTCGTGATGTCGAACGCCGACTCGAAGAACTGGAGCCCGGCCAGACCGATCAGGGAGGCCATCGCCGACACTCCGAACGCCCATGCCACCGAGAGCCCGATCACTTCGAGGGCGACGTCGTTGGGCCCGACGTGGAAGAACCATGATGTGGCGGCAGCAACCCCGGCCGCGGTCAACGACGACAGCACGACCGCGTTGCGGAAGGCACCCCGGGTGCTCACCGAGCTGACGAACGGGATCGGGGCCAGTGTGGCCAGAGTTGCGTACACCGTTATCCCAGCGTCGCCGGTGCCCACCGCTGCCAGGACCCCCACCGCAAGGGCCATGAGCACTGCGATCCGGGCATCGAAAAGGACCGCAGTCATGAATCCGAATGCCACCGCGGGCAGCACATACCAGGAGGTGCTGGGCTCGATGGCCACCGTGGCCCGGACCGCGGCGGCGGCGAGAACGATCAGGATCCCGAGCAGGGCCATCATCCGCGGACGGGCCCAGAACTCCGCCCGGAACCGGGCCAGATAGAGGCCGAGCATGGCGACCAGGACGGCCACCATCGCCAACAACCCGCCCTGCGCCTGGCTTGCCGGGGAGATCGCCCCGGTCTGCTGGATGGCGTCCATATCCAGCTGGGTGAGGGCGGAGCCCTGGCTGACGATGATCTGCCCCGCCGTGTAGGGGACCACGATCGGCTCGACGTCTTCTGCTGCCGCCTGTCGGGCGGCTTCGGTCTGCACGGGGTCCTCCAGCCAGTTGGCCTGAAGGAAGGTGGCCACCACCTCGCCCGCGGCGTCACTCGCTTGTTCGTCCTGTGCCGGCGGATCGGTGTCGCTGTAGAAGACCAACGGCGGGTTGGAGCGCTGGTTGGCTCTGACGTCCGCGAGGTCCTCGGGGGTGACCCGGAGCCCGAACAGCTCGTTGATCTCCTCCAGTGCCGCCTGACGGATGCCGGGGTCGAGGTGGAGCGGCTCACCGAGGGCGGCCCGGATCACATCGTCGGACGCGGTGGCCGCGAGCACCATCACCGTTTCCTCCTCCACCGGGTGGGTGGCGGTTATCTGCTCCGTGATCTCGTCGATGGGGCGCAGATTCACTTCGAAGGCGATCGAGGTTGCATTGCACTCAGACCCCGGGTCGCAGTCCACCAACTGGTTGAGGTTGTCGGAACCGACGAAAAAGCCCCTCGGTATCTGAGCGTCGCCCGCGTCGATCCCGAAGGCCACCTGCCCCGCCGGCACCTCGATAGACCAGAGCCCGTCGGGCCCGGTGACGACGGTCTCCATTTCGCCACCGACCGGGATCTGGATGGTCACGCCCTCCAGCCCTCGGTCGGGCCGAGCAACCTCGGCATCGGGGAGGAATTCGCCGTCGCCGTCGGTGTCGATATAGACCAGGCCAGTGAGCACCGCCGGCTCGGGAAGGGTGGTGGTGGCCGAGCCCTCATCCGGAGCGGTGGTGGTCGTGGGCGGCAAGGTGGTGGGTGTCGTCTCCGGCGGATCGCCGACCGCGAGCGCTGCAACGTCATCGAACAGAGAGTTGATCTGGTCCCGCACCTGGTTCTCGACTTCGATGCTGGTTTCCCGCACCGGGGGCACTGCTTCCATCGCTTCGGTCACTGCGGCTTCGGTGGCCACGATGTCCTCGACCTCGGCCGGCTCGCGGGCCAGGTAGTCCTGGGAGGCAAGCGCACCAACCTCGAGATCGGGGTCGGACACCGAGGTGCCCAGGGAGAGCACCCCCCAGGTGGCCGCCACCACCACGACGAAGATGGTGAGCCGGATCAGTGTGGGCCGGTTCACCGCTGGCGCTCGGTCTCGAAGCGCTGGTACGCCTCCACGATCGAAGCCACGATCCGATGCCGGACCACATCGCGGGCAGTCAGTTCCACGAAGCTGACCCCGGGAATGTCGCGAAGGATCTCTCGAACCACGTTGAGCCCGGAGCGGCGATCGTCGGGCAGGTCGGTCTGGGTGAGGTCCCCGGTGATGATCATCTTCGAGTTGAAGCCGAGCCGGGTGAGGAACATCTTCATCTGCTCCGGCGTGGTGTTCTGGGCCTCGTCGAGGATGACACATGCATCGTTCAGGGTCCTTCCACGCATATAAGCGAGCGGGGCGATCTCGATGGTTCCCTTGTCGATGAGCGAGGCGGTCTCTTCGGCGCCGAGCATGTCCCAAAGGGCGTCATAGAGAGGCCGGAGATAGGGGTCGACCTTGGCCGCTAGATCGCCGGGTAGGAACCCGAGCCGCTCCCCGGCCTCGACCGCCGGCCGGGTGAGGATGATCCGACGCACCGATCCGTTGACCAGGCTGGCAACGGCCGCCGCCATCGCCAGATAGGTCTTACCGGTGCCGGCCGGGCCCAGCCCGAAGGTCAGGGTGTTCTCCCGGATCGCCTCCATGTACTTCTGCTGGCCGTGGGTCTTGGGCCGGATCATCCGGCCCCGCCCCACGGGTATCCCATCGCTGAGGATCCCGGAAGGGCTCGGGACCTCGTCCCGCACCATCTTGACCACCTCGTCGACCCGCCCGGCGTCGAGCGGGTGGCCTTCCTGGACCAGGATCAGGAGCTCGCCGAGGACGGTTCGAGCCTTCTCCACCGAGAGCTCATCACCCTTGAGCGCGATCTCGTCTCCACGCGCGACGAATCGCACCTCCGGGAAGTGGTCTTCGACCTGTCGGAGATGGCGATCGGAATCTCCCAACAAGTCCAAAAGGAGGTGATGGCTGGGGACGCGAACGTGCGCTTCGATGTGATCAGGAGACACAGGGCAGACGCCTACGGTGTGACGTCAGGTGAATTCTATCCGGTTACCGGATATGGGCCAGAACTATCAGTCGGGCTCCGCGACGGTCTCGATCGAGGTCTCGAGCAACGAGGAAATCACGGCCTTGTCGGAATCGCGGACTTCACCGGGCTGTCCCCCACGACGCATGAACTGGATGGCGGCCAGATAGCGGTCGATCAGGTCGTGATCTTTTCCGGAGGCCACGGCGTCGATGTCGATCACCTGACCGTCGGCGGCCCGGGAGCCGGGAAACAAGTCGGTCGGACCAACGCCGTAGACCTCAGCGAGACGGGTGAGGCGCTGAACGCTGATGGCGCGTTCCCCGCGTTCGTAAGCACCCACAACCGACGCCTTGAACTCGCCGTCGGTATGAGCCTCGACCTCTCCCAAGGACCAACCTCTTTGACGCCTCGCCGTCCGAAGACGAACGCCAAGAGAAGCACTGAATTTGTCGACCAAGGATCTGCTCTCCCAGTGAGCCCGGTGCAAATACTAGAAGGTCGTCAGGTCCCGTGCCAGGGTCTGCCAAATCGGGCTGCGGCCACGATCGCGGCGGTTTCGACCCGCAGGATCGTGGGCCCGAGATCGACCCAACCCGCGTCAGACGGGAGCTCTGCGGGATCCCACCCCCCTTCGGGCCCGATGGCGATGGTGACTACCTCAATCGGCTGGTCATCACCCCCGGGAGCGGCGATGGCGAGGGGCCGATCCAGATCCTCCCACGCCACGAAGCCGGCACCGACCTCGGTCAGCCAGGCGCCCCGGGACTGCTCCAGAGCTCCGATCGCCCAAGTACTCATCCGCTCGATCGAAGGCACTTTGCCCTCGCCGTAGCGGGTCGCCAGCCATTGCAGGCGGGCGACTCCCAGTTCGGCGAGCTTCTCGACGAGGAACCGGCATCGATCACGACTCGTCGGAGGGGCTACCGCGAAGGAGAGCGCGCTGGGCCGACCCACGGTCGACTCCTCTCCCCTGGTCACCTCTCCCCCTCGGTACTCGCCGCGACCCACCCGGCCCCGACCGTCCGTGTAGGTGACCACCCGGGATCCCGCTCCGGTGCGGAGGACCTTGTCCAGATGATGAGCCTGTTCCGGGGACAGGTAGAGCGATGAACCGTCCCAGATGCCAGCGATGTAGAGATGGGGGATGTGGGCCATCAACCGGTCGACGCTGGGCGATCGGTTCGCTCTCCTCGGAGGTCGGCCCACTGTCGGAGCAGAGATGCCTCTTCCTCGGTCACCACGTCCGGGATACGCACCACCACCAACGCCTGGAGGTCGCCACGTCCCCTCCGACCGAGAAATGGCATCCCGAGCCCACCGAGCCGGAAGACGGTCCCGGGCTGGGTGCCGGGGGGGATCTCCAGCTCCGTCTCCCCGCCTTCGATCAGCGGGATTTCGACACGGGTCCCGAGCGTGGCCTCGGCGATGCCAATAGTGATCTGGTGGATCAGATCGGACTCGATCCGTTCGTAGCGATGGTCGGGACGGACCACGACCTCCACGTACAGGTCGCCGGGCGCTCCGGCTCGGCCCGGCGATTCACCCCTCCCGGTGAGCCGAAGCCGGGTGCCGGTAGACACCCCGGCCGGGACCTCGACCGTGACCGAGATCTCCTCGGGGACGGCACCGGTCCCGGAGCAGAGGTGACAGCGCTCATTGATCAGCACACCGTCGCCGTGGCAGGTTGGGCAGTTTCCCAACGTCATCATCGTGCCGAACAGGGAACGGCGGGCCATGCGGACCGTCCCGCTCCCTCCGCATTGCGGACAGGTGACCTGGCCGGAGCCGGGCTCGGCACCAGTGCCTTCGCAATTCAGGCAAGCGGTCTGGGCGTGGAAAGACGCAACCACGTTGGTCCCGAACGCGGCCTCCGCGAGTTCGACTTCGACTCGGACCAGCACGTCGCGGCCACGGTTCGCTCGGCCCGTCGACCCGAACAACCCGCCATCTCCGAACACGGAGCGCAGGATGTCGTCGAACCCACCCATGCCGGAGAAGATGTCGGAGAGGTCGATGGTGTCACCCCGGTCGTAGCGACGCCGTCGCTCGGGGTCGACCAACACCTCGTACGCCTCGGCCGCCGCCCTGAACCGGGCCTCGGCCTCGGGATCGCCCGGGTTGGAGTCGGGATGGCTGGCCCGGGCGGCACGGCGGAACGCCCTTTTGATCTCCTCGGTGGTCGCGTCCCTACCGACCCCGAGAATCGAGTAATAGTCCCTGGCCATTCGATTCAGTCGGGGCTGGAGCCGATCTGGTCCTCGAGCTCGCGTGAGACCTCTTCAACAGCCGAGATCGCCCGCTTGTAGTTCATTCGCATCGGGCCGATGACGCCGACCGATCCACCCGCCGCACCCGCCTCATAGCTCTTGGAGACCACGGCGAGGTCGACATCACCACCGAGCTGGGCACCGATCTGAATCGAGGTCCCGGAGGCGCCGGCGAGGATTCGCATCACCTCCGCCTCGCGTTCCAGAACCTCGAGGACCTGCTGCATCGCGGAGAGGTCCTCCCACACCGATGCCAGGCGCTGGGTGCCCCCCACGAAGATCTCGCTGCTCGACGATGCGGCGAGCTGCAGGCCGTCCGCCATCGTGAGCACAGCTTCCTTGGTGCCCTCCTCGAGGTGGCCGATCACCTCATCCCCCAGCTCGATGCCGACCCCGAGGTCACCGCCGACCACCGCGGCGTTGAAGACACGCTGCGCCTCCTCGATCTCGAAGGGAGTCACCGGGACCCTGACCCGGCCACGCTGCTGAAGGACACGGCCCGCCTCGGTAACCACCACGATGAGGATCTGGTCGGCGGCGACCGGCACGGTGTGGACCGCACG
Source organism: uncultured Acidobacteriota bacterium (assembly GCA_963749415.1). Taxonomy (GTDB): domain Bacteria; phylum Actinomycetota; class Acidimicrobiia; order Spongiisociales; family ZC4RG35; genus JALYNX01. The sequence continues at coordinate 2,272,768 of CAVVMG010000001.1, forward strand.
GACCCGATCCCCGATCACACCCGGGGCGACCACCACCGAGGGAAGGTCGGTGATCTCAGCCAGGAGGTCGGAGGTGGCTTTGAGCAGCTTGGAGAGCTCGAGATGGACCTCCCCAAAGAAGGAGCTCACCTTGGCCTGTGCGCCGGAGCGGAGCCGCCCCGGGCCGAGGTGATCGACGTAGTACCTATAGGCGACGGCGGTGGGGATCCTTCCCGCCGAGGTGTGGGGCTGGACCACAAACCCTTCCTGCTCCAACGCAGCCAGATCGTTCCTCACGGTGGCGGTAGACACCCCGAGGTGCGCCTTTTCGACGATCACCCTCGAGCTGACAGGCTCGCCGGTTCGTATGTGCTCCTCGACGAGTGCCCGGAGGATCTCTGACTTGCGGTCTTCGAGCATGCCTACACGATATCCGCAGTCACCGGCTGCACCCAGCCTGCAGGAGCCTCCAGGCCGAGAACGGCTCGGTGGACTTCGTCGGTCAGCAAAGGCCGCGTGACCACCAGGCGATCTCCCGCCAAGTCGATGATCCCGGCCTCGATGAGCCGGGCTCCATCTGGCGAGCCGAGAAGGGCCTTCACACCCGGGCCAGTGGAGACTCCGGCGGTGCGACGCAGTCCGACGAACATGCGGTCGACCTCCGCTTCCCATCCTCGAATCGGATCGGCACCGGCGATCGGGCGCCGACCGGCCTCTATCCCCGACAGGTACGCCTCGAGCCGACGAATGTTGTGGCTGCGCTCCCCGTTCGTGAAGCGATGTGCCCCGTTGCCGTACGCCTCGTACCTGCCCTGGGCCCAAACGGTGAGGTTGTAGCGGCACTCGTGACCGGGCCTCCCCCAGTTGGAGACCTCATACCGCAGATAGCCGGCTTCCCCCAGGCGGGACTCAGCCGCCTCGTAACGATCGGCCTGGTCATCGGGATCCGGCGCCGGGGCACCTGCGAGAACTGCCCGATTGAGTGGCGTCCCTGGCTCTACGGTCAGGGCGTAACAGGAGACGTGGTCGGGGCCGGCCGCGACAGCCCGGTCCAGTGTCTCCCGCCACGATGCAGCCGTCTCCTCTGGTGTGCCGAATATGAGGTCGACAGACACACTGTGGAACAAGGCGTTCCTGGCCGCATCCACCGAGGACTCGATGTCCTCGGGACCATGTCTACGACCCAGCGCCGAGAGAACGGACCCGTCGAAGCTCTGCGCGCCGAACGAGACCCGGTTGAACCCGAGATCGACGAGTTGCCGGGCCCGGCTGAGATCGAAGTCCTCCGGGTTGGCCTCGAGGGTCACCTCGGCGCCTTCGACCAGTGTGTGGCGCTCCACCAATGCCCCCAACATCCGGCCGAGGACATTCGGGGGGACGTGGCTCGGCGTGCCGCCACCGAAGTACACCGAGTCGAGGGGGCCGAGCCCGGATGCCATCTCGATCTCGGCAATGACCGCATCCGCATAGCGCTCGACCAGGTGGTCGGCGCCGGCCACGACAGCGAAGTCGCAGTAAGGGCAGACCGCGGAGCAGAAGGGGACGTGGACGTAGGCCGCGTTCACATCGCCGAAGGCGTCCACGGCGGTCATTGGTCGTCGTCGACCTTGAGTGCCGCCACGAATGCCTCTTGGGGCACCTCCACGGAGCCCACCATCTTCATTCGCTTCTTGCCCTCTTTCTGCCTCTGGAGCAGCTTCTTCTTCCGGGTCACGTCGCCGCCGTAGCACTTGGCGATGACGTCCTTTCGCTTCGCCTTGACCGTTTCCCGACTGATGATCCGCCCCCCAATGGCGGCCTGGATCGGGACATCGAACAGTTGGCGGGGAATGAGAGCTCGTAGGCGCGTCGTCATCGTCTTTCCGTACTCCTGGGCTTTGTCCCGGTGCACGATGGCCGAAAAGGCATCTACCGGTTGCTCGTTGAGCAGGATGTCGACCTTGACCAGGGCAGCCTCCCGGTATCCGGCCGGCTCATAGTCGAGCGAGGCATACCCCTTGGAGCGCGATTTGAGCTGGTCGAAGAACCCAAAGACGATCTCGGCAAGGGGAAGATCGCAGTCGAGCTCGACCCGCTCCGGCCCCAGGTAGTTCAGATTTCCGATTTCCCCGCGGTGGCTGGTTGCGAGCTCCATGATCGGGCCTAGGAACTCGGTGGGGGTCAGGATCATGGTGCGGACATACGGCTCGGCGAGGCCGGTGAGATTGGCCGGGTCGGGCAAGTCCTGCGGCGATTTGATCTCGCGGAGCGTGCCATCGGGCATGGTCACCCGGTAGGCGACCGAAGGGGCCGTCGCCACCAGATCGAGGTCGTACTCACGCTCCAAGCGCTCCCGGATGATCTCCATGTGGAGCAGCCCGAGGAACCCGCAGCGGAATCCAAAGCCGAGGGCCCTGCTGCTCTCGGGCTCGAACACCAAGGAGGCATCATTGAGCCGCAGCTTCTCCAAGGCCTCGCGGAGACGCTCGAAGTCGTCCCCGTCGGTAGGAAACACCCCCGAGAACACCATCGGTTTCGGCTCCGCGTATCCGGGGAGGGGTTCGATCGCGGGCCGGGCCGTCTCGGTGACGGTGTCTCCGACCTTGATCCGGTCGATCTCCTTGACCCCGGTGATCAGGTAGCCAACCTCACCGACGGAAAGAGACTTGACCGGCTTTGCACCGGGTGTGAGAACTCCGATCTCGCTGGCGTCATGACTCTCCCTTGTCGCCATGAAGCGAATGCGCTGCCCCGAGCTGAGTCGGCCGTCAACGATCCGGACATAGCAAACCACCCCTCGATAGGCGTCGTAGTAGGAGTCGAAAACCAGGGCACGCAAGGGCGCGTCGGGATCCCCCTCGGGAGCGGGAACCTGTTCGATCAGGTGCTGAAGCAGCTCGCCGACTCCGGCCCCCGTCTTCGCCGAAATCCTGAGCACCTCGTCGGGATCCCCACCGAGGATGTTGACGATCTCACCGGCCACCCGATCCGGGTCAGCTGCCACCAGGTCGATCTTGTTGATCGCTGGGATGATCTCCAGACCAGCATCGACCGCCAGGTAGGCGTTGGCCAGCGTCTGCGCCTGGACGCCCTGGGCGGCGTCAGTGAGCAAGAGGGCTCCTTCGCATGCGGCGAGAGACCGCGACACCTCGTAGGAGAAGTCGACGTGGCCGGGGGTGTCGATGAGGTTGAGGACGTATTCCTCCCCATCGGCTGCCACATGGCGGAGGCGGACGGTCTGCGCCTTGATCGTGATCCCACGTTCCCGTTCCAGGTCCATGGTGTCCAGGACCTGTTCCCGCATGTCCCTTTCGCTCACCGCTCCAGTGCGCTCGAGGAGACGATCGGCAAGGGTCGACTTCCCGTGGTCGATGTGGGCGATGATCGAGAAGTTGCGGATGCGCGTAGGAGTGGTCACGAGAGTGGGAGGGCGGGCATTGTAACTTCGATCGGGCCACTGCTACCCTTCGCCACCCGTCGCTACCAGCCGCGGAGCGACCCTCCTCCAGGAACGAAACCCGAGCTTTCACATGGCCAACATCAAGTCCCAGATCAAGAGGAACCGCCAGAACGAGGCCAGACGGCTGCGCAACAAGTCGGTGAGCAGCGACCTGAAGACAGGTGTCAAGAAGGTTGAAACAGCCGCTGCGGCAGGAGAGCCGACCGAGGAGCTCTACCGCTCGGCGCAGAAGAAGATCGACACCGCGGTCTCCAAGGGCACGATGCACAAGAAAACTGCAGCCCGCAAGAAGTCGAGGCTGGCAAAGAAGGTTTCAGCCGGCGGCTAACCCCCCTCCTCGCCCGACCTTCGGTCGGGCGGTCCCCCCGCTCCGCAGGGGGACAACACCGCCGATCTAGCCGTACCACCGACAGAGCGCCACGGTGAGTCGCTCCAGGGTTACCCGGTGCACCTCCTCCGGCTGTGACTTGATCACCCGGTCGGCACGGACCAGCGCCTCCTGCGCCTTGCGCAGCGAAGACTCACGGACCTTCCCCCGCTGGGACCAGGCACGGGAGGCTCCCCGGTCGGAGGCGCCGGCGCCGGTCCAATCACGGAATGTCTGCTCGTTGGGGGCGGCGGATGCCAGCGACCTTCGCTTCAAATCGGACTCGACCGCCGCCAGATAGACGAGCGGGTGCCCATGCACCAGGAAGTCCGACAGGCGCCGCAGCGCGGTGCCCACGTCCCCCTTGGAGATGGCGTCGGTGATGTGAAACGTTGGCTCCTCGGGCCGGTTCTTGAATCGGTCGAGGATCATTTGCTTGGTCAGCTTGCCCGACATCCCCTCCAGCTGGTCGAGGGCCTGATCCATTGCCGCGGTATCGGTGCCGAACCTCTGGAGCATGGCCTCCTGGGCGCCCCGGTCCGCCTCCAACCCTTTCGCCTTGAGCGCTGCCTCCAACCACTGTGTGGCCTGCCGCTCCCACATCTTGGAGACCGAGATCGACTTTCCCTTCTCCTTCACAACGGCGGCGATTGGCCTCGGAGTGGCGCCGGTGACCAGCAACACGACCTCGATCGCGGAGAAATCGGCGCTCCCTACAAGCCCGGCCAGCATTTCTGCCTCGGCAACCTGGAGGTTCTGGGCATCGACCACCTGCAGGCCTTGCCGTGCCCCGAACAGGGAACCGGATTGCAGAAACGGGATCACCGGCTCCAATTCGGTGCGGAGCGTCCCATCCCCTTCTTCCCCAGCTCCCCGCCCGGGGACATCCACACGAACCAGGTCAGATCGCTCGACGCCCTCGACCGCGAAGTGCTCCGCGGCCGAGCTCAACATCTGCTGGCGCTCTCCGGGGCCGGAATTGGAGGGGCCGGTGATCAGGAGCAGTCCCATCAATCAGACCGTAGTCATTGGCGGGAATCCTCAGGAAGCCTTCCGAACAGTCGGGCCAGGTCACAGGCGGCAGCGACGTCATGGACCCGGATGATGTCGGCTTCATGCTCCAGCGCCAGCGCCATGTAGGCGATCACCCGGTGAAAGTCGCGTTTCCTCGGTATCGGGACCAGCACAGGGCGGCCCAGCTCCCGAAGGGCCGAAGTGCCCGCAATCACCTCCAATTGCATCCGGGTGTATGCCTCATAGTCTCCGCGGTAATTGAGGGCGATCCCCGGGTCGATGATCACGTTCTCGATGCCCTCGGCCGCCAGGTCGGATATGAGCTCGGCGAATTCGGCGGCGGTGTGACCAGCCTTGTCGGCGAGGATCTCGACCTCCCCGACCTGGTGTGGGTTGGCAGCCTCGACGTAGACGGCGACTGCCGCCAGGTCGTTGGCGGCGACGACCGTTCTCATCTCAGGGTCGGCCAGACCTCCCGTGTCGTTGATGATCACGGCGCCGGCATCAGCCGCGGCCTGGGCCACATCCGGCTTCCAGGTGTCGATCGCGACGAGATGACCCTCGGCAGCCAGCGCCTCGATTGTGGGCACCACTCTCGAGATCTCATCCACGGCTTCGATGGTGAGATTGTCGAAATGCGAGGACTGCCCGCCTACGTCGATGAGGGTCGCTCCCCATCCCCGGTACCGATCGGCCATCAGTAAGGCCTCGTCGACCGAGCGGGCGATGGTGTGAGTGTTCTTCGAATCGGGGGAGAGATTGATGACACCCATCACATGGGTGACGCCACCGAGCGGAAGGCTGGCGGCACCAAGCTCCAGGACCTGACCGTCGATCATCGTCTACAAGTCTCGCATCGTCCGAGATCGACCACGATGTCGCCATCCCGATCGGTCCGCTCGACGTCCGCGCCCGACTCTTGGAGTGCATGGATGACCCAATCCGCCGGATGGCCGAAGTCGTTGGGCCCGACCGAGATGATCGCCTGGTCTGCGCCAATCGATTGCAGCCATTCTCGATCCGACGTTGCCGCGCCATGATGCGGGACCTTGAGGACGTCGGCGCGGAAACCTACGAGGTCATCCTGGGCTGCCGTCTCCACATCCCCCGTGAGCAGCATGGTTCGCGCTGGTCCTTCGACCATCAGCACGATCGATTCGTCGTTGGGTGAGGCGTATCGGCGCAGCGGCCCGAGCACGACGAGATCGAGGTCACCGAGGTCGTACCGGTCGCCCGGCGACGGGGCGTCGACCGGGACACCGACAGCGGCCAGTTGTGCGAGGAGCTGGGTAGACGCGGGAGTTTCATGGTGGTCCGTCACTTCCCAGAGCCGATCGATCGGGATTCGCCCGATCAGCCCGGAGAGGCCGGCCGCATGGTCGGCGTGGACATGGGTCAAGACGACCAGTTCCAGCCCTCGCACTCGATAGGCGCCCAGTCGCTCGATGAGTCGGACCGGGTCAGGACCGCCATCGACCAAGGCGTAGCGCCCATCCCCTCCCGAGAGCAGCAAGGAGTCTCCCTGCCCGACATCGAATGCGACTACACCGGCATCTGGGGGGCGCGCCCCACCACCGACCATCACCGCGACCACCGCGATGGCGATACCGAGGGCCAGAGGCCCGCGAATTCGTCGAACCAGGGCGTAGAGCAAGGCCAGGCCCGTGACGATCGTCATCCCCTGCCAGCCCACCTGAGGCCATGAGGACACGCCACGCGCCAGGCCGAGGACCAACCCGGCCAGCCACACCCCGGCCTCGAGAAGAGGGTCGATCCCCATCGCTCCGATGGCCCCGAGCACCGTGGCCGATGCCACCAATGGTGCCGCGATCAAGTTGACCGGAGGCGATAGGAGAGGCACTCCGCCGAAGGATGCGACTAGCAGCGGGGCAACGGCTGCCTGGGCCCCGAGGGCAACTGCGAGGGCTCGTCGCACTCTTCCCGGCTGGACTGGCCACCGTGACCCGATGAGGACCCCCGCGGTCGCTGCCACCGACAGCTGGAACCCGACAGAAGCGGCCAGCGCGGGGTCGAACGCAAGAAGGGCGATCACTGCCAAAGCCAGGAGTTGCCATGCTTCCAGCACCACGTCGAACAGCCGCCCGGCGAGCACCACTCCGGCCATGACGCTGGCGCGCATCACCGAGGGCTCGAAACCGGTCGCCGCTGCGTAAATGGGAAGTCCGACCAGCCCCACAACTGCTCTGCGCTTCGGCCCGAAGCTCAACGGACCGGACGCCAGGAAGAGGAGCCCGAGGAAGAGAGCGACGTTCGAACCGCTCACCGCGGTGAAGTGCGAAAGCCCGGCGCGGCGCATCGCCTCGATATCCAGCTCGTCGAGCCCACCGGTGTCCCCGACCAGGAAGCCTGCGAGCAATGCGCGCGCCGGCTCGTCGGGTTGGATGGCGTCGATCACCCGGGCCCGGAGGGCATTGCCTGCTTGGAGCAAAGGCGACCCGGGCCCGGCAACGACTTCGAACTCGGTGGCTCGCACCGTGCCCCGGTAGGGCTCCCGCCTGGCCACTCCCGGGCTCCCTCCGGCGGTGCCTGCGATGGCAACATGATCTCCCCTATTGGCGACGGCGCCTTCGGGCAGATCGGCCAGGATGTGGCTGGAGCCAGTTTCAATGAGGGCCCAGGGGCCAAACCGGCCAGGCAGGACATCGGTTGCCATGACCCCGTGGGCTCGGAACGGCCCTGGGGAAAGGGGCTCGAGTGAAGGCTCCGCTCCCAAGGTCGTGATCACTGCGATCCCCGCCCACCACAGGACGGCAGCCACCACCCAGGGGCGTGAGGCCCGGGGAGGGAACGCCGGGTGGTCCACGGTCATGGGACAGAGACCAGGTCCCGGATCGCGGCCAACTTCGTCTCCCCGATCCCCGGGACATCGAGCAGGTCTTCGACCGCCTCGAACGGCCCGTTCGCGTCCCGGTGGGCGACGATTCGCTCTGCGAGCACCGGGCCTACGCCAGGGAGGTCCTGCAGTGCGGTGGCATCCGCGCGGTTCAGGGAAATCAGGTCCGAGGATCCCGCTACCCCGCTGCCGGAGGGCGGCGCCGCGGTCCCCGGACCAGGAACCTGTACCTGGTCCCCACCTGCCACCGGTCCCGCCAGATTGATCGCGTCGAGTGCGGCTCCGGGCCGGGCACCGCCCGCGGCAGCGATGGCGTCGGCGACGATTGCACCCTCCGCCACGACCACGACACCGGGACTGACCACCCATCCCGAGACGTGAACCGAGATCTCAACCTCGCTGGTAGAGGCCACGGTCACCGTTGGTGCACTCGCTCCCTCACTGACGGCCGGCTGAGAGCGCCTCGAACCGAGCCCTGCCCCGATCAGCAGCGCCGCCAGGCAGAGCCCGATCCCCCATCCTCTGTGCCCACCCACCCTCCGACTGAATACCAGCGCCCGGTTGGGGGCGGAAGCCCCCCATTAAGGTCCCGCCTCCATGCTCGACGTGTCCCGATATCGGGTGCCTCCGGGTGCCGACGTCGACCTCTCCGCCCACGATCCCGATTCCAAAGAGGGATTTCAAGGAGGCAAGGTCGAGGCGAAGGAGACTCTGCGCGAACTCAACACGAGGCTCGCCGGCCTCCAGGCGCGGCTATGGGCCGAGTCCCGACAACGACTGCTCGTGGTGCTCCAGGCGATGGACACCGGAGGCAAGGACGGGACAATCCGCAATGTGTTCAAGGGTGTGAACCCACAAGGGGTGTCGGTCCGAGGATTCGGCCGGCCCACCGAAGCCGAACAAGCCCACGACTACTTATGGCGGATCCATCCCCATGTCCCCGGAAACGGGGAGATAGCCATCTTCAACCGCTCGCACTACGAGGACGTGTTGGTGGTCAGGGTGCGCTCGCTGGTGCCTGAAGAGCAATGGCGGCGTCGCTACCAGCACATCAATGACTTCGAGCGGATGCTCGGCGACGAGGGGACGAAGATCGTCAAGCTCTTCCTGCACATCTCCCAGGATGAGCAACGCGCCCGTCTCCAAGCCCGACTCGATGAGCCGGAGAAGCGATGGAAGTTCAACAAGGAAGACCTCGACGACCGGGCGCTGTGGAATCGGTTTCAGGAGGCCTACGCCGAGGCATTGGCAGAGACCTCGACCGAAAACGCCCCCTGGTTCGTGGTGCCAGCGAATCGCAAGTGGTATCGCAACCTCGTGGCTTCCAACATCCTCATCCAAACCCTGGAGAAGATGGATCCCCGTTTCCCCGATCCGGATCCCGACCTGGAAGGCCTTGTCGTCAGCTGATCTCGGCCACCCGGGATGCGATCGCCCGGGCTTCCAGCTCCTGATCGATCTGGAGGTAAGCCCCCCGGTGCCCGAGGCGCTTCTGCCGCCCGTGCAAATAGCCGGTGAGATATCTCCGACCAAAGCCAAACACACCCTGCTCGCGCCATTGCCGGACATGGACCAGCTCATGGGCCATGAGCAACCCGAACCGTCGCGCCGGGCCGACGATGACCCGAGGATCGACATAGACGTTGTATCCGAGTGTCATCGCTTGGATCCCCTGTCCCCAGAGCCGGCGCATCACTGCGGGTGCGGTCTTCACCGAGACCGACTCGGGGCGCACCGGGCTGATCGCCACCAGGAGCTCGGAGATTTCGAGCCCTGATCGCTCGAGGACTTCGGCGGCGTTCACCCCAACACGAGGTTGATCAGGTTCGGAGGCCGGGCTATCACCTTGCGCACTTCACCGCCGTCGAGCCAGGCCTTGACCTTGTCCAAGTCCCTGGCGATCGCCTCGGCTTCCTCGGCACTGATGTCGTTGGGCACCTCGACGCGGTCCCTCACCTTTCCGTTGACCTGAACCACCATGATCACCCGGTCCTCGACGACCAGGTCCGGATCCCAGGTGGGCCAGGGCTCGGTGGCAAGCATCGTGTCGTGCCCTGTGCGCTCCCATAGCTCGTGAGCGATATGCGGCGCCATTGGGGCGAGGAGCTTGATCAGGGTCTCGGTCACCAGACTGAAGGTGTCCTTGTCGATCCCGGACCTGGACGCGTCGACCAGCACATTGGTGAGCGTCATCAATGCGGGAACCGTGGTGTTGAAGGCCAGATTCTCGATGTCTTCCGTCACCTTCTGGACAGTGCGATGTGCCCGGGCGACCAGGTCACCTTGGGCATCGGTCGTTCCCTCCGGAGTGGTTTCGTTGACCACTCGCCACAACCGATCGAGAAACCTCTTGGTGCCGGCGACGCCGGCGTCGTTCCACACTGCATCGTCGGTCGGAGGGCCGACAAAGAGCTCGAAGAGGCGCAAGGCATCCGCCCCGTACCTTTCGTAATAGAGGTCCGGGGGCACGACGTTGCCCTTCGACTTCGACATCTTTGCGCCGTCCCGGACCAGCATGCCCTGGGTGAACATTCCCTCGAATGGCTCCTCCACCGGGCTCAGTCCGATGTCGTATAGGAATCTGGTGATGAACCGGGCATAGAGGAGATGAAGGATGGCGTGTTCCACTCCACCGATGTACCGGTCGAGGGGCATCCAATACGCAGCCTTCTCTCGATCGAAGATCGCATCCTCGTTATGAGCGTCGGTATAACGCAGGAAGTACCACGAAGAGTCGACGAAGGTGTCCATGGTGTCGGTCTCGCGCCGGGCCGGTCCTCCGCACTTCGGGCAGGTCGTGTTGACGAATTCGGCGACCGTCGCCAGAGGCGAGCGTCCTAATGGGGCATAGTCCTCGACCTCCGGTAGCAACACCGGTAGTTCGGTTTCCGGCACCGGTACGAGGCCACACGTGGGGCATTCGATCATTGGGATCGGGCATCCCCAGTATCTCTGACGGGAGATCAGCCAGTCCCGGAGCCGGTACTGGACTGTCCCTTCGCCGAGCCCCTGCTCTTCGAGCCAGGCAATGATCGCTGCCTTGGCTTCGGCCTGGTCCAGCCCATCGAGGAATCCGGAGTTGATGGTGTCGCCTTCCCCCGGGTAAGCCTGACCCTCCCAGTCCAGCGGAGGCTCAACCGTTCTGATGATGTCGAGGCCGTACCTGGTAGCGAAGTCCCAGTCCCGTTGGTCCTGGCCGGGCACCGCCATGATCGCACCGGTTCCGTACCCCATCAGCACGTAATCGGCGATATAGATGGGCACAGCTCGCCCATTGACCGGGTTGACCGCATTGGCCCCCGTGAACACACCCGTCTTCTCCCCCTCCGCCATTCGTTCGACCTCGGAAGCTCGCGTGGCCTCAGCGATGTACGCCCTCGCTTCCTCCTCTGCTTCAGACCCCGAGATCAGCGATTCGACCAGCGGGTGCTCGGGGGCAAGCACACAGAAAGTCATCCCGAAGATGGTGTCCGGGCGCGTGGTGAAGACATCGAATGACAGATCAGCGCCTTCGATCGGGATCGTGAATCGCGCGCCTTCGGAACGGCCGATCCAGTTTCGCTGCATCGTTCGCACCCGCTCCGGCCATTGGTCGAGATGCTCGATCGCTTCGAGCAGACGCTCCGCATAGTCGGTGATCTTGAAGAACCATTGCTCGAGCTCGCGCTTCTCCACGATGGTTCCGCAGCGCTCGCACGCGCCATCGACCACTTGCTCGTTGGCGAGCACGGTCTGGTCTCGAGGGCACCAATTGACGGGTGCCCGCGCCTTGTAGGCAAGCCCGCGATCGAAGAGCTCCAGGAACAGCCACTGATCCCACTTGTAGAACGAGGGCTCGTGGCTTGCCAACTCCCGGCTCCAGTCGAAGGCGGCCCCCAACTGCCTGAAATGCTGTTTCATTCGGCCGATCTGATCTTCGACACTGGAGCGAGGATCGATGCCGGTCTCGATTGCCCGGTTCTCGGCCGGAAGCCCGAAACTGTCCCAACCCATCGGCGACAAGACGTTGAAGCCCTGCATGAGCTTGTACCTGGTGATCAGGTCGATGTAGGTGTAATTGCGGATATGGCCGACGTGCAGTTCCCCCGACGGATATGGGTACATGGCCACGTTGTAGAACTTGGGACGCGACGAATCCTCGGAGGCAGAGAAGACATGCTCCGACTCCCATCGCTCCTGCCATTTGGCCTCGATCGAGACGTGGTCGTAGGACATCGACGTTGAGGGTAATGCCTCCTCCTACCATCCCCCCATGAGCCCAGAACGCGTCGGGGTAATCGGCGGAGGACTGATGGGATCCGGCATTGCAGAGGTCTTTGCTCGCAGCGGCAGCCAGGTTGTGATCCACGAAATCGACGCCTCCGCAGCCGAGGGCGCATTGGGTCGCATCGACTCCTCGATGGCCAAGGCAGTGGAAAGGGGAAAGCTGGAAGCGACAGAACGCGACGCGGTATCGGCGCGGATCACGGTCTCCACCGACCTCTCCGACCAATCCGACCGACAACTGGTGATCGAGGCGGCCACCGAGGACGAAGGTTTGAAAAGGCAGATCTTCACCGATCTCGACGCCGTGGTGGCCGATCCCCAAGCCATCCTCGCCTCCAACACTTCATCGATCCCGATCACCCGGCTGGCGTCGGCAACGAAGCGGCCGGGCAAGGTGGTCGGCCTCCACTTCTTCAATCCAGTGCCGGTGATGGCCCTGGTCGAATTGGTGACCACCGTGATGACCGAGCCGGAGGTCGAGTCGAGGGCGCGGGCATATGCCGAGGACCTGGGGAAGACCGTCATCGTCGCCAGAGACCGTGCCGGGTTCATCGTCAACATGCTGCTGGTCCCTTACCTGCTGGGGGCGATCGAGATGCTGGAGGCGGGATTCGCCACCCGGGAGGACATCGATGCCGGCATGCGTTTGGGCCTGAATCACCCCATGGGACCGCTCGAGCTCTCGGATTTCGTCGGATTGGACACCATGAAGCACATCGCCGATGTGCTCTTCGAGGAGTTCAAGGACCCGATGTACGCCTCTCCGCCGCTACTCACCCGTCTGGTTGAGGCAGGCATGCTTGGGAAAAAGTCGGGTCGCGGCTTCTACGAATACGGCTGATCCCTCTTCGCCCGGGCCCAAAGGACTAGCTCGATCGGCATTTTCAAATGGGCCGGACGCCCCATGCCCTTGGACAAGCAAATGCGGAATTATCCACAGTGCAGATGGTGGGAAGGCGAGAAGGGACTGGGAGTTGATGTTGGCCTACGAGATCAGGGAACACGTAGCGCATCGGGCGGCCGGGCTGGACAGCCTGGACCCGATCTGTGAGCTCCTCCACACCGAGCGACAGATGCTCGGCACCTGGGACGAGACCTGGGCGCGCCTCTTTGCCATCGATTGCGCCTCGATCATCTATCGGTTCCACGTGCCCGGGATGGATGATGCGGGCCGCGACCTGGTCCACAGGCTGCTCCACCAGGCCCGCAAGCTCACCGTCGGCGAACGACAGAGTGAGTTGGGCTCCGTCGAGAGGGCGTTGATGGCCGGCCTCCGGGCGTCATCGGATCTCACCAGGGCCGTATGGCTGGTGGCACTCAATTCTCTGCTCCCCGACCCATTCCGGGCCGCCCTGGTCACGGTCGAATCGGCGATCGATGCATTCGGGCCCCGTCCCAACCCACGACGCGAGGCGGTGATCGAGTCGATGAGGAGCCGGCTGGTCTCCCGCACCGAGGAGGCGTCGCTCCATGGCCCTGGTCTCGCCTACGCCTGATCCGGCGGGCCGCTAACCCTCGGCCACCTTCTCCAACTCACGTGATGTCAGGGCATCGGCCAGGTGAGGCCGCTTTCCGCCCCGCACCACGAGCACTGGAACCGACGCCCGCTCCATGACCGACTCCCGGAGGGCCGGCAGCACACCGTCGAGGACGCCAGCCGGAGCAACAACCATCATCGAAGTCCCTTCCACGGCCTCCAATGCGTGGGCCACCGTGGGCTCCGAGAGCACCACTTCCTGAACCTCCGCCATCAGATTGGGGAGTTCGACCGCGATCGGAGATATCACTCGGACCGGCCGCTGGAGCCCGCGCGCCAGGCTGGCTGCGAGATCGAGTGCGGCGAAGTCGGCCGGTTCACCGCGGTACCAGACTCCGAGCGGGCCTGAGCCCAGCTCGCGGTGAGTCCCGGCGCCAACCAGCACGGCGACGTCACAACTCGCCTCATCGAGAATCTCCCCCGCGATCCCGCCCAGTGGTCGGAACCCCAGGTATGCCTGGTGTGACCCGATCAGGATCATTCCCGCACCTCTGCGCTCGACAAGACGGACCAATTCGGTCGCCGGATCATGGCCGACGGCGGTCTCCACCTCGACCTCGAACCCTTCCTCCTCGAGTCGATCCCTGACCGCCCCCAGCGCGCTGGCGGCTACGGCTGCGGCGTCGTCCATCGCCGACAGGTTGGCTCGCACCTGTTCATACCCCGGCGGCCTCACCACCGAGGCGAGGATGATGGTCGCCGGGGTGTCATCTATTCCACGGAGCACCTTGGCCAACTCCAGGAGCGGCATGGCGGTCAGTGGGTCGGTGACCCCCACCATCACCCGCCGCTCGCGAGGGGTGAGAGCCATCATCTCCCGGGTCGCATCACCGGTGAGATCACGATCGATCTCGTCACGCGGATAGAGCACCGTGAGTAGTGGCGTGGTCATGAACGTGGTGACCAACGCCATCAGCACCATCATCGTGAACAGGGCCGGCGAGATGACACCCAGGGTGCTGCCGATGGTCAAGATCACGATCTCGGTGATGCCCCGGGCATTCATCAGCACTCCGAGGACCGTCGACGCGCGGAAGGACTCCCCTGCAGCCAGCCCTGCGATGACGGAGCCACCGATCTTGCCGACGATGGCGATGGCGATGATCAACCCGGTCAGGGCCCAGAGGTCAGACCCGGATACGAGACCGACCCGGGTGGACAAACCGACGATGGCGAAGAACACCGGGAGCAGGAAGAGCACGGTTACGTCTTCCAGGCGCTCGGTGATCTGAGCTGCGATCGAGTGTGATCGGGGCAGCACGGCTCCGAACATGAAGGCGCCGAAGATGGCATGGATCCCGATCGCCTCGGTGGCCCAAGCCGAGAGAAAGAGTGCTACGAAGAGAGCCGACATGATGGTGGCTCCGAACCGGCGGCGGTCGGGTTGGACCTCTGCGACACGGGCCAGCAGCGGCCGCACCACGAAGACCATGAACGCCAGGAAGGCCAGGGCGAGCAGGACCGTGAAGATGGCGTCGGCAGGGCCGGTGGCCTTCACGATCGCAACCACCACCGCCAGGATGCACCAGGCGGTCACGTCATCGACTGCAGCGCAGGTGATCGCCAGGTTCCCCAAGCGGGTTCGGTGCAGGCCGGTGTCGGTGAGGATGCGGGCCAGAACCGGGAATGCGGTGATGGCCATCGCCGCACCCATGAAGAGGGCAAACCCCGTGAAGTCACCACTGCCCACCACCGGGAAGATGAGCAGGGCCGCCGCCAACCCCAGGGTGAACGGGAGGACGATCGAGTAGTGGCTGACCAGGATGGCGGTGTGGCCTGAGCCGCGGATCATCCGATGGTCGAGCTCGGCGCCAATCAAGAACATGAAGAAGATCAACCCGAACTGAGCAAGGACCTGAAGGACGTCGATGACCTCGGAGGGGAAGAGGAACGAGGTGACGTTGGGCCAGAACAGCCCCATCAGGCTGGGGCCCAACAGGATCCCGGCCACGATCTCCCCGATGACCCGCGGCTGGTTGATCATCCGGAACACATTTCCCAAGAGGCGCGCGGCCACGATGATCACCGCCACCGCGAGCAAGACCCGGGCCAGTATCTCCGCCCCCTCCGGCACCCCACCCTCGGGGGATTCACCCGTGGGGTCAGTGGGCGCAATCTCGACCTCGAGTGACTCAGTGGCGATGGTCAGCATCCCGGTGACGAGGCCGTCGGCACCCACCACGACGTCGAAGGTCGCAGGCTCCCCGGCCAGCTCGGTCCCGGGGGCGCAATTGCCGTCCAGCACGCCGCGCCCCGTCGCCGCATCGAGCCTGCCGCCCATGATCCGCGGCCCTAGGTCCTCGTGGGCGTTGCCGTGTGTCCCGGCTACGTAGTAATCGAGGAAGACCCCCGACTGCACGCTGGCCACTACCTCTCCCAGGCAGCCGATGCCGGGTGTATCGACCGTGCCTACCTCGGCGGCTTGGGGTGCGGTATCAAGCTGGTTCCCTCGGGGAAGCACGACTACCAGCCCCACGGCCGCCACGATGAAGATCGTGGCGTAAGTGAGCACCGGCACCAGACGGCGCCGTGCGACCGGGTCGGCGTTCATCCGACCCCGGTCATCGGACATAGGTGAACCCTGCTCATAGGTGTGGTGTCATCGAGCGAGAGACCAACAAGTTATGAACTTCGACCCACTGGCCACAAGTTCCTTGGACTCGAAGCCTCCGAGGCGGAGCGTTGGGGACTGGGAAGACACGGTTGGGGCGAGCCGATTCACCGCCTCCCGAGGCCACGTGGCCGAAATGTCTTACAGGCACCGCAGAGTGCAGACTGTGTGTCATGGCGCGGAGAGAATGTGCAGTGATTGGCTGCAACAGGGAGTGGGTGCACGCCACCTGGGTGGTCGGCTCGCCTCCGGGAATACTCGAGCTCGCCGATCATTTCGACCTGAAGGTGAACGAGAGAGCCAAGCTCGAATCCTGGGAGGAGGAGCCGACGAGTGGCAGCGACGGGCGACCGGTGGCCACCACGGCAGCCCGCACCTTTCCCCTGTGCGAGATACACGGCGAACAGCTCTCGAAGATGATGCTCGAGGTCGGCCCGGATTTTGCGGCGCGACCCATCGAGTCCACCCTCGACGAGCCGCTATGGCTCCGGGTGGCCCTCTATCCGACGATGTCCGACCGAACCGCGGCGACTCTCGACGCAATCCGATGGCGTTGGAAAGAGAAATCGGACACGCCAAAGCGGATAGCGGTGCTGGGCCAGGTCGTCCTCGGGAAATCCCGATGGCTCGTGGCGACGGACGCGGCAGACATGGTCGGGGCGGACCACACGGGAGTCGATTTCGTCGAAGTTCGGAAACCGAGTCTGCCGAAGCGTCGATTGCTGGCTAGGCGGGGGTTCCCACCCCGAGGTGATGGCTGAGATGCTCGGTCAGGTCCCGAGCATCGTCCTCGGCGCCGTGGATGAAGCTCGACTTGCGGCGCCGGAGCATGTTCAACCCGATGCGGTACAGGCCGGGCGCACCGACGACGACACCTGCATCATGCCGGAGCTGCCCCCGGCGGTCGAGGACCCGGGCGTGGAGCCATGAGTAGTCGGGTCGAAACCCGGTTGCCCACACGATCGTCGAGATCCGGCCCGCGGTCAGGTCGAGAGCGAGTGGCGGCGATTTCTCGACCCGGGTAGGGGCGAAACGATGCGGGGGATCGACCTCCCCGTCGAGACCGTTGAGCAGCGCCCATTCGTCGATGGTGTCGAGCAGGCGATTCATCTTGAGGTCCGCGAGGTTGGCCAGATTGCGGAGCGATCCCGAGAGCTGGGCCCGTCCCTCCACTATCCCGGCGAAGCGACCGACGAGCGACACCCCCTGATCGGTGAGCGCGTTCAGGTCGAGAGACCGCCGCTCCGGGGTCCCCACCAGTTGCGGGGATGGGATGTTCCGGGCCCGGATCAGGTCATCGACCTCGTCGTAGCGCTCGTCGAGGATGCCGACACGGTCGAGCCACCACATGATGTCCCGACCCCGGTACACACGAGGGAGGCGCACGTGCTCTCCCACTGACAGTGTGACCGGCCTCCCCGACGCTTGGATCTCTTCGGCGATCTGGATCCCGGTGGCCGAGGCGCCGACCACCAGGACCCCTCCGTCGGGGAGCTGCTCAGGGTTGTGGTAGCGGAGAGGAGTCACCATTTCGATGGAGCCGGGCACCGCGTTGGCGACACGTGGGATGTTGGGGAGGTTGAACCCACCGGTGGCGAGCACCACCGTTGGGCTCTCCCAGGTTCCCTGATCGGTGACCACCTCGTAGCCGTCCCGCGTTGGCCGCACCGAGGTGACCGTGGTGTGAGGTTCCACCGGAGCATCGATGTGCCGCGAGTAGGCATCGATGAAGCCGATCACCTCCGGCATCGTCATGTACCCATCGGGATCGTCACCCTGGTAGTCGAATCCGGGAAGCCGGGACTGCCAGTTGGGCGTGAGGAGACGGAGCGAATCCCAGCGTTCGGTGCGCCAGGTGTTGGCCACCTCGCCGCGCTCGATCACCACATGATCGATCGAGCGCTGGCTGAGGAAATGGCTGATGGCGAGGCCGGCGTGACCGGCCCCGATGACCACCGTGGTGGTTCGCATTCAGGTCCGGCTCAGTTGACCTCGACGGTCACGTTCGTCGGGTTGGTGACCACATCGAACACCGCCGACCGCTTTTGCGACTGGGCCACTATCGCTTCGACATCCTCCTGGGAGGCGTCGGCGTCGATCTCGTACTTGACCCGGATGTCGTTGAACCCGTTGCGCACCTCGGGGTCGCCACCGAGGATACCAAGCACGTCCATATCGCCTTCGATGGTCGCTTTGACGGCGTTCAACTGGATGCCCCGGTTCTGGGCCACCGCCGCCACACCGGCGGTGAGACAGCTGGCCAGCCCGACGAGGACCATCTCTACAGGCGTGGGCCCGTGGTCCTCGGAGGCGAACACCTCGGGATGGTCGGCGTCATAGCTGAAGGTGGTCTTGTGAGCCTGATCACCGCCGAGCCCGAAGAACCCGTTGATCTCGGAGCGGCTGTGGGTCCCACCAACCCATTCGTTGGATGCCTTCCACGTGAATTGGGCGCCCGCAGGGGCATCTACCAGGGCGGTCCTGGCATCGAGCAACGCCTGAACGTTGACTCCGTTGTCGACCGGGGTGTTGGTCGTTGTCATCACTTCCTCCTACTCGTTGGATTGCGCCGCAACTCTCAGCGGCACCTGATTGGGGACTTCCGGGAGATCTCTCGAGCGACTGTGTTGCTATGAACAGTTCATAACGCTCGTCGCGGCCACCCGAGAGCCGCGACAGACGCACCAAACCCCAACCGAACCGTGCGCCGGCCCGGCTGCTGAATCCATGATTCTGGGGATTGATGTGCGCACAGGGGACGCCTCAGAGGTCGCTGCTCCGCTTCAACGAAAGTAGAGCAGAGGAGATGCGACGAGTCAAAGGAACGGGATGGGGGATCTCCCCCACCCAATCAGTGGGGAGGTAGTTCGGTCATCATGGTGGCTGAGGCCTCCCAGCCGTCGTAGTCGCCCTGCAGGGAGTCGGCCAGCGATTGGAAGAAATCGTCGGCGGCGATGACCGTGGGAGGGTCGAGGACCGCAATGACCTCCGCAACCAGAGCCCAGCTGTCGGGGGCCTGTGCGGGTCGGACGTCGACCCGGTAACCAGAATCACGAGCGGCAGCACCTGCTGCTTCGGCGTTGGCTTCGTTGCCCAGGTAGAGGAAATAGAGGACATGGCGGGGCTCCTTGAGGTCGGCACCGGCCTTGACCAGTTGAGCCATGACCTCGACGTCCTTCCATCGAGTCCCGAGTTGGGGTGAGCGCTCGTTGAGGTCTTTCGGGGAGTACTCCGGACCGAGTGTCTCCTTCGCTTTTCGTCGAAACAGCGCCACCGATAGGACTTTAAGCCGCCGGGATCAACGATTTTGGACCAATTCGGGACGTGGGAGCGACGGCGCCACAGTGGCACTTGACAAGGTGCCAATCTTGTGCCATAGTGGTGCCATGAATCTATCCACATACGTCGACAGTCTTCGCCAACAGCTGGTGATTGCGGCGGACGCAGGTGGTGACGAGGCGCGGGCGCTTGCCGAACGCCTCACCGCACCACTCGATTCGGCGACCCGCCTGGTGCTCCTGGACGCGTTGTCGGTTGCCGCGGACGAGATCACACGAGAGTTGGCCCCGGGCGCCGTCGAAGTTCGCCTGCGCGGAGGGGAACCGACGTTTGCGGTCACTCCCCCGCCGAGCGATGAGCAGTACGAGGAGCCGACTGCCCCGCGATACTGCCGGTGCCCCGCCCATCGGCGATGCCGCGGACGGTGACGAGGCCGTGGACGTCACGGCTAAATCTTCGTCTTCCAGAGAGCCTGAAGGCCGGATCGAGGAAGCGGCACGAGCAGAGGGCCTCTCGTTGAACGCCTGGTTGATCCGCGCCGCGGCCGCTCTCTCGGTGCCGGAGAGCAGTTCCACATCGAGCGCAGCTCCAGCGGCGGCGAGCGGTACACAGGATGGGTGCGCTGATGCCTGCTTTCGACACACCCCGACCGATCTCGGCCCAGCTCGAGCTGTCCCTCGGTCATGCCCACCTCATCGCCGGGCGATCGAGCCGGACACCGTGGTCGTCGTGAACCCGAGCAATCGCTCGAAGCAGGCCGGATCTCGAAGCTGCGGAGAAGACGATGGTCGAGTTCTCCAACGGCATGCTCCAGGTGTCAGGCGCCGAGAGCCACGGGGCCTGGGCAGCGTCATTGGGCCTACCCGAAGGACGGGCTCGGTCGACGTGACGATCGAGTTGCCGGAGGGCTCTGCCCTCGAGGCCGAGGCCGACCTCGCCGATTTCCGGGCCGACGGCCGGCTCGGTGCCACCCGGATCAAGTCCGGCGCCGGCGACATCGAGGTCGACAGACCGCGACGCTGAACCTCGCCACCGGGGCGGGGACGATGGCAGTGTCTGGGCCGCCGAGTGGCCACGCCAAGATCACAGCCGCCGGGGACATGCGCCTCGGCGAGATCGACGGCGAAGCCCAGATCAAGAATCTCAATGGAAAGACCTGGGTTGGCGAGGTGACCGGCCCGCTCGCGTCAAGTCGGCGAACGGCGACATCGCGGTCGACAAGGCGCATGGGCCGAGGTCGCCGCTGAAGACCGCCAACGGGAACATCGAGATCGGTGAGGTGGTCTCCGGGACCGTGGTCGTGGGGACTGCGTCTGGGCACCTGGAGATTGCGATCAGAGAGGGGACCGCCGCCTGGGTCGATGCCAGCACCCAATTCGGACGTGTCCACAACACCCTGGGATCGGCCGGCGGTCCCAGAGCCCTCCGAGCAGACGGTCGAGATCCGGGCCCGAACCTCATTCGGCGACATCGCGATCCGTCGTTCTCGAGCCAATCGAGACAAGGAGAAATGATGAACCAGACGGCCATGGATCCAACAACCAACACGATCGAGGTGAGAAACCTCCAGAAGGGATTTAAGGATGTACCGGTACTCCACGACGTCTCGTTCAACGTTGGTCGGGGAACGGTGTTCGCACTCCTCGGAGCCAATGGTTCCGGGAAGACGACCACGATCAACATCCTGACGACCCTCATCAGGGCCGACGGAGGGGCGGCGAGCGTCGCCGGGTTCGACGTTGCGAGCCAGCCCGCCAAAGTCCGCGAGCAGATCAGTGTGACCGGGCAGTTCGCTGCGGTGGACTATGTGCTCACAGCCCGGGAGAACCTGGTGCTGATGGGCGAGCTGCGTCACATCGCCGATCCAGAGCAGACCGCGGCGGAGCTGCTCGACAAGTTTGATCTGAACGACGCAGCTGACCGCCGCCTGCTCACCTTCTCGGGCGGGATGCGACGCCGGCTCGACATCGCCATGAGCCTGGTGGGCGAGGCGCCCGTCGTCTTCTTCGATGAGCCGACGACTGGGCTCGACCCGATGGGCCGCATCGAGATGTGGGAGACCATCCAAGAGTTGGCCAAAGGCGGGACCACGGTCTTCCTGACCACGCAGTATCTGGAGGAGGCCGACAGGCTCGCAGACACGATTGCAATCCTCCACGGCGGCCGGATCGTGGCCGAGGGGCCACCGGCCGAGCTGAAGACGATGGTGCCGACCGGCCTCGTCGAATTGGAATTCGACGATTATGAGCAGTTGACCGCGGCGTTGAGAGCTCTCGAAGGCCACCACCACGTGAAGCAGGCGGAATCGAAGCTGGTAGTCGCCACCACGGGCTCTGTGGCCGAGATGGCGGACTTGTTCATCCGGCTGAGAGACACCGGAACCGAGCCGACCCGATTCACCAAGCAGACACCCACACTCGACGACGTCTTCTTCAAGATCCTGGAGAAGGAAATGGAGGCCTCAAATGCGAGCTCTACATGACATGTGGACCATGACCAAGCGAAGCTTGCGGCACACGACGCGCAGCCTCGACACCATCATCACGGTCGTATTGACACCCATCGCAATCCTGCTCCTGTTCGTCTTCGTGTTCGGTGGCGCACTCGGCGCACAGACCGGCTCGATCGATTACGTCGACTTCATCACGCCCGGAGTTCTGATCATGACCATCGGCAGCGGCATTGCCTACGCCTCGGTTCGGCTCAGCATGGACCTGCAGAAGGGCATCATCGGTCGCTTCCGGACAATGCCGGTGGCGCCTTCCTCGGTTCTGAGCGGACAGGCCCTGTCGTCGACGCTTTCCAACCTCTTCTCCTGCTTTCTAGTGTTGGTGGTGGCGTTCATCGTCGGGTTTCGCCCGGCTGCAAGGCCTGACGGGTGGCTGTGGTTCGTCGGCCTCTTGGTCCTGTTCACGCTCGCCACGACGTGGATGGCCATGTTCTTCGGCCTGCTGGCTAAGACGGTGGAAGGCGCTGGCGCCTTCGCCTACATCCTGCTGCTTCTGATCTTCATCAGCCCATCGTTCGTGCCAACCGACTCGATGACGCCGTTGCTGAGGGGCTTCGCCGAGAACCAACCCATGACGCCGATCATCGAGACGATTCGCTCACTCTTGACCGACGGCACCCCAGGCAATGACCTGTGGGTCGCTCTTGCCTGGAGCCTGGGCATACTGGTCGTGTTCTACACGCTTGCGTTGAGGCTCTATCGCCGGATCGAGCCTGTCCCGGCGGCCCAGTAAGGCGGCGCCTGTCAGCTGGGAAGGTGTGTAGTGATCGGCCCAGTCGGTTACTGGTGGTCGAAGGAGCTGCACAACCACCATCCCGTCGGTGATTCCAGAAGGTCCGGAGTGGGGGCACACCGCCCCTAGGTAGGTCGACCGGCCAAAACAGGCTCCAGGTTCCGCCAGTAGAGGACCTCGTTTAGATCGCCTTCATGGCAGTGGACCAGCGTGTGGTGGTAGCGGCAGAGCAAGCACAGGTTGAACAGGGTGGTTTCGCCTCCGTCGGCCCAAGGGTGGATATGGTGGACATCACACCACCTCGGTGTTCGGGAACAGCCGTTCCACACGCAGTGACGGTCACGGGCGACCACCGCCCGCCTTAGGCCGGCAGGGACAACCCTGGTCCGTCTCCCGATATCGAGGATCTCGGACCCACCTCTCCAGACGATACGACTCACCGAAGAGTCGCAGGAGAGGAGGCGGATGGTCTCGAGGTCGAGAACTCGTCCTCCCTCGGTCTCGTGGACACCGCCAGGGATTCCCTCCAGAGCGTCGACGTCGACGAAAACGTTGATGTGGGGCCGCTCGCCACCGACATCGGACGGCGTGCCGCCTGCGAGAAACCCACGGGCGAGGTCTTCGAACGCGTCGTGGCGCCGCTGACTGGGGCTCCGGTCGTCACCTGCCTCCGGCGGTAGCATCGCCGAGTCCAGAGCGGCGATCAACGCTTCACCGGCGGCGTCAGTGAGGGCGAACTCGCCCTCGATCATCCCATTGGCTCTTTGCGAGTAGTCGAAGCGCCGCCTCGCCAACTGCGTGTCGAAATCGACATCGGCACCCCGCCGGTCGACCGTGCGACGCCAATAATCCAGGGTCTTCTGGGTCTCCTCAGCGGTGTCGCCGATGATCTCGAGGAGCACCGGCTCCGCGGCCGGGTACTTGTCGGGGAGTTGCCGCGCTGCCTCGAACAGCATCTGCGCCTGATCGGTGGTGATCTGGCCGGCTCGCCAGGAGGCGAATGTCCCCTTGAATCGCAGGGCGCTGCGCGCTGCCGAGACGTAGCGACTGGCGCGGGAAGCGGCGATGCGGCCCCGATGCTTGAGGTAGGCGACCATGTTCGGATAGCGGTAGACCTCGTGTCCCTTGCGGTCTTCGAAGACTCCGATCGACTCGGTCCACTCGACATCGAGTCGGCGCCGCGCGGTTTCGAGCAACAGGATGTGATCGTCGAGCTCGTCGATGGATGCCCGTTCCTTGTCCTCGAGGAGCGGAATGATGATCGGAAGCCGGTCTCCCCCAGCCATGACCTATTTGTACAAGAGGGGTGTGACAGAAACGGGGTCTGGATCGGTGATTCCGACAATTGTCCCGGGTCCGGGTAGCCGAGCGCACCTATCCTCTTGCCTCTGAATCCCCGCAGAGTCGGGGCCGATCCAGACGGTGCCTGAGATGTCCGAACAAGACTTGGTCAGTGTCCGCTACATGGTGGACAACGTGGAGGAGGCCATCGAGTTCTACACGCATCATCTGGGTTTCCGCGTGAACTCGAGCGCCCTACCCGCCTTCGCTGATGTGGTGCGAGACAGGCTCAGATTGCTCCTCGCCGGGCCCCAGAGCTCAGCCGGTACGGCCGATGCCCGACGGTCGCAAACCCGGCCCTGGAGGCTGGAACCGCATTCACCTCATCGTTGACGACATCGCAGCCGAGGTGGAACGCCTCCGCTCAGCGGGAGTGTCATTCCGTAACGACATCGTGACCGGCCCCGGCGGCCGGCAGATCCTCCTCGAAGATCCTTCCGGCAACCCGATTGAGCTGTTCCAACCCGCCGAGTAGCTGGGGTCGGAGGGGCTCGGGGCCTAACCCTGCGTGCCGGCGCGGAACTCGGTCTCCTTCACCACCGCTCCGGACCGGTCGAAGGTCCGCCATGTCCCTGCCTGTTGGCCCTTGTCGAACTCCCCACTCCGCATGATGCTGCCGTCGCGTCGGTAGAACTCCCACGCCCCGTGCATCTCCCCATCGAGCCTGAAGCCACGGTGTTTGGGTTGGCCGTTGTCGTAGTCGGCGTTGTCGGGTGTGACCTCGTCTGGCATGTTCCCAAGTCTGGTCGAGGACGAGCCCATCCACGGCACAGGAGGTAGGTTTCCGTCCTTGGTGTCAGTCAGGAAAATGCGCGAGCTTTGGGCTCCCTACCGGTGCATCGCCAAGAGCTCCGAACCCACGACCCAACTCGTTCTCTGGGAGAAGAAGCGGGGCTTCACCCCAACCGTATGTCTCGACGGTTGGGCTGCTCTGGAATCCACTCTCGTTGCGACCGGGTACCCGGTGCCCAAGCGCGCCGAGGTGGGGAGACCTTGTTCGAAAGGAATCGACAAGGCAAAACCGTGCGCTCCATCGGGGGACAACTGCTCCCTCCACAACTACGGGATCGCAGTCGATATCGACCCGCCTCTCAACCGGCACTTCGAGTCACCATTCGCCGAAAAGAAATGGGATTTCTCCAAGACAAAGGTCACGCGGCCCCAGGTTGAAGCAGTCGAGAACATCAGAACCGTCAAAGGGGTCCGAGTCTTTCGTTGGCTGGGTTGGGCACTTGGCGACACAATGCATTTCGAATTCAACCTCGGGCCCAAGGACCTCAGATTCGGCATCGATCCCGCAACCGTCGAGGTCCCCAGTGGGGCACAACCATTCAATGCAGGAGAGCAGGAGGAAATGGCATTCACAGCTGAAGAAGAGGACTTTCTCAAGGACTTCGTCAAGATCGTTTCCGTGGACATGGGGTCCAGCAGGCACTTCGCCAAATCAGCGATCCTGGACATTCGGAAAGATGTGATCACACGAGACGAGCTCGTGAAGCTCTACACCGGGTTGCCTGAGGGGAACGTCAAAGAAGCCCACGCCGAACTCCTCAAGAGACTGAAGGCAAAGACCTAGTCGCTGATTGCGACCGCGTGGTGATCAGGGCCGCGGAGGATGCAGGAGCGCCTGAGCCTCGTGCTACATCGATCGGTGGAGCTGAGGGGATTTGAACCCCTGACCCCTTGACTGCCAGTCAAGTGCTCTGCCAGGCTGAGCTACAGCCCCAAGACGGGAACCGGGAGTCTATTCGGGACGCCGGCTCAACCAGCAACGCCCTAGCCGTCGGCTACTGCCGGCTCTACCCAGTTGATCCGCTCGGCATCGGCCCAGAGCCGCTCCAGACCGTAGAAGTCACGCGGTCCCGCCTGGAACAGGTGGACGATGATGTCCCCGAAGTCGATCAGGACCCACTCCGCCTCGGGCTTGCCCTCGATCCGGAGCGGCTTCAGACCGCGGTCCTCGCGCAGTTTCTCCTCGACCTGGTCGGCAAGGGATTGAACGTGAGGCCGGGAGGTCCCAGTGGCGATCACGAAGACATCGGAGAGAACGAAGAGCCCTTCGACTTCGAGCAGGACAATGTCCATGCCCTTCTTGCTGAAGATGGCGTCGGCCGCCATCCGGGCAAGTTCCACGCTGTTCTCTACGAGCCTTCCTCCTGCTGGGATGAGTTCCCCACCCTATCGCCTCCCCCGAGATCCGCGTACAGACGATGCTCCTCGATGTACTCGTACACCGACGGGGCAACCAGAAACCGGTAAGGCTCGCCGAGCCCGACCATCTCCCGGATCTCGGTGCCACTGATCTCGAGGACCGCCATGTCGAGGAAGACAGCATCGGGAACAACCGACTGCACCTCCCGAGGGTCGGTACCCGGCCGGGGCACGACCAGCAGACCGGCCCGCTCCATGATCTCCTCCCACCGGTGCCAGGTCTGGATCCCGAGCGCGGCGTCGGCCCCCAGGATCAATGAGAGCTCTTCGTCATCGGGGAACGAAAGGAGGGTGTCGATCGTGTAGGTGGGCCCGTCACGGCGGACTTCACGGTCGTCGAGCTCAAACCCGTCCACGCCTTCGATTGCGAGCCGGGTCATCGCACTTCTGTGCTCTGAACCTGTGATTCGGCGATCAGCCTTCTGCCACGGCTCTCCTGTGGGCATGAACAGCACCCGGTCCAGGCTCGCCTGGTAGAGGGCGGTCTCCCCGGCGTGGAGATGTGCGATGTGGATCGGATCGAAGGTCCCACCCAGGATGCCGGTGTGCACGACGCCGAGGATAGGGGGCTGGTGGGGTGACCAGCCGGAGCGCTCGGCTGATGTCAGTGGACACACAGCCAAGGCGAGGGCGCGGGTCGAGATACCTCCCACCCATGCGGACCGAGAGATGCACACCCGGCGAGCCGTGAGACCTTCCGGTGACACCGATGACCTCACCGCGGGTGACGTACTGCCCCGCGCTCACGCTCCGCTCGCTGAGATAGGAAACCGAGACCTTGAAGCCCGGCACCGGCTCGATGGTGACCGAGAGCATGCCCGCCACCGATCCAGCAAAGGTGACCCGACCAGATGTCGGAGCTCGCACCGCGATCCCCACGGGAGCCGAGAAGTCCACGCCCCAATGACCGCCGTACTGGCCGATTGGTGCGAAGTCGGCAGTGACCGGGCCGTCGACCGGAGCCACGAGACAGACTGCGAGCAGTGCCATTTGGGCAAGCATCTCCCCTCCCCTGGCCAACGTACCTGGGCAACGTGGCGGGAGCCAGAGGGTTGACCGCTACATTCCCGGCCAGAAAGGGGACTGCACATGACGACGACCCGCCTCGGGTTGATGGGATTCGGAAGGATCGGTCGCAATGTCTTCCGACTCGTCCATCAACGCGACGACCTCGAAGTGGTCGCCATCAGCGACATCGCCGACCCCGAAGCGCTCACCTACCTTCTCAAGTACGACTCGATCTACGGCCGCTTCCCGGTGCCGGTCTCGTATGCGAACGGACAGCTGTCCCACGGCTCAAAGCAAGCGGCGTTCCTCAAGGCGAAGACTCCCGGTGAGGCCAACTGGGGTGAGCTCGGCGTCGACGTGGTCCTGGAGACCACTAGCCGCTACCGCTCCAAGGAAGCTTTGGACGAGCACCTAGCTGCCGGAGCGAAAAAGGTGGTGCTGACGTCGAGCCCGGAAACTCCCGGCGAGATCCCCCTCCTGCTGTGTGGGATCAACGACGACGTGCTCGGACCGGACGTCGATCTCGTCGCCCTCGGTTCCAACAGCTCAAACGCAGCCGCACCGATCCTCCAGGTCCTCGACGAGAAATTCGGGGTGAAGCATGCGTTCATGACCACGGTCAAGGCGATGTCGAACGCGGGCCGCCTCGCAGATGTCCCCACCGAGTCCTATCGGACCAGCCGGGCCGCCGGTGAGAACATCATTCCCGCCGCCACCAACACCGCCGAGATCCTCACCCAGGCCCTCCCCCAACTCGAGGGCAAGCTGGCGGCGGTTGCCCTCAACGTCCCGGTGGTCGACGGCTCCACGGTGGATCTCACCGCCGAGACTGCGGTCGAAACGACGGTGGAGGAGGTCAACGCGGTGGTGGCCCAGGAGGTGGAGTCCCGCTTCTCGGGGATCATCGAGTTCGTCGCCGACCCCATTGTCTCCTCGGATGTGAGGCTCAACTCCCACTCGGGAGTGTTCGACAGCCTGGCCACCATGGTCACCACCGGCGATCTGGTGAAGACCATCACCTGGTTCAACAACGGGTGGGGTTACTCCCACCGCGCCGTGGAAGTAACCACCACGATCGCCGGTTATCTAGAGGGAGGGCAATGACATGGTGAACGTGGCCATCAATGGTTTCGGGCGCATCGGACGCGCCGTGTTCCGGATAATCGCCAAGCGTCCGGACAGTGGGATTCGGGTGGTCGCCATCAACGACCTCTCCGACGATGACATCCTGGCCTACCTCCTCGAATACGACTCGGTGATGGGCCGCTTCCAAGACGAGGTCACCGTCGACAACGGCGTGATGCAAACGGGCAACCATGAGATCAAGATGCTCATGGAGCGCGACCCTGGGCAGCTCCCCTGGGCCGAGCTCGGGGTGGACATCGTCATCGAGTCGACCGGGGTGTTCCGGGACCGGGCCTCCCTCCAGAAGCATCTCGACGCCGGCGCCAAGCGGGTGATCCTCACCGTCCCCTCCCAGGACAAGGTGGACCAGACCGTGGTGCTCGGGGTCAACGACGACGAGCTGGGACCCGAGGACATCATCGTGTCCAATGCCTCCTGCACCACCAACTGCCTGGTGCCTTTGGTCAAGGTCCTCGACGACAACTTCGGGATCGTCAAAGGCGTGATGACCACGGTCCACGCCTACACCAACGACCAGGTCCTCGCCGACGTCCCCCACAAGGATCTGCGCCGGAGCCGGGCGGCGACCGAGAACATAATCCCCACAACCACCGGCGCCGCCAAGGCGGTGGGCGAGGTGCTCCCCAACCTCGAAGGCAAGCTGGACGGGATTGCGATGCGGGTGCCCGTGCCCGATGGCTCGACGGTTGACTTCGTAGTCGAATTGTCCAAACAGGTGACCGTCGAGGAGGTGAACGCTGCGGTCAAGGCCGCTAGCGAGAGCGGGCCAATGGTGGGAATTCTCGAGTACACCGAGGACCCGATCGTCTCCACCGACATCATCGGCAATCCCCACTCCTCGATCTTCGATGCCGCCGGCACCCAGGTGCTGGGCGGGAACCTGGTCCGTGTCATGTCCTGGTACGACAACGAGTGGGGCTACTCCAACCGAGTCGTCGACCTCATCGAGCGACTGGCCGAGGTGATGGAGAAGCAGCCGGCCTGATCAGGACCGAAGCGCGGCCCAAATCTTCTGGGCGGTCAGCGGCACCTGGATCTCGTCCACACCGAGGGCATCGGCGACTGCGTTGAGGACCGCCGGAGTGGACCCGATGGCGCCCGCCTCGCCAATTCCCTTGGCGCCGAGCGGATTGGTCGGGGTGGTGGTCACGGTCGACGCCAGGCCGAACATTGGCAACGAGTTGGCGGTGGGCAGCAGGTAGTCCATGAAGGAAGAGGTCACCAGGTTGCCGTCGTCGTCGTAGACGACCTCCTCCCACAGGGCCTGGCCCACCCCCTGAGCGAGGCCACCGTGCCGCTGGCCATCGGCCAGCATCGGGTTGATGATGTTCCCCGCATCGTCGACCGCCCACATCTGGTGCAGGGTCGGTGAGCCGGTCTCAGGATCGACCTCGACCACTGCCAGGTGCGCTCCGAAGGGGAAATTCATCCCCCCGGAGCGGAGATGAACCTCCTCGTCGAGACCGGGCTCGTCTCCTTCTGGAACGTTGCCCTCGATTGCGGCCGATGCGATCTCTTCCCAGCGCACAGAGACATCGGTACCGACCACGGAGCCGATTCCGTTTGCGAGCTCGATGTCATGTACGGACGCCTCCAGAAGGTGGCCGGCGATGCGCTTCGCCTTGGCAGCCACCTTCTCCGCTGCGGCAAAGCTCGCCGAGCCGCCCTGGGCCACACTGCGGGAGCCCGAAGTTCCCCAGCCGTAGGGGGCGGCGGCGGTATCGCCCTGCTCGAGACGAACCTTGTCGATGGGGATCCCGAGCGCGGCCGCCACCAACTGGGGAAACGTCGTTCTGTGCCCCTGACCCTGGTCGATCGTTTCGACGTGGAGGGTCACCGAGCCGTCGCCATGGGCCTGCACCCGGGCCGCACCCCAGTCCTCGAACCCACACACCTCGACGTACGCGGCCAGTCCGATCCCGACCAGCTTGCCGCCCGCCCGCTGCTCGGTTTGCCACCGGAGGAGCGCCGGATAATCGGCGGCCTCGAGCAGCTTGTCCAGGGCGCGTTCGTACTCCCCGGTGTCGAAGGTGTACCCACCTCGCGACTTGTAGGGGAACTGGTCCGGCCGGATGAAGTTGCGGCGGCGAACCTCGACCGGATCCAGACCCGCCGCCTTGGCCACGGCCTCGAGGACTCGCTCCAATGTCATGGTGGCCTCAGGGCGACCGGCACCCCGATAGATGCCGCGCGGTGCGCGGTTGGTCCATACCCCTCGTTGTCGCCACCCGTAAACCGCGATGTCGTAGTTCCCGGTGCCGATCCGTGGCGTGACGTCGATGAAGTCGAGGTAACGGTGACGGCACCCGAGGTCGAGCCGGCTGTCGACCCACAGCCCCTGGATTTTCCCGGACGCATCGGCAACAACCTCCCAGCGGTGCCGTTGCGCTCTGCCGTGGCCGATGGTGAGGAGGTGCTCTCGCCTGGTCTCGATCCATTTCACGGGCCTCCCGGTCTCCCGGGCGGCGATCACAGCCAGGTACTCCTCCTCGGCGAGGTCGAACTTGCAGCCGAACCCGCCGCCGACGAAGGGGGTGATGACCCGGACCGAGCTTTGCGGCAGCCGGAATGATTTCGCCAGCTCCTCTTGCATCAGATGTGGCGCCTGGCTGGAGAGGTGGACCGTGAGGCCGCCCTCCTTCCACTCGGCCAGTATCGCCCGCGGCTCCATGGGCGCAGGAGCCACCCGGGGGTGGTCGACCAGACCCGAGAGGCGGATCTCACCGTCGAGTGCGTCGAATTGCGAGCGGTCGCCGCGCGACCGCTCGTAGGCGACATTGGAAGCCTGATCGGGGTGAAGCGGCGCGGCATCGATCGCGGAGTCGACATCACCAGCTACCGGGAGCGGTTCGTAGTCGACGAACACCATGTCAGCGCCATCCCTGGCCCCTCCCGCGGTTTCGGCAACCACCGCCGCCACGGGGTCCCCGGGCATCAGCGCTCGGCCCTGCACCAGCGGATAGCGCCGTGGGATGTTCCGCTCGGGGTTGGGCGTCGGCGGCATCGCGACATCCGACACCTGGTCGGGGGTGATGACCAACCGCACACCCGGGACTTCCGAAACAGATTCCACGTCGATGGAACCGACATCGGCGTGAGCGAATGGGCTGCGCACGACAGCAAGGTGAAGCGTGCCCGCCGGCGAGATGTCGTCGACAAATCGAGCCGTGCCGGTGATGAGTGCGGGGTCCTCGCGGCGCTGAACGGGCGCGCCGATAAAAGAGGGAATTGAGAGGTCGGAGGTCACCGAGGCCAGCCTACCGGGGCAGGCTGAGCACGCTTACTCGAGGAGGGAGAGGACCGTGCTGCGGAAGTCGTTGGGCTGGAAGGGCTTGGTGACAAAGGCGTCGGCACCGCCTTCGTTTGCCCGGCGTCGCGACTCTTCCTCGGCATGAGCAGTGAGAACCACGACGGGGATGCCCTTGGTCGTCTCGTCCCTGCGGATGCGGTCGAGAACTTCCCAGCCATCCATGCCGGGGAGCCCGATGTCCAAGACCACGAGGTCAGGCGACTCGGTCCCGACTGCGGAGAGCCCGGTCTTACCGTCATCGCGGGTGATGATCTCCAGGTCGGCAGCACGCAGGCAGACCTCGATCAGACGCCGGATGACGGCCGAGTCCTCAACAACCAGAATTCGAGAGCCCATTTGCTTACCTCTGTTAGCTGCCCCACGGAGGGCGGATCCCCCATTCATCGGCACCCTGGGCTTGGCGGTTTAGACATTCTGTCGGGCTCTTCCCGAGGGAAGCGTCAACTCCTCCACGAACTGCTCCAACTGGCGCAGGGTTCGCACCTCATGGACCGATGTGCAATGCCGGGCGTAGCTGGACATCATGGAATCCCCGGTGTCCCAATAGGTGCTTGGCTCGGGGTTGAGCCAGACCACCGCCCTGGCAGATCGCGCGATCTCGTCGAGCACCCCGTCCCGAGGAGGGCGGTAGTTGTTGCGGGCATCCCCGGTGATGATCACCGTGGTGCGGGGGCTCAATTGAGGGCCGAATCGGCGGGCGAAGGTCTCCAGCGAGTTGCCGTAGTCCGAGTGCCCGTCGAGCCAGACGACCTCCGCTTCCGTTGCCACCCTGCGCAATGCGGACCCGAAGTCGACCCCGGGCCCGAAGAAATCGGTGACCTCGTCGATGGTGTCCACGAATGCGAAAGTCCGGAGCTTGGAGAAATGGGTTGACATGGCATGGGTGAATTGAAGGGTGAAACGCGAGAAGGTCGCCATCGAGCCACTGACGTCACACAGCAGCCAGACCTCGGGGCGATGCGGTCTCGGATGGCGAAACTGAGGGTCGGCCGGAACGCCGCCC
Source organism: uncultured Acidobacteriota bacterium (assembly GCA_963749415.1). Taxonomy (GTDB): domain Bacteria; phylum Actinomycetota; class Acidimicrobiia; order Spongiisociales; family ZC4RG35; genus JALYNX01. The sequence continues at coordinate 2,305,375 of CAVVMG010000001.1, forward strand.
GTGCCGAGCGACCGTCGCACGGTCCGCCTGAAGTCGAGACGCCCGGTTCGACGCTTGCGCCGCCTCGCCAGGCGCGCCGCCAGCTTCCGGGTCAACGGGCCGATCGCCGCTTCCATCTCCTGGAGGTCGGAGGTGGTGGCATGCATGAGGTCCACATCTTCGACTAGCGGGCGACGAAGGGTACGAGCGACAGCCTCCCGGCCACGGTCGGCCACCAGCCGACGTCGGATTTCTTCTTCGATCTCGAGACGGAACTGCTCGATGCGGGCTTGCATCTCTTCGCGGAGCAGGCGGCGCTCGAATTCGCTCATCTCATCGTCGATCAGCGCCTCCAGGAGGCGCTCTTCGAGGCTCGCCAGGTCCAGACGGCGCAGAGTGCGATACAGGTAGTAGGTGCCGCCCACCGGTCGCCCTGGCTCCATCCCGGCGAGCCTGTCGACCGCCTCCCGGGCTCCTTTTCGAATTGCCTCCTCATCCAGCGAGGTGAGCGCCTGGAACAGCTGGTCGAGCAGTGCGTCGAGATCGAAATCACCACTGCCCGGCTCACCTCGGCCATCCGGTGACCATTCCCCGGGCGGTGAATCCTCGCCCGGTTCAGCGATCGGGCTCGAGACGGGGAGGGTCGCGAAGTAGACGTCGAATGCGGTGTCAAAGGCCCGCTCATGGCGGAGGTTCTTGACGAGGGTCGCCCGCAACGTCTCGCGAAGACCAACCCGATCGCCGATGTCGATTGCTTCCACCGCTCGCATCGAGTCGATGGCCTCCACCATCGAAACCGGGATCCCGGCTGAGCGCAGCTCGTCGATGAACCCGGTGATGACCCCGAGCATGCTTATCCGCCCGGGCTCGAAACGAGCTCCTTGGCAGCCTTCTCGATGTCCGACTGGTACTTGAGCAGAACGTGGAGCGTCTCGCCGAGGATCGCGGCATCGACGTCTTCGATGGAAAGGGCGATGAGGGTGCGCGCCCAGTCGATCGTCTCCGAAACCGAGGGCGCCTTCTTGAGGTCCAGGTTCCTGATGGATCGCGCCACATTGGCCACCTGGCCGGCAAGGTGCTCGGAGAGCCCGGGTACCCGGTGACTCAGTATCTCCTGTTCCCGCTGTGGGTCTGGGTAGTCGATGTGGAGGAAGAGGCAGCGGCGCTTCAGGGCCTCACTGAGCTCCCGGGTGTTGTTCGACGTGAGGACGACCATCGGTCGGGTCGTGGCCTCGATAGTCCCCATCTCCGGAATCGATACCTGGAAGTCGGAGAGGATCTCGAGCAGCAGTGCCTCGGTCTCCACCTCAACACGGTCCACCTCGTCGATGAGCAGCACAACCGGCTCCGTGGAGCGGATCGCCTCCAAAAGGGGCCGGGTGAGCAGAAACTCCTCGGAGAAGATGTCCTGCTCGATGTCGTCCCAATCGTGGTCGGTGTCGGCCTGGATCCTCAGCAGCTGCTTCTTGTAGTTCCACTCATATAGGGCCTTGGCCTCATCCAGCCCCTCGTAGCACTGAAGCCGGATCAACTTGCGAGCGGTCACCCGGGCAAGGGACTTGGCGAGCTCGGTCTTCCCCACTCCCGCCGGCCCCTCGACCAGGATTGGCTTGTCGAGACGGGCCGCGAGAAAGACGACCTGGGCAATCCGCTCGTCGGGCAGATAGTCGACAGATCGCAAGGCGGCTGCCACTGCGGCTGGGGAATCGAGTTGCATCTCTCCTCGGGTTTGGGCGCTCATTGTATGGGGAGGCTCGTGATCACCTATTCCTCCTCGGAGCGGTCGGGTACGAATTCGAAAGTCAGATCACCGATGCGCACCTCGTCTCCTCGCACAGCCCCCGCCTCTTCGAGCTCGGCATCTACTCCGAGCCGGGAGAGGCGATTCGCGGCAAGCTCGGCCGCCTCGGGCATCGTGAGGTCGGCGAAACCAACCGCACGCTCGGCAACAACACCCTCGACCCGCCATGCCGGTCCCTCGCGCAAGATCCGGAAGCTCGGGCCCAGTGGGCGATGGAGGACGAAACCCCTCCGCTCGGGTGCTGATCGCTCCGCCTCTTCGATCAAGTCCGCAATGCGATGAAGTGCGGTGGGCAGTCCCTCGCCGGTGACCGCCGACACCGGAAGCGCCCCCAGTCCCTCCGCCGCGCCACCCTGGTCCCCGAGGTCCGCCTTGCTGAGCAACAGGAGCCTGGGCCGGGCGGCCAACTCAGGTGAGTATCCGCCGATCTCATCGATCAGAATTTGGAGTTGGCGGGCCGGAGAGTGCTCCTGAAGGGGAGATGGGTCGAGCAGCACCACGAGAACCCGGGCCCGCTCGATGTGGCGGAGAAACTCATGACCCAGGCCCTTGCCCTTGGCCGCGCCTTCGATGAGACCGGGGATGTCGGCGAGGACGAACTCCCGCCCGTCGATCTCGACCACGCCCAGGTTGGGCTCGAGGGTGGTGAACGGGTAGTCGGCGATCTTGGGCTTGGCAGCCGAGACCTTGGAGATGAATGTCGATTTGCCCGCGTTGGGGAATCCGATGAGTGCCGCATCGGCGAGGAGCTTCATCTCGAGGGTGAACCACTCCTCACGGCCGTACTCGCCCTGCTCCGAGACCTCGGGCGCCCGATTGGACGGGCTGACGAATGCGGCGTTGCCCCGCCCTCCTCGTCCGCCACGGACCGCCACCACCTCCTGGCCAGGCTCGACCAGGTCGGCAATCATGGTTCCCTGGTCGTCGAATACGACGGTCCCCGCCGGGACCGGAAGCACCTGGTCGGCTCCGAACTTCCCATTGCGGAGGTCACCCTCGCCGTGCGTCCCTTTCTCAGCGGCGTAATGCGGGTTGCGTTGATATCGCAGGAGGGTCGCCACCGAAGGGTCGACCCTGAGGATGATGTCGCCACCCTTGCCGCCGTTGCCTCCGGTCGGCTTGCCTCTTGGCCTTCCCTTGACTCTGAGGAAGGCCGCGACGCCGGCTCCCCCGCTCCCGGCCCGCAAGCTCACTCGAACCCGGTCGACGAACAATGCTCGCTCAGGTGGCCCGGCCGCGGGCGCGCCTGCTACTCCGTGATGACGTTGACGAGACGCCGCTTGGCGCGAACGCCGTACTTGACAGTCCCGTCGCTGAGGGCGAACAAGGTGTCGTCGCTCCCTTTGCCGACATTGTCGCCGGGATGGATCCGGGTACCGCGCTGGCGAACGAGGATGGCTCCGGCAGCCACGGCCTGGCCGTCGAACACCTTGGGCCCCAACCGCTTGGCGTGCGACTCACGCCCATTCTTCGAGGACCCGCCTGCTTTGGTTTTTGACATCTCAACCCTCCTCGGGGCTGGTCGGCTTCGGCTTGGAAGGCGCTTTCGGCTTGGCCGCGGCCTTTGGCTTCTCGGCTGTGGACTTGGCGGCGGTCGACTTGGCGGCAGTCGCCTTCGCAGCGGTCGTCTTCGCAGCGGTCGCCTTTGCTGCCGGCTTGGTCTCGGTCGCAGCCGGCTTCGCAGCCGGTTTGGCCTCCGCTTTGGTCTCCTCGGCGGGCGCCTTCTCGGACGCCGTCTTTGCCGGCTTGGCCTTGGCACCCGGCAGGTCGATGCCCGTGATCTCGATCCGGGTGTACTTCTGGCGGTGGCCCTGACGGCGGCTGTACCCGGTCTTGTTCTTGTACTTGTAGATGTCGATCTTCGAGCCCTGGCTCTCCCCCAGAACCTTGGCGGTGACCGTTGCCTCGGACAGGACCGACCGGTCGGAGACGGCGGTTCCCTTGTCGTCCACGACGAGCAGCGGGGAGAACTTCAATTCCTCGGCGTCGCCCTTGACCCGTTCGATGTCGATGACATCGCCGGATTGCACCTTCGCCTGTTTGCCGCCGGCGCGGATGATGGCGTACATGTTCAAACCTCTCGGAGGGGATTCGGGGAAGCCAAATGGTATACGTGGAACACGCATGTACGCATATGCGTATTTGCGGTGAACGCAGCGAGCATCACTCGAAGTCATTGCCCACCGCCTCGGCGACCAAGTCCTCGGCCTCGATTGCGTGCTCGTGAAGGATCACCCCACGACCGCCGCAGTGCTCACATTTCGAGGAGAACTGCTCGAGGAGCCCTGCAGACACGTTCTTCCGGGTCATCTCGACCAGACCGAGGTGAGATACCTCGAACACCTGGGTGCGGGTCTTGTCCTTGGCCAGAGTCTCCTTGAGGCGGCGAAGCACCTTCTGCTGGTTCTCCACTGTCTCCATGTCGATGAAGTCGATGACGATGATCCCGCCGATGTCGCGCAGCCGGAGCTGGCGGCCGATCTCCTCGGCCGCTTCGATGTTGTTCTGAAGGACGGTGTCCTCGAGCGTCGAGGAGCCGACGAACTTTCCGGTGTTGACGTCGATGACGGTGAGGGCCTCGGTGCGGTCCATCACCAGGTGGCCACCCGAAGGGAGATAGACCTTGCGGTCGAGCGCCTTCTTGAGTTGATCGTCGACGTGGTACCGCTCGAACACAGGCACGGTGTCCTCGTACTGCTGGACTTTCGCCACCAGGTCGGGAGCAGTGGACCGCAAGTAACCCACCACCGTCTCGTAGGCAGTGGCGTCGTCGATGAGGAGCTTTCTGAAGTCGGCAGTGAAATGCTCCCGGATCACCTTGATCAGGAGCTCAGGCTCTTCATGGACGAGTCGGGGGGCACGTCCGTCCGCCGCCTCCTGCTGGATCTGGCCCCAGATCTTGAGCAGGCGGGAGATGTCCGCGGCCAGCTCCTCGGCGCTGGCGTGGAGGGCAGCTGTCCTCACGATCACGCCGTAGCCGGGGGGCCGCACTTGATTGATCACCTCACGCAGTCGGGCCCGGTCGTCATCGGGGAGGCGGCGGCTGATCCCGATGCTGTCCGAGTCGGGGACCAGGACCAGGTAACGGCCGGGCAATGACGGGGTCCCGGTGAGCCGGGCGCCCTTGGCGCCCATCGCGTCCTTGGTGACCTGGACCAGCACCTCATCGCCTTCGCTGAGGACGTTTTCGATGCGCTTGTTGTTCCGACCGTTGCCCTCTCCATTGGAGGCGACATCGGACGCATAGAGGACGCCGTTCTTCGGCGCCCCGAAGTCGAGGAAGGCAGCCTCCATCCCGGGCAGGACGTTTCGGACCTTGGCCAGATAGATGTTCCCGGCGACCGATCCGGAATCCTGGCGGGCTACGTAGTGCTCGACGAGGACCGGTCCCTCCAACACGACCATCTGGGTCTGGCCCCTGGAGACCCGGACCAGCATCTGCTTGCGGCCGGTTTCGACAGGGACGATGACCTCGTCGTCCCGGGGGCGACTCGCCCTGGTGCGAGAGGTGCTCAGCCCGTTCTTGGGCTGACCCGATCTCGACGGCTGACGCCGTTTCTCTTTCTTCGGCTTGGTGGTTGCGGGTCGGGCCTCGAGCCTGGTGACCTCGACCTTCTCACCTTTTACCCGGAGGGTCTTCCTCTCGAGGGTGCCCTCGTTGGAGGACTTCCGGACGATTTCCGGGCTCTTTCGACGCAGTAGAGCCATCTGCTCTCACTCCTCTGAAAATGACTGGACGATTCGACGGTGCCGACCCTGGCGGGGCGACCATCGACGTGAATGTGCGCCAGACAACGACCAGATGCCCACCCCGGCTGGGGATGGTCATCTATAAGACCGATTAGGGCTGCACCGGAGAGCCGGTGCACAAGGGTGTTCATCAACGAGACACTCCGAAAGGGGAAGCTGTCGCGACTGGCGGACTACCGGAGTTTACCAGATCGACGGGCGTCCACCTATCCACCGATCTCGATCTCCAGTTCAGGCTGTTCCGGCTCGCTCGGGTCGTAACACAGCCGACACCTGGCTTCGTAGGCACCCTGGGCTCCGAGCACGACCAGATCGTCGGAATGCACGATGCGCTGGGTGTACATGCCCGGGCCACCGCAGCGATGGCACACGGCGAGCATCTTGGTCACATACTCGGCCCGCGCGCAAAGGGTCGGTATCGGTTCGAACGGCCTCCGCAGATAGTCGGTGTCCAGGCCGGCGATGATCACCTGCTTGCCGGCGCGGGCCAGTTGTTCCACAACGTCGACGAGGTCATTGTCGAAGAACTGGCCCTCGTCGATGCCGATGACCTGAGTGCTGTCGACAACCGCCTTCAACAACTGGCTCGAGCTCTGCACGGGGATCGCATCGACCTTGAGACTGGAGTGAGATACCACTTCGTTGTCGGCATAGCGGACATCGAGACGAGGCTTGAAGGTCTGCACCGGGACCCTGGCAATCTGATAGCGGGTTACCCGCCGGATGAGCTCCTCGCTCTTCCCAGAGAACATCGGGCCGCAGATGACCTCCACCCACCCATCGTGCCCTCGGCGATCCATGGGGCGGCAGCGTAAATGCGTATATGCGTATGTGCGTACATGCCGAGAATCAGCTGAGCTGATTCTCGCCCGGCACTGGAGTGCGCAGCAGCCAGATCGAATTGGCCACGCCGAGGCCGAGGGTCATCGCCATATAGAACGACCCTCCGGCGGAGAGAAAGGGAAGCGGGATCCCGGTCACCGGCATCACCCCGATCGTCATGCCGACGTTCACGAAGACATGGAACACCACCATCGCTGCGATGCCGGCGGCGATCAGGGCCCCGAAACGGTCTCGGGCGTTGGCCGCGATCACCAGGAGCCGCCACACGATCACCGAGAAGGCGGCGATCACGAGGATGCCGCCGATGAACCCGAGTTGCTCTCCGACGGCGGTGAAGATGAAGTCGGTCTCCTGCTCGGGCACGTATTGGAAGTTGGTCTGGGTTCCCTGGAACAGGCCCCGCCCGATCAGTTGGCCAGATCCGACCGCCATCTTGGATTGGGCCAGGTTGTAGCCGATCCCCTGAGGGTCGATCGCCGGGTCGAACAGCACCCGAATCCGGTTCAACTGATATTGGTCCAGCCAGCCCTGCTGCCAGATCGCCACGGTGCCCAGAACCGTTGCCGTGAGTAGTGCGACCAATTGTCGCCAAGTGGCTCCGGCCACGAAGAGCATGGCGAACAGGATGAACAGGAAGACGAGAGCGGTGCCCAGGTCGGGCTCGAGATATACGAGGGCGGCGGGAATTGCCACCACCACCAACGCCTGGAAGATATGGCCCCAGCTCAGGTTGCGCCGACCTATCTCATCCCTGGTGTGCGGGGACAGGATGAAAGCAAGGAGCAGGATCACAGCAACCTTGGCGAACTCGGCGGGCTGCAGCTTGAAGAAGCCGAGTGGGATCCAGCGTTGAGCCCCATTCACGGGATCGAAGAGGAACACTGCGCCCAGCCCGATCAACACCGCCAATGACAGCCAGGGAATGATTCCCCGATACTCCCGGTAGTCGATGTTGGAGACGATCACATAGATGGTCAGGCCCGCAGCCACGAAGATCATTTGCCGCTCCATGCCGGCGTAGCCCGCACTCCGGGTCGCCGAGTAGATCATGAGAAGCCCGAAGCCGGAAAGGGCGAGCATGGTGCCGAAGAGGATGTGGTCGGAGCGGTTGTTGCGCCGATCCACCGCCACTTCGCGAAGGCGATTGAGAAGGGTCATCAGTCGGCGGCATCTCCCGGGACGATCGGCGTCGGCTCGTTGCCCATCAGATACTGCATGATGTGACGGCCCACGGGGGCAGCCACCTGGCCGCCCGAGCCTCCTTCGTCGATCAGGATCACCACGATGTACTGGGGGTTGTCGATCGGGGCCACACCGACGAACCACGCATGGTTGTCACGATTCTTCGAGGTCTGCCCGGTGCCGGTTTTCCCGCCGATGTTCTCCAGCCCGGGCCCGAACTCGGAGAAGGCGGAGGCAGCGGTGCCCGAGGTCACCACATGGTTCAAGTCCTCGAGTAGTGAGGCCCGGGTCGCTGGGTCGATGTCCACGATGCGCACCGCACTGGACTGGGGCTCAGCCACCACTTCGCCGTTGGCGTCGATGATCTCCTTGACGACACGTGGCTCCATGATCTTCCCGCCATTGACCAGCGCCGCGAATGAAACGGCGACCTGGAGCGGTGTCGAGGTGAATGCACCCTGGCCGATCGCCATGTCCATGAGGTCACCTCCGAGCCAGGGGCTGGCCAACTCGAGACGCCCCGGCTCCAGCAGAGGCGGCTGGTCGGGATTCTCGACTTGATAGGCGGCCCACTCCTCGAACAACTCCCTGGTGGGCACTGTGCCCTCCGCCTCGGCCGTGAGGTCGATCCCGGTCTTCGACCCGTAGCCGAGGGACTTGGCCCAGTCCTGGAGGATGTTCTCCCGGGGCTGACCCTGATAGGCCCTCCAGGTTCCCAATGCCACTGACCACCAGTAGATGTTGCACGAATGCTCGAGCGCACCGTGGATGTCGAGCCACCCCAGGTTGCGCGGTGCGTACCAGTCCTTCTTGACCAGCTGCGAGCCGTCCTCGAGCTGAGAGACCTCGAGAGTCCCGTCGCAATGGACGAGCCCGTTGGGGGCATCCACACCCTCCAGGTCCTCGGGCAGCGGTAAGTCCTCTTCCTGTTTCACTGTGTAGGTGATGGCCTTGAAGGTCGAGGCCGGTGGGTAGAGGCCGCTGATTGCCAGATTGTTGAAAGCCTTACTCTCGGTCAGGCCCTGAAACGTGTCGGTGTCGATGCCGGCCACGAAGAGCTGGGGGTCGAAGTCAGGGAACGAGGCTAGGGCCATCACATCGAAGGTCTGGGCGTCGAGAACCACAGCAGCCGCCCGCTCGGTCACCCCGAACACGTCCTCACCATCGGCGCGCTCCTCGTCTTTCACTGCATTGGACAGAGCAACCCCCTCCTCCAGCGCGAGCTCGACCAGCTCTTGGAGCTCGAGGTCGAGGTTGAGGATGACGGAGTTGCCCTGCTCCGGCTCCTCCGGCGGTCGCTGGTCGATCACCTGGCCCCGGTTCACCTGATACTCGATGTTTCCGGAGACACCCTGCAGGTACTCGTCGTATACCCGTTCCACTCCCAGCTTGCCAATGCGCAGGTTGTGGTCGAGTTCGGGACGGGCGTCGAGGTCGGCCTGCTCCGGCAGTCCGAGGTGGCCGATCACATGGGCCAGGGTGGGACCGGAGAGGTAGACCCGCTCCGGCACAAGGGCGATCTCCACGCCCGGCAGCTGGTCCAGGTTCTCGTTGATCATGTAGGCCGTCTCGTTGGTCACCGTCTTCACCTGAAACCGGCCATTGATCCCAGCCTCTTCATAGAGGAGGTCGAGCTCAGTGGGGTCGACGCCCGTGATCGAGGCCAGCCTTTGCACCAGGGCCTCCCTCTGGCTGGCGTCGACGAAGGTCCGATCGACCATCACCGCAGGCACCATCCGGCTCGTGGCGAGGAGGGTTCCGTTGCGGTCGTAGATGTCGCCTCGTGGCCCATACGAGGTTTTGCTGAGCCAGGTGAGCTCCTCTGCAGCCTGCGCAGTCTGCGGACCTTCCGCGACCTGGACGAACCAGAGGCGAAGGCCGAGGACCGACAGCATCACGATGAAGGCGGCGCCGAGAGTGGTGAGACGGAGGGCGAACTTCATGGAAACCTGAAGGCGGTCTTGTCCCGGTCCACCCACCGGACGATGACCGGTGCCAGCAGGGCGGCGAGGGCGAGGTTCGCCAATGGGACCAGGATCACCCGGTTGAGGGACTCCTCACCCAGCAGGATCGACTGTCCGAAGAGTGTGCCGACCAGGACCAGGAGCACCATCCCGATCAGGGTCAGCCCTCCTGCCCAGAGCGCGATTGCGAAGCGGCCGATCTCGGCACGCTCCCTGGTGCGGATCGCCAGGTAGGCGATGGTCGTGAAAACGACGGCTCGCAGGCCGACCACCGATGGGCCGAGCAGATCGATGACCAGACCCGAGGTGAACGCCACCGCCAGGATCAATTCGGCGCGGATCCGGGTCAGCGCCAGGATGATCACGAGGAGCAGGACGAGGTCGGGGGTCACCAATTGGAATCGTCCGAGGAGCGTCGTCTGTGCCACCACCGCGACCATGAGCAGGGCGACCACGATGAGGCCGGTACGTCCCCTCATCACCCATCATCCCCCGCAGGGACCGTGGTCGTGGGAGCAACGGTGGTCGTGGTCGTGTTGTCGATAACGACGGCGTCATCGGTGACCGCGGTCACCGGGTCGGGGGGCCAGGCGAGGATGACAACGATGCGAAGGGTGTCGGTGTTCACGAAGGGCTCGACTTCGACACTCAGTGAGTTCGATTCCGGTGAGGCGTCAGCCGTCACTCTGCCCACCGGCAACCCGGCCGGATATGCCCCGCTGCCTGCAGAAGTGACGACCCGCGCCCCATCGAGAACGGGCTCCCTGGCGTCACCGATCAGAAGCCGCATCTCCGAGGTGTTCACCTGAGGGGTGAGCGTCCCGGTCTGAGTGTCGACCAGAACCGTGAGCCCATTGCGACCTGCCGTGATCGGGATGATCGTCGCCGACCCGGAGGTCACCGTCTTCACCGTCCCCACCACGTAGCCGTTGGTGTCGATCACGGGTTGGCCGGTCAATACCCCGTCGCTGCTCCCCTTGTCCACGATGAAGGCGGCATCGACCTTCCCGATGACACTGGCAACAGTCTGACCCAGCTCCGGATCGACACTGTCCAGCCCGTAGAGCTGCTCCAACAGCGCAAGAAGGGCGAGGTCGTCCTGGATGGCAACCCGATCTGCCTGGGCCTCGGCCAGCTCGGCGCGCAGTTCGACGTTCTGCTCGCGGAGCGAGGCGACATTGGTCAGGCTCTCGAACATGTCTGCGATCGGGTTCACCGCAAGCGATGCCGCCTTTTGCATTGGCGCCACGAGCGACTGGGTACCGGTGCGCAGGACCTCCACCACTCCCCTGCCCTCCACCCGCACATCGAAGGTCATCAAGAGGACGCCTATGACGAGCAAAGTGATGAAGGTGGGGAGCGCCCGATCGGACGTGTCCCGGTTCAGCATGTGGAGAGACGGGTCACGGGTTCATGGCCGGGACGAGGACACGAGAACGTTCTGCAACGTGTCGAATTCCTCCAGGCACTTCCCCGATCCGATCACCACCGACTGCAGCGGGTGCGCCACAGTGACGATGGGCATCCCCGTCTCATGGGCCAGACGATGGTCCAGACCCACCAAAAGGGCCCCTCCACCCGTTATCACGATTCCCCGCTCAACCACATCGGCTGCGAGCTCGGGCGGGGTCTTGTCGAGTGTGAACTTGACGGCGTCCACGATCGCCTGGGTCGGCTCCTCGATGGCCTCCCTGATCTCGGGGCTGGAGAGCAGGATGGTCTTGGGAAGGCCGGTCACCAGGTCGCGGCCCCGGACCTCGGCCGATGGCTCGTCGGCGTAGGGCCAAGCCGATCCGACCGCGAGCTTGAGCTGTTCGGCTGTGCGCTCACCGATCAAGACGTTGTATTCCTTCTTGACCCAATCGATGATCGCCGTGTCCAACTCATCCCCACCGACCCGGATCGAACGAGAAACCACGATCCCCCCGAGGGAGATGACAGCAACCTCGGTGGTCCCGCCACCGACATCGACCACCATCGATCCTGCAGGCTCACCGATCGGCAGCCCCGAGCCAATCGCGGCCGCCATCGGCTCCTCGATGGTGTAGGCCCGCCTCGCACCGGCGTGATAGGCCGCCTCTTCGACGGCTCGCCTCTCCACGGGTGTGATCCCCGATGGGACGCAGATCACTATCCGGGGACGTGCCCACTTGCGCCTGTGGACCTTCTGGATGAAGTAGCGCAACATCTTCTCGGTGATGTCGAAGTCGGCGATCACACCGTCGCGGAGCGGGCGGATGGCGGTGATGTGGGCCGGGGTGCGCCCGATCATCCGCTTCGCCTCCATGCCTACAGCCAGAGCTCGCCCGTTCTGGGCGTTGATCGCCACCACGGACGGCTCGTTGAGCACGATTCCTTGACCCCGCACATAGACGAGGGTATTGGCAGTTCCCAGGTCGATCGCCATGTCCTGGCCTGCGAAAGAGAGAAGGGTTTCTGCCACCGCTGGAGACTCCGCTTGCGAATTCGGAAGTGTAGGTGTGGCCGTGGCGTTGTGCCAGAGACGGAGCCTCCGGCCCCGCGTGCGGAGCCGAGCCGTCAGTCGGAGCCGAAGAAGATCCCCAATTCACGAGCTGCGCTCTCCGGCCCATCGGAGCCGTGCACGAGGTTATGAGTCACCGTCAGGCCGAAATCGCCGCGGATCGTTCCGGGGGCCGCCTGCTTGGGGTCGGTCGCACCCATCACCGTCCTCGCCACCGAGATCGCCGACTCCCCGGACCATTCCATTGCGACCACGGGCCCGGATGTGATGAACTCCAGCAACTCGGGAAAGAAGTTCTTCTCGACATGCTCCGCGTAGTGGTGGCGGGCCACCGACTCGTCGATCTGGAGACCGCGGATCTTCTCGAGAGCCAGGCCCTTTCGCTCGAATCGGGAGACGATCTCTCCGACCAGGCCGCGGGCGACCCCATCGGGCTTGATCATGATGAAAGTGCGCTCATCAGCCATCGCCGGCTGAGGCTATCCGCGGCGGGCGCTACAGGGAAGTCAGGGCACCACCAGGTCCCGGACCTCACCGACCAGATACAGCGATCCCGTTGCCAGCACCGCACCATCCCGGCCGGCTTCGAGTTTCGCCATGTCGAGGGCATCGTCCACGCTGTGCGCCTCGAGGACAGGAACCTCGACCAATCCGGCTACCCGGCGAGCAAGCTCGGGCGGAGGGACGGCGCGGCCCGAGTCGGGGGCAGTGACCACGAACCCGACTGCGATCTCGCTCAGCCGCTCGATCATTGCTTCCACGTTCTTGTCGCCCATGACCCCGAAGACGATGTGCCATCCGGTCGTAGGAAATTCCTCGAGCAGGGAATCGACGAGAACTCCTATTCCTTCGACGTTGTGAGCCCCGTCGACCATCAGCAGGGGCTCGGTGCCGAGAGGCTCCATTCGTCCAGGGATGGTCACCGCGGCCGCGGCATCCGAGACGGCCTCCCCATCCAGCTTCCTCCCGACCAGAGCTTCCGCGCTTGCGATCGCGTTCGCCAGATTGACCAGCTGATGGCGACCGTGCAGGGGTAAGAAGACCTCCTCGTAGGTCTCCTCCGCGCCTTCGATCGTGGTCAGCCATCCACCCACACTGCGCTCCGCACCCAGCACCGTGAAGTCCCTGCCGTATCGCCTGTGGTGGATACCGAGCTCACGGGCCTTGTCGTCGGCGACCTGTGCGGCGGCATCGGGAAGGGGCCCTGTGATCAAGATCGAGTTCGGGCCGGCAATGGCCAGCTTCTCCGCGGCGATGGAGGCGAGATCCTCCCCGAGATACTCGGTGTGATCGATGGAGATGCTGGTTACGACGCACACCTCGGCATCGACCACATTCGTCGCGTCCAAGCGTCCACCAAGGCCGACCTCGATCACCGCGGCGTTGACCGCCTGGTCGGAGAAGAAGGCGAATGCGGCGGCGGTGGTCAGCTCGAAATACGTGCTCGGGTCTTCACCGCGGTCCTCGCGGAGCATGGCGAACGCGGCCACATCCGACACCGCGAGTGCGAACTCCTCTTCGGTGGCGACCCTCCCGTTGGCCGCCAGCCGCTCCTCCACCCGTTGCAGGTGAGGCGAGATGTAGGTCCCGGTGGCCAGCCCGTGGGCGACAAGGATGAGGGTTGCGATCCGCGAGGTCGACGTCTTCCCGTTGGTGCCCGCGACGTGGACGATCGGGTATCCCTCATGAGGATCACCCATGTCCTCGAGGAGAGCCTCGATGCGTTGTAGGCCTGGTTTTACCCCGAGTGCGACGTGTCGGTCGAGGTAGGCGACAGCTTGGCGGTAGTCCATGGGTGGGGCCCCGGGAGGTTAATCCCGGGGCCCCTGGCCTCTGGAAGGCTGGGGCGATTCAGCCTTCCTCCCTCCGACGGGCCAGCTGGATCAAGGTGATCCCGCTGCCCAGCATCAGGAGCGAGGCTCCAAGTAGGACTTCGCTGTCGAACCCGGTGAAGGGAAGGGTGTCCGGATCGTCGTTGTCGATCTCTTCGCCGAGAACCTCGTCCGGCGGTGCGGAGCAGGTGCGCTCACCCCCCGGGTACTCGACCTCGACTGTCGCGGTGGGATTGACCTCGAATCGAATCGACGTCATGGGTCGAGTCGCTTCGAACCCGTCCGGTCCCTTGACCCAGGTGCCACCTTCGGTGCCGAGCGCAACCGGAAGCTTGCTGACCTTGTCGACGAAGAGCCAACCCGGCCAATCGACCGCTTTTCCATCCGCGACTATTGCGCCGGGCCAGATCATCTCGCCCGACAGGGGTTCGACGCTGCTGTGGAGCGGATTCGAGGGATCGATGTCGAGCCAAGTGATGGTCGTCCCCGTGGCCGAGAAGTTGATCGGAGTGACGGTCCAGGTGAGATAGGGCACGTCATTCCGACAGACGCCTCCGACCACTATGTCGAGCAACCGGCTGCAGGGCTCGATATCTATCTCGCCCTCAGTTGTGCCCTCGAGCGCGAACCCCGAGCCCGGCGTGGCCGACCATGTGTAGGTCGCGCCCTCGGCCACGGCAACGGTGCCGCTCGAAGTCAAAGAGTCGACCACCGTCGACCCGTCGAAGATCGACACGGTGGCGGTTCCCGAGATCGTGACTTCGATGAGGCCGGTACCGGTATTCCCGTCGAGCAGACAGCTTCCGCCAACGGAAACGGTTGCAGTGCACGGGTCAACGGTGAAGGTGCCGCTGTTGGGACCGGTGATAGCGAACCCGGAGCCGGCAGTCGCCTCCCATGAGTAGCTCCCCGGCGTCAGGCTCATCGTGCCCCCGCCGCCCGAGAAGGCAAAGGGACCTCCCGGGCCTGAGATCACAACGGACGCACCCGATTCGGGCGAGATCGCCACGGTGGCAGATCCAACGCCAATCCCATCGATCAGCTGACATCCAGCTGAGTCGACGCTCACCGAGCTGGTGCACGGGTCGATGTCGAACTGCCCCGAGGCCGGGCCAGAAAGCGCGAACCCACTAACCGGCGTCGCAGTCCAGCTGTAGGAGCCAGGGGCCAGCTCGACGCTTCCTCCCGAGCCCGAGAAGTTGTACGGGCCACCGGGTCCGGTGATGACCACAGTCGCACCCGAGGCCGGGTCGATGGTCACACTGACCGATCCGGTCGCTGCGCCATTGGAATCGATCACACACTGACCCGAGACGACCGCCGTCGACGTCGAGCAGGGGTTGATGGTGAATTGACCGGAAGCCGGGCCGCTCATCGCGAACCCGCTGGCTGGCGTCCCAGTCCAGTTGTACGACCCGGGGGCCAACTCGACGCTCCCGCCGGAGCCCGAGAAGTTGTACGGGCCACCGGGCCCGGAGATGATCACAGTCGCACCCGATGTCGGGTCGATGGTCACGGTGACCGGGGCAAGGGGGGCTTCATTGGGATTGAGCTCACAGGCACCGGCACTCACCGTGACCGACGCCGAACATGGCGCGATCGTGAATTGGCCCGACCCGGCACCACTCAGGGCAAATCCGGCGGACGGGGTCGCCCGCCAGTAGTAGGTGCCCGGCGCCAATGAGAGGACCTGGTCGTCAGTGAGCACGCCACCTACTTGGCCCGTGAAATTCGAGTTGGTGTACACACGCACTGAGGCGCCCGAGGCCGGCGCGACGTTGAACGAAACGGAGCCTCTCGGCGCCCCTTGCTGATTCACGGCACAGGCCTGCGGGCTCGCCGAGACGGTGACGGTCTCGGTGCAGACGAGATCGACCACGAACGCGCTGGTCTGTCTCGTCTCGCCGCCACCCTGCCCGTTGGTCCACGCGCCCACGGCCCGCGCCCTGACAATGATGTTCTGGCCCTGATACGGGCTGCCGTCGATCGAGCCGCTGAACCGGTAATTGTTGCCGGCGTTGTAGGCGCCGTTTGCAACCTGGGTCCACGGCCCGCTTCCGTTCACCTGGATCTCGATGCGTATGTCGTTGTGTCCGGATCCCGAGCCGCCATCGGTGCGCCAGCTGATCGACTCGTAGGCAATCGCCAACGCGCCATCGTCGCAAATCTGGCTTGCGCTGATCTCCGGGTGGTGGGCCAGCGCCGCAGGGGCGAAGACCACCATCATCGACATCAGCACGCCTACCGCGGACAGGATCGCTACCAGGCGCTCGAACCGCCGACGATGGATGGCGTGGGTCAAACCAGCCCCCCAACGCGAGAAACGCGCCAAACGCGCGCTCGTGGCTCCCTGCCCTGGACGACCTTGGTCGTCGCCAGCCCCTTCATCTTGTTCCTATCCCTTCATCGCCATGGGACAGGCCGGTCTCACCACTAGCTCCACCAGACCCAGGTGACCGCCTAACGGGTCTGGTTTCAAAGCCTCCCTATTTCCCCTAATGGGTGCGACCACTCTGCGTGATCGATGACCACATACTGACGCGGGCCTTAGCGAAGTCAAGCCCGGCAGTAGAGGCTGCCGGGCCTGAGTATCAGGTGATCTGCCTTCGCCGGGGTCTAGGTCTCTTCTCTACGAACCGCGAACAGGATCACGGCTCCGAGGGCGAGCGCACTCAACCCCAAGCCGACCAGCAATCCGGCATCGAGACCGGTGAAGGGCAGGTTTTCCGCGGCCACCGAGCCGTCGCCGCCCGGTGACGTCGTCACTGTGATCCCCCCGACCTGATCGTCCGGGGCGGTGGTAGCCACACCGATGATTGTCGTGGTGGTCGTGGACTCGGTCGTCGTAGTCGAACCATCGGTAGTCGTAGTCGAACCATCGGTCGTCGTAGTCGAACCATCGGTAGTCGTAGTCGAGCCCCCGGTCGTCGTAGTCGAACCGTGAGTTGTCGTAGTCGAACCGTGAGTTGTCGTAGTCGAGCCCCCGGTCGTCGTAGTCGAACCGTGAGTTGTCGTAGTCGAACCGTGAGTTGTGGTCGTCGACCCATCGCAATTGAGTTTCTTGAGGTCGGTCGACAGCGAGCTCGAGACGTTCTGAGAGCCGCCACCGGACCAATCCCCACGTACGGTGAGGGTCTTGGTGCCGGTCTCTGCCAAGGGATACACGACGGTTTCCGATGCGGACCCATTCGGGCTCAGGGCGAGACCGACGACGATGTTGGCCCAACCGGAAACACCGTCGGTGTACTGGACCAGGTCCACGGTCATGGTGCGGCCCTCCCAGTTCCCATTGGACACCTTCCACGTCATTACCTTGTTCCCTTGGGCGTCGCAAACAGCCGATACTTCGAGTATCGGGTGATGCGCCAGCGCTGGTGGAGCAAGGGCGATCATCAGAGACATCATCAAGGCGGTCACGGTGACGACTGCGAGTGCCCGCTCGAGGCCTCTGTTCCGAAGCAGTGCGGTTCCCAATCCCAACCCGGACCCACCGAGTTGAGCAGATCTACCGCCGACGACTTTCGTCGTCCTGAGCCATTTCATTTCTTTCCTATCCCTTCATCGCGATGGGACAGGCCGGTCTCACCACTGACTCCCCCCGAACCCAGGTGACCGTATTGCAGGTCGGGGATCTTCGCCTCCCATTTCCCTTGTCCGAAGCCACTATCGCCGTTCGCCGCCCCGCTTTGGTGGCTTTCCGACGGTGCTCGCTCGAGGGGGGAAGTCGAACCGGAACGAATCACCGTCACCAAGAACCATAGACGGCCACGGATGACCTTGCATGGAAAGTTCGGTGAACCGATCGCGAACTGCGTCAGGCAGAGCGCTCGGTCGGCTCGTCGAGGTCGCGAGCCGGGACCAGGGTCGGGTTCACCTTGTCGGCGACCACATCCCTGTCGATGAGGACCTGATCGACGTCGGTCCTCGACGGGAGGTCATACATGGTGTTGAGGAGGACCTCCTCGAGGATGGCGCGCAGGCCACGGGCCCCGGTCCCCCTCATCAGCGCGAGCTCGGCGATCGCTTCCAGCGAGTCGGGTGTGAAGACCAGCTCGACCTCGTCCATCTCGAACATCCGCGCGTACTGCTTGATGAGGGCGTTCTTGGGCTCGGTGAGGATCCGGATCAGCGACTCCAAGTCCAGGTCCTCGACCGTGGCCATGACCGGGAGCCGGCCGATGAACTCGGGGATCAACCCGTACTTCATCAGGTCCTCGGGCATCACCTGGCTCAGGAGCTCGGTGGGCCGGCCGTCACGACGAGACCGGACGTCGGCGCCGAAGCCGACGCCCCGCTTGCCCACCCGGTTGCCGATGATGTCCTCGAGACCGCCAAACGCCCCGGCACAGATGAAGAGGATGTTGGTGGTATCGAGTTGGATGAATTCCTGGTGGGGGTGCTTGCGCCCTCCTTGTGGCGGCACCGAGGCCTGGGTGCCCTCGAGGATCTTGAGCAGAGCCTGCTGGACGCCCTCACCGGACACATCGCGGGTGATCGAGGGGTTCTCAGCCTTGCGGGAGACCTTGTCGATCTCATCGATGTAGATGATCCCCTGCTGAGCCCGGTTCACGTCGTAGTCCGCGGCCTGCAGCAGCTTGAGGAGGATGTTCTCCACGTCCTCGCCGACGTACCCGGCTTCGGTCAAGCTCGTGGCATCGGCGATGGCGAACGGCACGTTGAGCTGGCGGGCCAGGGTCTGGGCGAGAAGGGTCTTGCCACTACCGGTGGGGCCGATGAGGAGGATGTTCGACTTCTGCAGCTCCACGTCGCGCTGGACTTCGCCACTCCGGATCCGCTTGTAGTGGTTGTAGACCGCGACCGAGAGTTTCTTCTTGGCGTCATCCTGCCCGACCACGTAGTCGTCGAGGTAGGCCTTGATCTCGACCGGCTTGGGGAGCTCGGTGAAGCTGATCTCCTCGGTGGTCGAGAACTCCTCTTCGATGATCTCGTTACAGAGATCGATGCACTCGTCACAGATGTAGACGCCGGGGCCTGCGATCAGCTTCTTGACCTGCTTCTGGGACTTGCCGCAGAAGCTGCACTTGAGCAGCTCTCCGCCCTCACCGAGTCTTGCCATCTGTTTTGGGACCTCCTCCTTACTGGGAGGCTACCGCAGCGAGCTCCCGACGGGTGAGAACTCCGTCGATCACTCCATACTCCTTGGCGGCGTCGGCGAGCATCCAGTAGTCGCGCTCGGTGTCGAGCGCGATCTTCTCGTACTCCTGGCCGGTGTGATCCGCGAGGATCTGATTGAGCTGCTCGCGCATCTGAACGATGAGCCTGGCCTGGATCTCGATGTCGGAGGCCTGTCCCTGGGCGCCACCGTGAGGCTGGTGGAGCATGACCCTGGCGTGGGGAAGCGCGTACCGCTTGCCCGCGGCGCCGCCGGCCAGGATCACCGCGGCCGCGGAGGCGGCCATCCCCATGCACACCGTGTTCACGTCGGGGCGGATGTACTGCATCGTGTCGTAGATGGCGAACAACGACGTGATCGACCCGCCAGGCGAGTTGATGTAGAGGAAGATGTCCTTGTCCGGGTCCTCCGATTCGAGGTGGAGCAGCTGGGCCATTATCAGGTTGGCGATGGTGTCGTCGATCGGCGTGCCGAGGAAGATGATGCGGTCTTTGAGCAGCCGGCTGTAGATGTCGAAGTAGCGCTCGCCGCGGCTCGTTTGCTCGAAGACGGTTGGGATGACGTAGTTCTCGGCTCTCATTCTTCTTCCTCCGCGACTTCGGCGGTGATCGCCTCCACTTCCTGCGGGGCGGTCTCGACGATCTCGGCCTCGACGATCTCCGCCTCGACCTCGACTTCTTCCAGACTCAAATCGACAGGGTTGCCGTCCTCGTCCACCGCTTGGGCATTCGAGAAGACGACATCCATTGCCCTGTTTCTGAGAATATCACTGGCCAGTGCCAATTCTCGGCCGCTCTCCCGAAACGCCCTGAGATATGCGACCGGATCCCCCGACCGGGCGGCGAGGGCACGCAACGCCTCGGAGAGGTCGTCCTCGGTGACCTGGATCCCTTCAGCCTCGGCCAGAGCCTCGAGGAGAAGCTGGCTCCGCAGCGAGAGCTGAGCTTGCTGCCCAAGGTCATCGATCAGAGTTTGCTGGTCGATTCCCGACGCACGCAGGTAGTCGTCGAGGGTGATCTCGCTGTCCTCGAGACGATGCAGGAAGCGGTGGAGGTGCTCGTCCATCTCCGCCCGGACCAGGCCATCGGGAAGGTCGACCTCGACTTGGTCGACCAAGGTGCTCAAGGCGCGCTCGGCGAACTGTCGTGACACCGCTTGGCGCTTGGCCTGGGTCAGGCCTTCTCTGAGCTCGGAGTGAAGCTCGTCAACGGTCTCGAACTCGGTGTTCTCCCTGACCCATTCGTCGTCGAGAAAGGGAAGGATCCGCTCCTTCACTTCGTTGACTGCGATCCGATAGTCGACCATCTCCCCGGCTCGATCGCCGAACCCCGCCGGCAGCGGGCCCTGAAACTCGATCGTGGCTCCGGCAGCCGAGCCCACCACATGCTCATCGATCCCGTCGATGAAGAGCCCGGATCCCACCTGGTACAAAAGGTCCTCAGCGGTTGCCTCGGGGACCGGCTCAGCGTCGGCTGTGGCCGAGACATCGACCGAGATGAAGTCTCCGTCTTGAGCCGGCCGATCTACCTCCTCGACAGTGGCGAACTGCTCGAGCATGCGCGTCACCTGGGCTTCCATCTCCTCCTCGGACACCTCGGGTGAGGAGACCTCGATGCGGCGCTCCTTGTATGGCGGAAGCTCGATCGTGGGCCACAATGTGACCCGGACCTCTACCTCCACCCCACCGTCGACTTCGTTGAGACTCTCGAGCTGCGGGGTGACCGCTGGATTGATCTCCTCCGCGGTCAGGACCTCGCCGAGCACCGGTGGCACCAGGTCATCGATCACCTCGCTCCTCAGGCGGTCGGACCCAACCGCCGCCTCGACGACGGGGAGAGGCGCCCGTCCGGGGCGGAAGCCTTTCAGCTTCATGTCCTGGGAAAGCTTGCGGGCAGTGGCCGCCTTCCCCGCGGTGATCTGCTCGTCGCTCAGCTGGAATCGGACCAGTCGCTCGAAGGGCCCGGTCTCGGTGATCGTCGTTGTCATTCGTTCTTTCTGTCTATCTATCGCATGGCCGCCCGGCTGATGCCGGGCGGCCACTCACGGGTGACCGACGGGATTCGAACCCGCGACTTCCTGGACCACAACCAGGTGCTCTAACCGGGCTGAGCTACGGCCACCATGGAATGGGCCATCTTCGCGCCCCCGGGAGGACTCGAACCCCCAACCTACGGATTAGAAGTCCGTCGCTCTATCCCATTGAGCTACGGGGGCATGGGGGGCTTGGCGTACCGCCCCTAAAGGCGACCCATTCGAGCGGGTGAAGGGAATCGAACCCTCACCACCAGCTTGGAAGGCTGGAGCTCTACCATTGAGCTACACCCGCGGATTGCCGAATTCTACGGCCTTCGTCGGGCTGGTCGGACTCGAACCGACGACCTCGACGTCCCAAACGTCGCGCGCTACCAAGCTGCGCCACAGCCCGTGATCTGGTCATGGTAATTCCTCTCCAATTCCTGTCCCACCTCCTCCGTACTTTCAACTACGGGAGGTGGGGATGGATTTCGGCGACCGCATCGATCGATGGGACTCGCTCTCCAAGTGGGAGAAGTCCGAGTTGGGGAAGGACCTGAGGCGTTCCGGGCTCTCCTATGGGGAGATCATGGAGTTGATCCCGGTCAAGAAGTCGACCCTGGCCACCTGGTGCCGGGACGTGGCACTCACGGACGAGCAATGGAAGGCGATCAAGGAGCGAACCGGATCTCAGGCGGGCATACCGCGTAACACGAATCGCAAGCGGCGGGCCGAGATCGCACGCATTCGAGAAGACGCTCTAGCTCGCGTCCCGGAACTGGCGCGCAACCCGTTCTGGGTGGCCGGCGCCGTGCTCTATTGGGCTGAGGGCGCGAAGACGCGGAACAAGTTGAGGCTGGTCAATTCCGATCCGAACGCCTTGCGGCTATTCATCTCCTGGGTCAAGGAGTTTCTGGATGCCGATGCGAGCTTCTCCTTGCATCTCCATCTGCACGAAGGGAACGATGAATCGGCGGCGCGCTCCTTTTGGCGACGGGAAACTGGCCTGTGGGACTCCACCTTTCACCGGACCTTCATCAAGCCGGCCGGAACAGGGCATCGGAAGAACCACCTCCTTCACGGGGTCTGCACGATCAACGTACGTCGCTGTTCCGACGCGTGGAACACGACCATGGCGTGGATCGACGGGCTGGCGGCCGAACTCGGCGTTGCCGAACCCGGAAAGTAACCTTTCCCATCCGGGTCGCTGGCGCAACTGGCAGCGCAACGGGCTCTTAACCCGCAGGTTCTGGGTTCGAATCCCAGGCGACCCACTACTCAGCACACGCTCCGGGGTTCGAGAACCCACAAGCCCACACGCGGGTGTGGCGAAACTGGCAGACGCGCAGGGTTTAGGTCCCTGTGACCGAAAGGTCGTGGAGGTTCAACTCCTCTCACCCGCACCACGATTTCTCGGGAGCGTTCAGCCGTCAGCCGGGATTCGCAGCTCGAGCGCCGTGAGGGCAGCGCGAGCTTGCTCCGGCTCTGACCCATCGGCGACTGCTGCCAACGCCGCCCGCCATGCTGCCGCGAGTACCCGGCCTAGAAGCGGGGATGCCGGGGCCGTGCTTGCGCTGAGCATCTCGGCCAACCTGTCGTGTTCCGCCGCGGCTGGTTGATCCCCCAGAATGCGCAGGAAATCCTCGCGCACCGCGAAATCCAGTCCCACGAGGAGCGCCGCCTTCACGGCCGCCGAGCGATCAGGCTGGTCCCCTGCCGCTGCGACTGCGCCCTCCATGCGGTCCAAGAGCCGCTGTTCGACATCGTCTCGAACGAACGCGTACAGGCCGAGCTTGCTGCCGAAGTGGTGATAAAGGGCACCCGTAGTGACATTCGAAGCGGCAGCCAGCTCGCCGACCGTGACGTCGTCGAAGGGCCGCGCCCCGAACTCCGTAACCGCTGCGAGCGCGAGCCTTCCCTTCGGGGAGGTCGACATCGGAATCCAGTTGCGCACCCAAACATAATGCCATTATGCTCTGCCAGAATCCAGTTATGACGTGAAAGGATGCGCATGAAGCTCGAATTCCTATTGGCCCCAACCTCCGACCTGAAGGCTTCGCTCGCCCTCTACCGCGACGCCCTCGGCTTCAGCGAAGTCTGGCGCGAAGGCGATACGACGGTCGCCCTGTCCTTGCCGGGAACCGACGTGCAGCTCATGCTCGACGCCAACGACCCCAATGCCCCGTTCGGCCCGCTCTTCGTCGTCGACAGCGTTGAAGCCTTCCATGCCACCCGCCCGGAGACGCTCACCGTGATCGAAGGGATCTCAGAGATCCCCGGCGGCTTCATCGCCACCTACCAGGACCCGGGCGGCGCGACCATCTACGTCATGGACCAGTCGACGGATTCCGCCACTCAATAGGGGCGACTCGTGTCCAGGTGACCCCCGAAACCCTGCGTTAGCAAGCAGTTGGCGTGGGGTCGGCCTCGTCGCCGGCGAGCTCCATGATCCCAAGCAAGCCGGACAATTCGATAAGTTTGCGAACGGTCCGGCTTACGGTCAGGTCGAAGCTCGACGCCGATTGCCTCGCCTTCAAGAGAGTCACCAGACCGATGGAATCCAGGAAATCCACCTTGCTCATGTCGACGACGAGTTGAGGGGCATTGAGAGCGGCCGCCAGGGCATCGGAATTGGATAGATCCAGCTCACCCACGGCCGTGACATAGCGGACCCCGGCTTGCTCGTGCCAAACAATCGATGCTTGAGCCGACACGTGCTCAGCCCTGCTCATGGGGGGAAATCCTATCATCCGATGCGATTTCGCAACCCCTGAGGTGAGCCGTACCTTGGAGACGGTGGACGTTCTTCGAGTTGTTTGATTCCGTGCCGCCGTCATCCGGCCCTGGGCGTAGCTTCGCCAGGGTCGAAGGCCCTCAGACAGGATGGGATCGATGAGACGGCTGGCGCCAGCCCTGCTCGTGTTTTCGGTGGCCTGCAGCGGTGGGGTCATCACCAGCACCACCACCCCTGCCGCCGACGCAGGCCCTATAACGACCGCCTCCGCCTGCGCTACCGGATTCGCCGAGCATCTGGTGAAGATCGAGCCGATCGTCGACGTGTTCGATCCGACCACCATGGCTCTCAGAGAGCTCCTCGAGATCGAGGAGGCGGCCGGTGAGATGCTCGAGCCCGACCTGACGGGTCCTTTCAACTGTGAAGACGAAGGGCTCAACTGGGCCTATTTCAGCTGGCAATCGGCATGGGACGAGATCCTGTCCATCGCCCGCAACCAAGCGCCTGGGACCATTCCCTTCCTGGAGGCATTCAGACAGATGACCTCGCTGGACGAACCGGCGCTGGCGGAGGTCGCGATGCCGACCTGTGAGGCACTCGTCAACGACCTGGAACGGGCAATGGAAGGTCAAGCTGCGGCCGGCAACCAGGCGTTGTTCGAAGCGCCATTCGGACAGGCCATCGAGATCCTGACTCTCTCCGTCTACATAACGTACCTGGAGAACGACGGTCCGAAATGCATGCCGGACGAGCTTCGCGCGCAAGTCGAAGCTATCTACCCCCCGCGGCCCATATCCGAGACCATTACAACCGAGCCCTGATCAAGAAGTTCTGTCCCACCTTCCATCGGTCGAGGTCGGAGGCACCGCCGTGATGATCCGGGCCCCGCGGCGGAAGGTCAGATAGCTCCAGGCCCAGGACAACAGGACCAGGAGCCGGTTCCTGAACCCGATCAGGTAGAAGACATGGATCGCCAGCCAGGCGACCCAAGCCGGAAAGCCGGAAAAGTCGAACCTCGGGAAGTCGGCGACCGCCCGTGCCCGGCCAATCGTGGCCAGCGACCCCTTGTTCCGATAGCGGAACCCGAGCCGCGGCCGGCCTACGAGGTCCCTCTCGATCGATCGACTTACGTGACGCCCCATCTGCATGGCTGCGGGAGCAACTCCGGGCACACCAGGGACCACTGCCAGGTCACCGATCACGAACACGTCGGGGTGGCCTGGCAATGAGAGATCAGGTGAAACCGCGACCCGGCCTGTCCGGTCGGTGTCCGCCAAACGCGACCCGAGGGGTGACGCTGTCACCCCGGCAGCCCAGAGCACATTCGCCGCTTCGATCCGCTCTCCACCCAACAAGGAGACACCTTCCTCGTCCACCTTTTCCACCATTGCGTCGGTGCGCACCTCGACCCCGAGCGTCTCCAGTTGTCGGCGCGCGCTCTGCGACAACACCTCTGGATACGCCGGAAGCACTCGATCGGTGCCCTCGACCAGGATGACCCGGGCCGAACCGGGGTCGATGGCGTGGAACTCCTTCGCCATGGAATGGACGGCGATCTCCGCCAGCGCCCCGGCCAGTTCGACACCAGTGGGCCCGGCGCCGATCACCACAAACGTCAAGAGTCGTGAGGCAGAGCCGGGGCTTCTCTCCGCGACCTCGAAGGCAGACAGAACCCTTCCCCGGATGTGCAAGGCGTCCTCGATGGTCTTCAGCCCAGGGGCGGTGGCCGCCCAATCGTCATGGCCGAAGTAGGAATGAGTGGCCCCGGCCGCGACCACCAGATAGTCGTATCCGACTTCGCCACCATCCTCCAGACGGACCGACTTCGCCTCCAGGTCGATGTCGACCACCTCGGCCAACAGGACCCGTGTCAGATTCTTCTGGCGTCGGAACACGGATCGGATCGGATACGCGATGTCGCTCGGGTTGAGCGCCGCTGCCGCTACCTGATAGAGCAGTGGTTGGAAGAGGTGGAAGTTGCGGCGGTCGATGATCGTGATCTCCACCGGTGCCCGCTTCAGAGCCTTGGCGGCATTGAGCCCGCCGAATCCGGCGCCGACGATCACGACGCTGGGGACCGCGCTCACCGGACAAGGACAGAGGCCAGCGCCCGCAGGGCACGGGCACGGTGAGAAAGCGCGCTCTTCTCGTCCATTGACATCTCGGCGAGAGTTCGGCCGTCGACCTCGAACACCGGGTCGTATCCGAAGCCACCGTCACCGCGGGGTTCATGAGTGATCACCCCCTGTACGAATCCGTTGGCCACGATCTCGGCTCCGTCGGGCCAGACCAATGCCACCACGGTGCGGAAGGTCGCGGAACGATCGGCCACCGCTTCCATCTCGCTGAGCAGCAATCGGACATTGGCGGCGTATGTGGCGTCCGGTCCGGCGAACCGGGCAGTCCATACCCCGGGCCGGCCATCGAGCCCGTCCACCTCGAGCCCGGTGTCATCAGCTACGGCGGGTAGGCGGGTAGCCGCAGTCACCGCTCTCGCCTTGAGCAAGGCGTTCTCGGCCAACGTGTCACCGGTCTCCTCGACGTCCGGCCAATCCAGATCGGCGACGATCTGATCGGCGAGGCCGAGCGGCAGGAGCACATGCTCGATCTCGGCGATCTTGTCCGGGTTCTTCGACGCAACGACCAGCCGCGGGATCACCCTGCAACCGCCTCCCGCTGCAGTTCGTGGAGCTCTCCGATCCCCTTGGCAGCCAGGTCGAGGAGGACATCGAGCTCGCTGCGAGTGAACGGAGCCCGCTCCGCGGTCCCCTGCACCTCGACAAGCAGCCCCCGACCCGACATCACCACGTTCATGTCGACCTCGGCGTTCACGTCCAACTCATAGTTGAGATCCAGAATCGCCTCGCCACCGATGATCCCTACCGACACCGCCGCCACCTCGTCGATGAGGGGGTTTCGGGCGATGACTCCACGCTCACCCGCGTCTTCAAACGCCTGATGGAGGGCGACCCAAGCGCCGGTGATTGCGGCGGTCCTGGTCCCGCCATCGGCCTCGATCACGTCACAGTCGACCCGCGCCATCGCCTCGCCCAGAGCCTTGAGGTCGACCACCGCCCGCAACGAGCGACCGATCAGCCTGGAGATCTCCTGTGCCCGTCCCCCCGTCACGTGGTCCCTCCGCACCCGCTCGCTCGATGACCCGGGCAGCATCCCGTACTCGGCGGTGACCCACCCTCCCCCCGAGTCCTTCATCCACCGCGGCACGTCGGCCTCAACGGAGGCAGTGCACAAGACTTTGGTCCTCCCGAATGAGACCAGGACCGAGCCGGGCGTCGACTCGGTGAACCCCAACTCCATCGACACGGGCCGCAGCTCGTCACGGGACCGATCGGTCATCGAGTCCGCTCTTCACACATCGAAGTTGGTCCCGGGCACGGCCAGGGCCACGGGCCTATCGAAGGTGGTCTCGGCTTCATGGACCGACCGCGTGACATCCAGGTACGGCGGGATGTGGGTGAGGATGAGTCGCCCGGCGCCCATTTCGCGAGCGATCTGGCCCGCCTCTCCGGCTGTCAGATGATGGGGGTACTCCTCGACACCGGGAGGGCCCTGAAAGGACGCTTCGCTCAAGAGGACATCCACTTCTCTGGCCGCCTCACGCCAGGAGCCGCCGGGACCGGTATCCCCGGTGTAGAACATCGTGCGATTGTTGGCCTCCCACCTCGAGCCCATCGTCGGGACGGAGTGATCCATCTCGGCAAACCTCACTCTGAGCGCCCCGAGCTCCACCTCGTCCCCGTCCTCCACGGGGTGGAAGTCGAGGCAATGGCTCAAATGCGTTCCCTGGCCGGAGTCGAGGAACGAAGAAACCCGGTCCCACACCGATTGCGGCCCATAGACGGGGACACCGAGGCGCGGCTCGGGGCGGTATCTCCAGGCGTGAAAAGCGGTCATGAGATCGGAACAGTGGTCCGGGTGTTGGTGGGAGATGACAATGGCGTCGATCAGGTCGGGAGCGACGGGGAGGCGCGTGTACGTGTCGGGCCCGGCGTCACACCAGATGCGGGTCGTGTCCTGCTCGATCAGATAGCCCGAGGCAGGCCGGCCCGGAACCGGGAACGTGCCCGAAGACCCGATGACGTGCACCCTCATGGCGCGAGCCGCTCCATTGCCCACGCATCATCTGACCTGGTGTAGCGCACCCGATCGTGGAAGCGGTGGGGCTGCCCTTGCCAGAATTCGACGCTGGCTGGCGCCAGGCGCCAGCCGCCCCACCAGGGAGGCCTGGGGACCGGCCCGTCAGCGAACCCAGCGTCAAGAGCCGAGAACGCCTCATCGAGCTCGTCCCGCGAGCTGATCGGTGTGCTCTGCATCGAGGCATGGGCCGCGACCTGCGCTCCGCGGGGCCGGCTTGCGAAGTAAGCGTCGGCCATCTCGCTCTCCACCTCGGACACCGCCCCCTCGAATCGAACCTGACGGTGGAGCGGCGTCCACACGAACGTGGCCGCTACCCGAGGGTTGCCTGCGATCTCAGTGCTCTTACGGGACTCCAGGTTGGTGTAGAAGACAAGGCCCCTCTCGTCGAAGCCCTTCATCAGCACCGCCCGTGCCGAAGGCACCCCGTCGGGCGTGGCAGTGGCCAGAACGAAGGCGTTGGGCTCATCGATGCCGGATTCGACCACGCCGGAGAACCATTCATCGAATTCTGAGAACGGGTCGGCTGACATCTCGTCTTCGACGAGCCCCAAGGCCTCGTACTCCCGACGGAGTCGGGCCATCCGGTCGTCTGTCACCAAGCCGACGATAGCCTCGCCAGGGTGAGCAGAGACCCGGCCGCGTCGGCTACGACGAGGATCCTCAGGAGCCTTCGCAGACGCTGCCCGCGGTGTGGGGCCAAGGCGTTCAGCGGCTACTTCATCATGCACACCGACTGCCCGGAGTGCGGGCTCCATTTCGAGCGGGAGGAGGGCTATTGGGTCGGGGCGTTGATCATCAACACGACCGTGACCTTCGCCACTTTCATAATCGTGTTCGTCGCCGGCATCGCCATAACCTGGCCCGATGTCCCCTGGGTGGGGGTCGGAATCGTGACCATCGCACTGAACGCCCTGATCCCGATCCTGTTCTTTCCGATCTCCAAGACACTGTGGATGGCACTGGAGTTGGGATGGCATCCCCTGGAGGAAGACGAGATCGAGGGGGCGAGGAAAGCAGCAAGCCATGAGCTATGAGCCGGAAACCCGAGGCTCGCTCAGAGCCTCTTTGCCACCTCGTCCAGCATCACCTCGGTCGCTCCCCCACCGATGGAGGCGATCCGGATGTCCCGATAAACCCGTTCCACCGCGGTCTCCGAGATGAAGCCCATCCCACCGTGGAACTGGACGCAGTCGTAGAGCACTCGGTTCGCCATCTCGCCGACGAAGGCCTTCACCTCCGAAACTTCTCTCACCACGTCCTCTCCCTGCTCCGCCAGCCACGCCGCCCTGTAGGTGAGCTCCCGACCGGCGTCGATCTCCGCCTGGCGCATCGCCAACCGCTGCCGGATCGCCTGTTTGTCCCACAGTGCGCTTCCGAAGGCGCGACGGTTCTTGACGTGCTCCAGGGTCAGCTCGAGCGCCCGCTGTGCCTCACCGAGTGCCTGGCCCATGATGGCGAGCCTTTCGTTCTGAAAGTTGGTCATGATGTAGTAGAAGCCCCGGTTCTCCTCACCGATCAGGTTCGAAGCATCCACCCAAACGTCGTCTAAGAGGAGCTCGGACGTGTCAGAGGAGTGCCAACCCATCTTCGCCAGTGCCCTGCTCGCGGTGAATCCCGGGGTGCCCTTGCCCACGGCGAAGATCGATACGCCGCGCGAGCCTTTGACCTCCGGGTTGGTCTTGGCCGCGACAAACACCAGGTCGGCGATGCTTCCGTTGGTGATGAACATCTTGGCTCCGTTGAGGATGTAGCCGTCACCCTCGCGACGGGCTGTGGTGCGGATCGCCGCCACATCGGAGCCGGCGTCGGGCTCTGTAACCGCGATCGCGGTGAGCAGCTCGCCGGTGGCGAACTTCGGCAGCCAACGCGCTTTTTGCTCGTCGCTCCCGAAATTGAGCACATAGGGCACGGCGAGGTCCGTGTGGACCAGCACCGTGATCGTGAACCCGCCGTAGGTCGAGCGGCCCAACTCTTCGGCGAAGATCACCGAAGCCAAGGCGCCGAGCCCGATTCCCCCATGTTCCTCGGGTATGCGGAGCCCGAAGAAGCCGAGCCGACCCATGTCGTCGAGCACCTCACGAGGCACTCCTTCGTCCTCCCACAATCCGGCGTTGGGAACGATCTCTTTCTCTACGTACTCCCTGGTCTGCGTCTTGATCGCCTCCAGGTCCTGAGTGAGATAGATCGACTTCATCACGTTGCGCCGGCTGCGAGCAGAGCCCGCCCCGCTCTGCTGTTGTAGGCCAGGCCGTGCCGGTCACAGAAGTCACGGGCCACTGTGGCGAGCACGCCGGCATCGAGGCCATGCTCTACACCAAGGCCATCGAGCAGCCAGAGGACGTCTTCGGTGGCGACGTTCCCCGTGGCACCCGGTGCATAGGGACAGCCGCCTAACCCGCCCGCTGATGCATCCATCTTGTCGACCCCTCTCTCCAGGGCGGTGACCGTGTTGGCGATCGCCTGCCCATAGGTGTCGTGGAGATGGATTCCGATCCGGTCCACCGGTACCTCTTTCATCACCTCGTCCAAGAGCCTGTCGATGTGAGCCGGTGTCGCTTTGCCGATGGTCTCCCCGAGGTAGACGTCGTCGACGCCCCACTCCAACAGGGTCTCAGCGAGGTGGGCCACCCAGTCGGGGTCCTGCTCTCCTTCGAAGGGGCAATGAGTGGCCGTGGAGACATATCCCCTCGTGCGGAGGTCCCCCGGCATCTCGGTC
The DNA here is from genome assembly GCA_963749415.1 of uncultured Acidobacteriota bacterium. Taxonomy (GTDB): domain Bacteria; phylum Actinomycetota; class Acidimicrobiia; order Spongiisociales; family ZC4RG35; genus JALYNX01. The sequence continues at coordinate 2,335,963 of CAVVMG010000001.1, forward strand.
ATGATCCGCCGGATTCGGTGCATCGACTCGTCGACGGTGGCATTGATGTTGTGCTGGCTGAATGTGTCCGAGGCCGCGGTGAGGACCCCGATGTGGGTCACCCCGGCTTCGACAGCCGCCTCGAGGCCCTTCATGTTGGGGACCAGCGCCCACAACTCCAGGTCATCGTTTCCCCGCAGGGCAGAAACGACCTCGGCCCCGTCGGCCATCTGAGGGACCGCCTTGGGGCTGACGAAGGAGACCGCGTCGAATACCCGGAGCCCAGAGCCGGCCAATCCCTGGATCAGGCCGACCTTGTCTCCAGTTGGGATCATCGCCGACAACGATTGGAGGCCGTCGCGGGGCGAAGACTCCGTGATGTGGACGCGTGACGGCAGCGAGCTCACCCTGGAGACGGTAGTTGTCCCCCATCCGTGGGACCTGCTGGCCGGCCGGGGAGTCAGCCTTCCAGCTTGATCCTCGTCATATCCTCGATTCGGCGAATCTGGGCGCCGCTGCGAGCCAACCGATTGCCGATCTCCCCGTAGCTCTCGCCCCGCGCTCGGAGCTTCACGATGACGCGTTCAAGAGGGCGAAGTTGCTGGGGCTCGGCCGCGGGCCCTTTGGCATGGCCGTCTTTCATCTCGACCATCCGCAGAATTCGCACGACCGTTCCCGGCTTCTTGCCGACCCGCCGCGAGATCTCGGACGAGGGGTGCCCAGCTTCGGTGAGGCGGATTATGACCCGCTCGATCGGTCTCAGCTCGCTGTGGTCCACCGGGGCTCTCCTATCCGACTACGGCGTCTTCGCGGTAGGGCTCGATCATGATGCACTCGCCGGGGCACTCCTCTGCCGATTCGATGGCATCGGCGATCAGTGAGTCGGGGATCCGTGCCAGGCCTCGTGATCCGTCCGGCCCGTGCCCCTCCCCTTCCTCTGCGTCGAACACCACGGTCCGGCCAAAGTGCTTGGCCTCTTCTTTCACTACCCAAAGGCCGTCGTCACGGCCCACGAACACATCCGGGGTGATCTCTTCGCAAATCCCGTCCCCTGTGCACAGATCTTGATCGATCCAAACCATCAACTGCGTCTTGTCGGCCATTTCCCTTCACCTCGAATCGATGGCCACTTTCCTGACCCTATCTCATCACTTCGGCTCGAGAACGAACACCCTGATCCTGCGGTGGGCGGCACGGTCGGTGTACAGCGCGTACCCCGGGTATGCCGAGGCCGCCTTTTCCCAGATCAGAGGCTCTTCGTGCGGGCCCGCCAGGCGGGCGACTGCGGTGACCACCGTGTCGTTGAACCGGACTTCCATTACGGGATCAGCCATGAGGTTGTATACCCACGCCGGGGTGTCACGATGCCCGAATCTGGTCCCGAGGAGGGCGAGGGTGTCCTCGAAGGGGACGCCGAACAGGGGGACCGTCCGCCGCTCTCCACTGCGGGCGCCGGTCGTGGTCACCCAGATCGCGGGGAGCCCGATGAGCCAGGCGGTGGCAGTGGTCGTCCCGTGACTCCGATCCAGCACAAATCGATCCAGCGTGGGCATCACCCGGCGGGCTATCGCCGACATGAACCGGGTGGTGGCGAAGCGAGCAAGCGAGCGCTGAACGAGGTTCTGTCGCTCGAAGCCGTACCCGAGGTCGGCGGCCAGTCCGATCCCCGGATCGTAGGAACATGGTGGAGGTGCGGGGAGTCGAACCCCGGTCCGTCGAGCCGTCAGCGCCGGCATCTCCGAGCGCAGTCGTCAGCGAGCTTTCGGCGGCGGAAACTCTGACGACGAGTTTTCCCGTGCCTATCCGGAATTGTCTTGACTCCACGGTCCCGGAGCCCCGTGGAGAGCATCCCGCTGAGCGGCGCCCGATCCCGACCGAGCGGGAAGCGGTCGGGCGGACGGGCTACTTAATTAGGCAGCCAGTGCGAAGTTATCTTCGGCACTTATTGGTTTTTCCGGTTTGTTGACGGGGCCCCGGAGACCCCGGCTCGCTTCCAACGCCTCAACACTCGACGTCGAAACCGTTTCACCCCCATGTGGGTTGTGATGAATGGTAACGCCTGGCGCCGGGTTTCAATCCCGGGATTTGCGCGACATGGCCCGCTCCATCTCTCGTTCGTGATCCCGATCACGGAGCGTCTGGCGCTTGTCGTAGGAGGTCTTGCCTTTGGCCAAGCCGATCTCGACCTTCACCTTTCCGTCCTTGAGATAGACCTGGAGCGGGACCAAGGTGAGCCCCTTCTCCGCCACCTGGCCGGCGATGCGGTCGATCTCCCGGCGATGAAGAAGCAGCTTTCGCTCGCGTTCCGGCTCGTGGCCACCGTCACGGGAGAATTCATAAGGGCCGATGTAGGACCCGATCAGGAAGGCCTCGCCGCCACGGATCAGGGCGTAGGAGTCCTTGAGGTCGATGCGCCCCTCACGCAGCGCCTTGACCTCCGATCCGAGAAGGGCGATGCCGGCTTCCAGAGTCTCCACCACGGCGTAATTGCGCCGGGCCCGGCGGTTGGACGCAATCACCTTGATCCGCCCGGAGCCCTCCGAGCGGCCCACTCAGACTCGCTCCAGCGTCCCGGTGGGCACCTCGGAGCCGACGCCCTCCGACTCTCGGAGATGGCGGCTCAACCCGAGCATCGACCCCATGACTCCGGCAAATGCCCCGAATAGCAGGAAGAGCAAGCCCCAGCGGAGGAAGAACTGCGTGCCGACGTCGAACTTGAAGAGTGCGAAGCCGGCAAGGGCGTCGGCAAGCCGGCTCGACCCGAGCCAAACCACGAACACTGCGGCTGCCGCACCGAGCAGTCCCTCGATGGTGCCTTCTAAGAGGAATGGGATCCGGATGTACCAGTTCGACGCCCCAACGAGCCTCATGATCTCCACCTCGTCGCGGCGGGCGAAGATTGCGAGCCGGATGGTGTTGGCGATCAGGACGATCGCGGCGAGCCCCAAGACCAGAGCGAGCCCGATGCCGAGGACATTGAGCACGCTGGAAAGATCCTGCAGCTGTTCGATCGACTCGGCCGCGGTGGTGACCTCACGCACCACCTGTTGCTGTTGCTGGAGCTTGAAGGCGACCGACTCGTGAAGGGCGATGTCCACGAGCTCGATCCGAAGCGACGCTGGGAGGACGGTGGGGTCGATGTCCTGAAACTCGGGCTGGTCGGCAAAGATCTCCTGGAACTCGATCCAGGCCTCCGCTTTGTCGACGTAGTCGACCGACTTCACCTCTTCCCAATCCTGGACCTCGCTCATCAGCGCCTGATGGGCGTCAGCGGGGACCCCGTCGGCCCCTTCGTCGTGGAGGAAGGCGATGACATGCACTCCCTGCTGCCAGGCGACCGTGTTGATTCGCAACACCTCGTTGACCACCAGGGCGCCGAAGGCGAGGGTAAGCGAAATGAAGACGGCGAGGACAGCACCGGCCACCACGAGCAGGTTGCGCCTGAGGTTGACGAGTGCCTCGCGGATCAAGAAGAAGAACCGGCTCACTCCGCCACCCTCTCGTAGCGACCCGCTTCTTCATCGCGCATCACCCGGCCGTGGTCTAGAGCTACCACCCTGCGCTGCATCGCATCGACGATCGCGTGGTCGTGGGTGGCCATCACGATCGTGGTCCCGGTTCGGTTGATCCGGTCCAGCAGCTTCATGATCCCCACCGAGGTCTTGGGGTCGAGGTTCCCCGTCGGCTCGTCGCAGAGCATTATCGGCGGGCGGTTGACGAAGGCCCTCGCAACCGAGACCCGCTGCTGCTCACCACCCGAGAGCTGCTTGGGATAGCGCCCGATCTTGTCCTTGAGCCCGACCAGGTCGAGCACCTGTTCCACCTGGGGGCCGATAACCGATCGGGGTCGGCCCAGCACCTCGAGGGCGAACGCCACGTTCTCGCCGACGGTCTTGTTGGGAAGCAACTTGTAGTCCTGGAAAACGGTCCCCACGGAGCGCCGCAGGTAGGGGATCTTCCACTTGGGAAGTGTGGTGATGTCCTTCCCGGCCACCCAGATCTTGCCCCGGGTGACAGGCTCCTCACGGAGCATCAGCCGGATCAGCGTGGACTTGCCGGATCCGGAAGGGCCCACCAGGAAGGTGAACTCTCCTTTTTGCATCTCCATCGACACGTCATGGGCGGCAATCGTGCCGCCCTCATAGACCTTGGTGACGTTCTCGAGTCGAATCATGCGAACAGGGGAAGTGTCGCAGCCCGTTGCTTCAGGCTTGCGGAATGCGAGACGCTAACCAGAATCACCCGACTAGGGGGAATCACTCGACGCCTCGTGATTTGCCCGCCTCCAACGCAGGTATGCCTCCACAAACGGCATGACGTCCCCGTCGAGCACCCCCTGGATGTTGCCCACTTCCTCAGAGGTGCGCAGATCCTTGACCATCTGATAGGGCTGCATCACATAGCTCCGGATCTGGCGCCCCCAGGCGGCCTCACCCTGTTCTCCCCGGATCTCGTTGAGGTGATCCAGGCGCTGCTGCCTTGCGAGTTGGGCCAGTTTCGACTGGAGCATGGCCATCGCCCGGGCTTTGTTTTGGAGCTGCGACCTCTCGTTCTGGCACTGGACGACGATCCCGGTGGGGAGATGGGTGATCCGCACCGCGGAGTCGGTCGTGTTGACGTGCTGCCCGCCTGCGCCTTGGGACCGGTAGGTGTCGATCCTGATCTCGTCCTCGTCGACCTCGACCTTGGCTTGATCCCCGAGGTCGGGCACGACATCCACCCCGGCGAAAGACGTCTGGCGCCGGGCATTGGCATCGAATGGGCTGATCCGAACCAGACGGTGCACGCCACGCTCCCCTTCCAGCGTCCCGTATGCCCTGTCCCCTCTCACCGTGAACGTGGCCGACTTGATGCCGGCTTCTTCACCGACGGTCACCTCCTCCACGGTGACCGAGAAGCCTTCGTCGGTGAGGAAGCGCTGGTACATCCGGGCCAGTATCTCCGCCCAATCCTGGGCATCGACCCCACCGGCTCCTGCGTGAACGCTGAGGATTGCGTCCTCCTCGTCGTACTCGTCGAAGAAGAGGGACTCCAACTCGAGCTTGTCCAGGTCTGCGGAGACTGACGCCAGCTCGCCCACCGCCTCCTGACGGGAAGGCTCGTCATCGGCCTCATCGGCCAGGTCGAGCAGCACCTCGGCATCGTCGAGCTTCGACGTAAGCCCACCCACCAGGTCGAAGAGCCCCTCATACCGCGCCAGGCGACGGCTCACCGATCGTGCCCGATCCGGGTCGTCCCAGAGGTCGGGCGTGGATGCCTCCTCCCGGAGTTGCTCCAGTTCCTTCTCCTTGGTCTCGAGGTCGAGGAAGCCCCGCGCTTCGACCAAGCGCTGTCTGAGGTCGGCGAGGGTTGCTTTCGGGTCAGAAGATTCGAACGTCATTGCAGACTGTGGCTTGCGAATAGCGGAATGCGGGCTGCGGAGCGGCTACGCCGCCCCATGACACCGCTTGAACTTCTTCCCCGAGCCACAGGGGCACGGGTCATTGCGGCCCACCTTGTCGGAGGTGGCCTGCTTGACCGGCCCGCCGGTGGGAAGCGGCGCGACACGTTGCGGCTCTGTCTTTGGCTGGCTGATCTCGACGTGGAACAGGTATTTGACCGCATCCTTCTTCACAGAGTCCACCAAGTCGGTGAACAGGTCGTACGCCTCTCTTTGATACTCGGAGAGAGGATCCCGCTGTCCCATCGCCCGCAGGCCGATCCCGGCCCGCAGGTAGTCCATCTCGGAGAGGTGCTCCCGCCATTTGTTGTCGATGACCGAAAGCATGACCGAGCGCTCGACCTGTCGCATGACCTCGGCGCCAAGGTCCTGTTCCCGCCTCTCGAAGGCGGCCAGCCCCTCCTCCACCGCGGCCTCCACGATCTCGTCGACCGTTGGTGAGCCTTCGAAAGTCGATTTCTCGATGGTGGTCGGGTAGTACTGGCCGAGGCCCATCTGCAACGACTCCCAATCCCACTCCGAGCGTGGGATGTCGGGACTGAACGTGGTCTCCACCGTTTCGGTGACCACATCGTCGATCCAATCCCCGATCAGGTCGGCCTCGGCGGTGCCCTCGAGGATCGATCGCCGCCACTCGTAGATCACCTCACGCTGGCGATTCATCACCTCGTCGTATTTGAGGACGTTCTTCCTGATCTCGAAGTTCTGCGACTCGACCTGTCGCTGGGCCCGTTCGATCGCCTTGGTCACCATGTTGGCCTCGATCGGCTGGTCTTCGGGGAGCTTCAACCGGTCCATGACGCTGGTAACCCACTCCCCCTGGAATCGGCGCATCAAGTCGTCCCCGAGCGATAGATAGAAACGCGACTCACCCGGATCGCCCTGGCGGCCCGACCGTCCTCGCAGCTGGTTGTCGATTCGGCGGGACTCGTGGCGCTCGGTGCCCACGACGTAGAGGCCACCTGCATCGATCACCTGCCGCTTGTCGGGCTCGATCTGCCTCTCGAACTCCTCGGCCAGCTTGCGCTCGAGCTCTTGGTAGGAGGGGTCGTCTGGAGTGACTCCCCTCCGCTTGAGCTCGGCTTTGGCCATTCCGTCGGGGTTGCCGCCAAGCATGATGTCGACCCCGCGGCCGGCCATGTTGGTGGCAACGGTGACAGCCGCCGGGCGACCTGCCTGGGCAATGATGTCGGCCTCCCTGGCGTGTTGCTTGGCGTTGAGCACCTCGTGGCGAACGCCCTCCCGATCGAGAAGGCGGGACAGCTTCTCGGAGCGCTCGATCGAGACTGTTCCCAACAACACAGGCTGGCCGGCCCGGCTCCGCTCGGCAACATCGCTGACCACGGCGCCGAATTTGGCCTCTTCGCTCTTGTAGACCAGATCACCCTGGTCGGCCCGGTCGACCGGGCGATTGGTCGGGATCGCCAGCACCTCGAGTCCGTAGATCTGCGCCAGCTCGGCGGCCTCGGTCTCGGCGGTGCCGGTCATGCCTGCGAGCTTCTCGTAGAGCCGGAAGTAGTTCTGCAGGGTGATCGTGGCGAGCGTCTGATTCTCCTCCTTGATCGTCACCCCCTCTTTGGCCTCGATCGCCTGATGCAGGCCTTCGGAGTAGCGGCGTCCCTCCAGGACACGACCCGTGAACTCGTCGACGATTTTCACCTCGCCGTGGTCGATGAGGTAGTCGACGTCGAGCAGGTAGAGCTCCTTCGCCTTGAGGGCAGCCTCCAGATGGTGGACGAAGTCGACCGCGGCATGGTCGAAGAGATTCTCGATGCCGAGTGTCTGCTCGACGACGGCGACACCCTCCTCGGTGGTGAGCACCTGCCGCTTCCGCTCGTCGACCGTGTAGTCCCGGTCCTTCTGGAGCCGGCGGGCGATCTTGGCGAAGTCCCGATACCAGCGGGCGCTGTCCGAAACCCGGCCGGAAATGATGAGTGGGGTCCTCGCCTCATCGATGAGGATCGAGTCCACCTCGTCGACGATCGCGTAGGGGTGCCCGCGTTGCACCCGGTCAACGGCTCGCATCGCCATGTTGTCCCGCAGGTAATCGAAGCCGAGCTCGTTGTTCGTTCCATAGGTGATGTCCGACGCGTAAGCGGGCTGGCGCTCGGCCGGCGACATCGAGGTCTGGATCAGTCCGACCGAAACGCCCAGGAAACGGTGAACGGCACCCATCCAGTCTGCGTCACGGGAGGCCAGATAGTCGTTGACAGTCACCATGTGGACGCCCTTGCCGGTCAGGGCGTTGAGATACGCGGGCATCGTCGAAACCAGGGTCTTGCCCTCCCCGGTCTTCATCTCGGCGACCATTCCCTTGTGCAGAGCGGCCGCTCCGATGACTTGGACGTCGTAGTGACGCTGCCCGAGAACGCGTTTCGCCGCTTCGCGGACCGTGGCAAACGCCTCGACCTGCAGGTCGTCGAGGGGCTCCCCTGAGTGCAGGCGGCTCTTGAACTCGGATGTCTTTGCCTTCAGCTCTTCGTCGGACAGGGCCTCGAACACGCGGCTCGGCCTCATTGACCGCAGTCGCAATCCCTTGGAATCCCTTGAGTGTCTTGCCTTCTCCGGCGCGAAGAACCTTGGAGAGAAGTGGCATGGGCCTCCATGCTACCGATGGGGAGGATTTGACCGACTTCGCCGGTCAGGGTCAACGGACCTCGATCAGCCCCTCGCGTTGCGCCCAGGTGACCGCTTCGAATCGGGAGCGAAGCCCGAGTTTGTCCAGGACGTTGCGCACATGATTGCGGACCGTGTTCTCTGAGATGAAGAGCTCGTCGGCGATTTCTCTCGAGGTCTTGCCCGCCCCGACCAGACCGAGGATCTCGAGCTCACGGCCGGTCAGCTCCGGGGTGCGGATCCCAATGGCACCGTTGTGTCGCAGCAGGTCGCGCAGGGCGCTGAACAGCTTGCCGCCCATGGCCGGCGACACTGCGGCGCCACCCTGGATCACGTCGTGCATGGCCGACACCAGCCTCGGCAACGGGGTGTCCTTGGTGAGATAGCCCGATGCCCCGGCCTTGACCGCCGCCAGGAGGTCCTCGGCCGACTCGCTCGAGGTGAGCAGAACCACTTTGGACTGGGGGCTGGCCTTGATGATCGCCCCGACCACCTCGAGGCCGGACATTCCGGGCATGAGAAGGTCGAGCATCACCAGGTTTGGCTGATGCTCCCGTGTCACGTCGATGCCCCTCATCGCGTCGCCGGCAACGGCCTTGACGTCGAAGCCCTCCTGGGCGAACGCGGCCTTCAGCGCCTCGCGAAACAGCTCGGCATCATCGACGATTACTACAGACGACATGATCTTGGATCCCACTCCTGGCTCGAGAGGGTCAGGTTTGCCCCGGTTGCTGAGAGCGCAGACTAGACACCGCAGGAGCGGCGTTTGCTGCCACCGCCAGCGCCACCCGCTCGGCGCCCAGGACCGCGATCGCCATTTCGAGGGTGGCGCCCGTGGTCACGACGTCGTCGACGAGCACGACCTGGCTCGCGGGCATCACTTTCAAACGAAACGGCAAAACGGGCCTCCGATGGTCGCCACCTGCTCTCTTCGTGGTATGTATCGGCGTCACGAGCGCAGTCCTGACCGGAACTCTGGTGACTTTGGCGATGGCTCTCGCCAGGACCATTGCCGGGTCGACGCCGTAGCGGGCCCTCCTCGTCCATGCCCGAGGGATCGGCACCAGGGGCAGCGGAGGGAGCCGAGAAGCGAGCATGCCGGCAATCAGGTCGGCGTAAGCGGTGATTCCCCGGTATTTCAACTGATGGATGAGCGCCCGAGCCGGGCCTGAGTGCTCGAACCCGGATATCAGCCGCACGCCCGGGGACAGGATCCGGTCTGGAGCCGGGCGGAGCAGGGCTCGACAGTGCTCGCAGATCGCCCCCGGACACAGCCGGTGACAGGAGAGGCAGAGCATGTGAGTGAACGTATTGATTCGAACCCACGAGATCCAGACCCGCTATCCGCCCGCGGAATGCGGACTGCTGTTCGCGGAATCAGGTTCCCTCCCGCCACCCGCTGAGGTAGGCGACCTGCTCATCGGTCAGGACCTCGAGACCGCCGCCGAGATGGCTCAACTTGATCCCGGCAACGGTCTTGTCGATCTCGGGAGGCAGCGTGTGGATGGCGGGCTCGAGATCGTCGCGGTTCTTCACCAGGTATTCCGCGGCAAGCGCCTGATTGGCGAAGCTCATGTCCATGACATCGGCAGGATGGCCCTCCGCGGCTCCCAGGTTGACCAGCCGGCCCTCAGCAGCAACCAGGAGGCGCCGGCCATCGGGCAACTCGTATTCCTCGAGGTTGTCCCTGATCTCACGGCGCCCGGTTGACATCTGGGCCAGTGCATCGAGCTCGATCTCGATGTCGAAGTGGCCGGCATTGGCAAGGATCGCCCCGTCTTTCATCAACTCGAAGTGCTTGCGCCTCAGCACATGCTTGTTGCCAGTGACCGTGATGAACACATCGCCAACTCCTGCGGCGTCATCCGAAGTCATCACCCGGAACCCGTCCATGGAGGCTGACAGGGCCCGCACCGGATCGACTTCGACGACGACGACCTTGGCCCCCATCCCGTCGGCCCGGGCCGCCACTCCCCGCCCACAGTCGCCGTATCCGATGATCACGATGGTCGAACCGGCGAGAAGGATGTTGGTGGCGCGGATGATGCCGTCGAGAGCCGATTGCCCGGTCCCGTAGTGATTGTCGAACAGGTGCTTGGTAGCCGACTCGTTGACCGCCACCACGGGAACACGAAGAGTGCCGTCGGCAGCCATCGCCCGGAGCCTGATCACACCGGTGGTCGTCTCTTCGGTGGATCCGATGACCTCGAGCTCACGGCGGTCTGTGTGGAGGATGGTCGCGAGATCGGCGCCGTCGTCCATGGTGATCGCCGGGGCATGGTCCAGCACTGCGTTGATGTGCTTGTAGTAGGTGTCCGCGTCCTCGCCACGGATCGCAAACACGGAAATCCCATCGGCTACGAGCGCGGCAGCGACGTCGTCCTGGGTGGATAGAGGGTTGGAGGCGCAGAGCACGGGCTCGGCACCGCCGTCACGCAGAGCGAGCATCAGGTTGGCGGTCTCGGCAGTCACGTGAAGGCAGGCCGCAACGACGTGGCCCTCCAGGGGCTTTTCCTTGGCAAACCGCTCTCGAATGGTGGCCAGCACCGGCATGCGCCTTCCGGCCCACGCGATTCGTCGCGCGCCGCGCTCGGCGAGATCGGGGTTGGCGATGTCGTAGTTCATCTCATTCCTCGGCTAGGAGTTTCTTCAGTTTCTCGATCGTCTGCACCGGCACCGGGTCCACACCGGCACTCCCGGCCATCATGAAAGACACCAGGTCGCCCATGACGATCAGCGATACCAGTCGCGCCAGCGGTGATTCTCCACCGGCAGCCACCTCTCCCACCCACGGCACCGCGAACTCCGTCAGGTCTCGTGAATGTGCGAGCCGTGCCCTGACCCGGGGGTGGTCGCTGCGGTCGGTCAGCGCAACGATACCCAGGTGGCGACGGGTCAGATCCGGCATCGCCTCCCAGCCGACCAACTCGTTGTGGTCCAGTTCGGGCAAGACGGAGAACCAGGCAGGGGTCTTCGCGTTCTCGTTGATCTGCGTTTTCCATCTCTGAGCCACGGCTCCGGTAATCGGCCCACCTCCGTAGACGATCGGTATTCGGCCGTCCAGTCCCCCGGCAATGTTCGAGGCGGCCTTCCAACTCTCACTCCCCTCGGCCAGTTCACGATCGGCCAGGTCGGCCGCCTCGCTCAATGGCTCCCCTTGATCCGGGAGAAGGCCCACCGCGGCCACCACACGCACCACGGCGCCCAGCAAGTAGCCGACTGCCGCGCGGGGCTGGACACCCGAGGGGACGGTGATGCTCGGCCAGCCCCGTTCTGAGCTGATGCGGGCCAGCTCGCCGCCGGTGGTGAGGGTGAGGATCGGAACCCCGGGCCCGGCACTCCCCGGCAGAGCTCAGAGTTTCCTCGGTGTTCCCCGAATACGAGATCGCGACCAGCAACGGCTTGGTCTGGCCGGCCCACCCCGGCAGCGGGGCGTACGACTTGTGGACAGCAACCCGCCCGTGGCTCCCGAACGTCAGGGCAGAGGCGAAGTCACCGGCGATCCCCGATCCCCCCATCCCGGCGACGAGCACCTCCGAGCATTCCGCCAGGTGGGGAAGCTCGAGATCACGTGCCCAACGGAGCTGATCGCCAAGCGAACGAACCTGGGCGAGCATGTCACTCATCGGGACCACCCTCGGCTTCTTCGATGAGCATCACCGGGATCCCATCGCGCACCGGGTAGCGGCGCCCGCAAACCGAGCACACCAGCCTGGAGGCACTTTCGTCCTCGTCGAGGTCGCCGTGGTCTACGGGACAGACCAGGATCTCGGCGAGGGCCGGGTCGATGAGGCTCATCTCACTCCTTCAACAGCTTTTCGACTCTGGAGACCACTTCCGGCACCAAGTGCTCCTCGGTCGCCTCGACATTCAACCGCAGGAGGGGCTCGGTATTGGAGGGCCGGACGTTGAACCATGCCTCGCCCAAATCGACCGTGAGGCCGTCGAGCTTGTCCTGGGGTGCATCGGAGAACGCCTCTTCGATGACCGGGATCGAGGCCGCTGGGTCGGCCACGGTGAAGTTGATCTCGCCGGAGGAAAAGTAGCGCTCGACCTCGGTGCGCAGGTCGGACAGCGGGCGGCCGTCCTCGGTCAGCACTCGCATCAGCACCAGCATCGCCAGCATTCCGGAGTCCGCACGGAAGTTGTCGCGGAAGTAGTAGTGGCCGCTGTGCTCCCCACCGAATATCGCCCCGGTCTCCGCCATGACCTGCTTGATGTAGCTATGCCCTACCCGGGTCCGGATTGGCTTGCCGCCGTGCTCGAGGATTATCTCAGGGACCGCGCGCGAGGTGATCAGGTTGTGGACGACGGGCGCCCCTGGCTCACGGTCGAGCATCCAACGGGCGATGAGAGCGGTCACCGTGCTTCCGCTCACCGCCTGCGCCCGGTCATCGATGAAGAAGGCGCGATCGGCATCGCCGTCGAATGCAACTCCGAGGTCGTGCCCCCGCTGCTCGACGACCCGAATCAGATCCACCAGGTTCTCGGGCTGAATGGGGTCCGCCGGGTGGTTGGGGAACGTCCCGTCGGGCTCCAGATAGAGACCGTCGAGGCTCGCGGGAAGCCGGGAGAACACCTCGCCAAGAGTCACCCCGGCCATCCCGTTGCCGGCATCGACCGCCACCTCCATAGCCCCGATCGAAGACGGATTCACAACCGACAGGAGGTGGTCGACGTACTCCTCCACCGCCGCGGCGGATCTCACAGAACCGGATGGCCCATCGGAGCCGACATCTCCGGAGAGGACCCGGTCACGGATCTCGTTCAGGCCCGTGTCAGCTCCCACCGGCGCGGCCATTGCGCGGCACAGCTTGAGACCGTTGTACTCCGCCGGGTTGTGCGAGGCGGTGACTATCGCCCCCGGCATCTCGTGGGCTCCGGAGTAGTAGTAGACGAGATCGGTGGGCACTTCTCCGAGGTCGACCACATCCGCTCCCGCCGAGGTGATGCCTTTGATTAGGCCATCAGCCAGACCCGGCGACGACTCCCGGCAATCCCGGCCCACGGCCACCTCACGAGCTTCGAGCAGGCCGACGAAGGCAACACCGACTCCCTGCATCAGTTCTGGAGTCAGCTCGCCGTTGTCGGTCCGACCCCGGATGTCATAGGCCTTGAAGACTGATTCGGCGGGCATCGGGAGTCCGAGTGTAGGGGTGGGGCTAAGTCCTGCCTTTTCCTACACTTCCCGCTGTCCGATGATGCCAACCCTGTCGATCGTGGTGCCGGTCTACAACGAGGCATCCTTCATCCCCGAGGCCTTGCCCCTGCTCATCGCTGAGCTGGAGGACATCGGCCTCCCCTATGTGATCCACCTCGTGGAGAACGGGTCGACCGACGGGTCCGGGGAGGTGGCGCGGAAGACCGCCGGCCCTGCCCCGGTCGAAGTGACCTCTCTCGCCGCGGCCGATTACGGCGGAGCGCTCCGCCACGGGTTTCTCGAGTCCGAGGGCGACTGGGTGGTGAACTTCGACATCGACTACTTCTCGGGCGAGTTCCTGAGGAGAGTCCTGACAATCGACGACGCCGACGTGGTCATCGGTTCGAAGCGCGACCCGGAGTCCGAGGACCGTCGACCGATCATCCGCCGCGTGGCCACCAGAGTCTTCAACCTGCTCCTGAGGTGGATCCTCGACTCGAAGGTCTCAGACACCCACGGGATGAAGGCCTTCCGGCGCAGCCTGGTCGACGAGCTCGCGGCCGAGGTGGTGAGCCGTCAGGATCTCTTCGACACCGAACTGGTGATACGAGCCGAACGGCAGGGCTACCGGATAGTCGAGGTCCCGGTGGTCGTAGAAGAGATCAGGACCGCCCGCTCTTCCCTCGTCAAGCGGGTACCCCGAACGATCAAGGGCCTGCTTGAAATGCGGAGGTTGCTCGCCGCGGAGGGGCTCAGCTCTCGGACCTCTGTCTGAGAGCAGCGATTCCGAACCCGATCAGCACTGCGATCCCGATCACCGACAGGACCAGGCCGCTGGTCTCCGCCCATGTGTCCTGGAACTCGAGCGTGACGCTTCCGGTTGTCGGGACCACCACCATGAGCGATGGGGCGGCGCGCCACGGCCCTTCGGCCCCTTCGGCCACCCAGTTGGGGAAGTAGGAGATCTTCACCATGTGGGGCACCCCGATTGCAGTGGTGTCGAAACTGATTCGATCGTCGCCGATCACCACGTTGGATACCGCGTCGGCCGGCACCTGCAATGGCTGGTTGGGGCGCTCGGACAGCGACTCGATCCTCGGCCAGTCGGCGGGACCGTCAGCAACCACCCATCGATCCATGTTGTCGATGTCCTCGTACCACTCGAGCGACAGGTCGTGGAAGCTGGGCATCGCGACACCTTCGTCATTGGTGACGGTGGCATTACCGGTAAGGGACGCCAGCAGCCCCCGATCCTCGACCTCGTACACCGCAGGAAGGTGGCTCGCCACCTCGACCAGCCCTTTCTCCGGGAGGCGATAGATGGTGAAGGGCGCGGTGGTTGCGACCTTGGTGAGCTCGGGCATCGCGTCGGCTTTCTCGGTGGCCTCGGGAGTAACCGCCACGTAATAGGACACCCCGTAGACACCGAGGTGGTCGATCCCCCGGTCCATGTCGAATGTGTGGTAGGTCAGGCCTGGTATCGGGTTTGACGGGTCCTTCGACATCTCCGAAGCGTTGATGAAATGGAAGGGTGTGGTCAACGAGGACTCGAAGTACAGGCCCTCCATCGACTTCTGGTCACCGTCGGTCCAATAGGGGATGAGCATCGGCGACATCGGGGTCCCGTACTTGTTCAAAGCCTCGTTGTTGGCCTCCCAATGGACCCTCCCGTCGGGGAGCTTGTCCAGCTCGGTCATCAGAGCCTCGTATTCGGGCCAGGGCTGTTTCTGCTCGTATCCGGTGTAGTTCCACTTCGACCAGCCATCGATGAAAGTCACACCGGCGAGCGCCCCGAGGGCGATCACCGCCGTCATCCCTGCAGTGAGGAACCCCCTGGTGCCCATCCTCGCCGACCACATGAAGGAGACCGCGACCAGCCCGGCCCCGGCGAGCGCAACCGGGATCCATGCCCAATTGGGGAACTCAGTCGAGTCGGCGACCAGCGCCGCGGCGACCACAGTGGCGACGGCGATCAGCAGCCGCGCCCAGTGAGATGAGACGCGGGAGGGGAGACGCCGTGACAGCCAGATGACAGCGGCGCCGGCGCCGACCGCGGCGAAGAAGGCGACTCCGAAGTACCAATAGGGGAGCAACCTCCCGTTCCACAGCTTCCATCGCTCTCCGCCAAAGACCTCAGGGAGCAACTCGGGGAGCACATTGGGAAGCGGGAAGTAGATGACCGGGAGGAGGGTGGCCGCCATCAAGGGCCCGGCCCGGCTGGTGTGTTTGGCAGCCCAGATCGCCCCGGGGATCGCCACCGGTATCAACATCCAGAGCTCGACCGGGAATACCTCTCCCCAACCGGTGAGTGGCGTCCAGGCCATATCAGAGGTGAGCCCGATCCGGGCCGCCAGCGGGATCGCCCAGAAGGCAGCCATCGCAAAGCCCCAGCCCCATATGGCCAGGGTCCGCCAAAACCCCTTCCTCCAGGGAAGGACGAAGAGCGAGGCGAAGATCACCACGATGGTGGTCAGGATGTGAGAGAGGGCGGTGGCAGCCAGGGCGATAGCCGCCCATTTCAAGTACTTGCGATCGTCCCTCACCGCCTTGATCAACAGCCCCAGATAGAGGAGCGAGAGGGCGAACGACCACGAATAGGAGAACTCTCCTGCCAGGCTCGAGGCGACGTTGCCTCCGTAGATCGAATAGCTCTCGAGAAAGGCGAACACCGCTCCCGAAGCAGCGGCCACGATCGAGACCTGAGTGCCGAGACGCATGGACCTCGCCAGGAAGTAGGCAGCAGGGGGTGTGGCGAGGAGGCCCATGATGGTGACCACCTTGAAGGCCACCCCGTAGGGAAGGACCACGTCGAGGAGGACGATGACCAGCGAGGGAAGCGGGAAGTAGAAGTAGAAGGCGGGAAAGCCGGCGAACCAGTCGTTCGACCAGCCAAGGATCTGCCCCCGCGCCAGGAGGTGGTCCCGAAGGTAGGCGGGGCCGAAGACATGCGCCCCCATGTCCCCACCGGTGGGAGTGGTCGCCGACAACACCCACCCCGGGTTGAGGACGATCAAGATGACTGCCGAGACCCCGGCGATGATGAACAACGCCGGCCAGGGGGATTTGCCCCCCTCACGCCGGGAAAAGGTCATGTCCGGTGCTGTCGGACTATCTCCAGGACCTGCGCCACATCGATGTCGACTCCTTCACGGTTCCACCACTTCTCCTCGCAGTTGTGACAGGCGAAGAAGCGGACTTCGGTCCCGTCCGGGAGGAGATGCTCGATCTCGATGACATCAGGTTGGGAGCACTGTGGGCAGTCCATGGCATTTCGTTGTGGGCGGGGGGCCATATGTTAAGGCTCCCTCGCGCCTACAACAATGCCTCCTCTTCGAGAAGACGCCCGAGATAGCGGCTCCGTCGCCGGCCGTTCTCCGTCCAGTAGGCATACCAATACGGGCCATGGGGGCACCGGGTGCAGCCCGACTTGCCACAGCGCACGGCTTGCTGACGGAGGTGGACCTCGGGATGGTCATCGGCTTGCAGAGCGCCGGAGCGTTGCAATTGGGCCCTGGTCAGGATGAGCAACCGGCGCAGGTCGTGCTCATCCATTTCCCTCACCGCGTCCAGGAGATCGCGGTCGAGGGCCATCAGGCCACAGACAATGGGGCGAACAGTCGGGTCACGGTTCGCCGGTCGGTGAGAGTCCATCCCTGGGGCGGGATCATCCGATCGGCATGGTCGGCGCACAGCGCATACCCGAATGGTTTGTCGTCCGCCACGAGGTCATCCAGCCAAACAGCGCTGTCCGGATAGGAGAACGTCATGAATGCTGCCGAAGGCGAGCCACACCGGACACAACTGATAACCATGGCGGGCACGGTAGAAGTCGGGGTTGCCCCGTTCAAGGATTCAACGCTTCGAGAGCTTGCGCCGTGTCCCCCGGATAGAGCGTCGACCTGTTCAGGTCGTCGACCACCAGGGTCGCCGGCACTTCCCCGACCTGCAGTTCCTCGAACACTCCTGGGTCGGTCTCCCAATCGATCTCACGGAAACCATCCTGACCCACGGCGGTGGCCAGCCGGCCACGGGCGGGCCCGCACTCCGCACATGTCGACGACGTGAACAGGTATATCCCGGGACCGAGGAGAGACTGTTCGAGGCGAATCGTTTGTTTGGAACCTCGATTTCGAATCACGAACACGATGAAGGCGGCAAGAACAGCCACCCCCAGCACGATCAGGAAGCGGACCAGCGGGTCACTCATCGGAGAGTGGAGCTGCCCCTCCCAAGGCGATGGCGCCACCACGCGTCATCGACCATCCGACCACGAGTTGGCCGTCCCCGTCCACCCTGTAGCCAATAGCGGGGTCCGCAGCGATTGCGACTTCGACCACTTCGCCGGCGGGAACCGCGACAACTGACGTTGCGGGTTGGGCACGCAACGCAGTCACCGACGCGCTGACGTCTTCGAGGCCGGGGTTGAGGATGACCATGGAGCCGCTTCCCTCGACGATCGCCCCAGCACCGGGCAGAAGCCAGCGCACGGCCGGCAGTGGGGCTCCGCTGGTGAGACCGATCCCTGTCGAGCTCCCAATCCGGAGAAATGCCGCCACCGGTCCGGTGGACACAACCCGGATCGCCGAGGCCACCGGCGTGATCGCCGCAACGTCGATCACCGCCCGACCTCGCCCCTCGATCTCCCCAGCAGTCTGGGCTTCGACCAGCCCATCGGGGGTGTACACATCGACCTGGTATTCGACCGGAGAGTCGTCGGCGGCAATCACGACGTTGTGACTCTCCAGGCCGTGTGGCACCGGAATGAACCAGTCTTCAGCCGGAGTGACCGCGTGCCACACCGCGTCATCGCTTCCCACTGCTTCCCGGCCCGTGACGATCAAGCCCCCTTGAGCGACCTCGACGATGACGTTCATCCAAACCCGGCCCGGGAGGAGCTCGCCGAGGTCGATGATCACAGAGGAGCGAGGAGGGACCAGCACCGCCTCCAGTTCGGCGTTGGACTCGAGGCCTGCGTCGGACTGGACGACGAGATCGGCCACCGCCTCTCCGGCGTACGGATTCATCAGCTGGACTTGGAGATCGTGCCCGTCGAGCGTCGAGCCTCCCCCGAGGATCACGCGACTCGAGGGAGCCGGGACACACGTGTCGACAGCGAGTGAGGTATCGCCGGTGAAGACAGCCGCGGCACCGGCGTCGGCCGTAGGTGGCTCGACCAGCGCGGCTCCTATCCCCACCGCAGCCACATCCGTGATCGGAATGGATGCCGCACTCGTCGCACCCATCTCGACCTCGGCAGAACCGGTGATCACCCCCGCAGCAAAGGTGGTCAGGGCCAGAGGCCCTACCGTGGTTGAAACCGCGTCGACGGTGGTCGAACGCTCGGATCCCTCCTCCACCGGGCAGAACGCGACAGCGGACGCATCAACCGCCGCAGGTGGATCGGGCTCCGGTTGGGCGAGGGCGGGCAGCGCAACGGCGGTCGCCGCAAGCAAGAACACAAGTAGGGACTTCAGGACCGGGGTCATCGGCGTGCCCTTCCCACGATGATCACCCCGAGGGCGGAAGCCAGCATCGTAAGAGCCAGCACCGGCAGGATGTAGGCGGCGGTGTCCGGCAGATACGTGGCCACGCCATCACTTCCGTCCACGGTCATAGCCCAGCCTGCCAGGACCGGATCGGGCGACCAGTCCTCGTCCTGGTTGACGGCGATCGTTATTCGCTGCTGGGCAGGCACACCGGAGAAGCCGGTTCCGGACCTCGCCCAGATGACCGAAGTACCGGCAGCGATCGGCCGGGCGCCCGGGTTCTCATACACCCGCGCGGTCGCATCGAGTGGTGTGGGCACCAGATCGAGCTGTGTCTGCAGTAGTTCATCGAGATACGACGGATCGCCCTCCAGCACGAGCCAGTCGATGGCAAACGGCGCCAGAGCCGCACCCGGACGGAGGTCGACACCGGTAGCCAGTCGATCGAGAATGAGGTCGAGCTCGATGTCACCCTCACGCTCAGGCGGTAGCCAAACCTCGTCCTGGGTCATCCCCTCGCCGTCGATCAACCGGTAGAAGACGCCGGGACCCGGCCGGGCCTCACCGGGTATGTCTCCCCGATCGGTCGACAGGAGGAGGATTCGACCCGGACCACCCTCCCCAGCCAGAGTCTCGGCAAAGGCGAATTGCTCATTGAGGTTGCCACTGGGCAAGCCGAGCCGTCCGTCGAGCATGGTGCCCACCGAGAGCACCAGAATGGCTGCTGCTGCCACGCTTGCGATGACCCGCTTCGGCTCGAATGAGAGCCGGTCGAGTGCAGCCGCCACCACGAGCGCAGCTCCCATCGAGGACAGGATGAGCAAGGCCTCCTCGACGCCGGGCCCGCCAAACGGAAGGCGAATGAACACCAGTCCGGCCAAGGCCAGGATGGCCCCCGTCAGGCCGGCCCGGGCAGCCCTGTCCTCGAGGAAGAAGAGCGGGATGGCCGCCACCGACACCAGCACCGGCCATAAGACGGGGACTTCCAAGGCGAGTCGACGGTCGACGTCGGTGATCCACCCGGGATCGGCAATGAGGAAGGGGGCAGCCATCGCCAGTCCGGTGACGGCGACCAGTCCCAGCCAAAGGCGCGGGGTGCCGGCACCGACGATCGAGGCCACGGCTGCCGCCAGCAGAGGGACCAGCGCGAGGAGGGGTGAGAACGCAGCGAGGATCAGAGACCAGAACACCACCCACCCGACACGGCCAAGCACGTTCTTGCCGGTGTCACCGGAATAGAGGAACACCGAGCGAACGGCCCAGGGGAGGATCGCCGCGCCGGCCAGGACCAGCCAGGACCCGGCGCCGACAGCAACCGCCGTCCCGGGGCCGGCAAGAAGCACCAATCCGGCGAGATACCGGCCAGGGCCCCGGAAACCGATCCGCCCAGCCAGGCGGCCCATTCCGATAACACCGAGAGCGGCGAAGCCCAAAGTGAGCAGTGTGCGGGCCGCGCCTTCCTCACCGAACCAGATGCCGGAAACGAGGGCGTTGATCCCGGTCGAAGGGTGAACCGCGGCGGACGAGCCCAGGCCGGAGTCGTTCCAACCGCCCAGAAAGCGCTGCAGAGCAAAGGTCGGTGGCTCGAATTCGAAGCTCGACCCCACGTTGGGCACTCCGGCGAAGATGATCGACCTGGACGCGACTAGGACCAGCGCAACGGCGATGAGCGCACCCCAGATCCCGGGGCTGGACCAGACCCGCCGCGTTCCCCGGGCCAATGCCTTGTCGTCGTCGAACATGAACAAGATGCGCTCTGTGAGCTCGGCACCTACCGAGCGCAGCCGGATCGAGCCCCGCGCCTGGAACCTGAAGAGCTCCTCGTCACCAACAGCCCGCACCGGCTTGAAACGGCGTCGGGCGCCGATGGTCGACGGCAGATGGACCAGGTTCCATCCCCAGGAGGCGGCGTGGCGAGCCGCCGGCCTCCAGCGAAGCAACAGCAGGCTGGCCAGAGAATCGACGAGGGCGACGAGAAGCTCGAAGGGGACCACCCAGGCCAGGGTGATCGGGCGATACGCCTTGAGCATTGCCCGCAACCGCCCTGCCTGCTCCCGCCATCCTCGGCCGGCCTGTCGGCAGCGGCCCTGGTGGTAGACCTCCGAGCTGGGAATGGTGATGACCTTCCCCCCGGCGAGGCGCACCCTCTGCGAGAAGTCCAGTCCGGCGGCGACCGGCTCGAGGAGATCATCGAGCCCGCGGAGGCCTTGCGCCAGGTCGCGGCGAATCAGCATCGAAACCGAGGACACGAACGCAACCTCGCGCACCACGTCGTACTGCTGGAGGTCGATCTCGCCCTCGTCGAGGCCCGAGAAGGGCTCCCCGAAGACATCGGTGGCGCTTCCGATCGATTCCAATTCGTCACGGCTACCCGCGACCAGGAGCTTGGAGCCGCCGAGCGAGGCATCGTTGCGCTCCACCTCGGCGACCAGCGCCGACAGCGCGTCGGGCCGTGGTCTGGCGTCGGAATGGATGATCCACAGATACTCGACGTCGTGGCTCGTCGAGTTGATGGCGTCCACCAACGATCCGGCGCGGTTGATCCCGTCCGGGACTTCGACTCCGGCGTCCGCGATCACGGTGACCTCTTCGACCGAGTCATACACTTGTCGATCGACGGTGGCCAGCGCCGCACCGAGGTCGGCGCCCTTGACCAGGGTCAGCACCACCTTGACTCTTGGCATGCCTGGAGTGGTGTCGATTGTGGGCGCCTCCGCGATCAACGGAGTTGAAGCATCGGTCATGCGGGAGGACATTGTGAACCCGGTCCGTGCCCTGAGCAATATCGGCGACCCCGAATGAAGGTCGTCGAGCTGTCTGGTGGGGTCGGTGGCGCCCGACTCGCCCGAGGCCTGGCAGCGATCGAGGACATCGACCTGACGGTGGTGGTCAACGTCGGGGACGACGAGCTCGTACACGGGTTGCAGGTGTGCCCGGACCTGGACACCGTCATCTACACGATGGCGAAGGTGGAGGGTGAAGAAGGATGGGGCCGCAGGAGGGATACCTACTTCGCCAACGAAGAGCTGGCCCGTTTCGGAGTCGACAACCGGTTCCGACTCGGCGATCTGGATCTCGCCGTCAACATCTTCCGCACGGAGCGGCTGTCCGCCGGCGACAAACTGACCGGCGTCATGAGAGCGGTTGCGGACGGTTTCGGCATCGAGAGCATGATCCTCCCGGCGAGCGATCATCGGGTGCGCACGGAGATCGAAGTCGAGGGCCTGGGTTGGATCTCGTTCCAGGATTACTTCGTCTTGAGGAAGCACCAGGACGAGGTTTCCGATCTCAGATTCGCCGGGGCCACCGATTCGACGCCCGCACCAGGGGTCATGGAATCTCTAGGCGAGGCAGACGTGATCGTGATCGCCCCCTCCAATCCCCCGCTCTCGATCTGGCCGATCCTCGCGATACCCGGAGTCAGGGAAGCGGTCGCCGGCCATCCCCGGGTCATCGCGATAAGTCCGCTCATTGGAGGCAAGGCTCTCAAAGGCCCTGCGGCCGCGGTGCTCCGATCCCTGGGGCTCCCCGAAGGGAATCGAGGCGTGGCGGAGGCCTACTCCGGGCTGGTCGACACCCTCGTGGTCGACCGAACCGACGCCGATGATGCGGGAAGCCTGGACGGGGTGTCCGTGCTCGTGGAGGACACTCTCATAGTTGAAGAGGTTGCCGCGGCGCGCTTGGGCCAAGCGATACTCAGCTCATGACATTGCAGATCCTGCCAGTGCCCGGACTTGGCGCAGTGAGCCCTGGCGACGATCTGGTGTCGATGCTCGCCACCTCACTGCAACCGTTGGCCGTGGCGACAGGTGACGTTTTGGTGATCACCCACAAGGTCGTATCCAAATCCGAGGGGGCGGTGGTCGAGATCGTGGGTGACGAGGAGATGTTCCGCGTCGATCTCATCGAGAGCGAAGCGATGTCGATTGTGCGTCGCCGCGGTGATCTGATCATCGCCGAGACCAAACATGGGTTCATCTGCGCCAACGCCGGGATCGATCGTTCCAATGCCGCTCCCGGGACCATGATCCTGCTCCCCGAGGACCCAGACCGCTCCGCACTCCGAATCCGGACCCGGTTGGAGCGCCACTTCGAAATCGAGCTCGCGGTCATCATCTCCGATACGTTCGGCAGACCCTGGCGTCGGGGGTTGACCGACGTGGCGATCGGGGCGTCGGGTCTGACCACCCTCCTCGATCTCAAGGGGACCAGGGACTGGAGTGGTCGGGAGCTGGAGGTGACGGAGATCGCGGTCGCCGACGAGCTGGCGGCAGCGGCCGACCTGGTGATGGGGAAGGCCTCAGGGATACCTGCAGCATTGATCAAGGGATACGAGGGCCCTCGGGGAGAAGGTCGGGGACAGGACCTGGTGCGACCTCCAGGCGAAGATCTGTTTCGCTAGACCGCTTTCCGCTTTCCGTCATCGCACTGCGGACAAGCGGACCAGCGGATTACACGCCCGGTCGGCCTAAACCCCAATAATCGAGCCCGGCGCCACGGACCGCGCGAGGGTCGAGAAGGTTGCGGGCGTCGACGACGCGATGTCCTCTCATCACCTTGGCCACCGCGGTGAGATCCACCTCCTGGAACTCTTTCCATTCGGTGGCGACCAACAGAACGTCCGCGTCTGCTGCCGCCGTGACCGCATCGGGAGCCATGCGCAGCGAATCGGAAGACGCCTCTGGATCGAACGCCACCACCTCGGCGCCATCGGCCTGGAGAAGTGCCGCGATCCGCAGGGCAGGCGATTCCCTCACATCGTCGGTTCCCGCTTTGAAGGCGACACCCCACATGGCCACCCTCCGCCCTCGGAGGCCACCGCCCGCGGCCTGACGGACCTTCTCGGCGACTCGTCGCCGCTGCTCTTCGTCGGCCTCGATCACTGCACGCAGCAACTCGAAGTCGTAGCCGGCGTCACTGGCGACCGCGATCAGGGCGGAAGTGTCCTTGGGGAAGCAGGATCCCCCGTATCCGGGTCCGGGCTGCAAGAAGTGGGGGCCGATGCGGTGGTCGAGCCCGATCCCCCGCACCACATCCAGGATGTCTGCCCCGACCGCCTCGCACACGTTGGCCAGGGTGTTGACGAATGTGAGCCGGGCAGCGAGATAGGCGTTGTTGGCGTACTTGATCATCTCCGCCGACGTCGGATCGGTCTTCACCACAACGGTTTGGACCTTCTCATAGAGCCCGGCGACGGCATCGGCATCGACCTCATCCCAGGCGCCGACCACGATTCGATCGGGCTCCAGGAAGTCTTGGACTGCTCGCCCTTCGCGAAGGAACTCGGGATGGGACACGATCCGGGCCTGACTCCCCAGATCTGCAAGTCGCTTTCGAAGCCCGGCCACGGTCCCCGGTGGCACGGTCGACTTGACCACGAAGATCACGTCCGAGTCCACCCCGCTGGCCAGCTCTTCGACCACCTCGTTGATGTATCGCAGGTCTGCACGGCCGTCTTCGCCCTCTGGGGTCGGGAGGCAGAGAAATACGAACCTCGCTCCCTCGATGGCTTCGAGATTCGAGGTGTGGAAGCTGATGAGACCCTTCGCTGCGGCCCGCTCCATCAGTTCGGGAAGCTCCTCCTCGAAGATGGGAACCGATCCCGACCGAAGCAGGTCCACTCGCTTCTCGTTGGCCTCTCCAATCCGCACCTGGTGCCCGAGATGGGCCAACCCGGCGCCCGTGACCAGCCCGACGTATCCCGCGCCGATGATCGCGATGTTCATGTCCACCTCAGTCTAAGAATCATTGGGATGCCGCCCCGACGGCGGCGCCGGCGCTCAGGAGGCGTCTGCGCCGACGATGACCACGGCGTCGTAACCGTTATCGACATCGCCGAACTCGACTACACCGAAACCAAGGCGGTCGACGATGACCCCTCCGTTGACACTGCCGGCAGGGACCATCACCGTGGTGACTTCGTAGTCGTGAGTTCCCGCGTTGCCGATCGACTCCACCTCGAACCCGTTCTCCTCGAGCCTCTCCGACATCTTCCCTGCAGCCCCGGTGACCCCGTTCCCGTTGAGCACCTGGACCCGCAGCGCTCTCTCCACAACCTGGTCGGCTCCACCGAGGAACGCCGTGATCATCTCCGAGGCTTCCGGCTCTCTGGCGACCACGACGGAGGCGCCGTTGACGGTTGCGCCGTCGACGGGCAGGGTCGTGCCCTCGATGCCTCCGCTGATCAGGCTGCGGAAGTCCCAGGCCAGGCCGGCTACCGACGAGGAGGCAAGGGTGGCGTCGATGGTCATGTGGTCGGCCAGGGCGGAAGCGATAGCCCCGGCATCCGCAACCGAAGCGGGCGTCTTCAGCTCAGACATGACCGCCCGCACGACCTCCTGCTGGCGCGCGGTCCTTCCGATGTCATTGGCCTCGACCGAAACCCACGATCCGTTCTGGTATTCCTGATACTTGCGGGAGCGGGCGTAGGCGAGCGCCATCTCGCCATCCAGAACCTCGGTGCCGGCCGGAACATCGAGTCCGGACGAAACGTCGCGGGCGTCGTAGGGGAACGAGACGTGAATCCCACCGAGCTCGTTGACCATCTCCTGAAAACCCACAAACCCGATCTCGACATAGTGGTTGACCTCGATGCCCAGGTTCTCGCGGATCGTCTCCACCATCAGCCTCGGGCCGCCGAACGAGTAGGCGGCATTGATCTTTCCCTCACCGTTGCCCGGGATGTCCACCCAGAGGTCTCTGGGGATGCTGAGCATGCGAGCCTCACCAGTCGACGGATCGACACGAACCAGCATGACCACGTCGCCGCGGGCCCCTGCGAAATCGCCGAAATTCTCGAGATCCTCGAGCCCTTCTCGTGAATCGCTCCCAACCACGAGGAAGGTCAGGGCGTCACCGGTGGGAGTGGCGAGGGCATCGACCACCTCCTCGTCGGTGTCTGCACCCGACAGGAGGCTCTGCCCGGTGTTGAGAGCCCAGAACAAGCCAAGCGCTACCAGGTTGGCCACGACCAGGATCGAGATGATCGTCACCTTGAGCCAACGTGGCATGCCACGACGCGGAACAGGGTTTGATGGAGAGGAAGACATCGTCTGTGAGACGTCGCGCAGGCTAGCCCCGGTTCCGCTCAATGCCGGTGACCCCGGGACGGGGTCCGGTGGTGAAGCATGTCTAACGTGCCAGCTGATGGCGGTCCTGTCCCACGAGGGGAAATTCTCGATCATGTACGGGAAGCTCCCCGTGCCCGTCGGCGCCGCACTTCGCGACGGGTACCTGGCGCGACCCGACGAAGCAGGCCGTTTCCCGGTCGCCTTCGTGCTCCCCGGCCTCAACGGTCTCGACAGCTTCGAGAAGGATCTGTGCCGTCGGCTGGCCCGGAACGGGATCCTTGCGCTGTCCCTCCATCTCTACCGGGGTGCGGGTGAGCCCCTCGACGCCTACAACGAGTTGCCGGATGCCCGCGCCCTCACCGACCTCGACGAGCTTCACGAGTACGTGATCTCCGACGATTTGGAGTGGGCAGTCAGCGGTGAGGTAGCCGTGGTTGGCATCGACATCGGGGGCCGATTCGGGCTGATCGCCGCGGCGACTCGAGACTGGGTCAGATCACTGACCCTCGTCTCGACACCGTTGACCGGCGACGAGGACCGCCAGTTCCAGGTCGCCGATTATCTCGACCACCTCCCGGTTCCTGTGCTCGGTCTCTACGGCTCGTCCGACGAGTTGATCTCCCCCACGACGGTGGATGAGGCCCAGAACCGAAACCAGCATGGTCAATGGCTTCTCTATGAAGACGCCGGGCATGATTTCCTCGACGTGACGGCACCTGCCTATCAGGAATCGGCAGCCGAGGACGCCTTGGCCCGGATGATCGCCTTCCTCAAGGCGACATTGCCCGCCGCTGAGATCGAGGAGCTCGGTTAGGCCCGAATGTGACGGACCGCGCCGGAGTGGATCTCGATCCGGTCCGTCCCGATCTCGACCACCAGGGCGCCGGTGTCGGCGACGTCGACCGCACGGCCGGAGCCATCCGGCTCCCAGGTGATGTTCCGGCCCAGCGTGGTGGATCTCGACCGGTACTCATCGATCGGCCACTCGCTCTCACGGAGCAGGCTGAGGATTTCAGCTGACCAAGCGGCGCCGATCTCCCGGTGTCGCTCGGGGCCGGGGTCCTCTTCGTAGAGCGCCGAGACGCCGGGGGGCGGTGCAGGCCACCACAGGTTCACTCCCAAGCCGATGACCGCGGTGTCACCGGTTTGCTCGACGAGGATCCCCCCGACCTTGTCATCGTCCAATTCCAGGTCGTTTGGCCACTTCAGGCCGATCTCGGACAAGACGCGCCCGGCCGCGATTCCTGCCATGAGAGAGAGAGGGCGTTGGTCGCCAGGTTCGGTCCGCAAGGCCACCGAAACCGCCAGAGCTCGTGGGGCATTGGCCCATTCCACGCCTGATCGACCCCGGCCCCTCGATTGCGCAGGGGCGATGACCACCACAGGCAGGTCCTCCAACTGGTCGAGCGCCAGATCCTGAGTGCTGGGGACTTCTTCGCGCCGGATCTGCCAATAGGGTGTAGCCATCTCGTCCTCCGGCGAGTCAAAGAGTGAGGTTACGGAGGAGTCTTGGGGACTGAGGCGCGGATTGAGAAGTTGAGGGAGCTCCGCGAAGAGGCGCTCCACGCAGGGAGTCAGAGGGCGGTCGCCCGTCAGCACGAGCAAGGGAAGCTCACGGCCCGCGAGCGCCTGGAAACGCTGCTCGACAAAGGGTCGTTCCAGGAGATCGATCAGTTCGTCCGACACCAGTCGTCGGGATTTGGCATCGAGGACAAGCGGCCCCTGGGCGACGCGGTGGTGACCGGGCACGGAACGATCGATGGCAGGCCGGTCTTTGTCTTCGCCGAAGACTTCACCGTCTTCGGTGGGAGCTTGAGCAAGGTCGTCGCCGACAAGATCTGCAAGATCCTCGACATGGCCCTCGACACCGGGACTCCTGTGATCGGCCTCAAAGACTCCGGTGGCGCCAGGATCCAGGAAGGGATCTCCTCCCTAGACGGGTATGGGCGCATCTTCGAGCGCAATGTTCGGGCGTCGGGAGTGATCCCTCAGATCTCCGTGATCATGGGCCCGTGTGCAGGCGGGGCCGTCTACTCCCCGGCCCTCACCGATTTCGTGGTCCAGGTAGACAAGACGAGCCACATGTTCATCACCGGTCCCGACGTCATCAAGGCGGTGACCGGTGAAGAGGTGACCATGGAGGAGTTGGGTGGGGCGCTCACCCATGCCTCGAAATCGGGGGTGACCCATTTCGTATATCCCTCAGGGGCCGATGCGTTGGAGGCGGTTCGCTACCTCGTTTCCTTCCTCCCCCGCAACAACATGGAACTTCCCCCCCATTTCGCCCCGACAGACCGGCCCGACCGCGTCGACGATGACCTCGATTCGATCATCCCCGACTCAGCCACGCAGCCCTACGACATGCTCGGGGTGATCAGCACTGTGCTGGATGGCAACGAGTTCTTCGAGGTCCACGAGCACTGGGCAGGGAACATCGTGGTTGGATTCGGCCGACTCGACGGGCACACGGTTGGAGTGGTCGCCAATCAGCCGGCGGTCCTGGCCGGGACTCTCGACATCGAGGCCTCCGAGAAGGCTGCCCGCTTCGTTCGGTTTTGTGATGCGTTCAACATCCCTCTGATCACGTTCGTCGACGTTCCCGGCTTCCTCCCAGGCGTCGACCAGGAGCACAACGGGATCATTCGGCACGGGGCCAAGCTCCTCTACGCCTATTGCGAGGCGACGGTGCCCCGGGTGACGGTCATCACCCGCAAGGCCTACGGGGGCGCTTATCTGGTCATGAACGCCAGAGGGATCCGGGCCGACCTGGTGTTCGCCTGGCCGTCCGCCGAAATCGCGGTCATGGGGGCACAGGGAGCGGTGAACATCATTCACCGCCGAGAGCTCACCGGGCCGAACGGGGATGAGAAGCGGACGGAGCTGATCTCGGATTATGAGGAGAGGTTCAACAATCCGTACGTGGCCGCCGAGCTCGGCCTGGTCGACGAGGTGATCGAGCCCAGGGAAACTCGATACAAGCTGATACGAGCGATGGAAATCCTCCGCACCAAGCGGGAGAAGATGCCGCCCAAGAAGCACGGGAACGGTCCTCAATGAACCACTCGAGGACATGAAGTCACTCCTCGTAGCGAATAGAGGCGAAATCGCGGTCCGCGTCATCCGCAGCGCGCGGGAGATGGGAATTCGGACCATCGCGATCTACAGCGAACTGGACCGTGATGCTCTCCACGTCGACCTCGCCGACGAGGCTTGGAACGCCGGGCCGGCGCCCGCCGCCGAGAGCTACCTCAACCAGCAGAAGATCCTCCAGGTGGCGCATGAGTCGGGTGCCGAAGCGATCCACCCCGGGTACGGGTTTCTCTCCGAGAACGCAGGATTCGCTCGTGCGGTGACCGAGGCCGGGATCATCTGGGTCGGTCCCCCGGCCGAGGCAATCGAGGGGATGGGTGACAAGATCACTTCGCGGCGCAACGCCGAGAAGTTCGGTGTGCCCACGGTGCCCGGTATCACCGATCCGGTCTCCTCCGTCGATGAAGTGGCCGCTCTCGCCGAGCAATACGGGTATCCAGTGGCGGTCAAGGCCGCCCACGGAGGCGGGGGCAAAGGGCTGAGAGTGGTCAGGAGCCCGGAAGACCTCGTCGAATCCTTCGAAGGGGCGCGACGAGAGGCCGACGCCTATTTCGGCAACCCCGAGGTCTACGTCGAGAAGTATCTGGAGCGGACCAGGCACATCGAGGCGCAGATCCTCTTCGACAGCCACGGCAAGGGGATATTCCTCGGCGAGCGCGACTGCTCGGTCCAGAGGCGCCATCAGAAGCTCATCGAGGAGACCCCATCGCCGGGGATGACCACCCGTCAGAGGAGGGCGTTGGGCAAAGCCGCCCTCGCCGCGGCCCGCTCCTGTGGCTATGTGAATGCGGGGACGGTGGAGTTCCTCTTGGACGGGGATGGCGAGTTCTACTTCCTGGAGATGAACACGAGGCTCCAGGTGGAGCACACGGTGACAGAAATGGTCACCGGCCTCGATCTCGTCGAGTGGCAGCTCCGCATCGCACGCGGAGAGGAGCTGCCGATGGACTCGGTAGAGGCACGCGGCCACGCCATCGAGTTCCGCATCAACGCCGAAGACCCCTTCAACAACTACATGCCCACACCGGGACAGGTGGTGGAATGGCAAGAGCCGGCGGGGCCCGGGGTCCGAGTCGACTCCTGGGTGCGCCCGGGGACGAGTGTCTCTCAGTACTACGACAACCTGATGGCCAAGCTCGTGGTCTGGGCACCTGATCGGGCTTCAGCGATCTCCAGGGGGAGGCGAGCCCTGCAGGAGTTCCAGGTGCGGGGCGTCGCCACCACCATCCCCGCCCACCTCGCAGTCCTCGATCATCCCGATTTCGTCAAGGGCGAGCATCACACCCGATGGATGGAGGAGGCCGTCAGCCTCGAAACCACAGCCCCCGACTCTCCGCCGACTCTCCCCGAAGATGAGGAGTTGGCACGACGGGACATAACGGTCGAGATCGGTGGCCGCCGCTTTGCTGTGACCTATTGGGCCCCCGAGCCCGCGGCACCCGGCGGGGCAGTGCGACGCAGACCCCCGAGGCTCTCCGCCGCCGGCCCATCCGGCGCGAGCGATGGCGTGATCGCGGCACCGATGCAAGGAACGATCGTCAAGGTCCACGTCAAGGCGGGCGGGTCGGTGAAGGCCGGGGATCCGGTCTGCGTTCTCGAGGCCATGAAGATGGAGAATGAGGTCGTGTCACCAAACGGCGGCGAGGTAGTCGACCTTCGGGTGCAACCCGGAGACACCGTGACCGCCGGGCAAGTGATCGCCATCGTCAAATAGCGCCCCGCACAGCCTCCAGCCGATCACGGTCTTCTTCATGCATCAGTCAACGTCAGGCGCGACCTCGTGCCCAGAACCGATGATCATTCCGCGGCGTCGGAGATCGCCTCCATCATCGAAGGGTGCACCATCAGGGTCTCGACCAGAGTCTTGTCGGTGAGCCGGGCCTGAACCGCCAGGGCGACTACTCCGATCAGCTCGGAAGCGCGGTGGCCGACGATTGTCCCTCCCAGCACTACCCCGGTGGCGGGATCCGACGTGAGTTTCACGAAACCCCTGGTGACGTGTTGGAGAACCGATCGAGCGTTCGCTGCGAAAGGGACCTTGGTGGTCCTCACCTTGCGCCCTTCGGCTGCGGCCTCGACGTCGACCAGGCCCACAGATGCGATCTCGGGCTCGGTGAATATCGCCTCTGCGACCTTGGAGTAGTCAATCGGCGCCACCGGCAAACCAAGGGCGTGATTGGCGATCTTGCGGCCCTGCATGGAAGCGACCGAGCTCAACGGCATCTGCCCGGTGACGTCGCCCGCGGCATAGATGTGGGGGACCGTGCTGCGCTGATGCTCGTCCACGGTCACATAGCCCTCTTCGGACGCGATCCCCGCCGCATCCATGCCCAGCCCGTCACTGAGCGGGAACGAGCCCACCGCGAGCAGGGCATGCGATCCCGTTATCTGACGCCCATCATCACAACTGACGGTGACCTGAGCTTCGTCGACCCGAATCGCCTGAGCGCGGGCACCGATCACTAAGCGCACCCCCCGCTCCAGGAAGTCCTCCTCGAGGACTGCGGCGACCTCGGCGTCACGGTGAGGCAAAATCTGCTGGCGGGACACCACCAGACTGACCTTTGCCCCGAGGCTCTCGAAGATGTGGGTGAACTCCACACCGGTGACACCGGAGCCGATGACCACGATGTGCTCCGGGACCTCTTCGAGGAAATAGCAGTCGCGGGTGGTCAACACCTTCTTGCCGTCCACCGGGGCCCACTCGGGCACGCGTGGCGATGAGCCGGTCGAGATCATCGCCTTGTCGAAGCTGATCCGACGGTCTCCGGAGGTGGTCTCGACGAGAACCTCATGGTCCGACGTGAAACGGCCCGTGCCCTCGACGATGGCGACACCTTGTGATTGGAGGAGGGTCATCCAGTTCCGGTTGATGTCACCGGTGATCACTCTGATCCGCTCAGCGAGGACTGCGGGATCGACTCTCCCTGGGTCGGTCACGAAGCCCAGCTTGGCCGCGTTGCGGATCGAGGTGTGGCGCAGCGCGCTCGCCGCCATCGTTTTCGATGGGATGCAATCCCAGAGGTGTGCCGCCCCACCGACTATGTCCTTTTCGACGAGGGTCACCCGTGCCCCTTTGGAAGCGGCCGTCGTCGCAGCTTGGGTGCCTGCGGGGCCACCACCGATGATCAAAAGGTGGGGTTTGCTGTCTGCCATTGGTCCTCGAGCCGGGACGGTAACGACGATCTCACCCGGGCGGGGTCAACCGGGGCGATGCGTCCCGAACACGGCCCTGAGCCGGTCGGAGACCTCGCCGACAGTGGCCCCCGCCGCCAAGGCCTCTTTCATGGATGGGAGCAGATTGGACTCGGTCCGCGCCGTGCTCTCCACCGCCTCCATGGCGAGCGCCAGAGCTCGAGGGTCCCGCTGCTCACGCCACCCGGCGAGGCGTGCCTTCTGCGCCTCCTCCAGCGATTGATCGACGTCGGCCACCGGCACAGACTCGGCCGTCCCCTGCTGGAATCGGTTGACCCCGACAACGACCGATTCACCGCTCGCCTGCCGCTGCGCATCCCGATATGCGGAGTCCTCGATTTGAGCCTGCATCCACCCGGCCTCGATGGCGGCCACCGCTCCACCCATCTCCTCGACACGGCTCAGGATCGCCTCGGCTCCGGCCTCCACCTGGTCAGTGAGCGCCTCGACGAAGTAGGACCCGGCGAGGGGGTCCACCGTGTCGGCGACGCCGGTCTCGTAGGCGATCACCTGCTGCGTCCGCAAGGCCACCAATGCCGAATCGTCGGTCGGCAGCCCCAGCGCCTCGTCGTAGGAGTTGGTGTGCAGCGACTGTGTTCCACCGAGCACTGCGCTCAGCGCCTGCATCGTGGTTCGCACCACGTTGTTGAGGGGCTGCTGGGCCGTGAGAGTCGACCCCGCGGTCTGGGTGTGGAAGCGCATCGCCCAGGACTTCGAGTCGCCGGCACCGATCACATCGCGCATCCAGCGCGCCCAGATGCGGCGGGCCGCCCGGTACTTGGCCACCTCTTCAAAGAAGTTGCTGTGCCCGTTCCAGAAGAACGAAAGTCGCGGTGCGAAGTCGTCGGGATCCAATCCCGCCTCGATGGCAGCCCGGACATAGGCAAGTCCATTGGCGATCGTGAACGCCAGCTCCTGTGTGGCGGTGGCCCCGGCTTCCCGGATGTGATATCCGCTGATCGAGATCGTGTTCCATTCCGGGATCTCCGATCCGGCATAACTGAAGACGTCGGTGACCAGCCGCATCGAAGGGCGAGGCGGATATATGTACGTCCCTCTTGCTACGTACTCCTTGAGGATGTCGTTCTGGATCGTCCCCCGGAGCTGAGAAGCGGGGATCCCGCTCTCCTCGGCCAACAGCTGATAGAGGAGCAGAAGGATTGGTGCCGTGGCGTTGATCGTCATCGAGGTGGACACCGAGTCGAGCGGTATGCCATCGAACAGCCGTCTCATGTCGTCGAGGCTGTCGACGGCGACCCCGACCTTGCCCACCTCCCCGGTTGCCAGCGGATGATCCGAGTCGAGCCCCATCTGGGTGGGCAGATCGAAGGCAACGCTCAATCCGCTCTGGCCGGCATCGAGAAGGTCGCGAAATCTGCGGTTGGTCTCCTCTGCCGTCCCGAATCCGGCGTATTGGCGCATCGTCCAAAGACGGCCCCGATACATCGTCGGATGGGGCCCTCTGGTGAATGGATAGGCGCCGGGAGCACCGATCCGGCCGGGGTCCGCCGGTCGGTCGTAGACGACATCGATCACGATGTCGCTGGTCGTGCTCCTGGTTTCTTCCATGGTCGGGGTATCCTGACAGCCTTCTCGTGGATCGTAGGTCGGGAACTCCTTTGGGACCCGAGACGTCCAATCCCCCCAGATGGCCAGAAAAGCGCTCATTCACCAGATAGAAGCGCGGGAGCGCAGGGGCCGTTGGTTCGGCGCCCTCGCCACGCTTCTCTCGATGTCACTCCTCCTCGCAGGGTGGGTGGGTTTGTTCGCGTTCCTAGGCACCAACTCGGCATACGGGACCTTCGAAGGAATCAAGAAGGAATGGGTTCCCGACACGCGGTCCATGGAGCTCACCCTCCCCGACCTGAGCCGGGTGAGCCGCATCTATGCCGACTCTGGTGAGGTTCTCGCCGAACTTCACGACGGTCGCAACTCCGAGCCGGTGCCCTACGAATCGGTTCCCCCAGACCTGGTCCACGCCATCCTCGCCGCCGAAGACGCCGACTTCTTCGAGCACTCGGGGGTGGACTTCTCCGCGATCCTCTCCGCCGCCGTCGACAATCTGATCTACGACACCACCCGTGGCGGTTCGACCATCACCCAGCAGGTGGTCAAGAACGCCTTCGTCGGCACCGAGGTCAGCATCCGCCGTAAGATCAACGAAGCCTTCGTGTCCGCCGAGGTGGAGCGGCGCTTTCCCAAGGAGCGGATCCTCGAGTTCTATATGAACTCGGTCTACTTCGGAGCCGGCGCCTACGGGGTGAAGACCGCCGCCGAAGAGTTCTACGGCAAGGAGCTGAACGAGCTCGAGATCCACGAGGCCGCCGCCCTAGCTGTCCTCGTGCGCAACCCGTCTCTCTACAACCCGCGGAACCGCCCCGAGATCACCCTGGAGAGGCGAGACGACGTGATCATGGAGATGGCCGAGGAAGGCTGGATCACGACCGAGCAAGCCGAGGTCGCCGTCGCCCAGCCGCTGGGGGTCATCGAGGCCCCGCTGCGTCGGGGCGAAGCGGACCACGTGGTTGCCGAGGTGAAGCGCCAGCTGCTCAACGACCCCAAGTTCGCCTTCCTGGGCGATTCGCCGGAGGAGAGGAAGAAGGCAATTTTCGGTTGTCCCGCCGACGACGTCGCCTGCGAGGGCGGTGGCGGCCTCCAGGTGTTCACCACCATCGACCTCGGGTTGCAAAAGAAGGCGAATGAGATCCTGGCCTCCTGGCTTCCCCTCCCTGCCTACGAGGAGAACCTCGCCAAGTGCCGCGAGATCCTCCCCAATGAGACCGACGAGTTCCTGGGCAGCTACGCAGAAACTCACTCCTGCGTCCCAACGGGTGCAATGACCATGGTCGACAACCACACCGGCGCGGTGCGAGTCATGGCGTCCGGCCTCCCCTTCGAGTTCTCCCAGTTCGACCTGGCAGTCCAGGGCCGGCGCAACCCCGGCTCGTCGTTCAAACCTTTTGGCCTGGTCGCCGCTCTCGAGCAGGGATACACCATGGGCCACACCTGGAGCGGCAAGAGCCCGATCAAGATCGAGTGTCCCTTCCCGTGTGCTCCCAACGGCTCCAATATCTGGACCGTCCACAACGCCGGGAACTCATACGGTGTGATCACTCTGGAGCAGGCGACCTACAACTCGGTCAATGCGGTCTACGCCCAGCTCTCGCTGGAGGTCGGCCCTGAGAACGTCGTAGACGTCGCGAGGCGGATGGGGATCGATGAGTCGTCGCTCGACCCGGTGCTCTCGATCGTGCTCGGGAGCTCGGCGGTCAGCACGCTCGAGATGGCCAACGCCTATTCCAACTTTGCCACCAATGGACTTCACGCAGACGACTACATCGTTTCCAGAATCGTGGACAGCTCAGGTCAGGTCATCTACGAGCACGAGTTGGAGCAGACACAAGTCTCCGACCCGGCAATCTTCGCCGCAGCCCGAAGGGCGCTCTCCAAGGTCCCGACCGGGTCAGGCACGGCACCGGCCGCCAATATCGACCGACCCCAGGGCGGGAAGACCGGCACCCACCAGAGCTATCTCGACGCCTGGTATGTGGGCTACACCCCGGAATACAGCACCGCAGTCTGGGTCGGCTATGAGGCTCAGCAGGTTCCGCTCACCAATGTCGTGATCAACGGGCAGAGCTACCGACGGGTGTTCGGTGGGTCGGTCCCCGCCCCTATCTGGGCAGAGTTCATGAGCTATGTCACCAAGGACCTGCCGGTGACCGACTTCCCGGCCGACCCGGGGAACATCGAGAAGTACCTGGTGCCCCCGCCGACCACGGTCCCGTCTGTTGTTGGGTTGGGTGTCGACGAGGCAGTGGCCCGGCTCAAGGACGCCAAGCTCAATGCCAACGTGGTCGAGGTTCCATCGTTGGAGCCGGAGGGAATCGTCGTCGGCCAGAGCGCCGGGCCGGGCTCAACGGTGCGTCAGGGCTCCACGATCACCATCTCGGTCTCCAGCGGCGAGATCCCGGTCGGGGAGATCCCCGCGCTCATCGGCCTCACCGTCGAGGAAGCACTCGACGCCGTCCGCGACTTCGAAGATGAGACCGGCGTGAAGTTGAGCCTGGTGCAACAGCCGACCCAGGTCACTGATTCGTCGCTTGTGGGCCGGATCGTCACCACCAACCCACCGCCGGGGACCCCGGTGGAGGGCACGGCACAGCTGGTGGTGTTCGTGGGCGAGTTGGCGGGGTAGAGGCCCCACCTACGCAGACCAGCGCTCAAGCGACTGCTCCAAGTTTGATTCTTTTCGCGCATTCCGCTCACGTCTCTTGACGATATTTGTCGTTGTTCTGTAGAACTCGACATATGACAGCCGAAGTGCCCGGGAGCGGTCGGGGTGCTCGTCCTCCGCATCGAACGATCGAAACCCTCCCGGGTGCTTCGGTCCGTCCCACAGCCCGTGTCCGCCCCGTTGTCCCCGTGCGCCTCCTGCCAACTACCAATACCTATCGGGCCACGGACGCCTATGTGCGCAGGTTCTGGGTAGCCGCCATCGGTTCGACGGCTGTTGCCGAGCTACTCCGCCTGGTGCGCGCCGCCGAAAAGGGGGAGGGGGTGCGGCTACCCAGATACCTCCCAACTTTGATGCGGGCGGGCCTGGTCAGGGTGGAGGAGGGCTGGCTGGTGGTCGTCGACCGGGTCCCCGAGGTGCCGAAAGATCTTCGCTGGAGGTTCCCTCCCACACTCGCCGCCGAGCACAAACGCTGGCTCGGCCTACCTCCGGGCTGCCAACCCGGCCATCAAGACCAGGGCCACGACCTCACCGATGGCAAAGGAGAGGGCGACCCTGGTGTCAGGCTCACCACCGAGGAGCACTAGGGCGACGATGCCGGCCGCCAGGCCTCCAAGCCACGCCAGAGCGAGCCGCGGGGTGCGAGCCTCGGCAACGAGCACCTGACCTGCGATCTGCGCCGCGGCGGCAGCCATCACGCCGGCGGCGGCGAGCATGGCCACCGTGGAGGAGGGCGCGAACGCGGGCTCGAAGAGGAAGCTCACCACCTCAGGCCCGATGAGCCAACCCACCAGGCCACCGAGCAGGGCGAGTGCGACACCCACGATCACCACGTTTCGGGCAAATCTCCCCAACGTCTTGGTGTCGTTGGCCCCAGCGAGACCTACGAGAAAAGGCAGGATCCGACCCTGCAGGGCGAAGATCAGAGTGAGTGGCGCCCGGAACAGGGTGAACGTTGCGAACACGACCGACTGCATCGCTTCGTCACCTCCAAGGAGGGCAACCGCGATCGGCGCTGCTCCCAGGAGAACCTGGGAGGAGGCGGTCCCGGCGACATAGCCACCGAGAAATCGCGTTGCCGGCTCAGAGGGGGCCCGGGACTGGCCCTTGTCGTGTCGCCACCAGCCCATGCCGAGCACAGCGAAAGCACCGAGCACCATCGCCCAACCCAATGACTCGGCCGTGGCAATGAGTCGTATCGCGATGATCCCGGCGACAAGCCGGACCACGGTTTCGATGATCAGCACCCATCCCACGTCGGCGAAGCGCCGCCGCCCGGCGAGGACTCCTTTTCCAACAAAGAGCAGCCCATAGCCGAGCATGAGCAGGACGATCTGGACCACGTACTCCCAGCTGCCAGTGAATAGGCGGTCCAGGGTCACGATCACGAATGCCCCGCCAAGGAGTGCCCCGATCCCGGCGACCACACCCGCGGGGACCAGATCGTGAGGTATCGCCTTGCGCCCCGAGGCGACCTCCCGGGTCACATAGCCCTCGACCGGCACCAGCAGGACGGTCCCCAGGATGAAGAAGATGGTCCATAACTGGGCGATGGGGGCGAAGGCGTGGATCCCGAGCTGCCGGCCGCCGTAGACCTGGAAGACGTAGGCGCCGGCGGCTCCAATCAAGCCACCGGCCACCATGAAAGTGGTGCCTGGTGCCTTGAAACCCCTGCGCTCCGCTTCGATCACCGAACCACTCAACGCGCACCTGCCCCGGTGAGAACAGTCCAGACACTCCTCCAGAGGACGCTGATATCCATCACCGGTGACATGTGCTTGATGTAGTAGAGGTCATAGGTCAGCTTCTCGATGGTGTCTGCTTGATCATCGGCATATCGGTAATGCACCTGAGCCCAGCCCGTGATCCCGGGGCGCACCAGGTGGCGATGCCCGTAGAAGGGAATCTCCGTCCGAAAGGCTTCGGCAAAGGACAATTGCTCGGCCCGGGGCCCGACCAGGCTCATCTCTCCCTTGAGCACGTTCCACAGCTGGGGCACTTCATCGAGGCGGGACTTCCTCAGGAACCGCCCACCCCAGATCAGACGCTCATCGTCCTTGGATGCGAACTGGGGACCGTCTTTTTCCGCGTCGAGGGCCATCGTCCGGAACTTGTAGATGGTGAACGGATTTCCACCGTGACCCACTCGCAGCTGCCTGAATATGGCGGGCCCCGGCGAGGCGAGGCGCACATAGATCCAGGTCAGACCTCCGATGAGCAGCCAGAGCGGAGCGGTGAACGCGGTGCTCACGACGTCGAACACCCGCTTCCCGGGAAGCCACGGCGCCACGGCGAGCAATGGCGCCGAGATCTCCCAGCCTTCAGCGAGGTGGACCAACGGCACCCGACCGGTGTGCTCCTCATAGATCGAGGTCAGCGGCCTGATCGTGTAACCGGCGATGTCACACGAGGAGAGGAACTGGGCGACTCTCTCTGACAGGATCGCCCTCAGGTCCACGGCAAGAGTTATGTCGCGCTCGGGCATCTCGATCATCCCGTCGAAGGAGGGATCGAGCACCCAGACCACGTCCGTGTGTGGGGAGGCGACCAGGTCCTCCGCCAACTGCTTCTCGCCCGTGATGAGGCCGATGCGCTCCGTCCATGGGCGGCGACGACGCACCATGCGGTGAGCGGTGGCCAGCACCAGCCACCCGATCGAAGTCAGGATCAGGAATCGCCTCGAGAAGTAGGTGTCGCGGAACAGGACCAGGAAAAGAGCGGTAATGGCGGTGGTGCCGAAGAAGATGGCGAACATCCGCCCGTAGGTGGGCCTCGGAACCCCGTATCCGGACATACGGGCGGTGGCGAACGACATGAAGGTCATGGCCGCCATCTGGACCGCGATCATTGGAAACACTCGGGCGCCATTGATCGAATTCCAGGGCAGCCACACGCCGTAGACCGCCAGGGAGGCGAAGATCGCGGCCACTGCATAAGCCGCGAGATCCGTCACGCTCGACGAGATCAAGAAGCGGCTTCGCATGGCTGCTGATGCTAGGTATACATCCCGCCGCTAAGCGGACCCAGCCATCCCCCGCGCCACCTCGATCAGGGTGCGCACCGCAACCCCGGATCCCCCTTTGACCTGCTCCCCCAAGGTCTCTCGGGCCCGAGCCGGGCCTGCGATATCGAGGTGTGCCCATGGCCGCTCGCCGGCGTATTCGGCCAGGAACAGCGCGGCCACGATGGCACCCCCATACCGGCTGGCCGAGATGTTCTTGAGATCGGCGATGTCGGAATCGATCGTTTTCCGGTACTCCTCAAACAGTGGCATCTCCCAGAAAGGCTCTCCGGCGAGCGAGGCGGCAAGCAATACCCGGGAGGCGACATCGGGATCGTTGGCGAACACAGCTCCGATCCGGTCTCCGAGCGCAACCCGCGCCGCTCCGGTCAGGGTGGCCACGTCGATAGTGATGTCCGGCTCGCCTCGAGCGACGACCCCCAACCCGTCGGCGAGGACCAGACGCCCTTCGGCGTCGGTGTTCAGGACCTCGATTGTCGGGCCCTGCACCGGACGGAGCACATCGCCGGGGCGGGTCGCACTCCCCCCGATCGCGTTGTCGGTGAGCGGGAGCACCGCAGTGACCCTGACGGGCAGGCCGTGGCGGGCAATGGCGATCGTCGCCGCGGCCACAGCAGCTGCGCCCGACATGTCGTCCTTCATCTCCTCCATGAAATTGGCCTGCTTGATCGAGAGCCCGCCGCTGTCGAATGTGATCCCCTTGCCTACCAGGCCGAGGTGAGCCACTGCCGATTCCGGGTGATAGGAGAGGATCACCAGACTGGGATCGCGGTCCGACCCGGCAGCGACGCCAAGCAAAGCCCCCAGGCCCTCTTCCTCGATCCGGGCCGGTTCCCAGGTTTCGGCCTCGACGCCCGCGTGCTCGGCGGCCACCCCAATCCGCCTTGCGAACTCGGCGGGTGCCAGGTCCAGGGCAGGAGTGTTCACCCAGTCCCGGGCCATATTTGTTGCCTCGGCTCCGATCAGGGCTTCTGCGATCTCACCCTCGTCGGCGCTTACGACATCGAGCCGTCGAATCGACAGCCCTTCGCCATTCGTCTTGTAGTCCCGGAACTCATATCCCCCGAGGATCGCTCCCTCGACCACCGCCCGAACCACCCCATCCACCGGGACCTGGCCCAGTAGCGTCACCGCTCGCTCCGTCTTCACAGCGCGGACCGCGTTGCCGATCCCCGCGCGAATCGTCTCGAAGCTCGCATCGTCGCCGAGGCCCACGATCATCAGAGCCGCTGCTTGCGGATGAGGCAGAGTGACGACCTGGGCCGGCTTGCCCTCGAATCTCGCCAGCTCGAGCAGCATGCCATCGACCGCACCCACGGTTTCCTCCGCACCGGGTATGAACTCCCGGTCGGTGAGCATGGCGACGATCAGGGTGGCGTCGGTCAGGTCGGTGTCGGGACTGGCAGTGCGGATGTCCAAGATCGCTCCTTGTCAGTTGATGGGGTAGAGCCCGCCGGCCACGACCCAGCCGAGGAAGACTCCTCCGACGGTCGTGAGTAGCGCAAGGTAGGACAGGCCGGTGGCGGACATGACGCCCGAGTATGCCGGGTACCGCAGGGAGGCCACGACTCCCACCATCAAGATCGCGGAAGTCGTCATCAGCACCCAGAAGGCGACGGCCGGCCCTCCATCGGGCATGCCCACCATGGTCATCACCACGGCATCGGTGACGATTCCCACGATCCCGACGATGGCCAGGGCACGCAAAGACCACCGAGGAAGGCTGGGATCGATCAGGTACCAGTGACCGAGCATCATCTCCCCGGTGACGCCGCCGAGCGCAAGTGCGGCCAGAGCAGCGGGCACCAACCCTCCTTGCCATGCAGTGCCGATCAGCAACGCTGTACCGGCGGCGACCTGGAGAGACCCTGCGAGGCGTCGATTCCGAGCCCAGACCAGACCGAGACCCAGCAAGAAGAGGCTGGCCCAACCCCACCAGGGGCTCTCCCCAAAGGCAGCAACCAACCCGAGGACCATCGCCACCGACCCGGTGAGCCAGGTGAATCCCGGTCCCACCACCCCTGACAGTGCAACCAGCCCCGCGGCCACGGACAGCCCCGCAGCCCATCCGACGAGCAGGAGCTCGGGAAGCGCGGTGAGGTCCTGGGGCACGGGCCGGGATGATATGGCGTGGTGGCGCTCAGTCCTCGAAGGTGTAGACCGCCGCCACCCTCTCTTCCTCGATCAGGATCGGCTCGCCCACAGTCAGGTCGACGAGCGCCGCAAGCTCCGCCTCGTTGGGCTGTCTCCTCCCGGCTTCGACGAGGATCATGTACTTGTTGTCGCCGTCGAGCGCATCCACCTCCTGGATGGGGTCGGCGCCCGGGTGAAATATGCGTGTGGAACACTCGGAGTAATAGGTCACTTGCGGCGCCGGAGTGGTCATCACCGCACAAGTATCCTCACCGCTGATCGTTGAAGCTTCCTCGGCTGCGAGCTCGATGGGCTGATTGACTGCGGCTCGATTCTCGACACCACGCCGCACCGAGCCGGTTGCCAGCACGAGGGAGCCGAAGAGCAACATGCCGAGACCGAGCGCGACGGCTTCGACCCCTCTGCCCGCCCGCCCCGCGAGCCACGAGTCGACGGAGAGAGCCCCGGCCACCATGACCAGCGCCAGAGGAAAGAAGACGAAGCGTGGCTCGCCATGGGAGAGCAGCCCGAGCGCCAGGACCTGCAGGATTGTCGGGACCAACAGGAATAGGTATCGCTCGCGAAACTTCGGATCCTGCCACTGCCCGATGAGGCCGCCAAGCGCAGCGATCGAAGCCACTGGCCCCACGAAACCGGCCAGCGGCCAAGCCATCAATGCCGCGTAGTCGACGAGTCCCTCACCCACATAGGCGCGCTCCGCAATTCCTCCGGTGTAGGCGAGGATTGCCCACGGCGTCCCCCCGAAGTCCATTGCCTCCAGGGCATGGGGAATCAAGCCGACCACCCCAACGACCGCGAGCGCCATAAGAGGCCCCGGTCGTGACTTGATCTTTGGCCACCACAGGATCAGGGTCACGACACCGATCAGACCAATGCTGAGAAGGCTCTGGTAGCGAAGGTAGAAGGCAACCCATGCCAGAGGAAGGAACCAGAGCAGGCGGTAGGTCGGTAGATCGCGCATCGCGAACTCCCTCCAGACGATCACCATTCCGAACACCAGCAACGCGGCGGACGGGACGTCGCTCAGGTATTCCGTCCCCCTCCTGAGAAGGGCCGGGCCGGCCACGATCCCGATGGCAGCAAGAGCAGCGACCCTCGGGTTGCCCATCCGGTCACCGAGAACCCACACCCCGACCATGAGGGCCAACAATCCGGCTAGTCCGATAATGCGCAGACCACCCTCGGCTCCACCTATTGCAAGGACGACGTAGCCGTACACCGACATCCCGGTGGCGCGATGTCGCGACCAACCGGTGTCGGGTGTCCCCTCGAGCCAGCTCTTGGCCTTGACCCCGTACGCCGCCTCGTCGTGCCCGAGAGTCCCGCCGTTTAGGACGAGTGGCAAGACGATGAAGACGATCAACGGGATCATCACCCCGCCCCAGCGAAACCAGTCCCAGCGCCACCTCGGCAATCGTTGGCCTGCGACCGTCCAGAGCAGAGCCGCCAAGGACCCGGCTACACCGGCAGTCTCCAGCCATCCCCACCCCGACATGAGACCTGATGCCACCGCGAGGATTCCAATGCCCGCCGCCCCGACGGCCTCGATTCGAGCCGGGCCCCGCTCGACTAGGCCGACGATGACGCCCGCGCCCATACCGACGAGGAACACCCAGAACGGGCTCGAGTCGATGAGGCCCATGACGAGCGCAGCACCGAGCACGAGCAAAGCGCCGATGACACTGAGTGCCGCTCCGCGAGAAATCGACCTGACAGTGGCCACGGGCGGCACCTTACGGCCGCATTGGCCGTCCGCGATGCTCAGCCCTGGGAAGATGGAGAGGTGACGAACCTCCCAGGTGTCGACGTGATAATCCCGGCGGCCGCCTCCTCCGCGTCGATCGGTGACACCATCGATTCTGTGCTTGCCCAGGGCTATGCCGGGCTGCGATCGATCGTGGTGGCCACCTCCGACCCCGAGACGATCGAAGTAGCAGAGCGTCACGGGGCCACCGTGGTGCCTAATCCCGGAGGCAGCACGCCCGCGGGGCTCAATCTCGCTCTTGCCTCGGGCTCGGCTGACATCGTGGCCAGGGTCGACGCCCACGCCACCATCCCCCCCGGGTACCTCGACCAGGCCGTGACGACCTTGATCGAAACGGGTGCCGATAACGTCGGCGGCATGCAGGTCCCTGTGGGGGTTTCGGTTTGGGAACGTGCGATCGCCGCAGCGATGGCCTCTCCGTTCGGGGCGGGTGACGCTCGGTACCGGATCGGAGGTTCGGCAGGGCCGGCCGAGACCGTCTACCTCGGTGTGTTCAGGCGCTCGACCCTGGAGCGCCTCGGGGGTTACGACGAGCGGTTCGCCCGCAACCAGGACTACGAGCTCAACCATCGAATACGCCAGTCGGGTGGGGTGGTCTGGTTCGATCCCTCCCTCAAGGTCGCCTACCGACCGAGGGGCTCGCTGAAGGCCCTGGCCAGCCAGTACTTCCAGTACGGGACCTGGAAACGAGAGTTCTCTCGCCGACACCCGGGGTCCTTGCGTTGGCGACAGCTTGCGCCCCCGCTGACCGTGGCGGCCCTCGTCCTATCCCTCTTCGTCGCCATCTGGTGGCGTCCAGCCGTTCTGGTGCCCGTGAC
Source organism: uncultured Acidobacteriota bacterium (assembly GCA_963749415.1). Classification (GTDB taxonomy): domain Bacteria; phylum Actinomycetota; class Acidimicrobiia; order Spongiisociales; family ZC4RG35; genus JALYNX01. The sequence goes on from CAVVMG010000001.1 coordinate 2,379,975, forward strand.
CTACGTGCTCGCCCTGATCGTCATCGGTCTGGCCCAATTCCCCCGCATCGGCCCGCCCGCGCTCGGCGTTCCATTGGCCCTGGCGACGATGCACCTCGCCTGGGGATCCGGGTTTCTCATCGGGCGATCAACGTCTGATAGAACGACCTCACCTCGGCCTCCGGCCAGCGGAATCGCTCCCTGACCTCCATCGCCTGCTTCAAAGCGGCACGCTTCGAGTCGGGGCGCACTGCGTCCTCGATCGCCTTGCTCATGGCCCCGACATCGCCCGGCTCGACCAGCCATACCGCGTCCAAGCCTTCCAACACGGCGCTGGTGCCTGGTAGGTCGGTGGCGACCACCGGCACTCCCATCGCCAGGTACTCGAGAGTTTTCGTGGGCAGAGACTCCCGGTAATTGGCCAGGTCTTTGAGTGGCGAAAGCCCCACGCTGGCCTTGGCCACGAGCTCGAGCGCCTCCCGATTCGGAAGCCGGCCGGTCAGGAGAACCTCGCCCCTGGCTGTCGACTTCAATTCGACTTCGAGGCCGTCGTCGACCCGGCCTATCGCAACGACTGGGACCGAGGAGAGGGCGCAGGCATCGACAGCATCAGCCACTCCGCGGGCCAGGGTGACATCGCCGAGATAGATGGCCGACCCGTCGCCCTCTTCGAGGGGTTCCGGGTAGCCCTCCGAGCGCGGGTAGTTGGCGAAGACCCGGTGGTCCTCCCGGAACAGCCGCTGGTAGCCCGCCTCGGCCAGGGTGAGGGTGAGGTATCGCTCGGCTAGCCGATAGAGGCCCCGGGCGAGGAGGCGGAGGGCAGGCTTCGTCCACCACGGCGCCCATTCCTTGTAGCGGATCTGCGACTCCAGGTCTTCGTGGACGTCGAAGACCACCGGCCGGCGCCGGAGGATCCGGGCCAAGACCCCCGCGGGGATCATCTCCGGGTCGTGCAGGACCACTACCGACCATCCGCGCCGCATCATGATCCTCAGCGCCCCGAGATTGCGCCGGAGCCGACCTCCGACCAGAGGGACCCAGGTCAGCCCTGTGCCATCGGAGGGACCCGGATCACGGCTCGCATATGTCACCGGTATGACGTCACTAAGGGTCCTGATCAGGCGCTCCCTGATCCTCGTGTCGTCGGGCGAGTGGACCGTGGTCAGGACCAGGGCCGAGCTCATAGCGCTTCTACGTTGGAGGCCTCGATCCCGCGCCGCCGATAGACCCCCCTGGCGTCGAACACCTGCGGAACCTGAGCCGCAATCATCTCGTAGGGGAGATCGGAGTGGTCGGTGAGGATCGCCGCCAGGTCGAAGCCGGATAGATCTCTCCCGTTGGCGACCTGGAACCCGTGGGCTTCGATCCGCTCGGAAGCGACGTGGGGGTCGAAGATCGACACGTTGGCACCCCTGGCGGCGAGCCGCCCTGCCACGTCGACCGATGCCGACTCCCGGTCGTCGGAGACATTCGGCTTGTAGGCGATGCCTACGACCAGGATGTTGCTGCCCAGGACCGCGAGTCCCGCCGAGTTGAGCAGGTCGGCGATCCGCTGCGCGGTGTACTCCGGCATGCCCGTGTTCACCTGGTCGGCGGTTTCGATGAACCGAGTGGCGAAGTTGGCCTCCCGGGCCCGCCATGCGAGGTACTGGGGGTCGAGCGGTATGCAGTGTCCGCCGACACCCGGGCCCGGGTAAAACGCCTGGAACCCAAACGGCTTGGTGGCCGCGGCATCCACCACTTCCCAGATATCGATATCGAGCTCATGGCTGAGCTGGGCGACCTCGTTGATGAGCCCGATGTTCACCGCCCGGTAGGTGTTCTCGAGGAGCTTCGCCAACTCCGCAGCGCGGGCCGAGCTCACGAGATGAACCGAAGGAACCATCCGCTTGTAGGCAGCGGCCGCCACCCTCCCCGAATCGAGGGTGACCCCGCCCACCACCTTGGGGATGTCCGCGGTCTTCATCTCGTCGCCAGGTGATACACGCTCCGGGGAGAAGGCAACCCAGACGTCCTCGTCCAGGGTGAGCCCGGCCTCCTGCACCGCCGGAACCAGGTAGTCCTCGGTGGTGCCTGGGTAGGTGGTGGACTCGAGTGAAATCAATTGCCCGGGGCGGGCAACCCGGGTGATGGTCTCCGCGGCGGCCGAGATGTAGGAGAGGTCCGGCTGCCTGTTTCTCCCGAGAGGGCTCGGGACGCAGATGAAGATGGCATCGGCTTCGGAGAGGGCTGTGGCATCTGCGGTGAACCTCGCGCCGCCGGCGATGGCGGCACGGAGAGCCTCATCGGACACGTCGCCGATGTGGGAAGCCCCCGACTCCAAGGCAGCGACACGGGCGGCAGAGATGTCGAATCCAATCCCCGCCAGACCACTGTTCACAGAAGTCACCAGCAGAGGGAGACCCACATAGCCGAGCCCGACGATCCCCGCGGTCCATGGGTCCTCCGAGAAGAACCTCGCTCTATCTGTCACTGCGAGCGGATGGTAGGAGCGCTCAGGATCCCCAGGCCCGCTTGAAGAATGCCGCCATCTGGCCCCTGGTCACATGGTCCTTGGGGCAGAACCTGTTGTTGGTGGGCGGATTGCACCCCAGTGTGATCTTCGCCTGGGCAATCTTGTCGATCGCGCCCTCGAACATCGATCCCTCGTCGTCGACGAAATGGTCGATGCTGCTTGCGGGCAAGGCGAGGGTGCGGGCGAGGAATGCGGCCATCTGCTCTCTCGGGATGAACTGGTCCCCGCAATACCGATCGGGGCCGCAGCCTTCTGTGATGCCGGCCTCGAAGAGGCGGTTGGCCGCCGATTCGTAGAACCGTCCTTCGTCGTCGGAGAAGTGGTCACTCGATGGGACCGGGAGAGCGAGGACACGGGCCAGGAACACCGCCATCTCCCCCCGGGTCACCTTGTCGTCCGGGCAATAGTTGGTGTTGATCGGCGGGTTGCAACCCTCGCTGATCTTCTCCTGACCCATCCAGATGATGGCGTCCTCGAACAGGTGGCCCGCGATGTCCAGGAACGGGCCCTGATACCGGGTACCGATTACGTACGGGGAGACACGAACCGCCTCACCGTCTCGCCGGAATGCGTTGGCGCCCAGGAAGAGCCGAAGGCTGTCTCCCCAAAGATCCTTGGTGACGGCGGCACTGCCCTTGCGGCCCGTGAATCGGACCACCGCTCCCGGAGGCCCGGCCACCACCTCGACCATCGTCACTCGATCCCATCCGAAGGCCGAGGTGATCTTCGGGGATTTCACCACCACGGTCCAGCGGGCGAGCGGGTTGACGCTCGGGTCGGACGACCACGGATCGGGCTCGGAACGAAGCCAGGGCAGCGCGGCACCGCCCCACACGAACTCGACGTTCTCGCTGGCTCCACCGTTCGACGACGAGTAGAAGGCCTTGGCGATATCGAACTCGTATGTCGATTGAGGGTGGACCAGGATGTCGCCCACCGTGTCGTTCACCGCCGCCACCCACGGCGCCCCGCCGTTCGCCGGGTTCTCCTTGCTCCAGCCGGCGTAGGCCTGATCGGCGGTGGTGCTTCGAAGGTGACAGCCGCAGCTCGACAACCGGCCGGACCCGTTGCTGCCGCCCCGCTCGGCGGCGGTGGCGACCGCATAGCTGCGCCCGATGATCGCCTGGGCACGCAGCGCATGAGTGGGCCACGAGGAGGGCACCTCAGCCAGGCCGTAGAGATACTCCTGGAGGCTCAACGTCACATTGGTGTGGAACCCGGCAGTCGATGGCGTGAAACGGATCACGCCCCTTGCGTACTCCTTGCCATTCACCCGGAACCTGACATTCGTGTTCGCCGACTTGATCAGTCGGCCATCACAGGGGCCCCAACCCAGGTTGCCCATGGTTCCCTTGCGGAACCTGCATTGACCCCCATTTGCCTCGAACACCCAAGACTCCCCGGGATCGATGGTGGTGTCGGTGAAGGCTGACCCGTTGCCGGGCGGACAGGTGATAGCCGGCTGGCAGATGGACAGCGGTCCCCCGACCGCAGTCAGACTGACCACGCTGGTGTTGGGGACGAGCCCCACCCAGAGCCCGTTGGCGGCAGTGCTCCAATGACCGGGCATGTCCACAACCGAGGTCCCGGCGTAATAGTGCTGGAGGATCTGGGTGGAGTTGCGGCCGTCCTGGGCCTGCCCCAGCGCCCCAAACTGAGAGAGGCCGACACCGTGGCCCCAGCCGCCGCCATCGAATTCCCATTCCTCGTCGGCGGCGAGCGCAGGCGCGGCCAGGGAGAGAAGGGCCAGGCCCATAGCCAAGACCGCAATCGGATGACGGAGCCTCACCTTGGGTCCATCGGTCGGCGGCCCGTGCCTCTGAAGCAGATCAACCCCCGGTGAGTCGGTAGACAGCGCCGTCGTACAGCGAGACGGCGAGCAACTCGCCATCGGCGTCGGCGGCAAATGAGACGAGGCCCGGTGAGCGGAGTCGGGCGGTCAGATCCCGGGCCTCTACGGGGCGCCCATTGAGCAAGCGGAATCCCCGGACCACCCCAGATCCGAAGTCGGCGAAGATGTAGTACCGGCTCAGGGAACGCACGGTGGGCCCTCGATAAACGATCCCACCGGTAACGGTCCTGCCGGTCGACCGACCGTATTCGTATACCGGCATCGTCAGACCAGATGTGCTGCAGCTGGGATCGCTGTCATTGGGGTTGCAAAGCGTCCCCTCGTATCGGGACCAGCCGAAGTCATAGCCAACCGGGTTGATTCGGACGACATCCACCTCCTCGCGGGCACCCTGCCCTACGTCACCGATGTAGAGGAAGCCGCTGTCCATCGACCAGCGCCACGGATTGCGCAGCCCGGACGCCCAGATCTCGTCACGCCCCGGCTCACCGACGTAAGGGTTGTCCGCCGGGATGGCATAAGGGAGGGCGCCATCGACGTCGATCCTGATCATCTTGCCGAAGAGGCTGTTCAGGTTGCGGGAGCGGTTGCCCGGGCCGTTGGCGCCACCGCCGTCTCCCAAGCCCAGATAGAGATAGCCGTCTGTCCCGAAGTCGAGGAACCCGCCGTTGTGATTGTTGAAGGGATGGTCCATCGAGAGCATTACCCGCGGCGAGGATGCCGTCTGCAAGTTGGCGGCGATGTCGAACTCGACAAGGACATTGGTGTGATCACCCGACCCACCAGGGCGGAGTGGCGTCGAGTACCAGGCGAAGAGCCGCCGGTCGGCCGGATAGTCCGGGTGGAGTGCAATGGAGAGCAGGCCGCGCTCCACGCTGAAGAACACCGAGCCTGAGATGTCGAGGAAGGGCTGCGGGCGCAGAGCACCGTTCTCGAACACCCGGACCAGGCCACCCTGCTCGGCGATCAGGAGACGGGTCTCCCCTGGCGGGTTGAGCACCTGGATCGGGCTGCTCGAGACCGGTGACCACGGTCTCCCAATCGAGGGGCGGGCGAGGCGGGGGCTTCACCGACGTCAAGCCCATGGCCCGGGTCAACATGGTTGCCATCTCACCACGACTCAGGACTCGATTGGGGCAGAACCTGTTGTTGGTCGGCGGGTTGCAGCCAACGGTGATTCCTGCTGCTGCGATGCGATTGATCGCTCCCTCGAGCGCATGCCCGTTGTCATCGACGAAGAAGTTCTGCCCGGACGACTGCAACCCAAACGCCCGCGCGATGAAGCCGGCGGCCTCGGCGCGGGTCAACTCACGGTTCGGGCAGAACCGGTTGTTGGTCGGCGGGTTGCAGCCGACCGTGATGGCGGCGTCGGCGATGCGATTGATCGCCCCCTCGAGCACGTGACCCTCGTCATCCACGAAATGGTCGCTCTGCGGGGCGGGCAGGGAAAGGGCTCGGGCGATCATCGTCGCCATCTCGGCCCTCGTCAGCACTCGGCTGGGGCAAAAACGATCGTTGAACGGCGGGTTGCACCCGACCGTTATCCCCTCCGCGGCGATGGCTTCGATGCCACCCTCGTGGACGATCTGATCGTCGTCGGTGAAGGTCCCACCGGGCGCCAACGCGGCCGTGGGGAGCAGCGCAGCCACCAGGGCAAAGGTGGCGAAGAATGACATTGACCCGGGTCAAGGTAACCGCTCTTGTCGACAAAGCCACAAAGTCTGGGAGCATGGAGCGATGTCCCTCGTCCTTGCCCTGCTCCTGTTCGCGGGTCTCTTCGCACAACCGAGTGGCGAGGAGGAAGCACCCGGAGAAACGGTAAGGCTGTTGGTCCCAGCCGAGGCATCGGTCACTCGCGCACCTGACGTAATGCGGGCCACGTCAACCCTCGAAGGCACCAAGTCCGGCTGGCAACGGGTCGAGGTGACAGCACAGGGAAACCCCCAACAGACCGCGGATTTGCTCTCCGATCAGCTCGAGGTGCCGGTACTGGTGGAGCAGCGATACGACCTCCTCGGGCCGACCGACGAGCCGCTTTTCAGTGATCAGTGGTACCACCACAACACCGGACTGAATGGAGGCCCGCCCGACGCAGACATCGACACCCCGACCGCTTGGGGATCGAGCCTGGGCAGCGGGGTCGTGGTTGCCGTGATCGACAACGGGGTCGAGATGTCACATCCCGACCTCGCCTCGCAGATATGGGCGAACAACGACCCCGTCGGTGGCGGAGACCAAGACGGCAATGGATTCGTGGACGACCGCCAGGGTTGGGATTTCATCGACGACGACAACGATCCGAGCCCGGTGGGGACAGCCTCACCAGCTGCCCACGGGACGGCGGTCGCAGGGTTGATCGCGGCAGCCGTCAACGCGGAGGGAATCGTCGGTGTGGCCCCTTCGGCGCGACTCATGGTGCTGCGGGCCTGCGATTCCGCCGGATGCTGGAGCCTGCCCGCAGCTGAGGCGATCTTCTACGCCGTTGACCAGGGCGCCAAAGTGATCAACCTCTCCTTCGGGGGCATCACCGACGACGACCCCTTGTTGCGGGACGCCATCTCATACGCCCGAACCCGCAACGTCGTGGTGGTGGCCGCTGCGGGCAACGACGGCACGAATCTCGACAGCCTCCCTCCCACCGAGATGTTCGTGCCGGCCGAGTTGCCACTCTCCAACATCATCGCCGTCGCCGCCAGCAACTATCTGGACAATGTCGCCTCATTCAGCAACTACGGTCGGACATCGGTGGACCTCGCGGCGCCCGGCGAGTCCATACTGACCACAGGCCTGTCAGTCGTGGATCCCTGGACGCACGCCCACGGGACATCCTTCGCATCCCCGATCGTTGCCGGCGCCGCGGCCCTACTGCTATCTGCGGACCCTGGGATCGGGCATCAGGAGGTGATCGCACGACTCGAGGCCTTCGCCGACCGACCACCACACGTTGCAAACCGGACCGAGGCCGGGAGGCTCAACATCGGGCGAACCATCACCACAAGATTCACCGATACCGGCAGCTCGGTCTTCGTCGACGCCATCGAGTGGCTTGGGGACTCGAACATCACCCAGGGCTGCAATCCCCCCTTCAACACCCGCTACTGCCCATCTGACCGGGTGTCGCGTGGCGAGATGGCGGTGTTCCTGTCGCGTGCATTCGGCCTTCCTGACACCGGCACCGACTTCTTCGATGACGACGAGGGCAGGTTCTACGAGGGAGCTGCCAACCGATTGGCCGCGGCGGGCCTCACGGTGGGCTGTGGGACCAGGCGATTCTGCGGTGACGCGGATATCCGGCGCGATGAGATGGCGGCCATGCTGGCGCGTGGGCTCTCGCTGCCGGCAACCACCACCGATCGATTCATCGACGACGAAGGCTCGGTTTTCGAGAACGCGATCAACAAGATCGCCGCGGCCGGCATCACCGAGGGTTGCAATCCCCCGACGAACAACCGGTATTGCCCGACAGATCTGGTGACACGTGGCCAGATGGCTGCGTTCATCAAGAGATCAGTCGAGTTCGACTGACTCGATCAACCGAAATCCAGGCGGATACCTACGATTCCGCCGTGCGTATCTGCCTGATAGCGCCCAATGACGCCCTCGCCGACCCCCGGGCCCGGGTCACCCGATACGTCCTGGAGCGGGCGGGCCACATCGTGACCACGGTCGTTCCGGTCCATGGGCCCGACTCACCCGGTGTGATCCGGGTTGCCATCGAAGCTCCCAGCGTGTGGGCGCGGATCCGAGGCCGGGCGGCCTCGCCTGACGCCCGAGCAGCGCGGCATGACCGTTGCGCTCGCCTCCGCTGCGGCATCCACCGGAGCGGCCGTCTACATCCCAACCGACTTGCGGGCCCTTCCCGCGGCGACCAAGGCGGCCAGCGAGACCGGTGGCTCCGTGGCCAGTACCCCCAAGATGAGCTCACCGCCCGAGGTCGATCTGATCGATCTGGCACCCACGCATCCCGAGAAGGCCGCCCCGGTTGCCGGGTGGGGCCCCTTTCACACGCCGAGCGACGACAGGTCGCCCTACGCCCCGGAGCCGGACCGGCACCAGGGCCGCAAAGTGGTCCTCTGTTACCGACGGAGCGAGATAAACCCTGGCAAGTACCTGGAGGCAGGGCTCGTCCGCAGCGGCGCCGAAGTGAGGGTGGAAACGGAGGGGATAGACCTCACTTCCATCGATCCCGATACTGACTTCGTTGTATTCGTGGAAGGGCCCTACCCCGCTCTGGATGTTCGTGGTGAGACCGACGCCCCTGTCTTGTTCTGGTTCCACCACGGTGAGCACCACCTTCATGCCAACAACCGCCTCGTCGACCGGTACCGCGCCGACGCCGTCCTCATGGCGCACTCCTGGCATCTCGCCTATTGGCTCCCTACGCCTGTGCATCGCTTTCCCTTCGGGGTCGCCACCGAGCTTCTCGACCCGCGCCGACTTCTGGTCGACCGCCGATACGACGTGGCGATGGTGGGCGCCAAGATCCGGACTGGAGGCCCGTACGGGCGACGTCAGCAATTGGTCAGCCAGCTCGATGCGGCGCTGCCGCATGATCGACTTGGATTCCGGGAACAGGTTTCGGCACAGGAGATGGCCGATCTCTATGGCGACGCCAGGATCGTCATCAACGAAGGCGGCACGCGTCACTTTCCAATCACGATGAGGGTCCTCGAGGCCGTCGGGTCGGGAGCGGTGCTGTTGTCCGACCGGCTCCCCGGAATGGAGATGCTCCTCGAGGAGGGGGCTCAGTACGAAGTCCTGACCCAGGACGTTGTTTCGGACGTACAACGGCTTCTCGACAACCCTGCGTCGTTGCAGCGAATGGCGGACTCGGCCCTGGACCGGGCGATGGGGCGTCACACCTACGACCATCGCGCAGACGAGCTCTTCGAGATCGCAGCCGACACCCGGAAGCGGACAATCTCCACGCCACCACCTCGTTCGGCGTTCGCCGACCTGATCGACCGCGACGTGGAGGTGCAGCGCGTCGCCCATCTCGGGGCGCCGGAGCTGGTGATGGACCTGCCCGATCGCGAGATATGGGATGCAGCCACCCTGCGGGCAGAGAGGCTCGGCCGGGGGAAGATGGAGACCGTCGCCCTGAGGGCCGACGACATCACAGGGTTCGAGGACCTCCTCCGGTCCGCCCGGCGCTATGTGTACATCGAAGGCGCTGGGCGTGGCCTCCGCAGCTTTCTCGACTCCGAGGCGCCGGAGGCTTTGGTCGAGGAGCGCGCGGGCATGATCCGGGTCGACCTCATGGCCCCGAGCTATCGCATCATGCCTTTCGAGATCGAGCGAGCCTGATCGATGGATTTCCGCGTCGCAGTTGTGATCCCGGCGTACAACCGTGCCGCCGTCCTGGAGCGCACCCTGGCCTCGTTGACTGCCCAGTCCTATCCGGCTGACCTCCTCACGGTTGTCGTCGCCGATGACGGCTCGACGGAGGACATCCGCTCCTTGGTGGAGTCATGGCATCCGCCCTTCGCCAAGCGCTACGAGCACCAGGAGCACAATGGATTCGGCGCGGCCCGCGCCCGCAACCTCGGCGCCACGAGCGTGCCCTCGGACCTCATCATCTTTCTCGACTCCGACGCCATCGTCGGCCCGGATTTCGTGGCTCGTCATGCTGCCCGACACCAGGAACCAGCAAAGACGGTGGTGATCGGGGGGCGGGTTCATCTCACCGCAGGCGACCTCGAGTCGGCGGACCTCGCCACAGGTTCGGTCGATCTGGCGGTTCTCCCCTTCGAGGAACGCGACGACTTCCGTCAGGTCCTCACACGGCGGACCTCCGGCCTGAGTGCCACCGATGAGGGCTATCGGGCGTTCGTCTCCTCGAATGTGTCGCTTCCGACCGCGTTGTTCGAGGACATCGGCGGCTTCGACGCCAGGTTTCGCTGGTGGGGCAGTGAGGACTCCGAGCTCGGCTGGCGCCTATGGCAAGCCGGGGCGACATTCGTCGAAGACCCAGAGGCGAGGATCTACCACCAACTCGACGCCGACACCGCCGGCGGGCTCGAGGGCCGGGATCAGGCCCGCCTACTCAATAGAGGACTCCTCACCAGCCTCGTCCCGCAGCGGTTCTATCGAAAGGGGATGCCGGAGCCGCCACCGGAAGTCCCCAAGTTCTCGGTCTTGGTCCATGACGTCCCCACCGATGGCCCTGTCGCCTGGTGGCGGGCTCTGCTCGGGCAGAGCCTCCCCGACTTCGAGGTGATCTTCATCGCTAATGGCGCCGATCACGACCCGTTTGCCGGCGCGGCCGAAGGTGACCCGAGGATCTCATTCGAGCACCGGGGCGAGGATGCCGTCTCCAGGTCGAGAGGCGAGTATCTGGTGCTCGTCGATGGGTCCAGTGCCCCCGGACCCACCATGCTCCAAAACATCCGCAAGCGCCTCGACGCTCGGCCTGCCCTCCAAGCCCTCACCTTCGGGATCGACGTGCCCGAGGGCCCCCACCTCAGGGTCGAGGACCTGAGCCACCTCGAGTCGGCGTGGGGTCGCGATCTGCCGCTGGCGATGTCTGTGCGCCGGCGGGCCCTGGTGCGCCTCATCGACGACGGAGCCACTCTCCAGGAGTCGCTCACCGGACTGCGCTCGGGCCCGGATGCGTTCCATGTCGCCTTGGCCCTCATTGCCCTTCCCGGGAGCGAGCCGACGGAGCGGCCGGCCGGTTTCACATTCGCCACAAGCCGCTCCCGCCAGCTGTTCGAGGCGACCCAGTTGGGCGCGGGCGCGACCATTCGAACCGGGCTTCAGATTGCCAAGGCCCGGCTCCGACCGGCGCGCCCGCTTCCCGCCAAGTCACCGATCGATGCAGAACGAACGCGTGGGATCCGTTATGTGGGGTGGGTGGGCAAGGACAACTTGGGCGACGAGGCAATGCTGATCGCCACCCGCAACCTCATGGGGTGGGGTGAGGTCGAGGTCCGTGGCGAGGCCCGTGACCTGCTTCTGCTCGGGGGCGGCACTCTGATCAACCGAAACCAATACCTCCGATGGCTGACCGAACGGGACTCACCCCGGATCGAGAGGGCGGTCTTGGGCACGGGTGTTGCCAGCCCCGGCTTCTGGGGAATCACCGAAGACACGTCCGAATGGCTGCGATGGCTGGGGACCTGTGCCTACGTCGGGGTCCGCGGGCCCAACTCGGCGCAGACCCTCCGGGACTGGGGGTACAGGGGAGACCTCGAGGTCTGCGGGGACTCAGCGCTGGCCTTGTCCGCGTCGACGGGTGTCGCCCATGGCGAAGGCCCCATCGTCGTGGCACCGGCGTGGACCAATGGGGAGCTGTGGGGTGGTTCCGACCTCGATGTCTATCGCCAGTTGGCCGAAGCGATCCGGGCCTGGCGGGAAGGCGGGCGGGAGGTGACGCTGATGTCATGCCACCCCACCGATGACCGGCCCATCCTCCAGATCAAGGAGATGCTCGAGGGTGTACCCGTCGGCTATCACCCGGGTTACTCCGATGTCCAGGACAGCATCGACCTGATCGCCGGCGCCGCGTTCGTGGTGGGTGAGCGACTGCATGCCTGCGTCCTTGCCGCAGCGGTCGGACGCCCGTTTCTGGCTGTGGAGTACCGGCCCAAGGTTCGCGACTTCGCCCTTTCGGTCGAGATGGGAGATTGCGTGGTCCGCTCCGATGAGCTCAGCTCGGGGGTGTTGCTCTCACTGGCCGATGCCCTGGGTGACACCGCCCCACCCGGCATGCTGACCTCGGTCTCGGTCTACCGGGAGCGGCTGGTCAACGCCAGCGAGCTCATCGAGGCCGCCGTAAAGGCATGACCAGCGTCCTTCTCGTCACCAGCAACGGGACCGGCATGGGGCACCTGACCCGCCAGGCCGCAATCGGGCTATCCCTGGCCGGCGATCACCGCCCGACCATCTTCTCGCTTTCGGTCGGTTTGCCCCTTGCGGTCGGCCTTGGCGTCACAGGCGAATACGCGCCCAGCTACGACCGGCCGTGGATCTCCGGCAGGGAATGGCACGGCTATTTGCGGGATCGGCTCATCGCGGTTGTGGAGGAGACCGGTGCCGAGGTCGTCCTCTTCGACGGGGTGGCGGTCTACCCCGGGATCGCGATGGCATCTGCGACGCTCCGTGACGTCGCGTTCGCCTGGCTTCGACGCGGGATGTGGCAGGAGGGAACCAACATCGGCCAGCTGCGCCGGGCGGGTCACTTCGACCTCGTGATCGAACCCGGAGATCTCGCCGGCGAGGACCGTGGCCCAACCGCCGGAGCCCGCAACGTGAAGCAGGTGGCACCGGTGAGCCTGGTGGAGGTCGTCGATGCGCTGCCTCGTGTCGAGGCCCGACAAGCGCTCGGCCTTCCTCAGGACGTCGGCATCGCATTGGTGACATTGGGGTCGGGGATGCTGGGCGATGTCGCCGGCCCGGGACGGGTTGCAATCGAGAGCCTGTTGTCGGACAGCGACCTCCATCTCGCAGTCACCTCATCTGCAGTCGCCAGGAATCGCATCGATCTCGCGGCCGCAGACCGCATCACCCACCTGGAAGGGATCTATCCGCTCGTCCCTTTCCTGCGTGCATTCGACCTTGCGGTCAGCTCAGCGGGCTACAACGCCGTGCACGAGTTGGTCCCCGCGGGAGTGCCGTCACTGTTCGTTGCCAATACTTCCACCAGGACCGACGACCAGGTAGCCAGGTCACGCCGGCTTTCAGCGCTGGGCCTCGGGCTGCACGCCGCCGACGATCGGCCGTCCGAGATGATCACGGCTCTCAAACAGCTTCTCAACCAGGGCGCCCGCGCCGAGATCGCGGGCGCGGCAGCCGCGTCTCGGGAGAAAGTCGTTGGCGCGAGCCAGACCGCAAGTGCCGCGGTCCAACTGGCCACCGGCTTCGACACTCGCCGGCGCAAGCCCTCGGTCGCCATCGCCGACACGGTGCAGAGAGCCAAAGACTCGGTCAAGGTGGCACTCGGCGAGGAGCGGACCGACTCTTTGAAGAGGATGCTGGGCCGGGAGCCAACACCGCGTGGACAGCGAACGACGGTCCATCTCGTATCGTCACCCGTTGTCGCCGAAGGTGAAGGCCCCATCCCATTGGCGGTCACGACCGAATTGACCAGGGCAGACCTCGACCTGGGAGCTCCGATCGAGCACCTCTTGCCAGGGTCAAGCGACGACTACAGGGCGCGCCGGCTCGAGTTGATCGGCGACTACTACGACGTGGTGGACTTCTCCGGGGTAGACGGGGAGAGGGGAGACGACGATGTCGTCTAGAGCCCGAGCGACCTGACGAAGAAGGTCGCCATCTCCGCCCGGGACAATTGTCGATCGGGGCAGAAATGGTCGTTGGTCGGTGGGTTGCAGCCGACAGTGATCCCGGCGCTGGCGAGCTTGTTGATCGATTCTTCGAACTGATTGCCTTCGTCGTCGGTGAAGAAGTCCGTTCCCGGCCCGTTCTGGTAGTCGAAGGCCCGAACCAGGAGCTCCGCCATCTCGTCACGTTCCAGCGGGCGATCGGGGCAGAAGCTGTCTGCGTCGCAGCCGAACCCGATTCCGGCGGCTTGGATCTTGTCGATTGCGATCTCGAACAAGTGTCCGTCGACATCGTCATAAGCCGGAATGCCGGTCATCTCGGTCAGGTGCAGCGCCCTGGCGATGAAAGCCGCCATCTCTCCCCGGGTGATGTTGCGCTGCGGGCAGAACATGGTGTTCACCGGCGGGTTGCAGCCCAGAGTGATCTTGGCGACATAGATCTTGTCGATGTTGTTCTGGTGGACCGAGCCGTCGTCATCGATGAAGTAGCCCTGCCAGGCTCCGGCAGCCTTGAGCAGGTAGGGATAGGGGTCGATCGCGGTGCCGTCCCTCCTGATCTCGAAATGGAGATGTGGCGAGGTGCCCTCGGCATTTCCCGAGTCACCGGACCAGCCGATCACCTGGCCCCTGGTGACCAACGTTCCGTCGACGATCCCCGGGGCGATGCCCCACCCCTTGCCATCGTCGCTGTATGACCCATCAGGATTCTGTGTGTCGTTGTTGAGGTGGATGTACCGGGTCTGCCAGCCGTCGCCATGATCGATGCCGAGGCCGCAGCACTGGGTCGGCACCCAGTCGACGACTCCGTCGGCAGCGGCGACCACAGGAATCCCCTTCCCCCCGAGAGACATGATGTCGACGCCCTCATGGGCTCGGGAGCAATTGGCGCCCCGACAATCGCCGAAACTATCGGTGACTCGATGGGGTCCATCGAGTGGAAAGTCGATCTGGAGCGGGTCGAAAGCGGCCGCTGCGGGCAGGGCAAAGCCAACGACGACCAAGAGCGTCGTGACCAGCGCGGTCACCCTCCGCACTGACTCTCCCGCTTGACCTGACTCAGCAACAGACCATCCGTATCGGCCCCCTACCCGGCACACTTGACCTTCTAAACATGACCGCCCCCTTCGCCCGCAAGTACCGTCTCGCCCCTCACCATGGCATCACCGAACAGAGACCGCATCGCGATCGCCGCCGTCGTCGCAATCGGAGCGGGGGTGTTGGCATGGTCGTGGGAAGACATCGATCCGCTTCTGCGCGGGGCCCTGGTGGCAGTCATCGCCTTTCTCGGCATCGTCTTCTTGCTCCGATCCCGGTCGAGGGAACCTGAGATCGCAGGGACCTCCCAACCCGACATCATCGACCGGGTGCTGGCGGATGAGACCCGCCGGCCATGGAGCCCGACCACCCTCCCCTGGTCCTCGCCTTTGGCCAGGCCGGTCCTTTTGGTCCCGTCCGCCGACTACCACCTCGCCGAGGTGGTGCCGTTGGCCGCCGAGTTGAATCGCAGGGATATCCCAACCCGGATCGCTATCGGCCCTTCGCCATGGGCAAGGACTTGGCCGGCGCTCTCCAGCTATCCCGGTCTCGAGGTGCACACGATCCCGGAGCCGGATGAAATTGCCGCCCAGGTCGCCGCCGTGTTCGTGATGAAGGACACCGGCAGCCTGGGCCCCTTCGTCGAGCGTTGTCGGGGCCTCGGAATCCCGGTGATTGGGAAGGTCGAGGGCGCCCAGGACTTCTGGGATGCAGACACGCCGGAAGAGAGGCGCCCATATCGCAACCTCGACCTCGTCCTGTGCCAGGGAGAGTTCGATGCCGAGGCGCTGGAAGGTGAGATGACTGCAACCGTGGGCAGCACGCGGCTGGAGCGCCTCTGGTGGGCTCCCCCGGTCGTAGTGGGTGAGCCGATGGCACTCATCAACTTGAACTTCGTATACGGGGTGGGGTCGCGGGACAGACGGCTCTGGCTCGACACCGCGATCAAGGGTTGCGAGCAGGTGGGTTTGCCCTATGTGATCTCCACGCATCCTGCGGAGAGGGCCCAGATCGACTCGGAGCGGGTGACAACGATCTCGGCCTCACGGCTCCTCCCTCACGCATCGGTGCTGGTGAGCCGGTTCAGCACGATGCCTCTGGAGGCCATGGCCTGCGGGGTGCCCTTCATCTACCACAACCCGCATGGCGAAAAGGTCGGTACCTTCGCCGATCCAATGGGTGCCTTCCAGATGACCAGCTCTGGTGACGAGCTGGCCGATGCTCTGAGGGCATTGGATCCCGGCATGGATCACCGGCTTCGCGCCGAAGAGTTCTTCAAACACTACGTCTCGATGAACCCGGCGAGCACGAGCGAACAGCGTTCCGCCGAGGCGCTCATGCGCATCGTCGGGAGCCACCGGCCGGGATGAAGGCGGACAGGGCTGTCGCCACCCGCTGGTCGCGAGTCGCAGTGCTTGCGTCCATCGTCGTCGGTTGGGCACTGATCGCTGTCGGCCTGGCGGCCGGGATCCCGTCTTTAGGCCTTGCGGGAGCGATCATCGCTGGCGTCGGAAACCTGGTGCTGGCCAAGAGTCTGCTCGAGCTTCGGACTGCCACCTCGTCCCTGAAGGCCTCGTCGATCCAAACTGAGCGCGCGGTTGCCACGGCCTTCACCGACGTCGAAAGCCTCAGATCCATGGATGAGGAGCTGCGCCGAGCCGATGCCACCCAAGACGAGGCTCTCGATCGTCTCCGTGCCGAAGCCACCTCACTCGAGAAGCGATTCGAGGCGCGGGTCGCCGAGATCGAGCGAGCCCACAGCGCCTACAGCGAGGCGCAATCACAAGCGGTGGCAGAGGTGCGCTCCCAGGTCGAGAACGTCACCGGCGCCCATGAGGTGACACGTATGGGGTTGACGGCCACGCGGGCGATTGCCGACAAGCTGGCAGATCGGAGTCGCCGGGCCCTACTGGAGAGCCCCCGTCTCCTGGCCGCCGCCCATAACGATGTCAGCTCACCATTGCTCAGCATCGCCATTCCTTCGTACAACCGTCCCGCGGCGCTTGCCGAATTGCTGGACAGCATCGCTCGCGAGGTGCAGAGTTGCCCGCCTGGCGTGGTCGAGCTGTGCATCACCGACGACGCCTCCTCGGATCCAGACACGGTGGAGACGGCCCTGGGATTCGTCGAGAGCCACGGGTTCGCTTCACTCCGCGTCCAGCAATCGAACATCGGACTGGAACGGAATGTGCTCGCTGCCGGCGAGCCGTGTCGGGGCGAGTTCATGTGGCTGATCGGTAATGACGACCGCATGGTCGCGGGAGCGCTCCGCACGGTTCTCGACGACATCCGGGCCAATCAGGCGCCCGTCTTGCTCTACTCCAAGGATCGAATGCGGCTCGATGGGAATCCGAGCCCGGATGTGGCCGGATCGATTCCTATCGACCTGCCCCCCGATGGCCACCACGTGTTTCCCACCCTGTTGGCGGCATCGAGCAGGCAGGGGCTCCTGTCGACGTTTGGCTTTGCCGGCCCGATCGTGCTTCGCCGTGCCCCCTTTGTTGCCGTCGACTCCACCCGCTACCTCGACCTCTCGATGTACGCCCGCACCTGCGTGCTGGTCGAAGCGTTCGCTCCCGAGCCTGTTTTCTACCGCAACACGGCTGTGGTGGTACATCGCACTCCAACCCAGGCAGAGAAGAACGCTGAGGCGTTGAGCCGACCCGAGGAGGAGTTCATGCAGGGCGGCCTGGCCCGTCGGTCGCGATACTACGGAACCGCGCTTGCCGCCTCGATGCAGCGCCTGATCGACAGCGGTGCCTTTGGCTATGAGACGGTCGCCAAAATGCCGGAGCATCTGATGACCGACATGACGCTCGTGGATTGGGTCGCCCGCAACCGGATCATCGACCCGGGCGTCGACGAGCGCCTCGGCCTCGACGTCGTTGCCGATGCAGATCGATTCTTCGAGGGCCTCCAATTGATCTCCGACGACGGGGAGGTGTGACACGGGTTGGCTCCACGACTGGCGGGTCATGGCAACCACCCGGTCTCTCTCCGGGCTGTGGGACCGTTCCACCGGGGAGCTCGATTCCTCGCCGGCTCTGCGGGAGGGCGTCGTCGACAACTTCCACAGGCTCTACTACTCCGACGATTCGACGTGGAGGAACCTGACCTACCGTGGCGTAATCACCTGGAAATGCCCTCTCGACCTGTGGATTTACCAGGAGATCATTCACGAGTTGCATCCAGACTTGATCATCGAGACTGGGACGGCCTACGGGGGCAGCGCTCTTTACCTGGCGGACCTCTGTGACCTCTCGGGCAGCGGCGAGGTGGTCACCATCGATATCACCGATCGGGCGGGCGCGGTGTCTCATCCCAGGCTGACCAAAGTCATTGGGTCCTCAGCTGACCCAGCGGTACGCGATCGGGTGGTGGGCGACATGCAGGTCGATCGAACTGTGATGGTCATTCTCGATTCCGACCACACTGAGGGCCATGTGCTGGCCGAGCTCCGGCTCTGGGCCGACGTAGTGACTCCCGGCTCGTATCTCATAGTCGAGGACACCAACATCAACGGCCACCCCGTATACCCCGAGTTCGGGCCAGGGCCAGCCGAGGCCGTGGCACGATTCACCCAGGAGCGGCCCGATTTCGAGCCGGACCTGTCACGACATAAGCTGCTGCTCACCTGGAATCGGGGTGGCTACCTCCGGAAATCGGAGTGAGCACCGATCCGGCCCAGCCGGGCGAATCACCGGCTCAAGCCCTGGCTGACTGGGTCAGACGGGACTATCCGGCGCTCATGCCGGGGCAGGATGAGGTCGGCTCATGGGAGCGCTCGACCTGCCGGGTGTGCGGCTCCGCCCGCCTGGAGGAGATCATCTCACTCGGCGACCTGCCGCCGGCAAACGCCTACATCAGCCCGGATGACCTCGACTTCCCGGAGCCACGGTTCCCGCTGTCGTTGCGGCTCTGTGGGACATGCGGCCTGGCCCAACTCGGCCATGTCGTGCCCGCCGAGTCCCTGTTTCGCTCATACCTGTTCTTCACTTCGAGCTCGATGCGGATGAGTGAGCATTTCTCGAGGCTGATGGTCGAGAACGCCGAGGAGTTCGCCCATCCCAATGGACTGGTGGTCGAGATCGGCTCCAACGATGGCACTGCTCTCGCCGCCTTGCAGGCCCATGGCCTTCGAATTCTCGGGGTCGACCCTTCACGCAACATTTCAGTCATGGCAGCCGCCCGAGGCGTCCCCACCATCGCCGAGTTCTTCACCGAGGCCGTGGCACACGAGATCGTCAGGGTCGCGGGGAGGGCCGACCTCATCGTCGGCTGCAATGTGCTTGGGCACATCGACGACCTCGATGACGTTTGTCGTGGCATTCGGGCCCTGCTCGCCGACGACGGAGCCTTCGTGTTCGAGGTGCCGTACCTGGCTGACCTGTTGGAGAAGACCGAGTACGACACCATCTATCACGAGCACCTGTCCTACTTCACCATTCGCCCGCTGGCATACCTCTTCCAGCGAAATGGCCTGCGTCTCGAACGGGTCCAGTTCGTCCCGGTACATGGCGGCAGCATCCGGGGCACCGTGATGCATGGCGATGCGCACTCACCGAAAGTCGAAGGGTTGATCTCGACCGAGGTCGACGCGGGTCTGGGTAGCCACCCGGCGGTCGCGTCCTTCTCGTCACGGGTCGAAGAGCTGAGCGCCGGCCTCCGTGCCCGTCTGGCCGACCTCCACGCCTCGGGGGTCAAGGTGGTCGGCTATGGGGCCCCGGCCAAGGCGACCGTGCTGCTCAACTACTCCGACATCGACACGAGTCTGTTGCCTGTGGTCCTGGATTCGACACCGGCCAAGCAAGGGCTTCACATCCCGGGAACCCACCAACTGATTCGTCCCACTTCGGCGTTGGAGGATGAAGACCCCGACATGCTCCTCCTCCTCGCCTGGAACCATGCGGAGGAGATAGTCACCCGCGAACACGATTATCGGGCTCGGGGTGGGCGTTTCCTCACCCCACATCTGGTCGAGTTGTGATCGAGGCTGGTCGGTCAGGCTGCGCCCACCGCAAGCTCGATTGATCGGTTCCGGATCTCGTCCATCTCGCAGCCGAGAAGAGTCACCAGGTCGACCCGACCCAGGCGATTGGTCCGGGCCAGGAGGCCATCGATCATTCCCGTGCGCTCCTCGATCGTCAGCTCTGCCCATGGGAGATACGCCGTGGCTGTCGATGCGGTCAATCGCATCAGCGTTGCCTGCCACAGGTCCCACCGCTCCTTATCGCCGGCCGGAACTCGGGTGGCGACCTCCAGCATGTCATGGCAATGGGCAACCCAGGCTTCGCGGCGCGCGGGCCGGTCCCAACTCAACCAGTCGCCGTGCGAATTGTGCTCGTGGTATCGCTTTCGATAGAGCGTGGTGGGCACCCGGATCAGATCACCCCAAGTGGCCATCACCGCCATCCACACCACGTCCACCGCGAAGTCATCGCGATCATTGAGAACGATCCCGCCACCGGTGTCCCTCAGGGCTGCGACCCGTGTCAGGCCGCGAAACGCCACTCCCGCAAAGTGGCCGCCAAGGAGGGCCAGCTGACGGTCGAGCGGGCGCCCGATGACAGATTGCTGGGTGAAAGTGGTTTCGCGGGTGCCAAACGTCTCGATGTCGGCATAGACCACAGCTGTGTCGGGCGAGCCTCGTGCAGTCTCGATCAGTACATCCAGATAAGTGGGATCGACCAGGTCGTCCTGCTGGTGGTAGTACCAGAACTCGCCATCGGCCTGCTGCTGAAGCCACTCGATGTTGCGAGCCCATCCCAGGCGTTGAGGTCTGATCGAGACCACGAAGCGCGGGTCGCCGACGTAGCCGCTGCAGATGCGCTCACAGACTGGATCCGGCCCATCGATGGAGATCACAACCTGCCAGTCGTCACATGTCTGGGCCTGTATCGACTCCAGGGCCTGTGTGAGATGTTTCTCTCCCCGGTAGACAGGAACGCCGATCGTCACCACAGCCGTCATCGAATGGCCCGGATCCGCTCCCCCACGATCCGTGCGTAAAGAGGAGCCGTCGTCAGCTTTCCGGTGTCGATGCTGTGATATCGACCAACCGACTTCGGCCCTATTGCGTGACGGTGATGGAGCTCGCTCGCCCTGTCGTCGATGTCTGTGGATCCCCACGCGAAAATCAGGCCTCCATGGAGCTCGGCCTGGCTCAGCGCTGCAGGTGACAGGTCGCCAAGTCGAGGGACGATCGTGGACAGGCCCTCGATGATGCCCTGCTGGATCGGACCTTCGGCGTCGGGTGGCAGGGTGCCCAGCCATTCCGGGACCTCGATCTCGGAGGACCTCCCCTGGAGGCCACTCGGGTACCAGGACAGGTAGGTCGTCCCGTTGCCATAGTCCAGGATGTCGCCAAAGGGCCCGAGAACGATCGTCGTCGAAGGGAAGTGCGCCCCCGGTGAGCTCATCACGAGGTAGTGCTTCACCCGATACAGCCATGGGCGCTCTGGCAAGATCCCCATCGTGGCGTCGATGCCCAATCGACCTCCCCACAGGGCGTTGACCACGTGGTCGTATTCGATGCTCGCCCTTTCCCCATGTTTCACGCTCTCCACCGCCAACCCCTGGTCGCTCGTCCGTACCGCCACCACCTCGGTGTCGAAGAGGGGTTTGACTTGGGGGTCAGCTTCGACCCGGGCCCTCACCATTTCGGCCAGGGCCACCGGGTCGATCCCGATCTCGGGGGTGCGATATACCGCATCGACCACCCCCGGGTCATAGTCGCCTTCGAGCTCGAGTGGCGAGAGCCTCTGGGGTGCGGCGTCCAGGTCGACCCCGAAGTACTCGCCGCCCCTGATCCGCTCCGACGCCACGTCGTGGGCTCGCTTCAGGTGGGTCTCGACTTCGTCGACCGAGAGCAAGCTGTCACGGTGCACCGCGTAGTTGAAAGCGGTCGACACCGGAAAGCAGGACATCGGGGTCTCCAGCCACCGCTCCAGCAACGGAGCGAAAGTCAATGCCCCTTCGACCATCGTCTCCGCGGTGCGCAAGGTCCGATCGTTGGCATACACATAGCCGAGGTGCACCTTCCCCTCGTTGTGTAGCGATGCCCCCAACATCGAGGTGGGATTGCGGTCGTAGAGATCGACGTGAGCGCCGCCGGCAGCCAAATCCAACGCGACACATGTCCCCTGCAACCCGGCCCCGAGCACTGCCACCCTTACGACTGCGCCTCGCACGTCACCGCTCACTGCCAGGAGACAGTACCCAGGGGAAGATGCCCCGACCTTCACCGTAGGGGGCCTACGGCGCACTGCCCTGCCGGGCCCCGGCTGTACCCTCCGCCGCCATGGATGCCCTTGCCACGTCGCTAGATGGCGTTCTCATGCTCGAGCCATCGGCCCATCAGGACGACAGGGGATTCTTCTTCGAGAGCTGGAGTCGGGACGAGTTCATATCCGTAACCGGAGTCGACGTCGACTTCGTTCGTGATGGCCATTCGGGCTCCAAGCGCGGCGTGCTCCGGGGCCTGCACTACCAGGTCCCACCCAATGCCCACGGAAAGCTGGTGCGGGTCACAGCCGGCACAGTGTTCGACGTAGCCGTCGACCTGAGAAGGTCCTCACCCACCTTCCGGGACTGGTTCGGGACGGTGCTGTCAGCTGAGAACCGGCGACAGGTATGGGTGCCGCCCGGCTTCGCCCATGGCTTTCTGACGACCTCTGACTGGGCCGAGGTCCAATACAAGGTCACCGGCGGCTACTCACAGCATTCCGAGCGCTCCCTGCGCTGGGACGACCCGGATCTCGGCATAGCCTGGCCCCTCGAGGGCCCGCCCATCCTTTCGGTGAAGGATTCCGCCGCCGACTCCCTGCAGCACGCCGAGCTGTTCCAATAGGCGTCGCGAGGATGGGACGTCGCTACCTGGTCACCGGCGGTGCGGGATTCGTCGGCTCCAACTTCATCCGCTACTTGTTGCAACGGGAGCCGGAGGCGACAGTGACCAACCTTGACTCGCTCACCTACGCCGGCGTCAAGGCAACCGCGGACGAGTTGGATCGTCTGCCCGGGCACACACTGGTTCATGGCGATATACGCGATGCAGACCTCGTGGAGAAGCTCATGATCGACCACGACGTGGTGGTGCATTTCGCCGCCGAAAGCCATGTCGACCGCTCGATCGAGGCTCCAGCAGTGTTCCTCGACACCAATGTGGTCGGCACCGGCGCCCTCCTCGAGGCCGCCCGTCGCCACCACCTGAAGCGATTCATCCACGTCTCGACCGACGAGGTCTATGGCTCGATCGTCGGCAAGGCAGCGTCGGAAGAGGAACGACTCCACCCCTCATCTCCGTACTCGGCGTCCAAGGCCGGCTCGGACCTGTTGGCTCTGGCCTACGCATCGACCTTCGGCTGCCCGGTGATCGTGACCAGATGCACCAACAACTATGGGCCCTACCAGCACCCTGAGAAGCTGATCCCGCTCTTTGTGACCAACCTCCTCGACGGGGACCGGGTCCCGCTCTATGGCGCGGGCGAGAACGAGCGCGACTGGCTCTTCGTCGAAGACCACTGCGCAGCGCTCCACCTCCTCGTGGACACCGGGAGCCCGGGTGAGATCTACAACATCGGTGCCGATGCCCAGTTGTCCAACATCGAGGTGACCAGGCGGATCCTCGAGATCCTGGGAATGGATGAGAGCTGGATCGAGGTTGTCGAAGACCGACCGGGCCATGACTTCCGGTATGCCGTGGACTCGTCGCGACTGCGTGACCTGGGATGGCGCCCGACTCATTCCTTCGACGAGCACCTGGAGTCAACCGTCGACTGGTATCGGGCCCGGGAAGACTGGTGGCGGCCGCTCAAGGGGCGAGTCTCGTGAAGGGGATCGTCCTTGCCGGTGGCTCCGGCACCCGGCTCGATCCGATCACCCGGGTCGCCTCCAAGCAGCTGCAACCGGTATACGACAAGCCGATGATCTACTACCCCCTGGCCACCCTGATGGAGGCCGGAATACGCAACATCCTCATCATCACCACCCCGAGCGACCTCTCCAGATTCCAGGAGCTCCTGGGACAAGGCGATCGGTTCGGGATCGAGCTCGGTTATGCCACTCAGCCCCAGCCCCGTGGCATCGCGGAGGCTTTCTTGATCGCCGAGGAGTTCATCGCCGACGCGCCGGTCACTCTGATCCTCGGCGACAACATCTTCTACGGCGATATCGGCCTGGAGTTGATCGTCGGGAAACACGAGACCGGGGCCGAGATCTTCGGCTATCCGGTCCGTGATCCCCAGCGCTACGGGGTGGTGGAGGTGGACGACTCCGGGTCGGTCGTAGGGCTCGAGGAGAAGCCCTCACGCCCGCGGTCGCGGTACGCGGTCCCCGGGCTCTATGTCTACGACGAAGCGGTGGTCGAGATCGCCCGGAGTCTCAGGCCGTCCTCTCGTGGGGAGATGGAGATCACAGACCTCAATCGGGTTTACCTCGACCGGGGGCGGCTCCGCGTCAACCTCTTGGACCGTGGGGTGGCATGGCTGGACAGCGGGACCCATGACAGCATGCTCGACGCCGCCAACTTCGTTGCAACGGTCGAGCACCGTCAGTCGATAAAGATCGCATGTCTGGAAGAGGTGGCACTCCGCTCCGGCTTCCTGGACGAACAACGGCTCGGTGCCATCGTCGAACACATGCCCGAATCGTCCTACAGCCACTACCTGGAACGGCTGCTCGAGGCCCAATGACGCGCACCGTGTTACTGATCGGCGGCTCCGGTCAGGTGGGAACCGCGCTCGCCCGCCGCTTCGAGAACCTAACCGCACCCACACGGGAGCAGTTCGACCTGACCCGGGCCGATCCCGACTCGACGCGGGACCTGATCCATGCCAGCCGGGCCGACATCCTCGTCAACTGCGCCGCCTACACCGCAGTCGACCGCGCCGAGAGCGAGGCCCGGATCGCCGACGCGGTCAACGGGTCGGCAGTCGGCATGCTTGCCTCCGCTGCGGCGGAGGCCGGCACCCGATTTGTCACCTATTCGACCGACTACGTGTTCGACGGGACGGCCGCCCAGCCCTACCTCGAATCGGCGAGTCCGGCGCCGATCAACGTTTACGGCCGAAGCAAGCTGCACGGAGAGCAGCTTGCTTTGCAAGCCAACCCCAACTCCTTGGTGATCCGCACCTCATGGGTGATCTCCGCTACCCACCCCAACTTCCTCTCCAGGATTCTCCAGAAAGCCGGCCAGGCGCCAGTGGATGTGGTGAACGACCAGCACGGGAGCCCGACGATTGCCTCCGATCTCGCCTCCGCCACGCTGGATGCCATCGAGGCCACAGCAACCGGGATTCTGCATCTGGCCAATCAGGGTGCGACGACCTGGTACCAATTGGCGGTGGCGGGCTTCGGGGCTGCCGGGCTCGATCCCTCGGTGCTCCGACCGTGCGCCTCGGCCGACCACCCGGGAGAGGCACCGCGGCCGCGGTACACCGTGCTCGGCTCGGAGCGAGTCGAGCAGCTCGGCCTCCGGGCAATGCCCCACTGGGAAGAGTCACTCACCGGAGTCGTCGCGGACATGATGCGGCGTTGACCCGATCCGATCGCCCCGGCAGATAGGTTTCACCCATGGCCACCTGGACCCGGGAGCATGTGTTCGGAGCCAAGTACACCTCACGGCCCTTGATCGAGTTTGTCGGCGAGCCGGAGCCAATCGCCTGGCAGACCACAAATCCCTTCCAGGACGAAGACCCCGACCAGCTGCTCGCCGGGATGATCGAGGAGCCGAGGTGGCGACATCACCATGGCATCGAGACACTGAGGACATCGTCAGATCTCTACGACGCCTATTCGCAACGTGTCGATGCCCTGCTCGAACAGGTCGACATCGCCATGTCCATGGCCAGCCTCGAATATGCCACGACCAGCATCATCGACATCGCGGCTGCCGAGGGCTACGTCACGAACTACCTCTATGAGCGCGGAGCACGAGACATCGATTCGGTCGACCTCAATGAGGGGAATCTGCGGCGGATCTGGCAGGTCCGTCGCCTGAAAGGGATCAACCCGGGTCGGGTTGCCCTGATCGATCTCGAGACTGTGTCCTGGTCTGCCACCATCGGGCGCAGCTACGACGTGGCCATGGCGCTGGGCATCGTCTATCACCTGGAAAACCCGTTGCTCTTTCTTCGAAATGTGTTCGAGATCACGGAGATCGCAGCGGTGATCGAGTCCGACACCCCGTCCTTTCCCGAGAATCGGCGATTCCGGGACCATGGTGTGGTCTATCTGCACCGGGATCAGGTCACCTTGAGATCCGGGAATGTGAGGTACTTCACGGAAATGCGTCCCGACCGGCAGGCCCTGGCAGAGATGCTTCTCACCGCCGGATTCGAGCGGGTGATCTCGGTACCGCCCGCCACAGAAGCGCCCTTTCATATGTACGACAGCGGGGAGAAGTCGGTCCTCCTGGCACTGCGCTAGCCATCAGCGGCGGCACGTTCGCGGAGGAAGGTCTGATAGGTCATCTCGATCCCCTCCTCGAGGAGAATGCTGGATTGCCATCCAAGGTCGCTGAGGCGCGAAACATCCAGCAGCTTGCGCGGAGGGCCATCAGGCATGTCCGGGTTTAGAACGTAGTCACCATCCCAACCGACCACTTTGCCGATGAGCTCCGCCAACTCGATTATCGAAACGTCCTCGCCGGTTCCGACATTGAGGTGCCCCTCGCCGCTGTAGGACCTGGTGACGAAAACCGTCGCGTCCGCAAGATCGTCTACATGGAGAAACTCCCGGCGCGGCCTGCCCGAGCCCCAGATTTCAATGGATTGGAGTCCGTTCATCCGTGCGTCGTGGGTCTTCCGGATCAGCGCTGGCACCACGTGGGAGGACTCCAAGTCGTAGTTGTCACCGGGGCCATAGAGATTGGTCGGCATCAGTGACACCACATCAATTCCGAATTGGCGACGCATCATCTTTCCCAGTTCCAATGCGGCGATTTTGGCGATTGCATAGCCCTCGTTGGTCTCCTCCAAGGGTCCCGTGAGCAAAAAGTCCTCTCGAATTGGTTGCGCCGAATCGCGGGGGTAGATGCAAGACGAGCCAAGGATCACGATCTTGTCAACAGCGACCAATCGACAAGCATTCAGGCAGTTGGCAGCAATCATCAAGTTGTCGTAGAGGAAGTCGGCTTGGGCCATGCGATTGGCGTGGATCCCGCCGACCTTGGCCGCGGCGATCAGTGCCACTTCAGGCCGCGTCGCTTGGACGAACTGTTCGGTCTTGCTCTGGTCGCGAAGGTCCACCTCGTCGGAGGTCGCCACAATTAGGTCACCGACAGGTTCCGAAGCCAGTCTTCGAACGAGGGCGCTACCCACCATCCCGCGATGACCGGCTACCCAGACCCGCTTTCCTTCAAAGACGTCTCGAGTCACAGCTCACCCAGCCCGACCTGAGGTGAATCGCGCTGCCGATAGCTCCTGTGCGGTCTCCAGGTCGAGCCCTACCTCTGCGAGGTCATGAGTGACCATCAGAGTCACCAGCTCGTCGAAGCTTGTTTCAGGCTTCCATCCGAGCCTCTCTGCAGCCTTGGAAGGGTTGGCCTGGAGAAACTCGACCTCCGTTGGCCGCAGGTAGGACGGATCGACCCTCGTGAAGGCCTCCCAATCGAGGCCCACCATCGAGAAAGCCCGCTCACAGAACTCACGGACTGTGTGAGCCTCGCCGGTCCCGATTACGTAGTCGTCTGGCTCGTCCTGTTGCAGCATCAGCCACATCGCACCGACATAGTCCTTCGCATAGCCCCAGTCGCGGACGGCGTCGAGATTCCCCAGATAGAGAAGCTCCTGATTGCCGGCGAGGATTGCTGCCACCGCCCGGGTGATCTTGCGGCTTACAAAAGTCTCTCCTCGGCGTTCCCCCTCGTGGTTGAACATGATCCCGTTCACTGCATACAGCCCATAAGCCTCCCGATAATTGGCGACCAACCAATGGGCGTGCACCTTGGCCGCGGCATAAGGAGACCGGGGTCGAAACTCGGTCGACTCGTCCTGGCGAGGCGGTGAATTGCCAAACATCTCTGAGGTGCCGGCCTGATAGAGACGCACCCCGAGGTCGGCGTCGCGGATTGCCTCCAACAACCGGACCACACCCAGAGCGTCGACGTCGCCGGTGTACTCCGGCTGATGAAAGGAGACGGCCACATGCGATTGGGCACCCAGGTTGTAGATCTCATCGGGTTGAACAGTCCGTATCACGCGGGCGATCTGAGACCCGTCGGTCAGGTCTCCGTAGTGAAGGTGCATCCTCGATTCGGGATCGTGGGGATCGCGATAAAGATGATCGATTCGCCGGGTGTTGAACGTGGAAGCGCGCCTTATGATCCCGTGGATCTCATAGCCTCGACCAACGAGCAAGTCCGCGAGGTGGGATCCATCCTGGCCTGTGATGCCTGTGATCAGGGCTTTCTTCACTGTTGATACGCCAAACGATTGCTTCAATTCGAGAGTAGCCCCAGACTGATGCAGACCGTCTCTGAGGGCCGCGTGCCAGGAATCCTAGGACCATTGCACATCGGAGACAGCGGGGAGAAGTCGGTCCTCCTGGCACTGCGCTGACCTCCCACAACTCGAACCGACAGCCGGTATCCGCGCCCGCTCGATAGATTCATGCCGGCGAATCCACCGACCGCGCCTCACCCGAGCTCTACGACGCCGATGGCAACTCGAACCGAGACCTCCCGCGAGATGAGAGATCGCTCCCTCGATTACCGCCCATATCTGGACGGGCTCCGGGGGATTGCGGTGCTCCTCGTCTTTGTGTTCCACGCGGCCCGGGCCGGGCTCCCCGGTGGGTTCATAGGCGTCGACATCTTCTTCGTGTTGTCCGGCTATCTGATCACGCGAATCCTGATCGTCCAGAAGGAGAGGACCGGCCGGATCGACCTCCCCGGCTTCTATGCCCGCCGGATGAGGCGCCTGATGCCGGCGGTGATAGTCGTGGTCCTCGTCGTTGTCGCCCGCGAGGCCATCTACGGGGATCTTCTCGAGCTGGGAAGTCGACTTCGTGACGCCGTAGCCACCCTCTTCTATGTCGAGAACTGGAACCTGATCTCACAGGCCGACCAGTACTTCCAGGAGGGGACAAGCGTCTCACCCCTTCGGCATGCCTGGTCCCTGAGCATCGAGGAGCAGTTCTACGTGCTGTGGCCCGTCCTGTTGATACCGGTGATTGCGATCGGCAAGTCCAGGCGAGCCTGGTCAACCCTCGCCGTGTCCCTGATGGCCCTCGCATCTGCGCTGGCCATGGCCCTCAGTTACACACCCGAATTCATCGTTCGTGCCTACTACGGGACTGACACCAGAGTTCATCAACCATTGATCGGCGCCTTGCTCGCCTTCGTGATCGGGGGCCCGATTGCCAAGCGGATACGAGAGCGCAGCGGACGGGCGGTCTCGGTGGTCGGCGCCCTGGCGCTCCTCTCACTGGTGGCGGCGGCTGTCTTCTTCGCCGGAGACTCGACGGCCTATTACAAGGGCGGCAGCCTCGTGGTCGCGCTGCTCACCGCGGTTCTGATCCTGGCGCTCGAGAGCCGTCCTAGCGGGTCGTTGTCACTCGGCCTTGGCTGGAACCCGCTACGCCAATTGGGCCGCGTCTCCTACGGTTTCTACCTCTGGCATTGGCCAATCATCCTCTGGCTGGCGATGCCCGAGGGTGTAGGGTTCTGGGGGCGGCGGGCGGTGAACCTGGCGCAGTTCGGCCTGACACTCGCCCTCGCGATCGCGAGCTTTTGGATCGTCGAGAACCCGATCCGGGAACGCCAGATCTGGCTGGGGAAGCTCAAGCCCATGGGAACCATCTGCATCGGAATCGCAACTCTCTTTGCTGCCGGCTTCATCTCCTACGCCGTCCTGACCCCGGACGAGACCAACCTCGCGGCCGCGGCCCTCGCCGACCCGTCCTACGAAGCCTGCCCCGAAAATCCCCAGCCCTGCGTCAAGGTCGAAGGCCTGACAGCCGACTCCCCGACCGTCGTGCTCATCGGGGACTCAACGGCCCAGGCCTACGACCCTGCGTTGAAGGAGCTGGCCGCCATCTATGGGTTCCGCTACGTGCAGGCCGCAGTGGGAGGTTGCCCGATAAGTCACCGACTCATAGCCACCGGGCTCGAAGGTGAGCTGCACAAGCCGTCCAACTTCATGTGTTACGAGGAAATGCCCTCGATATATCAGAAAGTCCTCGACGAATACGACCCTGACCTGGTGATAGCGACATCGTGGAACGAGACCAACCAGCATGTCGAAGGGGACCAGTTGCTGCTCAAAGGGACGCCCGAGCACCTCCAGGCGACCGAAACCGCTCTTCGGGAGACGGTAGATCTGCTCACCTCTGGCGGCGCCCAGCTGGCGTTCCTCGATGTGCTGCCACCTGGCAAAACGGTTGACTGCCTGAAAAATGGAGGGGCGGACTCGGCGGGTTGCGCCCGGCTGGTCACCCCGGAGAGTGGCGAGAAGCCCTACAACGAGATCTTCGAGAAGATCGCCGCCGATCTCCCGCCGGTGGCTGCGATCTCCCTCGAAGATGTCGTATGCCCCAATGGCTCATGCCCGCTCACCATCGACAACATCGTGATGCGGTACGACGGGGGGCACTTCACAGGGACCGCGAGCCGGCACCTCGCCCCGATCCTCGACAGGCGCCTCGCTGGGGAGGGAATCGACCTCTCCACCCTCGGTGATTGAGGCCGGAACAGTCTTCGTCCTAGCCCAGCGACACCTCGCTGACCTCCATACCCTCTGCGAAATCGAGCAGGGTCGGGAGATATGGGAAAGTGAGCGGGCCCTCCAGGTTCTGCACGAAAGCAGCCGGGTTCGCCTGTCCCCTTCGCGCCACGAAGCCTGACCCGTGCACCACCTCGATGTTCCATTCCAGGCGGAGCAACGACTCCACCAAGACCCCAACTCCGGTGAACTCGTGGAACACGCCCTCCGTGTCGTGCTCTAGCTGGTAGACCCGCCGGCGGAAGCGGTCCCAGGTCCAATCGTTGGCCACACCCAGGAGGAATTGCCCGTTGACCACGAACGGGCAGTCATACGTGAGCACCCGGCGCAGGTCGCGCAAATACAGGTACTGGTCGTACATGCTGATGTGCGACCAGGACGATTGGGCCAGGCAGAGTTGGAACTTGTTCGTAGGCACCTCATCGAGCCGCACCTTGTCGATCACGTGGACCTCGATAGGGCGGTCGATTCGCTCGCTGAGCACGGAGACGAAAACCTCGGAGACATCGACCACGTGGTATTCGCCGACCCTGTCCCCCAGCACCTCGAGGACGGCCTGGGTGGATCGCCCGCCACCGGCCCCGATCTCGAGGACGTTGATCGGCTCTGCGCCCGGGAGGAGCCTGGCGAAGAGAGGCCCGTAGAGGCGCATCAGGTCGGTGATCTCCCCCCATTCATCGCCGGGGAAGCGCACCTCGGAGTCCGAGCGGGTCATCTCCGAGCCATCCCAGGACCTTTCCATCCGGTAGCCCGCCGATTGCCAGCGACGGGCGTACTCGTCGAAGTCCTTGCCCACCTCTCCGGGTGTCTTGGCCAAATCGACCTCCTTGAGTCTCAGGGGCGCCGGGTCGGTGTGCCGCTGACCGGCCAACTCAGCGAATCGGTCGAGGATAGGTGCCCTTGGAGACTCCCACGTCCCGGCTAGGGTCGCGCACGAATGAGCCTGCTAGAGGCTATCAAAATCATCCACTTTCCCTCCGTGTCCGGATGAGGACCCTCACCGCGTCGCTCAGGTCGAGGCGTGGGCTGCTACTCATGCTGGCGACGACCGCCGGCTTGGCCGCGGTGTTCACTTCCTCGCCATGGTCCGTGATTCTGGGGGCGCTGGCGATCCTCGGCTTCGGGTCTCTACTCCTGATCCTCAGTAGCCGGTTCAGCGATCTAGTGGCCAGGGTCGGACGAACCGAACGCGACCTGAGGCGCCAGCCGGTTGCCGTGGCGGCGAGGGTCCGCCCGGGAGACGCCGACGCACGCATCGCGATGCGAATGACCAGCGCGGTCGACATGTTGGAGACCTCGATCCGCCAGTTGGACGAAGCCGGCATCGGCGCCGGCGAAGGAACGTCGAACGGCAGGCCGTGGGTAACGGTGGTGGTCCCCTGCCACAACGAAGAGCAGTTCGTCGTCAGCACCCTTCGGTCGGTCGCCGTCCAGACGTTCGCCAACTGGGAGTGCATCGTCGTCGACGATGCCTCGACTGATGGCTCGCTCAGGGAGATCTGGTCCATCGCCAAGACCGACGAGCGGTTTCGGGTGCTCCGACACCAGCAGAACGGTGGCCTGAGCGCCTCACGCAACACGGGGCTGAGGGCGGCCCGGGGCCGTTACATCACATTCCTCGACTCTGACGACCTCTTGATGCGGGACAGCCTGATGGACCGTGTCGCCACCCTGGTTAACGCCGAGCCCGATCCCCATGTGATCGGAGCGTTCTGCGGCGTGACGATCGGCCACGAGGAGGCGGTCCTCGAGGATTACCCGGCCCGGATGGAATTCGACGCGGATCGTGTGGTCGACCTGGTGACCGCCGACTCGGAGTGCCCTTTCAATGCACACGCCCCACTGCTCATCACCGAGAAGCTCCGCAGTCTTGGCGGGTTCGACGAGTCGATGCGCCTCGGAGCCGAGGACTGGGATCTGTGGTACCGGGCGATGCGCAATGGCTACGTTTTCGTTCCATCCAAGTTCCGGACTGCGGTCTATCGCCAGAAACGACATTCGATGGTGAGATCGATGGCGGACGGGCACGTTCTCGAGGCATCGAGGCTGATCCACGCGGCGCACCAGCCGGCCGACCCGCGAATCCTGACTGCGCCATCTCCGACCCCCCTGACCAGGCCCATCGCGGAATACCAAGCGGCGTTGCGTCTCGCGGATCGAGCAGTCCGATTTGCGGCGATGGCCCTGGTCGCTGGGGACGAAGCAGCCGCCACCCGAGCCTTGACCACGATCTCCTCGGTGCCGCCTGCACTCTTGAAGCGGCATCTCGACCTCGGGGATCTCACGAGTCGGGGGATGCAACGGGCCCTCGCACTCGGGCCTAGCGAGCTGGATGCGATCTCGACCCTGTCCCGGCCGATCCGTGATCGACTGCAAGCACTCATCGACTCGGCGCTCGCCGGATACGAGCCAGAGCCGATATCCCCCGTCGACCCGGTGTCGACCGGGGCATTGCTGATCCCACAGCATGCCGGCCAGCTAGGAGCGCAGATCCAGGCGGCCGAGGCCGCGGGGTTCGCCCAGGGCGACATGGCGGTGCTCATGATCGAACGCGAGGGCGGCTCTCAGGGCGTGGCCCCGGAGCTCGGGGACGCCCTCCCGAGATGGTCCCTGAACAGGTGGTCGCTCATGGGCGGATCGTGCCGGGCTGCCGTTGTGGGGCAAGTCCGGACGGCCGTTGTCGATCGGGTAGCCACTGCCGTCGCCCAGGCAGGAGGCCGGGTGATAGAGGTCCCGCAACCGAACGTCGATGTCATGGCGATCGAGGATGCGCACCGCAACCCCATCGAACTCAATGGTCGAGCCACTCCAGTGACCATCGCCCGATCGGTGGTCGGCCTCCAGCCGACATCGGACGGAAGGGATGTCGATCCTGCGGCGACCTGGCACGTCGAGGAGGCTCCAAGGACCACCTTCGATGCGAGGGCCATGGCGGGGTTCCAGGGCCGCCACCGTGGAGAGCGAGCCGTCATCATCGGAAACGGGCCTTCCCTGAACGAGCTCGATCTGACTCGCCTCAAGAGCGAGAACACCATCGCGGTCAACGCCATCTTCTATGCGGAGTCGAAGATGGGATTCGACCCCACCTATTACGTGGTGGAGGACACAGCGGTGATGCGAGACAACCTCGAAGCGGTCGTCGCATATCAGGCCGGGCACAAGTTCTTTCCCTCGATCTACCGGGACATGGTCGGCGAGCACGAGAACGTGACCTACTTCATGATGAATCGCGGGTTCTATGAGCCTTTGTCCCCCGACTACTGCATCCCCAGGTTCTCGTTCAACCCCGCACAACGGATCTACAGCGGACAGTCGGTGACGATCATCAATCTGCAGATCGCTTATCACCTCGGGTTCGAGGAAGTGGTTCTCATCGGGATGGACTTCTCCTACACCGTGCCACCGGAGGCCCATAGGGAAGGTGACGTCATCACGTCCGTTGGTCCCGATCCCAATCACTTCCACCCCGACTACTTCGGTGCCGGCAAGGTATGGAAAGACCCGAAGCTGGACAGGGTTCTGGCCAACTACGCGCTGGCCAAGAGCATCTTCGAGGCTGATGGTCGGCGCATCGTCAACGCCACCGTCGGAGGCCGCCTCGAGCTCTTCGAGAGAGTCGATTACACCGAGCTGTTCTGAGACGAAGGATCCGGAGACCTGCGTGCGCGAGCCTGACTACCGCTACCGAATCACCAAATACGACCGATCGATCATCCCGAGCCGCTTCGTCGCCTTTCTCGACGACGGAGTGATCGACGAGTTGGACTGGGTCACACGATCCGGGCGCAGCCTGGGGCACCCCGGGTGGGGCTGGGTGTACCACACGGTCCTGATGCTCCTCGACTCGGACCGCCCGAATGTGATCATCGAGACCGGAACCAATGTTGGTTCCACCGCGATCCTCATCGGCCAGGCGATCGTCGATTCGGGGCGCAAGGGGATGCTCCACACCATCGAGCTCGACCCCGACATCCACGAAGAGGCGAAACGGAGGTTCCGCCTGGCAGGCGTTTCCGGTGTGATCACCGCCTACTGCGGGGATGCCTTGAAGGTACTCCCGGAGGTCGTTGCCGATGTCGACGAGGTGGCGATTGCATTCCTCGATGGCAACCACTTCCACGACCATGTGGTGAAGGAATTCGGAATGGTCGTCCATCGCCTGCGGCCGGATGGGGTCGTGATCTTCGACAACACCGCACTGATCGCCGAACATGACGAGGACCCGAGGGTGAACGGGGCACTGCGCACCATCGTGGAGCTCCATGGGGGCAATCTGGTGAATCTGCCGTTCTGCAGCTGGTACACGCCGGGGATCGCCATCTGGCAACGGCAGCCCTTCGCCGAAATGGAGCCTCCAAAGCCCGGCTCCTTCAACTCCGAGTCCTGAGGGTCGTCCCTAGCCGGGCTCGGAATCGATGTCAGATGCGATCCCCTGAAACGAGTCGCTCAGCCCCAATTCACGGAGTGGGCCCCCTTCCGCCTCGTCGTGGACCCGACCGCCCCGACGGCCCACGCCAGCGCCCTCGTCGATCCTGTCGGATAGGCCTTGGAGAGCCCGCCGGGTCTCCTCACTGAACGCGGCGAACTGGCGGTTGACCTCGTCCTGAACCTGGGACGCCTGACGAGCAGCTCGAGAAACCGATGCCTCCACGCGATCCATTCGCACCTCGGCGTCCCGCGCTGCCACCTCCCGGTCTCTGTCGGATCGGGCCCGGGCCTCCTCCAGCCGCCGGATGGCGGTGGTCCCGCGTCTGAGCTCGACGCCCAACTCCGAGATGGCCTTGAGAACCACACCGAGCATCACGGCGACAAGTGCGCCAAGGACCCTCACCGCAGTGCTCTCGCCGAGAATGAGAAAGCCCACTGCGATCAGCCCCACCACCACGAACAGCGCGATCCGGCGTAGCCGATCCGATAGGACAGTGTTGGTGACGTTCACGTCGATCCTCCGTTTACTCCGTGCTCAGGCGAGCAGACGCCCCACCGTCGACCACCAGGGTGGCCCCCGTGGTGAACTCATTGGTGGCGAGAAAGACCACCGCCTCTGCGATGTCTCCGGGATCGCCGACCCTACGCAGCGGTTGCTTGGCGGCGAACTCGGCGAGGGTGGCGCCCGCCCGGGAAAGGCCGTCTTGCAACAACTCCGTGTCGACGGCACCGGGCAGCACGCAGTTGACCCGGACCGCCGGGGCCCATTCCAGCGCCAGAGCCCTCGTCAGTGAGACGAGGCCACCCTTCGAGGCCGCGTACGACGCTGACCCGGCCGCTGGTCACGACGGCATGCACCGACGCCACGTTCACTACGACGCCGGAGCGGTCGGCAAGCGTGGGATGGAGTGCCGCGGCCAGCAGGAAGGGCGCCCTCAAGTTCACGGCGATTACCCGATCGAAGATCGATACATCGGTCTCGGTGGCCTCCAGTGCGAAGCCGACTGCGGCGTTGTTGACCAGCACGTCGACGGGCCGACCTCCGAGGTGCTTCAGCAGGGTCTGCCCACACGCTGGGGTCGAAAGGTCGAGGGTGAGATGGTCGTCCGCCTTGCTCTCAGGCTCCTTGTCCACCCCGATCACGTCGGCGCCGAGGTCGCGAAAAGCATCGACACATGCAGCTCCGATCCCATTGCTCGCGCCGGTTACCACGACTCGTTCGATCATGACTCAGTCAGCCCCAGTCCTGTGATCAGGTTCTCCACGGCGACACGGGTGGTCCTGGCCACGGCCTCGTCGGTGTTGGACCCGTTGTGTGAGCCGACGACGACGTTGTCGAGGCCGAGCAGCGGATTGTCAGGGGCCACCGGCTCTCGCTCGAAGACATCGAGGGCGGCAGCAGCGATCTTCCCTTCGAGCAATGCCGACAGCAATGCCGCCTCATCGATCAGGGATCCGCGTGAGGTGTTGATCAGCCACGCACCGTCCTTCATGATCCCCAAGGCCTTCCCATCGAACATGTGATAGGTGTCGCTCGCGGCCGGGAGGTGGAGTGAAACCACGTCCGAGTCGCCGAGCAGCCGCTCCAATGAGACCATCTCGAACCCGGCAGCGTCGGCGACCGGATATGGGTCGTAGCCGAGCACGTGCATCGAGGCCGCCACCGCCCGCCTGGCCAGTGCCCTGCCCGAGCTCCCCATGCCCACCACCCCGAGAGTCAGCCCGGCCAAGGAGCGCCCCCTCACCTTGTGCCAAACCCCCCCCTTCACCATCTGGTTCACCTCGTGCTGCCGCCGCGCCAACAGGTGGAGATAGCCCATCGCGTAGTCGGCTAGCTCCTCACCGAAGACTCCCGGCGTGTTGAGCACTGTGATCCCCAGCTCCTCCGCCGCGATGAGGTCGATGGCGTCGACGCCCACTCCCCATTTCGAGATCACTCTGAGGTTGGAGCCGGCTTCCAGCACCCGACGGTTGAGCTCGTCGTCCCCCGCCAGGACCCCGGCATAACGATCGATGATTGGCACGAGATCGGCTTCGTCGAGCTGTTGTCCCTCGAAGCGAGGTATGTCGACTTCGAGGCCGAGCTCCTCGAGCCGGGCCGTCACTTCGGCGGCGTCTGACCAGACGTGGATGCAGCTGATCAACACCCGGTCAGCCATTTTCTCGTTCCAGTAGGAACTGCGCGATGGCGAAGTCGAGCTCTTCATCGATGTCCACGGCTTGCTCGCGGGGCATTTGAAACAGCATCGGCTTCGATCCAACCCGTCTCCCGGTCTCCACGACCTGGCGGCGGGGGGCGATGTAGAGACAGGAGTTCTCTTCGAGTATCGGAGGCAGATCCTGGGTGCGGAGCAACACGGCAGGGTCGTGATTGACGGGACGGCCATCCTCGAAGAAGAACCGGGTCTGAAGAGCGGTAACCGACATCAGAGAGTCGTGGTCCCCGGGCTCCAGGTAGGAGACGATGGCAGCGTCGACAGTCTCCGGGCGGAGCAAAGGATTGGTGGAATGGGTCTGGAGGAGGTGGTCGTCGTCCAGCGCCCGGGCCACTTCGGCCACCACATCGTGCATCGGGACGAAGTCGCCGTGGAGGTGCTCGGGACGCCGGTGGATGGTGACTTCGGGAAAGGCCGAACTCACAGCTTCCTCGATCTCGTCGCTGTCGGTGTCCACCACCACCCGGTCCACTCCCTGCGCACGGAGCAAGGTCGCCGTGATCCAGTGGAAGAGAGGCTGTCCGGCGATGGGCCGCATGTTCTTGCGTGGCACACGCTCGGAATGGCCCTTCATCGGGATCAATGCCGCCACGCTCACCTCAGTGCTCCTCGGGGTAGTAGAAGCGCTTCTTGAGATCGCTCGACGGAGGGCGCCTCATGTGAAATCCCTGGTAGGTCCCGGCGAATTGCGACACCCGGAAGCGGAGAATCGGCCAGGCGGAGGTTGCTCCCTCACCCTCGGCGAGGGCGGCGCGGGTGTCGGCGACCACATTCCGCGAGGAAAGACGGACGAAATCCCAGGCGTTGAAGTGCTCGCCCGGAAACACCTTCTGGAAGGTGATCGCCTCACGTCGATAACGGTTCCTGATCTGGCTCGGAGTTTCGTCGTGGACGTGGATGACACCGGCATCGGCCCGATAGCTGACCCACCATCCATCGCGCATCACCTGTTGCGCCCAGGCCACGTCCTCGAGCCCGGTGAGCGTCTCGTCGTAGGGATGGGACTCCCACAGGGACCCTCGAATCGCGGCGTTGGCGTTGTTGGAGAAGGGGCCGTCCTGGCGGGGCACCGACTCCTCGGGGAACCAACGACGGAAGATCTGTCGCTCCGAGAAGTGCGACTCCGGGATGCCCCGCTGCTTCCCGTAGACCACGGCGACCTTGTCGTCGTCGAATGCTTCAATCAGGTTCTCCAGCCAGGACTCGTGCTCGGGATAGCAGTGCGCCGAGATGAACACCAGGAACTCCCCGGAGGCGGCGCCACACCCGATGTTGAGCGAGCGGCCAAAGCTGAAGTCCTCCTTGCGAATGTGCTCCAGGACCACGTCTTCCCCCTCGACGATGTCGAGAGTGCCGTCATCCGAGCCGGAGTCGACTACCACGACCTCATAGTCGGTGAACGTCTGCCGCTTGAGCTCGGCGAACAGCCTCCCGATGTGCTCTGCCTCGTTGTGACAGCGGATGACGATGGAAGCCTTGGGTGTCGTCATCTACCGGCCCGAGACCACTGCGGCGCGGTAGTGATCGACGACCTCTTTCGAAGGGCCTATGTGTTTGACCATCCCCCGCTCCAGCCACATGGTCCGGTCACAGAACTCCGCGACCTTGTTCAGATTGTGTGACACGAACACGATCGTCCCCGACCGGTCGAGTAGATCCTGCATCGCCTGCTCGCTCTTGACCCGGAACGACTCATCGCCAACGCTGAGAATCTCGTCGAGGAGCAGGATGTCAGGACTGAGGTGCATCCCGATCGAGAAAGCGAGACGGGAGAGCATCCCCGACGAGTAGGTCTTTATCGGGCGGTCGATGGCTTCTTCGAGCTCGGCGTAGCTCACGATGTCGTCGAACAACTCGTCGATCTGTCGCCTCCTCAGACCCGCTGCCAGGCCGCCGAGATAGATGTTGCGGATCCCGGAGAGCTCGTTGTTGAAACCAACGCCCAACTGCAGCAGCGTCGACGTACGGCCCGAGCTCACCGCCCGTCCCTCATCCGGGCGGAGCGTCCCAGCGACGACCCGCATCAGGGTGCTCTTCCCGGCGCCGTTGCGCCCGACAATTCCGAAAGCCTCCCCTTTCTTCACCTCGAAGCTGACATGATCGAGGGCGACCACGAGCTCCCGCTGCCTGCTCCTGAAATTGGCCAGGCTCCGGCGCAATGTCGGCTTTCGCTCCACGAATGGCCGGAACTGGACTGTGACCTCCTCCGCCCTGATCGCCCAGGGCTTCACAGGTAACGGACCATTCGCGTCTCGGAGCGAACGAACCCGGCGACCCCGATGAGGAACACGACAACGGCCCAGGCCAGTGCCGGCCAGAGGTTGCTGAATTGGAAGGGATAGTCGGGCTGACCGATCAGGGCGCTCCGGTAGAGGGCGATGATGTGGAACATCGGGTTCAGCTCCACCACGGTCTGGATCGTCGGATCGGCGTCGTCGAGAAACGTGAGCTGCCAGATGATCGGGGACAGGTAGAGCCAGAGCCGGTTGATGTAGGGGAGAAAGTTGTTGATGTCGCGGAATGGAACCGCGAGCCGGGCCACGATGGCGCTCAGCCCGAGGTTGAAGAGGATCTGAATCGGAAACACAACCGCCAGCAAGAGGGTGTATCGGGAGGGATGGGCTCCAGTGGTGGGCCATGCGATCGCATAGAAGACGACCAACGACGCCAGGAATCCCACGCCGGACTCGATGAGACTCGAGATGATAAGGACCAGGCGTGGGAACTTGAGGTTGACCAGCAGCTTCGAGTTTTGGAGGATGGCGTTGGCCCCACCGGTCATCGACTGATTCGTGAAGTGAAAGACGAACATCCCGGAGAGCAGGTAGGCGATGTACCCCTCGGGCCGACTCGACCCCGCGAACAGGATCCCGAACACGAAGAAATAGACGAGGCCGAGAAGGAGCGGGTTGAGCACCCACCAGAACAGCCCGAGAACGGTGGACGCGTTCCTCGCCTTCAGGTTCCCCATCGCCAGGAACCAGGCAAACTCGCGGCGCGCCCAGAGGTCGGTGAGATAGGTCCGCAACCTTCGGGCGCGGTAGGTGATCCCTCGAGGAGTGGAGACTGCCACGAGCCGGGATTGTATGACTCCGATCAGGCCAATCCGTACCTATCTGTCAAGCAGCATCAGGGCTTTCGTTTGATAGAAAACGGTCCCCGGTTAAGGTGCCACCGGTGGTTGCATCAGCCTTTTCAACCATCGCCCTGGTCCTCCTTGCCGCCAGCGGCGTCTCCAAGGCCATCGACCCCAACCCGACACGAGGCGCGTTG
The DNA here is from genome assembly GCA_963749415.1 of uncultured Acidobacteriota bacterium. Lineage (GTDB taxonomy): Bacteria > Actinomycetota > Acidimicrobiia > Spongiisociales > ZC4RG35 > JALYNX01. Next base: position 2,420,279 of record CAVVMG010000001.1, read on the forward strand.
CAGGCCGCCGGGCTCCCCTCCTCTCGGCGTGTCGCTCGACTTCTGGGGGCCTCCGAGGTGCTGGCCGCGGCCGTCGCGCTGACCATGGGCGGCTGGTGGGTCGCCCCCGCTGCGCTCCTCTACCTCGGATTCACCTGGTTCACGTTGGCCGCGGTTCGTCACCTGATCCCGGTTCAGGGCTGCGGTTGCTTCGGCCGTGAGGACACGCCTCCCTCGGTCGTTCATGTCGTCTACAACGCGACCGCTGCTTTGGCGATGATCATCCTGATGGTGACCGGTGGCGATGCCGTCCCCTGGTCGGGCCCGGTCACCACCCTGGTGATCTTCCTCGGGTTCGGTCTGGTCGGAGGATTCCTGTCCTACCTCCTGTTGGCACAGCTTCCCCGCACGCTCGACCTGGCGAGCCCCTCATGAGCACCAGGCTGGTCGAAGCCGCCTCCCGCGCCCTCGACTCACGCACTTCGAGGCGGGGGTTCCTGAGACGGGCGGCCATGGTGGGAACAGCCCTGGTCGCGGCGCCCACCACCTATCTGCTCCGACCGGGCAGCGCCTACGCAGCGGTCATCCCCGGCCAGTGCAGTTCCGGTGCTCGCTGCAACGATGGATGGACCGAATTTTGCTGCAACATCACCGGGGTCAACACCTGCCCCCCGGGGAACATCGTGGCCGGATGGTGGCGAGCGGAGGGCAACACCTATTGCGACGGCAACAGCCGCTATTACCTGGACTGCAACTCGTCGAGTTGCGGAGGGTGCAGCTGTGGCGGCTCGGGGACCTGTAGCCACACCTGTGTCGACTGCCATTGCCACTGCAACCACGACAACTGCGGTGAACGCAAGACCTGCTGCACCCGGTTCCGCTACGGGCAGTGCAACAACCACAAGTCGTGCATCGGGCCCATCACCTGTCGAGTGGTCACCTGCGTGCCGCCATGGGAATGGGACTCGTCGTGCTCCACGACCTCGGCTGTGTCCCAGTCGACGTACACGCAGAGCGCCGCCGGCCTGCTCCCCGACACGACCCCCAAGGGCCCCTACCCGGCCTGGCCTGGGGTCTACGCCGGGGCGACCTGGCAGTTGCGCATTGCCGCCAGCAGCGGCCCGGCCAACCAGACCTTCGACTTCGGGGTCGCCGGCGACTACCCGATCGCCGGGGACTTCTCCAATTCAGGGGTGCGCACGATTGGGGTGGTGAAGAACACCCGGCATGGCGTCGCAGGGTCACCCAATCTCGTCTGGTACCTGCGCCAGGTCGAGGGCCCCGGAGATGCCGAGCTCGTGATCAAGTACGGGCAGCCCGGAGACATCCCCGTGATCGGCGACTGGAACGGAAACGGGGTCCACACCATCGGGGTGGTCAGGGGGAACCGGTGGCTCCTGCGCAACTCGAATCGAGCCGGTGACCCCGATTACGACTTCGTCTTCGGCCAGCCGGGGGACCTGCCGGTTGTCGGCGATTGGAACGGCGACGGTTCGACCGGGATCGGCATGGTCCGCGGCAGCCGCTGGATGCTCCGCAACTCCCTGTCCGGAGGGAACCCAAACTTCGACTTCACTTTCGGCGGAGGGCCGGGGAGGCCGGTGACAGGAGACTGGAATGGCGACGGGGTGACCGGCATCGGATGGTTCAACGCGGGGGCCTGGTCGATCAGGAACACTCTGTCGTCGGGAGCCGCTCAGTCGACTTTCACATTCGGCAACCCCAACGGCCTCCCCGTCACCTGGGGGAGAAACGCCTGATGACCGCCGCAGTGATCATCGAGGGTGTGGTCATCGTCCTGTTGGCGGTGCTGGTAGCGGGTCTTCTCAAGAGTCACGCCGAGATCCTTCGCCAGCTTCATGCCCTCGGCGTCACCGAGGAGGGCGTGGTAACCGTCGGCTCTGCGAACACCCAGCCCAAGACGACCGGGTTCGAGCGAGCGCCGACAACGACTCTGAGCGGCGTCACGTTGGACGGAGGGGCTCAGACCGTCAGCCTGGAGCAGGGACGGGGCAACACGATGCTCGCCTTCCTCTCATCGGGATGCCTGAGCTGTGAGACCTTCTGGAGAGAGCTGAGCGGTGACTTCGAGCCGCCGACCCCTGATACCCGGGCAGTGATCGTCACCAAGGGCCCCGAGTCGGAGTCACCTTCGCGGGTACGGGAACTGGCGCCGTCCCGGGTGCCACTCCTCATGTCCGACGAGGTGTGGCAGGCGTTCAAGGTCCCGATGACCCCCTACTTCATGCTCGTCGACGGGACCGGGATGGTGATCGGCGAAGGGGCGGCTGCCAGCTGGAAGCACCTGCTCGGCCTTCTCCGCCAGTCGGCCGAAGACGCCAATGCCATCACGTTGACCTCAGGAGATCGACGGGACCCGCCCGATCGGCAGCTCAAAGCGGCGGGCGTGCTCCCCGGCGACCCCTCGCTCTATGAGAACCCGCTCGAGGAGGCAGAGTCGTGAGCCGTCTCGAACGCTCCGGCGTCGCGGTGGAGGTACCCGCCGGATGGGAAGGCACGATCAACGGTGGTGGGTTCCCGCTGATGGCTGACGGGGCGGTCGAGCCGACGGTCATGCATCTCGGGACTTTCCCCCTTCCCGCGGAGCGAGGCTCATTCGGGAGCGGCGCCGTCGAGCTGATGAACAACCAAGACATCTTCATCACCCTCTTCGAGTACGAGCCCGAGGCCGCCGACACGCCTCTCTTTGCGGAGCAAGGGATCCCGACCGCCCTCCAGGCGCGGCAATTCGCCCGAGATGCCTTGCAAGAGGCTCGTCCTGAGCAGAGCGCAGTCCAGCAGTTCTTCACCTACCGGGGGCGGGCCTTTTGCCTGTATGTCGTGCTCGGCTCGCACATCGACCGCGCCGACCTCCTCCCCAGGGTGAACCAGGTCCTCGACACCCTCGAGATCGAGTGATGAAACGCTGGCTGGCCATCGGTGTCGCCGGCGCGGTCTTGGTGGCCACCGTCGTCGTGCTGTGGCCTGATCGAGCGGAGGCGATCCTCCTCCAGGGAACATTCGTCGACGACAACGGGAGCCCGCATGAGAACGGGATCGAGGCGCTGGCTCTCGCCCAGATCACTTCGGGTTGCAATCCGCCGGCCAACACCAGGTTCTGCCCCAACGACAGCGTGACCCGGGCGCAAGCTGCGACGTTCCTCACCCGGGCTCTGGGGCTTTCCGGCACCGGGACCGATTTCTTCGTCGATGACAACGGTCACATCCTCGAGGAGGGGATCAACCGCATGGCTGCGGTGGGGCTCACTGTGGGTTGCAACCCGCCGACCAACAACCGCTTCTGCCCCGACCGGAGCCTGACCCGAGCCGAATTCGCAACATTCATCGCCCGAGCTCTCAACTTGCCCAATACCAACGAGGACTTCTTCGTAGACGACAATGGCCACGTCCTCGAAGGGCCAATAAATCGGATCGCCGAAGCCGGGATCACGGTGGGCTGCAACCCACCGACCAACAACCGCTTCTGCCCCAATCGGGTGCTCACCCGCGGTGAGACCGCAACCCTCCTCACCCGCGCCCTCAGTCTGCCCCACAACCCGCAACGGATCCCTCTGGCCAACTGGTCTCCCGTGATATGCAGCAAGGGGGGGATCACCTGCTCGGTGCTCGTCGACACTTTCAGCGGCCGGACTCATCTCGTCCAGGAGGGCTTTTTCCAGGTGCTCCCGTACAAGACCGGGGAGCAAGCCCAATTCACGTCCTCCAACACCACTTTCACCCTCATCGTCGACGGTGACCCGGTCTCGACGACCCAATTGGCCATCGCCAGCTCATCGACCCAGGCCTTGCGTCGTTGGAACACGACTCTGGTGTTCTCTGCGGGCAATCACACTGTGGTCGGGGAATGGCGCTGGAACGGAGCCCTGATCCAACGCACCACTGCGACTGTCCGGGCCGACTAGGCGACGACCACCAGCGAGCGCTCGGCCCGATTCAGGGACTCGACTCCGTTCTCGGTGCAGACAACGATGTCCTCGATCCGGACTCCGAAGCGGCCCGGTAGATAGATCCCTGGCTCCACCGAGAACGTCATCCCGGGCTCCAGAGCCTGGTCGTTGCCTTCCACCATGTAGGGGTGCTCATGCACCTCGAGCCCGATGCCGTGACCGGTGCGGTGCACGAAGTGCTTCCCATGCCCCGCTGCCGCAATGACGGACCGCGCCCATCGATCGACCTCTTGACATGGCACGCCGGGCCCGACGACCGATCTCCCGACCCGGTTCGCCTCCTCGACCAGAGCATGGATCTCCTTCTCCTCGTTGCCGGGCTCGCCGACGGAAAAGGTCCTGGTGACGTCCGAGAAGTAGCCGCCGATGCGCCCTCCGAAATCACAGACCACCAGATCGCCATCTTTCATCGTCCGCAGGCCGGGCTCGTGATGTGGAGACGACGAGTTGGGGCCAGACCCGACGATCGTGAACGATGCGACGTCATGTCCCTCCTCGACGGTCAGCGCTGCGATGTCCCGCGCCACCTGTCGCTCCGAGCGGCCGGCGAATCGCACGTCGGACGTGATCCTCCTCAAGACCCGGTCTACGGCCTCGGCCGCGGCCCGCAGGGTCGCGATCTCGTCGTGATCCTTTCGTATTCGCAGTTGCTTGGTCAGATCCGACGCCTCCTGCCATCGCACGCCGGGAAGCTCACGTTGCAGACGGAGCACGAAAGTCGACCAGGTCTGGTCGCCCATGGCCACCCGAGTCGCTTTGCCAATTGCCCGGGCCACGATCCCGATTGGATCCTCGCTGTCGTTCCAAACGACCATCTCGTAAGGGCCCGGGCCGACCCTGGGGGCCTCGAGTTGGGGTACCAGGAGGAGCGGGTCGCCCGACTGGCGCACAACGAGCATGTTGAGCCGCTCGGAGGCCATCGCCTCATAGCCGGTGAAATAGGGCAGATCCGACCCCACCGAGAGCATCACCGCGTCGGTCGAGGTCTCCGACATCAGCTGCCGCAGCCGTCCGATGCGTCCGGCGTGGTCGAAGCGGCGTCCTGGCCGCGAGGGGACTTGGGTCTCCAGCAAAGCCCGGCAACGATAACCAAGAGGCGAAAGATGGCCGCGTAACCCCGATCCCCAACTACGGTTTCATCGGGTGACGGCATTGCGTCTGCGAATCGTCATCGCCCTCACCGTCGCCTTGGTGGTAACCGGCGTTGGTTTCCCGGCTTCTGCAGAGCCGGTCGCTCTACGTGATTTCGAGACCGAGGACTGGGCTGCCGGCCTGGTCGACTATCGCACCCTGGACGTCCAACGAGCGAAACGGGTAACCGCCGGCTATGCCGGATACGGCCTCGATGTGACCATCCCTACCGGCGGGTTCCGGGGATTTGGTCCTTTCGACCGACTCCCCCTGCCCTCCCCCACCGAAGCTTGGTACCGCTATCACATCCGGCTGCGGAACTGGAACTCAGCCGGCTCAGGAAAGCTTCCGGGCCTTTCTGGCCTGTATTCGGCCAGTGCCCGTGGCTGCATCCCATCCACACCGAGCTCGCCAGGGTGGTCGGCGCGCGGCCTTTTCGGTGCCGCGGGCACCCAGGGGGCGCCACCCGGGGCGGTCCCTATCGGCTTCTATCTGTATCACGTCGATCAGCCCGGCGAATGCGGAGAGGGCCTGTACTGGCCGGGAGCCAGTCTCGAGCAAGGCCGCTGGCAATGTGTCGAGGGGCACGTCCGGCTGAACACGCCAGGGCAGAACAACGGCCTCGTCGAAGGCTGGCTCGATGGCACCAAGCGATTCACTCGGACCGGGATCCAGTTCCGCCGCGCCGCCGAGACGACGGTTGGGATCCGAGAGATGTGGCTCAACATCTACTTCGGTGGGGACTGGCCCACGCCCAACAACCTCTACATGTCGATCGACCAGGTGGAGGTATCGACCGAGGGCCGGGTCAGTTGCCTCGATCCCTTCACCGATGACAACACCAGCCTGCACAAGAAGGCCCTCACCGAGCTCCATGCGAGAGGCCTGCTCTACGGGTGCGGGTACCGGCTTGCCTGTCCGCAGAGGCTGATGACCCGGGGTGAGGTGGCCGCCCTCTTCGCCCGGGTGCTGGCCCTCCCGCCGGCCCCGAAGGATTACTTCTCAGACGACAACGGTCATCTGTTCGAAGGGGCGATCAACAAGGTGGCCGCCGCCGGAATCACTACCGGGTGTTTCCCCGGTCGTTTCTGCGCCGACAGGATGCTGACCCGCGCCGAGTTCGCCACGATGACGGTGCGCGCCCTCCGCCTGCCGCCGGCGGGCGGCAACGCATTCAACGACGACAACGGTCATTGGGCGGAGTCCGCGATCAACACATTCGCCGCTGCCGGTTTGACCGAGGGTTGTGGCGGTGGGCGATTCTGTCCCCAGCGCACCCTCAGCCGTGAGGAGGCCGCTAGTTTCTTCCTCCGGGTGGCCGATCGCCTCCAAGCCCTCGCCCCGGCTTCCGTCGAGCCGCCACCGGCCTGGCCGCCGGACGGCGAGCCTCCGGTCATCCCGCCCGAAGAGCGCGACTGATCGCATCGTTATCCCAGATAGAAGTCGCTGCGGTCCCCCGCAGCCAGGCCTGTAGCCGGATCGATAGTCATCGTCACCGACCCATCGACCGGGATCAGCTTGGCATGAAAGCGAACGCCACCGGCCCGCGCCGGGAACTCGTCGACAATGGCCAGGGCCTGTGCGACGTGCCTGGGGAGATCCACCACCAGCATCCCGTCGCGGCTCCGGACGGTTCCGCTGAAGGCGGTCTGCAGTAGGTCCAGTGCCCGGCCCCGCAGAGGGGTCACCGACGCCCCGGGGTCCAAGGTCTCCTGGTTGCCTCGCCGCCACGCCTCACAGAGCCAACCACGGACCTGCGAGTCGATTTCACGAGGGTCGGTGATGCGAAGGGTGTGCCCCCAGCTGGTAGGGCCGTAGAGGAAGAGCTTCCGGATCCTGCGGTCATCGATCGGTGTGGGCATGATGATCGAAAGGTCGACCCGACTCTTGGTCGCCGAGATCCCGGCAAACGTCATTCGGGAGATGAAGGCGATCCTGGTCTTCTGGGGGTGGACCCGGAAGTCGCCGCAGGCCTCCAACGCCGCGTGCAAAGACTCATAGACCGATCTCGCCAGCGGTCCCTTGTCGGCGAGGTACTGATCGGCACTCAGGTCCAGGCAGGCGTGGGTCTGGTTCCGTATCGCATAAGACCGACCGCAAAGCGGGCAGGTCCACATGGGCCGGCTAGGCCCGGGCATCAGGTGCCCGTGCTGGTCCCGATGGACACCGGGACGGCGGCCCGGCTCTCCCTGGCGTGATAACTGGATCTCACCAGAGGGCCAGACTCGACGTGCGGGATGCCCCTGCCCTCCCCGAACGCCTTGTAATCGGCGAACTCATCGGGGTGCACGTAGCGGTGAATGGGGCGATGCCTGGCGGTCGGCCGCAGGTACTGGCCGATGGTGATGATGTCGACGCCGACCGCCCGCATGTCTGCGAGCGCACCGATGACCTCGTCGCGGGTCTCCCCCATCCCGACGATCAACCCCGACTTGGTCAACCCATCAGGGCCCATCTGCTTCGCCCGCCAGAGCAAGGCGAGCGAACGGCCGTAGTTGGCCGAGGTCCTGATGTCCCTCTGCAGGCGAAGCACGGTCTCGGTGTTGTGATTGAGCACTTCCGGGCTGGCGTCCATAACGGTCTGCAGAGCATCACGGTCGCCTTTGAAGTCCGGGATGAGCACCTCGATCTCGGTCCCCGGGGATTGGCGGCGAGTCTCGGTGATGGTGTGGGCGAAGATCGCGGAGCCTCCGTCATCGAGGTCGTCCCGGTTCACAGACGTGATCACCGCGTGTTTGAGAGCCATCTTCCGGATGGCCTCCGCGGCCCGGTAGGGCTCGAAGATGTCGAGCTCGGTCGGCTTCCCCGTCGTCACATTGCAGAACGAACATGCCCTGGTGCACCTGTCCCCCAGGATCATCAGCGTGGCGGTCCCCATCCCCCAGCACTCGTAGATGTTGGGGCAGTTGGCCTCCTCACACACGGTGTTCAGTTCGAGGCCGCGCATCAGCTTCTTCAACTCCAGGTAGTCCCCATCGAGGCGGGCGGTGACCTTCATCCACTCCGGTCGCGGCGGCTCCCCGGACAGCCGGCCATTGATGAGCACCGGGTCTTGCGAGCGCCGATCTGCGCTGAACGTGCCCGATGCGAGGAGGCGATCGACCTCGAATTCCCCAGCACGCCCTTGGCCCCTGACAAATGCGGCGAACTGTCGCTCCGACTCGGTGTAGCCGAACACCTCCTCGAAGTGGGGTAACAGCGCGTCGACGGCCTCCTCGACAGTGACCCGCCGCCCGACGAGCTGCGAGAGATCGGTGACCTCCCTGTCGGTGATGCCGCAAGGGTTCATCATCCCGAAGAAGCCCATGTCCGGGTGGAGGTTTAGGGCGAAGCCGTGCATGGTCACCCGCCTCGACACCTTGACTCCGATCGCGGCCACTTTTCCCTGGCTGGTCCAGACCCCGGTCAGCCCGGGCTCGGACCATGCCTCCACCCCGAACCCGACAATCGTGCGGATCAGGGCCTCTTCCAGCCGGCGCACATAGGGGACGACCTGCTTCGGGTCTTGCAACGAGAGGATCGGGTAACCGACGAGTTGCCCGGGCCCGTGGAAGGTGATGTCCCCGCCGCGATCGACATGATGGACCTCGGCGCCCGCCTCCATGGCTGCCGCCTGGGTGGCCAACAGGTTGGAGACGGAGCCGTTGCGCCCGATTGTGAACACCGGCGGGTGCTCGAGCAGCAGGAGATAGTCGTCTCGCGTTCGCCCAACGGCTTTTCCCTCATGGAATGCGCGCTGCAGGTCCCATGCCTCGGTGTAGGAAAGCCGCCCCAACCAGCGGGTGCGGAGGACCGGGACGCTGATGTCACCCTCCCCCGTCAAGCCAGCTCCTGCTCCCAATCCCAGCTCTCCAGGTTCTGCTTGATCTTCTGCAGGAACATCACGGCGGTGGAGCCATCGAACGCGCGGTGGTCCCACGAGAGGCCGAGGTACCCGATGTGGCGGATGGCGATCATGTCCTGGCCATCGGGTGTTGTGATCACCGTCGGCCGCTTGGTCACCGTGTCGGTGGAGAGGATGGCGACGTTGGGGACGTTGATGATCGGTGCCGACATGAACGACCCGAACGGCCCGGGATTGGTGATCGTGAACGTCGATCCCGTTAGGTCATCGAGCCCCAGCTTCCCGCTGCGCCCTCGCTCCGCGAGCGCCCGGATCTCACGGGCAAGTCCGACCAGGCGCAGCCCGTCAGCGTTGCGGACCCGGGCCACGACCAGACCGCCCTGATCGAGGTCGATTGCGATTCCCAGATCCACCTTCTTGTGGAACAACGCCTTCTTGTTCTCCAGGTCGAGCGAGCTATTCACGACAGGGAAGGTCTTGAGTGCGTCGATAGTCGCCCTCGAGATGAAGGGCAGGTAGGTGAGGGAGAATCCCTCGTCCTTCTTGAACATTTCCCGGTTTGCCTGGCGCACCCTCTCCACACGCTCGAAGTCGACCTCGACCGAGGTCCAGACATGGGCCGCGGTCTGCTTGGAGCGGATCATGTTCTCGGCGATACGAACCCGGATTCGGTCCAGGTCGACCTCCTCGGCACCCGTTTCGGCGGTGCCGGCTGGCTCGGACACGGCTGCCGGAGACGGGGCTGGTTCGGGAGCCGGTGTTCCTTCGGCCGGCTCGCCGACCTCCTCGGCCGCGGGTGGGGGCGCCGAAGGTGCGGGGCCTCCCTCCAGGTAGCTTTCGACGTCCTTGCGTGTGATCCGCCCGCCCTGACCGGTGCCACTGAGCTTGGAGACATCGATCTCGTGCTCCCTGATCAGCTTTCGAACCACCGGCGACAACAGGTTCGGCTGGCGCTCGGTCACGTCAGGTTCGCTGAAGAAGGCGTCGACTTCCTCGGCCGTCGGCTCGCTGTCCTTCGCCTTCTCGGTCTCCTCGGGCGATTCTTCCTGGGTTTGCTCGGTCGCGGCGGGTGGCGCATCCGAAGCCTGTTCTTGCTCCGGTGCGGGCTCAGGTTCCGGCGACTCGGTGGCCGCGGGCTCCTGGGGAGGAGCAGCCTCCTCTGCCGGCGCGCTCTCCGGTTCGGCAGCCGGGGCAGACTGCTCACCGGCGTCGCCGATCACGGCGAGAGCGGTTCCGACGCCGACCGTGTCACCTTCCGCAACCAGGATCTCGAGCACCTTGCCCGCCGCAGGTGAAGGCACCTCGGTGTCGACCTTGTCGGTCGAGATCTCGACCAGGACCTCGTCCTCGGCAATCGAGTCGCCAACCTGCTTCGCCCATCGCAGGATCGTGCCCTCGGTAACGGTTTCCCCGAGCTGGGGCATCGTCACGGTTGTCGGCAAGTCAGGCTCCTCTCAATGCAGGCTGCGGCCGGCTGCGGACATCAGCGTCTCGCCGACCGCCTCGGACAGTGACGGGTGGGAGTGGATGAAAGCGGCCGCCTCCTCGGGAAGAGCCTCCCACCCCACCGAGAACATCAGCTCATGGATCAACTCGCCGGCCTGGGGCCCGATGACGGTCGCCCCGACGATTGGCCCTCCTTTGATGGAGACCACCTTTGCGAACCCCTGGTTGTCGCCAATGATGATCGCCCGGCCGATGCCATTGAACGCGTGTTTGGCGGCCACCACTTCCAGGCCCTGCTCCCCAGCCTGCTCCTCGTTGATTCCGACCTCTGCAACCTCGGGGTGGGTGTAGGTGACCCGGGGAATTGCCTGGTAGTTCACCGGCTGCGGGCGGCCAGTGGCGATGTGGGTCACTGCGGCGATGCCCTCGGCGAACCCGACATGTGCGAGCTGGGGGGTGCCGGCGACGATGTCGCCCACCGCGTACAGACCCTCCTGTTTGGTGAGCATCGTGGCCGGATCGACCTCGACGAATCCCCGGTCCAGGGTGGCAGCAGTGGTCTCCAGCCCCACCCCTTCGGTGTTGGGCCCACGCCCCACAGAGACCAGGACCACATCGACCTCGACAGTCTCATCCCCGAACGGAATGGTGATCGTCTGCCCCAACGATGGCTCCTCAACTTCCACCCCGATATGGAACTTCACGCCTCGCTTCTGAAGTTGGCGCTGAAGCTGTCGGGCGGCTTCGGGGTCGGAGCCGGGAAGTATCTGGTCCATCACCTCGAAAACGTGGACTTCCGACCCGAGATCAACGAGGAACGAGGCAAACTCGCAGCCGATGACCCCTCCCCCGATGATCGCCACCCGGTCAGGGCGCTCGTTCCAATCGAGGGCGTGATCCGAGGTGACGATTCGGGTTCCGTCGATCCCGTAGCCCGGAATCGTCCGGGCATAGGAGCCGGTGGCGAGGATCACTGCGCGTGCCTCGAGAGCCCTGTCACCGCTGTCTGTGGCGACTTCGACCTTTCCCGGGCCGGCGAGCTTCCCGACACCGGTGACGACCTCGACTCCCTTTTGCTTGAGCAAGCCGGCCAATCCCCGAACCAGGCCCTCCACGGCTTGATTCTTCCGGGCGAGCGCCGCCTTCCAGTCGAGGGTCGGCTGTTCCGTGATCACCCCGAACTCCGCGCTATGGGCGACGGTGGTGAACACGTCCGCTACATAGAGCCATTGCTTGGCGGGGATGCAGCCCCTGATGAGGCAGGTACCACCGGGCCGCTCCCTTTCCACCATCGCTACCGACAACCCGAAATTGTGGGCGTAGAGGGCGGAGGCATAACCCCCAGGGCCTCCGCCAACGATGACGATGTCGTGCAACTCCTGCCTTTCGGTGGGCCTGTGCCACCGAGCCTAGTTGTGCCCGGAGTTAGCCTCCCTCGCACCTGATGCCCACCCGTTGGCTGTTGATCGCCACTGCCGTGCTTGCCTTTGTCGTGGTCGGTGCGGCCGCAATTTGGTTCTTTGTCGTCCTGGCATGAGTGAGCGGGACACCATCACCACCGAAGATGGGCAGGCCCTCGAAGCCCGCTGGGACCGAGCAAACCGGCCACACGGGACCGTGGTCTTCTGTCATCCCAACCCGTTGGACCGGGGAACAATGAACGCCCCGTTGATGATCGCCGTCACCCTGCGCTTGGTTGAGCGGGGCTTCTCCGTGCTCCGCTTCAACTTTCGTGGCACCGGGGAGAGTTCCGGGACGCACGACGAAGGTGATTCCGAACGCCTCGACGTGGCTGCGGCAGTCCTGAGTGCACGAGAGCGCGAGCTTCCGGTCAGCCTCGCCGGATGGTCCTTCGGAGCCGCGGTCGGGCTCAACTGGCTGGCCGACCACGGGGAGACGATCGCCTACGCAGGGATCGCTCCGCCCCCGGAGCGGCTTCCCGACGAATTGCCCAATGGGCCCAAGCGCATCATCCTCGGCCAACGCGAGCAGGTGGTCGACGCCGACGCCCTCCTCGCCTATTGCAAGGCGCACACGATCGAGTGTGTGCTGACACCGGGAGACCACTTCTTCCACGGACGAGGAAGCAAAATCGGGGATCTCGTCGCCGAAGGGCTCATGCCTCGCCGCCAGGAGCAGGCACCGTCATCGGCTTGAAGCCGCGGTTCCGCGCCTCCAACTCGGTGTCGGGAGCAAAGGCCTGCAGGAGATTCCTGGTGACCAGGCCTTCGGCCTCGACCCGTTCTCGGAGGTCCGCGTACTGATCCTCGTTGTCGCAGTCGTAGACCAACATCGTGTCTCGGGCCCCGACGAACCGGTAGTGCTCGAACCGGGCGAGCCGGCTCACTCTTCCTCGGACGAGGGCTCAGGAACTGGTGACGGAGCCTGGCCGCGCCCGGTTTGGACTTCCGTCTCGCAGTTGGGGCAAGTGGCCACGGCAATCTCCCCGACGATGAACGTGAAGGCACACTCAGGGCATTTGATCCGGGGCGAGGGGCGGTCGGGAGGCGGAGGTGGCGGCGGTGCCTGGGGCGTTCCGCCGGGATCCGCCGCCCCGGGCGCTGCGGGATACCCGCCGACCGTGGCGGGCCCTCCCGCCGACTGATTGCGAACCACATTGACCGAACCGCAGGCGGGGCACGCGAACCGGCCGGCTCCCGCCACCTCGAACTGAGTCCGGCATGCGCCGCAGCGAACGATCATCGACTATCACCTCCATCGTCTTCAACAGGGTCGCCTACCGCGCCGATCCGATACAGATAGTCGGCCTCGAGGCGAAGCACGTTCTCCACGTCGCGGCGAGCGTAGGACACGCCGTGTTTGGTGGCGACCTGGTCGAGGATGAAGTCGACCGACGCCTCGTGACCGCCGGCGACGGTTTCGACAGGTTTGGACCTGTCCTCCTGGGCCAGGCCCTGCAGGTAGTAGACCTCCCACTCCAGGATGCGTCTGATGTCGGCCCGGGGCACGGTTGGCTGCCCCTCCTGGGCGAGCCCGGTCTCCACATGCCGCACCGCGTCCTCGACGACGTAGGTCAACGGGTCATAGCTAGGGCGGCGGCGAGCCTCCTGCCACACCACCAGGGCGACGATGAAGAGAAAAGCGCCGACGAGGACGGCGACCAGGGCAAGGGCAGAGCCAGACACGCGAGGAAACGTATATGCGTGTGTGCGTATATGCGTATGTGCGCCGTCCTAGAAAGCGGCTACCGGCACCTGCATCAGTGATCCGTCTTCCGCTTCGGCGAGACGGCGCCTGGTGGCTACCCGGGGAGCGGCATGGTCGAGGAACCAACGGGCCGACTCGACCTTCCCCCGGAGGAAGGGATCACTGTCCGCGCCAGGGAAGGCGATCTCGGCGTGTCGCAACATCTGCCAGGCGATCACCACCTCGGCGAAGGAGCCGAGCAGCGATGTGGTGTGGAGACCGACCTTGTAGACCTCGGTCGTGTCCCCGGAAAACGAGGCCATCAGATCCTCGACCATGCTCCCCAACTGACCCTGGGCGTCGTCGAGCATCCGGCTCAACTGCTCTCTCTCGGCGGACAGCGGGTCGGCGTCGGGCCCGCCTTTGACGAACTCGGTGATCTCCGAGGCCAGAGCGGCGAGCGTGGACCCCTGATCACGGGCGATCTTGCGAAAGAACAGGTCCAGGGCCTGGATCCCGGTCGTCCCCTCGTAGATGGTGTCGATCTTGGTGTCTCGGATGTATTGCTCCAGCGGGTAGTCCTGAGTGAACCCCGAGCCTCCGAACACCTGGAGCGCATCGGCCAGCTGCTCGTATGCGGTCTCGGACGAATACCCCTTGACCATGGGCAGGAGCAAATCGGAGCGGCGCTCCCACCGGTCATCGTCGGGATGGATCTGTGCCTGGTCCTGGACCCACGCCGTGTACATCACCAGGGCGCGGAGCCCCTCCGCATATGACTTGAGGGTCATCAGCATCCGGCGAACGTCCGGATGATCGATGATCGGGACCCGAGGTGCCGTTTTGTCTGTGGCCTTCGTCAGGTCCGCACCCTGGTAGCGCTCCTTGGCGTAGGCCAGGGCGTTGAGGTAGCCGGTGCTCAGGGTGCCCATGGACTTGGTTCCGATCATCATTCGCGCCCCCTCGATGACCTGGAACATCTGCCGGATCCCGTCGTGACGGTCACCCACCAGGTATCCGATCGCGGGCCGGTCGGCACCGAACGTCATCTCGCAGGTGGTCGAGCCTTTGAGCCCCATCTTCTTCTCGAGGTGGGTCGCGACCACGCCGTTGCGCTCGCCGAGGCTCCCGTCGGGGTTCACCAGGAACTTGGGCACCACGAAGAGGGAAAGCCCTTTCGTGCCCGCAATCGCCCCTTCGGGGCGAGCCAGAACCAGGTGAATGATGTTCTCACTGGCGTCGTGCTCCCCACCGGTGATGAACCGCTTCACACCTTCGATACGCCAGGTGCCGTCCCCCATGTCGATGGCTTTGGTGGCCCCGGCGCCGACATCGGAGCCGGCGTCGGGCTCGGTGAGGATCATGCTCCCCGACCAGTGCTCGTCCATCCAGAGCCGGGCCAGGTCCTTCTGCTCCTCCGTGCCCTCTTCGAAGAGGACCCTGGCGAAGAGGGCCCCTCCCGCATACCAGCTCACAGTCGTGTTGGAGGCGAGCAGCATCTCCTGTGTGGCCCACAAAACGGAGGGCGGTACGGGGGTCCCGCCCAACTCTGCCGGCGCCCCGAACCTGTCCCAACCGCCCTCCCGGTACGCGCGCACTCCCGCTTGGACCGACTCGGGGAGAGCCACGGTGCCGTCGTTCAACTCGAGGGGTATCCGGTCCTGGTCGACGTATGAGGAGGCGAACTCCTCGCGAGCGAGTCGCTCGATCTCACGCAACACGTCACGAACGGTGTCCACATCGAGGTCGGGCCAGGGATCGACCCCGAGGTGATCCTGGATCCGGTGGACCTCGAAGAGATTGAACTCGATGTCCCGGATGTTGGACCTGTAGTGACTCACCGACTTTCTGCTCCCAGTATTTGAGTGATGATTCTAATTTGTGCGAACGCTCAATGTAAGCGGGAAGAACTACCGTCTCTGCCATGCGGTACAAGGCCGGACTCGAGACCAGGGACCGCATCCTGGGGGCCACCCGGTCGATGATCGCCGGGGAGGGCTTGGAGGGGACCACGATCAAGGGGATCTGTGACCGGGCAGATGTGCTGCCGGGCAGCTTCTACAACCTCTTCGACTCCAAGGAGCAGGCGATCCTCACAGTGGTCCGCGAGGCCATCGATGCCGTCGACCCCGACCCCGAGCATCAAGGGACCGACACCCTCGACGAGCTGGTCGGCGCCTACGAGCGCTTCCTGGAGGAGGAGCCCGCTCTGTCTGCGGTGTATATCCGGATTGCGGTATCAGGGGCGGCGGCCAACCCGGAGTTGAAGGGCCGCCTTATTCGCCATCACGAGGGACGGGTCCGTCGCTTCGCCTCTGCCTTGCAACGTCAGGCTCCCGAGATCGACGACGGTCACGCCACGCGCAGAGCGGAGACCCTGGTCCTCGCCTTGAATGGGATTGCCCTCCATCGCGTTCTCGATCCTTCATTCGATGTCGCCGCCCACGCCCGGGCCCTATTGGTGGATGCCGCGGCCGTCGGCTGAGGCAGTGGTCTGACCCCTAATCTCGCTCGATGGAATTGGCGGTACAGACCCGGGGGCCTTGGGAGCTGGTGTCAGCCACCGCTCGCTGGGCCGAGGAGAACCGCCTGGCAGCCTTCGCCATGCCCGACCACTACCTGGAACGGGGCGATGAGCTCGCCGTACCTGCGTTCGACCACTACATCCATCTCGCAGCATTGGCGCGCGAGACATCGAACATCGAGCTCGCCTCGCTGGTCTCCCCGGTCACCTTCCGCCATCCCGCGGTGCTCTACAAAATGGCAGTCACCCTGGACGAGATCTCAGGCGGCCGGTTCACGCTCGGCGTTGGTGTGGGCTGGCTGACCGAGGAGTTCACGCTCTTCGGCATCGACTTCCCCGATCGCAGCACCCGCTATGAGATGCTCGACGAATGCTTCGCCTTTCTCCGGGCGGCTCTGGGCCCCACTCCGACCGAATACCACGGTGAGCACTACCACCTCGGAGACTTCGACCCGCAACCTCATCCCGAGAATCTTCGACTCCTGGTCGGCGGCGGTGGAGCCAAGAAGACCCCGCGCCTGGCCGGCCTCTACGCCGACGAGTTCAATATCTACGCCGGGCACCCCGACTACTTCAAGGATCGGGCAGCGACAGCCCGTGACTGGGCGCTTCAGGCGGGCAGGGATCCGTCAACGATCTTCCTCAGCTCTGCGAGCCCTGCGGTGGCGGCCCGCAAGGAGAGCGACTACCGGCAGATACTCGAGCGACACGCTGCCAAGACCAAGTCGACACCGGATCGGATCGAGGAGGTCTACGAAAAGCAGGGCTATCCCCACGGGTCGGGCTCCAAGGCGTCGGAAATGCTGGCCGCCCTGGCCGAGGCCGGATGCCAGCGCTACTACATGCAGATGTTCGTCCGCGATTTCGCGATCCTCGACATCGCCCTCGAGGCATACCGAGGGTGAGCCCGGAGATGCGAACAGCGGCGATCATCGGCACCGGGCTGATCGGAGCCTCGATCGGCATGGCGCTGAGGGACCAGGGTTGGGGCACTCGCGGATGGGATCCGATCCCGGAGGCACTGCACATGGCTGTCGATCGCGGCGCTGTCGATGCCTGCGACTCGGCCTCAGCGGCGGTTGCCGGAGCCGACCTCGTAGTTCTCGCCGGGCCGCTATCAGCGAACCTGGAGACCCTGGCCGGCCTCGCCACGGAAGCTCTCGTAACCGATGTCACCGGGGTCAAACAGCCCATGCTGGAAGCGGTGCCCGCAGGTATCCGCTTCGTCGGTGGCCACCCCATGGCCGGGCGAGAGCACGCCGGACCAGGTGCGGCCAGCGGGGCGCTGTTCCGGGGAGCGGCGTGGATCCTGTGTGACGACGGGGCGGGCTCCGAGGACGTGGAGCTGCTGCAGGGCATCGTCAAGTCGATCGGCGCCAACCCGGTGGTGATGCCGGCAGATCATCACGACCGCGTGGTCGCCGCGATCTCACATCTCCCCCATTTGCTCGCCGTGGCCCTCGTCGACCTCGTATCCCACAACCCGGACACCGCTGAGTTGGTCTCTGGGAGCTTCCGGGATCTGACCCGGGTCGCGCTCACCGAG
Source organism: uncultured Acidobacteriota bacterium (assembly GCA_963749415.1). Lineage (GTDB taxonomy): Bacteria > Actinomycetota > Acidimicrobiia > Spongiisociales > ZC4RG35 > JALYNX01. The sequence continues at coordinate 2,437,864 of CAVVMG010000001.1, forward strand.
TCGGATTGGTGGCCCGAGATCCTCGCCGCCAACTCTCGCTCGGTCAGCCTGGCTGTAGACGAGATGATCAGCCATCTGGAATCACTTCGCTCCGAGATCACCCGAGGCGACCTCACCGCGCTGGAAGGCAATCTGCAGAACGCCCGTACGCGGAGAGCAGCAATGGCCTCGCCGGTGGCCGGTGTAGAGGTGATTCTCACCGACCGGCCGGGTGAGATCGCCCGGGTCGGTCATGCCCTTCAGACCAGCCGGGTCGACGTGCGGGACTTGCAGCTCCGCCACGCGGTGCACGGCGGCGGTGGCATCCTCACCATCTCGGTCCGGCCCGGCGAGGTGGAGACTCTTCGGGCGGCATTGGGTAAGGAAGGCTTCGATGTCGAGACCGACTGAGGTGAGACCTTGCTTTTCTCGCTGATGACCGAGCCCCACTTCGGTGGCACCTACGAGCAGATGCTGGCTGCGGCCCGCCTCGCAGAGAGTCGGAACCTTGTTTCGTTCGCCCGGTGCGACCATTTCCTCTCCGACCGGGATCCCACCCCTGACGCCTCGGACGCATTCGTGACCCTCGCCGGCCTGGCGCGGGACACCAGCAAGATCCGACTCTGTGTTCTGGTCACCCCGATCACGTTCAGACATCCCGCGGTGATCGCCAAGAGCGCGGTCGGCATCGACCAGATGTCGGGAGGCCGCTTCGATCTCGGAGTCGGCACCGGTTGGATGGAGTTCGAGCACCAGTCGCTAGGTATCGAGTTCCCGGACTGGCCGGAGCGTTGGGAGCGGTTCGAGGAAGCCCTGGGATATCTCGAAGCGGCGTTCGGGCCCGGCCACTCCCGTTTCGAAGGCAACCACTATCGCCTCGACGCCAACGTCGAGCCCAAGCCTCTGGGAATTCGCATCATCATCGGCGGTGGCGGAGCCCGACGCACCCCTGCCCTTGCCGGCTCCCGGGCCGACGAATACAACTTCTTCATCTGCCCCGCCGAGGAGGCTGCCACCAGGATCGCCACCATGGGGGAGGCGGCCGGCGAGCGCAAGGTCGAGGCCACGGTCATGGGGCCGGTGATAGTGGGAAGGACGGACGCCGAGTATCGAGACCGGCTGACACGATTCGCCGCGGGGTTCGGCAACGGGCGGGCCCCAGAGGAGGTCGAGGCCCGTTATCGCGAGTTCGGGGCACTCCTCGGCACGCCGGGACGAGTCGCAGAGACCGTCGCCGGGCTCGCGGATGCGGGAGTCGACCGCATCTACCTGCAATGGCTCGACCTCTCGGACCCTGGCGGCATCGACGAGATGTTGGATGTGGTCCTGGGATGACCTCCGTCCCCGAAGCCACGCGCCGCCTGGTCTCCCGGGTTCCCGGCTTCGAGTTCGCGGTCGAGGAGTTTCCCGCGGGAACGAAGACGGCGGATGACGCCGCCAGAGCGGTCGGCTGCCCGGTCGCAGCGATCGTCAAGTCTCTGGTATTCGTCCTGATCGGAGAAGACGGCTCGGAGGAGGCGGTGCTGGCCCTGGTCCCCGGTGACCTCCGCCTCGACGTGGAGGCGTTGGCGTCAGCCGCGGGCGGGGCGAGCGCCAGGAGGGCCACCCTCGAGGAAGTACGAATGGCGACTGGATATGCCGCGGGAGGCACTCCGCCGTTCGGGCACGACGCCCCAATTCGGGTGTTCGCCGATCCGGCGTTGAGACGGAACGACCCGGTGTGGGCCGCCGGGGGAACCCCGACCACCGTGTTCCCCATATCCGTGGAAGACCTGGATCGCCTGGCACGCCCGGTGTGGGCGGCGATAACCGAGTTTTCCCTACGCGGATAGTGGAAATACCATTGGCCCTGTGAGCGACCAGGCACCGCTGCTCCAAATCGAGGATCTCCATGCCCGGGCGGGTGACGTCGAGATCCTGCGTGGGGTCGACCTCAACATCGACCGCGGCGAGATCCACGCCTTGATGGGGCCCAACGGCTCAGGGAAGTCGACCCTGGCCTCGGTGCTGATGGGCCATCCCGGATACAAGGTGACGCGGGGACGGGTCCTCTACCAAGGCGAGGACGTGACCGCGATGCCTGCCTATCAGCGGGGCATGAAGGGAATGTTCCTCGCCTTCCAACACCCCGAGGCCATCCCTGGCGTCTCCGTGATCCAGTTTCTTCGCCAGGCACTGTCCAACCGCACGGGCGTTGATCTCACCGTGCTCGAGCTGAGGCTGAAGGTCATGGACGTCATGAAGGAGCTGGGGATGGAGTCGTCCTTCGCCGACCGGTATCTCAATGAGGGCTTCTCCGGCGGGGAGCGCAAGCGGAACGAGGTCCTCCAGATGGCGGTCCTGGAGCCGGAGCTGGCGATCATGGACGAGACAGACTCCGGCCTGGACATCGACGCGCTGCGCACGGTCGCCGATGGGGTGAACAAGCTGACCGGGCCCGAGCGCGGGTTCCTGATCATCACCCACTACCAGCGGCTCCTCGACTACGTCACACCGGACCGAATCCACATCTTCATGGATGGACGGATCCTGGAAAGCGGGGATGCGGGGCTGGCGGCCCGCCTCGAGGAGGAGGGATACGATGCCTTCCGTACGGTGTTGACCTGAGCGTGACCGACTTATCCCATCTGAAGTCAGACTTCCCGGTCCTCGGTGACGGGGTCCACTTCCTCGATTCCGCCGCCTCCTCTCAGAAGCCGATCCCGGTGTTGGAGGCCATGGACCGTTTCGCAAGGACTTCGTACGCCAACGTGCATCGCGGTGCCTATCGACTGTCCGTGGCCGCCACCGATGCCTATGAGGCCGCCCGGCAGCGAGTAGCCGAATTCATCGGCGCCAGCCGACCGCCGGGAAGTGATCTTCACTCGGGGCACGACCACCGCGTTGAACACCGTCGCCTTCGGATGGGGACTGGAGAACCTGGGCCCCGGGGATCGGATCATGAGCACCGAGATGGAGCATCACGCCAACCTGGTGCCATGGCAGATGGTGGCCAAGCGCACCGGTGCCACGCTCGATCACATACCGATCACCGACGACTACCGGCTCGATGTCGAGGCGTTCCGGGAGAAAATGGGCCCGGATGTGAAGGTGGTCGCCCTCACCGGGATGTCGAACGTCCTCGGCACCATGCCACCGGTTCGTGAGATCGCGGACATCGCCCACGCCGGCGGGGCGCGAGTGGTCGTCGACGCCGCCCAGTTGGCGCCACATGCTCGGATCGACGTCAGGGAGATGGGGGCTGACTTCGTCGCATTCTCCGCGCACAAGATGCTGGGACCCACCGCAATCGGGATCCTCTGGGGCAGGATGGACGCCCTCGAGGAGACCGAGCCATTCGAGGGTGGAGGGGAGATGATCTCCGATGTCACCCTCTTCGACGCGACCTGGGCCGAGATCCCTCACCGTTTCGAGGCGGGCACCCCTCCGATCATCGAGGCGGTAGGGCTTCATGCAGCCATCGACTACCTGGAGTCGATCGGCATGGACAAGATCTTCCAGCACGACCTGGAGCTCACCGAGATCGCATTGAGCCGTCTCGGGGACATGCCTGGTCTCTCGATCCAGGGACCTCCTGACACCGCGGACCGCGGCGGGGTGATCTCGATGTCGATGGAAGCGGTACACGCCCACGATCTGGCGACGATCCTGGACGAGTCCGGTGTCTCGGTGCGCGCCGGGCACCACTGCGCCAAGCCGCTCATGCGGCGGTTGGGTGTGACCGCGACAGCAAGGGCCAGCTTCTACGTATACAACACCGAAGAGGACATCGACGCCCTGATCGGCGGATTAAGGAAGGCCGGCGAGTTGTTCGGGCTGGGGACATGAGCCTCGAAGACCTGTATCGAGAGGTCATCCTCGACCACTACCGCAATCCCCGGAACCAGGGTCACCTCGACGCACCCGATGCCAAGGCCCAAGGAGTCAATCCGTTGTGCGGGGACGAGATCACTCTCGAGCTCGCTTTCGATGGTGACCAGGTGGCATCGGTGGCCATCGAGAGCCAGGGATGTTCCATCAGCCAGTCCTCGGCGTCGATGATGAGTGAGGCCATCAAAGGCAAGTCCCGAACCGAGATCGATCAGCTCGCTGCGAAGTTCCGGGGGCTGATGTCACTCGAAGGCGGGGACGACCCGGGAATCGACCCCGAGCGCCCCGGATCGGCTCTGGGCGACATGGAAGCGCTGCAGGGCGTGCGCCAATACCCCGTGCGGATCAAGTGCGCCAGCCTGGCCTGGAACGTGCTTGCCGATGCCTTGAGCGACTGAGCTGGTGCGGAACGCGGATTGCGGTATGCGGCCGGCGAAGCCGGCCTAGAGCACCCCGCCTTCGGTCATCCTCTTCAGGTCGAGAGCAGCGTCCAGCTCGTCGGGGCTCATCAGGCCCGCCTCCAGCACCAGCTCTCTGATCGACCTCCCGGTCGCCAGCGACTCCTTGGCGATCTGCGCTCCGTTGTCGTAGCCGATATGCGGGTTGAGGGCGGTCACGATGATCGCGTTTCGCTCCAGGAGCTCCCTGGCCCGATCTTCGTTGGCCTCGATCCCGTCCACGCACCTTGCCCTGAACGCATCTGCGGCGTTGGACAACAGTTCGATCGACGAGAGGAGGTCGTGGGCCAACACCGGCATCATCACATTCAGTTCGAAGTTCCCGTTGGCGCCGGCCCAGGAAACGGTCTGATCGTTCCCGACGACCCTGGCCGCCACCATCATCACCATCTCGGACATCACCGGGTTCACCTTGCCCGGCATGATCGAGGAGCCTGGCTGGAGTTCTGGGATCCGTATCTCACCGATCCCAGAGGTGGGGCCGGAGCCGAGGAAGCGGATGTCGTTGGCGATCTTGAAGAGTGAGACCGCGATCGTCTTCAACACCCCCGACGCCATGACAACGGCATCCTTCGAGCCCTGTGCCTCGAAGTGGTCTACGGCTTCACGCAACGGGTAGCCGGTCCGCTCTGCCATGGTCTCGATCACCGCAGGAGCGAAGCCATCGGGAGCATTGATCCCGGTGCCCACAGCGGTACCGCCGAGCGCGAGCTCTTCGAGCTCGGGGAGGACCTTGGCCAGGCGCTCTGCACCCTTGCCGACCTGGGTTGCCCACCCGCCGAATTCCTGGCCCAAGGTCACCGGCGTGGCATCCATGAGATGGGTGCGGCCCGACTTGACGACACCGGCGAATTCGTCCGCCTTCGCCTCCAGTGAGGCGGACAGGCCCTGCAGCGCCGGGATCAGGCGTGATCGGATCCCATCCACGGCGGCGACGTGGATCGCCGTCGGGATCACGTCGTTCGACGACTGGCCGAAATTGACATGGTCGTTGGGATGGACGCGACCGCTTCCACGTTCCTCACCGAGCAATTCGGCGGCCCGGGAGGCGATCACCTCATTGGCGTTGGTGTTTGTGGAAGTTCCAGAGCCGGTCTGGAAGATGTCGAGGACGAATTGGTCATCGAGGACACCGTCCATCACCTCGTCTGCGGCCTTGCGAATGGCGCCGGCGATCTCGGCATCGATGAGGCCGAGCTGGGAGGCGACGGTCGCCGCCGACCCCTTGAGCAGGCCAAGGGCCCGGATGAATCCGCGGCTGAACCTCTCGCCGGAGATCGGGAAGTTATCGACGGCACGTTGGGTCGATGCCCCGTAGTGGGCATCTACGGGAACCTCCACTTCGCCCATCGAGTCACGTTCGATCCTGTGCTCCACCTGGTCCTCGCTTCTGAGCCTGATGTCGATTGGAACGGTAACCCCGACGTTCAGCCGAGAAGGTGACGGGATCCCTCATACATCCGGTCGAGGCGCTCCAGTAGCCCATCCTCGCCGTCCACCGCGCTGGCGGCCAGGAGAAGGAGGTCGACCAGTCCATGGAAGTCGGCGAGGGAGATGACCTCCATTCGCGGAGTGGCGGGGCCGATTCCCTGCTCTACATCCTCCAGGCCGCCCATGTTGTGATAGTTGCCAAGCGGCAGGCAGAGCCCGGCGGCTCGATATCCGTAGACCCCGAATGCCGTTGCCTCACAAGAGCCGCCAGCCATCAGCTTCCGCTGGTGGCTGAGCCCGCGGCTCGCCGCGGCCCCACTGATCAGGTTGGTCAGCTCCCGGTCGAACACGGTCGAGGCGTCCCCTACTCGCACCACCGGGCCGCCGCCGATCGGCGCTTCGGCTGAGGCACGCGATGCTTCGATCGAGAGCAGCCTCGATCGTGCCGGGATGATCCCGGACTTTGCCGAATGGATCGCCCCTATGAATCCCACCTCCTCCGCCCTGGTGAGGAGGACCCCGAAATGTCTCATTCCGGAATCGGCGCGGGCCCGGTCCAATGCGGATAGCGCAGCGGCGCATCCGGCGAGGTCGTCACAGGCGGGGGCATGAAACATCCCTGCCGCCGGTCTCGTTGCGGCGAGGCGCCAGCGCGCCACGTCCCCGGGCATGGGCATCGCCCGGTTGTCCAGCCGGATCGAGCCGGTCCCCGTCTTCGGATCGTGGGCTTGAACCCGCCCGCCTCCCCCACTACCGGTGACGAATTCGAGCTTCGCCTCCGGGAAGTACTCGGGTCGAACCCCGCCCCGAAACGTGTACCCGGCCTCCCGGCCCCACACCCGATCGATGACAAACGCGGGATGGTCCATATGGGCAACTGCCAGCACCGGGGCGCGGCGGCCGCGGCCTTTCTGGGTGATCAGCACGTTGCCGCCACTGTCGGTCTTCGCGGTCAGGTCGGCTCGCCTCGCCGCCCAGGCCCGGGCCCACGAGGCGACGGCATCCTCCCGACCTGATGCCGTGGGCAGGTTCGTCAGCTCATGGAGCCAGCGCTCGACCGTGGAGCGACCGGCCATCCTTCAGACGTCGAACGGGGTGTCGGTGAAGAGATCGGAGACCTTCTCCGTCGGCGCCGCCTCTGGCTTCTTGATCCCCAGCCGCGTCCTGACCGCCTCATACCCGCCTGCCTCCAGCTCCTCGGCCAGCTCGGCGCCCCCGGAATCAACGATTCGCCCATCGATCATCACATGAATCCGATCGGGCATCAGGTAGCGCAGGATGCGGCTGTAGTGGGTGATCATCACGACCGCGAGATCGGGTGAGCGCATCTCCTCCACGGCGCTCGCGACCTGCCGTACCGCATCGATGTCGAGCCCGGAGTCGATCTCGTCGAGCAAGGCGACCTTGGGCTGGAGCACCGCCATCTGGAAGATCTCCGACCGCTTTTTCTCTCCGCCCGAGAGGTCGTTGTTCAGGGAGCGGTCCAGGAAGCGGGTGGTGTCGAATCGCTCCGCCTCCAACCCGATCCGAGAGAGGGCCTCCTCACGCCCTACCCCGCGCTCCTCCAAGGCTTCGGTTAGGAACTCCCCGAGGCGCACCCCGGGGACCTCGGTCGGATACTGAAAGCTCTGCAGCAGACCTTGTCGGGAGCGTTCATCGACACTCATCGAGAACAGATCGGCACCCTCCAACGTGGCGCTTCCCGAGACCTCGTAGCCAACGCGGCCGGTCAGCACATGGCAGAGGGTCGATTTTCCCGAGCCATTGGGGCCCATGATGGCGTGCACCTCCCCGAAAGGAACCGAGAGGTCGAGGTCCTCGAGGATCTGCTTGCCGCCGATTGCAGCGGAGAGGCCTTCGACCCGGAGCGCCGTGCTCATTGGTCCTCCAGCGAGAGGTAAACAGTGCCGTCTTCGATGCTCACCGGGTACACCGGCACCGGGCGGGTGGCGGGAAGCGACAGTGGCTCCCCGGTCGTCAGATCGAACTCCGAGCCATGCCGCGGGCACTCAACGGCCTTGTCATACACCTCGCCCTCGGCGAGAGATGCCTCGGCGTGCGAGCAGACGTCACCGACCGCGAACACCTCGTCGCCGATGCGGAACATGGCCACCACGGTCTCGCCAACTGTCACCCTGATCCCCCGCTCCCTGGGCAGAGTCTCCAATTGCCCGATCTCGACCTTCATGCCACCCGGCCTTCGGCCTGGGCCGACACGAACCGCCTGAAGACCTCTTCCGACACCGGAGCCTCCACCGCAGCGATCGGGAGGCGGTCGATGACCTCCTGGAAGAACCCCCTGATCAGCAGACGCTCCGAACGCTCCTTGGTGAGGCCACGGCTCTGCAAGTAATAGAGATGCTCTACCTCGAGCGGGCCAACCGACGAGCCATGGCCGCAAATCACGTCGTCGCAGAGGATCTCCAGGTTGGGAACCGAGTGCGCCTTGGCATCCTCGGAGAGGACCAGGTTTCGGTTGGTCTCGAAGGTGGTGGTCCCCCGAGCGTCTTTCTCGATGCGGAGCAGGCCGGTGAACACACTCTGGGCGGCGTCCTCGACAGCCCCCTTGAGGAAGATGTCGGAAGACGTGCGGCGACCCTCGTGGATTATGAGCATTCGGTAGTCGAGGGTCTGGGAGCCCTCGCCGAAGTAGAGGCCGACCACTTCCGACGAGGACCCGTCGCCGACCAGCCTCATCCCGAGATCCAACCGACCCAGCCTTGCCCCCAGGCCTACCTCCCCGATGCGGGCCGTGGAGTCCCGGTCCAACACCACCCGCTGGTGGACGACCGAGGTGGCCGCCTGGTCCACGCCCTGGACTGCGAGGTAGCGGAGACGTCCCCCGGGACCGACCTCGAGGTCGATCTCCGGCACCATCAGCAACTCGGCTCCGTCTGCCGACCGGTAGACAACGAGGACGCTGGCCTCGGCGTCCTCCCCCACCCGGACCACAACATGGGGGAAGGTGGCGGCCCCCGCCGTCACTCCCTGGATCTCGATCACCAGCGGTGCGGTCATCGTTGCCCTGCGGGGCAGATCGACGAGCACTCCGTCGGTGGAAAACGCGGCATGGGCCGCAGTCAGCTTGTTGTGGTCCACCGCCACCATGCGCTCCAACCCCGGGTCGTCGTCGAGTTCGCTGAACCGGCGCACCTCGGCAGTCGTCGACGAGGCTTCGATGATGGCTCCGTCCACCACGAGCACGCGGCCGGAGGTTTCCGAAACGGAGGAGAGGAAAGGCCCCGGTCCGAGTGGGTCACCTGGCTCGATGATGGGTTGCAGAGAGGAGAAAGGCGTGTCGAATTCGACGTAACGCCAGTCCTCCTCGGCCCCGGTCGGCTCCTCCAATGACTCGAACACACGATGGGCGGATGCCATCTCCTGCCGTCTCCATTCTGGGGCGGCAGCGGTCAGCCTGGTGAGGGTTTCGGAGTCGAACGGGGGCAAGAAGTCTCCGGGTGGAAGCCCGGCGATCGTATTTCACCTATGGCGATAGTGCCAATCACTCCGCTGGGCCAAGGGCGTCCGTGGTGACATCCGATGCCGCGTGCCACAACATCCATCCCAGGCCGAATTGCTCGGCCGAATCGATCTGTGCCCGCACCTGATCGGCGGTGTAGCCGAAGTCCTGGAGCCAGGGACGGACCACCACGTTTCTGGCGAGTCGGGCCAACCCGTCTTCGAGGGCGTTGGTGACCATCGGTCCCGGGTGATCATTGGGGTTGTCGAACCCATACCACCCGGTGCCGTAGTGCGATGGGTAGACCATCGGCGAAACAACGTCGACGATGCTGGTCACATCCGGCCACCGCTGCCCGATACCACCATCGTCCTCGGCCTTGGTGATGAAGCCGAAGATGTCGGCTCCTACCGCACATCCCATGGGATGGAGCAAGGCAACCGCCTCGGTGAGAAAGGAGTTGATGGCCTGGATCCGGACTTCCTGGCTGATCCCACCGTCAAACACCGAGTTTTCGTCTCGAACGTCGGGGAACCGGACATAGTCGAATTGGACCTCGTCGACTCCCATGGCACAGGCCTCTTCGGCGAGCCCAATTGCGTAGGCCCGGGCATCTGGATCGGTCGGGTCCAGGAAATACTGGCCCCTCGACTCGAGCGGGGCGTTGGTCGAGCTGTCCCAGACCGACATCTCCGGCTTCATCACAGCGGCGGTCGGATCGTTGAAGATCACCAGCCGCCCGATGAGATAGAGGCCGGCCTCTTCGGCTCTGGCTGCCACTTCACCGAGGTCGTACTCGGCCCGAATCGCACCCACCTCGTCGGCGACGGGGTCGCTGCTGTTGTACCAAACAAGGCCGGTCTCATCCTTGAGGTCGACCATCAACGCATTGAGCTCGGTGGTTTGGGCCATCTCGATGAATCCGGCGAGATTTGACCCGGTGGCCTCTCCGGTGATGTGGACCGCCCGAGCTGCGAACGGCTCGATTTCCACCTTGGCCTCACCCGGCCCGCCGTCCCACTGGAACTGGGTTTCGACCCAAGCCGGGCGCGACACGGTGACGGCCCCGGGCTCGGCACCCCGGATGCTGAACTTGCCCTGGTTGTCGCTGACTCCGGCGGCAGGCCCGGCATCGATCCTGGCGGCCTGGACCGGAGCGCCCGCGCCATCCACGACCACACCTCGAAGCACTCGCGCCTTGAGCACGATGTCGACGGTGCCTTGAGGCCGTTCGGCGATGGTGAGGGTGTGGTCCACATGCCCGGGAGCGTTCACCTCGAGGACCGTTCGCGACCGATTCCACTCCAGTTGAACCAGACCGTTTTCGGTGCTGGTACCTGCCTGCTCTCCGTTGATGTCCACGAATGCAGAGGCAACGGGCACCCCTGCGTCATCGAGGACGCGGAGGGTGTACGGAGTGGCCCGGCCCAGAAGCGACCAGCCCGCCCATATGGCCCAAACGATGGTGAACGCCACCAGCAACCGAAACTGGGATCGGCGTGACACTGAAATCGGCAGGGTACCCAGGAGGAATTGGCTAGCAGCGATTTTCGTTTGCCAGATTCAGCCAGGAGGGTTAGTTTTCAACAGGGGGTTGTTGAGGAGGACAGTTTGGGGAAGCCCATAAGGGCGAGTGATGCGAGACCGGAGCGAGGCTCAGGCCCGGGTGACACCGTCGGTCTTTATCTCGACGAAGTATCCGCCCACCTTCTGCTGACAGCCGAAGACGAGGTCTATCTGGCCCGCTCCATGGAACGGGGCAAGAAGGCCAAAGTCCGTCTGGAATCAGGCGATTTCCCGGTGTCCGAGCGGCCTCAGCTGATGCGTCTCGTCGCCGAGGGCGAAGAGGCCAAGATGTCGTTCATCCGGTCCAATCTCCGCCTGGTGATTTCCATCGCGAAGCGTTACACCGGGCGCGGGCTCGACCTCCTCGACCTGATCCAGGAGGGCAATCTGGGGCTGATCCGGGCTGTGGAAAAGTTTGACTGGCGCAAGGGTTTCAAGTTCTCGACCTACGCCACTTGGTGGATCCGCCAGGCCATCACCCGCGGCCTGGGGAACAACGGCCGAACCATCCGGCTTCCGGTCCACATGGTGGATGTGGTGCGCACGGTCCAAGACACCAAGCAGATCCTCCACGACAAGTACCACCGGGCACCGACTCTCGAGGAGATCTCCGAGGCCTCCGGACTGGACACCGAGCGGGTCCTGGCTGCCCTCGAGGCGCCGGCAGAAACCGTGTCGCTCGACCGCCCGGTCGGTGAGGACGGCGACGCCTCTCTTCAGGATTTCGTCGAGGACACTGGTGCCGCCAATCCCGAGGACCGCGCTGCATCTGCCTGGCGCAGGGAGCGCTTGATCAAGGCACTGCAGATTCTCGACCTCGAGGAGCAACAAGTCCTCTGGCTGCGGTTCGGCCTCGATGGCGACGAGCCTTGGACCCTCTCCGATGTCGGCAAGGTGATCAACTCCACCCGGGAGCGGGTGCGCCAGATCGAGGCCAGAGGCCTGGCCAAGTTGCGCCATCCCAGCTGCGACATCGACCTCGCAGCCCTGCTCTAGACGCTGCGCAGGGCGCGCTCCAGCCTGGCGAATCCTTCGTCTGCTTCGTCCTCGGTGAGCGACAGCGGCGGTGCAATCCGCAACGAGTTCCCGTAGAGGCCGCCCTTGCCTATCAGCAGGCCTTCTTCTCGGGCCGCCTCGAGCACGGCCGTCGCCTTCTCCGGTGCCGGATCCCCTGCCGCGTCGACCAGCTCGAGCCCGATCATCAACCCCTTGCCCCGCACCTCTTCGATCAAGTCGAGCTCCTCGGAGAGCGGAATCAGGTTCTGCATCAACCGATTCCCCACCTTGAGGGCGTTGGTCTGCAGATCCTGCTCGATCAGCACTTCGAGATTGGCCAAAGCCCCGGCCGTCGCCAAAGGGTTCCCACCGAAGGTCGAGATCCCGAGCGCGGGATAGGACTCCATGATCTCGGCGGGGGCCACCACTCCCCCGATGCTGAGCCCGTTGCCCAAGCCCTTGGCGAAGGTGAGGAGATCGGGTGTGATCCCATGGGCCTGATAGCCCCAGAAATGCTCACCGGTCCGGCCCCAGCCGGTCTGCACCTCGTCGGATATGAACAGGATCCCGTGGGCGTCCAATACTTCCTTCATCGCCCCGAAGAAGCCATCAGGCGGGGTGATGAAGCCGCCGACCCCTTGGATTGGCTCGGCGATCATCACCGCGGGCTCACCGGCGCTGGCCACCCGCAGCAGGTCTTCGAGATCGGCGACGCACGCTGCGATGAACTGCTCGTCGGGCAGGTGCCCGAAAGGGCTGCGCACCTTGTAGCCGCCATGGACGTAGGTCACCTGGAAGGGCGAGAAGCTGGTCCCTGACCACGCCTTGTTCCCGGTGATGGCAATGGTGGAATGCGACTTCCCGTGGTAGCTGCCCCGAATCGCCAGCACCTGGTTCGACTTCTTGTAGGTGGTCGCCAGCATCAACGCCGCGTCGTTGGCCTCGGTGCCGGAGTTGGTGAAGAACACCTTGGCGTCGGGGATGCCCGAGAGTTCCGCCACCTTCTCGGCGAGCTCGATCTGGGATTCGATGAGATACAGCGTCGAGGTGTGCAGCATCCGATCCGCCTGGGCCTTGATCGCGGCCACGACCTCGGGGACGCGATAGCCGGTCATCGTGACCAGGATCCCCCCGAAGAAGTCGAGGTACCGGTTGCCTTCGGCATCGACCACGTGTCGTCCGTCGCCATCGACGATGGCGATGGGCTGCTCGTAATAGAGGGGTGCCCATCCGGGCAAGACCTTGACGTGCCGCTCGTGGAGCTCGGCGTGTTTACCCATTTCCCAAGGTTACCGAGCGGGCCGTGACCCAGCCCTGTCGATCAGGTATGACGCCTGCCGCGAAGGCTCCTCCGCCAGTTGGCACCTTTCGTTTTCGGGGAGACCAGCGGCACACCGGCACTCACCTGGCGGCCCCCGTTTTCCTTCTCGGCGGGGGCGGGGGGTGCATGTGCGATGTGGCTCGCTTTGATCCGCTCCGAGCGATCCAGTTCCAGGGTGCGCAATGCCTTTTCGACGCTCTCCATCTGATCGTCCGAGGTCCCAGGCAGGTGGAAGGCGTCCCGGACGATACGGCCCGTGTCCGCCCGATAGTCGTGGCCGAAGGACTGGAAGTCACCGGGAACCGTCACCATTGCATTGGCGGCGTCGATGGCGGTTTGACAGAAGGTGACGATGGGTGTCCACTCGATCGAGTCGGCAACGCCACGAAGCCCATCGGCGCCAATCCAGTCCGGTTTGCGCACCAGCATGTCGGGGCCGAAGACGGCGATCGGGTCGTTGTCATGGGAGAGGACCACGGCTCGCAACTTCTCACGCTGTTCCTGGGTCAAAGCGGCGTACTCCTCATAATTGTCGAACACGCCCACCGTGCCTTCCGGGACCGACTCAGACGGCTGGCGGGTCATCCCGGACCGGGACCACTTCGCGAGCCAGGGGAGCCCGAACCAGAGTGCGCGGTCGATGCCGTAATGATCGAACCCGGAGATGCCCTGATGCATGACCACATCCGACGAGGACCAGGCCCCGAGACTCTCCCCGAAAACGAGGACCTTGGGCCGCTTCTCCGGTGGTCGCTCGCGTAGCCGCTCCCTGATTCCCCAGAGCAGGAGGCGGAACTGCGCCCGACCCAGGGCTACCTTCTGCACGGCCAGGAACGACGGTGAGCGGCCGTACTGGATGCAGCAGGTGGCTATGTCGCCCCTGGTGAGGAGCTCGGCGGCCTCGATCATCGTGTGATCCACCCAACCGGTTCCGGTCGGTGAGACCAACAGCAGGTAGGAGCGATCGAAGGCGCCGGTGCGGTCCAACTCGGCAAGCGCCAACTCGGCGCGACCCGTTGAGTACAGCGGCTCCGTGTTGAAACCGATGAACGCCCGGATCGGTTGGGCCTTGGCCGGCTCCCCCATGACCTCTTCGATCAGATCGGGTGTGAGGACGTCGATGACGTAGCGCCGGCCCTGGAGACCCAATTCCTCGAAGCTCGAAACGCTTCCCGGGCTCCCCGAGACTTCGGGCGCCGTCGGTGGCGTGGCGTAGCCCGGCTCGACCTTGTCGTTGCTCTTGGTGAGCTTTCCCACCCCCGCGTTGTACCCGGCTACGGCGGCACCCGCCCAGATCCCTGCGTTGATCGCTCTCCCCATGACGTTTTTCGACCAACCGGGTCCCAGGTACCGGATCCACGCATCCCGGCTGGCGACGAAGCCCTTGGCGAGCCCGGAGCCGACGGCGGTCACCGCGACCGCCGTGCCCACCGCGGCGGGGACGGTGCTTGTCTGCGGGATCGGCCAGGTGCCGACCTCGGCCTCCCTCGTGGCGAGGCGCCGTTGGGCCCAAAACAGCACGCCGGCGAGTGCCGAGGCGGTGAGGACCACTGGCTGAAGAGGTGAGTCCGACCCGTATCTCTTCCGCAGTGACGTCCCGACGTCGTAGATCGCACCGCCCAATGCGGCCGCCCTCACGACACGGCCACTGGTCCGGGCAGTGGTAAGCCACATCGTCTCCCCCTCTTCGGGTGGGAGAGAAGAAAGGGCCACACCGGCGGCGCCCATGACGGCTCGCCCGGCGAGATGGGCAGCAAGGCCCGCCTCTGTGGGGACTACGGCCGAAAACGGGATGTCGACCAGGCGGGTCACCCCGCGGGCGCCAAGGACGCTCAGCCCGCTGGCGAGACCCTGGTGCACTGAAGTTCGTGGCATCAGAGAAGGGCCGAACGAGTCGAGGAACACGGAGGTCTCCAGGGGGGAAGCAGGTGAGCCGGTGACCGGGTTCAGCCACCGGGCTACCGACGCGACGATCTCCCCGAATCCAGGCATCGGTTCAGCCTATCCCGTCGTCATCGGCCAGATATCGGAGGAACAACGAGCGCTCCCCGGACAGGATCCGGTCCAGGTGCATCTCCAATGGGGGGCGGACTCTTGCGCCCTCGACGATCCGCTTCGCACTGCCACCGGCGATGAGTGGGGCCACGGTCAAGTTGAGATCGTCGATCCGCCTCGCCTCCGCGAGCTGAGAGTTGAACGTCGGACCACCCTCACACAGGATCACCGCGAAATCGGAGAGCCGGTCGAGGACCGCTTCGGCTCCAAGGTCTTCGAGCACCGCGACTTCCGCCACCTCTGACAATGCCTCACGCCGAGCCTCCGGGGACGCAGCACCGGTCAGGATCAAGGGCTTCTGGGCGGGATCGGAGAAGAGCCGGGCTTCGGGTTCCAGATCCAGGCGACCGGTGAGCACCGCGACCCTGGGGATATCGGGCAGCCCGAGAGCTCGCCTCCGCTCGATGCGGTCGGCGCTCAAGCGCGGCGGCCCGTAATTCTCGGCCCGTGCCGTGCCGGCACCGACCAGGATCACGTCGGCGGCGGTTCGGAACGCCCGAAACAGCTCCCGGTCGTCGTCGTCTCCGAGATCCGATGACTTCCCGTCGATGGTGGTGGCCCCGTCCAACGACGAAACCATGTTGACGATCACCCACGGTCGGGTCGATCTGGAGCGGCTCGATTCGAGAACCAGCCCGAGGACGTCGTCTACATCTCCGTTTCGTGGATGAACCCAGCGGAACATCCGAGGAAGGTAGCGAACGCCTGCCCTAGACCTTCAAACGCTCCCTAAGAGTGGCGACATCTCCCTGCCAGACGTGGTTCCTGAGGATCGGCCGGAACCCGAGGGCGAGGTTGATGTTCAACATCGGCTCGTTGGAGCCGGCGTTCTCGGTGTCGATCCTCTCCACGAGCGGGTATTGGTCACGGACCTTCTGCAACATCGCAGCTTTCAGCCAGCGACCGAGCCCCTTTTGGCGGTGATCTGGATGGACAGCGGTGTCGCCCTGCCAGGCCTGCGCCGGATTCAGTTGCTGATAGATGAATTCGGTGAGGCCGACGAGGCTGCCGGTGGGCTTGTGACGAGCGACGTAGATGAGGAACACGGTCTCCCTTTTCAGATCGTGCTCCTCCCAGGCGCGCCACATCTCGGGCGTGACTACCTCGGGATCACGCTCGTAGTCCTCCATCGGGGCGGTGTTCATGATGTCGTGGAGCTGGCAATAGGGCTCGAGGTCTTCTTCGGGCAGTGGACCGGCGCGGAAAACGAGCTCGTAGTCATCGGCCCGCTCCGACGCTCGGGTCACCCAATCGGACACGAGATCCCAGTCGACATCGGCGAGAAGCAGCCGGTTGCGCTGAGCGAGGAAGGCGTCCTTCATCCCACCGCGTTCGGCGATCGCCGAGTATTCGGAGCCCTCGGGAATGGCGACCGCCAAACGTCGGCGATCCTGCTCCTGGACCAGGTCGAGCATTGGCCTCGCAACCATCTTGCCCAGGCCGCGACCGCGGGCATCTTTGCGGACGTGGACCCAACCGAAGGCGTTGTCGAGGTTCTGCTCCAGGTTCATCTCGGCGCCAGAGGCGGCGACGAGGCGGTCGCCGTCCCACGCGACCCAATGTCGCACCAATTGAAAGGCGGAGTAATTCCGCCAATCGACCATGCGCTGGCGAACAGGCTTGGGAGGATCGCCGGGGAGCTCCTCGTCGTCGACATCGAGGTAGAACTCATGCATCGCCTCGAGCGTGCTCTCCGGCACATCCCGGGTGTCGACCTCTTCCAGACGGACAGCCATAACCCTTCGAGGCTAGGAGTGGGCAGAGAAGGGCTGCCGGTGATTTAGGAGAAGCGGCCCGCCATGGTATCGACTGCCTCGGAGGCCACCACGATGGTGTCGATGCTTTGGCAGGCCCAAAACGCCACGAGGAGGATGAAACCGACCACGAGCCCTTTCATGATGAGGCTCTTGCCAGACGCGTTTTCACCTTGGTAGAGCACAGCTCCCTCCCGTGGTGGCACGGTCGGGCAGGCTAAACGACGTTGGGTGAATGACCAGGGTTTGTTGATTGCGGTGGATCAGAGGTCGGATTCGTGGGGCGGATCGTTGCCCGCGCGAATGAACCGAATCCGTCCCGGACCGAGTCGGTCGTCGATGCGGAATCCCCAGCCATGGATCACAACGTGATGGTGAAACCAACAGAGGGTGGTCAGATTCTCCGGATCGGTGGGGCCGCCCTCCGACCAGGGGACCTTGTGGTGGGCCTCCAGGCGGTACCGGCTCGGACAGCCATCAGCGGTGCAGCCGCCATCCCGATGGAGGACGAAACGTCGGAGACGGTCGGGGATGATGCGAGACCGCCTCCCCATCGACAGCGGGCGGCCATCGGAGGTCCTGATCACCTCGAGGCTGGCGGCACAGGCGATGCGATCGAGGATCTGAGGGCCGACCGCAGTCCCGGATGCGACCTCGGCACCCTCATCGTCCACGAAGACCGTGATCAGCGGAGTGCTCAGTGATGTCGGGCGTCGCTCCTCGCATATCGTGGTGAGGGCCACCGCGCGGCGATAACCGAGCCCGGGGCGGGTGCCGTCGGGAAGCTCCGGAATGGTGTCAGCCGCCTCGGTGAGAACTTTGTCGACCACCGAGCCCGAATAGCTATCGAGGAGAGCCCACATCTTCCAGGATGACTCGTCGAGGTTGGGCTGGATCGCCAGATACTGCGAACGATGAGACTCGCGACCGTTGTCCCACTCGTTGCGCCGGTGCCGGGCCGCGATCCGATTCAATCCTCGAATGTCGACTCCCGACAAGCGGTCGTCGTGCTCGGCATCGGGGATTCGTGAAAGCGCTTCGGCCCGGTCGAAGGTGATCTCACCAGACATCACCCTGCGGGCCAACCCGGGCTGATCCTCCAGCCGTTTCGCCGTGGACGCGATTCGTGATGCCGATTCGCCCGAGATGTCGAGCCTTCCCGCCAACCACTCCCGCATGGTTCGGCAGCCATCGGCGGTGGGAAGTTGCATGGCATCGGCCGCCAGGAGCAGCAACATCTGCCGCGCCCGAGCCTGCGCGATGACCCTCTCCTCGGCGAGCAGCCCCTGCTCGACCTGATCTGGTGTCAATCCCCTCATACCCCGAACGGTACGGAGGGGGTGTGACAGATTTGGTCAGTTGCCCTTGGTTTTCTTCGCCGTTTCGGAGATTTTTTCGACCGCATCGTCGACGGCATCGCCGATGTTGTTGGCCGCGCCCTTCACACCGTCGGCAGCCTTTCCGGCCATCTCCTTGGTCTTCGTCCCGGCTTCATCGGCGAGGTCCACGACCTTGTCAGCCGCATTGCCTGCGGCCTCTTTGACAGATGCCATGGCCTTCTCAGGGGCGTCAGGGTCGAGGATGCCCGACTCTTTCAGTTTGGGAATGAATTGGTCAGCGACCTCGGCTGCCTTCTCATCCCCGATCCATGGGCCCATCCGCTCCTCGAAGCGGGCCTTCGCCTCGGCTTCGGTGAGACCTGCGTATTCCGCTCTCTTCGACGCCAGGACCCGCGCTACTGCCGCGACTATCCCAGCGATGACAAGGAACTTGAACAAGGCACGGAAGGGGTGGCCCTCTACTTCTTCGTTACTCATGGTGCACCTCCTACCCAAACCATACAGCGGCGACAATTCGAGTTTTCGCGGGCAGGTGTCGGGGACCTTCACGGAGGTTGGGTGTTGGCGTAAGTTCAACAGTCAATGATCAGGTGGCTGATCGCCGGAGCTCTGGTAGCGGGCCTGGCGATCGGTGTCTGGGCGCTATGGCCGGAGGACGAGCCGCCACCCTCCACGACGACGATCGCCGCCATCGATACGTCGACGAGCTCATCGACGGCAACTACCTCCACCGAGTCCTCGAGCACGACACTCGCCCCTCAGGTGGTCACCACCATCGAGGAGGCGGAAGCGATCCTCGCCGAGCTCTGGTTCGGGTGGTTCGAGGGGATCTACAACCAGGACGAGGCTCGGATCCGTGAAGTTGTGGGGAGCCAGGCAATGTTGGACAACGCCTTAGCCGCAGTTGCGGTTGTCCTGTACTTCACCGACGCCGACCCCAGACGACGAGTCGAGTCTCGATGAGACCGAGATTCTTCTGGCTACTGATGGACTGTCTTGTCATCGTGGAGTCGCACCCGGACGCACCGACTTGTCGAGGCTAACCGAAGCCCGGGACGGCAGTTGATGTACTTCGGTGGTCTGATGACCTTGGGTGTTCGTGGGCTCGTGGGTTCACAGGGCGACCTATGGGAGGCGGATTGCGACGCACAGTTGGAGCCTTTGTCTAGACTTCTCGTGTCTGGATTGGCCCTTCCGAGCGGCGCCGAAGACTTCTCGGCATGCTGGGTTGCAGTGGAGAGCGACCCTCTACTGGGCTCGCGATCGAACTGTCACCCGCTGTCGGATCGCCGGGGGTGACATCGTCGACTACGCCAGCGACGACTCGGTGCCTTCGGTGCTCTACCCGAGCGCCGGCGTCGATCTCACCGGCGACTGCTGGTATTACACCTCGACCGAATCCCAATGGGTATCCCTCGCCTATTACCTGAACGGCGATGCGGATCTCGGCTGGCTACCCGACCCGAACAACCCGCTGGCGGTCATCTACGCCACGGGCCGAATCCCGCGATGTACCTCCGAGCCAGGTGTCACGGTCGACCCAACCGCCGTCGTTTGGGCCTACGTCACCCAATACGTTCACCCCCCACCCGCCCCGGACGTGAATCCCGAACAGGGCAACGGAGTGACCGGATTGGAGACTTATGTCGGAGTGCCGATCCCGGGGGACCATGCCACCCAACTCTCGGCCGGTGGGCTCACCCTCGACGTCGAGATCGAGGTCGAGCGGGGTGATCGTCGACTGGGGCGATGGCAGATCGGACAACTTCCCGGCGTCGCCGGCTGCGATGTCCGGGTATCCCTCGGGGTTGGCCGTCCATGTCTACGAGACCAAGGACGCCGCCGGATATGACCTCACCGTGTCCTACGACTGGACTGCACGCTGGCGGGTGGTGGGTGATCCCTGGGAGTTCCTGGCGGTTCCCAATACCACGACCTCGGTCGGATATCCGGTCAACGAGATCGTCTCCGTGATCACCGATTAGCCGGAAACGAAAGAGGGGCCACCTGAAAGGTGGCCCCTCTCATGATGGAGGAGGAGGAATCTCAGACTGGTTGTCGCGAGACCCTTCTCAATAATCGGCACCGGTCATGCAGAACTGAAGTCATCCCACCTTGGTTGCCGCGACCATCCACATGGCGGGCAGGCGCCTCGTCTCCTCTGGCAGCCGCCAGTAGCCATCCTCGCTCAGGACCATCTGCTCGATCCCCTGCCAGGCGCAGAAGTCGTATTCCTCGATGGCGTCGATGCGAAAGCCCACGTCGAGCAGGGCGGTCAGGGTCTCACCGATGCCGTGGTTCCACGCGTAGTTCAGAGGGCTGGTCACCACGCCTTCACCGGCGTAGGTCCCCTCTTCGATCTCGGCATCTGGCTCCTCGGTCTCGAAGTAGGGATAGATCACGGAGAGCTTCTCGGTGTCGTCCCAATCGAGCGACCACAGCATCGGGTGCCCTTCGAGCATGTGAAATCTGCCACCCGGGCTCAGGAACGAGGCCACCACCTCTGCCCATCCCCGAATGTCAGGGATCCAACAGATCGCGCCGGCACCCGTGTAGACGATGTCGAACTTCTCCGGGACGACCGTCGGCGAGTCGTAGAGCTCAGAGACGAAGAAGCGGGCGGGTGTGCCGGAATCGGCACTCAAGCGTCGAGCAGCATCGATCGACTTCTCGGACAAGTCGATGCCGGTGACCTCCGCGCCCAGCCGGGCGAGGGAGATCGTGTCCGTGCCGATGTGGCACTGCAGATGGATCAACTTCTTGCCAGTCAGGTCGCCGAGCCGATCCCGATCCAGGGATACGACATCGCTGATGTGGTCGGGGTCGGCCAGAAAGCGATCGATGCCATATTCGGCCGAGGCGTAATGGATGTCGACCCGAGCATCCCAATTGGCCCTATTGGCGATTCGGTACTCATCGAGGGGCATCGGCGAAGTATCGCTCCCCAGGCAGGTCGTAGGCTCGCGATTCCCTATATGCCGATCTCATCCGTCCCGATCTGTGTCACCGGTGCCACCGGATTCGTGGCCGGGGAGATCGTCGCCCAACTGCTGGCCGCCGGCTACGCGGTGGTGGGCACCACGAGGGATCCGGCACGCGCCTGGCGCGAGGGCCACGTCACCGGGTTGCCTGGTGCCAGCGACCGGCTCGAGCTGGTCGCGGCCGACCTCATGCGCCCAGGAGCCTTCGACGACGTCGTGGCCGGTTCGGAATATGTAATCCACACCGCATCTCCGTATCAGACGGACGTCGCCGATCCCCAGCGCGACCTCATCGACCCCGCTGTGCAGGGAACGCTCTCGGTGCTGGAGGCGGCTGCCAAGTCAGGCAGCGTCAAGCGGGTGGTGTTGACCTCGTCCTTCGCCGCGATCACCGATGAGCCCGATGGAAGCCTGCTCGACGAGAGCGTCTGGAACACCAAGTCGACGCTGAAGCGAAACCCGTACTACCTCTCCAAGGCCCAGGCGGAGCGGGCGGCGTGGCAGTTCATGGAGGAGAAAGAGCCGGGGTTCGACCTGGTGGTGATCAACCCCCCATTCATCCTCGGCCCTTCCTTGATCCCACAGCTGAACACCAGCGCCCGCGTGATCGTGGGGTTGACCAACGGGGTGTGGCCCGGGGTAGTCGACATCCAATGGCTAGTCGCCGATGTTCGGGATGTGGCCAGAGCACATGTCCTCGCCATCGAGACCCCGGCTGCTTGGGGTCGCTATCTCACCGGGGCCGAAGTGCGCAGTATGCGCCAGGTGATCGAGGTGCTCGAGACGAACGGATGGGGCGAGAAGTACCGACTGCCGTCGTTCCCGCTGGACAACGGATTCGGAACCTTCATTGTGAAGCTGTTCTCCAGACTCCAGAAGCCGGGGGCGGGTTCATATGTAAGGACCCACGTCGGTGGCGAGTTCAGAATCGACAACTCCAAGGTGCGCCGGGAGCTTGGAATCGAATTTCGCGATCCCGATCAGACCATCCTCGACACCATGTTGGACCTGGAGAAGTGGGGCCATCTCGGGAGGTAGGCGGCTAGGCCTGTATGCGGTCGCGGTGATCCGGGTAGGTTCCCGCACCCCTCGAACGAGGAAGGCGCTGCCTCCCCGATGTTCAAGACCCACTTGTTAGCCGCTTCCGCGCTGGTCGCCCTGATCACAGGCCTCACGGCGACCTTGGGGCCCGCGCCTGATGACAAGGCCGATGCGTTGGCGAAGGAATCACCGATCTCCGCCGCGGTCGCCGCTTTCCAACGGCCTCCAGTGAGCGTCACCGAAGCCAAGGCCCCGTTTGTCGAGCACGACGACGACCTGTACAGGCGCCTCACCACCACCACATCCACGACCACCACGACCATCGCTCCAACCACCACCACGGAGGCCGCAACGGCCAAGGAGCAAGCGCCCAAGCCGAAGGCGACTACCACGACGCAAGCCGAGTCAGGTGGGTACAACTCGAGTTACGAGAGCGACTTCGCCTCGCTCATCAACGGTCTCCGCTCCTCCAATGGCCAGTCGGCCCTGAGCCGGGACGGCGCACTCGACGCCGAGGCCCGAGCCTGGTCGAAGGCGATGGCGGCGGACGGTGACATATCCCACTCGAACCTTGGACGCTTCCTCCCGCCCTGGTCCACCGCCGGTGAGAACGTCGGAGCTGGCGGATCAGTTTCGGGTCTGTTCGGCGCCCTCGCCGACAGCGCGGGGCATCGGGCCAACATGCTCGGCAACTTCACCCACTTCGGGATCGGCGTGTGGGTCGACGGTTCGGGGCAGATCTGGACCACGCACGTCTTTGCCGGCTGACCGGGGCGACGACCTTAGGAAGTCCTTGACGGGCCACTGAGGCGTTGATGACCCCGGTGCTCGCATCCTTTGAACCACCAGAAACCATTGGAGGTTCGAGATGCAGAACAGCAAGACAACCATTCTCGGCGCGATCGTCGCTGTGATCCTGCTCATCAGCGGGATTGCCTGGGCGAGCGGCGTCGGCGAGTCGAACAGCGGGACGTTGTCGTCCGACGCGTCAATCAGTGTCGGTCAATCCTCATCGAGCTCGATCGACGACAACAGCTCGTCGACATCCTTGGATGACGGCTCCACGTCGACCAGCGTCGATGACTCGACAACCTCGACCATCGACGACGACACCACTTCGACCACCGTAGATGACGACAACTCGACGACTTCGACCACGATCGACAACAACACCACTTCCACGATCGATGGCGACGACAGCGCCGGGGCCATCGCAGATGGAGCGCGCAGCTACTCGGTGGACGGGGTCGCGGTCGTGACCGTGAACGTGGTCGCCGGCCAGCTCCAACTGATCGGTGTGAACCTCGAGGCGGGTTGGAACGCCGATGTCGAGAAGCAAGAGTCGGACCGAATCAGGATCGAGTTCCGGAACGGTGAGCGGGAAGCCGAGTTCGAAGTCAGGCTCGACAACGGACGCCTGCGGGTCGAGGTGGAGGTCAAGGACTGACCATCACCCCCGGCCGAACCACACTCTGACGACCGCCCCGCCGCCGGGGCGGTCGCTCAATTCCAGGCCACCCCCGCTCGACTCGGCGGTACGACGCGAGATGTCCAGCCCGAGACCCGTCGATCCCCCTCCACTTACGCCACGACTCACCGGATCACCGATTGCGTAGCCCAGCCCTGAGTCCCGAACCTCGAGGACTGGCATCAGCCCATTGCTCACCTCGACCTCGAAACCGGTGCCCTCACCGGTGTGGCTGAACACGTTCTCGATGAGGGTGTCGACCACCGCGGCGATCGCATCCTCTCCCACGGCCACGCTCAGATCACCGCCACCAATAGCGACCTGGAAGGGCCGACCCTCCTCGTCGGCAAGCACCTGCCAGAACGCAGCCCGCTTGGCGACGACCGCCCCGAGGTCACATCGTCCGGGAGCTTCGTAGCGGTCCTTTCTCGCTTCCTCGATGAGTTGGTCGACCCCCTGCTCGATGCGATCGACCTGGGCCACGAGGACCGCTCTCTCATCGGGGTCGGAGACAGCCTCTGCCTGAAGACGGAGGGCGGTCAACGGCGTGCGCAACCGATGCGAGAGATCGGCGACCGCCTCCCTCTCCTCGGCCAGCAACTGATCGAGACGATCGGCCAGCCAGTTGAAGGATCTGCCCAACTCCTCGATCTCTCTTGGAGGACTGAGTTCCACCCGAGCAGAGAGGTCACCGGCGCCGAACCGGGTCGCGGTCTCGGAAAGCTGTTCCAGCGGCTCGACGAGCCGACGTGCCATCCGATCGGAGACGAACACCGCGGCGGCCACGATCAGCAGTCCCAACAGTCCGAGGAGCACCCAGGCGCGAATGACCCCCTCGGTCAGTTCTGCATCGCTGACGAACGTGGACACGATGACGGTTCCGCCCCTGACCACCACCGGCAGGGCGAGCTCCCAGCCACCCTCGACGTAGTCGGCAACGGCCCGGCCGGAGGCCGCAACCTCGGTGGTGAGGACCCGTGGCGTGGCCGAATCTCCCAGGGTGGTCCCGTCAGGGAGGATGACAACCTGGCCCGGGGGAAGCGCTCCTACGGCCTCTTCGACCGCCACCGGGTCGACCTGGTCGGCAAACGCCGCGGCGAGGGCAACCAGCGACGCCGTCGACTGTGCGCTCAGCTCCGCCTCGACCTGGGCCCGTTCGATGGCCTGGCGCCTCACCAGCAGGGCGAGAGGAACCATGAGCGACACGACCACGAGAGTGGTGATGGCAAAGCTCCACAGAGCCAGCCGCCGTCTCATCAGTCGGGCGCAACCAGCTTGACGCCGACTCCGTGGACGGTCCTCAGGTATCGCGGCTCCGACGCCGTTTCCCCCAGTTTCTTTCGGAGCCAGGAGAGGTGGACGTCGACGGTGCGATCACTCCCCCCGTATGGCTCGCGCCAGACTTCGGCCAGGAGCTCGCGCTTTGTGACCACCTCACCTTTGCGCTCGGCAAGGGAACGAAGCAGGTCGAACTCCTTCGGGCTCAGATCGAGAGCGGTGCCGTCGAGCGTGGCCTCCCTCGCCGAGACGTCGATCGTCAACCCTCCCACGGTCAGTCGATCTGAGCCATCCTGCCGCGCTGCCACGGCGAAGGATGGCCCTCACCCGGGCCAGCAACTGGGCCACGGAGAACGGCTTGACCAAATAGTCGTCGGCGCCGGCATCGAGCGTCCCGACCACCGCTTCATCGGCGCCGCGGGCGGTGATCACCATCACCGGCACCTGGCTCACTGCCCGGATCATTCGCAGCAGCTCGTTGCCGTCGAGATCGGGCAGCCCGAGGTCCATCACCACGAGTCCCGGGGCGTTGCGGACAGCCAACTCGAGCCCGTTCATGGCGGTTGCCGCGCTCTCCACGTCGTGACCCTCCGCCGCCAGAGCGTCCGCGACCAGCCTCCGGATGTCGACGTCGTCTTCGATCAGGACGATGCGGGTCACCCACAGCAGGCTATCGGTGACTCCTCGTTTGGGCCTTCGCCTTGAGGAAACCTTGACCCGCTGTTGAGCAGCATGAGTTCCGGGCTTTGGGAGAATCACGCCATGAGTCGGCCCGCCCTCGTCGCGATATGGGTGCTCGCCACGGCATTGACCACGGTCGTCGCCTGGCAGATTGTTGCCGCGGCCGGTGAGCAGGTGAGCCCGGGCCCGCTGACACCGGTTGCCTCTCCGACCAGCAGCACCAGCTCGACCTCAGTCACCTCAACGTCGACAACCACCTCTTCGACCACGCCCACGACCACACCGGGACCCACCACCACCTCGACGAGCGCATCGAGCAGTTCCACCAACCCGACCACCGCAACCACGGCTCCGGACTGGCTGGTCAAGTCGATCCCAACGTCCGGGGGGACTGTGGTGGTCAGCTACCGCCCCGATGAGGTGGTGCTCGATGCTGCCACCCCTGCGCCGGGGTTCGCGGTGGAGGTCGACAAGGAAGGGCCACCGGATGTCGACGTCGAGTTCGAAAGCGAAGAGTTGCGGGTGCGGGTCCGAGTGGAGTGGGACGACAGGTTGGTGGTCGAAGTCGACGAGAACAACTGATCAGCAGATGAGGGCGTCTCTACCGGTCTGCTCCTCGCGGACCCGGCCGACCAGATGCTCGATCATCTTCCATGCCATCTCGGGATGGTCCTTGAGCAACGGGCGGAACTCCCACTTGGAGAGAACCACCGTGGTCAGGTCCGAGTCGGCGACGACCGTTGCCGAACGCGGACCGTCGTCTACCAGTGCCATCTCCCCGAAGAACTCACCAGGGCCCAGCTTGGCGGCGGTCCGCCCGTGGCGGAGGACATTGGCCTTGCCCTCGAGGATGAGGTGGAACCCGATCCCGGCCCGGCCCTCGTCGATCACGACATCGCCGGCGACGTGGAAGCTCTCCTTGGTCCGGTCCAGGACCTTCTCCAGGTCCTTTTGCGAGAGATCGTTGAAGAGCGGCACAGACCCCAGCCTGTCCAGCTTCTCCTTCTTGGTGACCAAGTGGTGCCTCCGGGTAGTGCTCGCAGGCGATGATATCCGGCGACCGAGAGGTCCCGCCGACTGATCTCCCTCAGGGGGTCGGCGCCCGGCGCCTCTTCTCGATGAACTCCACTATCCAGTCGGCAAGGTTGTCCCCGTCGGGCTCCTCGCCAAGGGAGCGCATCCCGGCGTCAACGGTCTCGCCGGGAATGATGGTGCCCCGTCGCGACTCCATGAGAGCCGCCGAGTATGAGGTCTCGAACTCGGGGTGGCCCTGGATGCCGAGCATCGTCGACCCCACGCCCAGCACCGACACCGGGCAGTGCTCGTTCCAACCCAGGACCTCTCCGCCGGGGGGCAGCGCTGCCACCTGGTCCTCATGGCTGGTGACCACCCGGTATGAATGCCCCCAACCGAGATCCCCGGAGACCTGGACCTCTTTCACCCCGACGCCCCACCCCCGGTCCGACTTGACGACCGTGCCCCCGAGCGCTTTGGCGATCAACTGGTGGCCGAAGCAGATCCCTATGAAAGGGACCCCGGCATCCGCGGTCTCCCGGACGAATGCCTCGAGGTCCCGGATCCAGGATTCGTCTTCGTTCACCGAGTGCCGGGATCCGGTGGTCATCCAGGCATCGGCCTCATTCGGGTCCGCCGGGAGATGGCCACCTATCGCGTCATAGGCGACCACCTCGACCTCTGGATGGTGCGAGAACAGGCGCCGGAACATGTCTTCGTACTCACCCGAGATCTCCAAGAACTCGGGCCGGACATGGTCGCAGACGAGGAGGCCGATCTTCACGGCGCCCATTCTCGCACTGTGCGATCAGGACTCGATCGGCAGCATGTCCCAGACTTGATGGTCGCCGTAACCCACTGGCATGGAGACCACGTCGACGGGTTCACCGTTCTCGGCCGAGTTCCAAAACACCTTCAGCGTGACCGGGGTTTCCGCGAAGTCGAAGTCGATGTGGAAGTTGTAGCCGCCCCAGCACCCGGTGCCGCAGGTGGCGGTGGTGAAGTCCTCGTAGACCACGTTCCCCGCCTCGTCGACCAGTTGCATGCTCACCGTGGCCTCGAAGACATTGGCGAACCCGGTGATGTTGAGTGGAGAATCCCCGCTGACCGCGGCCGCGGAATCCACGATCACCGAGTTCAGCTGATCGAGGAAGGAATCCGGGCCCACCGGGTCGCTCAGGTCGAGACCTTCACTCCCGTACTGGGTTATCGGGTCTCCACCTGCCGTGAACACCACCTCGGTGAACCCACCTTCGCTGGTGACGGTGAAGATCAGTTGGTTGAGCATCGTGAAGTCGGCCAGAGCGCCGCCCGCGCCGTCGACGAATGCCTCGTTCATGTCGACCGTGATCCGATGGCCCTCCGGGTCTCTGTCGACTCCAAGCACCTCGACCGGCGCCGGGATCACGTTGCTGAAGTCGTTGGGCAGGATCAGATCGTCCCTGGTGAGGAGGCGCAATGCCGCCATCTCATCGGAGTCCTCGGGCAGGGCCTCGGAGACCGAGAGGAACGGCACCACGGCAGGATTCCCGGTGAACGAGTTCTCCGGCTCACCAACCAGGAAGATCACCACGTTCCGGCGCTCGAGAGCTGGTCCAACACTGGTCGTCGTCTCCGGAACCGTGCTGGTTGTCGCCGGACCGGGATCGGTCGTGGACGGCGATGGCTCGGTGACCACCGTCGACGGCAGGGTGGTGGGCGTCGGCGCGGTGGTGGCCACCGGCTCCTCTCCAGCCCCGGTGAAGAGCAGGATCGGGATCCCGACCAGGAGGAGCACCGCGAGTGCGGCGCCGGCGAACATCAGCACCGGCCTCGGCTTCGATTCATTGCGTTGTGTCACGACGTTCTCCTCAGGGAAGGGCGGTGGCTCAGGCGACATCGCCACCACACGGTCTGCCAGTTCTCTCATCTTGCGGTCGAAGTCCTCGCTCATGACAGCCACTCCTCGAGACGCTTACGGGCGCGAGCCAGATGCCGTTTCACGGCACCGCTCGAAATCCCCATTCGTTCCGCTACTGCCTCCACCGGGAGATCCCCCCAGTAGGTGAGCAGCACGGCTGCCCTCTGTTGCATTGCGAGCCGGTCCACCGCTCGGAGCACGTCCACGTCCACGTCTTGGGCGGGAATCGCCTCGGGCCCAGAGGTCTGCAGCTCTCTGAGGCGTCGGGACAACGTGCTCCGATGGTGGTCGGTCGCCACGCTGAGCACCGTTCGATAGAGATAGGCCCTCTTGTTGCTCACATCGGGCCAGCTCCTGGCGGAGAACGCCTTGAGACAGGCATCGGTCACTACGTCCGCAGCGTCGAAAGGCCCGACCAGACCAGTTGCGTATCTGGTGAGCTCCGCGGCGTAAGACCGGTACACCTGCTCGTCGTCCATCACACCCGTAACGGCGATCATGCCGTTGAGACGGAGCAGAACCCGGGATTGGGTGACACCGATCTGGGCTCAACCCCTCGGTAGCCTTTTCCCATGGAGTCATCGCTGGCCAACGTCCCGGGTCATCGCAGCTGATGAACTGTCCGCAATGCGGGCGAAGTAACCCCGAAGGATCCCAATTCTGCGCGGAATGCGGGGCGAGCCTCTCCGGGGCATGCCGCAACTGTGGAGCAAACCTTCCCGCGGATGCCCGGTTCTGCCCTTCCTGTGGACGCCCGGTGGATCAGGTCGACGGTAGAACCGAGGAGAGGAAGGTGGTCACGATCCTCTTCGCCGATGTGACCGGGTCGACCGGGCTCGGTGAGCGGTTCGACCCCGAAGACCTGGCTCAGGTGATGAACGCGTACTTCGAGGCGATGCGCACCGAGATCGAAGCCGAAGGGGGAACGGTTGAGAAATTCATCGGTGATGCAGTGATGGCGGTGTTCGGAGTTCCCGTTGCCCACGAGGATGATCCGGCCCGGGCGCTTCACGCCGCACTGAAGATGCTGGACCGGCTGGTCGAGGTGAACAAAGAGCTGACTGAGAACCAGGGAGTAAGCCTTCAGATGAGGGTCGGCGTCAACACCGGCGAGGTCCTGGCCAACACCAATCCGCAACCGGGGCAGCCGATGGTCACGGGCGATGCAGTGAACGCCGCAGCCCGACTCCAGACCCTGGCGAATCCGGACCAGATCCTCGTCGCGGAGCGAACCGCACATGCGGTACGGCGATTCAACTTCAACGAGATCGGCGAGCTCCAACTCCGTGGCAAGGCGGTCCCGGTCACCGCGTTCGAATTGATCGGCCGGGAAGCGGGAGCTTCGGAAAGGGGGATCCCGGGTCTGATCGCGCCCATGGTTGGAAGAGACTCAGAACTCGCATTGCTCCAGTCGGTATTCGAGCGAACAGCCGGTGAACACCGGCCCAACCTGGTGACCCTCTACGGGGTAGCGGGAGTGGGCAAGAGCAGGCTCACCAGGGAGTTCATCGACTGGGTGCGGCGCACCGAGCCGACTCCGACGGTAGTTGGGGGGCGTTGTCTTCCTTATGGGGACGGGGTGGCGTACTGGCCGCTGGCCGAGATCCTCAAGGATGTGGCCGGAATCCGGGACAGCGACTCGACGACAGAGGCCTTCGATCGGATCACAAGCCTTGGAGAACGCATCCTGACCCCGGAGCTGACAAGCGACCGGCCGGCGACAGTTGCCGCGCTAGCGCACACGATGGGGGTCAGCGATCCCCGCTATCCCTTTGCAGACATCGATCCCCGCGAGATAAGGGCGAGGACCAACGCAGCCTGGCGATCACTCTTCACCGCCCTCGGCGAGACGGGACCTTTGGTTGCCGTCGTAGAAGACATCCACTGGGCCGATCCGGCCTTGCTCGACATCCTCGAAGAGCTCACCGAGAAGGTTTCGGGACCCCTACTCATCATCTGTCCGGCCCGGCCCGAGCTCACGGATCGGCGTTCAGCGTGGGGTGGAGGGCGGCGAAATCACACCTCGATCTTCCTCGACCCCTTGACCCCCGAGGAGTCCGACGACCTTGTCGGGGCTCTTCTCGCCATCGCCGATCTTCCGGAGACGGTGAGACAGGCGA
Organism: uncultured Acidobacteriota bacterium; assembly: GCA_963749415.1. GTDB lineage: Bacteria > Actinomycetota > Acidimicrobiia > Spongiisociales > ZC4RG35 > JALYNX01. The sequence continues at coordinate 2,468,577 of CAVVMG010000001.1, forward strand.
TGATGGAAAAAGCGGAAGGCAATCCGTTCTTTCTCGAAGAGATCATCCGCCACCTGATCGACCAAGGTCACCTCGTCCGCCACAAGAACAACTGGCGGGCGGGCCCCGACCTTGATCGCATCGAGATCCCGGACACGATTCAAGGTGTACTGGCCGCTCGGATCGATCTGCTGGACACTCTCGAGAAACGAGTCCTCCAGCAAGCTGCCGTGGTAGGCCGCACCTTCTGGCCAAGCCCTGTGATGCGCCTGCTGGACGGTGACGGAGATGAGATTGGCGTCATCCTGGAGCATCTCGAAGAGAGGGAGTTGATCCAGTCCCGGCTCGGTTCTGCACTGGCCGGCGAGCCCGAGTTCATCTTCAAGCATGTCCTGACGCGTGAGGTCGCGTACGAGAGCCTTCCTCGTCGGGACCGTGGCGCGGCGCACGCCGCTGTCGCCACCTGGATCGAGGATTCGACCGGCGACCGGGGGACGGAGCTGGTCGAGCTACTCGCCTATCACTGGGGTGAGGCATTCCATGCCGCTGAGGATGACCCGCGGACGACGACCGAGCACATCGAGAACCTCCGAGCGCGATCATTCGTGGCAACTCTGGCGGCGTCCGAGGCTTCGCGGGGAAGGGCAGCCATCGAACGTGCCACCAAGCTCGCGGAGAAGGCAATCACTTTGTCTCGACTCCCGTTGGAACGGGCGAGCGCGATGAACGCTATGGGCATGGCGGCCCTCTCCAATTACGACGGGGACGCTGCCTGGTTCTCTCTCAAGGAAGAGGCGGATCTTCTCCTGGCCAATGCTCCGGATGAGCGACGGCAGATAGCACGCGCCTGCGCCCGGGCAGTTGAGACTCCGACCCGGTGGCCGGGATCCATGAAGACGTTGATTCCGGAGGATGAGGTGACCCGCTACATCGACATCGGGCTCGCCAGCCTCGACCCCGGCGATGAGAGCGAGGAGATGGTCCGATTGCTCCTCGCCCGCTCCATGGGTCTATTCGCCGGATGGCAACCCGATGAGGCCCAGTCCGAGATCATTGAGAGATCCAGAGCAGCAGCGGAGCGAGCGGTCGACATCGCTGAGGCCATCGGCCGGGTTGACCTCGCCTCCGCGGCATTGGATGCGGTGGGCTCAGTCGAAGCAACTCTCGGGAACTACCGGGCCTACACGGAAGTCCTCGACCGCCGTCTCCCGCTGCTCGATCGGATGGCGAATCCCTGGGAGATCGGGGATGCCCTGGCCATGGGGGCTTGGAATTTCGCCTACATCGGGGACTATCGCCAGGCACGCATGCTCGCCGAACAGGGCGTTGCCGGGGCAGAGGGTGAGGCTCTCGGCGTGACAGTGCACAACACGGCCTGGCTCAGCTATGCCGAGTTCTGGTTGGGCAACTGGGACCGGATTGTCACCGACCTCGCCTCCCGGGTGCGGACGGTCATGGGTGAGCGTGCCAGCGATCCACCCTATTTCGCCGGTCACCAATTCGGAGTCGAGGCGTTCATCCACTCTGTCCGACGTGATGGAGATCAGGCCAGATCTCGGGAGCTGTTGACCCGGATGGTCGACCGAGCGGAGGACGCGGTCGGTCCGCAGGGGGGCCAGATGTTCAAGGCGTGGGAGGCATGGATCCGGGCCCGGGAAGGAGACATCGGCGAAGCACTCGATCGATTGGATCGACTCTCATCTCAAATGATGGTCAGGCCCTTCGTCGATGTAGTGAAGGCTGAAGTCCTCCTCGATGCTGGGCTCTCCCCTACTGCAGCCGACTTCATCAAGAGCTCACGGGAGTATGCCGCGTGGGCCGGTATCACCGGACTGCCGCCACATCTCGACCGGCTGGAGGCCGCTAGGGCCCTCGCCAACGGCGACTCTGAGGCAGCCATTGCGCTGCTCACCGCTGCTGCCACAACCTTCGACGGCCTCGGCGCGAAATGGGAGTTGGCTAGGACCAACCTCTGGCTGGCGGAGGCCCATATCGAAACCGGGAACCGAGACCCTGCCACCTCAGCCATCGAGTCGGCCCGGCCATACCTGGACAGCCTGGGATCTCTGCTCGAGATCGAACGGGCCCGCTCCCTGCTGTCACGCCTCTGATCGGGCTAGTCAACAGCTCAGTCGTTGGCGATGAACACCGTCTTGTACTCGGTGTAGTGCTCCAGAGCGGCCATCCCCTGCTCTCGGCCTATGCCCGAGGCCTTGACCCCACCGAACGGCGCCTCGATGTGGACAGACGACGAGGAGTTGATCGAGAGCATCCCGGTTTCCACGCCTCGGGCAACTCGCAGTGCCGCGGCCGATGTCCCGGGTCCAGATCGAGCCGGAGAGGCCGTAGATCGAGTCGTTGGCCAGAGCTATCGCTTCTTCTTCCCCCTCGAATGCCGTGATGGCGACGACCGGTCCGAAGATCTCTTCCTGCACGATGCGCATCCCCGGGCGTGCCCCGCTGAACACGGCCGGTGACAGGAAATTGCCGACATCGCCGACCCGCTCCCCACCGGTGAGCAGCGTTGCCCCCTCTTCCTCGCCGATGTGGAGGTATCCCTCGACGCTCTCTCGTTGCAGCGGGGTGATCAGTGGGCCCATGTCGGTCGCCTCGTCGGCGGTGTCTCCGACGACGAGGGACTGCGCCCGCTCGGTGAAGCGGTCGGTGAACTCCTCAACGACCTCCTTGTCGACCAGCAGCCTGCTCCGGGCACAACAGTCCTGGCCCGCGTTGTCGTAAACGGAGAAGATGGAGGACTCGACGCAGACATCGAGGTCGGCGTCGGAGAAGACGATGTTGGCCGACTTGCCGCCGAGCTCCAGCGAGACTCTCCGAATATCCGGCGCCGCGGCGGCCATGACCTGCGAGCCCACCTCGGTGGAGCCGGTGAATGAGATCTTGGCGACCTTGGGATGGCGAACGAGTGCCTCCCCTGCTTCCGAGCCCCGCCCCGTAACCACGTTGAACACACCGGGCGGAAGCCCGGCCTCCACGCGCGAGCTCCGCGAGTGCGATCGCGGTCAGTGGGGTCACTTCCGCCGGTTTGGCGACCAGGGAATTGCCCATGGCCAGAGCGGGTGCTGCCTTCCAGCTCAGGATCAACATCGGGAAGTTCCAGGGGGTGATGGCCGCGCACACGCCGATCGGCTCGCGGAAGGTCATCAGCGTGCCATTGGCGTTGCCCGGGATGGTCTGCCCGTGGAACTTGTCGACTGCCCCGGCGTAGAAGTCGAAGGTCGTGGCAACGGCACCGATCTCGCCGCGGGCGGCGCTGATCGGCTTGCCGGCGTTGGTCGACTCGAGAACGGCGAGTCGTTCCTGGTCGCGCCGGATCAGGTCGGCGATGCCTCGCAGCACGTCACGGCGCTCTCGCACCGGCGCCCGCCTCCATACCCCCTCCTCGTAGCGGTCGCGGGCAACCGTCACCGCCCGATCGACATCGCTCGCCGAGGCCCGGCTCACCGTCCCGATCTGCTGCCCGGTCGCCGGGTTGAAGATCTGCGCCTCACCGGCTGCGCCGGGTGTCGGCGCCCCATCGACGAATGAGTGGTGCTCGCTCACTCCGGCGTGACGTAGGCGGCGGTTATCCCCCCGTCGACCACGAATTCGGTGCCGGTGACGTACGAGGAGTCGTCGCTGGCGAGCCAGAGTGCTGCTTTGGCCATCTCGGCGGCCTCCCCGAAGCGGCCCATCGGGATGTGGACCAGCCTCCGCTCCTTCTTCTCATCGGTGTCGAGGAACTTCATGAGGAGCTCGGTGCGCAATGGGCCCGGGCACAGGGCATTGACCCGGATGTTCTCCCGAGCGTGGACCACGGCCAGCTCACGCGTCATGGCCAGCACCGCGCCCTTCGAGGCGGTGTAGGCCACCTGCGGGCGTGGCTGCGCCGAGAAGGGCGACGAACGATGCGGTGTTGATGATCGAGCCTCCGCCGGCGCGTCTCAGAGCCGGGATCCCGTATTTGCACCCGAGGAACACACCCTTGGCGTTGATGTCCATGGTGAGATCCCAGATCTTCTCCTCGGTGGAGACTGCGTCGTCGTCGTCGGAATGCATGATCCCGGCGTTGTTGAACATCACGTCGAGCCTGCCGAAATGGCGCTCGGCGGCGTTCACCATCGCCTCGCTGTCCTCGGCCGACGAGACATCGGCACGGTGGGATTCGGCCGCGCCGCCGGCGGAGACGACCTGGTCGACGGTTTCGGCGAGCGCCTCTTCGTTCACGTCCACGGCAAGTACCGATGCCCCCTCGGCGGCGAAGAGAAGCGAGGTCTCCCTGCCGATCCCGGAGCCGGCTCCGGTGATCAACGCCACCTTCCCGCCAAGCCGTTCGCTCATATCCGCTCGAAGTATCGCCAACGCTCCCAGTCGGTGACCGAGTTGTCGAAAGCGCTCTGCTCCACGCGGAAGAAATGGGAGTAGTGCTCCTGGACGTCGGCCCCGAACGAATCGCGCACGAAATCGGACGACTCGAAGAGGTCGATGGCATCACGGAGTGTGTAGGGGACCCGAGGCAGCTCACGGGCCTGGTAGACGTCGCCCTCGAAGATCTCGGGCGGGTCGATCTGGTTGGCGATCCCGTCCAGCCCAGCCGCAAGCACCGCCGAGTAGGCCAGGTAGGGGTTGGCGTCGGCACCCGGGATCCGGCACTCGATCCGCAGGCTCTGATCGTGACCAACCACCCGGAAGCCGGCGGTCCGGTTGTCGTAGCTCCAGCCAAGCCGGGTCGGCGCCCATGATGCGTCCTGATACCGCTTGTAGGAGTTGATCGTGGGGGCGAAGAACACCATGAGCTCGGGGACATGGGACATCCAACCCCCGAGGAACCACTTGAAGGTGTCCGAGCCGTGGACCGGCCCGAATACCTGGTCACCCGGGAACGCGCTGTCCTTCCCGTTCCAGAGGCTGACGTGGAGATGACAGGACGACCCGGCCTCGGTCATGTCGGGCTTTGCCATGAAGGTGATGGAGACCCCGGTTTGATCGGCGATCTCCTTCATCGCCTGTTTCATGATGGTGTGCCGGTCGGCCATCTCGAGGAGCTCGGCGTACCGGATGTTCATCTCGTGCTGGCCTCGGCCCCACTCCCCCTTCGAGTTCTCCACAGGGATCCCCGACGCCGACAGGTGACGGCGGACCTGGCCGTTGTAGAACTCCTCCCGGGTCCCCTGAAGCAGGTGGTAGTCCTCGATGTACCAGCCGGCCGGCCGCATCGACTGATATCGCTTCTCGGCCGCCTCCCGATACGAATCCTCGAACAGGAAGAACTCCAGCTCTGACGCGCCCATTGCCGTGAACCCCGAGCCGTAGGCCTTCTCCAGCTGCCGACGCAGGATGGTGCGGGGGGCCACGGTCACCCGGTCGTGGGACCGGGGGTCCTCGAGATCGCAGAGGACGAAGGCGGTGCGATCCAGCCAGGTCGCGGTGCGCAGCGTCGTCAGGTCGGGGACCATGTGGAAGTCTCCGTATCCCAGCTCCCAGTTGGCGTAGGTGTAACCGGGGACGGGTTCCATCTCCATGTCAACGGTGAGCAGGTAGTCGCAGCCGTGGGTCCCGTGATCTGAGATCTCATCGATGAAATGGTGGGCATCGAATCGCTTGCCGTGGACCCGCCCGTAGTGGTCGGTGAACGCCACCACCACGGTGTCGATGTCACCGGCCTCGACGCTGGCCGCCAACTCGTCACTGCTGATCATCCCACGCAACCCAGCCATACGATCTTGCTCCTGGTAACGGCTTCGGACCTGGGGCAGAGAGTAGGCAATCGAGCTGCTCCCGCTGCCCCTGAACGGGGGTTCAGAAATAGGCCAATGCAGGCGACACCGCGCCGGGCGCCCTTCCTAATCTCCCCCGGTATCCGAAGGGAGGTACGTCTCATGTCGACCGAAAAGAAGGTCGGCTCGGTCACCTATCGCGACGTCGACCAGGGCTACTTCGAGAAGCGGGGCCTGAAGCGACACGCCGGTGTCTGGATGCTGTGGGCCCTCGGAGTCGCAGCCGTCATCTCTGGCGACTTCTCGGGTTGGAACATCGGTCTCGATGTTGGCGGATTCGGCGGCCTTCTGATCGCCACCATCGCCATCACGATCATGTACATCGGGCTCTGCTACTCGATCGCCGAGATGTCGCCGGCGTTGCCGCACACCGGTGGCGCCTATTCGTTTGCTCGTTCGGCGATGGGTCCCTGGGGTGGGTTCATCACCGGGCTCGCCGAGAACATCGAGTATGTGGTGACCCCGGTGGTGGTGGTGTACTTCGCCTCGATCTACGCCCAGAGTGTGTTCCTCGAGTTGTTCGAGCTGGATGTCGCCCTGCCGATCTGGTGGGTGATCTTCTACGTGATCTTCGTCGGGCTCAACATCATCGGGATCGAGGCCACCATGCGGTTCTCGGTTGTGATCGCGGTGATCTCGCTCGCGGTGCTGGCGGTTTTCTTCGTGATCGCGATCCCGGAATTCGATGCATCGCTGTTGACCAACATCGCCGCAGATGAAGGCGGGACCTCCTTCCTCCCCTTTGGGGTCGCTGGGGTCTTTGCTGCCTTGCCGTTTGCCATCTGGTTCTACCTGGCGATCGAGGAGTTGCCCCTCGCTGCCGAGGAGTCGATGGACCCGAAGCGGGACGTGCCCCGGGGCACGATGTGGGGACTGTGGACCCTGGTGATCACCGGGATGGGCGTCCTCTTCCTCAACACCGGAGTCGGTGGTGGGGCCGAAGGCATACGTCTCTCCGGAGAGCCCTTGCTCGACGGATTCCGCGCCGTCCTGGGAAGCGACACCAGCGCTGCTGTCCTTGGGCTGTTTGCATTGACGGGGCTGATCGCCAGCTTCCACACCATCATCTATGCCTACGGGCGGAACATCTACTCGCTGTCCCGGGCCGGCTATTTCCCGCATTGGATGTCGGTTACGCATGGGAAGCGGAAGACCCCATATGTCGCATTGCTGCTCGGGGGTGTGGTCGGCCTGGCGCTGGCGTTCCTCCTCGACAGCCAGTACGAGTCCGGAGGCACGGCCGGAGCGGCGCTACTCAGCATGGCGGTGTTCGGAGCGGTGATCTCCTACTTCATGCAGATGCTGTCCTTCATCCGGCTGCGCTCGAAGATGCCCAATATCGAGCGCCCCTACAGGAGCCCGGTTGGGGTCTTCGGAGCCGGGGTGGCCGCCTTGATCGCACTCGTGTCGCTGGTGGCGTTGTTCCTAAATGACGCGTATCTCCCCGGGGTCTACGGGGTGGCCATCTGGTTCGTGATCGGCCTCCTCTACTTCGGGCTATCCGGGCGCAACAAGCTGGTGCTCTCCCCTGAAGAGGAATTCGCCATGACCCAGGGACAGCACGGAGACCCCGGGGCAGAGGGTTACGGGACGACCCAGGTGGCAGACACCACCGAGGCCTGACCGCAGATATCGCAATCAGGGGGCCCGGCCGTGCCGGGCCCCCCATTCCTACTCAGGACGAATCCGGGCGTGGTCGTGGGCCCGGCACCGATAGCCTCCGCGACCGAGGTCGCTCGCGTGCCCAGTGCTGTACATCTCGACAACGTTTCCAAGCTCTTCGGCGAAGTCTCAGCGGTCGACGGAGTGACTTTGGACATCGCCGACGGGGAGTTCTTCTCCATGCTCGGCCCATCCGGGAGCGGGAAGACCACCTGCCTCCGGATGATCGCCGGTTTCGAGATCCCCACTTCGGGCAGCGTCTCGCTTCACGGCCGCGATGTCACCGGGATCCCGCCCTACGACCGTGACGTGAACACCGTGTTCCAGGACTACGCCCTTTTTCCCCACATGACGGTCGCCGAGAACGTCGGGTATGGCCCCATGGTGCGAAAGGTCGGCGATTCCGAGCGAGAGGACCGGATCGCCAAGGCCCTGGCCATGGTGCATCTCGACAGTTTCGCGGCTCGGAAGCCGAACCAACTGTCCGGGGGGCAGAGGCAGCGGGTGGCCCTGGCCCGAGCGTTGATCAACCGCCCCTCCGTCCTCCTGCTCGACGAGCCCTTGGGGGCGCTCGACCTCAAGCTGCGGCAGGCGATGCAGTTGGAGCTCAAGACCCTGCAGCGGGAGGTAGGCATCACCTTCATCTACGTGACCCACGACCAAGAGGAGGCGCTGACGATGAGCGACCGCCTCGCGGTCTTCAATCACGGTCGGGTGGAACAGGTGGGAACGCCCTCCGACGTATACGAGAACCCACGCAACTCCTTCGTCGCCGGGTTCGTAGGCACCTCGAACGTGATGTCCGGAGCCCTGGCCCAACGGGTGATGGGATCATCGGCGCCATTCACGGTCCGACCGGAGAAGATCAGCGTCGAGGAGCCGGGCTCTCCACTGGCAGGCGATCGAGCCGCGGTCGATGGGACTGTGGCCGAGGCGGTCTACCTCGGGATGTACACCAGGTACCGGGTCGACGTGGGAGGGGCTGTCATCGAGGTGGCGGCACAGAACACCGCGACCGACCACAGCGACGCCCAGCGTCAGATCGGCAGGCCGGTGAGGCTGACATGGATGAAGAGTTCGTGCCGACCGCTCGAGGAGGGCCCTCGAGACGGAGAGCCGGATGAGAGGGCCCCGGCGCTGACCGGGGTCGGGAACAGAACCCCAGAGGAGGAAGACATCGAATGAGATCACGAAAGCTGATGCTCCTGATCACGGCGATCGCCCTGCTGGCGACCGCCTGTACCGGCTCAGCGGACGATGAAGGCTCCGAGCTGCCGACCGAGGTCGGTGAAGGCGAGGGGAGTGTCGTCATCGTCTCCTGGGCGGGCTACATCGAGCGAGGGGACACCGATCCGGCGTACGACTGGGTGACCCAGTTCGAAGAAGACACCGGGTGTGCGGTCGAGAACAAGGTCGCGGGCACCTCGGACGAGATGGTGGCGCTGATGACAGGATCGGACGAGTACGACCTGGTCACAGCATCGGGTGACTCGAGCCTCAGGCTGATTGCAGGCGGGAGCGTCCAGGAGGTCAACATCGACTTGATCGAGAGTTGGGACACGGTCGACCCCAGGCTCCAGGACGCCGAATGGCACACCGTCGAAGGCCGGCACTATGGAGTTCCCTACTCCTCCGGTTTCAACGTCCTCGGTTTCAACACCGAGGTCTTCGGCGACACCCCTCCCGACTCGTGGAGCGTGGTCTTCGAAGAGACGACTCTCCCTGACGGCGAGTCGAATGCGGGTCGGATCCAGGCCTACGACGGGCCGATCTACATCGCCGACGCCGCCCTCTATCTGAGTGCCACGCAGCCGGATCTCGGGATCGAGGACCCATATCAGCTGAACACCGAGCAGTACGAGGCGGCCCTCAACCTGCTTCGCCAACAGCGTGAGTTGGTCGGCCGCTACTGGCACGACGCCTTCATCCAGATCGACGACTTCACCAACGAAGGCGTAGCCGCCTCATCGACGTGGCCTTTCCAGACCAACGTCCTCCAGGCGGGCGGGGCACCGATCGACAAAGTGGTGCCGGTCGAAGGAGCGACCGGGTGGGCGGATACCACGATGATGAGCTCCAACGCACCACACCCCAACTGCGCGTACATGTGGATGGAGTGGTCGTTGAATCCCAAGCTCCAGGGGGACCTGGCGGCCTGGTTCGGCACCGTGCCGGCGGTTCCTGCAGCCTGCGAGGGCAACGAGCTGCTCGGCCCCGACGGTTGCGCCAACAACGGGAGCGAGTCCTTCGACGAGATCCTGTTCTGGAAGACGCCGACGGACGACTGCAACGGGACCGCGGATCCGGGGGCTTGCGTCCCCTACCACGAGTGGGTCACCGACTACCTGGCAGTGATCGGCGGCCGCTGATACGACGCATCGGACCGGGTGGCCCCCACGGGCCACCCGGTTCGGGCTCTCCGATGACCACTGAAGCCAAGCGACCGCCACTAACCCATCGGATCGCAGCCGCCCTTCACCGGCGCCCCTGGCTGAAGGTGCTGCTCCTGCTCGCCCTCCCCGTGATCTGGCTGGTGGGGGTGTACGGAGGGAGCCTCGGCGCCCTCCTCGTCCAGAGCTTCTACGCGCTGGACAGCTTCAGCGGGGCGATCGGGGACAACCTGACCCTCGACTCCTGGAGGCAACTGTTCACCGACGCCAACGTCGCCGTGATGGTGCGCACGGTGGGCATGGCGGCTGCGGTGACGGTGGCCTCGGTGATCGTCGCCTTTCCCCTTGCCTATTACATGGCCCGCTACGCGCACAAGCAGGTCAAGGCGCTACTCGTCCTGGCGGTACTCGTCCCCCTCTGGTCGTCGTACCTGGTCAGGGTGTATTCCTGGAAGCTGATCCTGGCTGCCGACGGGATCATCAATTGGTTCGTGGAGCGCCTGGGACTGGGGGGAGCCCTCAGATTCCTGCTCGAGACTCCGGTGATTGGTGGGCCGTCTCTCTCGATTTCACTCGTCGGACAGTTTCTGGTGTTCGTCTACATCTGGCTTCCCTACATGATCCTTCCCATCCATGCCTCGTTGGAACGGGTCCCGGGAACGTTGCTCGAAGCGTCCGCCGACCTCGGCGCCCGGCCCGCGGTCACCTTCCGCAAAGTGACCTGGCCGATGGCGATCCCCGGCGTGGCTGCCGGGTCGATCTTCACCTTCTCCCTCACCCTGGGTGACTACATCATCCCGACCATCATCGGCGACTCCAGCCCGTTCATCGGGCTCGCCATCTACTCCTATCAGGGTGTTGCCGGCAACCTCCCGCTTGCCGCTGCGTTCTCCTTCATCCCCATCGCCGTGATGGCGGTATATCTGACCGTCGCCCGTCGCTTCGGTGCCTTCGAGGCGATATGAGGACCAGGGCAAGCCTCGGATTGAAGCTGGCGGCGGGATTCACTCTCGCCTACCTCCATGTCCCCATCCTCTTCGTTTTCCTCTATGCCTTCACCACCGAGTCGGCCAGCTTCCAATTCCCGCCTCCCGGTCTCACCACAGATTGGTTTGGCGTCGCCTGGCAGAACTCCGAAATCCGGGCGGCGTTGAGCCTCTCTCTCCGGGTGGCAGCGATCTCCACCTTGGTCGCCCTGATCGTGGGGACTCTCGCCGCGGCAGCGGTATGGAGGACCAACTTCTTCGGGAAGAACACTCTGAGCCTGTTCATCATCCTCCCCATCGCTCTTCCCGGGATCATCACCGGAATCGCCCTGCGCTCGGCGATCAACCTCGGCGATCTCTCGTTCTCGTTCTGGACACTGGTCATCGGACACGCCACGTTCTGTGTGGCAGTGGCCTTCAACAACGTGATCGCCCGGATGAGACGAACCTCACCGAACATCCTCGAGGCGTCCATGGACCTCGGAGCCCGGGGCTGGCAGACCTTCCGTCACGTCCTGCTCCCTCAGCTGGCCCCCGCCATGCTGGTGGGAGGCATGCTCGCCTTCGCACTGTCCTTCGACGAGATCATCGTCACCACGTTCACTGCCGGGAATCAGCAGACCCTGCCCATTTGGATCTTCTCCTCGTTGGTGCGCCCCCGGAACCGCCCCGTCACCAACGTGGTGGCAGTATTCGTGATCGTCATCACCTTCATCCCGATCATCCTCGCCCAGCGCTACGCGCAGCGGGCCGAGGAGAGTTGAGCAGAACAGGAGCATCACATGGCTTGGGATCTCTGGATCGATGGGAAATGGACCCCTAGCAACGGCGGGGCACCGTTGAAGGTGGAGAACCCGGCCACGGGCGAGGTCTTCGACGAGGTGGTCGATGCTTCGGCAGATGACGTCAACACCGCGGTCGAGTCGGCGAGCAGCGCTTTCTTCGACGGGCGATGGTCACGAGCGACGCCGGGCGAGCGAGCCAAGGTGATCCACAAACTTGCCGATCTTCTCGAGGAGCGGGCCGAGGATTTCGCGCGGGTGGAGTCGGAGGACACCGGAAAGCCCTACGCCCAGGTTGCGCTCGGCGCCGACATCCCTTTTGGAGTCGACAATCTGAGGTTCTTCGCCTCCGCCGCCAGGAACGTCGCCGGAACCGCGGCCGGTGACTTCGCCGCCGGGTACACCTCGATGCTCCGCCGGGAGCCGGTGGGGCCCGTTGGCCAGATCGCACCCTGGAACTACCCGCTCCTGATGGCGATCTGGAAAGTGGGACCTGCTCTGGCCGCTGGCTGCACCACGGTGCTCAAGCCCGCACCAGGGACGCCTCGCACCGCCCTGATGCTCGGTGAATTGGCCTCGGAGGCCGGGATCCCCGACGGTGTCTTCAATGTGATATCCGGGGGCAATGACACCGGCCAGGCACTGGTCGAGCACCCGGGGCTGCGCATGGTGTCCCTCACCGGGTCCACCGGCACCGGGAAGAAGGTCATGAAGACCGCCGCCGACACCCTGAAGCGGGTCCATCTCGAGTTGGGTGGGAAGGCTCCGTTCATCGTCTTCGACGACGCCGACGTGGAAGCGCTCTCGGAGGCGGCCATGGTCGGGGCCCTCTACAACACCGGCCAGGACTGCACCGCGGCGACGCGGCTCTATGTCGAGCGGGGACGTCTCGATGAGACCATCGACGCCGTCGTGTCAGCCTTCAACGGAGTGACCATCGGAGACCCAACCGACGAGGAGACATTCATGGGCCCGCTGATCTCGGCGACACAGCGAGATCGGGTCAGCGGCTTCGTCGAGAGAGCCAAGGAGTCTGGGGCGCGGGTCGTGATCGGTGGTGGGGTGCCCGAGGGGATGGACAAGGGCTACTACTACTCACCCACCGTGATCGTCGACGCCGACCAGAAATCCGAGATCGTGCAGCAAGAGGTCTTCGGGCCCGTCCTGGTCGTGCTCCCGTTCGAGGGCGAGCAGCAAGGAGCAGAACTCGGCAACGACGTCCTCTACGGTCTCGCGGCCTCGGTGTGGACCAGAGACATCGGGCGGGCGATGAGGATGGCTTCGGCCCTCGAGTTCGGGACGGTCTGGGTGAACGACCACATCCCATTGGCCTCCGAGACTCCCCATGGAGGTTTCAAGCAGTCAGGGTTCGGCAAGGACCTGTCGTTGGAGTCGGTCCACGACTACACCATCACCAAACACGTGATGGTGAAGCACGGCTGACCGGCTCCGGGTTCAAGACAGCTCGGATACCGCCTGGCGGAACTCGTCTTCGCTGAGCGCGGCCATGGTGACGGTGCTCACGTTCCCCGCCATCCCCAGGGTCAACAACCCCTTCGCCGCGGCCGCCGTGTCGGGAGCGTCGATCACCGCCACGATGTCGTGCTCGCCCATCGTCAGATAGAAGTCCTTGATGGTGACTCCGTATTGGGCCAGGCCCTCGCGTGCGGTGTCGAGCCGGGTAGGGCTGTCCTTGATCGAGGCGATCCCCTGTGCGGTATAGCTACCCAGGATGATGAACGTTGCCATGAGTCTCCTTTCGCCCCCGCGGCGAAAGCTACTCCGCGGCGCTACTCGAAGACGACGGTCTTCGATCCGATCAGGATCACGCGGTCCTCGGCATGATTTCGCACCGCCCGGGCCAGGACCATGCGCTCGACGTCCCTGCCGATCGACACCAGGTCCTCGGCCGTGTGGGCGTGGGTGACCCTGGCCACGTCCTGCTCGATGATCGGCCCCTCGTCGAGGTCCACGGTCACGAAGTGGGCGGTGGCACCGATCAGCTTCACCCCTCTCTGATGTGCCTGGTGATAGGGACGTGAGCCTTTGAAACCGGGGAGGAAGGAGTGGTGGATGTTGATCGCCCTGCCCCACAGCGCCTGGCAGGTCTCGGGGGACAGGATCTGCATGTACCGGGCAAGCACCACGAAGTCGATCTCGTTCTCATCGACCAACAGCAGCAACTTGGCCTCGGCTGCGGCCTTGGTCTCCGGGGTGACGGGTATCTCCACATATGGGACCTGGTACCGGGCGGCGAGTTCGGCGCAGTCAGGGTGGTTGGAGACGATCAACGGGATGTCGATCGCCAACTCGCCGTACTGCCAGCGGTGGAGCAGGTCGAGCAGGCAGTGGTCGAACTTGGAGACCATCACCAGCACCCGCGGCCGGACATCGAGCGGGCGAAGCTTGAGATGGCCCCCGAGCCGTTCGGCGACCTCGCGTAGGGGCTCCTCGACGCGGCCCGGGTCCTCTTGACGGGTCTCGAAAACGGTGCGCAAAGCGAAGGTGTTGGTCTCGACATCGCCGAACTGGGCACTCTCTTCGATGTTGGCGTCGATCTCGAGGAGGGCACCGGTGACTGCGTTGACGATCCCGGGGCGGTCGGGGCAGCTCAGGGTGAGCACGTACTGCCTCATCGGGCGAACCGCCCGTCTCGCCAGCGCACCGCGGCGGGCAACCCTTGTTCGGCGAGGATCCGCTCGAACTCCTCGCGCTCCGGAACCCGATCCGACTCGATGATCCCGCCCAACTCCACTCCGGCCTGCAACGCCTGTCGCAGACCGGCCTGCTCCCAAGCCAGGTTCACCGCCTTCTTGGTGAGTTGCATGGCCCTCGGGTCGACCACCGCGAGCGCGTTGGCAAGCGCCATGGTCTCTTCCTCGAGTCGATCCCCGGGGACCACGCGATTGACGAGGCCGATCCTCTCGGCTTCGACTGCGCTCAGACGGTCCTCGCCAGTGAACAACATCTCCTTGGCGCGCCGGGCGCCAATCAGCCACGGCATCACATATGCGACGACGGCCGAGCCGAAGCGAATCTCGGGCTGGCCGAAGACTGCGTCATCGGACGTCACGACGAGATCGCACATCATCATCAGGTCGCACCCGCCCGCGAGGCAGTGGCCCCGCACCATGGCGATGATCGGCTTGGGATGATCGAACACCTCGAGGAGCCGGAGCAAACTGTGGCGGAGGCTCTCGGCCGGGTCCTGATCGGGGCCGGCCTCCTCGGACAGGTCATATCCGGCACAGAACGATCGCCCGGCTCCGGTGAGGACCACGCACTCTCACCGCATCGTCGCCCGCAGCGTCGCTCAACCTCAGCGAGAGGCTCTCCACCATCTCGTCGTTGAGGGCATTGAGCTTCTCCGGTCGGTTCAGGGTCAACACCCGCACCGCGCCCTCGTCGTGGGCAAGCACCACGTCTGACATCAGATCCCTTTCATCAATGCGTCGACCGCCACACTGCGCTCGGGCCCGGCGATCACCGGGTTGACATCGATCGAGGCCAGCCGGCCCGCGGAATCGACGGTGAGCTCGGAGAACCTTGCCACCACCTCGGCGAGCGCGCCAAGATCGACCTGGGGCCTGTCCCGACCGCCCGCGAACAACGGCCACATCGACAACCGCTCCAATGCGACGAGGGCCCGAGGCGGATCGACCGGGGGCAGCAGGGCCACCCGATCTCTCAGTACCTCGATCATCGTTCCTCCCGCGGAGAGAATGATGACCGGCCCGAATTGAGGATCGGTCACCATGCCCAGGCCAACTTCGATTCCGGGGCCGACCATCTCGGCCACGAGGGCGGTCGGACCGAGCCGGGCAGACATCTCCCGGTAGGCCTGCTCCAGCGAGACATCGGAAACGATCGCGGTGACCACTCCCCCTCGTTCCGCCTTGTGATCCCCAGCCTCGGTCGACTTGAGGACCACCGGATAGCCGAGCTCGGACGCGGCGGCCAGGGCCTCACCAACCGATCCCACCTCGGCGAATCCGGGAACCGGGATCCCATAAGAGGTGAGCACGGACAAAGCGGCCGCATCGCTCCCAACGCCCAGGCCGGGGATCCCCAGAGGCTGTGCGCCGCGGGGCAAGGGGCGGCAAACTGCGACGCCGGTGATGGTCGAACAGGTGGCCGATCGCCCTGAGCCCGGTCTCGGTGCCTTCCAGGACCGGGACTCCCCCACCCCGGATCGCTCGCGCTTGATCGGGGTCGATGGTCGTGGAGAGGTTGCCGAGGACGACCAGCGGCTTGCTCGTCCTTGCGGCGACCTCCAGAGGCGCAGTCACGTACCCACTGTCCCGGTCCTCTTCGGTGGTGAGGTCGACACAGAAGGCCACGGCTCCGATCGCCGGGTCCTCCGCAATGGCGGACAGGCACTCGACGAAGACCTCTTCGGCCTCACGCCCGGTGCCCCAAGCATCGATCGGATTCGTGGGCTCCAGCCCCGGATCGAGGACCTCGGCCACCCGTCGCGAGGCTGTTTCACCCAGTTGGGGCAAAGTGACACCGATCCGGTCGGCGATGTCGACCAGCATCGCCCGCTCCCCACCCGAATCATGGACCGCCCCCAAGCCTGCAGCTGGCGCACGCCGGCCGGCGGCGAACAATTCGAGCGTGTCGGCCATCTCGTCCATCGTTTGCACCCGGTGGACTCCATGGGCGTCGAAAAGAGCCTCATAGACGGCGTCATCCCCCGCCAGGGCCTCGCTGTGGGTGGTCACCGCCTCCTGGCCCCGTGAGCTGGCGCCCACCTTGAGGGCTACCACCGGGACATCGCGGCTCTCCGCGGCGGAGAGTGCCTCACGGAAAGCTTCGGGGTCGCGGATCGTCTCCAGGAACAATGCGATCACCCGGGTCGAGTCCCGCTCCAGAGCCCATCGCATATAGCGGTCCATGCTGGTGTTGATCTCGAGGCCGGTCGAGACAACGAGGTTGAACCGGATGCCGCGACGGTTGTGAAGCAGGGCCGAGAACAACGATCCCGAGTGACTGAGGAACGTCACACCACCTGGATCCAGGTCAGGTGGCTGGTAGAACCCGCAGACCCGGAGCCCGGCTTCGAGATTCAAGAAGCCCATCCCGTTTCCGCCGCAGATCGGGATCCCGGCGTCGGCCGCGACCTCACGGAGACGGGCCCGCAACGGCCTGCCGTCGGCGGCTTCGCCATGGCAACTGGCGAAGATGGCGACCGAGCCGGCTCCGATCTTGGCCGCCTCGGTCATCCCGCTCTCGAGATGGGCGTTGGCCACGGCGAGAACGACCAGGTCTACCGGCCGGCCGATGCTCTCCAGATCGGGTGTGCAGGCAAGCCCGTGGACCTCCTCGTAGCGCGGGTTCACCGGGTAGACCGGTCCCTCGAACCCGCCCGAGATCAGCTGGCGGACCACCTGATCGCCAACCGCGCCACGTCGCTCGCTCGCACCCACGACAGCCACCGATCGGGCGAGGAGCATCGGGTCGAGTGAGATCATGGGTGGGTCATCCTGAATGGCCATTCAGGCTACCGAGGGGCTTGGCGGCTGGCTACGGCGCACATCCCATTGTGCCAATATCGCGCCGTGAGCCCGAGACCGAGCCTCACCGAGAGCCGGCGCCAGGACATCCTCGCCGCCGCCAGCGCCGCCATCGCCGAGCGCGGCCTGTGCGAGACCCGGATCGCGGATATCGCCGAGAACATCGGCGCCAGCCCCGCTCTCATCCTCTACTACTTCCCGTCCAAGGCGGCGCTGCTCACCGAGGCGCTGGTCTATCAGGACCAGGTGTTCCATGAGTCGGTCAAGGACGAGCTGGAGCGTGCCGGCTCGGCTTACGAGAAGCTGACGGTCCTCGTGGAAGCCAGCTGCCCTCGCCCTAGCCGCAGCAACGGTTCCAATGACGGGTGGACCTTGTGGCCGGCCGCTTGGGAGATGTCCCGCCACGATCCGGTGCTGGCGGCGGCCCGTGCCCGCCTCGATGAGTCATGGCGGGCCCAGATCGCTTCGATCGTCGAAGACGGGATCTCAGCCGCGGAGTTCCGGCCGCTCAACACCCACGACTTCGCGATCCAACTCGCAGCAATGCTCGACGGTCTGGCGATCGAGGTGATGCTGGGCGACCCCACCGTCGACGCCGATCGGATGCGGGACCTCGCCCACCAATTCCTCGACCTGATGCTCAAATCACCGGTCTGAGGCGCGCCATGTCTGAACGGCTGTTTAGCATCGGAAACCGGCCCGACGAGGAGTAGACATGGTGTACCACCCAGGCAGAACTGGGACCTTCGAACCAGGAAACGGGTGTACACCCGGAGAGACTTCCTGCAGCGGGCGGCGCTGCTCGGAATCGCCCTCCCCGCCTTGCCCTCCCTGCTGGCGGCGTGCGGCGCCGCGAAGAGGGTGAAGCCGCCGACCTCGCCATCGGCACACCGGCCAGCCCGGTACAGCAGCCCATGTTCGACGACAACCCGGCGATCGAGTCCGGCCTGGAGCCCGAGGCCGGCCCCCTCCTGCTCTACAACTGGGAGGACTACATGAACCCGGAGACCATCCCGCTCGCCGCGGAGGCGCTCGGAGTCGAAATCCAGGTGACGACATTCGTCAACGAGGAAGAGGCGCTGGCCCGACTTGCATCCGGGGAGGTCCAGTTCGACGTTTGGTTCCCCACGTCGCAGCGGGTCCCGGTGGCAGTAGCCGCGTCACTGATCCAGCCCTTGAACCACGACTACCTGCCCAACCTCCAGGCGAACGTCTGGCCCCAGCTGGCCGATCCCTACTACGACAAGGGATCCCGCTACACGGTGCCCTACGTGACCTACACAACCGGTATTGGCTGGCGGATCGACCTGGCCGACAGCGCCGACATCGAGGGTCAGGAAAACCCATGGGACGTCTTCTGGAACGAGAAGTACTCCGGAGTGATCGGCATGCTCGATTCCTTCACCGACGTGATACCGGTCGCCCTGTTCCACAACGGAGTGGCAGACCCGTCCAAGGCCACCGAGGCCGAATTGACCGCCGCCGGTGACGCCCTGGTCGAATTGATCGATCTGGTCGACATCCGATACCGGATCGACGGCAGCTACGCGGGCCTGCCCGAAGGGAGATATGCCATCCATCAAGCCTGGTCGGGTGACCTGGTCAACTCCCAGTACTTCTGGCCGGGTGGGGTGGATGAGGGCACGCACGCGATACCTGTGGCCAGCCAAAAGCGAGGGGTCGACCACCAAGGGGGCGATATCGAGTGACACCATGACGGTGCTCAAGGGCTCGGAGCGCCCGGTTTTGGCACACTCGTTCCTGAATTACATGCTCGACGAGGCGAATGCGCTGAAGAATTTCGAGTATCGTCGGCTACCAGCCACCGCAGAACGGCCTCACCTCCGAGTACCTGGTCAGCGAGGAATGGCTGCTGCCCGCACCTCGCGCCGGCCCTGGTGGCGCCCGAGGACTTCGAGTTGGGCTCGGCCTGGGTTCAGGGCCCGCTCGACGCTGCCACCGAGGCGTTGTGGGTCGACCAGTGGAATCGGGCCAACGCGGGTGGCTGACCCGCTGGCGTAGAGAACGTGCCCACCAACCTCGCTTCGGGCGCCGACTACGACACGGTCGGTCAGAGGCGATGGGTGTGGCCGGGCTTCGCCTTCCCGGGCGTGCTCTGGCTGGTTCTCCTCTTCCTGGTCCCGTTCTATGCGGTGTTTGCGATCGCGATGGGCCAACTCGATCCCATCCTGCAGCGGGCCACCCCCGAGTGGAATCCCTTCTACTGGGACCTGACCGTGATGAGCGAGGCATTCGCCGAGCTGTTCGGCGGTCAGCTCGGGGTGATAGCCCTCCGAACCCTCGCCTATGTCTTCATCGCATCGTTCATTTGCGTTGCCGTCGGATATCCGGTGGCCTACTTCGTGTCGCGAAGGGCGGGGCGCTGGCGTTGGCTCTGGCTGCTGCTGATCCTCGCCCCGTTCTGGATCAACTACCTGATGCGGATGATGTCCTGGGTCAACCTGCTGAGCCCGGACGGCCAGGTCAACCGCTGGCTGAGCACCATCGCCGGCTGGTTCTCCATCGACTTCGTGCCGCCCGATTGGCTGGCGGGAAGTCACCTGGTGGTCATCCTCGGGCTGGTCTACGGCTATATCCCGTTCTTCATACTCCCCCTGTTCGCCGCGCTCGATCGGATCGACGAAGCCACCCTCGAGGCTTCCCGTGATCTCGGGGCCAACAACGCGCAGACCTTCTGGCGAGTGACGTGGCCACTGTCTCGAAACGGCGTGCTCGGCGGCCTGGTCATCATCATGCTCCCCATGTTCGGCGACTACTACACCCCGAACCTCCTTTCGGGCTCGCCGCGGACCCGGATGTACGGGAACACCATCGACCAGTTCATCAATCAGACCACCAGTGGGGGTGCTGTCGGCGCTGCATTGACCATCATCCTGATGATCTTCATCGCCGGGCTCATGGTGTATTACCTGCGGTCGATCAATCGCGCCTCCCAAGAGGCACGAGAATGACCACGACCACGAAGCCCTCGCGGCTCAGATCGGCGGTTAC
Source organism: uncultured Acidobacteriota bacterium (assembly GCA_963749415.1). Lineage (GTDB taxonomy): Bacteria > Actinomycetota > Acidimicrobiia > Spongiisociales > ZC4RG35 > JALYNX01. The sequence continues at coordinate 2,488,678 of CAVVMG010000001.1, forward strand.
CAATCCCTGGGGAAAGTCGAGGCTCCTGCCGCTTGGTGACCCTGATGTATGTCCTGTGGTCGATCATCCCGGTGGCGATCGCCGTTCTGTTCTCATTCAATTCGGGACGATCGAGGAGCACCTGGCAGGGGTTCTCCACCCGCTGGTATGTCGGCGAGCCGGCTGCAGCAGAGTCGGTCCTCTACGACCCATCCCTGCGCTTCGCCCTCAATCAGAGCCTCAAGCTGGCCATTTTGACGATGCTGGTGGCTACCCCGATCGGGGTTGCCCTGGCCCTTGGACTGGCGCGATGGAGGGGACGGGGCGTGAAAGCCTCCAATCTCCTGATGCTGATCCCGCTGGTCACTCCCGAGATCGTGATGGGTGTCGCCCTGTTCCTGGTGTTCGCCGAGGTGTACGACTTCGTTCCGTTCGGGACCTGGACCCAGTTCCTGGGACATGTCACGTTCTCGATCTCGTTCGTGGTGATCATCGTCCGGGGGCGTCTGTTTGCGATCGGGAGGGACTACGAAGAGGCCGCCATGGACCTCGGCGCTTCACAATTCGAAGCCATGCGCCGCGTGCTGCTCCCGCTTCTCGCTCCGGCGCTTCTGGCCAGCCTTGCCATCGTGTTCGCGATCTCGATCGACGACTTCGTCATCAGCCAGTTCCTGATCGGAGGGGCGGAGAGCGTGACTATCCCCGTGCAGCTCTACTCGGGGGCCCGTCTCGCACCTCCCCCGTCGCTCAATGCCCTGGCCACCATCCTCATGGTGATCACCATCGGGGCAATCGTGATTGCCGGTCTCATGTTCAAGGCTCTGAACAAACGAAGCGGTGGAGAGGGCTCGGCCCTGGAGTCAGTGGCCGGCTTCGAGATGTGACCTCACGATCGGCCGGGTCGGGTTCCTGCGCAGGATCTCGACGAACCCCTCCTCCTGGAACATCCCCAGTGTGCCGGTGAAGTAGTCCACCGAGGAAGAACGGGGACCATCCACCGGATAGCCCTCGACCAGCTCGGCGCCCTGGTTCCGTGCGAATGCCATCGCCGCAGCCAACATCCCGCCGGCGATCCCACGCCGCCGGTATCCCACTCGGGTGACGAAGCAATTGATCGACCAGGTCTCACTGTCATCGATCGAGCACAACAGAGGAGACCGGTCGATGGTCGGAAACTCGTCTCGGGGACCGACCTGCACCCAACCCACGGGTGTGTCGTCGAGATACCCGACCAAGCCCGGTGGCCGGCCGACGGCCGCTCGATCGGCAAACCGATCTCGATTGGAGCGAGTGTCGCCGAATCCGCCGTCGGGTCGGCGCCAGTGGCTGCAGTAGCACCGGCGGGCCACACCTGCTTCCCCGAAGACCTGGTCGAGGTCTTCCAACCGATCCGAGCTCAAGGGGTGCGAGGTGAGGGTGCCTCCTTCGATCTCCGCGCTATGGGACCAAGCCATGGTCAGACGGTGATCGACTCGGACTCCGCGGGCTCCGGCACCGACACCAATTGGACCAAACCATCGTCGTACGAGGGAAGGTCTCGGATCGGGTCAGCCTCGACCCGGGCACGCCTGTGGAGCAGTTCTGCGGCTTCCGTCATCTCCCTGACGATGCTCATCGCCACGTCGAAGTGGGCCATGGGATTCATCTGGATTCCTTCCTCTATTTCCATCGCAAACCTACGAGAAAATGCGGACAGTATCTGTCCGCATAATGCGTAGAATCGAAGGTGGATGGACACTGCTGAGCGGTTGCTCAAACTGCTGGGACTTCTCGAGGGCAGGATCGACTGGACCGCCGAGGATCTGGCGCGCCGCCTCGAGGTCACCACCCGGACCGTCCGTCGGGACATCGCCCGACTCCGCGACTTGGGATATCCGGTCGAGGCGGTTGCCGGCCCCGGAGGCGGCTATCGGCTCGGGGCAGGTGGGAAGCTCCCTCCCCTTCTGCTCGACGACGAAGAGGCCTTGGCTGTTGCCTTGGGCCTGAGGGTGGCCGCGACCACGGCGGTGGGAGGGCTCGAGGACGCCTCGCTGTCAGCGCTGTCCAAGCTGGAGCACGTGCTCCCCCCTCGCCTCCGCACCCAACTCGAGGACATCTCCGAGGCAACGGTCTCCACTGTCACCTCATCTGCCTCGCCCGCAGATCATGGCGCCCTCGCCCTGACTGCCTCCGCTGCCCGATCCCGACAACGGATGCGGTTTGCGTACGTCGACAACGAAGGCCGGCGCTCGGAGCGGCACGTCGAGCCGTTGCGCCTGGTGCACACCGGCCGTCGCTGGTACCTGGTTGCTTTCGACATCGACCGTGACGATTGGCGGACCTTCCGGCTCGACAGGGTGACGGAGCCCAGGGCCACCGGCATGCGCTCGGCTCGCCGCCCCGCGCCCGATCCGGTGGAGTTCGTCAACCGGGGAGTGGCCATCGACGCATACGCCCATCGCGCATCGGTCCGGCTGATGGTCTCCAGAGAGCGAGCGGCACACGCGATACCGCGCACGGTCGGAGCACTGGAGGCGATCGGGCCCGAAGAGACGCGCCTCGTCATCGGCGCTGATGATCTGAACTGGTTGGCCCGCTATCTGGTGAGTTTCCCGTGGGAGTTCGTAGTCGAGGAGCCCGAAGAGCTGGCCAAGGAGTTGCGCCGGTTGGGACGCTCCCTGGCCGCGACTCACACCTGATCGGGCTCGGGGTCGAGGTCGGCGGTGGCAGTGCCGGTCTCGGAGACGATTCGGAGCGCCTCGGGAGGGAGCCGGACGGCGACCGGGTCGGGCCAGTCCAGGGTGAAGGCCGCGCCCTGGTTGGGAATGGTCACCTGGAGGATCCCGATGTCTTCGATGTTGACCAGGATGTTGAGCAGGGGCCCGGCGAATACCACCCGCTCGATTTCACCCTTCAAGACGTTGTCGCCGACGAAATCCGGGGGGTGGAGCTCGACCCGCTCCGGCCGGATGCTCACCGTCACCTCACCGGTCGCTCCATCCCTGGAGACGCACGACAGCTCCTTGCCGGCGAGGCTGACCCGTCCCGCGGCGACAGCCTCGGCATACATCAGGTTCGAAACTCCGAGGAAGTCTGCGATGTAGCTCGAAGTTGGGGTTTCGTACACCTCTGCGGGCGTCCCCAACTGCTCGATCTTGCCCTCGGTCATCACCGCCATGCGATCGGACATCGTCAGGGCTTCTTCCTGGTCATGCGTGACGTAGATGAAGGTGACCTCGAGCTCTTCCTGGAGGCTTTTCAGCTCCACCTGGAGCGCCTTTCTCAATTTGGCGTCGAGGGCACCAAGTGGCTCGTCGAGCAGCAGCACCGATGGGTTGAGCACCAGTGAGCGGGCCAGTGCCACTCGTTGCTGCTGCCCGCCCGAGAGCTGGGTCGGCTTTCGTGACTCCATGCCCGAGAGCCGCACCTTCTCCAGTGCCTCGCCCACCCGTCGCTTCTGATCGGCCTTGGTCACATCCTGATAGCGCAGTCCGAATGCGACATTTGCCGTCACGTCCATGTGGGGAAACAGGGCGTAGCTCTGGAACACGGTGTTGACCGGGCGCTTGTGGGGAGGGGTCCCCGCCTGATCGACGCCATCGATCAGTATCGCTCCCCCATCGGGTCGCTCGAAGCCGGCGATGAGACGGAGGGTGGTCGTCTTGCCACAGCCGGACGGCCCGAGCAGAGAAAAGAACTCACCACTGGCGATTTGCAGGTCGATGTTGTCGACGGCCGGGGTTTCGCCGAACCGCTTCTCCAGACCGACTAGTTCGACGACACCACTCATGAGCGCGGCGAGTCTAAGTGGGGATCAGGCGGTGATAGTGGCCGCAAAGCCATCCAATGTCTCCAGGTACCGGTCGACGTCGTCGTCGGCATGGACCACGGAGACCAGCCACTGCTCGCCCTTGCCCCAAGGCGGGAGGAACACCCCACGGTTGTACTGGTAGAGCCAGGCAGCCTGGGCATAGCGGCCATCGACCTCCAGGAAGTCCCGGTAGGTCCGCATCGGCTCCTCGCAATAGATGACGCTTCCCTTGGCCCCGGCCATCGCGACGTGAGCGGGGAGTTGGTAGCGGCCGATCACCTCGTTGGCGCCTTTCTCCATGCGCTGCTGGATGTGTGCCAGGTTGGTGTAGGCGTCCTCGACCATCACCTCTTTGAGCATGGCCCGCGCCGCCGCCATGCCCAGCGGGTTGCCATTGAAGGTGCCGACCTGTTCGTAGGTCCCATCGACGATGGCCGTCATCACCTCCTCGGTCCCTCCAATCGCCGAGATGGGAAGCCCGCCACCCAAGGCCTTGGCCAGGCACACGATGTCGGGCTGGACGCCGAATTTCCGGGTCGCCCCACCCTTTCCTGCCGTGAGGCCGGTCTTCACCTCGTCATAGGTGAGGAGGGCGTCGTGTTTCCGGGTCAGATCACGCAGACCCTGGAGGAAACCGTCGACCGGGAGCAGGATTCCGCAGTTCTGGAGGATCGGCTCCACGATGACACCGGCGATCTGACCGGGGTGGGCCTCGAAGATCCTGGAGACCACCTCGAGGTCGTTGAACGTGGCCACCAGAGTGAGGCCGACGATGGCATCGGGGATTCCGGCACCGGCCGGCATGCTCGAGGGCTGTTGGGCAGGACCGAGGTCTTCCTCGTTCCAAACCGAGACCATCACCGAGTCGTGGTGGCCGTGGTAGGCCCCCTCGAACTTGACGATCAGGTCGCGTCCTGTCACCGCTCGCATCAGATGGACGGCATCCATGGTTGCCTCGGTGCCCGAGTTTCCGAATCGCCAAAGAGGCAGGCCGTAACGCACGGTCAGCTCCTCGGCGACGACGATGGCGTCGGCGGTCGGCTGTGCGAAATGGGTCCCTTTGCGCACCCTCTCGCTCACAGCGGCAACGATCGCCGGGTGGGCATGCCCGGCGAGCATCGCCCCGTATCCACCGTGCATGTCGACGTATTCGTTGCCATCGACGTCCCAAACCCTGGATCCGAGGCCGCGGTCGATCCAGATCGGCTGGGGCCGCGAGATCTGCCAACTGGAGGTGACTCCGCCGGCGAGAGACTTCCGTGCCACCGAGTCCAAACGGGTCGCCTCGGGGGCTCGCTCCAAGAATTTCCGCTCTTCTGTATCGATCAGACGGTCCAGCATCCCGGACATCCGATCATCGGCGGGGAGCATGAGTCACCTTCCTTTCGGTATCCTGACTCACCGTTCAGGATAGACTGCGGGACTGGCACCCGTAGGAGGGATTGCGTTGACACCTGCCCCGTTGCACCAGGAAGACGTGCGCAATGTGTTGCGTGATTTCGGCTCCAGCCTGACCTTCCCAGCCGCTGCTTACAACTCCGCTGAAGTGCTGGCCTGGGAGTCCGAGAACCTCCTTCAGACCATGTGGACCTGCGTCGGCCGCCTCGACGAGGTGCTGGCGCCGGGTCAATTGCGCGCCGTGGAGATCGCCGGCGAGAGCGTGCTGCTGAGCAGGGAGCGCGACGGTGGGCTCCGCGCTTTCTCCAACGTTTGTCGGCATCGGGGACACGAGCTGGCACCGGTCGGAGACGCCTTCGACGCCCGCCAGATCCGCTGCCCCTATCACAGTTGGGCCTATCGCTTCGACGGCACCCTTCGTCAGGCACCCCGCTTCACCCAGAGCGACGAGTTCGACACCAACGACTACCCGCTGATGGAATTGGGCGCGGCGACCTTCGGAGGGTGGCTATGGGTCGACCTCACCGGGGGCTCCCGTCCTCTCGGTGATCAGCTGGGGAACCTGGCAGAGCTCACCGCACCGTATGAGCTGGATCGCCTGGTCACCGCGGTCACCCATTCCTATGTCGTCGAGGCCAACTGGAAGATCGTGGTGGAGAACTACAACGAGTGCTACCACTGCTCCACGATTCACCCCGAGCTATGCGAGGTGACACCGCCGGACAGCGGATACGACCACATCCCCACTGGCATGTGGTGCGGGGGGACCATGCAGCTCAAGGACCACGCAGTGACCATGTCGCTCGACGGGTCCTCCAAAGGGGTCAACTTCCGGGGTATCGACGATGAGCTGGCGCGCCACGTCTGGTATCTGACCGTGATGCCGAACCTGCTGCTTTCGATGCACCCCGACTACGTCATGACCCATCGCCTCACCCCGCTCTCCCCCGATCAAACGTTCATCGAGTGCTCCTGGCTGTTTCCACCGGAAGCATTCGAGTTGGACGGTTTCGACCCTTCTTATGCGGTGGACTTTTGGGACATCACCAACCGCGAGGACTGGACAGCGTGTGAGGCGGTGATGCGGGGGGTCAAGAACCGGGGATACCGCCCGGGGCCGCTGAGCGGTTGGGAGGGAACGGTGTATCAGTTCCTCGGGATCATGGCCCATGCCTATCTCGGTGAGGGTTTGGTCGTGCCCCGGGTCCCGCAACGGGAGCTCCACGCCTGAGGCTCTGATAGCTTCGGCCCATGGCCGAGCTCAAGACCCAGAAAACCGAGGCCAGCGTCTCCGAGTTCCTCGACGCGATCCCCGACGAGGGCCAGCGCAAGGACAGCAAGGCCCTGTCGAAGATGATGAGCCGGATCACTGGTGACAAGCCCAAGATGTGGGGATCGAGCATTGTCGGGTTCGGTGACTTCCACTACCGGTCGGCAGCAGGCAGTGAGGGCGACTGGTTCAAAGTGGGGTTTTCGCCCCGCAAACAGAACCTGACCCTCTACTTGTCGTTGACCGACGTCGCCTCCGAGTACGACGCATTTCTCGATCGGCTGGGCAAACACAGCACCGGGAAGTCATGCCTGTACATCAAGCGGCTGGAGGACGTCGACCAACAGGTGCTGGAAGAGATAATCACCGAGGCGGCAGCCTCCTCAGTCGAGTAGCGAGCGGGCCCCCCGCTTCCGGAGTTGGTCGGCGATGATGATCCGCTGGATCTCGGAGGTTCCCTCCCAGATCCGGTCCACCCGGAGCTCTCGGTAGAAGCGCTCCGCGACGTTCTCCCGCATGAAGCCACGGCCCCCGAAGATCTGCACCGCCCGGTCGGCCACCCGATTCGCCATCTCCGATGCATAGAGCTTGGCCATCGAGCACTGGGCGTGTTGCACCTTGAGGTCGATGCCGGCATCGATCGCCCGCGCCGCCTCATAGGTCATCAGGCGCGCCGCCCACAACTCGGTCAGGGAGTCGGCGAGCATGAACTGGATCGCCTGGTACTCAGCGATCGGCGATCCGTACGCCTGCCGCTCCTCGGCAAACGCGGTCGCATCCTCGATCAGCCGCTCGGCGGCCCCACAGCAGCGGGCGGCGATCATCAGCCGCTCATATCGGAACCAGGCGTGGGAAAAGCTCATCCCATCGCCCTCGCTTCCCACCAAGTTCTCCTCGGGGACCCGGACGTCGGTGAACCTCATCTCCCAGTGGTGGTGACCGTAGGTGTGGCTGTATTCCGGCACCCGGATGCACTCCACCCCAGGCGCGTCCATGTCGACGAAGAAGAGGACATGGCGCCCGGCATTGGGGCCTTCGGTGAGCTTGGCCTGGAAGAACACGTATGAGGCGAGGTTTGCGGAAGTGACGTGCCACTTCTCGCCGTTGAGCACATAGCCGTCTTCACCCCGAGCCGCGGTGGCCTCGATCGCGTCCACATCCGAACCTGCGCCCTCTTCGGTGATGGCGTAACACTCGTGGATGTCACCATCGACTGTGGGCCTGATCCAGCGATCCATTTGATAGTCGGTGACCACGTCGGCGATCCAGGAGGGACCGGTGGACACCACCCAGCCCAGGGCATTGGTCACCCGCCCGCTCTGCTCTTGGATGAGCACCTGCTCCAGCATCCCGTAGCCGGGGCCGCCCAGCTTCTCGGGCATGTTTATCGACAAGAACCCCAGTGAGCGGGCCTTCTCGTGATGGGCCTTCGTCACCTCCGGCGAAAGCTCACCGTGGTTCATCTCGGCCTCTACCTCATACGGGATCAGCTCGTCGATGAACTGCCGCGCCCGTTCCTGGAGGGCGCGCTCGGCAGGTGTGAGGAAGGTGGACACCGCTGCTGACGCTAGCATTCCAATCCTGAACCATCATTCAGAAAACCCCCTCGATCCGGGGTCGTCGCCAGGCGGCCACGGGTTAACCTGCTCCACCGACCCGAGGTAGCCGATGATCCGGGAGACTCCATTTCACCCGCGGACCAGCGCCGCGAACCAGACCGGGTTGTGGAGTCAATGGTCGGGATATCTGGCCACCGAGAAGTACCAGAGCTCGGAGAAATTCGAGTATTTCGCCATCCGCAATTCGGCAGCGATGATCGACACTTCTCCCCTCTACAAGTACCGGATCTTCGGACGCGACTCCGAGCATTTCCTCTCCGGGATACTGGCCCGTGACATCCGCAAGTGCCGGCCCGGGCAGGCCCATTACACGATCTGGTGTGACAACGATGGCTTCGTGGTCGAAGACGGAGTCATCCTCCGTCTCTCCGAAGACGAGTTCCTGCTCACTGCCGCCGAGCCCAACCAGGCGTATTTCGAAGACTTGATCGGCCACGATTCGGTGGAGATCACCGACGTCTCCGACGATTTTGGTGCCGTGGCCCTTCAAGGCCCGTACGCCCGCGACCTGCTCAAGACACTGGCCCCCGAAATGGAGGGGATCGGCTATTTCCACCTCACTCCGGCCAAGATCGGGAACGCCCCGGTGACGATCTCACGGACCGGGTACACCGGTGACCTCGGCTACGAGGTCTGGGTGGAGCGCGGCGATGCCCTCGATGTCTGGGATGCGATCGCCGAGGTCGGGGGGTCATCGGGGGTCATCCCCGCCGGGCAAATCGCCCTGCTCATCAGCCGCATCGAAGCCGGGCTCGTCCTGATCGACGTCGATTTCCACTCGTCCCGATATGCCTGGAACGACGACCAGCGGACGACACCGATCGAGCTCGGGATGTCATGGATGCTCCGCGACCTGGAGGCCGACGACCGTGCCTTCATCGGGCGCCGGGCCATCGAGCGCGAGCTCGCCGACGGGACATCGAGATGGCGCACCGTCGGCATCACCGTGGATTGGGAAGACTGGAACCGGGTGTTCACCGAACGGAGCTTGATCCCGCCGAAAGACCACACCCCGGAGCACGGCGGGATGATGCTCTACGACAAGAAGGTGAAGCAGATCGGCTACACCCCGAGTTTCGTCTACTCACCGATGATGCAGAGGCACATCGGCATTGCCCGGGTCAGGCCGGAGCACGCCAAGCCGGGGTCGAAGGTCAGCCTGGAGGTCACCATCGACCACCGCTATGACATGGTGAGCGCCGAGGTGACCCGGATGCCCTTCTACAACCCCCCGAGAAAGACAGCGTGAGGTCCTGATGGGAGACAAGCGGAAGTACGACGCCATCGTCATCGGTGGCGGGCACAACGGGCTGGTAAACGGCTCGTACCTGGCCAGATCAGGGCTCGACACCCTGATCCTGGAGCGCCGGCACCTGGTGGGCGGAGCCGCGATCACCGAAGAGCTCTACCCCGGATTCAGCTTCACCACCTTCTCCTATGCCTTGAGCCTGCTCCGCCCGGAGATCATCCACGAGTTGGAGCTGACCAAGCACGGATTCATGCCGCTCCTCATGCCCTCCTCGTTCGCTCCGATGGAAAACGGTGACTACCTCTTCCTGGGCCAGGACAAGAACGAGAACCATCACGAGATCGCCCGCCACTCCCCTCACGACGCCGACGCCTATGACGCATACGGCCACATGATGGAACAGGTGGTCCATGCCATCCGGCCGCTGATGGACTCCATCCCCCCTGACATCACCTCCAAGGACCCGGAGGAGCGGGCCCGGATGGCGGCGATCGGCTCGTATCTCGCCGACCTCCCCCCGGGAGTGCTCCACGACCTGATGCGCCTGCTCACCGGGAGCGCCGCGGACATCCTCGACGACTACTTCGAGTCCGAGATCATGAAGGGATACCTGGCCTCCTCGGGGATCATCGGGACCAAGGTCGGCCCCCGCTCGCAGGGGTCGGGCCTGGTGCTCCTCTATCACTCCTTCGGTGAGCACGACGGGGCGTACGGAGCCTGGGCGTTCCACAAGGGTGGCAACGGCGGGTTCACCCAGGTGCTGGCAAGGGCCGCGGAGTCGTTCGGTGCTGAGATCCGGCTCGAGTCGCCGGTGGCCCACGTCATCACCAAGAACGGACGGGCGACCGGGGTGATGCTCGAGGACGGGACCGAGCTCGAGGCCAAGACCGTGGTCAGCGCGGTCGATCCTCGCCGCACCTTCATGGAGTTGGTCGACCCACGAGAGCTGCCAACCGACCTGGTCGACAACATCCGTCGCTTCAAGTTCCAGGGCACATCGGCGAAGGTCAACTTTGCCCTGGACGCCAACCCGACCTATCCGGCTCTCGCCGGCCGGTCCGACCAGTACCGGGGCTTCATCAACATCGGGCCCTCCCTGGACTACCTGGAACATGCCTTCGACGACGCCAAGTACGGGTGGTACTCGCAGAAGCCGTATATCGACGGCTGCATCCAGTCCAATGTCGATCCCGACATGGCGCCACCAGGCAAGGCCGTGATGTCATGTTTCGTCCAGTACGCCCCCTATCACCTCAAAGAGAGCGACTGGGACACCGAGCGCCAGCGGTTCGGGGACACGGTGCAGGCCACCCTGGAGCGATTCTTCCCCGGCTTCGGTGACCTGGTGTTGCATCGAGAGGTGGTCACTCCTCTCGACATCGAGCGCACCGTGGGCCTGACCGAGGGCAACATCTTCGCCGGGGAGTTTCTGGCTCCTCAAATGTTCTTCTTCCGCCCGGCGCCGGGCTGGAACCAGTATCGGACCCCGATCGAGGGCTACTACCAATGCGGTTCGGGGACCCATCCCGGAGGCTGTGTGATGGGCGCTCCGGGTCGGTTCGCCTCGCAGCAGATCCTCGGGGACCTGTCCAAGAAGAAGTAGGAACCGGGGTCACGACTCCGACCGTTGATAACTTTGCGGTCGGGAGCCTCTCCCATGAGATCACAACGCAGGTTGATCGGAATCACGGTGTTGCTGGTCGCGGTCTTTGCCTGCACCCGGCAACAGGCGACACCGGACAGCGTGTCTCCACTCGCCCCGCCCGACACACTGAGCCAGCCGACAACCACCCGACCCGCCCCGACCACCACCTTGGATTACGAGCAAGCCTCGATCGCCCGAGTCGATCCGATCACGCTGGACCCGCTGGGTGGATCCGTTCCACTGCCCATGGGCGACTGGAACGATTGGTACTGGAGTGACACCTCCGACAGCGGGAGATGGCTGACGATGACCGTCGGGAATGAGTCGAGTGGGCTGACGGAGCTGCGCCTCGTCGACCTCGAGGCCTGGGAAGTTGTGGAGTCGTGGTCGGTGAGCATGGGCGGGGCGTTGCATGTCGACGACGAGGGAACGGTGCGAACTGTCGGCGGCTCGTCAGAGCTTCTCTCCTACGCGCCGTCGCCAGGTGGCACGAGAACGGCCATCGATCTGCCAGTCGGCTTCTCCATCCTGGTTCCCGATCGACGTCGAGCAGGATCGAGTGCGCCTGTTCGGCAGCACCATCAGCGGGATGGAGTCGGAAGCGTCCGTCGTTGTCGTCGACCTTCCTACCGGGGAAGTGAGCCACTTCCCCCTGCCCGAGGTTCCGATCGGGAACGTCGACCAGATCGAGATCAGCCCGACCGAGACCGCCATCGTCGACGCCAGCCCGGCGGTCGTTTGGGATGAGGAGCGAGCCTTCGTGGTGCACGCCGGCGAGGACGTGGTCACCGAGGTCGACCTGGCGACTGGTGCAACGGGCGAGCACCGCTTTGGGCCGTCCGAGTTGGAGGTTTCCGGGGAGCTGGGCGAGTCGTCAGACAGCCAGGTCGCCTATATGGGCCATCGGAGGACCGCGGCCTTCGATCCCGATCGGCGCACCCTGTTCGTGGGTACCCAGGCGGGGGAGCTGACCGTCACCGAAGACTCATGGCAGACCTCATCGTCGCCCGTAGGGCTGATGGCGATCGACACCGTTGACTGGGAGGTGATCGATTCCCTGGAGGCGCCGATCTCCGATGTCTCGCTCTCACCCGACGGTTCCCGGCTCCTGGGCACCGGCTATCGCGACACGCAAGGGGTGAACACCTACTCGTTCGAAGCTTCGAGCTACTTCATGATCGACCCGTCGAATCTCGAAGTCATGTCGGAGTTTGGGCTCGAAGATCCCACGACGGGCAACTACAACCCGGTCTCCTACGGTCCCGGAGGCCTGGCTTATCTCAATTCGTGGGGTGATCCGATGTCGGAGATCCAGGTCATCGAGCTTGCCGATGGCGATGTCATCAACACCCTCATTGGCTCTGAGCTCTGGATCCTTGGGCCCGTCGGCGTCCTCGGCCAGGTTGGCGTCACCGGCTAGTCAAGCCCGACTCGCGCCGGGGGCGGTGACACGGAAGTGACTCTTGGAGACGTCGGCCCCGGCTCGCCGCAAATATCACCAGAGCGGACACGAAGAGGACCGCGACCGCCAAACCACCGATGCCGAGCAAAGGGATCCCCGGGTCCGCCACGGTGAAGGTTGTCGTCGGAAAGTCTGCAGCGGGCATCATGGGGTCGAAGGGGAAGGGAACGATCGCCCACTCACCGCCCTCAGGAAACTCGATCACCGCCCGATACGTGTCATCGTCGACCATCCGGAACTCGAGCGGGGTGCCGGTGTCCCCCGGCGCCGGGCGGCCCGACTCGTCGAGGGCTTCCACCGGGTACAGAGCCGCCAAATAGTCGAGCTCACCAGAGAGATCTGCACCCGGGCCGCCGTGCGACTCGACATCGATGGTGACGATGGCCGTTGTGCCGTCCACGGTGACCTCGGTGTCGGTAGGCATCACCTTTGCCATCGCCGGGGAGGCAACGACCAGGATCATCAATGACGTCATGACCAAGGTGAGGACTCGATTACGCATGGTTTCCTCCTGATGAGATGTCAAGACCTCTACACCGTCGCCTGAGAAAAGGTTCCAATTCGGAACCTTTCAGCAGAAGCCGGTGTAGAGAGGTTCGATGATGTCGGTGGAGGGCCGTCCGCTGAATGACACATCGCTGATCGTGGCAACCAAGTCCGGAGATGCCCGCGCCTATGGGGAACTGGTTCGAGCTCATCAGGAAATCGCGCTTCGGGTCGCCTACCTCTTCGTCCGCGATCGCGCCGAGGCCGAGGACACGGTGCAGGAGGCCTTTGTGAAAGCATTCCAGGCCTTGGATCGGCTTGACTCCGGCCGACCCTTCCGCCCCTGGCTCCTCGCCATCGTTCGCAACGAGGCACGCAATCGGTTGCGGAGCAAAGGGAGGCAGAGGGCTCTCGAGACCCGGCTGGCCGGCGAGGTCGCCTCGGGGGATTCGGCTCGGTCCCCCGAGAGCCTCGCTATCGAGATGCGAGCTGCATCGCGGGATCCTGGGCGCGGTCGACCGTCTGCCCGAGCGCCAGCGGCAGGTCATCGGTCTCCGCTACCTGGTTGGCCTGACCGAGGCGGAGACCGCGGCCACACTCAGTGTCCCGGTGGGGACGGTCAAGTCGAGGACGAAACGTGCCCTGGAGCGACTCCGGGACGAGCTCGAGACGACATCTCCGAAAGAGGAGTTGGGATGACGCCCGTCGAGGCATTGCTCCGCGAGGTGGGCGAACGGATCGCATGGCCTCAAGGAGTCGACATCGCGCCCGCGGTCCTCGGCCGTTTGGATCGGGCCGCTGATCGACCTCGGAGACTGGCGCTCGCCTGGGTCGGTCTCGCGCTCCTGGTTGCAGTCCTCATCCTGGCCATACCGCCCGCACGGGAGGCGATCGCCGACCTACTGGGTGTCGCTGGGATCCGCATCGAGCTCGGTGCTGACGAGCCGACAGCTGCGGGTTACGAACTGGCGCTGGGTGAAGAGATGTCCAAGGCGCAGGCCGAGTCCGAATCAGGTCTGGAGGTCGCCACCCCTGCCGATCTTGCGCCTCCGGAAGCCATCTATCTCAGCAATAGCCCGGTGGAGGGCGAGGTCACCATGGTCTGGCCTCCTTCTCCGACGATCCCTGAGATAGGCGACACCGGAGTCGGCCTTCTCATCACGCAATTCCGCGCCACCGGAGTGGGCAACTACCTGAAGCGAGCGACTTTGGATACCCCGGTCGTTGTGGTCCCGGTTTCCGGCGTGGATGGCTACTGGATGGAAGGGGCGCCACACATGCTGGTCTACGAGGAGCCGGGCGGCGTGGTGCGCCATGAGCTGTCCCGCCTCGCAGCCAACGTCTTGATTTGGGAAGCCGGTGGCGTCACTTACAGGGTGGAATCGACTCTCGACCTCAGAAGCGCAATGGCGATCGCGGAGTCGATGTCGACAGGTAACTGAAACAGTTGTATCAGATCGGCCTCAGGTGGCTCTCCTCACCGACTTGGGCAAATCGCCCATGTGGGAATAGGAGGAACACATGTCCACGAGTGTCATTCACCCCGGTACCACCGGGGCGGCCGGTCCTTCCGGTCGGCTGGTTGGGCTCGTCATTGCCGGTCTGGCTGCTGCGATTGCCCTTGGCTTCGTTTTCGCCAACAACCAGGCAAACGAGGTCACCGAAGCCGGCCCTGTGGTTCGGTCAGTTGACCACGACGCCGTCTGGCAGTCGAAAATCGACTTCCTGACCCGTCAGCACCAGGCCCAGGCGGCCCGGCGCCCCGACACCAACATCGAGCTCTACAAGCTCCAGACCGCAGGTCTGGTTGGCACGGGTAACGAGATCACGCCTGCGATCAGCCCGGAGGCCGTCAAGGCGATCCAGGCCCAGCCGAAGGTGAACGTCCCGAGCATCCTGTCGGCAGTGCCGGCACCGGTGTTCAGCCCCGAACTCGCCCGGGCCCAGGCGTTGAACGCCAGCCGCCTGCAGGCGATGTGGTCCCAGCGCTATCAGGACCTGATCGACCGGTTCGAGAGCCAGATGGTCGCCCAGGGTCAGGCCGTTTACGCGGCACCGTGGCCCAAGGGCTTTCAGGATCTGATGAACACCTACGAGGCCAGGCTCGACTCTGTCGACACCCGGCCCCAGGGTTTCCAGGACCTGATGGATCAGTACGCCGAGAAGATGTCCGCCATCAACGAGGAGACAGTTGAGCTCCCCCGCGAGAAGCGGTTCGGCGCCCGCTGAAAATCGAGGGCAGTCCGTTACAGGAATTTGCCAACGATTCCGATAAGAACCCGGGGAGCACAGGCACCGGGATCGCCCGAAAAGGCGATCCCGGTGTTCTCATTTGTGAGCCTAGAGCCGGCATCGGAATCGCCCCCGGTAACCATCCGGAGGGCAGATCCCTGATGTTCCCATTTGTGAGCCTAGAGCCGGCATCGGAATCGCCCCCGGTAACCATCCGGAGGGCAGATCCCTGATGTTCCCATTTGTGAGCCTAGAGCCGGCATCGGAATCGCCCCCGGTAACCATCCAGAGGGCAGATCCCTGGGTGCTCTCAGCCTCGAGCCCCCACCGGGATCGCCCAGCCGCATCCGGATCGCAGATCCTGTGTTCACGAAAATTCCCTGTATCACCAGGCGACGTCGGCCCTCTCCTCCGTACCATGCGACAAATGGCCGCTGCCGTCACCCACGGCGAGTTGTTGACACGCGCCGCCCAGGGGGATCGGGAGGCGTGGAATGCCCTCGTTGAGACTTTCGGGCAGATGGTTTGGTCCATTGCCCGCAGCTTCCGCCTCGACGATGCGACCGCCAAGGACGTGACCCAGACGGTATGGCTGAAGCTGGTGGAGAATCTGGATCGGATCACCGACCCCGAACGCCTCCCCGGATGGCTGGCCACCACCTGTCGCCGGGAAGCGATCCGGGTGTCGAAGCTCCGACAACGGACCATCCCCACCGAATTCGAGTACGACATCGAAGATCAAGCGCCTTCCCTCGAATCCATGCTCATCGAGGACGAAGACGCGCGGGCCGTGATGGCAGCGCTGTCCTCTCTGAGTGAGGGCTGTCAGCAACTGCTGCGCCTCCTGGCGGCCGATCCGCCTCTCGGTTATGACGAGATCTCCGAGCTGACCGGGCGCCCGATCGGAAGTCTGGGGCCTACTCGCTCCCGGTGCATCGAAAGATTGAAGAACGCAATGGGTATCAAGACCGGGCAAACCGGCTCTTATGACATAGGAGAGGGTGTGAAATGAGCGACAAGACTGACTACACGGACAATGAGCTCCTGGAGCTCATTCGCAAGGGAGTCTGGGATAGCGATCCCGTACCGCCCGATGTCACCGAGTTCGCCACCGCCGCCTTCGCCTGGCGCAACATCGACGCCGAGTTGGCAGCCATGGCCTTCGATTCCGCCGAGGAGGAAACCCCGGTCGGAGTGCGGGGGGCCGGTGCGGAGCGCATGTTGTCCTTCGAGTCTCCGACACTGAGCATCGACATCGAATACCGCACTGCCACCCGCCGAGTGATCGGCCAGGTGTCACCTCCCCAGGTGGCCACCGTCGAGCTCCATCACCGCGGTGGAACCCTGAGCACCGAAACCGATGAGCTCGGTCGGTTCAGTTTCGACAGCCTCGAGCCGGGACCGGTCAGTGTGGTCATCCGCACCCACGGGGACGACCCGGAGGTGGTCAAGACGGAGTGGACCGTCCTCTGACCCGAAGATCGCGTATCTGACCCCGGTTCGTCGCCTCTCATCCGGTGAGACGCCACCCGTCTCACGACAGCATGGAGAAGAGGACCATGAGCGACTTCAACCCAATCAGACCAGAGTGCCGTGGCAAATGGCGAGCTCTGGCCTACCTACCGGTCGAGCTCCTCGAGAGGCCGGTTCGCCGCTGGCTCCGCAACCGCTCCCGGGAGCCCGGTCTCAAGCAAGGCCACCGCGGACGTTTCTGGCTCAGGCCGCCGTCCATCGGCCTTACTGTCCGCCCAGCGATTTGACCCGACGTGTCGGGGTCGGTTGGCCCCGCGCCTCAGCCGGCTCCGACACAGACGAACGAGGCTGCAGCGACGTAACCGTCAGGTGTGTCGTCGATCGCGATCTGAGCCCTCGCCAAAGCCTCAGCCGGCGACTCCCCTTTTCTCAGATTGCGATGCAGCTCGAGCATCAGGGCAGTGGTGGCGTCGGAATCTGGGACCAGGCCCACGCTGGCGACCAGAGACCGGGCTCCCATGCTGAGCAGGGCCGCACTCAGGCCCATCAGCTCCTCGCCGGGGTGGGAATCACTGAACCCCGAATCGCAAGCCGAGAGCACGACGAGCTGGGGCACCCGCCGCATCCGCTCCATGTCATAGACCGTCAGGTCGCCGTCGGAAAGGCGCAGCGAGGAGAACATTGGATTCTCGAATTCGAAACGGGCATGACAGGCGATGTGGGCGACTGTCGCCGGCTCGAACAGGGTACGGACCTCTTCGACATTGGCCTCGTTCGGACCGAGAGTCGACGCCTCCGGATAGATAGATCCGACCTCGATCATCTCGGCTTCTGCGTGCGTCAGATCGGGCCCAGCGGCGATGAGAACCGGCCCGGACCGTCTTCGCTTTCGTGACGCCCGCCACCACAGCTCCGCCGAAGGCGAAACGGTCACCGCGCGACCGCGGCACGTGGAGAGGGCGGCCCAGGGAGTGCCATGGAGCGCCGGCGTGGGCACGATCACCAGCGGGCCCTCGCCGGTGCTGAGTGGGCCGAACAGCATGTTGTCGAGCCGGGCGGCGATCTGGCGCGCCAGGTCGTCGGTTGCGGCTCCCCTGCGCCGAGCCAGGCGACGCATTGTGAATCGAAGGCTCTCCAGTTCGGCGAGCACCGGTGCCTCCAGACCGATGTCATGGAGACGGTGGCGGCCGTTCTTCACCACCACGGCCCAAAGTCGACCATCGAGCGAGGCATATTCGACCAAGGTGCGAGCGCCAAAGGACGGAACACCTTCGGGCGACGGGGCCACATCCCGCCTCCCCCGGGCGGTTCGCCCCCGACTTCGCAACGATTCCTGAAGGGCCTCTGCCTCACTTGCCAGCCGCCGCGCATCATCACCCTCCGCAGATCGCAGGTCGACCGATACCCGACGCAACTCGGCGAGGTCCGTCGCCTGTCCCTGCTCATCGGCCGGGACCACAGGTGGATGCCGCAACGACCGAGCGCGGCTGCGTTCCATCCAACCGAGAACCCGGCGAGGCAGGCCAGATTCCAATGCAAGACGCAATCCCAGCTCAGCCAAGGCGACACCGTGCCGCTCCACACCGGCTCTGATATCGGTGGCGCCCAATGCCGCCTGGTACCGGTCCAACATCCGAATTCCGGCGCGCGCGGCGGCGTCCGCACCGGTGGTGTTGCCCACAGCCCGACGCGAGAGCGCCTTCGCCAGCCACGACTGCAGTCGAATCTCGAGAGGGCCGGTCTGCTGTTTCGCCACACGGTCCAGGTCATCGACTGCGGTGTCGACCATGCCGAGCTCCAAATGGATCACGCCCGCGAGCAGTCGAGCGTTGAAGCCGGGGATCAGCTGGCCTTGAGACTCGAGGAGCTCCGCGGTGTTTCGAGCATCTTTTGCGTGCCTGGACGTCACCATCCCTGCCTGGAATTCGGCTTGGAGCCTGACCTGGCGAGCATTGGCCGCCCAGACCACTCGGTCCTGTTGCCTGAACATCTCCGTTGCGGTTTCAGCCCAAGCGATCGCGACATCGGCGTCACCGGCGAATAGAGCAGCCTGGGCCCCAGCAAGCCGGGCCTCGGCTTCGTCCTCGCCGAGCCCGGTTCGGTGCATGTAGCCGACGATCTCCTCCACGATCGCGACCGCCTCGCGGAATAGGCCCGCCGACATGAGTACCTCGGCGCGGCTCACCTGGATCTCGGCGGCGGATCCATGGAGCTCGCGGAGGAGCAACTCACTCTGGTCGAAGAGGCGTAGGGCCTCTGGAATGTCTCCCCTAAATGCCGCCACCATCCCGAGGTTGTGATCGACAGCGGCCAGCTCGCTCTTGTGACCGAGACGGACATACAGTTTCCGAGCCTCATCCAGGTCTTTCGAGGCGGCCCGGGCCGCGCCGCCCGCCAATCTCAGCATCGCGACGTTGTTGAGTGTCAAGGCCACCGAGGAGAGGTCTCCTACCTCCCTGAAGATCGGAAGGGCTCGCGAGTAGCAACTCATTGCGGCCTCCGTCTCACCAAGGCGCTGACGGACGGCGCCCTCCTGAGAGAGAATCGCCGCCTCCAGTCGCCCCGAACAACCCTCACGTGCGTCCCGGAGAACATGAAGCGCGGCCTTGTTGTCTCCAGTGAGCGCCAGCGAACCGGAGAGAGTCATCAGCGCCTCGGACCGAAGCTGTGGGTCGCCTGCCAATTCCGCCTGTTCGGTCGAATCCCGGGCGTATCCGATCGACTCATCGAGGGTGCCTGCCGACCGTGCCGCCAGCGCCAAGCCGCGCAGAGCGATAGATCTGACCGTGTAGTCCTCGACGGGAACCCTCGCCAGGAGGGCATGTCCTTCGGCCAGGGCCAATCTCGGCTCGTCACGTGCTCGGTCGGCAATGTCGACCGCCTCTGATCTCAAGCCAGCCTCGGAGCTCAACCCTCTTCACACCTCGGTCCAGGACTAGTTTCCACCGGTCGGTCGTATCTGGAAACCCGCTCCCACCTCTACTCGTTCGAACCTAGCTGGAGGCCTGATGAAGACTCGGGTGTTGGTAGCCGTAGCCATAGTCGGAGTGTTGGCCGCCGCCTGCACGAGTGAAAGCACAACGAGCACCACCGCGCCCTACTCAGGCCCGGTGTGCTTCTACCTGGACGGCTATATCGCGGTTGCCCCAGAGGACGCCGGAGCCGCTCAAGAGGAACTGGGCGTGGAGGTGATTCCCGCTTCCGACGTTCTCGCAGCTACGTCGCAGGAGGGCGAACAGCCACCCGACGACATCGACGCCATCGACAACGCGATAGCCGAAGCCGTGGCCTTCCTCCCGGTCGAAGCAGACCCGTTCGAGGTCGCCTCCCAGCTGGTCACGGAAGCCGGGCTTTCGGCCTCACCGATCACCGTGATGGGATTCACCAACCACATCAAGTTCCAACCCGGGACCGACCCCAGCGCCGTCGCCGGGTTCGATTTGCCCGATGTCTTCACATCGAACTTGGACGACGCCTACGTCGCAGTCGTCGACTCCGGGATCGTGGCCCCCCTCGACGAACAGGCCCCGGAACCACGCTGGTTCTACGGCACCGACGATTCAAACCTGCCCTTCGTGACCTACGAATCGATGGACGAGGAGATTCTCGACGCCGGCAACCCGGCGAGTCACGGAACGTTTGTCAGCAGCCTGATTCGGCAGATCGCCTTCGAAGAGCCGGTGACCTTTGCATCGGCCCGGCTCATCGCGGAGGAAGCCGTCGCCCAGCAAGGCCCGGAGTCGCTTCCGCCAGGGCTGGCGCCAACGGCCGAGATCCAAGTAGCCGAAGCCATCGCCCGGCTGATGATCCGACACCAGGGCGAGGCGATCTCGGCGCTCAACCTGTCGTTGGGCGCCTATCTGTGCGACCCGAGTAGCGATACCGAGTTGGTCACTCTTTCCGGGATGATGACCTCATGGCTGACCCAGAAGTTCCAGGGAAGCCACATCATCACCGCCGGCGGGAACGAGAACTACAAGACCGCCGCAGCCGCGGGCCCCCAGGCGTTCGTACCCTTCTACCCGGCCGGCCTTGCCCCGGGACCGGACCGATCGGTCCATGCCGTAGCCGCAGTCAGTGGTGCGGGTGACGAGATCGTGTGGGTCGACAAGTCGCCGGTGACGATCGGGACCGGAGACCGGCCCTGGATCACCGACTGGGCCCCAGGCGCTGATCTGGTGAGCCTGGGATGGCGACCGGATGTGAACAGTGGGCCAGGTCTTGCCTGTTGGAGCGGCTCGTCGTTTGCCTCGGCCGTCGCTTCTGCTCAATTGGCGACAGGAACCACACCATCCACCCCCGATTACGGCGCGATAGACGGCCTCACCTACTTCGACGAAGGACGCGGCCAACTCGTCACCGTGGGCGGCAACTCAGCCCCCTTCGCCGAGGGCTGCGACCACGACGCCGAAGGATGAGCTAGACCTTCTCGCCGTCCGGGAGTACCAGCTCGACCAGCAGCCGCACGATGCTGATGACCAACGCCGCCAGGAACGTGGCCCAGAAGAATCCCGTGGAGCTGATCCCGAGGTCGAGGCGCTCCGGCTCCCCCAGCCACACGACCAGTTGCAGGACAACCGCGTTGATGACCAGAAGGAAGAGCCCGAGGGTGAGGACGATGAAGGGCAGGCTGAACAGTTTGAGGATGGGCTTGGCGATGGCGCCGACCGCCCACAGCAGCAATGTGAGCCCGAGGAACTCCCATATCGACCCGCTGAATTCGAAACCCGGGACCACCCGTGTTGCCGCCCAGAGCCCGACCGCGGTGCTCAGCAAACCCGCCAACAGCTTCATCTGATCGCCTCCTGCCCGGGCAAGCTATACCGCGAGCCCTGCATGCCGGGGTCAATCGGGCTGGTACCGGAAGGTGCGGCCGTCGTTCTCCACGCCGGCGGCCTGGGTCGAGCCCCCGGGCAGATAGAGGCTGCCCCCGATTTCGACCAAGGGATTGCCATGGATCCCATAAGGGAACGGATCCAGCACGGTCCAGTCGCCATCGCTCAAGCGCTCCATGCTGTCCAGGGCGAGATTGGGGTCGAACACCTCGCCACCGACTGCATAGATCGAACCGTCGACCACCGTCGCTCCGAATCCAGATCGTGGATCGTTGAACGACGGCCCCGATCGCCACTCCCCGCTCGAAGCGTCGAAGATCTCCGTGCTGTCGAAGATCTCGCCCTCCCATCGACCGGCCAGCGCCCAGATCTCCCCATCGAGCACCACTGCGGCAAGGTGCTCCCTCTGAAGCGATGGGTCGACGAGATGCTCCCAGGTATCGGCCTCAGGGTCGTACCTGAAAAAAGCTCCCTGTGGTGTCCCGCCGACCACGTAGATCAATCCGTCGAGCTCGACTGCGGCACCGGCGCCGACGGGCACCGGTATCGGTGCCCGATCCACCCATGCCCCATCAACCAATTCCCACAGGGTGCTGGTCGGGTCGAATCCAGAAATCGAGTAGCCACCGACCATGAAGAGGCGATCACCGACCACGGCCGCCATCCCATGATGTCGGGGTGCGGGCATCGCGGGCAGATCCCTCCAGGTGTCGGTGATCGGGTCGTAGGCGCCAACGGTGTCGGTGACCGTGTCGTCCCCCAGCCCGGACTCGACGAAACCACCGCTGACCACCATCTCGCCATCGACGACCACCGCGGGGTGCTCGCTGCGCGGCACTGGGTCGGGAGCCACTTCGACCCAGCCTTCTTGAGGGACCGTCGTGGATCGAGATGCCGTGCCCTCGGTGGTAGCAGGCGAAGTCGAAGGTGTGCACCCCGCAAGCACTAGAACCAGACCGACGGCCGCCCCTCTCATCGATTCGAATCTAGAGCAGGTGGAAAGGTCGACTCAGACCTGTTCGCGCTGTCGGGCGCGGTGGGCTGCGACGTTTTCCCGGGTAGTGCACTTTCCCGAGCAATGCAGCCGGGAGTGGTTACGTGAGATGTCGACGAACACATCCTCACAGGTCCCGGAGGCGCAGATTCCGAACCGGTCGAACCCGCCCTCGATCATGGCCACGGTGAGCCCCATCGCAGTAATCGCCCCCAGCCACCGGGCGGGGCTTGCGTCACGGGACTCGAAGTGAAGGTGGGGGCCTTCCCCATGAACGCTCAGTCTGGGCACTGCGTGGACATCGTTGAGAATCCCGTTGAGCACGGACGCCGCAGTGTCCTCATCTTCTGCCTGGAAAACCTCGCGGAGCCGGGTGCGCAAAGCGCGCACCTCGTGCAGGTCTCGCTCGGTTGGTTCCCAGCCCGGACTGCACCAGTCCTGATTCTCGTGGGTGTCGATGAAACGGGCCACATCCGCCGGTGTCAGCAAATCCTCCGCGCCGTCGGCTGCATCGAAGGTGTTGACCAGGTCCACGGCCAGATCGACCGGATGATCGTTGTAATGCGAAAAATCCATTTGGAGCCTTACTGAGAAATCTCTAACCTGTAAGGAACGAACTCATAATAGCCCAGTACAGAACGATCTTCCAGCCATGGATATTTCAGAGCACGGCCACCACGCTCCCTACTCCCTCCCGAGGGAAAGTGGTGGCCGCTCTGATTGCGGTCTACTTCATCTGGGGCTCGACCTACCTCGGTCTCGTCTACGGCCTCGAAGGGTTTCCTCCGTTCCTACTCAACGGGATCCGGTTCTTGATCGCCGGCGGGATCATGTTCGCGATTCTCAGGGCCCGCGGTGCCACAACGCCCACTCCTCGCCAATGGCGGAACATGGTCGCCTTGGGCATCCCGCTGTTCATCGGCGGCCTGAGCCTGGTCACCTTTGCCGAAGACCTCGGTGTCGGATCCGGGGTGACTGCCACCGCGATCGCCATGACCCCGGTGTGGGCGGCGCTCTGGAGCGGGCTCTTCGGGCAATGGCCGGTCCGCAGAGAGTGGATCGGGTTGATCGTCGGCCTCCTGGGTGTTCTCGTCCTCGCCCAGGAGGGCGACTTCCGCTCCAGCGCTCTCGGCACTCTGCTGGTGGTGATCTCCCCCATCTTCTGGTCCTTCGGGACGGTCTGGGGCCCGCGTCTCGATCTCCCCAAGGGCTTGGTCGCACCCGCCGGCCAATTGCTGTCGGGAGGGGTGGTGATGGTCGCCCTCGGGCTGCTCCGTGGTGAGCGCATCGCCGAGACCCCACCGACCAGCGCCTTGATCGCCATGGCCTACCTGATCCTGTTCGGCTCCATCGTCGCCTTCACCGCGTACTTCTTCCTCATCCGCCACGTCCGCCCTGGGCTCGCCACCAGCTATGCCTACGTCAACCCGGTGGTGGCGGTGGTCCTCGGGCTGACACTCGGTGGAGAGGTGATCACCGGCCCGATCTTCATCGCGCTTCCCTTGATCCTGATCGGCGTCGGCCTCGTCGCAACTGCCAATGCCGACTTCGGGACCAGGAATCGGGTTCCGGACACCCCGCTCGAGGAAGCCGCCTAGCCCCCGAACAACAGCTCCGGCTCGCGGATCGGCTCACCGTTCGAATTCAGGTATCAGCTCACATCCCAACGGCTCTTCTTCGTCGTGACCTGCAACAGAAGAGGAATCCCATGTCCACGATTGTGATCCGACCCGGCGCCACCAGGCAGCCGCGTTCGTGGGATCGGATGGTTGCCACCACCTTGGCCGCCATTGCAATCGCCCTCAGCCTCGGACTGAGCATCCAAAACGGCCCACCCGACCTGAGCCCCACCATCGACTCCTCGGTGTCGAGGCTCGAGCCTTCGGCCCAGGCGAGACGCCTCCAGGAACTGGCGCGTGATCGTGCTCAGCGGGACATGGATATCGTTCTTCGAGATCTGAATCTTCACCCACCGCACTGACCCATCCGGGAACATGGCCCGCTAGAAAGCAGTCGTGACCTCATCGATCCATGAGCAGGCTTTCGAATCAGGCCAGGCGATGATCGATGCTGAGCGCTACGACGAGGCCATCCAGCATTTCGAGGGTCTCGCGTCCGAGCATCCCAATGATCCGCGGGTGCTTCTGCACCTGGCCGGGGCTTACGACTCTGCCGGCAGGGAGGACCGGGCGGTGGCGCCGTACCGGGCCGCACTGGCAGGAGGGCTCGACGAGGAGGACACTCTGCGGGCACGAATCCAGCTCGCCAGCACCCTTCGCAACCTCGACCAGGATGACGAGGCCGTCGAAATCCTCACCATGCTGTGTGCAGAGCACCCGGAGCATCGAGCCGGACGGGCGTTCCTCGCATTGGCTCTGACCAGCGCCGGGAAGCCGGACAAGGCAGTGGTTGAACTGCTCGACCTGCTGCTCACCAACCCCGGGGCGGTGGAGTCCTACAACCGGTCACTGCGCTGGTACACCGACGATCTGCGTCGAAAGTCGGACGCCTAGCCGAAGCGGGAGAAGTAGTTGTTGATCGCCTCGGTATCGTCGGAATAGGCACGACGCTGCACGACCTTGCCGTCCTCGAGCCAGGCGATCTCGGCTGTCTGATACGTGAACGCATCCTCGCCTTGGCCGACCGTCGCGGTGACCAGGCCCACAACCATGTCGTCATTGGCGACGACGTCGGTGAGATCAACAGTGAGGTCGATCTGTTCGAGGCCGGCCATCGACTCCATGAGGGCGGCTTTGCCCCGGAGGGGCTCCGGCGATCCGATTTGGAACCAGACGACGTCATCGGCAATGGAGTCCAGCATGGCGGTCGAGTCTCCACGATTGAACCTCTCCATGACCTCGCGGTACAGGATGGCATTTGGATGCTCGTTCATGTTTCCTCCTTCGGGGTCGCGCGGCGGCTGGAACCTACTCGCCACCCCTCCCCGCTGCGGGCTCAGACGTTGATCCGCTCCAGTTCGGCGTCGACGTCGATATGACCCTCGACCGAAACGTTCGGAATCCACTCCAACCACTTCGGGAAGTACCAGTTCCAGTCCCCGAGCAGCTTCATCGAAGCCGGGACCAGGATCGATCGCACCACCGTGGCATCGAGCAGCACGGCGATGGCGAGTCCGAACCCCAATTGCTGGAAGGAGACGAGACGCCCGGCGGCAAAGCCGGCGAAGACCGCGACCATGATCACCGCGGCGCCGGTGATCAGCGATCCGGTGGTGCGGAGCCCGAAGGCGACGGAATCGGTGTTCTTCCTCGTCTGGTCGTAGCGCTCTTTGATTCTCGACAGCAAGAAGACGTGATAGTCCATGGAAAGCCCAAACAGCACCGAGAACAACATCAGCGGCAACCAGGCCTCGATCACCTCCACCTGTTCGAATCCGAGGAACTCGCCGATGCTCTTCATCCACTCCGGGCCGGCATCGGTCTGGAACATGGCAACCACCAGGCCATAGGCGGCGCCGACCGACAACAGGTTCATGATGATCGCCTTCGCCGGGATCACGATCGAGCGGAAGGCGACGAGCAACAGCAGGAAGCTGAGCCCGAGTACGACCGCGAAAACGATCGGGGTGTACTGGTCGATCTGGCCGAGTAGATCGACGGTGATCGCGGTCTCCCCGCCGACGAAAACCTCGGTGCCAGGGGCTGCGGCGGCGGGAACGATGTCGGCCCGAAGGTTGAGTCACTGCATCCTGGGAGGCGATCGAGTTCACGTCACCCAGCAGTTGCACGGACAGTATGGACAGCGTCCCGGTCGAGGCCGGATCCACGTTGAAGGCCCCGTAACCGCCATCGGCAGCGATCTCGGCCTGGAGCGATTCCATCGTCGCCGCGACGTCTTCACCGGTGACCACGACTTCTACCGGTGAGGTGAGCCCGCCGGAGAACTCGGTGGTCAGGATCTCAAAGGCTTCCTTGGACTCGAGTCCGTCGGGAAGGGTGGATACCCCATTGAGCCCTCCGTTCATCGAGAACATGCTGCTCGCAGCTAGAAGCAGCACACCGGCAGACAGAACCAGGCTGATCACCGGTCGGCCCATCACCGCCCTCGTCCAGCGCTCCCAGAAGCGCCCGGCTTCGTCCGGTGCCCGCCGGCGCCGGACTCGCAACGACTCGATCCGGTCACCCATCAAGGACAGGACCGCAGGAAGCAGGGTCATGGAGGCGAGGACCGCCACGACCACCACCAGGATGGCCCCGATCCCGAGGGCCCGGAACAAGGTGTTGGGCAGGATCAGCATCCCGATCAGGGCCAGGACGACGGTGAGCCCGGAGAAGAACACGGCTCTGGTGGCGGTGGCTCCGGCACGTTCGATGGCGACGAGCTTTTCGAACCCGTGGCCACGCTCCTCCCTGTAACGGGAAACGATGAACAACGAGTAGTCGATGCCGACCGCCAGCCCGATCATCGTGATCATGTTGGTGATGAAGAAGCTGAGGTCGAAGAGCTGGCCGACCAGTGCGGCCAACCCCATGGCGATGGCGATGGCGACGACAGCGAGGATGATCGGGATCACACCGGCGACCACAGAGCCAAAGACCCATACCAGGACCACGAGGGCGACCCCGATTCCGATGGTCTCCCCCAATCTGAGGTCCTCTTCGGCAATTCGATTGAAGTCGTTCATCAGTGTCGCCGGGCCGGCCACGAGGGCTCTGATCCCATCAGGGGCCTCCACGCCGGCGACGGTCTCGTGAAGCAGATCGGCGTGGTCGCCGATCAGATCGGTGTCGTCACTGGCGATCACAACGGGGAGGAGCGCGGAGCGTCCGGACTCGGAAACTGGCCCGGTTTCCTCGAGATAGGAGCCGACGCTGACCACCACCTCGGGACCGAGGCTGCTGATGGACGTCTGAAGCTCGGTGACGTAAGCGACGTACTCGGGGTCGCCCACGTTGGCGGTGTCCGAAGTGACCACCACGAATTCGGTGTCGGGGGTCTCCCCTCGCAGTTCGGTGACGAGGTCGGCCGCTATCAGCGACTCGGGCTCGTCGGTGAAGGTGATCGATGTGGTCAAGGCACCGGCGAGCAGTTGCGAAGACACGATTGCGGCGGTCACCAGGAGGACCACCCAGACGAGCACCGTCCTCCACGGTCGTCTGGCACTCGCCCTGGCCAGAGTTTCGGTCCCCAGTGACATCTCGTCTCCTTGACTGTGATCGCTGACTGCCTACACTGTAAGTGTACGGTGTAAGCACTGTCAAGGCGAACCCGTTCTCCCCGTCCTCCATCGGGAGCGATCGTGACTTACGATGTAGACATGTCGATGACCGAGACCCGCATCCCGCTCACCCGGGAGCGGATCATCGACGCCGCGGTCGCATTTGCCGATACCCACGGCATCGAGGAGCTGTCGATGCGCCGGCTCGGAGCCGGACTCGGGGTGGAGGCGATGTCCCTCTACAACCACGTCGCCAACAAGGACGAGATCCTGGATGGGATGATCGACAAGGTGTTCTCTTCGGTGCCGCTCCCCGATCCCGCTGAGGACTGGCGGGTCTCGATTCCGAAGACGGGCCTCGCCGCCATGGAGCAGTTCACAATCCACCCCTGGATCGTGAACCTCCTCATGCAACGGGGGAACTACGGGAACGCGTCCCTGACGTTCATGAACCAGGTGCTGGGAATCCTGCGCAGCGCCGGCTTCGACGACGATGAGACCCACCACGCGTGGCAGATGCTGGCCTCACACACCATGGGCTACGCCTTCCAGTCCGCCTCAGGGCCGCCACATACGAAGGAGTTCGAAGGACGTGAAGAGGAGCTGGCCCGGCTCGGCGACCTCTACCCACATGTCGCCGCACTCGCCCCTCTCCTCGCCGGATGCGAGTTCGAGGAGGAGTACGCGTACGGGTTGAAGATCATCATCAGCGGGCTCGAAGCCCGTCTCGGTTCGAGCTAGCGCCAGTCGACCAGCGCCACCTCGACTGGCTCCGCGATCCCCTTCAATTCGACGACGCGGGGCTCAGAGGTGGTCACTTTCATCTCGCCCGCGGCTTCGAGCGTTGCTCGGGTGACGGCAATCTCCTCACCACTGGCTATGGCTCCGACCCGGGCGGCGGCGTGGACACCCTGGCCCCGATAGTCGACGCCTTCGCGTGTCACCTCGGCGTGGTGGATCCCGATGCGGACGGAGAGAGCGAAGCCGGTCTCATGACGATGATCGGCCAGTTTTCGCTGCACCGATACCGCAGCAGTGATTGCGTCAGAGGCCTGGTCGAAGGCGACGAAGAAGCCGTCCCCGGTGTGGCTCACAACCTCGCCTCGGTGGCCGGCAAATAGCGAGCGCAGCTCTCGATCGTGCCACTGCAAAAGCTCCTCCCAAGCCTCGTCACCGATCAACCCGACGAGGTCCGTGGAGGTGACGATGTCGGTGAACATCAGGGTCTTGGTGACGCGGGTCCGTTCCGCATCGGCCCCCCTCGATTCGTAGAGGAGCTCCTCGACTCTCTTGAGGTCGGGCGCGGCGCCGAGGCGCATGAACGTGGAGCGCGCTGCTCCCAACTCCATCCGGGCTGATCCCACGTCGCCGGCGGCTGCCTTCGCCTCGCCGAGGAGCATCCGGACGCGAGCGGTTTCGTATGGGAAGTCGACATCCTTCCAGCGCCTCCACGCCCGTTCCAGGTGCTCGGCGGCCTCCTCGACTTCACCCTGATGTAGGGCGAGCTCACCTTTGGCGGTGAGGAGAGCCGCTTCGAAGGCGGGGCGCTCGAA
The DNA here is from genome assembly GCA_963749415.1 of uncultured Acidobacteriota bacterium. GTDB lineage: Bacteria > Actinomycetota > Acidimicrobiia > Spongiisociales > ZC4RG35 > JALYNX01. The sequence continues at coordinate 2,517,842 of CAVVMG010000001.1, forward strand.
CTCGCGTGTGATCATCTCCAACTCATTGATGGCAGCCCCGGCGGTTTCAAGGTCATCCCGGGCGATGGCCACCTCGATCTGGGCCGGGAGGAGACCGGCCCGCGCCAACATGTTGCCTCCCGTGGCTTGTTTGAGAGCACGCGTCAGGGAGGCCGCCGCCTCGTTCGCATCGCCACGGGCCAGCATCAGGAGGGCGAGACCGGGGTGAGGGCTGTGCCCGCTCTCATATGCCATGAAGAAGGCCTCCTCCGCCCCCACGAAATCTCCGGTTCGGAACCTGACTTCACCGATCTCGTAGTAAGCGATGCCGACACCGTCGGCGATGTGGTAGCGCTCGAGCTGCGCACATGCCGCTCGAGCATCGCTCTCTGCCTCGGTCCAGTTGCCGTGTAGTCGCTTCAACTCGGCGCGATGCACCGAACAGATCCCCGTGTATCCGGTGACCGAGTTTCGGATCATCCAACGATCAGCCTCTTCGGTCCACTCTCCAGCCCTTTGGAAGTCGGCCATGGCGCGGCATGCTGAGATGGTTTGGCAATAGATGTCGCTGGCAACACGCAGGTTGAGCGTGCCCGAGACCGCGGCAGCGGTGGCCTCGTCCATCAGTGCCAGGCCCTCTCGCCAATGACCACCGGCAATCAGAGCCGTGCCTTTGAGCGCCAGGGCCTGCGTCTCGGCGTCACGGTTTCCCAGGCGATGAGCCAGAGCCAGCGTCTCGTCGGCGAGATCTATGGTCCGCCGCGACGTCGCCCTCGATGAACATGGTCCGGATCATCTCCAGGACCTTGAGCCAGGCATGCACCGTCGACTCCGGTTCTCCCTCCAAGAGTCGCTGTGCATGTGCCACCCAGCCGGCCACTATCGATCCCGCGTTGCGTCGAGTCGCTAGATAGGCGAGCAAGGCGGCCACGCCGGCGGCCTGAGTGCGTGATCCTTGATCGACATAGCCTGCAAACGCTCGCTCCAGGACGTCCACGGTTTCATCTGGGTTGCCGGACCACCACGCAGCGTCTGCGAGGAGCTCCAGGTCCTGTGGGGAGAGCGGCTCCTCTTGGTCGATGTCACGAAATGCCTCGACCGCCTCCATCCAGGCGCGGCGTTCGACTGCCTTCCTCGCAACATCGACGGTTTGAGTCAAAACCACCTCACCCTGGATATCGCGCCGGATATTAGGGACAGCGTTTCCTAGCAAGCCGGGGCGGTAGGTTCAGCCCATGCCTGAAGTGATGGCCAACCCGTGGCGATCGGTCGGCCTTCCCGAGTTCGATTTGCCGATGCCGAGCGTCGACCCATCACCGGTCCTCGAGCTGCTGGGTCGGTGCCCGAGTGCCGCGGAGACCCCCCTCGCCGACTCCCAATCCCTTGCCGACGTTGTTGGCGTCGACCGACTCTGGCTCAAGGACGAATCACGACGAATGGGACTGGGCAGCTTCAAGGCCCTGGGTGCGGCCTATGTGATCGCCGCCGAAGCACAACGCCGGCTGGCTGGAGCTACCTGGCCGGAGAGTGTTGGTGAAATGCTCGTCGATGTCACATATGTAACCGCGAGCGCCGGGAATCACGGAATGTCGGTGGCGGCGGGAGCAAAAGTCTTCGGTGCCACCGCGGTGGTGGTTCTGGCCGAAGCGGTTCCCGAGAGCTTCGCCGCCCGGCTTCGGGCACTCGGCGCGACGGTGGTCAGGGAGGGGTTCGACTACGAGGCGAGCATGAAGGTAGCAATCGGGCTTGCCGCCTCGGAAGGCTGGTCCCTGCTCTCCGACTCCTCCTGGCCCGGGTACACCGAGATCCCGCGCCAGGTGATGGAGGGCTTTCTGGTGATGGGTGCAGAAGCGGCTGACCAGCTGGAGGCCTTCGCCGAGCTACCGACCCACATCTTCCTCCAGGCCGGAGTCGGGTGCATGGCCGCTTCGATTGCGGCCTATGCCCGCCACCGGTGGGGGGACCAACCGGTGATCGTGGTCGTAGAGCCCGACCGGGCCGCATGCCTGATGGCAAGCATCCGAGCAGGAAGGGCGGTGCGGAGCGACGGTCCGGTGTCCAGCATGGGTCGACTCGACGCCAAGGAGCCCTCGACGCTCGCCCTGGCTGCGCTGGCATAGGACGCCGACTTCTTCGTCACCATCAGCGACGAGGAAGCGGAGAGACGGTGGCCCTCCTGGGAGACCACGGGTCCAATCCACACCCTCCGGAGTGGCAGGCATGTGCCGCCGCAAATTGGGCCGGAGCGGAGCGATCGACGCTCGAGCTCGATGGGAACAGTCGGGTCCTGGCCTTCGTCACGGAAGGCCCGGAAGTCCCCTCCTGAACCGGCGTACCATCAGGTCATGACCAAGAGTGACCTACAGAGCTGGCTCGACCGTTACATCCGGGCCTGGCGAACGAACACCGCCGAGTCCATCGAGGAGCTGTTCACCGAGGACGCGGTCTATCGATGGCACCCATATGACGATGGTGAGGAGATGGTCACCGGCCGTGACGGCATCGTCGCCGCCTGGCTAGAGGACCAGGACGATCCAGACAAATGGGAGGCGGTCTACGAGGCGTGGGCCGTCGATGGCGATCGCGGTGTGGGGATCGGGACCAGTCGGTACTTGGCCACCGCTGACGATCCGGAGCGCACCTACCACAATTGCTTCTTGATGAGGTTCGCCGACGACGGCAGATGCTCGGAGTTCACCGAGTACTTCATGCTTCAGCCTGATTGAGGCTGCCGTCGGCGCCCGCGCCAGGCGCACATCGTCGGGGTCATCGTGGCGTAGCCACACTGCGATCCCGGCTAGCGATCGGGGCGAGAAGTAGAAGGACCATCACGGTGAGCATCACCTTTGCCCCCCAGCCGGTGAGACCAACGGCCAGCATCGGCCGCCGCGCTGAACAGCATGACCCGCTCCGCCATTCGATAGATCTCTGGCTGGGTCGAGCGGACCTCGAGGGTTCGGTCACGAGCGCCGCCAACGCGATGTCGCCGTGGCCAGCGTGCCCACCAACAGCCATCGACCTCGACTGGACAACGGCGTCAAGCTGTTCTCGACCGTGTTGAGCACGCCGGCGCCTCCGGCGGCGATCGCCACGAGCAATGGGAAATGCAGGTAGAGCCAGAGCTGGGTGAAGCGAGAGATGGGGGCGTTGATGCGAAATCAGGTCGAAGTAGATCCACCACAGCCCGATCGCCACCAGGACACCCAGAAGCCCGACGATGACGCCATCGACTTCGAGAGGGTCGATATCTGCCATCCCATTGATGGCGCCGACGATCACCTCACCGAGGACGATGATCACGAACAGCCCCATCCGCTCGATCAGCGACGGGGTCACGGCGATGACGGCGTCCCCACCCTGGCTCTCCGGTGGCTGCCAGCGATTCATCGCGACCACGTAGCCGGCGCTTTCGGTGACCAGGGCCAGCGGCCCAAATCCAATAGCGACCGGGCCCCTCCACCGCAGCACTTGCCCAGAACAGGATCGCGCCCAGGAAATAGGCCGCGGAGTACGGGTTGGAAGCCAGACGATGGCTGGGGTCGTGGAGACCGGTCCGAAACCAGATGATCGCGAGCAGCAAGCTGTTGAACCCATATGCGATGGCGAACCCACTCGAGCCGGGCCCCGGGACGTCGGCGGCGAACACCGCCATGACCGCCACCGTGAGCATCTGGGTGAAGGTGAACACCCGGACGCTGATGTCGTTGGTCCCGTGGAGGTCGTAGTAGAAGGTGCCGTTGATCCATGAGGACCACACCGCATAGAAGAGGAATACGAACCAGCCCACTCCGGACCATGACGGGTGCTCGGCCAGTCGATGGGCGAGCTGGGCGATGAGGACGACAAAGACGAGATCGAAGAACAGCTCGAGGAACGTGACCCTCCGATCCGCGGGCCGGTCCTCGAATCGGGCCGGCGGGTGCCACATTCTCATGAAGGCAGCGATCCGGGCACCGGCCGAAGCCTGCGACCCGGCGTTGACCAACGGGGCCACCTTGGTTCCCAGCAGTTCGATGGCTCTGAGCACTTTGTCGTGGGGGAGGGTTCCGACGCTGATGTGGAGCATGAACCTCTGGATTCCGAGCACCTCCTCCATGCGGAGGATCTTGGTGGCGACAGTTTCGACGTCGCCAAACACCAGAGACCCTTCCGGGGCGCGCATCATGTCGAACTGCTGGCGGGTCATCGGCCCCCATCCCCGCTCCCGTCCGATCTTGTTCATCGCCACCGCGTAGGAGGGGTAGTACTCGTCTGCCGCCCGGTCCGGGTCGTCGCTGATGTAGCCGTGAGCGTGCACTGCCAGGGGAACCTGGGCCGGGTCGAACCCGGATTCGGCCAGCGTCCGTCGATGCAGGTCGGCGAAGAAGGCAAAGCGATCGGGGCTGCCCCCGATGATGGCCAGGGCAACCGGGAGCCCCCGGGTGGCCGCCCGAATGATCGATTCCGGGGTGCCGCCAACCCCGACCCAGATCGGGAAGGGATCCTGCTCCGGGCGGGGATAGATGGCCTGGTCGTTGATCGGAGGTCGGTGTTTCCCGGACCAGGTGAGGCGCTCGTTGTCCCTGATCGCAAGAAGAAGGTCGAGTTTCTCGCTGAACAGCTCGTCGTAGTCGGACAGCGAGTACCCGAAGAGAGGAAAGGACTCGACGAATGAGCCCCGGCCTACCAGGAGCTCGGCGCGGCCCGAGGAGACCAGGTCGAGAGTGGCGAAGTCCTGGAAGGTGCGCACCGGATCGGCCGAGCTGAGGATGATCACGGCCGGGGTGAGCCTGATTCGTGAGGTCTTGCCTGCTGCCGCGGCGAGGACGACTGCAGGGGCCGACGCCGCGAAGTCTGGGCGGTGGTGCTCCCCGACCCCGTAGACCTCGAGGCCGACCTCTTCGGCGAGGACTATCTCATCGAGCACCTGCGTGAGCCGTTCCCCATGACTGAGCTGTTGTCCTGTGAGCGGATCCGGGTAGGTCTCGGCGAACGTCGTGATTCCGAGTTCCATGTCATGTCCGATTTCGATCGTGCCGTGCGTCCCCGACAGGTCTCTCGGCTTTGGTGCTGTTCCCATCGAGATTCCGCCTCAGCCAGCTGCGAACCCACCACAGCTCGTCGTCCCAGGTCCCGGCTCCGGGCAGCGGCTTGCCTTCACCGGGCAGGCCCTCGAACTCCCCGGCCTCAATCGCCTCCCGGATCAGTCGCTCGGCCAAGGTCTCGTAGCGATCATCGGGGCTCATCGGGTGGCCATGTGCTTCGCCAGGCGTTCGAACTGATCGCGGAAGACACGGCGAGCCAGCGCCGGGTACACCCATCTCGCCAGTCCCGGCCGACGCTTGAAAGTGGCGCGGGTGACCTGAGTGATCCTCGAGCCGGCCCCTTCTGGTTCGACCGTGATCGTGATGATCCGTTCCTGGAAGTTGTCGTCCGCTTTCCAGATGATCGACCTCTCTCCAAGCTCCACAACCTCGATATCGACATCGAACTGCATCCGCTCCTGACGGGGCCGATCAAGATGCTGGTGGAAGCGAAACTGCGCCCCAACCTCCACCCCATCGCCGGACAGCTGATCGACGGTCTCCACGTTGGGACACCACAACGGGTCCTTGCGGGTATCCGAGACAACGACGAATAGCTCATCGGGATCGGCCGGGATCAGAGCAGACACGGTGATCGGTCGCATTGCTGTGGCCAGACGACACCTCCTTCCGCGGGATCGTATCTATGGTCACCGGAGGTAGGAGCAAGCACATCGACGACACGAACACGACCGAGACCTCTCTCGACCTCGAGATCCACGACGACAAAGAGAACCACCGCTATGTCGTGGCGGTCGACGGCACGCCGGTGGGTCACGCCGTCTATCACCTCCGCGGTGACCGTCACATCTTCGTGCACACCGAAGTGGACGACGCCTACGAAGGAAAAGGCGTTGCTTCTGCCCTCGCCCGCGCCGCGCTCGACGACGTCGCGGCCCAGGGCGGAAAGGTCGTCCCCCTCTGCCCGTTCATTTCGGCGTGGATCGACCGCCATCCCGAATACCGATCCCTGGTCGATCAGACGCTGCTCGATCGAATCAACGGCAAGCCGGGCGACTCCTAAAACCTGAGTCTGCCTTGCTCATATCGCGGGAATACGGGGGTCGGGTGCAAGGTTGATCCGGAATCACCTGCTATTAAAGGAACTCGGCCGAAATGCCCGAAACCGCACAGCTCACCCTCCCTGTCCTCCCCCTCCACAACGGTGTGGTCTTCCCCCACATGGTGGTCACCGTCCGTATCGAGACAGATGAAGGCAAGGTCGCTCTCGCCGCTTCCGAGCGGAGTGGATCGCGCCTCCTCCTCGTCCCCCGGCTCGAGGGCCGCTACTCGACAGTCGGGACCATCGCCGAGATCCAGTCCGACGACGACGGTGGGATAGTGGTTTCCGGTCTCGCTCGTGCCCGAGTCGGAGCCGGCTCGGTGGACGACACCGGTGCGCTCTGGGTGGAGGCCGAGCCCTACCCCGAAGCCGACATCATGGATGACGAGCTCGAAGAGCTCATCGCCGAATACCGGGCCGTGGTGAGCGCGGTGCTCGAGAACCGGGGCCTCGCCGGTGTCGCCGAGCGCCTCCTCGCGATGGACAACCCATCGCAGCTCGCCGACCTCGCCGTGTATTCCCCCGATCTCTCCATGGAGCAGAAAGTGGAGCTCCTCGAAGCGCTCGACATCCGGCAGCGGCTCGGCCTACTGCTGGTGTGGATGCGTGAGGTGCTCGCCGACCTCGAGCTCCGGAGAAAGGTCCGCGAAGACGCCGCGGAGCGGATCGAGAAGGGCCAGAAGGAATATCTGCTCCGCCAGCAGATGGACGCCATTCGCAAGGAGCTCGGCGAAGAAGGCAACGTCGCCTCGGAGTATCGGGCCAAGCTCGCCGAGCGGGATCTTCCCGAGAAGGTTGGCGAGGCCATCGAACGTGAGATCGACCGGCTGGAGCGAATGAGTGAGCAGTCGCCGGAGCATTCTTGGATCCGCACCTGGCTCGACACCATGTTCGACCTGCCATGGGGGATCACCTCCGAGGACCGACTCGACCTCGATGAGGCCTGGACCGTCCTCGATGCCGACCACACTGGTCTGAAGGACGTCAAGGAGCGGATCGTCGAGCACCTGGCGGTGCGCAAGCTGCGCGCCGAGCGCGGGCTCAGCGACATCGGCGAGCGCAACGCGGGTGCGATCCTCCTCTTGGTGGGCCCTCCCGGGGTGGGCAAGACCTCGCTCGGAGAGTCCGTGGCCAGAGCCCTTGGCCGGAAGTTCGTCCGGGTCGCCCTCGGTGGCGTCCGCGACGAGGCCGAGATCCGGGGCCACCGTCGCACCTACGTCGGAGCCCGTCCCGGCCGGATCGCACGCGCACTCACCGAGGCCGAGACCATGAACCCTGTCTTCCTCCTCGACGAGATGGACAAGGTCGGCAATGACTGGAGGGGCGATCCGTCATCTGCCCTGCTCGAGGTTCTGGATCCGGCGCAGAACCACACCTTCCGTGACCACTATCTGGAAGTCGACCTCGACCTCTCAGAGGTGCTGTTCATCGCCACCGCCAATGTGGTCGAGACCATCCCCGGCCCGTTGCTCGACCGGACCGAGGTGCTCCGACTGGACGGCTACACAGATGCCGAGAAGGTCGAGATCGCCCGCGACCACCTCCTGCCCCGCCAGTTGCGGGCTGCGGGCCTCGAGCCCGAGGAGCTGGAGGTGACCGAATCAGCGTTGGCCGCGGTGGTCGACCGCTACACCCGTGAGGCGGGGGTCCGAAACCTGGAGCGGGAATTGGGCAAGCTGGCCCGAAAAGTGGCGACGGAGGTCGCCCGACGCTCGGAGTCTGAGAGCGCTGCGGTCGTCGTGGACGAGCCCGAGGTCAAGGACTATCTGGGCAAGCCCAAGGTGTGGAAGGACGAGGCATCCGACCGCACCGACGTCCCCGGGGTGGCCACCGGGTTGGCAGTCACCGGCACCGGCGGCGACGTCCTCTTCATCGAAGCCACGGCCATGGATGGAGAGCCCGGCCTGACCCTCACCGGCCAGTTGGGTGACGTGATGAAGGAATCGGCCCAGATCGCCCTCTCCTATGTCGAGGCCCACGCCGCCGATCTCGGGATCGATCCCAAGACCCTCAAGCGGAGGTTCCACGTCCACGTCCCGGCCGGCGCCATCCCCAAGGACGGCCCGTCCGCCGGAGTCACCATGCTCACCGCTCTGGTCTCGTTGCTCTCGGGGCGCAAGGTCAAGGACACCGTCGGCATGACCGGCGAGATCACCCTGCAGGGGAAGGTGCTTCCCATAGGCGGGGTGAAGCAGAAGGTCCTCGCCGCCCACCGAGCCGGGCTCAAGGAAGTGGTGGTTCCTCGCCGCAACGAGGCCGACCTCGACGATGTGCCGGAAAAGGTGCGTGAGGATCTCACGTTCCATATTGCCGACACGATCGGCGACGTGCTGGGAGCAGCGCTCGAGGCCTGAAGCCTGGGTTGTCGAAAAAGCCGGGCCGACTTATCCACACATATAGGTCGGAAGACCCATGCCGGATTGCCACCGATTTCGATAAACCACCTGCTATGGCGGAACTTGCTTTGGGAGGCATCAACATCGCGGTCGGCTCGAGAAGGAGCCGACAGGTGGAGGAGTGCCTGCACACCGAGACCATCAGCACCCTGACTGCCGGGCTGGAACGAATCGTTTGTGAGGCATGCGGACATCTCGGCTTCCGCTTTCCTGAGGTGCTGAGCGGCCCGCTCGACCGGGATCGGTTCATCCGACCCGCCGACGTGCCGGTTCCCGAACCGGTCCGCTACGAGGAGGAGCCGTGGTTCGTGGTTGACAGCGAACCGCTCGACGAGGTCGACACCTTCATCGCCCGGGTCTTCGCCGGCCAGGAGCGACTTCACATCCGGAGCCGGCACGAGCTCCACCCTCAGACTTCGGTCGCCTGACCCGTCTCTCTAACTGCCTTCGGTGAAGGCACGCAACTGGTCCTCATAGGACAGCCTCTGCCTGGCGAAACCCATCGTCCCGCTGTCCAAGAGCTCCCGGCCGGCCGCGGCAAGTGCCCCATAGGCAACGAAGGTGAATGCAGCGCCAACTGAGATCCGGCGCACTCCTAACCCGGCGAACTCAGCCACTGTCGGCCCGGTGGGGACGAGCAGCCCGTTCACCGGTGCCCCGGTTTCCTCCACGATTCTCTTAAACGCTCCGGGGTCGGTGAGGCGAGGCGCATAGACGACATCGGCGCCGGCTTCCCGGAACGCGATCAGTCGCCGAGTTGTGTCTTCGAGGTCGTCGATGTCATAGAGATAGTTCTCGGCGCGGGCGGTCACGACCAAGCCGTGGCTTTGCGCCGCCTCGACGGCGACCGCGACTCTGCTCAGCGCGGCTTCCAGCGGGTAGATCCCGAAAGCCGGGCTGTAATCCTCGATCGAGAAACCGGCCGCACCAGCATCGGCCAGCCGATCCACCGTTTCTCGAATTCCATCGTCGGTCTCGGAGTAGCAGTTCTCCGCGTCGACACTCAGAGGGATCCCGACAGCCTCGGTCAAAGACCTCACGTGCGCCACGACCTCGTCGAGGGTGACCTCCTGATCCATGCGGCCCAGCGAGGCGGCGAACCCCCCGCTGGTCGTGGCAATTGCCGAGAACCCGAGTGACTCCAGGATGCGCGCTGAGCCCACGTCCCAGGCATTGGGCATGATGAAGGTCCCACTCCCATGGAGCTCCCCGAACTGTTCCCGAAGGTCGGCCGGGCTCACAACTCCAGCACCAACCCGGACTTGCCAGGCACCACTTCGAACCCCTCGGCCCGGGTGGCCAGGTCCTGGTGAATCGCATCGAGGTCGGCATCGTTGTGCCCGGGGTCGTGGTGGAAGGTGACCAGTCGGTCGACATCGGTCGCCGCCGCGAAGGCCAACAGGTGGGAATGTGAGGTGTGGCCCCATCCCACCCGCTCCGCGTATTCCTGGTCTGTGTACTGGGAGTCGTGGATCAGGACCTGGCAGCCATGGGCCAGGCGGAATCCGGACATCCACTCCGGGTCCGAATCCGCCGCTCCCCCGGCCAACGCCGGCTCATGGTCGGGGATGTAACAAATCGAAGCGCCATCCTCCTCGAGCCGATAACCGAGTGTCGGTCCGGGATGGGAGACCAGATCGGCGAACACCTGAAAACCACCGATCTCGAACTCACCCGGTGGCACATCGTGAAACCAGACATTGGGCAGGTCCCGGATCCGCACCGGGAACAGCGGTGGAGACAGATAGCGGCTGAGCCGCTCTCGCAGATTCATGTCCGTCGAGATCGGGCCCCAGATGTCGACCTGGACATCGGGGTCGAGGAGGGGTTGGAAGAAGGGGAGGCCCTGGACATGATCGATGTGGAGGTGGGAAACCAGGATGTCGACTTGTTCCAGCCCGTAGGCGATCTCGCTCAATGCACGCACCGCGGTGCCGGCGTCGAGCACGAGAAGCCGGCCCTCATTGCTGGTCACGGCGATGGACGAGGTGTCGCCACCGTAGGAGATCTTGTCCGGGCCGGAGCTGGCTATCGAGCCCCTGGTCCCGGCGAAGGTGAGCCTCAGTCTCGTACCTCCCAGAAGACGGTGAGGACCCCCAAGAACCTGTTGCCCTGGCCCTTGATCGGGATCGCCGTGACCTCGACCTCCCGCCAGACACCGTCCAGGCCCTGAAACCGGACCGCGCGATGCCCCGGCACTTGCTTGACCATGGCGCCGACCACGACGAACTCCTCCTCGGGGATCGGCGACCCGTCGAGCGCGGTGACATTCCACTTGCCGACGAGTTGCTCTGCCCTGATCGGCCCCGCGTCGTCGAACTCCACACCGAGCAGGGCCTCCGCCGAATCGTTGTAATAGACGAGGTTCCCCGCATCGTCCATCATCCACATCGGGATGGTCAGGTAACTGGCGAGCTGTCGGAGGAGGATCATCTCCAACGGCTGCTGGGCGGACATTGCGCCAAGCTACCGGGTCGGGGCAGCGCCCTGCCACGATCGATCAGGTCAGTTGCTTCCGCCCCTCGATCTCGCCGTCGACGATCCGCCCCGTGGCCTCGTAACCCCGGGCCCGGTAGAACGGAGCGGGAGATCCCTTCCCCTCGACCCAGCTGGTAAGCAGGGCGGTGTCACCCATCTGCCGGCACTCTTCTTCGACGAGATCGAGGGCCCGGCCGCCGATCCCCCGTCTCTGGTGGCGTCGGTCGATGAGCAGCCGCCACAGGTAGGGCTCAGGGTGGTGCTCGGTCGTGACCGCCACCATGACGAACCCCACGATCTCATCGTCGGCGAGGACGGCCCGCATCCAGGGGACCACCGGTGCGCCATCGACGACCTCCGGGATGAAGGCGTCGACGAAGGACCACAGCATCGTGGCCACGAACTCCTCCTGCGACTTGTGGGTCTTCAGCCCGAGGACCTCCTCCTCGTTGTCACGGGTGACTTCGATCAGACGAACCTCCGCCGGGGGCTGTCGGGGCCGGTCTCGCCAATGCTCCCAATCGGGCCGAATCAGGCCGTAGATGAGATCATCTGAGTTCTCCTCTCCCAGCCAGTAGGAGAGCTTGGTGTGACCCTCGAACAGAAATCCCGTTCGCTCGAGGAGCACGGCCGAGGCGGGGTTGTCGGGATGGAGCATGCCGAACGCTCGGGTCACGTCGAGCTCTTCGAAGACGTACTCGACAAGGGCGGAGAGCGATTCGACTGCATAGCCCTTGCCCCAATGCTCGCTGTGGAACGTGTACCCGACCTCGGCCGTCTTCCCATTTTCGTTGAGATGGAGGGCCAGGTCGCCCAGTCCCTGGCCGCTCGCGGCGTCGGCCACCACAGCCATCCACCACTCGCCGTTCGTGGGCCCATCCATCGCGACCAACTCGGCCACGATCTTCTCCGCCCGCTCCGCGGTGAACGGGAGTTCCCAGTCCTGGAACTTCGCCACCGCCGGATCGTTGCGACGGGCGATCAGACCCGCAACGTCCTCCACCTGGAATGGCCTTATCAAAAGACGCTCGGTGCGGATCGGGTTGAACACGACCAGGATTCAACCAGGCTCCCCCCGCGGTCGACCTCTGGATTACAGGCTCGAGGATGAACACCGGGTGACTTTCCACTCGGCGACCCACTCCTGGATGTGGTCGCCCACGCCCGCATCGACGCTACCCCCGCAGGTAGCCCCGCACAGTCGCCAGGCTGTCGGCGTCCTCGGGTCCCTTGTCCTCCCGATAGCGTTTGACCCTGGCAAAACGAAGAGCGACCCCGCCCGGGTAGCGGGTGCTCCGCTGCACCCCATCGAAGGCGATCTCATAGACGACCTCGGGGCGCAGGAAGACGATGTGCCCCTCTCGATGATCCTCGATCTCGAGGAACTTATCGGTTTGCCACTTCAGCATCTCGTCGGTGAGTCCCTTGAAGGTCTTACCCAGCATGACCAAGCCACCGTCCCCGTCCCGGGCACCGAGATGGAGGTTGGACAGCCAACCCTCTCGTCGCCCCGATCCCCATTCCACGGCGAGCACGACGAGGTCGAGGGTGTGGGTCGGCTTCACCTTTAGCCAACCCGAGCCGCGGCGGCCCGCCTCATACGGCCGGTCGGGATCCTTGACCACCACGCCTTCGTAGCCAGCTGCCACCGCTTCTTCGAAGAACCGATCGGCCTGGCTTGGGTCGTCGGTAGTCACCGATCCGACACGAGCCCCTGCGGGAACCAATCCTTCGAGTGCTTCCTTGCGTACCCGGAGCGGCTCGTCGATCAAATCCACGCCGTCACAGTGGAGGAGGTCGAAGTAGTAGGCGGTGAGCGGGGGCCCATCTCCCCCGCGCTCGGTGCTGAATCGGCTCATCGAATCCTGAAAGTCATCAGGAGTGCCTCCGGGCCCGAGCAACAGCACCTCGCCATCGAGGATGAACGAGTCAGCCGGGTACTCGAGGACCGACACCACCACACCGGGCAGGCTCGCGGTGACATCCCGCAGGTTGCGAGTGAATATCACGACCCGGCCCTGGTCGCGATGCACCTGGATTCGCGCCCCGTCGAGCTTCCATTCCACAACCCCGCTCCCGAAACCGCTCACCGCCTCACCGGCCGTCGCCGCGGTGGCGGCCAGCATCGGTTGCACCGGTGTCAACAGGGTGAGTTGGGAGAGCACCAAGGTGTCGGGCCCGTCGGCGAGGGCTCGGGAGGCCACCGCCACCAGGTCACCCTCGAGCATCGCGGCCCGGCGCACCCGCTCAGAAGAGACATCGAGGGCCACGGCCACGGCGTCTGCCATTACTCCTTCCAGCGCACCCTGGCGGAGATTGCGGAGGATCAGCCCGCGCAGGAACTCCTGCTCGTCAGGCGTCGCCCGGGACATGAGGCCGCCGAGTTGCGTCTCCCGGAGCTGTTTGGATCCGGTGCCCGACGTGGCGACCAGCGCCTCGAAGACCGCGTCGACCTCCAGGATCTCCAGGATCGGCTCGGAGATGGGCGGCGCATCGATCGCCTGCAAAGTCGCCCATCCCACCCCAAGACGTGTCTGTCGGGGTTGGCCGGTGAGGAACGACACCGCGGTGGCCGCCTCGTCCCGGGATAGGCGGCCCAGCATCTCGGCGAGCAGTTCGACCTTGCGTGACCGGGACCGGGTGGAGGCAACAGCCGCGGAAACGGTGACCAGCTCGGAGAGCAGCACGTCGCCGAGAGTACCGGCGGGAGTCAGCTCCGAAAACGGTCGAAGGGCTCGAGCACGATCCCCGCCTCGGCCACTGCAGACTCGACCGTGGCGACAGCCGGGCTCAAATCCACCGTGCCCTGGTCTGCCCATGGGTCGAGCGAGACCCGGTCCTCCACCGATGTCAGGCGGATGCCGTCGGGCTCGATCTCGTCCAGCTCGTCCCAGCCGAGTGGGGCGGCCAGTGGTGCCCCGGGACGAGCGCGCAACGACCACGGTGCGACCGAGGTGGAGCGGGGAGTGTTTCGCATCCAGTCGACGAAGACCCTGTCTCCGCGGTCCGCTTTGCGAAAGGCGAGGGTCATCAGGTCTGGGTGCGCCTCGGCCGCGAGGGCCGCGGTGCCGCGGGCGATGGCGCCCACATCCACGATGTCCACCGTCGGTGCCAATCGGGTCCGAAGGTGATATCCCTTGGATCCCGAAGTGAGGAGACTCGTTGGGATCCCGTGCTCGTCGAGCACCGAGCGCATCGCCGCCGCAGCTTCGCGCACCAACGCCACCTCTCCCGGCGGAGGGTCGAGGTCCCAGATTGCCCAGTCGGGCAAAGACTCATCCTCGACCCTGACCGAAGGCACGTGGAAGGTGATCACACCGAAGTTGGCGAAGAAGGCCACCGCATCGACGGAGTGGACCACCGGGTAGACCGTGGTGCCCCCTTCCTCCTTGGGAACCTCGTAGCGATCGATCAGGTCACGGGGATAGTGGTCGGGGGCGTTCTTCTGCATGAAGCCCTTTCCGCCGACACCCTGAGGAAATCGCTCCACGGTGAGGGCGCGACCTTCGATGAACGGAAGCATTCGGTCTGCCACCCGGACGTAGTAGTCCACCACCTCACCCTTGGTGATCCCATCTTCGGGGAAGACGACCCGGTCGGGATGACTCACTTCCATCCGGTCAGGTTATTGGCCCTCCGGGGCTGGCAGTTCTATCCGGCGCCGGGATCCACCTGGACCTTGGGGCCCGGCCCGGCATCCGTCCCTCGCTCCCCCCGAAGACGATCGGCGATCTGTTCCAGGGTGATGACCTCGGCGACCAACCGGTCCGGCACCACCTCCCTGGCGTCATAGGCCCGAATCACATCGGAGATTCCGGCCGATCCGGAGAGAACCCCGGTCACAGTGACATCACCGATGACGATCTCGCGGCTGTCGACGGTGCTCGGCTCGCCGGAGAGACCGATCAGCACCACCTGCCCGCCGGGCTCCACCCAACGCAAAGTGGAGGCGGGGACGGCAGGGTCGTTGGTCGCATCGACCACCACGTCGAACAGCCCGTCGAGGTCCTCGATGGACCCTGCATTCCGGACGCCGATGTCCCGGGCCATCTCGATGACTCCGCTCTTCGATGCCGACGATGTGCACCTCTGAGCCGCGGGCCATGGCGAACAGGGCAATCAAAAGCCCAATCGTTCCCGGCCCGAAGACCAGCGCCCGTTGCCCGCCGAACGAGGCTGCGTCGACCACCCGCACCGCGTTGGCCCCTGGCTCCACGAGGGCGGCCGCCGCAGCGGTCATCGACTCCGGGATCTCGTGAAGTGCGATGGCCGGGACCAGCAGCTGCTCGGCCAGCGCTCCGGGCCAACCACCCCGGATCCCGATTTCATGGCGTTGGGCACAGAGATGGTGGCGGCCCCTCCGGCACCGCTCGCATCGTCCGCAGCCCAGCATGGTGTCGGCCGTGACCCGCTTGCCTTCCCACCTTGGGTCGACCCCCTCGCCCGATGCCGAGATCCGACCCACCCACTCGTGACCCAGCCGCATGGGGTAGGCAGCAAGCCCCTGGTGAAGATAGGCCATCTCTCCGGTGAAGAACTCGACATCGGTGCCGCAGATCCCCACCCGCTCCACGTCCACCACCACATGGCCCGGCACCGCCTCCGGAGCCTCAACATCTTCGACACCGGCCTCACCGGGACCGGTGACCACGAAGGAACGCATCGACGGAGTATGCCGCCGGGTCTACTCCTCGGGGATCACGATCCAGAGGATCGGATAGACGACGAGGGGAAACCCGAAGATGGTCAGGACCACGAACAGCACCCGCATCGCGGTCCGGCTCATGCCGAACCGGTCGGCGAGGCCGGCGGCGACCCCTGCGATGACCCTGCCTTCCTTGGGTCGAACGAGTTTCGAACTGCTCATTGTCAAAGCGTACGTGGACTCAGAAACCCATTGCCCCGGATCGCCTCATCGGCGAACATATGTTCGATGCGCGCTCGAGCCACGATCCTCCACGCCGACCTCGACGCCTTCTACGCCTCGGTCGAGCAACGCGACGATCCCGCACTGCGCAACCGGCCGGTCATCGTCGGCGGTCGGGGTGGTGCTTGCCGCCAGCTACGAGGCCCGCGCCCATGGGGTGCGGACTGCGATGGGTGGCCGCGTGGCACTCCGGCTTTGCCCCGAAGCGGTGGTGGTCCATCCCCGTATCGACGCATACAGCGAGGCGAGCAAGGCGGTGTTCGAAGTCTTCGAGGACACGACCCCCATGGTCGAGGGAATCTCGATCGATGAGGCCTTTCTCGACGTGGGAGGGCTGCTCCGTGTCTCGGGCGAGCCGATTGCCATCGCCCGGCGTCTCCGGGACAGAGTCCGCTCCGAAGTCGGGCTTCCGATCACCGTGGGGGTCGCCCGCACCAAGTTCCTGGCCAAAGTGGCCAGCGGGGTAGCCAAGCCCGACGGGCTCCTGGTGGTCGAACCGGGTATCGAGCTCGACTTCCTCCACCCCCTACCCGTGGAGCGGCTCTGGGGGGTGGGACAGGTGACCGCGGCCAAGCTCCACGATCGTGGCATCGCCACCGTGGGCGAGGTTGCCCTGCTCACCGACTCCGCCCTGGTCGCAATGCTGGGCCCAGCCTCCGGTAGGCACCTCCATGCCTTGGCTCACAACTACGACCCGCGCCCGGTCTTGGGCCGAAGACGGCGGTCCATCGGCTCGCAGCGGGCATTCGGGCTGCGGCCGATGTCGTCGTCGGCGCTCGACGAGATACTGGTCGCGATCATTGACCGGGTGGCTAGGCGCTTGCGAAAGGCGGAGCGGCTGACAAGGACCGTGATCCTCAGGATGCGATTCAACGACTTCACCCGAGCCACCCGCTCCCACACCCTGAACCGGGCGACCGCCAGGACCCAGGTCCTGTTGGGCGCGGCGCGTGACCTCCTCAGCGACTCACAGCCGCTGATACGGCAACGAGGCCTCACCCTGATTGGGATCACCCTCGCCAATCTCGACGACGCCGACGCACTGCAGCCCGAGCTCCCATTCGAGAGACAGCCCGGGGAACGGCTGGATCGCGCCCTGGATGAGGTCAAAGGCAAATTCGGCAGCGATGCGGTGACCCGCGCCGTGCTCCTGGGGAAGGATCAGGGGATCAGCGTCCCGCTCCTTCCCGATTAGGCAGGCGGGATGTTCTGGTTGAGCTGGAAGAAGTTGTCCGGATCGTATTTCGCCTTGACCTGGCGGAGCCGGTCCCAGGTGTCACCCGGATAAGCAGCCCGCACGCGGTCTGCTCCCTCGTCTGCGAGGAAGCCCACATAGCCCCGGTCATCACCACCGTTGAGGACGCCGGCAAAGCGCTCCACCCATTCAGCACGGCGGGGGAAGTCGTCGGGCCCCTCGTAGAACGCGGCGACATTGATCAGGTACCTCCGGTCACGATGAGCGAAGGCGGTCGTGTCGTTGGGCACTCTGGTCAAAGCCCCACCCAACACCCGAATCTGGGCGACTCGCATCGATGCGTCGGAGTCGTTCAGGTGATCGAGGATCGTCTCTGCCGTGGACAGGTCGAATTGGTCGGTGAACATGGTCCGAGCGACCGCCAGCGGCTTGTACTCGGGGTCCTCCGGCATGTAGATCCCGGTGAAGGGCATCGAAGCGGTCATGTCGGCCAGCGGCTCTCCGAGAGACCGGAACCGCCCCATCATCTCCAGCCCCTGGTCCTCGGGCCCGGTCCAGGCGATCAGCGCCATGATCACCATGCTCCCCACCACCTCGTCGGGCACGAAGGGCATCGGCGGGCAATTCATCACGTTGGCGATCGTCGAGAGCTCCTCCGGTGCCGCCTCGGACTCGGCGATGAACCCGGCGATCGTCTCGACGGTGGCGGGGAGGATCATCATCCCGCCCACGAATGCGTCGACGGGATGCAGCCGGAAATGGAGACGAGTGGCCACTCCGAAGTTGCCACCTCCACCACGGATCGCCCAGAAGAGATCCGGGTTGGTTTCCTCGTCGGCAATGACGATCTCACCATCGGCGGTGACCAACTCGGCGGCCAAGAGCGAATCGACCGTCAGCCCGTGCTTTCGCACCAGGAAGCCGACACCCCCGCCGAGGGTGATTCCCCCGATCCCGACTGATCCGGCATCACCGAAACCGGTGACCAGCCCTTGGGCGGTGACCTGCTCCAGGTATTCGATCGCGGTGAGCCCGGTCTCGGCCCACGCTGTCCTCCCCTGCACGTCGATGTCCAGAGCCTTCATAGCCCCCAGATCGAGGACGATCCCTCCCTCGGTGGTGCTGTGGCCGGCCACGCTGTGACCGCCGCCGCGCACTGCGAGCTCGACGCCGTTGTCGCGGGCGGCGTTGATGACCAACGCAACATCGGCGCTGTCGGCGACTCGGGCGATCAGCGCCGGGCGGGCGTCGATGCCGCCGTAGAACACCTCCCGAGCTGCGTCGTAGTCGCGGTCTTCCGGTGTGATCAATTGGCCGTTCAGCTTGGCCTTCAGAAGCTCAGCGAGAGCGGTCATGGCCTACCTCCTGGGTGAGTTGGGGTCTTCGTCATACGACGAACGACGCTGGTCTAAATCGACACTGACTTACCGTGCCCCAGGATTTCTTAGACATAGGCTCCCGATGTCAAACCAGGAGTCGTCAACACTGGACGCCGGCGGCGAAGCATTCCGACCACGCAGGGAAATACCCCGGTGGATCGATCGCATGGTGTCGATCGCGGTCGTCGACACGGATAGCGAGGATACGGCCCGCACCAAGCGGCTGCTCGCGGGCGCGCTTTGGGTGTCGCTGTTGACCACCATCGTCTCCGTCTACCAAATGGTGGCAGTTCTCGAGGCTCCCATCGCCGGCATGACGATCGCATGCTCCTGGCTCGGCAGTGGCGTGGCGCTCTTCGCCATGTGGAAGTGGCCTGCCTCCTACCCCGGAGTGATGCATTTCGTCATCCTGGTAAACATTTTCGTCGCGACCACTTTGATCATCGTCTTCGGCGGTCAGCTGGCCTCTGGGGTGAACTCGGTGTGGGGCCTGCTCGGGCTGATCGGAGGGGTCGTGGTCTTCGCCGATTGGCGGGCAACCGCCTGGCTCATTGTGTATCTGGTGACTTCGATCCTCGGCACGGCGATCGCAAGCCGGATCGAGCCCGTCGAGACCCTTGAACAGCCGGAGTATCTGGCGACCTTCAACCTCCTGGTTGTCGTCCTATTCGTCTATTGGGTCGTCTTCTATTACGTGAGACAACGGGCGCTGTTGCTCGAGCAGTCCGATGCGCTGCTCCGCAACGTCCTACCCGACGAGGTGGCGGAGAGACTGAAGTCATCACCGGAGACCATTGCCGACAGCTTCGAGTCTGCGTCGATCTTGTTCGCCGACGTGGCCGGGTTCACACCGATGTCGGCGGGGATGACCCCACGGGAATTGGTTTCGCTCCTCGATGAGCTGTTCTCCGACTTCGACGGGTTGGTCGAGGAGTGCGGATTGGAGAAGATCAAGACCATCGGGGACGCATACATGGTGGCGGCGGGAGTCCCCGCCCCCGGCACGATCATGCCATCGCCATCTGCGACCTCGCGCTCGGGAATGACCGGTCTCGTGGCGTCCAAGAGCTATCTCGGAAGGCAGGTTCGGTTCCGGATCGGGATCAATTCCGGCCCGGTTGTCGCCGGGATCATCGGCCGCCACAAATTCAGCTACGACCTGTGGGGTGACGCGGTAAACACCGCCAGCCGCATGGAATCGCTGGGCACAGCCGGGCACATCCAGATCACCGAGAGCACCCAGCGTTTGGTGGGAGACGTCTTCGTTTGCGAGCCGATGGGGACGATCGAGGTCAAGGGCAAAGGCGAGATGCCGGTATGGCATTTGGTGGCGCGGCGGCCGGAATACGCTGCCGCGGGATGAGCGCGCCAGACGGTGCCGGCGAGCGGCCCAACCCCTTGGTCACGGTCCTGGGCTTCGTGCTCTACCTCGCCGCCGGGATCCCCATCTTGGTCGCAGGGCTGATCATGCCCTATTGGGCTGTCGCCGTCCTCGGCGTGATCTGGGTCATCGGTCTGCTGGCGGCGATCCGGTGGCGGAACTCACGCCCACTGTTCCTCGCCCTGCCATTCGCCATCGTCGGGCTGTGGTTCCTCACGGCGTGGGCCGGGGAGACTTTCCTCGGCTGGACGGCCTGAGCCTGCTCAGGCCCTGACGCTGTCCAGGTGCTGGAGGAGGTCGTGCGCCGCGAGCTCGATCTCCTTGTGCCGCCATTCGGCTGCTCGAAAATGGCAGGCGATCAGCCCCATGCGATGCACCCGCCGGAAGTCGCCGTAGACGAAGCCATACCGAGCCTTGGTCTCGTCGGCAGCCCCTTCGGTAAGTCCCAGATGCCACTCGGCGTAGTCCTCCCAGGAGTGAGTCTCGAGGAACGCGTTCTGGTCCTCGGCGGAGGGCTGGCTCTCGCCCCAATCGCTCCTGAGCACGTACTGATGGGCATCGATCAGCTGACGAGCCCGATCTACGGCCGCTGGGTTCACCTCGTACGAAGCCATGCCGGATCATTCCCCATGCACGGGTTTCCGAATCCGGGATTCCGCAAAGTGGGAGACGTCAGCCCTCGGGGATCTCCCGTCGGTAGAAGGCGACTGTCACCGATCGCCTGTCATCCGCCTTGAAGAGTTTGCCGACGACACCCACGTCGGCAATGTGGAACAACTCCCAACCACTGGCCGACATCTGATTGAACCGCGCAGATAGCGCGGTGATCTCCTCGGAACTATGCACTCCCGTGCGTCCGACCCACTTCTCCTCGAGGTAGACGGATTCGGTGTGATAGTGGTATGCCAATGCGACTCCTCCTGCCGTAGATGGACGGTGGTCATCCAAAGTAACGCCGGGCGGCTGCGACCCGCGGGCGGAGGGCTCCTCGTATATTCCGGGTTCGATGCAGACCTTTCTCTTCACCGACATCGAGGGGAGCACCCGCCTCTGGGAGGAGAACGGCGAGTCCATGGCAGGGGCCCTGGCGCGTCATGACGCGATCCTCGGCGACGCCGTGAATCGAGCCGGGGGTCAGGTGCTCAAGACGACCGGTGACGGGATCATCGCCGTCTTCGAGTCGCCTATCCAGAGCGTGGGCGCCGCAATCGCCTCGCAACAGAGCCTGCTCGCCGAGGAATGGGCCACATCGGGCCCGCTCCGTGTACGGATGGGGATCCACCTCGGCGAGGCCGAGAGCCGAGATGGTGACTATTTCGGGATGGCCATGAACCGCGCAGCAAGGATCATGGCAGCAAGCCACGGTGGGCAGGTGCTGATGTCGGGCGTGGCCGCGGCCGAAGTCGAAGACCTGCTCCCCTCGGACGTGATCCTTCGCGACCTGGGCTCGCACCGCCTCAAGGATCTCACTTTGCCCGAGCATCTCTACCAGGTGGTACGTGACGACCTGGTGACCGAATTTCCCCCGCCGCTCACTCTCGACGCCCGGCCCCACAACCTGCCGCAGCAGGCAACCGAGTTCCTGGGAAGGGCCGACGAGCTGGCCGCGATCCAGGTGATGCTCGACTCTCCGGGCACCCGGTTGTTGACGATCGCCGGGCCCGGTGGCGCCGGCAAGACCCGCCTCGGGCTTCAGGTGGCCGCCGAGCAGGTGGATCGGTTCAAGGATGGAGTCTTCTTCGTCGACCTCTCCGCGGAACGTGAACCCGACGCTGCCTACGAGGCAATCGGGCGCGGTCTGGAACTTCCGATGTCTGGGGGCAACCCCCTGCGCTTCCTCGAGGCACGGTTGCGAGATCGTCAGATTCTGCTGCTCCTGGACAATTTCGAGCAGGTGACTGCGGCCGCCGTAGGGCTGTCGGAGCTGCTGCAACAGGCCCCGGACCTGAAGATCCTGGTCACCAGCCGGGAAACGCTCCGGATCCGAGCCGAAAAGGTCTTCCCGGTCCCGCCCCTCGCACTCCCCCACCCCAATGCCCCCGCGACCGAGATCGCCGAGTCCGAGGCGGTGCGACTCTTCACCGATCGGGCCCGGGCGGTGAGTCCTGGCTTCTCCATCACCGAGGAGAACGCCACCGTCATCGCCGAGATCTGCCTCCGCCTCGACGGCCTGCCCCTGGCCATCGAGCTGGCGGCCGCCCGCCTCAATGTGTTCACCCCAGTCGATCTCCGGGATCGACTCCATGAGCGCCTCGACGTGCTGGGAGCCGGAGGCAGGGACCTCCCAGACCGTCAGCGAACCCTCTGGGGTGCCATCGGATGGAGTTACGAGCTACTCGACGAGTCGGAGCGCGAGATGTTCGAGATGATGTCGGTGTTCTCCACCACGAGCCTCGTCTCCTTCGAGGCGGTGGCGTCGGCGGTGGGGGTGGAGTTCGTGGTGGACGCCCTGGCCTCTCTCGTCGACAAGAGCCTGGCCCGTGCCGACGACAGCGAGCCGACCCGGCGGTTTTCGATGCTCTTGATGATCAAGGAGTATGCGGAATCTCGCCTCGCCGAGAACCCGGAGCGTGAGGGCGACGTGCGCCGAGCCCATGCGGCGCACTTCTCCGACCTCGGCCGGCGTCTCGCCGAGCGGTTGAGGAGCGAAGACAGATCAGAAGCCCTCGACAAATTCGAAGCCGAGAGCGGGAACCTGCGAACCGCCTGGAGTTTCTGGGTCGAGGATGGGCACCTTGGCCAGACGCTGGGACTGGTCGAGTCACTGTGGGCTTTGCACGAGGCAAAGGGCTGGTACCGCGCTGCGATCGAGATTGCGACCGACGCAGTCGGAATGCTGGAGGCCGCCGGTTCTCCGAGGGAGCTTCTCGGCGAGGAGCTCACCCTCCGCTCCAGCCTGGCTCGGGCCATGATGGCGGTCAGGGGCTATACCCCGGAAGTCGAGGCCGAGTTCACACGGGCACTCGCCATCTCCGACGTCTCCGGCGCCCCGGCGGACCGATACCCGGTTCTCCGGGCGCTTGCCACCTATTACACGGGGATCGCCCAATTCGATAAGGGTGTGGCGTACGGGAAGGAGTTGTTGGCCCTCGGCGAGGAGACTGGAGACCTGGCAATCCTCGTCGACGGTCACTACATCTACGGGACGGGGCTGGCATTCACCGGGGACCTGGAGAACGGACTGCCCCATATCGACCGAGCGATCGAGCTCCACGATCCCCGCTTGCACCACTCGGCGCGCTTTC
Source organism: uncultured Acidobacteriota bacterium (assembly GCA_963749415.1). Lineage (GTDB taxonomy): Bacteria > Actinomycetota > Acidimicrobiia > Spongiisociales > ZC4RG35 > JALYNX01. Next base: position 2,540,948 of record CAVVMG010000001.1, read on the forward strand.
GCCTGGGGCCCAACACTGGAGTCACAGCAAGGACGGCTTCGGGCCTGCTCCTATGGCAGTGCGGAGCCCTGGAGCAAGCAGTTGCCCGCCTTGCCGAGGCCCTCGATGTGGCCCGGGAGATGGACCACCCCTACAGCATCGCCTATGCCTTCTATCACAACGGTTACCTCGCCCTCTATCGGAGCCGTTTCGACGATGCCCTGCAGCGCGCACACGAGTTGAAGCAGGTTTCCGAAGAGAACGAATACCCGGTGTGGGCCACGCTGGCCACAGTCCTCGAGGGTGTCGCTATGGCCTGCAGCGGGAGGGCCGAAGAGGGCCTGGCCCTGACAGAGCAAGGCATCGACCTCTATCAGGGCCTCACTGCCCCACCGGTCTTCTGGCCCCAGATACTCATGCTCCGTGCGCTGGTCCATTCTCTGGCCGGAAAGCCCCATCAGGGCCTGGCCTTGATCGATGAGGCCATCGCTCTGGCAGGTCCTGATGACCTGAGCTCCGCGGAATTCTGGGTCGCCAAGGGCGACTTCCTCCGGATGCTCCCCGAGACCGACCCCTCGGAAGCCGAGGATGCCTACCTGTCGGCGACGCGTTCATCGCGAGCTGGCGGGTTGTACCTCATCGAGCTGAGGGCGCTCACCAGATTGGTCACGCTGCGACGCGAGTCGGGCATCGCCCCCGATGGCACCGAAGACCTAGGTGTGGCCTACGGCCGGTTCCATGAGGGATTCGACGAGCACGATCTGGTGGAGGCCAAGGCGCTCCTGAGTTGATCGACGAGCGTCAAGACCCGGCTAGTGCAAACAGTTGCCACTCACCATCGACACCTTTGAGGTGGTGCGACCCCCGATCCTCGAACCTGAAGTCAGAGCCCACCACGAGATCACGCACGGTCCTCGAGACCATCACCTCCGCAGGGGCGGCCTCGGCCATCACCCGGGCCGCGATGTGAACTCCGACGCCGGCGACATCCTCACCCCTCAGCTCGATCTCTCCGGCGTGCAGCCCAGCGCGCAACGTCAAACCGGCCCGGTCGAGCGAGGAGCACATGTCACCAGCGGCCAAAAGGCCGCGCCCGGGACCGTCGAAGAGAGCGAGCACTCCATCACCCGTGTTCTTGACCAGGCGACCGCCGTGTCGGGCGATCAGATCACTCGAAACGTGATCATGAAGTTGCAAGAGGCTCATCCACCGGGCATCGCCGCTTGCCTGGGCACGTTCGGTCGAGGCGACGATGTCTGTGAACAGGATCGTGGCCATCAGGCGCTCCGCAGCCCGGCGCTCGACCGCCAGCGGCTCGATCTCCGTGAGGAAACCGGTGATGGCGTCGATCAATGGATCGGTGTGGTCGAAGAAGAGATCGGCATCCCCTCCGGGGACTTCGACGTACCGGGCGCCGGGGATGTGCTCGGCCACAAACCGGTCGAGCTCCGCGGGTGCCCAGCGAAACTCGCGGCGATGGATGACAACCGTGGGCACCAGGATCGACGGAAGCAGATCACGGACGTCGGTTTCCGCCATGGCCTTCGAGTAAGCAAGCATGGCAGTGGGCGTGGCCATCGACCGCATATATCTCCGACCCCATTGCAGGTATCTCTCATCGGAGGCCCGACTGGGAAAGGACATTCCGATGAGTGTGTCGAGGTCCCAGGCGGACATCGTCTGGGACCAGCCGGAGAGAGTTTCCTCGTCGAGCCCAATCGGGTAATCGACGTCCTGACGTGACCTCGCCGGTGAGTGCATGAGGATGAGGCCGGCAACAAGCTCGGGCGCGGTGGCTGCACCGAACATCGCCGGCGGCCCGCCGTCCTGCACCCCCAAGATGACCGCGCGCTCGCTCTCGGCAGCGTCCATGACCGCATGGATCTCCGCCCAGCGGCTCTCTAGCGGGGGCAAGGCGTCGAGCGGGACCGCATCCGACCACCCCGTGCCCAGCCGGTCGAACATGATCAGTCGGCAGAAAGCGGCCAATCGCAGGTAGGGGGCACAGGTCTCGGGCATCGCCCAGATCGCGTCGAGGGTGGAGAACGAGCCACGGCTGATCACCAGATCGAGCGGCCCCTCCCCTAGGACCTGATAGGCGATGCGGTCGTTGCCGAGTCGGGCGTACCGCGTCTCCGTTTCCATTGCCGGCGAGTGTAGGAAGCCGCGTGCCGGTACTCCCGAGCGGGAGTCGTCACTCCTCGTCCTGGTCCTTCTCCTCGAGGAAACGCTCGTACCGGGCCTGCTTGTCCTCGTCGCTCAGCGACCGAAAGGACGACGTCGCCTTGGAGAGCCTGGCGAACATCTGCTGCGAACCAGACGCCGACTTGTCCCAGGTGGCGGTGTTGGCGGCCGAAAATCGCATCGAGGCCGCTTCGCTGAATGTTGCTTCGTCGACACCGAGAAAGGTGAACGCCCAGCCCCGGCCACGACGGGTCTCCACCAACCCGGCGACCGTCTTGAGGTCGAACTCCCGGCTGGCATTCTCGAATCCGTCGGTGACGATCAGCACCACCTGGTCCTCGATTGGCAGCCCGTCGTCGGCGCGAGCCAGGATTCCCTGATCGATGCGGGCAATCGTCCGGGCCACTGCGTCCAGCAACGGGGTGTTCCCTCGCGGGAGATATCGGGCTCCGTCGAGGTCGGGAGCGTCGGTGAGATCCTCACCATCGATGAGGACCTCGAATGGATCCTGTCCATCGAACTGGATCAACGTGATTCGACCCCCGCCAGGGTGCTGACGCTGATCCGCCAGGAAGGTGTTGAAGCCGCCGACGATGTCATCGGCGATGCTCGCCATCGAGCCGGATCGGTCGAGGACGACGGAGATGTGGATCGGGGTGGTGTGCTCACTCATGCCCCCACGATGCCAACCGGGTGTGACAAATTCTCTGGCGTACCCTCGAGGGGTGACCACGATCACGGTCATCCAGGGGGACATCACCGGCCTCCAGATCGACGCCATCGTCAATGCGGCCAACCCCAGCCTGATGGGAGGAGGTGGAGTCGACGGGGCGATCCACAGTGTCGGGGGTCAGTCGATCCTCGCCGAATGCCGGGAGATAGTCCGCAAGCACGGGCCGCTCCCTACCGGCGAGGCGGTGATCACCGGTGCCGGGCGGCTGCCCGCGCGACATGTGATTCACACCGTGGGCCCTATTTGGCACCGCGTCCGCCCTGAGGAGGCAGTCGACCGGCTCGCCTCCTGTTACCGCAACAGCCTCACTCTCGCCGCGAGCCATGAATGCATGACGGTGGCCTTTCCCAACATCTCGACCGGGGTCTACGGGTTCCCACTCCAACTCGCCGCAGTCACGGCAATCGAAGCCGTCACGGGGTGGGTAGCTGACCGGCCCGATGCCATCACCGAAGTGACCTTTGTCTGCTTCGACCCGGAGAACTACGACCTCTATCGGGCCGAGCTCAGGTCATGACCCGAGCCGCTTCCCCATCCACAGCACCTCGGGCTCCTCGGCCAGGGTGACAAATCCGAGGTGTGCATAGAAGCCGATGGCTCGGGTGTTTCGAGGATCGGCGCCGAGATGGACCCCGGGCACGGCTCGGGCGGCTAGGACTGCGAGCAGCCGGTCCATCATCCCCGTCCCGACGCCCCGACCCTGCAACTCGGGGAGCAGATCGAGATGGAGATGTGCCGGATAGACGTTGACCATCGCTTCTGCGGCGCGGGGCGGGTGGTGGATCACCCGCATGAGCTGTTCGTCTCTGGTCGACGGGTGAGGCCCGGGATCCGGATAGCGGGCCCGCAGGGGCGGCCACCAACTCGCTTCACACTCGGCCTCGAAGCTGCGGGTGTCGAACGCCGCGAGCGCGTACCCAGAGGGGACATCGTTGGCGACCGCGGTGAGCCCGATTCCGCCCGGGAGCATGAGATAGGGGCCGACGTAGACCTCGCCGAGTAGCCGGGGATCATCGAAGAGCCCGGTGGCATCGGCGCCCGCGTCGCCTGTTCGCAAGCAGACCTCGTACAAGGCATCCAGATCGTCGGGTCGGGAGGGCCGGATTTCAGACAGAACGGGTTCAATCACAGCAAGCAGTCTATAACTGCTATACCACCTGACACGCGATTCTCCATGTTCTCTGGGAATCAGTTGGCATTGCGCCATACCAAAGCGGTATAGTCGCATTCGGTCATGGTGACTCTCTCCTCCACCGACGGCAGGACCAAGGGCGCGGGCGCAGTGCAGCGCCTTCGTCAATTGGTGGCATCACTCGATCCCGGGACGCGGATCCCGAGTGAAAGGGATCTTGCCGCGCGTTGGGGCATCGCACGAATGACGGCCCGCAAGGCGATCGAGACTCTGACCGTGGAGGGCCTCCTCGACCGGCGACCCGGATCGGGGACCTATGTAGCCCAGGTGCCGTATGCCAAGACACTCGGGTTGTCCTCCTTCACTGTCGACATGCAACGCCGGGGAATGACCCCGTCCAGCGAGGTGCTCGAATTCGAGCGCGTTCCCGCCGACGCCGCCACCGCCGCCAAACTCGAGATCGTCGAGGGCTCGGATGTCGTCTGTTTCACCAGGCTGCGACTCGCGGACGGCGAGCCGATTGCAGTTGAGACCACGTGGATTCCGGAACAGCTCGTCCCCGGGATGTCGGAGAGCGACCTGATCGGGTCGCTGTTCGAGACCCTGGCCCGCAAGTTCGGGATCAGTCTCGGGCAGGCATCGAGCGTCATCGACCCCGCGCTCGCCGACGCCCCAACTGCCTCCTGGCTTGGAATCGAGCCAAATGCGCCGTGTCTTCGGATTCAGATGGCCTATCTGGACACCCGACGCCGCCCGATCATGGCGGCCACCTGCCTCTATCGCGGCGACCGCTACCAACTTCAGGTGGTGCTCACCCCCGCCGCCTTCACCGATTCCACTCCGGGCAGGTCGCGGTGAGCGTCACGGTCGGAGTAGACGGCGGACAGTCCCAGATCCGGCTCCGGGTCTCCGATGGGTCCCCGGAGAAGACCGCCCCTGGCGTGAGCCACCTGGAAGCCGACGTGGTGTCGGCGATCGTGGAGAGTGTGGCCGCGATCTGGGATGGTCGGGAACCGGACGTCACCCGGCTCGTTGCCGGCCTCACCACCATCCCGGCCGAAGCAGACCATCGCGAGGCGATTGCCGCAGGGCTGGCCGCGGCAACCGGAGCACGGGAAGTTTGGGTGGGCGACGACAGCGTCACCGCGCACGCAGGAGCCCTCGATGGTGCTACCGGAATCGTCCTCTCCGTGGGCACCGGAGTGGCGTGTCTCGCCATCGACGCGGGGTCCGGGGCTCATCGCAGCTTCGACGGTGCGGGTTATCTGGTCGGAGACGAAGGTGGCGGCTTCTGGCTGGGGCGACACGGGATCAGAGCGGTCATCGCCGCCGACGAGGGCCGGGGGCCGCGCACCTCTCTGACCCGGGCGATCGCATCCAACTTGGGCCCGGTCGAAGGCATCGGAGTGCGAATTCACAACAACCCCCGAGCGGTAGACACCATCTCACAGGTGGCTCCGGTGGTGCTCGCCGAAGCGGCCGGCGGTGATCGGGTCGCCGGCTACATCGTGGAGAACGCCGCGTCTCATCTCGTGGACACCGCATCGGCCGCGATCCGGTTCCTCTCGCCCAATACCGACATAGTGGTCGCTCTGAGCGGCGGGCTGGTCTCTGATGCTCCGCGTCTCGCGGATCTCGTCATCGAGGGCCTCCACGGCAACCATCCTCAGGTCGAGGTTGGGATGGCGGGTGGCACCAGCCTCGACGGAGCTTCAGCCCTCGCCGGCGCAGGGTCGCCAGGCCCATATCAGGACTTGCTCACCATGTACCGGACTGAGCGATGATCGCCCCGGCCCCCTCGGCAGGCAGGCGTTATCTGTCCGGTGTGATCGGGATCCTGGAACAAATCTCCCGTGACCAGTGGCCGTACATCAGGACGGCTGCCGGGTTCGTCACCGACACCATTTCGAGTGGAGGCCTGGTCCATGTGTTCGGGACCGGGCACTCTCACATGCTCGCCGAGGAACTGTTCTACAGGGCTGGTGGGTTGGCCGCCGCCAACCCGATCCTGGTCGAGTCCTTGATGCTCCACGCCGGAGCGGAGAACAGCACCCAACTCGAGCGCCGGAGCGGGTTGGCGCGGAACATCCTTTCCGACCATCCCCTGGAGCCCGGAGACTCATTGATCGTCGCTTCGAACTCCGGGGGCAACGCGGTGACCGAGGAATTGACCCAACTGGCGCGCGCCGCAGGCGCCCGCGTGATTGCGATCATCAGCCGCCGCCATGCCGAGCACTCCTCAGAGGAGCGCGATGGGTCTCGACTGGTCGATCTCGCCCATGTGGTCATCGACAACCATGGTGAGATAGGCGATGCCAGCGTCGAGATCGAGGGGTTCGGGCGACGCGTCGGGGCGACCTCGACCGTCGCCGGCGCAGCCATCGTCAACGCGATCGTGGCCGAAGCGGTGGAGATGCTGATCGCCAGGGGGGAGGCGGCAGAGGTGTTCATGAGCAGCAACTTGGCCGAAGGCGATGCCGCCAACGCCGAGCTGCTCGCCAGGTACAAGGGGCGGGTGAAGGCACTTTGACCGTCACGCTTCGCTGGGAGTCGACTCCGAACGAGATCGGGCGCGAAGAGTTGGACGAGATGGCTCTCCAGGTCGGGCTCACTCCGGGCGAGGGGCCGGGAACCGACCTCGCCGTCTCGGTGCGCTGGTCCGGGGACCCGGACCTGAGCTACGACCCGGTCCATCGCCGCAGGACCGACGAGGCATATCTCGTCGAACTCGGAGCGACAACCGCTGATGCGATCGAGTTGACCGTGACCGGTACCCGATCGCTGCGGTGGGCACTCCTCGACCTGATCAGGCAGGCCCAGGGGGTTTGGCAACCAGGGAAACATCGGAGCAGCCCGGATTTCGCCGTGCGGGGGATCATCGAGGGCTTCTACGGGAGGCCGTGGAGTGACGAGGCGCGGCTCGACATGATCGACTTCGCGGCGAGAAACCGGTTCAACACCTTCTTGTACGCCCCCAAAGACGATCGATTCCTGCGCCGGGAGTGGCGCACCCCATTCGACGACACCAGCCGGCTCCGACTCGAGGAGGTAGTGACCCGTTGCCTGTCTCGAGATATCGACGCCATGGTGGGAATCTCCCCCGGCCTGTCGATGCGCTACTCGAGCCGGGGTGACAGTGGGCTGCTCGCCGAGAAAATCGTCTCGATCATCGAGGCCGGCGCCACCCGGATCGCCCTTCTCTTCGACGACATCCCACCCACCCTGCAGCACCCAGAGGACATCGACGCCTTCCCCGACCTGGCCTCTGCCCACGCTCAGACCGCCAACCGGATTCATGACGTCGTCGGCCCTGATCTGCCGCTGGTGGTATGCCCCACGATCTACTGGGGGGCAGGTGACGAGGACTACATCAGCCGCCTCGGTGCGGAGCTCGATCCCAGGATCGATCTGTTCTGGACCGGGCGCGCCATCTGCTCCCCCGCCATCACCTCCGAGGAGGCGGCCCACTTCAGCCGGGTCAACCGCCGCCCACCTTTGTACTGGGACAACTACCCGGTGAACGACGTGGCGATGAGCAACGAGATGCACATCGGGCCCTACCAGAACCGGGATTCCGTCCTCGACCGGTTCAGCCACGGGGTCATGGCCAACGCCATGGAGTACCCGGAAGCCTCCAAGATCGCCCTGGCCACGATCGCCGACTATCTATGGGACCCCGCCGGCTACGAGCCGGACCGGGCCTGGGAGGCCGCGGTGACCCAGGTGGCCGGTGACGCCGACTCGAAGGCGATGATGACGTTTGCCGACACCGTCCGTGCGAGTTGCCTGTCCGATCCCGAGCCCCAAGGCCTGACCAAGGCCCTGCAACGCCTGGCATTCCAGATCGAAGTCCAGGACAATGCTGCCGGCGCCGACCTCGCCGCTTTCGCCGCCGAGCTGACCGCCGCCGCCGAGCACCTCCTCGGCGATGACGTCGAGAACCAATCTCTGCAGGCGGAGTTGATGCCTTGGCTCCTCAAGTTCCGGCGCGGCGCCGAGGCAGTCGACGCCCTGGCCATCCATGCTGGAAACGGGAAGGTCTCCGACGACGGACGCACCGCAATTGCCGAGTTCCGCTCTCTATTGAGAAGCGATTCCCATCGAGTGTTCGGTGATGTGCTCGACATGGCACTCACCGATGTCATCACATGAAAGGAAAGAAAGAGATGCACGAGAAGAGAAGGCGGTTCGGGTCTCTGATCGCCGCGACCGTGGCAGTGGCCCTGGTGCTCGCCGCCTGCGGTGATGATGGAGGCGAAGGCGCCACCACGACCGAGGTCACCGGCGGCACCGGAGCCGGCGAGGAAGTCACCCTGCGGGTTGCCATGGGCTCGCCCGGCGAAGCGCAGATCGCGGTGTGGGAGGCGGCAGGGGCCGCTTTCGAGGAGGCCAACCCGGGAGTCAACGTGGAGTTCAACTTCCAGGACGACGACCTGTACCAGACCATCGGCCTCCCCCAGCTGCTGAACGGTGGTGATGCTCCTGACATCTACTTCGAGTGGGCCGGGGCCCGCCTCCAGAGCCGGTACGAAGAGGGATTCGTCGCCGATATCACCGATGCCGTGGAGAACGGTGAATTGGGCTCCTACTTCGAAGAGGGTGCCTACAACGGGATGGTCATCGATGGCAAGAACGTAATGGTTCCCGCCAACGCCGATGTCACCACCGTCTTCTGGTACAACACCGAGATCTTCGACTCGGTCGGGGTCAGCGTCCCCACGACCTGGGATGAGATGATCGACGTCTCGAATTCGATCAAGGAAGCCGGGATCACTCCGATCGCCATTGGCAACAAGGACCTGTGGCCGGTCGGCAACTGGACCTCGCACATGGTGTCCCGGGTGATGGGGGAAGACGCCTACGACCAGATGCTGAAGCAGGAGATCCCGATGGACGCTCCCGAGGTGGTCGCGGGGTTGGAGTACGTGGCTCAGTTGGCGGAGGCAGGGATCGTCAACGAGAGCGCGAACGCCATCGACGACAACGAAGGCGCCCAGCTCTTCTTCCGGGGCGAGGCGGCGATGCACCCGATCGGGAGCTGGCTGGTCTCTTGGGCGCTCGAAGAGGCACCGGATCTCCAGTTCGACTACTTCAACCTCCCGGAGATGTCCGGCGAGGGAGCCCAGGACTCGGTGATCGCAGTCGCCACCGGGTTCATCATCAACGAGCAGTCGGAGCACAAGGACCTGGCCATCGACTTCATGACCTTGTTCTCCTCACCCGAGTTCACCTCTCAGATGGTCGACGCCGGCGGCACCCCGCTCGCCAGCGGCGCCCTCGATCGCGAGGACATCGACTCCCGGGTGCTGAGCTTGATGGAGCTGATGCAAGGGTCGAGCACACTGGTGGCACCGCCGGACACGGGCTACGACATTGCCGTGGCCGATGCCCTGTACGCCGCCGAGGCCGAGGTCCTGGGCGGGGTGAGCACACCTGCCGAAGCCGCAGCCGCGGCCCAGGCCAAGCTCGACCAATAGCGGAAGCTCGGAGAAAGGGGCTGGATGCGGCCGCGACGGCGGTTGACCCCCTATCTGTTGGCGGCGCCGGCCCTGGCACTATTCGCATTCGCGGTGCTGGGGCCGATAGTCGCCACCGGGGTTTTCAGCTTCTTCGAGTGGAACGGATTCGGCCCGTTCCAGGCGGTCGGGCTCGACAACTACCTGCGCGCCTTCACCGACCCCATCTTCCGGGCATCGTTCCTCCACGTCACCATCTACATCGCGATCACCATCGTCCTCGAGCTGGTGGTGGGGTTGCTCCTCGCCGGGTTGGTCACCGCCCGGCCCCGGGGCAGCGGGTTCTTCAGGGTCGCGTTCTTCATCCCGGTGATGCTGCCCATGGTGGTGGTGGCGGTGTTGTGGGGCTTTGTCTACAACCCCGACTTCGGATTGATCAACACCAGCCTCGAGGCAGTCGGGTTGGAGTCGTGGACCCGGGTCTGGCTCGGTGATACCCAAACAGCCCTGATCGCGGTGTCGGTGGTTTCGGGCTGGGTGTTCGCCGGGTTCTACATGGCGATCTTCTACGCCGGGTTCAAGCAAATCCCCAACGAGGTCGTGGAAGCGGCTCAAATCGACGGGGCGACCGAGATCCAGGCGTTCTGGCGGGTCAAGGTCCCGATGATCCGGCATGTGATCGAGATCGCCCTCCTGTTGTGCATCACCGGGGGGTTGCAGGGATTCGACCTGGTCTACGTGCTCACCAACGGCGGCCCGTTCAACGCCACCGAGATCCCGACCACCTATCTGGTGCGGATGGTGTTCCGCAACCAGGAGGTGGGCTACGGGTCGGCGATGGCGGTGATCATGACCGCAGTCGTCCTGGTCCTGGGCTTGGCCTACGTGCGTCTCCGGCGGGGCAGCCCTGAGATCGGTGAGGACCGGGCATGAGAGGGATCCTCGGGAGCCGCGCCCTCTTCTACACCGTCATGGGGCTACTCGCCCTGGTCTACGGGTTCCCCCTGATGTGGATGGCATGGTCGAGCTTCAAGACCAATGCCGAGATCTTCGATTCGCCGCTGTCGCTGCCGACCAGCGTCGACTTCTCGAGGTGGGCGGAGGCCTGGGAGGTGGGCAACCTGGGCCGTTATGCGCTGAACAGCGTGATCGTGACCACGGTGTCGGTGGTCGCCATCCTGATCCTCGCCGCCCTGGCCGCCTTCGCGTTCAGTCGCTTCGAGTTTCGGGGCCGAGGGGTGCTCCTCGGTCTGTTCGCCTTCGGGCTCTTGATGCCGATCCAGTCCTATTTCATCGCTCAGAACTCGCTGTTCGAAATGCTGAACCTGAAGGACACCCGGTGGGCCCTGATCGTCCCCTATGCGGCGATGGGGCTGTCGCTGGCGGTGTATTTGCTCAAGGTCTATCTGGACTCATTGCCCCGGGAGCTGTTCGAGGCGGCCCGGGTCGACGGCTGCGGTGACGCCCGGATGTTCACCGTTCTGGTGCTGCCACTGCTCCGCCCCGGTCTGGCCACGGTCGCCATCTTCTCCGCCCTCAACGCCTGGAACGAGTTCCTGCTCGCCCTGCTCTACATCACCAACGACGCCCTGAAGACCATCCCCACGGGGCTCCTCGCCTTCTCGAGCCGCTACGTGACCGACTATCAGCTGCTTTTCGCCGCCCTCACCATCATCACGCTCCCCATGGTCGCGGTGTACGTGATGTTCCACCGCCAGATCGTGGCCGGAGTTACGGAGGGCTCATTGAAGTGACTGTGGTCATGCTGGTCATCGACGGGATCGGCAACCGCTCCGCGACGCCGGATGTGATGCCCACCCTCACCGAGTGGGGCCGGCGCGGCCTGGCCCGTCCCGACGGAGCGACCGCCGTGATGTGCTCGTCGACCTATCCCAACTTCGCCAGCATGGTCACCGGGCGTCTTCCTTCCGACCACGGCCTGTGGGCCAACGAGGTAGTGGTCGACGGTGCCATCCGGGCGGCCGGGGACGTCGGACCCCGGGTTCCTACATTCTTCGACACCGGCACCGAGGTGGTCGTCGGCGATCACAACCTGATCGGGGTCACCGCGGCGCATGAGGCGGCACGACACTGGCCCCCTTCGGGGGTGATCCCGCCGGGGTCGGCCGTCGACATGTTCGGCTACCTCACCGACGCGGAGGTGACTGCCCGGGTGATAGACGCCCTGGATCGGATGCCGGCGTTGCTGTTCGTCCAGCTGAACAGCCCGGACACCTTCGCCCACTGGCACGGGCCCGACTCCGATGAGGCGGTCGACGCCTACCGGGACCTGGATCGCAGCCTGGCAGAGATCGACCAGGCGTTCGATTTCGACCGGGACCTGCTCCTGGTCACCTCGGACCACGACCAGGAGACCGTCGATCCCTCCCAACGGATCGACCTCGCCACGATCGCCGAGAAGCGTGATCCCGCAGTGAGTGTGATCCATGAGGGCAGCGCAGCCGTTGTTGTGGGATCCGACGAGCCGGGCTGGCTGGGCGAGGTGCCAGGTGTCGAGAGCTGGGCGGCTGCGGCATCGGGCGTCGCCTTGGCTTTCAGCGAGCCGGGGTGGTGGTTCGCCCATCCCGACTTCCCCGACTTCAAAGGGGCCCACGGCGGGCCTAGGACCCGATCCACGATCGCGGTCGCCATGGGACCGGCTCCAATCCTGCAGGCGATCCGACCCCGTTTCCTCGGGCCTCGCCTCGGAGCCGAGGACTGGTACCACCTGGTGCGCACAGGGATCTCCGATCCTCGAGCCGTTTTGGGTTTGAGGGCCGGCGACAACGGGTAGGGCGCGCCTCATCGCGCTCAACTGGAGGAACCCATGCGCCGCACCCTGGTAGTACTTGTAGCCCTCACCTGTGCCCTGGCCCTTTCCGTGCCAGGGTTTGCTGTTACCAACGCCGCCGAAGGCGAGGCGCAGGAATTCGTCGTCCTGTTTGCGGAAGGGGCCAGCACCGCCGAGGGTGTGGCCGCAGTCGAGGCCGCAGGTGGCGAGGTGGTCGCGGTCAACGAGGCCGTGGGCCTGGCCACCGTCACCGTCGCTCAACCAGAGAATTTCGTGACCGAGGTCTCGGCGGAAGACGCCGTGTTCGGAGCCGCTCACAACGAGGTGATCGGGACCACCAGACCCGATGAGCGCAAGTTCGATGACGAGCGCCTGCAGTCGGAGCGCGACAACCAGATCGCGGGATCGTCCGAACGGCAATCACGCCGCGGCGAGGAGCCGCTGGCCTCTCTCCAGTGGGACATGGAGATGATCGACGCCACCGCCGACGGCAGTTATGACGAGCAGCAGGGGAACAAGAAGGTCCTGGTGGGGATCATCGACACCGGGATCGACGGGAGCCATCCCGACATTGCCAAGAACTTCAGCTCCAAGCTGAGCCGCAACTTCACGACCGACATCGAGCTGATCGATGGCCCATGCGCCGATGAGGCCGACGCCAACTGCGAGGACCCAGCCAATGTCGACGAGAACGGCCACGGCACCCACGTCGCCGGAACGGTCGCATCGCCGATCAACGGCCTCGGCACCTCAGGGGTCGCCCCCAAGGTGACCCTGGTCAACTTGCGCGCCGGACAGGACTCCGGATTCTTCTTCCTCCCCGCGGTGGTGAATGCCTTGACCTATGCCGGGGACAAGGGGATCGATGTGGTGAATATGAGCTTCTACACCGACCCCTGGCTCTACAACTGCCCGGCGGCCGATGACGCCGACCCGGCGGTCCTCCCCGAGCACCTGATCGAGATGCAAACCATCATCCAGGCCCACTTCCGGGCCATGGAGTACGCCCACGAGCATGGGGTGACCCTGGTCGGTTCGCTGGGGAACAGCCACATCGACCTGGGGGCGGGATCCAAGTTCGACGACACCAGCCCCGACTTCCCTCCGGGAGCCGCGTTCGCTCGTACGGTGAACAACGACTGCATCGACCTTCCGGTGGAAGGCCCGCATGTGATCGGCGTCTCCGCACTGGGCCCGAGCACGGCCAAGGCGGATTACTCCAATTACGGAGTGGAGCAGATCACTGTCAGCGCACCGGGCGGCTACTTCCGTGACGGCTTCGGCACCCCAACCCATCGGACAGTTGGCAACCTGGTGCTGGCTCCATACCCGGAGAATGTGGGGATCGAGCTCGGCGACATCGACGTCAATGGGGAGCCGACCAACGAGTTCGTGATCAAGGACTGCAAGGGCGACACGTGCGCCTACTACCAGTACCTGCAAGGAACCTCGATGGCGGCACCACACGTAACCGGCGTTGTGGCACTGATCGTCAGTGAGGACGGGAGCAACGGACGGCGTGGGTTCGGGATGGATCCCCGCCGGGTGGAACGCACCTTGACCAGGTCCGCCACCGAGACCGAGTGCCCCACCCCCAACCCGTTCTCCTATGAGAACGTTGGCCGCGGCCCGGAGTACACCGCCTTCTGTGAGGGCGACGAGGACTTCAACGGGTTCTACGGACACGGAATCGTGAACGCCGAGGAGGCGGTCGACTAGCTCCCGACAAATGGTCCCCTGACTCGGCGGCGGGATTTCCCCGCCGCCGAGTCGCGTTGTGGAGCCTGCCTATTTCCGCCCTACTCATATGGTTGAACATGTGATCAGAGATCGCTACCAGCTGATCGAGGAGATCGGGAACGGGGGCATGGCCACCGTATGGAAGGCGAATGACACCTTGCTCGGCCGAGCGGTCGCGATCAAGCGCCTTCTCCCCCACCTGGCCAAAGACCCGGGAGCGGCCGGTAGGTTCAAACGCGAGGCGCATGCTGCAGCTGGTCTCAGCCATCCCGGGATCGTGACTGTGTTCGACACCGGTGAGGACGATGAGGGGCCATTCATCGTCCTCGAGTTGATTGAGGGACAGACCCTCGCCGCGAAAGTAGCGGAGGTTGGGGCCCTCAGTCCGACAGAGGTTGTCGACGTTGTCGCCCAAGCAGCTAGCGCGCTCGATCATGCCCATTCTCTGGGCGTCGTACATCGTGACATCAAACCAGCCAACCTGATCGTCGACCCCGATGGACGGGTGCGTCTCACTGATTTCGGAATCGCGAGGACGATCGAATACTCGACAACCATCACTGCCGCTGGCGAGCTGGTGGGCACTATCGCATATATGGCTCCAGAGCTTCTGCAGGGCGCCACGGCAACAGCGTCATCGGATATCTACTCCCTGGCCGCTGTCACCTACGAGCTGTTGGCGGGCAGGCCGCCGTTCGAGGCCGAGACACCTGCCGCGATGCTCGAGGCCGTCCACTCAACCGATCCACCCGGCTTGCGGGGGTTAGTCCCGATCGACATGGCCACTGCCGTGGCCCTTGGGATGTCGAAAGAGCCAAGGTCGCGCCCGGCGAGCGCCCGAGAATTCGCCGCGGCTCTGACCGGGACGGCCACATTGGTTCTTGCCCCCCCATATTTGGCTCCAGCGCCACCATCGCCGCCATCACCGTCGGTTGTTGGATCCGACGAACCGACTCTGGTGGGTATCCCACCCCTTCGTATGGATCCCGAGCCAATTGCCCCCGAGAGCAGGCGACCCCGTTGGCCAGTGCTCGTAGCGGCGTTGGTGCTTGTCGGTTTGTCAGTCGCCGCGTTGACGAACAACCGGTCCCCGGGGGGACCGGATGAGCAGGGCGAGGGCCTTCTGGCCGCAGACACCACGACCACCTCACCCGTCACCACGACCGCCATTCCGGTCACCTCGACGACCGCGGCATCCAACACAACAGTCCCGTTGGACAGCCCCGAGAGTGTCGCCACCGAGATCGAGATGCTTCTCGTCACTCTCGGACCCCCAGATTTCAAAGGGAAAGACGTGCGCCAGGTCGAGGACCGGCTCGCCCAGGTGATGGAGACATGGGAGTCCGGGGAGGATGACGACCTGAGAAGGGAACTGGAGAGAGCCTTTGAGGCGGTCGAACGGCTGGACGAATCCGCGGAACGCGTCCAGCTCAACGAGTTGTTCATCGAGCTTGCCGCGCTGATGGGGTTCGAGGTGGACCAGAGCCCGCAAGGGGGCGACCAAGACGATTGACCTGTCGTTGAACCCGGTGGCAGGCCGGGTTCTACGGAGCGGCTGGCTCTTCGGGCGTCGTGGTCCCTGTGGTCGAGCCCTCCGGGGTGGGCAATGGGATCACGGGTGTCGGGCCGTCGCTCCCCAGCAGGTAGACGATGGCCTGATCGTTGAGCGCCTCCACGACACGCAGCTGAAGCAGGTCGGGGGTCAGCGACTCGGAGATAAGGCGGTTGGCCTCGGCCTCGGCAGTCGCGGTGATCACCCGAGTCTCGGCATCGATCCGGGCCTGGTCCTGTCGGAACTGGGCTCGCTGGGCATCTTGCTCGGCCTGGAGCTTGGACTCGATCGAGGCTTGAAGCTCAGGGGTCGCCGCGATGTCCCGCAACTGGACCCCGTCGACCGCCAGTCCGCGGGGCACGAACTCTCCGAGCAGGGACTCCTCGATGCAGCGCTCGACGTCGGGTCGCTGCGTAGTCCGTGCCAGTTCGAACCGGTATTTGGAGATGCAATCCCGCACCGCCGAGCGCGAAACCGGGCGCACGATCACCTCGCGATATCCGGTGCCCAACGAGCGGTAGACCTTCGATGCTTCCGATCCGACCAGATGCCAGAGAATGGTGATCTCAACCCGCACCGACGCATTCTCCAGTGAGACCGCGGTGATCGCGTCGGCCCGATCGGCTGCCTCCCCCTCGCCCGCGGTATCGGTATAGGTCGATTCCTGCGTCCGAACCGAAAGTGCCCGCACCGAGGCGAACGGGTTGCGGAGGTGGAAACCTTCCTCGAGTGGAGCTTCGGCCGTGCCGAAGAGCACCGGCACCGCCACCTCACCGGGAGGGACGATGGTCAGCGTCGAAGCCACCACCAGCAGTCCGGCCACGGCGACTCCACCCCAGCCGAGCCGGTTGAAGAGAGTGTCCATGGCTGGGTCGTCCCACCTTCTGATCGCGAGGAACAGCCCAACCGCAGCCAGAACGATGGCGACAAAGATCATCAGAACTTCCTTGTTCTCGTCGGTGGTGACACGACCAGGGCGCGCCGACACCACCACGGTGTGGTTCCGGCGTCGGTTGACGGAATGTCAGGCCCCTTCTACGTCAACGAACGGTAGTAGTGCCCGGCGCGATGGCACCGGGCGAGGCGTTGCTCAGCGTTTGACCGAGTCGGCGAGGATCCGGTGCACCTCGTCGAGCCCATCGGTGAGGGCGGCCGGGCCGGGCTGGAGGATGATCGACGAGTCGATCTCGTGGACTTCTCGATTGGTGATCGCCGGCACCCGGTCCCAGTTCGGGCGCTGATAGATGTGGTCGAACTGCACCTTCTTCCCGCACCAGGAAGCGAGGATCACCTCGGGGTCACGAGCGGCGACCTGGGCCGGGTCGGCGATGATTCGGTCCTTGGCCAGCGAGCACGATGAGAGCTCGGGAAACACGTCATCGCCTCCGGCGACCCGGATCACTTCGGCGACCCATTGGATCCCGGTGATCATTGGGTCGTGCCACTCCTCGAAATAGACCGTGGGACGGTGCGGGAATTCGGAGGATGCCGCCCGGACCTCCTCGACATGGGCGGCCAGCGAATCCGCGTAGTCATCGGCTCGCTCCGCGGCACCGACCATCGCCCCCAACCGACGCACATAGGAGAGGATCCCATCGATCGAGCGGTGATTGCTGATCCACACCTCGACTCCGGCCTTGATCAGGTCGCGGGCGATGTCGGCCTGGATATCGGAGAAGCCGATCACCAGGTCGGGCTCGAGGGCCACGATTTCCTCGATGTGGGCGCTGGTGAATGCGGAGACCCTTGGTTTCTCTTTGCGAGCCCGAGCCGGGCGGACCGTGAAGGTAGTGATCCCCACGATTCGGTCTGCCTCCCCCAAGGCATAGAGAACTTCGGTCGGCTCCTCGGTGAGACAGACGATGCGTTCCGGATACGCCATCGGGAGAGGGTAGGGCCGGTGCCCCTGCTCGCTTCGTCTAGGTTTGACCCATGGCCCTGAGCGCTGAGCAACTGGAGCGGATCTCCGACAACCAGATGGTGGAGATCGAGACCCGAAAGGGCGAACGGTCCCGCCGCACGATCATTTGGGTGGTTGTCGACGACGGCGAGGTGTTCGTGCGCTCGGTGAGGGGACAAGCCGGGCACTGGTACCAGCGGGCAGTGGCCGACCCCGAGGTGGCGCTGATCGTGGGCGACGACCGCTACCCGTTCCGGGCCCACCCCGCCTCAGATCCGGAGTCGGTGGAACGGACCTCGGAGGCGTTGCGACGCAAGTACCGGCCGGGACGCTCCCTGGACGCGATGCTGGCCCCAAACGTGCTGGAGACCACACTCCGCTTGGAGTCGGACGACTGACGAGAGGCCGTCAGGAGGGTGGCGGCAATTCCTGTACCGACCAGGAGTTGCCGTCGGGATCGCTGAAGAACACGAACCGGCCCCAGGGAAAGTCGTTGATCTCACTGACCTCGACTCCCCTGCCTTCCAATTCCGCCCGGGCCTCCGTGATGTCGGCGACGACCATCTGTACCCCTTTCACCGAGCCCGGTGGAGCGTCGATCACTCCCCGCCCGATGGTGATGGAGCAGGCCGACCCCGGCGGGGTGAGTTGGACGAAGCGGATTTCGTCGCTGACCTCGTGGTCATGATCGAGGACGAAGCCCGCCTGTTGCGTGTAGAAGTCCTTGGCCCGATCGACGTCGGACACCGGAATCCCGATCAGCTCGATCTTCCAATCCATCGCGGGATCATTCCCCCAAGCGGGGAGATCTATGCCGCCGCGGGAGGTGGGGTCGGAGTGCTGTAGCTCTTGATCTTGTCCCGATTCCCATAAGCGCCGCCTGTGTAGGACAGGATGTCGAAGAGGACCGCGAGGCCCATCCAGAACCAGTCGAAACCGGTGACCCCTCCCGGTGCCACCGACACATACATCAGGGTGGTCCAGGGGGCGAACACGAACCCGAGCAGCGGCCAGACGAATGTGTCGAACGCCAGCTCCCAGCGATTCGGTTGCCACAGACCCCAGACGATGATGCCCAGACGTGGTCCGGCCAGGACCAGGGCGGTGAAGAAACAACACATCGTCTATTCGTCCTCTCAGATACGGGATTGGAACGCTACCCATCGCCGCGGGACGATGTCGGGAGGGTTGCTAGGTTCGCCCACCGACGACGACATCGAGAGGAGGCCGCCATGTCAGCTGACGCTCTCAGCTTGCGCAGCCATGACGGGGAAACAGTCCAGCTCGATCCTGAGGTCTTTGACGGGCGCCGGCTCCAACCCGGAGACGACGGCTTCGAGGAGGCGACCCGGATCTGGAACGGGATGATCGACAAGGAGCCGTCCCTCGTCGTCCAGCCGGAAAATGCCGACGAAGTCGTCTCGGCGGTGAACCTGGCCCGGGAACATGATTTGGTGCTCTCGATCAAGGGCGGCGGGCACAACATCGCCGGGCTCGCCCTGGCCGACGGTGGGGTGACCCTGGACATGTCCCGGATGCGCTGGGCGAACGTAGACCGGGATCAGATGCTGGTCTCGGTTGGGCCTGGCTGTCTGCTCGGCGACGTAGACCGGGCAACCCAGGAATACGGCCTGGCGACCACCCTGGGATTCGTCTCGGAGACCGGGGTGGCCGGGCTCACGCTTGGAGGTGGCTTCGGGTATCTCACCCGCCGCTTCGGGTTCACCGTGGACGACCTGGACGAGGTGGAGATAGTCACTGCTGACGGTCGTGTGCGCCGGGCGAGCCGGGAGCACGAGCCCGAGCTGTTTTGGGCGTTGAGAGGTGGTGGTGGCAACTTCGGAGTGGTCACCGAGTTCACATACCGATTGCACAGGGTCGGCCCCCAGATAGTCGGGGGTCTGATCGCCTGGCCTGCCGACCACGCCGAAGACGTGCTCGGCCTCTACAAGGAAATCACCGCAAGCGCTCCCCGAGAACTGACCTTGGTGGCCACAATGCGCCTCGCCCCGGCGGCCCCGTTCCTCCCCGAAGCAGCGCATGGCAAGCCCATGATCGGCATGATCGCCTGTCACAGCGGGGATCCGGCTCAGGCGGAAGCCGACTTGGCTCCGATCAAAGGGTTGGGCCAGCCGATCGCCGATCTGATCATGCCCAAGACCTACGCGGAGCAGCAGTCGATGCTCGACGCCACCCAGCCCAAGGGAGCCAACTACTACTGGAAGATGGAGTTCCTCCCCGAGCTCAGCGATGGCTACCTCGAGGTGTTCCGGGAGAATGCAGCCGGCATCGAGTCTCCCATGTCGCAAGTGATCCTGTTCCATCTCGAAGGCGAAGCCGCAGGAGCATGCCGAGGACGATGGGGCGGTGGGCAATCGGGACGCCACTTTCGTCACCGGGGCAGCCGGTGCCTGGCCTGCAGGGGATCCGGGAGGAAAGGGATACCAGGACTGGGCCCGGTCTTCGTGGGAGCGGATCCGCCCCTTCTCGACGGGTGGCAACTACATCAACTTCCAGACCGCCGACGAGGACACAGGTCGCATCGAAAGCTCGTACCGGAGCAATTACGAGCGTCTGCTCAAGGCGAAGGCTGAATACGACCCCGACAACCTGTTCCGGGTGAACCGAAACCTGGCACCGGCTGGTTGAGGAAACGATTCGAATCGGTGGAGACGACGAGTCGGCCCTTGCCCGATGGGGCGGTCACCTTCCTGTTCACTGACATCGAGGGTTCGACCCAGCTCTGGGAACGGTCGCCAGACGCGATGCGCCCTGCTTTGGCTCAGCACAACCAGATCGTGGGTGATGCGATAGCCACCCACGACGGCGTGGTGTTCAAGACCGTGGGCGACGCGTTCTACGCCACATTTGCCGACCCGGTCCAGGCCTTGGCGGCCGCGATCGAGGCTCAACGGGCCCTAGCGGAGACGACCTGGCCGACGGATCCTGGGATCCGGGTCCGGATCGGGATTCACACCGGGGCCGCGCGGAACGAGGACGGTGATTACTTCGGCCCTGCTCTCAATCGGGTGGCGCGGCTGATGGGGGCGGGCCATGGTGGCCAGATCCTGGTCTCGGCAGCTACTCAGAGCCTGACCGTCGATGGCCTCGGGGCCGGCGTCGAACTGCGCTCCCTGGGCGTTCACTACCTCAAGGACCTCGACCGCCCCGAGGAGATCTTCCAGGTGATCCTTGGAGACACCGCCGAGGACTTCGCCCCACTACGCACCGTAGAGCCCGAGTCCTCTCAATTGGCCGCGGAGGCCCGCGCCGCATTTCAGGCCAAGAAATGGGAGGAGACGAGAGCTCTGCTCCTCCGCATCGAGCAGAGCCAGCCCCTGGACGGCGCCCTCAACGACATGATGGCCAACGCCATGTGGTGGCTGGGCCGCCACGATGAGATGACCGCCCGCTTCGAAGCCGCTTTCAACGCATTCACCTCGGAGGGAAACCCGCAGCGTGCGGTGATGGCCGCGCTCATGCTCTCCGAGGCTCACAAACACGCATTGGCACCGGACGTCTCCCGGGCCTGGGAGCGCCGGGCGGAGCGGTTGCTGGAACAAGATGAGGACCAGGACTCTTTGGCCAGGGGACATTTGCTGCGCTGGCAGACGGTGGGTGCCCTGGAGACCGACCATCACTTCGAGCGCGCCATGGATCTGTCACAGAAGGTGATGGAGATCGCCAGGAAACACGGTGACGGAAGTCTCGAAGCCCTGGCACTGCAGGATCAGGGGCGGATCCTGGTGGCTTCGGGAGACATCGGGGAGGGGATGGCCCTCATGGATGAGGCGATGCTGGCCGCGATCGCCGGTGATGTGACCCCGATGGTGGTCGGGCGCAGCTTCTGCAACATGCTGGCGGTGTGCGATCAGACCGGGGATGTTCGCCGCGCCGGGCAATGGAGCGAGGAAGCCGATCGCTGGTGCAGCGAGAACGATCATGGGCCGTTCCCGGGCGTGTGCCGGGTGTTCAAGGCCGAGCTCTTATGGAACAGAGGCGAGTGGGTGCGGGCCGAGTCGGAGGTGATGAGTGCCTCCACGGAGTTGGGGATGATGGTCGATGTGGTCGGGGAGGCTTGGTACCAGTACGGGGAGATGCGCCTGCGGGTCGGCGACGAGGCCAAAGCGGAGGAGGCGTTTCAGAACGCACTGGTCCGGGGCCGGGAGCCGGTGCCGGGGTACGCACTCCTGCTGGCGAAACGGGGGGACGGCGCGTCCGGGATCGACCTGCTGGAGCGAACCCTTCGCTCATCCGATCTCACCCCCTGGACCCGAGCCCGGATCCTGCCCGCCCTGATCCAGTTGACCTTGGAGGCCAGGGAATTGGAGAAAGCACAACTGGCGGTGGACGAATTGGCCGAGATTGGGAGACTCGCCCGATCCGAGCTCTTCATCGCTCAGGCACAGGCCGCCGCCGGAAGGATTGCCCGGGCCCAGGGAGAACCTGCCGAAGCTATCGACGCCCTGAAGCGGGCTCTCAGGACGTTCACGGTCCTCGGATTGCCTTTCGAAGCAGCGCGGGCTCACGCCGACCTCTCCTCGGCCTATCGAGAAGACGGTGCCGTGACCATGGCCGACATCGAGCTGAAGACGGCGCTGGCCGAGTTCGAGCGCCTGGGAGCGGTGGTGGAGACCGAGTTGATCAGCGCCTCCCTGGAATAGGGGGATGGCCGGCTTCGCCGGCAGCGGCTCCGTCCCGGACGTCTCCGTCAGTCGATTGCCAGAAGCAGGGCGTGGATGGCGAGCCCGACCAGAGCGCCGACCACAGTGCCGTTGATGCGCACGAACTGGAGATCGCGGCCGAGCTGCAGCTCGAGTCGATGGGAGATCTCGATCGGGTCCCATCCGGCCACCGTGGTCTCGATCAGCGCGATGACCTCGTCGTCCCATTGATATGCGAGGCGCTCGGTGGACCGAGCAATCCAGCCGTCGATTCTCGTTCGCAGCGCAGCGTCATCGAGTACCCGACGCGCCCACCACTGGATCAGTTCCGCCAACCGTTTCTCCAGCTCGGAGCCTGGTTCTCGAGCGGCGCGATCCAGGCTTCCATGGAGGAGCTGCCACTGAGATTGGATCGCTGCCGCCAGCTCCGGGGAATCGAGGATGCGCAACTTCGATTCCTCGATGCGCTGGGCAAGGTCGGTGGAGTTGCGCAGGTCGTCGGCGAAATTCGACAGCATCTGATCGATGTCGGACCGGATGGGATGCCTGGGATCGGTGGCCATGTCATCTACCAGGATCCGGAAGGAGGCGATGATCCGCTCGAAGAGGAGGCTGCCCGCCCAAGAAGGGACCCACCAGGGCGCGGTACGGGAGAAGCTATCCCTGAAGTAGGGCAGGTTGTCGACGAGGACGACTTCGATTCCCCGGAGGCCGGCTTCGATCGACTCTCGGGTTCGGCCGTCCTTGAGCCAGGCGTCGACGACGAGGGAGATCAGGGGGGTGACCTCCGTCTGTCGCATCCAATCGAGCGTGGTTTGGGTGACTACCGACGCCACCTGTTCGTCATCCAGCGACTCGGCGACGGTCGCCGCGCTCTCGATGCTGCGGCGGGCAGCCAGGGCCGCATGTTCGGAGGAGGCGAGCCAGAGAGCGACTCGCTCGGCGATGCTGGCGTTGGTCAGCCACTGGCGGAGATTGGTCGGGTCCAGGAAGTTCTGTTGCACGAATTCGGCCAGCCCACGCCCGATTTCGTCTTTGCCTTTCGGGATCAGAGCAGTGTGCGGGATGGGAATGCCCAACGGGTGACGGAACAGTGCGGTCACTGCGAACCAGTCGGCGATCCCACCGATCAGGGCGGCTTCCGAGGCAGCCCTGATCCACCCGTTGACCCCGCTGCCGTCACCCCTGAGGTGACTGATCAAGAAGACGATCAAGGCACCGAGGAGGAATCCATTGGCGCGCCGCTTCCAGCGCCGCAGCTCTCGGATCCGCCTCTCTTCGTAGCTCAGGTCCGATCCCGAAGAGGAGCCGGAGGCAACCGTCATTCAGAGAATCGTATGCCGGGTGAGCCGATCCGCTTGGCCTCAGGCCCGATGACGAGGTTGGCGTTCCATTCCGATCACTCGGCGACCGCCCCGCCAGACGAGGACCAAACCCATGGTGCAGAGCATCGTCGCCAGCACCACGAGTTGAGATGCGCCGAAGCCGGTGAATGGAAGGTCGCCGATAGCGACACTGACCGCCGCAACGTTGTTGGTTGGATCCAGGTCGTCTGAATCGACGAGTTCGAGGGCTGCAGAGTTGGTGACAATCGAGCGGTTGGACGCAGGTGCCGTCGAGGAAATCAGAATGCTCGTCGTCGCCCCCGCGGTCAGACCTTCCGCCCGGGTGCAGGTGGCTTCCGTCTCCAGCAGATCACATGACCAACCGGTGCCTGTCGCCGAATCGAGCTCCAAGCCCGGACCGGCCGTATCCACCACGCTGATTGGACCGGGTGCGTCGCCGGGCCCGTTGTTGGTCACGGTGATGATCCAATCGATGTTCGAGCTTTCCGGATCGGGTGAGACCGCCGTCTTCGTGATTTCGAGGTCATAGAGCCTCGGCACCATCACGGTGGTCGGTTCGGAGTTGTTGGTCGGGTCGCCGTCTCCATCGGGATCCGGATCGGTGCCGGCTGTGGACGTATCACTGACCCCGCTACCGCCGGCCGAGGTTGCGGTCACGGTTGCCACGTTGTCCACCTCTACCTCCAGGGCCGCCCTGATCGTGAACCGAGCCAGGACATTGCCGCTTTCGCCCGGTGCGAGACTCTGTCCCGGGGCGAGGAGATTCGAGCTCGCAGTTCCGTTCCATTCTTCGGACCCGGCGAGGGTCCCGTCCGAGGTGGCGAAGGCCTCCGGTGACAGACCGGCGAAAATGGTGATCACGTCGTCGGTCACGGTCAGATCCTCTGCGGTGACGTTGCCGAAGTTCTCAACCGTGTACCGGAAGGTGATCTCGATCGTGCCATCGGAGTTGATGACAAGCTCCTCGAGACTCTTGGCGAGACCGACCAGAGGTTGTTCCGAGAACTCGAGGGTCTCCGTGCTCGATGCGGTGACGTCGTCGCTTGTGTCGCCAGGGTCGGCACCCGGCGGGTTTCCAGTCGCCACCGCAGTGTTGGAAAGGGTGCCGGCATCGATTGTGGCTTGATCCAGGGTGACTGCTGCCGTGCACACGACGGTCTCACCGGGAGCGAGCGTGCTGGTCCCGCAGCTGACGGGTGCAGCGATCGGGTCGCTGACGGCAACGGGGTCGAGCGTGACGTTGCCGGTGTTCACGACAGTGATGTCGTAATTGGCCGTGTCTCCGGGATCGACACGATCGACCGGAGCGACCACCCCGCTGTCGACTGTGCCGACCTTTGTCACACCGATGCTGGGACTCGGTGCCAGCAAGACCGTGGCGGTGTCAGCGCCTGAGACGACCGTGGCGCCGAAACTCCCTTCGGCGCTCGCAGTGTTGGCGACCGATCCTGAATCGATCTGCGCCTGGGAGAGCACGAGCGTCCCGGTGCAGATCATGGTTTCGCCGGATGCCAGTGTGCTCCCGGGACAGGTGACCGAATCGGCCGCATCGTCGGTCACGACGACCGAGTCGAGGGTCACGTTGCCGGTGTTGGCGACGGTGAAGGTGTAGTTGATCTCGTCGCCGGCGTCCACGCGGCCCGAAGGCGCCACCACCGAGTCATCGAGGGTGGCCGACTTGTCGAGGGTGATCGACGGCTGGGAAGGGATCGGTTCGGTCACGGTGTCCGTATCGCTGACTCCAACATCCTCGGCATCCTGCGCGGTTGCCGTGGCGACGCTGGTCACCGCGCCGCTGTCGACTTCGGCGGCGGTGAGCACGTAGCTGCCAGTACAGGTCGTCGACTCTCCGGGCATCAGCGTGGTGACCGGGCAGCTCGCAACAAACCCCAGGGAGTCGCTGACCTGCAAGGTCTCGACGGTTGCCGTGCCCAGGTTCTCCACCAGGTAGGTGAAGGCGGCGGTGTCGCCGGGGTTGGTGTGGCTCGAAAGGTCGACGTCGGTGAATCCGGCAAAGGTCGTCGTCACCGCGATGTCGCACACCAGGGACAATTCGATGCCGTCGAGGAAGTTGCCCAGGGAGCCCGGGTCATTCGATACGAAGGAGATCTGGGTTGTGGACTGGCCGGCAGGGACAACATAGGTGCCTGAATAGACGACCCAGTTCGTGATCGGGCTGACCATCACCTGGACCAGGGTTGGTGTTCCCGGAGCGCCGAACCTCAGATCCGCGGAGTCGGTGGGAGCGGTTCGACCCCGATGGGCGACGGTCCAGTCCACCTCATCGCCGCCGAGTGTTGCGAAGTCCTGGTTCATGGTGCTCGGTTGGGTCGCGTTCATTTCGGCGTGCTGACCACCGGCATAGGACGTGACCCCGAGGAATGTCGATTCCCAGAGCTCGATGAGGTTGTCACTGGCGGTGGTGTTCCACCCGGGTACCAGCGATTCGTCGAAGAGGGCCCAGTTGGGGGGAGGGCCCATCGGATTGCTTCGCACCAGCGGTGTCTCGTATCCGAGGTTGACGCCGCGCGAGCAATCGACCGGTGCCCCCTGGGCTGGTCTGTTGCGGGAATACGAGAAACCCCGCGACCAAAACTGCTGTCAGCAGCAGTCCGATAGCACTCCTGGCCCCGGTCCCTACGCCGCCATCTACACCTGTTCGCAATGGTTCGCCTGAGGTGGCCTCCCGCTGGCGAGAATAGGCATCAGCCCTGCCGGTTTGTCGAGCAGACCGCCGAGAGGAAGTCCTGGAGCGACAGTGTGCCTACCCCGCCACCCACTCCCCCTCGAGGGGCAGTCCGGAGGCTTCCCATTCCGTGAGCCCGCCCGAATAGCGACGGACCTTCGGATACCCCCGATCGACGAGTGCGTGGTAGAGGGCGATGCTGGCATGGCAATCGTCGCTGGTGCAATAGACGACAATGTCATCGTCCGTCTCGAGCGCCTCGAACGTCTCCTCCGGGGTGTTGAAATGTTCAGATCCCGGAATGTGCTTGGCCTGAAATGCCCACTCGTTGAGGGCCATCACCAGTCGAAATTCGGCGTCACTCTCCAACAGCTCCTCCAGCTCATCCCGGGAGATGGTCCGGACCTCTTTCATTTCCCGCTCCCCCGATCGATCTCTTGCCGTTCCGGGTCGGTGATCTGGGCGACCTCGGAGATCATGCTGTGACCTCGAGCCAGTCCTCGGAGACGGCTCCTGGCTGATACGTGGAGGCGAGCCGCTTCGCTACGACGCCTTCCAGACCCTGCTCCCTGGCGGCCTGGAGCAGGGTCGTTCCTTCCCCTTCGGTCATCGGCGAGACCTGGATCCGGTCCGAGGGAACGACGGCATCCTCCAGGAGCCGGCGTCGCTCGACGAAGGACCGGCCGGTGAGGTCTTTGCCGTCGAGGTAGAGGAGGTCGAAGGCGATGTAGGTGGCAGCGACGATCACGCCGTCGAGGACCGCCTCCAGGGCGATCACCTGACGGTGCAAGTCCCCTAGCTCCGAGTGGTCGGCGGTGATGTCTTGGCTGCCGGACAACGAGTTTGGTTTCTCCGTCGCAGAGCGCGAACGCCCGGATCCCTCCCCATTTCGGCTCGAAGCCCCACTCGGGGTCGTCGCGGGCGTCGTCTGCGAGGGTTGCCGTCATCGGTTCGAGGGGCGGCCGCTCCTCACCGGGTGGCCGCAAGTCCTCCCGCATCAACGCCAGCCACTGTTCCCGACCCTTGTGCGGGCCGGTGAACACCAGATGCCAGATGCCGGCGAGACGCTCCCCATCGAGTCGGAAGGTGAGGCGGTCCGCGCTTCGCCCCACCATCTCGTATTCCCCGTGGTCGAAGATGCGCACTTCTCCCCCGCCGTACTCGTCTTCGGGGATCGACCCGGAAAAGGTGGCGTGCTCCATGGAATGATCCGGAGTGCGGATCGCCAGATGACGCTCACCGCGGCGCCGGGGCAGGCCTTTGGGGACCGCCCAGGAGACCAAAACCGGGCCCTCCTCGTTGAGCATCTCCAGGCGGAAGTCGTGATGGAGGGCGGTGGCGTGATGCTGCTGGACCACGAACATCTCGCCGACGGGTGCCGTCAACGGGTCGACGTCAGGCAGCTCTGGGGTCGGATCGAGGGCCGACTCAGATTCGCCGCTGTTCGACATGCGTGGCGGCTGCCTATCGGCATACCCCTTTCTCGCCGGACGACTACTACCCTGACGGCAAGCGGGACGACGGCTGGGTGACGGGAGATCGATGTCGTCGTTTGACGGAAGGCTCCGCCTGCCAGGCCAGGCCAAACTGCCGCTTGCTGTAGAGGTCGATATTTCCCAGGAGCGGATGCGGTTGATCGCCGGAGAGGAAACGGTCGCCGACTGGCCTCTCGAGGGGCTCGAAGTTGTAGCCGAATCGGACGGCTTTCACATCACCGTCGATGACGAGAAGGCTGTCCTCAGCGTCACCGAATCGACTCGATTCGCCAAGGAACTGGGTCTCGCCCCACAACCTCCCAAGAGGGCGACTGCGAAGACCACGCCCCGCGGAGCGCACACGGATCCCCCAGCCGCCGCGGATGTGGACCATTTCGGTGAGGTCAGGGGTCGCATCGATGAAGTCGCAACCGCCCTGACCTCGGATTCGATCTCGCCGGCCGAGGCGTTCGCGCGATGGCACGGGCTGCTCAAGGAGATCAATCTGGCGCATGGCCAGGGCTCCATACCGACGGACGTGTTCTACGAGTTGAACACCCGGCTGCTCGACTTGATACCAGCCGCTACGGCGACCGATCTGTAGGCCGCCTCCCGGCGTGCCTGGTCTCCAAGCCGTATCCAAGTCATTCCCCACACCAGTCGACGCAACTCACCATCCGTCAAATCAGCCTGACTTCGTATGCAGGCACACGGGTGCGGTATAACGGATTCAGAACCTGGGTATGCGGCTCCGCGACCAAGGAGGGTCATATGCGGAGAGTGATCAGGCGAAGCGGGGTCTTCGCCTCCACCACACTGGTTCTCGTGCTCCTGGCCATGGCGGTCGCCCCCGCCGCGGCCACCGAGCGTGCAGCCACGAAGCAAGGAGCGAGTATCACCAGTGAATCATGGGGAGAGGTCGACGCCGTTGTCGACAACCACCCGGAGGAAGGCAACGAGGTCTTCCTTTACACCCTGACGAACCGCAACGGGATGAAGGTGGGCATCCTCACCTATGGGGGAATTCTCCAGTCGATCGAGATCCCGGGGCGCAAGGGCCGTCTCACCAACGTCACCCTGGGCTTCAACAATCTCGACCAGTACGTCAATGAGAACCCCTACTTCGGGAACATCACGGGGCGCTATGCCAACCGGATCGCCGGCGGGCAGTTCGAGTTGAACGGGACGACCTACCAGTTGGCCCAGAACAACGGTGTCAACCATCTCCACGGGGGGAACTTCGGGTTCGACAAGCGGATCTGGGCCGCCGAGGAGATCGACGACGGTAAGAACGTCGGGCTCCGGCTCACCTACACCAGTCCCAATGGTGAGGAGAACTATCCGGGGACGTTGCATGTCACCGTCACCTATCTGCTCACCCCCAAGAACGAGATCAAGATGCAATATCGGGCGGAGCTGGATGAGGCCGAGACCCTGTCCACCATCGTCAACCTCACCAACCATGCGTATTTCAACCTGGCCGGTGAGGGCAATGGGGACATCTACGACCACGAGCTCAAGATCAACGCCGACGAGTACACGCCCGTCGACGCGACCCTGATCCCCACCGGGGCCCTGGATCCGGTCGAGGACACGCCGATGGACTTCAACCGGGCCACCCCGATCGGGGAGCGGATCAATGACGGCACGTTCGAACAGCTGGTGATCGGTCTTGGTTACGACCACAACTGGGTGCTCGACCGCAAGACGGACGATCGGCTCGAGTTCGCCGCCAGCGCTCGAGATCCGGAATCGGGGCGGACATTGAAGGTGTACACCACCGAGCCCGGAATCCAGTTCTACGCCGGCAACTTCCTCGACGGGACCCTGATCGGGACCAGCGGGAAGACCTACCGGCAGAGCTACGGGTTTGCCCTGGAGACCCAGCATTTCCCGGACTCACCGAATCACGACAACTTCCCTTCGACGGTGCTTGCACCCGGGGAGGTCTACGAGACCACAACGATCTACGCATTCAGCACCAATCGCTGAAATCAGCCGGGGCGGTCAGCCGCCCCTACTGAATGGTCGCCCCGCTCATCCGAGCGGGGCGACATGCACGGCCGGCAATGCTCTCGACTCGATGGGGACGCCCGAAGGCCTTCATCGGGCCTGACCGTCTCATAAGGGTCATCGGTACCATCTCTAGCCATGCTCCTCGAACGAGCCGGCTGCTTGGATCATCGGAGAGCAGCTCGCGAAAGTCGACAGCGCCGGCCAGCTGGTACTCATTGGTGGCGAGGAGGGAGTCGGCAAGACCGCGCTGGTCGAAGCCTTCTGCCGAGAGGAGCCGAGGGCTCGCGAGTGCTGCTCGGGCGATGTGACGACCTGTTCGCCCTCGGCCTCTCGGTCCTTGATCGACATCGCTCAAATATGCGGAGGTCCCCTTCAAACCACCTGCAAGCTGGGGATAGGCCGGGCGCTTTGACGCTTTCTCGAAGAGCTATCAAAGCCGCCCCGGCCTGTGATCGCTGTCATCGAAGATGCGCAATGGGCCGACGAAGCCACCTTTGACCTAATCCGATTTGTCGCGCGGCGGCTGGAACGAGTGCCTTGTCTGGTCATCGTCACCTATCGCGACGACGTCGACGGGATCACCCTCTTCGAGCGGCGCTCGGTGACCTGGTGGATTCGAACGTAACCAGGATCCAACTGCAGGCCTTGTCACGCGATGCCGTTCGAGCGATGGCAGGTGACAAGGCGGTGGATCCAGAAGCGCTTCACTCCGCCACCGGAGGCAACCCCTTCTTCGTGACTGAGGTGCTGGCCGGAGGGGGTCACGTGCTCCCGGCGACGGTTCGTGACGCCGTCCTGGGCCGCGCCCAATCTCTGTCCTCTGATGCTCGTGATGCCCTCGATGCTGCTGCGGTTTTAGGAGACAGCGCTGACGTCGATCTGGTCTCGACCGTGGCCGGGACTCCGGCGGCTGGCCTCGACGAGTGTGTGGCAAGAGGGTTTCTCGACGACCACCACGGAGAGTTGAGGTTCCGTCACGACCTGACCCGCCTCGCCATCGAGGAAGCGATCCCGCCTGCAGGTCGGCGGGGGCTTCATGCCAAGGCTCTGCAGTCGCTGGGGGACGACGGGGATCTTGCTCGCCGAGCCCATCACGCTCTGGCGGCCGACGACCCTGTTGCGATTTTGGACCTCGCTCCCAGGGCCGCTGCCCGGAGCGCCGCGCTGGGCGCCTCCCGGGAAGCTGCAGTCTTGCTGGGGGGAGCAATCAAATATGCCGATCTGCTTCCACCTGACGAGCGAGCCGCGTCTGTTCGAGGCTCGGGCTCGAGCCTGTGAGCGGATCGATGACAAGGATGAGGCTATGTCAGCCGGTGGTGTCGTCCTGGCTCACAGACGATCCGCCGGTGACCCGACCCAACTGGCCGTATGGCTGACCTGGCTTGGTGATATCGGCATGAACGTCGGGAATCCCGCCGATGCTCGGAAGGCGGTGCTCGAAGCCGATCGCGCTTCTGAGACCTGATGGAGAGTCGGCGGACCTGG
The DNA here is from genome assembly GCA_963749415.1 of uncultured Acidobacteriota bacterium. Classification (GTDB taxonomy): domain Bacteria; phylum Actinomycetota; class Acidimicrobiia; order Spongiisociales; family ZC4RG35; genus JALYNX01. Next base: position 2,572,087 of record CAVVMG010000001.1, read on the forward strand.
CTCGGGCCCTGGCCACTCTGGCGCGCCAGCACATGATGCTCGGTGAAGACGATGACGCCATCGATGTGGGCCGACAGGCGATGGAAATGGCCGACCGTCTCGGCGAGGAGGAAATCGCGATCCATGCCCACGACACGCTGGGTTCGTCGATGGTCTCCCTCGGGGATGACAGAGGATTCGAGATGCTTCGCCAGAACCTGGCCCGGTGCCTTGCCGCCGGACTGGATCAGAGCGCGGCCCGAGCCTGCTTCAACCTGGCAGCCAGTCTCAACCTTGCCTTCTTGCCCCGACTTGCGGCTCCCTACGCGGTGCAGGGAATCGCGATCGCCACTGCCGCCGACCTGCCGCTTTCCCTTTACGGACTGCTCGCTGAGCAAGCAGACACGACGTTCCGAGAAGGCCGGTGGGGTGAGGCCCTAGAACAGGCTCAGTTCATCTTGAGCCACGTCAGCCGGTCTCATCTTGACCGATTCTGGGCTTTGGTAACAGTTGGACAGGTCCGAATCCGCCGTGGTGATCCCGATCCGCTTGGACCAGTCGAGGAAGCGAACGAGTTGGCCAAGGCATTCGGATTCGGGCGCGAGCACCAAGTAGGTTTGATCAGCGTGGAGGCTCGACTGGCTGGCCAACGACCTTTCAGGGGCTGCCTCCGAATTCTCTAGAGCCCTGAAGGCTCCGTCGTGGCCAATGGATGCCTGGTTTCGAGGTGCGGCTGCTCTGTGGAGTAGGCGGCTCGAAGTGCCCACCTCGATGACCACGACCGATGAGCCTTTCCTTCTCCATCTGGCCGGCAGGTATACGCGAAGTCTGCGGCGGTCTGGCACGAACGGGGATGCCCATACGAGGAGGCCGACGCACTGGGTGACAGTTCCAACGAAGACGACCTCCGCCGATCGCTCGAGATCCTGCAGCGACTCGGGGCGCGGCCGCGGGCCGCCCAGGTAGGTCGGCGTCTGCGTGAGATCGGAGCCCGAACCGTGCCACGGGGCCCCCGGGCGACCACGCAAGCCAGCTCGGCCGGACTCACAACCCGTGAACTCGAGGTCCTGGCTCTGCTTTGTGAGCACCTCACAAACTCTGAAATCGCCGATCGTCTTGTCGTGTCTCCCAAGACGGTCGACCACCACGTGTCGGCCATTCTGAGCAAGTTGTCAGTCGGCAACAGGCGCGAGGCCGTGTCCGCCGCAGCCGCCCTCGGCTTGTCCTCGCAAGATGGGGAGGCGTCAACTCCAAAATAGGGAGAGTCTCCCGATGACCTTCGGGCGCAAATGGGCATTAATTAGATAAGGAGCGGGAATCGAATCCCGCGAGGAAGAGCCGCAAGGCCAAACGGTCCAGCCGGAGCCGGTCCAGGCACATGCGGCCAGACCGAAGGAGTACACCATGGCTCGACGCCTCTTAGTCATTTGGCTGAGCCTTTTCCTATTGCTGGCCACCATCGGCACCGCCGGTGCCAGCTCGGGTTCGAGTGGAGCACAGGACACGACCGTCCTGGATTGGAATCGCCACGCTCTCCGAAGCGCTGATCAACGCACCGACTGCAGGGACCCCGGGAGCCGGCCAGACGCCACCCGTATCAGTGCTCCATCTGGCGATGGTGCAGGGCGCTGTATACGACGCGGTGAACATGATCGACCGTGGCTACGAGCCGTATCTCGACGACCTGCCTCGGGCACCGAGATGGGCCTCGAAGCCGGCTGCGGTGGCCACCGCGGCCCACGACGTGCTGGTCGGGCTAGGGATCGCCCCGGTGCCCGCCCTGCCCCCGGGGGTGATCGACCGGCTCAACACGCTGTACACGGCTGCTATGGCGGCCATCCCCGACGGCCGTGCCAAGACCGCTGGCATCGATGCTGGGGCCGCTGCCGCGGCGGCAATGCTCGAGGAACGCACCGGAGACGGCCGCTACGTTCCCTTCGCCTTCGACGTCGGCGACGGTCCCGGGGAGTGGCGCCCCACCAGCGGGGTCAACGATCCCTTCGCTTGGGTCGCCAACGTGGAGCCGTTCCTGATGAAGCGCACCTCGCAGTTCCGGACCGACGGCCCGCTCGACCTGGATAGTCGCGCCTATGCCCGGGAGTACCAGGAGGTCAAGGACTACGGCGGCGACGGCATCAACACGCCGACCCTGCGCAGTCCCGAGCAGACAGCCACCGCCTTGTTCTTCACCGCTCACGCCGGTGGAGATGTACAACAGGGCGTTCCGGACTTTCGCCGTGGATCGGAACATGAAGCTGGTCGATCAGGCTCGGCTCTTCGCCATGCTGGACCTGGCCGGTGCCGACGGGATGATCGGTTGTTGGGACGACAAGGCCTACTGGAGCTTCTGGCGACCTATCACCGCGATTCATGAGGGAGACAACGACACCAACCACAGGACCGTCGGAGACCCGACGTGGAATTCGCTGGTACCCGCTCCTCCGTATCCAGACCACCCCTCTGGCTTCAACTGCGCCACCGGTGCCTTCATGCATACCGCTCAGGACTTCTTCGGGAAGAAGAAGGTGGAGTTCAGTCTGGTCAAGATCACACCCGGCTCCCCGGACGTGACCCGCACCTACCAGCGGTTCACCGACGTGATCGAGGACACGATCAATGCTCGGCTCTGGCTCGGCATCCACTTCCGGACACCGGACGTGCAGGGAGCGGAATTGGGCGAGGACGTCGCCAACTGGCTCGACAGGCGTTTCTTCGACGAGAGATGACTTGATATCGGGCGGGCCTCGCCCCTACGGGGCCCGCCCGGATCAGGCCAAGTTGGGACTCAGCAGCTCTGAAATCGCCGACCGACTTGTCGTGTACCCCAAGACTGTCGACCACCACGTATCGGCCATTCTGAGCAAGTTGTCTGTTCGCAACAGGCGTGAGGCGGTCGGGGCCGCAGCCGCTCTTGGCTTGTCCCCCAAGATGGGGAGGGGACCACTCCAACATAGGGAAGGTCTCCCGATGACGTTCGGGTGACCCTGTCTTACGTTCGTCGTGAGGTGGCCCACACGACGAAAGGAGGCCCCCTATGCACGTACATCCCGTGGAATCGACCAAAGCGCCGTCTGCCTGTGGTCTCCCACCGCTGGCAAGCGGGCGCAGATGGTCAAGCGAATCAGATGACACCAGATGCTCTCGAAGAGAGCGTCTCGAAAGAAGGAAAAGAGATGACCCTCACCATTCATAGACAAGGCTGGTTGCAGCGCCTGGCGATCTCGCTCGGGTTGGCAGCGATCCTGGCAATAGCCGCATTTGCCGCCTTCCAGAACACGAGTTCTGAGCCGGCGGAAGCGCCGGCGGCCAATTCGCCCGCTGCCATCGCAGCCACGGAACCCGCCGGCTACTGGCAGACGCTCCAGTCGTTGCAGGACGACTTCCTGCCTCCGACATGGCTTCCCAATCCGCCGGCTACTGGGAGAGGCTCCAGTCGTTGCAGGACAGCTTCCTGCCTCCGACCATGGCTTCCCAATCCGCCGGCTACTGGCTGAAGCTCCAGTCGCTGCAGGACAACCACCTGCCACCGACTGCGGCTTTCCCAACCGAGCTCGATCCCACGGGCAGCAGCGACAATCGGACCAACGAGCCTCGATAGCCCATTTCGAGCAGCGAATGACTCCCGGACCAACAAGAGGTCCGGGAGTCACTTTTGTCCCGGCCAGCCTCACCTGCCCCGGAGCTAGGGTCGGACGGCGATGGTCAGCAGGCGGATCCGGGAGATCACGGCAGCGACCGAGACGCTGCTCGCCTACCTCCCGATATGGGAGGAGCATCGCCATGAGCCGGGGGTGGCCAACTTCGCCTTCGGCAACCCCCAGGAAATGGTGGTCAGCGGATTCCCGGAGGCGCTGGCGGAGGCGACCATCCCGCGGGACAAGGATCACTACGCCTACAAGTTCTCCGAGGAGGAATCCCGGCGCACAGTCGCCAAGGCGCTGACCGAGTGGCGTGGTCAGGAGTTCGACCCCGAGGACGTCGCGATGACCCCGGGAGCGTTTGGCGCAATCGCGGTCGCCCTCACCACGCTGGTCGATGTCGGCGAGGAGGTGATCCACTTCGATCCCTCGTGGTTCTTCTACCGCTCGATGATCCTGTCGACAGGGGCGATTCCGGTGAGCGTCCCGGTGAGGGAAGACGACCACGACCTGGACCTGGATCGCATCGCCGCCACGATCACCCCACTGACCCGGCTGCTGATCGTGAACTCCCCGCACAATCCGACGGGTCGCATCTACCCGCCTTCCACCTTGGAGGGCCTGGCCACGGTCCTGACCGAGGCGTCGGACCGGTATGGGGCGCCGATCTATCTGCTCTCGGATGAGCCCTACGCCCGGCTGGTGTTCAGCGACGCCTCCTTCACCAGCCCGGCCCAGTACTACTCGGGGGCGCTGATCTCCTACGGCTACGGCAAGGTGCTGCTGACCCCGGGGCAGCGGATCGGGTGGCTCGCGTGGACCTCGGAGATGCCGGAGCGCGAGTCGTTGCGCTCGGCGGTGTGGATGGCCCAGGTCGCCGGGGGGTGGTTGTTTCCCAGCGCGATCATGCAGTACTCGCTGGAGAAGCTGGAGACGCTGTCCATCGATATGGTCGAGTTGGAGCGGAAGCGTGACCTGTTCGTCGCCGAGCTCGCGGAGGCCGGCTACCGGCTCTGGAAACCCGAAGGCACCTTCTATGTCTGGGTGCGCTCCCCCGATCCCGACGACTCCGCCTTCGCCGCAAAGCTGGCGGAGGACGGAGTCCTGGTCCTGCCCGGCGCCACGTGTGGCGCTCCGGGGTACTTTCGGATCTCGCTGACCGCCACCGCGGAGATGATCGAGCGCAGTCTCCCAGTGTTCCGGAAAATGGTCTCGACCAAGTCAGTCTGAGCCGACTCAGCCGCTTGCCTCTGCAACGAGTTGGGCGAAGGTGCACTGCTCCGGGTCCTTGTCCTCCCGGAAACCAAGGAATGACGGCGAGCGGAGCCGGCCGGCCGAGGTGAGGCCGCGATGCTTAACCGTGGCCACCAGGGAGGGAGCCACCCAATGAGCTTTGGGGAGAACGGCGTTGGTTCTCAGGACCTGGGGGGGAAAGGGTGGCTCTGCCACCGCGAGAGCAGGCAGCCGTTCGACGGCACTCTGGAGCCGCTCACGATTGAAACCGGTGCCCACATTTCCGGCGTACCGCAGCTGCCCATCGTCGTACACGGCCATCACCAGCGACCCGAAACTCCCGGCCCGTTGCCTCTCTCCATCGGTCCAACCCACGATGACGACATCGGCGTCGAAGGTGACCTTCACCTTGAGCCAGTCGCGGGTACGGGCCCCCGGCACATATCGAGAGGTGAGGCGCTTGGCCATGATGCCCTCCAGACCCTGTTTCGCCGCCGCCTCGAAGAGCGCTGTGCCTGCGCCTTCGGTGAGAGGCGACACCTGTATCTGCTCCGTCGGGACCACCGTCTTCTCGAGTATCTGGCGCCGCTCGTGAAGGGTTCGGCCGGTCAGGTCGACGCCGTCGAGATAGAGGAGATCGAACGTCATGTATGCCACCGGGATCCGCTGCGCGGCCTGCTCGATCAAGCCCGGGTCCCTGAGATGCATCCGCTGTTGGAGTCGCTGAAACGAGGGGACCCCGTGATCGAAGGCGACGATCTCTCCGTCGAGGACCGCTTCACCGGCGACTATCTGGTCGTGAAGCAGATGGAGCTCGGGATATGCCACGGTGATGTCGTGGTCGTTTCGTGAGATGAGGCGCGTCTCCTCGTCGCAGACAGCTAAGGCGCGGATCCCGTCCCACTTCGGCTCGAATCCCCATTCGGGATCGTCGAAGGCATCGGGGGTGAGTGAGGCCAGCATTGGATCGAGGGGAGGTCGCTTGCCGACGGGTGCGTCTTCTTTCATGGGCAGCCACCTGTCCTTTCCGCTTTGAGCCAGCTGTGTACCACGTCATCGATACCCGCGAAGCGCCTCCCTGCGAGCAACGGCGGTTGCCCGACATCGCTGACCGCCCATCAGGGTGAATCCCGATAGCGGGACCTGCCCTTGCAGCCGATCCTGAACGGCATGAACGCATACATCACCGCTGTCGGCTCCTATCTGCCGGGCCCGCCGGTCGGCAACGACGAGATCGAGGCCTATCTCGGGACGAGCAACCAGTCGGAGCGCTTGCGGCGTCGGATGCTGGAGGCCAACGGCATCGAAAAGCGCCACTACGCCATCGATCGTCAGGGACGCACACTCATGCTCAACGAAGAGCTGGCCGAGGCCGCGATCCGGGCCGCCCTCCAAGCGAGAGGGGCGACTGCCAATGACGTGGAGATGTTGGCCACCGGCACCACCCAGGGCGACCTCCCCGTTCCCGGGTTCGCCTCCATGGTGCACGGGCGTCTTGGCGGCGGCCCCATGGAGATCCTCTCCGCGGGCGGCGTTTGCTGCTCCGGAGTCGCTGCGATGAGAGCGGCGGAGGCGTCGATCCTTCTCGGGCGGCACCGGATGGCGGTGGCAGTCGGCTCCGAGATGGTGAGCCGCACCCTCCGAACCAATCGCATTCCCGATTCCGGTGCCCCCTCTTTCGACTCCGAGTTCCTCCGCTACATGCTCTCCGACGGGGCGGGCGCGGTTGTCATCGAGGATCGGCCCCGAAGCGACGGGTTGTCGCTTCGCATCGACTGGTCCCACCTTGTCTCACACGCCCACCGTTTCCCGGTTTGCATGTATGCGGGGTCGGCCACCCCGGACACGGTGGCGGCCGGGACCACCTGGCAGGACCAGCCGACGCCGGCCGACGCCCACAGCGCCGGCATGCTCAACCTGAGGCAAGACACCGCGATCCTGAGCAACATCGTGGCCCTTGGAGTCGAGGAATACATCGGCCTGGTGCGCGAGGGCCGGATCGTCCCCGACGAGATCGACCATCTCCTTGTGCACTACAGCTCGGACTACTTCCGCTCCGACATCGTGCGACTCATGAGCGAAGCCGGACTGATGATTCCCGAGGAACGCTGGTTCACCAACCTCCGAACCCGGGGAAACACCGGCGCAGCCAGCATCTACATCATGCTCGAGGAGGCGTTCAACGGTGGCCGCTTCTCCCCCGGTGACCGGATCCTGCTCATGGTCCCCGAATCGGGACGGTTCTCGGTGTCGTTCGTCCATCTCACCTGTGTCGGGCCGAGCCCGGAGACCGCGGACGATCCCATCGAGATCCCGGCCACCACGGCCGCCTCCGGATGGCTGCTCGAGGAGCTGGCCCTGGTCTGGGCCCGGTTCGAGATCCAACTGTCCTCGGTCCCGATCGTGGCCCGGATCGAGAGCGGGCAAGCCAGTCTCGACGACTACCGAAGCCTGCTCTACAACCTCCGCCAGCAGGTCAAAGAGGGCGCCCGCTGGATCACCCGGGCCGCCTCCAGTCTGACCTCGGAGCACACCGAGCTGCGCGCCGAGTTCATCGAGCACGCCGCCGAGGAACAGCGTGACTTCCGCATGCTCGAGGACGACTATGTGAACGTCGGTGGAGACCGCGCCGTGATCGAAGCCGGGGTCAAGAATCCCGGCTCGGAGGCGCTCTCCGCCTACATGTTCAACCAGGCGAGTCGGGAGAACCCCTTCGACCTGCTGGGGGCGATGTACATCATCGAGGGTCTCGGTGCCAACAAGGCAACCCGCTGGATGGAGCTGCTCCGCGACCAGTTGGACCTGACCCCGGACCAGGTCAGGTTCCTCACCTATCACGGTGGCGCCGACGAGGAGCACACCGAGAAGATGTTCACGATCCTGCGCTCCGATCTGATCACCCCCGAGATCGCCCGCTCCATCGTTCACACCGCCCGGGTGGTGGCACGCCTCTACGCCCTGCAGCTGGAAGAGGTGGACGAATGATCGACGTCAGACCGAGTCAGATGCTGGACTCCGGTGGTCCCGGGATCTGGGAGGCGCTGGCTGGAGACCCCACATTCCACTTCGACCGCCACGCCCTGGCCCTGCTCCGACGTGATCATGCGCGGTGGTCGCATCGCTGGGTGCGGCCACCAGTACGGATACTGAGCCGAATCCTTGTGGCGGTGATCGTCGTGGTAAAGCGGGTGCTCCCCTTCCAGTTCTCCTCGCACCGCCTTCTCGACCGTCTCGGGATCTGGTTCATGACCCGTTTCGTCTCCGAGGAGGGCGGGGAGCTGTTGCTCCGTCATTTTGTCATCGAGACCAATGTCCTGGCCTTCATCGCCCGCAACTCCGGGCTCGACGAGCCGACCCTGCGTCCGGCGTGTCTCGACCAATTGGACGACAACGCGGTCATCGTCCATGACCTGAACCTCTATGAGGTGCTGGCCGGCCTCGGGGGTCGGCCCCTGCCCCGGCCCGAGCAGCGCATGATCCCCCTCGACTACTCCATGTTGGAGGTGGGGCCGATCCAGGCCTCGACAACCCGGAAGCTGCTGCGGCTCGACCTGGAAACGGGGATGTGCCTGATGAACATCATGTTCTCTCTGCTCACAACGAGTGACGAGTACCGGAGGGCGGTGCACTCCCTCCAGCTCGACGAGTCGGTCCTGTCGATCCTCGCCGAGCTCACCGGCGACGATCTGTTCCGCAGCTGGAAGCCGGCCGGCTACATCCCGATGGTCCGCACCAGCCGGGATGTGCCCCGCGACCTGTTCGCCCACGCGGTGATCCACGAATACATCCACGCCCGGCTCGGTGACCACGCCCGACGATGTGGCCAGGGTGCCGTTTGTCCGGCACTGCGAGATGCGCTGGCTTCGATCTGACCGCCATGGGTCCGGGCTTTGCGCCCGATAGCCTCTGCCCGTGGCCGTAGCCAGCCGGGGAGGTCCCGAACTTCTACCCGTGGACCGCACCCTGACCAGGGTGGTCATCCTGATGCGGCTGCTGGGTTGGGTCTGGATGGTGATCCTGATCGTGGTGGCAATGCTCACCGCGGACCCGGAGCCGGATGTCCCGATCCTGATCGGCGCCTTGGTGGTGGGCACTGCCGGGACCGGCTTGACCCTCCTCGCCGCGGCCCGTGGATTCCTCGGTGAGGCCTGGTACGTGGTCGTCGACGGGGCCCTAGCCCTGCTCCTGGTGTCCGCCGGGTGGTTCGCCGGGACCGACTTCGTATCCGGTGGCTATCCCGCCTCCTGGCTGTTCATCGTCGCCTACGCGACCAATTTTCGGACAACAGTCATCATTGGATTCATTGCGACCGCGGTGTTCGCCCTCCTCCATTCGGTCATGGAGCTCGATCAGACCCGACTTTTCGGGAGCATCCAGTTTCTGGTGGTGGCTGTGGTGGTGGGGTGGGCCTTCGACGCTCTCCGGGAGCGGGAGCGGCTTCGCATCCAGGCCGAGGAAGAGCGGGAAGAGGCCGAGACCGAGCTGGCCCGGGAGCGGCAGCGTTCGATGCGGCTCGAGGAGAGGTCCGGGATCGCCCGCCGCCTGCACGACTCGGTGCTGCAGACGTTGAAGCTGATCAGCGATACCGCAGAGGATCCGGCAGAGGTCCGCTATCTGGCCCGGGTCCAGGAGCGCGATCTGCGACGGACGATCAACGAGTACCAGTCACCGTATGAGGACAGCTTCCGGGCCCGGCTCCTCGAAATGCGGGCGAATGTGGAGGACCGGTTCCGGGTGGAGATCGAAGAGGTGATCCGGGACGACGCCGACGTGAACGACGCGTTGCGCGTGGTGGTCGCGGCCACCGGGGAGGCGCTGAACAACGCCGCCCGTCACTCGGGGGTGCGCCAGATCGACCTGTTCTCCGAGATCCGGGAAGGGGTGGCCCAGGTGAATGTCCGCGATCGGGGCGTCGGGTTCGACCCCCAAGGGATGTCCCAAGGTGGTGGGCTGATGGATTCCATCGTGAACCGGGTGGCGGCGGCGGGTGGCACGGCCCAGATCAAGTCGGCGCCGGGGAGCGGCACCGAAGTGGTGATCCGGGTCCCGCTATGAACGAAGAGTCGAAGGCCCGGGTCTTCTTGGTGGAGGACCACCCGCTGACCCTGTTCGGACTGCAGCGCTACCTGGAGGACCGATTCTCGGTGGTTGGGTCGGCGACCGAGGCCGCTGCAGCGATCGAGCTCATCCTGGAGCGGCGCCCCGACCTGGTGCTCCTCGATGTCCACTTTCCGGGGGGAGGTGGAGCGGCGGTGATCGAAGCGGTGAAGAAGACAGACGACGAGATCAAGTTTCTGGCCTTCACCGTTTCCACCTCGGCAGAAGACGTGGTGCGGCTGTTCAAGGCGGGGGTCGACGGTTACGTCGTCAAGACCACCGACGGTCTCGCCCTGGAGGAGCAGATCCAGTTGGCCCTCGATGGGGGACGACCCGTGTCGCGGTACGTGGCTGGGCATCTGCTCAGCATCGACGATGTGGTGTCCACTCAGAGCGAGATCGAGAGTCTGACTCCCAAGGAGCGGGAGGTCGTGACCTTGATCGCCAGGGGCTTTCGTTACCGAGAGGCCGCCGAGGAGCTGGGGATCAGCCAGAAAACGCTGGAGACGCACATGAGGCATGTCTTCGAGAAGCTGGGTGTGGCCAGTCGTAACGAGATGACCAGGGTGGCGTTCGAGACCGGTTTCCTCAGGCCCGGCGACTTCGACTGACCCGACATCAGGGTATATCCCGATGGTGGGATCTAGCGCCCCTGCCGATGCTGTTCGCATGAGCGCATACGGAAACGCACTTGAACTGGCAAGGAAGACGCCGGCCACCCGCAACCGTTACGTGGACCTGTTGCGGGCGTTCTCCATCCTGGTGGTCGTGGTCGGGCACTGGCTGATGGCCGCCCCGCAGGTGATGGGCGATGGCCTCGCCTACAACCAGCTGTTATCGACGAACAGCTGGACCCATTATCTGACCTGGATCGTCCAGGTGATGCCGATCTTCTTCCTGGTCGGTGGCTACGCCAACGCCGGGAGCTGGCGATCGGCGCAGCTCGAGTCGGAGCGATACGGGGCGTGGCTCCGGGCCAGGTTGCGGCGACTGGTCCTCCCCGTCCTGCCATTGCTCGCGGTATGGACCATCGCCGCCTACGCCATGATCCGGCTGGGCCTCGATCCGGACGGGATCCGGATGGCATCCCAGGCGGCATTGGTCCCGCTCTGGTTTCTCGCCACCTACCTGCTCGTGGTTGCGTTGACCCCGGTCACGCTGAGGGCCTGGGATCGGTTTGGATTCGCATCCCTAGTGGTGGGTGCGGCACTGGCGGGAGCCATGGACCTGCTGTCGATCGGACTCGGGATCATCCCCGCCGGGTTTCTAAACTATGTGTTCGTTTGGGGGACGGTGCACGGGCTCGGCTATGCGTGGGCCGACTCCAGAATCGGCGGGGTCACCCGTCGCGTAGCTCTGTCAGCGTTTGGGCTGGCGACCACCGCCGCTCTGGTGATTCTGGGCCCGTACCCGGTTGCCATGGTCGGTCTCGACACCAGGGAAGTGACCAACAGCCAACCACCCAAGGTGACGCTGATCGCGCTGGCGCTTTTCCAGGCCGGCCTTCTGCTCGCTATCGAGGGCCCGGTTCGGCGCTGGTTGGACCGAGAGCGGGTGTGGGCGCCGGTCGTGATGATCAATGGCCGGATCATGACCATCTACCTGTGGCACATGACCGCGATGGTGTTGGTGATCGGCGGCCTGCTGCTGGCTGATGGCGCCGGCCTCAGGGTCGAGGTCGACTCGCCGGCGTGGTGGCTGTCCCGGCCGCTATGGCTGGGGGCACTGGCGGCCATCACCTGGCCTTTCATGATGGCGTTCGGACGATTCGAACACCCGAGTGTGGACCGTCGTCCGGCGCCTCGAACATGGAGGCCGGTGCTGGCCGTCCTGTTGTTCTGCGCCGGCCTCGGGTTTCTGGCCGCCACCGGGATCGCCGATGACCAGGGTCTGAACGGCCTGGTCCTGTCCCTGCCCTTGATTGCCGCCGTGGCGGGCGGCGTCGGGGGCGCCAGGTGGTGGCAACGAACGAAGGGAGAGTTGTCCCGGTAGGAGCTGTTCCCCAACCAGTTGGCAACCTCGTCGCGAACGTACACTCGGCCGCAACAAGAGGTCCCCGGGTTGCAATCAACTGAACACCGCAATGCGGAGCCGTCCTTTGGGGCCTATCTCCCGATGGATCGCCGGCGCGAGCTGGCGGGGCTGGGCCAGGTCGAGGCACTGTCCAAGGGAGCGGTGCTGTTCGCCGACATTTCCGGCTTCACCAGGATCACCGAGGAGTTGGGCCGCACGCTGGGGCCACGACGCGGCGCCGAGGAGCTGACCACGCTGCTCAGCCGGGTGTTCGGGCCGATCACCGCCGCTATCGACCGCCAGAACGGCAGCATCATCTCGTTCGGTGGGGACTCGGTGATGAGCTGGTTCGGCGATGACGACGGCACCCGCGCCACTGCCGTCGGGCTGGAACTGGTCGCCATCCTCCGGGATTTTCGCCAGGCCGAGCACGGACCGGCGCAGTCCCTCGACATCAAGGCGGCGGTGGCCTCGGGGACAGCCCATCGGATCCGGGTGGGTCGGGCTCGACATGCCTACATGGACGTCCTCACCGGCGAGGTCATCGCCTCTCTGGTTGCCGAGTCGAGCCTGCTCCGGGCCGGTGAGGTCGCAGTGAGCCCTGCGGTGGCCTCCGCCATCGCCGACCGAGCGCGGCTGCGGACGGTCACGGAGAACGAAAGGGAGCGCCATCTCGTCGAGGACATGACCGAGGCTCCCCGACCGGAATCCGCGCTCGATCCCGACTTTGCCGACCATGTCACTGCCGGGGAATGGCTGCTCCCCTTCGTCAGAGAGCACCTCGAGCAGGGCCTGAGTGGGCTCATGGGCCAGTTGCGGGACGTGGTCACCATGTTCGTCGGGTTCGGTCACGCGCAATCGGAGGGCGGTGAGCAGCACGAATCGTTCGACGTCTTCGTCTCCAGGGCCCAAGAGGTGGTCGCCTCCTACGAGGGCATGGTGCTTCAGGCCTTGATCGACGAGAAGGGCCCACACATCTATGCGGTGTTCGGCGCCTCTATGGCCCACCAGGACGAATCGCGGCGTGCGGTGGTTGCCGCCCAGGAATTGGTCGGGGCGGTCGACACCGGATCGATGGTCCGGGTGGGGATTGCCAGCGGCGCGGCCTACGTCGGAGCCTACGGCGGCAGCCACCGAATGACCTTTGGGGTGATCGGTCCCAGCGTCAACCTGGCAGCACGGCTGATGCAGGAAGCCACACCGGGCTCGATCTACGTCACCGAGCACATCGCCCGACAGAAGGGCCACCAGACCGAGTTCTCCGACATGGGCTCGATCCAGCTCAAGGGGATCGAACACCCGGTACGCGTCCACTCCACCCTGCCCACGGCGACCCGCCCGACGCTGTCACGCACCGAGCGGGCCTCGGGCCGGCTCATCGGACGCGATCGAGAGCGCGCCCTGCTCGCCGGCGGGCTGGCCCGCCTCCAGGGGGGACAGGGCGACACTTTCATCATCGAGGGGGCGGCAGGCATCGGTAAGTCGCGGCTTCTCGCCGACTTCGTCGAGCAGGCCCGGCTGATGGGAACCACGGTGATAACCACCGCCGGTGAGGAGATCGAGCACGCCACCGCCTTCTTCGCCTGGAGGTCGATCATCCGTCAGTTGTTTGGGGGAGACGACGCCGAGGCCGAGGCGCGTCTCCTCGCATTCGTCACCGCTGACGCGTGGCGTGCCGACCGTATCGGCCTGCTCGAGTCGATCATCGCCTCTCCGGTCGAGGACACCTACCTCACCGCGGGCATGGAACCCGCATTGCGGATGGAGAACACCCAACAGCTGCTCACCGCCATCGTCCGTGACGCCCCCCGGTCGGCACCTCTGGTCCTCGTCCTCGACGACGGACACTGGATGGACTCCTCGTCGTGGGCGATGGCAGAGCGCGCCGGCCGGGAGATCACATCACTGATGGTCGTGATTGGGACCAGGCCGTTCAGCGAGGCCGCCGGCAACCCGCCCCCAGAGGAGTATTTGCCGCTCCTCGAGGAGGACGACACCACCCATGTCCTGCTCGCCGAGCTCGAGCCCACCGAGGCCCTGGAGCTGGTCGAGTACTCCCTAGGAGTGAAGAGCCTTCCCGGGCCGGTCACCGAATTGATCGTGGAACAGGCCGGGGGTCACCCCTACTTCAGCGAGGAGATCGGGTTCGCCCTTCGTGATGCCGGGCTGCTCATCGTCGAAGACGGGGAGAGCCGGCTCGCCCCCGAGGTGCACGATCTGAGCGAGATCGACTTTCCGCAGAGCGTCCAGGAGGTGATCACCGGGCGCTTCGACCGCCTCGCGGTGCCGGAGCAGTCGACATTGAAGGTGGCCAGTGTGATCGGCCGGGAGTTCGACGTGGAGACTCTGGCTCACATCTACCCGGGGACGGTCACCGTCGCGCAGGTTGGGGAGACCCTGGAGGGGCTGGTCCCGCTCGACCTGATCCAACCAGTTGCCGGTTCCGGGGATCGCTACCGATTTCGCCATGCCATCACCAGGGACATCGCCTACGGGCTGCTCCTCTACTCACAGCGTCACGAGCTCCACGGCGCGGTGGCCCGGTGGATGGAGACCAGGTACGCCGACGATCCCGAGCAGGTCCTCGCCGCTCTCGCCTACCACAGCCGTAACAGCCTCTCTTCCGACTCCGACGGCGCAGAGGTCGACCGCGCCCTCGACTATCTGGGCCGGGCCGGGCGCCGGTCGCTACGCAGCTTCGCCCACCGGGAAGCGATCGGCTTTCTCTCCGACGCCCTGCTCATCGCCTCCGGCGAGAACAAGCTGGGAGACCTGGCCGGGGTCAAGCCCGGCACACCAGTCCCGGACCGGGTGCGAGCACGCTGGGAGCAGGACCTCGCCGAGGCCCATCTCGGCATGGGGCGGGTCGACCAGAGCGCTCTCCACTTCGAGCGGGCCCTCCAGCTCCACGGCTACCCCATGGGTCAGGGCAAGGTCGGGGTGGGTGCCCGCCTCTTCACCGCGGCGGCTTTTCAGACCGGGCACCGGCTCAGCCGGTTCCAGGGTCGAGAGCTGGACCCCGAGAGGCGGGAGGATCTGATCGAAGCAGCCACGGCCTATGAGCGGCTGATGAAGATCTACTACTACGCCAATGACCCCGGATCGCTGCTCACGGCGGCCATCTCCGGACTGAACCTGGCCGAGAAGGCGGGGACCTCACCGGTGCTGGCCCGGATCTACGCCAACATGAGCATCGTCGCCGGCATCGTTCCCCTCCACAAGCTGGCCCGCACCTACCAGCGGCGGAGCCGTGAGGTAGCCGACGAGGTCGATCGGATGCCCGAGCACGCCTGGGTCCGGCTCGCCACCAGTGTGTACGGGGTCGGTGTCGGGGAATGGGATGTGGTCGAGCCCGAGCTCCGGGAGTCATACGACCTCTACAAGCGGCTCAGCGACTTCCGCCAGCTCGCCGAGAACCTGGGCACCACCGGTCAGATGAAGACCGCCCAGGGCCGATTCGAGGAGGTCTATGCCCTCGGCGAGGAATTGCGCGATTTGGGGGCCTGGCGCGACGACGCCCAGGCCGAGATGTGGGGCTGGCTCTACCAGGGGACCTCACTGCTCCGCCAGGGCGACCTCCAGGAGGCCATCGCCAGGTTCCGCAACGGCGAGCGCCTCCTCCACGCCGGGGTTGGTGGGGCCAACGTCGGATGGCTCTACGGGCTGATGGCCGAGACCTATTGGCGGCTCAATGACAACGACCGGGCCCGGGCCTCCGCCGCGTCGGCCGGCGAGTCGCTGTACACGGAGCGGCCCGGAGTCGTCTTCGCCCTCGATGGGTTCACCGGTGCCGCCGAGGCAATGTTCGGGTTGTGGGCCGGCGGACGATCACGAAGCTCCACGGCGAACAAGGCCGCAGCCGAGCGCAGCGTGAAGAAGTTGATCGGATACAGCAAGGTGTTCCCGATCGGGCGTCCCGCCGCCCTTCGCTATTCGGGGCGGCTCAAGGAGCAGACCGGTGACGAGCCCGGTGCTCGATCGGAGTGGGTCAAGGCGCTCGAAGCGTCCCGGCAGCTGAAGATGCCTTTCGAGGAGGCTCTGACCTCCATGAACCTGGGTCGGCTGGAAAAGGACCAGGCCCTGCTCGAGGAGGCCCGCGACCTCTTCGAGTCCATGGGTGCCCGTCACTTCGTCGACCTGACCAGTCAGGTCCTGCGCGGCGGCTAGGAGCGGGTCAGTGCCCGGCGCGCAGTGGTGGTGAGACGCCCCCCGCGGGCCACGAACTTGGTGATCTGGCGGGCCAGAGGCGACGGTCCCCTCCAGGGCAGGCCCCGCTGGTAGCGGTATTGGTCCTCGAGCCGGAAGATGAAGGCGAAGGCGGGCTCGGTGACGTTCCACAGTCGGCACAACGAGGCCCGGTGGCCCGAGTGTTGGATGATCCCGTTGACCGCCCGTCGCGCCGCCTCGTTTGCCGCCTCCATCGTGGCCACCGAGGTGAAGGTGCGCACGTAGTCGGAGGCGAGGAAAAAGGTGGAGACCTGGGTGAACGCCTGGGGCCGGAGCCGCCAGGTGTTGAGATAGGCGACCATCAGCGGCTCGGCGTTCTCGCTCATCGGGACGTCGCTGGTGTGGCGGAACCCGGGCCTGAGTGTGGCTACGAACTGCTCCCGGGTGATGTCGGGGTCGAGGAACCAGCAATACAACATGTCGTCGGTGAGGGGTTGCTCGTCGTTGGCGTGGGATCGCTTCAGCTCCTCCCAGACCTCGGTCTTGATCTCATCGGCGGTGCAGTACTTGGCCTCCTTGGGGACGGTGGTGCCCAGCTCATGCCAGTTGGAGATGTCGACCGAGATCACACCTCGGACACTGCCGTCACCGAATTTGGACATGTCGTAGCCGGCCCAGAACTGCGGCTGGGAGATCGAGGTCAGCGCCCATGGTGAGTCGAGATAGATGGTGTGGCCGTGGGAGAGCGGGACGTCCTCTTTGAGGAAGAACTGGATGCCGTTCATCCACTCCACATAGGACTTGCCGATGGTCTTGATCCCCTCCAAGGAGCTGTCGGCGTCGAGGAGGCCGTCATCGAGGAGCATTGCCATCTTCTCCGCGGGGAGGGCGGCGATGTAGTAGTCGGCATCGTCGAGCAGGTAGCTGTTCCCCGCTGAGTCCGACATGTGGACCGCCTCGATGGTCCCGCCGGGGCGTCCTTTGTGCGGGGTGCACACGATGCGGTCGATGTGACGGTCGAATTGGTATGAAACGCCGGACTTCTGCAGGTAGGCGAGCCAGGGGTGGAGCCAAGCATCGTTGGTTGGCCCGTTGAGCACCCGGTCGGTGCTCGGCCCTGGCGTGATCATGTCCAGAATCAGGGCGAGGCCGATGTCGCCCTCGACATGGGCGTTGGCGAGATGGGCGTTGGCCGCAACCAGGGAGCGGGTCAGGCCCTCGGCGAGGAATTTCTGGTAGCCCTTCGACTTGCTGTCGGCGTCGACGAACTCCCACCAGCCCATGGTCTCGTAGAGCTCCTCCCGTCTGGCGTCACAGCTGGAGTAGACCTGCCAGAGCTTGTCCACGAAGAAGTCGACCTCGCCGTCCTCGAGGCCCATCTCGGCTGGAAGGTCGGAGAGCAGATCCTGGATGATCTTGATGAGGTCGGCTTCGTTCTGGGGGAAACGGGCGGGGAGCTCGATCGAGTCCTTCCCGTAGAGCGCGATCTGGACCCTGGTGGTGTCGATCAGGTTGTCGGTGACGCGGCCGTCGCCGACCGGGATCCGCTTCATGGTGTCGATCACGTGCTTGTAGAAGCGGGGGAAGAAACGAAAGCCATGCTCCCCCGGCAGGTACCCGGCCTCGCCTTTGACATCGGGACATGAGAGGTTGGATCCCCCGACCGGGACGGGGATGCTCCGCGCTTTGCCTCCGCAAAGCTCCGTCTGTTTCTCGAAGACCGCCACCCGGAAGCCGCGTTCGATGAGCTCGTGGGCGGCACTCATCCCGGCGACCCCGCCACCGAGGACCGCCACCTTGGGACCGTCGCCGTCGGGGAAGGGTGTCAGTTTGGTCGGTTCGATCGCAGCCTCCTCGTCGGGGACGAAACTACCCCCTGGGGGCGACGATCGTTTTCAACAGGTCAATCCCGCTCCACCGGGACGATTTAGTGGGTGTCTGAGAGCCCTTTGAGCGCAACGATTGCCCTAACTCGAGGAAGGCTGGTCGTTCGACTGTTTCTCGGCCCGCCAGCCGCGAACCATCCTGGTCGCCGCCCCGAAATTGGGCGCCCAGCCGACACCGAACACCTTGCCGGAAAGAATCGGGCCCTCGGGGTCCCAGTAGGTGCTCTTCATCCGTCCGATCGTCGGCATCCGGAAGTCATAGGGAACGAAGCTGGCGACTTCGCCATGCCAGGTCCGCTCTTCTTTGGGCTTGCGCAGTTCCTGGATGATGGCGATGACTCCGATGATCGCCAGTGCGAGCTTCCAGATGTCCGTGATGCCGGGAGCTCTCCGTTTGTCGTTCATTGCCCGGAACGCTACCCCGGCCCACCGCTATGCCTCTTGACCGCCACCAAACGCTCGACAATTCCAGCTCGAAAACGGCCATGGTCCACGATCTCGAAATCCGTCGCCATGAGATGTTGAGCTGGTCGTCGGGTCATGTACTCGCCCTTGGTCCGGCTCGGGATGAATTCGTACAACCACTGCAGCCAATAGAAAGGCAGGAACGTGCTGCGGACATGGTCCAGCAGGATCAGTCGGCCATCGGGCTTGAGTACACGTCCCATCTCACTCACTACGCGGGCATCATCGGGAACACTGCACAGGGCGTAGGTGCACAGCACGGTGTCGAAGCACTCGTCGGGAAAAGGCAGGTTCTGCGCGTCAGCCTCGAGCAACTCCACCTCGCGACCCGCCTGCTGCGCGCGGGCGCCGGCCAGGGCCAGCATCTCGGGGCTCAGGTCGATTCCTGTCAGATGGAGGCCGGCCGGATAGTGGGCAAGGTTGAGCCCGGTGCCAATAGCTACCTCGAGCGTGGCTCCCATCGCCCGTGAGCATGCCCAGCCGCGGTGCTCTGTCCCGGTGATCCGCTTCTCGAAGAAGTCCATCTCCTCGTCATAGCTGGGGGCTTCCTTGGCGTAGACGCGACGTTTGCGCTCGTTCTCTCGCGCTTCCCCGGACGATGTCAGCGGGTGACCATCACCGCTCCGCTTTCTGGCCACGCAATTCCTTCCTTCCGCCCTGCGGTCTGGAAACGATGTGCTCGACGATGTACTCGGCGTCCCGTCCCACTCCGCCCAGGAGTGCCGAGCTAAGCGAGTACAGGAAGCGAAGCCCAATGAAATACAAACCTGGAGCCGACTCGACGATTCCCCGATTGTGGACCGGAGCGCCGTTGTGAGTGGCAATCGAGAGGTCGATCCAGGAGTAATCCCAGCTGAATCCGGTACACCAGATGACGTTCGAGACTTCGAGCACCCTGCCATCCTCGAGCACGGGGTGCCCATCGTTCACTCCCACGGTCCGGGGCATCCGTTCGATCCCGGCGGCGGCAATGTCCTTGCGTCGCACCCGCCCCAGTGGGATGCCACGGGGAGGATCCATGAAACGGTCACGTAGCTTCCGTCCCGGCCGGGTTCCCACAGTCAAGCGGGTCGCAGCCAACCACAAGAGCGGTGTCAACAATCGGTCGGGGAAGGTCCCGGCCCGTGTGGGCTCTTGGCCGGTATCCGGGCCCGACAGCCAAACCCGGTGATGAGCGGCGATATCCAAGGCGATCTCGGCACCCGAATTGCCGGCTCCGACGACCAGGACCCCACCTTCACGCAGCTGATCGCGATTGCGGTACTCGCTCGAGGCGAGCTGGACGATGTCGTCGTCGAGCTGGGACGAGAATGACGGGATGCGCTGGTGCTGATAGGCGCCGGTCGCCACCACGACATTGTCTGCGTGGAGGTGGTCATCACCGAACTCCACCCGAAACCCACCGTCGCCGTCAGACACGCGGCCCACCCTGACCCCGGTTCGAACCGATAGCCCGAACCGTTCGACGTAGGCCTCCAGATAGTCCGCGGTCTCATCTTTGGTCGGGTAGGCAGATCGTGGGCCGGGGAAGGGCATGCCCGGCAGCCCGCTGTAGGAGGCAGGGGTGAACAGTCGGAGGGAGTCCCACCTCTTCCTCCATACATCTCCGATCCGGGCGTTCTCGTCCATGATCAAGAAGGGCAGGCCGTGAAGGTGCAGGTGATAGCCGACGGCCAGACCCGCTTGCCCGCCACCGATGACGACTGTTTCGAAATGTTCACTCATGTCGGTCTTGAGACCAAGGTATGAGAAACCGCGATCCTCGCCTATCGGGAGTTCTCCCAGGTGGTTAGACCGTGTTGCATGGCGAACAGGATGGCCCCGGCCCGAGTGGACACACCCATCTTGCGATAGGCGCTCTGGATGTGGAAGTCGACGGTCTTGTGCGAGATGTCGAGAACGCGAGCGATTTGCTTGGTCTGCAGGCCATTCGCGATGAGTCTCACCACCTGGACTTCGCGCTCGGTCAGCCCGGCGGGCCAGGCCACTGAAGCTGGGCGATGACCGGCACCCTCCAAGACGGCGGCCACCGCCTCCGGGTCGAGCCGCCCCGCGTTCGCCTCCTCAGCGAGGACCTCCGCCGCCGCTTTTCGAGTGAGGGCAGGCCGGTGCGGTCTTGGCTCGGTCATGGCCTGAAAGGCGTCGGCGACCGCAAGGAGACGGGCGGATGGCGGGAGCGCGGGCGCCCCGACACCCCGGTGATAACCCGAGCCGTCGACCCGCTCATGATGTGAACCGACTGCGGGGATCAGATCGGAGAGAAATGAGGACTGGGTGAGGATTCGCTCGGTGTGATAGGCATGCAGCCTCACTCGCTCCCAATCGTCCAGGCTCAACGATCCTCTCTTGCCCCAGATGCGGACTGGAACCGCCGCACGTCCCAGGTCGTGCACCAGCGCCGCCCGACGGAGGGTCACAGCGTCCCCGGGATCGAGTGAGAGAATCTGGGCCGCGGCCATGCACGTTGTCGCCACCCCGGAGGAGTGCCCGGCGAATTCAGGAATAGCCATGTCGGCGAAATGACCCATCGCGGCCAACGCCCGGTCGATCGCATCTCCGTCGAGGGCGAACCAGGGTTTGGGCTCGGAGTGCAGCGTGAGATCCCAGAGTGTGAGCTCCGAATCGAAGTCGAGGATCTCGGGCGCCACCCGGGCCAACGCTTTGGCGACGATCGGGTCGAAGGCATTGGCCGCGCGCTGACCGATCACATCGGCAACGAACTCCGGGTCGCCCAGCATGAGCTGGACCGCGGCGTCGCGGGCGACATGCGCGATGCGAACTGCGAAGGGAATCTCACGTCCTGCGACCCCGCCCGGCCAGCCCTTGCCATCCCAACGTGCAGCCTCGAACGCAAAGAGGTTCGAGATGGGAGTGCCCAGGCCGAGCTCGTCGGCCAGCATGCGAGCGACCTCGCAGGTGGCGACGACCACGCTCGGATACCCGATCGTCAACGCCGGCAGGTGGTGGGCGATGCGCCAGGCACGGAGATGCAGCGGGTTGGTCGGGGGTGCGACCGCCCGCGTGATTCCCCTGAGCATCTGTGCCCTGGTGCCAAATCGGAAGGGAGTGCCGTAGGTCGCCAGCGAGTCGTCGTCGCCAAACACCTCCCAGCCCACGTCGGCCGGGGCATTGCATCCGACATAGAAGAGAAGGCTCAGGAAGTACGCCTGGGATGCGATCTCCGGGTCGGCGTCGAGGCGATCGCACAAGCGGACGGCGATCACGGCGCTTCGCAAACCATGTTCCAATGGAAAACCCATGGCCAGGTCGGTCGTCATCGACATCGCCGCGATGATCTCTGCGGTGCGAATCCCGCTCGACTTTGCGACGGTGCTCTCCGCCATCCCCCGACCCTAGGTGCCGGACGCACTGGAGCTTTCCCTCCACTTGGATGATGCACTGCAACCGCCCGCAAGTAGCGTGAAGGAAGATGGGGAGCCGGGATTGAGTGAGGTCGAGACTCCGAGCCTGCAGGGAACCCTCACGATCCTGTTCACGGATCTCGAAGGTTCTACTGACCTGCGTGTCAGGGTCGGCGACGCCACCGCCAATGAGCTGATCCGCATCCACGACGACCTGGTGCGCTCCCGGTTGGACGTCGCCGGGGCCATGGAGACCAAGTCCTTGGGGGATGGGTTCATGGCGCTTTTCAGCTCGGCCAATCGCGCCATCGAGGCCGCGACCTCGATTCAGAGAGCGATCCAGGAACACAACGAGTCCAACCCGGAAAAGCCGCTCTCGATTCGAATCGGCCTGAACAGCGGGGACGTGACCCAATCCGGAGGGGAGGTCCATGGGACCGCAGTGCACGCCGCGTCCAGGATCGCCAACAAAGCGCAGGGCGGCCAGATTCTCGCCTCCCAGGTCGTGCAGGATCTGGCCGGCTCGCTCGCAGACACCAAGATCGTCGACCGGGGGATGTTCTGGCTCAAAGGCTTCCCGGAGAGATGGCGACTGTACGAAGTCCTGTGGAGGGACAAGGAAGCAGCCGAGGGGCGGGTCACCAGGGAGGCCCGTGCCGCATCGGCAGCTGCCTTCGACCTCGAATCGCCGCGGGCATCGGGCCCTGTCATCGGCAGGACCCGCGAGCTGAAGGTCATCGAAGAGCAGATCAGGGGCACCGCGACCGGGCTTCGGGCAGTCGTTCTCGAAGGGGAAGCCGGCATCGGCAAGACCCGCATGCTCGACGCCACCGCCGATCTCGCTTCCAGGATGGAGACCCCGTATTGGGTGCTCGACGTCAGCGCCGACGAGGAATTGAGGGGGCCCTTCCTTCTCTTCCGCTCACTGCTCAACTCACCACGAACCGCTTCCATCGCCCAGCAGGCAGTGGCACTCGAGCAGCTGGACCGTGCCCAGGAGGCGGTCGGAGGAAGGAGTCCCCGGGTTGAAGGTCTGTCCCCGCAAGAGCAGATGTTGCGGACCTTCGACGAAGTCGCCTCTGCTTTCCTCGCCCTGACCAGGGAGCGCCCGCTCGCTTTGCTCTTCGATGACGTGCAGTGGGCCGACGACGACAGCATCCAGCTGATCAGATATCTGGTGCGGACCCTGGCCACCGGTCCGATCTTCTTGCTGATCAGCCTCCGCCCGTACTCCGACTCGGCATCCGGAGGCGCCGGCAAGCTGATCGCAGATCTCGATCGGATGCGGGTGACTCAGGTGCTGAGGCTGCAGCGGCTGAGCCGGCTGGAGACCGGCGAGCTGCTCGAGAACCTACTCGGGGCTCCGGTGGATGAGGCGACGGTTGCCAGCTTCCACGCCCGCTCCGAAGGGGTTCCATTCTTCATCGAGGAGTTGGCCCGGGCCTATCGGGAGGCAGAAGCCCTCCAGCTCATCGACGGAACCTGGACGATGACCAAGCTGAGCGGACCGGCGGTGCCTTCCTCGATTCAGTCTTTGATCGAGCGCCGCCTGGCTCAGTTGGACAAGGAGTGCCGGGACCTGCTTTCAGACGCCGGGGTCCTCGGTCGACACTTCGGTCTCGCCGACCTGGCCCGGGTTCTTGCCCGAGTCGAGGGCGAGCCGGAAAAGGCCGAGTGGAAGCTTGGCGAAGAACTGCAGAAAGCAGTCGATCTCGGTCTCATCGTCGAGGAGCCGGCCGACTCCCCCTACGACTTCTCCTTCTCCCACGACCAGATCCGGGCATCATTGCTGAGTTCTATCTCGAGACAGCGAAGACGTGCCATCCACGGGGCCATTGCCGAATCCATGGCCGCCGAGGGTGGCACCGAGAACCTGTCGATGCTGGCACACCACGCTCTTCAGGCCGGCGATCAGGAGCTGGCGGTGGCGACGGCGCTGCAGGCAGCCAGGTCGTCGTTGGCGATCTCCGCTCCTGAGGAGGCAATTCGCCTGATCGATGCAACGCTCACCGCCGCCTCTCGCCCCGAAGACCGCATCGAGATGCTCCGGGTGAAAGACGATGCCCTCCAGGTTCTCGACCGCGGGATGGAGCGCCTCGCCAACCTCGCCGAGATGACTGCGCTGAGTGCGGCCGTCCCCTCCCCTGCTCTCGATGCCGAGGTGAGGTTGAGAAAGGCCTCAGCCGCCCGGGCCAGCCAGGACTTCGAGCTGGCGGCCGATCTCGCCCTTGGCGTGTGTCACGGAGCGGAGGAATCCGGCGACCGCGCTCTGGAGCTCGCCGCCTGCCTCGAACTGGGACAGGCCAGGACCAAGGCACCGATCGGAGAGGGCTACTACCCACTCGACGGTGTCGACCTCGACGCTGCGGAATCGGCATACGAGCGCGCACTGTCAATCGCCCGTGACATCGGGGACAGGTCCGGAGAAGCCGACTCTCTTCGCGAGCTGGCCGTGATCGAGTTCGGGCGCGTCAACCATGTGGCGGGAGCTGCTCTGGAGGGAGGATCCTCCCGCATCGAGATCCTCTTCGAGGCGCCGGCGATGTTCGCCAAGATGAAAGAGCTCGCCGAAGAGGCGTTCCGCATCTACGAGGAGATCGGGGACAAGCGAGGCTCGATGTCCGCGCTGATCTCGATGGCATACGGCCATGTCGCCGATCCGACCGCCACCGGTATGGCCGGTCGGATGGAGCACATCAGGGCCCTCCATCACAGCAAGAAGGGCGAAGTCACCGAGAGTCAGCGGGCAATCGACGACGCCCTCATGCTGTACAGCATCCACACCTTCGCCCGGGGCAACCTCCAGCCGGGTCTGGCCCTGGAGCGGGGGCGGGAGACGTTCGACGCGGCCCGGGCCCTCGGCGACCGTTGGCTGGAGTCTCTCGCCGCTGGTGGGATGGCGATGACCTATCTGTCCATCGGTGACGAAGCCCAGTGCGGGGCGTGGCTCGACCGTGCCGCGTCCGCCGCAGTGTCGGTGGCCAGCACCTCGATGGCCCGCCGTCTCGAGATGTGGCGGGGGGCTCACGCCGCGGCCCGTGACGACCTGGAATCGATGGTGGCTCACTTCGAGAGGGCGGCGGAGCTGGCGGGTCAGAAGAACCTCGGTGCACGATGTGAGGCCCTTTCCACCCTGGCCTTCGAAGCCGCCCGAATCGGTGTCGTGAAGGGTGACGGGTCGGCGATGACGAAGGCAAAGGAAACCGCAGCCGAGGCGCTACAGGCGATCCGGCCCTTGACCGGCCAGCTGCCATGGGAGGCCGACGCCCATGCCGCCCTGGCATTGGTGGCAGCGGCCGAAGGTGACGGGGAAACGGCCGCCGACGAGGCCCGGGCCGGCCTCGAGCTCGACGGAGAGACGTTCCTCGCCCAATACGTCCATGTGCTTTGGGTGGCCGGGCGCGTCCTGATCTTGGGCGACGAACCGGAGGCCGCGGCGCTCAGCGCCGAGATCCTCGCCGGGTTTGGCTTCATCGACATGTCGATCGCCGACCCCGACCTCAAGGCCAAATGGTTCGGGCTTCCGACCCATCGCGAACTTGCTCAGATCGTGGGCTTCGAGCCGTCGCTGACGAGTCAGCCTGAGGAACAGATCGTGTTGGGTGAGGACGAGCTCGGACTGCTCCGGGAACTGGCATCAGGCACGGTGGGACAGGGTGGCGGGGACGACATCGAGGAGTTGCTGTCGAAATTGGGGGTGGCGTCGGAGACCGAGGCCATCGAGTATGCGATCAAGTCCGGTGTCACATGGCAGTGAGGGTGATCATCGACCGGCGGCGCTGCATCGGAGCCGGCAGCTGCATAGTTCTCGCCCCCTCGGCCTTCCAATGGAGACAGGGCGACTTCCAGAAGCCGGAACTCCTCGATGTGACCACTATCGACGACGACATCCTCAGGGAGGTGGCTGCGGCCTGCCCCACACAGGCGATCGTGCTCGAAACGGTGGTCGAGTCGGGAGAGGGCGTGTCGGGCTAGGTGGCTTCTGGCGAAGACCCCTCCTACTCCGCGGGGTGACGCCTTCTGACGGTTGCGATTCGGCTAGGAGTCGCTGTCCCGGCCGGGTGCCGTCTCTGACTTGCCCGGAGCCTGGTCGACGCCTGTTGACCCCTCGTCGCCATTGGCGCCGCGGTTGCCGCCGCCCTGGTTCTCACGGACCTGGTCCTCACGGACCTGGTCCTCATCGACCTGGGACTGGTCACTGCCATTGCCGCTGTCGTTGCCCTGCCCTGGGTTGGAGGAGGGAGGCCCGCCATTGCCTCCTGGGTTGATGTCATGTGCCAGGTCGGCCACGCCCTGTCCGAACTCCTTCCCGTCTGCCCCGACGTCGTTCCCGTGATTCGCCCGGATGTAGTCGAGGAGAACCTCGACATCTTCCCGGGCCGGAGTCCTAGTTGGCTGATCATCATCCTCGACGGTCACGGCGGCATCCTCCAATGCGGCACGGGCGTCGCCTGCGGCGGGCCCATCCTCGTCTTCGGTGAGCACCTCGGTGGCATGCCGTAGGGCGTCGCTGGACTTGCCCTCAGAAAGGAGTCTTCTGGCCTCCTCCAACCGCTCTTCGGCTGCTCCAGCCCCGATCCCGATCTTCTCCAGGGCCCGGTCGATCCCGTAGAGGACATCACCGGGTATCGCACCGTCGGCGGCCACGGCAACTCCCGAGAAGGCACCGAACACGACGATTGCCCCGGCAACGACCGCGATCTGCGGACGCATTCTCCAGACCGCAATTCGTCCCGACGGCCGGGTCGGAACCCCGACCGTGGGCGCCGCTCGGGTAAGGCTCGCCGCTTGGCTTGCCACCCGGACCACCGCGCCTTCGGACGGGGATCGATCACCTTCGGCACGGATCAGATCCAGGAGCGCGACAAGCTGGGCTGCTTCGTCGTTCTCCGGTGTCGTCCCGGAGAGCAGCCGCTCCATTTCGAGATCAGACAGGGTCGCCAGTGCCATCTCCGCCTCGTAATCGTCGTGCCGGCTCATAGGGATACCCGGTCCTGCTCGAGATGCTCACGGAGGGCGATCAGACCTCTGCGCTGCAGGGCCTTTACAGCCCCAACCCGCTTACCCATTACCTCCGCAGTCTCTTCCAGGGTCAGATTCCCAATGACGCGCAGCGATAGGACATCACGCTGATCCTCGGTGAGGACTTCGAGGGCACGTCTCAGGTCGTCGGTCGCCAGCCGATCGAGCGCTTCGCCTTCCACGTTTCCCCCTGAGCGGTCATCGTCGGTTAGCGGCATCAACTCCGGTGATCGCCCCCGCTTGCGACGGACGTCGATGAGCCGGCGATGTGCGATCACGAACACCCAGGAGCGAAACGCCTCCTCTCCACCGTCGAAGTTCTGGATGTTGCGAGCGACCTGTAGGAAGGTCTCGGCTGCCAGGTCCTCGGGCTCGGGGGCACCACGGCTCGCGAGGTATCCGGTCACCGGGCCCGCGAGGTCACGATACAGCAAGGCCCACGCCCACTCGGCGCCTGATTTGGCCGCGCCCAGTGCAGGCTCGAAGTTGGCACCCAGTGGCAAGGTTCAGTTCCGCCCGGTCCGTATCGACAGCTTCGTCATGAGGAAGTGACTCTCATCAGTTATCGGCAGCATCCCGGAGTCCTTAGCGCTATTCGGCTCATCCTCACCCCGGTTTATTCCCCTCGGGGAAATGCGTACACCAGATCCTGCTGAGGGCGGTGCGTAACCCAACCGTATCTCCGGTCGATTACTGCGTAGGGCCTCACAACATGGAGGGATTTCAATGCGGAGACTCAGGAAGCTCGGGCTCACCTGCCTCGTCTTGCTCGGACTGCTGATCGGCTCCGGGGTGGCCTGGGCACAGGAGGATGTCCCCGAGCTCGAGGACTCCGAGGCCGAACAAGCCGAGGAGACGCTGTTCAACTTCGGATACGACATTCTTCATCACTTCCTTGGCTGGAATCTCAGCGCACTGGACGGGCTCTTCGACTGCAGCCTGGAAGAGGGGACATTCACAGTCACCTACGGAGCGCCCACCGATGAGGGGTCGATTCCGGTGGACAACCTCGAAAACGAAGTGGGAGTTGTCACCTTCCCCGACCGCCCCGCAGACCAGCTGGCCGAAGGTCTTGAGCCTGCCGGCGCCCCGGCGCCGTACACCGGTGCCGACGGCGAATGCGGCCTGAGCGGTGGCGACGTGACCGGGCCGGCAGGCCAGGTCAACCACGGCATGTTCATGAAGTTGTTCAACAGGCTCTACGAAGGCTCGAGCCGGGGATGCGTGGTCCGATCCATCGCCCAGTCCGAACTAGGCAAGGGCGACCAGCAGGTCGGACCGGAGGGCGACCCCGGCTACGCGCCGATCGCGGGCGGCGAGACCGGTGAGATCGACTTCGAGTCGATAGAAGCCGACTGCGAGCACGGGAAAAAGAAGAGTGACGTCACTGAGGCTGAGGCTCAGGGGAACGGCAGACCCGACCATGCCGACAAACCCGAAGGTGGCGGGAAACCGGATCACGCCGGCAAGCCTGAGGACAACGGCCGCCCCGACCACGCAGGCAAGCCCGACAACCCAGGAAGGTCCGCTCCGGGTAACGACGAGTAGTAACAGACCTCCAACCAAACGGAGCCAGAAGAGAGGGGCAGCCATTGGCTGCCCCTCTCTCGCGTTCCAAGAAAATCGTCGTAACTCCGGTGTCGGGTTCGACGATTACACGAGTGACATGATCACCCGTGCCGATCGGCCAACACGAGATGGAGGGACGATGTCGACGTTCAGCGCAAGGCTTCACCTGCCAGGCCGGGCCAGACTCCCTCTTGGGGTGGAGATCGACATCCAAGGGGAGCGGATGATCGTGACCTCCGGCGACAGGAACGTGGCTGTCCTGCCGTTGGAGGACCTCGATGTGGTGAGCAGGGCCGACGGCTTCCACGTGAAGATCGATGGCGAGGAGGTAGTGCTGATCGTCGGGGACTCGCCCCGATTTGCCGCCGCACTAGGAATCAAGGAGCACCGACGCCTGAGTGTGGTGACACCGAGGCGACGTGCCCCCGTACCGTCATCCAACAAGGATGAATTGACCGACATGGAACGGCGTGTCCTGGAGGTGAGGGAGTCGCTCAAGTCGGAATCCGTGACACCGTCGCAAGCATGCGCCCAGTGGCTGGGTCTCCTCAAGGACCTCAATCGTCAGCACGGCCAGGGTTCGATCGCCACCGGGATGTTCTACCGGTTGAACACCGAACTGCTCGAACTGATCACTGAGCCGACGCCGGCGGCCGCGAGCCTTGTCTCAGAGCCCGCCTAGCCGAACAGACTCTTGATCCGAGCGTCGATGAGGTCGCAGGCGGCTCTCTCGGCAAGCACCTCCTAGCCAGGGTGGCTGGGGCATTGCAGTCCGCCAAGGTGCAAAAGCCAGGAAGTGCGATTTGATCACACCGCGAGGTTGTCGGGCCCGTCCTACAGGCCCGACGTCAGGACCCTTCGACGACCTCGTAGATCTCGTCGGCGATCAGACCGTGCGCTTCCCGGTGTTCACCCAGATGCACGCGGTCTTCGGGTCGGAGCGGGGGCGCAAGCATCAGGCAGCCTGGGACGACGATCTCGATGGCCTGGAGGCGTCGCCCGGTCTGATCACCGCCCGGGAGGCGCTGGCCTGGGCCACTATCGGCGGTGCCGAGGTGGCCGGGATCGCCGATCGCACCGGGTCACTGACACCGGGGAAGAAGGCGGACGTGGTGATCATCGACGGGTCGGCGGTGAACGTGGCGCCGATCATCGACCCGGTGGGTGCTGTCGTCTGCGCCGCGGACATCTCCAACGTGAAGACCGTCCTCGTAGACGGCGAGGTGCTCAAGGAAGACTTCAAGCTCAAGGCGTCCCTCGACACTCCGCGCCGGGCGGTGGAGGCTTCGCGTGACTACTTGCTGGAGATGTTTGGCGATCCCGAACCGGGGTGGCTGCCTGTCGGGCGCTGAATCTCAACCACCACCTTGCCCAGGGCCCTGCCCTCGCCGACGTGGGCCAGGGCCTGGGGCACAGCATCGAGGGCGAAGGTGCGGTCGATGGGGATTCGGATCGCTCCCGAGATGCAGAGATCGGCGAAGGGCTGGAAATGATCCGGACCTGGCTTCACGATGAGGAGCCCGATCCGGCGTCCGGTGAGCCGACCCAGGATCGCCCCCGCGGTGACCACCCGAAGCAGCGCCCGCACCGAGCCTCCGACACATCGATAGCGGCCACCCGGGGCCAGTGACCTCCGATAGGCGAACACCGAACGGTGAGCGACGAGGTCCAGGACCCGGTCGAATGGCTCCAGCCTGGTCCAGTCCTGACTGTGATAGTCGATCACTTCGTCGGCGCCCAGCGCCTGCATGTGCTCCAGCTTGCTCGCGTTGTCGACACCGGTGACATGGGCCCCGGCGCGCTTGGCGAGCTGGATGGCGAACGAACCCGAGCCGCCGCCCGCGCCGTTGATCAGCACCCGTTGCCCGGGAACGATCTCGGCGGTTCCCTGCAATGCGATCGGTCCCGCCTGGGGGATGGTCGAGGCCTCGACGAAGCTCAGCGCCGGGGGCTTGAGGGCCAGAGCCTTCTCCGATGCCAACGCGTACTCGGCGAACCCGCCCATCAGAGCGAGGTTGTCGCCGTAGACCTCCTCGCCACCGCGGAACCGGGTGACGTCCGGGCCCACCGCCACCACTCGTCCCGCGATGTCCGAGCCCAGAATCCGCCGTCTCGGGGCGCGAAACCCTCCGACTCGCGCATAGGCCGGGGACCCGCGCA
Organism: uncultured Acidobacteriota bacterium; assembly: GCA_963749415.1. Lineage (GTDB taxonomy): Bacteria > Actinomycetota > Acidimicrobiia > Spongiisociales > ZC4RG35 > JALYNX01. Next base: position 2,602,678 of record CAVVMG010000001.1, read on the forward strand.
GACCCTCCCAGTCGGAGAGGTTGACCGAGGTCGCTACCACTTCGACCAGGACCTGGCCCGGGCCTGGGGTCGGGGTCGGGACCTCCTCGAGGCGGAGCACGTCGGGCGGGCCGTACTCGTCGTAGACGACTGCCCTCACGGCTACGGGCCCGTGTCGACGTCAGCGACTTCGACTGTCACCTCATCGAACTGCGCGACCAGCGCCGTCGAAATCTCGAGATGGCGCAACAGGAAGGATCCCTCGTCGAGTCGCCTCCGCCGCATCCAATGGGTGACCTCCTCGTTTCCTTTGCTCGCATTGCAGGAGCGGCACGCCGGGACGATGTTGTCCAACGTGTATCGGCCGCCACGAGAGATCGCCAACACATTGTCACGCTGCAACGGCTTGTCGGCCGCGCCGCAGTAGGCGCAGCCACCCCAGGCCGCTTTCAGGTCGTTCCACTGGACGTCACTGAGATCGTGTTCGACCCGATCCATCCGGCGCTTGCGCCGACGGGCTGCCCGAGCTTTCCGAGTTCTGGCGACTGCCATCGGCGCAGGGTATCCACAGCACCACGAGTGGCTTGGTTAGCGTCAGCACGATGGAAACGCCCGCCTCCCGACTCGGGATCGTCGAGCCCTTCGCGGGTTGCCCGCCCGAGATCGGAACCTCGCTGTGGACCCTGCAGGAGACCCGAGATCGGACCTTGAAGTATGTCGAGGGGATCAGCCAGGAGATACTGGACTGGGACCCGCCGGGACATCGTTACAGCGTCGCCACCCTCCTCTATCACATTGCGGTGATCGAGGTCGACTGGCTCTACATCGACATCCTGGGCGGGAAAGACGATGAAATGCGGCGCATTCCCGAATGCCCGCCTGAGATCGCGGAGCATCTGCCCTACCCGACCCTCATGGAGGACCGGAGCTATCCCCTGGTCAGCGGCGAGCCACTGGAGGTGCATCTGGAGCGGTTGGCGGTCATCCGCGAGGCGTTGATCGATGTGATGACGGGGATGTCGTTGGAGGACTTCCGAACCCTGCGGCCCAGCGGGAACGACCAGGTCACTCCGGAGTGGGTGATCGAACATCTTGCCCAGCACGAAGCGGAACATCGCGGCCAGATCTGGGAGGCGCGCGTCGCTGGGGAGAGCGCGCTCGGAATCACGGCGACCGATCCGGGCTGACCGACCTCGGATTCACGGGTATGGATCGTCACAGCTCAGCGTCGAGGACCACGCAGGCCGCAATGAAACCAACAACCGAATCAGCGCACCATTCGACGAGGCCTGTACCTCGCCCCCTTCGACGATCTAGCCGACCCTCACGTGATGACAGACCTCGCAGCCCTCGCCGAAGCTCGGGGCTGGGATGCCATGTTCCTCTGGGACCGCATCCATTTTCCACCTCGAAATCGCCCTGTCGCCGATGTCTGGGTGATGCTCAGCGCAATGGCAGTCGCCACAAAGTCGATCCGTCTGGGTCCGATGGTCACTCCCCTCCCGCGAAGACGCATCCAGAAAGTGGCGCGGGAAACCGTCACCCTCGACCGCTTGAGCCGTGGACGCCTGACGATGGGTGTCGGTCTGGGGAACGTCGACGACTTCGAGCCCTTTGGAGACGAAGTCGATCCCCGCGCACGCGCCCGTCTCTTGGATCGTGGGCTCGAACGGCTCACCGGATACTGGGATGGAGGATTCCAGCCGCCTCCAGTCCAACAGCCACGAATCCCGATCTGGGTTGCCGCCAACTGGCCCCACCGGCCGCCGATACGGCGTGCCCTCCGATGGGACGGGCTGTTCCCGATCGACCTTCCGGGACCCGATGAGTTTGCCCAACTCGCCGAGGAAGCACGACTGGAGCGTGCCGGGAAGAATGAACCATTCGATCTGATCGTGGAGATCCCGCCGGGTGCTGACCCGGATCCGTGGGTGGCAGCCGGCGCGACATGGGTCCTCACCACCTTCGAGCCCCGCCGGAGCAGGACGAAGTTCGTGAAATCATCGACGCCGGCCCGTGACCTCATGGATCAGGGCATCCGTAGTGTCAGCTTCAAGAAGCGCCCGATTCAGAGCAGGTTCCCAAACCGCTATTCGGTTTCGACGTCGCCAGGAAGTCAGTCGGGGCGATGACCAGTTGAGGAGGGTCACATGAGAACACGACAGCTAGGGAAGAGCGGTCTCGAGGTCTCGGCTCTCGGCTACGGGTGCATGGGGCTCAGCACCGGTTATGGGGTGCCATCCGACCGGGACCACGCAATCGACGTCATCCGTGCTGCGGTGGAGCGGGGCGTCACCCTCTTCGACACCGCCCAGGTCTACGGCCCGTTCACCAACGAGGACGTCGTCGGCGAGGCTCTCGCCCCGTTCCGTGACGAGGTGGTGATCGCCACGAAGTTCGGCTTCAACTTCGTGGAGGGAGAGTCACAGGGGTTGAACAGCCGCCCCGATCACATCCGGGAGATGACCGAGGACTCCCTCCGCCGGCTCCGGACCGACCACATCGACCTCTACTACCAGCACCGGGTCGATCCCGACGTCTCGATCGAGGATGTCGCCGGCACGGTGAAAGAGCTCATCGCCGCAGGGAAGGTGAGGCATTTCGGGCTCTCAGAGGCGGGCGTGGAGACGATTCGCCGGGCTCACTCCGTCCAGCCCGTCACGGCCCTCCAAAGCGAGTATTCGCTGTGGTGGCGGGAGCCCGAGGAGGAGATCCTCCCGGTTCTCGATGAGCTGGGAATCGGTTTCGTCCCGTTCAGCCCCTTGGGGAGGGGCTTTCTCACCGGCAGCATCGATGAGAACACGACCTTCGTGGACTCCGACTTCCGCAACACCGTCCCCCGCTTCGACCCCGAGAACCGAAAGGCGAACCAGGACCTGGTCGACCTGGTGAAGCGGATCGCGGACCAGAAGCGGATCACCCCGGCCCAAGTCGCCCTCTCCTGGCTGCTGAGTCGCAAGCCCTGGATCGTCCCCATCCCCGGCACCACCAAGCTCCACCGCCTGGAAGAGAACCTCGGAGCGATCGAGGTGGAGCTCACCGCCGATGACTTGGGCGATATCGAGCAGGCTCTGGAAGGGATCAATATCCAGGGGCAGCGCTACTCCGAGGGGGCCCAGCGAATGGTCGACCGCTGATCCGACGGCGGGTGACCTTATAGGCGATATTGACGTCACCGCTCTTGGCGTACCGGGTGGCGGGCACGGCGGAAAGTGTACGGAACGTGCACGAACGCCCTCAGACCCTGGTGACATTCGTGCGACTGTGCCGGCCGCGCGAGTCGTGAGTTTCGACCCGATCCGCCGCGGGTAGGACCTGCGATCACGCCGATGCGGCACGTGGACCGCGTGTCTCGTTCTGAGTGTGGGCTAGCGAAGGAGACGAATAAATGAGCAGAAACGCAGGTTTCGGAGGGTCGCTGTTCCTTATCGCGGTGGGCGCTGTCTTGGCGTTCGCGGTGTCAGTGGATGCGGAAGGGTTCAACCTGAACACGATCGGGATCATTCTGATGGTCGTCGGTGCTCTGGGTCTGATCCTGACCTTGGTGTCGAACACTGCTACCAAGAAGGAGGAGCACACCGAATACGTCCACAAGGACATAGACGTCGATCATCGCGACCAGTGATCGAACCCCGGTGTGATCTGCGTACCTCGCGCACGCGCCTCCTCATCCGGAATACGTGACTTGCTGGTAGTAGGCGGCGTTTGTCTTGGGTTCCCAACCGGGCTCCTAAGAAAACGGGACGTGTAAGAACGACTGCAGTTGGGACGGATGTCGCACTAGGCGGCGCGCCTAACCTCGCGCCGTGACGCGCCTTCGGGGCCTACTCCACCGCGCAAGAGACCGGCTTGCGAAGGTCGGCGCCGACCCAGCCGATGACGACGAGACGCGCCACCGCAAGTCGCTGCTCGTCCTGATCTCCGTCCTCATCCTGCCGATCTCGTTCCTGTGGGCCGGCCTGTACCTCGCCTTCGGTGCCTGGTCGGGCTCGGTGGCGTTGCTCTATGCGGCGATTTCCATAGTGTCCATCGCACTCTTCGCCCGAAACGGCAACTACCGCCTGTTCCTGAACATCCAGCTCTGGGACATCCTGCTGGCGCCGACGCTGTCGATGATCGCCCTCGGCGGATTCCTCCCCGGCGGCTCGCCGGGCATCTGGGGCATCCTCGCCCCACTCGGCGCACTGGTCTTCGATGGTGTGCGCGCCGGCGTCCGGTGGTTCATAGCCTTCGTCACTGTTTTCCTTGCGTCGGGGCTCATCGGAATCGCGCTTGATATTCCGTCCCCCCTGCCCGAGTGGTTTTCCGGCATGTTGCTGGCTCTCAACGTCGTCGTCGGCGGGACGATCTTCTTCACCCTGCTCGCGCTGTTCGCGAGGCAGCGCGAGGAAGCGTTGACGGCCCTCCGCTCGGAGCAGCAGCGTTCCGAGGGCTTGCTTCTGAACATCCTCCCGGCCTCGATCGCCGAGCGCCTCAAGGGCGAGTCCGGCACCATCGCCGACCAGTACAAGGCCGCTTCGGTCCTATTCGCGGATGTCGTCGACTTCACCGTGCGCTCGAAGGACCTACCCGCCGCCGAGGTGGTCGAGCTGCTCGATCGACTGTTTAGCCACTTCGACACCCTCACCGAGCGGCACGGCCTCGAGAAGATCAAAACCATCGGCGATGCCTACATGGTGGCCGCGGGCGTCCCGATCCGGAGGCCGGACCACGCCCGGGCAATCGCCCTGCTGGCGCTGGACATGGTCGAGTCGGCAGTCGCCCGGCGGCGCTTTGCGGCGACCTCGACCTCCAGCTGCGGATCGGGATCAACTCGGGGCCGGTCGTGGCCGGGGTCATCGGGCGGCGCAAGTTCCTCTACGACCTCTGGGGCGATGCGGTGAACATCGCCTCACGGATGGAGTCCGCGGGCATGCCAGGTCGGATCCAGGTCACTCGGCACACCTACGAGTTGCTGAAGGACGAGTTCGAGCTAGAGCAGCGCGGCACGATCGCGGTCAAAGGCATGGGCGAGATGGAGACCTGGTATCTGCTGGGCAGCCTGGTGACCGCGAACGAGGCAGCGAAGAGTCAGCCACGCGTCGGCTGACCGTGCCCATCGAGATGTCTCAGATGAATATCGACTTCGAGCCAGCGACTCCCGCCGATGCCGAGGATCTGGTCGAAGTGCAGATCGCCGCATTTCACGATGATGCGCGCCTCCATCCAGGGGTCCCGATCGGCGGCCCTCCCGGCTACGACTCGATCGCTGAGATGCTTGCCAAGATCGCCCGAGGCGAGTGCCACAAGGTCTCTACTAGAGGGCGAGATCATCGGAGGGATCACTGTCATTGATCAGGGTGCGGGGCATTTCCATCTCGACGTCCTCGCCATCGATCCCGCCCACCACGACAAGGGTTTCGGCACCCAGGCGATGTGGTTCATCGAGCGGAACTTTCCCGCCACCGTCTGGACACTGGACACACCGACGTTTGCCACTCGCAATCAGCACTTCTACGAGAGGCTGGGGTTTACGAGGGTCGGCGAGACGGTGTTCCCAGATATCACGTTGATTCAGTACGAGAAACGGATGAACTAGGGAAACGTGACGCTAGATGCGGTTGCCGTGTCGAGTCGTGGGTTGGGCATGGGGAGGGGCCTTGGGCTGATACGAACCGGCTTCGATGGCAGCGTCGGTTGCAGCCATTTCCGCCAGGGAAGTCGAAGCCAGCTCTCGGATGAGAACTTCCTGGGTACGCGCCCAGGTGTCGTGAACGGGACAGGTCTCCTCCCAGTCACATGGGCCATCCCGCAGAACGCAATGGTCGAATATGGCGGGCCCTTCGGCGGCTTCAACGATATCGAGGAGACTGATATCGCCGGGGGGTCGGGCCAAGCGATAGCCGCCGCGGGGCCCGTGGGCAGCCGTCAGCAGTCCCTCGGCGACCAGTCCGGCCAAGATCAGGGTCAAGGTCTTGTAAGGGATGTGCATCTCGGTGGAGATCTGACGGGCCTGACGCAGTCCGGTCTCGTAGTGGCGTCCCACCGAGATCATTGCCCTGACGGCGTAGTCACCTTTTCGTTTGAGACTGAGTTGCATTGGAGCTCCCGACCAACCTACCTCAAATCTGAGTCACCGCCTAAGAATTCTGTCATAGATTTAGAACTCCAAAGATGTGTTAGAGTATGTATCCAGAAAGCAGCTATATGAGGAGGTACTCATGATTACCACTGCTGTCCGTCATTCAGTCACCGACTACGCGAAGTGGAAGAGCGTGTACGACACGTCCCCCCCCACATCCGGAGGAGCAAAATTCGCACGGGTGAACCGCGCGGTTGACGACCCCAACATGGTGACCGTTGTCGCCGGCTTCGATACTCTCGAGTTGGCGAAGACATTCATCAATGATCCCAACCTCAAGGCCAAGATGACCGAAGCCGGTGTCGTGGGCTCCCCGAGGATCGAGATCAACGAGGAAGTCGAGTCGATCTAGTCCGCAACCTCCGGATTCCGCAAAGGAACCGGGAATGCTGACAGAGGTCTGACAAGACATCTGAAAGACTGAGGCCCCCTGGAGGACTATCCGACGGGGGGCCTTTCTCGTGCGCACTTCCCGCTGACAACACCCGGACTGGGCCGAGGTCACTCCTTCGGTACCCGGGTCGGTTTATGCCGGAGTCCCGTCGGGTAAGGGTCGAGGGGCTCTGGGGGATGGGTCGGATACGCCCGTCATGCATCCCAGTTGACTCAGACCAAGAGCAGACCGAGATCCGCTGAGTCACACATCGCCAGGAGACATGATGGAAGCCGATCAGAGGAGCGCCCGGATTTTCGGGGTGCTATTCATTCTCACGTTCCTCACCTCGATCCCGGCCGCCCTTCTCTTCCAGTCGATTACCGACGACCCGGCTGGTTACATCGCCGGTAGCGGGAATCAGAACCAGATCTACCTGGCGGTCCTCCTGGAGTTTGCCCTCATCCTCGCCAACGTCGCAACGGCCGTCGTCCTCTACCCGATCGCACGGCGACAGGACAAGGCGCTCGCAATCGGCTACGTCGCTGCGCGAATCATGGAATGCGTCTTCATTGCCGCCGGAATCATCTTTGTGCTCGGGGTGGTGAGCCTGCGCCGGACCTCTCCGGAAGCAGCCGACCTTGCCGTGTCGCTCGGGTCGCTCAAGGAGTGGACGGCCCTGTTCGGCCCGGGATTCATCGTCCCCTTTGGGAATGGGTTGCTACTCGGCTGCCTGATGTACAAGTCGGGTCTCGTACCGAGGGGCATGACCTGGTTCGGTCTGATCGGGGGGCCGATCCTCTTGATTGGGAGCATCGTCACACTCGTCGACGGGTGGGGTGGCAACAGTGCACTCCCAGCCCTCCTGGTGGCCCCGGAGTTCATCTGGGAGGCCTTCCTCGGCATCTACTGCGCGTTTTGGGGCTTCCGGCGCGACTCACCAATCCTTCAGGAGAGTGCGCGTTGACTTCGGGAACGCGATCCCAGGTCAAATAGACAACGTGAGATCAGTAGCTCGTCGATTCGTACCACCAGGCATCTCAGCCGACCAGAATGCACCGAATTCCCCCCGCCCATCGTGTTCGGTCCCGAAATCTCGGAATCCTGTTGGCAGCGACAGGCCTCTGGCTCGTCGCCTGTCAGCCGACCGGCGACCCGAACGACACCACCCCACCCGAGTTCCTTCAGATGACGGTGACAGTGGAACGGGTCACAGATGGCTTCAAAGAGCCGCCCGTCGACGCAACGTCAGGCCTGACGCTCGACAACGTTCAACGCAACCGCCGCATCATCCTCCAGGCCACCGTGGCCGATGATCAGAGCGGGATCAGCCAAGTGAAGTTGGAGGGCGAGACGGAATGGGATTGCATCACACCGGGCGATGATCTCGCCGAGAACAAGAAGGGGACCCTGGGCGGCCCACCCGATGAGGAGCGGTCGAGCGGGACCACACCACCAGGCCGACCCGCAGTGCGCAACGTCACGTTCACCCTCGATCCTTTCTCGGGGAATTCCCAGCGCCTGGTCTGCCCGCCCAGCGACCTGGCTACCGAGCTTCTCATGGAGGTGACCCTCGTGGCCAGCAACGGCAACGGTGTAGAGGCTAGGTCGGCGGAGGTCTCGATCGAATACCAGCCTCGCCCGCCCGGCTGAGCGCGTCGCCTGGAAAGGCGCGAGCCGTGGTGCAGTGAACTGAGCACTCGCCCGATAGGAAACGGGTCGTGACTGATGCGGGCTCGGCAGCCCCATCACGCCGGGACCAGCGTGATGGGGCTGCCTGAGTCGTCAGCTCACGGCTTTGAGGGCGTCGATCTCGCCGGCACCGTAGAAGCTGTTGTGAGCGGCTCCGCCGGTGCACTCCTGGGGCTCGCCGCTGTTCTGTGGGAACGGGGCGTAGATCGAGGTGTCTGGGCAGGCCACCGGGTTGGTGGCTTGCTGCAATGCCGCCTCGACCGCCCCGCCGGACTTGCCGGTGGTGCTGATGATCAGGGCGGCGACGCCGGCGACGTGCGGGGCGGCCATCGACGTGCCCTGCAGGTAGCAGTAGGTTGCCCCGCTGGGGTCGACGACGGGACGTAGGCACGGTCGGCCGGCCGGGTAGGTGGACAGCACCCGCCCGTTGGGCGCCGCCGGGGTGACCTGCAGGATCGAGTCACCGCCGGGTGCGGCGACATCGGCCGTGGAGATGCCATACGACGAGTAGAACGACTTCAGTCCGAGGTCGCCCGTAGCGGTGACACCGATGACGCCCGGCACCTCGACCGGTACCACGGCGCAGGCGTTGCTGATCTCACGCTCCTGGGCGGAGCCCGGCGGGAAGTCGGGGCTGATCACGTCGACTCTGGGGTGCGACAAGTCGGTGCTCTCGTTGCCCTCGGAGGCGACGACAACAGTGCCTTTCGACTGGGCGTGGCGGATCGCTCTCCGCTCGGCGGTCCAGATCGCCCGCTGCTCGGCGTCGTTGCGGCAATTGAACAACCAGGGGTCAGCGAAGTAGCTGTTGTTGGTGACGTCGATGCCGTGCTCGGCGACCCACATGTACGAACAGATGACCATCTCCGGGAAGAAGAAGCCGTCGTCATTGCTCGACTTGATGCCGGCAATTGTGACGTTGGGGGCTACGCCCGTGATGCCGATGCCGTTCACTGCGGCGGCGATGGTGCCGGCGGTGTGCGTGCCGTGGCCGTTTTGGTCGTTACCGGGCAGAAGCGGCTGCGGTGTCCCGCTAGAGCAGTCCGCGCTCAGCGCGGCCGAGTAGTTCGGGGCGAGGTCGGGGTGGGTGAAGTCGAGGCCGGTATCGATGTCGCCGACGACGACGTCGGGGTCGCCGCCGCTGATGTCGTGCGCGGCGAAGGCGTTGATCTGTGTCATGTCCCACTGCAGCCCGGCGAGCGGCTCGCTGTCACTGCCCGGCGCGGGCGCGTCGGCGAGTGCACCGGCATCGAGGTCGACGCCGCCGTACACACCTAACCCGGTGGTGGCGCTGGCCTGAACGCCCTTCTGCTCGATGGCGGCTTCAAAGCCGGCGCTATCCGAACGGGCGATGACGACGCCGATCGCCGCATAGTTGGCGACGAGTGTTCCGCCGGCGGCCTGTACGGCAGCGGCGGCACCCGACGTGGATTTCCCGGCGCGGTAGAGAAGGACATACGTCTCAGTAGTACCGGTGTCGCCAGCGACAACAGGCGTGGCCGACACGACAGGAGCCATCGCCGTGACCATCGCTAGCGCCCCAACCGCAGCCAAGAAGCGCTTGACACTCCTTCGGCGGATCAGGCGGACTGGAGTGCTCATTCGGTTCCCTCCTCGCTGGTGGGGTCACTTACCGACTTGCCCGATATCTACCCCGACGCACGTATCCCCAGACTTCGGAATCGGGAAAGTCCGAAGGTTTGGAACACCCGCAGCATCACCATGCAGGAATATCGGTTATCGGATAGAGATCGGGTAAGCCGCCCCGGTCTGTGGTCCTCGTGTGGTGAGCCCACCGAAGTCAAGGCGTGGTCAGTCGACTTGGTGACCAGCTCACGTGACGCAGTCGCGTCGTCGTGTTGGTGACTGTGTGGTGCGTCCGGTCCCGTTTGGGAGCCTTATCGGGTGAGAGAACCGAGGGGCCGACCCTGGTGGCACACAAGCCGCAGTGTGAAACGCTCCGTTCAGCCCGGCGTATATCGAGCATGACAAGTAAAACCCGATCCTGACCTGCGCTCTAGCCCAAAGGAGAGATCAAAGGAATGGGGTTGCTGTCATCCAACCCTCCGGTGCGACTGTCGTGGCGTTATCGTGGTGGTCATGGAGCTGACGTTCTTGCTCGCTTGGCTACTGCCAATACTTGCGTTCTGGTTGGTGCTCGTCAGCATCACTAGCGCCATCAGGGACGGAAAGGCCAAGAAGCCCGAAGTCCGAGACGTCAACGAGATGAACTCGCTTCCTCGGTAACGAGCTTCACGAAGGGACCGGTGGCGTCAGCGCGCCGGCAAGTCCGACTCGCATCCAAGTTAGGTCTGACCGAATTGCAGTTCTGGATAGTGAAGGGTTTGCACTTCCAAGCGCTCGGAAGGCGGGGGACTCGCCTCCACCTGAGCTCGCACCCGAGCCCGAAGAATGGGATGCATTGCGGCGGGCGGTAAGACAACCCTTGAAGCGGTGAGCAGAATCGGCCCAGTCATGGTGAGCAACAACCATTCCAGACGCATCGGATTGCACTTTGGCTAATGCGATCCTCGGCCCCTGTTTGGATCATGTCGCTGAACGAGCTCAGGCGGCAGGGCTCCCTGTGGTCAAGCTCAAGGGCTGGCGGACACGCACCAACCCCCCAAAGTCGAAGGCGAATGGCGGCAAATTCCAGCCGATCGGGGTCATCGATCATCACACCGCTCCGCCGGTGCCTGGCAATCTCGTGAAGCTCTCGGAGAAATGCAACATCTCAATCCGCCATCCCGACGGCGCTGTTTGTCTCCTGAATTCAGGATGGGCGTACGACTCTGGCTGGGGGGACGGACTCGTTCTCGCCGCGGTCAAGGCGGATGCAGCCCTGCCCCGACCCACCGACACCTATGACACGCTGAACCCAGACCCGATACCGGGAGGTAAGAACCCCGGAGTTCTGGGCAACCCCTTCTTCATCGACATCGAGGTGCAGCATCTCGGCGACAAATCGCCGCTGCTCGAGGTCATGGAACGGGCACTCGTGGTTACGAACGCAGCTCTTTGTGAGTTCATGGGCTGGAATCCGAAGACCAGAGTTATCGGACACCGAGAGTGGACAAAACGAAAGATCGACCCGCGATGGAATGGCGGCTCCAACCCGATGCCGGGTTTGCGATCTGCGACGGCCGCCGAAGTCGACCCGAATCTTGTTGTCGACCCACCCATAGTCCCACTACCCACCGACGACACAGGAGATGACGACGACATGGCATTTACTCCGGAAGAAGAGGACTTTCTCAAAGACTTCGTCAAGGTCGTTTCTGTTGACATGGGTTCCAGCAGACACTTCGCCAAATCAGCAATTCTGGATATCCGGAAGGACGTGATCACCCGAGACGAGCTTCTGAAGCTCTTCACTGGGCTCCCTGATGGCAGCGTCGAGGAAGCCCACACCGAACTCCTCAAGCGATTGAAAGCTAAGACTCAATAGACCCCGCAACACGAGCAGTCTCCACTCGAGGATGACTGTGTGCGCCATGTTCCCCCTCAACGATGGGTTCGACGGTTCTGATAATCGAACCGATTGCGTCACAATCCGGTTGGGCCAAGAGGTTGCGAACCTTGGGAGCCTGGGATCTGCCGACCAGGCCTTGGCACGTAGGATGCGCGACGACCATGAGTCCAGAAACCCTTCAACTGGTCACAGTTCTTGGCGGCCTCGCCGGCACATTGCTCGCGGTCTGGATGACCCACGCACTACTGCTTCGCGCAGAGACCAGACGTTTGGCGGCGGAGGATCAGCGGAGATGGCACGGCGAGCGCCATCGAGCCTTGCGGGAACTCAGCGCATCTGCGATCAAGGCGATTCGCAGCCTCCTCGACGGCGCGGCCTACTTGCCGCCGGAGGGCGGCGGACAAGAAGCGATCGGCGCCCCGGACATCGGTTTGACGCCGGAAGAGGGAGTCGATGGCTTTTTCGATGCAGACGAACGGGTGCAGATGCTTCAGCTCGCGGAAAAGATGCCGGAGCGTTTAGACCAGGTGGAGCGAGATGTCAGCTCACTTGCGCTCGTGGTCTCAGGCGAGGTTTTGGTCACCGCTGAGGAACTGTCTTCAGCGTTGTGGGATTGCTATGGGATGTACATGGAGTATCGCAACGTCACTGAGTTCTCGAATCGGCTCGGGGAAGCTCAGGACCTATTCAATCAATTGTCCGATCAAGCCCGAGCGATGCTCGGGGCGGAGGGTTCGCTGGATAGCGCCAGGCGCTGGTGACGGGTTACCGGGCCAATGGAGGAGATCTGAAAGCCGGGAGCGTCAGCCGTGTGATGACCGATATTCCGGCCGGTGACGCTGCGGGTGTTCTGAGACTCCGGGCCGTCGCGATTCCGATGTCCTTTTGGGGCAAGGTGCGGGGAGCGAGTGGATTGGCAGCTAAGCGCTAGATTCGGTGGCAGAGCGAAGTTGCCTGGGACAATTCCCAACGAGGAGATCTGGCGGGGGATGGTGAGTGGCACCGGCTCGGTGCTCGCCAACGTGCGCCGCCGCAACAAGCGGTTTCCGGGCTTCCCTCGCTGCAAACAGTGTTACCTCCCGTTGGGCGGTCCCTTGGCGTGGGCGTTTCGGTTGCGAGGGCTGCGACCGTCCGACGGGAATCCCAACTTCTGCAACAACTGCGAGCTGTTCGTCCGTGAGCATCCCGGCGGCGTGGAAGTGGAGATGGCCTTTCTCTTCGCCGACGTGCGGGGCTCTGCCTCCATGGCTGAAAGGGTGAGCCCCACCAAGTTCACCGAGAACATGAATCAGTTCTTTGGCGCCGCCAATCGAGTGCTGATAGGCAGCGATGCGTATATCGATAAGCTGGTCGGCGACGAGGTGGTCAGTTTTTACATGCCCTACCTGGGCAGTGGCAAGTCCCGCCTCGCGGTGCAGGCCGCCAAGGAGTTGTTGATCGCCACCGGTCACCAAGCCACCGAAGGTCCGTGGCTTCCGGTGGGGGTGGGGGTGAACACTGGGGTCGCTTTCATCGGATCGGTCGGCACCCCCGATGGACGGACCGACTTCACGGCGATGGGGGACGTGGTCAATGTCACCGCCCGGCTCGCTTCTCTGGCCAGCAGTGGTGAGATCCTGATCGGGGCATCGGCGTGGGCCGCGGCGGGCATCGATGACGAGAGCGTGCATCGACGCCGTCTGGAGATCAAGGGCAAGAGCGAGCCGATCGATGTCTTCGTTTTGAAGGTGAGCACAGGCTGAACTGCCCAGACCCGATCCAATATTTATGGTCGATGGAAGGCTGAGCCGATCACACCCGATCGCTACCCGCGCATGAGTTGGACCATTGATTTCGTAGCGCTATCCCTGTACACAGGACGAAGTCCTTTGGCCGAAGCAAACGCAAGGCAAGGAGATTCAGATTGATTCTGTCAATGGCGCATGCATCCGTCGAAGACCCCACCGCCGAGTACATCTTCGGAGCGTGGTCCGACATCGTTGTCGGAGTGCGACCCGATGGTCTTGTCGATTGTTATCTCTCCCAAGGAGACGGGGTCGTACACATGGTTTCGATCTGGACGAGTATCGAAGACCACGACCGGGCAATGGAGGAGGCGAAGAATCACCCAGCCTACGGATTCTTTGCTGCGTGCGGTCTCGATCCCACCCAAACCACGTACGAGGTGATCGGTCGGCTATCCCGCTCATAGCCGACACCACCTTTCGGGCAGGCGACGAGTAGTAGGTCCTATATTCGAATCGGGACGGGTCGCCGCGAGTGGTGCGCGTAGCTCGTCCCGATTAGTCCGCCCTTGGTCTGTGGTTCGCCGTCTCCGCTTGGTGCAGGGCTGCTTGGTGGTCGCCACTGAGATCGGCGGTGAGGAACTCCTCGGTTTCGGGGATGGCGATGTGCAACTCGGACTCGATGTGCAGCTCGGACTCGAGAAGATCGGCGTCCATGTCGAGTAGATGACCGCCGACGTGCCTGTCCTTGGAGATGAAATGGAAGTGATAGCCGGGCACATTGACCGCCCGGGCATAGAGCGGTGCCCAGAACCCGACCAGGGTGCCCACCTCTTGGACGATGGTGAACTCGCTCTGGTGGGCGGTGGCCTCGAGCAGGTTCTCGCCCGATGCGGCGGCGCAGGCGGCCCGCAGCGACAACCTCTCGAAATGGCCGTCGACCCGGAGCCCGACGAACAGGTTCTCCGATGGCCTCGACGCGTCCAAAGCCGTCGTCAGATCGGCCAACGTGCCCTGGCCCGTTGCCAGACTCAGATCGGGGCGGAAATGGGTGACAACTGCGAACGGCACCCGGGCTTCGTCAGGTGGTGAAGTGACCACTCCCCCGGCAGTGGCCCGGTAACAGACCCCGTCGAGCATGATCAGCTCTCCGTCGAGGCCTTCGAAGGTTCCAAGTCCGAAGTCGCCGTTTCGCTTCAGCTCCCCGACGGTGACCGCCCCGCTGAACACCCCCTGAACCAATGCATTGGAAGTCGAAACCTGGAACAGCGAATGGCGGTCGAGGTCGAAGGCGGTTGAGAGGGCGCGATCGACGACCGTCGACAGTGAGTCTCCGCTTTGCTTGGACTCGTCCGACAATGCCCGCCAGACACTCTCGGACACATCAGCGTTCAGTCGCGGAGGCACCGGGTGAAGCTACCGATCTCATTGCCTTCGCCGCTATCGATCGGAGGCCCCCTACTCGACGATGAACAGGTCACCGAAATCGACGATTGGTGGCACCGTCATCAGTCAGCCATGCAGCGCCCTGATGGCGCGGTTGGCGTAGCTCACCCGGCCGGCCAGGGTTCTGGCAACGAATGCATGGAATTCGGCGGCCGCTCCCGGATCCGTACGGCAGAGCGCATCGAACGACTCGGCCGTGAGATGAAGGACCTCGCATTCGGTCTCGGTGACTGCAGTCGCGGTGCATGGCTCGTTTCGATACAGACTGATCTCACCCAAGACTGTGCCCTCGAGGAGAGTTCGCAGCCGAACCTGCTGGCCCGAGGGCCCTTCGACGGACACCGTCACCCGGCCTGAGACGATCAGATAGATGCCAGGCGAGGGATCGCCCTCTCGCATCAATTCCTCACCGGCGGGAATCGTTTGGGCAGCCAGGTACGGGGCAAGCTCAGCGGTGAACGCTGTTGGCAGCGCACGCTCCGATCCCGGGCGATCGCCGGCACTCGCCAAGACGCGGTCTTCGGACCAGGCCATCCCGTAATCGAGGTCGGTCTCGTATCTCAGCACGTCCTCGTATTCGGCTACGAGCTCGGCAAACTGGGAATGTTGGGAAGGGCTCAGCCCGCTGAGTGTCACCACCAATTCATTGTCTCGGGCCAGCAGAGCGAGCCTCTCGAAATACACCACCGCCGAGGAGTCCACGCCGGTCACCAGTTGAAAGTCGCAGATCACGAATTGCAGGGTTGGCGCAGTCTCCAAATGAGACCTGACATGCTCGATGACCCGACTTGCGGTCCCGAAGAAGATGAATCCCTGCAGCTCGAGGATCAGCACGGAATCACCCACCTCTTGGAGGTACTCGGCATCGGCAGCGGGGCGTTCGATGTTGCTCTGGTGCTCCTTCGCTGTGAGCGAATGTTTGACCACGTCGATCCGGCTGTAGCGAACGACAAAGAGGGCGATCGCTGCCACCAGACCGGCGGCCACCCCCGGGAGAAAGCCGACGGTGGCAATGATCACGACGATTCCCCACATCAGGGCGTAATCCGGGCGTGTCATCCGTTTCCGTGAGTCCCAGAGCCACTCGATCAAGAATTCGGCTGCCACGAAGAGGAGCAGCCCCCCGATGATGAACTGCGGTACGAGCTCGAGGATGGAACCTCCAGCAATGACGACGACGAGGATGAGCAGTGCGGCGACCAGGGCAGGGCCGCGCCGCCTGCCGGCGAGACGTTGCGTGATCACTGTGTCTGCCAGATAGAGATATCCCGGAGGGCCCCCGACGGCGCCGGCGGCGAGATTGGCCCAACCAGTAGCCCTCAGCTCAACCCGCATGTCGAGATCCAACTTTGTCTCGACTTCGAGTGCACTTATGTACAGCAGGACCGAGATCGGAACGATGAGCAGAATGGCAACGAGACCGGCCGCCTCGCCCGCGATTGTCGCCCAGTTCGCCCCTGCAAGGGCCTCAGTGGCCAGACCGGGCCACATTCCGCCATCCGGGAAAGGGCCGAGCAACCACCCTCGTTGCAACGATGTGACCTTGTCGATGCCCGAGACCTGGGTGATGGCATGAAAACCGACGACACCGAGGGCCAGGAACGCCAGATAGACCCAGGATGGCCAGCCCCTGCGTGATGCGATCAAAAACACGACGGCGAGCGCTACCCCCGGCCAGAATCGCCCCAGAGCATCGGTGGTCATCGAGTCGCCAAGCGACCCATCACCCAGGATCCCAATCGCTCCAACCAAGATCAGATATCCGGTGCCTGCGAGCAAACCGCCGATCACCGGAAAGGGCACGAATCGGGCGATCTCCCCGAGACCGAAGTAACCCATCAACAGGAAGACCACCCCGGTCGCCAGCGATGTCACCGTGATCATGGCCAGGACTGTCTCGATCGCCTCGGGCCCGACCAATGATGATGCGATCGACGCTGCACTTAGTCCGAGAATCGCTGCGCTGGCGTCCTGTATCCCTGCGTACACGCCGGGGAAGGAGCTGCCTATTGCGATGACGAACGCCAACACCGCAGAGGCAACCAACCCAAATCCGATTCCGATGGGAAGGGCGGCCTCGAACTCGCCCTGGAACATCAGCGATATCAAGGCGATGCCGAGGAGAGAGTTCACAAACGCCAGAACGAGTCCGGTGCCCAATGTCGCGGGGAGTTGACCGAGTTTGAAGTCGGCAGCAAGGAGGGTCCAGCGATCGCCGACTACTTGGTGGTCTCCGGACATCCGCCGAGTATGCCAGTGGACCGTCAACGGCTCTGGTTTGCCCGGGCTGGGGCGAGGTCACTCCCTCCACACCCCGGGTTCTATCCGCGTTGCACCGCGATGGCGGGGCGAAATGCCGGGGTATCGGCGAGAGCTACGAGGAGGGCGCGGAGCAGATTGGCCAGGTCGGTCTGCGCTGATGGTTGGAGCGTTCCAAGGCTCGCCGCTTGGGTGTCGAGAAGCGTGGCCAGGGCGTCTTCTGCCAGTTCCTTTCCTAGGGGCGTCAGGCGCACCAGGACACCGCGGCCGTCACGGGGATTGGGGAGCCGTTCGATGAGCCCGGCTCCTTGCAGACGGTTGAGACGGACGGTCATTCCCCCGGTGGTGAGGAGGAGGGCCTCGGCCAGCTCTGACGGGGTTCGCTGATGAGGCGGGCCCGCACGGTCGAGGTCGGTTAGGACGTCGAGATCCCCGGTGTGGCTCAGACCGTAGGCCTCTGCGATGTCGTCCAGTCTGGCTTGAAGGAAGTGTGAGGCGCGTATCACTCGGGCCACGACTTCGAGAGACGAGAAGTCGAGTTCGGGCCGACGTTCATGCCACTCCCGGATGACGCTGTCAACACGATCGTCCATTCCCTGTTCCCTTCTAGTCGTGCGTTCAGTGTTCGGCCTGGGCTATGTTATTTGACTTATAGTTAGATTACAAGTAATCTTTCAAGTAGATCACACAAACGAAGGAGCTTGTGGTGGCCCGTGCAAAGAACAGATTCGGTTTGGCAGGACTCCAAACCCAACTCAACGAGATCGTCTATCGGCGACCGTGGCCGATCAGACTCGATCGTCGTCTCCTCCCGATACCGTTGATCGCATCACCCACCGACTTCGCCCCCGGTCCCGCCGCGGACCGAGGCGGACCTGTACCGAGACAGCTCGATATGAGCCATCCGAGCAGGACCTCCGGTGAAATGATTGACCTGACAGGCCGGTCGTCTGACGCCATGGCTGAGCCCGCTCCAACGACCAAGACGGCAGCCAAGGAACGGGTCTTTGTCGGCACCGGCCTCTTCTGGGGACTCATCGTCGGGGTGGTCCTGGCAATCGGTGTCATCATCCTCGCCGCGCAGAACACCGCCAATATCACCATGGCCTTCACGGGATGGGAGTTCTCCACCCCGTTGATCGTCATCGTCCTTGGCGCTCTGCTGATCGGCGTCGTCCTCGACGAGTTGTTTGGCCTCTTCTACCGGGCAAGGCGGCGACGGACGCAGCGTGACCGCGACCAACTCGAGCGTCTACGACAGTCCCAGACCCTGCCGTGATGGAACGGCGAAGTGACCCGAAAGCACGCTGTGACCATTGCGGGCATCCACGCCGAGAGCACTACGACCAAAGCTGCTCCGTTCCGAAGTGCGTCTGTGTCGGATATCTGCTGCTTGATAGCGAGCTGAGAGGTCCTCGGGCGAAAGCGAGCTAATGCAATGGCGCTAGCAGTCGACATTGACCTCTCCCCGTACCAACTGGGATGGCACGACAGCGAAGACGAGTACGTCTTCAAGCCGAAAAAGGGCCTCAACGAGGCGATCATCCGAGAGATGTCGGCGATGAAGAAGGAACCCGAGTGGATGCTCGAGTTCCGACTCAAGTCCTACCAACGGTTTCTGCGCAAACCAATCCCGACTTGGGGCGGCGGCGGGGCCCTGGAAGACATCGACTTCGACGACATCTACTACTACATCAAACCGACCACCGGCCAGGTCAACGACTGGGACATGGTGCCCGAGTCCATCAAGGAGACCTACGAGAAGCTCGGCATCCCTGCCGCCGAGCGCAAATATCTCGCCGGTGTGACCGCCCAATACGAGTCGGAGGTCGTCTACCACCGCAATCGTGAGGATCTGGAGAAACTCGGCGTCCTGTTCTGCGACATGGATACCGCGGTTCGTGACTATCCCGAGATCGTCAAGGAATACATGGGAACGATCATCCCCCCCAACGACAACAAATTCGCCGCGTTGAACTCGGCGGTTTGGTCGGGGGGCTCCTTCATCTACGTGCCGCCGGGCGTGCACGTCGACCAGCCGCTTCAGGCCTACTTCCGGATCAACGCCGAGAACATGGGTCAGTTCGAGAGGACGCTGATAATCGTCGACGAGGGCGCCTTCGTGCACTACGTCGAGGGGTGTTCGGCTCCGGTGTGGGCAACTGACTCGCTCCACTCGGCAGTCGTTGAAATCGTGGTCAAGGAAGGTGGGCGCTGCCGCTACACCACCATCCAGAACTGGTCGAACAACGTCTTCAACCTGGTTACCAAAAGAGCGGCTGCATATCGAAACGCCACCATGGAGTGGGTGGACGGAAACCTGGGCTCGAAATTGACCATGAAATATCCGGCCGTGTGGCTGATGGAAGAGGGAGCGCACGGCGAAGTTCTCTCGATCGCATTCGCGGGGGAAGGCCAGCATCAGGATGCAGGAGCCAAGATCGTCCACCTCGCTCCCAACACGACTTCGCTGATCACATCGAAGTCGATCTGCAAAGGCGGCGGCCGCGCCGGCTACAGGGGGTTGGTCCGAATCGAGCCTGGAGCGAAGAACGCCAGGTCCTTCGTGCGCTGTGACGCTCTCATCCTCGACGATCACTCACGATCCGACACCTACCCATACATGGAGATCGAGGAATCCGACGCGCAGGTCGGCCATGAAGCGACCGTTTCCAGGGTCGGGGACGATCAACTGTTCTACCTCATGTCTCGAGGTCTCACCGAGGAGCAAGCCACGTCGATGATCGTCGCCGGTTTCGTCGAGCCCATCCTCAAGGAGCTGCCGATGGAGTATGCCGTGGAGATGAACCGGCTGATCGAGATCAACATGGCCGCGGCCGGCGCTGTCGGGTAGTTCCGCCTTCTCCAACAGCGACCTTTAGGGAAACGGGACGCCTTTTTCAGGGAACGCACAGCTGTCTCAGCCAGATCTCTGTAGTGAGACCGTGTGCGGTCATACAAGGGCTAATTCTCTATCGATGCCGCCCACATATGGACAGGCCTCGAGAAGCATCAAGGCCATCTGGGAAAGTTCCGGGCCTTAGGACGCGGGCTGCCGTGAGGCGAGCGAATAGACCGTAACGGGACTTGACCGGCCGCGAATCGTGATCGTTCTACGAGTCTGAATCTGGACCTCGACACCAGCGGCGGCAGCGGCGTCTTCCGAGATGAGGAGCTCTCCGGCGACGGCTTCGCTAGCGAGTCGCGCTGTCGTGTTCACGACGTCGCCGAGCGCGGTGAAGTCGTTCACCGCTCCCTCCGCTCCCGTCGAACCGACGTATGCTTCGCCGGTGTGGACCGCAGCGCCCACGGGCATGGACTCGTGATCCGACGGGTCGCCACGACCCACCTCGTCAAGCAGGGTTTGCGCGGCGCGTATCGCGGCAGCGGCGTGTTGTGTCCCACTGATGCCGCGAAAAAACAGGCCGATCGCCTCGTCGCCAACGAACTTGTCCACGATTCCGTCGTTCCCGAGGATGGCCGCTGAGGCGATCCGATAGAAGCGATCGAGGAACGCGCGATACTCCGTGGGACTCATACTCTCGCTGATGGTCGTAGAGCCACGGATGTCAGCGAAGACGAGACTGACCGGGATCTCGGCGCCATAGATACCGATCTTGTTCAGGCCCTTTATGCAGTTGCCGCAGATGGCCGGATTGCCGGGAAAGCGTGCGAACCCGACGTGTCGCAGAACGGCGCCGCCGGGACCCTCGAAAGGCGCGGCGCATAGCTTGCAGTGGGGCGAGCTGGGCAGACGCCGAAAGACGCGCCTCGAGCGAGCTAGACCAGGGTCCTCTCCCGAGAGGAAACCCTGCATCGCCTGCTGTGGGGTCCGCCGCGCCATCGCCCAGCCATGCTATGCCCGCGCCAACAAGGTCATCTGATCCACGATCGATCTGACAATCGGACCGTACGGTGACGTCCCGGGCCCTTTAGAAACAGGACGACTGGTCGGCCCAACCGGGCTCCTAGGGAAACGGACGATTGAGGCGGTAGTACGGCGGCCTGAACTGTGTGTATACTATGCGCATGGCGCGAGTGAACGTATACCTTCCCGACCACCTGGCCGACCAAGCCAAGGACGCTGGTCTCAATGTTTCCAACCTGACCCAGGAGGCAGTGCGGTCAGCCCTGTCCGCCAACTCAACCGGACAATGGTTGGACGAGGTGGCGGCCTTGCCCCCAACCGGCGTGGGACACGAACACGTCTTGGCCGCCGTCCAGGAAGCCAAGGACGAACTGGAGCGTCTTGGTTGACTCGCTCGTTGTTGACGCCTCGGCGATGGTCGACCTTCTCGTCGGTTCTGACCACGCCGGATCCATCGAAGCGCATCTGCACGACTCAGAGCTACATGCACCAGGGCATTTCGACGCCGAAGTCCTATCCGCTTTGGGGCGGCTGCATCGGGCGAATCAGCTGACCACCAGACAGGTGACAGATCGCGTTGACCTCGTCGCATCGTCCCCGATCGTCCGGCACCCACTAGCACCGCTGCTACCGGGAGCGTGGCGTAGACGCGGAAACCTGCGGCTGGTCGACGCCCTCTACGTCGAGCTGGCGAGCAAGCTCGAGACATTGATTGTCACAACCGATCGTGGATTGGCCTCAGCGAGCCGAAGGGCAAGGCTGATCGAGCGGGGACCCTGATCGCCCGGCTCGTCCCTCAGGGCTGATAGGGAAACGGGACGCCTATGAGGCGAATGAACGAGCCGCCCCGTCGCTCGTCGGCATCCAGGATCTCAAACCGAGCACAAACAACGTTCGCGGCACGACTCCCCGCCCTTGTCCCCCCTCGTGCGGATTGCTTCTCAAGCGTTCAGCGCCCAACCGAGTCTGACACCCAACCTCGGGACAGTCGGCTTGCTTGGAAGTTCGATCATCGGGACTCAGATGCCTAGGGGGGTGGCCTGAGGGTTTTCGCCCGAGGGGGACGATGTGACCTAATGGCGTGAGTTAGACGTCACGGCGGCTGATCGACCACAAGGCGGCGGCCAGCGGCCAGCTGCTGGTGCCTGATCATCCGTGGGACTGGTCGAGGTTGGCTCACTCATTCTGGGAAAGGCTTGCGGCGCATATTGACGATCTGGGCTCGTAACTCCTCGATTCCAGGTTCCGATTCTGTATCGAGTCCTACAAGTTGGGCCGACCAACGGCGTAGAGCGAGGCGGTTCTGCAGTTGTACGAACCCAGCCGATTGGTGCCTTGTCATCCCATCGACTGTTCGCTGCCGCCACATCGTTTCACCATCCTGTGACGCCAGGTCAGCCTCTGTGACAACGGGAGGTGACTCGGCGTGGAGGCCTCGGCTTATTACGGTCCGCTCCCACCGGTCCGAGGCGACGATTGCTAGGCCGAGGAGGATCATGAACGGCCATTGGATGACAATCCAGGTAATGGCAGAGATCGCCCAGAGGAGTAGGGCGGGGACTTGTTCGCCTGTTTCGACGCCAAACATGCTGGCCACGGTGACGCCTACAGGAGGAGCGAGCGCATTCTGCAGCGAGTGGGCGGCAACCGCACAGAAGAATCCTGCAATCACCGACGCAGCCTTCAGATCGCGGCGCTTCGTCGTGCGGGCGAGTCCCAGCCCGGCGCCGGCAAGAGCTGTCCACAGGGTGTGCCCGGCGAATCCGAACAAGGCGAAGCGGGTCGCAATCTCCTCGAGATGGGGAGGTGTCCCTGTGCCATCCCAGATCACGACCACGTATACCGCGGTCTCTACCACTGCGAACCCGAGCCCGAGAGTGGCGCCGAGGACTATGCCGTCTTTCATCCCTCGGACCCGTCCCCGCATCAAATAGAAGACCCCAACCAGACCGAGCAGCTTGAGAGCTTCTTCCACGTAGGGGGCGACGATCACTTTGGGGACCCAGTCGAGGGTGTCGATCACCTCCGAGAAGCT
This sequence comes from uncultured Acidobacteriota bacterium, assembly GCA_963749415.1. Taxonomy (GTDB): domain Bacteria; phylum Actinomycetota; class Acidimicrobiia; order Spongiisociales; family ZC4RG35; genus JALYNX01. The sequence continues at coordinate 2,625,647 of CAVVMG010000001.1, forward strand.
CAATCCACGGGTCAGTAGCAGTTCGGAGGTCGGAGTGCCGATCATCGCCTCGATGAGACGGGTTGACGTCGTGCTGGTGACGACGATGGAGAGCGCGGTCGCTGCGATGGCTCCCCAGGCGAACACTCCGATCATGCCGACTGCCGGCTCGAACTCCCGACGGTCGAAGAAGACAATTGAGAGAATCGCGGGGGATGCAGCCAGAAGCGATGCGACGGCGGCTACCAGGAACACTCGGCCAGCCGACGGATGATCGACCAGGTCGGCAAGCATCCGAGTTGCAAGCCACATGACCCCAATGGCCACGACTGCGAAAGCAGCTGCGACGAGAGGCTGTCGCAAGGGGGTTTCTAACGGGCTCACCGCAGCCACGAGGTCATCGTACGAAGCCGCTCGACCCCTTTGCTAGGTTCCAAATGCCCGGAGACCGATGGAGGTTCTAATGAACCAACGGAGGATGTGGACAGCAGTCGGGCTTGTCGCCACGGCGATCGGGCTGACAGCTTGCACCGGGCTAACCGTCTCACCACCTGGCCCCGCCGCTTTGACTCCCGCAGGTGGCGAGTCGATCGCCACTGTCAAGGAGTCGCACATCGGATCGACGAACCCAGGGTTCTCTCAGGGCGATTGCCCTTCGGACGGTTGGGGATGGCATTTTGTCCTGCCAGGAAACAGCACCGACTTCGTGCAACTGACCGCCACCTTCACGGGTGATCGGGAGACGGTCACCTTGGTCGCGGAGGAGTACGAACCGACCGAGAAGCACGCCTACGTCTACACCGACGGCCCGGGATGGGAACTTGCTGCGTCCGAAGCTCTCGTCACTGGTTCGGGCCGCACCTACAACCTGTCCCATGTCTGCACCGGGTCGGATGAGGAAGCCACTACGACTATTCCAATTGTGACCACCACGACACTCGACGGGTCGACGACCACGACGCCAGGGGATACGACCAGCCTCACGCTAGGCGGAGTGACCACGACTGAGCCCGATAACACGACCACCTCGGAAGCCGGGGATACGACGACTACTGGAGCCGCCGGAACCACGACGGAAGCACCGTCGACGACGGTTCCGGAGACCACCTCAACGAGTGGTGGGGAATCGACAAGCTCGACTGCTTCGATCGGCTCGACAACGACCACCCCGGGGGGAGGTGCCGGGTCTCAAGTGGGCGGCGAAGGCGGTGAGACCAGTTCTACCGTCGCGGTTGAGGGAGGCTCCACAACGACCCCAGGGGGAGAAACGGGATCAGACACCCTGCCACGGACCGGGACGAACCACGTTCCGATCGCCGGACTGGCCGGCTTGCTCCTCGCAGCGGGTGCGACCCTGCTCCTGGCCGTGAGAAAGTGGACCCACTCCGAGTAAGTCTCTCCCCCGTAAATGCGGTTAGCGGACCTCAGGGCGTGAACTTATGTGGTCGCACTTGATCAGCACCCCAATCTTGATCCGGTGTGGTGATTCCCGCGGCGGGTTATTCCACTTCAGCGGACTTGGGTTTTCCGGGAGCGGCAACAGCCAAAATGATGAGGGCCGCTCCTAAGCCGATCATCAGACCGGGAACCAGGAAAACCCCGAATCCGCCCTGGGCCTCTTCTATGAACGCCTCAGCCTCTTGCTCGGTGCCCTCAAACACCACCTGTCCATCGGGGGCAAACACCTGGGCGGCTCCGTTAGGACCGATCTCCACCCCGCCGAACTCGGTTCCCCCATATGTGCCTTGCCATGACCACGCAGCCAGTCCAGCAACAATGACAACCACACCAATCACACCGAGTACCTTCCGATTTGCATTCGATGTTCGCTGCACGACTACTCCAATCCTTGATGGACTACAGGTGTCAATCATGCGGCGGAGACAATCAGTCCGTACATCGGGGTATTCCCCGATCTGCGGAGGACGGCGCGGCCCAGCAGTCCGGGGCGTCCCTACGATTCCTACGTGGAGCCACTCGAGCAGCACTCCACCCGACATGTGCCGTTAGGTGGGGTCGTTGGGCGCCCGGTCTGGGAGTGTGATGAAAACCATTTCCAACTCCGTACCGCTCGTCACATGATTTCGATGACCCTTGCCTGTTGTGTCCTCCGCGAGAAGAATCGTTCCGGGCCCAATCGGACGAACCTCTCCGTCAGAAGCCTCGATCTCTAGTTCTCCCGACAGATAGATCGCCAAAACACGGTGCGGTGCCGGATGCCATGACCCGACCCACCCCGGCGGAACACGCTCAAAGCCGTATTCAGAGGCGGCTTCGAATGAGGAGAACAACACTGGTGGCGTGTTCTCGAAGTAGTCGTCGACTTCCTCAAACGGTATTTCGACGTCGTCGAAGTGCGACTCTCCGTTGTCGTCGGCGAACAGGCGCAGAAGCATCATCCTGAGGAACCTATCCTCCCGACTCCTAGCGGACAACCGCCAAGCCGGAGACCGCCCCTCATCACCCATCGGGAACGGCAATGCCGACCGGCGGAGGGCAGTAGGTCATGTGACCAAGCGGTGGTTTAGCGGTTCCTATGTGGTGGCATCGGCCACGGGGACGGAAACGGAGCCGGCGAGAAAGCGTGGAGAGGCGGTTGGAAACGTGTGATAACCCGCTTTACGCCGATGTGATAGATGCAAGTCCCTGGATCGATTTGGACATCACTCCCAGTCGATACCGCGTACATCTGGGAAACGGGACAAGCAGACATCCGCGCGCCGGCGGTAGGGAAACGGGACGTGTCGCGGCCTGACCAAGCGTGATAGGCCCAAATCGGTCTTCAGGAACAATCACCCACAAACCGAGTACAAACGATCCCGATGGCTGCTCCCCACGACTCCGCCGACCGATAGAAGAGGTCCGCGGCCTCGTCGGAGCGACCTTCCCGCACAGCGAGCCGAGCTCAATTGCCTTCGGAGCACACAGCTTCTTTCCAATGCGAACTCGAGGACGGAGCGTTAGGGTCGCAGCGTCGTGGTCGGGTTCCGTTGAATCGCTTCTGGGAATCTCTCATGACCGTCGGAGCCCATCCCGGCGAGACGGACATCCGGCGCTCGACACGTCGCATCGTCATCGGATACTTCTTCTTTGGCGCGTTGACGCGATTGATTGTCGCCGCAGGTGAGATGGCAGAGGGTTCGCCTGAACTCTGGATCGACCTCAGCGCCGCAATCGTGAGCGTCGTCTTGTTGGCCCTGCTTGGTCTCAGACATCGGTGGTTCATCGGGATCGTCAATGCCGCCCTGTTCTTCGTCCTCGTGGAAGTACTCAGCGGTACCGTCATCGACGGCGGCTTGGTGCCTTCTGACATCGTGATCCTGTTCGGCCTGCTGTCCGTTGTAGGCGCACTCATCGCACTCAGCATCAAGGCGGCTTTCGGTTGGTTCCTCGCCTTCGTGGGAACTCTCGTGCTGGCTGTCGTCCTACCCAATCGGATCGAACCTCTCCACGATGTCACGGGGAGCGACAGCGGCATCGTTGGAGTAGTCGTCGGCGTGACCATCTTCATTTTCGCCGGCATGGCGTACTTCGTGCGACAGAGGAACCGGTTCCAGGCCGAATCGGATGACCTGCTGCGGAACATCCTCCCCGATCAGATCGCTGGCCGTCTGAAGACTGATCGTACGATGATCGCCGACGACTATGAGTCCGCCTCGGTGCTGTTCGCGGACATCGCCGACTTCACCCCAATGTCGGCGGGTATGACGCCGACAGAGCTGGTGGGACTCCTCAACACAATTTTCACGAACTTCGATGCGTTCGTGCACGAATTGGGGTTAGAGAAGATCAAAACCGTCGGCGATGCCTACATGGTCGCCGCCGGGGTTCCCGCCGCCCGCACGGACCACGCCCACGCAATCGCCGATCTGGCTCTGCGATTCCGCGACCACGTCGCCGCTAATCGGTTCGACGGACAAAAAATCGAGCTGCGCATCGGTATCAACTCAGGGCCTATCGTCGCCGGAGTAGTCGGCACCTACAAGTTCGCGTACGACCTCTGGGGCGACGTGGTCAACACCGCCAGTCGCATGGAGTCAGGCGGTGTCCCGGGGGCGATACAAATCACGGACGCCACCTTCGAACTGATCAGCGACGCTTTCGTCTGCGAGCCTCGTGGCGTCATCTCGGTCAAGGGCAAGGGCGAAATGAACACCCATTTCCTCGTGGGCCGGCGACCCTGAAATCATCTCACCGTCGAGATAATGTCTTTGGTGAGGCTCATTTACGGAGGATAACCGCCAGGGTCGACGGGACCCCGCCCTTGCCGGGAGCGTCCAGGCTCATCCGGCGCGAAATGCGGTTATCACGCGTCAGGCATGGCCTGAGACTCGGTCAGCGATGTCTGACGCTCAACCGGGAAGGATGTTCTTGTTGTGGTGGAAGGCGTTGTCAGGGTCGTATTTGGACTTGACCTCGGCGAGTCGTCGGTAGATGTGATCGCCGTAGGCCTCTCGAACGCGAGTGGTGTCGTCATCGGAATCGAGGAAGTTGACGTAGACACCCGTGCGGTGGGGCTCGAGAGCTTCGAGGAACCCACGTGCCCAAGCGGTCTCGGCACTGGCGTGCTCGACGGATTCGTCGGGGAGCCACACGCCTTCGATGACGATGTTGTGGGCCACGTCACGACCGTTGTAGGCGGTGGCATCTTGGGGGACACGGGTCACGGCGCCACCCATATGGAACATCACCGCGTAGGACCGGGGCGATGTGGCCGTATAGGCGTGATCGGCGACGACAGCCATGACCTCGTCGGACAGCCCGGTCAGGTTCGTGGCCTTCCAGTAGTAGTGCCACCCGTGGGGAACGGTCTCGTCGATGGCGCCCTGGTGGGCCACATACGGCGTGGGTCCGATCAGGTCGATCAGCGGCGCCCCGAACCGGCGGAGGTCACTCAAAGCACGCTCGCCCTCTTCTACGGCGCCGGCGTAACAGGAGACGACTGCGATAGCCGGCCGCCAGTGCAGGTCCTCGGGGATGCTCGGCAGTGGCGGAACGGTGCCCAGCCTGACCACGGTGCCGAGCTCGTCGGGCGCTTCCCTGACGAAGTCCCGGTAGAAGGAGAGCACGTCGATGGTGTCGTCCGCCGCCCAAAAGACGGGTCCGGCCATCACGGTCGGGCCGACGGCGTGCAGGGCGAACCGGAAAGAGGTGACGACGCCGAAGTTGCCGCCACCGCCTCGAAGCGCCCAGAACAGATCGGGATGTTGGTCGGTGGACGCCCGAACGATGCTGCCCTCGGCGGTGACGACCTCAGCGGCCAGGAGATTGTCCACGGTGAGCCCGTGTTTGCGCATCAGCCAGCCGAGGCCGCCGCCGAGGGTTAGCCCGGCGACGCCGGTGTGGCCCACAATCCCTCCGGTTGTGGCCAGACCATGGGCCTGCGTCTCGTGGTCGACCTCGCCCCAGAGAGCACCACCCTGCACCTCGGCCGTCCGGCCGGCGGGGTCGACCCACACGGCCCGCATCGCAGAGAGGTCGATGACGATCCCGCCATCGCACACCGCGGTGCCGGCGACGTTGTGGCCCCCGCCCCGCACCGCGATCTCCAGGTCGTGGTCGCGTGCGAAGCGCACGGCCGCGGCCACGTCGGCGCTCCCGCTGCATCGGGCGATCAGCAGTGGGCGCCGGTCGACAGCTCCGTTCCAGACAGCTCGGGCCATTGCGTAGTCAGGGTGCTCATCTGTGATCAGCTGGCCCCGGAATCCGTCGATCTCCATCACGGTTGCCTCCTCGCTCCGATGGCGGGCCGCTCACCGGTCGGTGTCGTCATCGGCCCTCCTCGCTCGATGCCCTCATCTCACCTCGGTGGATCGCGGCTGAGAAGTCAAGAATCTGGACTTCACAGCCGAAGGCAGGAGCGCGACACTGGCGGAGTGCGGACGTATGGCCAGTATTGCCCCATCGCTCGTGGCGCCGAGATCTTCGCCGAGCGATGGACGCCCCTGATCATCCGCAACCTGTACCTGGGTTGCGCGAGCTTCAGTGAGATCCTGGAAGGCGCCCCCGGGCTCTCCCGCACCATGCTCTCCCAGCGGCTCAAGCAACTCGAAAGGCTCGAGATCGTCGAGTCGGTGGCCAAGCCCGACGGGCGCGGGCATCGCTACGAGCTCACACCTGCGGGCCTCGACCTCTTCAAGGTTTGCGGGTCGTTAGGCGAGTGGGGTGCCCGTTGGCTCCAGATCGCCCCCGAGCACCTCGATCCCTTCGTGGCTCTGTGGTCGATGTGCAACGCGCTCCGCCGAGACCGGCTCCCGGATCGACGCGTCGTGATCCGCTTCGACTTCACCGGGGGCCCGCGCAGCGAGCGATTCTGGCTCCTGATCGAGCACGGGGAAACCGAGATCTGCAAGACGTACCCTGGCCTCGACGAGGACCTCTACATCACGGCGGAAGCCGAAGCCTTCGTCAAATGGCACGCAGGCCAGCTCACCTGGGCCGAAGCCACCCGGAACCACCGCATCCAACTCCACGGGCCCTCGTGGCTTATTCGCGCCTTCCCCACCTGGAACGCCCGCAGCCTGTTCGCACACATCAAGCCGGTCTCCCGGCCTTCGGCGAGTTCGGCAACCTGACATCTTCTACGTAACCCAATTTCTGACCGCACCGGGGTCCCAATCGAAAGGGTCGCGTCCACCGTCCCCGGCGTTGCCAGCGCTGGCCACGCAGCCCAGTCCGTTGGGGTTTGCAGGTTGAGTTCGGCCAGAAGAGCTCCACAGAACGCGCCCCGGATGTGGGTCGAATAATCGTCGGCCGATCAAGGCGATTGGACGCCTGACCTCTGATAACCCGCTTTACGCCGTCCTAAGCATGCCGTCCCTGGACGCGTTGCTCACGGACTGGCCTGGATAGCGCCTCTGCCTGGGTCCAGTCTCCACCGTGTCGACCAGTGGAGGGCCGGCGTCACAGGAACACGGTTGCGGGCGGGGCGGGTCAGAACGAAGAGGGTGATGATTGCCACCGGCAGAAGGAAATCCCAGACCAGGATCGGACCTACGTTGTTCGGCGCAAGATTTCCCGTCTCAGCCATGTCCAGCACATGGGTCAGGCCGGCACCCCAGGCGAATATGGATTTGGCGACGGCCGCCGGAAGCCAGAAGTCATACCGCCAGAAGCACGTGAAACCGATGGCCCCGATCGCAAGGTTGGCGAAGGCAACCTCTGTCTGGAACGGGTTGCCGGCAGGCCAGCCAATTGATTCCGCGACGGAGCGGGCAAAGACGGTGTGCATCACGACGTTGATCATGCCAATGGCTCCGGACACCCCGAGGACGTACATGAGCACGATCTCAAGTCGACTGGAGCGATCGAGGTGTCGGGCGGCTCGAACATGTACAGCCGCCGGAATGCTGATGGCGAGAATCCACATGTAGACCTGCCAGCCAGGTATGGATGTCAAATTGGCAGTCATCGGTCAATCCTTTTCTTTGTCATCTTTCGATTTCGAAAACCGGTTCGCTCGCCGTAGTCACGGCGTGATCGTCAATGGGGTTCTCCAGTGACAGTGGACCGGACTAAAGCGGCCGCGGTCAGCTTCGATGAAGGCTTCGCCAGGCTCTCGCCAAGCGCGATGAACCGCAGCCCGATCACGCGCTTGATTGCATGAAGGTTCGTCCTTCGCTCTTGCGCGTTTCTTGCTCTACTTGCGAGACGGCGGCGCTCTGCGTCGGCCATTTGGTCCTGGATTCGATCCTGCGCGACGTGGTAACTGAGGAAGGGGCTCATACGAGTCTCCTCTCTTCGTTGGACACCGACGTGTGATCGGTGTTGACGTAGCTATCGAGAAAGGCGCCGGCGTTGGAAAGCGACTGAGGACGCAGGGAATATGTCTCCTTTGTTCCGTGCTGGCCCTGCATGCGGACTTTGACCAGCCCTGCGGCCCGCAACACGGTCATGTGGTGATGAACCGTCGACTTGGAAAGGCCGAGCAGTTCAACGAGATCGTCCAAACTTGCCTCGGTCCTCGAAATACGGCGCAGGACGCGAAGTCGTCGTTCGTCGCTGAGAGCCTTGTAGGTCTTGAGCAACCAGGACGGTGGCGCTTCAGGGTCGGAGTCGATGAACTCGTCGGCTATTCCAAAGAACACGACGAGGGTGTCCCCGTGCTGCTCGATCATCGACAGGGGCCGGATCACCACCGAGGGGACGAGGACGACTCTCGAGACTCCAAGGGGAATCTCATAGTCGAGGCCATTCGTAACCTCCTCGATCACGGCCTTCGCTCTGTCCAGGGTCGACGTTGCTCGAAAGGCGGCGGCGGCGCGGCCGATGGCGGCGGTGAACTCCGCCTCGACTTCGCGGTAGACCTCGTTGCGGAAGCGATGGATGGCCCCCACCAGCCGGTCGCGGAGCTCGAGCCCCGGGATCTCGAAAGGCGAAACGAACTGGTCGAAGCAGTCCTGGTCGTGGGCTTCGAGGATTCGACGCACAGCAGCTGGATCTCCATCGGCGGCTTCCTCGACGAGCCAGGGGTCCGCGTCGATGCCGAAGTAGGTCAACATCGAGCGACGGAGCCGTTGCGGGTTGATCTCCGCCAACCAACTTAGGACCCGATCGAGGTCGTGGGGATGGGGGGCCGAGGCGATCAAGCCGACAAGGCTCGGCCAGACGTGAGGTCCGCCGAGGGAGGCCATCTCGGCCCGTAGGTCCTCAGGCGTCCGCTGCTGGACTTCGGCGAGCCATTCAGGCTCCACGTCGTAATCGCTAATGAGAGCTTCATCGCTTTGGAAGGCCGTCCACATCATCAGCAGGATCTCGTAGGTGCCGACCCCGTCAACGCTGATCGGAACATGTCCAGGTGCACTAGTGAGATCACGAACCATGGATTGAGGACCAAGTAATTCGACCATCATCCTCTCCTGCGGTAGCTATCCTATCACTGTCGTACAGACATCGTGCCAGTTGAGTTCTCGAATGTCAAGGGGGTCTGTTCGATAGATATCGGACACTTGTGTTTTGGTCGCTCTTGTCACCAGCGCCCTTTCGCTTGCGATCGGCGTCCTCGGGTAATCAACATGCGCGCCGTATCAGCTCGAGGGCACGGACCGCCTCGCGTTCAAGCTCTGCCCCAGGCGCCGTCGCTCCCCTAGTAACGGGCGAACGCCATCCAGGTGCTCGAAGGTCGAACCCGTATCACCCGCTCGCGCAAGGCGGTCGGCTCACTATCGCTAGGGAAACGGGACATGTTGGCAGGAGTTGGCTCCGGGATTGAAGCGGCGGGCACCTGCTCCGTGAATTTAGGCAATATCTGGCCTGGTCGACGGATCCGGTGGTTGGTTTCGCCGGTCAGGTGCGAAGGAAGGCGAGCACCGCCAGAACCCGACGGTGAACGTCGTGTGATTCCTGGAGGCCGAGTTTGGAGAAGATCCGCGAAACGTGCGCTTCAACCGTCCGCTCGGCGACGAAGAGTCGATCGGCAATGGCGCGGTTCGACATGCCCTCGGCGATGAGGCCCAAGACTTCTGCTTCTTGCTCGGTCAGTTCCGACAGGGGATCCTGTCGGCGGCGACGGCCCATGAGACGAGACACGATGGTTGGGTCTATGACTGTCTCTCCATCCATCAGGCGCCTCATCGCATCGACAATGATCGCGATGTCGAATACGCGTTCCTTTAGGAGATAGCCGACCCTTTCAGGTTGATCCTCGATCAAAGCCATCGCATAGCTGGGTTCGACATATTGTGAAAGCACGAGGACCCCCACTTCGGGGTGCTCTGTCCGGATTGTGTGAGCTGCGACCAATCCTTCGTCGGTGTGAGACGGGGGCATTCGGATGTCGACGAGGGCTAAGTCCGGAAGATTGAGGCGGACGGAACGGAGCAGCGAGTCAGCATCGGCAGCTTGTCCTACTACTTCGATCCCTGCCTCGATCAGCAGTCGGACTATGCGCTCCCGGGTGAGCATGACGTCGTCAGCGACCACTACTTGCACAGGATCTCCGCTCGGAGCGCCTTCGCGTCGAGTGCCAGGCTGCCCCCAACTGCACCGATGCGGTCGGCGAGTCCGATGGGCGGGGCGACATGGCTTTCGCCGCCGTCATCCTCGACTGTCAGGACGAGTCGCACATCGTCACAGTTGACGCTGACGATCGCATGCGTAGCACCACGGCCAACAGCATGTTCTACGCCTTCGATCACCACCAGGTAAGCAGCCATCTCTGATGCAGCTGGAAGCCGCCTGTTCGAGGTCAGGCGAATGTCGACTGGTATCGGCGCCTCGTCGGCGAAGGTGGCAAGCGCCGATCCAAGGCCAGCTTCGGAGAGCACAGCCGGATAGATCCCATGAGCGAGATCGCGAAGGTCGCCGAGGGCGGCTTGCGCCTCGTCGATCGCCTCGTCAAGCAGGACCTCGGTGTCCTCATCGCCATCCGCCTCGGCGCGGGCCCGCGGACCGCGGATCTCATATGACAGACTCAGAAGGCGCTGTTGAGCGCCGTCGTGTAGGTCTCTCTCGAGACGGAACCGTTCGGCATCCCCGGTTTCGACGATGCGCGAGCGGGAGCGGCGAAGCTCCTCGACCTGGGCGAGCAGTTCCGCCTGCAATCGCTCATTCTCGAGTGCCAAACGCACCGCGGCGCCGATCTTCGCGGCTCAATTCGGGGAGAGCGGCGGCGTGTGAGACGACGGCGATCCGTTGGTCACCGTGGACCAGGTTTGTGATGGTCCGTATCGGTGTTACTGCAGGCTCGGGAACCGGCTGTCCATTCGCATCCACATAGGTCTGCAATTCCGGGAGCCAGTAAGCAATGCGGAGATCTTGATCGCTCAGGGCACGACCGAGCGCCGATTCGAGCGTGCCGGGAGTTGGCGCCTCACCCAGTGTTGTAACGATCCGGCCGACGGCATTCCGATGCGCCCGAGCACGGAAAACGGCCCAGATCAAACCGGCTCCGAGGAGTATCAGTGTTGCGCATCCAAGAACGAACGTCGAGAAGAACACCGGATTGAGCGGATCCTCGATCAGCATGCGCTGGAGGGCGATCGCATGTCCTGCGGTGGCGATCGTGAAGCCGATGGCGGGCATGGCGACCGGGAGCAGAACATGCCGAGCCGGGCGGGAATCTGAAGCGATCCGCCAGAGACAGACCACGACGAGAGCGATGGCCGAGACCAGTGTGAACCACCGATCGGTCGCCTCGGTCAGTCGCGCCAAAGGAGGCAAGGAGCCGACGAGAAACGTGTTGACGGCGCAGTTGGCCCAGCAGTTCGGATCGAAGAACGGGTCTCGGAAGAGAGCGAGGCCGACCATGACGAGAACTGTTTCGCCGTAGACGACGGAAACCATCACTCGGTCAACCCGGGACCGGAGGTATCCGCTGGGCCAAGCGGTCGTCAGATGAAAGATGAGCGGAAAGGTGAATCCCGAGAGGAGCATGCCAAGGCTCCTGAGAAGAGGCGCGCCGCCCTCCCAGCCGACCAGCATTGGCGCAACCCACAGAAGACCGGCGAGCAAGGCGAGATCTCCGGTCCACCCTGCTGGCCTGCCCAACGAAATGACGAGACCAGCGGCGATCAGCGAAAGACTCGCCGCGACCGAAAGCACCGCAGCCGAACCGGAGACACCTGCGTAAGTCGTGAATCAGCCTGCGCCCTCGGCAATTGCGAAGGTACCCACCGCCGCCGCGAGTCCGATCAACCCGGCTGCCAGCCGGCCTAGATTCCCGGGACGGGCTAGGACGGTCGCCACATCGAGATTCTGGCACTTGTCCGGGCGAAAAACAGCCGTGCTAGCCACATCAGAAACGTGAGGCCAACCCCGATGTGGTCGCCATCGTTACTTCGTACCTTCGGCACTCCAAGGTCATAGGAAGGAGTGGACCATGAAACGGATACGAACGAAGTCAATGCCTGTCTGGTGGGTAGCCGCTGTAGCGTTGGTGGCCACCGCGTGCACCACCGGACCGGCGAACCCGGACAAGGCGGGGGGCTCCGAGGAGCCGGTAGTCCTTCGGATGGCGAACGGATATTCCCACCTCGACTACGAGCCTGCAGTCTCCTATTTCGTAGACCGAGTTGATGAGATCTCCAACGGAGCCCTGCGAATCGAAATCGTCAACCAATGGGGCGCTTCCAGATCCAATTCCAACAGCAGATCATCACGATGTGGCGTCGGGGAAGTGGATCTGGGTCGGGTCGGAACCGGATCTTCGAACGATGGTATCCTAGTTTTCAGGCGCTCATGGCACCGATGCCGATTGACAGCTATCCGGTTCAGGAGGCGGTGATCGAGAGCGAAATACCTGCCCAGATGCTCGAGGGTCTCGACAAGCTTGGCCTGTCGGGTCTTGCCGTCCTTGCCGACGGCCTTCGGAAGCCGATCGCGGTCGACGGTCCGCTGCTCGGCCCCGAGGACTGGAGCGGCATCACCTTCCAGAGCTTCCGCTCAGATGGTCAGTCGGAGGCGATCCGAGCACTCGGCGCTCAGCCGACAGATGTCCTGTTTGAGGCCCTCGACGAGGGTCTTGCCAACGGCGAGATCGGCGGGTTTGAAAAGAACCTCCTCATCTACCAACTCAACGCCATGGTGGCCAATGCACCGTATATCACTGGGAACGTCAACCTCTGGCCACAGACCGTCGCCATCGTTGCCAACCCCGACCGGTTGGCCGCGCTGTTAGACCAACATCGGGAGTGGCTGACTGCGGGCGGCCGGTGACGCCGCTGAGCTCTCATCCGGCCTCGCCGACCAAGACGCCCCGATGGTCGTGGACCTGTGCGAATCGGGCGTCCGCTTTGGGAACGCATCCGACACTGATCTGACGGCGTTGCGCGTTGCTTTTGCCCCGTCTTTGAAACGTTGAGGCAGGATTCGCAGACCGCAGGGTTCATCGATGAGATCGAGTCCATGAAGCTATCGACGCCAGCTGGCGATGGGCTGGCGATCCCTGCAGCTTGCACGGGTCTGGCGAGGCGCCCCACTCCTGCTCTAGACGCCCAGGTGACCACCCTCAACGGCACCTACCGGTGGACGATCACCGAGGAGGACGCCTTGGCCCACGGCACGCCGGCAGACAACACCCCCGAGAACCTTGCAACCTTCCCCTGGGTCCTGACGATGAAGGTGAACGACGGGACCTGGACCCTCAGCGTGCGCAGCGAAGGCGAGGACTCCCAGCAAGCGACCGAGGAACCATTCACGGTCTCGGGCGACCAGATCACGTTTCAATGGGGGGGTGGCGAGCTCAAATTCACCTTCTCAGTCGACGGGGAGGGCAACCTACATTTGGTGCCCGTTGAACCTATGGCTCCAGGCGACCAGTTCGTGTGGGCAACTCATCCGTGGACGAAGATCGAATAGTCGGTGCCGCCATACCATTACGAAAGCACCGACTAATCCTCGCCGCCGAAAGGAATCTCGGCGGCGAGGCGCGTTCCATTGCCGGGCTCGCTCACCACTCTGAGTGTCCCGCCCAGGCTCTCGAGCCGATCGCTTAGACCTCGAAGCCCCGACCTCGGGATGGATCTGCTCCTCCTACGCCGTCGTCCTCGACTGTCGCCCTGACCTTCAGGCTGTGGAGTCAACAACAACTCTCACCTTTGAGGCGGATGCGTGCTTCACGATATTGGCGAGCGCCTCGGAACAAAAGAAGTAGCAAGCGGCCTCAACGTCCGGCGAGATCGTCGTCGGGGTGACCGAGATCTCGACCGGGATCCTCAATTCTTCGTAAGCGAAACGAGCGCGGCATGTAAGCCGTCCTCAGACAAGACGCGGGGGTGAAGCCCCCGGGCGAGCTCTCTGAGCTCCTGGAGGGCGTGGGTGAGTTGGGTTTCAGCTCGATCGATTTGTACCGCGGTCGGTGTGGAAACGGACACTGACCGAGCGCGGGAAAGCCGATTCCCCAGCCGCAACAGCCGTTGCTCGGCTCCATCGTGTAAGCGACGATCGAGCAACCGGCGTTCCTCGTCGCGGGCTTCGACGATCCGCCGGCGAGAGGCCTTGAGCTCACGGAGGCGTGCTTGCACGGCCGTTTGGAGCCGGGCGTTCGAGGCGGCGAGCCGGGCAGCCGATGCGACGGCTTCGATAAGATCCGGATCGCCAAGTACTGCCGGATCGTGGATGAGAGCCGCAATCGGTTCGCCGTCTCGCTCTATCTGCGTCATCGAGCGCAAGTCGCCGGTTCGGGTATCGAGAGGGTTCGGCCGTTGGCATGGACGTAAGCGCCGGTGTCGCCGTCCCAGTAACCGACCTCCAGGGAGGGGTCGCCCAACGCCCGGGCGAGTTGATCCCGAACCGTCCCTCCACGGGCTTCCCCTAGCTCGACGACCAGGTCGGCAACGGCGGTCCGTTTCCAGGGGGTTGAACGCAAACCGGCAAACAGAGCGCCGACCACGACGATCAGTGTCAGCTCATAGACGAGCCTTGCCATCGTGTTGTAGGTGATAAGCGATGAGACGCGGACCTGTGCTGCCGGCACGATGAGCCAAGCCAGTGCGTTTCCCCCGATCACCAGGCTCACCGCAGCAGTCGCTCTGAAGGCGAAGAGACGTGCCCGCCGGGTCTCACCCACAGCACGGGCGTAGTCGTGGCGGACACGGTGAGTAGGGCGGCCGATATCAGGATCGTGGCGAGGTTGTTGTCCCAGAGTGGGGCGATCAACGCTGCGACATAGCCGACAACGACTGCCCCACTCGTGAGCCGAGCGGTCGCCCGCCCACCTGGGTAGGTGAGAAGGAGGTGGAATAGCGGTCCGCGGTGGAGAAACAGGGTGTCAGCCGCGAACCAACTCACGACGTCATTACCAACACCGGCGAAATTCCCGAAGAACCAGGTGAAGCCGGTGGCCGCCATCAGGCCTCCGGCGTGACTCTCCGGCCACTTTCGCATCGCGATGAGCCCGCAAGCGATGAGGAACCAGCCAACGGCGAGATCGGGGATCCAGCCGGCCGGGTCGTTCCAGCCGTAGCCGGCCGATTCGGCTGCGATGCCGAGCAGAAATGCGGCCGGCCAAAGCATGAACCAGATCCGCCGCATACGAGACCTCAGGCTAGGAGTGTCGCCAGTGCCTTCCCCGATAGCCCGCTCTTGGGCAGGAAACCCCGGACAGGCGACTTTTCGAGGCGGGATCCATATACCTTCGCGTCGCGGCTCGAGATGAGAACCACTGCGGGCGGGTCGGGAGCCGCGGCCAGGTGCTCAGCTACCGCTAGTCCATCGAGACCTGGCAGCTGAATGTCGAGCAGCACGACTTGAGGTCGTAGCTTGGCGATCGCCTCGAATGCGCCGACGCTGTCGGCCGCCTCACCGATCACGTCGAAGCCTTCCGCCTCGAGAAGTGCTCGAGCGGACGCCCGGAAGCCGGCGTGGTCGTCGACGATCACCAGGGTCGGGCGCACCTGCCAATCGTCCCACAGGACGAGGGCGGCTCATAGTGTGGCCACCACCAATTCTCGATCGTGGCGGATCAGTACTGAGCATGCGGACCTAAGGAACGCGACGGATTGGTCAACTCTGATCGCGGAA
>CAVVMG010000002.1:0-9714 GCA_963749415.1 uncultured Acidobacteriota bacterium
CCCCGCCCCTACGCGTCGGCGGTTGTGGATTCTTTGTCCGGGGTCGCGTCCGCGCGGGAGATTCGCGCCCACATCGAGCGCAGACCCTTGCGGAAGTATTGATATCCGAGACCGATGACGGCTGCGGCACCGAGGAGGATCTGGGCCAGGGCACTCCCGGTGACCGGGTCGAGATATCCGAAAATGAGCTTCATCACTTCACCTTTGTGTGTTTCTTGTTATTCGGCAGCCACGCCGCCATCTTGACAGTTGCTCGGCTTTTCTCGATCTCACCCGGCCGCATCAGGGTCCTCCAGGTTGACGATCGGGCCTCCGAACCCGACCCCGTAGTAGCGGCTCTCGAGCGGCGGCAACTCTGATGTGTCGTAGAGACAGGTGAAGACACCGCGAAACACGTTGACGAGCTGCAGATCCGGGTCATCCGTTGCTGCACAGCCCTGGGGCACTCGCATCGCCGTGAACGTCCCCATCCTCTCGAAGATTCTTTGCGGAGTCCAGTCGGCCTGGTTTCCGATCGGCAGCCCATGTGAGTCGGGCCCGTGATCCGAAGTGATGATCACCACCTCGTCCCCATTCAACTGGTCGACGAACTGGCGGATTGTGTCGTTGGCGCACTTGACCTGTTCCACGTAGGCCGCCTTGCGCGTCTCGACCTCGGTGTCCGACATCTGAAGGTCATTCAATCGTTGCCCGGCGAACGAAGGCTCTACTCGAAGCCGACATTCGGCATCCAGGAACAACGGAGGATGGGGCAAACCGAGATGCATGTAGACGAATCGTGGTTGTTCTCCCAATGTCGCCGAGAAAGCACGCCAATCTCTCAGCTGCTCGATTCTGACGCGATCGAGTGCCGTAGTCGGATCGCCCGAGATGGGGTAGAGCAGAGGGCCGATCGGGGTCTTGGTGAGCAGGGTAAAGGCCGTCTGGTCGAGCAGAGGGCCAGGAAGACAGATGTCCTCCACACCGGTGCAGTAGTTGACCCAGTTGTCTGCGCTGGCGTGGACGTAGGTGTACCCGGCATCCTGGAAGAGTTCGACCGTTGGGTTGAGACCCGACACCATGGATTCAAAAACTTCGAGGTCTGAGTTGTTGATGTAGCCGGAGGAGCTCTCGAGGTAGTTCATGGTCAACAGCGAAGAGATCGAACCATGAGTCATCGTGTAGTTGGCGTTCGACGACTCCGAGACCGAGAAACCGAGGTCTTCGAGCGATTGCAGGAATGGTCGATTGTCGAACCCGTACTCCGCCCCAAGGATGTCGGCGCGGGCGTAGGCGTCGAAGACGATGAGGAGAACGTCGGGGGTTTGGACAGGCGCCCCCAATTCGGGAGTCGCCGGAACTGTGAGCGTCTCCTCCGGTGCGTTGATCAAATCCAAAACGATCAGACCGGTCATGGTGGCCAACAAGGTGGCACTGATCACGAAGAGCCCGATGCGGACGAACCATCTTTCGGCGACTCTTCCCACAGCAACAGCTACGGCGCATGCGATCGCGGCTGACAGAGTCCAACCGATCCACGACTGACCGAGGCTCCATGCTCCCCATTGCCAGAAGAAGAAGGTGAACGTGGACACCCATGCCAGGGCCTTCCATTGTGATCGATGGATGCGACGGATCGCGAAATATGTGGCATTGGCCGCCACGGTCAACCCGGCACCGACCATGAGTGCGGACAGGGCATTTACCACTCCCCGTTGCGGGCCAGACAACGCGCTCAATGGGATATAGAGGGCATACCCGGACAACTGGATGACAGCCCACCACCAGCTCGGTGGCGCCAAGCGTGTGTCCGTCAGTTCAGGATTGGGAAGGATCGTGGTTGAAGACATGGGTTTCGCATTGTGTCATTGGGGAGCTCGGCAATCACGCCGAAGCGATCCGGAGTAATTGATGAACCGCTCGACCGGAGACATCTGGTCCGACTGCGGGCACAGCAAGAAAGGCCGCGCAACGGCGCGGCCGACCCAGGACCGGGGAGCACCTCCCAGGGGCATTACCTGGATGATCGGCCCTACGCGCGGGGAGTTGAATGGTTCCCCGGGCCTAAACCCGGCGAGGTCTAAGGTCGAAACGATCCTGAGCCCGAATTGGAGGTCGCCCGTTGAGTGAGGGCCGAGACGCCCGTCCGCTGGTCTATGTCGCCATGAGCGCCGACATCATGCACCCGGGCCACATCAACATCATCGAGGAAGCCCGCAAGCTGGGCTCGGTGACTGTGGGCCTGCTCACGGACGAAGCCATCGCCAGCTACAAGCGCCTTCCACTCATGAGCTACGAGGAGCGCAAGGCGGTCGTCGAGCAACTGCGAGGAGTGGATCGGGTAGTGCCCCAAAACACCCTCGACTATGTGCCCAATCTCGAGAAGTACCGGCCCGACTTCGTCGTCCACGGCGACGATTGGAAGGAGGGGGTGCAGGCGCCGGTGCGGCAACGGGTGATCGATGCCCTGGAGCGGATCGGGGGGCAACTGGTCGAGCCCTCCTACACGCCGGGCATCTCCTCGACTCGAGTCCAGGAGACCCTGAAGCAGATCGGAACCACCCCGGAGATTCGGCGGCGTCAACTGCGACGGCAGATGGCGGTGCGCTCCCCGGTGCGAATCCTGGAGGCCCACAACGGCCTTTCCGGGCTGATCGTCGAACACGCCAGGACCGAGGGACCCGACGGTCGGTCTGTCGAGTACGACGGGATGTGGTTGTCGAGCCTCACCGACTCCACGATCAAAGGGCGCCCCGACACGGAGTACGTCGACATGACATCCCGGATGGCGACTGTGCAGGAGATCTTCGAGATCACCACCAAGCCCGTGATCTACGACGGTGACACCGGCGGTCTTCCCGAGCACTTTGCGATGAAGGTAAAGACTCTGGAGCGACTCGGGATCTCAGCTGTGGTCATCGAGGACAAGGTGGGTGCCAAGAAGAACTCTCTGTTCGGGACCGACGTCGACCAGACCCAGGACGATCCGGTTGCCTTCGCCGAGAAGATCTCGAACGGCAAGGCCGCCCAGGCCACGGACGACTTCCAGATCATCGCCCGCATCGAGTCCTTGGTGTTGGGGAAGGAGCCGGCGGACGCCATGAAACGAGGAGAGATCTACCTCGAGGGCGGCGCGGATGGTCTCCTCATTCACGAGCGGGCTTCGGACCCGACGCATCTCTTCGAAGTGCTGGCCCACTTCTCGGGTCGGACGCCCCTGGTCGTCGTGCCCAGCGGCTATCCCCAGGTGACGGAGGAGGAGCTGGCGCGAGCCGGCGCCACGATCGTGATCTACGCCAACCACCTGCTGCGGTCGGCGTACCCGGCCATGGTGGAGACCGCCAACTCGATCCTCTCCCACGGCCGCGCTCTGGAGGCCGATCAGGACCTCTTGCCGATCGGGGCCGCGCTGGAGCTCATCCCGGGGAATCGATGATCGACCCGGGGCAAGCCGTCGAGGTCCTCAAGGACGCCGGAGTCAGCCTGTTCACCGGAGTCCCCACGATCGTGATCTACGCCAACCACCTGCTGCGGTCGGCGTACCCGGCCATGGTGGAGACCGCCAACTCGATCCTCTCCCACGGCCGCGCTCTGGAGGCCGATCAGGACCTCTTGCCGATCGGGGCCGCGCTGGAGCTCATCCCGGGGAATCGATGATCGACCCGGGGCAAGCCGTCGAGGTCCTCAAGGACGCCGGAGTCAGCCTGTTCACCGGAGTCCCCGACTCCCTGCTGAAAGAGATCAACACCGTCATCGAAGCCACGCTGCCGGCATCGACACACATCCCGGCTTCGAACGAGGGCGCGGCGATCGGGGTCGCTGCCGGCCACTACCTGGGCACGGGGGAGGTGGCGGCGGCCTATCTCCAGAACTCGGGACTTGGGAACGCGGTCAACCCCCTGGCTTCGCTGACCTCGGTCGATGTCTACGGGATCCCGATGCTCCTGATCATCGGCTGGAGGGCCCAACCCGGGGTCGCCGACGAGCCGCAGCACCGTCATCAGGGGCGGATCACCGAAGAGACATTGGCCCTGCTCGACATCCCCGTGGTTCATCTCACACCTGATACTGAGGACTGGGAGATCGTGGTGACCTCGGCGGTCAACGAGGCTCATATGAGACAGGGGCCGGTGGCGCTCCTGGTCTCGGCGGGGACGTTCTCGTTGGCTGATGCCCTGACGCGGGAGGTCGACGACGGATCCCCGCTCCGACCAGATGCCATCGAGGTGGTGCTCGACACATTGTCGGGCGACACGCTCTATGTGGCGACCACCGGTTACACCGCCCGAGAGCTGGCTGCACTTCGAGTCTCCCGCGGGGAGCCCGACGACCGGGACTTCCTCTCCGTGGGCTCGATGGGTCACGCCGGCGCCATTGCTCTCGGATTGGCGCAGGCGTTGCCGGATTCGCAGGTTGTCTGCCTCGATGGTGACGGCTCACTCGCCATGCATCTCGGCTCACTGGCCATGATCGGCCGGGTCGCCCCGAAGAATCTGGGCCACATCGTGTTCAACAACCGGGTCCACGAATCGGTTGGGGGCCAGGCGACGGTCCTCGACGGGACCCGGATCACCGAGATCGCGATCAGTTGCGGGTACGCATCCGCCCGATCCTGCGCCACGCGGGCTGATCTCGAGGAGATGCTGGGGAAAACCGTTTCCGGTCCCTGGCTGCTCGAAGTCGAGATCGCACAAGGCACCCTCGAGGACCTGCCCCGGCCCACAGACCTCGTCGAACGCAAAGATCGGCTCAGGTCGCGGCTCGGTGATGCCTGAGCTGATCTTCGGCGACGGGGTGATCTCGGAGCTGGCGACCGTCCTCGATGCGCAACCGGGCCCGGTTGCCGTGATCTCTGGCTCTCGGTCGTATGAGCAGAGCGGGGCTCGGCCCTGGGTGGAACGTGCGCTGGAGGGACGATCATGGCTGCGGGTGGTGGTGGACCAGCGCCTGCCGGGAGCTGAGTCGGCCCGATCGGGCCTGGAAGACCTGCAGGGCTTCGACCCTGGGTTGGTGGTCGCGGTCGGCGGGGGCACGGTGATCGACACGGCAAAGCTGATCTGCCTCGCCCTGGCCAACGGGGAAGTGGAGGAGCTGTTCGCCGGCGATCGATTCCGGCCGGCGGTGCCGTTGATCGCGGTACCAACGACTGCAGGGTCGGGAGCGGAGCGAACCCCCTTTGCCGTTGCATATCTGGGTGCGGAAAAGCACTCGATAGGTCACGAGAGCATGGCGCCCCTGGTGGCGATCGTGGACCCCGGCCTCACCCACTCATCCCCTCGTGATCTGACCATCGCCACCGGTCTCGATGCCCTGTCCCATGCCATCGAATCCCTGTGGTCCACCAAGGCCACAGCCGATTCACGCGAGCTCTCGCGCCGAGCCCTGTATCTGGCGTGGAACACCATCTCGATCGTCGCGGAAGATCCGACCCGTGCCTCACGCAGCCTCATGGCAGAGGCGGCGACGACGGCGGGGGCCGCGATAGCCACCGCCCGGACCACGGCAGCCCACGCTCTGTCCTATCACCTCACCTGGCACTATGGGGTTCCTCATGGCCCTGCCGTTGCCCTGATCCTGGCCCCGCTCGTCGAGGTCAACGGAGAGGTCGGGCCGAAGTCGACATTTCACCCTGGCGGGGCTGCCGCGGTCAGTGGCCTGGTCGCCGAGATCGCGAGCATGATGGGGGCGGGGGATGGCGCCGGGGGACGAGCGGCGCTGCAGACCAGGATGCAGGACCTGGGAGCTCCAACCACCCTCTCCGACATCGGGCTCACATCCGACCAACAGCTGGATGCTCTGGTCGAATCGGTCAATCGGGAGCGCCTGGCCAACAACCCGCGCCGGCTCGACGAGGCCGAACTGCGTCAGCTCCTGGAGCAGATCCGCTGATGGGGGTCAAAGAGGCGCTCAAGGAGTCGTCGTCGATGGCCGAGCTGCTCGCCAAGAAGCCATCCGAGCGCCCGATCGTCTTCTATGCCGAGGACTCGTTCACCTACGTCCAGTACGAGGGGTACATCGAGGAATTGCTCACCAGGAGTGGGATCTCGGTCCACTATGTGACCTCGGATCCGGCTGACCCACTGCTGGGATCGGATCGGCAGGGCCTGACCGTGCGTCACATCGACCGCCAGCTGCCCCGATTCTTATCCAAGCTGCGAGGGTCACTGCTGGTCATGACGATGCCCGACCTCGGTCGCTTCCACGTCCCCAAGCCGACCGGATGCCTGACTCTCTACCTGTTCCACTCCCTGAATAGCACGCACACCGCCTATCGATCCGGGGCGTTCGACGACTACGACGTGTTCGCATGCACCGGGCCTCACCACGTGACAGAGTTGACGGCGATTCGCACGGCCCGCGGCTTGTCGGCCGCAGACCTCCAGGAGGTCGGTTACTACAAGCTGGACCGGATCAGTCGAGACCACGAATCCTGGACGAGCAGGACGG
The DNA here is from genome assembly GCA_963749415.1 of uncultured Acidobacteriota bacterium. Lineage (GTDB taxonomy): Bacteria > Actinomycetota > Acidimicrobiia > Spongiisociales > ZC4RG35 > JALYNX01. The sequence goes on from CAVVMG010000002.1 coordinate 6,427, forward strand.
CCGACGTCCCCGAGGTGCTGATCGCTCCATCGTGGGGGCCCGGCAATGTCCTGGAGGCGCACGGTGAGACACTGATCTCGGCACTCCTCGCCGAAGGGCTCAAGGTCACGGTCCGACCCCACCCTCAATTCTTCCATTCCCTGTACGCGGGTGGCCGCCGGGTGATCGACGGGTTGGTCGCGCGGTTTGGAGGGCTGGAGCTTGTGGAGTTCGAGATGTCGATCGACACCGAGACCTCCTTTCACCGATCCGACGTGATGATCAGCGACTGGTCGGGAGCGGCGTTCGAATATGCCCTGGGCACGCTGCGGCCGGCCTTGTTCGTCGAGACTCCGCAGAAGATCTTCAACCCGGAATGGGCCGAGTTGGGCCTTCCCTCGTTCGAGGACTACATGCGAGCTCGTGTTGGCGCCGTGATCCCTGGCTCGGACGTGTCCGGAATCGGGGCCGCGGTCGCCGCCAAGCTCGATCAGAGGACTGATCGGGCCGATGAGCTCAGCGCCCTGCGGGACCGATCCGTCTTCAATCCGGGCACGAGTGCCGAGGCTGGTGCCAGCCTGATCGGCGAGCTTGCGGGCAGACTGTGAATCTCAAGACAAGCCACAATCGAGCCGATCCGTTCCTGGACCTCCGATGAAGAAACTCTCCGTCCTAATGCCGGTTTACAACGAATCGCGCACGCTGCGCACCATCGTGCAGCGGGTGCTCGATTCCCCCGTCGATCTCGAGATCGAGTTGATATGCGTCGACGACGGCTCCAAGGACAACTCTCTCGACATCCTCAGGGAGCTGGCGGCCGATGACTCCAGGATCAAGGTGGTCGCCCAGCCGGTGAACATGGGCAAGGGGAAGGCGATCCGCACTGCGATCGAGCACATGAGCGGCGACATCGGGATCATTCAGGACGGTGATCTCGAATACGACCCCGAGGAGTACCGGCTGGTTATCGGGCCCATCCTCGATGGAAAGGCGGACGCGGTTTACGGGTCCCGGTTCGCCGCCAGCCCGGTGCGCCGGGTGTTGTTCTTCTGGCACTCGTTGGGAAACAAGTTGCTCACTGCCCTCTCCAACATGGCCAACGACATCAACCTGACCGACATGGAGACTTGTTACAAAGCGGTCAAGGCCGACGTGCTCCACGACCTCCGGCTCACCAGTGACCGCTTCGGGATCGAGCCCGAGATCACCGCGCGGCTCGCCCGGCTCGGGGTCAGGATCTACGAGGTGCCGATCAGCTATCACGGGCGCACCTACGCCGAGGGCAAGAACATCGGGTGGCGCGACGGGGTTCAGGCGCTGTGGCTGATCTTCAAGTTCCGCTTCATCGACACCAGATCGTCCGTCGATCCCGGCCACTCGACTCTGGAGAGCCTGTCAACCGCCCCCGGAGTCGCCCGGTGGACGATGGACCAATTCCACACCTATCTCGGGAAGAAGGTCTTCGAGGCGGGATCGGGTCGAGGAAACCTCACCGGTCATCTCATCGACCGGGAGTCTCTGGTGGTCGCCGATATCGACGAGCGTCACGTGCGGGAGATCGAAAAGCGCTTCGGCCATCTGGAGAACCTGAGGGCGGTCCAGGGGGATCTCGAAGACCCCGGCCTCTACGAGACCCTCCCCTCGGACTTCGACAGCGTCCTAAGCGTGAATGTCCTGGAGCACCTCGACCATCCCGAGGTCGCGGTGTCGGAGTTCTACAAGGCAACCCGGTCAGGGGGAAATCTCCTGGTGCTGGTCCCGGGTCACGACTGGCTCTTCTCGGAAGCCGACGCCGCTTTGGGCCATCGCCAGCGTTTCACCGAGCAGTCCCTGCGCCGGCTGATCGAGGAGGCCGGATATCAGGTAGTGGAGCTGCGCCAGTTCAACCGCCTCGGTGTCCTCGGCTGGTACACGAACAAGGTGCTGAAGCGCACGGACATTGGACCCTGGCAGGCGAGGGTGTTCGGGCTCATGCTCCCAGTGGCGAGGTTGATCGAGGGGATCTCATTCCTCCCTGGGCTCAGCCTTATCGCAGTCGCCAAGAGGCCCTGAGCGGCGGCTGGAAATGCGACCCGGAAGAATCCGCCCATGGACGGTGGGATTGGTCGCTCTCATGATTGCCATCGGATTCTCGATCAAGGTTCTCGCAGATACCGGTTGGGATCCCACGATTTTCACGGCGTTCGGAGAAACGGCGACGCCCACGAGGGAATTCGCAGAGGCGCGGCTCGGAGACCTGTACCTTCGCCCAGGGCAGGGCCACGACGGAAAGTACTTCTTCGTGCAGTCGCACGATCCTCTCCTCCTGTCCCCGGCGCAGAACACGATGGTGCTGGACCGACCGCTCTACCGCAGCCAACGCATGCTCTACCCGTTGTTGGCGGGAGGTCTTGGCATCTTCTCGTCGTCACAGATCGTCTGGGGGATGTTGGTGGTCAATATCTTGTCCATCGCGGGGGGCACCTTCGCAACATCCATCATCGCTCAACGCATGGGGGGATCAGCGTGGTGGGGCCTGGCATTTGCATTCAACATCGGGCTGATCAGCGAGCTCAACATCTCGGGGGCGGGGGTGGTCGCCGCGGCCTTCGCATTTGGGGCGGTGGCTGCCTACCTAGATGGCCGGGATGGCTGGGCGGTCGGGTTGCTCGCTCTAGCCTGCCTTTCCCGGGAGGTGATGCTGCTGGTGCCTCTCGGAATCGCTTGGTGGTTGTGGCGAGACGGGCGGAAGCGGTTGTCTCTGGTCAGTATCCTGGTCCCGATCGCAGCCGTCGCATCGTGGGCGTTATATCTCCGACTCAGGTTGGGATTCGCTTCGGGCGCAGGCGACGCGAGCCTCGCGTTCCGGCCTCCTTTTGTTGGTATCGCAAGGGCGCTGCCGGACTGGCTCGCCTCCCCGATCGACCTCGTGGCGGGTGTGGCTGTTTTGCTGCTCCTGGGCGCCTATCTATACCGAACCATCAAGTCGAACGCTCTCGTCGGATGGGCTTTCGTTGGGTTTGTGCCGTTGACGCTGTTACTGAGCGAGTTGGTTTGGGCCTTCTATTTCGACAGCACCCGTGCGGTTGCACCGATGATCACTGCGTTCGTGTTGATGGTGTTTCTCGGTGATCGTGCTGGAACCAACGATGCTGCGAATGAAGCACAATCGGCGGTCGGGGTGTGAGTTCAACCCGGGCAAGGCTCATCATCCGGCCGATCGTGGTTGGGATCATGGGATCGCTGGTCGCGCTGCTCGTGGTGTTGAGAGTCCTGAACTCGATCGCCAACGACCCGACCATCTTCGTTGCCTTTGGAGAGGACTCAATC
>CAVVMG010000003.1:0-11775 GCA_963749415.1 uncultured Acidobacteriota bacterium
CCATGGACGTCTCCCCCTTGCGGCTGGAAATCCTGCGGACGAAACGCGCAGCTGATCAGGATGCGCTGCTTCGGCGCCAGAGGAACATCCCCACCAGTGCCGCCAGTAACAACGCCCCCGCAGCCATGGCGGGCCACGGCATCGACCTCGACCACCTGCGAACCTTCCGAAGCCGTGCTGGCTTCTGGATCGGGGGCCGGCGCCACCTCGGCGACCACGGTCGTCCCGGTGATCTCCGCCTCCGGTTGCAGCACCGCAGCCAAATGGTGCATCTCGGAGGGGAGCAGCCGGAGCTCGCCGACGGGGCCGCCATCGATCGGCATGACATTGAGGTGGGACCCATGACACCACTGAGGTATTCACCTACCCGCAGCACCTGCCAACCAGGGGTGGCGGGAGATGCGCGATGGTCTCATTGGTGGTATCGATGAAGAGATTGTCCACGACACCGCTGTTCATGTCGGGATATGAGTAGGCGGCGAAGGTGTCTTGGTCGACCCATCCGGTGCCGTCGGCAGTCGCCATCATCTCGCTTTGCCATAGAGCTCGCCGTTGGCCAAGTCGTAGAGAAAGAACGTCGTGTTACCTCCGCTCCCGTCGCGGTATCGCCACTGGGCGATCATCACCCGTTCGCCGGTGGGATCGACCCAAGCCATCCCGGAAGGCTCAGAGTCCCCAGGCTCCATCGGGATCTCATGGGGCACGAGCGCTCCTCGGTCTAGGTCGATTCGCCAGATGCTCCTTGCAGTGGGCCCTTCTCCGCCGACGGCAAATCCGTTCCCGACCTCGAGCCACCCATACGGCCCTTCGACGATGGGTTGGTCGAGGTTCTCGGCATCAACAAGACGGATCATCGAGCCGCCGCTCTCGGTCCAATCGTCGACCGACAACCACAACGTGTCGCCCGATTCGTCCCGGCACCAAATCCTCGGCACCGCTAGCTCATAAGGGAGATTGTCGAGATCGACCCGGCGGATCTCGGTGAGGTCGATGGTCGACCTCACCACCATCTGATCGTTCATCAGCTCGACGAAGCGATCGGTTCCAGGGCACATCGCCAAACCGTTCATCGACTCGTCCTCGGCGCCGATCGCGGCCACCAGGCCGCCGCTGGCGTCGACCAGCATCAGCCGGGCCGGGCCGTCGTACCCGGCGACGAGGAAGACCGGTGGCCCGGTGCCATCGATGGCCAGCGGGCTGTCCCCGGCCAACAAGAGGTCCGGGTCGACCATGGCGCACAGGCTGCTGGAGAACTCGCCATTCTCCTCGGTGACGAAAAGGCCAACTCGGTCGCCGACCGGCGCCTCGATCCCGCATGCCGAGCCTTGATTGGGAGCCTGCACCACCACCTCCGAGCCGAAGTCGCCCTTGACCCATGACTCCACTTCGAAGGTGTACGGAGCGTCCTCGACGAAGGTCGTCTCCGAGCCGGGACGATCGATCAAAGTCCCGACGAAGGCAGCGTCGGCCTCCTCGAGGGCCACCGAGGGTGTGAGTGGGGCGCAGGAACACGCCGATGCCTCACCGGCGCGGGTGACCACGAGAACCGTGGCGATCAGACCGATGACTAGGAGACGTTTCCCCATCGCCTTTCTTTGACGGGCTTTCGGGCTGAAAGGTTCCAGGGGAGCCAGATCATTCCGGCTCGGGCAGCATCGGGTAATCCGGGATCGGGTAGATGCCGACTACGAACCCATATGCAGCATCTCCCGAACGGGGAAGCCGGTCGAAGTCCTGCACCAAAGACATGACCTGCGTCCAAAACTCGGATGCGCGCTCAGGAGGAATCCGGGCGTGCCGGATGAAAGACCACAACTGATGGGCCTGATACGCGAATCTGGGACTCCCGGGCGGCGATATCGAAATCGTTGAAGTCCAAAGGCATTCCCGAATCATCCGGACCCTTCCCCACCCCGACGTAGAACATCCGTGCCGTTCGCCCGTAGTAGCGCTCTTCGATTGCTCGAACCCGACGCGTCTTCACGACACGAACCAGGCCGGTCTCATGGAGGACGTCGACGTGATATGCAACGGTGCTCTTCGGCCGGCCGACGGCACGGGCGATCTCGGTCACGGTGGCGGCACGCTCGTGGAGCAGGCCAAGGATCGTCGTCCGGAGTTGATTGCCGATCGCCTGCACCTGGAGGGGATCGGTGAGCTCGAGGGTGTCGGCCAATTCGTAATCAGGTACGACCGGCTTGATGGCCATGATCGTTCAGACTAACGTTCCCGATTGTTCCAATATTTTGGATCAATTGGCAGCAAGGAGAAGACAATGGCCGAAATCGTGTTATTCCACCATGTAATGGGTCTCACCCCCGGAGTAACGGCCTTCGCCGACCAACTGCGGTCCGCCGGCCACATCGTGCACACGCCCGACCTATTCGACGCTCATACCTTCGCGACGCTCGAGGAGGGAATTGCCCACGCCAGAACGGTCGGGTTCGACACCATCATCGACCGCGGCGTCACCACGGCCGAGACGCTGGGATCCGAACTGGTCTACGCGGGATTCTCAATGGGCGTGATGCCGGCCCAAAAGCTCGCCCAGACTCGGCATGGGGCCACGGGCGCGCTCTTCTTTGACTCCTGTCTCCCGGTCACCGAGTTCGGCGACGCATGGCCCCAGGGTGTGCCGGTCCAGATACATGGGATGGACGCCGACCCGGAATTCGCGGGCAGGGGGTGATCTCGATGAGGCGCGGGCCCTCGTCGACTCCACTGACCAGGCAGAGCTGTTCCTCTACCCGGGCGACGCGCACCTATTCGCGGACTCCTCTCTGCCCACCTATGACAGGTCGGCGACCATGCTGATGACAGATCGCGTGCTCGCCTTCTTGTCCGGCCTCGGGTGAGCTGCGATTCAGGTCACTCCGTTACAACAACCACACCGCATCGGTCCTCGAGTACCTGGACCACGGTCTGGGTGGCGGCAGCGGGTGCTGTCGGCGGAGGGTTCTCGACGAGCTCCTCGAGTGGCGGCGAAGGATTCCACTCATAGGCCTCGTAGAAGTCGTAGACGGCCTGCTCGTATAGGAGGAAGTCGGCAAAGGCTGCTTGCGCGGCGTCGTCCACCAGTTCGACCGCCTCGGTGTAGAAGTCGAGGGACGCAGTCCGAACGATCTCCAGGTCGTCTGGCCCTTCCACGGGAAGATGACCGTCGGTGGCGGTCTGGAACTCGCCGTATGCGACACAAAGCGGGTCGTCAGCTGCACTGGTGGCGGGCTCGAGAGTGGTCGATGCCAATGAGGCGGAGGAGCCACACTCGTAGGACCGGACGCGGCTGAAGTGGTCGGCGGAGGTGCCTCCTCCTCGAAGGCGCCCAGGGCAAAGGCCACACCAAGACCGGCAGCGACCACCACCACAACGATCCCGACGATTCGCCCGACGCTCATCTATTCCGCCGGAGGTGGCTCAGGACCGCCCAGGTCCCTGTTGACCTGGAGAAACTCCTCTCGGGTCATCTCACCGCGGGCGTAGCGAACGCGAATGGCGTCCAGATGCCTCGTCCCCGGAAGAAGCATCGACTTTGGCATCGCCGCCGCCACACGTCGCCACAGCAACGCAACCCCCAGAGCCAACAGGGCGAGGAAGGCCATCAGCAGGAACCAGGCGATCAAGCGGACGGCGAACCCCCGCCCCCATGTCCAGGGATCATTGACCAGTTGGAGAATCAGGTCGGCAGCCATCCGCCGAGGATACGCGTCAGAGGGTCATCCCTTCCCCGAAACGGCCCCTCGCCTCATGGGGGATCAGCGGCTTCTCTGCCCGAGCCTTGATCTGTTGGACCGACCAAGTGTTCCCGTCAGGGTCGGCGAACCCGAAGAAGGTTCCCCCGTCCCTGTCATCGAAGACAATGATCTCGCTCACCTCCACCCCCCGATCGATGAGTTCCTGTCGGGCCTCCTCGGCGTCGGCGACCACCAATTGGAGGCCTCGCATCGAGCCCGGAGGCATCTCACGATGTGCGTCGAGGTCACCGAGGACGATCGAGCAGCCCGACCCCGGCGGAGTCAGCTGCACTACGTGCATCTGATCGGTCCTGGTGTCGTGATCGAGATCGAACCCGATCTTGTCCCGGTAGAACTCGATGGCCCGGTCGATGTCACTCACTGGCAGCAGCACCACTTCCAATGTCCAGTCCATGGCGTCAGCTCGTTTCGGCCAGAATCGTGGTCAACAGATCGTCGAGACGCTGATAGCCATCGGTCATCCCGCTCTCCATGCCCCCGCTGACCATGCCGTCACGTGCCTCTACCGAGGGGTAGGTGGCGTGGCCTCGAACGCGGGACCGCCCGTCGCCGAGGTCCTCGAAGGTGAGACTCTCGATGCTGACTGCCTCGGGGAACATCTCGAACTCAAAGGTCTGGATGGCGAACTCGTTCTCGCGGACGACGTGGAAGACACCGTTGAAGGCGTATTCCTCCCCCTCCTGGTTTCGCTGGACAAAGCGCCAGCGACCCCCAGTGCGGAAGTCGTAGATCTCGATGTCCGTGTCGTAGTCACGTGGTCCCATCCATTGCTTGACGAGATCCGGCTCCTTGTGGGCCTGGAACACCGCTGCGACCGGGGCGTCGAACTCACGCTCGAAGTCGATGAACGGCAGGCCTTCTGGTGCGCTGACCGATAGTGGGTTAGTCATTTTCGTGTCTCCTTTTTCATGTCCTCGAGCACGGCGTCCAGACGCCGGTATTGCTCTTCGTGCAGCAGCCGGTAACGATCGATCCAGGCGGTCATCGTCTCCAGCTGGGTGGGGTCGAGGTGCACGGGACGCCGCTGCGCATCACGACTCCGCGTCACCAAGCCGGCCTGTTCCAGCACCTGGATGTGCTTCGACACCGCTTGCTTGGTGATCTCGAACGGCTCGGCGAGCTCGTTTACCGTTGCCGGTCCCCGACTCAACCTGGCAACTATTCGTCGCCGTACCGGGTCGGCCAGAGCTGCGAACGCCCGATCGAGACGATCCTCAGCCGACGGGTCGATGATCATTATTCAACTGTTTCCTTTATCAATCGATTGATTGACTACGGTACCGCATTCGACGACAGGCTGTCAAGAGGAGACTGATAGGTTGGACGGATGGCTGAAGAATTCGAACGAACAGCGGTCGAGGTGCCGGGGCATCCGGCCCCGGCCGGGCATTACTCCCACGGGATCGTCACATCGGGGCGTCTCCTCTTCGTCGCCGGTCAGGTGGCCCTCGACGAGAACGGTGTACTCGTCGGAGGTGACGACGCCGCGGCCCAGGCCCGTCAGGTTCTCATCAATCTGCAACGGGTGATCGAGGCGGCCGGTGGCAGCATGGCCGACGTGGCCCGAACCACGCTGTACCTGATACGTCTCGAGGATCGCGGGCCGGTAGCCGAGGTGAGGAAGGGGTTTTTCCCCGCGCCGGCGCCGGCCAACACGCTCCTGGTGGTGTCGTCGCTCGCCAGCCCGGAGTACCTGGTCGAGATCGACGCCATCGTTCCCCTCCCCTGACCAACGATGGATGCGGCGTCGGCACTTGCCGGCCACATCCGCCGGATCGGGAGTGATCGGCCCGGTCCGATTCTCGTAGCTCTGGACGGGCGGAGTGCGGCCGGGAAGTCGACTCTGGCCGCGACTGTCGCCCCGTTGGTGAAGGCAATGGTGATCGATGGCGACGACTTCTACTCGGGTGGCACCGCCGCGACCTGGGACGCGATGAGTGCGGCCGAGAAGGCGAGCCATTGCATGGACTGGAGGCGACAGCGACCAGTGCTCGAGAAGTTGGCAAGCGGCGAGGCCGCTCACTGGCATCCCTACGACTGGGAGGCAGACGATGGCAGCCTGGCGCCGACACCCGTCATCTGTGAGCCGGCCCCGGTGATCATCCTCGATGGTGCATACAGCGCCCGACCCGAGCTCGCCGACCTGTTCGATCTCCGCGTGCTGCTGGATGCCCCGGCCGAGATACGAAGGGCACAACTGATCGAGCGTGAAGGCGAGGATTTCCGGGAGGAATGGAACGCCCGTTGGGATGAGGCGGAGCAGTGGTATTTCGGCACGGTGATGCCGCCGGAATCGTTCGACCTGGTCATCAGGGCGGTGTGACCGACGGCGAACCTGAGCTCCTCCGGCCCAGATATGAAACGAATCGTCTCAGCTTCGGGCGATCGGGGAGCGTGAACTACACCTGAAGGTGCCACACATCCACACTTGCACATTTCTTTTGCACAACTATTGTGCATATTGTGACAACCACCGCCCCCTATCCACGACTCGATCCGGATGCGTTGAAGGTGCTAGCCCATCCGCTGCGCAGCCGTCTTCTCGGCGAGCTCCGGCTCAATGGGCCGGCGACCGCCACCACCCTGGCTGATGTCCTCGGCACCAACACCGGAGCCACCAGCTACCACCTGCGAAAGCTGGCCTCAGTCGGGCTGGTCGAGGAGACCGGCGAAGGCAAAGGCCGGGAGCGGTGGTGGCGTCCCTCCCACGAGATGCATTCCTGGTTCTCCAGCGATCTCAGCGAGGACCCCGACGGGATCGCCGCCGCCGAATGGTTGCACGGCGAATCGTTGCGCCGGTTCCAGGTGTTCGCCGAAGAGTGGTTCGCATCGGAGTGGGACTGGCCGGCCGAATGGCGGGACGCGGCCGGTTCGTCCGACTACCTCCTCGAGCTCTCGTCAGCTCAACTAAAGGAACTGGGCGAAGAGCTGACCTCGGTCATCGAGCGTTACCGCAAGCTCGAGAGCGGGCCTGACCCTGCCCGCGTCATCTTCTGCACCTTTGCCTTCCCTCAGCCGGACGGGCGGATATGACCGATGTTCTGACCGCACGTGCGGTCCGGCGGCGATATCTGACACTCGTGGCGATGCGGTGGTTCCCCACCGGCCTCCTCATCCCCGTGTTCATCCTTCTACCGCTGGAGCGTGGCCTTTCCCTCAGCGAGATCGGGCTTGCAGCCGCCGGGCAGGGGCTCATTGTCCTCTTCCTCGAGCTGCCCACCGGGGGCCTGGCTGACTCGCTGGGTCGCAAGCAAGTGCTGATGGCATCGACGCTGGTCGGGATGACCGCGGTCGGCATCTACCTCTTCGCCGACTCCTTTGCTGTCTTCTTTGCCGCCTTCGCATTGCAGGGTGTGTTCCGGGCCCTCGACAGCGGGCCGCTGGAAGCCTGGTACGTCGATGCGACCCACGCCGCCGATACCGAGGCGCAGATCCAGCAGGGGCTAAGTGGCGCCGGGATTGCCCTCGGAGTGGCCATTGCCGCCGGCGCTCTGCTCAGCGGGCTGCTCGTCACGCTGGACCCGATCAGGGGTCTCGAGGCTCTCGCCACCCCGGTGGTCGTGTCTCTGGCGCTGCAGCTCATAAGCCTTCTCGGCGTCGTTCTGTTGATGACCGAGATCCGTTCCGAGAAGGGGTGGCAGGCAGCGACACGCGCAGCCCGCGAGACTCCTGATGCAATCAGAGGTGGGCTTCGACTGCTGAGGGACAATCGGGTCCTCCTCGCCATCGTGTCGGTCGAGCTGTTTTGGGGCTTCGGCATGGCCACCTTCGAGACGTTCACTCCCCTGCGTCTATCCGAGATCCTCGGTGACGCCGATCGAGCGGCGGCGATCACCGGCCCTGCCGCCTCGGCGGCCTGGCTGGTGTCGGCAGCAGGGGCGGCCACGGTGCCTTGGCTTGGTCGTCGTGTCGGCCTGGCCCCGGCGGCCATGACGCTTCGGGTGCTCCAGGGGATAGCCGTGGTCGGGATTGGGTTCGCGGCCGGGGTGCCGGGCGTGATCGTCGCCTTTCTGACTGCATACCTGTTCCACGGCGCCTCCAACCCGATCCACATGACCCTCCTCCATCGTCAGGTCGACGGGACGTTTCGCGCCACCGTTTCCTCCCTCAACTCGATGGCTGGGTTGTCTGCCGGTGCCTTGGGGATGATTGCGCTCACCGCCCTAGCCGAGGCAACTTCGCTGAGCACTGCGACATACGTCGGGGCTCTGGTCCTGGCCGCCGCCGCCCCCCTCTACCTCCCGGCCTGGCGCCAGTCACGGGTGAAGGAACCGGCTCGGGTCTGACCGGTCAGAACGGCCAGAACACCGGGACCAGCAGGACCGCCGCCGCCATGAACAGCAGCAGCATGGGGAGTCCGAGCTTCCAGTAGTCGCCGAACTCGTACCCGCCGGGGCCTTGGACCATGAGGTTGACCGGTGTGGCCACCGGAGTGAGGAACGCACCGGCAGCAGCGACAGTCAAGGACATCAGCACCGGCCGCACCGAGACCCCCATTTCGACGGCCGCGGTGACGGCGATCGGGATCACGATGAGGGCGGTGGCCATGTTCGAGATGAGTTGCCCGAAGATTGCCGTCAGGACGAAGAGCCCGAGAAGGAGCGCGTAGGGGCCGTAATTCCCCACGACGTCGATGAGGACCTGGGCGATGTCATCGGCAGCGCCACTCTGGGTGACCGCGGTCGAGAGTGGAATCATGCCGGCGACCAGGACCACTGTGGTCCATGAAACCGACTTGTAGGCCTGATAGATGGTGACGACCCGGGTCAGAATCATGGCCCCTGCCGCGAGAAGCGCCGCCTCCACTGCGGGAACTGCGTTCGTGGCGAGGAGGATCACCATGACGACGAGGATCGAGATGGCCCACCACGCTCGCGGTCCAAGGGCCACCGCTTGGCGACGGACGAGCGAAGGGGAGTCCACCACGAGGACATCCCGGTCCGACTCGACGCTGCGGTCCAGTGCGTCCCAGGTCCCCTGGAGCAGCATGGTGTCGCCTACTGCCAGCGGCGTTGGCCCGCGGTCGAGGTTCTCACCGCTGCGCTGGATCGCCAGAACGACGAAGTCGCCGCTCTGGGTGATCATCCCGGGGAACATCTTCTCCCCGACCAAGTCCGACCGAGGGGGAATGACCACCTCGACCACTCCGATCTGGCGATCGATGAGCTTCCCTCCGGTCTTCCCCGGCAGGTGCACCAGGAGGTTGTCCTCGGCGAAGCGGTGGATGATGTCCGTTGCTCCCGTGATGGTGATCACATAGCCCACCCCAATCGACGACTCCGCCGCCAAGGCGACGCCACGCTCCCCTTGGACTCCGACCACGCTGAGGTCGGGGAATGCGTCGAGATCGATCGAAGAAGACGACCCTCCCACCAGCGGCGAGCCGTCCTGGACCTCGAGCCGCGCCACCCATTCGCCGAGCGAGTACTGATCGATGAGGGTCCGAGCGTGGTCGCTGAGATTGGGAGGGATCGATTCAGCAACACGCTCGGGGAGGAGACGGGTACCGAAGACCACGACGATCGCGATCGCACCGATAACCACCGGGACACCGACCAGACCGAACTCGAAATAGTTGAACCCGGCCTCGCCGGCCTCGATCGCGGCGTCGGAGACGAGGATGTGAACGGGTGTCCCGGTAAGGGCGAGCAACGAGCCGGCATGGGCGCCAAAGGCCAAAGGCATCAGCAGGCTGGAGGGGGCTCGGGCCACCCGAAGGGCGATCACCACCACCATGGGCAGCAACGCCGCCACCGCCCCGTTGACACTGATCACGGCGGTGAGCAACGCGACGAGCAGCATCATCAGGATGATCAGCCTTTTCCTGCTCGCTCCGGACCGATCGATCAGCTGCTGGCCGGCCCAGGTGGTGACTCCGGTCGAGTCGATCCCCTCGCTGACGACGAACAGGGCGGCAATGAATAGCACCGTTGTATCGCCGAAACCGGCCAGCGCCTGATCCAGAGAGAGAACACCGGTCGCCGCCAGCGTGAGTGCCGAACCCACGGCGACCACCTCGACGGGCACCTTGTTCCAGATGAACAGGGCGACGACCACCGCCAGCACCAGATAGACGATGGCGGCGTCGGACATGCCCTAGGTCGTGATCGGGTACCCGGGTCCCAGCGGGATCCCGAGCCAGAACCAGATCACGAACAGCAGGATCCAGGCAATCAGGATGGCGATGACGAACGGGATCATCAGCGCCACGACGGTCCCGATCCCGGCATCCCTTCGGTACCTCTGAGCGATGGTGACGATGAAAGGCAGGTACACCATCAGCGGAGTGATGACGTTCACCGGCGAATCCCCCACCCGATACGCGGCCAGGACAGTCTGTGGAGTCACCCCCAGGCGAATGAAGATAGGGATGAACACGGGGGCAAAAATGGCCCATTTCGGCACCACTCCCGGCAGGATGAAGTCGAGGATGACGATCACCAGGATGAAACCGATCAGCAGGGCGAGACCACCGATGTTGGCCGTCTCGAGCAGATGGGCCATCTCGATCGCGGCAACCCGGGGCAGGTTCGTGTAGTTGAAATAGGCGATGAACTGGCTGATCATCAGGAGCATGAAGACCAGCCCGGCCAATCCGGCAAAGGTTTTGGTGACACCGGCAATGACGTCACCACTCCCCGACATCGATTTCGCTCCCATCCCGTAGAAGATGCCGCACACCAGGAAGATCAGCGTGATGAGGAAAAGCAGGCTGTCCATGAATGGGGTGGTGCCGACGATCGACCCGGTTACGGGATCACGCAGAGGAGCGCCTGAAGGGAACGTGAGCAACGCGATCACCGCCAGGGAGCCGAGGAGGCCGTAGAACGCAAAACGCAGGCCCCGCGACTCGGCTGCCAGAGCTTCGCCGTCCAACTCCTCGGTGGTGGCGTCGGCGGAGCCGTGGGCAGCGTCGTACGGACCGAGTCTCTTCTCCACGATGCGCTGGGTAACGAACATGGCGACGATGGCCAGGACGACGCTCGACGCCACCGAGAAAAAGTAGTTGGCAGTGACGGTGAGAGGTTCGGTTCCCGAAGGGATCGCCTCGTTGGTGATCTCGGTCAGCATGCTGTCGATGGGCGTGATGAGGAGGTTGACCCCGAAGATCGCACCGACCCCAGCGAAGGCCGCCGCCATACCCGCCAGTGGATGACGTCCCAATGTGAGGAACGCCGCGGCGCCGAGCGGGATCAGGATCAAGTATCCGGCGTCAGAGGCCACGCTGGAAAGGACTCCGACAAAGATCAGGATGAAGGCGATCACGTTGCGGGGCGCGACCTTGACCAGCTTGCGGATCAATGCGGCCATCAGACCGGCGTGTTCGGCCACACCAACGCCCGCCATCGCCACGAACGTGACAGCGACCACACTGAAACCGGCGAAGTTGTTGACGAACGACGTGAAGACGAACCTCAGTCCCTCCACGTCGAGAAGGCTCTGAACCTCGATCGTCTGCGTTTCGATCTCGTATTCGGGCTCGAAATCCGGCTCGAGCGGCGTCGAGTCGTATGGGGCATCAGATCCCCCAAGCCCCCCGTGAGCATCTACAGATTCCGATTGCGGGACCGGGACCGCGATCTCCTCGGTGACGGTGACGCCGATCCACGACAAGATGGCAGAGAGCACCGCGATGAAGATGATCAGGTAGACGAACATCATCACCGGGTGGGGGACTTTGTTCCCCGCCTTTTCTATTCCATCGAGCATTCGCTCTGAGAAAGGTTTCTTCTCAGTAACCGTTGTGGCGTCCATTCCGGGGATTTCCTCTCAGGCCGCTGGCCGTTTGAAGCTGAGAGCGAGCTCGATGAGAAGCCGGGCACCGAACCCGGTGCATCCCGGCGGGCGCCAGGAGGTGTCCCGGTCGTTTTGAGCGGTGCCTGCAATGTCGATGTGGGCCCAGGGCTTTTCCGCAACGAACTCGTCGAGGAAGAGGGCGGCGGTGATGGCGCCAGCATTGGCCCCTCCCAGATTCTTGATGTCGGCGACATCCGAATTCAATTGCCCCCGATATCGCCGCTCC